>CBDCSH010000001.1:0-6350 GCA_965221535.1 Longimicrobiales bacterium | reverse complement strand
TCTGTATTTCACTATTCCTGGATGGATTGGCAATTGATTTATTACAAGTACAGGGATCGTAGTTCACAGGAAAGTCAGCATAAAACCAGTGCGTCAGGTTTGCTAATGTACCGTTGTGGTATTCCTGCACATTTGAAGCCTTTATACTGTTGTTAAAATACCGCAATGGCTTTTGCACTTTGTCCAAAGAGGAAAACAAGGCTGAGTAGTATCCCCCCGGCTCAAAACTCAGCTCTATTTCAAGCATCTGGTGTGGACCAATCTGATCAGCAATAGCTACAAAAAAACGCATGAATGAGCGGTACCTGTTATACAAAACAAACCATATGTGGCCGGAACGTCCTGACAATGGACTTCCATCCGAATCCACACCTAAATCCATATACACCAACTCCCAACCGTCTTCCGGTTTAAAATCATTATCGCCATATAAATAAATTACACCTCCCACACCAGAATAATATGGGTTTATTTTTAACCCCGTATTCCCATTGAGGTAATAATCATAATATCCATCAGTCCAGTCAAAAAAGTTGGCATAGCCTGGATGCTGGGGGTTAACCGGACTGGCCGGATTGGTCAACACCCCATTGGGCAGGCAAGGTGGCTGCTGTGCCCACAGGAAAATGCACGCACAGAAAAGGACTCCTGTTACTAAAAAATGTTTTTTCATGGTTTCATTCCTTCTCTGTTAAGCCCTTTTGATCTTTCCCCACTTACTGAATGACCACTTTCTCCACTGCAGTTTTTTTGCCTGCCGTAACATACAGCATGTACACCCCGCTGCTAAGCTCCGGTAGGGTTAGGGTATGATAGCCGCTCCGGTTGGCATTGGAGCTTTGCCGGGTTTGCGAGAGCACCTGGCGACCGGTTACATCAAGCAGTGCAAAGGCAACCTCGGTAGCCTGCGGGCCCTGATCCTGAACGGCGACATGGATGAGATTGCTTGCGGGGTTGGGGTAAAGAGACAGCGGGAGGCTATGTGGCTCGTTATCATGCTCCGGCAGCACCCACCTTTTTAGGCTATCCTCCTTGGCCAGCTGATGCCCTCCTGCTTTTAGGAAATTTTTTGAATTTTGGTATTCGGAACTATTGCACACGCTTTTGATGACTGATGCCGGTGCCAGATCAAAAGTCGGATCACAGTCAATCCCCGGTGTATAAATGAAAAGTTCGGAATCAGGGTCTATATCCGAATCGGGAAGAACTTCAATATGTTGACCCGCAGTTACATGTGCGCCCTGAACGGTACTGTTTTTCATGGTAAGCCACTCCTGTACACGCACATCGTTATCAATCGTTTCATTTTGGAAATGCTCTGATGCCGGGACATGTAAAAACCCGGTATCCAATCCTGCAAACTCCGGTTCATCAAACCAGGAGGAGGAATACGCAAAATACTGTAATTCATAATCCGTTTCCCAGGTAGCCTTATGCAAAAACCGATCCCCCTGACTATTTTCCAAAACCAATACAGTGGAAAGGTTAACATCTCTTATAAGTGGTGAAAGAAGTGGAAAATCACTTATAGTCCAGTTATCAAAGACAAATAGATGTGAAGGCTTCCCCTAAAACAGGAACGGTTAAAAATAGAAAAATAACGTTCATTTGAAAAAAGGGAAGTAAGATGAAGAAGAGCAAGCTTACCGAGAGCCAGATCATTGGCTTACTACGCCGTCACCAAGGTGGTGAGAAGGTTTTGGACCTGTGCCGTGAGGGGGGAATTAGCCAGGGCACGTTTTATCAATGGAAGAGCAAGTACTCTGGCATGGAAATCAACCAGCTCAAAAAGCTTAAGGAGTTAGAGCGTGAGGTGGGTCAATACAAGAAGATCGTGGCAGAGCTCACCCTCCACAACACGGTATTAAAAGATGTGCTTGAAAAAAAGCTTTAGGGCCTGCCGAAAAGCGGGAGTTAGTGGACTATTCCCGCAAGAATCATGGCATTAGCCTACGGCAGGCCTGTTTGCTGTTTTGCATTCATATCTCAGTGTATTATTACCGTCCAAAAGCTAATGAGGATCAGCTCATACGTAAGCAGTTGGGTATGTTGGCGGAGTTGCACACACGCTGGGGCTTTTGGATGATGCATCATCGGCTTAGGAGTATGAACTACACATGGAATCACAAACGCGTGTACCGCGTTTATACGGAGATGGGGCTGAATCTGCGAAGAAAGAGCAAAAAACGGCTTGCCATGCGTGTTCAGGAGCCTTTGCTACAGCCCCTACAGCCCAATCTGACCTGGAGCATGGATTTTATGCACGATACGTTAGCAAACGGTATCAAATTCCGTTCGTTCAATGTTCTTGACGATTACAATCGTGAAGCACTGAATATCACCATTGATACCAGCATCAATAGCCAACGGGTCATTCGTGAGCTGGATAAACTGGTAGCCTGGCGCGGTAAACCAGAAAAGATCCGGGTGGACAATGGTCCGGAGTTCATAGCACATGCCATGAAAGAATGGTCGGGCAAACTGGGCATAGAGCTAAAGTTTATTCAAAAGGGCAAACCATATCAAAACGGTTATGTGGAGCGCTTTAACAAGACCTACCGGGAGGAAGTGTTAGATGCCTTTTCCTTCGGACGGTTAAAAGAAGCAGAAGTGCTTTCACAAGCCTGGTTATGGATCTATAATAACGAAAGGCCCCACAAAGCACTGGGTTATATACCGCCCATACCTTTTGCGCAGCAGCGTCTTCGGAGCTACGCTCCTTCGCCACTGCTGCGCAATACCAACATTAAATGGAAATCCTTAGTTTTGGGCGTTCCTAATTAAGGGAAGCCTTCAGATGGTCATCTATACAGGAAATTGGAATGAGTCCTGAAACCCAGGTACTGTCATTAATAACAGAACCACTGCTATTTGGAAAAGTATTACCCTGCGCAGTATTAATTACCACCAATTGCACATAAGCCTCAACCAGATCCAGACCTGAGGCAGGGTTAACAGCTAAATGGATGGATTCCTTATCGATTTTAAATGCTCTTCTACTACGGATCGCTCCTGCAGGACCATAGTAACACCTTATCTCAGGCTTATCAAGCAAGGTATACACGCCCAGAATTTCATTGTAAACAGGATAACTGATCTCTCTATCTGCCGGAGGCTGTGGCAAGGTTAGTGCAAAATTTGAACCCGGAGTATACCGATTGCGCATCATGTAATTATGCTCAGTCGTTAAGATACCCGAAAACTGTTGTTCCAATGGTAGGGCTAACGGAGGGAAAATAGTTTCCTGAGGACCACTATTATCTTTTTTACCGCCACTGATCAAAAAATCGAATAACCCAAGGGTCTTACTGGCAAAGGGTACGAACATCAATCCCACTTTAAAGACCTTGTGGAAATGGTCTATCCCATCCTTTATTTTTTGCTCATCCGGTTTTCCGTTAGCACTCGCCCATGCATCTGTCTTAAAACCGGAGTAACTCCTGTACGCTTTAACACCAGCCTGAATAGCATTGTTATCTGTCTTTTTGGTAGTTATACCATAAAGTTCATCCAGGTCATCAGTAAC
The DNA here is from genome assembly GCA_965221535.1 of Longimicrobiales bacterium. Lineage (GTDB taxonomy): Bacteria > Gemmatimonadota > Gemmatimonadetes > Longimicrobiales > Gaopeijiaceae > Bin94. The sequence goes on along the minus strand of CBDCSH010000001.1, from coordinate 2,824 downwards.
CGCGTCCACAATTGTTACAGTACCAGTGCTCGTCCCGTTCAATTCAATCAATGTCATAAGCGTTGTCTGAGTCTGAAATTTAATCTGTATTTCACTATTCCTGGATGGGTTGGCAATTGATTTCTTACAAGTACAGGGATCGTAATTTACAGGAAAGTCAGCATAAAACCAGTGAGTTATGCCTTGCAGTGTCGCATTGTAATATGTCTGCACACCTGAGGCTATTGCGCCGCTGTCAAAATATCGCAATGGCATTTGTACCTTGTTCAAAGAGGAAAACAAGGCTGAGTAGTACCCCCCCGGCTCAAAGCTCAGCTCTATTTCAAGCATCCGGTGTGAACTAATCTGATCAGCAATAGCTACAAAAAAACGCATGAATGAGCGGTACCTGTTATACAAAACAAACCATATGTGGCCGGAACGTCCTGACAATGGACTTCCATCCGAATCCACACCTAAATCCATATACACCAACTCCCAACCATCTTTTGGTCTATAATCAGGATGATCATCCAGATCCACAACACCTCCTACGTTCGTATAGTTTGGGTTTTCTATCGAATCTACACTCCCATTAAGGTAATAATTGTAAAAACGGTCAGTCCAGTCAAAAAAGTTGGCATAGCCTGGATGCTGGGGGTTAACCGGACTGGCCGGATTGGTCAGCACTCCATTGGGCAGGCAAGGTGGCTGCTGTGCCTGCAGGAAAGTGCACGCACAGAAAAGGACTCCTGTTACTAAAAAATGTTTTTTCATGGTTTCATTCCTTCTCTGTTAAGCCCTTTTGATCTTTCCCCACTTACTGAATGACCACTTTCTCCACTGCAGTTTTTTTGCCTGCCGTAACATACAGCATGTACACCCCGCTGCTAAGCTCCGGTAGGGTTAGGGTATGATAGCCGCTCCGGTTGGCATTGGAGCTTTGCCGGGTTTGCGAGAGCACCTGGCGACCGGTTACATCAAGCAGTGCAAAGGCAACCTCGGTAGCCTGCGGGCCCTGATCCTGAACGGCGACATGGATGAGATTGCTTGCGGGGTTGGGGTAAAGAGACAGCGGGAGGCTATGTGGCTCGTTATCATGCTCCGGCAGCACCCACCTTTTTAGGCTATCCTCCTTGGCCAGCTGATGCCCTCCTGCTTTTAGGAAATTTTTTGAATTTTGGTATTCGGAACTATTGCACACGCTTTTGATGACTGATGCCGGTGCCAGATCAAAAGTCGGATCACAGTCAATCCCCGGTGTATAAATGGAAAGTTCGGAATCAGGGTCTATATCCGAATCGGGAAGAACTTCAATATGTTGACCCGCAGTTACATGCGCGCCCTGAACGGTACTGTTTTTCATGGTAAGCCACTCCTGTACACGCACATCGTTATCAATCGTTTCATTTTGGAAATGCTCTGATGCCGGGACATGTAAAAACCCGGTATCCAATCCTGCAAACTCCGGTTGATCAAACCAGGAATACGTCTGACCTGTCCCTGTATAATCTATATCGTTAACCTGCATAGTCTGATCAAACTGATCCGATGGGCTCCCCCAAAACAACTCTACTTCATAATCCGTTTCCCAGGTAGCCTTATGCAAAAACCGGTCTCCCTGGCTATTTTCCAAAACCAATACAGTGGAAAGGTTAACATCTCTTATAAGTGGTGAAAGAAGTGGAAAATCACTTATAGTCCAGTTATCAAAGACAAATAGATGGTCATCTATACAGGAAATTGGAATGAGTCCTGAAACCCAGGTACTGTCATTAATAACAGAACCACTGCTATTTGGAAAAGTATTACCCTGCGCAGTATTAATTACCACCAATTGCACATAAGCCTCAACCAGATCCAGACCTGAGGCAGGGTTAACAGCTAAATGGATGGATTCCTTATCGATTTTAAATGCTCTTCTACTACGGATCGCTCCTGCAGGACCATAGTAACACCTTATCTCAGGCTTATCAAGCAAGGTATACACGCCCAGAATTTCATTGTAAACAGGATAACTGATCTCTCTATCTGCCGGAGGCTGTGGCAAGGTTAGTGCAAAATTTGAACCCGGAGTATACCGATTGCGCATCATGTAATTATGCTCAGTCGTTAAGATACCCGAAAACTGTTGTTCCAATGGTAGGGCTAACGGAGGGAAAATAGTTTCCTGAGGACCACTATTATCTTTTTTACCGCCACTGATCAAAAAATCGAATAACCCAAGGGTCTTACTGGCAAAGGGTACGAACATCAATCCCACTTTAAAGACCTTGTGGAAATGGTCTATCCCATCCTTTATTTTTTGCTCATCCGGTTTTCCGTTAGCACTCGCCCATGCATCTGTCTTAAAACCGGAGTAACTCCTGTACGCTTTAACACCAGCCTGAATAGCATTGTTATCTGTCTTTTTGGTAGTTATACCATAAAGTTCATCCAGGTCATCAGTAACCGCGTCCACAATTGTTACAGTACCAGTGCTCGTCCCGTTCAATTCAATCAATGTCATAAGCGTTGTCTGAGTCTGAAATTTAATCTGTATTTCACTATTCCTGGATGGGTTGGCAATTGATTTCTTACAAGTACAGGGATCGTAATTTACAGGAAAGTCAGCATAAAACCAGTGAGTTATGCCTTGCAGTGTCGCATTGTAATATGTCTGCACACCTGAGGCTATTGCGCCGCTGTCAAAATATCGCAATGGCATTTGTACCTTGTTCAAAGAGGAAAACAAGGCTGAGTAGTACCCCCCCGGCTCAAAGCTCAGCTCTATTTCAAGCATCCGGTGTGAACTAATCTGATCAGCAATAGCTACAAAAAAACGCATGAATGAGCGGTACCTGTT
>OZ244894.1:1827500-3238622 GCA_965221535.1 Longimicrobiales bacterium | reverse complement strand
CCGATCAGCAGCAGCTGCCGCAGACGCCGCAGACCGGCCCACGCCGAATCGACAGGCTCGGCGTACGTCACCCGGAAGGCGTGGTCGTCGCGCACCGTGAACACGCTCCCCTCGAGCGCCTCGAACGCGGTGTCCCCGACTTCGGCCCACAGCTCGGGCGACGCACCCACGACAATCGCCTGCACGTCGCCCATGGCCAGCGGCAGATTCTCGCAGCCCGCAAGCCCGATCACCGCCGCACCCGCCAGCGCCGCCGACCTCGCGCGCGCAGCCCTCGGCACCATGCCCGCTTCACGCATATTCGCTCTCTTCCCCTCGCTTGACCCTATATATTGGACTTCAAGTCGGCACTCTGTGTCGCGGAGACGACCGGTCACCAGGCCCGCCGGACGCGTTCGGCGCGCCTGCCGGAAGGAATAGACTACACCACGGGAGGGGCCCTGGTCCATGGCGCGCCTATCACTCACGCGGGCGACGGCGCCCGCCCTGCTCATCGCGGCGGGCATTCTCATTGCGGGCTGCGCCTCGGGCGGCGCATCGAACGCGGCCTCCGAGACCCCGCAGCCCGCCGCCGACGCGGCCCCCGCCGCCCCCGACGCGGCCCCCACCCCGCCCCCCGCGGCCACCACCGACCCCCCCGCCGCGGCGGACCCCCCCCCCGCCACCCCGCCCCCCGCCGAAGCGGAAGCCGCACCCCCCGTCGGCGGCATCTTCACCGCCGCGCAGGCCCAGCGGGGCCGCACGGCCTTCGACGAGACCTGCTCGGAGTGCCACACCACCAGCGAGTTCAGCGGACGCACCTTCCAGCGCGGCTGGGGCCGCCGCACGGTGTACTCGTTCTTCCGCACCGTGCGCTCCACCATGCCCGACGACAATCCCGGCGGCCTGGAAGAGCAGGTCTACCTGGACGTGGTCGCCTACATCCTGAGCATGAACGGCCACGACGGCGGGCCGGCCGAGCTGTCGCCCGATTCGCCCATGCGCGAGGTGCGGATCGCGCCGCCGGAGCCGGGACGCTGAGCGCCGAGCGGCGGGACGGCGACGCACCCGGGCCGGACGCCGGGCGCAGCGGGCGGCACACCGGCGACGCCGCACCGGACAACCGGCGCGGTCGGGGCGACCGTGCCGGGCAGCCGGTAGACCGGCGCGGCTTTGTCAGGGCGGCGGCGGCGGTTGGGGCCGGGGCCGCGCTGGGCGGTGCAACCGCCAGGGCCGCCAAAGCGCACGAGCGCGCGCCGCGCGCTCGTTCCGCTGCGCCGGCCCCATGGGTGCGCACCCGGCAGACGCCCGACATCGCGGTCGTCGGGGCCGGCGCCTTCGGGGCGTGGACGGCGCTCAACCTGCAGCAGTCGGGCGCCCAGGTGGCGCTGATCGACCAGTACGGCCCGGGCAACTCCCGCGCCACGTCGGGGGGCGAGACGCGCGGCGTGCGCACCGGATACGGCGGCCACCCCTACGAGCGCCTCTGGACCCGGTGGGCGAGCCGCGCGATCGAGATGTGGCGCGAGTGGGACGAGCGGTGGCAGGACATGATGCTGCCCCGCGTCTTCTTCACCACCTCCGACCTGATCATGCGCGACGAGTGGACCGACTTCATGGAGTCCACCCGCAGCAACTGGGACGAGCTGGGCGTGCGCTACGAGGTGATCGACGCCGACGAGATTCGTCGCCGCTGGCCGGTGATCGACGTGACGGACATTGCCGTGGCGCTCTGGGAGCAGGACGCCGGGGTGGTGAGGGCGCGCCGGGCGATCGAGTCCGTGGCGCGGGTCTTCGAGCACGAGGGAGGCCAGGTGCGGATCGGGCACGCCGCAATGGGCAGCTCGACCAACCGCAGGCTCAACGAGCTCACAATGCAGCCGGGCGGCGCGATGTCTGCCGGCACCTACGTGTTCGCGCTTGGACCCTGGTTCCCCAAGGCATTCCCGGAGCTGATGGGGGAGCGGGTGCGCATACCAATCGGCCATGTCGTGTACTTCCGCACGCCGCCGGGCGACAACCGCTACAGCTATCCCAACCTGCCCAGCTACAACTTTCCGGGCGTGACCGGCTGGCCGGCGCTGGGGCCCGACAACCGCGGATTCCGCGTGCGCAGGGGAGGGCGCGGGCGGGGCGAGGGCGACGACGATCCCGACATCAGCCGACGCTGGCTGCAGCCCGAAGAGCTCGAGGGGCCGCGCGGGTTCGTGGCCGAGCGCTTTCCGGGGCTTGCCGACGCGCCGATCAGCGAGACGCGCGCGTGCCACTACGAGCTGTCCGCCACGCGCAACTTCTTCTTCGACCATCATCCCGAGTTCGACAACGTGTGGTTCGCGGGCGGCGGCTCGGCCGAGGGGTTCAAGTTCGGCCCCGTGATCGGCGAGTACCTGGCCGGTCGGGTGCTGGGAACCGAGACGGACGCAGAGCTGACAGAGGCGTTCCGTCTGGGCGACGACGACGATCCGGAGCCCGACCCCGGCACATGAGCCCGGGGCGCCTGCGGAAGGCGGCGATCCCGCTGCTGTGAACACGTAACGTCGGCTTTACATCTTTGGAGAAGACACGGCGACGGGGCCGCCGCCAGCTTCGGCGACGACCCCGTCTCACGTCAGTTCCAGCCGGGCTACGACTTACCCGATGTTCTCGTTGCCCTTCCTCTCGACTTCCGGCAGCTGGAAGCAGGTCAGGTTCCCGTACTCCGCGCCCGTCTGGTCGAGCCCGTCGGGGTGAATCGACCCGGGTTCGCCGAGGAACGGGATGTCGAAGCGAAGCATGTCATAGAGGCGGTGTCCGCCTAGGACGAATAGCTGCCGCCGACGCTCCTCCTTGACCAGATCCATGATCTCGCCCGCCCCGACGGACGCCGTCACTGGCGGAAGCATCGCTGCCTCTCGCAGCCCGTTGATCTTGGCGAGTGCGCCATCCACATCGCCCTGCATCGCGAGCGCCTCGGCCTCGTACATGCGGGCCTCGTGCCAGTGGACGAGGGGCAGCGGGTCGCTGCGAGAATTGTACTTGTCGTGGTAGTAAAGGACGGTGGCGAAGTCTGCGGCCTGCGTCCCGTCGGTCTTCACGTTGACGCGCGTGTCGCGCTCTCCATCGCCTTCCGTGGGCAACCCATCCGCTCCGATGGTAAGGTCGTGGTAGTCGTCGGCTACCGATCCGTGGGCCCGGAAGCCCGTGGGCGCGTTTAGCCGCTCGAAGTAGTAGTTGTACCGCCGTGGTTCTGCCGCGTCACGGGTCACCTCCACGACGAATCCATCCGGGATCTGTCCCGCGTCTGCCAGTGCCCCTGCGTAGTCGCCCTTGGCGATGCGAACGCGGGCCCGCCCCAACTGGCCCTGCATCGTGAGATTCGCGTCCCCGGCCGCCTGCGCCAACGATATCGCGTTGCCGAAGCGCTGCTCCGCCTCCGCTTGAACCTGGGCCGGGGTCAGCTCCGGGCCTCCGTTGATGGCCATGCTGCAGAATCCCTCGCCCATCGCGATGAGGGGGAATGCGCCCCAGGTTGCGGCGGTGGCCTGAAGTGCGGCTAGGTCTGGAACATCCTCGGGCGCGAACTCGGATAGCCGGGACGACACGTCCTCGGCTTGAAAGCGCGCCGTGTGCAGTGGGGTGAACATCGGATATCCCCACCCACCGCACGTTCCCTGAGCGTAGCCGGCATCGCTCGCGTAGATCTTACGCTGGCCCCAGTTCCTCATCGTGAGGTTGCCGGAGGTCGGCACGTACTCATCCGAGTGGTGCGAGGCGCCCGCCACGTACTGGTTCCAGCTGCACTCGACCTCGGCGACCACGCCCGTCGTCAGCACGTCCGCGAGTGCGGCGTTGCCCAGCGCTTCCTCCAGCACCTTCCCCGGCACGTCGACTTCCAGAATCTCGTCCAGGCTGCAGGCGGAGAGCGCGAGGGCGGAAACGGCGAACAGGGCAACTCCGGCCCGTCTGATTCTTGCGTTCATTATCTTCTCGTCCTTGTGATCTAGAAGGTGAACCGGAGGGTCGACGTGAAGCGGGTCGTCTGCGGCCAGCCCTCTTGCAGATAGCCGTTCAGACCGAAGTTGGCCGGGCTCATGTGTGTCCGCTCGATGTCCATGACGGGGTGCCCGAACGACTCCGTCGTCTTTTGCCAGATCGTGAACACATTGTCCAACGACGTGGTCAGCGAAACACGGCTCGCCCACATCATCTCAGCCATGGAAGTGGGCAGGGTATAGGAGGCCGAAATGGTGCGAAGCTTCATGAAGGAGCCATCGACCACCCCAGACTGCGCGAGGCCCTCGGCTCCAAGCGCCTCGTAGCCCAGCAGAATGGGGTCGGTCCGTTCCAGGATGGCCCTGGAGTTGATGAAGAAGCGGTGCTGTGCACTCACATCGCCAAGGCTCATGTGGTGTCCGCCCACGTAGTCCACCAGACCATAGAGGGTCAGGTTCTGCCCGACACGAACGCTTGCGTACAACCCAGCTTCGATATTCGGAATCGGCTGTCCCCAGTACACTTCCGGCGCGCCATCGCACGGAACGACCGAACCATCGCCCCAGGAGAAGTTGGAGTCCCCGATGGTCTCGCCACCCTCGCACATCAGGTTGGTCGCGACGTTTCGCCCGCTTGACCCGTCGAGCGTTGCATTAACCACACGCTTGTAGAACATGGCCCCGAGGGGGAACCCCTCGACATGGAACTGCCGGTTGAGACTTGACGAACTCTGAACTATGGGTGGCTGCCCGCCCAGATCGGTGACCTCGTTGTCAAAGGTCGAGAAGGTGGCTCCGAGGTCGATGCTCAACGAACCGGAGCTGTAGACCGCACCGTTGACGGCCACTTCGATCCCCTTGTTGCGGATCTCGCCGATGTTCCGGAACTGCACCCCGGGGAAGCCCTTCGAGGGAATTACAGGCACCCGCACAAGCGCGTCGTTGGTGGTCTGCGTGTATGCAGTGAATTCGAGCCCGATCAGGTCGCCCATCAGCCCGACATCGAAACCGACCTCCAACTCCGTCCCGACCTCAGGCTTCAGATCTGGATTGCCAATGTTCTCGGGGGTGAGAACCGAAGCGCCAGCCGGCCCCACCGTAGGCGTGTACGTCTGAATGGCGTCGAAGACATCGGGCTGCTTACCGGCCTTGCCCCACGCCGCCCTGAGTTTCATAGTGTTGACGCCAGCGAACGCGTTCTGGAAGAACGCCTCGTCGCTGAGAACGTAGGAAGCCGAGAGCTTGGGGTAGACGACGAAGTCGAAGTTCTTTCCGAAGGCACTGTTGTCGTCTCCACGGACAGCGCCGGTCAAGAAGAGGCGGTTCCCCCAGGCGATCTGCTCCTGCACGAAGACGCCGAAAGTCTTGTTCTCGACGAAATCCTCCTCGGCTCGCTTCTCGGCGCCGGAGGAGACGGTTTCAAGCGCTTCGACCGGGAATGTCTCACCGTGAGAGAGAGTCGAGGATTCGCGACGCTGGTAGTACTGCACGCCGCCTGAAGTAGTCAGGCTCAGATTGTCGCCCCAATCGAGTATGCCATTGGCCTGGTAGTCGAGCGAGATGTAGCTCGTGTTCAGGTTGATGATCGTTTTGCGACCCCAAGGCGTGAACTGCCCGATGTTTCCTGTGGCACGATAGAGCTCCGAGTTTCTAACGCCGCTGAAGTCTCCGCCGACGATAGCGCGCTGGCTGAACCAGCCGGTCGGCTGGTGGTTGAGCTGCAAAGAGAAAGTGGTGCGATCCACGTGTTGGAAGCCTTCGATTTCGTCTTCGTAGGCCTCGGGCAGGTAGGCGATGTATCCCCGATATGGACCGTCGATTCGGCTCGGCGCAGACATGTCTCCGGCCTCGCAACCTGGCGCTGGGCAAGCCCAGAGGATGGCGGTTGGCAGGGGCTGCTGGGCCGACGCAGACTGGGCAGTGCTTCGGATTGCCCCTAGTCCGAAGTCAAGCGTCAATTCGTCGGACGGGGTGTAACGGACATTTGCGCGACCGGACATCCGGTTCTTCCAATTGTATTCCACCACCCCCTCGTCGCGATCCCAGTCAGCGGAGACGAAATAGGTGATCTCCTGCGATCCGCCAGTCACGTCCGCTCCGTACGATTGCACGTGTCCAGCCTGAAACCACTCGTTGCCGTAGACGTCGCGATCGATCTCAAGGACGTTGAACGAAGCGACCGTGCCCGGCGTGCACTTGAGGCGTTCGTCCACGTCGACCGTCTGGGATACGCCATTGCATTGGTACCAGACATCCGGGAACATGCCGTAGACATCGGGATAGAAGTTTGCGCCCTGCTTCATGGTCACATTGATGCGTGGGGCACCAGTGCGCCCTCGCTTGGTGATGATGTTGATGACGCCGTTGGACGCTTCGGTTCCGTAGAGCGTCGCCGCTGCCGGTCCCTTGATGATCTCGATGTTCTCGATTTCATCGGGGTTGAAGTCGCCCAGGCGGGACGGCTGAGAGTTGCCGCGGAAGCCCGTGCCGCCGAGAGCCCCGCTGGCTTCGTCGCCATTAACTCTGACGCCGTCCACATAGATGAGCGGCTGGGCGCCAAGCGACAGGCTCGCAATGCCGCGGATGCGCGTGGTACCACCTGTGCCGACTTCTCCGCTGCTGAGGGCCACTCGAACCCCCGGGACCGTAGCGCTGATCATCCGCTGGATATCAGCGGCCGGAGCCAACTGCTCCAGTTCCGCGACGTCGACCTGGCCGACGACGTTTCCGACTGCGCGAGCCGTCTGCTCACCGACGACGCCGGTCACCACGATCTCGTCCATTGAAATCGCCGTTTCGTGGAGCTCGATGGTCACGGGCGCGCCTGCGGTGGCCTCCGCCGACACCTCTTGGTAGCCGATCATGATTGCTCGGACGGTGACGGTGCCGCTGGGCGCGTTCAGGATGAGGAAGCGGCCGCGATTGTCCGTAAGGGCGCCGAGGTCGGTGCCGTCGATCTGCACCTGGACGCCGCCGAGGGGCTGCTGCGAGCTGCTGGCGATCACCGTTCCGGTGATGGTGTTCTGCGCCGACGCCGGGACTGACGCGAGGGCCAGAGCCAGCAGCGCCGCGCCCGAGGTGAGGAATCCACCACGGGGCTTGGGGTTCGAACGCGAGATCGGTCTCATGGCGACTCTCCTTGGGTTGGGTGTGAGGTGGTGACGAGACCCGTGTTTCGAAGTGGCGGCAACTTACACCGTGGCGGGCCACATCGCAACTGGCACACATCACTGTGTACAGTACGGTGCCGCGCCGGGCCTGACGAGAACGGGTGCGCAGCGTGGCCCAGGCGGTGGTTCCGCGCCGATCCGTAGCCAGACAACGGGGCGCCGCGATTCGCCCCCCGCCACCCCCCTACCCCACCCCCCCCGCCTTGACCCGCCGCCCCGTGTCGCCCATTTCTGATCGGGTGCCCGCGCGGGGATCCGCCGCGATCCTCTGCGGGCCGACCCGCAATCAACTCGGCGAAGATGCGTGTCCTTCGGGTAGGGTGCGCCGCCCGGCGCGCCGACACGTCGCTTCGCGCTCCCCAACGGAGGCCAAGAATGATCCGCCGCAGCTTCACCCCCTCGCGTTCCGCCCTCGCGCTTGCCCTTGCCGCGGGCTTCCTCGCCCTGAGCGCCGCCGCCGCCCCGGTGTCGGCCCAGGACGAGGGCTCGATCAAGGTCGAGGGCTCCGGCTCCGCCAACTTCGAGCTGGCCGCCCGGTTCGCCCCCTACAAGATCAGCGACCTCGTGCACTCGCTGCGCGTCGCGCCGCGCTGGATCGAGGACACGGACCGCTTCTGGTACGAGTGGGAGACGTCCGAGGGCAGGCGCTTCTACCTGGTCGATCCGGCCCAGGGCACGAAGACCGAGATCTTCGACAACGACCAGATCGCCGCCGAGCTGACCCGGATCACGCGGGACCCGTGGGACGGGCAGAATCTTCCCATCCGCGCCATCCGATTCACCGGCCCCAACACGATCCAGTTCGACGTCCAGTCGTCGCTGGAGGAGGAGGTCGAGGAGAAGGCGGACGAGGACGACGGCGAGGAGGACCAGGAGGACGAGCAGCAGCGCCCCCCCAGCCGGCCCAGGATGCGCAACATCGTCCACCACTTCGAGTACGACGTGACCACCAGAACGCTGCGCGAGCTGGAGGACTACGAGGAGCCCGACAGCCACCCGAACTGGGCGAGCGTGTCGCCGGACACGGCCTGGGTGGTCTTCAGCCGCGAGTTCAACCTGTGGATGATGAGCTACGAGGAGTACGAGAAGATCGTCGAGGCGCGGCGCGGCAAGACCGGAGACGAGGCCGAAGAGGCCGAAGAGGACGTCGAGGTCGAGGAGATCCAGCTGACCACCGACGGCGAGAAGGACTTCAGCTGGGGCTCGCAGGGCCGGGGCCAGCACGACGAGGAGACCGAAGATGAACATGGGAAGCGCCAGCCTTCGGGGACGACGTGGTCGCACGACTCGCGCTACTTCGCGCTCACCAGGCAGGACCGGCGCGAGGTGGATCATCTGTGGGTGGTCCACGCGGTCGGCCACACGCGGCCGAAGCTGGAGAGCTACCGGTACGAGATGCCGGGCGAGGAGAACGTGACGCAGACCAGCCTCCACGTCTTCGACATGGAGTCGCGCGAGATGACGCAGATCGACGACGATCCCTGGAAGGACCAGCGCATGGGGATCTTCAGCGCGCCGAGCGGGGGCGGGGGATTCTTCTTCTTCGGCGGCGGCGGGGTCGGCCTCGACGAGCCCAGGATCACGAAGTGGCTGTCGGACAGCAGCAGCGAGCTGTACTTCTGGCGCCGCAGCCGCAACCAGCACCGAGTGGACGTGATGCGGGCCGATCCTTCGACCGGCGAGGTCACCGCCGTGATCGAGGAGCGCTTGAACACCTACGTGGAGCACCAGACGCCGCGCCGCCTCGAGGGCGGGGACCTCATCTGGTGGTCGGAAAGGGACGGGTGGGCGCACCTCTACCGCTACGCGCCGGACGGAACGGTTCGCACTCGTCTCACTCAAGGACCCTGGCATGTCGATGCGCTGATGGGTGTGAACGAGGAGGACGGGTACGCGGTTCTGCGCGGCAATGCGCGCGAGGAGGGCGAGGATCCGTACTACATGCACCTGTACCGCGTCGGTCTGGACGGCGGCGGGCTGACGCTGCTCAACCCCGGCAACTACGACCACCAGAGCGTCGTGGCCGAGTCCGCGCGCTACTTCGTGGACAACTACTCGCGCGTCGACACCAACCCGGCTTCGGCGCTGTTCGACGCGTCGGGGCGAAGGGTCATGGACCTTGAGACCGCCGACCTGTCGGCGCTGGAGGCTGCCGGATACCAGTTCCCCGAGACCTACCAGGTGAAGGCCGACGACGGCGTGACGGATATCTACGGAGTCATGTACAAGCCATACGACTTCGATCCGGCGAAGAAGTACCCGATCGTGGCGTACGTATATCCCGGTCCGCAGACCGAGTCGGTGTCGAAGTCGTTCTCGCTCAACTCGACCGAGCAGGCGCTCGCGCAGTTCGGCTTCATCGTGATCACGATCGGGAACCGCGGGGGCCACCCGGATCGCTCGAAGTGGTACCACAACTACGGTTACGGCAACCTGCGGGACTACGGCCTGGCCGACAAGAAGGCGGGCATCGAGCAGCTGGCCGACCGCCACGGCTTCATCGACATCGACCGGGTGGGGATCTACGGGCACTCGGGCGGCGGCTTCATGTCGACCGCGGCGATGCTGGTCTACCCCGACTTCTTCAAGGTGGCCGTCTCGTCGGCCGGGAACCACAACAACGACGTGTACAACGCCAACTGGTCGGAGAAGCACGACGGGGTCAAGGAGGTGACCGACTCGACCGGGGCCGTCACGGGCTTCGAGTACGACATCGACCGGAACTCGGACATCGCCGCGAACCTGAAGGGCCACCTGCTGCTGACCACGGGCGACGTGGACAACAACGTCCACCACGCCGGCACCTTCCGCATGGCCGAGGCGCTGATCCGCGCGAACAAGCGCTTCGACTTCTTCATCTTCCCCGGCCAGCGCCACGGCTTCGGGAACATGAGCAACTACTGGTTCTGGCTGCGCGCCGAGTACTTCGTGAAGCACCTGCTGGGCGACGACCAGTGGAACGTGGACATGCTGGAGCTGCAGGGGGACCGGCCGAAGGGGTAGGGGGGTCTTGCGGCACCTCCGTTAACATATATCTTACCATTTCGAACTTGGAGCTCCGAAATACGAACGGTGAGGCCCCCGGAATACGCAGGAAGGAAGCTGACGGTCAGGTGCATGGAACGTGCGAATGGGAACTGTCCGGCGGGCGACTTTCTGGACGGGCTGGGGGAACGAGAGCGAGCGAAGCTGGACGTCATGTTCCAGCGGCTGGGGGATGGCCCCGGCCTTCGGAGCCGAACCCAGTTCCGGAAGCTCCGGGACACGGATGGCATCTTTGAGGTGAAGAGCGGACAGATAAGGGTGCTGTGCTAGTGGCAAACGAAGCATGGATCGAGCGACAGACGAAGAGCCCGGAGGCGCGCCGACTCTACGAGCAAGAGCGCCTGATCCTCTGGACCACCGAGGCGATCTGGACGGCCATGGACGATCAGGGCCTCACGCGCGCGGAGCTCGCTGAGAGACTGGGCACCAGTCGGGCAAACGTCACCCAGCTCTTGAGCGGAACCCGGAACATGACGCTCCGAAGTCTGGCCGCGCTCGCTCATGCGTGCGGCTTGAGAGCGGATGTCCACCTTAGGGATCTGACGGATGCGGCCTTTACCGAGCTGGACGACAGCACGGCTGGCGGGTCCGGGGTCCTTCGGCTGGTCGCGAATTCCTGGACTGCCCCGGTCCTTGACGAAGCCGAGCAGGCACCCCTGTTCGCTCCGTCTCGCGACGACATCGCCTGCGAACCCGATGTGGAATCGAGTCCCGCTCCCCTTCAGCTCGTGGCGTGAGAACGCAGATGCCCACGAATCTGGAACGTGCAGGCTTGGTTTCGCAGTCGGTGCAGATTGACTCGGTGTCCCTGACGAGAATGGCGATGAACACCAGTCTCGCGGAAGCGTCGGCCAACGCTCTGCTCCAGTTGAGCCAGCGGTACCGAGCCAGGCATGACCCTTCGCCTACAGACTCCGACAGGGTGATGGTCCGCGTGGACCTCAGATTCGAGGCTCACACCACGAGCGACGGCGAGCTCGATCAGCGTGTCGCCGACATCGAGGCCGAGTTCCTGGTTGTGTATCGCACCGACGCGACCTCGGCATTCCCAACTGACGCTCTGCGGCATTTTGCCGAGCTGAACGGCACGTACAACACATGGCCCTATTGGCGTGAGCTCGTGCAGAACATGACGACGCGCGCAGGGATGCCCGGAATCACGGTTCCGGTATTCAGGCCGACGGTGCGGGAAGTCGAAGTTCAAGAGAGCATGCAGGTCTCGGAAGAGAGCGGCGACCCAGGGTAGCCCCCCGCCCCTAGCACCCCAGCTCGCGCCACCCGCGATCGCACCCCAGCGCCCTGAGCGCTTCCGGGTCGCGCTCGGCGACGGGGCCCTTGCTTCCCCTCAGCACGATCGGAAGCTCGGTCGCGGGTGGCGGGGCGCGCTCCAGCCGCGTGGTCGCGCCCTGGCCCTGCGTGAGCGACTCCAGGTTGGCGCAGCCCGGCGCGAAGCCCAGTCGGCACGCGCGGTCGAACTCGCCCGCCGCGCCGCGGAAGTCCCGGTCGGTCTCGGCCATGAGGATGCCGAACTCGTTGCAGGCCCAGCCGGAGCCGCGATCACAGTAGTTCTGCTGCATGAAGCCGGCGTAGTCGCACGCGCGGGGGCTTCCCGCCTCGCACGCGTCGCGCCAGAAGGGGTAGTACTGGCCGGGGTGGTCGTCGCCCAGCGCGCCTGCCAGGCTGAGGGTTGCGAAGACCGCGGCCCAGAATCCCACCGTGGCCATGCGCCGCCGGGTGGGCACGGCCCCCTTCGCGGCTGCCCACGCCACGCCGAGCCTGGGTGCGAGCGCCGCGGCCGCGCGGTCGAGGGTGGGCGCCAGCAGGTTGAGGATCGGCACGGGGAGCAGCTTGTCGTAGAAGGGCGGCGCGCCCACCGCGTTCAGGGCGAACACGCTGGCGACCACGCCGGTGCCGTACAGCACCGCGAAGAGCACGCGCCCCAGCTCGGACCGTGGCGACGTGGCCGGGTCGGTGAAGAGCAGGTGCAGGCCCAGGAACACCGCGATCGGGATGTAGGCGTCGTAGAAGAAATACTCGCCGGTGATTCCCACGTAGGCCGCGCTGAAGCCCCAGATGACGAGCACGGCGGGCATGGTCATGGTGGCCACGCCGAAGAGCAGCTGCCCGGGCAGGGCCGCCAGGAAGATGACCAGGAAGATGTGGGGCGGGATGTACTGAGACTGCGCGATCTCGACCCCCAGGGTGATCTCGGTCGAACCGGTCGCGATCAGCGCCACCGACGCCAACGCCAGAGCGAGGGCGGAGGGGTTGAAGATGTGCCGCGACTGGCCGCCGACCCGCCACCGCACGAACTCCTTGCCGACATAGACGAGCACCACCATCGCCATCTGCAGGAAGAACCAGTCGGGGCGGAACCAAAGGAAGAGGTTGAGACTGAACACCACCGGGACGGGCCCGAAGCCCAGCGTGTGGCGACCGCGACGCGTCCACGCGAACAGCGCCTCGACCGCAACCGCGAGAATCAGCTGGGCGAGCACGAACGGCGCGAACGCGTACACGGCGGGCACGAACCAGCCCCACCAAGCCAGCACAGTGCCCTGCGCCATGAGCTGGATCCAGTGGGGCCGGATGGCGCGGACTTCGAGCGCCAGCGCGTCTCCGGACCGGCGGCGCGCGATCCCCAGCCAGATCGTCCACGCAAGCACCCCCGCCGACGCCCCGGCGAACCCCCAGAACGTGCCCGGCGCAGCCCGCACCCCGGGAATCAGCAGGTAGCCGCCAAGGACGCCGGCCAGCGCGCCGGGAAGCAGCAGCGGCCTCACGTCATCGCCACCGGGCCGATCGCACACCGCCTCGCGGCCGCCACCCTCACCCGCACCCCAGCTCCCCCCAGCCCCGCTCGCACCCCAGCGCCCGCAGCGCCTCGGGGTCGCGCTCGGCCACAAGCCCCTTGCTGCCGCTCAGCACGACGGGCCACTCGGCAACCGGCGGTCCCCCGCGCTCGAACGCGCCCGGACCCTGCGCCAGCCGCTCGTCGCCGTCCGCCAGCATCTGCAGGTTGCCGCAGCCCGGCCCGAACTCGAGCCGGCACGCCCGCTCGAACTCGCCCGCCGCGCCCACGAAGTCGCGGTCCAGGTCGACCAGAAGCACGCCGAACTCGTTGCACCCCCAGCCCGAGCCCTGGTCGCAGAAGTTCTGCAGCATGACGCCCGAGTAGTTGCACGCCCGGTCGCTGCCCGCCACGCAGGCGTCGCGCCAGAACGGATAGTACTGGCCGGGGTGGCGGTCGCCGACGCCGCCCCAGGCGCTCATCGCGGCGAAGGTCGCGCCCCAAAGCGCCACGGTCGCCCCGCGCCGCCGCGCACCGCCCGGATTCTGAAGACGCCCCGCCGCCGCAAGCCTCTCGCCCAGCCAGTTCGCCGCCCGATCCAAGCGCGGCGCGAGCAGGTTTAGGATCGGCACCGGCAGCAGCTTGTCGTAGAAGTTGGGCGCGCCGATGGCGTCCAGCATGGCGGCGCTCGACACCACGCCCGTCCCGTAGATCAGCCCGAACAGGATCCTGCCCCCGTCCGAACGGGGCGACGTCGCCGGGTCGGTGAAGAGCAGGTGCAGCCCCAGAAAGACCGAGACCGGGATATAGGCGTCGTAGAAGAAGTAGATCCCGGTCTGCGCCTGGTAGAGCAGGCCGAAGCCAAGGATCGTGAGCACGGCCGGCATGGTCATCATGGCCACGCCGAAGAGCAGCTGCGCCGGAATCGCCGCCAGGAAGATCACCAGGTACATCTGCGGCGGGAAGAACTGGCTCTGCGCGATCTCGATGCCCCGCGTGATCTCGGTCGAACCCGTCGCGATCAGCAGCACCGCCGCCACCGAAAGCGCCAGCGCCGACGGGTTGAAGATGTGCCGCGAGCGCCCGTCGATCCGCCAGCGCACGAACTCCTTGCCGGCGTACACCAGCACCACCATGGCGAACTGGAAGAAGAACCACGGCCCGGTGAACCACAGAAACAGGTTCACGCTGAAGATCACCGGCACAACCCCCAGCCCCGCCGCGTACCGCCCCCTCCGCGTCAGCGCGAAGAGCCCCTCGACCGCCACCGCCAGCAGCAGCTGCGCCACGATCATCGGCGCCCACAGCTGCACCATGTTCACGTGCGCGCCCCACCAGACCAGCAGCGCCCCCTGGGCCAGCGTCTGCATCCAGTGCGGCGTGCGAACGACGAGCTCCAGCGTCAGCTCCTCGCCCCCCTTCCGCCGCGCCGCAAAGAGCCAGCCCGTCCACACGAGGATCCCCCCCCCCGCCGCCGCGATCGTCCAGAAGGCCGCCGGCTCGACGCGCACCCCCGGATGCAGCAGAAACGCGGCCAGCCCCGCCGCCATGGCGCACGGAAGAAGAAGGGGGCGCATCCCGACCACGGGGCGCATCCCGACTCCGGGACGCATCCCGACTGCGGGACGCATCAACCGCCCCTCGGCCTGCCCGGGTGCCTGGACTTGATCTCGACGGCCCCCAGACGCCCGATCTCGCCGTACCGGAAGAACGCGTCCGACCGCGACAGAATCCGTATGCTCTCGATTTCCTGCGGGTTCTGATTGAGGAGGAGGGCGGCCACGTCACCCGGCAGCGAAGGCGGTTCGATCCGCGCCATCTCGGTCATGGCCGGGGGAGAATAGACCACCACCCCATCCAGCACGAGCAGCGCCGGGTGGCACCCGTTTCCCAGATCGGTGAGCTCCTGCACCGACGGCGCCCGCCTCGTCGACTGGATGCAGAAGGTGATGCCGCCGGGGCCGCCCTGCTGCCGGATCTGCAGCCGCGGCGGCGCCTTGGCGCGCAGCACCTCGAGCGTCTTGCTGGTGCGTTCGGCGACCTCGGCCACCGCCGACCGCGAGATGAAGTCCGAGCGGCGACCCGTTCGCGCCGCCTCGATCGCCTCCGCCCGGTCGGCCTCGACGAGAATGCCGTCGAGCTCGACCGGCTTCGGCGTCAGCTTGAGGAGCCAGGTCTCGCCCTCCACGATGGGCACCTCCTGGAGCAGCGCCTGGTAGCCCATGTGGTGCGTCGCGAGCACCTGCGAGCCGCGCGGCACCGCGTCGAAGACGAAGTAGCCCATCTCGTCCGAGATCGTGCCGAGGCCGAGATCGGGGAAGTGGACGATCACGCCCGCCACGGGCACGCCCGTTTCCGCGTCGAGCACTTCGCCCTCCACCCGAAGCTGCGCCCACAGGGAAGCGGGCGCGCCCACGAGCAGCGCGGCGACGGCCAAGCCAGAAGCTGCGGCGGCCCAGCCGCCGCCCCCCACCGGCAACACCCCTGCAAAACGACGGAACCGCCCCCCGGCAACCTTCGTCCGGGAGGCGGTTCCAAACATCGTGCGGCCTTGCTCTACACGCTGAAGCAGAGAGTGGAGACCTTCTCGTTCACCTGGCACTCGTCCAGAGCGATCGGCATGCACGAGGCGCGGCGCGCGACCGTCGCTTCGTACACGACCCCGCCGCCGTCCAGGTGCGGGTGGTTCCAGCGGTGCAGGTCCCACAGGCGCCGTCCTTCGAGCCACAGCGTCAGGTGCCGCTCGCGGTCGAGGATGTCCCAGCCCGACATCGAGGTCGGGTTGGCTCCGCCGCCCTCTCCGCCGGTGATCGACCCGATCGAGCCGTCGGACTCGAGGGCGTCGAGCCCGTGATGCGCGCGCACCTCGTTGACCTTGGCCATCGCGGTTGCGAGGTCTCCGGCAGCGAGGGCCGCCTCGGCCTCGATCAGGCGCATTTCGGTGCCCTTGACGAGCGGAATGTCGTCGTCGCGGGTCGGGTACTTTTCCTGGCGGTAGTGGGTGGTCTCTCCGTCCGCACCGTTGCCGCTCGGGCACCCGTTCGACGGATCCGAGCAGTCGGTCCACGGCGTGCGCGGGTCGCCCGCGCCGACCGTGCCGGCCAGCGTCCCCCACGCCGAAATCTCGTGCCGTCCGTGCGTCTCGTTCCAGATCTGGCTGGTTTCGCGGCCCGAGTTCGACGAGTAGGCCGCCGAGAAGACGAAGTCGGTGGACACCTTGGCGGCGTTCGCCACCGCGTTCTGCATCTCTCCCAGCCCGAGGTAGACCTGGGCGAGCCCGCCCTGGGCGGCGGACACGATGTCCTGCCGTCCGGACGAACCTCCGTTCTGAATCGCCGCATTGAGCAGCGGGATCGCGCGCCGGAACGCGGCCTCGCGGTCCATCGCGTCGCCGGTGTCGACTTCGCCTCCGGGGCCCGGGTTCTCGTCGCTGTAGGGCTCGCTGAAGACCGTCTGGCAGAAGTTCTCGCCAAACCAGCGGTTCGCCAGCCCGGCGAAGAGGTATGCCCTGGCGGTCTCAACGTTCCCTTCGAACTGATAGCCCTCGATCTCCCGCATGCGGATCAGTCCTGCCTCGGCCACCCAGCGGGCGCGCTGAACCTCGGCCCAGTAAGGATTCGAATCCTCGGAATCGTACAGGCCCCTCCGGTACCGTCCCGTGCTGAAGTAGCTTCCCGATCCGACAATCTCGTCGGACATGCGAGCGGTGGTGAAGGAAAGGTCGTCGTAGCCCGCCGAGAAGTCGGCCGACATCCCGGTGACCAGCGACCCAACGCCCCGCGAGGTGTTCAGGTCGTCGTCCAGGATCCTGCCGGGGTTCTTGACTTCGAAGATGCTCTCGTCGCAGCCCGTCGCGGCGAAGGCGGCCACGAGGCCGCACAGCGCAAGCGCGCGAGTTCTGCTTGTTCTTTTGGTATTCATGATTCGCTAGTCTCCCGTGCTAGAAGTCGACCTGGACCGACAGCAGGAAGCTGCGAATCGGCGGTAGGTTGTAGTACTCCTGCCGGAAGAGCACCTCGGCGGAGCCGTCCTCGAAGGCCTCGGGGTCCACGCCCTCGAAGTCCGTGAAGGTCATCAGGTTGCGGCCCTGCAGGCGGACCGTCGCCGAGCGCAGATTGCCAGGCAGCCAGTCCTCGGGCACCCGGTAGCTGACCGACGCCGAGCGGAGCTTGAAGAAGTCCGCGGGCTGCGTCCACATCCCGTACCGGACCACGGACGGATCGCAGAGCGCTCGCTCGCTTGCCAGCAGCTGGTCGCGCTGACCGGCGGCGATCGCGTCGAAGGTCGAGCGGCACAGCGGCCACACGCTCCGGCGCGTGTTCTGATACGCCGTTCCGGACGACAGCCAGTGGCCGCCCATGCCTTCGCCCACAGCGTCGAAGGTCAGGCGCTGGCCCAGCGTCAGCGTCGTGCTCACGCCGTACGTGTGCGTGGGCGTCGTCGGCCCCAGGCACTGCTCGGAGTAGCTCGGCGCACCCACTTCGTTCGGGTTCTGCACCCGGTCGTGGCAGAACGCCGGAAGCGGGAAGTGGATCGTCTCGCCGGGCGTGCAGCCCATGCCGATGAAGCCGTTGCCGTCGAAGTTGGCCCCGTTGGCCATCTCGGTGGTGCACTCGACGGGCGCGCGCACGTAGTTGCGCCACCCCAGGTTGATGCTCTCGAGACCGCCCAGGTCGACCACCCGGGAGCTGGCCGTCGAGAGGCGCAGCCCCAGATCCCAGCCGACGGTGCTTGTGGCCATCAGCGTGGCGTTCACGAACGCCTCGTGTCCCGAGTTGGTCACCTGGCCGACGTTCTCGAGCTGGGTGCCGACGAAGCCGCCCGACGGCAGCTGCGTCACCCGGATCAGGGCGTCGAAGGTGTTCTGGTCGAAGTACTGGTACTCGAAGGCGATCCGGTCGTTGAGCGTGGTGCCCTCGAAGCCGAGCTCCCATTCGCGGGTGCGCTCGGGACCCAGGTCCGGGTTCCCCAGGTTGTCGGGGGTGACGCCCGGCCGTCCGTTGTCGCCTGCGACCGATGCCCACGTGCGGGTCGCGTCGAACAGCCCCGGCGCCTTCCCGGATTCGCCGAACGCGCCCCTCAGCTTCAGGGTCCCGAAGCCGGCGGGGAAGAAGTCCTCGTCGGAGACGACGTAGGAGAACGACGCCTTGGGGTAGGTCTCCAGCCCGAAGTCGCGGCCGAAGGCGGAGTGCCCGTCGACCCGCACGCCCAGCGTCAGGAACATCCGGTCGCCCAGGCCCACCTGCTCCTGCACGAAGAAGCCGCCGCTGGTCACGGTGCTGTTGGTCTCGGTCGCCTCGGTGATGGCGCCCGACTGGAGGACCTTCGCGCCCGGTCCCGCGAAGTCGCGGCCGAAACCGTTGGTGCCGGTCACGAAGTCGTTGTAGAGCTGGCCGCCGAAGGAGAACTGCGAAGCCACGCCGAACAGGTCCTCGGACCAGCTTCCCGCGTAGTCCAGGGTGAGCTTTCTGAACGTGCTCTCGTTCGTCCGGCGGTTCCCGTTCTGCACGTAGAAGTAGCCCCAGGGGCGCTCTTCGAAGTAGGTGTGACGGACCCAGTCGATGCCGGTGTTGAGCCGGTGGTTCATGTTGTCCGTCGGGTTCCAGATGATGTTCACGCCACTGGTGAAGTGGTCGTTGATGTTGGTCACGCCCATGTCGAGGAGCTTGCCGTCCTCGTCGTTGGTGTAGTCGCTGCCGCCGCGGAACACGTTCAGCAGGAGTCCCTCGGCGTTGTTGCCGTCGGGCACCCAGGTCACGTCGCGGTGCGCGTAGAACGTGTTGAAGCGCACGTCGACGTCGTCGGCGGGGGCGAACGAGAAGTTGCCCCGGAGGTTCCAGGACTCCTGCCCCTGCTGGGGACGGGCCACGCCGTTGGCGTCGATGCCGGTGTCGAACACGCCCTCTTCAGCGCCCCAGCGGGCCGACATGAAGTAGTTCATGCGCTCGACGCCGCCCCGGACCGACAGGTTGTACGTCTGGATGTAGCCGTCCTTGAGCCACGCGCCGCTGGCGGGGCAGCTGGGGTCGACCGGGAACTGCGGGTCGCCGCCGGGGAAGTTGCCGTCGCCGGTGAAGTTGCAGTTGTTCATGCCGAGACCGGTGGGATTCACGTCCGCCGCCGGGCCGATGTGGCCGAGCGTGTTGAGTCCCTGGTCGACGGTGAGCGACCACGCCGGGGCGCCCGCGACGCCGCGCTTCGTGAAGATCTGGATCACGCCTCCCGCGGCCTCGGTGCCGTACAGCGTGGTGGCCGCCGCGCCCTTGATGACCTCGACCCGCTCGATGTCGGCGGGGTTGATGTCGTCGAACGGGTTGGTCTGCTGGTTGGCCTCGGTCGAGTGGACCAGACCGCGCTCGCGGATGCGCACGCCGTCGACGTACACCAGCGGCGAGTTGCTGAACGAAACCGAGTTGTTGCCGCGCAGCTTGATCGTGCTTCCGGCGCCGACCTGGCCGCCGTTGTTGAGCACCTGCGTGCCGAGCGCCCGGCCCTGGAGGATGTCGGCCACGTTCGACACGGGCGCGCCCTGGAAGGCGTCCTCGTTGAGCTGGCTGATCGAGTTGCCGATCTCGCGGCGCCTCGCCGCGCCCGCCGTGCCCGTCACCACGACCCCCTCGAGGCTGATCGCCTCGGAACGGATCTCGAAGTCCTGCACCGCGGCCTCCCCGGCCGTGACGGTCACCTCGGCGCTGCTCGCCGAATAGCCGATGTACTGCACCTGGACGGTGTGGGTGCCGGCGGGAACGTTGGTGAGCAGGTACCTGCCCACGTTGTTGGCCAGAATCCCGATGTTGAGCTCGGGGATCGAGACCTGGGCGCCGGGGATCGGCTGCCCGTTGGTCGCGCTTCGCACCGTGCCGGTGACCGTGCCGGTCTGCGCCGCCAGGGGCGCATGGACCAGGCCGATCAGAACCGCAGCGGCGAGAAGGTGGTTGCGAGCGGTCCGGCCGACCGCTCCGCGGATGTGTCCTGGGGACATTTCTCCTCCGTTTGGAAGTGGGAAAAGGAAGCCGCCCGGTGGGGGCGGCCACGAATCAACCTTCAGGAAGGCCCGCCGTTCGCGCAAGTGGGCGGGCGTGGCTCTACCATCCCAGCGGAATCACGATCCGCAGTCCCGGCGCGAACTGGTCGGTGAAGTCGTCGTCGATGTTCGGCGGCGTGTTCTGCTCGCCCTCGAACCCGAGATAGGCGAGCGTCGCGACCCCGCCCACGATCACGCCCGAAAGGAGGAAGCTGCGCCCCAGGTTCGGGTCCTTCCGCTCCAGCTGCACGATCGACTCCAGCGGCAGGCTCACCTGGCTGTGCGCGGTGCTGCTGGTAAGGACGAACACCGCCGAATCGCCCCGCAGCTCGACGAACCGGCCGCTGACATGCCCCTGGTTGCCGCTGGCAAACATGACATGGCGGCCCAGTTCCTCGGGCGCGAGCACCAGCCGCACGGGCTGATCGGCGGGCAGCTCGCCGACGCCGACCTGCCGGTAGGTGCTGCAGGCCGTGAAGACGGTGAGCAGGAGGAGCGGCGTTGCGATCGTGCGAATGTAAGGTTTAGTTGACATAATGTAATGTTGAGTTTACGGTAACGGGGTCGGCGGGAGCCGAAGGTGGCGGAAGGCGTCGGGCGTCACCCGCAGCGCCGAGCGGGTCGAGGGGGGGGCGCCGATCCAATATACACCGCTGCCGCCGACTCGATCCCGCGCGCCCGCCACGACCCCGCGCGCCCCGCCACGACCCCGCCCCCCCGCCACCCCACCGCGCGCCACCTCACCGCCGCCCCACCACCTCACCCCCCCACCCGCCGCTCGGCCTCCACCTCGTCGAAGACCGCGCCCGGATCGTCCAGCAGCGGCGACTCGGCCCCCTTCAGGTAGCGGTCGAAGAAGGCCACCGTCAGCGCGTTCACGATCTCGTGCCCGCGCGCCGGCTCGATGTGCGGCGACGATCCCGGGATGAACAGCACCAGGTCCGAGAAGCTCCCGTGATTCGTTCCGGCGATCGTGACGTCGTACCAGTCCCCGGTCGAGGCCGCCTTGAGCCGGGCGTCGGTGTCCCGCACCGCGCCCATCAGGCGCTCGATCGCCGCGTTGTACGCCGCGACCGAGTCGGGGTCCTCGAACGGCGGCGTCTCGGGCTGGACGCCGCCGTGCATAAGCATGAAGGGCCGCGCGGTCCCCTGCGCGGGAGCGACCCCGAAGAGCTGGCCGTCGTGGTCGATCGCAGCCTTCACGCGCTCGTCGACGGCGCTCATCTCGATCGCGGTCGCGCCGCCGAAGGACCACCCGTACATCCCGATGCGCTCCAGGTCCATCGTTCCCGCGAAGGGGCCGTCGCCCGCGTTGAGGACCTCGAGCCGGTCGATCGCGAAGGCGGCGTCGGCCACCCATTCGGGAAAGACGTGCTCGTCCAGGAAAGCCCAGCCGGTCATCGCGTCTTCGTACAGGTCGCCGCCGGGGTTGGCCTCGGGAAACTTCAGCGTGTCGGCCACGACCGAAGATCCGTCGGGCAGGAACTGCGTCTTGTTGAAGCCGTTGTGGCCGACCGACACCACCACATACCCGTGACTCGCCAGCTCCTCGGTGGTGAAGGTGCTGGTGAACCGCGTCCAGCCGCCGCCGTGATTGTACACCAGCACCGGAAAGGGCCCCGCCGCCGGCGCCGCGTCCTGGATCGCGTTCGTGCGCACGTGCGCCACCGAGTCGAAGTCCTGCCCGTCCCCGAACTCGGCCATGTCGGCAATGTACATCGCGCCGCCCTCGCCGCCCGCCCGCGTGGGGTACCAAATCCGCACCGCGACCGACCGCGCGTCGTCGGGGTCGCGCGTAAACCGCTCGGGCCGGTCCGCATCGGTCCACAGGCGTTCGGTCATGCCAATGGCGTGAGGCCCCGTGGGCGGTGCGAAGGGCCGTTCGGGAATCGCGGAGCGCGCGCCCGGTCCCGCAACCAGCAGCGCGCCCGCAAGGGGCAGCGCACAGACGGGAATGAAGAGGAGGGAGCGCGACCGCCTGGCCGCGGGGAGTGCCACGCGCATGACTTCTTCGTCTCCTGCTGCAGGTTCGAGTAAGCATGACATATTGGCCCCGGCCCCCCGCCCGTCAACTTGGCGCGCTCCCGGCGCGGCGGCGCGCGCCCCTCGTCACGCGTCCGCAATCCAAGTATTCATAGGGTGTCGCACCCTCATCCCCCATCCTCCACCCCACACCCGTCATCGGAGACCCGGCCATGCCCCCGACCCGCCGCGCCCTTCGCCTCGCCCTCGCCCTCTTCGCCGCCTTCGCGGCGTCCGCCTTCGCCGCGCCCCTCCGCGCCCAGGACGCAGCAACCATCTCTGCCGCCCTGGGCGAGATCGAGTGGCGCCACATCGGTCCGGTCAACATGGGCGGCCGCGTCACCGCGATCATCGGCGTGCCCGGCGACGAGCGGACCTTCTGGGTCGGGGCGGCCAACGGCGGCGTGTGGAAGACCACGAACGCCGGCGTCACCTTCGAGCCCCAGTGGCACGACGAGAACACCTACTCGGTCGGCGCCCTGACGCTTGCCCCCTCCGACCACAATGTGCTCTGGCTCGGCGCGGGCGAAGCCGACCCGCGCAACTCGGTCTCGTACGGCGACGGCGTGTATCGCTCGACCGACGGCGGCGACACCTGGACCCACCTCGGCCTCGCCGACAGCGAGCGCATCAAGCGCATCGTCGTGGACCCGCGCGACCCCGACGTCGCGCTCGTCTGCGCCATGGGCCGCGAGTGGGGCCCGAACCGGGAGCGCGGCGTCTTCCGCACCACCGACGGCGGACAGACGTGGGACCATGTCCTCTTCATCGACGAGGACACGGGCTGCTCGGACATGGACATCGACCTGACGAACCCGCGCAACGTGTACGCCGGCATGTGGACCTTCCGCCGCAGGCCCTGGCGCTTCGACGACGGCGGCAAGGAGACCGCGCTCTACGTCTCGCGCGACGGCGGCATTTCGTGGAAGAAGATCACCACCACGCCGGACGAGCCGATGGCCCGGATCGGGGTGAAGGTGGCGCAGTCGCGGCCGAACATCGTCTACCTGATCACTGAGTACCCCACCGCGGGCACGCTCTTCGCGTCGGACGACTACGGCGAGACCTGGACGATGGTCAACGACGACAAGAACCTGATCAACTTCAGGCCCTTCTACTACTCCGACGTCTACGTCGACCCGTCCGACCACGAAACGCTGTACACGCTGTCGGGGGCGCTGGCCAAGTCGACCGACGGGGGCCGCACCTTCCAGCGCATCGCCAACGACGTGCACGGCGACCACCAGGCCTTCTGGATCGACCCCGACGACGGCGAACGGGTGCTGTCCGGCTCCGACGGCGGCATGCAGGTGTCGTACGACGGGGGCGCCAACTTCCACATCTTCCGCAACTTCAGCCTGGCGCAGTACTACCACATCTTCGTGGACGACCGCGACCCGTACTACGTGTGCGGCGGGCTTCAGGACAACGGCAACTGGTGCGGCCCGAGCCGGATGAACGATCGCCGCGGGATTCTGCCCGGCTACTTCTACACGGTGTCCGGCGGCGACGGCTTCTACACCGTGCCTGTGCCGGGGCAGCCCAACCTGATCTACTCGAACGCCCAGGGCGGCTACTTCCGCATCACGGACATCAACTCGGGACAGATGCGGTCGATCGAGCCGTGGCCTCTCATGATCGGCTCGCAGGGGCAGGGCATGTACCAGGCGCGCTACCGGTTCAACTGGGACGCGCCGATCGTGATCTCGCCGCACGACCCGGGCACCGTCTACTGGGGCGGCAACGTGGTCTTCCGCAGCCAGGACTACGGCCACTCGTGGGACGTCATCAGCCCCGACCTCACCACGAACGACCCCGAGAAGCAGCTCGACTCGGGCGGCGAGGTCTACCTCGACAACACGGCGGCCGAGTTCCACACCACCATTCTCACGATCGCCGAGGACGAGTTCGAGCCCGGCGTGATCTGGGTGGGCACCGACGACGGCAACGTGCAGATCACCCGCGACAACGGCGCGACGTGGACCAACGTCCGGGACCGCGTGCCGGGCCTGCCCGCCGAGACCTGGATCGGCAACATCGAGGCTTCGCCCACCGACGCCGGCGCCGCGTACATGGCCGTCGACAACCACCGTCTCGACGACTTCACGCCGCACCTCTGGGAGACGCGCGACTACGGCGAGTCGTGGCGCGACATCTCGGCGGGCCTACCCCAGGACGACTACGTGAAGGTCGTGCGCCAGCACCCCGCGAACCCCAACCTGCTCTTCGTGGGCATGGAGCGGGGCATCTTCGCCTCGTGGAACCGCGGCGACACCTGGGTGGACATCCGCGGCAACCTGCCGCGCGTGTCGGTGCGGGGCGTCAAGGTCCAGCGCCAGTACAACGACCTCGTGATCGGCACGCACGGGCGCGGGGCCTGGATCCTCGACGACCTGCAGCCCATGGTCGAGCTCGCCGGGGCGATCGGCCAGGACGCCCACCTCTTCGACATCCGCACGGCCACGGAATGGGAGATGTGGGGCCGCACGAGCAACTTCGGCCAGAGCCGCTTTGCGGGCGACAACCCGGAACCCGGCGCGTGGATCCACTTCTACCTCTCGGAAGAGGCCGCAGAGGCGGCGGGCGGCTCCGTCGACGTGCGCATCACCGACGGGAGCGGCGCGTTGGTGCGCGAATTCCAGCACCGCGACCCCGCGCCGGGCGTCAATCGCGCTGTCTGGGATCTGCGCTGGACCGGGGCCGAGCCGATTCCGGGACAGGGCCCGCCGGGCGGCGGGTTCTTCTTCTTCGGCCCGAGCGGCCCGCCCGCCGTGCCCGGCACCTACACGGCCACGGTGGCCGTGGGCGAGCGCGAGATGTCGAAGGACTTCCAGCTTCGCGGCGATCCCAACGTGGCCGCTTCGCAGGCCGTGTACGAAGAGCGCCTGATCGCGGCCATGCGGGCGCGAGATCTGGAGACGCAGCTCAACCGGATGATGGGCACGATCCTCGACCTGAACGGCCAGATCGACGGTCTCCTCGAGTCCATCGAGGGGAAGAACCTGTCCAACGAAGAGCAGGTGAAGACGGTCGCCAGCGACGCCCAGGACCAGCTATCCGCCGTCTCGAACGAGGTTCGCCGTCCGCCGGGCTCCATGAGCTACCGCGACTGGCCGCGCCTGATCGAGCAGCTTCGCAACATCTCCCGGGCGGTCTCGGGCCCCCAGGCGCGCCCGACCGTGGGGCAGATGGACGTGCTGACGGAGATCGAAGCGGGTGCCGCCCAGCGCGCCGAAGAGCTCTCGGGCATCGTGAACGGCGTGATCGCCGACCTCAACGCGCTGCTCGAGGACGCGCCGAAGATCATCACGGACTGGAGGCGGGTCGTGAGCTGAGCGGGGGTCGGCGGCTAGTCGGCGCAGCTCGTCCGGGTGTCCAGGGCGCTTGTCGGCAGCCCGGCCGGAACGGCGTCCGGTGCGGCCAGCAGCGGCGAAACCGGCAGGACTTGGTCCGCCAGCCACACGCGCGTGAAGACCTGTCCTTCGCCCGGCCCCGCATCCCCGTTCGTAATGGCGACGACCTCGATCGTGGCTGCCAAGGGGCGGTCGTCCTCCATGAACGTCGCCCGCCGCCACCTCAGCCGACCGTATTCCACCGACGAGCAGCGGGGCTCCATGCTCCACTCGTCGGCCAGCGCGACTACGAGCGAATCCCAGCGGCGTCGAGCAAGGCCGCCGTGGATCTCCTCGTCCTCCCTGTCGATGTACACCAGCCTCGAGCGGCGGCCAGGCGTCCGATTCCGCCGCTGCGACGTGAACGCGTAGTGGAAGCGCCCGCGCTCGAGCTCTTCAGCGACTGTCAGGGTGTCGGGAACGAACCTCACGTCGGGGCGCGCCTGCCGAAGCTCGCCGAACGTCATGCCCAGCCGCACGTCGTCGACGGGAAGCTCGGTGGCCAGGGGCAGCCCAGCCGTCGGGAAATCGGCGCAGCCGAGACAGACGCAGAGGAGGAGCTGAGCCGCGATCCGCCGCTTCACCGCCCGAAGCCGCGCCTGTAGTCCGGATTGACCGACAGGTCGTTGGGCCCCGGGAAGGCGCCCACAAGGTCTAGAGCCCGGGACAGGGCCGAGTCGGCCTGTGTGGCCTTTCCCGCTCGCAGGTGCGTTGCAAGGACCTCGCGAATCAGCGCGGATCGACTGACGCCGCGGGTGCGGGCGGCTTCGGAGAGCTCGGCAGCCAAGCAAGGCGGAAGCCTCACCGATATGGGTATCATTGCGGCCGACCCCGCCGCCGACCCCGCTCCCGCCCCGGCCCCCCTTCCCGGCCCACCCGGTCGCCCGCGATCAGCGCCCCGTGCTCGCGCCCGTTCTCGATGAAGATCTTGTTTGCGTCGTAGCCGGCGGCGATCACTCCGGCGATGTAGACGCCGGGAACATTCGTTTCCATCGTGGCGGGGTCGTGATCGGGAATCCCGGTGGCGGCATCGGTCGCGACGCCCAGCCCATGCAGCAGCGTCCGGTCGGGGCGCCACCCGGTCATGGCCAGCACCCAGTCGCTGGCCACCGTCTGGGCGTCGCCGCCGCCGTTGCGCGCGATTGTGGCCGTGCCGGGGCCCAGGCGCACCACGCGCGACCGCCAGTGCATGGCGATCTCGCCGCTCGCCACCCGGTTGTCGATGTCGGGCCGGACCCAAGGCTTCACGCCCCGGTCGAACACGTCCGCCAAGTGCACCATGCGCACCCGCGCCCCGTTGCGGTGAAGGTCCAGCGCCACCTCGACGGCGGAGTTGCCCCCGCCTACCACGGTCACGTCCTGGTCGAAGAACGGGTAGGGGTCCTTGTAGTAGTGGAGGACGCGGCCGTCCGGATCCCCGCCTTCCAGCTCCAGCCGGTTGGGCTCGCCGAAGCCGCCTGTGGCGATCACCACGGCCGCCGCCCGGTACCGCCGCGCGCGCCCCTCCCGAGTGCGGGCATCAACGACGAAGCCCGATTCCGCCCGGTCGCCCCCCGCTTCCGCGCGGACAATCCGTGTCACCTCTTCATACTGCCGCACATGCAGTCCATGGTGCGCGACCACCTTCCGATAGTACGCCAGCGCCTCGCGCCGCGTTGGCTTCGGTTCCGGGATGGTGAACGGTACCCCGCCGATCTCCAGCCGTTCCGTGGTCGAGAAGAACGTCATGTAGTAGGGGTAGTGCGTGAGCGATTCGGTAATGCACCCGCGGTCGAGCACGACGTGGCCCAGCCCGGCCTGCTTCGCCGCCACCGCCGCGGCGAGCCCGCACGGCCCCGCCCCGACAATGACAAGCTCGAGCGGATCGCCCTCGACCCGTGGACCGCCCTCGGCCGTCACTTCAGCTGACGGGCCGCCCGCCCCTCAGCACCACAACGCCGGGGAGCGCGTCGGTGAACTCGCCGTCGTCGATCGTGAGCACCCCGTTGACCATTACGTAGTCCACGCCCTCGCTGTACAGGTCGGGCTCGAGCACGGTTGCGCGGTCGCGCAGGCGCTCGTAGTCGAAGATCACAATGT
Organism: Longimicrobiales bacterium; assembly: GCA_965221535.1. GTDB lineage: Bacteria > Gemmatimonadota > Gemmatimonadetes > Longimicrobiales > Gaopeijiaceae > Bin94. The sequence continues at coordinate 3,211,149 of OZ244894.1, read as the reverse complement.
CCGCCTTGTACCCCTCGCGCAGCAGCCCCCGGTCGGGCAGCCCGATGATCCGCGCTGGCAGGCCGGTCATGGAACGCACCGCGAAGGGCAGCGAAATCGCCTGCAAATCCTTCACGTAGCGCGCGATCTTGCGCGTGAAGGCGCCGAAGTGCCGCGGATGCGCCCCCGGTCGCGACACAAACTCCGGCACGCCCGCGACCCCGCTCACACCGGCGTCCGAAGCGGTTGCAGTGTATTCCTGTTTGTAGTAGTTGATGACGTCGACATCGTGAATGCCGTATCCTCGGGTCCAGGCCCCGCCAATCACGTCCGGGTACCCGTGGAGGGCCATGTGGACCACGACTTCCTGGAAGGTCGTGCCCATCTCCGTGGCCAGCTCGGCAAGCGTCTTCCCGACGAACGCGGAATCGGGATAGTCCACCACCACCACCCGGTCCTCGCCGCCGTTGTGATCGACGATCCAGGCGATGTCGCGCGCAATCCGCTCACGCGTCTCGGGGTCGCTCCACCGCCGCTCCAAGTGCGCCTGCGCGTCGCCGAAGATCCCCGCCGCGTAGAAGGCGGGGCTGTCCCGGCCACCGCTCACGTCCACGCCGTCCGCCACCAGGCTCCAGCGCGGGATCATCGGGCGGGCGCCGCCGCCGAAGGTCTCGTAAGGGTACACGTCCAGGTAGACCTCGAGCCCCTCGGCCCGGGCCGCGTTCACCACCAGCGTGTCGTGGCCCGACCGCCCGAAGCTGGAGCGCCCGCGGGCCTTGTGGTGGCTCGCGACCACGCGAATCCCCGTCTCGCGCGCAATGTTGATCGTCTCCTGCAGGCCCTGCAGCCCGTCGACGGGCCAGTCGTCGACGTTGCTGGGGAGCTGCCACAGCGGCATCGAGGCCTCGCTGCGCTGGTGCGCCACGTAGAAGCCGTCGTACGGGGCCACCTCGGCGGCCAGCGCGATCACCTCTTCGGGGTCGCTGAACCGGGCGGGCCGGTACTCGATTCCCGCCCCGAGCCCCCAGGCGCCGGCCTCCATCCCCTGCCGCACCAGCGCCTGCATGCGCGCGACCTCGTCGGCAGTCGCGGGGCGTTCATAGTCATCCCCCATCACTGCATTGCGGACCGTGCTGTGACCCACCATGGGCACGAAGTTCATGGCGTGGCCCTGGGTCTCAAGCGCGGCAACCTCGCCGCTGAGCGGCCACCGTGCGTTCCGACCGTCCGGCCCCCCGATCACCGTGGTCAGGCCCTGGCTGTTCAGGCTCTTGGCCCGGCGCGCCTCCAGATGCCCCGACATCATGGCCTGGTCGGAGTGCGAGTGCAGGTCGATGAAGCCGGGCGAAACGTACATCCCGGCGGCGTCGATCACGCGGGCGGCGGTCGCGTCGGGCATGCGGCCAATGCGCACGATCTCGTCGCCGTCGATGGCAATGTCGGCGCGGAACCAGTCGTTCCCGGTGCCGTCCAGCACCCGCCCGTTGCGAATGATGATGTCGTAGTCCTGCGCGGCTGCCGTCTCGGGCACGCCGGTCCCGAGGACCGCCGCCCCGGCCAAGACCGCGAACCCGCCCAACCCGCGCCCGCCCACCCCGCGCCCGCCCCTCCTGCGGCTGGCCACGCCGCCCCCCCTCACTTTGCGCTCATCCTTCCCACGATCGCCCGCCCGGGCATCGCCCCGGCCACGTTCTCTTCGTCGCGCACCACGAACTCGCCGTTCACCAGCACGTGGACCACGCCCTCCGAGTACGACAGGTCGTCCTCGAAGGTCGCGGTGTCGATGATCCGGTCGGCGTCGAAGACCGTGATGTCGGCGTCGGCGCCGGCCTGCAGGCGGCCCTTGCGCCGCCCCTGGTCGGTCATCCCCTCCAGCCGCTTCGCCGGCATGATCGTGATCTTGGCCAGCCCCTCCATGAGCGGCATCAGCCCCTCGTCTCGCACGTAGCGGCCCAGGAAGCGCGAGAAGGTGCCGGCGCTGCGCGGGTGCGCGCCCGGCGCGTACGGCATGCCGTCCGAGGCGATCATCACGAAGTCGGTGGCGAGCGCGTGCCGGATCCACTCCTCGCGCATCATGTGAATGATCACGGTGCCGCCCGACGCGCGGTAGCTGTTGAAGGTCTCTTCGGTCAGGCGCTCGCCGGTGTCCTGCCACTGAAGGTCGCCGTACCCGATCTGGAGGTTCTCCTGCCAGCCGGGATCGAAGATGGCCGACTGGAGTCCGGTCGAGGCGCCCGTGTACGGGTACACCTCGGTCGTGATGTCGAATCCCCGGCTCTGCGCGCCGCCGATCAGCTCCAGGATCGGCTCGATGTTCCACAGGCTGGAGCTGTTCGCGTGCACAATGTGGAGCGAGGCGCCGGTCGCGACCGCGTTGGCGATCACCTCCTGCATGGCGCTGATCTTCATGTCGCGCACGTGCGTGTAGATCGTGGTGTTCTGGTAGGCCGCGAACCGGAACACGTCGAGGATCTCTTCGAGCGACGCGCCCGGGTAGTACTGGTGCGCCATCCCGATCCCGAGCGCGCCCTCGGCCAGGCCCATGGCGAGCGCCGCCCACAGCGCGCCGAACTCGTCTTCGTCGACCGTCTCGTAGCGCGCGCCGCTGGCGATGCGGTCCAGCTCGCGAAGGCCGGCCGCGGGGTCGCTGTCCAGCATGGCCTCGGCGCGCCGCAGCAGGTCGGCCCGGTCGAACATCGCCCATGCCCGGTTGATCATGTGCGACACGGTCGCCCCGTAGTTGAGGACCGCGCGCCCGTCGCGCTCCGCCAGGTAGGCCGTGAGATCCCCCACGCCGCTCTCCATTTCGAGCGCGGTGGTCACCCCGTCGCGCGCCTGGAACTCGTTCGCGCGGTTGGTCTGGCCGTGCGCGTGCAGGTCGATGAACCCTGGCGCCACCACCAGCCCCGTGGCGTCCACCACCACGTCGCCGTCGAGCGGCGTCTCCGAGACCGACACGATGACCGACCCCGTAATGCCCACGTGCCGCACCGCGTCCAGGCCCGTTTCGGGGTCCATGACACGCCCGCCCGCGAGCACGATGTCGTAGCGGTCCTGGGGGGCGGGGGCGGCGGCGGCGAAGGAGGGGGCGGCCGCAGCCGCGGCGGCGGCGGCCGAAGCAGCTGCAGGGGCCGAAGCCGCGACAGAGGCCGCGGCCACGACGGGCGCGGCCAACGCCAAGGCGGCGACGGCCACACCGGCCGCCGCAGAGCAAGATCTGGACTGGCGCAACGGGTCATACCTCCGTTGATATTGTGACTGCGAAGCCGACCACTGCGAGCCGACCACTACAACAGGTACTCGCGGGCCCATTTCGCCGCAACCGCCAACCCGCCCGAAGCAGGGCCCACGCCCCAGCCGTTGATCCATCGCTGACCAAGGGTGCATCCTTACAGTCATGAACACCGACGCCGAGCACACCGACGCAGAGCGCACCGCCGCCAAGCACACCGACGCCGACACGCGCCGCGCCCTCGCCAGGCTCCTCCGCGCGATCGAAAAGGCCCGCCGCGAAGTCCGGGGGCTGCGCGCGGCCCTCGAACAGTCCGAAGCCGACGGCTTTCCGGGCGACGACTACGCCGCAATGGACAGCCACCTGGTCTCCGCGCTCGACCTGGTGAAGAGCGAGCAGACGCGGCAGCAGCTCAAGATTCTGCGGTCGGGCGGAATCGCGCCGGGAAGGTTGGAAGCGGGAGGAAGCGCGACCCTTCGGAGCGAAGCGACGTGAGGAGGCGCGACTTCCTCGCGCGCGGCGCAGCCGGGCTGGCGGGGCTGGCTGGCCTTGGACGGCCAGCCGCGCCCTGGGTCGCGGCCTCGCGCACGCGCCATGCGCTGGTTGTCCGTCGCGGCACCCTCTACGACGGCACGGGAGGCCCTCCGCGCACCGGGGACATCGCCGTCGACGGCGACCGCATCGCCGCCATCGGCGAGGTGGCCGCGGCGGGCGCGGTCGAGATCGACGCGCGGGGCATGGCGGTCGCGCCCGGGTTCATCGACATCCACTCGCACGCCGACCTCTCGCTTCTGGTCAATCCGCGCGCCGAGAGCCGGGTGCGGCAGGGCGTCACCCTCGAGGTCGTGGGCCAGGACGGCTCGTCGATCGGCCCGTGGAGCGACGCCGGCTTCGAGCTTACCCGCGACGGCTACCGCCGCGACTTCGGCGTCGAAATCGACTTTCGCGATCCGGGCGGGTTTCTCGACCGCATCGACCGGGAGCGCCCGGCGGTGAGCGTGGCGACCATGATCGGCCAGGGCGCGATCCGGGGCCTGGTGGTGGGCGGCGCGGACCGCCCCGCCACGGCGGCCGAGCTCGACCGCATGCGGGCCCTGGTGCGCGAGGGGCTGGAGCGCGGCTGCGTGGGCCTGTCGACCGGGCTCGAGTACACGCCCGGCAGCTTCGGCAACCTCGACGAGCTGGTGGCCCTGGCCGGCGAGCTGCGCGGCACGGTCTACCCGTACGCGTCGCACATGCGCAACGAGGACGACCGGCTGCTGACCGGGCTCGAAGAGGCGCTGCACGTGGGTCGCGTGGCCGGCGTCGCGGTCCAGGTCTCGCACCTCAAGGCGCAGGGCGAGCGCAACCACTGGAAGGCCGACGCGGCGCTTGCGGCGATCGAGGCCGCGCGGGCGGCGGGGGTCGACGTGCACTTCGACCGCTACCCCTACGTGGCCTACGCGACGGGGCTGTCGAACCTGTTCCCGGCGTCGGCGCGGGCCGGCGGCACGGCCCGGTTCCTCGCGCGGCTCGCCGATCCGGAGACCGCCCCGGCGCTCGAACGGGCGTGTCGCGACAAGATCGCGCTGCTCGGCTCGTGGGACGCCGTGCAGATCACCCGGATCGACGGCCCCGACGCATCGGCGCGGGGGAGGCGGCTCGGCGAGCTGGCCGCCGAACTCGGCGAGGATCCCTACCACCTCACCGTGCGGCTGCTGCAGGGCGCGGGCGGCAGCGTCGGCATGATCGGCTTCGGCATGTCAGAAGAGAACACCGAGCGCATGCTGGCCCATCCGCTGGGAATGGTGTGCTCCGACGGCGGCGCCTACGCGCCGTACGGCCCGCTGTCGCGGTCTTCGCCCCACCCGCGCGGCTACGGCAGCTTTCCCAGGGTGCTGGGTCTCTACGTGCGCGAGCGCGCGGCCATGAGTCTGGAGAGCGCCGTGCACAAGATGTCGGGACTGCCAGCGCAAAAGCTTGGGCTCGGCGACCGGGGCGTGCTGAGAGAGGGCGCCGTCGCGGACATCGTCGTACTCGATCCCAACACGGTGCGCGACCGTGCGACCTTCGAAGATCCGCACCAGTACCCCGAGGGCATCGAGCACGTCGTCGTTTCGGGCGTGCACACGATTCGGGGCGGCGAGCAGACGGGGCAGCTGGGGGGGCGCGCCGTGAGGGGCACTGGGCCGGCCGGCTAGCTGGCCATGCCCGGGTTGCGTTCAGGCGGTGCGGCGAGTCGGCTTGCGGAGCTGATCCCGGAGCTGGCGCGCGAGTTGCGTTCGGGCGGCGAGCGCTTGCGCGACGACCGCGAATTCGACCGGATGGCGATGCGGGTGCACGCGGCCCAGAGAGCCGCCATCCCGGCGCTGCGGCGCTACTGGGAGGGCGTCGCGACCGGCGAGCCGGGTTCGTGGCGCGAGATCCCGCCGGTCCCTGTGGCTGCGTTCCGGGACGTGCCCCTGGTCGCGGGCGTTGCCGAGGCGGTCTTTCGCACCAGCGGCACGACGGGGGGAGCGGCTCGGCGCGGCGAGCATCATGTCGCGAGTCTGGACCTATACCACGCGGCGGCGCGGGGCAACTACCGGCGCCACCTGCTTGCAGCCGGCGGGCGCTCCGACCCCGCGCGTGCGGACGGACGGCCCGAATCCGCACCCCCTCAGCGTTTCGCGCTGATCTCGCTGGTCCCTCATCCGGACAATGCGCCCGATTCGTCCCTTGCCGCCATGGCCGGCTTCATCGCGCGCGAGCCCGAGATCGCCCGGGCAACCTGGGCCTTCCACCCGGCGCGGGGCGTCGACATCGACCGGGTCCGGCGCGCGGTCGGCTCGGCCACGGCGCCCGTGCTGATCCTGACGACCGCCTTCGCGCTGGTCCAGCTGCTGGCCGGCCTCGCCCCGGCGGACGGCCTTGCCCACGCGGACGGCCTCGCCGATGCGGACGGCCTCGCCCGTGCAGATGGCCTCGCCCACGCGCGGCTCCCCCTCCCCCCGGGCTCCCGCATCATGGAGACGGGCGGGTTCAAGGGCCGGGCTGCCGAGGTGGACCGCGCCACGTTGTACGGCCTGGTCGGCGAGCGTCTGGGGGTGCCGCCGTCCGGGGTCGTCAACGAGTACGGCATGACCGAGATGCTGTCGCAGGCGTACGACGGGGTGGCGGGCCAGGCGGGACCGCCCCTTGAACGCGAGCATCGCTTTCCGGCCTGGGTGCGCACGCGCGCGCTGGATCCGGCGGACCTGTCGCCCCTGCCGCCCGGCGAGCCGGGGCTGCTCGCGCACCACGATCTGGCCAACGCCGCGTCGGTGTGCCACATCCTGACCGAAGACCTGGGCTGCACGACCGAGGGTGGCGGCGTGCGCCTGCTGGGGCGAGCGCCCGGGGCGAGCCTGCGGGGCTGCTCGCTGGCGGCGGAGTCGTTCCTGCGGCTGACGCGGGGCGGGTCGGGGTGAGCGCGTCGGCGAGGGGGGGCGAGATCGCGCGCGTCGATGGCTGGGTCTGGCCGACGGGGTTGCGGCCTCCGGCGCGGCTGGCCGAAACGCAGGCCGGCGAGCTTGTCGTGCGGCACCCCCGGGCCGACGGCGAGTCGGCTCGGGCGCTGGTGGCCTCGCTGCGCGGCGCCGCGGCAGGGCTGGCGGCGATTCCGGCGGCCGAGCTGGTCGAGATTCTGGGCGCGGGCGGCGAGGCGCTGATCGGCGACCTGGACGGCGACGCCGTGCGTCTTGTTGCGGCGAACGCGCGGATGTCCCCGGCGATGGTTGCCGAGATCGTGGACGGAATGGCGGCCTCGTGGAACGGCGACGCGCTCCGGCGCCTCGTCGAGGCCGAGTTTGCCGACCCGCGGGTGCTCGACGGCTTCGTGGCCGAAGGGGGGCGGGCGGTCAGAGCGGCGGGTCCGGGCCTTGCGCTCCACCTTGGCGCGGGGGCGGTGCCGGGCGTCACCGTCACGGCCATGATCCGCGCGCTCCTGGTCAAGTCGGCGGTGCTGGCCAAGCCGGGGGCGGGCGACGTGGTGCTCGCCCGGCGGTTCGCCCGGACGCTCCAGCGCATCGACGCGCGCGTCGGGGCGGCGGTTGCGGTGCAGTACTGGCCGGGGGGCGGGGAAGGCTGGGAGGGGTGGGAGCGCGAGCTCTTCCGTGCCGTCGACCAGATCGTCGTCTACGGGAGCGACGCCACGATCGAGGCCGTGCGCGCCCGTGCGCCCGCCTCGACCCGGCTGGTCGAGCACGCGCACCGGGTTGGGGTGGCGGTGGTGGACCCTCGTGGCGCGCTTGACTCGGCATCCCAGGCGGCCCGCGCGGCGGTCCTGTTCGACCAGCGCGGCTGCGTGAGCACGCAGCTCGTGTTCGTGCTGGGCGACGGTCGGCGTGTGCGCAGGTGGTGCGCGGCGCTGGCGGGCGAGCTGGCCGCGCTGGAAGAGGCTTTACCCCCCGGGGGGGTAGACCCCGCCGCCCTGTCCTCGCTGCACCAGCTGCGGGGGCGCCTGCGCATGAAGCGGGCCGCGTCCGCCGACGCTGGGGCGGACGGCACTGACGCCGCTGGCAGAGGGGCCGCCGGCGCCGACGCCGACGCGATCGAGCTGTGGCACGCCGAAGCGTCGCGCTGGACAGTGGTTCTCGCGCCGGCGAGCGCTTTCGAGCCGGTGGGCGAGCGCACCGTGTGGGTGGTTGCAGCGCCCAATCTAAACACATGTTTGCAGGCGCTCGCCCCGCTCGCCCCTGTCCTCCAGTCGGTGGGGCTCGTCGGGATCGACGAAGACCGCGACGGCTTTGCGGCGGCCCTGAGCGGACTCGGGGTCACGCGCCTGGTCCCGCTGCTGCGGGTTCCCTACCCCGAGGCCGACTGGATGCACGACGGCAATAGGCCGCTCGGCGAACTGGTGCGGTGGTGCGAACTCAGATGAAAGGCGGCGGCGCCACGGGCCGGCCGCCGACAAAGACCGACCGATCAGTCCTCGGAATCGGGCTCGTTCCGCCACATGACCAGCTGGCGGGTGCCCCTGGGCGTTTCCTCGACGCGAACCGTCAAGGTGTCGCCCTTGCGAATGCCGCAGTCCGACCGGATGCCCAGGGGGATCGTCAGCCGCCCCCCGGTTCCGACCGTCACATCTCCGTAGTAGAGCGTTCGGTAGATTGCCACGCAAACTCCTTGAGATACTTGACAAGTCCCGGCGGCCTTGCCGGGCTCCTTCGCTTCTGGACGGCATCCTTCGGACCGACGAGCATCGTGCGGCCCGCCGAATATAATCGATTTCCCCCGAACCGGCCGCGCTGCGGCGGCGCGCTCAGGCAAGCGCCATTGCCCCAAACCGTTGAAGCAATCCAAGTTGGCTTCCGTATCCAGCCGGGCATCCACCACCCAGAATCCACCACAATGGAGTAACCCACAGTGACAGAATTCGCGGCTAGGCTGTCGGGTGTGACCAAGGCGTTCGGGTCGCACACGGCAGTCTCCGACTTCGACCTCGATATTCCCCGCGGCGTGGTCGTGGGCCTGCTGGGCCCGAACGGCTCGGGCAAGACGACGATGATCCGCATGATCATGGCCATCCTGCTGCCCGACCGGGGCACGGTCGAGCTCTTCGGCGGATTCCCCGACTTCGCCCGCAGGAGCCGCGTCGGCTACCTGCCCGAGGAACGCGGCGTCTACGAGAAGATGAAGGTGCTGGAGCAGCTGGTCTTCCTGGGCGAGCTGCGCGAGCTGAGCCGCGAGGTCGCCCGGTCGCGCGCGGGCCAGTGGCTGGAGCGGCTGGGGCTTGCGGAATGGTCCGGCAAGAAGGTCCAGGACCTGTCCAAGGGAATGCAGCAGAAGGTCCAGTTCATCGGCACGGTGCTGCACGATCCCGACATGCTGATCCTCGACGAGCCGTTCAGCGGGCTCGACCCGATCAACCAGGAGGTGCTCGAGGCCATCGTCCGCGAGGAGCGGGAGCGGGGCAAGACGATTCTCTTCTCGACCCACCTCATGGAGCAGGCGGAACGCCTGTGCGAGCGCGTGTGCCTGATCTCCCGCTCCCGCAAGGTGCTCGACGGCGACCTCAAGGAGCTCAAGCGGCGGGAGCGCTCGGGCGCCGTGGCCCTGGAGTTCGACGGCGACGACCGGTGGCTGGCGCGGCTCGGACTGCGCAACGTCGAGAGGGTGGACGACGCGCACCACATTACGGTGGCCGGCGAGGCCCAGCGCAAACAGCTGCTGACGGCGGCCATCGACGCCGGGGTCGCGCTGCGGCGCTTCGAGGTGCTGGAGCCGAGCCTGCGCGAGATCTTTGTGAGACACGCGGGCGTGCAGGCCGACGAGCCGGCGGACGAGCCCCCGATGGCGGCGATGGGAGGTGCACGATGAAGCAGGTCTGGATTGTTCTGCGGCGCGAGTATCTGGAGCGCGTAAAGACGAAGGGGTTCGTTCTCTCGACAATCGCGATTCCCGTGCTGATGCTGGGCATGATCGGGTTCAGCGCGTTCCTCGGCCTCCAGGCCGAGCGCTCGGAGCGCGAACTTGCGCTCATCGACTACACCGGGCGGATCGGCGAAGAGGTCGCCGAGCGCATCCGGTCCTACGGCTACGAGGTCGAGCTCGTCGACCGGACGGCGGCGCAGGACGAGCTCGATCAGCGGGTGCTGGACGACGAGCTCGAGGGGTACCTGGTGATCGACGACCTGACGCTGGCCGAAGGGCTGTTCTCGTACCGGGGCAAGGGCTCGCCGAGCGCGCTGCGCCGCAACCTGTTCAGGAGCGCGGTGGTCGAGACGGCGCTGGAACTTCATCTCTCGACCGTCGAGAGCGCGTCGTCGGTGCGCATGCTGATCGAGGGCGGCCGCCTCGACTTCGAATCGGTGGTCGAGAGCACGGGCGGCGAGGGGGCCGAGGTGGCTCGGGTCAGGGGCATCGTGACCGGCTTTGCCGGGGCGTTTCTGCTCTACCTGACCATGATTCTCTACGGGCAGTACGTGCTGCGCTCGGTCCTCGACGAAAAGCGCAACCGGGTGGTCGAGGTGGTGGTCTCGTCCGTCACACCGTGGCGGCTCATGCTGGGCAAGGTCCTGGGCGTCGGCTCGATGGGGCTGACGCAACTGGCCATCTGGGTCGGATCCGGCGCCTTGCTCGCCAGCTTCGGCGTCGCCTTCATCGCGGCGCAGCTTTCCTCGGCCGAGCTGCCCGACTTCCTCGAGTACCTCCCGGGTCCGGGCGACCTTGCCCTGCTCGGCATCTACTTCGTTCTGGGCTACTTCCTGTTCGCCGCGCTCTTCGCGGCCGTGGGCGCCATGTGCAGCACCGAAGAGGATGCCCAGCAGGCCCAGTTTCCCCTCGTAATGCTCCTGATCGTCCCCTTCATCATGCAGATGACCACGATCGAGGGCGGAAACATCCCGTGGATGGACTGGGTCGCGCTGTTCCCCTTCTTCAGTCCGGTCATGATGTTTCCGCGGGCGGTGGCCGGGACCGTGCCGTTCTGGATGGTCGCGGCCTCGCTGGCGCTCATGGCTCTGGCGCTGGTGGGCACGGCCTGGGTGGCCGGCCGCATCTACCGCGTCGGCATCCTGATGCAGGGGAAGAGGCCCACGCTGCGCGAACTGGTGCGCTGGGTGAGGACGGCCTGACGGCTGCGGCTGCGGTGGCCAGCCCGGCGCCCTGGGGCGTCCAGTTCGCTACCGCCCGACGTGCAGCTCCACGAAACGACCGATGAGCTCCTCGACCTCGGGCGTGTCCTCGAGGTTGTCCAGCAGCTCCTCGAGCGTCGTGCCCGCGATGTACTCGGCGTACCTGGGGTAGGTGAGGAATCGCGAGCGAAGGCCGTCGGCGTCGAGCTCGGGGTGGAACTGGGTGCAGTAGATGGGGGCGTCCTCGAAGCGGTACGCCTGATTGACCACCTTCGCCGACGAGGCGAGCAGGGTGGTCCGGGGCGGCAGGGTTTCGACCAGGTCCTCGTGGCCGAACTGCGCGCGAAAGGGGCTGCCGAGGTAACCCAGCACGGGATCGGCGCGCCCCGCGCGGGTCAGCACGAGCTCGTGCGTGCCCACTTCGGCCCGCCCCCGGTCGTGCACCACCTCGCCGCCCATTGCGGCAGCCATGCCCTGAAAGCCCCAGCACGAGGCGAACGCGGGCACCTGCGACGCATGCACCAGCCGCAGCGAGTCGAGCGCCACCTCGAGCCAGGGGTCGGTGCTCGTGGCCGAGTACTTGCCGCTCCCTCCCATCAGCACCAGGTCGATGTCCTCCAGGTCGCGCGGCAGGAGCGTCCGCTCGAGCAGGTCGAAGATGGAGATCCGAACCGGAAACGCCGACAGGATCCGCCGGAACGAGACGATCTCGTGGGGCCCCATGGGGTCGTCCGCGTCGCGAACCTGAAGCAGAAGGCAGTTCAGGCGCTCGATGGCCTGGTGCCCGCCGGATCGCCGGTCGCCGGATGGCCGCGTCGCCGCCCCGGGCGTACGGGGGGCAGGCTGGGAGTCGGCTCGCGGGTTCAACTGACGGAGCGAAGCATCGCCGCCAGGTGGTGGCGGTCGTATCCCCGTGCCGTCTCGAGCGCCTCGGAGTAGCTGGGCTCGATTATGACGACCGCGGTCTCGACCGGTTCCTCGTGGTCGCCCGCGTCGGCCGGGAGAAAGCGCAGCCGGGCCCTGCAGGAATCCGGATCGCCCGGATCTTCCACCACCTTCAGGAAGACGTCCCAGAACCTGCCTTCGTGGGTGAAGGTGATCAGGTGCACGCCCGGCGCGTCGGCGTCGTGCTGATCGGCCGAACTCGCGCCGGAGGAGCTTGCAGAGGGGGTGCGTTTGGGCTGCATGGGCGTCTAGTCTAGCGAAGCGACATGGTCGGCGCACCCCAGACGGGCAACGGCAGGGACCCGCGGGTGCGGAACCGCCGGGAGGATGCGTGCGCCTGCCCGGCCCGCCCGCGACGGACGCGCCCGCCGACCTGCGTCCGCCACTCGTTGACATGACCGGGCGGCTCCCCTACCTTGCGTCGGCATTTTTCACATCCCCTAACCAGGCCCGCTACGGGCCTTCGGTGCCTACCCCCATATGAAACGGTTGTGGCTGGTGGCCGGCGCTTGCCTGGTCCCGATCCTGCTGGCCGGCGCGTTGATCGGCAGCAGACAGGCTCCCGAAAGCGAAGGCGACGCGGGGATGCCCGAGCAGGACGACGCGCAGGGCGAATTGTCCCAGCCGATCCAGTTTCCGCACGACACGCACGCCGGACAGTGGCTGATCGGCTGCCAGTACTGCCATTTCTCCGCCGAGCGGTCCGTCGACGCCGGGATTCCGCCTGTGGCGACCTGCATCGGGTGTCACCGCGAGGGCGCCATCGCCGGCAGGAACAACCCCGAAGAGGTGGTGAAGGTCCGCGAGTACTTCGAGGCGGGAAGGCCCATTCCGTGGGCGCGGATCTACAAGGTCTCCGACCACGTCAGCTTCCCCCACTTCCGCCATGTGGCCGCGGGGGTCACGTGCCAGACCTGTCACGGCGAGGTGCAGGAGATGGGGGTGCTCACCGAAATGGACCCCGCGGCGGGCGATCTCAAGATGGGCTGGTGCGTTTCCTGTCACGTCGAGAGCGGGGCCTCCCGCGACTGTACGGTATGTCACTACTAGCAGCCCGGGAAATGCGTGCCCGCCGCGCCGCAGTGTCTGCACCGCGAGTCGCCGTGCCGCGGGTCGCTGTGCCGCGCGGCGACAGGATGTCAGCCCCCGGAGCAGTGCGATCATGAGCGACGGTCTGAAGCGGAGAGACTTCCTGAAGGTTCTGGGCGCGGGCGGTGCCGGGGCGACCGTCGCCGGGTGCTCCACGGGCGAAATCGAGCGCCTGATTCCCTACGTGGTGCCTCCCGAGGAGATCACCCCCGGGGTCGCGACCTGGTATTCGTCGACGTGCGGCGAGTGCGCCAGCGGGTGCGGAATCCGCGTGAGAACCCGCGAGGGGCGCGCGGTCATGATCGAGGGCAACCCCGACCACCCGGTCTCGGGCGGCGGGCTGTGCTCGCGCGGCGTGTCGGCGCTGCAGGGCCTCTACAACCCCGACCGCATCGCAAGCCCGCTGCGGGCGGGCGCAGACGGCTTCGAGGCGATCGGCTGGGACGAAGCGCTCGAGCTGCTGGCCGAGCGGCTGGAGTCGGGCGGGCGCCCGATCTTCCTGACCGGACGCAAGGGGCCGGCCGAGGGCAGGCTGCTAGACGACTTCGTGGCCGCTCTGAACGGCGAGCGCGCAATCCACGATCCGCTCGACGACGCTCCGCTCCGCTCCGCGGTGAACATCGCCTTCGGCGTGAACACCCTGCCCAGGTACGACATCGCGGCCGCACGCTTCCTAGTCTCTTTCGGGGCCGACTTCCTCGAGACGTGGCTGTCGCCGGTGAAGTTCGCCGCCGACTTCGCCCGCATGCACGGCGTCGACGGGGGCGACGGCATGGAGGGCGGCGACAAGGGCAAGTTCGTCTTCGTGGGTCCCCGGCTTTCGCTCACGGGGCAGAATGCCGACGAGTGGATCCCCGCAAGGCCCGGCGCCGAGGCCGAGATCGCTCTGGCGCTTGCGGGCGAGCTGGTGCGCCGAGGAGGCGACGCCGGTCCCTACACCGACATGGTCTCGGGGTACACGCTGGAGCAGGCGGCCCAGAGCGCGGGCGTCGAAGTCGAAGCCCTGAGCGCGCTGGCGGACCAGTTCGCCGAGGGCGCCGCGCTCGCGCTCGGACCCGGCCTGGCCGGTCATCACGGCGGCGCGACCGCAGCCAACCTGGCGGTGCTGGTGCTGAACGTGGCCGCGGGCAGCCTGGGGCAGACGATTCACATCGACGCCGCTCCCGAATCGGAGGCGCCCTCCGACGCGTCCCTCGAGGGCGCGATTGCAGGAATGGGCGCGGGAACATTCGGCGTGGCTGTCGTCTCGGGGACCAACCCGGCCTACACGCTGCCCCCTGCGTCCAGCTTCCAGGACGCGTTCTCGCGGGTTCCGTTCAAGGTCGCGTTCGCGACGACCATGGACGAGACCGCGGCCCTCGCCGACCTCGTGCTGCCCGACGCCCACCCGCTGGAGTCGTGGGGAGACAGCATGCCCGGGCCGGGCACCTATGCCATCCGCCAGCCGGCAATGCGCCCGCTTCCCATGTTCGACTCGCGGGCAATGGCCGACGTGCTCCTCGATGTGGGCGGGCGCTTGGGGCACGACGCCGGCGCCGCCAGCTTCCACGAATACCTGCGCGCCGCCTTCGACCGCTGGCTGGCCGAAGAAGGTCCGGCTGCGGGCGTCACCGGCGACCCGAATGCGCTGTGGCGATCGGCGCTTCGCACCGGCTCGGTGTCCTACGCCGACCGGACCCCCCAGGTCGCCGCGCTGCAGGCGCCCGAAACCGCGGTGCGCTTCGCCGCGCCCGGCCTCGAAGGAGACGGCGACCTGTCGCTGCTGGTGTACCCCTCGCCCCGCTTCGGCGACGGGCGCCACGCCAACCGGCCGTGGCTGCTGGAGCTGCCAGATCCAGTGTCGAAGGTGATGTGGCACTCCTGGGTCGAGATGAACCCGGCGACGGTCGAGCGGCTGGGGCTTCGCGAGGGCGACGTCGTGAGCGTGGCCACCGGGCAGGGCTCGGTCGAGGCGCCAGTATGGCCCTACCCCGGCATCCGCGAGGACGCGGTGGCCGTGGCAATGGGCGGAGGCCACACGAACTACGGTCGCTTCGCCGACGGGAACGGGGTGAATCCGATCACGCTCCTGGGCGCGGCGACCGACGCCGACTCCGGGGCGCTGGCGCTCGTGTCCACCCGGGCGGCGGTCACCCCGACCGGGGCCTGGCGCCGGCTGACCTCGCCGGAAGGCTCCAGCGACCAGGACGACCGCAACATCGTTCCCGCCATGGCGCTGTCGGCGCTGGGGCACGCCGCCCAGAACGAGGAGCACTACGAGGAGGGCGGTCATCACGGCCCGCTGCGCGAGCTGCAGGAAGGCGGCGGCTTCCGCACGGTCGAGACCGAGGGGCGCGCCCAGGACTATCCCCTTCCCGGGGCCGACTTCGGCGAGTACGCCGAGGACCATCCCAGGTGGGCGATGGCGATGGATCTCGACAAGTGCACGGGGTGCGGCGCCTGCGTCACAGCCTGCCAGGCCGAGAACAACATCCCGTGGGTCGGCGAGGTCGAGGCCACGATGGGCCGCGAAATGCACTGGCTTCGCATCGAGCGGTACTACGAGGCCGTCGACGCGACGCACTCGGGGACGGTGGACGTCCGCTTCATGCCGATGCTCTGCCAGCACTGCAACAACGCGCCGTGCGAACCCGTCTGCCCCGTCTTCGCGGCCTACCACACGCCCGACGGGCTGAACGCGCAGGCGTACAACCGCTGCGTGGGAACGCGCTACTGCGCCAACAACTGCCCGTACAAGGTCCGCGTCTTCAACTGGTACAGCTACACGGACCGCGTTCCCGATCCCATGAACTGGCAGTTCAACCCCGACGTGACGGTTCGGGAGAACGGCGTCATGGAGAAGTGCACCTTCTGCGTGCAGCGGATCCGCGAGGCGGGGAACCGGGCGGCGGTCGAAGGGCGGGACGTGCGCGACGGCGAGGTCTACACCGCGTGCCAGAGCGTCTGTCCGAGCGATGTCATCACCTTCGGGAACATCAAGGATCACGGTTCGCAGGTGGCGGCGCTGGCCGAGAACGAGCGCACATACCGCGTGCTCGACGCGCTGATCAACACGCAGCCGGCCGTCCACTACCTCCAGAAGGTCACCCTTCACGACGTGGAAGAGGCCGGGCACTAGCGCATGGCAACGGCAGACCCAAGGCAGCGGGGCGCGCTCCCCAACCCCGATGTGGCGACGTACGAGGCCGTCAACCGCGACGTCCTCAAGGTGCTCTCCCGGCCAGGGAAGAGCTGGTGGGTGCTCTTCGGCATGGCCGCGGCGGGAGTCGGGCTCTTCCTGGGGTCCTGGTTCTACCAGATCTACAGGGGGATCGGCGTCTCGGGGCTGAACGCTCCGGTCGGCTGGGGCGTTTACATCACCACCTTCGTGTTCTGGGTCGGCATCGCCCACTCGGGCACGCTGATCTCCGCCATCCTCTTCCTCTTCCGAGCGCCGTGGCGCCAGGCGATCTACCGCGCTTCGGAGGCGATGACCGTCTTCGCAGTCATGACGGCGGGGCTGTTCCCGCTCATCCACGTCGGACGCGTGTGGCACGCCTACTGGCTGATCCCGTACCCCAACTCGCGATTCCTGTGGCCGAACTTCCGGTCGCCGCTGGTGTGGGACGTGTTTGCGATCACGACCTACTTCACGGTGTCGGCGGTCTTCTTCTACCTGGGCACGCTTCCCGACCTGGCAGCGGCGCGCGACCAGGCCAACGGGCTGCGCAAGAAGTTCTACCAAATCATCTCGCTGGGCTGGCGGGGAACCGACCGCGAGTGGCACCACTTCTCCAAGGCGTACATCTATCTCGCCGCGCTGGCGACTCCGCTCGTGCTTTCGGTGCACTCGGTGGTGTCGTGGGACTTCGCCATGGCGATCGTCCCGGGGTGGCACACCACCATCTTCGCCCCCTACTTCGTGGCCGGGGCGATCTTCTCGGGCGTGGCGCTGGTCATCACCCTCGCCGTTCCCATGCGGAAGTACTTCGGGCTCGAGGACTACCTCACGGTCAAGCACTTCGAGGCGATGGCGAAGCTGTGCCTGCTCACCAGCAGCATCGTGCTGTACGCGTACCTCACCGAGTATTTCCTGGCCTGGTATTCGGGCGAGCCGCCCGAGCGCGGGTCGTTCTGGAACCGCGTCTTCGGCCACTACTGGTGGGCGAACTGGATCATGCTGACGTGCAACGGCCTGGTCCCGCTCATGCTCTGGTTCAAGCGGGTGCGCAGGTCGATCGCGGCGCTCTTCGTGATCTCGATCTTCATCAACATCGGCATGTGGTTCGAGCGGTACGTCATCATCGTGACCTCGCTGTCCCACGAGTACGAGCCGTGGGCCTGGGGGCTCTACCGCCCCTCGTACGTTGAAATGGGCATCCTGGTGGGCAGCTTCGCGTGGTTCGGGTTCTGGTTCCTGCTCTTCACCCGGCTGCTGCCGCCGGTGGCGATTGCGGAAATGAAGGAGGTCGTGCCACCACCGATTCGCGGACGCAAGGAGGCGGCGACATGATCAAGGCCAGGCGTCGCCGGGGCCATCAGGGCTTCTTCGCGCTCTTCGAGCACCTCGATTCAACGATCGAGGCGTGCAAGGCGCTGAGGGCCGCGGGGCACAAGGGCTTCAGGGCCTACGCGCCGCTGCCGGAGCACCATCTTCTGGAAGAGGGTCTGGCGCACAAGCACAGCCCGATCCGGGTCTTCACCCTGGCCGGGGCGATGACAGGCGCGGCTACGGGGTTCGCGTTCACCACCTGGACGTCGATGGACTGGCCCCTGATCACGGGCGGCAAGCCGGTGTTCTCGATCCCGGCCTACGTGGTCATCGCGTTCGAGCTCGCGATCCTCTTCGGGGCGCTCTCGACCGTCATCGGGCTCTTCATCAACGCGGGGCTGCCCAACCTGCGGCCGCTGGTGGCGTATCACCCCGAATGCTCCAACGGCTCGTTCGGCGTGTACGTGACCGCGCCGCCGGCCCAGGCCGAGGCCGTGAAGCAGATCCTGAGCGAATTCGACCCCGCGGAGCTGCGCGAGGAACCGGAGGGATTCGATGTCTAGGTCGGCGATCCGCCTGGCCCCCGCGGTCGTGCTCGTGGCACTGGCGTCGGGCGCGTGCACACCGCTGGACGACGCCATGGCGACCATTTTCGGGAGGAGCATGCGAGACCAGCGCTCGTTCGACCCGTACGAGATGACGCTGCTGCCGCCCGAGGGCACGGTGCCGCTGTCTGCGGGCAACTACGCCGCCGGGCCCTTCGAGCTCAACGTGGGCCAGCCCGAGGGCAGCGCCGACGTGCCCCCTCCGTTCACGCAAGAGGACATGGCGAGCCGCCCCGAGGTCGTGGACTCGCTGACCAACCCCATCCCCCCGACGCCCGAGTCGCTGGCGCGGGGCGAGGAGCTGTACGAGCGCGTGTGCATCGTCTGCCACGGGCCGGACGGCGCGGGCACCACCGGTTACATCACCGAGCTTTTCCCCATCCTGGCGGCCTATCCGCTCACCAACGAGACGGCGATGGGGCGCAGCGACGGCTACATCTACGGCATGATCAGGATCGGACGGGTCCTGATGCCGGCCTACGGCCACCAGATCGGCCACTACGACCGGTGGCACGTCGTGAACTACGTGCGCCAGCTGCAGGGCATGGGGGCGGGCGCGGAAGAGGCCGCGAACTGACCGATGATAGGCCACTCGATTCCCGACGACATCCAGGTCCGGTACCTTGGCCGCGGCGGCATGGCCGCCATGGTGCTGCGGGCCATGATCCTTATCGGCGCGGTTTCGTTCTTCGTCACGCTTTCGACCGATTCGGCTCTGGCGTGGAAGTCGTACGTCGTCAACTGGAACTACTTCGCCTCGATCGCCCTGGGGGGCGTCATGGTGGCGGCTGTGACCTGGACCGTCAAGGCCAAGTGGAACTGGTCCGTGCGGCGGATTCACCAGTCCTTCGCAGCCTATCTGCCGATTGCATTCGTGCTGTTCCTGCCCATGCTGCTCAACCTGCGGGAGGACTACTTCCCGTGGATCGAAATGATGGCGTACGACCCGATTGTGCAGAAGAAGGAAGCCTGGCTGAACGTGCCCTTCCTTGTGAGCCGCAATCTGGTTGGCGTGCTGGCGCTCTTCGGGCTGGCGGTGGGCTTCGTCTACCTGGCCGTCCGTCCCGATCTGGGCCTTGTCGGGCGCCCGCAAACCGCCGCCGACCGGGCCGCGCAGAGCCGAAGCCGATGGCATGCGCGGCTGACCCGGAGCTGGGTGGGGCAGGAGGCCGAGGAAGACCGGAGCTATCACCGCATGACGCGTCTTTCGCCGCTCATGCTGCTGGTCTACGCGGCGGTCATGACCATGCTCGCCTTCGACTGGGCGATGTCGCTTGAGCCCCACTGGTTCTCGACGCTCTTCGGCGGCTGGTTCTTCATGGGGGCGTTCTGGGGCGGATTCGCGGCCACGGCGGTCGCGGCGGTCGCGCTCAAGCGGCGCGATTCGGGCTTCAAGCAACATGTGGGTCCGGCGGTGCTCTGGGATCTGGGCAAGCTCACCTTCGCCTTCACCGTCTTCTGGACCTACCTGTTCTGGTCGCAGTACATCGTCATCTGGTACGGCAAGCTGCCCTGGGAGCAGGCGTGGGTGAACATCCGCGTGAGCGAACCGTGGGGCGGACTCTCGGCCGCGGTGATCGTGCTGTGCTTCGTGGTGCCGTTCGGCGGGCTGCTCGGCGTGCGCCCGAAGAAGACGCCGCAGATTCTGCAGGCCCTGGCCGCCGTGGTGCTGGTGGGCCTCTGGCTCTGGCACTACATGCTCATCTTCCCCTCGCTGCACCACGAGGGCGACGCGGTGTTCTCGCTCGCGACCCCGCTGATCGGGCTTGGCTTCCTGGGCCTATTCCTAGGCTCGGTGCGGTGGTTCCTGGCGACCTTCCCGGCCATCCAGATCTGGCAGCCCCAGCAGGACCCGGAGCCGCTGGAGGCCGAGGGCTAGGGAGCCTGCGCGGGGCTCTCCCGGGGGCCCCTATTCCGACGGCTCTGTGTCGCGGGGTGTCACGCTCCGTTCCCTTTCGCGGTCGGCCCAGTTTCGCACCTCGTAGCCGATTGAGCGCAGCAGGCGCGCCTCGTGCGCGTCGAGGCCGGTGCGGCCGAGCACGGTGCGCAGGACGCGCATGACGCTTTCGGGCTTGCGGGCCTTGAAGAACTCGACCCGGCCAAGGCCCTCTTCGAGCGCGGCGTACATCGCTTCCAGCTCGGTGGCGGTGGCGGGTCCGAGCGACCGCTTGCCGCTGGGCAGCGACGGGGGTTCGGTCGACCCCGCCAGCAGGAGCTCGTAGCTGACCAGAAGCACCGCCTGGGCAAGGTTCAGAGACGAGTTGTCGGGGTGGGTTGGGATGACGAGCACCTCGTGGCAGCGGTCGAGCGCCTCGTTGGACAGGCCGCGGTCCTCGCGTCCGAAGACGATGGCGACGCTTCCGTTCCGGGCCCGCTCCAGGAGGCCGGCGGCCAGCTCGCGGGGGCGGCGGTAGTTTCGCTGCGCGGTGCGCGGGCGTGCCGAGGTGCCGACCACGTGCGTCGCGTCGGCAAGGGCCTCGTCGAGCGAGTCCACCACGGCGATTCGGTCCACAATGTGCTCGGTGCGGTGCGCGATCCCGGTGATCCTCCAGGGGTCGAACTCGGCGGGATTCACCAAAACCAGGCGCGACAGGCCCATGTTGGCCATCGCCCGCACCACGCCTGCGATGTTGACGAGCATTCGGGGCTCGTGGAGGACGATTGCGGGGCTCACTGGGTTGCGGGGCTCACGCGGTCTTGCGCCCGGGCTGGGCCAGACCGCCGGCCAGCAGCGTGCCAAGCACGATGAGCAGGGCGCCCGCCAGGTAGGGGAAGGCGAGGCGGACGTCGAAGAGGGCGCCGGCCATTGCCGGACCCACGACGCGGGCCAGCGAGCCGACGCTCTGCCCGAGACCAAGGGTGGCCCCCTGTCGCTCGGGTTCGACCGCCCGCGAAAGGAGCCCCAGCAGGCTCGGAATCGCCCCGCCGTATCCGATGCCGACCAGCACGATGCCCGTCAGGAAGGCGGGGACGGACGCCGACACCCCCATGAGCGCCAGGCCGAGCGCGAACGGGAGGGCGCTTGCCAGCAGCAGCCTCCGCTCGCCGGTGCGCGGAACCAGTCGGCGCACAAGCCCGCCCTGTATGAACGCCGACACCACGCCCAGAAGGGCGAAGAGGTAGCCGGCTTCGCGGGCGCCCATCGCGAAGCGCTCGGCCGCGACCAGCGACAGGGTGGGCTGCAGCGTGGAAAAGGCCATCGTGATCAGCAGGTAGACGGCCAGGGTGACCAGGATCTGCCGCGAGGACGCGGCGAGCGCGAGCGAAGCGGGGAGATTGAACCGCGAGGTGCGACCGGTGGCGCTGCGGTTTCGCGATTCGGGGAGAAACAGGATGGCCGCGAGCGCGTTGGCGGCGCAGAGCATGGCGGCGCCGTAGCCAGGGGCTGTGGGCGCGCCGGGCGACATTGCCGAGAGAACCACGCCCAGCAGGGGGCCGATGACGAAGCCGAGCCCGAAGGCGGCGCCGATCAGGCCCATGTTGCCCGCCCGTCCCTCGGGCGCCGTCACGTCGGCGATGTACGCCTGGGCGACCGGAATCGTCGAGCCCCCGATCCCCCCGACAATGCGGGACAGGAAGAGCATGGCCAGCGAGTCCGCCCGGGCGAAGACCAGGTACGCGATGCCGCTGCCGAACAACCCCAGAAGCAGCACGGGACGCCTGCCTACCCGGTCCGAGATGCGCCCCCAGATCGGCGCCATCACGAGCTGCACGAGCGAGTAGATGCTGACCAGCAGTCCAGCCTGAAGGCCGTCCGCACCGAAGTCCCGCGCATACAGGGGCAGCAGCGGCAGGACGATGCCGAATCCGACCAGATCGAGAAGTACGGTGAAGAAGAGAACCACGAGGCGGCGGTCGCCGCCCCTCATGCCCCCCATCCCCGAAGCGACGGGGCTGCTACTGGACTTCCCGGTCGACACCGTCTCCGGAATCGCTCTCGCCGCCCGCGCGCAGCGACCCCTTGAAGTTCTTGATCCCCGAACCCAGTCCTCGCGCCAGTTCGGGAAGCCGCCTCGCTCCGAAGATCAATACGAGCACGGCGACAACGAACAGAAGCTCGCGGATGCCTATCGCGCCCATGGGGCCTCCTTGTCGTGGTCCCCGACCAAAGTCGGCGAGCGGATGACGGGCTCAGCCACGCAGCAGGTCCTTCGCGATCGTCTGAAGCTGCATGTTGCTCGTGCCTTCGTAGATGGTTCCGATCTTGGCGTCGCGGTAGAGCTTTTCGACGGGGTACTCGCGCGTGAAGCCATACCCGCCGTGAAGATCGATGCACAGCGACGACACGGTCTGCGCGATCTGCGAAGCGTGGAGCTTGGCCATCGCGGCTTCGCGCAGGAAGCGAGCGCCCTGGTCCTTGAGCCGTGCCGCGTTGTACACCATGAGCCGCGCCGCCTCGATCTCGGTGGCCATCTGGGCCAGCTGGAACTGCACCCCCTGGAACTCGGCGACGGGACGGTCGAACTGCTCCCTCTCCTGCACATACCTGAGGGTGTGGTCGAAGGCCCCCTGGGCCAGCCCCAGCATCTGGGCGCCAATTCCGATGCGGCCCTCGTTGAGCGTCTCGATCGCGACCTTGTAGCCTTGGCCCACCTCGCCCAGGACGTTCTCGGCGGGCACCCGCACGTCGTCCAGGATCAGCTCGGTGGTCGAGGAGGCGCGGATCCCAAGCTTGTCCTCCTTCTTGCCCACCTGAAAGCCGGGCATGTCGCGCTCGACCAGGAAGGCCGTGATCCCCTTGTAGCCCAGCTCCGCATCGACGTTGCCGAACACGATGTAGATCCCGGCTTCGGCCCCGTTGGTGATCCACAGCTTGCGTCCGTTCAGCACCCAGTCGTCTCCCTGGGGCTCGGCGCGCAGCGCGAGTGCGAAGGCGTCCGAGCCGCTGCCAGCCTCGGAGAGCGCGTACGCCCCCACGGTGCCCGAAGCCAGCCGGGGAAGAAAGCGCCCCATCTGCTCCTGGGTGCCCCAGCGCAGGAGGGCGTTGTTGACCAGCGTGTTCTGGACATCGACCAGCACGGCGACCGACGGGTCGACGCGGGACAGCTCTTCGACCACGAGCGTGGCCGTGAAGAAGCTGGCCCCAATCCCGCCGTAGTGCTCCGGGATCTCGACCCCCATGAAGCCCAGCTCGAAGAAGAGGGAAATCAGCTCCGAATCGATCTCGCCGGACGCCTCCATCCGGGCGACCCTGGGCGCTACCTCGGACTGGGCGAATTCCCGGACGGCGTCCCGGAACATCGCCTCTTCTTCGCCAAGGCTGGTCAGTGCCTGAGGGTGGGCCAGCGTGGTCATTCCCGCTCCATTCTGCGCCCCGAAGGGCGTCCATCGCGCCACCTAAGGACGATCGGGCGCTCCGCCGAAAGCGAATAATCTAACCCGCGCGGACCGCGAACGCTAAGAGGAGCACACCGAGCGGCGCCCCGGCGCGGCGGTTCGCCTTGACGCCCCCGCTTGCCCAAGCTTTTTTTGTGTCGCTGGCGCTCCAGACGCGAGCGCACCGGACCACCACAGCGGAGACGGCCATGTCTCACATTCCCGACGGACTCAAGTACACCGAAGAGCACGAGTATCTGCGAGAAGCTGGCGAACCCGGCGTGTTCTTCGTCGGGATCACGGACTACGCGCAGGGGGAGCTGGGCGACGTGGTGTACGTCGAGCTGCCCGAGCCCGGCGACGTCTTCGGTCCGATGGTCAGCTTCGGCACGATCGAGGCCGTGAAGGCGGTCAGCGACCTCTACTGTCCCGTTCCCGGCGAGGTCGTGGAGGTCAACGCGGCGCTCGAGGCGGATCCGTCGCTCGTCAACACCGATCCGTACGGCGAAGGGTGGATGCTCACGCTGCGCGTGGACGACCCGCGCGATCTCGACGATCTCATGGACGCCGACGGCTACGCCGCCCACATAGGGGAGTGACTGGGGATTCGATGCGAACCCCGATAAGCCATCCTCCCGACTTCGCGGCCCGGCATCTGGGGCCGCGGGCGGACGATGTCCGCGAAATGCTGGAACTCGTCGGCTGCGACAGCCTGGACGCCCTGATCGCCGAGACGGTGCCGACGGACATCCGCTTCGAGGGCTCCCTGCGGATCCCCGAAGGCGTTCCCGAGGCGGAGCTGCTGGCACGCCTGCGCGAAATCGCGTCGGAGAACGAAGTGTGGCGGAGCTATCTCGGCATGGGGTATTCCGGCACCATCACCCCCGGCGTGATCCAGCGCAACATCCTGGAAAACCCCGGCTGGTACACGCAGTACACGCCCTACCAGGCCGAAATCGCGCAGGGTCGGCTGGAAGCGCTGCTCAACTTCCAGACCGCCGTGATCGACCTGACGGGCCTGGAGATCGCGAACGCCTCGCTCCTCGACGAGGCGACTGCGGCCGCCGAGGCCATGTCGATGCTGTACGGGCAGAGCCGGCGCCGGCGCGGACACGTCTTCCTGGTGGCCGAGGACTGCCACCCGCAGACCATCGGGGTCGTCAGGACGCGCGCCGAGCCCCTGGGAATCGAGGTGCGCGTCGGGCCGGCCGACGGATTCGAGTTCGGCTCGGACGTCTTCGGCGCGCTGGTGCAGTACCCGGCGACGGATGGCTGCGTTCGCGACTATCGCGCGCTGTGCGACGCGGCCCATGCGGCCGGAGCCCATGTGGTCGTGGCGGCCGATCTGATGGCGCTTGCCCTGCTCGAGCCGCCGGGGCAATTCGGCGCCGACGTCGCGGTGGGGAACACCCAGCGCTTCGGCGTGCCGATGGGATACGGCGGGCCCCACGCGGCCTACATCGCGTGCGGCGAGCGCTTCAAGCGGCAGCTGCCCGGGCGGATCATCGGGGTGTCGGTGGACCGTCACGGCAACCCCGCGCTGAGAATGGCGCTGCAGACCCGGGAGCAGCACATCAGGCGCGAAAAGGCCACGTCGAACATCTGCACCGCGCAGGTGCTTCTGGCCGTCATGGCCGGGATGTACGCCGTCTATCACGGCCCCGAGGGCATCAGGAGCATCGCGCGGCGCATCCGCAAGCAGACGGCCACCCTGGCGCGCGGACTGGCGCAGGCCGGCAACGAAATCGTCCACTCGGTGTTCTTCGACACATTGCGCGTGCGCCCTGCGGCCCCGGTGGAAGACGTCCTGGCGGCGGCCCGAAGCCGGCGGATCAACCTGCGGGACCACGGCGACGGCACGGTGGGGGTCGCGCTCGACGAAACCGTGACGCCCGCCGACCTGGACGACCTGCTGGCCGTCTTCGGGGCCGACGCGGACGCAACCGCGCTGGCGGCATCGTTCGAGCCGGACGACTACCCCGAGCCATTCAACCGCACCACCGACTTCCTCCGGCACCCGGTCTTCAACTCCTACCGTTCCGAGACCGAGATGCTGCGCTACATTCGCCGCCTCGAGTCGCGCGACCTCTCTTTGACCACCAGCATGATCCCCCTGGGGTCGTGCACCATGAAGCTGAACGCCACGACCCAGATGGTCCCGGTGACGTGGCCCGAGTTCGGGCTGCTGCACCCGTTCGCCCCGACCGAACAGGCTAGGGGATACGCCCGCATCGTGGCCGAGCTCAGCGACTGGCTGGCCGAGATTAGCGGCCTCCCGGCGGTGTCGCTCCAGCCCAATTCGGGGGCGCAGGGGGAATACACCGGCCTGCTCGTGATTCGGGCGCGCCACCACGCACTTGGGCAGCAGCACCGGGACGTCTGCCTGATCCCGTCGTCGGCGCACGGCACCAACCCGGCCAGCGCGGTCCTGGCGGGCATGAAGGTTGTCGTGGTCCGGTGCGACGCCCGGGGCAACGTGGATGTCGAAGATCTGGCGGCCAAGGCGGCGCAGCACTCCGACCGCCTCGCCGCGGTGATGGTGACCTACCCGTCCACGCACGGCGTCTTCGAACAGGAGATTCGCAACATCTGCGACATCATCCATCGCCACGGCGGCTACGTGTACCTCGACGGGGCCAACCTGAACGCGCAGGTGGGGGTGTGCCGCCCCGGCGACTACGGCGCGGACGTCATTCACATCAACCTGCACAAGACCTTCGCCATCCCGCACGGCGGCGGCGGCCCCGGCATGGGCCCGATCTGCACGACCGCGGAGCTGGCGCCCCACCTGCCCGGCCACCCGGTCATTCCAACCGGGGGCGGCACGGGGGCGGGCGGCGGCGCGGGGGCGGGCGACACGGCGCCTGGCGGCGAGGCCGCGACGGGCGAGGCCGCGACGGGCGACACGGCGATCGGGCCGGTCTCGGCCGCGCCCTGGGGCAGCGCCAGCATCCTTCCCATCTCGTGGGCCTACATCGCCCTCCTGGGGCGCGACGGCGTCACCCAGGCCACGCAAACCGCGATCCTCAGCGCCAACTACATGGCGGTCCGGCTCGAAGAGCACTTCGACATCCTGTTCTGGTGGGGAAGCGGCATGGGCCGCGTGGCGCACGAGTTCATCATCGACATCCGTCCGCTCAAGAAAGCCACCGGCGTCACCGAAGAGGACGTGGCCAAGCGGCTCATGGACTATGGCTTCCACGCGCCCACGATCGCCTTTCCCGTCCCCGGCACGATCATGATCGAACCCACCGAGAGCGAATCGAAGGAGGAGCTGGATCGCTTCTGCGACGCGCTCATCTCGATCCGCGCCGAGATCGAGCAGATCGAGCTCGGCATTCAGGACCGGGACGACAACGCGCTCAAGAACGCGCCGCACACCGCGCCGTACGTCATGTCCGACGCGTGGGCGCACGGCTACACCCGGTCGCAGGCGGCGTTCCCCGCTCCGTGGCTGCGGGACCGCAAGTTCTGGCCGCACGTCGGGCGGATCGACAACGCGCACGGCGACCGGAATCTGATCTGCTCGTGCGCGCCCGCCGAAGCCTACGCCGACGCCGCGGGCGCCGACTGAGGCCGCGCGAACGGCAGCCCGGCCGACACCCGCACCCCAAGACGAGGGCCACCCACTTGGCAAAGCTGACATTCCACGGGCAGTCGACCTTCACGGTCGAAACGAACGACGGGACCCGGCTCGTGATCGACCCCTTCTTCGACGACAACCCCGTGTCGGACGTGAAGCGGGCCGACGTGGGTCCGGTGGACTACATCCTCTGCACGCACGGCCACTACGACCACTTCGCCGACGCGATTCCGCTGGCCCAGGAGACCGGCGCGACCCTCGTCTCCACCTTCGAGATCGTGTCCTTCGCCGAGACCCAGGGGATCGCCAACGTCCACCCGCTGCACATCGGGGGCGGCCACGACTTTCCGTTCGGCCGGGTCAAGATGACTGCAGCGTTGCATGGGGGACAGGTTCACGGAGACGCCACGGGGCAGTTCACCACGCTGCCGGGCGGGTTTCTGATGCACCTCGACGGGAAAAGGGTCTACCACGCCGGCGACACCGCGCTCATGCTCGACATGCGGCTTCTGCGCGGCAAGGTCGACGTGGCCATCCTGCCCATCGGCGACAACTTCACCATGGGCCCCGAGGATGCCGCCGAAGCCGTCGGCTTCATCGAGCCCGAGGTCGTGGTGCCGGTGCACTACAACACGTGGCCGCTGATCGCGCAGGACCCCGAGCACTTCCGCCGCCTGGTCGGCGACCGGGCCGAGGTGCGCGTCATGCAACCGGGCGACGTGTTCGCCCTGTAGCCCTCTGGAGCCCTCTCTTTCGTGGCGGGTCCTGGTGGACGAACCCCTTACGGGCGTCGCCAACATGGCCCGGGACCACGCGCTGGCTGCTGGCCTCCGCCCCGGCACGGCAACGCTGCGCTTCTACCGGTGGAATCCGGCCACCCTTTCCCTGGGTCGCAACGAGCCGTTCACCGTTGGCTACCGCACGTTCCTGCGGAAGCGGCCCGACGTCGACGTCGTCCGGCGGCCCACGGGGGGGCGCGCGGTGCTGCACGACCGCGAGCTGACGTACTCGGTGGTGCTTCCGGCGCGGGCGTTCGGGGGTCCCCGGCGCGCCTACCGGAAGATCAACGAGGCGCTGGTGGAGGGGCTGCGCAGGCTTGGGGCAGACGCCGCGATGGCAGGGGGGCGCTCGCTGCCGCCCGATGCCGGTCCCTGTTTCCTGGAGCCCGCCGAAGGAGAGGTCGTGGTTGCGGGCCGGAAGGTGGTGGGCAGCGCCCAGGTCCGCATCGGGGGCGCTGTGCTGCAGCACGGGTCGCTGCTGCTTGTGGCCGACCAGAGTCCGCTGTTCGCCCGGGTCCCGACCCGTCCCGTCACGCTCTCGGAGGTGCTGGGCGAGGTGCCGGCGTGGCCGCGCCTGGTGGAGGCGCTGTCGGCAGGATTCGCGCAGGCCCTGGGGGGCGGCTGGGGGCCGGGGGGCACGACCGGGCGCGAGGACGCGCTGGCGGCAGGCTTCGAATCGAGGTACGCTTCGCGGGTCTGGACGTGGCGAAGATGAGGGCGTCGGGAGCGGGCGCCGGAGCGTTGCCCGGCAAGGCTCGGGACGCCAGCTTGCGAGGGCGGCCAGGGGTCAGGGTTGACACTGCCCAGTCTGCTGCACATTTTGACAAGCCATTTTCCACACGGGCCCCACGGCCCACATAGAGTCGTGGTCGCGCCGGATTGCGCGGCCCTGCACACCCATCAGCACAGGATCGACCGCAGGAGGTTTCCTTGGCCAGCTTGATGAACGTCTCCGACGTACTGCTCCAGCTTCCCGGATTGGAAGCTCCAGAACTCACCTTCACCGAGTGGCTGGCTCAGCTCTGGTCTGACGCCGGCTGGATGGGCTACCCGCTCGGCGGGTGTCTGCTCTTGGGCATCCTGGTGATCATCTGGAAGTTCTTCGACATCTTCCGGAAGAGCGCGTCCACCAGAGCGGTTCTGCGCGAGGTCGACGAGCTGCTCTCCGCGCAGCAGATGAAGGAGGCGCTGGAGCTCACGCGCGAGTCCAATTCGCCTGCCGCCAACATCCTGCATGCGGGCCTGGAGCGTCAGCACGAGGGCACAGACCGCGTGATGAAGGCGATCGAGAACCAGGGGCTGATCGAGCTGTCGAAGCTGGAGAGCGGTCTCGTGGTGCTCGCGACGCTGACCAACGTGGCGCCGCTCCTGGGCTTCCTGGGTACGGTGCTGGGGATGATCGAGGCCTTCCAGGCGATCGAGTTCGCCGGCGAGGTGGACGCCACCACGGTTGCGTCCGGGATCAAGATCGCCCTGACCACGACCGCCGCGGGGCTCGCAATCGCGATCCCGGTGAGCATCGGGCACAACTACTTCGTGTCCCGGATCGACCACCTGGTCATCGACATGGAGGAGTCGGCCCAGAAGATGATCGACGCCCTCTTCGCGATGCAGACGAGCCAGGCTGGGGGCGATTAGCCCGGGGGGTCGATCTGATCCCGGCCTCGCCCGGTGGTTTTGGCGCGCTGCCACCGGGCCGTGGGGGCGCGGGGTGGGGCTGGAGGGCCTCTAGGTAGCTTGCAAGGGACCATTGGGCGTGGCATGACGGGGCGGTCGGTTGCAGGGGTTGCGGCGGCCCTTTCGATTGCCGTCTCCTGTCCGGTGGCCGCGCAGGTTCCCGATTCGGTCCGTGTGCAGCTTTCGCACGGACGCCACTGGGACGCCAGCCGGGCCTTGCGCGACGCGTTCGCATCGATGGACAGCGTGGCGCTGGCCGACAGGCTGCTTCTGGCCGAGGCCGAAGCCGGGTGGAGGAACTGGCAGGGGGCGTTGGCGGTGCTCAACGGCGACGCGATCGACACCGCGCAGGCGCCGCCGCGCTTCTGGGACCTGCTTGCCAGGGCGCGCCGGGCGACCGGCGACCGCGACGGAGCGCTCACAGCGTTCGAGCGCTTTCTCGAAGCGAGCCCCGAGGCGCCCGAGGAGATGTCGGCGACCCTTTCGCTGGTGGCGCGCGCGCACTCCGAGCGGGGCTCGCACGATGACGCACTCGCCACCCTGCGACAACTCGCGGGTGCCTCGCCCACCGTCGCGGCATGGACCGCTCTGGAGATGGCGCGCGCGCTGGCCGCTGCGGGCGAGCCGGACGAGCTTGCCCGGGTGCTCGCGGCGGCGCCCGACTCGGTCGCGCTTGCCAACGCGCGGGCGCTGGAATCGGACGCGTGGGCGGCCGCCGGCGATACGGCCCGCGCCTTGGAGGGGCTTCCCGAGGTCGGGGATGTTTCGGGGTCTACACAGGTTCATGCGGAGCTGCTGGGGCGAAGGTGGCGGTACATGCTGGCGCTGGGCGATTCCGCAGGGGCCGTGTCCGCTATGGAGAGCCTGCTCGAACGCACGACGGCCGGGGCCGAGGCACTGGCGGCCGCCGACGCGCACTGGAGGGTGGCCAGGGACTCCGGACCCGAGATCCTGAGGCGGGTGGCCACGGCGTTCGGCCGGAGCCGCGAGTACGGGCGTGCTGTGCGGGCGTGGAGGCTCGCGGCGCAGCGAGGGGCTGTGCTCACCGAGGCCGAGCGGCTGGCTCTGGCGCGCGCGTACAACGGCAGCGCGGACCGCGGCGCCGCGGTCGAGGTCTACCGGGAGCTGACCGCTTCGGAGGACCCGGCGGTCGGGGTTGCCGCGCTGAGCGCCTGGGCCGCGATCCGGACCCGGCAGGGACGCCATGGCGACGCGCGGATCCTGCAGGACCGCCTTCTGGAGCGCTACCCCGCGTCGCGCGAGGCGGTGGACATCGTCTTCTTCCGCGGAGACGATCACCACGACGCCGGACGGCTCAACCAGGCGATCGAACAGTACCGCCTGACCGCCACGATGCTTCCGACCGCCGACCGGGCCGGTCTGGCGAGGATGCGCTGGGCGCAGATTCACCTGGCCCGGGGCGAGCCGGACGACGCGGCAGACGTCTTTCGGAGCTATGTGGAGGACTTCCCCCAAGGCAGGCGCTGGGAGGAGGCCAGCTACTGGGCCACCCACGCCGCGCGCGTCGCGGGGGACACCACCGGCAGCGGCGATCTCATTGCGCGACTGACGACCGAGAGTCCCCTGTCCTACTACGCGCACCTGGCCGCGCAGGCGAGCGGATCCGCGATCCCAATGCCGACGATCGACGGCGACCCGGGGCCGGCCCCTGACCCGCCTGAATGGCTGGCCAGCGGGCTAGAAACGCTCGCCGTGCTCGACGCGGCAGAGCTGGCGGAGGGCGCCGAGGCCCACGTCGCGCACCTGAAGGCTGCCGTCCGCGACTCGACCGCGCGGGTGCTGGCCCTGGCCCGAGCCCTCAACGAGGGCGGGCGCACCCGCGACGGCATCCGTCTGGGCTTGGAGCTGCGCGAACGCGGCGTCGAGTGGAGCCGCGCTCTCCTGGAGGTCGTGTATCCCTTCCCGTTCCGCGAGCTCGTCACCGCCCGCGCACGGGAAATGGGACTCGACCCGTTCCTTGTGGCCGGTCTCATCCGGCAGGAGAGCGCCTGGGTGCCCTCGATCGGCTCGTCGGCCGGGGCCATCGGCCTCATGCAGATCATGCCCGCGACCGGGCGCCAGCTGGCGCGCGCAATCGGCCCGCCGGGGTACACGACCGACGCCCTCAGGACGGCCGAAGTGAACGTCCACCTGGGCACCCTCTACCTTGCCGAGCTGCTGGACCGCTACGACGGTCACCTGCAGCTTGCGCTGTCGGCCTACAACGCGGGCCCAACCCGTGCCAACCGCTGGCGGCGGTTCCCCGAGGCGGAGGATCCGCACCGCTTCACCGAGCGCATTCCGTTCGTCGAGACGCGCGGATACGTCAAGAACGTGGTGCGGAACCGGGCGCTCTACCGCTGGCTGTACGGATAGACCGCCAGTGGCGCAAATTCGGGCTGCATTCGCGCAGGAGGCTTCACGTTGATCGAGACGACGCGGCTGACACGCCGGTTCGGCGCCAAGGTGGCGGTTCAGGCCCTGGACATGAGCGTGGAGCCGGGTGAGATCGTCGGGTTTCTGGGCCCCAACGGGGCGGGAAAGACCACCACGGTCAAGATGCTGACCTGCATGATCAAGCCTTCCGGCGGCTCTGCGCGCGTCGCCGGGTTCGACGTTGCGCAGGAGCCCATGGAGGTCAAGAAGCGGGTTGGCTACGTGCCCGAAGCGGGGGCGCTCTACGAGACGCTGACCGCGCAGGAGTACCTGGGCATGGTGGCGAACCTGCGGGGGATCAAGGGTGGCGCGGCGGACGCCCGGGTCCGCGAGTTCCTGGGTCTGTTCGGCATCCTCGAGGCGCGGAACCAGCGGCTGGTGGAGTATTCGAAAGGAATGCGCCAGAAGGTGCTGATCAGCGCCGCCCTGATTGCGAATCCGGAAGTGCTCTTCCTCGACGAACCGCTCAACGGCCTCGACGCCAACGCGGCGCTGGTGGTGAAGGAACTGCTGCGCGAGCTGGCTTCGCAAGGCCGCACAATCCTCTTCTGCTCGCACATTCTGGAGGTCGTGGAACGGATCTGCACCCGCATCGTCATAATCGACGAGGGCAGCGTGGTCAGCGAGGGCCGTCCGGAAGAGATCGCGGCCGCGACGGGCGAGTCCAGCCTCGAAGCGGCCTTCGCCCGGATCACGGGCGTGCGCGACGCGGCCGATGTCACGCGCGACCTGCTGTCGGCGCTGGGCTCGCCATCGGCGGACGCACCAGGCCGACCATGATCCTCGGACGGGCAATCCGGGCGCTGGGCGCCGACCACGACCAGTGGCGCGTGCTGGTCCGGGCGATGCTGCGGAACGACTTCCGGGCCGCCAGCGGGCTACAGCTGGACACGGGACAGAAGAAGAGCGGCAGCTCGAAGGTGTGGCTGACCATTCTGCTCTACGCACTCCTCGGCTTCTGGGTCGCCATGACGGTGTCTTCCGTGCCAGACCTGTTCCTGAGCGCAACCATTGCGTTGACCGCCGCGGGGTTAATGGTCGCCATGGCAATGCTCGTCGACTTTCAAACCGTTGTGGTTGCGCCGGACGACTACCAGATACTGGCGCCGCAACCCGTATCCTCGACCACCTACTTCGTCGCGAGGGTCGCCAGTGTGCTGGCGTACACGGGAGTCATCGGCGTTCTCGTGGGCGGGCCCGCCACCCTGGGCCTGGGCGCGAGGCACGGGGCGCTGGCGGCGCTCGGCTGGTTGCCGGCGCTGGCTGGAACGGTCGTGTGGACAACGCTCGCGATGATCTTGCTGTACACGGCCTTGCTGCACTTTGTGCACCCGCGCAGGCTGCGCGTCGCGCTCTCCTATCTGCAGGTTGTCCTTATGATGGCCGTGATGGGTGCGCCGTTCTTCATGCTCGAACTGAGGGAATACCTGGGGCAGGAGGCTTTCGAGCCGCCCGCCGCCCTCAGGCTTGCCCCGTCTGCCTGGTTCGCCAGCATTCTGCAGCTGACAACCGGTGACTGGCAGCTTGCGGCAGGCATCGGCGCGCTTGTCGGCCTGGGCAGCCTCGGCGTGTTCTTCTTCTTTTGCCGGGACCGGCTGTCCATGTCGTACTCCGACCGCCTCGGCGCGCTGATGGCGACGAGCGAGCCCAAGCGCCGACAGGGCCGAGCGCGCCGCATGAGGTTGCCGGGCATTTCGCCGGAGCTGCGCGTCGTCTCCACGCTCGTCCGGGGCCAGTTCAGGCATGACATGAACTTCAGGCTCTCGGTCCTGGGCGTCGTCCCGATGACGCTGTTCTACCTGTGGTTCGCGACACGGGAGGGATCGCTGGCCGACCCCTTTGTCGAGCGTGGCTTCGCGGCCGGGCCACTCTGGATGATCCACTTCGTGGCGCTCGCGATGCCGATAATCGTTGTGGACAGCCTGTTCCGCAGCGAGTCCTACCAGGCCGCCTGGGTGTTCTTCGCGACTCCGGTGGACCGGGCGAAGCTGGTGGTGAATGCGGGCATCTGCGTCGCTGTCTTCTTCGTCGCGCCGTACGTCCTTCTGCTGGCCGGGATCTTCGTCTGGAGCTTCGGGAACGCATTGCATGCGGCTGTGCACGCGGTCTTGCTGGGAGTTCTTGCCCACCTCGCGCTTCAGCTTCGGCTTTTGGCTTCACCGCTGCTTCCGTTTTCCGAGCCGCCGCGCAAGGGCAGCGCCATGGGGCACCTGATGGGCATGGTTCTGATCGCCCTGGCAGTCGCGGGCATTCTGCCATTGTTCTTTTGGGTGGGATACGCAAGCCCCGCCACGACCGTGGTCACGATCGCAACCCTCGCCCTGCTGGCCGTCCTGGTTCCGCGCGCTGTCGAGCGTTCCATCCGGCCTCGGGTTCAGAAGCTGGAGTTTGCGGGCTGACCGATGAAGATCCCGGACAAGACGGCGCCCCGACTGTTCCTGATCGACGCCTACGCGCTGATCTACCGGTCCTACTTCGCCTTCATCAACCGCCCCCTCACCAACGCGCGGGGCGAGAACACGTCTGCGCCCTTCGGGTTCGCGAACTTCCTTCAAGCGATTCGCGACGAGCACCAGCCCGACTACATCGCCGTGGTCTTCGACTCGGGCCACAGCCACCGCGAGAAGCTCTACCCGGACTACAAGGCCACCCGCGAGAAGATGCCGCAGGAGCTGCGCGACAGCCTGCCCCGCATTCGCGAGCTCGTGGAGGCCTTCGGCGACCATGTGGTCGAGGTGGACGGGTGGGAGGCGGACGATGTGATCGGCACGCTAACCGCGCGGGCGACGGCCGAGGGCCTCGAAGCCGTGATCGTCTCGGGCGACAAGGACTTCTTCCAGCTTCTGGGCGAGCGGGTGCACCTGCTCAACCCGGGGCGCGGCGGGCCGCACGGGGTGGCCGCAGAGTGGCTGGACGCGACCGGCGCGTCGGAGAAGATCGGGGTCGAGCCGGGACAGGTGGTGGACTATCTGGCCCTGGTGGGCGACAGCTCGGACAATGTGCCCGGAGCGCCCGGCGTCGGCCCGAAGACCGCGCAGAAGCTCCTGGGCGAGTACCGGACCGTCGAGGAGGTGCTCGACAACGCGGCCGACATCAAGGCCAAGCGGCCCAGGGAGTCGCTGCTGGCGAACCGCGAAGCCGTGCTGCTCTCCAAGCAGCTTGTCACAATCAGGACCGATCTGGCGCTGGACACCGACCTCGACGACCTGCGCGTTGCGGCGCCCGACAGGGAGCGCCTCCGCGCGCTCTACGTCGATCTCGACTTCCGCACCCTGGTCGAGCGGCTGGACCGCGAGGCGGGCGCGGGGGGCGATGAGGGCCCGGGCGGGGGCGGGGCCGTGGAGGCGCCAGCCCAATACGTCCTGGTCACCGACCCCGCACGCCTCGCGGATCTGGCGCGGGAGTGCCGAGAGGCCGGCGTCGTGGCGGTGGCCGTGCTGAACCGCACCCTCGAGCCCACGCGCGGCCAGGTTGCCGGAATCGCGATCGCCGCCGATCCGAACCGCTGCCACTACCTGCCGGTCGCGCACGAGGCCCCCATGGCGCTCGATCTGGGCGACTTGGGCGATGTGCGCGATTTGGGCGATGTGCGTGAGGGCGGCGCGGGCCAGGAGGGCGGCGCAGGCCAGGAGGGCGGCCCGGAACAGATGCGCGACGCGAGCCCGCACCCGCCCGGCAACCTCCCCGCGCTCGACAGCGCCGCCTTCGAGCCCATCCGCGCCATCCTCGCCGACCCCGCCGTGCCCAAGGTGGGGCACGACCTCAAGCGCTCCCTCATCGCCTGCCGTCGCGCGGGTCTCCGTCTCGCCGGCCCCCTGCACGACGTCATGGTGGCGTCGTACGTGCTCGATCCGGGCCGCCGCCGCCAGGACCTGGCCGCGCTTGCAACCGACTTCGCGGGACGCGATCTCACACCGCCCGCCGCCGTGCTGGGCACGGGCAAGAACCGTCGGCGCTTCGGCGACATCGCTGCAAGCGACGCCCTTCACTTCGCATGCGAGCAGGTGGAGGTGCCCCTGAGGCTCTGGCATCGCTTCGCCGCCCAGATGGCCTCGCAGCGGCTTGAACGGCTCTTTCGGGAGCTGGAGATGCCGCTGATCCCCGTTTTGGCGGAGATGGAGATGCATGGCGTCGGCATCGACGCGGGCTTCTTCGCGGCGATGAGCGCCCGTCTGGGCGAAGAGCTCCGCCTGATCCGCGAGGACATCCACAGGGTCGCGGGCACCGAGTTCAACATCAACTCGACGCCCCAGCTACGGGAAATCCTCTTCGAGCGGCTGGGTCTGCCGGTCATCAAGCGCACCAAGACGGGGCCGTCGACCGACTCGTCCGTGCTCGAGGAGCTGGCCGCGATGGGCCACGAGCTGCCGCGCCTGATGATGGACTACCGCCAGCTCGAGAAGCTGCGCAGCACCTACGTGGACGCGCTGCCGGGACTGGTCAACCCCGCGACGAAGCGGATCCATACGACGTTCAATCAGGCTGTCGCAGCAACCGGCCGGCTTTCTTCCTCGGACCCTAACCTCCAGAACATCCCGATCCGCACCACATTGGGCCGCGAGATCCGCCGCGGCTTTGTTTCATCCAAGGGATTTTGGCTGGTAACGGCGGACTACTCCCAGATCGAGCTTCGGATACTGGCGCACTTCTCCGGCGACGAGGTGTTCGTGCGCGCGTTTCGCGAGGGGCAGGACGTCCACCGCGAGACCGCCGCCGTGATCTTCGACGTGCCCGTGGACGAGGTGTCCGGCGGGATGCGCGACCAGGCCAAGACGGTGAACTTCGCCACGCTCTACGGCCAGGGGCCCTTCGGGCTGTCGAGGCAGCTGGGCATTTCGATGGACGAGGCGAAGCGGTTCATCGCGCAGTACTTCGAGCGCTTTGCGGGGGTGCGGCGGTTCCTGGACGCGCAGGTCGAGCAGGCGCGCGAGGCGGGGTATGTCGAGACGCTGCTGGGAAGGCGCCGCTACGTTCCCGAGCTGCGCGCCCGGGCGTGGAACGTGCGCCAGTTCGGCGAGAGGGTGGCGCAGAACACGCCGATTCAGGGCACGGCCGCCGACCTGATCAAGGTGGCGATGATTCGTGTCGGCGAGGCGCTGGGCGACGATTCCGGCGCTCGTCTGCTTCTGCAGGTGCACGACGAGCTCGTCTTCGAGGTCGAGGACGGACGCGTGCCGGAGGTGACCGCCACGGTCGTGGAGGCGATGGAGTCGGCCCTGGAACTCAGCGTGCCGCTCACGGTCGAGACCGGTTTCGGCAGAACCTGGTACGACTGCAAGACCTGACCCGCGGCGGGTCGGCAGCGCGGCGCGCGGGGGTGGGCGGGGCCGCTTCGATTCGCCCAACGGGGGTGTTGGCGCCCTCGAGGCCGCCTTTCGGGCCGCCGTCCGACCGCTCTCAGGGCCGTGTTTCCGTGCCCGAGGAAAATCTGTCCCATCCAGCTATTGGAGCGCCCCTCATTTGGACCGACACTTTGCGCGTCCACAAGGAAGACCGGCGCGCATGCAGCTTCCCGCCGATCGGGAGACGCGCCAGTCACGAGCCCACAAGCCCAGGAAAGGATGCACCCGTGAGCCGCTCAGTGAACAAGATCATTCTCGTTGGAAACGTGGGGAGCGACCCCGACGTGCGCGTCACGGCCGCCGGAGTCAAGGTGGCGCGAGTCTCGCTTGCCACCAACTGGCGAACGGCAGGAGAGGATTCGGAGGAGCGCACCGACTGGCACCGCGTCAACCTGTGGGGGCGTCTCGCCCAGGTGGCCGAGGAGTACGTCTCGAAGGGCGACAAGCTCTACGTGGAGGGGTACCTGCAGTACGACTCCTACGAGCGCGACGGCGTCACGATACCGACGGCGGAGGTCAGGGCTCGCGAGATGGTGATGCTCACCCCCCGCGCCGCAGAAGTGTGAGGGTCGGCGCCGTGACGGCCGACGCTGCGATGACGGCCCGCGATCGGACGACCGCAGTTGCGGTCAGTTGGCGGCCCAGAAGCCGGAGAGGGAATCGCCGTGAGGGCTGTCCCGGAGCTTTTCGAAGGCCCGGTTGCGGATCTGGCGGATGCGCTCGCGGGTCACGCCCAGCAGCGAGCCGATTTCCTCCAGGGTCCGCTCCTCGCCGTCGTCGAGACCGTAGTACAGGTACAGGATCTTGCGCTCGCGCTCGGTCAGGTACCGGTCGAACATGCTCTCGAGGAAGGCGCGGCGGGCGGCCGCCTCCACGTCCTCTTCGATCTCGCTGCCCTCCTCGCCGGCGAACCGCTCGCCGAAGCTGGCGCTGTCACGGTCGCCGCGGTCGAGCGGGGCG
Organism: Longimicrobiales bacterium; assembly: GCA_965221535.1. Classification (GTDB taxonomy): domain Bacteria; phylum Gemmatimonadota; class Gemmatimonadetes; order Longimicrobiales; family Gaopeijiaceae; genus Bin94. The sequence continues at coordinate 3,173,161 of OZ244894.1, read as the reverse complement.
TCGAGGCTCAGCTCGGTCGCCGCGACCCGGCGAAGCGCGCGCACGGTCTCCAGCGGCTCTTCCATCTCGCGCGCGAGCTCGTGGTCGGTCGGCGAACGTCCGAGCTGCTGGGTGAGCGCGGTGTTGGTGCGGGAGAGCCGGGCAAGGTTGGAGTTCTGGTTGAGCGGGATGCGGACCGAGCGGGTCTGCTCGGCCAGCGCTTGGAGCACGGTCTGGCGGATCCACCAGACCGCGTACGAGATGAACTTCACGCCCTTGTCCGGGTCGAACTTCTTGACCGCCTTCAAAAGGCCCTCGTTCCCGATGCAGACCAGCTCGGCGAGTCCGAGGCCTCGGCCCTGGTACTTCTTCACGTACGAGATCACGAAGCGAAGGTTGGCGGTGACAAGGCGCTCCGCCGCCTCCTTGTCTCCTGTTCGGGCTCTTCGCGCGAGCGCCCGTTCCTCCTCCGGGTCCGCGATGAGTGGATACCGTTCCACATCCTGAAGGTACTGGTCGAAGGAGTCGAGGCCGCGCGCAGAAGCGAACAAGGACGTTCTCCTGAAGCGGGTTTGCGTTGTCGCGTCCCGGTCCCGGGGCCGGGAACGCGCAGCCGGGCCCGCCGTCGCCGGTCCATCGGCGGCGGCGCCCCGGGGACGGAGTGTGGGAGGAAAAGTCTACGATCCCGCGAACCTGAAGTCAAATGTTTTCGCTCACCGGCTGCCCAGAAACGCGGCGGCCGGACTCGCGACCCGGCTGCGGCGAACCTGCCAGTCGTCGAAGCCGGTGAGGAGGCTCACCAGGTCGGCGCCCGCGCGGAACTGAACGCACCCGCTGCTGCGGCAATCGAGCGGAGCGGCGACGTCGAGGCGCCAGACCTGCCGTGCGCCGGCCGGCAGCGCCACCCGGATCCCCGCTCCGGCCGACGTCCTCGGCCCGGAGTCGGTCCCGAACGGAACGTCGCCGCTCCACCCGGCGCCGACGTCCATGAACAGCGCAAGGCCGAGGTCGAAGAGGTCCGCGAACGGCCCGTCCAGCCGAATGCGGTCCTCGAGGTTGAACACGAGGCGCTGCGCTGCCGGGAAGTCCTCGCGGTCGTAGCCTCTGATCCCGTAGGGGCCGCCCAGGGTGAGCTGGAATGGAAGCGTGCTGCGCCAGCCGCCGGCGCCGGAGAGCCCCGCCACCAGGGTGTGCCGACCGTTCTGCGCGGGGTGCCAGTAGAAATACGCGCCGAACTCGCCCAGGATGTCGCGGAAGGCGCGCTCGTCGCTCGAGCCGCGCCCGTCGTCGCCCAAGGCGCGCTCGGCGCCCCCCACGCCGAACGATCGGGCCCCTTCGACCTTCCACTCGCTGTTGAAGACCCAGTTCGGGCCTGCGGAGCCGGCGAAGAGCGACAGGCTCGCGCGCACCTCGCGCCCGTCGGCGGCTGCGCCGGCCCGCTTCCGTCCGAACGAGGCGCCCACGGCGGCCAGCGCCTGCGCACCGACGCGCACGTCCTGCTGCCCGCGGATCGCGTCCAGCCCGCGGCGCGTGATGAAACGCACGTTCCGCTTGCCTGCGAGGAGGTTCACGTGCCCGCTCTCGCGGGCCGCAATCTGCGGACGAATGGCTTCGATCGTGGCCGAGTCGGCCGTGTCGCGCACGGAGAAGTCGAACCCCGAGACGACCTCGACGCCGCCCGGAAACCCCTCGAAGCGCACGTCCTCCCACGAAACCCCCGCGGCCAGCACCGCCAGATCGCCCGGCTCGCCGAAGCGGCGCCCAAGAGTCGCCTCGCCGTAGCGGGTCTGTATGGGGAGGCTCGCGTTGGTGAACGGTGAGCCGGCCGGCGCCGCGTACGGAAACAGGTCCTCGCGCAGAGAGAACGACTCGACGAAGGCCCACCGGCCCACCTCGCCCACGAACGGATACGACACCGACTCGGTGAAGAAGACGCCGGTCCGCGTCCGGCCGCCGGAGACGTGGGCGTCGAGGCGGGTTCCGGCGAGCTGGGGGGTGCGCAGCTGGCCCCCCAAGTCGCGCTGCTCGTCGCGCTCCCGGAGGTAGAAGCCGATCAGCGTGCCCGTGCCCCAGAGGTTCTCTTCGGTCAGGCCGACGTGGGTGAGCCGCAAGCGGTCGTCCCAGTCGCCGCGAACATCCAGCTTCAGCGTCCAGTCGTCCCGGGTGTCGACCACGACGTGCACCTCGTCTTCGCCAACGGGGACCGGATACACGTCCGCCTCGGCGATGAAGGCGAGCGTTCTGAGCAGGCGCTCCGACTCTTCCAGCAACAGCGGATCGAGGCAGTCGCCGACCTTGAAAAGCAGCTCGCGTTCGATGAAGCTCGGCCGGGTTCTGCGATGCAGGCGGTTGGCGACCGAGCGCGCCCAGTTGCTGAACCTGGGAACCAGGCCGTCGTCCGCCGCCGAGTCGGGTTCGGGCGCGTCGTAGATCGAGTGGTTGTCCAGGAAGACGCCGGTGATCCGTGCGCCTTCGCATTCGCGGGTGGGCGGCGGCGACTGGGGCGCCTGGGCGGACAAGGGCTCCGCTCCCAGCGTCGGCCATCCCGGTGCCGACCACCCCGGGGCGCCCCCCCCCAGTGCCGACCAGAGGAGAAGTCCGAAGACCGCCCGGCGGACGGTGAATGCGGTCATGTTCTCATCTGGCGCGAACCGATGCGAGTAAGGGGGCCGGTGTGCACACGGCGGTGGGGCGGGGTGCGCACGGAGGCTGGCAAACGCAGCTCCTCGAAGATGGTTAGACCCGGGTGCCGGTCCAAGGGTTGTGGGCGGCAGCCCGTGGAACAAGGGCCGGCCCGGCCGCGACCGGCGATTGACCGCCTTCGGCGGCTCCGATAGGATCACTTCCCGGCTGGGAGGTCGAAGGCCGACTCCCCGGCCCGGATCGCGACGAATGCAAACCTGCACCGCGGAGCGGCCGCGCAAGGCGGCTCCGGGACCATGAGGAGACATCGTTGTCGGGCTTCGAAAGCGACGCACTCCAGTATCACGCCGAAGGCCGCCCGGGGAAGATCGAGGTCGTTCCCACCAAGGCGGTCGCAACCCAGAGAGACCTCACGCTGGCGTACAGCCCCGGCGTGGCCGAGCCGTGCATGGCCATCCACCGGGAGCCGGAGGAGGCGTTCCGCTACACGGCAAGGGGCAACCTCGTCGCGGTGGTGTCGAACGGCACCGCCGTGCTGGGCCTGGGCAACATCGGGGCGCTGGCGGCCAAGCCCGTCATGGAGGGCAAGGGCGTCCTCTTCAAGAAGTTCGCGGGGATCGACGTCTTCGACATCGAGATCGGGACCGAGGACCCGCACGAAGTCATCCGCTTCTGCCAGCTGCTCGAGCCCACGGTCGGCGGCATCAACCTCGAGGACATCCGCGCCCCCGAGTGCTTCCTCATCGAGGAGACGCTGCGCAAGACCATGCGCATCCCGGTCTTCCACGACGACCAGCACGGCACGGCGATCATTGCGGGCGCGGCGCTGCTGAACGCCATCGAGATCTCGGGCCGCGACATGGGCGAGGCCAGGGTGGTGTTCAGCGGCGCGGGCGCATCGGCGATAGCCACGGCGCGGCACTGCCTGCGGCTGGGCGTGCGGGCCGAGAACATGCTCATGGTCGACCGGGCCGGCGTGATCCACGAGGGCCGCGAGAAGGGGATGAACGAATACAAGGTGCCGTTCGCCACCAACCGGCCCGAGCGGACCCTTGCCGAGGCGATGGACGGGGCCGACGTGGTCGTCGGACTGTCGGCCAAGGGGGTGATCACGCCCGAGATGGTGGCGTTGATGGCCCCGCGACCGATCATCTTCGCGCTGGCGAATCCCGATCCCGAGGTGACCCCCGAGGATGTGGCCAGGGTCCGCGACGACGCGATCACCGCAACGGGCAGGTCCGACTATCCGAACCAGGTCAACAACGTGCTGGGGTTCCCGTTCCTGTTCCGCGGCGCGCTCGACGTCAGGGCCCGCAGGATCAACCAGGAGATGATGCTCGCCGCCACCCGGGCGCTCGCCGAGCTGGCGCGCGACGACGTTCCCGAGTCGGTGCTCAAGGCCTACGGCGACGACGCCTTCGAGTTCGGGCCGGAGTACCTGATCCCGAAGCCCTTCGACCCGCGCGTGCTCCTGCACGTTTCGCCCGCCGTGGCCCGGGCCGCGATGGAGACCGGCGTCGCGCGCACCAAGATCGACCTGGAGGAGTACGGTCACAAGCTCGAGGCCAGCCTGGGTCCTGGCCGCGAGGCCATGCGGGGCATCCTGGGGCGCGCCAGGAAGGAGCCCGCGCGGATCGTGCTGGCCGACGGATACAACGAGCGCGTCATGCGGGCGGCGGCGCAGGTGGTGCAGGAAGGGACCGCGCGCATCGTGCTGATCGGGAACCCCGAGAAGATCCACCTCTTCGGCGACGAGTTGGGGATCGACCTGACCGGCGTCGAGTGCATCCATCCGCCCTCGGTCGAGGAGACCCGCTACGCCTACGCCGACGAATTCCACAAGCGCCGGGCCCGCAAGGGACTGACGCTCGCCGAGGCCCGCGCCCGCGCCTACCAGCCCGTCTACTTCGCCTCGATGATGGTGCGGGCGGGCGACGCCGACGCGATGGTGGCCGGCATCGACTCGAACTACCCGGAGATCCTGCGGCCCGCCCTCGAGGTGATCGGAACCTCGCCGGCGGTGAACAAGGTGTCGGGGCTCCACATCGTCGCCTTCCGCGACCGCGACCCGCTCTTCTTCGCCGACACCACGGTCAACATCGACCCCGACCCCGAAACCCTCGCCGAAATCGCGATCTCGGCGGCGCGGTTCGTGGGGGACCTGGGGATCCAGCCGCGCATCGGCATGCTGTCCTTCTCCAACTTCGGATCGGTGCGGCACCCCGAGGCCGCGAAGGTCCGCGAGGCGGTGAAGTGGGTCAAGCGGCTGGCGCCGGGGCTGGCGGTGGACGGCGAAATGCAGGCGGATGTGGCGGTCGACCCGCGCATCATTGCCGAGACCTATCCGTTCAGCGACCTCACCGGGCCCGCCAACGTGCTGGTGTTCCCCACCCTCAGCGCTTCCAACGCCTGCTACAAGCTGATCAGCCAGCTGGGCGACGCCGAGGTCATCGGTCCCATCCTGCTGGGCATGGACAAGCCCGTGCACATCCTTCAGCGGGGAAGCTCCGTGCTCGAGGTCGTGCACCTGATCGGCATCGCATCGGTGGACGCGCGGACCGAGCGGAATCACATTACCAGACAGGCGGACGCGAAGGCCGCCGCCGCGGACTGACCGAAACAACCGCGACCCACCGACGAACAACCGCGGCCCCAACGAAGAACAACCACGACCCAACGGATGGAATCATGCTTGTTGCAGAAGCGCCGACCACGGCTCTGCGCGCCCAGGGACTGACCCCGAGAGGGCGGATTCGCCGCAACCTCTCGCCCGCAGAGCTCTACGAGGAAACGCTGCGAATCGGCACGGGACGGCTGGCGCACGGCGGCGGACTGGCGACCGTCACCGCGCCCCACACCGGCCGCTCCCCCAACGACCGCTTCGTGGTCCGCGAGGCGGACACCGGCGGCCTGATCGACTGGGGCGACGTGAACGTCCCGATCGCCGAAGGTCACTACGACCTGCTCAAGGCCGACATCATCGACCACCTCAACGGCCGCGACCTGTACGTCCGCGACGCGAAGGCCGGCGCCGATCCGCGCTACGAGATCCGGGTGCGGGTGATTTCGGAGAGTCCCTGGCACGACCTCTTCGCCTACAACATGTTCCTGCGCCTGGACCCGGGCGAAGAGGGCGACGAGGCCGGCTTCTCGCCCGACTTCATCGTCTACCACGCCCCCTCGCTCCAGGCCGACCCCCGCCGCCACGGCACCAATTCGGGCGCGTTCATCGTGGCCAACTTCAGCGAGAGGGTGGTGCTCGTGGGCGGCACCGCCTACGCCGGCGAGATCAAGAAGTCGATCTTCTCGGCGCTGAACTTCGTGCTCCCGGCCCAGGGCGTCCTGCCCATGCACTGCTCGGCCAACATCGGCGCGGGGGGCGACACCGCCCTCTTCTTCGGCCTTTCGGGAACCGGCAAGACCACGCTGTCGGCAAACCCCGACCGCCGCCTGATCGGCGACGACGAACACGGCTGGAGCGCCGACGGAATCTTCAACTTCGAGGGCGGCTGCTACGCCAAGACCATCCGCCTCTCGGCGCAGGGAGAGCCCGACATTCACCGCGCCACCCGCCGGTTCGGCACGATCCTCGAGAACGTCGTCCTCGACGAGCGCACCCGCGAGATCGACTACGACTCGGCCGAGATCACCGAGAACACGCGCGCATCGTACCCCATCCACTTCATCGCGAACGCCGTGCCGTCGGGCCAGGGCGGCCACCCCAGCAATGCGGTGTTCCTCACAGCGGACGCCTTCGGCGTGCTGCCCCCCATCGCCCGGCTCGACACCGCGCAGGCCATGTACCACTTCCTCTCGGGCTACACGGCCAAGGTCGCCGGCACCGAGCGGGGCGTCACCGAGCCGCGCGCGGCCTTCAGCGCCTGCTTCGGCGCGCCGTTCCTCCCGCGGCCCGCCGGCGTGTACGCCGACCTGCTCGGCAGCCGCACGCGCGAGCACGCCTCCCGGGTGTGGCTCGTGAACACGGGCTGGACGGGCGGCCGCTACGGCGTCGGGCGCCGCATGGAACTGGGCCACACCCGCGCCATGCTGGCTGCGGCGCTCGGCGGCCACCTCGACAATGTCGCGCAGACCGTCGATCCCGTATTCGGCCTGCGCGTGCCGACGCGCGTCCCGGGCGTGCCCGACGACGTCCTCCTTCCGCGCGGCACCTGGAGCGACGGCGCGGCCTACGATGCGGCTGCGGGCGAGCTCGCCGCCATGTTCAAGCGCAACTTCGAGCGCTTCGCCGGCCAGGTGTCCGGCAAAGTGCGGGCGGCCGGTCCGGCGTAGGCCTGCGCGTGGCGCCCCCGCCCACCCCCGCCCCCGCCCGCCGCCGACTCCCCGTCGGCCTCCTCGCGGTCACCGCCGCCCTGGCGGCGTGCGAGCCCGTCGAAGTCCTGCAGGACAACTTCCGCGACCTGACCCCCTACGAAGCCTACCAGGCCTCGCTCGTCGACGCCGGCCTGGGCGAAACCGCGCTGGCCAGAGACTGGGAGGCCGCCGGCCGGCGCGCGCTCGCCGACCCCGTCGCGGTCACCCCGCCGTTCGAAGAGGAAGGCTACATCACACCCGAGGAGCCGTCGGCGGTCGCCTACCGAATCCGCATTCCGCGCGGGCGCAAGCTCACCTTCGCCGTCTCGCTCGACTCCGAAGAGGACACCCGCCTCTTCATCGAGCTCTTCAGGCTGCCCACGAGCGAAGACAACCCGCCCCGGCCCGTGTTTTCGTCCGATTCGCTGTCCCGCACCTTCAGCCACGAAGATCCGTGGAGGGACGGCGAGTACGTCCTGCGCGTCCAGCCCGAGCTGCTCAGGGGCGGCAGCTTCCGCGTCGCCCTGGGCGAAGACAACGTGTTCGCCTTCCCTGTCGAGGGACGCTCCCCGCGCTCGATCCTCAGCTTCTTCGGCGATCCCCGCGACGGCGGACGCCGCCGCCACCACGGCGTCGACATCTTCGCCCCCCGCGGCACCCCCGTCCTGGCGGTGTCGGCGGGACGCGCGGACCGCGTTCGCAACACGCGGCTCGGGGGCAAGGTCGTGTGGCTGCGCGACCGGCAGCGCGGCGCCAGCATCTACTACGCGCACCTGGACAGCCAGCACGTCAGCGACGGCGACCTCGTCGAACAGGGCGACACCGTGGGCTTCGTCGGCAACACCGGCAACGCGCGCACGACCCCCCCGCACCTGCACTTCGGCATCTACCGCCGCGGCGAGGGCCCGCTCGACCCCTTCCCCTTCCTCACGCCGCCGCGCACCGGCCGCACCGAGCAAACCGCCGACGCCGCGCTCCTCGGCGCACGCGTGCAGACCCGCAACGACGGCATCCGCCTCCGCGCCGCCCCGGGCGCCCGCGAGGACGTTCTGCTCGAACTCGCGTCGGGCACCCACCTGCGCGTGCTCGGCGCCGCCGGCGAGTGGTACCGGGTCCGCCTTCCGGACGGCGGCGACGGCTACGTGGCGGCCCGTCTCACCGAGCCCGTGCTCCAGGAGTAGCCCGCATGGCCCGCCAATACTGGCTCATGAAGAGCGAACCCTACGTCTACTCGATCGACGACCTGGCACGCGACGGCACAACCCACTGGGACGGCGTCCGCAACTACGCCGCCCGCAACCTCATGCGCGACAAGATGCGCATCGGCGACCGCGTGCTCTACTACCACTCGAACGCCAAGCCGCCGGGCGTTGCCGGAATCGCCGAGGTCTGCCGCGAGTCCTACCCCGACTTCACCCAGTTCGACCCCGACAACAAGTACTTCGACGCCAAGGCCACCGAAGACGCCCCCCGCTGGTTCATGGTCGACGTTCGCTTCGTCGAAAAGTTCGCCCGCGAGGTCACGCTGCCGCAGATCCGCGCGACACCCGAGCTGGCCGACATGGTCCTGGTCAACCGCAGCCGTCTCTCGGTGCAGCCGGTCGCGAAGGACGAGTACGAGCGCATTCTAGGCATGGCCAGGGAAGGATAGGAGGATGCCGACCACCCCATCCGGCGTCGCGGGCAACTACGTGGCGGGCAGATGGGTGGCCCCCGACGCCTGCGAGAAGTTGCCGGTCACCGACCCGGCCACCGGCGACACCCTTGGCTCCGTTCCCCTCTCGGCCCCCAGCGACGTGGACCGCGCCGTCGCCGCCGCAAGCGCGGCCTTCCGCGAGTGGCGCCGCACCCCCGTCCCGGAGCGCGCCCGCGTCTTCTTCCGCCTCAAGGCGCTGCTCGACGAGCACCACGACGACCTCGCGGCGAGCCTCTCGCGCGAGCACGGCAAGAACGTCGCCGAGACGTGGGGCGAAGTGCAGCGCGGCATCGAGAACGTGGAGCACGCCGCCGGGATGCCCACCCTGATGATGGGCGACACCCTCGAGGACATCGCGCGCGGCGTCGACTGCGAGACCGTGCGCCAGCCCGTCGGCGTGTTCGCGGTGGTCACCCCGTACAACTTCCCCGTCATGATCCCGCTCTGGTTCTGGCCCTACGCGGTCGCCGCGGGCAACACGGTGGTGCTCAAGCCAAGCGAGCAGGATCCGCTCACGCACCTGCGCGTGGTCGAGCTGGCCGAGCGGGCGGGGCTGCCCCCCGGCGTGCTCAACGTGGTCCACGGCCGTCGCGAGGCGGTCGAGGCGCTCGTCGACCACCCCGATGTGGTCGGCGTCTCGTTCGTGGGGTCCAGCCAAGTGGCGAAGATCCTGTACGAGCGCGCCGGCGCGGCGGGCAAGCGCGTGCAGGCGCTGGGCGGCGCCAAGAACCACATGATCGTGCTGCCCGATGCCGACCCGGCCATGGTCGCCGACGCCGTGGTGGCGTCGGTGTTCGGCTCCGCGGGGCAGCGGTGTCTTGCGGGATCGGTGGTGGTGGGCGTCGGCGACGCCTACGACCCCGTGCGCGAGGGCATCCTGGACGGCGCGGCGTCGCTCAAGGTCGGGCGCGGCCTCGACGACGGCGTGGACATGGGCCCCGTCATCTCGGCCGCGCACCGCGACCGCGTCGCCGCCTTCATCGACGAGGGCGAGCGCGACGGCGCGCGCCTCCTCATGGACGGCCGCGGCCTGCGCGTGCGCGGCTACCCGCGCGGCCACTGGGTCGGCCCCACCGTCTTCGAGAACGTGACCCCGGCCATGCCCATTGGCCGCGAAGAGGTGTTCGGCCCCGTCGCCGGCCTAACCCGGGCCCCGAGCCTCGATGCCGCGCTCGACCTCCTCTCGCAAAGCCGCTACGGCAACGCGGCCTCGATCTTCACCACCTCGGGCAGAGCCGCGCGCGAGTTCCGCTACCGCGCCGGCATCTCGATGCTGGGCGTCAACATCGGCGTCGCCGCACCCATGGCCTTCTTCCCCTTCGGCGGCGCCCGCCACTCCTTCTACGGCGACCTCAAGGCCCAGGGCCGCGACGCGGTATCGTTCTTCACCGATCAGCGCGTGGTGATATCGCGATGGTGAAGTGTAGTTTACATTTTGTAAGGTTGAGTTGACATTGCCAGAGGAAACCAAGCCATGGTAGCCACAGCCAGCCGCGGCGCCGCCATCTTCGCCGAGCAGCGCAAGTACATCTTCGACTGCGTGATACCGCTCTACGACGAGCCGCTGGCCATCGCCGAGGGGAGGGGGTGCCGGGTACGGGACTTCGACGGGCGCGAGTATCTGGACGCGTTTGCCGGGATTCTCACGACGTCGGTGGGGCATTGCCATCCGGCGGTGGTCGCGGCGGTGCAGGAGCAGGCGGCGCGCGTGGGGCATCTCTCGACTCTGTACGTGAACGACCGGCAGGTCGAGGCGGCGCGCGCGCTGGCCGGGATCGCGCCGGGTGGCCTGCGCCGCACGTTCTTCCTGAACAGCGGGGCCGAGGCGATCGAGACGGCGCTGCAGGCGGCGCGGCTGCACACGGGCCGCACCGAGGTGGTCGCGCTGCGGCAGGCGTACCACGGGCGCACGAGCATGGCGTCGGCGATCACGGCGCACGCGTCGTGGCGGGTGCTGCCCGCGACTTCGACCGGGGTCACGCACGCGCTCTCGCCGTACCCGTACCGCGCGCCGTTCGGCGCGGCCTCGGACGAGGAGCTGGTCGAGATCTACGCGCGGGACCTGATCGAGGTGATCGAGACCACGACCAACGGGCGTCCCGCCGCCTTCATCGCCGAGACGATCCAGGGCGTGGGGGGGTACATCGTGCCGCCCCGGGGGTACTTCCAGCGCATGGCCGACATCATCCGGTCGTACGGCGGCGTGTTCATCTCGGACGAGGTGCAGGCCGGGTTCGGACGCACGGGCGGCCACTGGTTCGGGATCGAGCACTGGGGCGTGGTGCCCGACATCATGGTCATGGCGAAGGGGATCGCGGGGGGGATGCCGGTTGGCGCGACGATCACGACCGACGAGATCGCGGGGAGCTGGCGCGGGAAGACCCTGTCCACCTTTGGCGGCAATCCGGTGTGCATGGCGGCCATGGCGGCCACGCTCGACGTGATGCGCGCAGAGGACGTGCCGGCCCGGGCGCGGGTGCGCGGGGCACAGCTGCGCGAAGCGCTCGACCGCCTTGCCGCGACCTATGCATGGATCGGCGACGTGCGGGGCATGGGGCTGATGCAGGCGCTGGAGCTGGTCGAGGATCCGGCCACGAAGGAGCCCGCGCCCCGGCTGGCGGGCATGCTGCTCAACGCGGCCAAAGACGAGGGGCTGCTGATCGGGATCGGGGGGCTGCACGGCCAGGTGATCCGCATCGGGCCGTCGCTGCTGATCTCGGAGGCCGAGGTGGACGAGGCGGTCGAGCGGCTGGGGCGGGCATGCGCGACCGTCGAGGCCGCGCGGTGACGGGGGGCGGGCCGGGGGCAGTGGCTGGGGCGGGGGCAGTGGTCGGGCCGGGGGCAGTGGCCGGGCCGGCGGGATGGGCGAGCGCGAAGGGCGCCGCGTGATCGCGGGGCTCCCCGCCGGGACGTGGGCGCTGATGGCGCTCGCGGTGGTGCCCGGGATCGTGCTGGTGGTGGCGGCGTACCGGGTGCACCGGCATGGCGATGCTCGCGATGCAGAGCAGCGGCAGGGCCGCGGCCACGGGACGGGCGCGGGGCCGGAAGGCCAGGGCGGCGCTCCGCTGCAGGCGACGCGGCGAGGGGCGGCAGGCCGTGGGTGAGGCCGGAGGAAGCGGTGCGATGATCGCCGTGCTTGTCGCCTACTTCGGCATTCTGATCGGGATCGGGTGGTGGGCCAGTCGCGAGAGCCGCTCCGTGGCGGGGTTCTACGTGGCCGGGAAGAAGCTGCCGTCGTGGGTGATCGCGTTTTCGTCGAACACGACGGGCGAGAGCGGATGGCTGCTGCTGGGGCTGACCGGGATGGGGTATCTGGTTGGCTTCCACGCGCTGTGGGTCGTGCTGGGCGAGGTGATCGGGGTGGCGCTGGCGTGGGCGGTGGTGGCGCGGCCCTTCAAGGAGTTCACCGACCGGTACGACGCGATCACGGTGCCGGACTACCTGGCGGACCGGTTTGCGGATCGCGCGCATGAGCTGCGGCTTGTGAGCGCGGTGATCATCTTCGGCATGGTGGGGGCGTACACGGCGGCGCAGCTGACGGCGTCGGGGAAGGCGTTCTCGTCGTTTCTGGGCACGAGCTACGAGGGCGGCGTGCTGCTCGGCGCGGCGGTGATTCTGCTGTACACGAGCATCGGCGGCTTCAAGGCGGTGGCGTACAGCGACGTTGTGCAGGGGGTGCTGATGTTCCTGTGCCTGCTGCTGCTGCCGATCTTCGGGATCTGGCAGGCGGGCGGATGGGGCGAGCTGATGGCGGGGATCGCCGCGATCGATCCTGCGCTGCTGCTGCCGATGGGCGAGCACGGATGGTCGCTGGCGGGGGTGGTGAGCGCGCTCAGCTTTGCGGGGATCGGGCTGGCGTTTCTGGGGGCGCCGCAGCTGCTGACCCGCTTCATGTCGGCGCGCAGCCGGAGCCAGATCGGCGAGGGCGGGGTGATCGCGGTGCTGTGCATCGTGGTCTTCGACATCGGCGCGGTGCTGACCGGCGTGGCGGGGCGCTACCTGTTCCCGGGACTGGCCGACCCCGAGACGGTGCTGCCGGTGATGTCCACCGAGTTCTTTCCGGCGCTGATCGCGGGCGTGATCCTGGTGGTGGTGCTGGCGGCGATCATGTCGACGGTGGACTCGCTGCTGATCCTAGCGTCGTCGGCGGTGGTGCGGGACACGGTGCAGAAGGTGTTTCGGCCCGACTTCTCGGACCGGCGGCTGGCGCTCGTGGGCCGGGGGCTGACGGTGGTGATCGGGCTCGGCGGGCTGGCGGTGGCGCTGCCCGAGTCGCGCATGATCTTCTGGTTCGTGCTCTTCGCGTGGTCGGGGCTGGCGTCGGCGTTCACGCCGGTGGTGCTATGTTCGCTGTTCTGGCGGGGGACCACGCGGGCGGGGGCGATCCGGGGGATGATCGCGGGCTTCCTGACCGCGGTCCTGTGGGTGCTGCCGATCCTGCCCGGGTCGGGGGGCGGCGGCTGGATGGCCCCGAAGGAGCGATTCTACGACATGTACGAGATGATCCCGGGGTTTGCGGCGGGCTTCCTGGTGACGGTCGTGGTGAGCTGGGTGACCCGTCCGCCGCCCGGGGCCGATGCCGTGATGGACGACGTGAAGCGCGTTGTGGGCGGGCCGTTTACGGCGGCGAAGGGGACGGGAGGGTAGGGCGATGGCCGGGAAGCGTGCGCGGAGGGGGAAGCGGGGGGGGACCAAGGGCGACAGCAAGGGCGGCGGTGCGGGCGACGACCGGCGCGCGGGGTCGCTGGCCGAGTGGGGGCGTTCGCTCGCGGGGGCGTTCGTGCTCTTTCTGTGCCTCAGGATCTTCGTGCTCGAGACCTACGTGATCGATTCGGGGTCGATGGAGCGCACGCTGCTGGTGGGCGACTTCGTGGTCGTCAACAAGCTGGCGATCGGTCCCCGGCTGCCGTTCACGGACGTGCGCATTCCTGGCTACTCGCAGCCCGGGCGCGGCGAGATTCTCGTGTTCGACCCGCACCACGAAGAGAACATGACGATTGTGAAGCGCGTGGTCGGCATGCCGGGAGACACACTCGAGATGCGCGACAAGGTGCTCCACCTGAACGGCGCGGTACACGACGAGCCCTACGTGGTGACGATCGGCCCGCGCGACTATCACGACCCCGAAATGCGCTGGCAGAACCAGTTTCTGGCGGGCGGCCCCCGCGAGGACTACCGGGGGACCTGGGACAACTGGGGGCCGCTGGTGGTTCCGGCGGGCCACTACTTCGTGATGGGCGACAACCGCGACGACAGCATAGATTCGCGGCTGTGGGGCTTTCTGGAGGGCTGGCGGTTCAAGGGGCGCGCGGCCTTCATCTACTTCTCGTACGATCGCGATTCGTTCCGGCCCTTCCCCTGGATCACCGAGGTGCGCGGAAGCCGGATTGGGGATAGGGTGAGGTAGGGGGGCAGGGACGGCGGCGCGACAGGTTGGCGGGCGGGGACCGGGTCGGGCAGCGGGCACAGCACGGATGGAGGCCAAGATGAAGTCGGTCACACGGGGCCAGTTCCTGGGCATGGCGGCGGGCACGGCGGGGGCGGGGTTGCTGAGCGGTTGCAGCGCGGGGCCGGGGGGTGGAGGTGGGGACGGGGCGGACGGGGCGGGGAGCGCGGACGGCGACCTCCGGGCCGACCTGATCGTGCACGGGCGCGTGATCCACACGATGGACCGGGCGAACCCGACGGCCGAGTCGCTGGCCGTGCAGGGCGGGCGGTTCGTTGCGGTGGGCTCGCGCGCCGACGTCGAGAACCTGCGCGGGCCGGGCACCGAGGTGATGGACCACGGGGACGCGGTGATCACGCCGGGCTTCATCGACGCCCACACGCATCCGGCGGGCGCGGGCGTGCGCGAGCTCAAGGACGTGAACGTGGACGTGCGGAGCGTTGCCGAGATCAAGGAGCGGATGGCGGCGCGGGCGCGCGAGACGCCACCGGGGGAATGGATTCAGGGCTTCAAGTACGACGACACCAAGCTCGCCGAGGGGCGGCCGCTGAACCGGCTGGACCTGGACGAGGCGGTGCCGGACCATCCGGCGGTGGTGGGGCACCGGGGCGGGCACACCAGCGTCTACAATTCGCGCGCGTTCGCGCTGGCGGGAGTCACGGCCGAGACGCCGGACCCGTTTGGCGGCCGGTTCGACCGCGAAGGCGGGGAACTGACCGGCCTGGTGGCGGAGCGCGCCAACTACGTCTTCTCGTCCCTTATCCCAAGCACGCACACCGACGACGACCGCCGCGCCGGCGTGAAGCTCATCACCGAGCTGATGGCCCAGGCGGGGCTGACCTCGTTCCACGACGCGGGGACCTCGGCCAACAGCGTGCGCGCGTACAGCGCCGCCTACCGCAACGGCGAGCTGAGCTGCCGCGTGTACATGATGATGCGCGGCGCCTACGAGGACCTGCGCATGGCGGGTGTGTCGACCGGCCTGGGCGACGAGTGGCTGCGCGTCGGCGGCGTCAAATACGGCGCGGACGGCTCCGCGTCGGAGCGCACGATGCGCATGAGCACGCCCTACGTGGGCCGCCCCGACGACTACGGCATCCTAACCATGACGCGGGAGGCGCTAAACGACGTGGTCGAGGTCGCGCACCGCTCGGGCTGGCAGATCGGCATCCACGCCAACGGCGACGTGACGATCGGCATGGTGCTGGACGCATACGAGCGCGTCCAGGAGCTGTGGCCGAGGCCGGACCCGAGGCATCGCATCGAACACTGCTCGCTTGTGAACCCCGACCTTCTGGCGCGGATCAAGGCCGCCGGGGCGGTGCCGACGCCCTTCTACACCTACGCCCACTACCACGGCAACAAGTGGGTCGAGTATGGGCCCGAGAAGATGGAATGGATGTTCGCCCACCGCTCGTTCCTCGACTACGAGATTCCGGTGGCGCCCGCGTCCGACTACACGCCCGGCCCCTACGAGCCGCTTATGGCGATCCAGAGCATGGTCACGCGCAAGGACTTCGACGGCCGGGTGTGGGGGCCCAGCCAGCGGATCACCGTGCCCGAAGCGCTGCGGATCTGCACCATGGGCGGCGCCTACGCGTCGTTCGAAGAGGACCTGAAGGGCTCGGTCGAGGCCGGCAAGCTGGCGGACTTCGTGGTGCTGGCGTCCGACCCGCACGACGCGGACCCCGACGCGATCAAGGAGATCCCGGTGGTGCGGACGGTGGCTGGGGGGAGGGTGACTTGGGCTGGGTGAGCCGCAGCTTCAGGATCGTCGACACGATCCCGACGCCGGCGCCGACCACGCCGCGCAGGGTGCCCCCCACCTTCGACCGACCGAAGCGCCGGCGCAGGGCGTCGACGGGCACCTCGACGACGTGCATGCCGCGTTGGATTGCCTTGACCTGCATCTCGACGGTCCAGCCGTACGTGCGGTCCTGCATGCCGAGCCGCCGCAGCGCCTGCGAGCGAATGGCCCGGTAGGGGCCGAGGTCGGTGACCGGCGCCCCCCACAGCAGCCGAATCAGCCCGCTGGCCACCCGGTTGCCGACCCGCTGCGGCCACGACATGGCGCCCGGCTCCACTTGGCCCAGCGCCCGCGAGCCGATGGCCAGATCGGCCCCGTCGGCGATCGCCTCAAGCAGCCTGAGCCCGTGCACGGCATGGAACGACCGGTCGCCGTCGGTGAAGAGAACGACGTCGACCGGATTGAGAGCTGCCAGGGCGGTCAGGCAGGCAAGCCCGTAGCCCGGCGTGTCCTGCCGCACCGTTCGCGCCCCGGCTTCGCGCGCTCGGGCGCCCGTCGCGTCGGCCGAACCGTTGTCGCACACCACGAAGTCGTCGACCACCGGCGCGCCCCTGTCGTCGCGCAGCGCCAGCAGATCGCGCACGACCGACCCGATGTTCTCCTCCTCGTCCCTGGCCGGCACCACGACGCCCACTGTCATTCCGGCATACACGGGCTGCTACCTCAGCGCCACGTAGTCCCGCTCGATCTCGCGCCGAAACCTCTCGGGCACGCGCGCCCAGTCCCTGGCCTCGACCAGGAAGGGAATCGTGGAATCCGTCAGGGCTTCAGCGAACTCTCTGAGCTGGCCCAAGGGGATCGCCTTCAGGCCGGGCGCGCGCAGCACCAGGTCGAGATCGCTGCCGTCGTGGCTGTCCCCGTTGACCCGGCTCCCGTACGCCCACACCTCGATCCCGGGCAGAATGCGGTCGAGAAGGGCCTCGATCATGCGCCGGTGGCTGGGCAGCAGGTGCAGGTGGTCAGTCACCGCCTGACTCTTCGAGCTGGTCGGCGAGTGCCCGGGCGTCCGCAACGAACGACGGAAGCAGGGCAAGCGTTTCATCGGCGAAGATCTCACCGTAGTCGTGCGCGGTCTCGTTGCGGTTGTCCCGGTACTCCAACCAGCGCGCGCACGAGGCTGCGTCGATCAGCCCATGCTTCACCGCGCTTCGGAACACGTCCTTGAAGACGAGCCGGTCGACATGTCGGCTGCTCGGGAAGTAGGGCCTCAGACGTTTCCTGAGCAGCTTGCCGCTCTGTTCGAGGACGAGCTCAAACTCCTTGACGCAGGCCGCGCGGAAGACATCGTACTCGATGTCGCTCGGACTGTGGCGCCTTAGCGCCGCCAGCGCGTGGTCAAGGGTGCCGAGGCATCTCCTTAGGAACGTTGCGTCAAGCGATGCCGTCATACCCCCCTACACCTCCCCCCGCCGCGCCGCCCACACCGCGTAGTGGCTCGCCCGCGCGGCGAAGGCCATGTACGTCAGCGACGGGTTTTGGCAGCCCGACGAGGTCATGGCGGCGCCGTCGACGATGAACAGGTTGGGCACGTCCCACGCCTGGTTGTGGGCGTTGAGGACGGAGGTGGCGGGGTCGCGGCCCATGCGCGCCGTGCCCATCTCGTGGATGGTCAGGCCGGGCGGGGTCATGTCGGTGTCGATTGCGATGTCGCGCCCGCCCCCGGCCGCGAGCATTTCGGCGGCCTGTTCGGCGGCGTCGCGCATCATGAGGCGCTCGTTGTCGCCCCAGGCGCAGCTTATGCGCAGGGTGGGGATTCCCCATGCATCGACCTGGTCGGGGTCGAGGGCAACGTGGTTATCCTCGCTGGGGAGGCATTCGCCGAATCCCTCGATGCCGAACGACCAGGGCCCCGGGCGGAGCAGGTCGCGCTTGTATTCTGCGCCAAAACCCGGCATTGAGATGCCGCGGCCCCATCCTGCGCGAACCGCGGAGCCTTGATAGCCGTAGCCCCGCAGGAAGTCGCCCGCGGGCTCGGCGACGTTGCGGAAGCGGGGAATGTAGATGCCGTTGGGGCGTCGGCCGCGGGTTGTGCGGTCCTCCCAGCCGTCGAATGTTGCGCGCGCGCCCACGCCCATTGTGTGGTCCATGAGGTACTTGCCCAGCACGCCGCTCGAGTTGGCCAGACCGTTGGGAAAGTCCGACGACGCGGAGTTGAGCAGAATGCGCGCGGACTCCAGCGCCGACGCCCCCAGAAACACCGTGCGCCCGCGGAATACAAGCTCTTCGCGCGACTCGGCGTCGATCACGCGGACCCCCGCGGCCCGCCCGGCGCGCGGATCCCACAATACTTCGGCGACAACGCTGTTGGGGCGCAGCGTGAGCCGCCCCGTCGCCTCGGCCGCCGGCAGGGTGGCGCTAAGCGAGCTGAAGTAGCTGCGCGTGCGGCATCCCCGATGACAGGGACCGCAGTAGTGGCACGCGCGCCGCCCCTTGTGATCGCGCGTAAGCACGGCCGTCCGGCCAATGGTCATGAGCCGCTCGCCGCCCCACGCCCGCGCAATCTCGCTCGCAACATGCTCCTCCACGCACGACATCTCCATAGGCGGCAGAAAGACCCCGTCGGGAACCTGCGCCAGCCCCTCGGCACGCCCGCTGATCCCCACAAACGCCTCGACATGGTCGTACCAGGGCGCAAGATCGGCGTAGCGGATGGGCCAGTCCACGCCGTGCCCGTCGCGCGCGTTGGCCTCGAAGTCCAGGTCGCTCAGCCGGTAGCACTGCCGCGCCCACATGATCGAGCGGCCGCCCACCTGCCGTCCGCGTATCCACAGAAAGGGCTTGTCGGGGTCGGTCGTGTAGGGATTCTCGATGTCGTTGACAAAGAACCTGCGCCCCACCTCGTCGCACGCGTAGCACTCGCGCTGCACAGGCTGCTCGGCCGCCAGCGCCTTGCGGTCGTTCCAGCCCCGGTAAGGCATCTCGTAGGTGGGCAGATGCTCGGCGTAGTCCCGCTCGGGCACGATCATCGGCCCCGCTTCGAGCACCAGAACGCGCGCCCCCAGCTCGGTCAGCTCCTTGGCCGCCCAGCCGCCCGACATGCCCGACCCGACCACAATCGCGTCGTACTCCTGCCGCCTGGGCCGGATGTGGAACAGGTCCCTGCGCGCGATCGTCATGGCCCAGCCTCCTCGGGAGCGAGCGGCGCGCACCCCTCGAACGTGCGGAACACCGTGCGGTGCCCAAGCGCGGCAAGTCCCACCTCGGACGTGAAGTATGCAGTCAATGCAAAGCGTTTGACGTCGTGAAAAAAGTGTTGAGTCTCGTCCTCGGCGGCGTCCTCGCGCAGACGGGTCACCTCCTGGTCCAAGCCGCGAAGAAATGCCACCCGCTCACCCGGCGCGCACTCGGCGAACGGGCTGCCGAATCGCTCGCGGCACGTCCGGTCCACCTCGTCGAGCCCGGCAAGGAACCGGTCCCGGTCGTCGTCGTCGAGCCACCCGTCCACCAGCGCGGCCACGAACTCGGTCACCCCGGCCTCCGCCGCACCCGGCGTGTCCGTCGCGGGGACGATCACGTCGGCGAGCGCCTCCATGGCCCGGGCGCGGTCCGGCGTGAGCAGCGACGGGACCTGCGCCGCGCCCGCGTCAGAGCCCCCGCGCGGCGACGCCGCCCGCGCCCGCACCCGGGCTCGCCACGCCACCAGCCGCTCGATCTCGTCGAGCGGCACCACAACAGGGGCGCTCGCCAGCCCGCCCAGCGCGCCAATGGCCTCGCGTCGCTTCATGCGTTACCGTTCCCGCCGCCAATGTTCGTTGCCGCCCCGACACCCGAGGAGCGCCACCCCATGGATGCCGAGCGAAGGACCACTCACCTTACGCGCCGCCAGGCGCTCAAGGCAACCGGCGCCGCGTCGCTGGGCTTGATCGCACCGGGAGCGAGCGTGCTGGCGAGGGGCGATGCGGTGGCCGGGCCGGGGCCGG
This sequence comes from Longimicrobiales bacterium, assembly GCA_965221535.1. Lineage (GTDB taxonomy): Bacteria > Gemmatimonadota > Gemmatimonadetes > Longimicrobiales > Gaopeijiaceae > Bin94. The sequence continues at coordinate 3,153,359 of OZ244894.1, read as the reverse complement.
CGGGGGGCGAGGGGCCCGCCCAGGGTGGCCGGTCGGCGGTGGATGAGCGGCCGGCCCAGGGCGGCATCGTGCAGTCGGTGGCGCGGTGGTGCTTCGAGGACATCCCGCTCGCCGATTTCTGTGCGTCGCTGGGCGGGATCGGGCTGTCGGCGATCGATCTGCTCACCGTGGACGAATGGGCGGTGGCCCGCGATCACGGTCTGGTGGTGTCGTGCGGCGACGTGGGCGCGGGCACGATCGAGGACGGGCTCAACGAGCCGGGCAACCACGCCGCGATCGTCGCCGCGTTCGAGCGGCACATCCCGCGCGCCGCGCGCGAGGGCGTCCCCAACGTGATCTGCTTCTTCGGCAACCGCCGGGGCATGGCCGACGGGCCCGCGATCCAGAACTCGATCCGGTGCCTGCGCGAGTGCGCCCCCATCGCCGAGGCCGAGGGCGTGACGATCCTGGTCGAGGTGCTGAACTCGAAGCCGGGCGGCCACGTCGACTACATCGGCGACCGGATGCCCTACGCGCTCGAGATCATGCGCGCCGTCGACTCGCCCCGGGTGCGCATCCTGTACGACGTATACCACATGCAGATCATGGAGGGCGACATCATCCGCACCCTGACCGACGCGGCGGACTGGATCGCCCACTACCACACCGGCGGCGTGCCCGGTCGCGCCGAGATCGACGAGACGCAGGAGCTCTTCTACCCCGCGATCGTGCGCGCGATCCGCGACACCGGCTTCGCCGGATACATGGCCCACGAGTTCATTCCCCGCAGCGGCGATCCGCTGCGCTCTCTGGCGCAGGCGGTGGCGCTGTGCGCCGACGCGTGAGCCGGGTGGGCCGCACCCTCCGCCGCTCGGCCGCCGCCACAGGTGGGCGCCCCTCGTAGCCGCGCTCGCCCCCCTCTCGCAACCTCAACACCCGGAAGCGATCCCCAAATGCTCGAGATCCAAGACCTCGTCAAAGTCTACCCCGGACCCGTGGCGGCGCTGCAGGGCGTCTCGCTCGACGTGTCCCGCGGAATGTTCGGCCTCCTCGGGCCCAACGGGGCGGGGAAGACCACCCTGATGCGCATTGTGGCCGGCCTGCTGGAGCCCACCTCGGGCACGGTCCGCTTCAACGGCGAGGACATCGTCGCCGACCCCCGCCGCATTCGCAATCAGCTCGGCTACCTTCCCCAGGACTTCGGCTTCTACCCGCACCTGAGCGGCGAGGCCATGCTGCGCTACCTGCTCGTGCTCAAGGGCGTGCGGGCGCCCCAGGGCCTCAAGCGGCTCGCAGCCGAGCTCCTCGACCGGGTCAACCTCGCGTACGCCGCCAAGCGCAAGGTCAAGGGGTACTCGGGCGGCATGAAGCAGCGGCTCGGGATCGCGCAGGCGCTCGCCGGCAACCCCGGGCTGATCATCGTCGACGAGCCCACGGCCGGCCTCGACCCCGAAGAGCGCATCCGCTTCTACCGGCTCCTCGCCGAGCTTGCCGAGGACCGCACCGTGCTGCTGTCCACCCACATCGTCGAGGACATCTCGGTGCTGTGTCCGCGCGTGGCGATCATGTCCGGCGGGCGTTTCGTGGCCGACACCACGCCGGCCGAGGCGCGCGACGGGCTTGCGGGCACGATCTACCAGGGCGCCGTGGCCCAGGAGGAGCTCGCCCAAGTCGAGCGCCGCCACCGCATTACCCAGGCGATCCTGATCGAGGGTCGCAACCAGGTGCGGATCCACCTGCCCGAGGGCGAGGCGCCGGAAGGGTTCGAGCCCGTGCCGCCCACGCTCGAAGACGCGTACCTGCTGCTGGCCAAGGCGAACGGCGCCGGAGGAAGCGGAGACGCATCGTGAGCGCGCTCGGCAGATTCGGCGAGGTCGCGCGCCGCGAGTTCCTGGCGGGCCTGCGAAGGCCGGCGTACTGGGTGCTCTTCGCGGTCCTGCTCCTGATCGCCTGGGGCCTGTCCGAGGGCGCGGTCACGGTGTCGTCGGGCGATTCGACCGTGGGCGGGCAGCGTTCCCACATCACGTCGGTGTTCGTGCAGGGCATGATGCAGTCGGTGATCGTCGTGGGGATCGGGGCGTGGTTCCTGGCGATCGCCGCCGGGCTCGTGGTGATCCGCGACCTGGAGCTCCAGGTGGTCGAGGTCTTCCACTCGACCCGCCTCACGCCGGGCGAGTACATATGGGGCAAGTTCGTCGGCGCGCTGGCCGTCTTCGGCCTGGTCTGGCTCCTCTACCTGTGCGCGTCGGCGGGCATCAACCACATCGTCGTCGCGGGCGAGGACGCGCAGCACATCGGGCCGTTCGCCGTGGGCAACTACCTGTTCCCGGCGCTGCTCTTCGGGCTTCCGCAGATGCTGCTTTTCGCCGGCGTCCCCTTCTTTCTGGGAACGTGGACGCGCCGTCCGATCGTGGTGTTCTTCTTCCCGGTCGCGGTGCTGCTTGTCACGCTCACCTTCCTGTCCACCTGGTCGCCCGACTGGCTGTCCCCGCAGTGGAACCGGATCCTGATGCTAATCGACCCGTCCGGCTTCCGCTGGCTGAACGAGACGTTTCTGAAGGTCGACCGCGGGGTCGAGTTCTACAACACGGCCGCGCTTCGCCCCGACGCCGGCTTCCTTGCCAGCAGGGTCGTCGTGAGCGCGGCCGGGCTGCTCGCGGTCGCGGGCGCGGTCGCCAGCTACGCCGGTCGGCTGCGAAGGGGCGACAGCGGCTCGAGGGTGGTCCGGGCGATGGCGAGGGCGTTCCGGGGCATCGCGGGGCCGTTCCGCCGCCGCCGGCCCGCCCCAGCGGCGACCGGGGCCGCAGCCCCTGCCCCTGCGGCAGCCCGCGCGGCTCTGCGCGACCTGGGCATGGCCACCGAGCCGCTCGGCTTCTGGCAGGCGGCCCGCGTGATCGCCCGCGAAGAGGTGCGCGAGCTGCTCCGCAGGCCCGGCATGTACCTCTTCGTCCCCCTGATCCTCTACCAGTCCATCGGGACCACCCTGTTCACCATCGGCCCCTTCAATTCGCGGCTGCTGCTCACGTCGGGCGACGTGGCCGCGCGGCAGCTAAACACGCTCAGCCTGCTGATCTGCTTCCTGCTGCTCTTCTACACCGTCGAGTCGCTGCACAAGGAGCGCAGCCGCCGGCTCGCCGAGATCTTCAACGCGACGCCCATCGGCACGGGGTCGATCCTGCTGGGCAAGACCCTGGGCAACAGCATGGTGGCGGCACTGATTCTGGCCGTCGGCGTCGTGGCCAGCCTCGGGGTCATCGTGTGGCAGAAGATCTTCGAGGGCAGTCCCGTTGGCCTGGACATCGTCCCCTTTGTGGCGACCTGGGGCGGGGTGCTCGTTCCCACCTTCATCTTCTGGACCGCGCTCGTCACCGCGCTCTTCGCCCTCTTCCGCAACCGCTACGCTGTGTATGGGATCGGGTTCGCGCTCGTCGTCTACACGGTGTACCGCATGGCGTTCGGCGACGCCTTCGGCTGGGCGCTCAACTGGATCGCCTGGGACGCGGTGCAGTGGAGCGACATGGGCGCGTTCTCGCTGCAGGGGACCGAGCTGCTGCTCAACCGCGTCCTGTACCTCGGCCTGGTGCCGCTGCTCGTGGTGCTGGCGGTCCGCTGGTTCGGCAGGCAGGACCGCGACGCCACCCGCGTGCTGCACGCCCTAAGGCCGAAGCCACTGCTGACCGGGGCGCTGCGTCTGGTTCCGTGGGCCGCGCCCGCGATCGTGCTGGCGCTTGTGCTGTTCTTTGGCGGCAGGGCGGGCCGGCAGGGCGATGCCGCCGAAGATGCGCAGAAGGACTACTGGCGCGAAAACGTCGCGACGTGGACCGACTTCCCGATGCCGTCGGTGTCGAACGTGGACGTCGACCTCGAATTCGAGCCCGCCGAACGCACGGCTTCGGTTCGGGGCGCGTACACCTTCCGCAACCACCGCGACTATCCCTACGAGCAGATCCCGCTGACCGCCGGACAGTGGGACCCCATCGAGTGGACGCTGAACGGCGAGCCCAACGAGCCCGACGACCGCTCCAACCTCTTCGTCTTCGAGCCCGACGAACCCCTGGGCCCCGGCGACTCGCTCACGATCGGGTTCAGCTACGACCTGCAGTTTCCGCGCGGCATGGCCAGACGCCCCGGCGGCGCGTCGGAGTTCATCACCGAATCCGGGATCGTCCTGACCGCGTTTGCGCCGACCTTCCTGCCCACGCCGGGCTACGATGCGCAGATCGGGGTCGACGGCGACAACTCGTCCGAGCCGAAGGACTACGCCGACGACTTCTACGAGGGCGAGACCGAGCCGCTCTTCGGCTGGGGCGGGGCGCCCTTCACGGTGCGCACGCGCATCACGCTGCCCGAACAGTACACCGCCAACGGCGTGGGCCAGCTGGTGAGCGACGAAGTGACCGACGGTCGGCGCACGGTGGTTTGGCAGACCGACTACCCGGTCGACCTGTTCAACGTCGTGGCGGGCCGGTACGCCGTGAAGGAGGGCGACGGAACCGCCATCTACTACCACCCCGAGCACGACTACAACATCGAGGAGATGTCGGCCGCGCTCGACGCGTCGCGCAAGTACTTCTCGGAGTGGTTCCACCCGTTCCCGTGGGACCTGCTCAAGATCTCGCAGTTCCCGGCGTTTGCGACCTACGCGCAGGGCTTCCCCACGAACATCACCTTCAGCGAGGGGATCGGCTTCCTGGCCAAGAGCGATCCCCGGTCGCACGTCGCGTTCATGGTGGTCGCGCACGAGGCCGCCCACCAGTGGTGGGGCAACCTGCTCACGCCGGGCCAGGGTCCGGGCGGCAACATCCTGTCCGAAGGGATGGCGCACTACTCCACCATGCTCCTGCACGAGCAGGTGTACGGCGACCGCTACCGGATCGAGTTCGGCAAGCGTCTGGAGCAGCAGTACGGCGACCAGCGCTTCGTCGACTCGGAGCGTCCGCTGGTCAAGACCGACGGAAGCCGGAGCGGCGACGGCACGGTCACCTACGACAAGGGCGGCTGGGTCCCGTGGATGCTCCAGCAGGAGATGGGGCGCGAGAACATCCTCGCCGGGCTCCAGGCCTTCATCGCCAAGTACAACCAGAGCCCCGACTTCCCGGTCATTCAGGACATGCTGGCCGTGCTGCGCGATTTTGCGCCCGACACCGCCGCATTCAATACGTTTGCCGAGCAGTGGTTCTTCGATGTGGTGGTGCCCGAGTACCGGTTCGCCGACGTGACGAAGGCGCGCGAGGGCGGGCAGTGGGTGGTGCGGGGCACCGTCGAGAACGTCGGCACGGCCCGCATGCGCGTGCAGGTGGGCGCGACCGCGGGCGAGCGGTGGTCGGACGAGGGCGAAGACGCGCGCCGAACGGTGGTGGCCGCGGACTACCGCGACGCGCGCACCGAGGTGGAACTGGGCGCCGGCGAGTCGGCCGAGTTCGTGATCCGCGCCGACTTCGACCCCGAGCGCGTGCTGATCGACCCCGACGCGATGGTGCTGCAGCTGAACAGGGACGCGGCGGTGTTCGAGTTCTGAGGGGCGACTGCGTGGTCCGCAGCTCCGTGCCCCCCCGGCTCACACAGGCGCTTCCCCCCGAATCGTCACCCGGTAGCCCGATCTGGTGGCCGGCCAGTAGTCCCAGATCGCGTGGTGCTGGGCGCAGCGGTTGTCCCAGAACGCCACCGAATTGGGGCGCCAGCGGAACCGGCACTGGAAGTCGGGCCGCGCCACATGCTCGTACAGCAGCGCCAGGATCCCGCGGCTCTCCGCCGGGGGCAGCCCCACGATGAACTGTGTGAACATCTGGTTCACGAAGAGCGCCTTGCGGCCGGTCACCGGGTGGGTCCGCACCACGGGATGCTCTGCCGAAGGGTAGCTCCGCCCGCCGTCGTCGCGGCCAATGAGCCGGTTCGTCTCGCGGTAGTAGGGGCCGCCGTCGTGCACCGCGGTCAGGCCGTCCAGAAGCGCCCGCATCCGCTCCGACAGCGCCTCGTAGGCGGCGTACATGTTCGAGAAGAGCGTGTCTCCGCCGGTCTCGGGAACGGTGTGCAGCCGCAGGATCGACCCCATCGGCGGCCGCGGATCGCACGACACGTCCGAATGCCACTGTTCGCCCGCCACGCGCTTCGAGCTCCGGTCGGCATGGATCGGCATGACCTCGGGGTGCCCGTCGACGCCGGGATCGTTGGGGTGCGCGACCAGCTCGCCGAAGCGCGCGCCCAGCTCCTTCTGGCTCTCGATCGAGATGTCCTGGTCGCGGAAGAAGATCACGCAGTGGTCCATCAGCGCGTCGTGAATGACCTGGAAGTCGGAATCGCCGACCCGGTCCAGGTCGATCCCCAGAATCTCGGCGCCGACGACGGGTGTGACGGGCCGAATGTGGATGGATGATTGGCTCATGGCTCTCGGTCCGTGCCGCGTCCGTGCCGCGCGGGCGACCGACCGGCGGCTGGCTTGCGGGCTGGTGGCGGTTGGGGACTGCGGAATGTAAGCCCCGGCGGCGTCCGGTTGCCAGATGCGCCCCCCGGGTCGCAGATTGCTTCCTAAATCCCTAGGAAATGGATGGTGAACATGCCAGACACCCCCGTGCAATCCAGATTCCCCGCGCTCCCGCGCCTCGCGGCCCGGACGCTGCTGTTCGCGACCCCAGTTGCCCTGGGCTCGGCCTGCGGCGATGCGGGGGCGCCGGACCGTCCCATGTCGGAGGTGCGGGACAGCGCCGGGGTCCGGATCGTCGAGAACGCGCGCCCCGCCGACGATTCCCGCCTGCCGTGGCGCATCGGTCCCGAGCCCGCCGTTTCGATCGGCGCGGTGACCGGCGACGAGGCGTACCTGCTACACAGGGCCGACGACGCACAGGTCCTGCCCGACGGCCGGATCGCGGTTGCGAACGCCGGCACCCAGGAGATCCGCGTATTCGACGCGTCCGGCGCGCACCAAGCGAGTTGGGGCGGCGCGGGCGGGGGACCGGGCGAGTTCACCGCGCTGGCGGGCGTCGCGTCGTGGCAGGGAGACTCGATCGCCGCGTGGGACTCGCGTCTAAGGACCGTCGCCGTATTCGACTCCGAGGGCGCGCTGGGGCGGACCCTTGCGCTCGAGGGGGGCGACCGTCCCAGCACGCTGCGAATGCCTTTGGGCGGCGGCATGGTGCTTGGGCGCGCGAACACCAGCTCCCGCGGTCCGGGCTACAACCGAGAAACGTTCGCCTACGCGCTCCACGACGCCGAGGGCAGCGTGCGCGTCCCCCTGGGCGAACACCCCGGGCGCGAGAACTACATCAACATGGACGGCCCCGTCGTCCTCTTCGGCCAGCTCCCGTTCACGCGTTCGCTGCACGAGGCGTCCTGGGCCGAAGGGATCGTGCTCACACCCGACGACCTGTACGAAATCCGCGTCCACGACGCGACCACCGGCGCACTCGCGCGCATCGTTCGCCGCGAATACGCCAACCGCGCGCCGACCCGCGAGGAGGTCGACAATGCGATCGACGCGGCACTGGAGGGCAGCAGCCTGTCGGGCGACCAGCTCGAAGCCAACCGCGAGAGCTACAAGGCCATGCCGCTCGTCGAGACCTTCCCCGCATTCCGCACCCTCGTCGTCGACGCCCTCGATCACCTCTGGGTCCGCGAGACCACCTTGCCCGGAATGGAGCGCCCCGCCCCCCTCTGGACCGTCTTCGACCCCGACGGCAGGGTGCTGGGCTTCGTCGAGACCCCAGAAGGCCTGACCATCCTGCAGATCGGCGCCGACTACGTGCTCGGTCGCACCACGGACGACCTGGGCGTGGAGTCGGTGCAGGTGTGGCCGCTGGAGCGCTAGCATCTTCACCATCCGCCCCCTCGCCGCCGCCACGGCCCTCGCCGCCGCCTGCGCCTCTCCCGACGGCGCCCCGGTCACGCTGGTTCGCGACAGCGCGGGCGTCCAGATCGCAGAGAGCCCCGCGGAGGCCGTGGGCGACGAATGGACGCTTCGGCTCCCGCCCGCCCTGGTGATCGGAGCGAGCGCGGGACTCGAGGACGGACCGGATGTGTTCGGGCATGTCAGCCACGCCATCGGGCTGTCCGGCGGGCATGTTGCCGTCGCCGACGCCATGGCGGGCGAGATCCGCGTGTTCGACGCCGAAGGTCGGCATGTGCGCACGCTTGGAGGGCGCGGTGACGGACCCGGAGAGTTCGCGGCGCTGTGGACGCTTGCGGAATTGGCGGGCGACACGATTGCGGCCGTCGATCTGTCGAGGGTGCGGATTTCGGTCTTCGCGCCGTCGGGCGCATTCGCCCGGTCGTTCGCCGTTCCGTTCCTTCCCGAAACCTTCGGCCCCGAAGTGGTCGGCTGGCTCGACGACGGCACCATGCTCGTCAACGCCAGCGCCCGACCGCCCTCCGCCGACCCCGGCGACCTGGCCACGCTCTTCCTCTACACGGTTGGCCGCGATGGCGAGGTGCTACAGAACTTCGGCGAGTTTGCGGGCCTGCCGCTGGGCAGCAACGGCCTGGGACTTGGCTTTGGACCGCAGGCGCACTTCGCCACTTCCGCCGATTTGGCTTGGTACGGCTATCCGAGCCGACTCGAGCTGGTGGGCCGCGACCGCTCCGGTTCGGTTCGCAGGATTGTGCGTGCGGAACGGGTCCCGAGGGCGGTCACGCAAGCCGAAATCGACGAGGCCCGGAACGCAGTCCGCGAGCAGCTCAGTGGCAGAACGGGGCCCGGCGTCGACCGGATCCTGGCGACCGAGTACGCGGCCACCCACCCCGTTCACGGCAGATTCATGTTCGACGAGGCCGACAACGCGTGGGTGGAGCGCTTCCAGAGCCACCTGCTCGCCGATCCCGGCGGGCGAACGTGGGACATCTTCGACGCCGAGGGCAGGCCCACCGGCCACCTGACGACCCCTGCCGGCTTCGAGATCACCGACATCGGCCTGGACACGGTCATTGGGATTCACACCGATTCCCTTGGCGTTCAGACGGTACGGGTGTATCGGCTGGATAGCTGACGACCGGGCAGGGTCGACTACGCGCTGTGCCATCCGCCGAAGAAGGCCGTAGCGCTCGTCGAGGTAAAGCGGCCCGGCAGGGTCAACCCGGACGCCGAGGAGCAGCTCTTCGGCTACTGCGTGCGCGTGGGCGTGCCCATCGCAGTGCTCACCGACGGCAAGACGTGGCAGTTCTTCCTTCCAGCAGGGCAGGGCTCCTTCGAAGAGAGACGCTTCGCGCGAATGCACCTCCAGCTGGACGACGCGGCACAGTCCGAACAGACGCTCACGAGGTATCTCGACTACGACACGGTCAAGAGTGGCAAGGCGCCCGCGCACGCCCAGGCCGACCTAAAGAGAAAGCAGTTGGAGAGAGCCTACGGGCAGGCGTGGCAACGCGTGGTCGCGCGACCGGCGAGCCGGTTCCTACGGCTGTTCCTGCAGGAGGTCCGCCAGGTCGCCGCACTCGACCCCACCGAGGAAGATGCCGCGGCCTGGATTCGGCGTCGTGCTGGCGGGGACCCGCCGCCACCGCGCCGAACGGGCCGCCGGGGTGCCGACGCCTCTCGCGGGGGCGCGCACCCACCACCCCCGCCTGACCCACCTCCGCCCTTCCAGCACTGGGTAGAGTTCCGAGGTGAGCGGCACGCCGTTCGCAGCGGCATAGACGGGCTGGTCAAGGCATTCAGTCTGCTGGGCGCCGAGGACCCCAATATGTTTCAGCGCTACCGCGACCGCCATCTGCGGCAGACGCGGCAGGGGCAGCCCAAGCCCCGGGTCGCCCGGACGCGCGCTGAGATCTACCCGAACAGTGAATTGCGAGGGCGATGCAAACCACTTCCGGGGGGCTGGTGGATCGACAGCAATCTCTCGAACACGCAGAAGGCGAAGTGGATCAAGGACGCGTGCGAGCTGGCCGGCGTGCGGTTCGGGACGGAGCTTGTCGTCTCGTTCCCAGGCAAGTCGGGCTGACCGGTAGCGGGCGGCGCCCCTAGCCGCACACCTAGCCCGCACCCCTCGCGATCAGCCGCTCCATGAGCGCGGTCAGCGGGATCGCCGTGACCCCGTCTTCAAGCGGATAGGTCTCCGCGCCGCCGTGGACGACGAACCTCTTCGCGGCGGCGACATCGTTGGCGGCGATTCGGAATCCCTTGGGCACGCGCGGTACCGAAGAGCGCTGCACCCTGATGGCCCACACCTCGTCGCCGGGCAGGAGCAGCAGCAAGTCGATCTCGGCGCCGGACTGCGTCCTGTAGAAGAACGGAATCGCGACCTCGGGCGCGGCTCCGATCAGGTTCTCGATCACCAGGCCTTCCCAGCTTGCGCCCGCCACCGGATGCCCAAGGAGGTCGTCGAGCGAGCCAATGTTGAGCAGGGCGTGCACGATGCCGCTGTCCCGCACCAGAAGCCTGGGGGACTTGACGAGCCGCTTGCCCACGTCGACGTAGTAGGGCTGGAGACGCCGCAGGAGCATCATGTCCTCGAAGGTGTCCACGAAGCGCTTCACGGAGGGCACCGACACCTCCAGACTCCGCGCGAGCCTGGCCGCGTTGAACACCGATCCCTGAAGATGGGCCAGCATGGTCCAGAACCTTCGCAGGGTCTCGGGGTGGGCTCGGATGCCCGTCCGAGCGAGGTCGCGCTCGCGATAGGTGCGGATAAAGCTGGCGCGCCAGAGCAGGCTCAGGTGGTCGTTGGCCGCTCCGAGGCTCCTGGGGAAGCCGCCGCGAAGCCAAAGCCGGTTCAGGTCGGCGTCGGCCTCCAGCGCGTCGACCGGGGGCAGCTCGCGGTAGGCCACTCGGCCCGCAAGCGACTGTGACTGGCCGAGCAGCGGCCCGGATGCCGATCCCAGGAGCAGGAAGTGTCCGCTGGCGCGGCCCTCGCGTCGCCGCGCGTCGATCCGTCCGCGCAGCACCCCGAAGAGTCCGGGCATTCGCTGCACCTCGTCCAGAATGATCAGCCGCTCTCGATGCAGGTCGAAATAGGCACGTTCGTCCTCGAGCCGGGCGATGTCCGCCGGATTCGCGAGGTCCAGGTAGAGGGCTCGCGGATCTTGGGCCGCGATGCCCCGCGCGAGCGTGGTCTTTCCCGCCTGCCGGGGCCCGAGAAGGACGACCGCCGGGAAGAGCTCGAGGGCGCGCCGGACGAGCGCCATGGAGCGCCGTGTGATCATGCCTGCAAATCTGTAGATGGGATTAGTGATTTGCAAGGTAGAGCACGGCGAGTTGCCGAGCCCACGGCTTCCGGCTAGCTTATGCCAATCGAAAAGTCGATCTATCGATTGGCATACACACTAAGCGCGCCCTGACCCGCCAATGATCATTCGCGACCTTGCTCCAACGCTCGTGCAGGCGGCACGGACCATGCCGGTCATCACGCTCACGGGCCCCCGCCAGAGCGGCAAGACCACCCTCGCCAGGGCGCTGTTCCCGCACCTGGCCTACCGGACGCTCGAGGCTGTGGACACCCGCGCGTTCGCGCGCGAGGACCCGCGCACCTTCCTGAAGCAGCTCGGCGACGGCGCGATTCTGGACGAGATTCAGCGCGCCCCGGACCTGCTCTCGTACCTGCAGGGCATCGTGGACGACGATCCCGCGCCCGGTCGCTGGATTCTGACGGGTTCCCAGAATCTTCTTCTCCTCGAATCCGTCACCCAGTCGCTCGCGGGTCGGACTGCGCTGCACGAGCTGCTGCCGCTGTCCTGGGGCGAGATCCGCAGGTTCGATCGCCACCCGGCAGACCTCGATCTGGCCCTCTTCTCTGGCGGCTACCCCCGGATCTTCGACCGCGACGTGGATCCCGCAGCCTGGCTGGGCTCCTACATCGGCACCTATCTCGAACGCGATGTGCGGATGCTCCGCAACGTCGGCGACCTGACCCGGTTTCAGGGCTTTCTGTCGCTGTGCGCCGGTCGGACGGGGCAGCTGCTGAACTTCTCCTCGCTCGCGGGCGACGCAGGCATCTCGGTCCCGACTGCAAGGGACTGGCTGAGCGTCCTCGAAGCCAGCTTCGTCACCTTCCGGCTGCCCGCGCACCACGGAAATCTTCGCAAGCGACTGGTGAAGTCGCCGAAGCTCTACTTCCATGACACGGGGCTCGCGTGCTCGCTGCTGGGCATCCGCGAGCCGTGGCAGCTTCGGTCACATCCGCTGCGCGGCCCCATCTTCGAGACGTGGGTGGTGTCGGAGGCGCTGAAGAACCGCACCAACCGGGGAATCAGGCCGTCGTCGCAGGGGTTGGCGTTCTACCGGGACCGCAACGGAACCGAGGCTGACTTGGTGGTGGACCAAGGCGCTGGCCGCATGCTTCTCGAAGCGAAGTCGGGCGGCACGCCGTCCTCGGGCATGTTCCGCGCTGCCCGGCGGGTGCGCAACAGCATCGCCGCGTCGGGCCCCGTCGAGCTGGCTGTGGTCTACGGCGGCGACAGCCATCAGGAGCGTGCAGACGGCAAGATCGTCCCGTGGCGGCAGGTGCGGGCCGCCGTTCTGGGTGGCGAAGGCGCCGAGGTGCGGGTGGTCTCCAAGGGTGGACGCCCGATCGCCGACGCCGATGTCCTGGCGTTGTTCCCCAACGCGAAGTGGAAGCGGGGGCGCACCGACGATCTGGGCCAGGTCGTCCTCCCCCTGCACACTGTGCACCAGCCGATGACCGTGTTCGTCGCAACCGCCGGCTTCAGCTCCGGCCTGGTGCGCGACTGGATCCCGGCCGAGAGGGTGCTCGCGGTCGAGCTCGAGCGCGCCGCGAAGGGCGACGGAGCAGCCCTGTTTCCCGACGGCGGATGGATCCGCATCCCGGGCCTGACCGGGGAATTGAACCCGATCAGGGATCCGCACGGCCGCACGTACGCCCGCGTCCGGGGCGGCCTGGCCGTCAGCGGCGGCGAACAGCCCCCGGTCAACTTTGACCTGGGCGAGGACCTGCACGTGGAGGACTCCGACGGAGCGCACCGATGGATCAGGTTCGTGGACATCGTGGGGGCGGCCGTGCTGGTCGAGTATCGGAGGGAAGAGCCTTGAAGACCCGTCGTTCGCTGACGGATCTTCCTAGATTCCGTGGCCGTGGGTGATCGCTGGGTCCGCCCGGCGCGGCCCACAGGGAATGGCGAGAGTCCGGCGTTGGTGACACCTTCTCCCATTCAGAGTCCAACACGGAGGCAAGACCGATGGCGCGCGGCGACCTACTCGTCCGCTTGGTGCGGGCTGGGACAGATGGCGACCAGCGACAGGTCCAAGCGGCAGCGGCGGCGCTGATCGCCGACGAGCGCGCGAAGAATCACCATGTCCTTGCGGACCGGCTGGCCCGGGCGATGGCCAACGGCGCGCGGCCGACCGCCAGGCCGTCGTCGGGCAATGGGCGCGCGGGCGCCGCATGGCGGAACTACGCCTTCGAGCTGGTGCCGCACCGGCGCCTAGAGGAGCTTTCGCTCCAGCCGACGACCCGACAGGCATGCCGCGACCTGATCGACGAACAGCGTCGTGCGTCGGTCCTTCGGGCGCACTCGGTCGAGCCTAGGCACCGGGTGCTTCTGGTCGGTCCACCGGGTAACGGCAAGACCTCGCTGGCCGAGGCAGTGGCCGAATCGCTGGCCGTGCCGTTCGTCGTCGTGCGGTACGAGACCATGATCGGCAGCTACTTGGGGGAGACGGCTTCGCGTCTGCGCCGTCTTATCGACTATGTGCGCACCGTCCCCTGCGTTCTCTTCTTCGACGAATTCGACGCCATCGCGAAGGAGCGCGGCGACGAGCACGAGACCGGCGAGATCAAGCGGGTGGTCACGTCACTGCTCCTCCAGGTCGACGCGCTGCCCTCCTACGTGGTCACGATCGCCGCGACGAATCACCCGGAGCTCCTCGACCGGGCCGTCTGGCGGCGGTTTCAGATCCGGCTACAGCTTGACCCTCCAACGCCGCAGGACCTCTCGCGCTACATCGCGAGGTTCGCGGAAACCCTGGGCGAGCCTCTGGGGCGCAGTGCCGATGCCGTGGCCGCGAGGCTCGGGTCGATCAGCTACGCCGAAGCGGAAGAGTTCTGCCTCGACGTCCGGCGCCGGTGGGTGCTCGCCATGGGGGCGGCGAGGGTCGGCGATGTGGTCGGCCATCTCCTGAAGGTCTGGGACGAACGGCAGTTGGTGAACGGCGGGTAGGCGCGGGCGGGCCCCCGCCGTCACGGATACTTGGCCCTTATCCGAATCGCTTTCTCCACGACGCTCGCGAGGTTGTCCCGTATCCACGCGTAGCACTCCTTGCTGTCGTATCCGTCAGGGTCGTAGCACTGGGCGACGGCAGCCAAGGAGCGCTGGCGCCCCATGTGATCTTCGAGCGTGAAGCCCGCGAAAGGGTTGGAACCCTCTCGGGAGTCGTAGCCGTGCTGGTCCAGAAGGCCATGAATGTGAATGCCCGCCAACCCCATCCCTCGCTCCCAGGACTTTCTGATCTCGTAGTCGATCCAGTGGCGTCCAGCGGTGTGCTCGCCGATCAGGACAAGCGTGCAGGAACGACGGCGCATCTGGTCGTCAATCCACCTCGTGATCGCTGCCTGCCCACCCCTCGCCACCTCCTCCCAGTGGTTGTCGGTGGCAGGGCGGTTCCCTTCGACGGCGCCAATGTTGCGCACCGTCGCCGCGCGCCAGCTATCGGCTGCGTAGTGAAAGCTGTAGAAGATTCTGCGCTTGATCATTGTGCAATTCCTGTGCCGCGGATGATCCACGTGGCCAGACCAGTCAGAACAACAAGCATGGCGTAGAATGGCCACAAGGTCCGCGACCAGGCCGCGCGGAACCAATCGCTCGACCAGCCACGGCCTTCGCTCCTGCACCGGTCAGCATCCATCGAGAAGTCCACGCCATTGTTCCCTTGCCGACGAACCCGATCGTACAGCTTCCGGTAGAGGCGTTCACGTGAAAGGAAGTATCCGTCGAGACCCCAGAAGACGACAACCGGCACCAGGCAGATCAATCCCGCATGGACGGAGCTGGCTTGCACGGCGACCGCCAGGAGCGCCGAAACCAGAAGGACCGTCCAGCCCTTGATCTGGAACGAAGCGGACGCCAATCGGTTGACCACACCCTGAACCAACCGCGGGGTGCTTCATTTGCTGTTCCATGGAGCTCCTCCTCACGGATTCACTTCATCGGCCTCACGCCGCCCTTCCGGCCAATCCCGTATCCTACTCTGAACACGTCCGGAACATCGACTCTTCCGTCGACCAGACGGCGGAATACGCCCAGTGATTCGAGATCCTCCCGAACCCCGAACGCGCGCAATTGAAGTTTGGGCGGCAGGAGTTTGACGCCATTCCGCTGAACCTCCTCTGACAATTGATCGAGCACCTTCGCCTTGCCCCACGCTTCTTTGACCGCCTCGAACTCGCAGGGAACAACGACCCCAACAAGCGCTTGCAGAAGCCTGTGCACCCACGGGTAATCCTCGCCCAGTTCCTGGACACGGATCTGGGAGGCCCTCTGCACGCCACGCTTGATGCTGTCGTAGTGCAAAGCCGAGTCGTGATCCGGGTGATGCTCCGCCGTATCCTCGGCCGCCGCTCTGAGGGCCGCGATGAACGACCTTGGACTCACACGGCCGCCAGCGTCCGCCAGGTGATTTGGGATCCAGGTGTATGGGAAGCCTCGCCGGTGGTCCGTGCCCATCCACGGGCCGGAAACGACCTCGTGGAATGTATCCCGCTGTTCTTCTTCGTCCGTCCCAAACGTCGGGGGCAACAAATGGACGCCAATGTTGCCGCACTCGATGCTGTGCCAGTGGCCTCTCACAATGCGTGGGCGCAGAATCTCTCCTTGCTCTTCATCGTTGCCCAGATACTGCCACAGCATGCCGTAGAGATCACGACGGTGCCAGGTGAGCTCAACCTCTGAGGAGAGGACCTTGGATGCGTCCGCGAAATCTGCGACTTCCTGTTGCTTCACCTGGTCCGACCTTAGGAACACCTTGGCGCGCAGCCTGCGGTAGGCCCGCATGTCTAGGGCATGTTGCAGCAGCCCGCGAATGAGGCTCAACGAGGCCGACCAGTCATCCGCGCTCCGGTCAAGCGCGTCGAACAATATAAGAGAGTATCTGCCTTGATCGTCCAGCCAGGCGTCGTGCTCGCGAAACAGGTGCGCGACTGCGCCCGGATTGCGCGCTACATAGTCCGCACGCTGTTGCCAAGACGCCAGCTTGCTAAGCGGGTTGCTTTTGCTTGCGATAGCGAGCGCGTGAACCGTACGCCAGATCATCTGGTGTTTCACTCCTGCGGCGATCAGGTCCCTAATCTCGTCCCGTCCGGGATAGTGGTCGGGCTCTTCGCCCACTCCGAATCCGGCCAGCACATCCGATTCGGCGACCGGACCCAAGCGCGGGTGCAACTCGTTTAGCAGCGTCCTTAAGGACCGGTCTTGGAGTGCGGCCCACCAGAAGGTCTTGCCCGACCCGCGCATTCCGGTCACGAGTAGGACATCGGGGTCCAGCGCCTTCCTGTGAGACGGCGGCAAGTAGAGTCGGGAGGGCGCCGGAGCGTCGCCGTGACTCGTCCCTCTTGGGAGGCGGCTCAACGCGATCCGGAAGGTTTCAATACTCTTGTTGGTTGCTTGTTCGTGAGCAGGACGCACTCTCAACCGAAGGGTGGCCGTCCCATGGGCGATGGCCGCTGAGCCCCGCCGGTCCACCGCTCCTGCGCGTGCGGCGAGCGCTCGGTCTAGCTCGTCGAACCGGCGCAGGAATGGCTGATAGGCGTTTTGCAGGGTCGACTCTTCTATGTGTCGCAACGACGTTCCTGCGGCCAGTCCCGGGTCCCAGTTGATGACAAGCGGAGAATGAGGCGCATCCTCTTCCGCGAGGGCATACGAAACAGCGTCTGGAGTAGCTTCCGTCCCCGCCAGTGGATCGTAGAGACCATCCCGAAACAGGTCCCAGGACTTCTCGCGGAACCGCGCCAAGTAGAGTTTCCTATCCTGATGCGGTGTGAGTGCGCACACAATCGACAGGCGCTCGCGCAGGCGTGCGGCCAGGTCGGCATCCCGCCAATGCTCGAACAGGATTCGGTATCCCGTCCAAGCGGCCGGAGCATCGACGGCGAACAGCAAGACCTGGGCGCCAATGTCCGTGACGGTGGCCGCGGCGATGTCATGAAGGCCGCTGCGGCTCTCCAAGATCACCACCGTGGGGGACAGCCTCTCCTCTAGACCGGTCACGAGCCGCCGAAGGCGTGACGTCCAAGGGTCCTCGGCCGTATCCATGTAGGCGCGCCCCAGCTTGGCGAGGTACTCGCCTGGATCGCGTCCATGCGCCGGTGCCACCCAGACGGTTCCCGACAATTGTCGGGCCCACAACGGTTGTCCGACGATCTTGTCGAGAATCAGATCACTCTGTCCGACCAGATCCTCAACGAACCAATCCGTAACCCCGAAATCGGGTCGCCCCTCCTCTCCTACGAGCGTCGACGCGAGTCCGGGTGACTCCAGGTCGAGGTCGATGGCCAGGACGTCCTCTCCCCGTCTCGCAAGATGCCACGCGAGCACCGCGGCAGTCGTGCTGCGGCCAACTCCACCCTTCACCGAATACAGCGTGTATCGGACCGGCTTCCGATTCTCCTCCCCGTTAGCGGTCCACCAGTTGCCGCCGACCATGAGCCGGTCGGCGAGCTTCACTCCCGGGCGCATCTCCTGCACTGCCCCGTCGAGACGGCTGAGCAGCTCGGGATCGACCCAGAGCACGAAGTCGCCGATCGGACGACCGTGGGCTCCGAGGCGGTCGTGCAGACTACCAGCCAGTCGGTGCACGGCGTTGCGAAAGTCGTCATCGTCCTCCATCGCCTCCGGCACTGCGAGACTGACCTTCCCAAACAGGTCGCGCACGACGTAGATCGGGGGAGCACCGTCGGGCAGACTGATGTCGTCCAGGGCATCCCCCACATGCTTCCGGACATCATCGAAGGCAACCAGTTCCTGACTCACGCTGTGCCGTCCTGGTCGAGCATGCGGACCATGCGTTGGATTCCCCGGGCCGCTCTGCGGTGCTCTTCCACGGCGCGCTCGCTAGAGAACCCGGTCTCCGAATACCGGTCGTGGTGGGACCAGTCGGCAAACGGAGTGCCCTGCGGCAGTTCGGCCACGTACCTGGCCCCGCCACGGGCATTGGCGAACGCCGTGAATTCTGGCCAGAGGTGTTGGATGTGCCTGCGGTGCTCATCCTTCTTCGGGACGCCAGATGTCCTCAGCTCCATCCCGAGAGCGCTCATCACTGTTTTGAGGCCGCACTCCGCGCTGAATCCGTACAGATGATCCGCGTTCCCCCACCGCTCGTTCGCGTATAGGAGCTCGGCGTCATCCCAATGGCGACCATGTGCCTTCCTAAAGCCGGTCTGGATCAAGATATGGTTCTTCCCAGAGGCAGAAATGTAAAGTACAGTTTCCACTGTGTAATGTAGACCTGACGATTCCAAACAACTCTCAGCGTCGGCCCGACGGGGCTGATCATAATGAAGGTAGCCGCAGAAACCCATCATCGGCGGACATGTGGGTCGTAATGGGCCTCGCGCCTGGGCTGCCCTGGGGGGTACAGCCCGGACGATCTGGGACTCGGTGAAAGTGGGAGGGACACCACTGACTCGCCGCGCGATGCGGAGGCGAGGCCGTCCCACCTGCAGCCACGAACGTGCTGGGCGCCCGTTGGACGACCGACGTAGCGCATTCAACGGGATTCCATCGGTGCGGTGTCCTCGGCCTCGGTCGGGTCCACCGCGCGCAGTCCGCGCGGGTCGCCGTACAGGAAGCGCATGCCGTCGATGTCTTCCAGCTGGGCGCGCAGCGCGTCGTAGCCGTAGATGGTGAAGTAGGCCGACACCACCGACATGACGCTGCCGGGCTCGGCGCCGCGCTCAATGAAGTTGCCCACCGTCCGGCGCCGGTTGTCGACGATTGCGCTGCCGGGCGGCGTGCTCACCGCCCCACCATCGGCCCCAGTCGCCGCCCCCCCAGCAGGTGCAGGTGCAGGTGGTAGATCTCCTGGCCGCCGTGGTCGCGGCAGTTGATCATGACGCGGTAGCCGTCTTGGGCGACGCCCTCTTGCTCGGCGATGTCGGCCGCCACGCGCAGCATGCGCCCCAGGACGGCTTCGTCGTCGGGCGCAACGTCGGCCAGGGTTGGGATCGCGCGGTTGGGCACGATCAGGACATGGGTGGGCGCGAGCGGGCGGATGTCGCGGAAGGCGGTGACCAGGTCGTCCCGGTAGACGATGTCGGCGGGGATCTGGCCGGCGACGATCTTCGCAAACAGGGTGTCCTGTTCCATGCGGCGCGCGCCCGTCACCCTGGAAAGCGCCAGACGATCCGGAAGGCGGCCGACTGGCCCGGCGGGGCCATGTCCTTTTCCAGCGGCGGGTCGACGGGGAGCTCGCCCGAGCTGTTCGAGCTGGCGAAGCTTGCCCACCCGAGCGACATGGCCACGATGCCCACGCCCAGCGCGATGGAGCGCGCCCTGCTCAGGCGGGACACCTCGAGGCCCTCGACGGCTGCGGTCGGGACGCCCGGGCGCGCGGTTGCGAAGGGGGCGCGCGGGTCGGGCGCGGTGCCGGCCACGAGCGAGTCGTTGACCACGACCGGGTTGCGCAGCGTCACGGTCGCGCCGCCGGGAACGGTCACCCGGACGCGCTCGGGGCGTTCAGTGGCGATCAGCCGTTCCGGGCTCAACGATGTGGGTTGCCATGTGCGGCACGCCGAGGCCGCTCCCAGGATCAGCACCATCCACAGTGCCCGTGCCAGCGGGCCAGCAGCCCGTGGCCGTCCGGGGAGCGGCGCTCGACGCGGTCGCGCTTTCTTCACTTCCTTCTTCACTTCCGTACGTCAACCGCCCGAAATGGACGGGTTGTTCTGGAACTCGGTGGCGGGCAGGGCGAAGCAGATCTCGTCGCCGTAGGCCCCGCCGAAGCCGTCGTCGGTGCCGGTCGGCGGATAGAGGGGAATGTTGAGGCGCTTCAGGTCCTGCAGGTGCTGGCCCTCGAGGTAGTTCTCGGCGGCGCGCTCGTAGATGAGCTGCGCGGTCAGGGCGGTTGCGGTCATGTCGCCTTCGTAGGCAGGCAGGCCGGCGGCGCTGTGCAGCGCGTTGAAGATTGCGACCGCGCCGTCCAGGTTGCCGCCGTCGATGTGGCCCTCGGCGACGATCAGCTGCGCCTCGGCGTATCCGGCCATCTCGATCGGCGACGACGCGTCCGGGAACTTCTCGGACACGAAGATCGGAATGCCCGTCTGCGAATTGGTGGCGTTCGCGTCGGTCACGGCCACGCGGGGGTCGGGCACGTCGGCGAACCGGACGTCGCGGTAGGGCTCGGCCACGGTCACGTTCTGGTCGTCGATGTTGAACTCCCAGAGCTTGTTGCGCGTGACCGCCTCGGCGTTGGAATAGTGGAGCTCGAAGGTGAAGCCGGCGGGCACGGACGACGCCGTGGACATGGCCGCCGACCGTTGGTTGAGGTTGAGCTGCGCCCTCGCCTTGCCCACTTGCGCGGCGTGCAGAACGTCGCCGCTCGCGCCCGCGGCAATGGCCTGGTCGAAGCGCGCGATTGCCAGGTTGAAGGCGTCGGCGGGCGTCTGCTCGGGACCCTCGTCGAAGGCGACCGAGCACATCGACTCGCCGAACAGGATGTAGGAATAGCCGGCGTACATGGCCACTTCGGCCTCGTAGGCGGCCTTGTCGGGCACCTCTTCGGTGGTCCACCCCGACAGCAGCTCCAGCGTGTAGTCGGCGAGCCAGCGCGTTCGCGACATGGGCTGGTACAGGGCGGGCTGGCTGCTTCCGCAGTCGGCGCTGGCGTACTGGGCGCCGTAGCCGCTGGTGTCGTGCACGCGCTGGTCCCAGATGTTGAGGACCGAGTTGTTGGACGCGTCGCGCCACTCGTTTCCGGTCAGCGCGCTGGCCGCGGCGTAGTAGGTCAGGGTGCAGCGGAACTCGTTGGCAACGCTGGCCACCAGCAGTCCGGCAGTCGCCGGGCTCTCCAGGTCGCTGGCCACAACCTGCGACGGGGCGTCCACGCTGAGCAGCTCGTCCAGGGCGCCGCACCCGGCCAGGGCCGAAATGGCGAACGCGCAGACGACGGTTCTCATCGAGACTGGTCTCATCGATCGATTCATCATGATTGCGTTCTCCTTACATGCCCAGGCGGATGGTGAGCGTAAGCGCGGTGAGCGGCGGGACGGCAGAGTCCTCCTGGGGCTCGCGGTTGCCGCTGAAGGTGTTGCTGGGGTCCACAACTTCGGGATCGTGGTGCGGCCACTCCTGCCAGTTGGTCCACAGCATGCCCAGGTTGCGCGTCGCCACCGTCAGGCTGCCGCGCGTCGCGCCCAGACGCTGCACCCAGCTGTCGGGCATGGTGTAGTTCGCCGACAGCTCGCGGAAGCGGATGAACGAGGCCTCGTTGACCCACAGGGCGAACTCGCCGCTGGCGCCGAACTGCGCCTCGGCCACCTGGTTGATGTCGTATTCGCGCGGGTAGAGGTTCAGGTGCGTCTGCTGGAACGCGGCGTACCTCCACCAGCCCTGCAGGTCGTACTTGGTCTGGCCGATCTTGCCCTGCACGAGCATGTCGATGGTCAGCCGCTCGCCGATCCGGAACGACGAGCCGAAGGCCATCTCGATGTTCGGGTCGGGGTGGCCCTGGTAGATCCATGCGTCGGGGTCGCACGCAACCGGCTGGCCCTGCCCGTTGTCGCAGCGCATGGTTTCGCGGTTGATCTGGTCGGTGCCGGGCACGTACTCGGCGAAGATCACCTCGGGGGCGAAGAACGAGCCCAGCGGGTAGCCCTCGGCGTGCCGCGTGGTCCAGCCCAGCTGCAGGAAGTTGCCCTCGCCCAGGCCCAGCTCGACCACCCGGTTGCGGTTCGTGGTCAGGTTCAGGTTCATGTCCCAGACGAACGAGGGCGTCTCGATCGCGCGGGCCATCAGGCCAAGCTCGACGCCCCGGTTGTTGATCTCGCCGATGTTGACGAAACGCTGCCCGGTGAACCCGGTCGACGGCGGCACGTTGCGCCCCACGATCGCGTCCTTGGTGGTCTGGTCGTAGTAGGTGAGGTCGATCGACACGCGGTCGTTGAACAGCGTCGTCTCGAAGCCGGCCTCGATCTCGACGCCGCGCTCGGGCCCGAGCTGCGAGTTGCCGGGAGACAGGGGACGCACCGTCGCCTGGCCCGAAGGCGAGGCCCTGGTGGTGAAGCTGCGGAGCGCGCCGAAGGCGTCGGGCTGTTGCCCCGATTCGCCGTACGCGGCGCGCAGCCGGAACGAGCCCAGGAAGCCCGAGCCGCTCCCGGCGTCCCGCACCACCCACGAGCCGCTGACCTTGGGGTAGTAGACCAGGTCGAAGTCCTCGCCGAACGCGCTGTTGTCGTCGGCCCGGATCGCGGCGGTCACGAACAGCCGGTCCTGCCAGCCCATCTGCTGCTGCAGGTACACGCCGACGGTGTTGTTCTCGACCAGCGCGTCCGATCCCGTGCGGATGCCGGCGGCGGTCACGCTGGACAGCCCCGGGGCCGGGAACCGGTCGCCGTCCGCCACCAGGTCCTCGATTGACCTCGTGTAGACCTGGAAGCCCATCGAAGTGGTCGAGCGCAGCGCGTCGGAGATGTCGCGCGTGCCCGAGGCCGCGTAGTCGAAGGTGGTGTACATGACCGACTCGCGGTTCTGGAACCTGCCGCCCTGCGCCGCGTTCGGCGAATAGAACTGCGCCGACTCGGGGCTCAGGAAGTTGTCGAGATAGCTTTCCCGGGCGTCGGTCACGTCGAGCCCGAAGGTGAGCCGGTGCGTGAACCAGTCGAGGGGCGTGTGCCTGGCGGTCAGCCCGGCGGTCATGCGGTTCGCGTCGTTGAGGTCGAAGTCCTTCTCGATCCGCGACTCGGGCGTGGCTCTGCGGTAGCCCCGGCGCGCGTCGCCGACCCCCAGCCGCGTCGGGTCGGCGTAGACCGCCTCTTCGTACGGAAAGTCGCTGGGAATCCGCAGGCGCACGAGCGAAATGCCCGCGTTCGCGGAAATGTCGAGGTCGTCGGCGGGCTGCGCCCTCAGGTTGAGCCGCCCGTTGTACTTCCGGGCCCAGCTGTTCTCGGTCACGCCTTCGTCCGACGATGCCGAGCCCGCGATGAAGTACTGGAAGACGTCGGTGCCGCCCGACACGTCGATGCCGTAGTACTGCGTGTGGCCGTTGCGGAACATGAGGTCCGACTCGGCCTGGTTCTCGAGAATGTTGAGCGACTCGATCTGGCCCGTGCTGGGGTTCACGCCCCAGTTGGTGGGCGTGTGCCCGGCGGGATCCCGGAACCACTGCGACCCCTGCCGCATGGTGAAGTGCCACTGCGCCGCCCCCGCCCCGCCACCCTTCGTGCGGATGTTGATGACGCCGTTCGCAGCCTCGGTCCCGTACAGCGTGGCCGCCGCCGGTCCCTTGATCACCTCGAGGCTCTCGATCATCGCCGGGTCCAGGTCGTCGATCCGCGAAACGTCGCGCCCGCCGCTCTCCATGCGGTTGCTCACGCGCACCCCGTCCACGTACACCAGCGGGCCGTCGTTCACGCGGCGCATGGTCGAGCTGCCCCGGATCTTGATCGTCGACGCCGTGCCCGCGTCGCCCGAACCCTGCTGCACAACAACGCCCGGCAGCCGGCCCCGCAACAGATCCGAGACGCTGTTGATCGGCTGCACCTCGGCCACACCGGCGTCGAGCACGGCCACCGAGTTGCCGATTTCGCGCACCCGGCTGGCGGCGGCCGTCCCGGTCACGACCAGCTCGTCGAGCTGCAGCGCCTGCTGGCTCAGGAAGAAGTTGTGCACCACGCTCTGCCCGGCGGCGACGGTCACGGTCACCGATTCCGACCGGTATCCCAGAAACTGCACGGTCAGCGTGTGGCTCCCGGCCGGCACGTTGTCGATCGAATACGTCCCGTTCGACTGCGTCAGCGTGCCCAGGTTCAGCCCTTCCAGAAACACCTGGGCCGCCGCCACGGGGTCGCCCGAACCCTGGTCGCGAACCGTGCCGCTCACCGTCTGGGCCGAAAGGGCGCCCGGCATGGCCGTCATCAGGAGCAGGGCGAGCAACGGGCCCGCTCTGCCCCGCAAACGCTGCGTGTGGTCTCGTGTCATGACTGGTCTCCTTGTGACGTGGGGTGTTCCTTCGGGGAGTGTGGGCCGCCCCGGGGCCTTTCCGAAGGGCTTTTCCAGAGCGACCATCGCAAGCAGGCGACACGATATGCCATGGCGAGGTTGGGTGTCAATCCACGCCTGCGGCGCGCGCCTTCGGCCCGCGACCTTGAGCGGTTGCGGTTCGGGTGGTATTTCTACCGTTGGCAAACGCGCGGTTGCAGCGCCAACCAGCAGCACCCACCAAGGAGGTGATTCCGTGAACGCAAACCCGTACACCAAGCGACTCTGCGCACTGGGTCTCGCGGCCGCCCTGTCGGCCACGGGCGTCCATGCCCAGCAGGCGAGCCGGACGCAGCCCGTCGAGGGCATGCGCGACAACGGCACCGGGTACCACGCCCTGGTCGGCGCCAGGGTGGTGACCGGCCCGGGCCAGGTCCTAGACGACGCCACGATCGTGATCCGCGACGGCCTGATCCAGTCGGTCGACCGCGGCGGCGACGCGCCCCCCGGCGCGCGCGTCTGGGATCTGGACGGGCTCACCGTCTACCCCGGCTTCATCGACGCCCACGCCGACTTGGACATGGACGCGGTGCCCGAAGGCGGCGACATCGGGCCCACGCACTGGAACCCGCAGGTGCGGGCGTGGTTCTCGACCACCCGCAACCTGGCCGACGACGAGGACCGGCGCGCGGCGCTCCGCTCGCAGGGCTTCGGCACGGCACTGGCTGTCCCGCGAGAGGGGATCTTCCGGGGCACGGCCTCGGTGGTCAACCTGGGCGACGAAGGCGTGCGCGACCGCGTGCTGCGGCCCGACGTGGCCCAGGCGATCGGCTTCCAGCGCTCGTTCGAGCTCGGCGGGTCGTACCCCAACTCGGCAATGGGCACGATCGCGCTCATGAAGCAGACGCTCATGGACGCCGACTGGTACACGCGCGCCTGGGGCGCCTACGAGTCGAGCGGACGCGCCTTCCTTCCCCCCGAGACGAGCGAGGCCCTGGCCGCGCTCGAAGACGTGGTGCAGGGAGGGCAGCCGGTCGTCTTCGAGACCCGGGGCGAAGAGGAGTACCTTCGGGCCCACCGCCTCTCGACCGACTTCGGCCTGCAGGCGTGGTACCGCGGCAACGGCCAGGAGTACCGGATCGTCGACGTGCTCGAGGGCCGGAGCGATCCCCTGATCGTGCCGCTGGACTTCCCCGACGCGCCCGACGTGGGCTACCCGGGGGCGGCGCTCGACGCGTCGCTCGCCGACCTGCGCCACTGGTACCTTGCGCCGACCAGCCCGGCCCGGCTGGCCGACGCGGGCGTCGAGTTCGCCATCACCAGCGACGGCCTCTCGTCGCTCAACGAGTTCCTTCCCAATCTGCGCGTCGCGGTCGCGCGGGGGCTCTCGACGGACGACGCCCTTGCGGCGCTCACCACCACGCCGGCCTCCTGGCTCGGCATCGACCGCACCCACGGGACCATCGCCGAGGGCAAGGTGGCCAACCTGATCGTCTCGGAGGGCGACCTGCTGACCGAAGAGGCCACCGTGCGCGACGTGTGGGTGCAGGGAAGGGTCTACGGCATCACGCGCCCGGCGCAGATCGACCCCCGCGGAAGCTGGGAGATCGCCTCGGACGACGAGTGGGGCTTCGACGCCGTCCTGGTGCTCGAGGGCCCGCTGAACCGCATGCGCGGCTACCTGGACATTGCCAGCACCGGCCCCGAGCTGCCCGGCGGCGCGCGCGTCGATCTCGCCTCGGCCAGAGCGGTCGCCGAGACGGGCCGCATCGACGCGCGCTTCAACGGCGAGGTGCTCGGCTACCAGGGCATGGCGCTGCTGTCGGGCTCGGTGCGCGGCGACGAGTTCTACGGGTGGACTTCGCTGCCCAACGGCGCGGATCCGTCCTTCCGCGGCACCCGCACCGACGGCTTCGAAGGCCCCGAGCGCGGCACCGTGGCCATGGACGTGCCCGAAATCGACCTCCCCTTCATACGGCCCATGATGGACTATGGCCGCCCCTCGATCCCGGAGCAGCCCGACGCGCTGGTTGTGCGCAACGCCACCGTGTGGACCCAGGGGCCGCAGGGCATCGTCGAGGGGGCCGACCTGCTGGTGCGCGCGGGCACGGTCGAGGCGGTGGGCATGGACCTGGACGCCCCGTCGGGCGCGGTCGAGATCGACGCCGAGGGCAAGCACGTCACGCCGGGCATGATCGACCCGCACATCCACTCGGGCGTGAGCGCCGTGAACGAGAGCGGGTTCGCCATCGTCCCCGAGGTGCGCATGGGCGACGTCGTCACCCACAACAACATCTGGATGTACCGGCAGGTGGCAGGCGGGCTCACCACCGCGCACATCAAGCACGGGTCGGCGAACCCCATCGGGGGCGAGAACGTGTTTGTGAAGATGCGCTGGGGTGCGCTGCCCGACGACCTGAAGCTCGAGAACGCGCCCCGCACCGTTAAGTTCGCGCTGGGCGAGAACCCGAAGCGCCGCCAGGGCCGCTATCCCGACACCCGCATGGGCACGCAGGAGATCATCCGCGACCACTTCATGGCGGCGCGCGACTACGAGCGCGAATGGCAGCGCTGGGAGGAGACCGGCGAGGGCCTGCCGCCGCGCCGCGACCTGCGCATGGAGGCGATCCTCGACATCCTCGGCCAGGAGCTGCTGATCTCGTCGCACGGCTACAGGGCCGACGAGTTCCTTGCGCTGGTGCGCCTTGCCGAAGAGTTCGGCTTCCGCGTCCAGACGCTGCAGCACGGCGTCGAGGCCTACAAGATCGCGCCCGAGCTCGCGGCGTCGGGCGTGGCCGCGGTCGTGTGGAGCGACTGGGGCGCGTTCAAGCTCGAGGCGTACGACGCGACGGTGTACAACGCCCGCATCCTGATCGAGGCCGGCGTCGTGACGTCGCTGCACTCGGACAACAGCGAGATCGCCAGCCGCATGAACTGGGAGGCCGGCAAGCTGCTGCGCACGGGCCTGACTCCCGAGCAGGCGCTCTCGACGGTGACCAACCAGGCGGCGCAGGCGGTGGCGATCGACGACCAGGTCGGGTCGCTGGTGCCCGGCAAGGACGCCGACTTCGTGATCTGGAGCGGCGACCCGCTCTCGCAGTTCACGCGGGCCGAGCAGACCTGGATCGATGGCCGCCGCTACTTCTCGCTCGAAGAGGACGCGGTGATGCGCGACCAGCTCGCAGAGGAACGCAGACAGTTGATCCAGGCCATCCTGTCCATCGAGGGCGGGGGCGGCCGGAGCGCTCAGACGGAGACGAACCAATGACGACGACACAGCCAAGAACCAGAAGCGCGACCCGGACAAGAAGCGCGACCGTGGCCGCAGCGGCCCTGTGGGCGCTTGCGCCGGCCATCCTGGGCGCACAGGTGCGCATGACCGTGCCGCCCCAGTCCGAACCCGTGGCGCTCAGCGGCGCCACGATCCACACCGTCACGAGCGGCGTCATCGAGAACGGCACGATCCTGTTGGAGAACGGGCTGATCACCGCCATCGGCGCCGACCTCGAACTGCCGCCCGGGACCCGCGTGGTCGACGCCACGGGCAAGCACATCTACCCCGGGCTCATCGACGCCTACAGCACGGTCGGGATCGCCGAGATCGGCGCGGTCGGCGTCTCCAACGACGTCAACGAGCTGGGCGACTTCAACCCCAACGTGCGCGCCGACGTGGCCGTCAACGCCGAGAGCCGCCACATCGGCACCACGCGCTCGGCCGGCGTGCTCACCACGCTCACCACGCCCGGCGGCGGGCTCGTTTCGGGCATGTCCTCGGCGATGGCGCTCGAAGGCTGGAGCTGGGAAGAGATGTCGCTGCAGTCCGCGGCGGCGCTCAACGTCAACTGGCCCAACCCCAACCCGCGGCGCTTCCGCGGCTTCGGCGGCTTCAGGTTCGGTCCGCAGGAGGACCCGCCCAGCTACGCCGACCAGGTCGAGCAGCTCAAGGACTTCTTCGCCGAGGCGCGGGCCTACCGCGACGCGGTCGCAGCCGGCGAGCAGGTGCGCAGCGATTCGCGCTACGCCGCCATGATCCCGGTCATCGACGGCGAGATCCCCGTGGTGGTCGCGGCCGACGACGCCGCGCAGATCAACGACGCCATAACCTGGGCGCAGGAAGAGGGCCTCCGCATCGTCATACGGGGCGGGCGCGACGCCATCCACGTGGCCGACCGCCTGGTCGCCGAGGACATCCCGGTCATCCTCACCTCGACGATGGCCGCCCCCGGGCGCGCCCACGAGGGCTACGACGGCGCCTACGCCATGCCGGCGCGCCTCCACGAGGCGGGCGTGCGGTTCGCGATCTCGGGCGGCTCCGGGTCGCTCTACTCCAACCGGCTGCCCTTCGAGGCGGGCGTGGCGGTCGCCTTCGGCCTGCCCGAAGACGAGGCGCTCAAGGCCGTCACGATCAACCCGGCGCAGTTCCTCGGTCTGGACGACCGCGTTGGCTCGCTGGAGCCGGGCAAGCAGGCGACCTTCCTGATCACCACCGGCACGCCGCTAGACATGACCAGCGACATCGAGCAGGCCTACATCCAGGGCCGCGAGCTGGACATGAACGACATCCAGAAGCACTTCTTCGAGAAGTACATGGAAAAGGTGCGCCAGTACATGCGGCGCGTGATCATGTAGGCGCGGCCTCGCCCTCCTCGGCCGGCGGCCGCTCCCGCGACATCCTGAGCGTCGCCCCGCCGCGAAACGCCGAGCCGCCGCGCTCGACCTTGTGGTTGCCGTCGTACAGGTAGTCCAGGATCGCCTGGTCCCACGACAGGCCCGCCTTGGCGACCAGCTCCATCCAGGGGCCGTAGGCGGTCTCGTCGGGCGCCTCGGTGATGCCGCTCCAGATCGTGATGCGGGGGTTGTAGCCGCCGCCGCCCCCGCGCGACCCCTTGAGCGGCATCTCGATCAGGACGCTGTCGGTCATCGGCAGCCGAAACACCTCGGGGTCGAAGGCGGCGCCGTAGCGGCGGTAGCGGTCGTAGGTGCGCTGGTTCATCTCGAAGACGTCGCGGTTCGAGTTGATCCCGGCGGTTATGTAGTCGCGGATCTTGAACGCGGCGTCCTTGTGGCGGGGGAACGCGGGATCGTCGATGTACCCGAAGCCGGGCATGAACCACCCCTTGTTGAACCCCCAGTTGCGCTCGGTCACGCGCCCGCGCCGCACCAGCCCCTGGTACTCCGAGAACAGCTGCACGACCTGGTGGCTCGGGTAGCCGTGCGGGTTCAGGAAGATGTCGGGCAGCCAGCGCTCCCACAGCTCGCCGCGCACCTTCGATTCGGGGTAGATGGGAAAGTCCTGGCCGCCGCCCGAGGTCGCGTCCATGCCGAGCGACGCCAGGTAGCCCGCGTGCAGAATGTAGTCCGGCGTGATCCGGTAGAGGTCGTACGCGAGCTGCGCACCGTCGGGGTTGGTGAAGGGATGAATGACGACGTTGACCTTGTCCAGCCTGGCTCGCTGCGCCGAATCGGTAAGCAGCAGCTCGGCGTGGCGGAGAACGTGGCTGGTCGACGAGACCTCGTTGGCGTGCTGTCGCGCCGAGTAGATCACGGTGGGCTTGAAGGTGGTGGCCTTGACGCGCGACCAGTGGGTGGCCGCGATCGGCGGCATCAGGTCCATCGCCCAGATCGTGCGGCCAAGGTAGCTCTCGCCCGCGCGGTACATGGTCGCCTCGTCGAAGGCGCGGCTCAGCTTGGCGGCCATCTCGTGGCCTTCGCCGGGCGGGATGGGCGTGTCCCACTGCACGATGCGCTCGCCCGAGTACGTCCAGTCCGGCGGCACGAGGTCGGTCCAGGCGGGAAGCGCCGCCGGGACGCCGTTGGCCGGAAGGACCGCCGTGACGCGCATGGAGTCGTTGTGCTCGTGGGTCCACTCGGCCCACACCCCGATCTCGCCGACCTCGTCCCACGCCAGCGCCGCGCCGTACAGCCCCGCGCCGCGGAGCGCGCCAAGGTTGGCCAGGGTGGCCGCGACCTGCTCGGCGGACATCATGCGCGCGTCGACTTGTAGGGGCGAAGCCATGTTCAGAAGGGCGTCCCGCTCGTCCATCTCCGAGTCCACTCTCACCCTCAGATCCAGCCGGGGATACGCCGGAGATTCGGGCGCCACCACCGCGCGGCGCAGACTTGGGCGCTCCATCGCGACCTTGGGAATGTCGAGCCGGCGCTCGCCCGTGGCGCCGTCGCGCGTTTCGTAGCGGACGATCACCGCCGGCCGGTTGGTGGCGAAGCCCGAGAACGAGATGCGGCCGCTTCCCGCCGCGCCGTCGCCCTTCGGACGCATGACCGGAATGACGCGCCCCGGGTACGCGAGCTCCTGGCCGCGCGCGTTGCGGCCCAGCAGCTGGAAGAACTCGATCGTGCCGAAGTAGATCTCCTCGTGGAGCGCGTCCATGGTCGAGGCGATCTCGTTGTCGACGCCCAGGCGGTAGTCGGGCTCGCTGAGCTCGAGCTCGACGGTGAGCGTGCCGAAGAAGGGCGCGTCCGCCCCGCCGCCGCGCGGATTGCCGTCGTGGCGGTCCATGACGTAGTCGTACACGGCGGGCAGCGTGCTGGCCTGGAAGCGGTCCCAGAACCATTCGGGATCGGTGACGATGCGCTCGTGCGCGAGGGTGTCGCCGTCGGCGGTCGCGGTGAGCCAGCCCGTGGTGACGCGCACGTGCTCGTAGTCCTGGAAGCGGTCCACGTAGGGCCGCAGCACCCAGGCCGGGTCGAAGACGTCTTCGAGGATCGCGGTGCCGTCGGGCGTTGTTGCGCGCACGCGGTAGATGGGCGCGTCGCCGGCGCGGTCGCCCGCCCCCTCGCTGCCCGTGTCGCCCGCCCCCGCCTCGACCATCTCGAAGCGGATCTGGTCGACGCGCAGCCCCAGATCCATCGCCAGCACCTCGTCTATGGGGAAGATCTCGTGCAGCCACCGAATGGGCGTTTGCATGGCCTGTTGGGGCCATTCGTCGGGAGGCTCGTTGCGGCGGAACTCGATCACGATCTCGCCGATCTCCCGCTCCGCCCCGCCGTCCCGTCCGGCCCCGCCAGCCCCCGCCGCCCCGCCGTCCCGCCACGCCGCCAGACGCGGCGCCACCGACTCGCGCAGCCACGAGAACCCCTGCTTGAACGCCGACAGCACCTCGACGCGCACCGCATCGGCGTCGGCCCCGGCCCCCACCAGACGCCGCCGCGCCTCTTCGGCGACCGCGCTCCGCACCTCGGGCGGCTCGGACAGCCGGGCGCGCACACGAACCGCCGCCCCCGGCTCGACCCCCGGCAGGACGCGCGCCTCGAACGCCTCCCAGAAGCGGTCCACCTCGGACGGCACTTCGAAGGCGTCCTCGAAGATCGTCGCGGCCCGCTGCACGTCGCGGTCGTCGACGGCGACCGCCACGCTGTCCGTCCCCAGCGCTGCCACTGCCCGCTCGCGCACGAACTCCGCCAGCCCCTCGGGCGCCTTCTCCACCGACACCAGCACTTCGGCGGCGGCGATGTCCTCGTCGGCCAGCCCGGCGGCGATCCTGTCCAGCTTGTAGAGGCCGGTTGCGGCCTGTCCTGCGGGGGTGTGACCCGAGAGCGTCCCCCACAGCTCGTACTCGATGTCGTCGAAGGTCGGCGCGCCGTCCTCGCGACGGCCAACAAAGGGGAAGACCTCGGCAAGGCGTCGCGTCGCGTTCGTGGCGCCCTCCCGATCGGCGCCCGTCACCACAACGCTCGGCTTGCTCCCGAACGCGTCGGGCACCACCTCGATCAGGCCGTGGCCCGCCCCCAGCCCTCCCGGCGACACCCTGCCGCTGTCGGCCAGCTCGGCCACCAGCGGATGATCATGCCCCACGAGCACGGTCGTGGGCTCGCGCGCCGCGGCCTCGATCTCGCCCGGCCGCTTCACGATCGGGATCGCGAGCCCCGCGGCCTCGAGCCCCATGCGGGCCGTCAGCTCGGGCACGCCCTCGGCCCCGTTGCCCGGCACCACGAGCACGTCCACCCGGTCGGGTATGTCGCCCCCGCCCAGAAAGCCCTCGCTGGTGTACACGTTGGACAGGTCGAGATCGTCCTTGGCGCCCGCCCCGGGGCGGCTGCCCGACGAGCCCTCGTCCCCCGACGCGGCCAGCGTGGGTAGCGCGACCCGGCGCCCCCCGCCTGCAACGGTGACGGTCGCGAGCCCGGGGAAGCGCAGGTCGGCCGAGTCGGGCCCGGCGGCGCCGTCGCCCAGCCGCTCCCACCCCAGCAGCTGAATGCGGTCCAGGGCCGCCGTGGCCAAGGCGGTGCCGGTTGCGCCCTCGCCGCCGCCCGCGTCGAACGCGAGGTCGGCGAACAGGTGGGCACCCTCGCCCGGTGCGCCCAGCGCGATGCGCGGGAAGCGGACCCTGGGCGCGGCGGCGGCGCTGTCGCCGTCGGCCAGCCAGGCGGACAGCTCGTCGCCGACATTGGCCAGCGACGGCCCCGAGAGCGAGCCGATGTGGGGGAGCGACCCGGCCAGCAGGCGCGCCGCGCGGAGCAGGCCGGCGTCGCCGTCGCCCAGGACGGCCAGCCACCGTTCGCCGGACGGCGTGACGAGCGTGGCCACGGTGGGCGGGTGTGCGGCGCCCGGGTCGCTGTCGAGCCCTGGCGGCAACGGCGGGTCGGCGAGAAAGTCCGCGACCGCGAGCCCCGCGGCCTCGACGGCGCGCTCGCCGATCAGGATGCCGATCTGGCCGGGCCGCGGTCCGCGCCGCAGCGGCAGGTCGAGGGCCATGGTCTCGAACCCCAGCCGGGCCGAGATCTCGGCGGCGGCGGCCCGCTCGGCGCCGGTGGGGTCGGGCGCGAAGACTAGGGCCGCGCCCAGGCGGTCGGGCACGCCGTCGCCGTTCTCGTCCAGCAGGAGATGGCCGAGGTCGAACAGGGTGGCCAGGTGGAGGGGGGGCGGGGTGGTGGTGGGTGGGGTGGCGGGGGCGGGGGGCTGGGCGGGGAGGGGGGTCGCCGCCGCGACGCAGAGGGCGAGTGCGGCTAGGGTGGTCGCCGGGTGGGCGGCGGCCCGCGCCATCAGCGGCGTTCTGAAGTGCGTCGGCTGCGTCTGTCCGGTCCCGGCGTTCATGCGCGTCCCTGTTCGTTGAGCGGATGGATTTTCCGCAGGTCTAATTGCCATTTGGTCCGACCAAATGTAAAATACGCCTATGAAATGTCCTGATCCGATCGTGCAGCGGCCCATGTGGCTCGAGAGAGTCCGGCGCGGATGGGCTGCGAGGCCAATTGTCTGGCTCTCCGGCGTCCGGCGGGTGGGAAAGACCACCCTGGCCGGCATGGTTCCCGACGCTGCCTACCACAACTGCGACCTCCCCTCCACGGCGCGCGCGCTCGCCGATCCCGAGCTGTTTCTCGCCACACAGCGGCGCGGTTCGGTCATCGTCCTCGACGAAGTTCATCGGCTTCCCGATCCCAGCCTGACGCTGAAGATCGCCGCGGACGAGCACCCGCACCTCAGAATCCTCGCCACGGGTTCGTCGACCTTGGCCGCGACTGCCAAGTTCCGCGACTCGCTCACGGGACGCAAGCGCGCTGTGCACCTCTGCCCGGTCCTCTGGGAGGAGTGCTCGGACAACTTCGAGATCGCCGACTTCGACCGCCGCCTCCTGCACGGCGGTCTGCCCCAGGCGCTCATGACGCCAACCAAGTCCCATCACGCGTTCGCCGAGTGGATCGACAGCTTCTACGCCCGCGACATCCTGGAACTGTTCAGCGTGCGCAACCGCCAGGGGTTTCTCGGCCTGTTCAAGCTCCTGCTGAGGTGGAGCGGGGGGCAGGTCGACTACACCCGCCTCTCGCGCCTGACCGAGCTGAGCCGTCCCACCGTCAAGTCGTACCTGGAGGCCCTGCAAGCGGCCCACGCCGTGCACCTGCTGCGCCCGTTTCGGGGCGGCGGCAGCGGCGAAGTCGTCAGCCGTCCCAAGTGCTATGCCTTCGACACCGGCTTCGTCACCTTCGAGCGGGGCTGGGACCGGATCCGGCAGGACGATCGCGGCATCCTCTGGGAACATCTGGTGCTGGACGCCCTCAGGTTCCGCCATCTGGACGACCGCATCTTCTTCTGGCGCGACAAGTCGGGACGCGAGATCGACTTCGTCGTCCGTCGCGCGCAGGGGCGCCTCGACACCTTCGAGTGCAAGATCGACCCCGACGAAGTGAACCCCGCCCCGGTGGCCGCCTTCCGCAAGCGCTATCCCCACGGTCGCGACCACATTGTCGTGCCCGTCGCCCGGCACCCGTACCTGCTGCGCAGGGGTGGCCTCAAGTTCACGGTCTGCGGAACGAGCGACCTTCCCCGCTGAGCGACAGTCCGGCCGCCCGCGCTTTGTCAGAGGTCTGCCCGCCGCAAGGGAAACCAACGTTGCAGCGTCGCCTTCAGCTTGCGAAAAGCCGGGTCCGCACAGCTTGCGAGCGACGTGTTAGCGGCAATCTCGCCGAAGAGCCTGGCGGATCGCCTACGGTGTGTGCGAACAGCACATTCTTGTCGACATCGCCCTGCCACTCTTGGAGGATCGGGTGCCTGCTGCCCAGCACGATGTCGGTGGCGCCGTCTCGGTCCTTGTCGAAGCACAGCACCTCGGAGGGCTCGACCAGGCCGAGGAAGGCCGGAGAATGGGTCGTGGCGAGCACCTGTGCGTCGTAGGCGGACCAGAGGGCGTCGCGGATGCCGTCCAGCGCCAGGGGGTGGATGCCGTTCTCCGGCTCCTCGACGAGAAGGATGTCGCCGGCGGCGGGGACGTAGGCCAGCAGGGTGAGCGCCAGGAAGCGGAGCGTCCCCTCCGAGGCCGTCCACGACGGCACTCGCACGCCCGTGTCGTAGACCAGACGGAGGTAGGCGTGGCGATCCTCTTCACGCACTTCGACCCCGACGTCCTTCAGGTCGGTCAACACCATCCGAACATGTTGCAGCCACGCCTCGTACCCTGTCCGGTCCTGCTCTAGCAGCCGCTTCACCACCCATGGCAGGTTCGACCCGTCGTCCGCCAGCCCGTTCGTTCCGAACTCGGGGGAGCTGGAATGCCGCATCTTGGCGGTGTCCAGGAACACGCGGCGGACGCCGTCCGAGAGCAGACGCTTGAGGAAGGTGGCAACCGGGAACTTCTCCGGGGACTCGGGAAGGTTTGCCAAGGTCGAGCGATGAGGACCAAACGCGATGCTCGTCACCCAGCCCTTACCCGCCTTCGGAGATGTCTCCATGTAGTAGCTGTCGGTTCCCTGTTCCGACTTGCTGACCACCGACCGCATCCCGGGCCGCCCCCTGCCGAGCAGAATCGTGTCCGGAGCATCGGGTGGAGCCGGGAACAGCGACGGCTGAACATGCGGCGATGGCGCCTCCGACAGCGGCATCAGGAGCGCACGTTCCGAAGCGATCCGCGGCCCGTTTCCGTCGTCGCAGATTGCGATTTCGTACCGGAACGACCTGAAGTCCCGCTCCGAAGGGAGTCGGTCCCGGAACTCCTCGGGCACGTCGACTTCGATCGCGAGCTCGACGCGGCTCCGACCGCTGGGGCGGTTCCACACCAGATCCTGGAAGTTTGCGGTCCTGTGTCCGACTGCACCCTCGAGTCCGTCTCGAAGGAGATCGCTCAGGAAGCCCATCACATCGAAAAGGGTGCTCTTCCCGCTGGCGTTGGGGCCGATCAGCACGTGAAACCGGTCGAGCCAGACATCCACGTACCGGAGGCAACGGAAGTTGAGCGCCTGGATCCGGCGGATCATGTCGGTGTCCTCCCTCCGGACTTGCGGGTTGTTCCCGGAATGTGGCCGCGACGCCGGGCACAGGCAACGGCCCGGCCGCCCGCGCCGCCCCGGGTCATCCGCCCGGACGATACCGCCTGATCGTCGTGCGCTCGATGTCCTCGGGGGTCCAAGCCACGCGCTTCATCTCGCCGCGGGCGAACATGGCGGCCTGGTCCGCGAAGTGGGGCGAGTCGGGGCGGGCGGTCTGGCCGTACGACAGCACCGTGTAGGCGGCGGGGACGTCGCCGAACTCGACGAGCAGCACCCAGGCGTCGCCGCGATTGGCGGCCCGGCGCCCGTCGGGGAGCGTCTCGAAGGACAGCGCGCGGAAGCAGCCCAGCGTGGGCGGGCAGCCCGAGACGGGGACGTCGACGTCCCCGCGCACGACCCGGTGCACGTCGCCCCAGGGCGCGTCGAGCGCCACGCCTTCGGCCGCCAGGGACGAGACGGCCGCGCCGAGGGCGCTTCTGGCCGCCGCCGGGTCGCGCACGCCGAAGGGCGTCTCTGCGGGGCGCTCGGGGTCCCACGGCACGCGCCACCGCACCGAATCGGGGGCGCCGCCGAAGTACTCGGCCGCCCAGCGCTGGAAGAGGACGCCGCCGCGACTCGCCGCCGCCGCCGTGCGGTCCCATGCGGCGAGCACGGCAGCCGCATCGGCCAGCGCGGCATCTCTCTCCGCCGCCGCGACCAGCTCGTCGACCGTCCGTTCGGCCATCGGCACCCGCGGCGAGTGCTTCATCCTCATCACCCCCTCCAAGCTCAGCCGCTCGCCAGGGGCCGCCGCCAGATCGAGGGAAAGCTGGCTGCGCAGGCGCAATCGGGGCTCGGGCAGGTTGGGCGGCACGGTGTCGCGGTCGAGCGGGACGTTGAGGTTGGTGTAGTCGGGCGTGTCGTTGGCCTGCTGGACATACCCCCCGGGGGGGTTGAGGTACAGCGGCAGGTCGTCCCAGGGCGCCAGCTGCGACCAGATGTCGGAGGACGCGCGGGCGTGCGCGGCGGTGTCGCCGGTTGGCGGATGTGGCAGGTGGGGAAGGCGCGCGTTATAGTAGTGGACGATGTTGCCGTCCCGGTCGGCGTATGTGAAGTTCGACGTAGGGTGCGCGCGCATTCGCATGGCGTCGAGCCACTCGTCGAGGCTCTGGGCCATCATCATGCGCAGGAACTGCTCGCCCCGTCTGAACTCGCCGTCGCGGGGGTCCTTGAGCACATGGATGTCGTTGTCAGTGCTGTGGATGACCGGCCCGTGCGGCGTGTGCCACGTTGTGCGCGTTTCGACTTCGATGCGCCCGTCGTCCGCCAGATAGTCCACCGTCGCGTCGCGGCGGACCAGCGCAAGCGGCCTGCCGTCGAGCACCGCGTGCCCCGCGAGCGTCGGGTGCAGCGCCAGCCGGTATACTTGCGAGAGCGTGGGATAATTGTTAGTTGTGGCCCACCCCAGCGCCGCGTTGAAGCCGCCGATGATCCCGAACGCCGTGCCAATCCGAAAGTCCCCGTAGAAGTCGATCACCCCCGGCACGCGCACGTGCGCCTCGTAGTAGGTCAGCCCCGACGGTCGTTCCAGCAGATCGTGGTCTCCGTCCCAGCGGAGGTGGGGGTTGCGAAGCAGGATCGTCCGCCCCGACTCGGTGCGGCTGCCGTGAAACGCCCACGCATTGGACCCGTCCAAGAGGAAAGGGTCGGCATCCGAGCGCGGCGCGCCGCCGCGGGGCTCGCCCGGCCGGCCGCCGTCGAGCCCGCTCGGATGGGCACCACCGGGTGCACTCGGCTGGCCGCCGTCCCGCCCCACCGCGTCGCCCAAGCTGGCCACAAACCGGGCCGCGTCGCTCCGGGACCAGCCCTGCACGTCGCGAGCCAGCGCGTCCACCCCGCCGAAGTCGGCCTCGACCCATGGCGGGTACTCGTCCCGGTGCAGGCGGATGTGCTGGTTCACCCCCTCGGCGAAGCCGCCGTAGACCTGCTGGGCGCGCGGGTCCAGCCGGTGAAAGGTCGCGACGGCGCGGGCGTGCGTCTCCCGCGCCGCGAAGTCGGCGTCGAGCTCCCCGGCGCCCAGGTGTCGCGCGAGCACGCCCCGGCTCGCCATCATGCCCACCGCGATCGACGCGCTGTAGTCCTCGGCCTGCACGTAGCCGAGCCCGAACCCCATCGCCTCGAGGTCGTCGGCCACGATGTGCGGGATGCCGTACTCGGTGCGGTGGATCTCGACGCGCTGGGCGAGGGGGGCGGCGGCGGGCCGGACGGCGAGATCTTGGAGTGCGGCGACGCCGGGGGCGTCGATGTCCAGCGCGGCAGCGCTTGCGGGGGCCATGCCGGGCGCGCCAATGTTGATTGCGCCGACGCTGGCCAGCACGAGCGGCCAGAATGTAAAGTCGTGTTTACAAAATGTCATGTTTGCTTTACCGTTGCAAGACGCACAGCCTGGACCCTGACCATAGCTTGGCACCGGCGCCAATGGCAAAACCGGAGGGTAGCCGTTTGAACAGACTCGGCAACGTCGCGATTCTGCCGACGATACCAATACTCCTCTTGGTCTCGACGGGCCGTGACCAGGGACCGTCCGCCACGGTCGCGATGTTTGCGGTGGAGGGCAGGGCGGCCGTCGGTGCGGACGCGCGGTTGATCGGCCCTGTCGCGCGGCAGGAGCCCGAGGAGCTCGGCGACGCGGTATTCGTCTCCACCGACTCCCCGAACGAGGCTGTCGCCAACATTGGCAGGGTTTCCGGCGGCCTCATGCTCGGACCGACGCGGATCGTGCTGGCGGACGGGACGGCGGCCAGCATTCACTTTGTCGACATCCACTCCGGCGCGGTCGAGACGGTGGGGCGCCGGGGCGATGGGCCGGGCGAGTTCAGGCAGCTCCGGGCAGTCGGCCGGGCCTCCAATGGCATCTTTGCCGACGATCCCGTCCAAGCACGCGTGACTCTGTTCAACAACACCGGCGAGTTGACGGATGTGGTCACCTACGATCCGACATCGTTCCGCGGCAAGGTGATCATCCCCAGGCCGATCGGCACTTTCGCGGATGGCGCAATCATCTTCCGCGACTCCGATCCGTTGTTCTCGGAACGGCCCGACGGCCCCTACAGGGAGAGGATTGAGTACCTGGCCCTGCTGCCCGACGGCTCCCGCACTTCGATTGCCGAGGCGCCCGGTCGTGAGATGGTCAGGCGCAACCTTGGCCCCGCCGCCTTCGCAGCCTACGAGAAGCCGTTTTGGTATTCGAGCCTTGAGACCGTCTTGGACCAGCTGGTCGTGGTGGCCGACACGGAAACCGGTAACGTGGTGGCACACGATCGCACCGGCGAGGCGGTCATGGAGTTCGGCTTCGGGGCAGGTGTCCTGGTTTCGGAGGATGCCGACGAGCGTTGGCGCGAGGAGCGAATCGCTCGGTCGAAGGAAGCCGGCAGACGCAACTTGCCCGCGGACGCGCCCCCGGGCGCGTCGGCTCTCTTGAGCGGGTTGCGCGGAATGGGCGCCGACGAAGAGGACTTCTACAGAAGTGCCGAGGGGAACGCCACCGCGCCCGCCCTGTCGCGCATACTTGTTGACGGGGACGGCCGCGTGTGGGCGAGGCGATACAGCCTTCCGGGGGCCGAGACGGCCATATGGCAGCGATGGCGCCCGGGCGAGCCAGAACTCGACGGCATGCTCAGGCTTCCCGCCGCCTACAGGTTCTTGGGCGCGAGCGGCGACCGGGTGCTGCTTCGCGCCGCGGACGATCTGGGCGTGCAGCGCGCCGTCGTCTACACGCTGAAGGGGTCGCGATGATGCTGCGCTGCGTGGCAGCAGCGACGGCGGCGCTGGCGCTCGGCCTTCCATGCAAGGCGCAGGACACGATCTTCGAGGGTGACGCGGCCGGAGCGATTCTACTGGACGACGGCACCGTTGTTGTCGCCGGGCAGTCCCGTGTGCAACTGATTCCGCCCGGTGGGCGTCGGCCGACCTTGCTGGACGGCTCGTTTGCCGCCGCTAGTCTGGTCATGCGCTCGTCGGACGCCGAATTCGTTGTGTGGGACGACTCGCTGTACGCCGCCTTCGTGTTCGATTCCAGCGGCGACGAGCGTCGTGTCGTCGCCTTCTCCAAACCCGGAATCCTAACCGGTACCGTCGCCTTCGTGGGCCTGTTGCCGGGCGACGCGGGACTGTTCGAAGAGGCCGACCCCGGCAGTCCCTTCGTTCCTGTCGTCGGCGCCGCCCGCGATCCGGTCAGCTACGTGGCCGTGCGGGAGGATGGGTCGCGCACACTGTTGTGGGAGGCGCAGGGGGACGAAAAGGTCATCCATCGAACGGCGAACGGCATGACCAGCGCGCCTGTCGTCTTCGGGTACGGCGTCCGAGCCGCAGTTGCAGGTGGCGGCAGGTTCGTCGTCGCGCAAACCGAGGGGGACGAAGCCGTCATCGTTCATGCCGACGGCGGTCGCGCCGGCGCGCTGCCCATGCCGCCTCCCGGGGAAGCGCTTTCGGCCGAGCACGTCGAGATGGAACGGAATCGGTTGATCGAGACCTTTTCCACCGGGCGGATGGAGAGCGTGCTCGGTGCGATCCTGTCCCAGGACCTGGTCAGGGAAGCCGTTGCAGGAATGTCCTCGGCCCGCGCTGATGCGGTTCGGTCGGCGCCCGCCAACTCGATGCCGCCGCGCATTTCCGACCTGCGGGTGGACCGGGACCAGCGCGTGTGGATGCGCCGGTTTGCCCCGCCGGGAGAGACCGCAGCCCTGTGGGATGTCCGCCCGATGTCGGGCGGCGAAGGCTTTACGGTGGAATTGCCGGCCTCTTGGTCGGTCCTCGACGCAGCGGGCGGCAGTGTCCTCGCCGGAGTCCAAACGGAGCGCGGAGGGCTGGAGCGCGTGGTCCTGGCTACTATCCCGTCGGCATACTAGACGCTCGCCGTTCGACCGAACCGGTCCGCCTCAGTCTGACGATCCGTTGGACGCCAAGCTCGTCTTCGATCACCCCCGTGACGGTGCCGACGCCCAGTACAGGGGGCGGGATGTCTGCAATCGGAAAGGGCGACACGGCGCGGCCCCGGTAGTGGCCGGATTCATCGAAGAGGTCCCACACCTGGACGACCTCGCTGGCAGGTACGGCGACCCAGATCCAGCCGTCGGGGGCCACGCCGACGTGGCGGCCCATGACGGGCTTGACGCGCGGCAGCATTCCCTGTGGCAGACCCGCCGCCGCCGCAATGCTGTCGCGCTCCCGGCCCGCGAGGCGCGGGGCGGGCCGGTCCAGCTCGACGGTGCGCACGGTGTCGCCCGAGAATGCAACCTTGTGAAGCCGGAACTCGTCGCTCCGGCCCAGCCACACCCAGCCATCCGGGGCCACGGTCCACAGCACGATGGGTGACATCGGCACCGTGCGCACCTCGACCATGAAGCCCTGGTCGACAGGGTAGGTGGGTGCCTCCAGGGTCGGCAGTGCCAGGCTGTCCACAATGGTCATCGCGCCCGTGGCTGATGTGACGCGTCTCACCAGGTGCTCGGGAGTACCTAGGTCTTGGTCATAGAGGTTCCCGGCGTGGTCCGCATAGCCGGCCCATGGAATGGTGGTGGCGCGAATGTTCGAGCTGCTGTACCTGTGTTCGCCGAGCAATTCACCGTCGATGGTGAATGCCATGAAGCGCCGGTGGGTCGCGTCCGCGACCCATGCGATTTCGCTGGCCTGGTCCCACACCACGCCGGCTAGGAGGGCGAACTCGCCGGGGCCTTCGCCCTTCCCGCCGAACCGGCGCAGGAAGCCGCCATCGGGGTCGAAGACTCGAATCTCGCCCGCGAGGTTGTCCGCGACCAGCAGGGTGCCGTCGGGGGTTGCGGCGAACGACATGACGTTGCCGAACAGGTAGGGATCGTCGTCGGTGGCGGTGACGGCGCCGATGCGGAGGTCTTCCTCCAGCCGCCAGATCTCGGTGGTTGAGTCGGGAGAGGGGGCGGGGTTGGAGACGACGACGCGACCGCTGGAGAGGGTGTCGACGCGCAACTGCGCTGGCCGGTCGGGCTGGACGGCGCACGAGATCGAGGCGGCCGCGACCAGGGCCGCAGCCGCGCTCGCCGCTCTGCGAGGCCGGGCCGGGGCGCTGCCAGCGGGGGACAGCCTGACGCGCCCCGTGCGGCGGCCATCTCGCAGGCTCACCGTGCGATCAGCTCGGCGCGCTGAATGACGGCGCC
This sequence comes from Longimicrobiales bacterium, assembly GCA_965221535.1. GTDB lineage: Bacteria > Gemmatimonadota > Gemmatimonadetes > Longimicrobiales > Gaopeijiaceae > Bin94. Next base: position 3,111,435 of record OZ244894.1, on the reverse strand, counting down.
CTCTTGAACGGCATCGACGACCTCCATCCCCTCCACAACCACGCCAAGAATGGTGTAGTTGAAGTCGAGGCGCAGGTTGTCCGCGAGGTTGACGAAGATTTGGGCGTCGCCGGTGTCGCGGCCTCGGGTGGAGAGGCCGACGGTGCCGCGCCAGTGCGGGTGGCTGCCGATCTCGTCGCGGGAGTAGGGGCCTTCGCCGGAGTACTCGTTGGCGTTGGGGCTGCCTCCCTGGATGACGAAGTTGGGCTCGACGCGGTGGAAGGTGCGGCCGTCGAGCTGGCCGGAGGCGGCGAGGCGGGCGAAGCGGTCGGCGTTGGTGGCGGCAAGGTCGGGGCGGAGCGCGACGACGATTTGGCCCAGGTCGGCCATGTGGAGCACGACGGCGCTGCGTTCGAGCTGGGCGAGACGGGCGGCGTCGGGTGCGGGTTCGCGCGGGAGGGGCTGCGGGGTGGCTTGTCGGGCGTCGGCTGCGCTCTCGGAGCCCCCCACGGCCCCGATCCCAGCGAGGAGGGCGATGCGGACGTCGCGCTCGGTCTCGCGCTGGCGGGCGGTGAAGCGGGCGAGCGCGGCGAGCAGGGGGTCGACCGGGGTGTCGGCGGCGGCGTGCTCGACCAGCAGGCGCGTTGCGGTCATGACCAGCTGCGGGTCGTCGGCGTCGAGCTGGGCCAGGTATGCGTCGCGGGCGCGCGGCCCCGCCACCGCCCCCAGCCCCCGCAGCGCGGCCTCGCGCACGTTCGCGACCGGGTCGTCGGCGAGCTGCGCCAGCACCTCTTCGCTGCCGGCCTCTGCGGCGGCCCGCGCTGCCCACCCCCTCGCGAAGGCGTTCGGGTGGGTCGCGAAGGCGCCGATCTCGCCCACCGCCTCGCCCGGCGCGATCGCCGCGAGTGCGTGAAGCGCCCGCGCCGGTGCGCGCCAATCGGCTGCCTGGTCGCCGATGTCGGCGATCTTCGCCCGGAGCGCGCGCCGTTGCGCATCGAGATCGGGGCACGGGCGGGCGGCCAGACTGATCGCGGTGTTCACCACGTCGGGGTCCGGGTCGCTCATGGCGGCGATGATCGGGGCGCATCCCGAGCCTGGCCGCAGGCGGCGGTCGTGCGCGGCCAGCGCCTCGACGCGCACGCGCGGGTCGGGGTCGGCCAGCCCCGCCGCGATCGTGTAGGCGGCTGCGGTTCCGTGCCGCGCGGCGGCGGCCACCACCTGGCGGCGCACGCCCCAGTCCGCGTCCTGCAGGAGCGATATGGCGGCCTCTGGGTCGAGCTGGTCGCCGTGCGTGAGCGCAGCCGCCGCTAGTCGGCGGATGCGCGCGGCGGCGATTCCGGCGCCGTCGGCGCCCTGGGCGTCGGTCGGCGCGGCCGTCCCGTCGGGGCCGTGGGTGGCCATCAACTCGCCTGCCACGCCTGCCAGCGCGTCGCTCAGCGCCGGCCCTGCCGCGCCGCCGGCCGCCCCGCCCCCCGCCGCCCCGCTCCTGGCGAACGCCTCGATGCCGCGCGCCAGCCCGATGCGGCCCGCCAGCGCGCCGTCCTCGCCCACGGCCACGAGCCTGTCCGCCACGGACGCCAGCGCCCGGTCGGCTTCGGCGCGCGCGGCCGGCCCGCCAAAGCCCAGCCGCCCAATGCTGGTGGCGATCGCGCCCAGCACGGCCGCGTCCGTCTCGGTCGCGATCCGACTGGCGAGGATCTCGGCGACCGGTCCCGGGTCGCTGCCGAACACCGCCTGCGCCAGCGCGTGGGTTGCGGCCTCGCGCAACGGGGCGTCGGCGTCGTCCAGCACGGCTGCGATCCGCTGCACCAGCCCCGGGTCCTCCAGGCGTCCCAGCGCCCGCACGGCCAGCGCACGCTCGGCCGGGTCGCCGCTCGCCAGGTGGACGTCGATCCTCGCCAGCCCGATGTCGCCGCGGGCGTCCTCTTCGGCCACGATCTCGGCGTAGGCCGCGTGCAGAGCCGACGGCGGCGTCCCCTCGGGCGCATAGCACGCCACGCCGCCGCCGACGACGACGATGGCGATGGCGACACACGCCAGGGCCGCGCTGCCGGGCCCCGTCAGCCCTGCTCGAATGGGTCCCACCCGAACCGTTCCCACGACGCTTCCTCCTTGTTGTCGAACTCGACGCCCTCGCGCTCGAGCAGGGCCCGCTGACGCTGCGCCACGCCCGTCGCGCGCGAGGTCGAAATGGCGCCCCGCCGGTTCACCACGCGCCACCACGGAACGTCGGTGTCGTACGGGAGATGGCTGAGCGCGTAGCCGACGCCCCGCGCGGCCCGCGGCCTGCCCACCAGCGCCGCCACGCCCCCGTAGTTCACGATCCGTCCGGGCGGGATTCGCCGCACGCAGGCATACACCTGTTCCGAGAATTGGGTCATGGGGGCTAACCTATCCGGCGGCTGCGAGGTCCGCCAAGGGAACAGATGGCCGTTACGATTAGTATTGGGCATAGCCAACTCAGGAGGATCGATGATCAGAATCGCAGCGGGGGTCGTCGCGGCCTCCATACTGGCCGCCGGATGCGGGGCGGGCGGGGCTTCCCGGGTGACGGTGGACTCGCCGCCGCCGCCAGCGCCGGCGCCCGAGGCCGACTCCGTGCAGCCCGAGCCGGCCGACGCCGAGCAGCCCGACCCCGAACAGCCCGAGCCTGCGCAGCCCGAGCCTGCGGACTCCGTGCGGCCCGAGCCGGCCGACCCCGCACCGCCCCCGGCCGCCGCCGGCGACGACCTGCCCGACCTCGCCGCCACGCCCGGGGGGCTGAACTACCCGCCGGCGGTGCGGATCGGGGCGCAGGTGGCCGACGTGCGCACCGAACCGGGCGAGATCGTGGTCGAGGTCGGCGATTCGCTGGCCACCGACGAGGACTACTCGGTGGTCGCCTACGACGCCGACGGCGAGCCCGTGCGCGGCGTGCGCATTCTGAGCAGCATCGATTCGCGCTTCGCGATCGTCGAGGACGGCTTCGTCAAGGGGCTCGAAGAGGGCGACGCCGAGCTTCGCATGGCGATCCGCGTGCCCCCCGCCAGCGGCACGGGACCGGCCGAGATCCGCACCTTCACCGCGCCGGTCCGGGTGGTGGGCGCGCCGGTTACGGCGCTCGAGATCGAGGATCCGGGCGTGCGGTTCCTGACGGGGTCGGTGGTGCAGCTGCGCGCGCGCGCCCTGGCCGAGGACGGCAGCGTGCGAGAGACGGTCGAGATCGCGTGGACGAGCAACCGCCGCCGCCTGGCCACGGTCGATGCGCACGGGTTCGTGCGGGGGGTCCGACCCGGCGACGCGATCATCACGGCGGCGGTCGAGGGGGTCGAGGCCACCTTCGCGCTTACGGTCGAGGAGGACCCGGTGGCCGCGGTCGAGGTGACGGGAGCGTCGCGCGCGCGCACGGGCGACGTGGTGCGCTTCGAGGCCGTGGCGCGCGACGCGGGGGGCGGGGAGGTGGGCGACGTCGCCGTCGACTTCACGGTGGCGGCGTTCGAGGAGCGGGCCGACATGGGCGCGTCGGTCTACCCCGACGGCGCGTTCGTGGCCGAGCGCCCGGGGCTGTACCGCGTGGCGGCGACCGCGGGCGGAAGCACGGGACAGGCGTTCATCGAGGTCGTGGAGCGGGGCGTGGAGCACGACGTCCACATCGTGGGGCGCGGCGCGGGCGGCGAACACCCCACGTCCGACCTGTGGGCCTTCACCGGGGTCGACGGACGCGACTACGTCTACACGGGCACGCACCTGGGCGGCCAGCGCATGCTCGCATGGGACGTGACCGACCCCGCCAACCCCATCCTGACCGACTACGTCGAGGTCGACGCGCGCGTCGTGAACGACGTCAAGGTCAACAGCAGGGGCACCGTCGCGGTCATCACCCGCGAGGGCGCGTCCGACCGCCGCAACGGCATCGTCGTGCTCGACCTGACCGACCCCGCCCACCCCGTCGTGGCCGACACCTACACCGACGAGCTCACCGGCGGCGTGCACAACGTGTACTTCTCGGGAGACATCCTCTACGCCGTCCACAACGGCACCTTCGACGTCCACATCCTGGACCTGTCCGACCCCACCGACGTGGAAGAGGTGGGCCGCTGGGGCATCGAGTCGCGCAGCAAGTACCTGCACGACATCTGGGTCCTGGACGGCATGGCGTACGTGTCCTACTGGAACGACGGCGTCTACGTGCTCGACGCCGGCGACGGCCGCTGGGGAGGCACCCCGACCCGGCCCGTCCAGGTCAGCCGCCTGGCGTATCCCGAGGGCAACACGCACTTCGCCTATCCCTACACCAACGCTGACGGACACCGCTACCTGTTCGTGGGCGACGAGATCTTCGACTGCGAGGACTGCATTTCGCGCAACGCCGTGCCCGGCGACGGATCGCGCGGCTTTGTGCACGTGATCGACCTGGAGGACCCCGAAAACCTTCGCGAGGTGGCGCGCTACGAGGTCCCCGAGGCCGGCGCGCACAACCTCTGGATCGAAGACGACAAGATGTACGTCGCCTACTACCAGGCGGGCCTGCGGGTGGTCGACGTCTCGGGCGAGCTGCGCGGCGATCTCTATCGCCAGGGCCGCGAGATGGCGTGGCTGCCGACGGGCTCGCCCGACGCCCGCGTCCCGAATTCGCCCATGGCGTGGGGTCCGCAGCCCTTCAAGGGCCATGTCTTCGTCTCGGACATGCATTCGGGGCTGTGGGTGGTCCGGGTCGAGCCCAAGAACAGGGCGCCGGTGTCGTGAGAGCGGCGTCTTGCGGTCGGAGCGAGGCCGGCCCGCTTCGCGCGGCCACGTTCACTGCGCGACCGGCTGGCACGGCCGCCCTGTTCGCCTGCGCAATGTTCGCGTTTGTCAGCCCGGTGACGGCCCAGGCACCGCCGGACCCGCCCGCGCACGCCGACCAGACCGCGCCCGCCGCCCAGCAGCCCACCTACCGCGTCTACGTGGCCAACGAGTCCTCCGACCTGGTGAGCCGCGTCGCGTTCACGCCCGGCGAGGGCGCCGTCGTCGAGAACGAGATCCCGGTCGGGGTCATGCCAGGCGACAACGACGGCGCGCACGGGATCAGCGTCTCGCCGGACGGGCGGTACTGGTACGTCACCATTGCGCACGGGACGCCCCGCGGCCACCTGTGGAAATTTCACGCAGGCCCGGACACGCTGATCGCGCGAACGCGGCTTGGCCTGTTCCCCGCAACGATGGGCCTGACCCCTGACGGCCAATTCCTCATGGCTGTGAACTTCAACCTCCACGGCGACATGGTTCCGTCGGACGTGTCGGTCGTCTACACCCCCGACATGGTCGAAGTGACGCGCGTGCGGACGTGCATGATGCCCCACGGAAGCCGCGTGCGGGCCGACGGCGCGAAGCAGTATTCGGCGTGCATGCACTCCGAGCGGCTGGTCGAGATCGATGTCGGTTCGTTCGAGGTGACCCGGCGCTTCGACGTGTCGCCGGCCGAAGGGGTGTGCAGCCCCACCTGGGTCGAGACGGGAGCGGGCGCGCGCGCCGACCGGTTCGTCTACGTCGCCTGCAACCGAAGCCACGAAGTGCTCGAAGTCGACACAGGGCGGTGGGAGGTGACGCGCAGGTTCGCCACCGGGCAGGCCCCCTACAACCTGGAGGCCACGGCTGACGGGGCGCGCCTGATCGCGACGCTGAAGGGCGAGCAGGCGGTTGCGGTCCTCGATCTGGAGACGGGCGACGAGCTCGCGCGCATCCCGACGTCGCGCCCGGTCACGCACGGCGTGGTGGCGAGCCCCGACGGCCGCTACGCCTTCGTGTCGAACGAGTCGGTCGGGTCGGTGCGCGGCACCCTGGACGTGATCGACCTGGCGGCGCTCGAAGTGGTCGAGAGCATCGAGCTGCACCACCAGTCGGGCGGAATCGACTTCTGGCCGGCGGCCCCACCCGCGGCGACCCCATCCGCAGCGGCCCCACCCCCCGCGGCCCCGCCAGCCCCTCGTCGGTGAGCGCCCGGACGCGAATGCTGCGCCGCCACATCGCGGGGCGGGGGATTCGCGATGCGCGGGTGATCGAGGCGATGGGGGCGGTGCCGCGCGAGGCGTTCGTGCCGCAAGAGCACCGGGCGCGCGCCTACGGCGACCGGCCCCTGCCGATCGGGATGGGGCAGACGATCTCGCAGCCCTACGTCGTGGCGTGGATGGCCGAGGCGCTGGCGCTGGAGCCCGGCGACCGCGTGCTCGAGGTCGGCACGGGGTCGGGGTACGCCGCCGCGGTGCTCGGCCGCCTCTGCGCAGCGGTCCACACCGTGGAGCGGCACCGGTCGCTCGCCGATGCCGCCGCGGCGCGGCTGCGGGCGCTGGGGTGCGCCAACGTGCACGTCCGCCACGGCAACGGCGGCGAGGGCTGGGCCGAGCACGCGCCGTACGACGCGGTCGTGGTGGCGGCGGGGGGGCTGCGCGTGCCCGAACCGCTGCGCGAACAGCTGCGGGTCGGGGGGCGCCTGGTCATGCCGGTCGGGGCCGCGTGGAGTCGCCAGACCCTAGTGCGGGAGCGCGTGGGGCGGGGCGGCGACGTTGTGCGCGAGGAGCTCGGCGCGGTGCGCTTCGTGCCGCTGGTGCTGCCCGACGAGCGTGCGCGTTCAGAGGCTGCGCCCGGCCCGCCCGAGGCGCGCGCCGCGCCGGAGCCGCTGCCGGGCGCGCGGTGAAGGCGACCATGGAAGACGCAAAGCTGCTCCTGGAAGAGATGACCTGGCCCGAGGTCGAGCGCGCCATCGAGGCGGGATTCGCGACGATCGTGGTGGCGGCCGGGGCCGTGGAGCAGCATGGCCCGCACCTTCCGCTCCTGGTGGACGCGGTGCGCGGCGACCGCCTGGCCGTCGAGGTGGCGCGCAGACTGGGCGACGCGCTCGTGGCGCCCACAATCCGGGTGGGGTGCTCGGACCACCACATGGACTTTCCCGGCACGCTGTCGCTGAGGCGCTCGACGTTCCGCGCGGTCTGCGTGGACTACGCGGCCAGCCTGTCCCGGCACGGCTTCCGGAAGATCTGCTTCGTGCCGTCGCACGGCGGCAACTTCGCGCCTCTCGAAGAAATGCTCGCCGAGCTGCGCGAAGCGGCGGGTCCCGGGTGCGAGGTGCGCGCGTACACCGACCTGCACGGCTTCGTCGCGCTGTGGGAGGCGGCGGTGCGCGAAGTCGCCCCCGAGCTGGTCGAGCGGGTGGGCGGGCACGCGGACATCGCCGAGAGCTCGGAGATGCTCTGCATCCGGCCCGATCTCGTGCAGAGAGAGCGCGCCGTCGCCGGGCACGTCGCCGGGTTCGACGAGGAGGTCGCCGCGCGGATCTTCGCCGAGGGCTTCCGCGCCGTGACGCCCAACGGCGTGCTGGGCGACGCGCGGGGAATGAGCCGCGAGATCGGCGAGCGGTGCATTCCCCGCGCGGCGGACGGGATCGCGGCGGCGCTGCGGGGTCGACCGTGAAGCCGGTCGAGCGCGTTGCGCTGAGCGACATTCGCGCCGCGTGGCCGCGGATCGAGGGCTCGGCGATCCGCTCGCCGCTGATTCGCGTGGACATCCCCGAGGCGCCGGTGGCGCTCTGGGTGAAGCTCGAATGCCTTCAGCCGATCGGGTCGTTCAAGGTGCGGGGCGCGGCCAACGCGATGGCGCTGGCCGACGCCGAGCTTCTGCAGCGCGGCGTCTACACGGGAAGCGCCGGCAACATGGCGCAGGGCGTGGCGTTCGCGGCCCGCCGTCTCGGCGTTCCGTGCCGCGTCGTGGTCCCCGACACGGCGCCCCGCGCCAAGCTCGACGCCATCGCGCGGCTCGGAGCCACCGCGGTCCAGCTCCCGTTCGACGAATGGTGGGGCGTTCTGCGCGATCACGGCCACCCCGCCGAGCGGGGGCACTTTGTGCACCCGGTCAGCGACCCGGCCGTGATCGCGGGGAACGGCACGATCGGCGTCGAGATCGTCGAGGAGCTGCCCGAGGTGCGAGCGGTGGCGGTGCCGTACGGCGGCGGCGGCCTCTCGTGCGGCATCGCGGCCGCGATGCGCGAGCTCGCCCCCGACGTGCCGGTCTTCGCGGCCGAGGTCGAGGCCGCCGCCCCCCTCGCCGCGTCGCTGCGCGCCGACCGTCCCGTCGAGGTGCCGTACCGCCGTTCCTTCGTCGACGGGATCGGGTCGACCAGCATGCTGGAAGAGATGTGGCCCCTCGCCCGCAACCTGCTCGCAGGGTCCCGCGTGGTGTCGCTGGCACAGGTGCGCGCCGCGATTCGGACGCTCGCCGACAGGGCGAAGATCGTCGCCGAGGGAGCGGGGGCGACTGGGGTGGCCGCCGCGCTGGCAGGCCTCCCCGGGATCGCCGAGGGCCCCGTCGTCGCCGTGGTGTCGGGCGGCAACATCGACCCGGCCGTCTTCCGGGCCATCATGGAGGGGCGGGCGGCCTAGGGCACCGCCCGCCGAATCCCTACAGGTCGCGCCCGCGCATGTTCAGGAACGCGACGGCGAGAAAGGCGGCGGTGTAGGCGAGCGCGGCGGCCGCGAGCGCATCGGCGGCAAGGAAGTCGAGCGGTGCGAGTCCGCGACCCGCTCGGTAGGCGTTCACTTCCGCGAGCAGTTCGGGATAGTGCGCGAGGTCGTCGCGAAGCTGGTCGAGGATGTTCGCCGGGAGGTACGCGGTCGCCCGCTGCACGGCGGCGCCGGCCTGAGACATGAACGCGCCGACCGCCTCCTCCAAGACGAGGTAGAGCAGGAGCACGCCCAAGGCCGGCCCCGACGAGCGGAAGAGCACCGCCAGCATCAAGCCCGCGCTCCCGACCATGAGCAGGCACGCGGCGGCCCCGCCCATGTAGCTCATGGCCGACCTTCCCAGCATGCCGAAGCCGACCTCTCCCGGGCCGAGCAGCGCTCCCCCAACGCCGACAAGCACCGTCGTGGCTAGGAACAGCAGGACGATCCCGCCGAGCAGCACAACTTTGCCCGCGTAGAATCGCTCCTTGCTTAGCCCGTCGATCACGCTCTGGCGGGCCGTGTGCCACGTAAACTCGGGCGCGACCAGCAGGACCATCAGCGCGCCGGCCAAGAGCGGTCCCAGTCCTGTGGCGGTGCCGAAGATGTCCGGCCAGATCTCGGGGAGCAGATGGGAGACGCTCGCATTCGCGCGCGCGTCGAGGATGCCCCAGTACGCGGCCGCTGCGGTGAAGGCGGCGAACGCCCCCGCGACCACCCAGAAGGCCTGCCGACGGACGGTCTTGAGCCATTCGATGCGCAGGAGCACGCCCATGCCGCTCACGGGGCCGCCCCGGTCTCGCCGACCGAATCCACCGAGTCCAGAGTGGCGTCGATGAACGCATCCTCCAGGCTCGGGCGATAGGGGGCCAGATGGGAAAGGTAGATGCCCCTTTCCGCCAGATAGCGCGTCAAGCGGGCAGGGCTTCCGTCGCTCAGCACAGCGACGACCCCGTCTTCCGTGCGTCGGATCGATGTTGCGTCCGGGCAGTCCTCCAGCGCGCGAGCCAGCGCGTCCAGGTCTTCCGCGCGCAGGGTCAGCGCGCCCGCCCGGCCCACCACCTCGTCCACCGGACCCGATGCGACGATCCGCCCCTGGCGGATGATCGCGACGTGGGAGCAGGTGCGCTCGACCTCTGCGAGCAGGTGGCTCGACAGGAAGATCGTCTTCCCCCGGCCGGCCAGGCGTCGAATGATCTCGCGGATCTCGCGGATTCCCAGCGGGTCGAGGCCATTGGTAGGCTCGTCGAGCACGATCAGCTCGGGATCGCTCAGCATGGTCGCCGCGAGCGCCAGCCGCTGCTTCATGCCGAGCGAATAGGTCTTGAAGCGGTGTCCGGCGCGGCCGGAAAGGCCGACGAGCTCCAGGCACTCGTCGATGCGCCGGCGGCCCACGCCCTTGACCGCGGCGGCGACGAGCAGGTTGTCGCGACCGTTCATGTGGGGGTAGAAGTTGGGTTTCTCGAGCGTGGCCCCGACGCCCTTGCGCGCAGCCATGAGGGCTCCGCGGCCGGTCGCTCCGCACAGGCTGAAGCTTCCGCCCGTCGGCGCCACAGTCCCCAGCAGCATGCCTATGGTGGTCGTCTTGCCGCTCCCGTTGGGCCCCAGGAAGCCGAACACCTGTCCCCTCTCCACGACGAAGGAGATCCGGTCGACGGCCAGCACCGATTTCGCGCCGCGAGTTCCGTAGCGCTTGGTCAGGTCGAATGTCTGGATTGCGTGCATGCCCGCTCCGTCTTCCCGGAACTCGCCAAGGCGATCCGCCGCCGTGCAATATGCCTCCGACCTCGATGGTCTGGCAGTCCCCCGACGCCGCGCATAGGTTCCCCGGTCGCCACGAATCCACCGAAACCGAGGTCCCAATGACGACAGCAGCGAAGGTCAGGCATCCCAGCGGGCTGATGACGCTCTTCTTCACCGAGATGTGGGAGCGATTCTCGTACTACGGGATGCGGGCGCTTCTGATCCTCTATCTGGCCGAGGCCACGACCGCGGCGAATCCGGGCATGGGGCTGGATGTCGCGACGGCCGGGGCGATCTACGGACTCTACACGGGGCTCGTGTACCTGCTGGGGCTGCCGGGGGGCTGGGTTGCGGACCGGCTGTGGGGGCAGCGCAAGGCCGTCTTCGTGGGGGGCTGCATCATTGCGGCCGGGCACTTCAGCATGGCGGTTCCCAACGACTTCAACTTCTTCCTGGGGCTGATCCTGATCGTCGTCGGGACCGGACTGCTCAAGCCCAACGTGAGTTCGGTGGTGGCGGACCTGTACCCCGAAGGGGGGGCGAGGCGGGACGCCGGGTTCTCCATCTTCTACATGGGCATCAACGTCGGCGCGTTCCTGGGGCCGATCGTGTGCGGCTGGCTCGGGCGGGACTGGAACTGGCACCTGGGCTTCTCGGCGGCCGGCTTCGGCATGGTGCTGGGGCTGATCCAGTTTCGGATGGGGTACGGCCGCCTGGGCGACGCCGGGGTGCTGCGCACCGACCAAACGCCGGCGCAGGTCGCCGCCCTGAGCCGCCGCTTCTTCATCGGCTGCGCCGCCCTGGCGCTCGCGCTCGTGGCCTTCGGCATGCTGGTGTCCAGCGGCACGATTCCGATCACCCTCACCGACGTCGCCACGGGCCTGGCCTGGCTGATCGGCATCGTCGTGGTCGTGTACTTCTGCTACCTCATGCTCTACGGCGGGCACACGGTCGTCGAGCAAAAGAAGATCGTGGCCATCTTCTGGTTCGCGGCGCTGGCCGTGCTCTTCTGGTCGGGATTCGAGCAGGCGGGCTCGTCGATGAACCTCTTCGCCGAGAACTACACGGACCGCACCATCGGGTCGTGGGACTACCCGGCCGAGTGGCTCCAGTCGGTGAACGCGTTCTTCATCGTCTGCCTGGCGCCGGTGTTCGGGTGGCTGTGGGTGTGGCTCGCGAACCGCAACGCCAATCCGTCGACGGCGGTCAAGTTCGCGCTGGGGCTGCTGGGTCTGGCCGCCGGCTTCTTCGTGATCGCGTGGGGAGCCGCCAACGCGACGCCGGACACTCCCGTGTCGGCCTCGTGGCTCGTGGTCATGTACTTCCTGCACACGGTGGGCGAGCTGGCGCTGTCGCCGGTGGGGCTGTCGGCGGTCACCAAGCTGGCGCCGCCCAGCCGGGTGAGCCAGATGATGGGGCTGTGGTTCGTGGCCACGTCGCTGGGCAACGTGGTGGCGGGACTGGTTGCCGGACGGCTCGAAACGCTGGCGCCCTCGCCGCTGTTCTTCGCGGTGGCGCAGATCATCGGTGTCGCCGGCATCATCGCGCTCGCGGCAAGCCCGTGGATCAAGCGTCTGATGGGCGACGTGAAGTAGGCGGCGCGCCCGCTCGGGGGCAACCGGGAGCCGGCGGCCCGCGTCGGTCTTGTCAGAAGGGCGGAATCCGGTACTTTGGAACCACACGACTGGCCGGCGACGCGCGGGCCATGCCCGGCAAAGGGGACGGTGACGTTCGTCCATGTCCATTTGGAGCAAGATCTTCGGCGGATCCGCACGCGCGGATCGGGTCGACTACTACGACGAGGCCCTGGCCCTCTCGAACGAGGGCAAGTTCCACGAGGCCCTGACCTCGCTTCGCCTGGCGCTCAAGGACTCCCCCGGCGATCCGGTCGTGCTCCAGCAGATCGCGATCGCCTACACCCGCATGGGCATGGACACCGAGGCCGTCAAGACGTACCGGCACGTGCTGCAGAGGAACCCCCGGACGCCCGGCGCCCACTACGGGCTCTCCTTCCTGCTGCTCCGTCAGGGCGAGCGGGACGAGGCGATCGAGCACCTGGAGGCGTTTCTGGCCAACAGCCCGTCGGAGGACGAGGCGAAGGAACACATCGCGCACGCCCGGGACACGCTGCAGGAGCTGCGGGGCGATGCAGACGAGGACGGCGACGAGCCCTGACCGGGGGCCGCGCGGAGGCGATTCGGATTGAAGACCGACAAGCAGATTCGACTGGCATGGACCGGCGCGGGGCTCGTCTTCGACGGCGGTCCCGTGGACGGTCCGCAGGTCGTGGTGGACGGGGATTCGGCCACCGGCCCGTCGCCGATGGACCTGGCCCTGATGGGGGTGGCGGCCTGCATGGCCATCGACGTGCGGGTGATCCTCGACAAGGGCCGGGTTCCGTTCGACGGCCTGGAGGTGACCGCCGAGGGCGAGCGGCGCGAGTCCCCGCCGCGCAGCTACACGGGGCTGCGTCTGGTGTTCAGCGTGACGGGGGTGCCGCCGGGGGATCGCCCCAAGGTCGAGCGCGCCCTTGAGCTTTCGCGCGAAAAGTACTGCTCCGTCCTCTTCTCGATGAGGCGGGACATGCCGGTGGAAGTCGTTCTCGAAGGAGGGTAGCCACAGTGCCCGAAGCCGTACACTACTACGCAGCCAAGGCCGATGTGCCCACGGGAACGCTCGTGGACACTTTCTTTCGCGCCGTGAACCAGTTCGCGGACAAGCTTGCCTACAGCGTCTCCGGAGAGGGCGCGCCGACCTATTCCTACAAACAGGTACAGGACGTGGCGAGACGCGGCGCCACGGCGCTCGCGCGGTCGGGGGTGCACCGGGGCGACCGTGCGGCCATCCTGTCCGAGAATCGGGTGGAGTGGGCGCTGGCCGACTGGTCCTGCCTGTGCGCCGGGGTCGTCGACGTGCCGATCTACAGCACGCTGCCCGCGGCGCAGGTTCGCTACATCGTCGAGGATTCGGGGGCGTCGCTGATCTTCGCGTCCGACGCCGAGCAGCTGGAAAAGGCGCGCGAGGCCGTGGCCGGGCTGGCCAGAGAGGTCGAGATCGTGGTCTTCGACGACGACGCGGCGGGCGACGGGGCGGTTTCGTGGAGCGACTTTCTGGCCCGAGGCGACGATGCGGACGCCGACGCGTTCCATGCCGAGGCCCGGCGGGCTGAGCCCGGCGACGTGGCCACCCTGATCTACACCTCGGGGACCACGGGCACGCCCAAGGGGGTGATGCTGACCCACAACAACGTGGCGTCCAACATCTGGGCCTGCGAGCGGCTTCTGGGCACGGGGCCCGACGACTCCACGCTGTCGTTTCTGCCGCTGTCGCACGTGCTGCAGCGGATGGTCGACTACCTCTTCTTCGCCACGGGGTGCTCGATCACGCACGGTTCCATCGACACGGTGGCGGCGGACATGCGCCGGCTGCGCCCGACGGTGCTGGTGTCGGTTCCGCGACTCTACGAGAAGGTGTACCAGACGGTGCTCGACGCCGGCGGCGTCAAGGGCAGGCTGGTGGCGTGGGCGGCGCGCGTGGGAAGGCAGGCCGCGCTGTGCCGCGAGCGGGGGGCGAAGCTCCCGTTCATGCTGCGCTGGCAGCACGCGCTGGCCGACCGTCTGGTGTTCTCGAAGCTGCGGCAGGGGGTTGGGGGACGGCTGCGGTTCTTCGTGAGCGGCGGGGCTGCGCTGGCCCCCGAGATCAACCGGTTCTTCCTTGGCGCGGGGATCACGATCCTCGAAGGCTACGGGCTGAGCGAAACTTCGCCGGTGACGAACGTGAACACCGACGAGCACTTCAGGATCGGGACGGTGGGACGCCCGGTGCCGGGGACCGAGATCCGCATTGCCGACGACGGCGAGATCATGGTGCGCGGCCCGCAGGTCATGAAGGGGTATTTTGGGCTGCCGGAAATGACCAGCGAGGTGATTTCGGACGACGGCTGGTTCAGCACCGGCGACATCGGCGAGCTGAGCAGCGACGGGTTTCTGAAGATCACAGACCGGAAGAAGGACCTGATCAAGACGTCGGGCGGCAAGTACGTGGCGCCGCAGGCGATCGAGAACCTGCTCAAGAAGAACGCCTACGTGGACCAGGCGGTGGTGGTGGGCGAGGGCCGCAAGTTCTGCGCGGCGCTGGTCGTGCCCGCCTTCGAGCGACTGCGGGCCTGGGCGGACGAGGCGGGCGTCGAGGCCGCCGACGACAAGGCGCTGCTGGCCGACGCCCGGTGCCAGAGTCATCTGGAGGAGCAGTTCTTCGCCGAGATGCGCGATCTGGCGCGCTTCGAGACGCCCAAGAAGGTGGGGCTGATCGGCGACGCCTTCACGGTCGAGAACGGCGCGCTGACCCCGACGCAGAAGGTGAAGCGCGCGGTCGTCGCCGAGCGCCACGCGGACTTGATCGAGTCGTTCTACCGGGCGGACGCGGTGGAGCGGACGATGTTCGTGGCCTCCGATTAGGGGCGGGAGCGTGGGGGTCGTCGGCGGGAGCGCGGGGGGTGTCGGCGGCGGTGCGGGGGGTGTCGGCGGCGTGGAGGGCGAGGTCGTCACGGTGCTCATGACCGCACCGGACGAGGGGGTGGCGGAGGGGGTGGTGGGGCGGCTGGTCGAGGAGCGCCTGGCGGCTTGCGGGAACATTGTGCCCGGTGCGGCAAGCATCTACCGGTGGAAGGGCGAGGTGCGCCGCGACGAAGAGGCGGTGGTGATTCTGAAGACGACCCGGGGGCTGCTTTCCGCGATGCTGGCGAGGGCCGAGGAGCTTCATCCGTACGATGTGCCGGAGCTGCTGGCGCACGAGGTGGCGGGGGGCGCCGCGGCCTACCTGGACTGGGTGCGGGGCGAGTGCGGGCCGGGTGTGGAGGGCGGCGCGTGATCGATCGGCTGAAGGCGTTCTTTCTGCGCGAGATGGCCATGCCCGACGAGGAGTCGCAGGAGGATGCCACCCAGGCGCTTCGCATTGCCGCGTGTGCGCTGCTGCTCGAGGTGGCGCACGCCGACGACTATCTGAGCCGGGGCGAGCGAAGGCACATGCGCGGCCTGGTTCGGCGGCACTTCGGCTTGCCGCGCGACGCCGCCGACGAACTGATCGCGTTTGCCGAGGACAAGCGGCGCGCGAGCGTGGATCTCTGGGCCTTCACGAATCTGATCAACGCCCACTACTCGACCGGCCAGAAGATGGTGCTCGCCGAGGCGATGTGGGGGATTGTGCTGGCAGACGGCGAGCTGGCCACGCGCGAGGACTACCTGATGAGGAAGATCTCGAATCTGATAGGTTTGAAGTCGGGATACCTGTCGGAAGCGCGGAGGCGGCACGACGCTGGCGCCACGGGACCGGAACAGGCCGGGAGCGCATAATGTCACCCTTCGTGAAGATTCTGATCGGCGTGGCTGCCGTGCTGCTCGGCGTGCTGATCGGGATGCCCGGCAAGGGGCGCCACACGCCCCGGCGGCCCGGACGCTGGCGCATCGGCGAGCACGACGAGAAGGAGATCAGGGAGCTGGAGGGCGCGCTGGGGAGAAGCGCCCGCAAGAGTTCGGCGACCAAGCGCTACTTCACGCCCCTGGACCTGTTGCGGCGCGACCCGCGCGCCTCGCAGCGACGCCGCCAGCGCCGCTACTTCAAGACCGCCGCGCCGTCTTCGCGGGACAAGCTGAAGCGCTAGGCGGGCGGGCGGCAGGCGGGGCGCTGGCCGGTCGGCGTCCTCGCAAAGGGAGCGCGCCGGACCCCTTACCAGAGGCTGTTGACCAGCACGAGCACGCATCCGATGAAGGCGCCCAGGGCGTAGCCCAGAGCCACGATCATGCGCAGTTCGCGCTCGGTCACCCGGCGCACCAGCTCCTCCATCCTCTCGACCGGGAACTCGCGCACCTTCTCTTCGACGCGGCGCGCCACGTCCAGCCTGCCGGTCACGGTCGGGATCTGCGACTGGAGCCACTGCCACAAGGGCTCGCTGATCGCCGCCTGAATGCTGCGCGTCGCGTTGGCGGGGAGCCAGCGTGCGGGCCGCCCGATGGGGCGCTCCAGCAGGGCGGTGGCGAAGCGCCGCCCGGCCTCTCGGCACACCTGGCCGGCGATGTCGCTCCGCGCCGCCTTCACCACCCACTCCGACACGCGCTCGGGCGGCACGTCGTCGAGCAGCTCTCCCCACGTCCGTCCCGACAGGCGGTTCAGCGACGCCTGGACACGCCCACCGACGAAGTCCTGGGCGGACGGATCGCGCACAAGGTCGACCAGCCACGCGGCGACGGTCTCCGACGTCTCGGTCACGGCAGGGTCGCCGGGGCTGCCCAGCACCTCGGTGACGGGGCGGTCCAGAAGATCCTCGATGGCGTCCCTGATTCCCCCCGCCATGGCATCTTCGACCTTTTGTTCACGGAAAAGCGTCGAGATTCGCTCGGCGCCCTCGATTTGGATGGTGTCAAGCGCCCGCTTCACCGCGTCGCCCGAGAGCACGACCCGCGCCACCACGCGCTGATGGAAGCGCAGATCCTGCAGGAACCGCCCCAGAACGTCGTGGACGGCCTGCTCCACGCGCTCCCGTGCGCCGGGGTTCTCCAGCACGCCGGCGATCCGCCGTATGGCGAGCGGCACGAAGTCGGCGATCGCGCCTTCGAGCGTGCCGATCACGCCCGGGGGAAGCATGTCGCGAATGGTGAGGGTGGGAACCAGCAGCCGATCGGTTGCGTGCTCCAGGTACTCCGAAACCGTGCGGCGGAACCGCCCGCTCGAGACCGCGCCCTGCATCCACTCTTCCGCCACCTGCGCCAGCTGGGCCTCGCGGGGCGGCGTCAGGACCTCGGACACCGGCCGGTCCGAGAACTGCTCGGCGAGCGTCGCGGCGCGCTCCTCGACGGCCTCCTCGAAGGCGTCCGAGGCCACGTGCTGCTCGATTCGGGCGATCGCGTGGTCGAGCACCTCTTCCACCACGGGGTCGGCCGTGGCCATGATCTCGGGACCGAGGATGTCGCGCACCGAGCCGCGCTCCACTTCGAGCACCTCGTGCAGAAAGCGCTCCAGCCCCTCGTCGAAGGCCTGCCGGAACTCGGGCTCCGCCAGCACGCGCCTAAGGTCGCTCTCGGTGAGGAGGCGGTTGCCGACGGCGCGTCCGATCGCCCCGGCCAGGCGATTCTGGTTCTTGGGAACGGCGCCCTGCAGCATCCGGATCCGCCAGCGCCAAAGCCGGGGGGGGCGGTACGGGTGGAAGAGCATCCAGATCGCCACCGTGTTGGTGAGCCCGCCTGCCACCGCGCCGCTGGCGATCGTCACGATGGCGCGCAAGAGAGCTTCGTTCATGGACTCCTTCCGGTCAGCGCTGCACGTGGCGGATGAAGCCGTGCACGTCGATGCGCTCCGACTCGAGCTCGACGTGGCCCCAAACCTCGTAGACGCCGAACACCGGAAGCAGCGCGCCCGTGTCCTCGAGGGTGTGGAAGTGCGAGCTCACCGCCTCGAGCTCGCCCGTCAGGCCGGGCTCGTCGGCACTGATCCGCCACAGCACGGGAACATCGCGGCGAGCCCTCTCGAAGGTGCGCGTCTCCTGCCAGACGAGCTCGACCTCGGTCCAGGCGTGCGACGCCGAGTCGGTGCGGGCCCAGGCCCGATGCGCACCCGCCCCGTCGTCGTCGGCTATGACCAGCCGGAAGTCGCCGCCCCCGGCCAGCAGCGCAAGCTGGGCGAGCTCGTCCGCGTCGGTCGGCCTGGCGGTGAAGGCGTCCAGCACGATGCCCGGCGTCTCGACGCCAGCCAGGACCGCGGTGCCGTCGAGCAGACGGAAGACCTCGCCCCGCTGCCCGCTCCATTCGGCCAGCACCTCGCCGGGCGTCACGGAAAGGTCGCGGAGCCCCTGGCGGAAGTAGATCTCGGCCAGCGCGTCGCCGAACCCCATCACCAGTCTGGCCGATCCGCGCGGAAGAATGCGCCACGGCGTCCGCGTGAGTCCGGTGGTCCAGTCCTCCTCGACGAACATGCGCCATTCGCCTTCGCGCCCGAGCCATCCGCGAAGCGATCGCACGATCCCGTCCGCCTCCACGCGGTTCACAAACTCCCAGGGGACGAACATCGACGAATCCGGCGACGCCTGCATGAACACCACCGTGCGGCGGTACGTCGTCCCCACGGCTGCGCTCAGCGCCGCATCGAGGGAATCGCCGGTCGCGGCGGCGGGCTGGCCGGGAAGGGGCGGCGGGGGTCGGCGCTCGGGCTCTTCGCCGCACCCCGCGGCCACAAGCAGCGGAAGCATGGCGAGGAGGGGGCGGGTGCCGGTGCGTGCCTGCCGGCCCGTCCGTCCGTTCAGCATTGTGGCTTCCTCCCCCCCGCCCGAGGGCGTCGTCGGCGCCCCGGCGTTCTTCGAATGGCGGGAGATGCCCGCACCATGCGCTCCTCGAAAGCTGCATGTCGCCGTGGGCTGAGGTCAACGACTGGCCGCCGGTCGCTATCTTCCACGCATCGCCGCCGGGCGACAAGTCCCCGACCGCCGGCGCGCCCCCCAACCGACATCTTCCCGCATGAAAGCCGTGATTCCGCTCGCCGGCAGGGGCACGCGCCTCCGCCCGCACACCCACCTGGTCCCGAAGCCTCTGCTTCGCGTCGCCGGCAAGCCGGTGCTGGACTTCATTCTCGACGATCTGCTCGCAGCGGGGGTCACCGAGATGGTGTTCATCGTCGGGCACCTGCAGGACTCGATTCGTGCGCACGTCGCCGAGCGCCATCCGCTGGTGCGCGCCCGATACGTGGTGCAGGAGGTCCAGGACGGCACCGCCGGCGCGGTCGCGCTGGCCGAGCCCTGGGCCGACGACGAGCTGCTGATCCTCTTCGCCGACACGCTGTTCAAGGTCGATCTGGGCCTGGCCAGGAAGCTGGACCCGAGCAGGGCGGGCGTGATCTGGGCCAAGGAGGTCGAGGATTACCAGCGCTTCGGCGTGATCGTGACCGACGAGGCCGGCGACATGGCGCGCATCGTGGAGAAGCCCCGCGAGCCGGTCTCGAGGCTGGCCAACATCGGCCTGTACTACGTGCGGGACCACGAGCTTCTGTTCGAGGGCATCCGGCGCACGCTGTCCGCGGGGCCGAATCCCTCGGGCGAGTTCTACCTGACCGACGCCTTCCAGTACATGGTCGACGCCGGCGCCCGAATTGCGGTGGCGCCCGTGGAGATGTGGCTGGATGCGGGCAGCGCCGACGCCGTGCTCGACGCGAACCGCCGGCTGGTGGGGGGTGAGCGGGGCGGGGTCGCGAAGGGCGCGCTCGTCGCGGAGTCGGAGGTGTCGCCCTGTTCCCGAATCGAGGACGGGGCCCGCGTGACCCGGAGCCGCATCGGCGATAACGTTACCGTTGAAGCAGGCGCCCGCGTGACCGGCTCGGAGCTGAGCGACACGATCGTGGGGGCCGGCGCGACGGTCGAGGACTGCCGGCTGCGGCGGGCGATCGTCGGCGGGAGCGCCACGGTCCGGGGGTTCGAGGGCGCGCTCAGCATCGTGGACCATTCGGAGGTGATTGCAGGGAGTCCCAATGGACGAGAGCGGATTGATCCATGACTGGAACGTGGAGGAGTTCGACACCCTGGCGTGGGGTCGTCATGTGGAGCTCGACGACGAGACGCTGAGGGACGGGCTTCAGTCCCCTTCGGTCACGGATCCGCCCATCGACGCCAAGATCCGGCTTCTTCACATGATGGACGAGCTGGGCATTCACTCGGCCGACATCGGCCTTCCCGCGGCGGGCCCGAGGGCGGTCGCCGACGTGACGCGGCTCTGCGAGGAGGTGCGGAACGCGCGCCTGAAGATCGAGGTCAACTGCGCCGGGCGCACCGTGGTGGGCGACATCGAGCCCATTGCGCGGATATCCCAGAAGACCGGCGTTCCCATCGAAGCGGCCGCCTTCATCGGCAGTTCGCCCATCCGGCTCTACGCCGAGGACTGGACGCTCGACAGCATGCTGAGGAACGCCGAGGCTGCGGTTTGCTTCGCCGTCGGCGAGGGGCTCCCGGTCATGTTCGTCACCGAGGACACGACCAGGGCCGACCCCGACACGCTCAAGGCGCTCTACGGCAACGCGATCGGCTGGGGGGCGAGGCGGATCTGCCTTTCGGACACGGTGGGCCACGCAACGCCGTCGGGAGTGAAGGCGCTGGTGCGATTCGTGAAGCGGGCGATCGTCGACCCTTCCGGCGCGAACGTGAAGATCGACTGGCACGGCCACCGGGACCGAGGGCTGGGGCTGGCCAACGCGCTGGCCGCCATCGAGGCCGGAGCCGACCGGATCCACGGCACGGCGATGGGGATCGGCGAGCGGGTGGGCAACGTGGAAATGGACCTGCTGCTGGTGAACCTGGCGCTGGCCGGGGTCCACGACGCCGACCTGACGCGGCTGTCCGACTACTGCGAGCTGGTGGCCAGAGAGTGCAACGTGCCGCTGGCGCCGCACTACCCGGTCGTGGGGGCGGACGCCTTCCGCACCGCCACCGGCGTTCACGCGGCAGCGATCATCAAGGCGCAGGACAAGGGCGCCGACTGGCTTGCCGACAGGGTCTACTCCGGGGTCCCGGCCTCGATGGTCGGACGCACGCAGGCGATCGAGGTGGGGCCCATGTCCGGCATCTCCAACGTGCGCCACTGGCTGGCCGAGCGCGGGTACGATCCCGGCGACGCCGAGCTGTGCCAGCGGGTCTTCGACGTTGCCAAGCACATGGACCACACGCTGTCCGAGGACGAGATGCTCGACATCGTCGGGAAGTTCGGGGCGGAGCCGGTGATGTGAACGCCCAAACCCCGGCCCGCATCCTCGTCATCGAGGACGATCCCGGGATCGCCGCGCTGGTCGCCTACCAGCTGACCCGGGCCGGCTATCGCGTCGAGACGGCGTCCGTCGGAAGCGGCGGGCTGGACGCGCTGCACAAGGACATCCCCGATCTTGTGGTCCTGGACCGCATGCTCCCGGGACTCTCGGGCGACGACGTGCTGCGCGCCATCCGAACGGACCCGGCCACGAAGTCGGTGCCGGTGATCGTGCTCACCGCGAAGCGAGAAGAGGGCGACCGGATCGAGGGCCTGGAGATGGGCGCCGACGACTACATCACCAAGCCGTTCAGCCCCCGCGAGCTGGTCCTGCGGGTCGACGCGATCCTGCGGCGCGCGCGGGCCGACGGGGTCGCTCTGCCGTCGGGCGAGCGGGTGCTTGCAATCGGGTCTCTCAGCGTTAGCCTGGACGCAATGCAGGTCACCGCGCAGGGAGCGCCGGTCGCGGTCACGCCCACCGAATTCAAGCTGCTGAAGATGCTGCTGGAGCGTCGCGGCCAGACCGTTTCGCGCCAGAAGCTGTTGCAGGAAGCGTGGAACACGAGCCCGGAGGTCGCCAGCCGCATCCGCACCCGCACGGTGGACATGCACATCCGCCGCCTGCGCACCAAGCTGGGCGAAGTCGGCGACTGGATCGAGACGGTTCGCGGCTTCGGCTACAGGATTCGCGCCCCGGAGCCGGAGTGATGCCGGGCGTCGGGGGCCGGGGGTGGGCGGGGTCCGACAGGGCGCGCGGGTGAGGCTCCCCCTTCGGTTCGCCGCCGCGCTCGCACTGGCCGCGTGCGTCGTTGCGATCAGCGCCGCGTCGTGGGTCGTGGCGCGGGCCGTGGCCGCCGACGCCATGTACGCGCAGGGCGGGCGGGAGCTGGCCGCCGCCACCGCGCTCGGCACCGAGCGGCTGAGGGCGTCGCAGGACCTGCCGCTCGACAGCGTTGCAGAGGCCCTGGCGCTCTCCACCGGCTACCGGGTGAGCGTCTTCGGCTCGGACCGGCGGCTGCTGGCGGATTCCAACCTGGGGCTCGCGCCTGCGGAGGGCCCGGTCGCGGAGGGGGTGCGGAGCGAGGTCGCCGGCGCGCTCAGCCGGGTTGCGGCGTCGTCCATTCGGGTCAGCGCGCTCGACGGTCGCCGCTACCTGTTCGCCGCCTCGCGCCTGCACAGGGACGGCGAGCAGGTCGTGCTCAGGTTCGGGGTGCCCGCCGAGCCCATTTTGGACGCCGCGTCGCGCGTCGCCCTCTGGATCGCGCTGACGGTGCTCGCGGGCGGGGGCGTCGGCGTCCTCGCGCTCGACCGGGGCGCGGGGGGCGTGGCGAACGTGCTGCACGACATTCGTCGCCTGCTGGCGCGCCTGGGGGACAGCCGGCCCGCCGGCGCGCGCGTGAAGCTGCCGCGCATCATCGAGCTTGCGCGGGTCGCGTCGGCCGCCAACCGGGTGCGCGGCGAACTGGAGGAGCAGGTGGCCCGGGTCACGCGCGAACGGGACGAGCTCGCCCAGCTCATGGACGAGGTCGGCGAGGGACTCATGGCCCTGACCAACGACGCGCGGGTGCTCCGGATCAATCCCGCCGCGCGCCAGCTGCTGGGGCTGGCCGACGTGATCCCGTTCTCGCCGGTCGGGTCGATCGTGCGCGATCCGGTGCTGCGGGATTTGCTCGAGGCCTCGGTGATCCGTCCCGAAGGGCGCCTGGAAGTGACCGTGGGCGACCGCGAGCTCGAGGTTCGGACCAAGCGCGGGACCGAGGGCGGCGCGGTGGCGCTCCTGGTCGACATCACCGAGATCAGGCGCTTGGAGGCCGTCCGGTCCGACTTCGTCGCCAACGCCTCGCACGAGCTCAAGACGCCGCTCACGGTCATCCGCGCGGCCGCCGAGACCGTGCTCGACGAGGACCTGCCGACGGACCTGCGGGGCCAGTTCCTGCGCTCGATCGAGGGCAACACCGTGCGCCTGCAGCATCTGGTGGACGACCTGCTCGACCTTTCCCGCTACGAATCGGGCGCTTGGCGTCCCGAGCGCGAGCCGTTCGCGGTGGAACAGGTGGCCCGCACGTCGTGGGACGAGATGGAGGACAAGTGGACGGGCCGCGACGTGTCGTTCGAGGTGAACGGAGAGGCGGAGGCGCTCGGCGACGAGGCGGCCACCTACCAGATCTTCCGCAACCTGTTCGAGAACGCGCTCAGGTACGTGCCCGCCGAGAGCGGGCGAATCGCGGTCGGGTTGCGGCATTCGGGCGGCCACGTCGTCGTGTCGGTCGAGGACAACGGCTCCGGGATCCCGGTCTCGGCCCTGCCCAGGATCTTCGAGCGCTTCTACCGGGTCGACACCGCCCGGTCGCGGGGCGAGGGCGGCACCGGGCTGGGCCTGGCGATCGTACGGCACCTGGTGTCGAGCATGGGCGGCCAGGTCGACGCGCGTTCGAGCTGGGGCGTGGGCACCACCATCACCTTCACGATCCCGTCCACGCGGCCAGCCGAGTCGGCTTCGGACGCCGCGCCCCTCGCCCCGCTATGAGTCCGCCCGCCCGCCGAGCGAGCCCCCTGCACCCGTCCCTCGCGGCGCTCTTCCCGGCGCTTGCGGCGCTGTCGTGCGGAGGCGACGCGGCGGTCGTCGCGGTGGGCGGCTCCAGCAGCCTCTACCCGCTCTCCGAGGCCGTGGCCGAAGAATATGCGGCGGCGCGTCCGGGCGCCCGCATCACGGTCGAGGCGACGGGCACGGCGGGGGGGCTGCGGCGCCTCTGCTCGGGCGAGCTCGACGTCGCGGGCGCGTCGCGGCCCATGTCCGGCGCCGAAGCGGAGTGGTGCGGCGCGACCGGCGCCGCGTACGTGGCCGTGCCGATCGTCCGGGACGGCATCGCGGTCGTGGCCAACCAGGCCAACACGGTGGCCGGGTGCTTCACCCTAGACGAGCTGCGCCGCGTTTGGGAGCCGTCCAGCTCCGTGACCACATGGCGCGACATCCGACCCGCTTACCCCGCCGAAGCCATCCACCTCTTCGGGCCGGGCCCCGGCTCGGGCACCTTCGACTTCTTCACCCGCGTGGTCACGGGCCGGCCCGGGGCCAGCCGGGCAGACCACTACCAGACGAAGGCGGACAACCTGATAGCCCATGGCGTCGCAAGCGATCGCTGGGCGCTGGGGTACTTCGGCTCGGCCTCGTTCGCCGCTAACCGGGAGCGCCTCCGGCCCGTCGCGGTCGACACCGGGTACGGCTGCGTCACCCCAACGGACGCGGCCGTCTCCGACGGCACGTACAGCCCCCTCTCCCGCGACCTCTACCTGTACGTCGCGCACTCGACCCTGGCCCGGCCCGAGGTCCGCGACTTCGTCCGCCAGTACGTGAACGCGGCCCCGCGGCTCGGCCCTCTCGCGGGCTACGTCCCTCTGCCGCCGGCCGAATACGAGCGCAACCGGGCCCTGCTGGAGGAAGCCGCCCAGGGCCGCCGATGAACGCCTCCGCCCGATGACGAGCGCCCCCCGGCCCTTCGGCGCGAGCGCCCCCCGGCCTTTCGGCGCGACCGCCCCCCGTGGCCCCGGCGAGGGGTTCGGCACGCTGGCCCTCGCCGTCTGCACGCTGGCGTCGGCCGCCCTGGCGGCTTCGGTGATCGGGGTGGTGGGTCTCGAGGCGGTGCGCTTCCTGATGCAGGTCCCGCCGTCGCGCTTCTTCGGCGAACTCGCCTGGGCGCCGCTCGCCGAAGAGGCGGGGTTCGGCGTCCTGCCCCTGCTTGCGGGCACGGCGCAGATTGCGGCGGGCGCGACCTTCCTGGCGCTTCCCGTCGGGGTGCTCGCCGCGGCGTTCCTGCGGTTCTTCGCGGCGGGGCGGGCGGCGCGGCTCCTGAACGCGGCGCTCACGCTGCTGTCCCACGTGCCCGCAATCGTCTACGGGTACTTCGCGCTCAACTTCGTGACGCCCGCGATCCGGAGCGTCTGGCCCGGCGTGGAGGGGTTCAACGGGATTTCGGCGTGCCTGGTGGTCGGCCTCATGATTCTCCCGACGATTGCGGCGCTCTCTCGCGACGCGCTGCGAGCCGTGCCGTCGTCGGTAGTGGAGGAAGGGGTCGCGCTGGGGGCCACGGGAGGGCGCGTGCTGCTCAGGGTGGTGGCTCCCGCGGCTGCGCCGGGGATTCTCGGAGCGGTCGTTCTGGCGACCACCCGGGCCGTGGGCGAGACCATGATCGTCACCCTGGCCGCGGGCAACCCCGCCGGGCCGACGTGGAGCCCTCTCGACGGCGTGCGCACCCTGACCACCTTCCTCGCGCAGGCGAGCATGGGCGACATCCCGGCGGGCACGATCGAATACGGTGCCTGCTTCGCTGTGGCCGCGCTCCTCCTGTTGCTGACCTACGCCATGCACGCGCTCGGTCGCGCGCTGATCAACCGGGGGTCCAACCGGATCCCACAAGGGCCCAACCGGATCCCACAGGAGCTCAATCGGATCCCACAGGAGCTCAATCGGATCCCACAGTGGCCCAACCGGATCCCCCACCCACCTAGTCCCGCAGCCCCCGCCCGTCTTGCGCGCGGGCCGATCCGCATCGCCGCCACCGCCGCAGCCGCGCTCACCCTGGCCGCATGGATCCTGCTCACGGTGGTGCTCCTGGTCGAAGCCCGCGAAGTGTTCGACGTGCGCTTCCTGCTCGATCCTCCCTCGCGCGTGGCCGAGCTGGCGGGCTTGGGTCCGGCGCTGGCCGGCAGCCTATGGCTCACCGTGCTCGTCGCGGCGGTCGCCGTGCCCGTCGGCGTCGGCACCGCGGTGTGGCTCGCCGAGTACGCAGCCGCCAACAGGGCGGCGCAGGCGCTGGGGTCAGTGCTCGCGAACTTGGCCGGCGTGCCGTCGATCGTCTACGGGATGGCCGGGCTCGCCCTCTTTGCGCGCGGGCTCGGTCTGGGGCCGAGCATTCTCGCCGGGGCGCTGACCCTGGGCGCGCTGGCCGTCCCAATCGTGGTCGTCAACTGCCGCGCCGCGCTCGAAGCGGTGCCCGGCCAGGTTCGCTGGTCGGCGTTCGCCCTGGGCGCCACCCGCTGGCAGGTGGTGCGCCGCCAAGTCCTCCCGGCTGCCACCCCACGCATTGCGGCAGGATGCTGCACGGCCATGCTCCGAGCGGTCGGCGCTGCCGCGCCGCTGCTCATCTTGGGCGCCGTCTCGTTCACCACCTTCGCCCCCGACACCCCGGCCGCCCCGCTCACCGCCCTGCCCACCCAGGTCTTCGCGTGGGCGGTCCGGCCGCAGGACGGCTTCCTTGCCCTTGCCGCAGGGGCCAGCGTCGCGCTCCTTTTGCTCATGGCGCTCATCCATCTGATCCTGCACCCCCTGCGGCGCTCCCGCCGCGGAGCCCCCGCATGAGCGCGCCCAACCCCACCCCCGCCCCGCCCACCGCCCCCACGCCCCCCAGCCCCACCCGCGACCCCACCCCCACCCCCACCCACGCCCCCCCACCCCCCATCCTCGCCGCCACCGCCCTCACGGTCGCCTTCGGCGAGCGCCGCGCCCTGACCGGCGTCACCATCGAGATCCCGCGCGACCGGGTCGTGGCGATCATGGGCCCGACCAGCGCCGGCAAGACCACGCTGCTCCGGTCCTTCAACCGCATGAACGAGCTCGTTGCGGGCGCGCGCACCACGGGGACCGTGCGCTTCGACGGCGTGGACATCCACGACGGCTCCGTCGACCCCGCCGAGCTCCGCCGGCGCGTCGGGATGGTCTTCCAGCGGGCCGTTCCCTTCCCGCAGTCCGTGTTCGACAACGTGGCGTTCGGGCTGCGCGCCAAGGGCGTGGGCGGCGACCTCCACGGGCTTGCCGAAGAGGCGCTCACTGCGGTCGGGCTGTGGTCAGACGGGGGCGAAGTGCTGGAGTCGCACGCCCTGGACCTGTCGGCGGGAGAGCAGCGGCGGCTGGCGATCGCGCGGGTCCTGGCGCTCAAGCCCGACGCGCTTCTGCTCGACGAGCCGACCGCGGGCCTCGATCCCGCTGCCGCGGCCACGGTCGAGTCGGTTGTCGACGCGCTCCGGCACGACCACGCGATCGTGCTCGCCACCTCGGACCACGCACAGGCGGGGCGGCTCTCGGACCTGACCGCGCACCTCGACGCGGGCAGGCTCATGGAGTTCGGCCCCACGCTCGAGCTCTTCACCAATCCGCGCACCGAGCGCACCGAGTCGTACCTGACGGGACGGCTCCCGTGACGGCGGGGATCGCGCCGGGCAGCCACGTCGACGCGGACCTGACCGCGCTGCAGAACCTGCTCCTCGAGATGGCGGGACGGGCCGAGGAGCTGGTGCGCCTTGCGGTGAGCGGTCTTGCGCGCAGAGACCCGAGCCGGGCCGAGGAGGTCCGCGAGGCCGACAGCCGGGTCGACCAGCTCGACGTCGAGATCAACCGGCGGGTCTTGGAGCTGCTGGCCCTCCGGCACCCCGTGGCCGGCGATCTGCGGCTGGCCTTCGTCGTGCTCAAGGCGTGCCGGGACATCGAGCGGATCGGCGACCACGCCGTCAACATCGCAAGCGCCGGCGAGCGTGCGGCGGCGCACTCGCCGCTTCCCGACATCCTGGAGATCGCGGAGATCGGCGACCTGGTGAGGCGCATGCTCGGCAGGGCGCTCGGCGCGCTGGTCAACCGCGACGCGAAGACGGCCAGGGCCGTGATCGCCGAGGACAAGGTGGTCGACACGCTGCGCCACTCGGCGCTCGACATCATCGTGTCGTACATGTCGCACCGGTCCCGGTACATCCCGTCGGGGGTGAACATGATCCTGATCGTGCAGAACCTGGAGCGCATCGGCGATCTCGCGACCAACATCGCCGAAGAGATCGTGTTCCTGGTCGAGGGGCGGCTGATTTCGCACAGCAAGAGCGCGCAGACGGACGAGCGGGAGCGCCCGGCCGCGGCGACCGCGAGCGCCGAACGCAAATGAACCGGAGCGCACAATGACCCAGCGTCCCCCAGGCACGGTCCACGAGCTCCCAGGCGCGGTCGCCGAGCTGCTGAGCGAGGTCACGACCCGCACCGAGCCCGAGGGGGCCCCCGAGTCCCCGTCGCTGCGCGGGCAGTGCGCCATCGTCACCGGCGGCTCCAGCGGCATCGGGCGAGCGACCGCGATCACGCTGGCCGAGAGCGGGGTCAACGTCGCGTTCAACTACCTCGACGCCGGCCCGGACAGCCGGCGCGAGGCCGAGGAGCTCGCCGACGCCCTGTCGCAGAAGGGCGTCAAGGTGTTCAAGAGGGCCGGCGACGTCCGCGACTCGGCGCACGCCGCCGAGTTCGTCGCCAGGGCCCACGAGCGGCTGGGCGGCCTGCACATCCTCGTCAACAACGCGGGCGTGGGGCGCGACCGGGCCCTGTGGCGCATGTCCGACGAGGAGTGGGGCACGGTCATCGACACCAACCTCTCGGGGGCCTTCTACTTCACCCGCGCGGTCGCGCCGCACTTCAGGGCGCAGGAGTACGGGAAGATCGTCAACGTCTCGTCCGTCCACGGCCTTACCAGCGAGTTCGGCCTCGCCAACTACTGCTCCTCGAAGGCGGGCATCATCGGGCTCACGCGCAGCGCCGCCGTCGAGCTGGGGCCCGCGAACGTGAACGTGAACGCGCTGGCGCCGGGCTACATCCGCACGACGCAGCTCGCCGAGCAGGTTCCCGCCGAGATGCTCGACCGGGCCCGCGAGCGGAGCGCGCTGGGCCGCCTGGGCGACCCGCAGGACGTGGCCGCCGTCATCCTGTTCCTCTGCTCCGAGGTTGCGCGCCATATTACAGGTGCCGTGATTCCCGTGGACGGCGGCTACCTGATCTAGAAGATCCAACCATGCAGCGGACCGACAGGACCATGGACAAGAGCAATCGCGAGTGGCGCGACGAACTGACCACCGAGCAGTACCGGGTCGCGCGCAAGGGAGGAACCGAACGCGCCTTCACCGGCGAGTACTGGGACCACAAGGAGGACGGGACCTACGCCTGCGTCTGCTGCGGGGCCGCCCTCTTCGAGTCGTCGGCCAAGTTCGACTCGGGCACCGGCTGGCCGAGCTTCCACAGCCCGGCAGAGGCCGAAAACGTCGGCGAGCGCGACGACCGCAGCCTCTTCATGCGGCGCACCGAGGTGGTCTGCACCCGCTGCGACGCCCACCTGGGCCACGTCTTCCCCGACGGCCCCCGGCCCACCGGCCTCCGCTACTGCATCAACTCGGCCTCGCTCGACTTCCGGAAGCGCGACGCCGAGTGACCCGAACCCCGTCCCCAAGCCCCGCACCCATGAGCAACGTCGTCACCGTCATCCCCGGCGACGGGATCGGCCCCGAAGTCACGGGCGCCGTTCTCGACATCCTGAACGAGGCCGGCGCCCGCCTCGAATACGACCGCCAGTCCGCCGGCGTGGGCGCGGTCTCCACGCACGGCAGCCCGCTCCCCCAGGAGACGATCGACTCGATCGAGCGGAACCGGGTCGCGCTCAAGGGGCCGCTCGCCACCCCGTCGGGCTCGGGCTTCCGCTCGGTCAACGTGGCGATCCGCAAGACATTCGACCTCTTCGCCAACGTCCGCCCCGTGCGCACCATCCTGCCCGGCGGACGCTACGAGGACATCGACCTGGTCCTGATCCGCGAAAACACCGAGGGGCTCTACGTCGGCGTCGAGCACTTCATCGGCATGGAGCGCGACCCCCGGGCAGCCGCCGAGTCGGTCATGATCACCACGCGCTTCGGCTCGCAGCGCATCGTCCGCTTCGCCTTCGAGTACGCCGCCGCAAACGGGCGGGGCAAGGTCACGCTCGCGCACAAGGCCAACATCCTCAAGCACACGCAGGGCCTGTTCCTCGAGGTGGGCGAGCGCATGGCCGCCGAGTACGCCGACCGCGTCGCCTTCGAGGACCGGATCATCGACGCCACCGCGATGTACCTCGTCCTAGACCCCCACCGCTTCGACGTGCTGGTCATGGAGAACATGTTCGGCGACATCCTGAGCGACCTCATGGCCGGTCTCGTGGGCGGGCTGGGGTTCGCGCCGGCCGGGAACATCGGCGAGAGCCACGCGGTCTTCGAGGCCGTGCACGGGTCCGCCCCCGACATCGCCGGCGCGGGCGTGGCCAACCCGACGGGCCTGCTCCTCTCGGCGTGCCTGCTGCTCGACCATGTGGGCCAGGGCGAGGCGGCAGCCCGCATACGCAACGCGGTCACCACCGTCATCCGCGACGGCGTCGCCCGCACCCGGGACATGGGCGGCTCGGACGGCACAGCCAGCTTCGCCGCAGCCGTGGCGAGGGCGCTGGCATGACACGGCCGCCGAGCGCACGGGGATGCGCTTTTGGGGTGACAAGCCCGACCAGGGTGTCGCCGTGACCGCTGCCGCGCGCCTGCGCGATCTGGCCGCCGACCTCGCCTGCGCGAATTGCGGCCGCACCGACCCGGCCTCGACCCTGGACCGTCATCTGTGGTGCGAGCGCTGCATCGCCGTGGCGCGGGCCGCGGCCAAGCGCACCGGGTGGATCTGCGGCGCCCTGCTGGCCGTCGCGCTCGCGCTTTGGATCTACCTTGTGCAGCAGCCGTCCCGCATGCTGATCGGCGGGTGGCTGGGCGCCGTTCTCGCCACCTTCTGGCTCGGGGGCCGCGCCGGCATGGAGGTGACGTACGGCGTGCTGCGCTTCCGCGGGCGTCCGAAGTGAGGCCGCCCCGTGCCGCCCCGGCGGCTCGAGGCCGTCGGCGCTGCCGCCGCCACGCGCGGGATGTCGCCGGGCGGCCCACCTGACCATCCATCCTTCACGGAGACCCAAGTACATGGCCGCACGGTTCGAAGGCGTCGACTTCTACGACATCGACGCCCTGCTCTCAGAAGAAGAACGCATGGTGCGCGACACGGTCCGCGATTGGGTCGAGGACCGGCTCGTGCCCATTATCGGCGACGCCTACGTCGACCGGCGCTTTCCGACCGAGCTGATCCCCGAGATCGGCGAGCTGGGCATGCTGGGCGCCAACCTGCCCGAGGAGCACGGCTGCGCGGGGCTGAACAACGTCGCGTACGGGCTGATCATGCAGGAGCTGGAGCGCGGCGATTCGGGGGTGCGCTCGTTCGCGTCGGTGCAGGGCGCGCTCGTCATGTACCCGATTTTCGCCTTCGGGAGCGATGAACAGCGGGGCGCGTGGCTGCCCGCGCTGGCGAGCGGCGAGAAGATCGGCTGCTTCGGCCTGACCGAGCCCGACTACGGATCGAACCCCGCCGGCATGATCACCACCGCCCGCGAGACCGACGACGGATGGCTGCTCAACGGCACCAAGATGTGGATCACCAACGGCTCGATGGCCGATGTGGCCGTGGTCTGGGCGCAGACCGGGAGCGCCGGCGACACCAAGGGGATCCGCGGCTTCGTGGTGCCCACCGACACCCCCGGCTTCAGCGCGCGCGACCAGAAGGGCAAGCTCTCGCTGCTCGCGTCGGACACCAGCGAGCTCGTGCTCGACGACGTGCACCTGCCGCGCGACGCGATCCTGCCGGGCAGCACGGGGCTGAAGAGCCCGCTCATGTGTCTGACCCAGGCGCGCTACGGCATCTCGTGGGGCGCGGTCGGGGCGGCCATGGCGTGCTTCCACGAGGCGTCGAGCTACGCCGGCCAGCGCGTCATGTTCGACGGGGTGATCGCCGGCAAGCAGATCCAGCAGGCGCGCCTCGCCGACATGCTCACGTCGATCACGCAGGGGCAGCTGCTCTGCTACCGCCTGGGCCGCCTGAAGGACGAGGGCGCGATGACGCCGCAGCAGGTCAGCCTGGCCAAGCGCGCCAACGTGGACATGGCCTGCGAGATCGCCCGCGAGGCGAGGCGGCTGCTGGGCGCGAACGGGATCCTGGCCGAGTACTCGGCCATGCGTCACATGGCCAACCTGGAGTCGGTGCACACGTACGAGGGCACGCACGACGTCCATTCGCTGATCCTGGGCCAGACGATCACGGGGATTTCGGCGTTCTGAGCGCGGCGCGGCGGCCGGGCGGCGCGGCGGCTGTGCCGCGAGCGCTCGCGGCCGCTGGGCCGGCTAAGGCGCGTCCGCTTCCGCGGCGCCCGCCGCCCCTTCCGCCAGCGCCCGCTGCCGCTTGCCGAGCCACAGCGCCACGCCCAGCCACAGCCCCGCCAGCGGCGCCATGCACCAGGCCAGCGCGGCGGTGCCAAGCCCCAGCGCCCCCAGCCCCGCGAACGACCACGCGCCCACCTGGTCGCCCGCGCGGTACACGAACGTGTCGTTGAAGTTCTTGGCCTTGTACTTGTCGCGGCGCGGCAGCACCGTGTACAGCACTTCGCGCGACGGCACCGCGACCGCGAAGTTGCCGGCCCGCCGGAGCACCTGAAACACCACGAAGACGGCGAAGACCGGCGCCGCCCCCAGCGCCAGAAAGCCCGCCACGCTGAGCAGCGGCAGGATCGCCAGCGTCGCCCCCACGCCCAGCCACCGAAGCAGACGGCCCGTAAGGAAGAGCTGGGTGAAGAGCGTCAGCACGTTCACGGCAAGGTCGATGCGCGCGAACACCGACGTGCGGACGGCCGGGTCGGAGAAGGTCCGCGCCATGATCTCGGCCTGGATGTTGTACAGGAACGTGGACCCCACCGTGAACATGAGCATGAAGGCGCAGATGCCCAGCAGGTACGGCGAGGCCGCGACCCGCCGGATCCCGTCGAGCGCGGAGCCGCCGATGACGGGGTCGGATCTGCCATGTTCGCCAGATCTGCCATGTTCGCCAGATCTGCCATGTTCGCCGGATCTGCCATGTTCCGCAGATCTGCCATCTCCGGCCTCGCCGCTGCCGACCCGCCGGTCCAGCCCCCGGACGCAGGCGACCGCGCACTCCAGGAGCACGATCGAGAACCACAGCAGCGTCGCGGGCGCGAGGTGGCCCACCAGCAGCGCCGTGATCGACGACCCCACGATCCCGCCCAGGGTGCCGCCCACCCCGATCAGTCCGAATAGCCGACGGCTCTGGCGCTCGCGGTACAGGTCGGTCATGAACGACCAGAAGACCGACACCACGAAGAGGTTGAAGACGCTGATCCACACGAAGAACGTGCGCCCGACCCACACCGCGGCTTCGGACCCCTGCAGCGCCCCGGCCGCGTCCAGCGCCCCGGACGCCGCCACCGCCCCGCCAGCCCCCGCCGCCGCCCCCCCCGCCCAGCTCAGCAGGAGGTAGAAGACGACAAGGTTCAGCATGAAGAAGCGGTAGGTGATCGACACGAACCGCCTGCGCGGCCACCGCGACACGACCGTCGCGAAGATCGGGTGCGCGACCAGCATGGCCGCCAGCGTCGCCGTGAACAGCCACGGGATGTTCTCGACCCCGCCGGCCACCCCCATCTCGTCCCGGATCGGACGCAGCACGTAGTACGCCGACAGGATGCAGAAGAAGTACGCGGCCGACAGCAGCACGACCGCGCGCTCCCTGGGGCGGGTGCCGGTCAGGCGGGCGACATGGCCGACGCGCGCGTCTGCGGCCGTTCGGGGATCGATGGGTCGGCTTGCCATAGATGGAGGATGGGCTTCTTTTCGGGATCGTCAATGCCGGGCGGCGTGCGCGCCAGGCGAGTGCAACAGCGCAGAGCGATCCACAGGAGCTTTCATCATGCCGGGCGTGCTCAACATGAAGCGCGGCGAACTGGCCCTTGCGGCCATGTCCGCCCTCTTCTTCTTCCTCGTTCTCTGCGGGTACTTCTTTCTGCGTCCGGTGCGCGAAGCCATGGGGGTTGCGCGCGGGATGGACGAGCTGCGGTGGCTCTTTCTTGTGACCTGCGGAGCATCGCTTCTGGCGGTGCTCGCGTTCGGTGGCGTTGTGGCGCGCATGAACCGGCGCCGCTTCATTCCGGTCGCGTACATGTTCGTGATCGCCTGCCTGATCGGGTTCAGCGCCCTCATCGTGCATGATGTGCGCGCAGGCGGTGGCTTGATCGGCACCGACGCCCAGACCGCGCTGTCCCGGGGCGTGGGCTACACCTTCTACGTGTGGCTCACGGTCATCAACCTGTTCACCACCAGCGTCTTCTGGGCGTTCATGGTGGACATCTTCGACGTGGACCAGGGGAAACGCCTGTTCGCCTTTGTCGGGATCGGGGGCACGCTCGGGGCGTTTCTGGGCGGGATCGCCGCCAACGTGATCAGCTCGATGACCGAGTCGCCGTACCTGCCTGCCGGGCTGATGCTGATCGGGGCCGGCTGCTTTGCGCTGGCGATTGCGGTGATGCTGGCGCTGGACAAGATGGCGGTGCGGTCGGATGCTTCGGCTCTGGGCGCGGCCGGGGGCGGGCCCACCGACGCCGACGGCGCGGACGGGGGCCAGACCGGCGGCGGCGAGATCGGCGGAACCTTCTGGGACGGGGCGCGGGCGGTGGCCAAGTCGCCCTACCTGCTCGGCGTGGGCGTGTGGGTCGTGTTCATGGCCATTAGCAACACGATGATCTACTTCACGCAGGCCAACATCATCCTAAACGACTCCGACACGTTCAGCCAGCTGGTGGGCAGCTTCGCGCTGTTCGACTTTGTCGCCAACGGGGTGACGCTATTCACGCAGATCTTCATTACCACGCATGTGATCCGCAAGCTGGGCGTCGGCTGGACGCTGGCGGTGCTGCCGCTGGTCACGCTGGCCGGCTTCGCGGTGCTGGCGGTGTGGCCGATCTACGGGGTCATGCTGCTCTTTCAGGCGGTCCACCGCGCCACGCGCTACGCGATTTCCAGGCCCGCGCGAGAGACGCTCTTCAGCGTTGTGACGCCGTCGGAGAAGTACAAGGCGAAGCCTGTGGTGGACGTGTTCCTGTACCGCTTCGGCGACGCGGCCGGCGCCGGAATCGACGGCATGTTCGCCGCGCTGGGGCTGACGCTGGCGTGGGTCGCGATGTCGACCGCGCCGCTCGCGGCCATGTGGATCGCGCTGTCGATCGGGATGGGAACGGCGCAGCTGCGGAGGACGGCGGGGTAGCCGTGCTTGCGATCGGCGTGCTGGTCGGCGCCGCTGCAGCGCTGGCCGCGCAGACGCCCGACACGGTCGCGGTCGACCCGTCTGCCGACGACCCCGCCCAGGACGCCTACCTCGACGAGACCGCCCGCCGACTGGTCCTCGGCGCGCGGGCGGCCCGCGACACCGCGCGCCTGAGTCTGGACGCCTACACCGCCCTGGTGCGCGAGCGGATGGGGTTGGAGCTGCCGTCGCCGCTCGGGCGCAACCGGCCCTGGCTGCACAGCGAGCGGGCCGCCCGGGTGCGGTGGTCGCGGCACGAGCCCACCGTGGTGCGCGTCCTGGGGGCGCGGCTTCGGGATGCGCTCACCGGCACCGACGCCCAGTCCTTCGCCGGCCTGCGCCCCGAACGGTTCGCGGCCGACCCGCTGGGCGACCCCTTCGACTTCGGCTTCGCGCTGTTCGGGCGGTCTCCCGGCGTGGGCGTCGTCACGCTCAGCCCGCTGGATCCCGGCTCCGAGCGCCACTACCGGTTCCGCTCGGGCGACACGATCGCCGTGCAGCTCGGCGACGACGGTACCCTGCAGGCCATCGAGGTGACCGCGGCGCCCCGCTACGCGAGCATTCGCCTGGTGTCGGCGATCATGTGGATCGACCCCGAGACGCACGGCCTCGCGCGCGTCGCCTTTCGCCTGGCCAAGCCGATCACCCACGAGTTTTCGTGGCAGATCCGGCGCGAGGGGCGGTGGCGGCCCGGCGTGCGAGTGGCCGCCGGGCCGCTGGAGCGCCGCGACAGCGCCGTCGCCGACCCCGAGCCGGCCCCCGGCCCCACCCTCTTCGACCGCGTGGTCAACGGCGCGCTCAACGGTGCGCTTCCCCGCGTCGAGATGGACATATCGACGGTGGTCGCGAACTACGCGCTGTGGGAAGGGCGGCACTGGCTGCCGCGCAGCGCGACCTGGCGGGGGCACACGGTGGTGTCCGAGGGCGTGACCGCCGCCAGCGTGGCAGGCCCCGCCGTCCCGGTGACCATCGACTGGACGCTGGAGGTCGAGGACATTCGCCAACGCGGCGGCCAGGTGTCTGCGGGCGACCCGGCGTCTCCCGGCGCCCGGGCGTCTCCCGGCGCCCCGGAGTCTCCCCGCGCCCCGGCCACCGCCGCCGAGGCGCTGCGGCTTTGGCGCGCGGCGGGCGACAGCGTGGGCGGCGACATCGAGACGGCGGGCCCCGGCGAGACGATCACGATCACGCCCGCGGACCGCGACGCGCTGACGACGAGCGACCTGCTGCCCCCGACCGTGTGGGAGGGCGACCTCGACGTCGACGACGCCGCGCTCGATCGGCTCGCGGCCGAGCTGGCGGCGATCAGCCCCTTCGGCGAGGGCGAAGACGACCTCGGCCCGAGCCCGTGGATCTTCGACCCGCCGGCCAGGACGCTCAGGCTGCTGCGGTACAATCCCGTCGAGCGCGTCTCGGTCGGGACGCGCGTGCAGCGCGAGTTCGGATGGGGGCGCGCGTCGCTGACCGCGCGGGTCGGCACCGCGCGCGTGGAGCCGCCGGACGTGGACCTGACCGTGCAGCGGAATCGTCCCGGCCACAGGATGCTGGTCTCGGTGTATCGCTCGCTCAGGGACGCGGAGCCCGGGGAGCGCGGCGCGCGCGCGCCTGCCCCGTTCGTGACCGGAGACGCCGCCGACTTCCGCTGGTCGCACGGCGCCGCGATCCGGTTCCTGCCGCCGACGGGCGAGCGGAACTGGATCTCGCTGCGCCTCTTCGCGGAGCAGCACGCCGACATCGCGACCGACGCGACGTGGAACCGGATCGGCGCGGTCGTCGCGTGGACCCCTTGGTGGGGCGGGATCGAGGCCGGGTCGTTCGGCGGCGGGGGCCGGGCCAGCGTGCGCGCGCTGGCGGGCGACGACCCGCACACCAGGGCCGTCGCCGAGGGCGGGCTGCGGATCCCTCTGGCCTCGCGGCTGTGGCTGGCGCTGCAGGCGGGAACGGCCCACGTCTGGGGCGACCCCGCGCCGCAGGACCTGTGGCGGATCGGGGGCAGCGGCCAGTGGCTGCGCGGTCACGCCGAGTCGGTGCGGGGGTCGCGCATGCACATGGCCAGGGTCGACCTGCAGCACCCGCTCGGGTTCCTGCGCCCGCTCCGGTTCCTGCGCGTCGCCGCGTTCGGCGACTGGGCGCGTGTGTCGGGCCGCGACTTCTACGCGGCGGGCGCGGGGCTCGTCTTCATGGACGGGCTCGTGCGGGTCGACTTGGCCAGGGGGCTGCGCCGGGGCGGGGAGGGCGGCCCCGAAGTCGCGACGAGGGTGCACATCCGGAGCGACCCGTTCTGAGGGGGGCTACTCCAGAATGCGGTCGCCGATCAGGTGGGTGGCGTGCTCCCACGCGTCGAGCGGCGGCTTCCAGGCGCGGTCGCGGATCCGCCGCAGATAGGTGATCTGAGCCAGGTGATAGAGATAGTGCTGGGCGATGTGCACCACATCCACCCCCAGCCGCGCGCCGGTCTTGCCGTCGAGCGAAGTGCGCTCTGCCATGAGGTCCGCGTCGCTCTCACACCCCTCCACCTCTGCCAGAATCTGCTCCTGGATCTTGCGCATGCGCCCGGCGATCTCGGCGGCTGACCCCGGCGCGTCGCGGGTGATGACGGGCTCGATCCCGAGGCGCTTCAGGAACCAGATGTCGACCCGGTACATGTGCCGGCAGATCTTGCCAATGCCCCGCATGCCGGGCGCGGGCAGCCAGTCGAGGTCGGCCTGGGCGATCCCGTCGAGCACAGTGTAGAGGGGGCTTCGGCAGGCCTCGAAGATCTCGACGGTGCGGGCGATGCGGGTGCGGTGGGGGTGGGTCATTGCGAAGGTCGCTCGTAGAGGACGCGTCCCTCCGAGTCGGCGACAATGGCTTGGACCATCTGGTCGAGAACGGTGCTTGTGACCTCGGTC
Organism: Longimicrobiales bacterium; assembly: GCA_965221535.1. Taxonomy (GTDB): domain Bacteria; phylum Gemmatimonadota; class Gemmatimonadetes; order Longimicrobiales; family Gaopeijiaceae; genus Bin94. The sequence goes on along the minus strand of OZ244894.1, from coordinate 3,073,622 downwards.
ATTGGCGGCTAGCTCCCGCCAGTGTCGATGCGGTACCTCGCCACCCGTTCCACGCCCAGCTCGTCCTCGGTCACGGCCCACACATGGTCGCCGTCGAAGACGGGCCTCGGGCGGGGCTTGAAGTCGTCTGGCGGGCGAACGACACCCAGATAGGTTCCGTCTGGCTCGAAAACGTCGTAGCGGACCGATTCGACCCATTCAACGGGCATGGAATAGGGGCTCTCGGGGTCGTGGTCCTCGTTTTCCACAGGGTTGCCCGCGGTTTGCAGGCGCACCCAGATCCTGCCGTCCCTGCCGGCGAGCAGCTCTCGGTAGAACGGCTTGTGGTCAGGAATCGGCGGGCCGTTCCAGCTCCAGTTCGGGTCCGTGTCCCGCATCATTCGAGTGGTGCGTTCGCGGCGGGCTGCGCGCTCCTCGTCGCTCAAGGGCACCGGATCGGCGGTGCGCTCGATGCGCAGCACCCCGTCGTCGCGGGCCAAGTCGATCCGGTAGGCCGACGGCAGGCCGCTCAGAAAATGGCCGCTGGGGTGAATCGCCCACTGGAAGACCGGGTCGAAGGGCACTGGCAGACGCGAGGTCATTCTGCCCCGCTCGGTGGTGTGCTCGGCAACGAGTTCGGCGCGCTCGGACGGGCTCGAAGGCAGGGGAAGGGTGTCCAGGTGGGCTCCATCGGGCCCCAGAACGATGATGTGCATGACAAAGTCCTCGGTCCGGGACAGGTCGCGTGTCTGCAGGAAGGTGCGGCCACGCGCGTCGGTGTACAGAGGCGCGCTCGAATACGTGCCGCCGACTTCGTAGCTCCACTCGTCCGTCTCGCCCGGGCCGGGACCGTACGCCTGCACGCGCTGGTTGCCGGGATCGCGCACGACCACTCTGCCGTCGTGCGTCAGCGCCATGGCTTCGGGGCGGCCAAGCTCGCCCGGCCCCCCTCCGCGCCCGCCCAGCGTCTCGATGTAGGCCCCGGTCGCGTCGAAGACCCGTATGTTGTGGGCCTGTTGGTCGAAGACATACACGTTCCGGTCATCGTCGACGGCGAGCGACCAGATGCTGCCGAAAAGGTACTCGTCGGGGCCGTCCAGCTCGCCTATGGAGACTTCCTGGACCAGGGTGGCTTCGGCGCCCCAGGCGCTGCCCGCCAGGGTCCGCACCACGGTCGTGTCGCCCAAGCGCTCGACGACAACCGAGGGCCCGGCGTCGGTGGAAGGGCCCGAATCGGTGCCGCAAGCGGCGAGGGCGCACGCGAGGGCCGTGGTGCCGAGGCGTCGGAGGCTATGTCTCAATTGGGGTGCTCCGTTGGGTTCTGATGTGAACTCGGCTTTACATAATGACAACTGGATCCGGCCGTCGTCGGAGCCTACGCAGTCCGGCCTCTGCCGGTCAAGTCTTTGACGGAGGATAAGGGGCTGCGTACTCTTCCGTTGCCCCTTGGACCGGCACGCCACGCCCGAAGGAGCTGTGACATGTCGCACCCCCAGTTGTCATCTTGGTGGCTTTGAGGGCCTGGCGGTGCCCCGGCGGCTTGTCGCGCTCCCGTTTGTTGCCGCGCTGATCGCCGCCTGCGGGGCTCCCGAGCCCCCTCGTTGCGAGGTCGTCGGATCGGATGGCCGGTTTGTGGCGAACACGGCCGTCGGGGTCTGGCCCGGCGAGCTGTCCTGGCGCGAGATCTGGCGTGCTGGAGGGCTGGATGGGGCCGACGGACTGGTCCAGCCTGCGGGCGTTGCCGTGAGCTCCGACGGGTCGGTCGCCATTGCGGACTGGGGGTTGGGCGAGGTCGTGCTGATTGGTCCCGATGGGGAATGGCGGGGGACGGTCGTGCCGCGAGGCGAGGGCCCGGGCGAGGTGCAGGCGCCTGCCGCTGTGGCTTGGGCCGATGCCGAGACCCTTCTCGTCTTGGACGTTGGTGCGTTTCGGATGGTCACCTTGGACCTTGGGTCCGTTCGGCCAGCGTCGCCCCCGTCGATCCGGCCTTCATGACGCCTGTGTTCGCGGGCGGGCAGGTCGGATTCGTGGCCCTGCAACCCGACGGCACCGCATGGTTGGAATACCCCGGCCCGGTCGAGGATGGGTGGGAGGCGCGATCCTTCGTCCGCTGGTCTCAGGAACGGCCTGTGAGCGACACGGTCATACGGTCGCGCGCCCGGGTGTTTCAGGGCGGGCCGCTGTCCGCGTGGCCGCGGTCGCTGGTGGGGGTTGGCGAGGACACCTGGGTCGCCTCCAGTGCGAACGGGCAGTACGAACTGGAGGTCTTCGACCGGGAGGGCACGAGTCTAGTCAGGTTCTGCCACGTGGGAGAGGCGTTCCCGCTCGCGCCCGCCGAGCGCGGGGAGGACTTGGACGAAGCCATGCCGGTGGCGTGGCGCAATGCCCTGCGCGACCTCGGCGCACCACCGAATCCGGCGATCATCTCCCGAATCGTCGTCGACCTGGACGGGCGGATTTGGGTGCAGCGCGACCGTCCGCCCCCCGTTTCATTCGAAATGCACGGGGCGCCGGGAGCCATGTACGATGTGTTCCTGCCGTCCGGGCGGTTTCTCGGCTCGATCAGGCTCCCGGCCGAACACCGATTGCTGGACGCGGGGGGGCGGAGAGTCTGGGCGCTCCACAGTGGTAGCCTTGGCGAGCTTGCGATCGTGGCGCTTGAGATTGAAGGGCTTTGACGGGTGGCTGGGGGGCGACGTACCTTCGGCGTGTTCGATGAGCTGGATCCCGCTAGATGCGCTTGCTTAGGAGGACGCTTGCACCAATCCGCTGAAGCGATTCGGACCTTCGAGGCCGTCCTGCCACAGGAAGTGCTGGGACCGTTGACGGACATGGAGAAACGCGCCGCTCCCCAGCGTCTTTACCTGCGGGGCGAGCGAGGGTTGCTGGCCAACGGCCCGCGAGTCTCGGTCGTGGGATCGCGCCGAGCGAGCCGAGACGGCCTCGAAAAGGCTCGGCGGATCACCCAGTTTCTCGTACAGCGCGATGTGACCGTGGTCAGCGGTCTTGCACTTGGCGTGGACACGGTCGCGCACGAAACCGCCATGTCCGAGGGTGGCCGAACGATCGCGGTGCTGGGTACGGGCCTGGATCAATACGCCGTGACGGGAAACCGGGCGCTGCAGGACCGCATTGGCCACGATCACTTGCTGGTGTCCCAGTTCCCTTCGGATCAGCCCATCCAACGGTCGCATTTCCCCCAACGGAACAAGACCATGGCGCTGCTGTCGGATGCCACGATCATCGTCGAGGCCGGGGAAGACAGCGGGACGCGGCATCAGGGGTGGGAGGCGATCAAGCTGGGCCGCCCGGTCTTGTTCCCGATTCGATTCCTGGAATCAACTAAAGCATCCTGGCCTCGGGAGATGGCGGAGTACGGCGCTTTCGGATTCGATGCCGTCTCGCTGGCTCGAGTGCTGGAGAGCCTTCCCTACCGCAGTGCCGAGCCGCTTCCCTTCTGACCTGTTCTCCACGAGTCCTCTTCGCTTCGGGTCGCTGCTAGTCTATCGGCCGGGCCCGGCGAGGCCTGGGGACTCGCAGCATACGAGAGATGCGAGAAGGGTGACCTTGCGGCTGAAGCAGGCCGATCCCCGGGTGACCGAGCGGATCGCCCTAAGGCTGAATGAGCGCATCGGCCAACGGATGTTCGGATCCTTCTTCGGGGCGGGCGTGACGCTCGTCGCCGCCCCGGGGCACGCACCGCAGCCACACACGGGCGGACAGCAGTCGGGTGTGACGACGCTGGTTGCCGCCCTTGAGGGCCGAGGAATGGGCAAGGCCGAACCGCTGCTGTGCCGCGTCCGAAAGGTCGGAAAGGCAGCGTGGTCCCCGCCGGGACAGAGGCCGACTCTATCGGAGCACTATGACACGATTCGGCTGGTCGAAACGCCGCAATTGGGGTTCGGATCGCTCGATCGAATCACGATCGTCGATGATGTGGTGACCACGGGTGCCACGTTGCTCGCGTGCGCTGCTAGGCTCATTGAGGCGTTTCCAACCGCCACGATCGCAGGCTTCGCTGCCGTGCGCACCCTCAGCCATGCCGTCCAGATTGGGGAGATGGTTGCACCGTTGGAGAATGGTAGAATCACGCTCGTTGAAGGCGGTGCGACCCGGCGCGAGCCGTAGGGCCAATGCTTGTGCGTCGCGAGTGGCCTCTCACCCCACCCTCCGCCCCGGCGTCCACGGCGCCCCGGCGGCCTCCATGTCCGCCTCGATCCCAGCAAGCGTCTCCTCCAGCAGCTCGCGCAGCGCGATGGCCACGCGTTGGAAGCCGCCCCGCGCGATCTCCAGGCTGGCGCGCTGCGTCTCGGTGGGGGCTTGGCGCGTGCCCCAGTGGCCGCCTGCGACTTGGCCGATGCGGGCCATGATCGAAGGGGCGCTCGGCTCGTTGAGCGCGCCGCGGGCGGGATCGCCCTGCAGCCTGGTCGCGATGCCGGCCAGCCGCGCCTCGACGGCTTCCAGACGCGTGTAGAGGTCGTCGCCGGCTGCGGGGGTCTCGTCCAGGGCGGCGCGCATGTGGCGGAGGCGGTCGCGGGTGCGGCCGATCTCGGCGGCGGCGCCCCGTGCGCGGCGCTGCAGGTCGGCGGTCTCTTCGGCGAAGGCCATCGCGGCCACGAAGTCGGTCGCCGGGTCGATGTTGGGCACAGGCTTGACCGTGAACGGCTGCGGGTCGCCGACCCGTTCGACGCCGGTCTCGGTGATCAGCGCCATCTCGACCGTGTAGTCGCCCGGCGGCGCAAGGGGGCCGCGCGGCGAACCAGCCCACGGCGGCGTGAAGCCGGGCGTGCGCAGGTCGACGGGGTCGGGGGCGGGGCGGCGCAGGTCCCAGGCCACGCGGTGGAGGCCCTCGGTGGCGGGGCCCATGACTCGCCGCACCGGGTCGCCCGCGGCATCGCGCACGAGCATGGCCACGCGCGGACCGCTCTCCAGCGCCTCGGCCCGCAGGGCGTCGTAGCCGGGGAAGGCAATGTCCTCGCCGCGCTCGGCCCCGGCCCGCTCGGCGTCCCGCCGCCGCTCGCGCGCCGTCTGGGGCGGGTCGGCCAGCCAGTACGTGAAGGTGGCGCCGAAGTCGGGGTTGGGCGCCACGTACGACGTTGTGCCCAGGGTGGGCTGCCCGGGGGCCTGCATCGGAGCGCTGGGGATGTACCACCAGGCGTCCCGAACGGGGAACAGAACCGCTCCTGCGGCAAGCGCCCCGTCGGCCATGTCTCTCAGGGGAGAATAGTCGTCGAGAATGTAGAAGCCGCGGCCGAAGCTTGCTCCAACCAGATCGTTGTCGCGGCGTTGGATCTCCAGGTCTCGGAACGAGATTGTGGGTGCGCCGCTGCCCAGCTTGATCCAGTTTGCGCCACCGTTCGGAGTGAAGTACACGCCGTTTTCGGCGCCCGCGAACAGCAGCCTGGGATCGATGTGGTCCTGCTCGATGGACCAGAGGATGATGCCCTCGGGCAAGTCTCCCGCGATCGATCGCCACGTGCGACCGTGATCGTTGCTTTCAAAGAGGTAGGGCGTGTAGTCGCCTTCCTTGTGGTTGTCGGCCGCAACAAAAACCGTTGCGGGATTGTGCTGCGACGCCTTCACGTCGTTCATGAACGCGCGCTCCGAAACCCCGGGCAGGGGAGCGGCAAGGCGCCAGTTTGCGCCGCCGTCCTCGGTCGCCTGCACAAGCCCGTCGTCGGTGCCGGCGTATAGGACGCCCTCGGCCACCGGCGACTCGGAGATTGCCGAGATGGTCGAGTACCAGGACATGGCCGTGTTGCCGTAGAGCGCGTCGACGCTGCGCACCCGACCGGCCATGGGCAGCTCGTAGCGGTTGTCGTTGCGGGTCAGGTCGTCGCTGATAGCCGTCCACGACCCGCCGCGGTCGTCGCTGCGCCAAACGCGTTGCGAGGCGTAGTATATGCGGCCTTCAGCGTGGGGGCTGGCGACGAGCGGCGAGTCCCAGTTCCAGCGCTCGGGCGGATCGCCGGGCGCAGGCAGCGGACGAATGCCGATAAGCTCGTGGTTGTGTAGATTGACCCGCTGCAGGTTGCCCTGCTGCGACTGGATGTACGCGATTGCCGGGTCGGTCGGGTCGAACGCCGCCGCATAGCCGTCGGCGCCCAGCGGCACGTACCAGTCCCGGTTGCGCACGCCTTCCAGGTTCATGGTGCGCGACGGCCCGTGCAGCGTGCCCAAGTCTTGTGCACCGCCTAAAATGTTGTAGAACGGCTCGGCGTTGTCCAGGGCGAGCTTGTAGAACTGCGAGATCGGCATGTTGGGAAAATGTCGCCACGTTGTGCCTTCGTCGAAAGTCTCGTACAGGCCCGCGTCGGTCCCGGCAAGCATGTGGCGGCCGTTGGCCGGGTCGATCCAGAGCGCGTGGTTGTCGCTGTGCTTCTCGCGCCCGGTGCCCAGCTCGGCGAATGTTGCGCCGCCGTCGCGCGTGACGTGGATGAACACGTCCATCTGGTACACAAGGTCGGGGTCGTGCGGCGACGCCTCGATCTCCTGGTAGTAGTGCGGCCCGGTGCCGCCCGAGATGTACGAATTGCGGCGCTCCCAGCTCTCGCCGCGGTCCAGGGAGCGGTAGAAGCCCCGGTCGCCGGGTCCGCCTTCGATGGTCGCGTACACGACGTTGCGGTCGGCCGGGGACACAGCCAGGCCAATCTTGCCCATGTCGCCCGCGGGCAGTCCGGCCGTCACCTCGCGCCAGGTGCGCCCGCCGTCGGTGGACTTGTGGATGCCCGACCCCGGACCGCCCGCCAGCAACGACCAAACGGTGCGCCGACGCTCGTACGTCGCCGCGTACATGATGTCCGGGTCGACGGGATCGAACTCGACGTCCGTCACGCCTGTGTTCTCGTCCACGGCAAGAACCGCCTCCCACATGCCGCCGCCGTCGTCGGTGCGATAAAGCCCGCGCTCCCCGCCCGCTGACCACAGCGGCCCCTCGGCCGCCACAAACACAACGTCCCCGTCGCGCGGATCGACCAGGATCTTGCCAATGTGCTCGGACGCCGCCAGCCCGAGATGCTCCCACGTGCGCCCGCCGTCGCGGCTCCGGTAAACGCCGTCGCCCCACGCCACGTGCCGCCCGCTCACATTCTCGCCGGTCCCGACCCACACGATGTCCGGGTCGGACGGGTCAATCGCAAGCGCCCCAATCGAATACGAAGGCTGATCGTCGAACACGGGCGTCCACGCCACCCCGGCGTTGGTCGTCTTCCAAACCCCTCCCGACCCGACCGCAACATACCAGGTCGCCGGATCGCCGGGATGGACCGCAATGTCCGCAATGCGCCCGCCCATGAGCGCCGGTCCGATTTCGCGCAGCGCAAGCCCTTGGGAGGCTTGGGTGATGAGGGCGACGTCGGTCTGCGCGGCCTGGGGCGCGGCGCCCTGCGGGACGGCGCCGAGCGCGGCAGCGGGAAGAAGGGCCGCGAGGGCCGTGCGGGAGAGGTGGTCGACCATGGGTCGCTTTGTGGTGCGGGACATGTGGTGCGGCCTCGGTTGCAGGGTGGGGTGGAAATGGACCGCGCGGGGCAGGGGGCCGCAAGTGCCCCCCCCCGCGACCCTGGCCGGCGCGCTTGCCGCATTCGCCCACGAAGGCGCGCGGGCCACGCCGTCCAGCGACGCTAACCGGCGCCGAGCAGCTCCCCGATCACCCGCTGTCGGTACGCGAAGATCCGCCGCACGTCCGGTCGCACGATCAGGGGGTTGGTCAGCGCTCCGCAAACGACGGCATAGTCTACATGGTCGTCGATGCGCGTCCCGCCGCGCTCGGCGCGAAAGGTGTGCCGATGCACCCATCGCCGGTATGGCCCCTTGAGCTGCACATCGACGAAGCTGCGCGGCGGCTCCCACTCGGTGATCTCGGTGCGCCAGCGAAACGGCACGCCGCGCAGCCGCAGCCGATAGTCGATCAGCGCGCCGGGCCGCATGGCGATCGGCGGCGGCGTGACGACGCGGAAGCGCAGGAACGGCGGCGTGATGCGCTCCAGATTGAACGCGTCCGCGAAGAAGGCGAAGGTCTCGTCCAGCGGCGACGGCACCCATTGGCTGGCTGTGATCCGCGACTTCCCGCCTTCGGAGTCCAGGTGGAGTTCGGGCGACGAGCGGGCGTCCAGCCCACGATCGAGGTCAGGGTCGTGTGTCATTGGCCGGGGGCCCGGTTGTGTGAGATCGAGGCCTAGCCGTCCTGAACCCGCCGCAGGAACTCTTCGGCGCTCCGGCACTCGATCACGGCGTCCGCAATGGCCTCCATGTCCTCGGACGATGCGAGCCCGTCGAGCAAGGGCGCGATCTCGTCAGCCGCAGCTGCCCCGAACCTGCGAACCACCAGCTGATGCACCAGTCGGCGGCGCTCCCGCTCGATCCCCCGCTCGATCCCCTGCTCGATCCCTCGCTCGATCCCCTGCTCGATCCCTCGCTCGATCCCTCGCTCGAAGGCCTCGTCGCGCTTCAGCCGCTCCTGCCTGCCCCACTCTCGCGCCCGCTCCAGCAACATGCTCATGGCTCCTCCCTCCAGTTTGCTCAGCTCCCGCTCCAGCTCCCGGCCCTCCAGACCGCGCCCCTCCGCCACCACCTGCCCGGCCCACGCCACGAACGCCCGCCGAAGCCCCGGCACCCCGACCCGCCGGTTGCTCCCCTAGCCGTCCTGAACCCGCCGCAGGAACTCCTCGGCGCTCCGGCACTCGATCACGGCGTCCGCAATGGCCTCCATGTCCTCGGACGAGGCGAGCCCGTCGAGCAAGGGCGCGATCTCGTCAGCCGCAGCTGCCCCGAACCTGCGAACCACCAGCTGATGCACCAGTCGGCGGCGCTCCCGCTCGATCCCCCGCTCGATCCCCCGCTCGATCCCCTGTTCCATCCCCCGCTCGATCCCTCGCTCGAAGGCCTCGTCGCGCTTCAGCCGCTCCTGCCTGCCCCACTCTCGCGCCCGCTCCAGCAACGTGCTCATGGCTCCTCCCTCGCCTCCGTCGTGGGCGCCCGCTCGAACTTCGCAATCATGGCGAGTACGTTGCCTGGGTCCAGCGAGGCCGAATCGAGCGACCGGACTTGGACGAGAAGATACTGGAACCGGGGTGGGTATGCGACCGGCGCGCTGGGCGCAGGGCCGATCATTTCGCCCAGGTCGGTCGGGGCGTTCCAGGCTCGCCTGCCGTTGTAGACGACCACGGGCAGCACGAAGGGGAGCTTGTCCGAAGCCCTGGCCCGCTTGCCGCCGAGCCCCCGCCAGATGCTCACCGCGTAGTCGGCCATGCGAAGGGCCATCGAGTGGTCGACGGTGGACTGGAACTCGAGCAGGACCAGGACGTAGACCCAGCGCTCGCCGACCGTCCTGATCCGCCACAGCATGTCGGCGTGCCGCTGGCCGAGGTGCTCCTTGACGAAGCTGGCGGGCATCCGCTCGAGCGTGGCGAAGTCCACATGGCGGGCGAACTCGCTCGCGGCCGCGCGCAGCGTGTCCTCGACGGTGCGCGGGACGGCGAAGAGGCTCTTGTACGACGCGTCGTGGCTCGGGCCCTGGGGCCGTCGCGGCTCTTCCGGCATTGGCGGGCGTGTCCCCGTGCGGGGAAGGGCGGCGGGGGGCGGCGTCGCAGAGCCGGGCCCCGCCGGGTCCTTCGGTGGTCGGGGGACAAGAGTGCACCAAATTCGGGGGCGCTGGAATGGCTGGATGGGACTGATTTCGGGCGGGGTGGGGGTTCGCTTCTGCGCTTCGGCGTGTCATGTAAAGTAAACATGTCAATATGTAATGTAAAGATTACAATGTGGCGCACTTCGCGGCCACCGCGATCTTGACAGGGCGCACCCCGCCCACCCCTTTCGTGCAAGCTGCTTTCACACCTCCCACCAACCAGCGAGAGCGGGCAAATGGACCAGACCGGCAAGACGCAGCCCCGACCCCCCATGCACAAGCTCGCCTCAGCGTCCCTTTGCCTTTCTGCATTCGCGTCCGTGTGGGCTTGCACAGGGCCGGCCGATACGCCCCGCAGCGACTTCGAGGTCGCGGAGGCGTCGATCGCCGAGCTGCAGGCCGCGATGGAGGATGGCCGCACCACGTCGGTGGATCTTGTTGAACGCTATCTAGCCCGCATCGCGGCCTACGATCGTGCGGGTCCGGCGCTCAACACGATCATCCGCCTCAATCCGCTTGCGGGCGAGCAGGCGCGGGCGCTGGACGAGGAGCGCGCCGCGGGAACGGTGCGCGGCCCCATGCACGGCGTCCCGGTTCTGATGAAGGACAACTACGACATGGACTGGATGCCCACGACGGGGTCGAGTTTGGCGCTGGCCGGACTGCGCCCGGTCGACAACGCGTTTCAGGTCGACCGCCTGCTCGAGGCCGGCGCAGTGATCCTGGGCAAGACGAACCTGCACGAGCTTGCCGCCGGCATCACCACGATCAGCTCGCTGGGCGGGCAGACGCGCAACCCGTACGACCCCGCGCGCAACCCGGGCGGGAGCTCGGGCGGAACGGGCGCGGCGGTGGCGGCCAGCTTCGCCGCCGTCGCGTGGGGGAGCGACACTTGCGGTTCGATCCGCATCCCCGCTTCGGTGCACAACCTGTTCGGGTTGAGGCCGACCAAGGGGCTGTCCAGCATTGACGGGATGCTGCCGCTGTCCCATTCGCAGGACACGGGCGGTCCGCTGGCGAGAACGGTGACCGACCTCGCGCTGGCGCTCGACGCCACGGTGGGTCCAGATCCCGCCGACCCGGCCACGGCCATCCTGGAAGGCCGCGAGACGCCGGGTTTCCAGGCCGCACTGGACCCCGCGGCCCTGGAGGGGGCCACGATCGGCGTCTTGGCGTCATGGTTGCCCGAACAGGGGAGCGCCGGAAGCGTGACGGGCGTGATTCGCGACGCATTGGCCGAGATGCAGGCCCTGGGCGCCACGGTCGTCGACGTCGAAATCCCCGAAATGGACGACCTGCTCTCCAACACGGGCCTGATCGACTTCGAGTTCAAGTTCGATCTGATGGACTACTTGGCGGGCGTGCCCGATGCGCCGTTCGCCACGCTGGGGGACATCCTCGAAGCGGGACTGCATCACGAGGCCCTCGACGGCAACTTCCGCCGCCGCAACGAGCGGGCCACGCGCGACTCGCCCGAGCTCGCCGAAGTCCTGGAGCGCCGTCGCGCCCTGACGGCGGCTGTGGTCGACGCGATGGACCGGGACGCTCTCGATGCGCTCGCCTACCCGACCATGCGCCAGGAGACCGCCCTAATCGGCGCGGCGCCGACCGGCGCGACCTGCTTCCTCAGCGCCCACACGGGCTTGCCTGCGCTCACCATCCCGGCCGGCTTCACGGCCCGCGCCCTTCCGGTCGGCCTGGAGCTGCTGGGCCGGTCGCTCGACGACGCCCGTCTCGTCGCTTTCGCGTTCGCCTACGAGGCCGCACACCCCAAGCGGCGCGCGCCCCTCCGCACCCCGCCCCTGGCGAACGGCACGGCCCCTCCCCCCATCCAGCTCGCGACCGATCCCCCCGGCGGCGACGGGTTCTCGGCCGTCATGGCCGTCGACGCCGCCACGGGCACGCTGTCCTACCGAATCGTGGTCTCCGCCGCCGACCCCGCCGACGTTAACGGCACGGTGCTGCGCCGCGCCGCCGCCGGGAACGAGAGCGGCCCGGTCGTGGTTCTGCGCCTCGGCGGCCCAGGAGAGGCCGACGTGCGCGGCGTCCTGCCCCTGTCACCCCGACTGCTTCAAGACATCCTGAACGGCGACCTCGAGCTCCTGGTTCTCACCAGCCGGAGTGCCGAGCAGCGCGGCCTTGTCGCTCGAGCCCGGCCCTGACGGCTCACCTAGCCTCACGGCTCACCCGGCCTCACGGCTCACCCGCCCTGACCGCTCACCCGGCCCCGACCCCCCAACCCGACCCCGAGCCTCACTCCCCGCGCCCTTCGCGAAGGAAACCCGCTAGCCAATCGGGGACCGGCTGCACCGGCTTCGAGCCCGAAAAGCCCCCGCCGGTCTTGACGTCGACGCTGATCGAGCCGATTAGGTTGCGGATCGCCTTCTCGGCGCGCCGGACCCCGTAGCGGTAGAGCCCCCGCCAACCCAGCATGGCGGCCGCGGCGGTGCCAAGCGCTACTACCCCGAGCAAAGCGACGACCGAGACGCCCCCAAGTCCGAGCGCAGCGCCCGCCACCACGCCGCTCATACTCCCGACACTCCCCGAAACGGCGCCCCCAAGCCCCATATTCAGCTTCTGGTTGTCAATCAGGCTTGCGCGCACGGTCAACTCGGTCGCGGGCGAATCGGTGTCCAGACGTCGAAGGCTGAACGACAGTCGCTTCAGGTTTGCCCACAACATTTCGTACGCGAACGGCTGTTCCGACGACGCAACAGTGTAGGAATAGGCGGGAACCTGGAAGACCAGCACTCCGCCCTCGACCGGATCGGCCCCGTAGTGGTCGACGAGATTCAGGCGAAAGGGCCGCTCGGGAAGAATGCGCTGCATGGCCGCGTAGACGTCCGAGGCCGGTGCATGGAGCACCCGAGAGACCTCCAGCGTCGGCTTGCCCAGAAAGCGCGCCGCGACGCCCGACGGCCGGGTCGGCGCAAACCCGTCCACGTTCCCACTCCGTGCCTCCATGAGCGCGTGGTCGACGAACTCGACCGAGATCCCGGCCTCTTCGGCGGCAGCCCGCACGTCCGCCAACCGGTACCCGTCCACGTTCGCCCCGTCGGCCGAATCATCCCGCGGCGCCAGTTGCCGCGAACGCGCCTCCAGCCGACGAGCCGCCTCGGCCTGCAACTCGGACGCGCGGCGCCAGAGCACGCGGGCCTCCTGCTCGGAGATGCGGGGTTCTTCGTGGCTCATCGCGACAACATACGACATGCGCCGATGTCGAGACAATCGGCCAACCCCGCAGCCGGACCGGGCGTGCGCCAGATCCGCGCGGAAGTTGCCGCGACAGCGCCCAAGCCCCCACCTTGCACCGACGCACTACACGCCGACCCGCCCCGGAGCACCACAAATGCACCGCCCGCCCGCACGCACGACCCCACGCCTGATCCCCACCGCACTGGCAATCTCCCTCGCCCTCATCGCGGCATCGCCCGCCGCCGCCCTGTACCCCGCCACCGCACCCGCCGCCGCCCTGCACCCACCCGCCCAACCCCCCCGCCAGTCCCCCGCGACCGCCCTCGGCCCCGACCGCATCGCCGCCGGCCTGACTTGGCGCTACATCGGCCCCGCCATCGCGGGCGGACGCATCAGCGACGTCGAGATCGTGCCGGGCACCCAGTCGCACATCTACGTCGGGGCCGCTTCGGGCGGCGTGTGGGAGAGCGTCAACCATGGCACAACCTGGACGCCGATCTTCGACGATCAGCCCAACCTCTCCGTCGGCGACATTGCGCTTGCCCCGTCCGATCCGCGCGAGATCTGGGTGGGCACCGGCGAGGCCAACAACCGCAACAGTTCGCCGTGGGGGCAGGGCGTGTACCATTCGTCGGACGGCGGCAAGACTTGGCGTTTGACCGGGCTCGAGGACACCAGGCACATTGGCCGCATTGTTGTGCATCCTACGGATCCGGATCGCGTTTGGGTGGCAGCGGTCGGCCATCTCTTCGGCCCGAACGAGGAGCGCGGCGTGTTCCGCACAACCGACCGGGGCGCAACATGGCAGAAGCTCTTGTACATCGATCAAAACACCGGGGCGATCGACCTTGCCATTGATCCGTCCGACCCCACAATACTATACGCGGCAATGTACCAGCGCCAGCGGCGGGCGCACGGCTTTATCGGCGGCGGGCCCGGCAGCGGCATCTACAAGAGCACCGACGGTGGCGACACCTGGCAGGAGCTGACGGAGGGGTTACCCCAGGGCGACAAGGGCCGCATCGGCCTCGCGGTGTCGCGCCGCAATCCGCACCTGGTCATGGCTGTGGTGGAAGCCGACGAGGGCGGAATCTTCAAGTCGACCGACCGTGGCGCGTTGTGGACGCGGGTAAACGAGCTCAACCAGCGCCCCATGTACTACAGCCAGCTTCGCATCGACCCCAACGACGACGACACCGTCTACCTTGTCGCGGGAGCGCTGCACCGCAGCACCGACGGCGGCGATAACTTTGCGACCGTGGCGCAGGAGCTTGTGTACAACACCGGCGTGCATGTGGACCACCACGACCTGTGGATCGACTCCAGCAACTCGGCGCACATGATTCTCGGCAACGACGGCGGCCTCTACACGACCTGGGACAACGGCGCCAACTGGACGTTCATCTCGAACATTCCAATCCAGCAGTTCTACGACATCGACCTGGACATGGCCGATCCCTACAACGTGTACGGCGGCCTGCAGGACAACAACTCGTACCGCGGACCGAGCCGCACAACCCGCTACCACGGCATCTTGAACCGCGACTGGCAGGTCGTCGACTACGGCGACGGCATGTACGCCGAAACGGACCCGTCGGACACGGGCATCGCGTACATCACGTCGCAGAACGCGGGGATTGTGCGCGTCGACATGGCCACCGGCGACCGCAAGGCGCTCAAGCCCTTCCCGCGAGACACCACCGAAGAGTACAGCTTCGACTGGAAGTCGCCGATTCTGGTGTCGCCGCACAACACGAACCGCGTGTACCTGGGCGGCAATCGGCTGTTCATCTCGGACGACCGGGGCGAGAGTTGGCGCGCGACCGACGAGCTGACGCGGGGGCTGCACCCGGACAGCCTGCCGATCATGGGGATGATGCCCGACTCGACGACGCTGTCGAAGCACGACGGGGTGTCGGGGTACGGCGAGATCACGGCCGTTGCGGAGTCGCCGGCGGCGGCGGGGGTGATCTGGGTGGGCGCGGACGACGGCACGGTGCAGGTGAGCCGCGACGACGGCGCAACCTGGACCGACGTGACGGCGAACATCCTGGCGGCGGACGGGGCGCCTCCGTTCGCCTACTACGTGAGCTGGGTCGAGGCGTCGCACTTCGAGCCGGAGCGCGCCTACGTCAGCCTCGACGGGCACTGGGACGACGACTACGCGCCGTACATCTTCGTCACCGAGGACCTTGGGGCGACCTGGCGGTCGATCTCGACCTGGCTCGGAGGCGACTCCGTGACGGTCGAGGTGGGTCGCGACGAGGTGCGGATGCCGCCCGGCTTCAGCCTGGGGATCCCGAGCGCGACGGTCAACGTGATCCGCGAGCACCACGCCCACCCCAGCGTGCTGATCGCGGGGGCCGAGGACGGCGCCTTCGCGTCGGTCGACCGGGGCGCCACGTGGGGTAGGCTGGGTTCGGGCCTGCCGGCGGTCCCCGTGGACGACATCGAAATCCATCCGCGCGACAACGACGTGGTTGCCGGGACGCACGGGCGCGGAATCTACGTTCTGGACGACATCGGCCTGATCACGCCGCGTCTATACGTCGAGACCGACGTGATCTCCATGGAAGTGACCGGGATAGACGAGCCGCTCTTCAGGCGGCCCAGGCCCGCGACCATGTTCCTGTACCGCAACGACGTGCCGTCGCAGGGGCAGGGCATGTTCCGCGCCGAGAATCCGCCCTACGGGGCGTGGTTCGACTATTGGCTGCCCGATGCGATCGACGGCGGCGTGCGCTTCGAGATTCGCGACGCGTCGGGCCAGGTTGCGCGCACGCTCGACGGCCCCGGCGCCGCTGGCCTGAACCGCGCGATCTGGGACCTGCGCCACGACCCCATCCCGCACGACACCACGCGCTACGACGTGCCGAATCTGGACTCCGGCCCGGACGGACCGCTCGTGCTGCCCGGCGAGTTCACGGTGCTGCTGCAGGCTGGCGACGAGACCCGGACGCAGCGTCTGACCGTGAAGCCCGACGAGCGCCTGCGCGTGTCGGACGCCGAGCGTGTTGCCCGCTACGAATTCACGCTGGAGCTGCACGAACTGAAGCGCCTGGCCTACGACGAGGGCGTCGCCGCCTACGACCTTGAACGCGAGGCCGACGAGCTGGTCGAGGCGCTGGAGGAAGCCGGCGATGCCGACGAGGGCGACCTGGAGCGCGCACGCGAGCTGGCCGCCGAGATCGGCGAGGTGGCCGACGAGTGGCGCGACATCAACAACAGCGTCCGCAACTGGTGGACCGGCCTGCTCGGCAACTTCGACGGCGGACCCTCGACCACCGGGTCGCTCATGGGTCCTTCCGACGACCAGCGCCGCCGACTGTCGCGTCTGACCGACGAGGCGCGCGCGGCGGCGGAGCGGCTCGACGAGGTGGAGAGCGAGGCGATCGCGGAACTGCGGGGCCTGCCGTGACGATTCGGCGGGCGAGTCCGGACCCATCGAAGTTCAACTCTGGGATTGTCCTTCCCTATGAGCTGAGGTTGAAGGACTTCGAGTTGGCCATGCAGGACATCTACGACTTCTTCTTCGACGTGAACAGCCTGCTCTGGAAGAAGGGTCTCCCGCGGTTTGACGACATGCTGCGGCCAGCCGCTATGTCTGGAATCATATCGGACATGCTCACCGGGTGCCTGGCACGACACTCGCGAACGCTGGTTGAGAACCGGTACCACAACGGACATCCAGACCTGATCGTCCGCGGTCGGTACCCGAACGACTCGGTACAGTCCGGCGAGCACGGCGTGGAGGTCAAGAGCACCCGAAAGAAGGGAGGCGCAGTTGACACTCATGGTGCCCGGGAGCAGTGGATGTGCGTCTTCGTCTACGGGGTCGACAACACCACAGAGCCGGCGTCACACCGGGCTCCGATGGAGTTTCGAGAGGTCTACCTGGCACACGTTTCGGAGGCTGATTTTCGCAGGAACCCGCGAGGAACGCTCGGCACACGAACTGCCACGCTTCACAGAGACGGAATCGCTCGACTTCGCGAGAACTGGGTCTATCTGGGCTGAGTCTCCAGTGCCGAGAGCGCGGCGATTCCCGATTTCGCCACTTCGACGTAGCGAGCATCAACCTCTACGCCGATGCTTGCATAACCCACGGCCTCTGCCGCGGCGAGCGTCGAACCGGAGCCCGCGAAAGGATCCAGCACAGTGCCGCTTCCTAGCGGAAGCGAGGCACGGACGAGCTGGCGAAGGAATGCCTGGGGCTTCAAAGACGGGTGTGGAGCCAGCGCCCGCTCGGCGGCCCTGGTCGGATGGGAGCGGATGACATCGCCGAATGGCCGGTCCCTCGAAAGGCGGCGCAAGCCACCGGTGCCCCAGCGTCTCAGATTGTCCTGAACGCGCCCTTCGACCGCTTTCCGCACGAGAACCCAAGGTTCCCACATTGACCGAGGCATCACTGTGACACCGGAAAACTCGTCGTGAGCATTCTTGGGCCTGTCTCCCCCCCGCATGGTCATGACCAGACGGATGATCTGCCCTCTGGGTTCGAAGCCCGCCGAGACGAGGGCGGTGGTCACCCGCTGAACCACTAGCGGATTCGACGCCACCATGACGTGAGCGCCAGGCACCAGGACACGAAGCAGCTCCTTCCCCCACTGACGGAAGAACCGGTCCATGCGAGCCAGATCGAGGGCGGTAAGCGTCGTAAAGCGTGGCAACGGAGACCGCCTGCACCCGTCAAACGACGGCGGCAGCCTCCAGACCCCTCCGCGTCCACTGCGAAGCTTGTGCTGCTCCTTGGGCGAGTACTCGACCAGTCCGTAGGGAGGATCCGTGACGACAGCTTGAATCGAAGCGCTCGGAACGGTGCTCAGCCATTCCATGCAGTCGGCGTGGAAGAGCCGGGCCCTGCCGAGCGTTAGGACTGGCGGATCGCCAAATCCAGGCGTGGGCTGGACCGATTCCAACTTCAATTCTTGCGATCCAGGCATCACCAATCCTAGCGATAGAGTGCGCTGTTCCAAGTCTCCAATCTACCCTTTCCGCACCTCTCCGACCAGCCAGCGGGCCGCCATCGGAAGCAGTGCTCTCATAGTCCCCGTGTTCCAAGAGCCAGGCTACTTGAAGTCTGCAGGCAGATGACGGGCGTTGGAATGGCTGAATGGGACGGATCCCCGGGCAGATCGCCAAGCTGCCGTCCCGCAACGCTGAACCTGGACCGTCAGTGATGCTTCCGCCACAGCCATCCAACGTCATTCCCAGTTGCTGGCGACGCTTCGCCAGTTGACCGCGTGCGCTCCGACCGAGACGGCCAGCGCCTTGGGTGCGGCCTGGGAGGCGGTCCCGGCCAGCGCTTGAACCGACTAGCTAGTAGCGGACCAACGGCCACAGCTCTAGGGACTCGACATCCATGTCACCCGTGCGCTTGCCGAGGATGTAGTCCGCGCCGATCTCGTAGACCGTTAGGCCGGACGGTGTCTCGACAAATCCGAGCGCTTCGCCGGTCTCGTCGAAGATGGTCCAGAGGGTGAAGTCCCAGTCGTCGCCGGGAAGCTCGAATTCGGCTACCCAGAGGTTGCCAAGCGCGTCGCCCTGAAGCGCGGAATAGGCCGGGAATGTCTCCACTAGGGGCGCGTTCGCGGCGACTTCGAGCCTGCGCGATCGCTCCTCGTCGGGCAGGCTGGCGAATTGCTCGCGAAAGCGCCCGGCAAGTTGCTCCTGCGTCGGGATGCCGGGTGCAAGGTGACGACGGACAATGCGTGCGAGCGATCCGTCGCTGGCGAAGGCGTTGATCTCGTACGTCTCATTGCGGCCGATGGCCAGCAAGTCGCCCCAGATCGCCGTGAACGTGGTCTTGCCGAAGGGGTGCTGCAGCGGCACGACATAGACCATCCTGTCTTCCTCGACGTGGACGCTTTCCGAGTACGTCTCGGGTCCCGGATAGTCGCCGAGGGCCAGGCTGCCGCTACCGTCGCCGGTCGCAAGGCCGTACGCATGGTCCCAGCGCCAGAGTCCTTGCGTCATGATGCCGCCGACGTCCCGGGTCAGGATCGTCCCGTCCGCGAGCACCTCCATCAAGCGATGTTCCAACGGGTCGGAGCTGATGGACCGGAAGAATCCGCCGGGGCTCCCCTTCAGCGTGGTGGTACGCCCGTGGTTTCCTTCCAGGTCGAATACGGAAACCCGTCCCTGCTCCGAATCGGCAGCGATCAGCGAGTCCCCCGGCCAGCGATGCACGGTGGCAAGCGACTGGAACTCTCCCGGCCCTTCGCCCTGTCCCGCCCAGGCGTCGACGTAGTTGCCGACTGCGTCGAACACGAGAAGCTGGTTCGAGCCGCTGTTTGCGACGATGATCCGCCCGTCGGCCAGCCTAGTCGCGTCGTTGACCTCGTACAGCTGGTATTCGGCGGTCCCGAGTGCGGCCCCGACAACGACCGCCGGTTCGGCGCCGACCCGCCAGTCGAGTCTCGACCCTGGAGCGGGCTGACCACTCTCGACGACCGTGACGCCGGCGCTGTCTCTGACCGCAATGGCGGGCGCTTCGGGGCGTTCCGCCGATCCTTGATCGCGACCGCAGGCAGCCGACGCGAGGGTGCACGCTCCGGCCAGTGCCCAGCCCGCGACGACGTGTAGACTCTTCGTGGCCATGCTGATCCCCCAGGCTTTGCCCCCCCTCACCGTCCCCGCGCGATGCACTCGATCTCCACTCGGGCGCCGAGCGCAAGGCCGCTGGCGGCCAGGGCCGATCGGGCGGGTGGCTCCATGCCCTCGAAGTAGGTGAGGTAGACCTCGTTCATTGCTGCGTAGTCGTCGATGTCGGCGAGGAAAACGGTGCACTTCACCAAGTCCTCGAAACCGAGCCCCGCCGCTTCAAGGACGAGCCCGAGGTTGTCCATGGTTGCACGGGTCTCGGGGCCGATCCCGCCCTCGACAAGGCGCAGCTCGCCGCCGGGCACCGTGCCAATCGCCCCCGATAGGAAGACGAGGTCGCCCACGCGGACCGCCGGGGTGAAGACGGGAAGCCGGGCTACGCCCTCGGGCGTGATGTGTTCGATCGGGGTGGGCTCGGCCATGGCGCCGGCTCCTTGCTGTGCGCTCTCGTTGGGTGAAGGGGGGTGGTCGCGCTCGTACCGAACCACTCCTCCCACAATGGTCAGGTCGACGCGCGCATCGGCCAGCT
The DNA here is from genome assembly GCA_965221535.1 of Longimicrobiales bacterium. Lineage (GTDB taxonomy): Bacteria > Gemmatimonadota > Gemmatimonadetes > Longimicrobiales > Gaopeijiaceae > Bin94. The sequence continues at coordinate 3,053,694 of OZ244894.1, read as the reverse complement.
CCGCGTCCGGCACGGCAAGAATGTCGCGGTCCAGTACCACCACATCGCCCAGCTTGCCGACTTCGATTGAACCCTTGTAGTCCTCTTCGAAGGCGGCGATGGCGTTGTTGATCGTGTAGCTGCGCAGCGCCTCGACGCGCGTCATGTTCTGCTCCGGGTAGAAGATCGACCCGTCGGCAGTCTGGCGCGTGACCGATGCGCGGAAGCTGGCGAGCGGGTCGATGTCCTCGACGGGCACGTCGGTTCCGTTGTTGATGAGCACGCCGGCGTCCAGGAAGTTGCGCCAGAGATAGGTGCGCTCCTCGGCGCGGGCGTCGCCCAGGCGAAGGGGCACCCAGGGCGCGTCGGAGGTGGCGTGGACGCCCTGCATCGAGGCGATAATGCCAAGGTCGGCGAAGCGGGAGACATCGTCGGGGTGGACATGCTGCGCATGCTCGATGCGCCACCGCACGTCGTCCGCGCCGCCGGCCGAATCGAAGACGGCCTTGTAGATGTCGAGCACTTCGCGGTTCGCACGGTCGCCGATGGCATGCGTGTTGACTTGGAAGCCGTGCTTGAGCGCAACGTGCGCGGTCCCCGTAATGTCCTCGACCGTCTCGAGCACGAGGCCGATGGATGCGGGCATGTCCTCGTACGGCTCCAGCAGCCACGCGCCGTGCGCGCCGAGCGCGCCGTCGATCTGTCGCTTGATCGAGCGCACGGTCAGGTAGTCGTCGCCCTCGATCGGCATGTAGTAGTCGGGAAGGCGCGCGTCCATCTCCGCGTTGGACGCGCGGCGGACCATGACGTAGAGGCGGACGGGGAGCGCGCCTTCGGCCTCCATCTCGATCAGGCGGTCGATGGTGCCGAAGCCGGCGCCCGCATCCTGGAACGAGGTGACGCCCTTGGAGAGGGCCTCCTCGGCGGCCAGCGTCACCTCGCGCCGGAACTGGGCCTCGATCTCTTCGGCCGTGCGGCCCAGCTGCGAATCGGCGAAGGCCGCCGAGACCGGCCCCTGGGCGGTCTCGCGCAAGAGGCCCGTCAGGTCGCCGTTCGCGTCGCGGACCAGCTCGCCACCCGGCGGCGGCTCGGAATCGCGGTCGTAGCCGCCGAGCTCCATCGCCAGCGCGTTGGCGAACGCGGCGTGACCGGACGCGTGGCCCAGCAGCACCGGGTTGTCCGGGCTCACTGCCGTGAGCGACGCATGCGTCGGATTGCCTTCGACCACCGGGTCCGGGGGCCGGTCCCACTTCTCCTGGTGCCACCCCCGCCCCCGGATCCACTCCCCGGGCTCGGCCTCGGCCACGGCCCCGGCCACCATCTGCACGATCTCGTCCCAGTTGGCGACGTTGTTGAGGTCGAGGATCGTCTTGGAGTTGCCGAGGCTCATGTAGTGTCCGTGCCCCTCGATGAACCCGGGCGCCGCAAACCTGCCGTCGAGCTCGATCACCCTGGTCCCCGCGCCGATCAGCGGGTCGACGTCCGCATCGCTCCCCACCGCGACGATCCACCCGTCGTCGATCGCAAGCGCCTCGGCCATCGTGTCGTTGTCGTCCACGGTGGCCACCACGCCGCCCCGCAGCACCAGATCGACGCCGTCGCCCGCTTCGCACGCGGCACCCGCCCAAGCGGCGAGCGCCAGCGCCAACAGCCCCGGCGCCCACGGCCCGCGCAGCCAGCCCCATCCGCCACCCATGTAAACTCTACTTGACATAATGTCGTGTCCTCTTTACAAGTCTACCCGCGCTGGTACGCGTGCCACAGCGTCAGCACCTCGGCCTCGCGGTCGGCGTCGACCCCGGCGCGCAGTGCAGCCTGGCGTTCGGGCGGTCGGGAGAAGTGGTATTCCAGCGTCGCAGCGGTCGTGTCGGCGAGCGACCGGAAGGTCAGCCCGCGCTCGACCTCGGGCGTCAGATCGAACCGCGCGAACCCCTCCGCGCCGTCGCGCGCCGGGCGCCACACGGGCATCTCGCCGTACGGGCGCAGCCCCGCGTTGATCAGGAAGTCGGTGTCCACCCAGGTGAAGGTGGTTTCGGCCGTCGTCACGGCGCGGATTCCGTACAGCAGCTCGGACATCGGGCGCGGCGTGCGCGGCCCGACGGCGTTGTAGGTGCCCGATTCCTCGACCTCGACCATCCGGATCAGCCACTCGCCGAAGTCGCGCACATCGATGATCTGCACAGGGTCGGAGCCGTCGCCCGGCGCGAGCACCTCGCCGCCGCGGTGGATGCGAACCGGCCAGTAGGTGAAGCGGTCGGTGGTGTCGCCCGGGCCGATGATCAGCCCAGGCCTGAAGATCAGGCTGCGGTCCTCGCCGAAGGCGTCCCGCGCGGCCTGCTCGGCGAGCGCCTTGTTGAGCCCGTAGGGGCGCTGCGTGGCGGTGGGCTCCAGGCCGGCCCGCTCGTAGCTCCAAACCGGCGCCGCGGTCGACATGGGAATGCGGCTGGTGTCGGCGTACACCGAGCGGGTCGAAACGAAGACGTACCGCCCGACCGTGTCCCTGAGCGCGCCAGCGCTGAGCTCGACCCACTCCGGGAGCGTCGCCGAGTTGTCGATCACCACGTCCCAGCTGCGTCCTTCGAGCGCGGAGAGGTCGTCGTTGCGGTCGCCGACCAGCTTCTCGAGCTCGGGGAACAGGTGGGTGTTGGTGCGCCCCCGGTTGAAGAGCGTGATCTCGTGCCCCCGCCCCAGCGCGTACTCGATCTGGTGCGGCCCGATGAAGTTGGTCCCACCCAGGATCAGGATCCTCAGCGGGTTGCCGACCCTGTCCCCCGGCCCCTCGCCGACCCGGTTCCCCAGCCCCTGCGCCCCCGAGGCCGCAGCACCGCCGTCCGGCCCCTCTGGCGCGCGCCCCGCGAGCCCGGCCGGACCCAGTCCCACGGCCAGCCCGCCGCCCGCCGCCGCCGTCGCCTTCAGAAAGTCACGCCGATTCGTTGTCATCTCTTGGTTCCTTGGGGGTGTGGTGGTTCGCCGGGGTGTGTGTTGTTCGCCGGGGTGTGTGTTGGTTCGCCGGGGTGTGCGTTGGTTCGCCGGGGTGCGGGTCCGCTCACGGTCGCTCCCGCCCGAGCGCCGCTACAGGTCCCGCCTGCGCATGCTCGCGTGGGCCAACACCAGGAACAGTACCACGTAGGCCGTCGCCGTGACCAGCACGACCCACAAGTCCGCGTATCCGTGGCTTCCCGACGCCCTTGATCGTTGCAGCGATCCGCAGATTGTCACGGCCACTCAGGTAGGGGTAGAAGTTCGGCGTCTCCAGCGTGGCGCCGACCCTGGAGCGCGCGGCAAGAAGGTCCCGCGGTGCGCCTGCGCCGAAGAGTCGGAACGTCCCTCCGGTGGGCTTGATGATGCCCATCAGCATCCCGATCGTCGTGGTCTTCCCGCTACCGTTCGGTCCCAGAAAGCCGAACACCTGGCCACGCTCGACGGTGAGCGAGACGCGGTCGACGGCCACGATCGACGGGAATCGCTTGGTCAAGTCGCTCGTCTCGATGACCGGCATGTCGAGAGCCCGCCGCCGGTTCACCGACGCGCAGTGACCCGCACGTAGGCGTTCGTCCAGCAGCACTGGTCGCCGCCGGTGCTGTCGTTCGCGTCCCAGTTGTCGACGCGCGCGCGGAGCACGTATTCGCCTGGCTCGCTGAACACCACGTTCGCCGTGGCCTCTCCGGTGCCGCCTTCGACCACCACGCGCCTGGGATCGACCGAGACCTCGCCAGCGGGTCCCTGATGCTTGAACCAGCTGACCCCCACGTCGACCACCGCGTTCACCATGTCGTCGGGGGCGCGCACGGACACCTCGCGGGTCCACAGGGTCAGCGCGAGCGGCTCGCCCACGGTTGCGGCGCGCGGCTCGGCCCACACGCCCTGAACGTGCTGGCCCTCCGGTCCGTCGGGGCCGAAGCGCACAATTGGCGGCACCGATCCCATGGCCCGGGGGCCGTAGTCGAGCTGGAGCGCCGGGTTTCCCACGCGCCCCGGGGTCGCGTTGGTCCATCCATTCGCAGTGATTGTCCAGACGACCGCCTGTTCGCCGTCCTCATACGAGGCCGGCACGGTGACGTGGAAGACCCCGCGGTCTCGGCGGGGACGGACCGGGAAGTGGGTGGGCTGCGCCCCGTCGAACTCGGCCGGCTCGATGAAGTTGTCCGGCCCGAGGGGAATGTCCAGGACCTGCTGGCTGTTCAGGTTGAAGAAGCCGAACGAGAGGGTGAAGGTCCCGTCGTCGTTCCGGTACCACCCCTCGAAGAACGGGGCCACCTCGTCGCCCTTGGGGAGGACCGGGGCGAGGGGCAGGCGTCGCTGCTGCGCGTGCAGCGACCATGTCGCGCCCGCCTGCGCGGCCACGATCAGGACGAGCGCCGCGGCTCGCATCAGCTGCCGCTGCCGCTGCCGCCGCCGTCGGTCGCGAGCCTGCTCTCGCGCTCCTCGACCAGCTTGGTGTAGCCTTCCTCGGTCAGGTGGGTCACGGCGATCCACGCGTGCGACATCTCGTCCATCGTGCGCGAGCCGCGCGCGTACCAGATCTCGGGGTCGGGGGTGAGCTCGTTCTCGGGCGTGTTGTCGTACCACCCGGTCAGCACGACGACGGTGCCAGCGGGCAGGAGCGGCGCGGCGTCGTCTTCGTAGATGTAGCTGTGGTGCCAGCGCGCGTCGAAGTCCGTCACCATGCTCAGAAGCTCGACGTCGCCGTCGGGATACACGGCCTGCATCGACATCGCGTGCAGGTGCACGTGGCCGTGCGGCTGGAAGCTGTCGAGGCGCACAGGGTGGTTCCAGCGGTGGAATCCCTGGGTCATCGCGGTGCCGCCGGGCGGCAGGGCGATGTCGCCCCGCAGCGTGTAGAGGCGCAGATCCTGCTGGAACTCGGGCTCGTAGCCCTCGTCGTGGAACCAGATCCCCAACTCGACCTGGTCTCCGGGCACGTCGTATCCCATGGGATAGTAGTGGGCGTCCCACTCGACCATGTCGGTCGCCTTCAGGAGCCGCGCCGCGTCGCGCGGGACGATCTCTCCGACCTTGCCCATGGCGTACTCCGACAGGCTCTGAATGCGCCGGTATTCGCCGTCGTCGTTGAGGCGGAGCAGCCTCGGGATCGCGTGGTGCACGACCTGGCGCCCGGCCGGGAACGACGGACGCGTCTCGAAGGCCATGGCCCAGCGGTCCTCGTCGAGCCCCGTGGGCACGCGCGGCCGCCACCAGGTGTCGCCGCCCTCGGCGGGCACGTCGAACGGCTTCGACTTGATCACGTGGTCCGGCGGGCCGAGGATGTCCTCGAGCTGCCACTTCTGCTCGTTCGGCCACTCGATCGGGGGCGGAAGGTCGGCGGGATCCCCTTCGGGCGCGCCGGCGTCGACCCACGCCACGACGGTCTCGATCTCTTCGTCGCTCAGCCGCCAGTCGTCCTTGATGTCCTGAATGCCGACCCCGGTGTCGAGGTGGTACGGCGGCATCAGGCGCTTCGATACGAGGTCGCGCGCACGCGACGCGTAGCGGCGGACCTCCTGGTACGTCATCAGCGACATCGGGCCCACCGAGGCGGGCCGGTGGCAGATCTCGCAGTTGGCCTGGACGATGGGGGCGACGTCCTTGCTGAACGTCACCTGGGTGGCGCGGGCGCCGCCGTTGGCCGCGGCATCCTGGGCCGTGGCGGGGATGGCGGCCATGGTCGCCGCGACGGCCACGACGGCCGACACGGCCACGGTCGCCGCAACGGCGCCGACCGCCGCGAATGGGGACGCCGGGACGGCCAGGGAGGGCGAACGGCGGCTCGGGGGGACATGCAGGCTGCGCATGGGGGGTCCTCCTTGCACTGGGGGCTTTCACGCGGAGCCGCCGACCGATCTCCCCGCGCGCCGGGCGCGGCGCGGCTCCGACCCCTCCTACAATGCGCCCCCCGGGGGCGGCCCGGCAAGCCGACGCCGCGCAGCCGATCATGGCCGCAACGCCAACAATGCGCTACGCTGACCTGTCCATAGCTGCATCCGTACGCCGCACCGGCCACCCTGCGCGCAAGGAACGAAGCCATGAACGCCCGCCACTCCACAAGCGCTCGCCGAGCCACGCCGCCGCCGACATCGAGTCCGAGCCGCCGCGACTTCCTTGTCGCCGCCGGGGCCGCAGGCGCCGGGCTCGCGCTGGGGCCCGACCGCGCCGCCCCCGCCCCCGCCGCCCCCGCCCCCGCCGCCCCCGCCCACCCCCGATCCCAGGCGCCGAAGCGGTTCCTGATCCTGGGCGGCACCGGGTTCATCGGGCCGCACACAGTCCGGTACGCGGTCGAGCGCGGGCACGAAGTCGCCATCTTCACGCGGGGGCGGGCCGACGCCGATCTGCCCGACGGCGTGGAGCGCCTGGTGGGGGACCGCAACGGCGACCACTCGGCCCTCGAGGGGCGGACCTGGGACGTCGTTCTCGACAACAACTGCCAGAACTACCGCTGGGCGCAGCTGAGCACCGAGCTGCTCAAAGACGCCGCCGAGCACTACATCTTCGTGTCGTCGATATCGGCCTACGCGATCCAGGGCATGGGCTTCGCCAACAAGGACAGGGTGCTGTGGGAGCCCGCCGTCCCCGAGGACTACCCGCGCTTCGAGCCGCCCGAGGGCTGGCAGGACGGCGACGACGCGCACTACGGCCTCATGAAGCGCCTGAGCGAGGACATCGCGCACGCTGCCTTCCCCGGGCGCACCACGGTGATCCGTCCCGGGCTGATCGTCGGCCCCACCGATCCCACCGACCGGTTCACCTACTGGCCCGTGCGGATCGCGCAGGGCGGGGAAGTGCTGGCGCCCGGCAACCCCGACCACTCGATCCAGATCATCGACCAGCGCGACCTGACCGAGTGGACGGTGCGCGTCGCCGAAGAGGGGACCATGGGCGACTTCAACGCCACCGGTCCCGCCAGCCGGCTCTCGATGGCCGAAGCCCTGTACGGCATCCGGGCGGCCACAATCCGGCCCGTCCGGTTCACGTGGGTGCCGTCGGACTTTCTCGAAGCCAACGACACGATCCCCTGGCGCGACCTGCCCGCGTGGGTGCCGGGCGACGAGCTGCAGCACGTCGACGTGAGCAAGGCGGTGGCCGCCGGCCTGACCTACCGTCCGCTGGCGACGACCACAAGGGACACCCTGGACTGGCACAGCACCCGCCCCGCGTCCCGCTGGGCGCAGCGCCGCGTCGGCATGACCCGCGAGAAGGAGCGGGCGGTGCTGGCCGCGTGGCACGCAATGTAAAGACAACATTACAAGATGTAATGCCGTCTTTACATTGCGCGCCGGGAGCAACTGCGAATGCACGACAGGATTGACGCTATGGAGCGAAAGCAAGGGTTGAGCGCCTTCTGGCAGGAATTGCGGCGACGGCACGTCGTGCGCGCCGGCGGGGTGTACGTCGCGTCGGGGTTCGTGCTGCTGCAGCTCGGCGAGATCGTGCTGCCGGCCTTCAACGCGCCCGACTGGGTGCTGCAGTCGCTCGTCGTGCTGGTATTCCTCGGGCTCCCGGTCGCGCTGGCCTTCGCCTGGGTCTACGACCTGACGCCCGAGGGATTCGCCAAGACGCGCGACAAGCAGGACGGCGCCCGGGCGACGATCGCGCCCAGGCTGGCGCTGCTCGCCGCGACCTCGATCTCGGTCGGGCTCGGGGCGCTCTGGTTCCAGCGCAGCGGCGCGGGGGCGGGCGGCGAGGGCGGCGCCGACGCCGTCCAGGCCGCGGCCTCGCCCCTCGCCCCTGCGGCCCGGCTGGACCCCGACGCGCCCATCGCGGCGATCGCCGTCCTTCCCCTGGCCGACTTCGCCCAGGACGACGACCTCTTCGCCCGCCAGCTCCACGAAGAGATCATCACGCAGCTCAGCCTCCTGTCCAGCTTGCGGGTCGTGTCGCGCACCTCGGTCGAGCGCTACGCCGATTCGAACATGCTGCTGCCCGAAATCGCCGCCGAGCTGGGGGTGCAGGCCGTGGTCACGGGGTCCGTGGCCATGACGTCGGAGAGCGACAGCGTGCGCATCTCGGTCCAGCTGCTGCGCGCCGCGACCGACACGCACATGCTCTCGCGCAGCTTCCAGCGCGAGATGAGGGACATTCTGCGGCTGCAGACCGAGGTCGCGGTCGAGATCGCGCAGTCGGTGCAGGGCGAGCTCGACGACGCGGTGATCCAGCAGGTGGACCGCATCGCAGCGGTCGATCCGGAGGCGTACCGCGCGTTCCTGCGGGGGCGGCAGGAGCTCGAGCAGGGCACGCCCGAGGCGCTCGAGGCGGCCATCGCGCACTTCGACCGGTCGGCGGATCTCGATCCCGGGTACGCGCTGCCGCTGGCCTGGCGGGCGGGCGCACACCTGATGCTGGCCACCGACGGCGACACGCTGCCGACCGGCGTTCTGGAGCGCATCCGCGCGGATCTGGAGCAGGCGGGCTCGCTCGGCGGGGCCGAGGACGAGGTGGCGGCCACCCTCGTCATCCTCGACGACGAGCTCGGCGCGCTCGGCGAGGTTGCCGGAGCGGACGCCGATTCGCTCCGCACGCGCCAGCTTCTGGAAGCCACGCGGCTCGGTCGGCAGTTCGGGCGCCGGTCCCCGATCGGCGTCGCCATGGGCCTGCTCGAGACGGGCCGCTACGACAGCGCGGCCGCGGCGTTCACGAACATTCTGGAAGCCGATCCCGAACACGCCGCCGCGTGGAACGGCCTCGAGGAGGCCCATCTCCGGCAGGGGAGCTACGAGGGCGCCGTCGAGGTTCGCGAGCAGCGCATTCTGGCGACCGAGGGCGAGGCGCCCGAGGCAATGGCCGCGATCGAGCAGCTGCACGCTACCTTCGAGGCCGACGATCCGACCAGCTACTGGCGCTGGCGGCAGGACTACAACGAGCAGCGCGAGGGTCTGGGCGAGCACGTGCCCGACGTCGAGAAGGCCATGACCGCCGTCGGACTGGGCGCGCACGAAGACGCGCTCGCGCACCTGGACGCCGCCGTGCAGACTCGCGACCCGAGGCTGGTCACGCTGAGGAGCAGCGCCGTGTGGGATCCGCTTCGCAGCGACCCGCGCTTCCAGGACCTCGTGCAGCGGCTGCGCGAGCTTCGGCGCGACCGGGCGGCTGCGCCCGACGGCCTCACCCCACCCCCGCCCCGCCCCCCGCCCGCACGGTGAACATCTCGTCGCCGGTCGGCGGCCTCCCCAGGCGCGGCGCGTAGAAGCGCCCCGCGAGGGCCTCCATCACCGCCCCGACGGCGCCCTCGTCGCACAGCGCGACCGCGCAGCCACCGAAGCCCGCCCCCGTCAGGCGCGCCCCCGCGGCTCCCGCCTCGAGCGCCACCTCGACCATCGCGTCCAGCGCCTCGGTGCTCACCTCGTAGTCGTCGCGGAGGCTCTCGTGCGACCGCACCATGAGTTCGCCGAAGCGCCGGATGTCGCCCTCGCGCATGGCCGCCTCGGCCAGCCCCACCCGGCGCCCCTCGGTCACCACGTGGCGAAAGCGCCGCAGCAGCACCGGCGCGAGGGCGCCCCCGGCGCGCCGCACCAGGTCGTCCATGTCGTCCACGGCCACCAGGTCGCGGTACGTGATCGCCCCGCCGCGCGCGCCCCCCGCCACACCCGCGACCGCCGCCACCCCAGCCAGCGCCTCCCGGCACTGCCGCGCGCGCTCGTTGTAGGCCGCGCGCGCGCCCCCCGCCTTCTCGGCCCGGGCCAGCGACGACGCCACCACCCACCGCCACCCCCCCGGCACGGCCACCGGCGTCGCGCGCAGCGGGTCGAACTCGATCCGGATCGCGTGCCCGGCGACCCCGTGCAGACACGCGGCCTGGTCCATGCCGCCCCCCTGGAGCCCCACGAACCGCTCGGCGCGCGCCATCAGGGCGGCGAGCTCGGTGCGGGGCAGGGCGGCCGCGTTCGCCTTCAGCAGCGCCATCGCCGCCGCCACCACCAGCGCGGACGACGACGACAGCCCCGACGCGACCGGGACGTCGCCGACAGCCGCGCCCTCGATGCCTCGCCGAAGCGCCACCCCATGCTCCAGCAGCCCCTTCGCGGCCGCGCGCACGTAGTTCGACCAGTGCCCCCGGGGCGCGGCCTCGATGGGGCGGTCGAGCCGTAGCGCAAAGGGCTCGAAGCGCGCCACAGGGCTGTCCAGGCGCACCACCGGGCCGCGCGCGACCGCAAACTCGATGCGCACGCTCCGGTCGATCGCCATGGGAAGGACCGGCAGGCCGCTGTAGTCGATGTGCTCGCCGATCAGGTTGACGCGACCGGGCGCGACGGCGCGCCAGCGGGCGGGCGGGGCGCCGGGCGCGCCGGGTGGTGCTAAGCAGTCCACGGACTGCTTGCGCAGGCGCGCCGCGAACGGACGGGGGCCGGTCGAGTCGACCGGGCCGCCCGACTCAGTCCGCGTAGCCCAGCTTCGGCAACAGCCTGAAAAGCCACACCCCGGCACCTGCGGAAACCGACAGCGCCACCACGGCCGGCACGGCCTGGCCATAGAGCACATAGCCCGTCCCGAAGAGCGCGGCGTAGACCAGCACGCACCCCAGGAACCACGCCAGGAAGGCCGCGGTCACCGACTCGGCGTCGCGCGACCCCTCGCCCACGTCGACCACGCGGCGCCAGCCCCTGCCCATCGGGCGGATCTTGTCGTAGAAGCGCTGGAGCGTGCTCGAGTCGGCGGGCGGGGTTACAAGCGTGACGGCCAGCCACCCCACGGTTGTGATCGCGACGCCCACCACCAGCTGTTCCCACGCCGGCATGGGCGCGAAGCCCAGCGCGTTGTGCACAAAGGCGAAGTATATGGCCACGAGAAACGAGATCGTCATGCCGGCGAGCTCGCTCCAGACGTTCACGCGGTACCAGAACCAGCGCAGCAGGAACACCAGGCCGGTGCCAGCGCCGATCTGCAACAGGATCTGAAAGCCCTGGCCCGCGGTGTCGAGCTGCAGCGCGATGAAGGCGCCGACAAGCATGAGCACCACCGTCGAGGCGCGTCCCACCGCCACCAGCCGGCGCTCGCTCGCGTCCGGGTTGACGAAGCGCCGGTAGAAGTCGCTCACCACGTACGACGAGCCCCAGTTGAGCTGCGTGCTGATTGTGGACATGTACGCCGCGGCGAGCGACGCCACCACCAGACCGAGCAGTCCGGCGGGAAGGAACACCAGCATGGCCGGATAGGCCAGGTCGTTGCCCACCAGCGACGGGTCGAGCCCGGGGAAGCGGGCCTGGATGTCCGACAGCTCCGGGTAGACCAGCATCGAGCAGAGCGCCACGATGATCCACGGCCACGGTCGCAGTCCGTAGTGCGCGATGTTGAACCACAGCGTGGCCTTCATCGACTCCTTCTCGCTCTTCGCCGCCAGCATGCGCTGCGCGACGTAGCCGCCGCCCCCCGGCTCGGCGCCCGGGTACCATGCGCTCCACCACTGCACCGCGATCGGGATGATGAAGATGCCCGCCGCGACGCTCCAGTCGGAGAAGTCGGGGAAGAAGTTCATCGCCGACCGCAGCTCGGGGTGCGAGACGAGTCCCGCCAGCCCGCCCACTTCGGGTTGCTGCAGCGCGAACACGGCGGCCGCGACCGATCCGATCATGGCGACCACGAACAGGATCAGGTCGGTGACGACGACCCCCCACAGACCCGAGGTGGCCGAGTAGATCATGGTCACCGACCCCGCGATCAGGACGGTGGCCAGCGGATCGAGCCCCAGCAGCACGCCGCCGATCTTGGTGGCCGCGAGCGTCACCGTGGCAATGATCATCACGTTGTAGAACACGCCCAGGTAGATCGCGCGGAACCCCCGCAGAAACGCCGCCGCCCGCCCCGAATAGCGCAGCTCGTAGAACTCGATGTCGGTCAGGGCGCCGGACCTGCGCCACAGCCTGGCATAGAAGAAGACCGTGCACATCCCGGTGATCAGGAACGCCCACCACGACCAGTTCTGCGCGACCCCGCCGCCCCGCACGAAGTCGGCGATCAGGTTGGGCGTGTCGGTCGAGAAGGTCGTCGCGACCATCGACGTGCCCAGCAGCCACCAGGGAAGCTTGCGTCCGGAGAGGAAGAACTCGTCGGCTCCCGAGCCCGCGCGCCGGGCGAACCTGAGCCCTATGGCGAGGGCGGTGAGCCCGTACAGGGCGATGACGATCCAGTCGAGGGTCGAGAGTTGCATCGGCGTCAGTCGCGGCGGAAGGGGGTTGGCAAAGCGTCCCAAAGACGCATCGGGTAGACCCCGGAGTCTACCAGCCCCCGCAGCGATTCGGCCACTCCCGCATGGTCGCCCGGAAACGTCACGCCCAGCCACCGCTCGCGGGCGGGCAGCACCACGCAGCGCGCGCGCCCTGCCGCAACAAGCGCGTTCATGGCCTCGGACAGGTAGAACTCGCGGTCCAGCCCGGGCCCGCCGCCAGGCCCGTCGGCGAGGAACGCGGCGAACAGTGCGCGCAGCTCGGGTACAATGCTCGGCTGGAAGCCCCAGAGGTTGGTGCAGACAAGAGCCTGCAAGCCCACGTCAACCGGCCTTCCGGCCACGTCCCGGCCCACCACCCGCTCTCCCGCGCGGCGAAGTTCCAGGCCCTCGGTCAACCGTTGCAGAGCGCCCCGCCCGTCGACTTCGCAGATCCCCCGCGACACGCCCCCGCTCTCCGAGAGCGTCCCCCCGACCGGGTACCCGACGGTGAAACACGGGGCGCCCATCGCGGCCTCGCCCGGGGCGCCGGTCGCGCCGCCCATCGCCCTGGCCAGTGCGGCGTAGGCGCCCCGCCCGTAGAAGTCGTCGGCGTTGCAGACCGCGAAAGTTCCGTCGATCTGCTCGGCTGCCGCGAGGACCGCGTGGCCGGTCCCCCAGGGTCGGGTTCGACCCGGCGGCGGGGCGTCCACAAGGCCGGGGTGCCTCAAGCGCTGGCAGGCGTACCGAATGTCGAGCCCGGCAGCGCGCGCGGGCGCGACGTGCCGGTCGAAATCGCGTCGCAGCGCCTCCTGGATGACCAGCACGAAGCGCTGGAAGCCGGCCAGCGCGCCGTCGTAGAGCGCATAGTCGACCAGGGCCGCGCCACCCGGGCCAGTCGGCGCGAGCTGCTTGAGGCGGCCGAACCGGGTGGAGCGGCCCGCCGCCAGGACGACGAGGGTGGGGGGTGGGGTCAAGGTGGGGGTGCCTAGCTAGCTAGCGGGTCCGCTCGGAGGGAGGAACATGTCGCCGATGAATCTATCGTTCGCTTGCTCCTCGTGGACGCAGCGCTGTACAGTGGAACATGTCTAGCACCCTTAGGCCAGGCCGTGGACACCTGCCGGACTGTCCTCGGCGGCTTTCCCCGTTTGGCGGCTTCGGCGTAGTGACCGCAGTCGCGACCACGGCTCTGTCGTGCGCCCCCGGCGGGTCGTCCGACGCGACCGTGGCAGATTCGGCCGGCGTGACGATTGTGACGAACACCGGGGGGCCGCGCTTGCTCGCCTGGGCTGCCGACACGATTCGGGTCTTCGGGGGCGACGACACGGGCCCCGCGACGTTTCACGAAGTGCAACAGTCGCTTGTGGATGTCGATGAGCAGGGGCGGATCTTCGTGCTGGAGCCGTTCGAGTACCGGGTCACGGTGTTCGACTCCGTCGGTCAGGCGCTGTCGACCATGGGGCGGCGGGGCGACGGCCCCGGAGAACTGGAGTGGGCGGTCTCGGTGAGCGCATCGGACGACGGGCACGCCTACGTCCATGACGGCGACGGGCAGATCGTGCGACTGGCGCCGAACGAGGCCACAGGAACCGAGACTCCGTTCCTGTATAGCGTCATCTATACGAAGCTGCGCCACGCAGAGGCGACTCCCGATGGGCTGCTCGTCTGGGCTCGCGAGGAGTACTACGGCACCGGCAACCCTCTGGACCGTCTTCTCTCTGTGGGAAGTTCAGACACTACAGCGTTGATTTCCGGCAAGCCCTCTTACCTCACGTCGGCCTACTATCCGAGGTGCAACATGACCTACGGGCTTCACCAGCCATTGGCCCCGAGAATTAAGTGGTCGCAATGGGGCGACCAAGTGGCCGTGAGCGTCTGGAGCGGCTTCCGAGTGGATGTTCTGGAAGGCCATCGGCTCGTCCGGAGCATCCGCTGGGCCGACGTCGGCGAGGAGGAGCTGACCCAGTCCGAAGCGATTGCAATGCTGGAGGCTCAAGGGTACCTGGGCCCCTGCGACGACGATCTGGGCGAGACCCTCGACAAACATGGTTTCCATCCGCGACCACAGATCGTGGAGGCGCTGGCCGTCGCCCCAGACGAGCAGCTTTGGGTCGAGATCAACACGACCGAGGGAAGGCGCATCCTGCTGCTTGCCGCCGACGGGCGCATGGTCGGCGTGCTGCCCGAGGGATTCCCGATGCCGCTCACCTTCCTTCCCGACGGTCGGCCCCTGGTCCAGGTCGCCGACTCGCTGGATGTCCAGCGGATCGGAGTGGTCGCAGTTCGGCGCTGATCGCCGTCCGATGGTCCGGGCGTGTCGGGCTCTATCCTTGCTAATCGCGCACGGCGTGCCAAATCAGCAAGGATAGCCCCACGCGAGAGCGGCCAGATCTGCACGTATTCCACCTGCACGTCGTCCGACCTCCAGCCGAGCAGGTAGTCCTCGCCGATCTCCAGCAGGCGCAGCCCCGGCGGAGTCTCGACCAATCCCTGGGGGTGTCCGTCGGGATCGAACACGGCCCACACTGGCCCCTCCGCATCGGGCGCCCGATACTCGCGCACCCAGAGATAACCGGTGCGATCGGCCATGATGCCGGCAAAGGCGGGGTAGCTCTCCACAAGGGGCATGTCCCTGGCTTCTGCAAGCGCGTCGGCGCGGGCTTCGTCCGGGAAGTCGGCGTACAGGCGCTCAAGGGACGCGTCCAGATCGGCACGGGACGGGGCGTCGAGCTCCGCTTCCCGGCGCACGATCGCGACCAGCGCTCCATCGTCGCTGAACACCCGGATCTCGTATCGCTCGGTGTCGCCGATCGCCGCGCGGTCTCCCCACACCGCCCCCACGGTGGTGCGGCCGTACGGATGAGGCCTTCCTCCCAGAATGCTGCCGTCGGGATTGAGGATGGCCCACCACTCGGCTCCGGGATGTTCGCCGAGAGATGCCCGCCGCGAGCCGTCGGCGGCTAGAACCCCCCACTCCTCGTCCATGCGCACGAGGCCCGACGATCCCGTCGCGTCCTCCCGCAGCCCCGAGCTGGACTTCGCGAAGATGCTTCCGCCCGGCAGCACGTCGACGACATCCATCAGCGGCGGGCTCAGCGCGATGTCGCGGCCGTGGTTCCCCGCCGAGTCGAAGAGCGACAGGCGCAGCCCCCAGGGATTGGCCGCGGCAATCGAGTCGCCGCGCCACGGGGCCACGGCGGTCGGACTGTAGCCCGAGAACTCGCCCGGGCCGTCTCCCGGGCCTCCCCACGTGTCCGCGTGCGTTCCGTCGGGGTGGAAGACGCGGATCTCGTTGCTGCCCGAGTTGGCGATCGCGATCCTGCCGTCGGACAATCGCGTGGCGTCGGTGACCCGGAACAGCTGGTCGGCCTCGCCGCTGTCGACGGCGCCGATCGAAAGAGACGGCTGCGCGCCGACCTCCCAGGCGAGGCGGGTGTCCAGCGCGGGACGGCCGGTGTCGACGATCCTGACCCCGGCGCTGTCTCGAACGGTGAAGCCCGGGGCTCCACTGGAGCGGTCCTCGCCAACTTCGCAAGCCATGGCGAGCGGGGTAAGCAGGAGGACAAGGGTCCGCGGGCGTCGCCGGTCTTGCTCGCGACGCGGCGCTCGCGGGCCCCGATATGTCATGAGAACTTTACAATTTGTCATGTTCACCTCACATTTCGGGCACGCCGAGCGCCGCGCCGCATCGCTATGTCCCGCCGCGCTCCGCCAGCCCCGCCATCTCCAGAAGCTTCAACGCGTTCGTCGAGGTCGCAATGCCCGACCTAAGCCGATAGTCGAAGCTGAGCCCTTGGCCGTCGCCGTCCACCGATTCCCGGAAGTGCACCGCGACGGCCCTGGCCACGAGGTCGTCGGCGGCTGCGAGCGAGAGATCGTGCGTGGTTGCCGCGCCGACCGCGCCGGTCTCGAGCAGGTGTCGCAGGACGGTCCGGGCCGCCACTCTCCGCTCCGCGCTGTTGGTGCCCTGCAGGATCTCGTCGAGCAGGTAGAGGGTGCGGGGAAAGGCCCCGCCGGGCGATCGGGCCGCGTCCACGACCGTCTTCAGCCGCTGCAGCTCGGCCATGAAAAGGGACACGCCGTCGGCCAGCGAATCGTCGACGCGCATGCTTGTCACGACGCGCAGCGGCGGCGTCCGCAGCGACTCCGCGCACACAGGGGCGCCGGTCTGCGCCAGCACCGCATTGAGCCCCACGGCCCTCAGCAGCGTCGACTTGCCCGACATGTTCGAGCCCGTGACCAGCAGAAAAGAGCCGGAGGGACCAAGCTCGACGTCATTGCGAACGCAGACGCTCGGGGCCAGGAGCGGGTGGCCCAGCGCGCGGCCCCGGAGGATGCGGGCATCCCGGTCCAGCGCAGGCATCGACCAGTCGGGATGGTCTGCCGCAAGGGCGGCGAGCGACGCCAGCGCCTCTGCTTCGCCGACCGCATCGAGCCAGCCCCTTGCGCGGCGGCCGCACCTCTCCCTCCACCGCTCCAGCGCCGCCAGCACGTGCACGTCCCAGTGCAGAACAAGGGCGAGCGGCACGTGGAACAGGGGCGATCTCCGGACATCGGCCAGATCTAGAAGGCGGCGCAGAACCGCGACCTCCCCGGCCGCTGCGCGCGCACGGCGCGAGCCTGGCATGTCTGCGACCAGCCGCCGACGGATCGCAGCCGCGTGCGGCGACCGGAAGCTTGCGTCGTGGATGTGCCGGAGCAGCGGGCCGTATCGGCGCAAGCCGGACTCTCCGTCGTCCGCCTCCGCGAGGGCTCCGTGCAGCCCCTTCCACTGCGGCGCGAGGACCAGGGCCGAGATCACGAGCGGCCAGGCCATGACCGGGGTGGGCGCCGCGCCCAGGGCGTAGAGCGCGGTGGCCGCCACGTTGACCGGGGCGAGCACAAGGCTGGAGATGCGCAGCCATGCGCGTCCCTTCAGCCAGGTGTCGCCCTCGGCCCAGCGCATGAAGCGCTCGGCCGACCGATCGGAGTCGCCGCCGTCCGAGGGAAGCAGTCGCCCTTCGGCTGCAAGCCGGTCCCGGAAGTCCAGCGCCCCCGCCATCTCGCGCACGGCCTCCTGCCGCAACGCGACCGTGTCCGGGTCCGCGCCGCGGAGCAGCCATGCCCGAAGCGTCCTCCGCCCAGGCGCCGTCGCGCACGAACCGAGCAGCCGCCACAGAGAGGCGTGGCCGAAGAGGTCCAGATCGACCGCGTAGTCGTGGGCCCCGTCGGCCCCCGCGCCGGGCGTCGCCGGCAGGTCGTCCCACCGCCTCTCGACGCGTGCGATTCCCTCGCGGTTGAAGTCGGCCATGAGCTCGCTGCGCCGCATCCTCCGCCGGGCCGCCCGCTGCCGGGCCACCAGAACGCCGAACGCCACCGCCGCGCCACCGACAAGCGGCAGCCAAGCCGCGCCGCCAAGCCCCGATGCCAGCACCCACCAGGTCCCGGCCACCGCAGCCGCGAAGACACCCAACCGCACCCGCCCGTACGCCCGAACCGTGTTGCGCCGCCGGGCCACCTCCCGGTCGAACCGCCGGGCGCGCTCCGCGTAGACGGCTGCGGGCGCTTCGCTTGCGGGGCCCTCTCGGCGACCTTGATCTTGCATGGATGAAGGTAAGCCGCACCGTTTCACAACGTTAGAGCGGATCGCCCTCCGGATGGGGCTCATGCGCCTTGAGTTCCTCGCTCCTCGTCCAGATGTGAACGCGGTACTCGGACATGTTGTACTTGCTGTGCAGTCTCTTGGCCGCCCCGATGACGTCGCACTTCGTGAGGCCCAAGTTCAAGTAGCTGGGATTGTCGCGAAACGCCTGCATGACCCTGGGCAGAGATTCGGCGTCCAGGGGCTGGAGGACATCCGGCGACCGGAGAATCCAAGGAGCCCCTTCCGTCGAGCTCGTCTCGACGTCTCTGGTAACCCGTGTCGCAAGATCGCGCCGTTGCTGGCCATTCTTGACGTCTGCAATGTGGTCGCACAGCTGAAGCACGCAGCCCATCGTGACGTGAAACCGTGATCCGTGTTCGACCTCGCGCTTCAGCCTCGCCACCAGCGCCCTGTGGAACCGGTCATTCGAGAATCCCGGCACCCGGTAGAGCTCGCACAGATAGCTCGTCTCGACCACAAAGAGTCGAATCAAGTCAACCGGCCATCTCCGCCAGCCAGCGGTCCATGGTTGCTTGTCGGTCCTCCGCGAAGTTGGGCGCGAGGTATTGGTCGACGACGCGCCGCGTCACCAAGTCGCCCAGTCGGCCGCGCTCCAAGAGCTCGTCGTAGCGGGGGATGTCGGGGAGCCGGATCAGGCGGCTCGAGAAATCGTCGTTCGACCGGAAAGCCAGCACCACGTTCTGCTGCTGCTCGATTGTCAGAGCGTTCAGGACCTCCGGATTATGGGTAGTGAGCAGCACGTTCACCGAGCGCTCCGCGCCAACCCGCGAAATCGCCTGGACCACCGAATCGACCCGGCTCGGATGCAGCCCGTTGTCGAACTCCTCGACCACCACGGGCGTGTGGGCGTCGGCGGTGGCCACGGCCACGAGCACGGCCAGCGTTCGCAGCGTGCCGTCCGAGAGCATTCTGGCATCGGACAGGTGTCCCGTATGTGCCTCGCGCATGCCGAACATGACGTCGCCCAGATCCGTGGTGGCGAAGTCGAAGCGATCGTAGGGCTCGTCTGGAACCCGGCGAATCTGGTCGAAGAGCATGTCCCGCAGAGCCCTGCGCCGGGGGCCCTCCTGCAACCCGAACAGCACGGCGGAGAGGTTCGAGCCGTCGCGGAGAAGCGCGTCCTGGCCGATCCGCTCGTAGCGCCGCATCGCGCTGGGGCGGGGGTGGAACACGAACGACGCCCGGAGGTGCTCGCGGAGGGCTTCGACCATCTTGGGCCAGTAGGGCTGAAGCGAATCGGGGGCAATCCGTTCGTACAGGGAGAGCACCGAGCGCGTTGCCGAGACAGCATGATGAGCGTTGCCACCCGGGGCGAAGGTGTTGCACTCGACCTTGCGGTCCGCCGAGCCAGGCTTGCTCCATGCATCCAAGGTGCGGAAGAGCATAGTTTCGCCCCACCACATCGACTCGGACGCGATTCTGGGCTCTGGCAACGGCGCCACGGTCACGGAATACCGTCCGGGCTCGGTCGCCTCGGGAAGCGCGACGGGCACGGAGAAGCCCAGCGTGAACTCCGCGCACCCGTGACGTGGGCATCCCTGCAGGCCTCCGCGGACGTTGAGCGCTCCCGCTCGGCCCAGATCCGCGATCTCGCCCACGGGGTGCCCGGCTGCAATCGCGGCGAGCACTTCGACACCCTCGAGTGCGTTGCTCTTTCCAGAGCCGTTGGGGCCAACCAGGATCGTGAGGGGCCCTCGAAGGTCGATTTCGGCTTTCCGGAAGCTCTTGAAGTCCTTGAAGTGATGCATGGTTTCGGCCTTACGGTTCGAGTCGGGCTCGTTCCCCGAGTCGCTCGTTCACGCCCCAGCCTTCCTCTTCTCTCGTCATCGAAATCTCGTGGTAGGGTCTGCCGCCCGGCGCACCGATCACGGGGCCGCAACTTAGGTCCGGGCCAGCCGCCGGGCCACCTCCCGGTCGAACCGCCGGGCGCGCTCCGCGTAGACGGCTGCGGGCGCTTCGCTTGCGGGGCCCTCTCGGCGACCTTGATCTTGCATGGATGAAGGTAAGCACATCCACGGCCACGCTGACCGACGACCTATTCGCGCGCGAGGTGATCGCCGACCCGTACGCCTACTTCGGGCGGCTGCGCGCGATCGAGCCGGTGCACTGGAACGAGCGCTTCGGCCTTTGGCTCGTCACCGGGTACCACGAGCTGGTGTCGGTCCTGCGCCACCACGAGCAATTCTCGTCGGCGGTGATCAGGGACGCGTCCGCGCCGCCGTACCCGCCCGTCGACCCGGCCGACGCGCCTCTGTTCGACGAGATTCGGGACTTTCGCGCCGACCAGCTGGTCGAGAAGGACCGGCCGGAGCACTTCGACCAGCGCAGCGTGGTTCACGGCTACTTCACCCCGAAGGCGATGGAGCGGTGGCGGCCGTTCGTGCGCGCGGCGGTCGAGGAGCTGCTTGACGACATTCGGCCCCACGGCGCGATGGACGTGCTGACCGAACTCGCCGCGCCGCTTCCCGTGCGCATCATCGCCGAGATGATGGGCGTGCCGTACCGCGACCGCGACCGCCTGCGCGCCATGGCCGACGGCATCCTCTACATCAACCGCGGCGAGCCGCACCGGCTGCGGCCTCTCGTCGAGGCGATCCGCGGCATCGTCGACTATGCGGCCCCGCTGGTCGAAGAGCGGATCGACGGCGACGGCGAAGACTTCATCTCGGTGCTGGCGCGCGGCGAGAAGCGGGGCGTGTTCACGCGCCACCAGGTGCTCGTCAACACCGGGCTGCTGCTCTTCGCGGGCCACGAGACCACCATGAACCTGATCTGCAACGGCATGCTGTCGTTCATCCGCCACCCCGAACAGTGGGAGCGGCTGCGCGCCGACCCGGCAAGGATGGCCCGGTCGGCCACCGAGGAGTGTCTGCGCTACGATCCGCCCGTGAAGTCGACCCAGCGGATCGTGGCCGAGGATGCGGAGCTGGGGGGTCGGATGCTGCGGAAGGGGCAGCGGATCCGCTGGATCATGGCGGCCGCGAACCGGGATCCGGCGGTGTTTCCGCACCCCGACGCGTTCGACATTGGCCGCAAGCCCAACCCGCACCTGTCGTTCGGCTCCGGGATCCACTACTGCCTGGGGGCCACCCTGGCGCGCATCGAGGGCCAGGAGGTCTTCCGCGCCCTGGCCGAGCGGTTCCGGCGGTTCGAGCTGGCCGGGGGGCCGGTCGAGTATCAGCCCAGCCTTCAGTTCAGGTCCGTGAAGTCGCTGCCCGTCAGATGGACTCCATGAACGAGGTCGACGCCCCGAATGAGGCGCATGCCATGAACGAATTCTCCAGCCCTCGCCTGCGCATCGAGGTCGATCCCGAGCGCTGTGTGGGCAACGCCATGTGCCTGGCCCTCGCGCCGGGGGTCTTCGCGCACAACGAATCCCGCCAGTCCGAGGTGCGCGATCCCGAGGGCGGCAGCCGGGACGACATCCTCGAGGCCGCCGAGAACTGTCCCACGGGGGCGATCCGCGTTCGCGACGCCGACACGGGCGCCCGCCTGTTTCCGTAGTCCGCGTTCCGCGATCCTACTGCCGCGATCCTCGTTCCACGATCCTTTTCCTATGATCCCGACCTGACACCCATGGCCTACTCGACCATCTCCACCGCCGGAGGCGACGTGCCGCCCGACAACCCCGACCGCCCGGTCACCGTCCTCGACTTCGCGCGCCGCAAGCAGGCAGGAGAGGCGATCGCCATGATCACCGCCTACGACGCGCTCTTCGCCTCGCTCGTCGACGCCGCGGGTGTGGACGCGATCCTGGTGGGCGACTCGGTGGCGTCGGTGCTGTGCGGCGAGAAGACCACGCTCTCGGCCACGGTCGACCAGATGGTCTATCACGGGCGGCTGGTGCGGCGCGGGGCGAAGCGCGCGCTGGTCGTCGTCGACATGCCGTTCATGAGCTACCAGGTCTCGCCGCGGCAGGCGGTGCGAAACGGGGGCCGCATTCTGAAGGAGACGGGCGCCGGCGCGGTCAAGCTCGAAGGCGGCGCCGACTTCGCGCCCGCGGTAGAGGCGCTGACCAGGGCCGGCATTCCCGTCATGGGCCACCTGGGCTTCACGCCGCAGTCGGTGCACGCGCTGGGCGGCCACCGCGTCCAGGGACGCGCCCCGGGAGCGCTCGAGCAGCTGATCCGCGACGCCAGGGCGCTCGAAAGCGCGGGCGCCTTCTCGGTCGTTCTCGAGCTCATGCCGGAGCGCATCGCCGAGAAGGTCACGCACGTTCTCTCGATCCCCACGATCGGGATCGGCGCGGGGCCGCACTGCGGCGGCCAGGTGCTGGTGCTGCACGACATGCTCGGAATGAACGAGTCGTTCGAGCCGCGCTTCCTGAAGCGCTACGCCGAACTGGGGGCCGAGGTGCGCTCGGCGGTGTCGCGCTACGCGGAGGACGTGCGAACGGGCGCGTACCCCGGGCCGGAGCACGCGCACAAGGCGTGAAGGTGCACCGCCGGGCGCGGGATGGCGCCTACTTCGCCCCCGCGATCCGCTCCTCGGCGATCCAATCGGCCGCCGCCGCGGTGCTGACGCCCAGCTCGCCGGCCATCCGAATCACGTGCAGGGTCTGCTCGTAGATGCCGGCGACCTTGGCGTAGACCGTGAAGTCCTCGGTACCCCTGCCCAGAACCTCTTCCTGGCAGCGGATCAGACCGCCCGAGTTCACCAGGAAGTCGGGTCCGTAGACGATCCCGCGCGCGGTCAGGGCGTCGCCGTGGCGCGGCTCGGCCAGGATGTTGTTGGCACCGCCCGCCACTGCCGGACAGCGGAGCCTCGGGATCGTGTCGTCGTTGATCACGGCCCCGATGGAGTTGGGCGAGAACACGTCGCACTCGACGTCGTAGATCGCGTCCGGCGCGACGACGTCGGCCCCGAACTCGCGGGCGGCCTTCCCAAGCACCGAGTCCGCTATGTCGGTGACCGTGAGGCGCGCGCCCGCCTCGTGACAGAAGCGGGCCAGCGCGTAGCCGACGTTGCCGAGCCCCTGTATGGCGATGTGCCTGCCGCCCAGGGCGTCGCTGCCGGTGGTGGCCTGAAGCACGGCCCGGATCCCGCAGCTGACGCCGTAGGCGGTGGTGCGCGACGGATCGCCCGCGCCGCCGGCGGACTCGTTCACGCAGGCGACGTGCTTCGTCGCCCCCCGGATCACGGCCATGTCGTGCGAGTTCGTCCCGATGTCCTGTCCAGCAACGTACTCGCCGCCCATTCTGTCGATGAATCCGCCCAGCGCGCGCAGCATCGCCGGGTTCTTCTGGGTCTTGGGGTCGCCGATGACGACCGACTTTCCGCCGCCCAGGTCCACGCCCGCGATCGCGGCCTTGTAGGTCATCCCGCGCGCCAGGCGCAGCACGTCGTTCAGCGCCTCGTCGTCGGTGGCGTAGGGCAGCATCCGCACGCCGCCCAGCGCGGGGCCCAGCGTGGTGTCGTGTATGGCTACAATGGCCCGGAGGCCCGATTCGTTGTCGTTGCAGAAGACCACCTTCTCGTAGTCGTATTCGGCGAGTCGCTCAAACACCTGCATGGTATCGAAAAGCTCCTGTCTTGGGGTCCGGTTGCACAGCACAGATAAGCTAACCCATGGCCGGGTTGCCGCCGGGCCGCTTGCGGTCGCCCCGGTCGGGGGGCGCGAGGGCAGGCGCGGCTGTGACTCAGGGCGCCCGCCCCTCGCGTATCCACTCGACTCTTCTCCCCCCCAGGCTATCCGCCCAGCCGCGCCACCTCGGCTTCCGCCGCGATGTAGCCGAACCCCGCCCAGCCGGCGCCCGCCAGGATCCGGCGGTACATCTCTTCGGCCTGCTCCGCGCGCCCGTTGTAGAGGTGCCAGGTGGCGACCCCGTACGCGATTGCCACGCCCGACGGGTCCTCGCTCTCCGGGTCCCACAGCTCGTCCGCCTCGATCTCGCCCTTGTACATCAGCAGCAGCTGGTGGTACGAGGTGTTTTCGATCACGTCCAAGTCCGCCGAGATCGGCTCCAGCACGGCTGCCGCCTCCTCGTCGCGGCCCAGCCGGCGCAGGGCCATGTACCACCAGTGCGAGATCGCGACGAGCTGGTCGGGGTTGGTCGTGACGGCGAAGTAGTCCTCGTAGGACCGGAGCGCGGTCGCGAAGTCGCCCTTCAGGTAGTGGGCGAGTGCGAGGTGGTAGTGGATGTTGGACTGGAGCGTGCTCGTGGGAATGCCGCGTTCGTTCGGCTGGCCGTCCGGCTCGACCTCGTCGGGTTCGCCCGCGACGAGCGCGGCGGCCCGGGACAGGTCCTCGATCGCCAGGTCGAACTCGCGCACGCTGATCCACCGGTGCCCGCGGTGCCGATGCATGCGCGCGTCGCCGGGGTGCTTGCGGACGCCCTCCGAAAAGACCTCGATCGCGTCGCGGTAGCGGCCCGTGTACCCGATTCGGCGGCCAAGCCAGATGATCGCGTCCGCGTCGTCGGGGTCGGCGTCGTAGTCGGCGCGCGCCGCCGCGATGTCCTCCGCCTGCCGGGCCGCGACATCGGCGTCCGCCTCGACGGGGAAGAGCGGCGCGCCCAGCAGCGAGATGGCCTCGGCGCCTTCGGGCAGCGGCGCGGCGGCGGCTTCGGCGGCCTCGTCGGGGGCTGGGTCGCCCGCGCCGTCCTCGGGGGCGCCGCACGCGGCGGACAGGGGGATCAGCAGGATGGCGGCTGCAAGGGCGGTGCGATTCATGGGCGTTTCGGGGGCTGTGGGGGCTAGCGTGGCGATGGCACAGTTCGCCAGTCAACGTTGGCGCTCGGCGCCCGCCGGTCAACCATGGCTTTGCGCGCAGCCCGCAGGGCCGATAGACTGTCGCAGGCAGACCCCGGCCAACCCCCCGGCTCCACCAAAGCGAGGCGCACACCATGTCCATCGCGAAGCGGTCCCGATTCTCCCTGCTGGCGGGCGCGCTTGCGGCCCCGGCCCTCGCGGCCGCATCCCCGGCCCTCGCGGCCGCATCCCCGACCCTCGCCGCCGCGCCCCCGGCCCTCGCGGCCGCATCCCCGGCCCTCGCGGCCGCATCCCCGGCCCTCACCCCCCCCACCCCACCCCCCGACACCGTCACCTACACCCGCGACATCGCGCCCATCATGCAGCGCGCCTGCGTGCGCTGCCACCGCGACAACGGCGTCGCCCCCATGTCGCTCGTGCGCTTCGACGAGGTCAGGGAGCACGCCAGCCGAATCGTCCGCCGCACGCAGCTGCGCGATCGCATGGGCGCGATGCCCCCCTGGTACGTCGAGAAGGACATCGGCATCCAGCACTTCAAGGACGACATGTCGCTCGAAGAGCGGGAGATCGACGCGCTGGACCGGTGGTGGCGGGCCGGAACCCCCGAAGGCGATCCCGCCGACCTGCCGCCCCCGCTCGAATTCGACGACGAAGTGGTGTGGGTCGCCGGCGAGCCCGACCTGATCGTCAAGCTGCCCGAGGTGCTCGTCGAGGGCGACGTGCCCGACTGGTGGGGCGACATCGAGCCGGTCCCGACGGGGCTCACCGAGGACCGCTACGTCAAGTCGGTCGAGATCCGCGAGGTCAACGACGTGGGCCGCAGCGACGAGGGCGGGCACGAGGGCCGCCACACCGTCGGCGGCCGCTTCGTCGTGCACCACATGATCTGGAGCACCCGCGTGCCCGAGGGAGAGGCCGGCGACGGTCCCTCGGTCACGAGCTGGCCCGTGCACGAGGTCGGACGCGAGCCCGACCTGTTCGACGAGGACGCGGGCCGCCTGCTGCGCGCCGGCTCGTCGGTCGTCTCCAACTCGCTCCACCTTCACTCCAACGGACGCGACACGCGCGCCCACCTCGAGATCGGCTTCCGCTTCCACCCGCCCGACTACACACCCAAGTACCGCCGCGCCTTCTTCGGGCTGGGCAACGGCAGCGACATCGACATCCGCGCAGGCGAGGCCGGGCAGGAGCTTCACGCATACCAGGTTTTGAACCAGCACACCAAGATCGTCACCTTCGAACCCCACCTTCACGCACCCGGAATGCGCATGTGCCTCGAAGCGATCTGGGGCTTCAACGTCGAGACCATCAACTGCGTCGGCTACGACCACAACTGGGTCCGCGGCTACACCTACGCCCAGGACCACCAGCCGCTGCTGCCCCGCGGAACGATCCTGCACATCGTCGGCTACATGGACGCCTCCGAAGCCAACCGCAACGTGCCCGACACGCGCAACTGGCAGGGCTCGGGCAACCGCTCGGTCGCCAACATGTTCATCGACCTGGGCATGCGCGTCGCGCTCACCGACGAGCAGTTCGTCGAAGAGATGGCGCTTCGCCGCGAACGTCTTGCGCTGGGGCCCAACGATCACGTCATCGGATGTCCGCTCTGCATGGTCATTCCCGAAAACGGCAACCCGCGCTTCTACGTGGACGCGGATGGAGGGGCCGAAGGCCAGAGCGACCGCCCAGGCAACTCGTCGAATGCGAACCGTGTCCGCGGCAATCGGTAGCGGCGCGAGAGAGAGGGTCGCGGCCGCGGCGCCCCCGAGTCCCCGTCGCCCAGCCCGGTTCGTCGCGCGGCCCCGCTCGGCGACTGCGGCCCTTGCGCTCGCGCTCGCAGCGTCCGCATTCGGCTTCGGACCCCCGCGGGCCGCCGCCCAGACCTACCAGCGCGGCCAGAACGTCGCGCCCGCCTTCGAGGGGTGGGAGCGCAACGCCGACGGCTCGTTCAGCTTCCTCTTCGGCTACATGAACCGGAACTGGCTCGAAGAGGTCGACGTTCCCATCGGCGAGCTCAACAGCTT
The DNA here is from genome assembly GCA_965221535.1 of Longimicrobiales bacterium. Classification (GTDB taxonomy): domain Bacteria; phylum Gemmatimonadota; class Gemmatimonadetes; order Longimicrobiales; family Gaopeijiaceae; genus Bin94. Next base: position 3,027,203 of record OZ244894.1, on the reverse strand, counting down.
CTCGCCCGGTCCCGCCGACCGCGGACAGCCCACCCATTTCCTGCCCCGTCGCAACCGCTTCGTCTTCAAGGTGCGCGTGCCGGCCGACTGGGGCGACAGGGAGCTCGTGTGGACCCTGACCAGCAACGGGGTCACGGAGCGGGCGTACGCGACCCTGCGGCCCGACTACGTCGTGGACAACATGGTGATCATGTCCGAGACGGGCGCCCTTGGGGCCGGGTCCAGCAACGCGACCGTGCGCGGCAACCAGCCCCCGACCATCGTCCTAGAGGGCCCGTCGGAGCGCGTCGCCACCGTGGGCGTTCCAATCAGCATCAGCGCGCTCGTCGACGACGACGGCCTGCTACGGTCGCGCCGCCGCCCCGCGCCCCCGCCGCCCGAGACCGCCGAGGACTCCGCGCGCGCCGACTCGATCTGGAGCGCGCCGCCCACCTTCAGCCGCAGGCAGCTCGCGCCGCCCTCGCGGATCACCGTCCAGAAGGTGAACGGGCTCTTCATGTCGTGGTTCCTGTACCGGGGCCGGGACGAGGGCGGGGCAGGGGTAGACGTCGCCGCCGGGGTCGAGGCCCCAGCCGGCGTTGGGGCCCCAGCCGGCGTCGAGGCCCCAGCCGGGGTTGCCTTCGATCCGCCCCAGGTCAAGGTGTGGGAGGACACGCGCACCGGCGCCAACTCGCCCTGGGCGCCCCTCTGGGTGCCGCCCGAGCCGCCCGACGACGGCCGCTGGACCGTCAACGTGACCTTCGACCGCCCGGGGACCTACGTGCTGCGCGGCCGCGCCGACGACGGCGGCCTGTTCGCAGACGTCGAAGTCACGGTCGTGGTGAGGCCGGCCGCGAGCTAGCCCCGGCCGTCGGGAACCTTGGGCAGGACTCCTCCACGCCGCCCGAAGTGGGTGACCAGGCCCTGTTCCTCCAGGGACCGCCCCCGGATCGGCGCGACAAATCGGTCGCGGTCGGGGCAATAGTACAGGCAACCGACCTCGCGATGGGGTCGTCCGCGGACGAACTCTTCCGCTTCTGCGAGCGCTGTCAGCCATGCCGTCTTCGCCTTGGCCGGATCGAAGGGAACGGCCAGATCGAGCCGGGCCACCTCTTCCGGCTGGTAGCGACCACGACGCTTCAACTGCTCGATCAACGACGCCGGAGTGAAGCCGGGATCCTTCCCGACCGCCGCCCAGACCATCGCGCCTAGGGGCAGGATCCTCTCGTGCGCCTGCATGATGTCCACGAAGTCCCGCACCTCGTCGCGACCGGCGAGCGTGAGAACCTTGTTGATGGCCAAGTCCACCTCGTGAAGCAACAGGCCGCCGGTCCTGTCTTCCACCAGGGGCATGAAGCGCCACGCCGAGTCGCGAGCCCAGTCGATCACGCGCGAGCAGCGCAAGCACATCCTGTTGGAGACGGGTCAGCGGCACAGTCGCCCCGCGATCCGCCACGCCCTCATGTCGCCGTTCTTCTTGAGCGTCTCGGCCACCCATTCCACGTCGGCCGGGCCGATCTCCAGATCCTTCCGGTAGGACCAGAAGCATGTGGAATGGAACTCGCGAAACGCCCGCCGGGCCTCGCGCACGCGCACCATGGCCCGGGCCGTCTCGGGGTCGAGCCGGAGCGGCCCCCGGCCAGACGTTGCGCCGACACCAGAGGCATCCAGAATGTAATCTTTATATTACAATATGTAAGCTCGGCATTACATTCCGGCGGCTCGTGCTGCCATCTGTGTGCGGATTGTCATTAGGATTGACAATCCGCAAGGATGTCCCCACCCTATCCATGACCCCCAAACGCAGCTCCACCCCTCCCGTCGTTCCCGTCCGCCACCCCGCAAGGAGCCCGCCTTGCCCGTCATCGACCGCAATCTGGCCGCGCCCCTCGTGGACCGCGCGCGCCACTATCCCGTCGTGACCGTGACCGGGCCGAGGCAGTCCGGCAAGACCACGCTGTGCCAGATGGTGTTTCCGGACCGGCCATACGTCTCTCTCGAGGCCCTGGACATGCGCGCGTACGCCCGCGACGACCCCCGGGGCTTTCTGAACGAACACCGCGAAGGCGCCGTGATCGACGAGGTGCAGCGCGCGCCGCAGCTCACATCGTACCTGCAGGAGGAGGTGGACCGGGATCCCGCGCCGGGCCGCTTCGTGCTCACCGGCTCCCAGCACTTCGGCCTGACCGAGGCGGTGAGCCAGTCGCTGGCCGGGCGGGTGGGCGTGCTGCACCTGCTCCCTCCCGGATTCGACGAGCTGGCGAGGTTCGGCGGGCCCTCGCCCAGCCTGCTCGATGCGCTGTGGGCAGGCGCATACCCCCGGATCCACGACCGGCGCATTCCTCCGGACATCTGGCTGCGCGACTACTTTGCGACCTACGTGGAGCGCGATGTCCGCACCCTCCGCAACGTGACGGACTTGGAGGCGTTTTCGGCGTTCGCGAGGATGACGGCGGGGCGGACGGCGGCGGAGGTCAACCTGTCGACGCTCGCGAACGACGTCGGCGTGCGTCACAACACGATCCGCGCCTGGCTGTCGGTTCTCGAGGCCAGCTTCCTGGTCCTCCGGCTGCCCGCCTACCGCGGCAACGTCCGCAAGCGGCAGGTCAAGGCGCCCAAGCTCCACTTCCTGGATTCGGGGCTGGTGTGCCACCTGCTCGGGATCCGGTCCCCCGAAGAGCTGCGGCACCACCCTTTGCGCGGCGCCGTCTTCGAAAGCTGGGTCGCCTCCGAGGTCTTCAAGGCGATCACCCACCGCGGCGGCGACCCCCGCCTGGGACACTACCGGGCGTCGGGCACCGAAGTCGACCTGGTCGTCGAGCGCGGGCGCGGGCTCATCCTGGCCGAGGCCAAGTCCGCCCGCACCGTCAACCCGGGGTTCCTCGCCAGCATGCGCCGCTTCGCCGACGAGCGCCGAGGCGCCGGTCTCCAAGTCGAAAGCCGCCTGATCCACGGAGGCGACCAGCGCCAGTCCCGGGCCTCCGCCGAGGTCGTTCCCTGGAACCGGCTGCTGGACCTCGACTGGTAGCGCGCGGCCGCATATTGTCCATCACACAGGAGCCCCCATGAACCAGAACTACGACGCGATCGTCATCGGCGCCGGAATCATCGGCACCGCCACCGGCTTCGAGCTCGCCAAGCGCGGATACCGGACCCTCAACGTGGACAAGCAGCCCGCCGCCGGCTCGGGATCGACGTGCAACACCTGCGCGATCATCCGCCTGCACTACTCCACGCCCGACGGCTGCGCCATGGCCCGCGAGAGCTACTTCCACTGGCTCGACTGGGGCCGCTACCTGGGCGTCGCCGACGAGATGGGGCTGGCCCAGTACGTCAACACCGGCTGCCTCGTCGTCAAGAACGACCGCAACCGCGACCTCGTCAACGTCATGGCCGCGCTCGACGAGCTCCACGTCGCCTACGAGGACCTCGGCGCAGACGACATCCGCGCGCGCTTCCCCTGGATCGACACCCGCGCCTACGGCCCGCCCGTCACCACCGACGACGACCGCTTCGGCGAGCCCACGGGCGGCCACATTCGGGGCGCAGTCTACATCCCCGAGTCGGGCTACATCGACGATCCCACGCTGGCCTGCCACAACCTGCAGCGCGCGGGCGAGGCGCATGGCGGCCGGTATCGCTTCAATGCCGAGGTTGTGGAGGTGCTGAAGAGCGGCGGCCGCGTCGCGGGGATTCGCCTTGCCGACGGCTCCCGCATCCACGCGCCCGTGGTGGTGAATGTGGGCGGCCCCCACTCGGCAATCATCAACGGCATGGCAGGCGTTCTCGACGGCATGAACATCACCACCCGCGCCCTCAAGCAGGAGGTGTGCTACGTCCCGGCGCCCGCCGGCATGGACTACCACCAGCTCGCGCCCCTCATCTCGGACGGCGACATCGGCTGCTACTCCCGCCCCACCACCGGCAACCACATCCTCATCGGCTCCGAGGACCCGCCCTGCGACACGCTCGAGTGGGTCGACGACCCCGACGACTACAACACCGGCTTCACCCACCAGTGGGAGACCCAGGTCATGCGCGAGGCGCAGCGCCTCGGCGGCCTCGGCATTCCCGGCCAGACCGGCGGCCTCGTCGACCTCTACGACGTCTCCGACGACTGGATCCCGATCTACGACAAGTCCGACCTCCCCGGCTTCTACATGGCCGTCGGCACCTCGGGCAACCAGTTCAAAAACGCCCCCGTGGCCGGCCGCCTCATGGCCGAGCTCATCGACCAGGTCGAAGCGGGACACGACCACGACGCCGACCCCGTCGCCATCGCGCTCCCCTACACCCGCCGCACGTGCGACGTCGGCTTCTTCAGCCGCCGCCGCTCGCTCAACCCGGACTCGTCGTACTCGGTGATCGGGTGAGCCGGGCGGTGGGGGATCGGGGAGCGCAGGCGTTCTCGGCCCAGACGAGGCTGCTGTGGGATGCCTGTCCGGGGCCGGAGGACCTGCGCCTGGCCCTGCGCAAGGCCGTGCTGCAGCCGGTGCGGGGAATCCCGGGGCTTGCCGGCGACGGGGGTCGCACGGCGAGCAGGGCTGGTCGGCCGTTTGGCTCGTCGCGTGGCTTTGCCGAACGCGCAGCCGCTATCGGGGGGGGGGGACACTCTGCCGGCCAGATTCCCACCCTTCCCCTCGACTACTGGGTCCGCCGAGCCGTGGACGACATCTACTTCCGAGAGGCGACAACCGAGCCCCACGGCGACGAGAATTCGGAAATTGCGGACGACGCGACAACGGAATAGTGTCAAAAGACAATGGCACACGCCATTTCGGGCGCCCACTCTTCATGTGCGTCGGCGGAACGACCGTCCGGCGAACATCCAACTCACCCGACAGGGGAGGGAAACATGAGGTACGCAGACGTGGTCGCACGGAGCCTGATCAAGCCGCTCGCAGCGCTGGTTCAGCCCAGGTCCGGAGCCGTCGCCAAGCTGGTCCGGGCGTTCGTCATCGTCGCAGTGTCGCTCGGCGCGACCCTGGGGGCCCCGGCGGTTCCTGCTGGCCCGGTCGGTAGCACCTTGTGCGGCCAGGGTGACGACGTGTACGAGCTCAGTCCATTCTCCCCGTGCAAGCGCAAGTGCTACTTCGGGTACAACCCGTTCATCGGTTGTGACTGCATGCACATTGATCCGATCATAGTAGTCGTTAATCGTTAGTTGAGCCCGCCTCGCCAGGGCCTAGCTGCCACATTCGTCGCGGTCGGCGCGCTGCTCCTACCAGCGTGCGCCGACCGTCGCGAACCCAGCGGATGGAAGTACAGCGAACCACACCCGAGCGCGGCCGGCCCGACGGTGGCCCTCGTCGACAGCCTGCTGCTCGAAGAGACCGAGTACCACATTGGGCGACCATTCAGCCTGACCGCCGATACCGCCGACGGCTCGTTCCTCATCGCCGACGGATACTCCAATCGTATCTTCCGCTTCGGGCGCGACGGTCGGTTTCTGCAGTCCTACGGGAGCCCGGGAGAAGGGCCCGGTGAGTTCACTGGCCTTGGCCGGGCCTTCATTCTCAACGATTCCACCGTGGTCGGCACCGATGTGCGGCGCGGCCTGTTGATCACGTTCTCGCGTGACAGCGGCGAGCCGGGGCGCTCGGTGCGCTGCGAGGTCTGCACCGGAGGTCCGCCGACAGTTGCGGACGGCACGGTCTTTCTCCCAAATGCAGGCTTCGCCGACCGACGGGCGCTGGCGGCCTGGGACGTGACTGAGGATGTAGTTCGCAAGATCGGTCCGCTTCCGCTCTCATATACCCAATCGATCGCGTCCGGTGGCACGCTGGCAGGCGTGTTCGGAGCCAAGGCGTCGGCTGCCTGGGCCGACACCGTCATGGTCGGATTCGCGGGCGCCAACGAACTGTTCCTGACGGACTGGGACGGCGAGCCGTTCGACACCTTGCATCCGCCGAGGGCTCGCCGCCGAGGCGTCCCGTCAAACGCGCAGCCGCTCATGGACGAGGACATGTCGCTGGATTTCCGAGACCGGATTGAGATGTTGTCTTCGCTCGTTGGGATCTACCGGGCGGCCAGCGGGTCTTCGGTGCTGGTATACCATGACTCCTCGTTCACCGGCGAGCAGCCGTTGATCGAGTTCATCGCGGACATCTACGTGTCGGTCCTGTCGCCCGATCGTACCCGGCTGTGCGCCGACGGGCCGGTACGCTTCGCCAAACAGCTGCAGGTAGTTCAAACCGTTGCGCGCGACACGCTGTTCCTGCTGGACCGGACCCTTGGCGACCCGAGCGGTGACATGACGTCCTGGATCCGCATCTACAGCATCGACACCGCAGACTGCGACTGGCTGCCGGTCGAATAGTCGCGTTAGGAACTTCTGGACGAAACGACGGTAGAAGCGTGTCAACGCGAGGTGCGCATCAACCTGCGAACTGCGGAGGCACCGTGAATCGGCGGACCGATGACGCGCGGCAAACGGCCAACTGCGGGGCACGCAAGATTGTGCTTGGCTCGCTGGGCAGTATCGCGGTCTTGGCCGCGCTGCTCGCGCAGCTCTTCGGTCCAGCTAGCCCCGTAGGGTCATGGGTCGATACCGGGCCGGGGAGTCCAGGACCGTCCGGGGGCCGCAGCGAAAGCGCGAGGGAGCCAATCCCGAGTCGGAGCGTGGAAGGGCCCATTCTGTTCGATTCCGACTGGATCGCGGGCGCCGAACTTGCTCGGGCCCACCGTGCCGTGTTTGTGGAGAAGGGCGTCGTGTTGGCCGACCGCGCCGGGGTTCTCTTCGTTGACCTCGTGGCAGAGCGGGTCGGAAGGGCTCTCGGTCGCGGAGAGGGCCCGGGTGAGATCCTCTCCTTGCTACCAAGGGTGTCGCGGGTCGACGAAGGCATTGTTGTCTGGGATTCGCGGCTCCGAAGGGCGTCGAATTTCACACAGAGCGGTGCGCTTCGGGGGTCGGCGGTGCTGCGAAACACTGACGGGCCGGGTTTCATTGGGGCGCTGGATGACAGGAACTTCGTATTCGTGAAATCACCTGTCCTGGACTCAATGCCGGATGGACGAGGCCGCCACCCAACGGAACTGCATGTGGTTTCGTCAGACGCCACATCTCGTTTGCTTGCAGCCGTCCCATCGAACGAATACGTTCACGTTCGCGACCCTCCGATGTATCCCCTCCGACTGGTTCGGGTCATCTTTGGTCACGGCACCTATCTCGCGGTCTCGCAGGGTCGCGTGTTCGTTGCCGACACGGCAGAGGATTCCGTGATCGTGTACAATGGGCAAGGAGATGTCGTTTCGCGGATCCCCATGCCCTCCGCCCGGCCAGCGGCCTCCGACCGACAGGTCGCGCACATCAGGGATTCTCTCACAGCCGAATGGCAGGCGCTTCCTGAACTGCCGCCCCCATTCGTGAAGCCGCCGACGCCCGAATACGAAGCCCGAGATGGCCCGCTGCCCCCTATCGACGCCCTTACGGTAGATGCAGACGGAAGGCTGTGGATGCGAGCCCACCTGCTGCCAGGCGATGCGAAGCAGTACTGGACGGTCTGGGACGGCGACGAGGCGGCATTCGTGGCCGAGATCTCGGTGCACGAGGACTTCATGGATGCGGAAGGAGACCGAGTGCTGCTAAGGACGGAGGATGACTTCGGGGTTCGTCGGGTTGTCGTTCGGGCATTGCGCGCCCCATGAAGGGGCCACGCGAAGTGCCCGTTCCCGCCCGCCGCTGCGCCGTCGCCGCAGTCCTGGCCTGCGCGCTCGGGTGCGGCGGCGGTGCGCCGCCAGTGTCCTCCGAAGTCAGCGCCACCTGGACCACCCGGCCCGAGTACGAGATTGGCAGCCTGCATGGCCAGCGCGGCAGCTTCGAGAGAATTGCTGACATGGGCGTGAGCGATGACGGAACGCGGATCCATGTGCTTGACGCTGGCGGGAGGGACGTAAGCGTTTGGACGCCGGACGGCTCGCCTGTGTTTTCGGTAGCCGGGGATGGCGATGGCCCAGGAGAGTTCCGTGGCCCCCCAAGAGCGATCGATCTGACCTCGGACGGCTTTCTCGTGCTGAGCAGCGACCGCATCGTCGGTTTTTCTGCAAGCGGAATCCATGTGGAGACCATTTCGATGCCCAACTCGGTGAGCTACCGGGGATTCCGCTTTCGCCCGATGGGAAAGTTGGCGGACGGGAGCCTACTTGCGTACCCCGGCGTGCGCCCTGCGTATCAATCTGGATGGTGGGGAGACGACCCCGTCGACCACCTGCCCGTCGTCCGGATCGCCGGGAGGGATGGCGGCTGGTCAGTCGACACGCTAGCGGTGCTCGACGTGACCAACGAAGTCCTCGCAACGGGAAGTCCCGCGAATATGGACCTGGCGCTGTTCATGGACCAACCGTTTCGAGACTCGGACCAGGCGATCTACCGGGCGGAATCCGAAACGGTTTTGCTCGTGCGCATGGGCGGTCTGGCCCCCGGCCAAGTTGACGTGACCGAAGTATCCCCCCAAGGAGACACTGTGTGGTCGCGGCAGTTGAGCTTTACACCCCTGGCATTGCCACCTTCGTCCGCGGAGCGATTCGTCGAAGGATCGCCGAGAGCTTTGCGGAAGCCGATGGATCACCCGCGGTTCTAGGCGCTGCCAGACGCGCCGTCCGCGAGTCGTTGTACGTGCCAGAGCATTATCCTCCAGTTCAGGAGCTGGCGATGGCGTCCAACGGCGAGCTGTGGATGAGCACGTTCGAACGATCTGATCTCGGGTCGGGCAGAGTCTGGTACACGGTGCGGGTGGGAGGCCCCGCCGACGAGCCCTTGAGGCGCGTGTTGCTGCCCGGGTTCTTCTCGCCGCACGACGCGACCGACACACACGTGTGGGGAAGCCGCCGAGACGCGTTCGATGTTCGCTTTGCGGTCGGTCTCCGCCTGGTCCGCGTCGAGGAGGAACCGGAATGATCGCCGCGACCTTCCCGGCGCTGAGTGCAGGGCAGTCCGTGTGGCTCCGCACCGCGCTGTTCGCCCTGATGGTAGTCTCCAGCGCGGCCTCGTCGGCTGACGCATCGCAGCTCTGGACCACGACGCTCGAAGTTGTCGTTGGTGGCGAGCCGGGAAGCGCCGATGCGCTGACGCGCGTGACCGACGTGGTCCCGGACGTGGACGGCACCACGCTCTGGGTGCGCCAGAGCGAGCGCGTGTCCATCTGGCGCGTTGCCGATACGAGCGCGCCCATTCTCGAGTACGGCCGGCGCAACGACACTGCGCCCCTCGGCGCCCCCTTGGGCGCGTTTCCCGACGCGTCTGGCTTTTGGATTCGGTACAGCGGCGGCTGGGGCCGCTTTGGGCACGACGGCGGCCTTGTCCGTGCCCTCCCGAACCCGCCCGACGGCTGGACGAGGGCAGCCATTGCCGAAAACGGCTCCATGCTCGCGCGCGAAGAGTCTCCCCCCCTCGCCCGAGCGTTCGAGTGGCCGGCCGACCACCCGGGCTGGACGCTTGCCGTGGCGCGGCTTCGGCCCGCCGAGGGGAGCTGGGTTGCCGACACGCTGGCGCTGTACGATTCGAGCGGCCAGGATTTCGCGGTCGCTTATGGAACCTCGCGGCTATTCGAGGGCCAGCCGTTCAGTGATCACGATCTGACCTACCTCAACCTCCGGCGAGGGGCTGCGGGCGTTGTCCAGCGCCGCGGGCGCGCCGACGAAGTTCGGGTCGTGGAGATCATGCCCGGCCCGGACACCATCCTCGACGTTCGGCTGCCGCTGCGCCCCACCCCAATGCAGCGCGAGCGGGTCGAGGCGGCCATCGAACCCAAGGCGCGCTCGGTGCGTGACCTAATGCAAAGGGCTGACGGCAGTCCCCCGTCGGATGCCGCAGTGCGCGCGATCGTCGAGGAAGCGCTCTACGTCCCAAGCCGCCTCCCCTTGGTCACGGCCGCCATATCGACCGTCTCGGACGAAGTGTGGCTCAGCACGAACGAGGAGCACGACCTCGGCACGGTCTGGCTTGTGCTGGACCGGTCGGAAGGCGGCGGCCAGGTGCGGCGGGTCCTGCTCCCGGACTCGTTCCGGCTTCGCGACGCCACGCGCGACCATGTGTGGGGACTCGTGCGAGACGAGCGCTTTTCGGGACAGGTGCAGGGGCGGAGGCTGGTCCGGCCCTGATGCCCCGAAGCATCGCATTCCCCACGGCCGCGGGCCTGCTGCTGCTTGCATGCGCCGACGGCGGCGAACCGAGCGGATCGCCGTACAGCGAACCACACCCGGGCGCGGTCGGCCCGACGGTTGCCCTCGTCGACAGCCTGCTGCTCGAAGAGACCGAGTACTACATCGGGCGCCCGTACAGCCTCAGCGCAGACACCGCCGACGGCTCGTTCCTCATCGCCGACGGATACTCGAATCGCATCTTCCGCTTCGGGCGCGACGGTCGGTTTCTGCAGTCCTACGGTCACCCCGGCGAAGGGCCCGGGGAGTTCACGGGCCTTAGCCGGGCCTTCATTCTCGACGATTCGACCGTAGTTGGCACCGATGTCCGGCGGGACCTGCTGATCACGTTTGCGCGTGACAGCGGCGAGCCGGGGCGCTCCGTGCGCTGCGAGGTCTGCACCGGAGGTCCGCCGGCGATTGCGGACGGCACGGTCTTCCTCCCCGCTTCTGGCTTCGCCGATCGAAAGGCGCTGGCGGCATGGGACGTGACTGAGGATGTAGTTCGCAAGATCGGTCCGCTTCCGCTCTCATATACCCAATCGATCGCGTCCGGTGGCACGCTGGCGGGCGTGTTCGGAGCCAAAGTGTCGGCTGCCTGGTCCGACACCCTGATGATCGGATTCGCGGGTGCCAACGAAATGTTCCTGACCGACTGGGACGGCGAGCCGTTCGACACCCTGCATCCGCCGAGGGCTCGCCGCCGAGGCGTCCCGTCGAACGCGCAGCCGCTCATGGACGAGGACATGTCGCTGAACTTTCGCGACCGGATCGAGATGCTGTCGGCGCTCGATCTCATCTACCGGACGGCCAGCGGGCACTTGGTGCTCATGCACGACGACTATTCGTTCACCGGCGAGCAGCCGTTGATCGAGTTCATCGCGGACATCTACGTGTCGGTGCTGTCGCCCGACCGGAAGCGGCTGTGCGCCGACGGGCCGGTGCGGTTTGCCAACCAGCTGCAGGCGGCCTACACCGTCGCGCGCGACACGCTGTTCCTGCTGGACCGCACCCTCGACGACCCGAGCGGTGACATGACGTCCTGGATCCGCATCTACAGCATCGACACCGCAGACTGCGACTGGCTGCCGGTCGAATAGCCGCGCGCTGGTCCGGCGACCCGGTCGCGCTTGCCCTGGCGCGATCGGTCTCGCCATCTTCGCTGCTGTCCGGCCAATGTGCCACCCTCGCTGTTGGAGGTCCGCGATGCCCTCAACGCGCTCCTTGGTGTCTTCTATCCGTGCCCTTTCCCCCGCAGCCCTGCTCGCAGCTGCGGCCTGCGGCACAGGGGACATCGATCTCGACCCCGGCGACACCTTGCATCCGAACGACGCAAATGCCGCACCGGTCGACGCGTCGGTGATTTCGGCGGACACTCTGCCGGAGGGCATGGCCCCGGAGGCGCTGCTGGCTTGGATGGAGGCGCGCCAGGCCCTTCGGGACGCGAGCACGGTTCTGAGCTTGGGCGCGGACGACGCGGGTCCCCAGCTGTTTGGGGCGATCACCGGCGTGGAAGTCGACCCGCACGGCAACGTCTACGTTCTCGACATGTCCGCCCAGGAAGTCCGCGTCTTCGATTCGGGCGGGCGGCACACCGGGGGATTCGGCGGGGTCGGCGACGGACCCATGGAGCTTCGAGACGCTGCCAGCCTCACTCTGCTCTCCGACGGTCGCGTAGTCGTTCCGACGGCCCGTCGCCTAAAGGTATTCGTCGAGTCCGAGGATGGCTGGGAGCTGGATACCCTGGTGGCAACCCCCTTTGCGGCAGACGATGTTTGCACTGGCGAGCGCAACGACATCTTCGTGTCGGATTATCACCGCGAAAGCGACGAGGCGCTGCACAGGGTGTCCCTGGAAGATGACGGCGCGCTCGGCGCGAGAGCCTCCTACATCGCCGACAACTGGCTGGTGCGATGGCGAATGACCGAAGGGCTGATCGCCTGCCTGGCAAATCAACGCCAGCTCGCCTACGCACAGTTCGCGACGCCGCTCGTGCGGGCCTACTCCGAAGGCGCAGAACTGCTGTGGACGGCTCGGGTGGAAGGACACCAGACGCTGCGGCTGCGCGAGCGCGCGGCGGGATCGGTCTCGCTGCAACGGCATATGGAGCACGACTTGCTGACCTTCCTCAGTGCGCTCCCGTCCGGACACTTCGTGGTCCAGTACCACCGCTACCGTCGCCGCCGGCCCATCCGCCTCACGACCTACCTGGTCGACGCCGCCACCGGAATCGGAGCGTCCCTGGGCGATGCCCTGCCGCCGATTGCCGCCGTGTACGACGGAGGGTACGTCGCGGTCTTTCGGGAGCCCTACCCCCGGCTGGAGGTCAGGCGTTTCCGAACCCCCACCCACAACCAAGGAGACCCGACATGACGGAGACGCCCACCAGAAACCTCTACGTGATCCGCCTCGGCGACTCCCAGGACGGCCAGTCGATCCTCGACAACAAGAAGTTCATGGCGAGGAACCCGCACTACGAGCGCGACAGCGGCAAGCCGTGCGTCTACGTCGGGCAGACCGGCCTCGACCCCGAGGATCGCTTCAATCAGCACAAGGACGGCTACAAGTCCAATCGAATCGCAAGGAAGCACGGGAAGTACCTCATGAGGAAGCAGTACGAGGGGCTGAACCCGGTTCCCGCGTCGAAAGCGGTGGAGATGGAGGAGGCTCTGGCCCGCCGCCTGCAGAAGAAGGGCTACGCGGTGTGGTGGAACTGAGGGGCTCCCCTCACCCACCCCCCTCCCGCCACCCTCGCGGGAACGGTCTCTCCAGCGTCCCGCCGCCATCCTGCTCGGCGACCCACAGCCTCGCCGGTCGCCCGCTTCCCGCCGTCCGGTGCCACTTCTCCAGCGGCGCGAGGAAACCCTCGTTCTGCAGCACCCTGCGCTGAAAGTTGGCCGCGTCGAGCTGCGTGCCCCACACGGCCTCGTAGACTTCGCGCAGCTGGCTGATCGTGAACTCGGGCGGGCAGAACCGCCGCGCCAGGGTGGTCGTCTCCAGACGGGACCGCACCTGCGCCAGCGCGTCGGCGACGATCCGCCCGTGGTCGAAGGCGAGGCGTAGGCGGCCGCTCTCGATCTCGGACACGGGGACGAACTCGGCGTAGATCGCGGTGCTCGTGTCCGGCAGCCCCGGGTCGCCCCCCGCATCGGACGGAAGCGGCGCGATGGTCCAGTACGCAACCGTGAGCACCCGCCGCCCCGCACCGTGCTTCGGCTCGCCGTAGGTGCCCAGCTGCTCCAGGCCATGCCGCGCATGCGCAAGCTCCGTCTCTTCGGCCAGCACCCGCGCGGCTGCGCCCTCCAGATGCTCGAACGGGGCGACCAGGCGCCCCGGCAGCGCCCACCTTCCGAGCTTGGGGCGGATGCCCCGCTGAATCAGGAAGACACGGAGTTCCCGCCGCACGATCGTCATGAGCACCACGTCGACCACGACGGCGAACGAGGCGAACCCCTCGTCGCCGCCGCGCCGCTCTCGCGCACGTCCTCCAGAGTCCATTCCGCGCATTCCCAAAGCTATCCCCGACAGGGGGGTTGACAATCAGAAGCGCCTCCGCGACGATTAATTGTCGCAATGACAAAAATACCATCTCCCCCTCGGAAAGGGCAACCACCCATGGGTCACCCCCACGAACTCCGCACCCGGTTCGGCACCGCCGCCGCCCGCAGCCTCGCCACGCTCCTCGCCCGCCCGCCCGGCACCCGGGCCGACTTCAGCCCCGCCCCGCCCGACCGCTGCCGGGGCGCCCTGCTTGGGGTTCTCGCCGGCGAGGCGCTCCCCGCGATCCTGCAGCGGAAGCGTCCCCTCGCGGGCCCCGAAACCCGCTTCACCCTCGTCGCGGCCGACGCCGTGCTCTCAGGCTACCGCGACCATCCGATCCGCTTCGCTGCTCGCCTTGCGGCCACCGACGTGCGCGGGGCGGGGGCAGCCGCACAGCACGCGCGAACCTCCCTCCGCAAGGGCGTGGAGTGGTGGAGGGCCGGAGCGCCCCATTCCGCAGGGGCCGCCGCGGCCGCCAGGTCGACCTCCTTCGGACTCCTCTGGTCCGACGATCCCGAACGCGCGGCCTTCGAAGCCGCTCTCTCCGCGACCGTCACGCACGGGCACCCGGCCGCCGTTGCCGGTGCCGCCGCCCTTGCCGCGGCGGTCGCGTTGGCCGCAAACGGCGAGGGCCCGCTCGACGCGCACTGGCTCGCCAGCGTGGCCGATGTTTGCGCGCAATACCCGCAGGGCGACGTTCAGGGCGCAAACGTTGCCGACGAAATCCGCGCGGTGTCGTTGAACCACTACAATGGCCTCGAAGCGGCGCTTGCCCAATTCGGCGGATCGGCGGTCGCCACCGAAGCCATTCCGCTTGCGCTGTTGTGCGCAACCACCGCGCCCGAGCCCTTCATCAGCGCCTTCGGCTACGGCTCGCCCTGGGACCCGCGCACCGCCGCATCAATGCATCCGGCCTGCCGCGCAATGATGGGCGCGTGCATCGGAGCCCGACACGGCGCGTCCACGTGGACCGATTGGGGCAAGGCCCGGCCGCCACATTGGGGCCTGCGCAACATGTTTGCCCATGCGCGCGCGCACAAACCGGTGCTGGCCACTGCGGACCGCATTGCCGGACGCCGCGTAAAGCCGGTCAAGGCAGATCGCAAGAAGAAGAGTGAAGAAGAGAGCGACCGCCCCGTGCACGTGTCGTTCCTGATCGATCGCTCGGGATCCATGAGCGGCCTCGAGAGCGATGTAGTCGACGGCTTCAACGGCTTCGTCGCCAAACAACGCGCGCACTCCGGCGCATGCACCCTCAGTCTGGTGCAGTTCGACAGCAACGACCCCTTCGAGGTCATCCACGACGCCGTCGCGGTCGACAAGGTGCCCGACCTAGACCCGGACCAGTACGAGCCCCGCGGCGCCACCCCGCTCCTGGACGCGCTCGGCTCGCTCGTCGAGGCGGCCGACGACCGCCTGGCCGGCCTGGACCACGAAGAGGACCAGATCGTCACCGTCTTCACCGACGGCCTCGAGAACGCGTCCCGTCACTGGACGCGCGCGGACCTCTTCGACCTGATCGCCGCCCGCAAGGACGCCGGCTGGACCTTCGTCTTCATGGGCGCCAACCAGGACAGCTACGCAGAGGGGGGAATGCTCGGCGTGGACGCCGGCTCGATTCAGGACTTCCGCGGCGACGCGCAGGGCGTCCGCCATGCCTTCGGCAGCCTTGAGCGTGCTGTCGGCGAGTACCGCAGCGCGACCATCCGGGAACGGCGCGTGCGCCAGCGCGCGTTCTTCGGGGGCCGCAAGGAGGCGGAAGAGGACCACGCAGCGCGCGAATCGGGGCCCACTGATCACCCCTCAAGCAAGAAGGCGAGCGAATAATGAAGCAGAGAACCATACTGGGGCAGTGCTTGGGTATGTAATCGGCTCTCTGATGACCGAACCGTCGCTGGCGTCCTCGCGGGCCATCTCCCTGTTGGCCTCGATCACCATGGCGACGGCCTCGCGAAGGTTCGACCGAGCCTCTTCGAGGGAAGCGCCTTGGGTGTTGGCACCGGGCAACTCCTCGATGAAGGCGATGTAGCCTTCAGGAACCTTCCGGAATACTGCCATGCATTGCAGGTCCACAGCAGACCTCCCTGCGATTCGGGTTGGCGGCCAGTGAGTACGGATCGAGTCGGGACTCATCGTCCACTGGACTCTACCGAAATGCCGGGCACGGTGCCAGCCGAGCGATCACCGATTGGCCCGCGCGGGCCAGCAACCGATTCCGCCACCGCCCCTCCCGCCGGCCTTGCCTCGGCCGCCTCCAGTTAGCCATGATTATCCACGCATGGATAATTATCCACTGTTGGCTAGGAGTGGCTAATCGATGACCAGAGACCCGTGGCACTTTCGACGCGAAGAGCTGGCGGCCCAAGTGCTCGACACCCTCGCTCGCGGTCCGGTCCAGGCGCTGAGCCTGTTCGCGCCGCGCCGCGCGGGGAAGACCGAATTCCTTGTTCAGGACTTGGCACCGTACGCGGAAGCGCGGGGACACCGGGTGATCTACGCGTCGTTCTGGCAAGCGCCGCTGAGCCCGCTCGCGGTGCTGCTGCATGCTCTGGAGAGGTCGCGAGACGGAGGCAGCCTCGCCGGTCGAATTCGCGCCTCGGCCTCGAAGCTCGCCCCCAAGATGAAGCTCTCGGTGGCAATTCCCGGGACTGGGACAGGAGCCAAGGCCGAGATCGACCTCGGACGACTCAAGGGCGAGCCGCCGACCGAGCTGCTCCTCCACCTCGACGACTTGCTGGGCCAGCTGTCGAATGAGACCCGTCCGACCATCCTGTTGCTCGATGAAGTTCAGGAACTGGCGCGCGCCCGCAGCAACGCGCCCCTCGTCGCCGCATTGAGAACGGGCCTGGACAAGCGACGCGACGGGCTCGCCGCCGTGTTGACCGGTTCCAGCCGCGTCGGGTTGGCTGCCATGTTCTCCCGCCGCGAGGCCCCGTTCTTCCACTTTGCCACGCCAATCGACCTGCCCGCGCTGGGGAAGCCGTTCGTGGACCACATCGCGCGAGTGTTCCAACGCACGGCGAACCGGTTTTTGGATTCCGACGCAATGTTCGACGCGTTTGGTCGTCTCCATCGCAATCCGTACTTCTTTCGCTTGCTGGTCCAGACCATGCTGTACGACCCGGAGCACTCCGTCGAATCGGCTCTCGAGCACGTTCGCGAGCGCATTGCCGACGACCTTGGCTACCCCGAGGCGTGGCTGGCCCTAACGCCCCTCCAGCGCGCGACGGCCCGTGCCCTGGCGACGGGCGCGGCCAGACCGTTCAGCCAAGCCTTTCGCGACGCCCTGGGAGTTGAGCTCGGAGAGGAGCCGCCAAGCGCGGCAAGAGTGCAGTCCGCGCTTCGACGACTGGAGCGCCTCGGGTTGGTTGACACCGTCCGCGGAGCGTGGGAACTTGCGGACCCAGGCCTTGGCGGCTGGATCACGGCGGGTGCGGAGAGCGACGATTCAGACTCGGAATGACCCTTTCAGGCAGCCACCGGCATCCCGCCCGCCGCCGCCGCCCTCCACGGACCCCTGAGGGCGCCACCCCATCCATCATGAACTGGCTCCGACTTCGGCGCTTCTGGCGTCCCGCCCCGCTCAAGAGCCACTACGACGTGGTGATCATCGGGGGCGGCATCCACGGCCTTGCCACCGCGTACTATCTGGCGCGCGAGCACGGCATTCGCGACGTCGCCGTCCTCGAGGCCCGGTACATCGGCTTCGGCGGGTCGGGGCGGAACACGGCGATCGTGCGCGCCAACCAGCGCACCGCCGAGAACGTGCGCCTCTACGACCAGGGGCTGAAGCTGTGGCGGGTCCTGACCGACGAGCTCGACTTCAACCTCATGTTCTTCAACTGCGGCACGCTCAACCTGGGGCACAGCGAGGCCGCGCTGGCCGGGTTTCGGCTGGCCGCAAGCACGCACAACCATCTCGGCGTGAAGTCCGAGATGCTCGATCCGCAGCAGTGCGCCGAGGTGATTCCCGGGCTCGACATCTCCGACCGCCCCGCGTTTCCGGTCCTGGGGGGCATGTTTCACCCGCCGGGCGGCATCGTGCGGCACGACGCGGTGGTGTGGGGGCTGGCCAAGGGGGCCGCGGCGCACGGCGTGCACATCCACCAGGGCTGCGAGGTCGAGGGCATCGACACGGCGCGTGGCCGCGTGAACGGCGTGCGCACCACGCTGGGGGCCATTCGCTGCAACCGCCTCGGGATCATGGCGGGGGGATACGGCGCGGCATTGGCAGCAATGCTGGGGATCGAGCTGCCGATCCACCCCCTCACCATTCAGGCGATGGTCACCCATCCCCTGAAGCCGTTCCTGCACCACGTGTTCAGCTCGGGCGCGTACCACGTCTACGCGAACCAGACGCTAAAGGGAGAGATCGCGACCGGCGCGCACATGGATCCGCAGGTCAACTACACCAACGACGCGACCGCCTACTACCTCAAGCACCAGGCCGAGGCGCTCGCCGAACTCATGCCGGCGCTGCGAGGCGTCCGCTTCATGCGCATCTGGTCGGGCCTTGCCGACATGACACCCGACATGGCCCCGATCATGGAGGGCCACCTCGGCTTCGACGACCTCTATCTCGACGCCGGCTGGGGCTACTTCGGCTTCAAGTCGGGTCCTGTCGCGGGCAAGCTCATGGCCGACTACATGGCCACCGGCGAGCGTCCCGAGATCCTTCGCCCCTTCGCGCTGGACCGCTTTCTTGAGAACCGCTATTCGGGCGAGACGCCTTCGGTCATGAAGTACGGACACTGGGACTGATGACCTTTCGCCTGACCTGTCCCGTCTGCGGCAAGCGCGACGTCTACGAGTTCACCTTCGGCGGACAGGAGCGCGGACCCAGGCCAGACCAGGACGGTCTGAGCGCCGAGGCGCACTACCGCTGGACGCAGTTCCGGAGCGTTCCGTGCGGGCCGCAGGAGGAGTGGTGGCATCATGCGCAGGGCTGCGGGATCTGGTTCCGCACGGTGCGCGACCCGGCGACGAACCGCGAGGTGAAGGGCGGGGGCGACCGCGAGCGAGGCGGCCATGGCCCCTGAAGCACCGCCGCCCGAGGGCCGGCTGCCTACCGGCCCCACCTGCCGCGTCGACTTTTCGCGGCCGCTCGACTTCGCCTTCCTGGGGCGGGGGGTGCGGGGGTTCGCGGGCGACACCGTGGCTTCGGCGCTCTTCGCGGCCGGGGTGCGGACCTTCGGGCGAAGCCTCAAGTACCACCGGCCGCGCGGCCTGTACAGCATCGAGGGCGAGTCGTCGAACACGTTCATGGCGATCGACGGCGTGCCGAACGAGTGCGCCGAGACCACCCGGCTGCGGGCCGAGATGTCGGTCCGCGCCCAGAACGTGCGGGGCGACCCGCGCACCGACCTCTTCGGCCTGATCGACCCGTTCGACCGCCTGATGCCGGCGGGGTTCTACTACCGCCTCTTCCACCGACCGTACCGCCTCTGGCCCCTCTTCCAGAACGCGCTCCGGCGCATGGCGGGGACCGGCGTGCTGGACCCGCGGCGCGACTCGAGCCCGGGCGGGCCGCGCTCCGAGCGGTACATGAACGCCGAGGTTGCGATCGTGGGCGGCGGCGCTGCGGGCATGTCCGCGGCGCTGGCCGCGGCCGAGAGCGGGCTCAGGGTCTGCCTGTTCGAGCGGCGGCCGTGGCTGGGGGGGCATCTGGCCTGGCGCGCGCGCGAGTTCGAGGGCGAGCCGCTGCACCGGCGCGCCGAAGCCCTGGCAGCCCGGCTGCGCGCGGCCGAGAATGTGAAAGTCTTCACAAGCTCGCCCGTGACCGGCGTGTGGGGCGAAAACCTTGTGACCGGATTCACGATCGGCAGCGACGACGACCCGTTTCAGGAGCGCCACTGGGAATGCCGCGCGAAGACCGTCGTGGTCGCCGCGGGGTGCATGGACCGCCCGCTCGTGTTCAACCACAACGACCGGCCCGGCGTCATGCAGGCGGGCGCGGCCTGGCGTCTGGCGCGCACCTACGCGGTCCGGCCGGGACGTGCGGCGGTCTTCAGCGTGGGCGACGACCTGAGTCTCGAGGCGGCGCTGGACCTGGCCGGTCTGGGCGTCGAGGTCCGGGGCGTGGCCGACGCGCGCGCAGCCGGACGCCAGGACCCCGCCCTGGTCGCAGCGCTCGAGCGCAGGGGCATCCCGGTGCTTCCCGGATGGGCGGCGTCGCGCGCCATCGGCCGCAGGCGGGTGAAGGCGTGCGAGCTGCGTCCCCTGAACGGCGACGGCGCCAGCCGGTTCGAGTGCGACCTGCTCGTGGCCAACGCCGGGACGCAGCCGCGCATCGGGGTCCTGGCCACAGCCAAGGCCCGGCTCGCCTACTGCACGCGCACGCACACCCACCAGCCCGCCGAACTGCCGCCCGGCGTGTTCGCGGCCGGCAGCATGACCGGTCTCCGGGACCCGAAGTCGATCGAGGCTTCGGGCATGCAGGCCGGCCATCGGGCGGCGGACCTTGCGGGCGGAGCGGCCGTGGCTCGCCGCCGCGCCCCCGCCGACGGAGCGGCCGAAGCGCACGCCGCAGCCGACGCCCGCCGCACCGAAACCACCCTCCCCGGCCCGGTCGCCGGATGCGAGGTTCGCCACGGGCCGGGCATCGGCCGCGGCGCAAAGGCGTTCGTGGACCTCGACGAGGACGGCACCTACAAGAACGTCAGGGAATGCGTCGCGCAGGGCTTCGACGTGCCCGAGCTCGCCAAGCGCTTTGGCGGATTCGGCCTGGGGCCGGGGCAGTACCGGGTGGCCGGGCAGAACCTGGCCATGATCATGGCCGAGCTGAGGGGCGACCCGATCGAGACGGCCACCCCCACCACGGTGAGGCCGCCGCTTGCGCCGCCCAGCCTGGCCACGCTCGCCGGGCCGGGACACGACGTGCACAAGCGCACGCCCCTGCACGCCGAGCAGGCCGCACGGGGCGCCGCCTTCCGCCGCGCGGGCCCCTGGAGCCGCGCCCGCTACTTCTCCGACGACCCCGCCTGCCGCGCCGAGATCCTCAACGTGCGCAACAACGTCGGCATCCTCGACAGTTCGCCGCTCGGCAAGTTCCGCATACACGGCCCCGACGCACTCAAGGCGCTCCAGCGCGTATACGTGTCCGACATGCGCAAGGCGCGCCCCGGACGCTGCAAGTATTCGGCAATGTGCAACGACATGGGGCATCTCGTCGACGACGGCGTTGTGGTCAAGGAGGGCGACAACGACTACTACTTCACAACGAGCTCGGGCCGCGCGGGCGTCAACGTCGAGTGGTTCCGCTTCCATACCCGCCACGACGACTGGAACTACAACCTGGTCAACCTGACCGACGTGCTGGGCTCGCTCAACATTGCCGGGCCCAATGCCCGCAAAGTGCTCGAACGCGTCACCGCCGCCGACGTCTCGAACGAGGCCCTCCCGTACATGGCGTGCAGGCGCATCGTTGTCGGCGACGGCGTCGAGGCCCGCTGCCTGCGGCTGGGCTTTGTCGGCGAACTGTCGTACGAACTGCACGCCCCGTCCAGCAGTTGCCAGTACCTGTGGGAGCTGCTAATGGAGGCCGGCGCCGACCTGGGCATCCAGCCGTTCGGCCTCGAGGCCCAATATTGTCTGCGCGCCGAAAAGGGCCACATCATCGTCGGAGCCGAGTCCGAAGCGCGGGTCACCCTGACCGACATCGGCATGGGGTGGATGTGGGACCGCGAAGACACCGCGTCGAAGAAGGTCGGCGCACCCGCCCTGCGCGCATGCGAAAAGCAGCCGGGCCGCATGAAGCTGGTGGGCTTCCGGGTGGACGATGGGCAGGGGCCGCCCCGCGATGGCGGGCCGCGCGGTGATGGCGGGCCGCGCCGTAGTGGCGGGTCTCGCCGCGGTGGCGGGCCGCGCGGTGATGGCGGGCCGCGCCGTGGTGGCGGGCCGCCCCGCGATGGCCGGCCGCGCCGCGATGGCCAACCCCCCCGCGACGGCGCGCTCGTGGTGGCCGATGGCGCAATTGTTGGCCATGTGTGCACAACGCGCCGCAGCGAGGCGCTTGGGTGGCAGTATGGCATGGCGCTTGTGCGCGAGGAGCATGCCGCGAGGGGTGCTGCAATTTTACTCCAGGAAGAGCAGAAGCCGGGGCAGAGGGCGACGTTTTCTGCCACGGTGACAACGCCGCCCTTCTACGACCCTACCGGCACAAGGTTGCGTGCATGAAGACCGCGACGACCGCGCGGCCCCGGCCCGTGTTCCGTCGCTCGGCGGTGTCTTTCGGCGCGACGCCCGCGGCCACCGAGTCGCGCGACGGCTGGACCGTGGTTCTGCGCTACCAGGGCGAGCGCGGCCACCCCGGTCCGTTCATCGTCGACCTGTCCCATCGGCGCCGATGGGATTGCCAGGACAGCCGGATTGCGACCCATCGGCCCATGCAGCTGCCCATTCCCGAACGTCTCGGCGGCGTCGGCGTGCACGACCCTTTCGTCGTCGCCCGCATGAACCGCACACAGGCCTCGATCTGGCACCTGGGCAAGGCGCCGCCGCCGCTGGCGCGTTCCGAGCCCGGGGCGACGCCCCTCGCGGGCCCCCCGTGGCCCGGCCTTCCCGAGCCCGGCGACCCCACGCTGACCGAAACGACCGACGGCCACGCCATGCTCGCGTTCGTGGGCCCCGGCGTGCCCGGCATCCTCGAAGGCCTCACGTCCCTCGACCTCTTCGACCCGGCGCGCCCGACCCCGCACCTCACGCAGGGGCCTGTGCTGCGCGTCCCCTGCCAGATCGTCACGTTCGCGCGCGACCTCGTGGTCATGACCCTGGCGCGTGGCTACGGCGAAACGTTCGCGTCTGCGGCGCTGGCGTCCGGGCGGGCTCTGGGGCTGTCGCCCGGCGGCGAAGAGGTCTTCGCGGCCAGGTGGGGGAGGGGGGGTGGCTGACGGCCACCCAAGTGCAGGTTCCCAATCAAGAAAACAAGTAGTTGCGCAGCAACGAGTTACCCGATTTGGGACCCGAAATGCAGGTTGCCGATCAAGAAAACTCGGGGTCCCAAGTGTAATGTTGACATTACAAATTGTAATGCTGACCTCACATTTGGGCGGGCGACACCAGCCCTCCCGCGATCAAGCAACCGTCAAGCAATTAAGTCGATACAACGCAACAATTTACGAAGTTATCCACAGGAATTGCCGGTTTCCGATCAAACAAACTGCCGCCAGAGCGGGGCTTGGGGACCCCCTCGGAACCGCCGCGACGCCCCCCCTACGGAACCACCCCCGCCCCCCGGCCCGTCAGTCCCAGCAGATGCTCCTGGAAGTAGCGCCGCCGGGCCGCGTCGGTGAACTCGGCGCTCTGGCCGGTGAACCAGTGCGGCTGTTCGGGCACCACGATCAGGTCGTGCGGCTTGCCCGCCCGGATGAGCGCCTCGACCAGCTTCATGGTGGCCGAGAAGGTGGCGTTGACGTCGCTGGTGCCGTGGATCAGCAGGAGCTTGGCCTGTAGCCGGTCGGCGAGGCGCAGGCTCGAGCCGTACTCGTAGCCTTCGGGGTTCTCCCAGGGGCGGTCCATGTAGGGCTCGATCGCCCAGGCGTTCTGGTCGTGGATGTCGTAGACGCCGTTCACCGCGACGCCGACGTCGTAGAAGTCGGGCTCGAGGACGAGCGCGCGCACGGTCATGTAGCCGCCCCAGGAGCCGCCGTGGATGCCCACGCGGTCCAAGTCCATCCAGGGACGGGTGGCGGCGGCGTTTTCCATGGCCGCCCGGTGGTCGGGGATCTCGTTGCGGCCGAAGTTGCGGTAGGCCACGTCCTGGAAGGCCTTGCCGCGCTCGGTGGTGCCGCGTCCGTCGACCATGAACACCACGAAGCCCAGCTGGGCGAGGGCGGCCTGGCTGATTCCGCGGGCGTCGGTGAAGGTCCTGGGCACCCAGCTCACAAACGGGCCGTTGTAGATGTAGTCGATGACCGGGTACTTGCGGGACGGGTCGAAGTCCTGCGGCTTGTAGATCAGACCGTGCAGGTCGGTCTCGCCGTCGGCGGCCTTCACGACGAACTCCTCGGGCGGGGTCCAGCCGAGATCGTCCAGCGCGCTAACGTCGGCCTGGGTCACGACCTGGACGAACTCGCCGCCGGCGGTGCGCACCTCGGTGCGGGGCGGGCGGTCTGTGCTCGAGTGCGTGTCGACGATGTATGCGCCGCTGGGCGCCACCGTGGCGCTGTGCTGACCCTCTCCCTCCGTGACGCGCACCACATCGCCGCCGTCGAGCGACACCCGGTACAGGTGCGTATCGTACGCCCTGTCTTCCTCCCTATGCCCTGTGAAGTACACAAGTCCCGCCGTCTCGTCGACATGCACGATGCCGAGAACCGGCCATTCGCCTTCGGTGAGCCTGCGGACCAGCCGGCCGTCCATGCCGTACAGGTAGATGTGGTCCCAGCCGTCGCGCTCGCTGATCCAGAGCAGCCGTTCGCCGTCGGCCAGCGGACGTGCCAGCGCGCGCCACGACGGCGTGGTGCCGATGCCCTTGATGAAGGTGGGCTGCGACTCTTCGACGACCACGCGGGTTGCGCCGGTGGCGGGGTCGGCGGCGACAAGGTGCAGCGTCTGGTACGTGCGGAACATGCGCAGAAAGAGGTACTCCGACCCGTCGGGGAGCCATCCGACCGGACTCAGGATCTGCTCGTCGTCGCCCACGTCGATCTGGACCGCCCTGCGCCCCGCGATGTCCACGACGTGCAGCTCCTGGCGCGGCATCGGGTTGCCGGCCTTGGCGTAGGGCGCGTACCGGACCTCCTCGGTCTGCTTCAGCCAGTGCAGGATCGGAACCCGCTCCATCCGGCGGCTGTCCTCCTTCATTGCCGCGACCCGCGCTCCGTCGGGCGCCCACATCGCCCCCTCGACGCTCCAGCGGTAGTCCTCCTCGCCGTCCTCCACGACCGGCTGCTCGCGCCCGTCGAAGGTTGCGCGCGCCCACAGGCCGTGGTCCCTCTCGGTCAGCAGCCAGCGGCCGTCGGGCGACGGCACCTCCATTACCGCGGGCGCCCCGCTGGTGAACCCCTCGCGCACAACCCGCGGCGTCGCGCGCGCGGCGGCCTCGACCTCGGACGCCGGCCTGGCACGGACCGAGTAGTCGTCCAGATCGAGCTCGAAGCCCCGGTCGCCGACCGCGAACCGCACCGCGCGCTCGCCCTCGCCGACGAAGCTGAAGCGGTCGAACGGCAGCCCCCGATACGGCGGCTCGTGTCCCAGCACCGGGGCCAGCGCCTCGCGCAGACGCTCGGTGTCGAAGAGCGGCTCGACGGTGCGCGCCTCGGGGTCGACCCTGCGAATGACCGTCTGGTCGGGCTGCCCCTCGGCAAACCAGAAGCTCTGCCCGTCGGCCATCCAGTTCACGGCGCACGCGGCCCCTCCCAGCGGCCCGACGTCCGGGCACACGATCCCGCCCTTGATCAGGCTCGGGATCTGCATGTAGCGGGCGTACATCTCGTCCCGCTCGGGGTCGAGCGATTCCTGGGCGGCGGTTGTGGACACGAAGACGCTAGCCAGGACGATAAAGCAAGCTGCAGGGCGCATGACCGGACTCCGGGTGGAATGCAAACGGTGGGCAGGGTCTGGCCTAGGAGCGAGGCCGAAGTCACTATATCGGCGACATGGTCGCCCAACCAGCCACCCATCCTTGCTGTCGCGCCAGCATGACAACCCCGAGGTCACCAATGCCCACTTTGATGCGCACCCTCCGGCAGCCCACGCGGGGCCGCCCCTGCCGCCCGGCCGCTCCCGTCGCTCCCGCCCTCGCGCTCGCCGCCGCGGCCCTCGCCCTAGCGCTCGCCGCCCCCGCCCTCGCCGCCCAGCAGGTCACCGAGAGCGCCTACGCCCGCGCCGAGCAGTTCCTGCCGTGGCACGCGGCCAAGCTGGTGTCGGGCGACCAGGTGGCGCCGGAGTTCTTCGACGGCGACCGCTTCTGGTTCCGCAGCCGCACCGGTTCGGGTCACGAGTTCGTTGTGGTCGATCCTGCCGCGGCCACGCGCCGCCCGGCCTTCGACCACGCGCGCCTGGCCGCCGCCCTGTCGATCGCCGCCGACACGGCCTACGAGGGGCGTGCGCTGCCCTTCGACGAATTCGACTTCGTGGACGGCGGCGGCGGCGTCCGCTTCCAGGTGGCCGATTCGGTGCAGTGGACGTGCGACATCGGCGCGTACACGTGTACGGGGCCGACTCGCGCGGCGGCGCCGTCGGACGCCGAGCGCCCGTCGCCCGACGGTCGCTGGATCGCGTTTGCGCGCGACGAGAACCTTTGGGTGCGCGACGCCGAGAGCGGCGACGAGGTGCAGCTCACCCGGGACGGCGAAGCGGACTTCGGCTACGGCGCGATCCCGGAGGGGTGCTGTCAGGAGATCACGAGCCGCCGCGCCGGGAGCGAGCGGTCGCCTGTAATGCAGTGGTCGCCGGATTCGCGCCGGATTGCCACGCACCGCTACGACGAGCGCGAGGTCGAGCGGTTCCACCTGCTCGAGGCCGCCGACGGGCGCCCGATCCTGCACTCGTGGGCCTACGCGCTGCCGGGCGACTCGATCGTGCCCACGTCCGAGCTGTGGATCCTTGACGTGGAGGCCGGGACGTCGGTCCGCGCCGACATCGCGCCGCAGCCCGGCTACTTCGCGCGCGGGGACACGAGCTACGTGGACGTCCAGTGGACCGCAGACGGCAGCCAGGTGTTCTACACGCACCGCAGCCGCGATTTCAAGAGCTATCTGCTGTACCGCGTGGATGCCGCCACAGGGAGCGCGACCCGGCTGCTGGAAGAGACCGGGCCGACCTATGTCGAACTCAACAACTTCACCTCGTTCCCGCCCGCCTGGCAGGTTCTGGGGAACGGCTCGGAGTTTCTGTGGTGGTCCGAGCGGGACGGCTTCGGGCACCTGTACCTCTACGACGGCGACGGCGCGCTAAAGAACCAGGTCACGTCCGGGCCCTGGCTGGTTGCGCAGCTGCTGCGGGTGGACGAGGCCTCGCGCACGGTCTACTTCACCGCGGCGGGCCGCGAGGAGGGGCGCCACCCCTATCACCTTCACCTGTACCGGGTCGGGCTGGACGGCAGCGGACTGGAGCTGCTGAGTGCCGAGGACGCGGTGCACCAGATCACGCCCGCGCCGTCGGGCCGCTACTTCGTGGACCAGTACTCCACCCCCGACACGCCGCCGACCGCCGTGGTGCGCGCACGGGACGGCGCCGTTGTGCAGACGATCGAAACCGCCGACATCTCGCGGCTCGAGGAGGCTGGCTGGGTGCCGCCGGTGCCCTTCGAGGCAAAGGGCCGCGACGGCGTCACCAGCGTCTACGGTCTGCTCTGGTTCCCCTCCGACTTCGATCCCCAGCAGAGCTACCCGGTGGTGGACTACATCTACCCCGGCCCGCAGATCGGCGCGGTCACCCGCTACGACTTCTCCGCGCCGGGCCGCGGCAACGGGCGCGCCCTGGCCGAACTGGGGTTCATCGTCTTCGCGGTCGACGCGTTCGGCACGCCGCTGCGCTCCAAGGCCTTCCACGACGCCTACTACGGGAACATGGGCGACAACGGCATCCCCGATCACATCTCGGCGCTCAAGGAGCTGGCGGGGCGCCACCCGCAGATGGACCTGGGGCGCGTGGGCATCTTCGGCCACTCGGGCGGCGGCTTCTCGTCGACCGACGCGATCCTGCGCTGGCCCGACTTCTTCAAGGTGGCGGTCTCGGGCGCGGGCAATCACGACAACCGCGGCTACCACTTTCCGTGGGGCGAGAAGTACCAGGGCCTGCTCGTCGAGAACCCCGACGGCACCGACAACTACGACAGCCAGGCGAACCAGAACATCGCCGCGAACCTCAAGGGCAAGCTGCTGCTCCACTACGGCACGCTCGACGACAACGTGCACCCCAACATGACCGTGCGCGTGATCGACGAGCTGATCCGCCACAACAAGGACTTCGACATGTTCGTGCTGCCCAACCGCAACCACGGCTATGCGAGCGAGCCCTATGTGGTGCGCCGGACGTGGGACTACTTCATCGAGCACCTGCGCGGCGAGATCCCGCCGGCGGAGTACAGGATCACCGGGCCGGGGGGCTGACCTCGTCCGGCAGGCCGCTGCTGACCAGGATCTCCGCGCTGGCGTCCAGACGCAGGGGGAGACCCTTTGGGCCGCCGCTCCAGTCGCGCAGGATGGCGCGCACCCGCCCGCTCTCGCGATCCAGGACGATCGCCGTCGGGGTCGCGGTGGACGGCCCCATCGCCAGCTCGCCCTCGGGCCCCGACAGGACCACGCGATCGAGCGCGCCGTCGACGGCAGCGTCGTAGGGCACGGCGAAGAGGAAGTCGCCGCCGCCCAGCTCCAGCGGCGTGAGCGCGAAGTCGAGGGCGAAGCGGACACGCCCCGCCGGGCCCCGGCCCTCCAGGCGGTAGGGGCCTGCCGCGTCGGGCAGCACGGGCCGCATGTCCACGACGAAGGCGGGTTCGAGCGCGAGCTCGCCGCCGACCGCGCGTCCGCGCAGCAGGAGCGTCTTCTCGGGAGGGCGGCGGTCGGTGCCGCTGTCGAGGTTGCCGCCGGTGCCGCGGTCGGCCGGACGCACGCCGTCGGGCGCCACTTCGGTTGCGATTCTCCAGTCCAGCGCCCGCACGAAGCTGTAGTCGCTGATCCAGCTGGGATCGCAGTAGCTCATCACGTCCTTGTGCTGCTCGGGATCGACGATGCTGCCGAACGCCGGCTCCCATCCCCACGCGCCCGTGCCCCCGTCCCGGTAGGGGAAGCTGGGGTCGGGGCCGCCCGGGTTGCCGCAGGGGGCGTGGAAGAGGCTCATGTTGTGCCCGACTTCGTGCGCGAACACGTTGTCCACATTGAGCCCGATGCTCACCGGAAAGCCGATGTAGCCCAGCCCGCCGATGCCGAAGGGATTCGCGCGGAAGAAGGCGCCGTAGTAGTAGCCCTCGCTGCCCTCCATCGCCCTGAGCATTCTGATGTCGGTGATGAGCTGCACCCAGCCGTCGAAGCTGGCCAGGTCGACCGAGGTGTAGAACGCCTCGCGCACCGTCAGCTGCATGTCGCCGATAGGCAGCACGCTGCGCGCAAACCGCACCCACTCGCTCTCGGCGTCAAGGTCCTGCGCCCAGATGCGGATCTGCTCCTGCGGGTCGGTCGCGGCGATCACCGGCACCAGCGTCTGCCGGTGGGTTGGAAGCTCGACCACGTTGAGCTCCAGCGCGCCCTGGGCCGGGATCCTCGACTGGCTGCCCGGCTTGCGGGGCACGACGCCGTCGGGGTCCATCTCGACGAACATGCTGGTGCCGGGCTGGATCGCCTCGCCCGGTATCTCGGCGTTGAACGACTGGAAAAGCCAGCGCTCGTCCACCTGGTCGGGTATCTGGTGCGGCGCCCCCATCGCCGCCGTGTGCACCACCTGCCCTTCGCGCACGAATTCGGCGTAGGCGCGCGGCTCGTAGTAGCTGACTTCGTCGCCGGTGACGAAGACGCGGAGGAGCGCCTTGCGGCCCGCGATCAGCGGGACGCTCCCCTGCAGGTTCTGGACCGCCTGGTTCAGGTAGACGGCAGGCGCCGACAGCAGGACCTCGCTGGGGCTGATCAGCAGCGTGGTGCGCGCGACCAGGCCCGCCGCGCGGGCCCCGACCCTGGCTTCGCCGTGGTCGACGGCGGTGAAGTCGCCGCCCGGGCCGAACTCGACCATCGAGGGGTCGGAGACGTCCCACGCGGGCGGCGCCCAGGACGGCGGCCCCGGCATGAGCTGGCCGTCGGCGTCGCGCACGGTGACCGAGAACGCCCCCACGTCGCCCACCCTCACGCGCGCGTCTTCGGGCGAGATGGCCAGCGTCTCGGGGATCTGGTTCGGCTCCAGCGCCAGATCCGCGCACGCGGTCCCGGTCGCCGCGACGGCAATTGAGAGCAGGGCTGCGGCCCGGATGCGCGGGCTGGCGGTGCGGTCGCGCTGCTCACTTCGACGAAATGTTATGTCAACATTACAAAATGTCATGTTGTCTTTACTTTCGTGGCTCATGTAGCTGCGCTTCCGTCGCGCTGCCTTCCCGCGCGGGCCCGTTGCCCAACAATATTTGTCACCCGCGAGCGCGGCGAAAGGTCCACCCTCCGTACAGCAGGCTCTTGTAGAAGCGCCGCGGCTCGGCGAAGCCGGCGTCCCGAGCCAGCGCCACGGCCCGCTCGGGCGGCGCGAAGTGGATGCCCTGCCGAATGCGCTCCCGAAACGCGGCCGCTTCGCCCTCTGGCATGCCCCGGATCTCCCAGTAGCGCTCCCAGGCCGCCATGTAGCGCTCGTGCTCTTCCAAGCCGGGGTCGCCGCCGTGCAGATCGAAGAGCACGAAGACGCCGCCGGGCCGGAGCCGCCGCGCAATGTCGCGCAGCAGAGCGGCCTTGCCGCCGTCGTCCGGGACGAAATGCAGGACGTTGATCAGGGTGGCCGCGTCGAAGGCGGGCTCTAGGGCGACGTCGGCGGCGTAGCCCAGCTGGTAGGTGATGCCGTCGTCCAGCGCCGCATCGGCCACCCGCCGCCGCGCCAGCTCGAGCATCTGCCGCGACGGGTCGACGCCGTGCAGCCGCAGGTCGGGGCGGATCCGCTTGAACGTCGCCAGCTCGATCCCGGTGCCGCATCCGACCACCAGCACGCGCCCGCCCTCGGGCAGCTCCGGGTCGATGACCGCGCCGACCATCGGAAACAGCGTGTCGTAGCCCGGGATGACCCGGCGGGCGAGTGCTTCGTAGTCCGCCCCGTAGTCTCCGTCGAAGTTGAAGGCCTCCTCGTTCATTGCTCCGGCCCGCTGTAGGTTGGGTGGTCCGCGAATGCCCATTCCAGGGTTCAGAATGCCCATTCCAGGTTACGGAAAATGAACGTTCGGCATCGGGCCGGGGTAGGGTGGACCCGCCGGGACTTCGTGAAGTCGGCGCCCGCCTCGGTCGCGGCCGCCCTCGCGGCGCGCCACCCCCGCCACCCCCGCCACCCCAGCCACCCCCCCCACCGCCCCCCCCAGCCCCCCACCGTCGACGGCGACCGCCTCAACGCCATCCTCGACGACTTCCGCCAGTTCGGCGGCACGCCCGGCGGCGGCACCACCCGGCTCGCCTACAGCGACCACGACCTCGCCTGCCGCGACTACGCCCGGGGCGTCATGGAACGCGCCGGCCTGGACGTGTCCGTCGACCTCGCCGGCAACCTGGTCGGCCGCCGCCCCGGCGCCGACCCCGCAACGTTGCCCATCGTGGTCGGCTCGCACATCGACACCGTCCCTGCGGGGGGCAGCTACGACGGCCAGATCGGCTCGGCCGGCGCGATCGAGGTCGCGCTCACGCTCAACGACCGCGGCATCCCGCTGCGCCACCCGCTCGAGGTCGTCCTCTTCGCCAACGAGGAGGGCGGCAAGACGGGCAGCCGCGCCCTGGTGGGCCGGGTCGCGCCCTTCGAGCTCGACGTGCTGACGGCGTCGGGCTTCACGATCGGCGAGGGCACGGCCCGCATCGGGGGCGACCCGGCGCGGATCGCCGAAGCGCAGCGCCGCCCGGGCAGCATGGCCGGGTTCTTCGAGCTGCACATCGAGCAGGGCGCGTTTCTGGAAGCCGACGGCATAGAGATCGGCGTCGTCGAGGGCATCGTCGGAATCCGCCGCTGGAACGTGACCGTGACGGGCATGCAGAACCACGCCGGGACGACGCCGATGCCCCAGCGCCGCGACGCGCTGGTCGCCGCCGCCGACGTGGTGCTTGCCGTCCACGAGGTCGCGAACGCCATGCCGGGACGCCAGGTGGCCACGGTCGGCAGGATCGAGGCCGAGCCGGGGGCGCCGAACGTCGTGCCGGGCGTGGTGCGCGCCACGATCGAGATCCGCGACCTCGAGATGGACAAGATCTCTCTCGTCTTCGCCGAGATCGAAGGGCGGGTGCGCGCGATCGAGTCCGACCGCGAAGTCGACATCGCACTCGATCCCTTCTACGAGAGCCTGGCAGCGCCCACCGACCCGCGATTCCGCGACATCGTCGAAGCGTCGGCGAACGCGCTGGGCTACACGAGCGTGCGCATGCCGTCGGGCGCCGGCCACGACGCGCAGAGCATGGCCGAGCTGGGGCCGGTTGGGATGACGTTCGTGCCCAGCCGCGGCGGCATCAGCCACTCGCCCGACGAGTATTCGGCCCCGGACGCCATTGTGCGCGGCGCCAACGTGCTGCTCGGCTCGGTGCTGGCGCTGGACGCCGGGGGCTGACGCCCGCGCCGCACGCCGCCTACAGGTACGTCAGCCACCCCCACGGATCGGGCCCTTCGCCCCGGCACAGCTCCAGGTACCGCCGCTGGATCCGCTCCGTGACCGGCCCCCGCTTGCCCTCGCCCACCTGCAGCCCGTCGACCGACCGGATCGGCGTCACTTCGGACGCGGTTCCGGTGAAGAACAGCTCTTCGGCGCTGTAGAGCATCTCGCGCGGCACCAGCTGCTGGCGCACGGTCAGGCCCAGCTCCTTGGCGATCTTGAGCACGCTGTGGCGGGTGATACCCCAGAGCGACGTGCCGTCCAGGATCGGCGTCACCAGGTCGCCGTCCATGACCAGGAACAGGTTCTGGCCGCTTCCCTCGCTGACCAGGCCGCCCGGCCCCAGCCCGATGGCCTCGGCGTACCCGTGCGCCGCCGCCTCCATCACCATCAGCGTCGACAGTATGTAGTTGCCCGCCGACTTGGCCCCGCTGGGGATCGTGTTGGGCGCAGGCCGGTTCCACGACGACACGCACACGTCGACGCCGCGCTCCAGCGCCCCCTCGCCCAGGTACGCGCCCCACGGCCACATGGGTATGTAGGTCTCGATGGGGCTGTGGTCCGGACGCATGCTCGCCGCCCCGTAACCGCGCAGAACCATGGGGCGTATGTAGCACGCCGTCAGCTCGTTGCGCCGGATCGTGGCCAGCGTCGCGTCGACCAGCTCGTCTATCGTGTGCGACGGCTGCATGTGGTAGGTTCGGCTCGACGACATGAGCCGCTTGAAGTGGTCCTGGAGCCGGAATACCGCCGGGCCGCGGGGCGTCTCGTAGCATCGGATGCCCTCGAAGACCGACGACCCGAACTGCACCGCGAGACTCAGAATGTGGACGTTGGCGTCCTCCCAGCGAATGATCTCACCGTCCTTCCAGATCCAGGGGCTGCCCTCCAGCTTGCCGGACATGCCGCTAGCCCTCGTCCCGAAGGTACGAATCGGTACCGTCCAGCCAGTCCTGCCTGGGCGGCGCGAACACGTCGACGTCGATCGTGTCCTCGAGCGCAACCGCCTCGTGGGGCACGTTGCTGGGCAGGTGCAGCACTTCGCCCGTCCGCACCACGAGCTCGTCGGGCTCGCCGTCGCCGATCTTGAACTTGAGCGCGCCTTCGAGCACGTACGTGATCTGCTCGTTGTCGTGCGAGTGCATGGGCACGACCGCGCCCTTCTTCAGGTAGACGTGGGCCAGCATGGCACGCTCGCCGGTAATGAGGCTGCGTGAGATGAGGGGATTGAGTGTCTCCCTCGGCTGATCGGCGACGCGGTAGTGTCGTACCGGGGAGTCGCTCATGAAGGGCTCCTTAGCAGGAAAGGGTCGGGTGTCCCGCGCGGCTGCGCGCCCGGGCGCAAGGCTCCCAATCTGTAAAGGCGTCGGCCAAAGTCAAAGGCGGCGCCGCGGGCGCGGCGCCGGGGCGCGGCACGTCTTCGCCGGGCTGGCAGCCCTCGCCGCCGTGTGTGCGCCCCTCCCGGCCGCCGCCCAGACCCTCTCGGGCGTGGTCGTCGAGGCCGGGAGCGGGCTGCCCGTCCCGGGCGCCATGGTCATGCTCTTCGACGACGGCGGCAACCGGATCGACCGCATGCTCAGCGACGCTGCCGGGCGCTTCGACCTCGAAGCGCGGCTGCCCGGCCCCCACTACGTCACGGTCGAGCGGATCGGCTACGCGAACCTGACCACCCCGCGCTTCGACCCCGCCCTGCGCCAGACCCCGATGACCATCGAGGTCCCCGTCGAGCCGATCCAGCTGAGCGGCCTCGACGTGTCGTCCGGCAGGCGCTGCGAGGTGCGGCCCGAAGAGGGGCGCGCCACCGCCCAGGTGTGGGAGGAGGTGCGCAAGGCCCTGGCCGCCGAGGCCTGGACGCGCGAGGCCGGCCTGTACCTCTACACGCTGCTGCGCTTCGAGCGCACGCTGGACCGCGACGCCGAGAACGTGCTCTCGGACCTCTCGCAGCTCTCGGACGAGCGCGACGCGGCGTTCTCCTCGGCAGCGATCGAAACGCTGGCCGAGCAGGGATTCGTGCAGGCCGAGGGCGACTCGATGACCGTCTACTACGCGCCCGACGCCGAGGCGCTCCTCTCAGATCCCTTCCTCGACACGCACTGCCTGGGCCTGACCGACGAGGCCGAGGGCCTGATCGGCCTGACCTTCGAGCCCGTCCAGGGCCGCTACGTGCCCGACATCGCGGGCGTCCTGTGGCTCGACGAGTCCACCGCCGAGCTCGACCGGCTGGTCTACTACTACGTCAACCTGCTCGACTCGCGCGAGATCGGCGAGCCCGGCGGCGAGGTCTACTTCGCGCGGCTCCCGAGCGGGGCGTGGATCGTTCGCCAGTGGCGGATCAGGATGCCCGTCCTCGACGTGGAGCGAAGGCGCATTCGGCGCTCGGGGTACCGGGAGGAAGGCGGCCTGACCGAGATCATCACCGACGTCTACGGGCGCGCCGTGCTCGATTCGTTCGCGGCAACCGTGTTCGGCGTCGTGGTCGACACGGCCGGGGCCGGCGCGCCCTCGGCGCCCATGGCCGTCGAGCTCGCGCACACCCGCCGCCTGACCATGTCGGGCGACGACGGTTCGTTCCTGTTCGGCCAGCTCTCGCCCGGCACGCACACGCTCCGCGTCGTCTCGCCGCACTTCTCCAGGTGGCGCATCGCGGTGCCCGAGACGAAGGTCGAGGCCGAGCTCGGCCAGGTGGCGTACGTGCGCCTGCCGGCCCCGTCGCTGGAGAGCGTCCTGGCGCTCTCCTGCGGCGGGGCCGACCGCCCCGTGGGAACGGCCAGCGCGCTCGGACGCATGGTCTCGGCAAGCGGCGCGCCGCTTGCCGGCCTGCGCGTCCGGGCGCGCTGGCCCGCGGCGACCGGATACGCGCCCCCGCCCGTGGCGGCGCCGCTCCGCCCCGACGGCGAGGCAGCCGCGCGCCCCACCTGGACCCACGGCCGGGACGGCCACTACGCCACCGCCGAGACCACCACCGACGACCGCGGCCTCTTCATGCTGTGCGACCTCCCGCAGGGCTCGCGGGTGCGCCTGGCGGTGTTCCCGGCGGCGGCCTCGGCCTCGGCCGCCTCGGGCGCACTGCTCCCGGCGTCGGGCGCCGCCCACCCGGCCCCCGCCGCCCCCGCCGCGGCCCCCCCCGCGCCGCTCGCCGTGGGGACGCTCTTCGTGCCCGTGGGCCGCGGCGCGGTCATGACGACGCTGGAAATGTGAAGTTGACCTTGCATTGTGTAGGCTCGACATTACCCCATGAACCGACTCCGAGGCAGGACCGCGGTCGTGACCGGCGCCACCGCCGGGATCGGCGAGGCGTGCGCCCGGTCGCTCGCCGCGATGGGGGTGCAGGTCATCCTCACCGGTCGCCGCACGGATCGGCTGGCCGCGCTTGCAGCCGACATCGCCGGGGCGGACAACGCGCCACCTCCTCTCCCCTACACACTGGACGTGCGCGACCGCGCTGCCATTGCCGGGTTCGTGGACTGGCTCGACGAGCGGGGGCTTGCGGTCGACATACTGGTCAACAACGCGGGCCTGGCGCGCGGCCTGGACACCGTGCAAGAGGGCAGCCACGAAGACTGGGACGAGATGATCGACACCAACGTCAAGGGGCTGCTCAACATGACCCGGGCGATCCTTCCGGGCATGATCGAGCGCGACTCGGGGCACGTGCTCAACCTCGGGAGCATTGCCGGCCATTGGGTGTATCCAAAGGGCGGCGTCTACTGCGCGACAAAGTATGCGGTGCGGGCCTTGACCGAGGGGACCAACGTGGATGTGGTCGGAACGAACGTGCGCGTGTCGAGCGTCGATCCGGGGCTGGCCGAGACCGAGTTCTCGGTGGTGCGGTTCCGCGGCGACGAGGACCGCGCGCGCACGGTGTACGAGGGGACCGCGCCGCTTAAGGCCGAGGACATTGCCGATGCCGTCTGCTACGTGCTCAACACGCCGCCGCACGTCAACGTGCTGCACCTGGTCATGATGCCGACGGTGCAGAGGTCGCCGTACGTGCTGGCGCGCGAGGAGCCCGCGTGAGCGCCGCGGCCGGCCGTCGCTTGCGCTTGGGCGCGGGGTTGCTTGGGGTGGCGGCTCCGCTGGGTCTCGCGGCCCTGCCGCTGCTCTCGCCCGGGCACGTCCCGTCGCCGCCCGCACACGCCGCTTCGACGCGCGCGCACGCGCCGCCGTGGGGCGCCGGGGGCCACCGGATGGCCGCTCGCGCCGCGGTCTCGGCGCTGCCCGAGCAGATCCCCGCGTTCTTCCGCGAGGCGGGCGAGCAGCTCGTCTATCTGAACCCGGAGCCGGACCGCTGGCGGGTGTCCGAGCACGAGGAGATGGACCAGGCTTTCGCCTACGATCACTACATCGACCTGGAGAACGTGCCGCAGGGGGCGCTCGACGCGCCCAACCGGTTCGTCTTTCTGAGCATCCTCTACGACGCCGGGATCCCGCAGCCCGAGCGGGCCGTGGGGTTCCTGCCCTACCGCATACTCGAGATCTACCAGCGCCTGGTGACCGAATGGCGGCTCTGGCGCGCCGAAGACGATCCCCAGCGGCGCGAGTGGATCGCCCAGCGCATCGTCAACGACGCCGGCGTGCTTGGACACTACGTGACCGACGCCTCCCAGCCGCACCACACCACCATCCACTTCAACGGATGGGCCCTCGGCGCCCCGAACCCGGAGCGGTTCACCCGTGACCCCCGCTTTCACGCGCGCTTCGAGCGCTACTTCGTGGACGCCCACGTGACCGACGCCGATGTGGCCCAGTTCATGGGCTCGGGCGCCCCGACGCCGGTGGTGGGGTGGGTGAAGGAGGCGGTGCTGGCGCACATCCTCGAGGCGCACCGGCTGGTGGAGGCGCTCTACCGTCTCGACCGCGACGCGGGATTCGAGCCGGACCAGCCGGCCGACCTGGCCACGGTAGAGTTCGCGGCTTCGCGGATCGCGGCCGGCGGGCGGATGCTGGCGGCGCTGTGGCTGTCGGCCTGGCTCGAGAGCGCCGACGAGCCGTCGAGGGGGGCGGGCGCGTGACCGGCGTGGCGGGGGTCGTGCTGGCTGCGGGGTCGTCTGTGCGCATGGGGCGCAACAAGCTGCTCCTCGACTTGGACGGCGAGTCCGTGGCGCGGCGCGCCGTGCGGACCGCGTGCGACGCTGGGCTGGATCCGGTGGTGGTTGTGACCGGCCACGATCGCGCGGCCGTCGAGGCGGAACTGCGCGATATGTCGTGCCGGGCGGTCCACAACGACGACCACGCGCAGGGGCAGCACACGTCGGTGCGCGCGGGCGTCGCGGCGCTGGACAACGACGCGGCGCCGGGCGGCGGCTGCAGCGCGGCGATCGTGATCCTGGCGGACATGCCGTTCGTCACGGCGGCCATGCTGCGGGGGGTGGCCGAGCGGCACGCCGCGACGGGCGCGGCCCTGGTCGTGTCGCGCTACGGCGGGGACACGACGGCGCCGCCGATCCTGTACGGTCGCCGCCTATTCGCCGAGCTGGCCCGCGTGGACCGGCGCTGCGGCCGCCGGGTGATCGACCGCCACCGCGCCGACGCCGTCGTGGTCGACTGGCCGCGCAGGGCGATGCGCGACCTGGATCGCCCATCGGACTATGCAGACGCCCGGCGGGCGCTGGCGGCGGCCGGGAGCGCGGCGGCGGGGGCGGCGGGGGCGGGCCTGGCGGTCGCGGGCGCCCCGAAGGCGAGCGCGCTCGCGCATGGATAGCGGCCTGCTGGGCGTGGCCGCCCGGCTGCTCGGTGAGCGGCGCCCGTACGCGATCGCCACCGTGGTGCGCCGCGAGCGCCCGAGTTCGGCCCGCCCCGGCAACACCGCCGTGATCACCGGCGACGGCGAGGTGCACGGGTGGATCGGCGGCAGCTGCACGCAGCCCGAGGTCGTGCGCCACGCGCTGGCCGCGCTGGCCGAGGGGCGGCCCCGGCTGCTCGGCTTCGGGGCGCGTCCGGGCGAGCGCGACGAGATTGTTCCCGTGCCCATGACCTGCGGCAGCGAAGGGAAGGTGGAGGTGCACATCAATCCGGTGTTCCCGCGGCCCGAGATGGTGGTGGCGGGGTCGTCGCCGATCGCGGCGGCGGTCGCGCGCCTGGGTGCGGCGATGGGCTACGAGGTCGTGGCGGGCGAGGACGCGCTGGCCGTGGCGGACCGGGAGCGCTCGCAGGGGGGCCGCCTGTACGCGGTGGTCGCGACGATGGGGCGGGGGGACGAGGTCGCCGTCGAGCGGCTGCTGGGCGCCGAGCCGGACTACGTGGGGGTGGTGGTCTCGCCGAGGCGCATGGCTCAGGTGCGGGACCATCTGGCGGGGCGGGGAATCTGCGGTGGCAAGATCGCCGCCGTGCGGGGTCCCGCCGGGCTCGACATCGGGGCCGAGAGCCCGGAAGAGGTGGCGGTCAGCATTCTCGCCGAGATCGTGGCCCTGGAGGCGAACAAGTCCCGCGCGCACGAGTCGGCCCCGGCGGCCGCCACCGCCGAGGCGCCTGTCGCCAGCTGCTGCCAAGGGTGACAAGGCGCCTGTGAGGCCCGAAATCCGTCGGCTGCAGGCCTCGATGCGCGAGCACGGGTACGTCGCGGAGCCGTCGATTTCGACCGCCGTGCACCTGGCGCTGGCCATGGAGAAGCCGCTGCTCGTAGAGGGCGACGCGGGGGTCGGCAAGACCGAGATCGCGAAGGTGATGGCCAAGGTCGCGGGCACCGAGCTGATTCGCCTGCAGTGCTACGAGGGGCTCGACGTCAGCACCGCGCTCTACGAGTGGAACTACCAGAAGCAGCTGCTGCGGCTGCGGATCGCGGCGGAC
Organism: Longimicrobiales bacterium; assembly: GCA_965221535.1. Taxonomy (GTDB): domain Bacteria; phylum Gemmatimonadota; class Gemmatimonadetes; order Longimicrobiales; family Gaopeijiaceae; genus Bin94. The sequence goes on along the minus strand of OZ244894.1, from coordinate 2,988,520 downwards.
GAGCGGAAGGCCGGCGGACCGGGCGCCGAGCGCCACGGCGCCGCCGACCGGGACGGCGCTGGCGCGGACGGTGCCGCCCGCGACGCAGCCCACGGGCTCGAAGACCTGATCTTCGGACGCGGCTACCTGCTGGAGCGGCCGCTGCTGCGGGCGATCACGCGTCCCGATCCGGGCACGGTGCTGCTGATCGACGAGATCGACCGGGCCGACGAGGGCTTCGAGGCGTTCCTCCTCGAGGTCCTGTCCGACTTCCAGGTGACCATTCCCGAGCTCGGCACGATCCGGGCGGCGCACAGGCCGCTGGTGCTGCTGACGTCGAACCGCACGCGCGAGATCGGCGACGCGCTGAGGCGGCGCTGCCTGTACCTGTACATCGAGCACCCGCCCTTCGAGAAGGAGGTCGAGATCGTGCGCGCGAAGGTGCCGGGAATCGCCTCGACGCTGGCGGGCGAGATCACGCGCTTCGTGCAGGCGCTGCGGAAGCGATCGCTGATGAAGCCGCCCGGGGTTGCCGAGACGCTCGACTGGGCACGCGCGCTGATCACGCTGCACAGCGACCGGCTGGACGCCGACATCGTGGCCGAGACGCTCGGGTGCCTGGTCAAGGATCGGCACGACATGCGCGACCTGGATCGGGCCCAAATCGAGGCCCTGGCACGCCCTGCGTCGGACAGGGGGCGGCAGAGCGCCGGCCCCACTTGATCCCCCGTCCCCGGCTCGTTTAGCTTCGATGCCGTGAAGACGCGAAGAGACGAACCCTAGAATCGTGACTTGATCTGATCCCATGAGCCAGGTATCCACGCACTCCCACGACGTGGTCATCATCGGCGGCGGCGGGGCCGGGCTCCGGGCCGCCATCGCGATTGCCGAGGAGAACCCCGACTTCTCGGTGGCCTGCGTGTCCAAGGTCTTCCCCATGCGCAGCCACACGGTGACGGCCGAGGGCGGCGCTGCGGCGGTGATCAAGGACAACGACAGCCTGGAAGACCACATCTACGACACGGTGAGCGGGGCGGACTGGCTCGCCGACCAGGACGCGGTCGAATACTTCGTGAACCGCGCCCCAAGCGAGATGATCCAGCTCGAGCACTGGGGCTGCCCCTGGAGCCGCCGCCCCGACGGGACCGTGCAGGTTCGCCCGTTCGGCGGAATGAAGATCGAGCGCACCTGGTTCGCGGCCGACAAGACCGGGTTCCACATGCTGCACTCGCTCTTCCAGACCACGCTCAAGTACGGCAACATCGTGCGCTACGACGAGCACTTCGCCACCCGGCTGCTCCTCGACGACCACGGCCGGTGCAGGGGGTGCGCGGCGATCGAGTTGCGCACGGGCACGGTGCGCGCGGTGCTGGGCAAGTCGGTCATCATCTGCACGGGCGGGGCGGGGAAGGCGTTCCCGTTCACGACCAACGGCGCGATCAAGACCGGCGACGGAATGGCGATGGCCTACCGCGCGGGCGTGGCGCTCAAGGACATGGAGTTCATCCAGTACCACCCGACGGGGCTGCCGGGCACCGGCATCCTGATCACCGAGGCGTCCAGGGGCGAGGGCGGCATCCTGGTCAACAAGGACGGGCGGCGCTACCTGCAGGACTACGACCTGGGCCAGCCGCTCGACGTGACCGACCCGCGCCACCCGCTCAAGCGCGCGATGGAGCTGGGGCCGCGCGACAAGCTCAGCCAGTGCTTCATCAAGGAGATGTGGGCGGGGCGCACGATCACCACGAAGGACGGCGAGGCGGTCCACCTCGACCTGCGCCATCTGGGCGAGAAGAAGATCGACAAGCGCATCCCCTTCGTGCGCGAGCTGGCGCGCAGCTACGCCGGCATCGACCCCGTGCACGAGCCGATCCCCGTGCGCCCGGTCGTGCACTACGTCATGGGCGGGATCGACGTCGACACCGACTCGGCCACCAACATCGCCGGGCTCTACGCGGCGGGCGAGTGCGCCTGCGTGTCGATCAACGGCGCCAACCGCCTGGGGTCGAACTCCCTTACCGAGCTGCTCGTGTTCGGTGGCCAGGCGGGGACCCATGCCGCGCGCTTCGCGATGGACCATCCCGACTACGACGTGTCCACACTGGCGGCGCAGGCGGGCGACGAGCGCGAGCGCATAAGGCGGACGTACTTCTCCTCCACCCGCAAATCCGGCAGCGAACGGATCGCGGTGCTGCGCAAGGAGCTCCACGATTCCATGGAGGCGGGCGCCGGGATCTACCGCGACGCCGACTCGCTCGGGGCGACCTGCGCGAAGATCGCCGAGCTGCGGGAGCGCTACGACCGGATCGCCCTCGACGACCACACCAACAGCTTCAACACCGAGCTCACGGCGGCGCTCGAGCTGTCGTCGCTCCTCGACGTCGCGCAGTCCATGGCCCACTCGGCCATCGAGCGGACCGAGTCGCGCGGGTCGCACCAGCGGCTCGACCACCCCGAGCGCAACGACGACGACTTCCTCGTGCACTCGCTGGCCTACCACCAGGACGCCGACGCGCCGCGCATCGAGTACCGTCCCGTGACGATCACCAAGTGGCCCCCGGGCGCGCGCACCTACGGCGCGGACTCGGGGCTCAAGCGGGAATAGCAGCCCGTGGAACAAGTCCCCACTGGCGAGAACCAGACCATGGCCGACACGAAAACCGTCACGCTGGAGATCTTCAGGTACCATCCGGAGACCGACGCCGAGCCGCGCTTCCAGTCGTACGAAGTCCCCTACGACGAAGACTGGGTCGTGCTCGACGCCATCAACTGGATCAAGGACCACGTCGACGGCACGGTGACGCACCGCTGGAGCTGCCGCATGGGCGTCTGCGGGAGCTGCGGCATGATGGTGAACGGCGAGCCCAAGCTGACGTGCGCGGCCTTCCTGAAGAGCTACTACCCCTTCCCGATCAAGGTGGAGCCGCTGGTCAACTTCCCCGTTGAGCGCGACCTGGTCGTCGACATGGACGGCTTCATGGGCAAGCTGCAGGACGTGAAGCCGTACATCATTCGCGACGACGTGAACGACACGTCGCAGGGCGAGTACCTGCAGTCGCCCGCCGAGCTGGCGCAGTACAAGCAGTACTCCATGTGCATCAACTGCATGCTCTGCTACGCCGCCTGCCCGGTCGTGGGCCACGAGGAGGACTTTCTCGGCCCCGCCGCCCTCGCCCTGGGCCACCGCTACAACAAGGACTCGCGCGACCAGGGCCAGTCCGAGCGGCTCGAGGTCATGCTGTCGAGCGATGCCATGTGGGGGTGCACCTTCGTGGGCGAATGCACCGTGGTGTGCCCCAAGCACGTCGATCCGGCGGGCGCGATCCAGCAGGCCAAGGCCATGGGCGCCCAGGAGTACTTCAAGCGCTTCGTGATGCCCAAGGGAGCGGGAGCATGAGAGGAGCGTGCCAATGAGCGGCCAGTACCACCGGCCCCACGGCTGGGCGTGGTTCATGGAGCGCCCGGGCTACATCCGGTTCATGATCCGGGAGGTGACCAGCTTCTTCATGGCGGCCTACCTGATCGTCCTGATCGTCACCCTCGCCAAGGTCGGAGGCGGCGAGGCGGCGGCAGCCGAATGGCTCCAGGCGCTCAGCGGCACCGGCTGGAAGGTGGCGCACGCGGTGGCCCTCGCAGCCACGATCTGGCACACCGTCACCTTCTTCGGCGCCGTCCCGCAGGCCGTCCCCATCTACATCGGCGAGAACCGCGTGCCCGCCCCCATCGCCAAGATCGTCATGGGCTACGGGCCCTGGCTCACCGCCACCGCTGTCATCCTCTGGTGGGTGCTCCGATGAGCGCGTCCCCGGCGAGCGCGTCGTCACCGGTCGCCTCCCCAGCGAGCGTTCCCCGCAGAAGGGGTGGGACAAAGAGCGACCGCCCCACCCGGCCCTCGGGCGAGGCCTTCTGGTGGGCCCTCTTCTCGGCAGGCGGAGTGATGGCCGCCATCTTCGTCCCGGCCTTCATTCTGGTCACTGGCTTCGTGCTGCCAAGCGGCGACGCCGCCGCGGCGGCCCAGGGGGCCCAGCGGCTCGCGGCCATCGCGGGCTGGCTGCCCGTGAAGCTGCTGCTGCTGGGCGTGGTCGCTCTCTCCCTCTTCCACTGCGCCCACCGCATCCGCCACACGCTCATGGACCTGGGCATGCGTCGCATGTCCGGCTTCCTCAAGCTGCCCTGCTACGGCGGCGCGCTCGCCGCCAGCGTGTGGGTCGCGCTGGTGCTCTGGGGGGTTTAGGGGTCACTCCCCTTCCGCCACGAGCTGGTAGCCTTCCTCCGACATCGAGCGCAAGGGCGGCCCCGGCTCAAGAATGTAATATCAACCTTACATATTGTCAGGTTAACATTACATGCTAGCTAGCCCCCTGCCTCCAAATGCCGCGAGAACACTTCGCCGAGGTCGATCTCGCCCAGCCGCTCGGCGCCCAGTCGCACCGGAAGCCTGTCCGCGAACAGCTCGTGGCGCGCCCCGCCGCTGAAGCGCCAGACGTCCACCGTGTCCTTGTCGGGGTCCACGATCCAGTACTCGCGCACTCCCCGCCGCGCATACAGGTCGAGCTTGAAGCTGCGGTCGCGAAGGGCGGTGGAGGGCGAGAGGATCTCGACGACAAGGTCGGGCGCGCCCGTCACGGCCCTCTCACCCACGATTCCGCGCCGCTCCCGGGCCACGAAGAAGATGTCGGGCTGGACGCGATCGCCCGTGCCGGGGAACTCGACCAGCCGGCGCGCCGAAGACGCGGCCGTGGCCCGTCCGCTCCAGAATCCGCCTCAGCGCCGATTGCAGCCGGTGCGAGACGTCATGGTGCCGGATCGAGGGGGCGGGCGTCACGTGCAGCCGCCCGTCGATGAACTCGTAGCGGTTGCCGTCGTCAGGCATCCGCAGAACGTCTTCCCATGTGGTCGGCGTGGTGGTCTGCATGGTGGACACATCATACCTCCGGGCCCTAGTGTTCGCGAACCGTTCCGAGAGCGGAGGGTACTCAAACGCCATCATGGTTCGGTCACCGCGGGGGGCGTGGGGCCGCAACAGCCGCCGCGAGGAGCCAGCCGCCAGAAAGATCAGCGCCGTGAGACCAGCCCAGTGAAGCCGGCAGCCCGCGCCGCCGCGCCCCGCCCCGCCGCCGACCTCGTCGCGCATGTCGCACGGTTCGCCGCCGCGCTGCGCGACGCCGGGATTGCAGTCGTGCTTGGCGACGAGATCGATGCCGCGACGGCCCTCGCGCACATCGACCTTGCCGATCGAAGCGAGGTGCGGCTCGCGCTGAGGACGAGCCTGAAAGTCGAGCATCGCGCTTGGCCCCTCTTCGACCGCCTCTTCGGGCTCCACTGGCGACCGGGTGGGCCGCGGACGCCGCCGCGCGACGCTGAACGGCCCGTCAAACGGCGCGCGCCACGCACCTGGCCGGGGCAGGGCAACCCCCTCGCCGAACTCGTGCGCACGATTGCGCAACACGGGCGCGTCGGACCCGGCGACGAACCAGCGGGACCCGACGACGGACGCCCCGGCTACAGCCCGCGAGCCCTGCTGCGCCGGAAGTCCTTCGAGCAGTGCACAGACGACGAGCTGGCCGCCATGGAGCGGCTTCTGGCGCAGGTCGCGGCCCGGCTCGCCACCCGCCGCAGCCGACGCCTGACGCCCGCGCCCGCCGGTCCCGCCATAGACCTGCGTCGCAGCTTTCGCCGGTCTCTCGGGCGCGACGGCGAGCTGATCGATCTGGCGCGCCGCAAACGCGCCGTCGAGCTGCCCCGCATGGTCGTGCTTTGCGACACGAGCGGCTCGATGGATCCGCACTCGCGGCTTCTGCTAGCGTTCGTTCTGGCCCTGGGCAAGGTGGCGCGCCGCACCGAGACGTTCGCCTTCAACACCTCGCTCACGCGCCTCACGCCGTGGATCGCCGCGGGCAGCGTCGCGGCCACGCTAAGCCGCTTCGCGCGCGAGGTCGAGGACTGGTCCGGGGGCACCCGCATTGGCCGGTGCCTGGCCGACTTCGTCGAGGGTCACCTGCGCGACACGGTGACGGGCGACACGACGGTGCTGATCCTGAGCGACGGGCTCGACCGGGGCGACGCGGGGGCGCTGGAGCAGGCCCTTCTGGCGATCCGGCGCAGGGCCCGGCGCGTCATCTGGCTCAACCCGCTCATGGGCGATCCGCGGTACCGTCCCGAAGCCCGGGGCATGCGGAGCGCGCTGCCCCTTGTGGATCACCTCGTTCCCGCCCACAATCTTGAGTCCCTAGAAAAGCTGGCGGACCTGCTGTAGCGACCCGAACCGACCCAACGCAACCGGAGAATCAGTGAAAATCGAAGAACAGTTCACCGTGGCCGCCCCCGCCGAAAGAGTCTGGGCCTTCCTGACCGACCCCCAGCGCGTCGCGTCGGCGCTGCCGGGGGCCGAGATCACCGAACAGATCGACGACAGCACCTACAAGGGCGGCATGGCGGTGAAGGTGGGACCCGTCTCCGCAGCGTACACCGGCACCGTCGCCTTCGAACTCGACGAGGAGGCGCGCGCCGCGGTCGTGCACGCCAAGGGGCAGGGTCGGGCCGGCATGGGCAGCGCCGACATGAAGATGACCAGCCGCGTGGCCGAGCTTGCCGCCAACGAGACCGAGGTCACGGTCGAGGCCCATCTCACGGTGACAGGGATCCTCGCCCAGCTCGGGCGCGGCATGATGCAACACGTCAGCAAGAAGATGTTCAAGGACTTCACAGAGGTTCTGGGGAAGGAGCTTGGAGCGGACTGACCGGCCACCCGGTCCGCGCGCGCATCCACCCAGAGCCGCAAATCCACAGGAGAAAGCTGCATGATTCCGCCGCAGTTCGACTACCACGCGCCTGGCACGCTTGCCGAAGCGCTGGGACTGCTCGGCAGCCTCGACGACGCAAAGATCATGTCGGGCGGCCAGAGCCTGATCCCCATGCTGAAGCTGCGCCTGGCGGCGCCCGCGAACATCGTCGACATCGGGCGCATTCCCGGCCTCGACCGGATCGTCGAGAGGGACGGCTTCCTGCGCATCGGCGCGCTGGCGACCGAGGCGGCGCTCGAGCGCGACGCGACCGTCGCCGCGCGCTACCCGATCCTGGCGGACGCCGCGCGGGTCATCGCCGACCCGCTGGTGCGCAACCGCGCGACGATCTGCGGCAACGTGGCCCACGGCGACCCCGCCAACGACCAGCCGGCCACGATGCTGGCGCTCCGGGCGCAGATGGTCGCGACCGGGCCCGGCGGCGAGCGCTCGATCGAGGTCGACGACTTCTTCCACGGCCTCTTCATGACGGCGCTCGACGACGGCGAGATCCTGACCGAAATCCGCATCCCGGCGCCCGGTCCGCGCACCGCCGGGGCCTACCTGAAGCTGGAGCGCAAGGTGGGCGACTACGCGGTCGCGGGGGCGGCGGTGCAGCTGGATCTTGACGACCGGGGCGCGGTTGCGCAGGCGGGAGTCGGCCTCACCAACCTCGGCTTCGCGCCCATCCGGGCGGCGGCGGCAGAGCAGGCGCTCGTCGGCGCGCAGCTGGTGGCGCACGGCGGATCGAGCGGCGCGACGGCGGACGGCGGCGACGGGTTTTCGGCCGCCCCTGGAGCCGCCGAGGCCATTCATGCCGCCGCACAGGCCGCCGCCGACGCCACCGATCCCGTCGCCGACCGGCGCGGATCGGTCGAGTACAAGAGAAACATGGCCCGCGTGCTCACCGGCCGGGCCATTCGCAAGGCGCTCGCGCGCGCCTCCGCCCAAACGCCGTCGGGAGGGTAGCCACATGGCCAGACACCAAGTCACCGTCACCGTGAACGGCGAGGCGCACTCGCGCGAGGTCGACTCGCGCCTGCTTCTCGTCCACCTGATCCGCGACGAGCTGGCGCTCACCGGCACGCACATCGGCTGCGACACCACGCACTGCGGCGCGTGCACCGTGCTGGTCGACGGCGTGCCCACCAAGTCCTGCACCGTCCTGGCCGTTCAGGCCGACGGCGCCGAGATCGGCACGGTCGAGGGGCTCGCCGGCGCCGACGGCATGACCGCGCTGCAAGAGGGCTTCCAGCAGGAGCACGGCCTGCAGTGCGGGTTCTGCACGCCCGGCATGCTCATGACCGGGACCGCGCTGCTCGCCGACAACCCGAACCCCAGCGAAGCCGAGATCCGCGAAGCGATATCGGGGAATCTCTGCCGCTGCACCGGATACGTGAACATCGTCAAGGCGGTGCAGTACGCCGCCGCCAAAACCGCCGCCGACGCGGGGGAGGACAACTGATGGCACCCAGGACTTCTGCCAAGATCTGCGGCATGGGCCACTCCATGAAGCGCAAGGAGGACCCGCGCTTCCTGCAGGGCAAGGGCAACTACATCGACGACTTCACGCTGCCGGGCATGTTGTGGCTCGACATTGTGCGCAGCCCCATCGCCTACGGGAAGATCAAGAGCATCGACACCTCGAAGGCGCTGGAGGTGCCGGGCGTTCTCGCCGTGCTCACGGGCCAGGATCTGGCGGCGTACAACCTGCACTGGATGCCGACGCTCATGTCGGACACCCAGATGGTGCTGCCCACCGACACGGTCATGTACCAGGCGCAGGAGGTTGCGGGCGTGATCGCGACCTCGCGCTACGCGGCGGCCGACGGCGTGGCCGCGGTCGAAGTCGACTACGAGCCCATGACCCCGGTCATCGACCCGTTCAAGGCGCTGGACGAAGGCGCCCCCGTGCTTCGCACCGACAAGGAGGGGCAGAAGGACAACCGGATCTGGCACTGGGCGGCGGGCGACAAGGAGGCGACCGACCGCATCTTCGCCGAGGCCGACGTGGTTGTGCGCGAGAGGATGCACGTGCCGCGCATTCACGTGGCGTCGATCGAGACGTGCGGGTGTCTGGCCGACTTCAACCCGACCGAGGGGCACCTGACCGTGTACATGACGACGCAGGCCCCGCACGCGATTCGCACCGTGCTGGCGCTGGTGGCGGGGCACGTCGGGCTTTCCGAGGAGAAGATCCGCGTTGTGTCGCCCGACATCGGCGGCGGCTTCGGCGGCAAGGTGCCGGTGTATCCCGGCTACGTGATCGCGATCGCCGCGTCGGTGGTGCTGGGCAAGCCGGTCAAGTGGATCGAGGACCGCATGGAGAACCTCCAGGCCGACTCGTTCGCGCGCGACTACCACATGGACGCCGAGGTGGCGGCCGACGCCTCGGGCAAGATCCGGGCAATGCGCGTCAAGACGCTGGCCGACCACGGCTATGCCGACGCACAGGCGTCGCCGTCGAAGTTCCCAGCGGGGCTGTTCTCGATCTGCACCGGGTCGTACGACATGGAGAACGCGTACGCCGAGGTCGACGCGGTCTACACCAACAAGCCGCCGGGGGGCGTGGCCTACCGCTGCTCCTTCCGCGTGACCGAGGCCGTGCACTGCCTGGAGCGCGTAGTGGACACGCTCGCGCACAAGGTGGGCAAGGATCCCGCGACGCTCCGCGAAGAGAACTTCATACCGAAGGATGCCTTCCCGTACCACTCCCCGCTGGGCTGGGAGTACGACAGCGGCGACTACCAGGCCGCGATGGACAAGGCGAAGGAGATCATCGACTACGACGATCTGCGCAGGGAGCAGGCCGAAAAGCGCGCCCGGGGCGAGCTGATGGGGATCGGCGTGTGCAGCTTCACCGAGGTGGTGGGGGGCGGCCCGTCCAAGGACTTCGACATCCTGGGCATCAAGATGTTCGACTCGGCCGAGGTGCGCGTGCACCCGACGGGGAAGGCGATCGCCAGGTTCGGGACGAAGTCGCAGGGACAGGGTCACGAGACCACGTACGCGCAGATCATCGCCGAGGAGCTGGGACTGCCGGCGGCGCACGTGCAGGTGGAAGAGGGCGACACCGACACCGCGCCGTACGGGCTGGGGACGTACGCCAGCCGGTCGACGCCGACGGCGGGCGCGGCGGGCGCCATGGCCGCGCGCAAGATCAGGGACAAGGCCGCGAAGATCGCCGCCCACCTGCTCGAGGTGGGAGAGGAGGACCTGGAGTGGGAGCCGGGACAGTTTTCGGTGAAGGGCGCCCCGGCCAAGTCCGTCACCATCCAGGACTGCGCCTTCGCGGCCTACACCAACCTGCCGCCGGGCATGGAACCCGGACTCGAAGCGACCAACTACTACGATCCCCCCAACCTCACCTTCCCCTTCGGCACCTACATCTGCGTGGTCGACATCGACCGGGGCACGGGCGAGGTGAAAGTGCGCCGCTTCGTGGCGGTCGACGACTGCGGCAACATCATCAATCCCATGATCGTGCAGGGGCAGGTCCACGGCGGCCTCACACAGGGCCTGGGGCCAGCGCTCTTCGAGGAAATCCCCTACGACGAGGACGGCAACAATCTGGCCGGGTCGTTCATGGACTACCTGGTGCCGACCTCGGTCGAGACGCCGAACTGGGAGACCGCCCACACCGTCACCCCGTCGCCCCACCATCCCCTGGGAGCGAAGGGCGTCGGCGAGTCGGCCACGGTCGGCGCTCCCCCCGCCATCGCGAACGCGGTGGTGGACGCGCTGGCCCACCTGGGCGTGACGCACGTGGACATCCCGATCACGCCGGACCGGGTGTGGCAGATCCTGAAGGAGAAGGGCGTGGCGGAGTAGGCTTTAGGCCGGTGCGTTCGGCCTGATGTTGGCGGTCGGCTTGGCGCCGTATGGCTCACAGGCGCCAGCCGCCGCCCGCTTCAGCCGTCGCCGACCCGCTCGATGAACTCCTCGGCGGTCCGGCACTCGATCACGGCGTCGGCGACGAGCGCAATGCCCTCGGGGTCGGAGATGCCTTCGAGCACCGGCAGGATCCGATCGGCCGTGACAGCACCGAATCTGCGGCCCACCTGCCGATGCATCAACCGGCGCTCCCGCTCCAAGCCTGCCTCCAGGCCCTCCTCGCGACCTCTTTGGCGGCCCTCCTCGCGGCCCTTCTCCAAGCCCTGCTCGAGCCCCTTCTGGAGCCAGAGCTGGTCCCGCTCCTCGCCCCACTTCTTCGCCCGCTCGATCAGCGTCGTCATGTCTTCCTCCTTGTCGATCAGGTTGCGTGTCAGCTCCCTACCCTCCGGGCCGAACCGACGGGACAGCACATGAAAGACCCAGGCCAAGACCGCCTTGGCCAGCTCGCGGTCCTCGTCCGTCTTCAGCCATTCGTCCAGCCTGGCCGTCAGCTCTAGCAGCGCATCGGCGCTCGGGGCCCGCTCGAAGGCGGAAATCATCGCCAGCGCGTTGTTTCGGGGCAGCGAATCGTGGTCCTGCGACTGGATTTGGACCAGAAGATATCGGAGGCTGGGCCAGAATCCAAGCGCCCACTCGGGCGGGTCTCCGATGAGTTGGCCGATGTCGGTGGCCGCGTTCCAGGGTCGCCTGCCGTTGTAGACGACCACGGGCAGCACGAAGGGATACGCGCCGCCGGGGCCGAGGTCCTTCCTGCCGAGCCCCCGCCAGATGGTCACGACGTAGTCGGCCATGCGCAGCGCCATGGCGGACTCGACGGTGGACTGGAACTCGAGGAGGACGAGGATGTAGACCGGGTGGCCGTCAGTGGTCCTGATGCGCCAGAGCATGTCGGCGTGGCGCTGGTCGAGGTGCTTGGTGACGAAGCTGGCGGGAATGCGTTCGAGGGTGGCGAAGTCGAGGTGGCGTGCGAGGTCGGCTTCGGCGACGCGCAGGGTGTCTGCGACGGTGCGCGGGTTGGCGAAGAGGGTCTTGTACGATGCGTCGTGCTTCGGCCTTGGTGGCCGTTGCTGGTCTCCCGGCATGGCGGCCGCGTCCCCGTCTGGGAGGGGTGGCGGGAGGCCGGGTTGGGGGCCGGTTCCGCCGCTCCCTCGGTGGTCGGGGGGAAGTGTGCACCGAATTCGGGGGCGCTGGAATGGCTGGATGGGACTGATTTCAGGTGGCCACCCCCAGAATGTAAAGCAGACACGACAAAATGTGATGTGCGCTTTACAGTGGGCGTGGATACAGAAGGGGTTTCAGCGTCTCGAGTCCTCGCCCTCCGGGCCGGACGAGTCCCCACCGGTGTGGCGGGCCAGGAAGTCGTCGGTGCGCTCGGGGAGCAGCAGGTTGTCGGCGATCGCGGCGATTTCCTCTGCCTCGCGCCACGCTTGCTCCAGCACGGCCAGCTCCCCTTGCAGCGCGCGCCGTTCCTGCTCTTCGTGCAGCGCCATCTCGATCGCGAGGCGGGTGGGCTTGGCAATCTTGCCGATCCATCCAGGCCCGTGCCGCCGGAACCGTCCGCCCCTGGACGGGCTGGCTTCGCGAGCAGGGGCACCGAGCGTCGCCGTTGTGTCCAAAAAGAACCGGTGCGGATCGCCGTGGGACTCGATTTGGGACACGGCGTAGCGAACGTGGCGAGCGGCGGCGCCATCGCCGTTGATTAGGGGAAGGAGGGCGTTGATGGCTCGCGTGGCGTCGTCGCCTTCGAATACGTCGGGGTCGATCCGCCGGAGCGGGCCCTTGTGGATCTCGATGCGGAAGCCGGGTTCGGCGTTGGCGGGTAGAATCCGGCCCAACGCCTTGACTTCCTCTCTTCCCAAGATCCGGTCCGTCCCGTCGGCGCGTCGGAACCTGGCCAGGTGAGCCGGCCTGTTCGTCAGGTTCATCACTGTCCAGAGGGCCACCCCGCCAGCGACGCTGCCCAGGGCAGCCGCTCCGGCGCCCGTTATCAATCCGCCTGCCGTCAGCTGGATTGTCGCCGAGACGGTGGTGTGAGCCGCCACCCCACCCGCCCCCGCTGCGATCCAGCGCTTGCGACGACGGCGGAACTGGTCGCCGTAGCGCCACGCGGCGAACTCGGGACGAAGGGGCTCGCCGATGCGGACCAGCTCGAGGCCCTCGGCGTGCCGGGCCAGGCCGATGTGCTCGGTGGATGTGCGAATCCGCGTCGCGCGGAACAGCCGTTCGCAGGTCTCGACAGCTTCCCAGCGCTCTTCCAGCGGGGTCAGGTTCCAACGCCCGCAGCTGCGGCAAACCACCCACAGGCGCCCCTTCGCAGCGTCGAATGCGAGGCGGCGACCAACCGGAAAGGCTTCCACGACCTCGTTGGCGCCGAGGGGCTTCTTGCAGAACATGCACGTCCGGTACATTTGCCTCTAGTCGGCTTCGGCAGCAGCTTGGCTCGATCGCCATAGCCTAGCCACCCTTGCAATCCAGGGTCAAGGCGAATGGAACCACACTCGGACGAGAGTTCGTCGACGCGGGGCGGCTCTTCCCCGACGGGAGCGTGGCGGTTGCCGACCGCGACGGAGAGGTGGTCGTCCTGAGTCGGGACGGCGCGACACACCGGGTGGTCGCCAGGCGCGGCGAGGGCCCAGGCGACGTCATCAGCCCCTACGCAGTCTTCGTCCAGGGCCAGGACAGCGTCCTCGTGGCCGACGATCGCCTGTCCCGCCTCACGCTGTTCGTGGGCGACTCGGTTGCGCGCACCATGAGTCTTCCTCAGGTGCCTCACCTTGGCGTGGCGGCCATTGGGCCGGGCGGCAAGCTGCTGCTGCGGAACAGAATCCCGCACCAATCGTGGATAGACATCGAGGATGAATGGCTCGCCGGGCACATGGCGTTGTTCGACGTGGAAACGGGCGCCCTAGACACGGTGGCGTCGTACGACCACTGGCCACGGCAGCTGTCGGGGCAGCTGGCGCCGATCATCCAGCCGGTCGGCGAGGTCACGGTCGCCGCCGGGCGGTTCGTGTACACAAGGTCGGACAAGCCCGAGATCACCTGGCACGAGCCGGATGGCACCGTGGCTCAGATCGTCCGCTGGCAGCCCGGTCCCGACTTGCTCACCGAGGAGCTGCTGGAAAACGGCGAGGCCTACAACCGCATGATCGGCCGGATGAACTACGCAGTGTCCGAAGCCCGGCTCGAGGAGATCATTCGGGAAGACATGTCCCGTTACCGCGCCATGATCGGTCAGCCAGCACCGCTCTTCGGTTCTCCCTTCGCCGACGCCGAGGGAAGGGTATGGCTGCCTTCGTACCGACCCGCGTACCCTGAGGAGGGATCGCCGTACACCGTCATCGGCCCGGACGGGCGGTGGCTGGGACAGGTCGACGCCCCGCCCAGTTTCCGCATCCTCGATGTGACCGGAGGCAAGGTCCTCGGGGTGCTCAGGGACGACATGGACGTGCAGAACCTCGTGGTCTTCCTCTGCACCTAGCGAACATCGAACCGAGCGCCCTCTTGCCGCGACCACCCGGCAGCGCGCCCATGCCCCGCCCCCGCCACCCCGCGCACGTAGCGGGCCAACTCGCCCATTGCATCGACCCCGATCTGGGCGCCCAGCACCTGGTTGTAGTTCGTCGTGCCGTTGATGTCGTAGGTGTAGCGGTTGCCGCGGGCGTCCTCCACGAACTCGATTCCGGCGATCTCGATCCCCTCCTCGCTGCAGAGGCGGATGTACCGTTGGACCAGCGGGTCGGAGGCGGTGATCGGCGACGGGCTGAAGAGACCGGTCGCTGCGATGCGCGTGCTCCCGTTGCCGCTTAGGTGTCGATCCACAGGGGGCATCGGGTTGCAGACGTCCGACGGGCAGAGTTCGAAGCCGTCGGCCGTCGAGCTGCGCATGGCGAGGACAAAGCGGCCGCCGACGATCTCGACCCGCGTAATGAAGGGCTCGGGGGACTCGATGTATTGTTGCAGGACCATCCGCGCGCCGGGTGCGGCGTCGAAGCGCTCGGCGCCCGAGCCCGCGTGAAAGCCCTCGAAGCCGGAGCGTGCGTGCAAATCTCCGGCGTCCAGGCGCGCGCGCAGCTCATCGGCGCTGCGGAAAAGCTGGATGCCAAGCCCCTTTCCACCCTGGTCGTGCTTGGTGATGAAGGGGCCGTCGAAGGTCGCGGCGGCCTCCAGCAGCGATTGCCGCCCCACGGCCAGCACAGTGCGGGGTGTCGCGATGCCGTGGCGGCGCAGCACGATGTCCTGGCGCAGCTTGCTCATTTCCAGCTCGAACGCGCGCAGGCCGTTGACCACCCGGCGACCGTGGGCCTCGAGCCAGTAGAGGAGCGGGCGGGCGAGTTCGACGGTGTGAAGATGGCCCCGTGTGTGGGACGATGGGCTGATGCGGTTGATCCAGATGCCCTCGGGCGGCGGAGTCGCGGGGTCGATGCGTCCCTCGTTGACGTGGACGAGTCGCACCCTCAGCCCTTCGCGCTCCAGCGCCTCTCGAATGGGGGGAATCCAGGTGGGATTCTCGTACAGGATGTTGGTCTGAGTCGAATGTGGGTCGATCATGGGTCTCTCTCGGATTTCAGCGGGGCAAAAGGGGGAAGCGGGCGATTCCGGCCCCCGGGGGCACAAAAAAAGCCGCCCGGATCGCGGTGACCCGGGCGGCTCGGAAACGGCTTCGGCTCTGAACTTGGCTCAGCGCATCGGCATGCCCGGATCGATGGGGGAGCGCACACAGGCGCCCCGCATACAGGCGCAGGTCGGCGTGCAGGCACACGTCGCCCAGCGGGCGGCAACGTTCCAGGAATGGGATGCGCTGATCATGGCGGGGAAGATGTCGAAATCCCGTCCGGAGGGCAACCGGCGCGCGTTCGGGCCGCCTTCGAGAACAGCCACGCCGAGGCGACCCAAAGGACCACGTAGAATCCGTTCAGGAGCACGATCTCGAGGACCGAACTGGCCGGCACGTGCTGCTTCCCGACGAGCAGCGCGACTCCGGCCACCAACCCTTGCGCAACCGCCGTGGCCGCCATCGCGCGCGCCATCCCGCGCGGCCGAAAGCGGGCGACAAGGGCGCCCACGATCCCAATGGCAAGCACACCCCCGTAGAGCCGGTCGAAGGGATCGCCCTCGACCCCGATCAGCCCCACCGCGCCAATGATCCAAACCAGTAGCAACGCAGTCAGAATCGAACTTCCGACCGCGAGTCGATACGCTTTGGCATCAGTCATGTTCACCAGTCCGTGCTGGGGTTCGTTCCGCGCGGGGACCGCTCCCCTCCCGGGAGGCGCCGATTCCGTGCGGAGGATTGGCATGTCGGCTATTCTACGATGCAGCACAAGGCCGAAGAGTTTTCCACCGGCGTCAGCCACCGAGCACACCAGCCATGCACAGACGAGACTTCGCGCGAGCCGCCGCCCTTGGCGCCGTCGCCACGGCCATGCCCGGCCCGGCGCCCGCCCTGCGCGGCCCTTCCCCCACTCCGACCCCAGCCACCGGCACCGCCCTCCTGACCGATGCCCGCTACCTGGACCACGTCCTTGTCCGCCCCGACGGGGCCCGCCCGCCCGAAGTTCCCGAGCGCCTGGTCCGAATGCGGGCCGAACTCGAGGCCCGCGGTCTGACCCAGGCCACCGTGCCCCTGTCCCCCACGGCCGACCCGCTCGCCCGCATCCGTGCCCACCACGACGCCGAGCACGTCGCGTCGATCCGCCAGCTCGGCGTGACCGCCCGCGTCGCCGAACTTGCGGTGTCCGGCGCCCTCACCGCCGTCGACGCCGTGGCCGAGGGCCGGGTCCGCAACGCCTTCTGCGCCACCCGCCCGCCGGGCCACCACGCCAACAACACCGGCGCCGAAGAGGGCTTCTGCTACTATTCCAACGCCGCGATCGCCGCCCGGTACGCGCAGGACGTGCACGGATACGCAAAAGTCCTGATCATCGACTGGGACTACCATCACGGCAACGCCACCCAAAACGCCTTCTACGCCGACCCCTCCGTCCTCTTCTTCTCTGCACACGACTGGAACGCCTACCCCGGCACCGGCGACCCGTCGCTTGCCGGAGATGGCGACGGCACCGGCCTCAACATCAACGTGGCCCTCGACTGCGGCGCGACAGACGCCGACATGCTTCGCCACTGGGACGCCGCGCTGTCCCCGGCCGTGGCCGCCTTCAACCCCGATTTCGTGCTGGTTTCCGCAGGCTTCGACAGCCGCCGCGACGATCTGCTGGGCTGCTTCGCCCTGACCGACGACGCCTTCCGCCAGATGACCCGTTTGGCAATGGACTACGCCGACAGCTGTTGCGACGGGCGTTTGGTTTCTTTGTTGGAGGGCGGATATAACCTCGACGGCACCGCCCTCGCCGCAGCCGCCCACGTAGAGACGCTGCTGGGGTAGAAATGCCGCGTTGACGACCCCGGCTGGGCAACAGTTCCCCACTCGCTGCAAGGAGTCCCCCCATGAAGAGACGCGACTTTGTCAAGACGGCCGCCGCTGGCGCGGCGGCCGGTGCCGTGCCCGCGCTGACCGTGCCTCCGACAGCGCTTTCCGCCGCCGGGCAGTCCGCCGCTGGGCAGTCCGCCGCCACCCCGACGGCCGCGACCCCGCCCACCACTAGCCCCCCCGCCCCCGCCACCCCCGCAGCCCCGGCCGTCCACACCCGGGCCACGCGCCCCGTCCTGGTGGCGGACGTGTCTGCGATCCGGTTTCGCAACGGCGGGCCCGAGAGCGCGATCGAGCGGGCGTTTCGCGGCATCGCCGAGGGCGAGGAGATCCTGGACGCTTGCGTGGCCGGGGTGAACATTCCCGAGCTCGATCCCGAGGAGACGGGCATCGGGTACGGCGGTCTGCCCAACGCCGACGGCGTGGTCCAGCTCGACGCGTGCCTGATGCACGGGCCGCGCAGGTGGGCGGGCGGGGTGGCGGGACTTGAAGGCGTGAAGACGCCGTCGCTTGTGGCCAAGGCGGTGGCCGAGCTGACCGACCACCACCTCGTTGTGGGCGAGGGGGCGCAGGAGTTCGCGCGCGCGCTCGGCTTCGAGATCCACGACGACCTCAACACGGCGGCCTCGCGCGCGCTGTGGCTGGAATGGCGCCGCCGCGTGGACCCCGAGCACTGGCTCGACCCGGACGAGCGGCGGCGCGGCGCGGGACGCGTCGGCCAGGACCCGCCGGGACGCATGCGCCGCTTTCACGACGCCGCGCTCGAAGCCGGTCTCTCCATGGTCGACGACGGCCTCGTCGGCGCCGAGTCGTTCTGGGGCACGACCAGCCTCGAGGCCGTCTCGCCCGACGGGGACATCTGCGGGGTCACCACCACCAGCGGCCTCTCGTGGAAGATCCCCGGCAGGGCGGGGGACTCGCCGATCCTGGGCGCGGGCCAGTACGTGGACAACGATGTGGGCGCGGCAGGCTCGACGGGCCGCGGCGAGGCCAACCTCTACAACCTCAGCTGCTTCATGATCGTCGAGTTCATGCGCCAGGGCATGTCGCCCAAGGACGCCGGCATGGCGGTGCTGGGGCGCGTGCGCGACAACACCGTGGAAGCGCGCCTCCGAAACTTCCGGGGCCTGCCGGCCTTCGACCTGCGCTTCTTCATCGTGAACAAGGCCGGCGAATACGCGGGCGTGGCAATGTACGGGTCGGCGGAGTCGGCCTTCGCCGTGTGCGACGAGAACGGCGCCCGCGAAGAGCCGCTCGAAGGGCTGCTGGAGGGCTCGCCGCGAGACTGAGGCCCTAGCAGTCATGTCCCCAGCTCCTTACCTTAGTGCAGTAGGTAGTACGATATTGTAGATTGTAAGGAGACGGAGGTGCGGCCATGTTCGAGTCCACGGTAACGAAAAAGGGACAGACGACGCTGCCCAAGCCCGTCCGGGAGACCCTGGGCGTGCATGCGGGCGACCGTGTCCGCTACATCGTCCTCGACGGCGAGGTGCGCATCTTGCCCGTGCGCCCCATCCGTCGGCTGTTCGGCCTGCTCAGGCGCGACGGGCCACCCGTCGCTGTGGAGGAGATGGAGCAAGCCGTAGCCGACGGAGCGTCTCAGGAATGATCGCTCTCGACACCAACGTCCTTGTTCGCTACTTGGTGCGGGACGACGAGCGGCAGGCGGAGTCCGCTCGGGCCCTCTTGGAATCGCTCACAACCGAACGCCCAGGCTACGTGTGCCGCGAGGTCGTCGTGGAGCTGGCCCGGGTGTTGGAGCGCGCCTACGGGTTCTCCCGCCAGCGCACCGCCATGGTCCTGCAGGAACTCGTCGCAACGCAGGGTCTGGTTGTGGAGGCTGCGGACGATGTGGCACGTGCCGCGTTTCGCTACCAGGCGGGCGGTCCGGGATTCTCGGACCTTATGATTCTTGCTGCGGCCGAGCGGTCTGGAGCCGGTCCGCTCTACACCTTAGATCGGCAGGCGGCGCGGCAGGCGGGCGTCGAGTTGCTGTAATTGCTCGCCGGCAGGCGCCGTATCGGACGCCGAGGGCGCAATCCGGGAGTTGAATGCGCACCAGTGCGAGGCCCTTGCCCCTCTGGCACGGCTGCTGCTCCGCTGCGAGTCGCTCTCTTCTTCGCGAGTGGAGGGGCTGGCACGATCTCGCCGATGCGGTCAACCGCGAGGATCTCCCGCCGCTCGTCCAGGCCGCCCTCGTTCATGCACAGTTCGAGACCATTCACCCCTTTGAAGATGGCAATGGACGGACGGGCCGCGCCCTCGTGCAGGTCGTGTTCCGCCGTCGGGGCATCGCCCCCGACTACGTGCCTCCGGTGAGCGTGATTTGGGCAGCCGAACGCGACGCGTAAATAGAGGGGCTGGGCGATTTTCGATTCAGAGACCCCGTGCGCTGGGTCGCCCGGTTCGCGACCGCGTGCGCGCGCGCAGCCACTCTGGCGACGCGCTACCTAGCTGCCGTCGCCGAGCTGCAGGCGAACTGGCGCCGGCTTCTTGCGTCCGCCGCGAACCCGCGCGCGGATGCGGCGGCGTGGACCTTGATCGAAGCCCTGCCAGGCCGCCCGGTGATCTCGACCACGGGTGCGATCGCGGCCACGGGCCGCACGAAGGCGGCGGCGCACGGGGCGGTGCGGCAGTTGGCGGACGCGGGCGTCCTCCTCCCTCTGTCGACATCGAAGCGCAACCGACTTTGGGAAGCGTCGGGGCTGTTGGATCTGGTGGAGGGGCTCGAGGCGGGGCGCCTTCCGGGAAATGGTCGCCCGGCGGCGGCCGCCCCGCGCGCGGCGTCGTCGCCAGGTGCGATCAGCGCCCCAGGTCGACCACGTGGAGATTCCGCCAGCGCACCTTGATTCCGCCACCGTCGTGGATCTGCAGCGCAATCGAGCCCGTGCCGGCTCCGACGCCCTCGTCCATCAAATCCACCATGCGTGTGCCGTTGAGCCATGTTGTGACGCGGTCGCCCACGGCCCGCACGCGCATTGTGTTCCAGTCGCCCATGCGCAGCGCGTCGTCGAGCGCGGGGTCGGGCTGCACAAGCCAACCGCGCCCGTAGGACTCGTAGATGCCCCCGGTGAACAGGCCCGGAGGCGCAACTTCGGCCTGCCAGCCGCTCACCGTTGTGCCGTCGACGCTGGAGCGGAAGAAGACGCCGCTGTTGCCGTCGGCCTCCTGCTTGAAGTCGACGGTGAGGTCGAAGTCGCGGTAGGTGGCGTCGGTCGCGAGATAGCCGTATTGGGCGTCGGGGCCGCTTTCGCACACAAGTTCGCCGTCTTCGACGTACCATCGTTCGGTGCCGTGCGCCTGCCAGCCGTCGAGGTCGGCGCCGTTGAAGAGGGAGACGGGCTCGAGCACAAGAATCTTGATGTTGCGGTAGAACACGTTGCGGCCATGGTCCTGCAGGCCGATCGGCCCCGACGGCGCGCGTCCGTAGCGCGGGAAGGGCGCAAACTTGCTGGCGGCGACAAGCTGCTCCCATTCGGGCGAGCCGAGCCGGTACTCGACCGTCTTGACGCCGTTGAGCCAATGCTCGACGTAGTTGTTTGCTATGCGGATGCGGGCGGTGTTCCACTGGCCGGGGCCGTGCAGGGTCTTGTCGCCGGCGGAGTGCAGGTCGTAGTTGTCGCCGGTCAGGTGCGTGTTCATGTCCATCGTGCCCATCTCGATGTACGCGGGGTCGTCGAGGACCTGGTACTCGGGCGCGTTGTGCCAGATCTCGGCGCCCGGCTCCTCGATCACGCGATAGAGGACGCCGCTGTTGGCAACCTCCGAGAGCATGAAGTCGAACTTGAGGTCGAAGTCGGCGAAGGACTCGGTTGTGACGATGTCGCCGCCGATGGGGACGTCGGGATCGGTGGCCGTCGCGCCGACGACCAGGGCGCCGTCGACCACGGCCCAGCCGGTGTCGGGGAACGCGTCGCGGTTGTAGCCGCGCCAGCCGTCTGTGGTCTCGCCGTCGAACAGAAGGCGCCAGCCTGCGGCGCGCTCGGCGTCGGTGAGTGTGTTGGGGGCGGCGGCGGTGGCCGCGGGGTCCGTGGCGGCGTCGGCGTTGCGGCCAGCGCCGGACTGGCCGTCCGGGCTGGGGGAGCAGGCTGAGGCGAAGAGCAGCGCGGCGGCGCAGGCGGCGGCGCGAATCGTGTGGATCTTGTGCATCTTGTGGACCTTGTGCGTGGTGCGCATCAGGCGAGCCTCATGTTGTCGGGATCCCAGCGAACGATGCGGTCCTCGAAGTAGCTGAGGTTGCAGGCCAGCGCCGGGGCTGCCGCGCGCATTCCGAAGGACGCGTCCTGCAGGGTCGGGGGGCCGCCGCGCACTGCTTGGAAGAAGTTGAGGAAGTGGTCGACGTGGGCGCCTCGGTAGCCGCGCTCGACCTCGTATCGGACTTCGGCGGGGGGCAGCATGCGCACCCTTGCGGGGAGGCCGTCTTCACCCGCCGCCGCCTCGGCCAGCTTCTCTTGCGAGAAGGCGTCCATGGGGTCGACCGCGACGTTCTTGCGAAGCACAACATCGGTCCACGTCACGTCCATCGCCCCCTCGCTCCCCACCAGGCGAAGGAACGTGCTGCCGGACGTCCCGTCGACGAAGTTGACTCGCAGCGAAAGGTTGAACCCGGGGTGCGCGTCGGTCTCGGGATAGTCGAAGACGCCGAGGAGCACGTCGGGCACCTCGCGGCCGTCCTTCCAGTAGCGGAGTCCGCCTGCGGCCTGAATGCGGCTGGGCCCGCGCGAGCCGACAACAAAGTGAAGGCTCGAGAAGAGGTGCACGAAGAGGTCGCCGGCGACGCCCGTGCCGTAGTCGCGGTAGTTGCGCCAGCGGAAGATTCGCAGCGGATCGTAGGGGCGCTCGGGGGCAGGGCCCAGGAAGCGCGGCCAATCGACCGTTTCCGCGGATGCGCCGTCCGGGATGGGGTACTGCCACGCTCCTATGGGATCGTTGCGCGCCCAGAAGCCCTCGGCGTAGTTGAGCTGGCCGATCGCGCCGTCCTGGTAGAGCTCCCTGGCCTTCTCGTTGCCCAGCGAGCTCATCCCCTGGCTGCCGACCTGAAGCACGCCGCCCGACTCGTCCTGCGCCCGGATCAGGTCGTGGCCCTCGGCGATGTTGTGCATCATGGGTTTTTCGCAGTACACGGCCTTGCCGGCGCGCAGGGCATCGACCGAGATCGGCTGGTGCAGGTGGTCGGGCGTGCCGACGATGACCGCGTCGATGTCGTCGCGCGCCAGCACCTCGCGGTAGTCGCGGGTTGTGAAGATGCCGCCGTGGCGCTCGCGGGCGGCTTCCAGGCGGCCATCGAAGACGTCGCACGCGGCCACGAGCTCGACGCCGGGGACCCGAAGCGCGGTGTCGACGTCGGCCATTCCCATGCCGCCGGCGCCGATCACGGCCAGACCGATGCGGTCGGAGGGGGGGATGCGGGCCTCGTCGAGCGGTGGCCGGGAAAGGGCCCGGCGCTCCGCGCGCGTCTCGCCAGCAACCAGCGAGGGGACGGCGGCGAGCGCGGAACCGGCCGCGATGGACTGTACGAAGCTGCGCCTGCTCTCTCGTTTCATCATTCACCTGCCGTGGAAGTTGAAGTGCGGCGTTTCCATTTGCCACAATGTAATGTTGACATTACCAATTGTAATGTTAACTTGACATGTCCAGCTTGTCCACCTTGTCCACCTTGTCCAGCTTGGCTGCGCTCTCGGGCAGCAACAGGCTGTCGGCGATCGCCGCGATCTCCTCGGCATCGCGCCACGCCTGCTCCAGCCGCCACAGCTCGCCCTCGAGCGCCCGCCGCTCCTGCTCTTCGTGAAGCGCCATCTCCAGTGCGAGCCGCGTGGTTGGCGCCAGCTCGCTCAGCCGCCCCCAGTCGGGCTCGCGCCGACGCCGCTGTACCTGGGCAATTGTCCGAAAAAGCGCATCGGGCCGCCCGCCGCGCTCGATCTTCGCCACGGCCGCCTGCACGGTCTTGCGCGAAGCTCCCTCAAGATTGGCGCGCGGCAGAATGGCCCTGAGCGCCCGCACCGCGTCCTCGCCTTCGAACGTCTCGGTCCTTCCGACGACGAGCCCGCTGGCCTTCGCCTGCACGCTCAAGCCGAAATCGCCCTCGGACGCACCCAAGCGGGCGCGGCCAACTCGAAAGCCGTTCATCCACCGAAGCTGTCCGTCCCGCGGGCGGAACACCACCGACGCGCGGAACGCATGAACCGCGTTGATGGAGTTGAGAATGATGGACCCAAAGCCGAGGCCCCCCAGTCCCACCAGCGCTCCGCCGAGCGCCATGCCGCCGACTCCCGCAAGGCCTGCCACCGCTCCGAACGCCACGGCGCGGCGCCGCCGCCGCCCGAACTGGTCGCCATACCGCCAGGCCGCAAACTCCGGCCGCAGCGCCTGGCCGATCCGAACCAGCTCCAGTCCCTCGGCGTGTCGCGCAAGCCCAATGTTCTCGCTTGAAGCGCGGACGGTCGTGGAGCGGAGGAGCCTCTCGCACGTTTCCACCGCCTCCCAGCGCTCCTCGAGGGGAGTGAGGTTCCATCGCTCGCAGCTGCGGCACACCACCCACAGCCTGCCCTTTGCCGCGTCGAAGGCGAGACGGCGACCCACGGGGAACTCCTCCACAACCTCGTTGGTGCGGAGGGACTTGTTGCAGAACATGCAGGTCTTGTACATGGCGGCGGTCGGATTGCAGTGGCCGCTTCCCCCCCTACCTCAACTCTTCCGGCAGCCTCCTCACCACAATGGTCGGCACGTCCATTGCGTCGGTCTCCCAATAGAGGACCAGGCCGTCCGGCCCGAAGGCGTCCGGCATGCCCGGGGACGACGGCGGCAAAGTCCCAACGTATTCGCGGTTCGCGTCGAAGACATCGATGGGCCCGTCGTCGTCCCACGGTTCCTCGCCCCGCCGCTGGACCCACAAGCTGCCGTCGCGGGTCGCCCGCACGCCCCGCACGACGGGGATCTCGTCGCGGAAGTCGCGGTTCTCCGCCGCTTCCCGCATGGCCTCCACCATGCCCGGCATGGCCGACAGTAACGCGGATGCCTCGGCGGCCTCCTGACTCTCCATCGCTTCCTCCAGCTGCCGCAGCTCGTATGCCACCATGCCCTCGCGGATGCGCGCCGTAACGGGAGCGGGCGACAGCGGGCGCGTGAGAACATCGATCACCTCCCCGTCGGGGCCGGCGAGCTTGATGGCGTAGGCGGTAGAGTCGGAGTAGGCGATCGTGCCGTCCGGCAGAATGTCCCAGAGGAAGGCGGGGTCGAAGTAGATCTCATTGTCGAGCATTCCGAACATCGCCGCCGGGTCCGCAAGGTCCTCAACGCGCAGATCTCCCGCAACCTCGTCGCGCGGCGCCCTCCAGCCCTGCAGGATCGGCGTCGACGAAACGGCGTCTCCTTCGAGGGCAAGCCGCTCGAGTCCGCGCTCGTCGACGGCTGCCGCCTGCCCGGCCCCCTGGTCGGCTCCCTGGTCGCCGCCCAGGGCCTCGGCGAGCAGGCTCCCCATCCTGCCCATGGCCGACGGCACTCCCTGGGCGATGATCGCGCCGCCGAGCGGGTCCGGCTTCAGGGCAGCCCGCACGGTACCGAACATGGCCGCCGGGCCCTGCCCGTCGCCCACCCTCACCGAACGCTCGTATGCTCCACCGGGCGCGAAGAGCTGGTAGGCCGCGTGCCCTAGGTCGAGCACGGCGAAGCGTCCGTCGGGCCAGACCACGAGATTCGTCGGCAGGTTGAATTCGCCCGGGCCCTCGCCAGGCTGCCCGGCGAGGTAGGCCAGCTGTCCCCCGGGGTCGACCACCACGACCCGTCCGGCCGAATTGTCGAGGACATGCAGATTGCCGGTGCCGTCGAATTCGGCAGGGGACGGCTGCTCGAAGAAGGCCCATTCCGGCGCATTCATTCCGCCCACGCGGTAGACCTCGGGAAGGTCGCCCGCAAGCTCCCGGTCCTGCGCGGCGGCACCGTGGGCCCACGCCAACAAGGCGAAGCCCAGCGCGGCCGCAACCAGTGCGAGCCCTGCCGACCGCCGGGCGAGCCGTGCCGACCGCCGGGCGGGTGCTACAAATCGCCGGGCGGCACCTTCAAATCCACGAATGCCCACGATCGCATCTCCCCTCTTTCAGCGTCTTCTAGTTGCCCGAGCCCTCTGGCCTAGTCCAGTCTAGCGCACTGAAGGCGGCGCCCCAAGCACGAAGTCTCGCCGGTAGTACAGCGTGCCGCGCTTCACGGTGAGCTCGACCGAGCGCAGGCTCGCCGCGCCGGCCAGCGGGTCGTCGCGCAGGAAGACGATGTTGGCGTGCTTGCCGGGCTCGATGGTGCCGATCCGGTCGTCCATGCCGAGCGCAATCGCGCCGTGCAGCGAGGCGGCCTTGAGGGCGTCCAGCATGGGGATGCCGGCGTCTTCGTTGAGGAGGCGGATCTCTTCGTGCAGCGCCGGGAAGGCGGAGTCGGGCGGTGTCATGCCGTCGGTGCCGGCCGCGATCAGGACGCCGGCATGGAAGGCGCGCCGTGTGAGCGACATGGCGTCGGCCATGTCGCAGCGGGGGCGCACGCCGCGCCGTCGCCGGTCGACGGGCGGGGCGGGGGGGTCGGGCGGGGCTGGCCGCCGCCCCACCTCCGCCACGATCCGCAGCGTGGCGTCGAGCACGGTCCCGTTCCGCCGCATCGCCGCGAACACCGAGTCGACCGCCGGGTCGTCCAGGTCGACGTCGACGAACCCGCTGCGCCGCCCCTCCTGGCCCTCCCGGAACACGTCGTCGGGAATGGCCGCGCTCCCCAGGTCGCAGACGTGCGACATCGAGCGCACCCCCGCCCGCGCGACCTCCAGCGCCCTCGCCGGCCCGACGTGGATGTGCGCCCAGACCGGAATCCGCTGCCGCCGGGCCTCGGCCGCCACCGCCGCGAGCAGCTCGCCGTCGATCGCGGCGTACGTCTTGATCCCGGTCGCCCACGTCCCGCGCGCCAGCGTCACGGCCTCGGCCAGGTCGCTCTCGGCGGTGATCGCCTGCATCCACGTCACCGCGCCCGGGGTCTCGCCCACCGCGGACGACACGGTGCGCGGATCGGTAAAGAACTCGGGCCCGGCCATGAGCGCCGCGAAGAACAGGTCGGGCGCGCTGATCTCCTTGACCAGCGCGGCGCGCTGCAGGTCCATCAGCGACCGAACATCGCCCGCCATGTCCCGGGCCGTGGTGATGCCCCCGTGCAGGTAGCGGTTCAGGATGAACTCGGCCCGCGCCCGGTTCGCCATCGTGGCCACGTGGGTGTGCGCCTCGACCAGCCCCGGAATGGCGAACCAGGCGCTTCCATCCAGCACATCGGCGCTGTCGCGCCGCTCATCGCCCAGCTCGGCGGCGGGGAGAACCGCGACGATCTCCTCCCCCTCCACCACTATGGCCATGTCCTGTCGCGGCCCCGCCCCGGTGCCGTCGATCAGCGTCACCCCCTCGAACACCACCCGGGCCTGCGCCTGCGCGCCCTGCCCGCCCTGCGCCGCCTGCGCCACCCCCGCGACGCCCCCCCACAGCCCCCACGCGCCCCCCGGCAGCGCCCCCAAAGCCGCCGCCGCCATCGCGATTGCAGTTGCGCCGCCCCTTGCGGTCATGGCAAACCTCTCCGTCATTTGGTGTGTTGCCCTTCCGCATATTCCCACACAAGCCCCGCTGCCGCAAATGTCACCTGCCGCGCACTTCGCGTTCGAGCGCGACATCGTCGAGATCGAGGACCAGATCGCCCGCCTGCGCGACATGGCGGGCAAGCGCGGGCTCGACGTCGCCGACGAACTGCGGGTGCTCTCGGCCAAGCTCGAGGTCCTGCGCGAGGAGACCTACCGCAATCTGGACCCGATGGAGCAGGTCCAGGTGGCCCGGCATCCGCGCCGACCGTACACGCTCGACTATGTCGACGCCGTCTTCACCGACTGGTTCGAGCTCAAGGGCGACCGGCGCTTCCGCGACGACGAGGCCATCGTGGGCGGGTGGGCGCGGCTCGACGGGCGGACCGTCATGCTGGTCGGGCACCAGAAGGGCCGGGACATGAAGGAGAACCTGCGCCGCAACTTCGGCATGCCGCACCCCGAGGGGTACCGCAAGGCGCTCCGCCTGATGAAGATGGCCGAGAAGTTCCGCAAGCCGGTCGTGACGCTGATCGACACTCCGGGCGCCTACCCGGGTTTCGGCGCCGAGGAACGCGGCCAGGCCGAGGCGATCGCCACCAACCTGCGCGAGATGGCCCGCCTGCGCGTTCCCACGATCTCGGTGGTGATCGGCGAGGGCGGGTCGGGAGGCGCGCTGGCGCTGGGCGTCACCGACCGGATTCTGCTGCTCGAACACTCGGTGTACTCGGTCATTTCGCCCGAGGGGTGCGCCGCGATCCTCTGGCGCTCCGCCGAGAAGCGCTCCGAGGCGGCCCGCGCGCTCAGGCTCACCTCGTCCGACCTGCTCAAGCTGGGCGTCGCCGACGAAGTGGTCCCCGAGCCGCCGGGCGGCGCCCACGCCGACCCCGAGACCGCCATGGCCAGCGTGGCCGAAGTCGTGATCCGGCACCTGAAGGAGCTCGAAGGCGTCGACAGCGACGCGCTCGTCGCCCGGCGCTGGGCCAAGTACGCGGCCATGGGCACCTGGCACGAGCCCCAGGCGGGCGAGGAGGGCTGACGTGCCCGGCTTCGCCGAAGTGAGCTTCAAGGGCACGCGCCGCGGCTACTTCCGCTTCGAGTCGCTCGACCTGGCGCCGGGCGACAGCGTGATCGTGCAGGCCGAGCGGGGCGAGGACCTGGGCGAGGTGACCGCCGTCGGCAGCATCGCAGAGCGCAAGTGTTCGTCGTCGGGCGGGTGCGCCACGCCCACCCCGACGCTGCGCATCCTTCGCCTGGCCGCCGACGACGAGGTGAGCCGCGCGCGCCACATGGCCGAGGACGAGATGCGCGCCCGCCGCGAGGCGCGCAAGCACGTGGCCCGCCACGGTCTCAAGATGAAGGTGACCGAGACCGAATGGCAGTTCGACCGCAAGCGGCTCATCGTGTACTTCACCGCCGAGAAGCGCGTGGACTTCCGCGTCCTGGTGCGCGACCTGGCCCGCGCCTTCCGCACCCGCATCGAGCTCAAGCAGATCGGGGTGCGCGACGAGGCCGCGCTCCTGGGGGGCGTGGGGCGGTGCGGGCGCGAGCTGTGCTGCTCGACCTGGCTCCCCGAGCTCAAGCCGGTCAGCCTGCAGCTCGCCAAGGACCAGAACCTGTCGCTCAACCCGGCCCAGATTTCGGGGTGCTGCGGGCGCCTCATGTGCTGCCTCATGTACGAGCACGAGAGCTACGTCGAGGCGCGCCGCCGGTTCCCGCGCGAAGGCCGCATGATCCGCACCGCCCGCGGGCGCGAACGCGTGGCCAGCGTGAACATCTTCCGCGAGACCATCACCCTGCGGAACGACGAAGGCGAGCATCGCGTCGTCGGCGTCGACGAACTGAAGACCGAAATGGCCGACCGCCGCTGAAGCCAAGGCCCACACGCCGCCGACAGACCGAGGCGACCCGATGAAGACCCCCGCCACGACCGCCCTGGCCCTGTTGGCCGCGCTCGCCGCCTGCACCGACGCCGCACCGGACCGCGCCGCGCCCTCGGCCAGCGCCGCACTCTCGCCCAGCGCCGCCCTCGCCGCCGTCGCCGAAGACGCCTGGCAGCGCCAGCTCGAAGTCGACTTCCGCGCCCGCGCCCGCGAGGGGCTCCCGCTCGACCGCATTCCGCTGCCCACCCTGGAGCGCGCCCGGGCCGACGCCGAGTTCAGCCGCGCCGTCCTCGACCGCCTCGCCGCAATCGACATGGCCGCGCTCAGTCCCGACGAGACGATCACCTGGCAAGTCCTGCACCGCGGCGCATCGATGACCATCGAGGGCCTCGACCACTACTGGGTCGTCACCAACGTCCTCACCCCGTATTCCTCCACCGTCGCGGGCCTGCGCCAGCTCTTCTCCATGGTCCCGCTCGCCGACGCCGCGGGCCGCGCAGCCTACCTCGACCTGCTCGCCCAGGTCCCCGATGTCGTCGGCTTCGTCGAGTCGCACGCCCGCGGCCAGCTCGAACGGGGCATTGTCGTGCCCCAGCCCAACATGGACGCCGTGGTGGGGATTGTTCGCGCGAATTCCGCCCCGTTTTCCACCGGTCCCTTCGCGGTGGCCGAAGCGCGCCTCGGGGCGGAGGGCGAAGGCACCGGCGCGGCGCCCGACGCGGCCACCTTCCTCGCCCAGGCCGAGCGCATCGTCGAGGGGCGGATCAACCCCGCGCTGGAACGCCTCGCCGCCTTCCTCGACGGCGACTACCGCGCCGCCGCCCGCCCCGAGGTCGGCCTGTCGAACCAGCCCGGCGGCGAGGCGGCCTACCGCTTCCTGGTGCGCCACCACACCACCATGGACATCACGCCCGAAGAGATCCACCAGATCGGCCTCGACAACGTGGCAGAGCTCGAGGCGCAGATGCTCGCCATCCAGCAGCGGATTGGCTTCGAGGGCACGATCGACGACTTCAGGCGCTTCATCCCCACCAACCCCGACTACTTCCCCAAGTCGGTCCTCGAGGTCGCCGAGCGCTTCCACGAGCCGTCGCAACGCTTCTTCGAGCGCGCCGACGAATTCTTCCTCACCAAGCCCGACGCGCCCTTCGGCGCCCGGCGCCTAGACCCCGCGCTCGAAGGCTCCCAGACCTTCGGCTACTACAATCCGCCCACCCCGGCCGACCCGGTCGGCTACTACAACTTCAACGGCTCCGATCTGGACCAGCGCAGCTGGCTGACCTACGCCGGCATCTCGCTGCACGAGCTCTTCCCCGGCCACCACTTCCACATCACCCGCCAGTACGCGAACCAGGCGCTGCCCGACATCAGGCGCAACGGCATGCACACCGCCTACACCGAGGGCTGGGGCATGTACTCGACCTTCCTGGGGATCGACTCCGGGTTCCTGGCCGACGACCCGCTCAGCGAGTACGGCGCCTACATGATGGAGATCTTCGTCGCCACCCGGCTCGTCGTCGACACCGGCATGAACCTGCTCGGCTGGACGCTGGAAGAGGGCCGCCAGTACATGCGCGACCACATCTTCGACTCCGAGACGCAGATCCGGAGCGAGTCCCTGCGCTACTCCACCGACCTGTGGGGCCAGGCGCTCGGCTACCAGATGGGCAAGCGCTTCATCGTCGACCTTCGCCGCAGGGCCGAGGCCTCGCTCGGCGACGACTTCGACCTGCGGCGCTTCCACGAGGCCGTGCTGGGCCCCGGCTCGCTGCCCATGACCGTGCTCGAGAGCCACATCGACCGCTTCATCGACGACGAGCTCGCCGCCGCGGCCTCCTGAATCGGCCGCGGCGGCGCGGCAAAGCTCAGTTGTTCGGCGCGCCCGCCTCGATCCACGCCCGGATGATCGCGATCTCTTCTTCCGGCACCGGGTCGCCCTGCTCGGGCATGGTTCCGTCCACGATCATGTCCAGAAGGAAGCTGTTGGCCGGGTCGCCGGCCTCGACCACCGTGCCGAACTCCGATCCGGCCATGACGCCTTCGTGGTTCAGCAGGTTCAGGCTCACTTCGACCCGCACCTCGCCGTTCTCGTCCTCGGCGCCGTGGCATTCGGCGCAGCGCTGACGGAAGATCGGCAGCACGTCGTCGGCGAAGCTCACGGTGTCCTGAAGCGCATTCAGAGCGCCTGCGCGAGGGGTGTGCGGCACATCGGGAGCGCCGGAAGCGACGGGCGCACCCGCGCCCACCGCCCCCACGCTGACCAGGACGGCGCCGACCGCCAGAATCGCAGCCGCCCCGGCAGTCCGCGTCGCAGCCGATCCGGCCGCCGAAACCGCCCCCGCCCCTCGCGCGTTGTTCGTGGTTCGTTCAGTTCTCATCGGATTCCTCTCAGGCCCCCCTCAGCCCAGCCCCTCGGCGCGCTTCATCAGGCCCAGGTGCGTCTCGGCCTGCGCGAGCCCGCCCTCGCCCTCGCCCCACGAGACGCGCCCGTCGCCGTCGGCGTCCATGCCGTTCATGATCGCGTCGACCATCGCCGCAATCTCGTCGGCGAGCGCCTTGGCCGCGGCCATGTCGGTCGCCCCGGCCACTTCCGCGGCCTTCTCGGCGATGCCCTCGCCCCAGGTCGCCACGTTCCGGCAAGACGTGCCGACGTGGGTGGCGTGCGTCTGCACCGCGTCCGACGCGTCGTCCGACTCGCCGGCCATCCCGATGTGCTGGGCGCACCCGTTGGCGGCCCGCACCAGCCCGTAGCCCCTGCCGGGCCCCCTCTCGGACGTCGACGGATCGATCGCGTGCAGCACGTGCACGATGTGCCGCTGAATCCCGGCCAGATCCTCCGATCCTGCGGCCAGTCCCGCGTGCTGGGCCGCGACTCCGGCCTCCGCCTGGGCAGCCGCGAGCAGCCCCATTTCGTCCGGGGTGCCGCTGAACATGTCCCCGACGTGCCCGATGTGCCGGTGCGCCGCGCTCTGCGCCGAGGCGGTCGCCGCAGCTAGAACGAGGGCGGTCGCGAGCGCCGTGGTGGTTGCGTGTCTTGCGTTGACCATTTCGTCTTCTCCCTTTCTTGGAGTCGAGTGTGACCGTATGGTCGAGGGGTCGTCCTCACGACGAAGGTACGCATCCCTGTCCGGCTGAACCAGATGGGGCGGCGCACGAACCCGGCCCCCAACCGAGCCCAACGCCATGTTCTCCACCAAGTCGCAAGCCACGCCTGTCTCCCCGCTCCCACTGCGAATCGCGGCCGTTGCGCCGCTCGTCGCGGCTGCCGCCACCGCGGCGTGCTCCGCGCCCGAGCAGTCCGACGCCCCCGGCGCCCCGGCCGACGCCGCCACCTCCGCGAGCGCCACCGCCGCCGCCGCCAGCGCCCCCGCCACCGCCTCGGCGCTGGCCGCGCTCCTCGCCGACGGCCAGGCCATCTTCGGCACCTTCTCGGGCCCCACGACCCCCGAACAGGGGGCGCTCATGGGCCAGAACCGCGACCTCGACTTCGTTTTCTACTCTCTCGAGTCAGGTCCATTTGACATAATGTCAACTCAACTTTACATGTCCGGCGTCGCGGAGGGGGCCGGCGCCGAGCCGCCGCATCCGCTCATCCTGCGGGTGCCGCCCATCCGCGACGGCGAGGACGCGGCGCGGGCCAACGTCGCCACGGCGCTCGACGCGGGCGTTGCGGCGATCGTCTTCCCCCACGTCGAATCGGGGGCCGAGGCCGCCGTGGCCGTCTCGGCGATGGGGGCCGCACTCTGGCCCGCCAATCCGTCCGGCTCCCTGCTCGGCATCCTCATCATCGAGGACCGAAGCGGCGTCGAGCGCGCCGACGAGATCCTGGCCACCCCGGGCGTGAGCGTCGTGTTCGCGGGCCCGGGCGACCTGCGCCGCTCCTACGAGGGCGACATGGAAGCCGTCGAGGCCGCGATCCAGACCGTGCTCGGCGCGTGCCAGGCGCACGGCGTGCCCTGCGGGATCACCGCCAACGCCGACGACATCGCCGAACGCATCGAGCAGGGCTTCCGCATGTTCATCGTCAACGACCAGGCCGCCGTGACGGCGGGCCGGGCGGCGGCGGGCCGGTAGGGGTCAACGGGTGGGGGCCGGTCCTGCGCTTGGCCCGCCAGTCAGCTGTCGCTCTCTCCCAACTGCCGCGCAGCGGCGCGCACGAAGCGGTCGGCGGAACAATCGACGTCGATCTCGCCGAAAGGCGCGAGGATCCGTTCGAATTCGCGAGCCTGCTCGTCGCTCCAACCGCCCGCCAGCCGATGCAGGCCGTTGGAGCGGGGCGACCCAGTGGCGGACCTCATGGCGACTCCCACCCAGATGACAAGACTACGGTGCAGTCGATCAACGCCATACCATGACAGCACCCCGCCGCGAAATCAAGCGCGGGACGCCCCCAGCATCGCTCTCAGCCGTTCGAGCGCCGCAGCCGAGTTGGCTGCCATCACGGACCCCGCCGCCGGACCGAGCGGGCCGCCCTCGACGCGTTCGACGGCGCCGCCCGCCTCGGTGACGAGCAGCGCGCCGGCGCCGAAGTCCCAGGGCGCCAGACGGGACTCCCAGAAACCGTCGAGGATGCCGTTGGCGACGTAGGCCAGGTCGATCGCGGCGGCGCCCGTACGCCGCACGCCCGAAGTGGAGCGCAGCGCGCGCTCCAGCTGGCGCAGGTACGGCGCCATCGCGTCGTGCGCCTTGAAGGGGAAGCCGGTGCCGAGGAGCGAGGCGCGCAGGTCGGTCGTGCGGCTGACGCGGATGGGATGGCCGTTCTCGCTGGCGCCCTGGCCGCGGGCGGCGGTCCACACCCTGCCGAGCGCCTGGGCGTCGACGGCGGCGGCGAGCGGGCCCTTCGCGTCCCACACCGCCACCGACGCCGCGTGGCAGGGGTGGCGATGCATGTAGTTGGTGGTGCCGTCGAGGGGGTCGACGAGCCATGTGTAGCCGGTCTCGGGGTCGCCGCGGTGCTCGCCGCCCTCCTCTTCCGCCATGATCGCGTGGTCGGGGTGGCGGGCGCGGATCACGGCCAGCGCGGCGTCCTGGGCCGCCATGTCGACATCGGTGACGAAGTCGTTGTGCATGGTCTTCGCGCCGACGCGGCGATGGCCGCCCTCGCGCGCCGCGTCCCGGTGGATCCGCGCGGCAGCGCGCGCCGCCCGCGTCGCCGTGGCGAGAAGCCGGGTGGCGTCTGCTGCAGGTTCGTGTTCGCTCATGTCGGGGCGTCCGTTGCGGGGAGGTGGCCGTGGCTGCCCTCGTCGCCCTCCGATCCCTGGAAAGCGGGGACGAAGAATGGCGAGGGTTGGAGTGGGGCGAGGGTCTAACTGGGCAGCGGGTCGGCTGCGAGGGTCGAACTGGGGCGAGGGCTGCGCTAAGTTACCCGCTTCCGCGCGCTTCCCCCGACCACCCCCCCACCCCGCGCCCCATGACCCGACCTTCGCTCGTCTATTCCGGCATCCAGCCGACCGCCGTGATGACCATCGGCAACTACTTTGGCGCGGTGAAGAACTGGGCGCGGCTGCAGTATGAGCGCGAGTGCGTGTACTGCGTCGTGGACCTGCACGCGCTGACCTCGCCCGACGCGGGGGCGGACCTGAAGCACGCGTCGCGGGAGATGTTCGTGAGCCTGCTGGCTGCGGGCATCGACCCCGACCGGACCACGGTGTACATCCAGTCCACGGTGCCCGAGCAGACCGAGCTGTGCTGGCTGCTGGCCACGCTGACCTCGCTGGGCGATCTGAGCCGCATGACGCAGTTCAAGGAGAAGTCTGTGCTGCTGAAGGGCGGCGAGTCCGACGACGACGGCGACTTCGTTTCGGCCGGGCTGCTCTTCTACCCGGTGCTGCAGGCGGCCGACATTCTGGCCTACCGGGCGGGGTGCGTGCCCGTGGGGCAGGATCAGGCGCAACATCTGGAGCTGAGCCGGGGGGTCGCGCGACGCTTCAACAGGCGGTTCGGCTTCGTGTTCCCCGAGCCCGACACGCTGCTGACGCAGGTGCCCAAGGTGATGTCGACCGCCGATCCGACGCGGAAGATGAGCAAGAGCCTGGGGCCGCGGCACTACATCGGGCTCTTCGAGGAAGAGGACTCGGTGCGCCGGAAGATCCGCTCGGCGGTCACGGACTCGGGCGCGGCGGCGAGCGGCGAGGTCAGCCCCGGCATCGAGAATCTGCTGACGCTGCTGGCGGCGTGCGGCGAGGAGGACGATGCCCGCCAGATGCGCGAGGACTACTTTGCCGGTAGTCTTCGCTACGTTGATCTGAAGGGCCGCACGGCGGACGCCCTGGTGGCCCTGACCTCGGAGATGCGCGACCGGCGGGCCGACGTGCTGCGCCGCGAGACGGACCTGGACGGGCGGATCATGGAGATGGCCGGGCGGGCCCGGGCGCTGGCGGGCGAGACGCTGGGGCTGGCGCGCGAAAAGATGGGCGTCTTTCAACCAAGGACATGATGCAGAAGATGAACGCGACCCCCCGAAACGCGACCCCGCTCGACATCGGCGGCGTGATGATCCCGACGACCACCCCCTTCGACCCGGTCACGGGCGAGGTGGACCTGGTGGCGCTGCGGCACAACGTGGACAGGTGGGCGCCGAGCGGCGTCCGGGGCATGGTGATCGGCGGTTCGACCGGCGAGGCCGTGTACCTGGACGAGGCCGAGCGGGAGCGGTCGTGGGAGGTGGTGCGGGGCGCGCTGCCCGACGAGGCGCTCTTGGTTGCGGGCACCGGG
This sequence comes from Longimicrobiales bacterium, assembly GCA_965221535.1. Lineage (GTDB taxonomy): Bacteria > Gemmatimonadota > Gemmatimonadetes > Longimicrobiales > Gaopeijiaceae > Bin94. The sequence continues at coordinate 2,953,252 of OZ244894.1, read as the reverse complement.
GCCGAATCGCTGCGCGCCACGCTCCGGCTGACGCGCATGGCCGTTGCGCAGGGCGCCGACGCGGTGCTGGTGCAGCCGCCCGCGTTCTACAAGGGGGCGATGACGCCGGCGGTGGTGCGGGACCACTACGTCGCCGTGGCCGACGCGGCCGCCGTCCCGGTCATCCTCTACCAGGTGCCGACGCGCTTCAGCACGCTGGACTTCCCCACGGGGCTGATCGCCGAGCTGTCGACCCACGACAACATCGTCGGGATCAAGGACTCGCGCGGGAAGCTCGAGACGGTCGCCGAGCTGGTCACGCACACGCAGCCGGGCTTCCAGGTGCTGGTGGGGAGCGGGGCGCTGCTCTACGCGTCGCTCGAGATCGGCGCGGTTGGCGGCATCCTGGGCGTGGCCAACCTGGCGCCGCGCGAGTGCGTGCGGGTGTGCGAGCACTTCGCAGCCGGAGAGATGGCCGCCGCGGGCGCGCTGCAGAAGCGCATCGGGGCGCTGCACAACGCGGTGGTGGGGGGCATGGGCGTGGCGGGGGTCAAGTGCGCGCTCGACCTGCTGGGCTACCACGGCGGCGCCCCCAGGCCGCCGCTGAGGCCGCTGGCCGACGACCGCCGCGACGAGGTCGCCGCGTGTCTGGCGCGGGCCGGCATTGTGCAGGATCGCCGCGCGCTGGCGCACGCGTGACGGACGCCGGGTTGAACGCATCCGCGCTGGGCGGGGCCTGCACGGTCGTCGTGGGGTGCCAGTGGGGCGACGAGGGGAAGGGCAAGGTCGTCGACGTGCTGGCGAGCGGCGCAGACGTGGTCGCGCGCTACCAGGGCGGGGCCAACGCGGGGCACACGGTGTTCCTGGGCGACCGCCAGTTCGTCCTGCACCAGGTGCCGTCGGGCATTCTGCACCAGGGCAAGCGGTGTCTGCTGGGCAACGGCGTGGTGGTGGACCTGGTGCAGCTCTTCGGCGAAATCGACCGCCTGGCCGAGCGCGGGGTGGACCCGCGGGGCCGCGTGGGGCTGAGCACGCGCGCGCACGTCGTGTTCCCGTACCACAGGGCGCTGGACAACGCCGCCGAGCAGGCCGCCGAGCGCAAGATCGGGACGACGGGGCGGGGGATCGGCCCCGCGTACGAGGCCAAGACGGGGCGGCGGGGGGTGCGGGTCGCCGATCTGCTAGACGCCCGCCGCGGGGCGAAGCGCGTCCGGCAGGGCATCGAGCGGGCGCGCAGACGGCTGCGCGAGCTGGGGGCCGACGAGGCAGGCGCCGGAACGGTCGACGAGGCCATGCGGGTGGCCGCGCGGGTGCCCGAGGTCGCGACCGACGCGGGGCGCGAGATCGCCCGCGCCCTGGCGGCGGGCAAGCGCGTGCTGCTCGAGGGCGCCCAGGGCACGGCCCTCGACGTGGACCACGGCACCTACCCGTACGTCACCTCGTCCAACACCACCGCCGGGGCGGCCGCGGTGGGGGCGGGGATCGGCCCCACCGCGATCGATTCGGTGATCGGCGTGGTGAAGGCCTACACCACGCGGGTCGGCAACGGCCCGCTCCCCACCGCCTTCGACGAGGCCATGGACGAGCGCATGCGCGAGCTGGGCGGCGAATTCGGCGCCACAACCGGGCGGCCCCGCCGCTGCGGCTGGTTCGACGCCGCCCTTGTCGCGTACGCCGCCCGCGTCAACGGCCTGACCGGGATCGCGGTCACCAAGCTCGACGTGCTCGACACGCTGCCCGAGATCAGGATCGCGACCGGGTACCGGCTGCGCGGCGAGACCGGCATCCCGTTCCCCGCCACCTCGTGGGAGCTCGACGCCGTCGAGCCCGTCTTCGAGACGCTGCCCGGCTGGCAGGCGCCCACCACCGAGGCCCGCCGCCTGGGCGACCTGCCCCGCAACGCGCGCGCATACCTGCACCGCATCGAGGAGCTGGCGGGCACGCCGATCGCGATGGTGTCGGTGGGCGCGCGGCGCAGCCAGGTGATCACGGAGCTCTGATTGACTATATTTAAAGGCTGTGCCGCCTTCATCGCGGACCAACCAGATGTTTGAAGACCTAAGCAGGAAGCTGGACGGCGTGCTGGGCCGCTTCCGCCAGCGCGGGCTCCTGACCGAACCCATGATCCGGGACGGCCTCCGCGAAGTGCGGCGCGCGCTCCTCGAAGCCGACGTCAACTTCCGCGTCACCCGCGACTTCCTGAACCGGGTGAGCGAAAAGGCGACGGGCGAGCGGGTGCTCAAGTCCGTGTCGCCGGGCGAGCAGATCGTCAAGATCGTGCACGACGAGCTGGCCCGACTGATCGGCGCCGAAGGCGACAACCAACTCGCATGGTCGCCCGCGCCCCCCACCGTGATCATGCTGGTGGGGCTTCAGGGCGCGGGGAAGACCTCGACGGCGGCCAAGCTCGCCAAGCGCCTCGCCAGGCAGGGCAAGCGGCCGCTTCTGGCCGCGTGCGACCTCCGCCGCCCGGCGGCGGTCGAGCAGCTGCGCGTGCTGGGCGGGCGGGCCGGGGTGCCGGTTCACCACGACGAGGGGGCCACCGATCCGGTCGCGGTCGCCCGCGCAGGCCACCAGGCGGCCCGCAGCGCGAAGTCCGGCGTCCTGATCGTCGACACCGCGGGGCGGCTTCAGATCGACGAGCCGCTCATGGACGAGCTCGCCCGCATCAAGGACGCGCTCGACCCGCGCGAGATCCTCCTCGTGGCCGACGCCATGACCGGGCAGGAGGCGGTGCGCATCGCCGAGGGCTTCGACGGCAAGCTGGGCGTCACGGGGTTCGTCCTGGCCAAGATGGACGGCGACGCGCGCGGCGGGGCGGCGCTCTCGATCCACGGCGTGACCGGCAAGCCCATGAAGTTCGTCGGCACGGGCGAGGGCCTCGACGCGCTGGAAGCCGTCGACCCGCGCCGCATCGCGGGCCGCATCCTCCAGAAGGGCGACGTGGTCGGTCTCGTCGAGCGCGCGCAGGCGGTGGTCGACGCCGGACAGGCCGCCGCCATGCAGGAAAAGGTGCTCGGCCCCGGCCGCTTCACCCTCGAGGACTTCCTGGTCGCCATGCGGCAGGTGCAGAAGATGGGCCCCCTGGACCAGCTGCTGAAGCTGATCCCCGGAGTCCCCCGGGGCCTGTCGGCGGCCGACGTCGACGCGAACAAAATGAAGCACATCGAGGCGATCATCCTGTCGATGACGCCCGAGGAACGCCGCCGCCCCGAGATCCTCGACGGGTCGCGCAGAAAGCGGATCGCCCGCGGCAGCGGCCGGCCCGTGGCCGAGGTGAACCGCCTCATGAAGCGGTTCGCCGAAATGGAAAAGATGATGAAGCGAATGAAGGGCCTGATCCCAACGGGCGCCATGCCCTCGATGACACCCTGACACACCCCCCAAGAGCGAGAACGAGAGAAACCATGTCCGTAAAGATCCGCCTCCGGCGCATGGGGAAGAAGAAGCAGCCGCACTACCGCATCGTGGTGGCCGACAGCCGCTCGCCGCGCGACGGTCGCTTCGTCGAGAACCTCGGCTACTACAATCCAATCCCCGACCCCGCGCTCCTCAAGGTCGACCTCGAGCGGGTGGACCACTGGCTGGACAAGGGCGCGATCACTTCGCCAACGGTCGGAAGCCTGATCACAAAGGCCCGCCTGGGAGGGGATGAGAGTGTCGCGCTCGTCGTCCCGGGCTCCGAATCGGGCCACGCGACCGCGTCCCCGGACGCGGCTTCGAATGAAGGCGGCGACGCCGACGCGGCTGCCCAGGCCGCCCCTGGCAACGGTGCCGCCGCGGCGGCGAGCGACGGCGACGGCGAAGCCGCCGAAGATGCGAGCGAAGCCCCCAAGGCCGACGCGGCCACCGAGGGCGCAGCGGCCACCGAGGACGCGACTGCGGCCCCCGACGCCGATGCTGGCGCCGAGGCCGAGGCCGACCCGGCCACCGACGCCGACGCAGCCACCGACGCCCCCGAGTAGCGTCGGCCCCACCGCGATGCCGGCGGGTCATCCCCCCTTCCTGGTCGTCGGCCACCTCAACAAGGCCCACGGCACGAAGGGGGAGATCTTCGCCTGGCCGCTCACCGACTACCCCGAGAGCCACTTCGCGCCCGGGGTCGTTCACTTGCCGGGCGACGAGGCCGCCGAGGCGCCGTCGAAGTCGCTGCCCGCGCTCACCATCGACGAGGTGCGCCCGTATCGCCGCGGCTTCCTGGTCAAGTTCGCCGGGGTCGACGACCGCACCGCCGCCGAGCTGCTGCGCGGCGTGTACCTGCTGCGTCCCTTCGAGGCCATCGACGATCTGGCCGAGGGCGAGGTCTTCTACCACGAGCTGCTGGGCGCGACGGTGGCCACGCGCGGGGGCAGGGTGCTGGGCGAGGTCGCCGAGGTCTACCCGGTGCGACCGGCCGACCTGCTGCAGGTGGTGGGGCCGGACGGCGAAGTCGTGATCCCGTTCAGCCGCCAGATGGTCGTGGACTTCGAGCGCGAGGGGCGCCGGGTGGTGGTCGACCTGCCGTCCGGCCTGCTCGATGTCGAGCGCGGCCCGGACGAATGATCCGCGTCAACATCGTCACGATCTTCCCCGAGTTCTTCTCGGCGCCGCTCGCGGCGAGCATCCCGGGCCGCGCGGCCCGGGCGGGGCTGGTCGAGTATCGCGTGATCGACCTGCGCGACTACACGCACGACCGTCACCGCACGGTCGACGACGCGCCGTACGGGGGCGGGGCGGGGATGGTCATGAAGCCGGAACCGTTCTTCGAGGCCATGGACGACCTGCGTCCCGCCGGCCCGATCGTCCTCCTCTCCGCCCGCGGGCCGCGTTTCCGGCACGACGACGCGGTGAGGCTCTCCCTTGAGACCGAGGTCACCCTTCTCTGCGGACACTACAAGGACGTGGACCAGCGGGTCGCCGACCATCTGGCAACGGAAGAGATCTCGATCGGCGACTTCATCGTGTCGGGGGGCGAGATCGGCGCGCTCGCGGTTGCCGACGCGGTGGTGCGCCTGCTGCCCGGCGCGCTGGGCGACCACGAATCGGCGGCGAGCGACTCGTTCTACGACGGCGGCACGGTTTCGGCGCCCTCGTACACGCGGCCCGCCGAGTACCGCGACATGCGCGTGCCCGAAGTGCTGCGCAGCGGCGACCACCGTCGCATTGAGGCCTGGCGGCGGGCCGAATCGGAGCGGCTGACGAGGCGGCGTGGGGGGTGAGGGGGCGGTTGGCTGGTGTTGCGCGTGCGGCGTCAGTCCGAGAGTGGCTGCACGCGGGTCGTGCGGTACCGGATCGAGCCCTCCGGGGTCACGACTGCCCGCCCCAGCAGCCCCGGACGGACCCAGTGGAAGTAGTCGTCGTCGAAGCGCTGGCTGCCGATCACGCGACCTCGCCTCCAGTCGATCACCTCGATCATGGTGTCGTATAGGAGCGCCGGATCGCGGCGCTGGCTGTCGGCCTCCCACTGCTCGTCCGCGACGCCTGCGGCCACCCAGAGCAGCGAGTCGTCTGCCGCGACGCTCGCGATCAGGGGGCTTGGCCTTTCATCCCACCCGTGACCCAGCTCGGCCAGCGGCACTTGCGGGAACCAGTCCGCATCGCGCCGCAGCGAGCGCACGAGCCGGCTGGAATCCCACAGCTCGATGGCGTACGCGTATTTCTCGGCCAGCCACACCGAGCGCCCTGGACCCTGCGCGATCACGTGGTTGAGGCCCGACTGGGGGTCGTAGTCGCCCGTTAAGGATCCGAAGGACTCCAGCACCTCGCCGCTCTCGAGGTTCACCAGGTGAAGCGGGTACCCGACCAGCTCGGGCGTCGGGATGTCGGCATGGTGAACCGCCAGAGGGCCTCCGATATGGATGGTCTGAAGCCCACGGGGAGACCAGCCGCGCGTGCGCGCCTCGCTGCGGAGCGCTCCCGCCGAATCGAAGGTGACGATCGCGCCGCGCCGACGGTCCAGGACCGAGAACAGCCCGTCTTCCATGACCACAAGCGAGGTCAGGTGCTGCAGTTCGCCGGGACCGGCGCCGCTTCGTCCAATCCGCCTGAGGAAGCTCCCGTCCGGCCCGTACAGCTGGACGTGGCTGGCGGGCGGGCCGCCGATGTACATGCGTCCGGATTCGTCGAGCCAACCCGTGGGTCGGCTGGCCTCGATCATTCCCGCGCCTGCGTCCTCGCCGTATTCGCGGTGCGGGACCAGTGCGAGGCGGCAGGCCTCGCGGCACGGCTGCACGACCGTCGCCTGGGGGGGTTGCTGGGCTCCCAGGCTGGAGAGGGCGCTGAGAGTGGCTAGGGCGAGGGTGGGGCGGAGGTTCAAGTTTCTCCCTTGCGTGTCGGAGCCCGACGGGGCAGCGTACCGAGATTGCGCCGAATGGCAAGTCTACCCTCCGCAGCGCGATTCAACAAGGGGAATGTAATTTCGACATGACAAATCGTAAGGTAAACATTACAAATTTTCACCATCCGCGCCGGTGTCCGCCCGGCAAGACGGTGGAAGACAGGGCTCTCGCGGCAGTTGCGGTGATCGTGGCAGCGCTGGGCATTGCGGCTTGCAGCGCGGTGGACACCGCCTCGCATGATTCCACTGACGACCGCCAGCTGGCCTGGGAATTCGAGAAGCTGTGGGAAGTGGACGCCGGGACAAGCGACTTCTTGGCGGAACCGGCGCTGACTGATTGGGCCATTGCGACCGACGCTGCGGACAACATCTACGTCCGAGACAGAGAGGCCATGGCCATCCATGTGATTTCCCAGCACGGTGAATTGATCAGGTCGTTGGGGCGGTCAGGCGATGGGCCAGGGGAGTTCTGCAATCCCGAGTCGCTAGACGTTGCTCCCGATGGCACTCTGACGGTGATGGACAAGTGTGCACCGGGCTTCCTGAGGTGGGACGTCGCGACCCATCTGTACGACTCGCAGACGCGAGCGGAAGCGACCCTGTCATTCGAGGGGCGTGTGCGCGTCCTGACGACAGACTCCGTCCTGGTGACGCAGAGAGAGCGGAGCGAGGACGCCGACGGAGTGATCAACTATGCGCGGCATTTTGCGATGTGGACACCCGGCGGGACGACCCGGCTGCGCGCCGGTCTGCCCTCGCCGCGTCGTAGCTTCGCGTCGCCCTGCGGGGCCCAAGTCTTCCTCTACCCTGTGTTTTTCGAGCGCGCGATGGCTTGGGACGAGCGTGATGGTGTGTTGGCGATCGCCTCGGACAGTTCTTACGTCGTCGACCTGTTCGTCGACCTGAGGGCTGCGGGCCGTGTCGCGCGCCGTGTCGAGGCTCGGCCGATTTCGCCGACGCTGGTTCGCCGCCATGTGGACGGCATGCCGGGCTGGAAGGAAGCCCTCGATCGGTGGGAGGGTTGCGGCGTGCCGCGAGCCGAGGCCATCGAGAGGATCGGCTACGCGGACATGCTGCAAGCGATCGCCGACGTGCGGGTGGGCCCTGGCCAGGAGGTATGGGTTCGGCGCAGCCACATCAGTGACGAGATGCCCATGATCGACGTCATCGCGCTCACAGGAGGGTATCTCGGCACGGTGCCAGAGGGGTCGCCGTTTCCGGCAGCGTTCTTGTCCGAAGGGCGAATCGTGGCAACGGGCGAGGGCGACTTCGGTGCTACACTGACTGCCTATCGTGTCGTCAGGGAGGACTAACGAGTTATTCTCGATCCCGCCGGTAGCGGTTCGCCCGGTAGGCGTCCACCCAGGCCCTGCAGCTGCGCCAGCGACCGCTTGCGTTGCGGACTGCCCGAAGTCGCCCGCGCCCGGCCGCGGCGCGCAGGGCTGGGCCCTTCAGGTCGGGGGTGGCGAGCGCGCTAAGCGGCACCAGACCGTCCGGGCCGGCCACTGCAGGGAGGACGAACCGGTAGAGGTTGTCGAGGATCGCGCGCGCGAACATCTCGCCCAGGGCGCCCGGCTCTCCACGGTCCGCCTTGCGCAGGGCATCCAGATATCGCGGGCGCTCGCGCTTGTAGATGATCGCGGGCGGATACCCGAGCCGGATTAGGACGAGGTTCGCAAGCAGGCGTCCCGTGCGCCCGTTGCCGTCGAGGAACGGGTGCGTGCGCTCGAACCGGCAGTGCAGGTCGGCAAGGTGCTCGGGGAAGTGCAGCGCTGCAGGATCGAGCTGGTTGACCAGATCGATCCAGGCATCCATCTCGGCTGGCACGAGGGGCCACGAAACGGGAGTCATTCCACCCGGAAAGGGCCGAATGTCGTGCCGTCGAAAGCTGCCGGGCGACTCCAGGTCCGTGGCGTCGGGATGGGGTGCCACCTCCCAGACCGGGGACAGTGCTGTGTGATGAACCTGCCGAACCTCGGTCAGACTCAGAAGGGCGTCAGGGTGGCAGAGGCCCTCACGACGAACAGCCTGCCGGTAGACCCACTCGGCCGCCGCAGCGTAGCCGCGCACCTCCAAGTAGTCGCGAAGCTTACCGTCGCCCACGGCTCGCCCCTCGGTCAGCAGGCGCTCGACCTGTGTGAAGCCAAGTGGGTTGCCCTCGATCGCGGTGGAATGGTGAGCATCCCGGTGCCAGATCCCTCGCCATATCCCGGCGGCCTCCCCCGGACTCGGCAAGCCGCCTAGGCGCTCCCGCAGATCCGCCATGTCGGATTGGAGGCGACGGTAGAAGTCGTGGTGGGGGGGGTCGGGGTTGGGTGGGCGGCCGCCGCGCGGTTCTGGAGTGACGATTTGTTCGATGATGGAGATATTGACTGAATCGTACAATTGCTGTGGCTCCAGAGCATCCTGACTGAGGCTGGAAGAGACGTTTCCGGGCCAGGAACGGCCAATATTGTTCGGTTATGGGGAATGGAACATTACAGAACAATACCGTAGTGGGGGAGGGTCACGGTGCGAGTGCTGATCGACCTGCGCTTGTCCAGAGTCGCGAAGCGTTCCATCATTGGCGGGAATCGAAGCACTGAATCGCCTCCCGTACCCAGCTCCACGCGGCTGCGACGGCGGGGAGAAAGTCACGTCGACGCCGGAGCGGAAGAGAACGAATCATGAGTCGTGTGCTGGTGCCTCCGAAGATGCTCCAGTGGGCATGCGAGCGTGCGGGTTACGACGTAGCGCACTTCACCGCACGCATCCCTCAGCTGCCGAAGTGGGTCCGGGGCGAACAGCGGCCGACACTCAAGCAGCTGGAGAAGCTGGCCAAGGCCACGCACACGCCACTGGGCTACTTGTTTCTCCCGGAGCCGCCGGAAGAGCGGCTTCCAGTCACCGATTATCGCACCGTGTGGGGTGCTCGCCGCGACAGGCCAAGCCCCGACCTGCTCGACACCCTCTACACGATGCAGCGGCGGCAGCAATGGCTGCGAGACTCTCTGGTGGAGGACGATGCGGAGCCTCTTGCGTTCGTTGGGAGCGCTCGGATCGGCGATCCGCCGGACAGCGTGGGCCGCGAGATGCGGAGCGTACTTGGACTGAGCGGTGGATGGGCTGCGGGTGTGCGCACTTGGCAGGACGCTGTGGGCCGGTTGCGCCGAGCGATCGATGACCTTGGTGTAATGGCAGTCATCAACGGCGTGGTGGGAAACAACACGCACCGACGGCTAAACGTGGAAGAGTTTCGTGGCTTCGCGCTCACCGACCCCTACGCGCCGCTGGTCTTTGTGAACGGCGCAGACGCGAAGTCGGCCCAGATGTTCACGCTCGCGCACGAGCTGGCGCACGTCTGGCTGGGAACGGAGGGCCTGTCGGGTTTCGAGGGCCTGTCGCCCCGGGGCTCTGATGTGGAGAACTGGTGCAACGCGGCGGCGGCCGAGTTGCTGGTGCCTGCAGCGGAGCTTCGTTCCAAGTGGTCGGGACTCGCGCGAAAGACGGATCGTTTCGAGCGACTAGCGAACGCATTCAAGGTCAGTCCTATCGTTGCGTCTCGACGCGCCATGGATCTGGGTCTTGTGGATCAGGGCACCTTCGTAGCGTTCTACGAGGACCACATGGCGCGGGAACGCAAGAGCGGCCGCAGCGCGTCAGGCGGAGACTTCTATAGAAACCAGGACGCCCGCCTCGGTCAACGGTTCGCGACAAAGGTCGTGCGCGCCGCCATGGAGGGACGTATCGGGTTCAAGGAGGCCTACGACCTGACGGGATTGGGCGGAGGGACATTCCAACAATACGCCAGACGGCTGGGCCTGAGGCTACCATGAAGAAGGGTCCTACCTACCTCGTTGATTCGGATGTGCTCATCACGGCAAAGAATCGCTACTACTCGTTCGATCTCTGCCCCGGATTCTGGGTTAGCTTGCTGCATCACCACGGAAATGGGCGGGTATTCAGCGTAGACCGAGTCCGGGGCGAGCTCCTCGCGGGCCGCAAGAACGACGACTTGGTAGAATGGGTGAAGCAGGTCCCACGCGGGTTCTTTCTGCCCGTGGACAGTGAGCAGGTAACGGATGCCTACGAGGAAGTCATGCTGTGGGCGAACCGCCATCCGCAGTACACCGATCCGGCGAGGGCGAAGTTCGCGACGGGTGCCGACGGGTGGCTCGTCGCGTACGCGCACATCCATGGCGCCGTCGTGGTTACGAACGAACAGAGTGCACCGGAATCGAAGGCGGCCATTATGCTACCCGATGTATGCGAGCAGTTTGCAGTGAGACCGGCCGACACGTTCGAGATGCTTAGGGAACTCCAAGTCCGGTTCCACTGGGCGGACGAATCGCACCACCGGTGACGGAATGCAACGGTCTCTACAGGCTGCCAATGTCATGAACACATTACATTCTGTCATGTCGACGTTACCATTGTGCGCCACCAACCCAGCCACGACCATTGGAGCACAGCCATGATCCGTCGCGTACGCCTGGGCAGCTTCAAGCGCTTTGGCGATCAGACCTTCGAGCTGGACGAAGCGACCGTCCTCGTCGGACCCAACAATTCCGGCAAGTCCACGCTGCTCCAGGCCATCGCGACCTGGAGGTTCGGTCTCGACTGCTGGGTCTCGCAGCGCGAGCACGCCCGAAAGTCCGCGAAGCGCACGGGCGTGGCGATCGTTCGCGGGGAATTCACCGCTGTGCCGATTCGCGACATGAGCCTGCTGTGGACGGACCGGGTGGTCTCGGGCGGCAACGGGCCAGGTCCTTCGCGCCTGCTCGAAATCGTTGTGGAGGGGAAGTCCAACGGCGACGACTGGGAGTGCGGACTCGAGTTTCAGTACGCCAATCGCGAGCTGATCTACGTGCGCCCGTGCGGGGCCAAGCACATGGCGGAGGACGAGCTCGCTGCGTTTCCGCCCCAGCCAGCCAAGGATCTCCAGATCGTGCGTGTTCCGGCGCTCTCCGGTATCCAGCGCGACGAGCCCAGGCACCAGCGCGGCATGCAGGACCTTCTGATCGGCCAGGGTCGCAGCGGCGACATCCTGCGGAACCTGCTGCTGGAGATCGGCGGCGAGACGGGCGAACCGACAGGGGCCACAGCCGCGAACGACGACTGGACAGCGCTGACCAGTCACGTCCGAGATCTCTTCGGGATCGACCTTATGCGCCCGGTCCATGGGGCTGGACAGCCCTACATCACCTGCGAATACCGAGAGCGGCCGGACGCCTCGCCCAAGGCCCGCAAGCGGTCCCGCACTCGCCCCCTGGACCTTGCCAGCGCGGGGAGCGGAACCCTGCAGGTGATTCTGCTCCTGGCATTCCTCTACGCCAGGCGCGGCGCAGTCATGCTCATGGACGACCCCGATGCCCACCAGCACGTCGTCCTCCAGCGCGAAACGCACGCCCTGCTGCACAGGATCGCCCGTGAGCGTGGCGGCCAGTTGGTCATGGCCACGCACTCGCCCACCATGCTCGACACCACGGACCCGGAGCGCGTCCTCTCGTTCGGCGACACACCGCTGCCCCGCGAACACAAGGTGCCGAACGCCCGGACCCGGCGAGCCATGGCCGAAGCGGAGGAGATGATGAGGCAGGGCGTCGTTCGGTTCGCGACCGCCGACGAGATGTTCAGCGCGCTTGAGCGCGATGCTGAGCGCCACTACTAGGACGGATCCGCTGCCCCCCCGCTCACGCTCACTTCCCGTTGGAAACCGGATCCGCGTTCGAGCTCATTTGCCGTCGGACAAGGCTGGGGGTAGCGCGGTTCAAAAAACCCGCTACCTTTCCCTGACTCAACTAAACGTGCCTTCGCTGAAAAGGCGGCGAGGGCACACCACCCCCCTCTTGGAGAAAAGAGAGTCCGATGAGAACAGCCATCCGCACCGCAGTCGCCACCACGGTCACGTGCTTGGCCCTCCTGACAACCGCCGCTCCTAGCCATTCCGCGGACGCGGTCACAGCTCCTCCCGCCGAATGTGGCGCGGAGGGCATGCCGACCTGCCAGTTTACCCCGGGTGCTCTTTGCATCGTGCCGCTTGGACCGTTCGTCCTCATAGTCGTCAACGCTTGCGACTGGGAGAACGAAGGATGCGGCCCCGCATAGGCGAATCCATCATCCGCCGCCACCGAGGCCTCGTACGCGTCTGCGTGGCGTTGGTCTCGGTGGCGGCGACCGCGCCCCAGGCGGCTCCGGTGACGGCCCAGTGGACTCTGGGCGAGCCGGACTTGACGCTCGGCGAGGCAACTGGCCTGGCTTTCGCCAACATCGTGGGTGTTATCGTAACAGAGGACCGGATTTACATAGCCGATGTGGGGCTCTCCGAAATCCACGCGTTTGACACGCAAACGGGTGAACACGAAGCGCGCGCGGGGAGAGAGGGCGAGGGACCCGGGGAGTTCCGGGGTTTGGCATGGATAGGCAGCTGCGACGGTGACAACTTATGGGCGTTGGACCAAGCGCTGGGTCGTGCCTCCGTGTATTCGACGGATCTCGACCATCTGCGGACCTTTCAGATCGAGGGCACACGGGATCGTCTCGTCACAGATCTACAGTGTGCCGGTGGAGGGCTGTTGGGCGTTTCTACTTTGCCGGATAGCGAGCTGAGCAGCACTGGCCCCTTGCCCGCCATAGGCGAGACGTACCGCTCTAGTTTCGAGGTCGTTCTCTATCGCCAGGACGGATCCCTCCGACGTTCGATAGGTCCTTATATTGGGGGAGAACGGTATCGCAGCCCCGGCCGTCTCCCCGGCCGATATAGTGACTTGCCGCTCTTATGGGGGAGACACCCAGTCCTCGGATCTGCGGAGTGGGGTTTCGTCCTGGGCTCCAACGAGGGTGCGTACCTGCTGCGTTATGACTCGGATGGCAACATTTCGGATACGCTTAGGCTTGCCGAGCGTTCGGTTCCGGTGACCAGCGCCCACCGAGCCGCCTACGTCCAGCGCCGAGTCCAGAGATCTGAAGATGCTGGACGGGCTACCACCCCGACGCGACAGTACTGGGAAGAGTACCCGTACCCGACTCATTTTCCTCAGTATTCGGGCGTCGTGGCGCGGCCGGACGCGTCCGTCTGGGTCGAGAGGTTCGCAGCGACGTATCTCGGCCAAGTCCCGGAGTGGACGGTGTTCGACCCCGATGGCACGTTGGCTGCGTCGGTGACCGTGCCTGAGGGATTCCAGATAGTCTGGGTGGGCGAGACGCACGTTGCCGGCGTCATGCCGGACGAGCTTGGCGTGCAGACTGTCGAACTGCGCCCCATTCTACGACCGTAGCTTGGCGTCAGGGGAGAGCCAGCTACTCTCGATTCGCTGGGGAAGCAACTTCTCGATGATCGAGCTGAAGGAACGCCGCCCTCGGAGACCCGAGATGCCGAGCGCCACTAGGCCACCCCCCCACCCCACTACCACCTCACCCCGCTTCCCTCTACATTCCAAGGCTTGCCAATCACCCTGTGGGGACTTGGCGAGCGGTAACGGCAACGGTAACGGCTGAGACGGGGAGCCAGGTCATGGCTGACATCCTCCACCAACTCGATATGGAACGGGCGCGCGACGATCTGCCCGACTTCGCGCCCGGGGACACGATCAAGGTGCTCTACCGGGTTCGCGAGGGGCAGAAGGAGCGGATCCAGGTCTTCCAGGGGGTCTGCCTGGGACGGCGCGGGTCCGGGATGGGCGAGACGTTCACGGTCCGCAAGATCTCGGGCGGCATCGGGGTCGAGCGCGTCTTTCCCGTGCATGCGCCCACGGTCGGCGGGATCGAGATCGTCCGGCGGGGCCGGGTGCGGCGGGCCAAGCTGTACTACCTGAGGGGGCTGCGCGGGAAGGCCGCCCGCATCAAGGAAAAGCGGACGCCGCGGCTCAACTAGGCCCGATGACCGACGCCCGCGTCGCACGGAAGGCGGCGAGGGGCCGGGCGGTCGATCCGCTCGAGTACGAGCGCCGCCTCTGGGAGCGCGGCGTGGCCCGGGTGGCGGGGGTGGACGAGGTCGGGCGGGGGCCGCTCGCGGGGCCGGTCGTGGCCGCCGCGGTCATTCTGCCCGAGGGCGTGCGCATCGAGGGGGCCGCCGACTCCAAGTCGCTCGCCGCCGCCGCCCGCACCGAGCTGGCGCGCGAGATCGAGGCGCGCGCGGCCGCGGTGGCGATCGGGGCCGCGTCTGCCAAGGAGGTCGACCGGGTCAACGTCCTGCGCGCCACGACCCGGGCGATGAACCGGGCGCTGCGCCGCCTGGCCGTCGCGCCGGACCACGTGGTGGTCGACGGGCTGCCGGTGCGGGGTCTGGAGTGGGAGCACGAGGCGGTTGTGGGGGGCGACGGCCTGGTCCATTCCATCGCGTGCGCCTCGATCGTGGCCAAGGCGTGCCGCGACCGGCTCATGGAGAGGCTGGCGGGCAGGTATCCGGGCTACGGATGGCGGCGCAACATGGGCTACGCCACCAGCCAGCACCGCGAAGCCGTGCGCGCGCGCGGGCTCACCCCGCATCACCGCACCACCTTCGGACTGCTCCAGCTCGAGCTCCCCCTCGGGCGCTGACGCCGCAGCGGGCCGGTGCGCGTTACTTTTCTGGCGAGCCGGTAGCTCAGTTGGTAGAGCAACGGACTTTTAATCCGTAGGTCCTGGGTTCGATCCCCAGCCGGCTCATCTCCTCCGGGTGGCGTGCGCTGCCGGGCCGGCTTACTGTTGCAGCCGACGCCGCGATTCCTCCCCCACCCCACCGGAGGCCCCCCCAATGCGCTCTTCCCATCGTCGGTCGCAGTGGCTGATTCTCTCGTTCGCCGCCGTGCTCGGGCTCTTCGGCTGCCGCCTTCCGCCCGGCGACGCCGCCGCCCAAAACGTCCAGGTTCACGGCGAGGACCCCGGCCTCGACCACCTGGCGGCAGAAGTCGCGCGCCTTGCCGAACACGCCCAGGGCCGGGTCGGCGTGGCCGCCTACCACCTCGAAACCGGACGCGGGATCACGCTCAACGGCGACGAGCGCTTCCCCATGGCCAGCACCTACAAGGTCCCGATCGCGGTGCAGATCCTCTCCATGGTCGACCGGGGCGAGCTCGGTCTCCACGACCTGATCGAGATCGACCAGGCCGACGTCTACGTCACTGCGAGCGCCATCAGCGACCTGCTCGACGACCCCGGGCTGCAGATCTCGGTGCACAACCTGCTCGAGCTCATGCTGCAGATCAGCGACAACATCGCCACCGACGTCCTTATGGCGCAGGCGGGCGGTTCGCAGGCCGTGACCGCGCGCATGGCCGAGATCGGCGTCGAGGGGCTCCGCGTCGACCGCCCCACCTGGGCGCTCATCGCCAACTGGCTGGGCGCGGCGGGCGTCAGCGAGACCAACAGAATCGACCGCGACGACTACGAGGTCCTGCTGCGGGCGCCCCGCACCGACGCAAACGAGGCGGCCAACAACGCCAACTTCAACACCGACCCGCGCGACACCTCCACGCCCGCCGCAATGTCGACCCTTCTGCAGCAGATCTGGAACCGCGACATCCTTTCCGAAGAGAGCTCGGCGCTGCTGCTCGACATCATGTACCGCTGCCAGACCGGCGAAGGGCGCCTAAAGGGCGTGCTGCCCGCCGGCACCGAGGTTGCGCACAAGACCGGAACCATCGGCCAGACCACAAACGACGTGGGCATCATCGATCTGCCGGGCGACGCCGGACACGTCGTGGCGGTCGTCTACGTCAAGGAGTCCGACGTGCCGATCCCCGACCGCGAAGCCGTGATCGCACAGATCGCGCGCGCAATTCACGACTACTTCGTGTTCAACCGGGGCCAAGCCCAATAGAAGCCGGGGCCAAGCCCAATTGAAGCCAAGCTCAATAGAAACAAGCCCCAATGGAAACAAGCTCGCCCCAAGTGTGTAAAGTCAACATTACTATGCGTAATGTCTGGTTTACATTTCTGTGCGCCTGCGGGATGGCAGCACCCTTCCCGGCGACCCGGTCGCACGCCCAGCCCGCCCCGCTCGGCGGCCTCGACGAGTACATCGCGGCTGCCATGGAGGCGTGGAACGTGCCGGGGCTGGCGATCGCGGTGGTTCGCGACGGGCGCACGGTCCACGAGCGCGGCTACGGGGTCCGCAGCGTCGCCACTGGCGAGCCGGTCGACCAGCACACCCTCTTCGCCGTGGGCTCGACCTCGAAGGCGTTCACATCGACGGCGCTGGGCATGCTCGTCGACGAGGGCCGGCTCGGCTGGGACGACCGCGTCATCGACCACATCCCGTGGTTCGAAATGCACGACGCCTATGCCACGCGCGAGCTCACCGTCCGCGACCTGCTCACCCACCGCAGCGGTCTCGCCCGGGGCGACGCGGTGTGGTTCATGTGGCCGCACGACCGCGCCGAGATCATCCGCCGGGTGCGCCATCTGCCGCCCACCCGCAGCTTCCGCGGCGCGTGGCAATACCAGAACCTCATGTTCCTGACCGCCGGCGAGGTTGTGCGCGCGGCCAGCGGCCGCACATGGGACGACTTTGTGCAGCAGCGCATCTTCGCGCCGCTCGAAATGTCGCGAAGCGTGACATCGACCGTGCCGCTGGCCCGAATGCACAACGTGGCGACGCCGCACGTGCCGGTCGACGGAGCGCCGACCCCGGTCGCGCACAAGAACATCGACAATGTGGGCCCCGCCGGCTCGATCTATTCCAGCGTCTCGCAAATGGCGCGCTGGGTGGCGCTGCACCTTGCGGGCGGCGTGCACGACGGCGTGCGGCTGGTGAGCGACAGCGTGATGGCCGAGATGCACCATCCCCAGATGCAGATCCAGGCCGACGCGCCCGAGAACAGCCTGCACTCGCGCGACGCGGTCATGAACTTCAACGCGTACGGGCTGGCCTGGTGGGTGCTCGACTATCGCGGCCGCAAGGTGGTCGACCACGGCGGCGGGATCGACGGCATGCGCGCGCACGTGGCGTTCATGCCCGAAGAGGGCATCGGCATGGTGGCGCTCTCGAACGCGCGGCCCAACAACCTGGTCGCGGCGCTCATGTACCGCGTCTTCGACCACTACCTGGACGGGGGCGCGGGGGCCGATTCGCGCGACTGGAGCGCTCTGATGCTCGCCCAGCTGCGCGAGGGCGAGGCGCGCGCGGCCAAGGCTCGGCAGGAGCTGGACGACGCCCGGGCCGCCGGCACGTCGCCCTCCAGACCGCTGGCCGAGTACGCGGGCGCATACCGCGACGAGTACCACGGCGTTGCCGACATCCTGCACGACGCCGAGGGGCTGCGCCTGAGCCTGGGCGGCAAGACGACCGGCCGCCTCGAGCACTGGCACTACGACGTGTTCCGCATGGTGCCCGACAACCCGGCCAACAGCGAGATGTTCCTGACGTTCACCGTGGGGGCAGCCGGGGTCGTGGCCACGCTCGAACTCGGGGAGCTGGGCACCTTTGCGAGGCGGTAGGCGCGCGCTCGGGATCGTGCTGGCGCTCGTGGGCCCGGGGACGCCGGCTGCCGGTCCGGCGGCGGTGCGGCGACGCGCGCGCAGGCTCCTGCTGGCGCTCGCCGCTCCGGGAGCGCTCGCCGCCCAGAGCCCCGTCGGCGCCCCCTCCGCCCCCGCCCCCGACGCCGCCGAGGCCCGGGCGCGCCTCTTCGGGCTCGCCGACTACATCGAGCGGTCGATGCCGGACTGGGACCTGCCGGGGCTCGCCGTCGGCGTCGTGTACCAGGACGAGGTGGTCTTCCTGGACGGCTTCGGCGTGAAGGAGCTGGGCCGCGACGACCCCGTCGACGCCGAGACGCTCTTCCAGATCGGATCCGTCACGAAGTCGTTCGCCGCAGGCGCCGTCGCGGCCCTGGTCGACGAAGGCCTGGCGGACTGGGACGACCCCGTCGTGCGGCACCTGCCCTGGTTCCGCGTGCCGGACCCGTGGATCACACGAAGCATGACGATCCGCGACCTGCTTGCGCACCGTTCGGGCATGCCGGGCGACGCGTATTCCGTGCTCGCGATCATGGACGCGCGCGAAGCGGCCGAGCGGCTGCGGGTGGCCGACAACCAGGCCCCGCTCCGGCAGGGCTACCGCTACAGCAACCAGGCGTACGGCGTGGCGGGGCTGGTGGTCGAGGCGGCCAGCGGGATGGCCTGGGGCGACTGGGTGCGCGAGCGGATCTTCGCGCCGCTGGGCATGAACCGCAGCGCCGCGAGTCCCTACGAGGTGTGGGACGAGCGCTTCGTGGCCCCCGCGTTCCTGGGCACGGCGCCGGTCGGCGCGGCGAGCATTGCCGAAGCCCCGGGGCGCAACGTCGCCATGCCCCACGGGTTCGCGCGGGACGGATCGCGGCGCGTGCTGTCGTGGCAGTCCTACGATGCCATGCAGGCGGCGGGCAGCGTGGTGTCGAGCGTCGCCGATCTGGTGCAGTGGATCCGCATGCACCTGGGCGGCGGGCGCTTGGACGGCGAGGTCGTGATGGGCGAGGCGACCGTCGCCGAGATGCACGCGCCCCAGGTCGAGGTCGAGGGCTCGCCCGCGGCAACGCCGCTTGCCGACAGCGGACGGGCGGCGTACGGCCTGGGCTGGAGCCTGACCTCGTTCGCGGGGCATCGCCAGGTGTCGCACAGCGGCGGGATCTTCGGCTTCCCGGCCTATGTGGGGATGCTGCCCGACGCAGAGGCGGGCGTGACGGTGCTGGCCAACGGCAGCATGTGGACGCCGTACTACCCGCACCAGGAGATCGCCGCCTGGGTCTTCGCCCGCCTCGTCGGCGCGCCGGAGCGCGACTGGCACGGCGAGATCATGGCCCGCACGCGCGCGATCGAGGCGCAGGCCGAGGCTGCGCTGGCAGCGATGGACGCGGCCCGGATCGCCGGCACGGCGCCGTCGCTGCCTCTGGCGCGCTACGCGGGCGTCTACGAGCACGAGCACGGCGGCGAGGCGCGGGTCGAGCTCGGCGACGACGGCGCGCTGAAGGTGCGGTTCGGGGGGCCGGGCAGCTTCTCGGGGCGCATGGAGCACTGGCACCACGACGTGTTCCGGCTGCACTTCGACGGGGGCGACGGGCAGGCCTACGGCAGCGCCTTCGTGACGTTCACGCTGGGACCGCAAGGCGGGGCGTCCCGGATGGACATGGGGTTCATGGGCCGGTACCGCAGGACGGGATGAGCAGGGTGGCGCTCACCGCAGGCGCCCCGGGCGGTTGCGTGCGCGGGGGCTTGCGGAGGTGGGGGCCTTGCGGGGCGCGTCGGCATTGCTATTTTATAATACTTGTGCTATATTTTGGCATTATTGCATGCGGCGACGGCGGCACGGACCCCGAGACGGCGGAACCCCCGCCGCCCGAGCCCCCCGACCGTCCGGTGCCCTGCAACCTGGCCGGCGCGATTTGTGCGGAGCGCGTTGTGATCGGTGCGGGCGTGCACCTGCCGGTCTTCAGCACGCACGAGCTTGCGGCGGGCGACGATGCGGTGTCGCGGGGGCTGGTCGTGGTGCACGGGAACAACCGGGACCCGGACGCCTATTTCCTGAGCGGCATCGCGGCGGTCACCCAGGGAGGCGTGGCCGCGCAGACCGCCGTGGTCGCGCCCCACTTCCAGACCGTGGACGACGGTCCCGCAGCAGACGAACCGTACTGGTCGAGCCCCGGTTGGAAGCGCGGCAACCTGTCGCTCTCGGAGGGACCGTCGCCGAGGGTGAGCTCGTACGCAGCTCTTGACAGCATTTTATGGCGATTTCTAGATGTGGACCGGTTTCCGGCCCTGCGCGAGATCGTGGTGACCGGCCACTCGGCGGGCGGACAGGTGCTGCACCGCTACGCAGCCACCAGTCGCGTCCAGGAGGCGGCGCCCGACGGGGTGTCGTTCCGGTATGTGGTCGCCAACCCGTCCACGTACCTGTACACAGGCCCGGAGCGGGAGAACCTGGAGGGCCGCTTCGTGGTTCCCGGCGGCGTCGGCTGCCCCGACTACAACGAGTGGCACTACGGGCTGGACGATCGCAACAGCTACGCCGAGGCGCTTGCGGCGGACACCATCCGCGCGCTCCTGTCGCGCCGCGACGTTCGCATCCTGATCGGCGACGCGGACACCCTGAGCGCGTCCCTGGACGTGAGCTGCGGGGCCAATCTGCAAGGCGTGAACCGCTACGCGCGCGGCCAGACCCTCGTGCGGTTCATGGAGGCGAGGCATCCGGGCCACGGCCATGTCGAGACGATCGTGCCGGGCATCGGGCACTCGAGCCGCTCCATGTGGACCTCGCGCGAAGGGCTGGCGGCGCTGTTCGGGAGCTGAACGCGCCCCCCCTGTCCAGTTCGCGTTTGCCGTCGCACCTTACCTCTGCCTTGCGTTGCCGGCGTTGCGCCGCTTCGCAGCCGCCGTATCACCCCCGCATGGAGTCAGGAAGATGACCCGCTCTCGCACGCGCCCCGCCCGCACGGGCCTCGTCCCCAGCCTTCACGCCCGCACGGGCCTTGCCACCTTCGCGCTCGCGGCCCTCTTCGCGGTCGCGCTGCCGCACACCGACGCCCTGCACGCCCAGGACGCCCAGACGGCGTCGCAGCAGACCCTGGCCGCGACCGAATGGGTGCAGCCACCCGCCGAGATCGCCGACGCGGTGCTGGCTCCCCGCTACCTGAACGTGTCGCTCAACCAGCCCAGCCCGAACGGGATGTGGTTCCTGCACCAGGTGGGCGACGGTCCCGTCACCATGGACCGGTTCTCACGGCCCTTCGACGAGCTGGGCGGGCAGTTCTACGAGCCGCAGGCGAACCGCAGCCGCTCGCTCTCGATCCGCAACATGGCCGGGCTGCAGGTGATCTCGGCGGCGGACGGGTCCGTGACCGACATCGAGGTGCCCGACGGCGCGCGCGTGTCCGGGCCGCGCTGGTCGCCCGACGGATCGCGGCTCGCCTTCTACGTGCACACCGACGACGCCACGCACATCCGCGTCGCCGATCCCGCCAGCGGCGACTCGCGGCAGATCACCCGCGACGCGGTGCTGGCCACCATGGTCACCACCTTCGAGTGGACCTCGAACGGGGACGAGATCGCCACCGTGCTGATCCCCGAGGATCGCGCCCCGCGTCCGATGGCGCCGTCGGTGCCGAGCGGCCCCCAGGTGAAGCAGACCGAGGATGGCCGCAACGTTCTGCGCACGTACGCCAGCCTGATGGCGACGCCGCACGACGAGGCGCTCCTGGAGTGGCACGTGACCGGGCAGCTGGCGACGATCGCGGTCGACGACCGGCGCGTGACCACCATCGGCGACCCGGCCATGATTCGCGGCTTCGACTTCTCGCCCGACGGGATGCACGCGCGCGTGACCACCATGCAGCACCCGTTCAGCTACATCGTGCCGGTAACGAGCTTCGGGCGGGTCGAGGAGATCTGGGACCGCGAGGGCGCCGTGCTCGCCGAGATCGACGAGACCGAGCTCAACACGGGGATTCGCGGCGCTCCCTCGGCCCCCGGGGTCGCCGGCGACGAGGAGGAGCCCGACCGCAGGCAGATGATGTGGCGCGAGGACGGCGCCGGTCTGGTCTACCTGCGCATGGAAAGCGCGCCCGAAGAGGAGGAGGGGGCAGGAGAGGACGAGAGCGAGGAGGAGGACGAGGAGCGCGCGCGGCGCATGGACCGGGTGATGCTCTGGGCGCCGCCCTTCGGCGAGGACGACGAGACGGTGCTGTACGAGAGCCGCCAGCGCATGGCGAACCACCGGTATTCGGAGGACTACGGGTGGCTCTTCGTGACGCAGGGCGGCGGTGGGGGCGGGCGGGGCGGCTTGGGCGGCGGCGCGCGCGGGACCCGCACCGAGTACGCGGTGCGTCTGGACGATCCCGAGACGCGCTACGAGATCAGCGAGTGGGACACGGACGAGTTCTACGAGAACCCCGGTTCGCTGCTGATGACGAGCGGGCAGGCCGGGGGCGGCGGGGCAGCGTTCCGGTTTGGGGGCGGCGGCGGTGGCGGGGGGGGACACTTCGTCGAGGTGGCCGGCGCCGAGGGCGACGAGTCCGTCTTCCTGACGGGCATGGTGTACAGCGAGGACCCGCTGGCCGAGTCGCCGAAGAGCTTCCTCGACCGGGTGGCGCTTCGCAGCGGCGACCGTGAGCGCGTGTACGAGAGCTCCAACGACGGGCAGTTCGAGCGGATCACGACCGTGCTCGACGCCGACGCGGGCCGTTTCGTGGTGCAGCGCGAGTCGCCGACCGAGGTGGCGCAGGGCTTCCTGGTGGACGGAAGCGCGCGCACGCAGCTGACCAGCAACGTCGACTACACGCCCGACCTGACCAACGCGCCGCGCCAGCGCTTCACGGTCGAGCGTCCGGACGGGTTCCGCTTCCTGGTCAACGTCACCCTGCCGCCCGACTACCAGGAGGGCGAGCGCCGGCCCGCAATGTTCTGGTTCTACCCGCGGGAGTACGAGGACCAGGAGGGCTACGACGAGGGCGCGCGCACCTACAACAAGAACGCGTTCCCGAACTTCGGCACCCGCTCGATCGAGTATCTGGTGCGGCTGGGGTACGTGGTGGTCGAGCCCGACGCCCCGATCGTGGGCGAAGAGGGGCGCATCAACAACAACTACCAGCACGACCTGCGCAACAACCTGGCGGCCGTGATCGACGAGCTCGACGCGCGCGGCCTGATCGACCGGCGCCGGCTGGGGCTGGGCGGCCACTCCTACGGCGCGTTCGGCACGCTCAACGCCATGGTGCACACGCCGTTCTTCAAGGCGGGGATCGCCGGCGACGGCAACTACAACCGCACCTTCACGCCGCTAGGCTTCCAGAGGGAGCCGCGCCACTTCTGGGACGCGCGCGAGGTCTACCTGGGCATGTCGCCGTTCGTGTACGCCAACAACCTGACCGGCGCGGTGCTGCTCTACCACGGCCTGCACGACCAGAACGTCGGCACGGCGCCCGACCACTCGCCGCGCCTCTTCCACGCCTTGAACGGCCTGGGCAAGGAGGCGGCGATGTACCTGTACCCGTTCGAGGACCATGGCCCGGCGACCCGCGAGACGCTGCTCGACCTGTGGGCGCGCTGGGCCGCCTGGCTGGACGTTCACCTGGCCGAGGAGGAGCGGCCCGTGACGTGATGACATCGCCGCATCGCCGCATCAACGCATCAACGCGCTTGGGCGGCGATGCGGCCGGGCAGTACCCCGACGGTCGCTGACGCGTGGGCGCCTCGGCTTCGCCCGAGAGGCACCTGGGCCTGCTGGGCGCCACCGGCGTCGGGGTGGGGGCGATCGTCGGGGGCGGGATCCTGGCGCTTGCAGGGGTGGCGTTCGCGACCACGGGCCCGAGCGCGATCGTGGCGTTCGGGCTCAACGGGTGCATCGCGTTCCTGACCGTCTTCTCGTTCGCCGAGCTGGCGGCGCGGTTCCCGCAGTCGGGCGGCACCTACACCTATGCGCGCAACGTGCTCACGGTCGAGGTCGCGTTCGCCGTGGGGTGGGTGGTGTGGTTCGCCTCGGTGGTCGCGGCGGTGCTCTACGCCATGGGGTTCGCGGTCTTCCTGGTCCCCTTCCTGGAGCGGATCGCGGTGCTGGCGAACGGCGAGGCTCCCGGGTGGATCGGGGCGCGCCCGGCGCTGGTCCTGTACGCGCTTGCCGCGGTGGGGTTCTACAAGTGGCGCCTGACGCGCGCGGCCTCTGGGGTGAGCCAGTGGGAGACTGTGGGCAAGGTGGTGGTGTTCGCGGTGGTGGTCGTGGCGGGGTTCTTCGCGCTGGCCACCGAGCCGCCGCCTCCCGGGGCGCTGGCCGCGAGCTTCCGCCCCTTCTTCTCGGAGGGATTCGCGGGACTCGCCCAGGCGATGGGATACACCTTCATCGCGCTGCAGGGCTTCGACCTGATCGCGGCGGTGGGCGGCGAGGTGCGCGACGCCGAGCGCAACGTGCCCCGGTCGATGTTCCTGTCGCTGGGCACCGCGCTGGCGATCTACCTGCCGCTCCTCTTCCTGATCGTCGCGGTGGGCACGCCGGGCCGCCCGATCGTCGAGGCTGCGGCGGCCAACCCCGAGATCCTGGTCGCCGACGCCGTGCGCAACTTCATGGGACCCGCCGGCTACTGGCTCGTGGTGGTCGCCGGGCTGCTGTCCATGCTGTCGGCGCTGCAGGCCAACCTGCTCGCCGCGTCGCGATTCGCCCGCACCATGGGCGCCGACCGCACGCTCCCGCCGCGCCTGGCCCATCTGGCCCCCGGCACCGGGGCGCCCACCGCCGCCATCCGCCTGAGCGCGATCGTGGTGGCCCTGCTCATCGTCGCCGTGCCCGACGTGGCGGCCGCGGGCGCCATGGCCAGCCTGATCTTCCTCGCCTGCTTCGCGCTTACCCACAAGATCGGGTACCTGGCGCGCCGGCGAGCGGGTCGCCCCCGCGGCTTCCGCACCCCCGCCTTCCCGCTCGTGCCCGTGGTCGGCGGTTCGGCCTGCCTCGCCATCGGCCTCTACCAGGCGGTCGCGGTGCCCCCTGCGGGGGTGCTGGCGGCGGTGTGGCTCGGCGTGGGAGCGGTGCTCTACTCGCTGTACCTCGCGCCGCGCGCCCGCGCCGTCGACGCCTCGACCGAGGCCCGCGACCCCGAAATGACGCGGCTGCGCGGTCGGCGCCCCGTGGTGCTGGTCCCCATCGCCAACCCGTCCAGCGCCGAGGCGCTGGTGAGCATGGGCAGGGCGCTCGCCCCGCCCGAGGTCTCGCGGGTGCAGCTGCTGTCGGTCGTGGCGCCGCCGCCGGAGCGGCACGGGGGCGACGGGCCGCCCCGCGCGGTGCGGGACGCGCAGAGGGTGCTGGGCGGCGCGCTCACGGCCGCGCTCAGGGTCGACCTGCGGCCCGAGGCGCTGATCACCCTGCACGCCGATCCGTGGCGCGAGATCGCGAGGGTCGCCGAGGCAACCCGCTGCGAGACCCTGCTCCTCGGCGTCGGCGACCTCGACGATGCGCTCATGACGGGGCCGCTCGCGGGCCTGGTCGGGGCCGTCGACGCCGACGTGGTCGTCCTGCGCGCGCCCGACGACTGGACGCCCGACGCCGCCCGCCGCATCCTCGTGCCGTCGCGGGGGGGCCGCGACCAGAGCCCCGTGCGCGCGCGTCTGCTGGGCAGCCTGAGCCGCACCGCGACCCGGGACGTGGCGTTCCTGGGCGTGTTGCCCGAGCGCTCGGGGCCCGGCGCGCGCACGAAGGCGCTGCGCGATCTGGAGCGCCTGGCCTGGGACGAGGTCGGCACCGACGCCCACGCCGAACTCGCGCTCGGCGACGACGTGGCGGCCCAGGTGGCGCAGCGCGCCC
The DNA here is from genome assembly GCA_965221535.1 of Longimicrobiales bacterium. Taxonomy (GTDB): domain Bacteria; phylum Gemmatimonadota; class Gemmatimonadetes; order Longimicrobiales; family Gaopeijiaceae; genus Bin94. Next base: position 2,927,744 of record OZ244894.1, on the reverse strand, counting down.
GCGACACCGACCTGCTGATCCTGGGCTTCCACCGCACCGGACGACGACGCGCCGCGTTCAGCGCCCCGATGCTGCAGATCGCTTGCGCGGTCGAGTGCCCGGTCGTCATGATCAGCCACCGCCGCGGCGCGTCGATGCTGCCCGAGAAGGCATTTCGGGGGCGGGGCGGGGGCCGACCGAAATTGGACGCAGCTCGCACCCACGAAATAGGGGGCTGACAAATGGAGAGACCTGCCGATAGGACACAGTTCTCGACAGCCGTGCGCCTGTTTCTGGACGCATGTCCCGGACCGCCCCTGCTGCGGCAGGGACTGACGATCGCGGCGTTCCAAAGCGTGGAAGGAATTCCTGGTCTCGACGGATCGCAAGTGCAGGGAAGTGAAGAGAGCACCGCGCACGCGCCGGGAGGACATAACATAGCATCTACATCACCACAAGACCAGGCAGGGGGGGAGCGGTACCTTGGCTCGGTGGTGGCTGTGGGCGAACGCCTGAAGCTTCGTCCTGGCTACCTCTCGGAAACCGCAGTGCGGCACGGCTTCTCGTACTCACGGGCGCTTCGCTGGATTCGGTATTTTCATGGCGTGACCCTGCTGGCCCAGGGCCACCGGGTCCTCGAGGTGGCTCTGCGCCTCGGCTTCTCCGATGTGGCGGGCTGGAGCCGCTTCACGCTGCGGCTCGTCGGCAAGAATCCCGGTCAGCTGCCGGCTCTGCCGCTGGAGTGGTGGGTGCGAAAGGCGGTGGATGACGTCTACTTCGCCACACGCCAGTGATTGGGGTCCACACCCTCGCGATCGAGAGAAACACAATGATCCAACACTATTGCGCACGGAACCGACATTGCGATGAGGTCATGTGACGCCTTATCCTTCGACCTCAATGCTGCCAATTGCAGTCCGCCACACGTCCTCGTTGACACTGAGGAGGGTGCACATGCATCGGTCTTGGAGCTTCTTCGTGACCGCTGTGTCGCCCGGCGCACTGCTTTTCCTCGCTGATACGGCCGTGGCGACGCAAGTCGAAACCAGGCTACGAGTGGAGGATTCGGGAGCTTGGTCTATTGAGGTTGCGTCGGACGCCGTGCTGCGGGGACCCTGGGTTGAGCAGGCCGCAGACATACAGCGCCTCGATTCCGCACGCGTCGTCTTCGTCCCCGGGCAGGCTGCCCACGCCCTCGTCGTGGCGAATGTGGACGGCTCCAGGTGGACACGAGTTGGTCGGGAGGGGCAAGGACCCGGGGAGTACAGCTACATCCGATGGACCGTGCCTGACCGGAGTCGCCTCCATGTCTTCGATGGGATGGCCATGCGCCGCACCGTTCTCGGCGCCGATTTCGAGGTTCTGCATACCAACCCACTGTATCTCAATCTGGCTGGGGGTGCTGCGGTACTCGGGGATTCGACCTACATCGTCAACGGATCTATTCCAACCTCCGACCGCGTTGGCTACGTGTTACATCACTTTGGGCCGGAAGGGGAAGTTCTGCGCTCGTTCGATGAATCACCGGAGGGATACGGGACAGCAGCCGCCGGAATTACGCGATATCGCTCCGTGTTGGCACCCGGGGACGGTACGCTGTGGGCGGCGCACAGGACTCGGTATCAGATCGACCTTTGGGACATTGAGTACGGCGAGCTCACGCTCTCCTTGGTTCGTGACGCTGACTGGTTCGTCCCCCACCGCGAGTGGGAATTGCATCACCCCGAGCGCCCCCCGCGGCCACAGCTCTTGGACCTCGAGATGGACTCCCAGGGGAGGCTTTGGGTGCTCGTCAGCGTCGCGTCCGCGCGCTGGGCGGATGGCTTCGTCAACGCGCCCGAAGGAGCGCATCCGGAACTGGGCGCTTATGTGCTTGATGACTGGAACGTCTCGTACGACACGGTCTTGGAAGTCATCGACCCGATTGCACGATGCGTTCTCGCGACCAAGACTCTAGATGATCGAGTGCCATTTTTCGTCGGGCCGGGATGGGGAGTATCCTACCGCGACGACGAGGCCGGAAGCCCTACGCAGCGATTGTGGCGGCTCACGCTAGCTGGACCCTTGCACAACACAGGAGACGAACAATGCAACTGAACACTCCCTCCCCCCGTTTCGCATTTACTCTGTTGACCCTCGCCGCGGCCATGGTGTTCCATGCTGGACAGTTGGACGCGCAGACGGTCGTCGCCGACCAAGGGCTGGCGTCGAGCGAGGCCACTGGTGGTCCCCTGCCGGGGCTTCCCGGAAGTCCCACGTCCCCCTACTGCATATTCTGTTCGGACTGTGGCACCGCCGGAGTATTGGGCAACTTCGCGGGAGGAGGCGGACCGCTGGCCATCAGCGAAGTTGGACTCGGTGCCCACCCGAACCGGTGCTTTCTGACCGGTGGTTGCAGCCTCCAGCACCCATCTACCTGCGGGATGCAGGAGGACCAAGAGGACTTGGCGGCGGCTGTGGACGCGATCTGGGAGGCAATCGCGACCGGTGATGCCATGAAGGCTTACCGAGTAGCCTCGAATCAGCCGGATGGTAGCCGACTCTACTACGTGCGGGCGCGACAATCAATACAAGTGCGAGGGTGCGACGACGCTGCAGTCCTGCTACACATCCCGTTGCGAGGGCTGTTGACCCCTCAGGATCGCCGCGCAATTGATGCCGATCACGGGGGGTCTTGAGCGAGGCACGATTCTGAGTTAGATTCGTGCGCCTCGGCGCGGGCCTCTCAATGACAGTTCGGGTCAGGATGACCATGGAAGACGCCACGCGCGGCCCCCGTCCCGCGCGCTAAGTCGGCTGGATCTAGTCAGCTTAATCCCCGCCGCCATTTGCCCCACCCCCGCTCCGTCCCCAAGATGGACGCAGCCCGCGACGCTGCCTCCCCGAACATGGACGGAGCCATGAAGAAGCCCTGGAACGGATTGACTGCTGGCCTTGTGGCGATGGCGGTCATCACTCCTGCCCGCGCGCAGGAGGTCGACTATCATCGGGCCGAGATGCTGCTCGGGTGGCATACGTCGCCCTTGATTTCTGGAACCCCGGTCACGCCGAACTGGATCGGCGCCACGGACCGGTTCTGGTACCGGAACAACACGGGGTCCGGCCACGAGTTCACGTTCGTCGATCCGGCGGCCAATGTGAAGCGGCCTCTCTTCGACCACGCGCGGCTTGCGGCGGCGCTGTCGGTTGCGGGCGACACGAGCTACGTGCCCGAGAAGCTGCCGTTCGACGACTTCGAGTTCGTGGACGACGACGAGGGGCGGATCGCGTTCGAGACCGGGGCGCGGCGATTCGAGTGCGATTTGGGCGAATACATGTGCCAGGCGGGCGACACGCTGCCCGACGACACGCCCTTCGTCGAGTCTCCCGACGAGCGCTGGGAGGCGTTCGTCATGGACCACAACCTGTATATCCGCGCGGCGGGCGGCGGCGACACGATTCAGCTGACGACGGACGGCGAGGAGTTCAACGGATACGGGCTGGCGTACCCGCGGCCCAACGACGTCAGGAACAGCCGCGTGAGGAGGCCCGACGCGTACTGGTCGCCGGATTCGCGCAGGATTCTGGTCCAGCGCATGGACCAGCGGGACGTGGAGCACCACCACTACGTGTCGTACACGCCGCAGCGGACCGTGCACTACTCGCAGCCCTACGCGCTGCCGGGCGACTCGATCGTGCCGCTGCCGGCCTTCCACATCCTGGACGTGGGCGAGACGCTAACCGCGGCCGCGGGGGGCGGATCGGACGGCGACCCGGGGTCCGGCGACGAGGCCGACGGCGATCCGGGGCCGCTTCCCGCGGTCGGCAACATCCGCGTCGTGCTCGAGCCGCGCCCCAACCGGCTGTACCTGGGCGGCTCGCAGGTGGACTCGCTCTGGTCGGCCGACTCGCGCTTCGCGTACATGCACTGGGAGACGCGCGCGTCGAAGAGCAACCATCTGGCCGAGGTGGACGCCGCCACCGGCGAGTTCCGCATCATTGCGGGCGACAGCTCGAAGACGTTCGTCGAGACGGCGCAGCGCAACCCGACCTCGTGGTTCGTCTCGGAGCGCACGGACGACGCCTTCTGGTGGTCGGAGCGCGACGGCTGGGCCCACATCTGGCGCTTCTCGAAGGACGGGACCGTGAAGAACCAGGTCACGAGCGGGCCGTGGGCGGTCGGGGCGATCTGGCACGTCGACGAGGTCAATCAGCGCTTCTTCTTCACGGCCTACGGGCGCGAGGACGGGATCCCCTACTACGGGCGCCTCTACCGGATCGACTACGACGGCGGCAACCTGGCCATGGTCGCGGGCGACGTGGGCAACCACGCGGTGAACGTGTCGCCAAGCGGCCGCTTCGTGGTCGACACCTGGTCGACGATCGGCGATCCGCCCGTGACCGCGCTCCGCAGCCTCGCGACCGGCGATGTGGTGCGCACGCTGGAAGAGGCCGACATCTCGCGCCTGCGGCAGGTCGGGTGGCGCGCTCCGGAGGTCTTCACCGTCAAGGCCCGCGACGGCGTGACCGACATCCACGGGATCATCCACTTCCCCGACGACCTGGACGAGTCGGGCAGCTACCCGGTCATCGACCACATCTATCCCGGCCCGCAGGTGGGCAGCGTGGGCTCGTGGACCTTCAAGTCCGGTGGCGAGAACTTCTCTCTGGCGAAGCTGGGGTTTGTGGTGATTCAGCTCGACCACATGGGCACGCCCCACCGCTCGAAGGCGTTTCACGACATCTACTACGGCGACTTCAATGACAACGGCCTTCCCGATCACGTCAGCGCGATCAAGCAGTTGGCCGCTCGCTACCCGTTCATGGATCTCGACCGGGTGGGCATCTACGGGCACTCGGGCGGAGGCTTCGCGTCGACCGATGCGATGGTGCGCTTCCCGGACTTCTTCAAAGTGGCCGTCTCGGGCGCGGGGAACCACGACAACGCCAGCTACAACATCTACTGGGCCGAGAAGTACCAGGGGCTGCTCGTGGCCGACTCGGCCACCGGGACCACCAACTTCACCGACGAGGCCAACAAGACCCACGTCGCCAACCTGAAGGGCAAGCTGCTGCTCATGCACGGCGACATGGACGACAACGTGCACCCCGCCATGACCGTCCAGCTGATCGACGAGCTCACCAAGGCGAACAAGGACTACGATCTGGTGTGGGCCCCCGACCGCGCGCACGGGCTGAACGAGCCGTACTTCATTCGCCGCCGGTGGGACTACTTCGTGGAGCACCTGCTGGGCGCCGAGCCGCCGAAGGAGTACGAAATCACGCGGCCTGTAAACTAGAGTTTACATTGTGACAACTGGAGTTTACATGTGGGGCCGGCGAGTCCTACGAACTTAGTTGACACGGGGAACAAATCGCCCCACCTTCTACTAACACCATAGGAGCTGGGGCATGGGCGGCGTCCGGCGGTTGGCCGGGGCCAGCCCTTGCGACCCCCTAGGCACGCGGGCCGCGGCCCGCAGGGAGACGGCATTGGAGAGAGCACTGACCGCGCGGGAAATGGACGTCATGTCCGTGCTGTGGGATCTGGGCTCGGCGACTGTGGCCGAGGTCAACGAGCGGCTGGAGGACGACCTGGCGTACAACACCGTGCTGACGATCCTCCGCATCCTCGAGGCGAAGGGACTGGCGGGCCACACGAAGGAAGGCCGCGCCCACCGGTACCATCCCCTCATGGGGCGCGAAGAGGCGGGAAGGTCGGTGCTCGGCCGCTTGCGCGACAAGGTGTTCGCCGGTTCGGCGGAGCTTCTCGTGGCCCAGCTCGTGTCCGATGAACAGCTGTCGCCGGCGGCGGTGCGGAGACTCCGCAAGCTGCTGGACCAGCGCCTCGAAAGGGAGAAGGGATCATGATCGCTGCGTGGATGCTCTGGTCGGTCGGAGCAGGCTTGATGTTTCTGGTCGCGGGACTGGCGGCCGAGCGGCTGCTGAAGGGGGGGCGCCGCTGGGTGTGGCTCGCCGCCGCGCTCGGCACCGTCGCCCTGCCCGCAATCCGATTGCTCACGACCACTCCGGGCGGGGCGGGCGGCCCCGCGCCGTCGACGCCGATCCTGCTGGATCCGCTGACCGTGACGGTGGCGCGGGACTCTGCGCTGCACTCGCTCGACGCGCTCCTGCTCATGGGGTGGGTGGTCCTCTCGGCGGTGCTGGTGGTCGCGGCGCTCGTCGGCGGGGCGCGCTTCATGCGGCGCCGGGCGTCGTGGGAGCCGGGCACGCTGCTGGGCCGGTCCGTTCTCTGGACGCGCGAGACGGGTCCCGCGGTGGTGGGCCTGTTCCGCTCCAGCGTGGTTCTGCCGGAATGGGTTCGGGGGGCGGGCGCCGCGCGGCAGGAGCTGATTCTTGCCCACGAGGAGGAGCACATGCGCACGCGCGACGTGCAGCTGCGGTTCGCCTGCGGCGTGCTGCTGCTTGCCTTCCCGTGGAACCCCGCGCTGTGGCTCCAGTACCGGCGGCTGAACCTGGCGATCGAGCTGGACTGCGACCAGCGCGTAATGGACCGGCTGCCCGAGCACCGCAGCCTCTACGGCGACCTGCTGCTCAGGGTGGGGTCGCGCCACGGCGTGCTCCCCGGCTTTGCGGTGGCCGCGCTTGCCGAGCAGCCCTCGCTGCTGGAGCGGCGCATCCGCCAGCTGCTGAAGAAGGCCCCCGAGGTGAAGATGGCCCAGGCGGCCTTCCTGGTCTTCGGCGCGATCGTGGTGCTAGGGGTGGCGCTGTCGATTCCGGGAATCACGCGCGAGGAGCCGGGGGCGCTGGACGAGCCCGAGGCGCTGGAGGAGCCGGAGGCGCTGGACGAGACGCAAGGCGATCAGGCCGTCGACATTTCGGCGAGCCCCTCGTTCACACCCTACACGGAGGCTCCGAGCCGGCTCAACGAAGCCGAAATCATGCAGGCGCTGGAGCGGGAGTACCCGCCGCTGCTGCGCGACGCCGGCATTGGAGGAACCGTGGTCGTGTGGTTCTTCGTAGACGCGGAGGGCGTGGTACGGAACCAGTCGGTGCAAACGAGCTCCGGTCACGAGGTGCTGGACGAGGCCGCCCTGCGCGTGGCGCCGGTCTTCAAGTTCACGCCGGCGCTGAACCGGGGTACGGCCGTGCCCGTGTGGGTGCGGTTCCCGATCACCTTCGGGGTGAACTGACGGCGAAGCGCGCGCCGGGCGCGCCTAAGGCCCGAACTGACGGGCACGAGCCCGGCCAGGCCCCGCCGGGGCCTGGCCGGGCGGCCTTTCGGCGGCGAATCGCGACAGGCCATACTTGGTTCATGCCACGATCCGATTCGCCGCTGCGCGCGCCGCTGACCTTCGCGCCGCACCTCAAGGACTACCTCTGGGGCGGCCGCATGCTGGAACGCCTCTTCGGGCGCGCGCTGCCCGGCGGCGTGGTCGCCGAGAGCTGGGAGATCTCGGGGCACCGTGCGGGGGTGTCGGTGGCGGACTCGGGTCCGCTGGCCGGCAGAGACCTTCCAGCGCTCGTGGCCGAATTCGGGACGGCGCTGGTCGGCCGTCGCGGCGAAGCCGCCGCCGCGCGCGGCGAGTTCCCCATCCTGGTCAAGCTTCTGGACGCGAGCCACGCGCTATCCGTCCAGGTGCACCCCGACGACGACTACGCGGCTGCCCACGGGCTCGGCGAACCCGGCAAGACCGAGATGTGGTACATCGTGCACGCCGAGCCCGGGGCGCGGATCATCCACGGCCTCGCCCCCGGCACCGACCGGGCAAAGCTGCGGCGCGCGCTCGCCGACGGCCGCGTGCAGGACCACCTCAAAGCGGTGCGCGTGCGGCCCCACGACGCGATCCTGGTTCCGGCAGGCACCGTGCACGGCATCCTGTCGGGCGTGGTGCTGGTCGAGATTCAGCAATGCTCCGACACGACCTTCCGGATCCACGATTGGGACCGCCTGGGTCCCGACGGACGGCCCAGGGCGCTGCACCGGGAGCGGGCGCTGGACGCGATCCGCTTCGGGCGCGCGATTGCGGCGCCGGTCACCCCGACCGTCGCCCAGGCGGGCGATGGGGCGCGCCGGGAAGTGCTGGTGGACTGCGATCACTTCGTGGTGGAGCGCCTGCGCCTGGAGGCGGGGGCGCGCTTCAGCGCCGAACTGGACGGCCGGACCTTCGAGATCTGGGGGGCGGTGTCGGGCCGGGTCGAGGTGGCGCCGGCAGGCGGGCCGTCGGCGGTGCTGGAGCAGGCTAGGTTCGCGCTGCTGCCCGCCGAGATGGGCGCCTTCCAAGTGCGGGCGGCGACCGAAGCGGTTGCGCTGCGCGCATACCTTCCCGCTCGTCGCCAGTGCCCCGCCAGGGACTCGAACCCCGAACCTGCCGATTAAGAGTCGGATGCTCTACCAGTTGAGCTAGCAGGGCGAAGAGGGACTGAAGTATACCGTTGGGCGCGGCGTTGCAACACCCCGGCCGCGCGCCCCCGAGCGAAATGCCTCGAAGCGCGCGGCCGGAGTGCGGACCGGGTCTACCGCCCGTCCCCGCGCGCCCCCGACGTACGACGCCCCCGGTCGAACGCCCGCCCGCCCCGGGAGCCGCGCTGCCGGTCGATGCGGCCGCGGTCGGCCGGCCCCCGCTGGCGCGCCGTCGCGCGCCGGTTCATGCGCTGAAGCTCCTCGCGCTGGTCGTCGGTCAGGATCTCGCCGAACCGATCCCGCAGCGATTCGCGCGCGTCCGCGCCCCCCCTCCACTGATCGGCCAGCGCCCGGCGCATGGCCTCGGGCTCGCGGATTCCGGCGGCGATCTCGGAGCGGAGCGCCATGAGCGCGGCCGCCCTTGCCGTGCGCTCGTCGAGCACCTCGACCCGGATCGCCTCGAGCTGCGTGCGCTGCTCGGCGGTCAGTTCGAGTTCGTCGGCGAGCCGGATGGCGCGCTCGACCGGGGCGGCTCCGGCGGCGGCTCGGGCGGCGACCCCCAAGCCGACTCCCGCGCCGCCCCGGGCCCCGGGCCCCCGTCGCTGGGCGTCCAAGCCCGAGGGCCAGGCGGCGCCCGCGAGGATGATGGCTAAGGCGGCGAGGGCGCCGCGCCCGATTCCTGCTGATTGTGAAGACACCGTGTTCATTGCGATTCTCCGTTACTTTGTGGGGAATTGGGAGGTGGGGAGTTGGGACCGTCGTTGCTGTCGGTGGGGTGACAATGGACGCCCCCGAGGCGTTAGTCCGGTTGCGCAGGGAGCGAAGATGTTCTTCAGGCAGATCGTCGATCCGAAGCTGGCGCAGCACGCCTATCTGGTGGGCTGCCAGCGCACGCGCGAGGCCGTGATCATCGACCCGGAGCGCGATGTGGACCGCTACGTGGCCATCGCCCGGCGCGAGGGCCTGCGCATTGTCGCGGCGGCCGAAACCCATATCCATGCCGACTTCCTGTCGGGTTGCCTGGAGCTGGTCGAGCGGCACGGCTGCCGCGCGTATCTCTCGGGCGAGGGCGGTCCCGAGTGGCAGTACGAATGGGCGGCGGGGCGCGACTCGGTGACGCTGCTGCGGCACGGCGACCGCTTCGGCGTGGGCGGCGTCGAGCTCGAGGCCGTGCACACGCCGGGCCACACGCCCGAGCACGTCAGCTTCCTGATCACCGACCGGGGCGCGGGCGCGACCGAGCCGATGGGCATGGCGTCGGGCGACTTCGTCTTTGTGGGCGACCTGGGACGCCCCGACCTTCTTGAGACCGCGGCGGGCCAGGCCGGGGCCATGGTGCCTTCGGCGCGCAGGCTCTACGGGTCGGCGCGCGGCATCCTCGACCTTCCCGAGTACCTGCGCGTCTGGCCGGGGCACGGTGCGGGCAGCGCCTGCGGAAAGGCGCTCGGCGCGATCCCCGACACGACCGTCGGCTACGAAAAGCGGTTCAGCCCCGCGCTGGCGGCCGTGCAGCAGGGCGAGGACGCGTTCGTGGACTACATCCTGGACGGCCAGCCCGAGCCTCCGCTCTACTTTGGCCGCATGAAGGAGCAGAACCGGCGGGGCCCGGCCGTGCTGGGTCCGCTGCCGCAGCCCCGTCAGCTGTCGGGCGCGGATCTGGCAGAGGTCGCCCGCGAGCCGAACACGGTCGTGATCGACACCAGGGCCGACCGCATGGGCTACTACGCCGGCCACATCCGGGGCTCGATCTACGCGCCGCTCACCAACTCGTTCCCCACGATCGCGGGATGCTACGTGGACCCGGCCGCCGACATCGTGCCGATCTGCCACCGGGCCGAGGTCGAGGGCATCGTGCGCGATCTGGTCCGGGTCGGCATCGACCGCATTGCGGGCTGGGCCCCGCCCGAGGCGCTGGCCGGGTTCGAAGAGGCGGGCGGAGCGCTCGCGAGCATCGAGGTGGTGGACTTCCCCGAGGTGAATCGCCGCCGCGCCGACCCCGGTGTGCAGGTGCTCGACGTGCGGCAGGCGAGCGAGTTCGCGGCGGGCCGGATCGAGGGCGCGCGCAACATTGCGCACACGCGGCTCGCGGACAGGCTGGCCGAGCTGCCCCGGGAGCGCGAGCTCCTGGTCCACTGCCTGAGCGGCGCGCGCGCATCGGCCGCCGCCTCGCTGCTCGAGCGCGAGGGGTTTCGGGTGACCGCGGTGAACGACCTGTTCGTTCCGGCGCACGCCCGCGCGTAGGCGGTCGTGTTCCGGCGAATCGGCCCGTTCGCGGGACTACTGGCCGCCGCGCTGCTCGGGTGGGCCGCGTTCCCCCCCGCCGCACGGGCCCAGGAGGCCGAAGACCGCTGGCGCGCCTCGACCGAGTTCAGCTTTGTGCGCACGGGCGGGAACGCAGAGTCGTCGACCTTCGGCATCGCCACCGCGGTCACTAGGTCGTGGGAACGCACCGAGATCAAGATCGAGGCGGGCGGCATCCGGACCCGTTCCACGCGCTACAAGCCCGTCGCCATCGGGACCGAGGCCGACTACCGCGTCCAGGACAACGCCGAGAGCGACATTTCGGCGGAGAACTACAACGCGCGACTGCGACTGGACCGCAGGTTCTCGGACCGGACGTCGGTGTTTGTGCAGTCGGGGTGGACGCGCAACACCTTCTCGGGCGTTCGGCATCGCCTGGTCAACGTGCTGGGCGTTTCCACCCGCTGGGCCGAGTCGGACGCGCAGCGCCTGCGAACCGCCTACGGGCTGACCCACACGGTGCAGCAGGACGTGGTGCGGGATCCCGACGCCGATGGCCGCTTTCTGGGGCTGAGGCTGTCGACCGAGTACTGGCGGCAGCTTACCGAGAGCGCCGACTGGACCAGCAACCTGGTGCTCGACGGCAACGGCGACGAACCTGCGGACGTGCGCGCCGACTGGACCAACTCGCTGAGCGTTGCGATGAGCGAAAGCCTGGGGCTGAAGACCTCGCTGCGGACGGCGTTCGACAACCAGCCCGCGCTGGCGCGCGTCCCCTTGCAGTCCCCCTCGGGCGACGATGCGGGAAGCGTGCTCGTTCCGCGCCAGAAGCTGGACCGGGTCTTTACCGTGGCGCTGGTGGTGAGCTTCTAGCTAGCGGCCTACGGGCAGGGGCATTTGGGGGACAGCCCGCGAAAACGTTCCGCGCAGGCCAAAGTCGCGCCCCTCGACGTAGGGTTCGCCGAACCGGAGCATGGTGGTCACGGGCTGCTGGCCCGGCACGATGACCACAACGTACAGGCGGTCGTACTCGAACACCGCGATCGGGTCGGGCGGACCGCCCCCGAGCGCCTCGACCAGCTGGGGCGTTGTGTTGCTGTGGCCAACCACAAGGTGGCGCCCCGGGGTGCCGCCGAGCGTCGTGGCGAACGCCTCGAGGTCTTGTGCATCGTAGATGCGGGGTTCGAGGCCAAGGTCCTGGGCGACGGGGCGCGCGGTGTCGCGGGTGCGCTTCCAGTCGGTGGTGTGCACGTGGGTGATCCCGGCCTGGGCCAGAAGGTGCCGCAGGACCTGGGTGCGAATCTGGCCGGCCAGCGCAAGCGGGGGGTCGTCGGTGCCGTCTTCGGCGCGCTCGGCGTGCCGCACGAGATACACAACGACGGGTTCGGGGTCGCCGGGGGGGTCGGCGGCCTGGACGGCGAGGGCGCGGGCGTTGCTAGGGACGCCGATGGCAGAGGCCAGCGCGGCTGCTGCCAGGGCGAGGGCCGGGGCCAGGCGCGAGAGGGGTGGGGGGGACTGGATGTTGACCATTTCCTGGGACCAGTGTGACGGGCGGGGGAAGCGGGCTTGCACAATGCAAGCGGAATCGGGACTTCAAGACTTAAGTGCAAAACGCGTTTACGCCAGTACCCCGACAAAATCCGTACTGTTGACGACCGGCGCAAAGGCGTCAAATTGATGGTGCGTCCAGGGGGACGGGCAGAGGGATCGCCGCCGGGAGCCTGCGGGTTCGCCGCGCGGAGGAAAGTCCGAGCTCCGCAAGGCAGGATGCCGGGTAACGCCCGGGCGCCGCGAGGCGACGGAAAGTGCCGCAGAGAGCAGACCGCCGATGGCCTCTCGCACGCGGGGGGCACAGGCAAGGGTGAAAGGGTGCGGTAAGAGCGCACCGGGCCGCTGGCAACAGGGGTCGCATGGCAAACCCCATCCGGAGCAAGGCCAAATAGGGGACGAGGGACCGCCTGTCCCGCGCAAGTCCCGGGTAGGCCGCTAGAGGTTCGGAGCGATCCGGATCCCAGACAAATGATCCCAGGGCCGCCGAAGGCGGTCGACAGAACTCGGCTTATGACGCCCGTCCTCCTGGCGCGCTGGCGCGCGCCCGGGGGCTTGCCCGAGTGGCGCAAATGTCGCGCGTGGGGGGGCTCTCCGGCTTCCCGAGTGGCGCGCTGGCCCCCGCAGGGTTGACCAGCGGGCGTCGGCGGCGGATCATTGTTGCACGTTGCGCCCGTAGCTCAGCTGGATAGAGCGCTGCCCTCCGGAGGCAGAGGTCAGAGGTTCGAATCCTCTCGGGCGTACTGGTGCGGTCAGGCGGGGGTGCCGTTGTGGGGCTTGGCCGGGGCGTCGGGTTCGCGCGGCGGTCTGCGGAGCTTCAGCGGCTTGCCGCCCGCCCTCGCGCGCAGGTTGAGCGCCTCGACGAAGACCGAGAACCCCATGGCGAAGTAGATGTAGCCCTTGGGGATGTGCTGGCCGAACCCCTCGGCCACGAGCGTCATGCCCAGAAGCAGCAGGAAGCTCAGGGCGAGCATCTTGACCGTGGGGTGGTCGTTCACGAACGCCGACACGCGGTTGGCCGACACGAGCATGACGACAACCGCCAGCACGATCGCGATGGCCATGACCATGAAGTCCTCGGCGAGCCCCACGGCGGTGATCACCGAGTCGATCGAGAACACGATGTCCATGGCGGCGATCTGGGCCAGCACGGCGCCGTAGCTGACCGCGCGCCCCCTGCGCTTGGCTTCGTCGTCGCCCTCGAGGCGATGGTGGATCTCGCGGGTGGCCTTGGTGAGGAGGAAGAGGCCTCCGCCGATCAGGATCAGGTCGCGTCCGGAGTAGCCGCGCCCGAGGACGCTGAAGAGCGGCGCGGTGAGCCGCATGATCATGGAGATCGCGCCCAGCAGCGCCAGCCGCGAGGCCATGGCCAGGATCAGGCCGTTCCTGCGGGCCGACGGCTGCTGCTCTTCGGGCAGCTTGTCGGCGAGAATGGAGATGAAGATGATGTTGTCGATCCCGAGGACGATCTCCAGTATCGCCAGCGTGGCAAGGGCGACCCATGCCTCGGGACTCGCAATCCATTCCATGCGCGGAAATGTATATGATTCGGTGTCGAACGCTGAAGCCGACGGGGGAGGGGGCGAGCAGATGAGCGCGAAGAGCGGGCGCGAGACCATCCAGTCGCTGATCGAGGAGTGGGACGGCCTGGGGGTGGTGACGTCGCATCACCGCGAGACCGGCACCTGGATCTTCGTGGCGCTGCACGACGCCTCGCTGGGGCGCCCGACGGGCGGCTGCCGGCTAAAGCGCTACGGCTCTCCGGCGTCGGCGCTGCACGATGCCATGCGTCTGGCCGAGGGCATGACCTACAAGTGGGCGGCGATGGGCTTCGAGTACGGCGGCGGCAAGTCGGTGCTCGCCGTGCCCGGGCCGGTCGAGGGCGCGGCCAGGCGGTCGCTCTTCACGCACTTCGGCCGACTGCTCAACGGCCTGGGCGATGCGTACGGCGTGGGCGAGGACCTGGGCACCACGCCAGACGACATGGCGTTCCTGGCCACGGTCACCTCGGCAGTCGCGGGCGCCGGGCCCGGACGCGACCCCGTCGACCCGGGGCCGTTCACCGCCGCCGGCGTGCACGCGGGGATCGTGACGTCGCTGTCGCACGCATGCGGAAGCGGCGACCTGGCCGGCCGGTCGGTGCTGGTGGAGGGGGTGGGCAACGTCGGCGGGCCGCTGGCCGAGCTTCTGGCCGAGTCGGGGGCCACCGTGCTGGTGTCGGACGCCAACCGGGAGCGCGCGCAGGCGGTGGCGGGCCGCTGCGGGGGGACCACGGTGGCGCCGCGCCGCGCCCACGAGTCCGAGTGCGACGTCTACGCGCCGTGCGCGGTCGGGGCCACGCTGAGCCGCAGGACCATCGGGGGGCTGGGCTGCAGGATCGTGGCCGGGTCGGCCAACAACCAGCTCGAGCGCCCCTCCGATGCGGACCTGCTCGTCGAGCGGGGCATCCTGTACGCGCCCGACTACGTCATAAACGGGGGGGGCGCCATGGCGTTCGGCCTCATGGAGCGGGGGATGCTCGATCCGGCAGAGGTGACCGCCGAGGTGCGGCGGCGCGTCGCACGCTCGCTGGGCGAGATCTTTCGCGAGGCGGACGCGCTGGGCGTGTCCCCGGCCGTCGCGGCCCACAAGGTCGCCGCGAAGGTGCTCGACCGGGCTCGATCGGGCGCGGTTGCCCCTTCGCCTCGGCCCTGACCAGATTCGATTCGGAAGCAGAAGAGGAAACGACGCATGAGGTGTCCCCAGATGCGGATTCCGCCGATTCGGCGCCGGTCGATGCGGCCCCGGGCAATGCGGCGTCGGGCAATGCGGCGTCGGGCGATGCGGCGTCGAGCGATGCGGCCCCGGCCGGTGCGGATTCCGCCGCGCCTGGCACATGTGGCCATGACGCTCGCGCTGTCCGCGGCCGCCGCGCCCGAGCGGCTCCAGGGCCAGGGAGCGCCCGCCGACCGCACCGACGAGGAGGCGTTTCTGCGCGCCGTCGGCGAGGACTTCGGCCTGCCGGCCACCGAGCTCGAAGTGCTCCGTCGCTGGGGCCTGGCCGCGGCGGAGATCCCGGTTGTGCTGTTCGTCGCCCGGCGCGCGGGTGTCTCGCCCGATGTGGTGGTGACCCAGCGCAGCGGTGGAGAGAGCTGGATGACCATCGCGACGCGGTACTCGCTGCATGCCGGTGACTTTCATGTGCGGCTGGGCGGCCCCTACGGTGCGCTTGCCGAAGCCTACCATCGCTTCGACGCGCTGCCCGCCGCCCGATGGCGCGAAATCACGCTGTCCGACGCCGAGGTGGCGGGACTCGTGAACGCGAGGTTCCTGGCGCGGCACTTGCAAGTGTCGCCGAGCCGCGCGGCCCGGGAGCTCGCCGACGGCGACGCGGTGGGCGCGTTCGCGCGGCTGAGGGGCCCGCCTTGAGCACGCCCCGCTTTGTGCCGCTGGATTCGTTCGTGGAGCGTTCCCGGGCCGAGATGGTGAGGCGGGCCAGGGCGTTCCGGGAAGATCTGGCCCGCCGCCGCACGGTGCGCGACTTCAGCAGCCGCGAGGTCCCGCGCGAGGTGGTCGAGGAGTGCATCCGCGCGGCCGGGACGGCGCCGAACGGCGCGAACCACCAGCCGTGGCACTTCGTGGTCGTGTCCGACCCCGCGATCAAGTCGCGCATCCGGGTCGCCGCCGAAGAGGAGGAGCGGGCTTTCTACCGCGGCGGAGCGCCCAAGGAGTGGCTGGACGCGCTCGCCGCCCTGGGAACCGACGAGCACAAGCCGTTCCTCGAGACGGCGCCCTGCCTGGTGGCGATCTTCGCGGAGCGCTACCAGCTTCTTCCCGGCAACCGCAGGGTGAAGAACTACTACGTCCAGGAGAGCGTGGGCATCGCGACCGGAATGCTGATCACCGGCCTCCACCGGGCGGGTCTGGCCACGCTCACGCACACGCCTTCGCCCATGAACTTCCTCAACGAGATCCTGGGTCGCCCTCCGAACGAGCGCCCGTACCTGATCCTGGTCGTGGGCTACCCCGCCGACGACGCCCAGGTGCCCGAGATCACCAAGAAGCCCCTCGGGGACATCGCCACGTTCTTGTGATCGGCGCCGGTGTCTTGGGAGCGCCGCGCGTTTCCTGTGATCGCCGCGTTCTTGTGATCGGCGCCCGTTTCGGCGAACTTTAAAGGTTGTGCATCGCACTTTCTCCCGGGCGCTTCCTCCCGGGCGCCGCTTCCGGCCTGAGGACACTGAACGTCGAGGAGACTGAATGGGCGTAGATCTCGCGCCGCAGACATCCCCCGAGGCGATCCGGATATTCACCCGCGCGCTCCTTCGCGACATGCTGGCCATGGAGCGGCTGCTGGCCGAGGGGCACATCGAGTCCGGCATCCGTCGCTTCGGCGCGGAGCAGGAGATGTTCCTGGTCGACAGCGCCTGGAGGCCGGCGCCCGTATCGGTCGAGGTGCTCGAAGACCTGAACGACGAGCCGTTCACGACCGAGCTGGCGCGCTTCAACCTCGAGGCCAACCTGTCGCCGCGGGTCCTGGAGGGGTCCTGCTTCTCGGACATGCACGCCGAGCTGGACGACTGCGTCGCGCGCGTCCGCGCTGCGGCCCGCCGCCACGATTCCGAGGTCATGCTGACCGGCATCCTTCCCACGCTGGCCAAGTCCGACCTGTCGCTCGACAACATCACGCCGCGCGCACGCTACCATGCGCTGAACGAGGCGATGAACCTGGCCGGGGGCGGCGCGTTCCAGCTCCGCATCCAGGGCACCGACGAGCTCATGATCAAGCACGACTCGGTCATGCTCGAATCGTGCAACACGAGCTTCCAGGTCCACCTCCAGGTCTCGGCCGACGAGTTCGCCCACTTCTACAACGTGGCGCAGGCGGTGACCGGGCCGGTGCTGGCCGCGTGCGTCAACTCGCCGCTGCTCTTTGGCCGGCGCCTGTGGGCGGAGACCCGCATTGCCCTCTTCCAGCAGTCGCTGGACACGCGCGGCACCCATCTGCACATGCGCGAGATGAACGCGCGCGTGCGCTTCGGGGGACACTGGGTGGAGCGCTCGGTGGTCGAGCTGTTCCAGGAGGACGTCGCGGCCTTCCACGTCCTGCTGGCAACGCCCGTCGACGAGGATCCGCTGGCCGTGCTCGACGAGGGCGGCGTGCCCAAGCTGAGCGCGCTGCAGCTGTTCAACGGGACCGTGTACCGCTGGAATCGGCCGTGCTACGGCATCTCGAAGGGAAGGCCGCACCTGCGCATCGAGTGCCGGGTGCTGCCGGCCGGGCCCACGACCCTGGACGAGATGGCCAACGCGGTGTTCTGGATCGGGACCGTGCTGGGCGTGGCCCGGAAGTACCCCGACCTGACCGAGCGCATGGACTTCGACGACGCCAAGAGCAACTTCCTGGCCGCCGCGCGGCTCGGGCTTCGGTCGGGAGTGGCCTGGCTGGACGGGCAGAGCGGCCCGTCGGACCGGCTTGTGCTCGACACGCTGCTGCCGCTGGCCGAAGAGGGCCTGTCGGAGTATCCGATCGACAAGAAGGACGCCGCCCGCTATCTCGGGGTGATCGAGGAGCGCGTGAAGGCCGGGGTCACCGGCGCCTCGTGGGCGCTGCGCTCGCTCAGCAAGCTCAAGGAGTCCGGGACCCGGGCGGAGCGCCTGTCGGCGATCGCGGCGGCCACGGTGCGCCAACAGGTCGACGGGACCCCGGTCGCCCGCTGGGAGCTTGCCGAGATACACGAGGCGGGCGGGTGGAAGCACCACTACACGAGCGTGGAACAGTACATGACCACCGCGCTGACCACGGTCAACCAGGACGAGCTCGTGGAGCTGGTGGCGTACCTGATGGACTTTCGCGGGATCCGCCACGTGCTGATCGAGGACAGCGACCACCGCCTGGTCGGCGTGGTGTCCTACCGTTCCATCCTGCGGCTGATGGCCGAGGGCCGGACGCGCGCCGAGGCCGAAGCCATGCCCGTGAGCCACGTCATGGTGCGGGATCCGATCACGATCGCCCCGGAGACCACCACCCTCGAGGCGATTCGCATCATGCGCGACAACAAGGTGTCGGCGCTGCCCGTGGTCAAGGACCAGCAGCTGATCGGACTGGTGAGCGAAACCGACTTCATGCCCATGGCCTACCACCTGCTCGAAGAGCGCCTGCAGGGAAGCTGAGCGTGGCATTGAGCGCGGAACCGGTCGCGCGGGAGCCCGCTGCGCATCCCGGCAGCGGCCTGATCGGGTGGGTGGAGGGGGCCTCGGAGGGGCCGCTGCTGCTGTGCATCGGGGGGCTTCATGGGAACGAGCCTGCCGGGGTCCGCGCGCTCGAAGCCCTGATCGAGCAGGTGCGGGCGCGCCGGGGCGCGATGACGGGCGACTTCGTGGCGGCGATCGGGAACACCCGCGCGCTCACGGCGAACAGGCGCTTCCTGGCGTACGACCTGAACCGCGCGTGGACCGCGGGCCGGATCGCCCGGTCGCGGAACGGGAAGGCCGCGCCCGACGCGCGCGGTGCCGTGGGCGAGGGCGTGCATCGGCTGCCCGAAAGGCGGCTTTCGGCGCCGTCGCCCGAGGACCTCGACATGGTCAGGCTGCTCGGCCTGCTCGACGTGATCGCCGAGCGCCGCCGCGGTCCGGTGCACGTGCTCGACCTGCACACGACCTCGGGGCGCGGCGGCACCTTCACCACGACCGCCGACCTGGGCCGCAACCTCGAATTCGCGCTGGCGATTCCCGTGCCGCTGGTGCTCGGTCTCGACGAGCACCTCGAGGGCACGCTGCTCGGATACCTCGACCAGCTGGGCTACACCTCGACGGTTTGCGAATGCGGCCAGCACGAGGAGCCCCGGGCGGTCACGCGGGCGCGGGCCGCAGTGTGGCTGGCCATCCAGGCCGCAGGTCTGCTGCCGCGGACGGCGGTCCCCGAGGCGCGGCGCAGCTATCGCATCATGCGCGCGGCGCGCGACCACCTGCCCAGGATCTTCGAGACCGTGCACCGCCATCCTGTGACCGCGACCGACCAGTACCGCACCCGGCCCGGCTTCGGCAACTTCCAGCTGATCCGCGCCGGGCAGGTCGTGGGCGACGACTGGCGCGGCGAGGTGGCCGCGCCCATGTCGGGAAGGCTGCTCATGCCGCTTTGTCAGGAGCTCGGCGAAGACGGTTTCTTTGTCGTGCGCGAGGCCGCCGGGGATGGCATGCCCGCGCCCGCCGACGGCTTCGCCGGTCCGCTGACCGCGAACTGAAGCGCGCAGCCCGTGTGCGGCCGCTTCACCGTTCACGCAGAGGCGGGGGGGACGTGGGCGGACGGGGGGGCGGCGGACGGGGGGGACGCGCACGCGGCTGGGGCGGCGGGGGAGGTGGCCGCGGACGCGGCCGGGGCGCGAGCGGCGGCGGTGGGGGCGATCGCGGCCGCCTTCGCGGCCGATGTCGCGCCGATTCGGGCGGCGCGGCTGCCCCGCTACAACATCGCGCCGACCGAGGACGCCGCGGTCGTGATCGCGGCCCCGGGCGGTCGGCGCGCCGGGCCGATGCGGTGGGGACTGCTTCCCCACTGGGCCAGGGACGCGGGGGCCGGGGCCCGCATGATCAACGCTCGCGCGGAGACGGTGGGGGCCCGGGCCGCGTTCCGCGAATCGTTCCGCGCCAGGCGCTGCCTGGTTCCGGCGAGCGGGTTCTACGAGTGGGAAGCGCGACCGTCGGGCAAGCAGCCCTGGTGGATCCACCGTCCCGACCGGTCGCTCTTCGCCATGGCGGGCATCTGGTCGGCCTGGCGCACGCCCGACGGCGACCGGATCGCCACGTTCGCGGTGCTGACGCGGTCGGCCCCGTCGTCGATCCGCTGGCTGCACGACCGCGTTCCGGTGATTCTGCCCGACGCCGTGTGGGACGACTGGCTGGCGCGCGGCGCCACAACCGGGGCATTGAACGCGCTGCTGGACGGGACCGAGTCGCCCGAACTGCACTTCCACCCCGTGTCGCGCGCGGTCAATCGCGCGGGCTGGGACGATCCGACCTGCATCGAGAAGGTGGCGCTCACCCCCGCATTGCTTTGAACGCGTCGCCCAGGCGGTCGAGCCCGCGCTGCAGCTCGTCCTCGGGAGGGCCGAAGCCCAGGCGCATCGTCGATTCGATGCCGAAGTGGGCGCCCGGCACAATGAGCAGGCTGCGCTCGACGCGCAGGCGTTCGGCAAGCTCCTCCGAACCGATGTCGGCGTCGTAGCGGACCATGGCAATGGCGCCCGCGTCCGGGGGGGTGAAGCCGAACATCCCGTTGTGGGATGCCACCCAGTCGGTCAGGCGATCCAGGTTGCGACGGATGATCGACTGCGTGCGCTCGCGAATCCGGGGCCGCACCTCGGGCGAAAGCGCGATTTGGGCGAGCGCGTCCGAGAGCGACGGCGGCGCGATGGTGGTGTAGTCGGTGCGGGCCCACAGGCGCGCCACCACCTCTTCGGGTCCCACCACCCACCCGAGCCGCGCCCCGGGGAGCCCATACGCCTTCGACAGCGAATTCGTCACCAGCACGCGGTCGTAGCGGCCCCAGAAGCTTGGCGTCGAGTCCGAGCCCACCTCGGCGCCCCGGTACACTTCGTCCGACAGGATCCAAGCCCCGTGCCTGTCGGCCAGCGAGACGATCTCGTCCATTTCGGCGGGCGTCAGGGCCACGCCCGTGGGGTTGTTGGGGTGCGTGACCAGAATGAACCCGGCGCCGGCCTGCAGCGCCGACTCGAGCTGGTCGAGATCCGGACGCCACCCGGTCTCCTCGCGCAGGTGGAAGGGAATCGCACCCCCGTCGAAGTTCCTGATCAGCCCCGGGACCTGCATGTAGTTGGGCAGCATGACCGCCGCCGCCCTGCCGGGGCGCGCAAGCTCCCAGAACGCCACGAAGTTGGCCTCGGCGCCGCCGACGGTGACCACGACCGATCCGTCCGATGCGCCGGGATGCATGGACGCGATCAGCGCGCGCAGCTCGTCGGTTCCGTTGGACTGACTGTAGCCCAGCCGCACGTCGGAAAGGTCCGCCGACGGTCCCACGTATGACAGCAGCTCTCCCACCGTCAACGGATGAACGCCGCTCTCGGAGAGGTTGAAGTCCACCCTGTGCTCGTGCGTGGACTGCCATCGCTCCATCTGAAACGGGATGAATCCCACGACGCCGACTCCTCGTCTCGTCCTGCTTGGTTGTGGATGCTGTCGCCTATGGATAGCCTTTTGGATCGCCGGAACACCCATTGCAGCGGGTGCCGAACGGAATATGGGGACGCGGGGGCGTGCGAGGAATGATCCAGGTCGAAGAGCACACGCTGGGCAACGGGCTCAGGCTGGTGATGGCGCCGGAACTGACAACGCCGGTCGTCAGCGTCAACCTGTGGTACGGCGTCGGTTCGCGCGACGAGCCCCCCGGTCGCACGGGCTTCGCGCACCTCTTCGAGCACATGATGTTCCAGGGCTCTGCCCACGTGCCCAAGAACGGACACTTTCAGCTCGTCGAGCAGGTGGGCGGATCGGCCAACGCGACCACTTGGTTCGACCGCACCAACTACTTCGAGACGGTGCCCTCGCACCACCTGGACCTGGCGCTGTGGCTGGAATCGGACCGAATGGGCTGGATGCTTCCCGCAATGACCGAAGAGAAGCTGGAGAACCAGCGCGACGTGGTCATGAACGAGCGAAAGGAGCGCTATGACAACCAGCCCTACGGCGACTGGGACGAGCGGATGCAGGCGCTCCTGTTTCCGGCGACCCATCCATACCATCACTGCGTGATCGGCTCGCTCGACGACATCGCGGCGGCCACTCTGGACGACGTCCGGGACTTCTTCTCGACGTACTACCTGCCCAACAACGCGGTCCTCTCGATCTGCGGCGACTTCGACCCGGCCCGCGCGCGCGACCGCGTCGACCACTACTTCGGCGCCATCCGGCCCGGGCCCGCGCCACCGCCGATTCCCGGCTCCGACCACATTCCCCTCTCCACCGGCGCCACCCTGCGCGAAGACGTCGCGGGGGGCGTTCCGCTGCCCCGGATCTACCTCGCGGCCCGGGTTCCTCCCTTCACCAGCGACCTCTTCTACGCTGGCGACGTCGTGGCCCACTGCCTCGGCACGGGCCGAACCTCGCGCCTGTACGACCGCCTCGTCCGCCGGCGCCTGGCCAAATCGGCCTCGTGCCATCTGCTGCCGCTCACGTCGGGCGCGAGCTTCTTCCTTGTCGTCGCGACCGGCTTCCCCGACACCGACATCGACGATCTCGAGGCGGCGGTGGCGCACGAGCTCGACGACGCGGCGACCCTGACCGACGAGGCCGTCGAGCGCGCGGTGGCCGGCGCCGAGACGCGGATGCTGAGCGCGCTGCAGCGGGTCGCGACCCGGGCCGACCTGCTCTCGATGTACGCCACGCATTTCGGCGAGGCCGCGCGCCTCAACGCCGACCTGCGGCGCCTGCGTCAAGTCGCCCTGGACGAGGTGCGCGCCTGGAGCCGGGACCACCTGCACCCCGGGAATCGCGCGCTCGTCCGCTACATCCCGGAGCGCCCGTCGTGATCGACCGCAGCGCGCACCCCGCGCCGGGCCCGATCCGCCCCTACGAGTTCCCGCCGGTGGCCGACGAGCGCCTCGGCAACGGGATGCGCGTGCGCGTGGTGCGGAAGCAGCCCTTCGGCCTGGTCACCGCCATGGTCGTGCTGCGCGCCGGGGAGACCGCGGCTCCGGCGGGTCGCGAGGGTCTGGCGGCGCTCGCCGGCGATGCCCTCGAAGGGGGGACCGCGCGCCTGTCGAGCGTCGAGCTGGCGGGCCGGCTCGAGGACATCGGGGCGAGCTTCGGCGCGTCGACCGGATGGGACTCCACCACCGTTGCGGTGTCGTGCCTTGCGGACCAGCTCGAAGACGCACTGCCGCTGCTGGCCGAAATGGTGCGCTCGCCCGCGTTCGTCCCCGCCGAGTTCGACCGCTACAAGGCTCAGCGTCTGGCGACGGCGGCGCATCGCCGCATGGACCCGGCGTCGCTGGCCGCCGACTTCCACGCGCGCTGCATCTACGGCGACGGAGAGGCCTACGCGCGCCCCCTGGGCGGCACCGAGGCCTCGCTCGGCGCGCTCCAGTCCGACCACGCCCGCGAGTTCGCTGCGGCCTGCTACGGGCCCGCGCACGCCGCGCTGGTCGTGGTCGGCGATGTGGAGAGCGACGAGGTGCGGCAGCTGGCCGACCGGGGATTCGCCGACTGGACACGGCAGTCCGCCGCACCGGCCCAGGCCGTGGTCGAGGGACGCGAGCCCGCGCGCTCCGTCCATGTGGTGCACCGGCCGGGCGCCGTGCAGTCCGAGATCCGGGTCGGGCACGTCGGCGTTTCGCGATTTGTCGAGGACTACCTGCCTCTGACCGTCGTGAACCTCGTGCTGGGGGGCTCCTTCTCGTCGCGCCTCAACCTCAACCTGCGAGAGCGTCGGGGCTTCGCCTACGGGGTCCGCTCGACCTTCGCGGCGCGGCGCGGACGCGGCCCATTCGTGGTTTCGACTGCGGTCGAGAATTCGGTCACGGGAGCGGCGGTGCGCGAGATCTTCAGCGAGGTCGAGGCGCTCGCCGAATCCGGTCCGACCGCCGACGAAGTGCAGACCGCGACGAGCTACCTCGCGGGCGTGTTTCCGCTGCGGCTGGAGTCCACGGGGCAGCTGGCTTCGCGGATCGCGGGCCTTATCGTCTTCGGTCTGCCGGTGGACTACTACCGCGACTACCGCGACCGGGTCAGGGAGGTGACGCAGGCGCAGGCCGCGGCGGCGGCCCGGCGTCACATCCGGCCGGGCGAGCTGTGCACCGTGGTGGTCGGAGACGCCGACGCCGTGGTCCCGGGGCTCGAGGAGCTGAAGATCGGGCCGGTGACCGTTCACGACCCGCCGGGCTAGAGGGGCTTCGCGATGGCCGAAGACCTGAGCGCGCGCCTCTCGACGCGGGTCGTGCACGACGGCCGGGTCGTTCATCTCAGCGTCGACGCCGTGCGGTTTCCCGACGGGTCCCGGGGCGAGCTGGAGCTGGTGCGCCACCGGGGCGCGGCCGCCGTGCTGCCGGTCTTCGCAGCGGACGAGCGGGCCGACGGCGACAACCGCGACGAGCGGGCCGACGGCGACAACCGCGTCGAGCGGGCCGACCCGGACATCCTGCTTCTGCGCCAGTATCGCTACGCTGCGGGCGGCGTCATCTACGAGGTGCCCGCCGGGATCCTGGAGCCGGACGAGGCTTGGCACGACTGCGCGCGTCGCGAGCTGGAAGAGGAGACCGGGTACCGCGCGGCGCGTCTGGTCGAGCTCGCCACCATCCATACCACGCCGGGGTTCACGACCGAGCGGATCCGGCTCTACGCCGCCTTCGGCCTGACGCCCGGCGCGAGCAGCACAGACGCCGACGAGTTCCTGGAAGTCGAGCGAATGCCGCTTTCGCGTGCGCTCGACATGATCCGCCGCGGCGAGATGACCGATGCCAAGTCGATCGTGGCTCTTCTCTTTGCGGAGCGGTTCCTGCTGGGGTCCGCCGTGTAGTGTCCGCCGGGCCGGAGGCCGGTGTCACCGCCCGGGGACAGTCGTCGGCCAGGGCCAGCGTTCTGCCTAGTCTAGCGTGCTGGCACGCTTTGTGCACGCGTGCCGCCCCTAGTCCACATCATCGCCAGAGAGGATGGTGGCACCATGGGGCAGGCAAACACAGCTGTTGCTGACAGGAGCGTCGCCAGCCAAGGCGGGCCGGGGCGCGCGGGGCTGCAGGGGGCAAGGGGCTGGCCCAGGCTCGCAGAGCCGGAGGGTGGCCGGGGCCAGCCGAGGCTGACCGCGCTCGAGGGCGGCCGGGGCAGGGCGAAGCTCGCCGAGCTGGGCGACAACGAGATTGTCCAGCGGTTCCTCGATGGCGACGAGCGCGCCTTCAACGAGATCGTGCGCCGGTACGACAAGCGCCTGCAGAACTTCGTCTTCCGCACGATCGGCGATCGCGAACGGGCCGAGGACCTGATTCAGGAGACGTTCGTTCGGGTGTATCGCCACCTTCGCCGGTTCGACCAGACGCGGAAGTTCTCGACCTGGATCTACACCATTGCCGGGAATCTGGCGAAGAACGAGCTGCGCAACCGTTCCCGCAACCCCCTGGTGCTGTTTCAGTCCCTGACCAAGAGCTGGGACGCCGACTACCGCCCGCCCGAGTGGGAGGACCCCAGGACGCGCCCGGACGACCTCTACCGCAAGCGCTTCCTGCGCGAGAAGGTGAACGAGGCCGTGTCCCAGCTGCCCGAACATCACCGGGTGGTCTTCGTCCTGCGCGAGCTGCAGGGGAAGAGCTACGAAGAGATCTCCGAGATCACCGCATGCACGCTGGGCACGGTGAAGAGCCGTCTGAACCGGGCCAGGAGCAACTTCGTGCGGATCATCGAGCCGATGATCGAGTAGCGGGGCTGCCGGGGGGCAACGCCGCCCGGGGACTCGCGGCGGGGCGCGATCGCGATTAGGCTTTGCGGTGTCGCCGCACCCAACGCCGAACCGCCGCCAGGAAGCAACGTGATCCCAGCTGCCCTGCGTGCCGCCCAAGATGGCGGGGCCTTCTACCTTCACGGAAACGACGACTTTCGGAAGCGGGCCTCGGCCGAGTTCCTGGTGGAGCGGTACGCGGACCCGTCCACGCGGGACTTCAACCTCGACCGGCTCCAGGGAAGCGAAGTGACCGTCGAGCAGCTGGCTTCGGTGATCGCAACGCCGCCGATGATGGCGGAGTGGCGGGTGGTGCACGTCAAGGAGATGGAGGCGCTGGCCGGAAGCCCGAAGGCGCGCGATGCGATCCTGAAGGCCGTGAAGAAGCCGCCCGCCGGACTGGTTCTGATCCTGCAGGCCACGGTGCCGGCACGGTCGAAGGCCAAGTTCTACAAGGATCTTGCCCGGCTCGCGACGTCGGTCGAGTTCAAGCCGGTGCCCGAGGACTCCGTGCCCGGATGGCTGGTCGGCTGGGCGCGCGACGAGGTCGGCGTCACGATCGAGATCGAGGCCGCGCAGGCGCTGGTGGGGGCGGCGGGGACGGACTTGGGCGTGCTGTCCCAGGAGGTGCGGAAGCTGGCCGAAATGGTGGGCCGCGACGCGCCCGTGGACGTCGAGGCCGTGCGCAAGGGCGGACTGAAGCTGCCCGAGCAGGATCGGTGGGCCTGGTTCGATATGGTGGGGAACCGCAGGATCGAAGAAGCGGCGAGAGCCCTGCCGGTGCTGCTCGCACAGAACGAAACGGCGGTGGGACTGGTGATCGGACTCTCGGCGCAGCTGTTGCGCATCGGAATTGCCGCCGAGGGGGGCGTGCGCGCCCTGGAGTCGGCCCTGCCTCCGTATCAGCGCTTTCTGGCGCGGCGGATTGCGGGCCAGGCGCGGCGCTGGAAGCGGGACGAGCTGGCCCACGCGGTGCGGGGCCTCTGCCGGCTGGATCAGCTGCTGAAGGCGAGCGCCATCGCCGACGAAGTGCTCGTCGAGGAATGGCTTCTGTCGTGCCGCCTGACTCGGGCGCCCCGGAGGGCGGCGCGGTGAGCTCCGCGCAGGCCTCTCCCACCGAAGCGCAGGGCGGCGAGGTCCAGCTGCGCATTCAGGGCATGCACTGCGCGTCGTGCGTGTCCACGGTCGAGGGCGCGCTTGCCGAGGTCGACGGCGTCGCCGACGCGCAGGTCAACCTTGTCGACGAATCCGCCCGTGTGACCACGCAAGCCGACGCCCCCCACCCGGCTGCGCTCGTCGACGCCGTGGCACGGGCCGGCTACTCGGCAGAACTGGTCGCCGACACGGCGACCGAAGCGATGGCCGCCGACCGGGCCCGGGACGAGGAGCGCGAAGCCGAGCATCGCGACCTGATGCGGCGCTTCCGGATCGGCGTGCTCTGCGGCGTGCCCGTCGTGCTGATCGGCCACTGGGAGATGATCCCGGGACTCCCCTCCATGACGCCCGGCGTCATGCGCGCGGCCTGGTGGCTCTCGGGGCTCCTCACGGTGCCGATCCTCGCGCACGTGGGCAGGCAGTTCTTCGTCGGGGGCTGGATGGCCCTCCGCAGGCGGTCGGCGGACATGGACACCCTGGTGGCCCTGGGAACCGGCGCCGCGTGGCTCTACTCGACGGCGGTTCTGCTGGCCCCCGACTTCTTCCCGGCGGGCAGCGGACGCCCCTTCTACGAGGCGGTCGCGGTGGTGATCACGCTGGTCGTGCTCGGCCAGGCGGTCGAGATGCGGGCGAAGGGCCGCACCGCCAAGGCGCTCAGAGCGCTGCTCGACGTTGCGCCCGAAGAGGCCGAGCTGCTTGGCCCGGACGGCGCGACGACCGTGCCCCTGCAACAGGTGGCGCCGGGCGACCGGGTGCTGGTGCGGCCCGGCGGCCGCGTGCCCTTGGACGGGCGGGTCCTGCACGGGACGAGCGAGGTCGACGAGTCGATGCTGACGGGCGAGAGCGTGCCGGTGGTCAAGTCGCCGGGCGACCAGGTGGCCGGCGGGACGGTCAACGGCACCGGGGCCCTGACCGTCGAGGTCACGCGCGTCGGCGAGGACACGGTGCTGGCGCGCATCGTCGACATGGTGCGGCGCGCCCAGAGCAGCAAGCCGGAGATTCAGCGGACCGTCGATGTCGTGGCCAGCCGGTTCGTGCCTGCGGTGATCGTCGTGGCGCTGGCCACCTTTGGCGCGTGGTACCTGTACGGGCCCGAGCCCAGCCTGAACTTCGCGATCGTCACCTCGGTCTCGGTCCTGGTCATCGCGTGCCCGTGCGCCCTGGGGCTGGCCACGCCCATTTCGGTCATGATCGCGATCGGCAAGGCGGCGTCGCACGGGGTGCTGATTCGCGGCGGCGAGGCGCTGCAACGGGCCCGCCGGGTGGACGTGGTGGCGGTGGACAAGACCGGGACCCTGACGCTGGGCAGGCCCAAGGTGGCCCTCGCGGCGCCGGCCGCGCCCGATGGCGAACGGGACTTCCTGCGGCTCGCGGCGACGGTCGAGTCGGAGTCGGAGCACCCTGCCGCCAAGGCGGTGGTCGCGCATGCGGAAGAGACGGGCGTTGCACCCGGCCAGGCGACCGACTTCAAGGCGCATCCGGGGCAGGGCGTCTCGGCGTTCGTGGACGGGCGGCGGGTGCTGGCCGGGTCGCCGGCGTTCCTGCAGGCCGCGGGCGTGCGGCTCGATCCCGTGCAGGGGGACCTGGGGAGGATCGCCGAGATGGGGGGAACGCCGGTGGTCGTCGCGGCGGACGGCGCCGTGGCGGGCGTCTTCGGCGTGTCGGACCGCGTTCGCGACGGCGCCGCTCGGGCGGTGGCGCGCCTGCGGCGCAGGGGCGTCGAGGTGGTCATGCTGACGGGCGACGCCGAAGCCGCCGCCAACCGGGTCGCCGCAGAGGTGGGGATCGAGACGGTCGTGGCCCGGGTGTCGCCCGGGGACAAGGCGCGGCGGGTCGCCGACCTGCGGCGGGGGGGCAGGGTGGTGGCGATGGTGGGCGACGGGATCAACGACGCGCCGGCGCTCGCGGCGGCCGACGTGGGGATCGCGATGGGGAGCGGCACCGACGTCGCGGTGCAGACGGGCGACGCGACGCTCCTGGGCGACTCGCTGCGCGGCGTGGAGACCCTGCTGCTTATCTCGAAGGCCGCGCACCGCAACATTGTGCAGAATCTGGTCGGCGCGTTCTTCTACAACACCGTCGGCATTCCGGTGGCCGCGGGCGTGCTCTACCCGGCGCTGGGAATGCTGCTGTCGCCGATGATCGCCGGAGCGGCCATGGCCTTCAGTTCGGTCACCGTGGTGGCCAACGCCAACCGGCTGCGACGGTTCCGCCCGGCATGAGCCCGCCCCGCCCCTCATGAGCACGCCGGCCGCCAACCTCGACACGCCCCTCATGCGGCAGTGGCGGCAGGTCAAGTCCCGCCACCGCGACGACCTCGTCTTCTTCCGCGTCGGCGACTTCTACGAGCTCTTCTGCGAAGACGCAGAGGCGGCTTCGGGGCTGCTAGGACTCACGCTGACCATGCGCAACAACGGCGCCGCGCAGCGCGTTCCGCTGGCGGGCGTCCCGGCCAAGGCGCTGCAGGACTACGTGGACCGGCTGGTGAAGCTCGGCCGCAAGGCCGTGATCTGCGACCAGGTCGAGGATGCGTCCGAGGCCAAGGGCATCGTCCGCCGCGAGGTCGTCGAGACCGTCACGCCCGGCACGGTGGTCTCGGACGCGCTCCTGGACGCCAGCCGGAACAACTTCATTGTGGCGCTGGTGGCCGGACAGCCCGACGTGGGCCTGGCGGCGCTCGACGTGTCCACCGGCCAGCTCGTCGTGCTGGGGGTTCCGCCCGGGCGCCTGAACGACGAACTGGAGCGGCTCGAGCCCAGCGAGCTGCTGGTGCCCGAATCGGCCGACCCCGAGCTGGGAGGGCGCGACCGCACCGTGCGCACAACGCGCCCCGACTGGCTCTTCGACCTGACCACGGCGCGCGAGGAGCTCGCCAGGCGCTACGGCGTCCACTCGCTGGACGGGTTCGGCTTCGAGGCCGGCGACGAGCTGCTCGTCCGGGCGGCAGGGGGACTGGTTGCGCACGTGGACGAGATCAGGCCCGGGTCGGCGAAGAACCTCTGCGCGCCCCGGATCCAGCGCTCGGACAGGGTCATGACGCTCGATTCCATGACGCGCCGCAACCTGGAGCTGGTCGAGTCGCAGCGCCCCGACCAGCCCGGCGCCTCGCTGCTGTCTGTGCTCGACCGGACCGCTACGCCGATGGGCGCGCGCCTGCTCCGGGACTGGGTGCTGCGCCCGCTGCTCGACGAGCGCGAGATCTGGCGAAGGCTGGGCGGCGTGGCCGAGCTGTTCGAGGACCCGCATGTGCGCGCCAGGCTCAGGTCGGCGCTGCGGGGCATTCGCGACCTGGACCGGCTCGCGGCCAAGATCGGGTCGGGTCGGGCGACGCCCCGCGAAGTGCTGGCGCTGGCCGATTCGGCGGGGCAGCTGCCCGACGTGGTCGAGGCGGGCGGGCGGACCGAGAGCGACATGCTCCGCGATCTGCTGGACGGGATCGACCCGCTCGACGATGTCGGCGCCCGCATCGCCGAGGCGATCTCGGAGGACGCGCCGGCCACGCTGGGAGAAGGCGGCGTGATCCGCCGGGGCTTCGACGCGGAGCTCGACCGGCTGCGCGAGATCCGCGACGGTGCCGAGGGTTTCATTGCCGGACTCCAGGCCAGGGAGCGCGAACGCACCGGGATCGCCTCGCTGAAAGTCGGCCAGAACAAAGTCTTCGGATACTACCTGGAGGTGACGCACGCGAACCGCGCCAGGGTGCCAGACCACTTCATAAGAAAACAGACGCTTACCAACGCCGAGCGCTACTTCACGCCGGAGCTGAAGGACTGGGAGGAGAAGGTCTTCGACGCCGAGGACAGGATCGGGCAGCTGGAACGCACGCTGTTTCTTGGCGTGCGCGGCGAGCTTGCGCTGGCGGTGCCGAGGATCCAGGAGACCAGCCGGCGCGTGGCCGCGCTCGACGTTGTGGCCGCGCTGGCAGAGGTTGCGGAGCGAAACGGCTATGTGCGGCCTTCGGTCACGACCGGATTCGCATTCGACGTTGAGGCCGGCCGCCATCCGGTTGTCGAGACCGTCATGCCGGGCAGCGACTTCATTCCCAACGACCTGCGGCTCGACGACGATGCCCCGATCGCGATCGTCACGGGGCCCAACATGGCCGGCAAGAGCACCGTGCTGCGCCAGACGGGCCTGATCCAGATCATGGCGCAGATCGGGTCGTTCGTGCCCGCGGCCAGCGCCCGCCTTGGCGTTTGCGACCGCGTCTTCACCCGCGTGGGCGCGTCGGACAACCTGGTCACGGGACAGTCCACCTTCATGGTCGAGATGAACGAGACCGCGGCGATCATTCACGGCGCCACCCGGCAGAGCCTGATCCTGCTCGACGAGATCGGGCGCGGCACCTCGACCTACGACGGCGTCTCCATTGCGTGGGCCGTCACCGAGCACCTGCACCGCCACGTGGGCGCCAAGGCGATCTTCGCCACGCACTATCACGAGCTCACCCAGCTGGCGGACGTGCTCCCCGGCGTGCGCAACCTCAACGTCGCCGTCCGCGAGGCGGGAGAAGAGATCGTCTTTCTGCGGCGGCTCGAAGCGGGCGGCGCCGACCGGTCGTACGGGATCCACGTCGCGCGGCTCGCCGGAATCCCCGCCGACGTGATCGCCCGGGCAAGGCAGCTGCTGGACGAGCTCGAAGGGACCGGGGCGGGGAGTCGCGCCGATTTGGGCAAGAGCGGGGGCGGTGCGCCCGGAGACGCGGCCGTCGGCCTGGACCAGCTGTCGCTCTTCGACGCGTTGCACCCGGCGGTCGCGCAGCTTCGCCGCCTGGACCCCGACACCATGACCCCGCGCGAGGCCCTCAGTGTAGTTTACAGTCTGCGTGCGTTGGCCGAAGAAGGTTGAGTGTAAAGAGAATATGACAAAGTGTAAACTGTACTTTACATTGTCGAACGCCACAAGCGCGGCCCGCGGGTGGGGCCCGGCGCGAGGAAAGGTTGGCGCGGTCCTCGCGGCGGGGCTGCTGACCCTTGGCTGCGGCATCGGCGCGGACATCGAACGACCGCGGCCGCTGTTCGACGATAGCCCGGTCGAGTACCCCGTCGACATGTGGGAACGGGGCGTCGAGGGGAGCACGCTGGTTCGGGTGCTTGTCGGCGCGGACGGCGGCGTCGAGCGCGCGGAGGTCGCGGAGAGCAGCGGCCACGCGTCGCTCGATTCGGCGGCCGTGAAGGGGGCGCAGGCCATGCGGTTCGCCCCGGCGCTCAGGGACGGCGAGCCGCTGCGGGTGTGGGCGCGCGTGCCGGTGCACTTCCGGAAGCCGGAAGGGGAAGCGGGTGGCTGACCGGGCGGGGGACCGCCGCCGCGGCGCGCCTTCCGGCCACGGGCACGGCTGGCACCGGGAGGCGTACGACAGCGTGCTCGACCTGGTGGGGTGGACGCCGCTCGTGCGGCTCAACCGCGTCACCGAGGGGATTCGGACGCCCGTCTACGGCAAGGCCGAGTTCATGAACCCCGGCGGCTCGGTCAAGGACCGCATCGGCGTGGCGATCATCGAGGCGGCCGAGTCCCGGGGCCTGCTCGCGCCGGGCGGTACGGTCGTCGAGGCCACGAGCGGCAACACCGGCCTGGCGCTGGCCATGGTGGCGGCGATTCGCGGATACCGCTGCATCTTCACCATGCCCGACAAGATGAGCATCGAGAAGGTGAAGCTGCTGCGGGCCTTCGGGGCCGAGGTGGTCATCACCCCCACCGCCGTCGCGCCCGACCACCCCGACCACTACGTCAACCGGGCCCGCGCCATTGCCGAAGGCATCCAGGGCGCGTTTCTGGCCGACCAGTTCGACAACCTGGACAATCCCGAAGCCCACTACCGCACCACCGGCCCCGAGATCTGGGAGCAGACCGGCGGCAGGGTCACGCACTTCTTCGCGGGCGCCGGCACCGGAGGCACGATCTCGGGAACCGGGCGGTACCTGAAGGAGCGGAACCCGTCGGTGCGCGTTGTCGGCGTGGACCCGGTGGGGTCGGTGATCGCGGGGTTCCACCAGCGCGGCGAAATCGACGAGGGCCGTCCCTACAAGGTCGAAGGGCTGGGCAACGACAAGATCCCCGGCGCGCTGGACCTGGGGCGCGTGGACGACTACGCCACGGTGGAGGACGGCGACGCCTTCCGCATGGCGCGCCGCCTGGTGGCCGAAGAGGGGCTGTTCGTGGGCGGGTCGACCGGCCTGATCGTCCACGCGGCGGTGGCCGAAGCGCGCCGAATCGACGATCCCGACGCCTGCGTGGTGGCCATCCTGTGCGACTGGGGCGAGCGCTACCTGACCAAGCAGTACGACGACGAGTGGATGCGCAACAACGGCTTCCTGCGGCGCCAGCGCTCGACGGTGGCCGAGATGGCCGCCGCCAAGTTCGAGCGGCTGCCCGGCCTCGTCACCGCCACGCCGACGACGTCGGTGCGCATGGCGGTCTCGACGCTCTCGTCGCACAACATCTCCCAGCTCCCGGTCATGGTGGACGGCGAGTGCGTGGGCAGCATTTCGGAGCGGCGGCTGATGGGCGCGATCCTCGCCGACCAGTCCCTTCTGGACGCCGAGGTGGAGTGCGTGATGGGCGAGCCGTACCCGGTGCTCGACGAGGGCGCCGACGGCGACACGGCGGTGCGGCTCCTGACCGGGGGCGCCGAGGCCTTGCTGATCCGGTCCGGCGGCGGTCTGGACGGCATCCTCACCCGCTACGACCTGGTCCGGTCCCTGGCGGCCGCGCCTTGAGACGGCGAACGCCCATGCCAATGCGCGGCCCGCGCCCCCGGTCCGCCGCGGCCCCAACGGCGGCTGCCCCTTGAGCCGGCGAACGCCCATGCGGGTGGCCGTGCTGCTCGGCGGGAGCTCCGAAGAGCGCGGGGTGGCGCTCGCCAGCGGCTGCGAAGTGGCTGCGGCGCTGCGCTCGATCGGCCACCACGTGGTTGCCATCGATTCGGCGGCGGGGCCGCTCACCCGCGACCAGGAGCGCCGCATCCGCACTTCGGGCATCGGGCGCGCGGAGATGCCCCTCCCGGCGCAGACCGACCCGCATGTGCTGCCCGACGCCGCGGTGGTCGCGCGCGAGCCGGCGCTCGCAGACGCCGACGTGGTCTTCCTCGCGCTCCACGGCGGCGCCGGCGAAGACGGCACGATCCAGACCCTGCTGGAGGTGGCGGGCGTGGCCTACGCGGGCAGCGGGCCTGTCGGCTGCGCGCTCGCGATGAACAAGGACATCACCAAGCGGCTCCTGCGCGACGACGGCGTCGCCACCGCCGACTGGATGGCCGGCAGCGCGCCGGGCGAGGCGGTGGCCGAGCGGCTGGGGCTGCCGGTGATCGTGAAGCCCGTGTCGGGCGGGTCGTCGGTGCGTCTGGTGCTGGCGGACTCGCCGGCGGCGGTGGATCGGGCGACCGCGGTGGCCCGGGGCGGGGGCGACGACGTCATGTACGAGCGCTACCTGAGCGGTCGCGAGTTCACCGTGGGCATTCTGGCGGACGAGGCGCTGCCGGTGGTCGAGATCGAGCCCGTGCGCGAGCTCTTCGACTTCGACTGCAAGTACGAACAGGGGATGGCGGTCGAGACGGCCCCGGCGCGAATCCCGCCCGAACTCGCGCGCCGGTTGCAATCGGCCGCGCTCGGGGTGCACCGTGTACTGGGGCTGCGGCACTTCTCCCGCGTCGACTTCATCGTCGACGACGAGGGTCGCGCCTGGTGCCTGGAGGCGAATGCGCTGCCGGGGCTGACGGCCAACAGCCTGCTGCCGAAGGGGGCCAAAGCGGCTGGAATCGAGTTTCCCGAACTCTGCGAACGCATCTGCACCCTGGGCGTCGAGGCCGGTGCGAGGCGCTGGGCAGGGACAGGAGCGGCGTTGTGAGACCTGGGATGAGCGGCTTCGGCGGTGGCGCGCGCGGCTTCGCTGGCGGCCCGGGCGGCGTTGGCGGCGGCCCGGGCGGCTTCGGCGGCGCCCAGGGCGGCTTCGGCGGCGCGCCCGGCGGCTTCGGCGTCACCCCCTGGGTCAAGCGGCTGCTGATCGCCAACGCGGCCGTGTTCCTGGTCACGGTTGTTGTGGGCTTCGAGGCGATCGCCGATCTCTTCGCCTTCTCTCCGAGCCGCCTGGCGACCAGGCCGTGGGGCATGTTCACCTACATGTTCGTGCACCACGGGCTCTGGCACCTGCTCGTCAACCTTCTCCTGGTCTTCTTCTTCGGGCCCCCTCTGGAGTCCCGATGGGGTTCGGACCTGTTCATCAAGTTCTACCTGCTCTGCGGGCTCGGAGGTGTGCTCCTCAGCTTCGCCTTCTCCGGCGCGTCGATCGTCGGGGCGTCGGCGGCCTGCTACGGGATCATGCTCTCGTTCGCCATGATCTGGCCGAACGCGCCGGTGTACATCTGGGGGCTGGTGCCCGTCAGGGTGAAGTGGCTGGTCATGTTCCTCGTGCTGCTCAGCTTTGCCAGCGCGGTCGGGCCGACGCGCGACGGCGTGGCGCACCTTGCGCACCTGGGAGGCGCGGTCGCCGGGTTCCTGCTGTTGCAGACCGGCTGGCTTCCGGGACTGGGGTCGTCCCGGCGCGGCAGGGTCGAAGTGGGCCGCAGGAGTCGTGCCGGGGAGCGAGCGACCGCCAAACCCAAGGCCCCGCGCGTCGTCGAGGTCCTCGAGCGGCGCAGCCAGGCGAAGCGCGCCGCCAGCGAGCGCGCCGAACTCGACCGCGTCGATGCGGTCCTCGACAAGATCTCGGCCCAGGGGATCAACTCGCTGACCCCGGCGGAGCGCGACCTGCTTGACAAGGTCTCGCGGCAAACGCGGGCCAACTAGCCGGCGTCCGAGAACGCAACCTGCGGCGCGCCGGGGGTCGGCCCGGCATCTGAGGGGACGCTTCCTCCACGGGCCGTCGGGCCGCTCAGCCTTGACCCTGCCGCGACCCCGTTTCTACAATGCGTGGCCTTTTCGAAAGCAACCGACAATACCAAGACGGGGGGTGGCATGGCCGCGGCCAACTCTTTCAGAACCGAGAACATTCGCAACGTGGTGGTTCTCGGGCACGGCGGGTCGGGCAAGACGACCCTGATCGACGCGTTGTGCTTCGCGTCGGGCGCGTCCCGGCGAAAGGGGAGCGTCGCGGACGGCTCCGCGCTCACGATGACGACCCCCGAGGAGCAGGCGCACGCCATGTCGCTCGAGCTCACCGTCGCGCACGCCGTCCACGACGGGACCAAGCTCAACTTCCTCGACACGCCCGGATACATGGACTTCATCGGCGAGGCCACCGCAGGGGTGCGGGTCGCCGACGCCGCCTTGGTCGCGGTGGGGGCCGCGTCGGGCGTCGAGGTGGGGACCGAGCTCGTGTGGGAGCTGTGCGACAAGCGCCAGCTGCCGCGCATGGCGTTCATTTCGATGATGGACAAGGCGCACGCCAGCTTCGACGAAGCGTTCGGCGACCTCAAGGAGAAGCTGGCGCCGGGCGCGGTGCCGGTGCAGGTCCCGATCGGCGCCGCCGAAGGCTTCCGCGGCATCGTCGACCTGTTCACCGGCAAGGCGCACGTCCACAAGCCCGGCACGCTGACGGGCGAGTACGAAGAGGGCCCGGTGCCCGACGAGGTCGCCGACGAGGTCGAGCGCTGGACGACCGAGCTCATGGAGACGCTCGCGACCACGGACGAGGAGCTGCTCGACCGCTATCTCGAGGGCGAGGAGATTCCCCGCGAGGAGCTGCTCGCGGCGCTGGCTGGCGCGATGACGGCGGGCGAGGTCGTCCCGGTCTTCTGCGGCGCCGGCGAGGCTTCGTTCGGGGTCCGCGAGCTGGCGCAGGGGATTGTGGACCTGGTGCCCTCGCCGGCCAGAGCCGCGGCGATCGAGGCGGTGGGCGCCGACGGCGAGCCGGTGGCGCTGCGGGCCGCGCCGGACGAGCACGCGACCGCGCTGGTGTTCAAGACCAGCACCGAGCCGCACGTCGGGGAGCTGTCCCTCTTCCGCGTCTACTCGGGCATGGTGGTCAACGGGTCCTCGCTTCAGAACCCCCGCGAGGGGGCCACGGAGCGGATCAACCACCTGGCCACGCCGCAGGCCAAGGAGCGCGTCGACGTCGAGGCGCTGCACGCGGGCGACATCGGCGTCGTCGCCAAGCTCAAGTCGACGCGCACCAACGACACCCTCTCGGCCGCCGGAAGCGACGTTACGCTGGCGGGCGTGGAGTTCCCGCGTCCGGACATCGCGGTGGCCGTCCGGGGGGCGGCCAGGGCCGACGAGGACAAGCTCGGAGAGGCGCTGAGCCGACTGAACGACGAGGACCCCACCCTGATCGCCGAGTTCAATCCCGAGCTGCGGCAGACGATCGTGCGCGGCATGGGCGAGCTTCACTTCCTGGTGCACTTCGAGCGCATGAAGCGCAAGTACGGCGTTTCGGTCGAGACCGAGACGCCCCGGATCGCATACCGCGAGACGATCACGGCGCCGGCCGAGGGGCAGGGCCGCTTCAAGAAGCAGACGGGCGGCAGGGGCCAGTTCGGCGACTGCTGGATTCGGCTGCGGCCGCGCGGCCGGGGCGAGGGCTACGAGTTCACCAACTCGATCAAGGGCGGCGTGATCCCCACCAAGTACGTGCCGTCGGTGGACCGCGGCATCCAGGAGGCGGCGGCCAGGGGGGTTGTCGCCGGGTTCCCGGTGGTGGACTTCGAGGCGGAGTGCTACGACGGGTCGTACCATTCGGTCGACTCGTCGGACATCGCCTTCAAGGTGGCGGGCTCGTACGCGTTCAGGAACGTGGCCGAGAAGGCCAAGCCGGCGCTGCTCGAGCCGATCATCGAGGTCAAGGTGACGGCGCCCGACGAATACGTTGGCGACATCATGGGCGACCTCAACGGGCGCTCGGCCCGCGTGCTCGGCATGGAGCCCCTTGGCGGCAACACGGTGATCATGGCGGTGGTGGCCGAGGCCGAGCTGAACAAGTACGCGTCCGCGCTGCGCTCGATCACGCAGGGCAGGGGACACCACCGGCGCAAGACGCTGGGGTACGATCTGGTGCCGCCCATGCGGGTGGCCAAGATCATCGAGGAGGCCGCCGAGCGGGAGGAGTGACCGCCCGCGGAGCGACGCGCTACCTAGTGTAGATCAGCAGCACTCCGTTGGAACCGCGGACGCCGTACAGCAGGCCGGCCTCGATGGGCGTGATGAACTGAATCCGGGCCACGTCCTGCGGGTTCAGGTCGCGCAGAAAGAAGCCCGGCTCGGGCACGGGACCGTCGTTGATCCTGACCTCGACCATGTTGCAGGCGTTGGGATTCCTTCCGCCACGGTTGCGCGCCATCTCGATGCAGACGCCGGGCTCGGGAACGCCGAACGCGTTGGACAGCGGCTTCTCGGTGATCGACACCCCCGGCGTGCGAGCCGCCCGGGCCAGCGAGGCGAAGTCCAGGATGCGCGGAATGATCGAGTCCACCTGGGCCTCGGTCAGTCCCGAGAAGCGGGTTCCGGGCGTGGTGAACACGCGTTCCTCTCTGCGGCCGGTCACGACGAGCGGATCGAGCGCGATCGCCTCGGTGGCCAGCGCGATCTCGATGCCGAGGGCCTCGTTGCTGAACACGGTCAGCGAGTCGATCCGCGGGGCGTAGCCGAGCATGCTGGTCTCGACGATCTGCCTGCCGGGCGGAACGCCGACGAACCCGAACGTGCCCTGTGCATCGGTGAACTCGGAGTGATTGGAGCCGACGAGCTGGACGTGCGCGCCGGGAATTGGCGCCTCGGTCGCGTAGTCGACGACCGAACCCGTGATGGTCACCGGATCCGCGATGTGCAGGGTCACGTCGCGGACCTGGGGTCCGGGCTCGGCGATGTCGAAGGGCATCGACTCGCTGCTGCCGAAGACGACCAGGACGGTCAGCGGCTCTTCGGAATCCAGGTGGCAGAGGCGGAACTCGCCCGAGTTCCCCGTGTGCACCTCCTTGGCCACGCGGCGTCGCTGCAGAACGCCCGAGACATCGCCGAAGGCGGTCACCTTTGCGCCGGGCAGCGGAACCCCGGTGATCGCGTCGGTCACCACGCCGCCGACGGACGTGTCGCCCTCTCCGGGCTCGATCGAACACCAGCCGGCCAGGATCGTCGCCCGGGACGGAACCGCCAGGTACACCTCCGAGACGGCCTGCTCCGAGACCACCACCCTTTGCGGCGTCGAATTGACGCCGAGCGTGCCCAGTCGCGGGTGGAAGAACGCGACGGTGTGTTCGCCGACCGGCACGTTGTCGAGCCTGAACTGGCCGGTCTCGTCCGACTCCGCGAAGGCGGTCGTGCCGTGGACGGCGACGTTGGCGTTGGCCAGCGGCGTGCTGCTCGTGCTGTCGAACACGAGCCCGATGACGGTGCCGGTCGCCTGGTCGGCGTCCTGGGCGGCAAGCGAGCCGAAGCCCGAGAGCATCGCCAGGGCGGCGAGGGCCGGAAGGACGGTTGAAAGCTTGGTGCGCATGCTGAATCCAGACCGAAGACGGCTTTGCCTGTTGGGTGGCCGGGCCGACGAGTCCAGCCCGCCTCCAATAATATCGTTCCCCATGCAATATCGTTCCATTGGCGGGCCGGACCAGCCGGGGGGGGCCATGCCAGCCGCACCGGCCGGGGGCGCTATATTGGGGATTCACCCAGAGACACGCACGCCGCTGCGATGGAGGCACGGGTTGTGGCGGGACACAGCAAGTGGTCGCAGATCAAGCGCAAGAAGGCGATCAACGACCAGAAGCGCGGCCAGATGTTCACGAAGCTCATTCGCGAGCTCACCGTTGCGGCGCGCGCGGGCGGCGGAGATCCGAGGCTCAACCCCCGGCTCCGGCTCGCGGTCGACGCGGCGAAGGCGTCCAACATGCCGCACGAGAACATCGAGCGGGCGATCAAGCGGGGGACCGGCGAGCTCGAGGGAGTCACCTACGAGGAGATCGCCTACGAGGGGTACGGACCGGGGGGCGTGGCGCTCTACATCGAGACGCTCACGGACAACCAGAAGCGCACCGTGGCCGAGGTCCGCCACCTGCTCGACAAGAACGGCGGCAACCTGGGCACGACCGGCTCGGTGGCATGGCAGTTCGACCGCAGGGGCGTGATCTACGTGACGGGCGAGGGCATGGACGAGGATGCCGTCTTCGATGCCGCGGTCGAGGGCGGGGCCGACGACGTGGCGAGCGAGGGCGGCGAGTACGTGGTGACGACCGAGGCGGGGGACCTGCACGACGTGCGCGAGGCGCTGGCGGCGGCCGGGCTCACGATCGCGTCGGCGCAGCTCACCATGATGGCCAAGACCGAGGTCGGGGTGTCGGGCCGGGACGGCGAGCGCCTGCTCAAGCTGCTCGACGCCCTCGACGACCACGACGATGTCCAGCAGGTCCACTCGAACGCCGACCTGGACGATTCGGTCATCCAGCGCGCGCTGTGACGGTGCGAACCGCCGCCGATCGGGAGGGCGCGCGCGCGCGCAGCGGCCCGGACAGGCGGCAGCGCGGCGGCTCGGAGGGCAGGGTGCTCCTCGGCATCGACCCCGGCACGGCGGTCACCGGCTTCGGCGTGGTCTCGGTCGACTCGCGCCGCAACGTGGAGCTGCTCCAGTGCGGCGTCATACGGACGTCGCCGAAGGCGGCGCTGGCGATCCGGCTCAAGGACATTCACGAGGGGGTGGCCGCGCTGATCAACGAGTTCTCGCCGACCACGCTGTCGATCGAGAGCGCGTTCTACGGGAAGAACGTGCGCAGCGCGCTGACGCTCGGGCAGGCCCGGGGCGCGATCATTCTGGCGGCGGCGCAGCGCGGGGTCGAGGTGGCCGAGTACGCGCCCCGCGAGATCAAGAAGGCGGTGGTGGGCACGGGCGGCGCCACCAAGGAGCAGGTGGCGTACATGGTGCGGCGCCACCTGCGCCTCCGCACCGATCCGGCCCCGAGCGACGCGGCCGACGGGGTGGCCGCGGCGCTCTGCCACGCGCTTGCCGCGCAGGCCCCGACGCTCGCGCGCCGCGCGGTGGCCGCGCCGTGATCAGCCGCCTCCGGGGCGAGCTCCTCGGCGCGGACGTCGACCGGGTCGAGGTGCTGACGCCCGCCGGGGTCGTGTACGAGGTCCATGTCCCCCATTCCGTGCTCCAGCGGCTGCCGCCCGTGGGATCGGCGCTCGAGCTGCGCACCGAGACCGTTGTTCGCGACGACGTTCCAAGCCTGTACGGGTTCCTCGACGAGGGCGAGCGCGCGCTGTTCCGGCTGCTCATGACCGTGCGCATGGTCGGGCCGCGCCTGGCCATGTCCATGATGAGCGTCTACGACGCGCGCCGTCTGGCCAGGGCCCTCGCGGAGAAGGACGTGCCCGTGCTGGTGCAGATCGGCGGCCTGGGGAAGAAGACCGCCGCCCGGCTCGTGCTGGAGCTGGCCGACAAGGTGCGCGACCTTGCCGCGGCCACCGAACAGGACGGGCCTGCGGCCACGCTGGCGGGCGAAGCGGTCGCCGCGCTGGTCGGCCTCGGATACGGCTTCGCAGATGCGGACGCGGCGGTCCGCGACGCGCTCAAGGACGCCGACATGAACAGCGCCGAAGAGGTCATCCGCGAGGTCCTCTCGCGCCGGGGCCGCGACCGATGACGCCGCCGAGAGCCCCATGACCGGACGCACCGAGATCACCACGCCCGAGGTGCTGCCCCACGAGGCGCGGTCGGAGTTCTCGCTGCGCCCGCGCCGGCTGGACGAGTTCATCGGGCAGCGGAAGGTCAAGCAGGGGCTCGAGATCGCCATCGAGGCGGCGATCGCGCGGTCCGAGCCCCTCGACCACATCCTCTTCCACGGTCCGCCCGGGCTGGGCAAGACCACCCTGGCCATGCTGCTCGCGCGCGAGATGTCGGCCAACATCGCCACCACGTCGGGGCCCGTGCTCGAGAAGCCCGCCGATCTCGTCGCCGCCCTCACGAACCTGCAGCGGGGCGACATCCTCTTCATCGACGAGATCCACCGTCTCCGCCCGGTCATCGAGGAGTTCCTCTACCCCGCCATGGAGGACTACCGCGTCGAGGTCCGCCTCGCCGAGGGCCCGCGCGCCCAGACCATGACCATGACCGTCGAGCCGTTCACGCTGGTCGGTGCGACCACGCGCTTCGGCCTGCTGACCTCGCCCATGCGGGCACGCTTCGGCATCACCGAGCGGCTCGACTTCTACCCCCCTGCGGACCTTGCCCGGATCATCGAGCGCAGCGCCGACCTCATGGGCGTCGCGGCCACCTCGGACGGCGCGCGCGAACTCGCCTCGCGGGCCCGCGGCACCCCTCGCGTCGCCAACCGGCTTCTGAGGCGCGTGCGCGACTTCGCCCAGGTTCGCGCCGACGGCGTTCTCGATGTCCCCGTGGTGCGGCAGGCCCTCGAACTCCTCGACGTCAACGAGCACGGCCTCGACTCGATGGACACGCGCATCCTCGACACCATTGTCGCCAAGTTCGAGGGCGGCCCCGTCGGCCTCAACTCGCTCGCGGTCGCGCTGGGCGAGGACGCGGGCACGATCGAGGAGGTCTACGAGCCCTTCCTCATCCAGGAGGGCTACCTCATGCGGGGCCCCCGCGGGCGCGTGGCCACGCCCAAGACGTACCGCATGCTCGGCCTGCCCGTTCCCGAGCAGGGCCCCGGCGACCCCGGCGGCAGCCCGGGCCGCGACCCCGGCGGCAGCCCCGGCGGCAGCCCCGGCGGCGACCCCGGCGGCGACCCCGTGCCCCCCCATCCGAGCCTCTTCAACTGAATCGGCCCGGGTTGACCTCGGCATTCGACTACGAGCTCCCTCCCGGACGCATCGCCCGCTACCCGTCCGAGCGCCGCGCCGACGCGCGCCTGCTGGTCCTGCGGCGAACCACCGGCCAGATCGAGCACCGCACCTTCCGCGACCTCCCCGGCCTCATGAGCGAGGGCGACCTCCTGGTCGTCAACGACACCCGCGTCTTCCCGGCGCGCCTGCTGGGCCGAAAGCCCACCGGCGCCGCCGGCGAAGTGCTGCTGCTCAGGCCCGCGAGCCCCGAGAGCTCCACGAGCCCCGCCGCCCCCGCCCCCCACGACGACGGCCACCTCTGGGAGGCCCTGGTGCGCCCCGGCAGAAAGCTCAAGCCGGGACGCCTGCTGCGCGTCGCCCCGGAGCTCGCCGTCCGCGTGCTCTCGGCACGCCCCGACGGCCGCCGCATCGTGCGCCTCGAGACCCCGATGGAGGCGTCGGAAGCGCTCCGCCGCTTCGGCCACGTCCCGCTCCCGCCCTACATCGAGCGCGCCGACGAGCCCCTCGACCGCGAGCGCTACCAGACCGTGTACGCGCGCCACGAAGGCTCGGTGGCCGCGCCGACCGCCGGCCTGCACTTCACGCGCTCGCTGCTCGACGAGATCGAGGCGCGCGGCGTCGACCGCGCCGAGCTCACCCTTCATGTGGGGACCGCGACGTTCCGCCCCGTCGAGGTGGACGACCCCGACGAGCACGAAATGGAGGCCGAGCGCTACGTCGTGCCCGAGGCGGCGGCCGCGCGGTACCGCGAGTGCCGGGACCGGGGCGGCCGGGCCTGGGCGGTGGGCACAACCGTGGTCCGCACCCTCGAGAGCATCGCCGAAGGCCGCAGCCGGATCCGCGCCGGCGCCGGCGCCACCGACCTGTTCATCCGCCCGCCCTTCGACTTCCAGGCCGTGGACTGCCTGGTGACCAACTTCCACCTGCCACGCTCCACGCTGCTCATGCTGGTCGCGGCCTTCGCCGGGGCCGAAGCCGTGCGCGCCGCCTACGCCGAGGCCATCGCCGCCGGCTACCGCTTCTACTCGTACGGCGACGCCATGGCGATCCTCCCGTGACCAGCCCGCCGCCCATCCCGCCCCCCACCCCGCCGCCCATCCCGCCCCCCGAAACGCCCCCCACCCCCGCCCCCTTCACCCTCGACGCCACCGACGACCGCGCCCGCGCCGGCCGCCTCGCCCTGCCCACCGGCACCGTCGAAACGCCGGTCTTCATGCCCGTCGGCACGCTCGGCACGGTCAAGGGCGTCGCCCCCGAAGAGCTGCGCGAAGCGGGCGCCTCGATCGTCCTGGCCAACACCTACCACCTCTACCTGCGCCCCGGCGCCGACGTGGTGCGCGAACTCGGCGGCCTTCACGAATTCATGCGCTGGCCCGGCCCCATCCTCACCGATTCCGGCGGCTTCCAGGTCTTCTCGCTCGCCCGCATCCGCGACATCCGCGACGACGGGGTCGTCTTCCGCAGCCACATCGACGGCAGCAGCCATCACTTCACCCCCGAACGCGTCATCGACATCCAGCGGCAGCTCGGCGCGGACATCGTCATGGCCTTCGACGAGTGCCCGCCCGGAGGCGCAACCGAGGAGCAGGCCGCACGGGCAAATCGCCGCACATTGGCGTGGCTCGAGCGCTGCCGGACCAGGTTTGAGGAGACCCAGCGCGACGCCCCCACCCGGCAGGTCCTCTTTCCCATTCTTCAGGGAAATGTGTTCGACCACCTGCGATCCCAGCACCTGGAGCAAGTCATGGCGCTCGGCGAATGGCCCGGATTCGGGATCGGCGGCCTGTCCGTCGGCGAGGCCAAGCCCGACATGTGGCGCATCCTGTCCCTGCTCGACTCCCGGATCCCGCCCGACCGCCCCCGCTACCTGATGGGCGTGGGCTACCCCGACGACCTTCTGGAGGCGATTGCGCGCGGCTGCGACATGTTCGACTGCGTCGCGCCCACCCGAAACGCCCGCCACGGCACCGCCTGGACCTCGCGCGAAGGCCAGATCAACCTGAAGGGCGCCCGCTTCCGGCTCGACCGCGAACCGATCGACCCCGGGTGCGACTGTCACGCCTGCCGAAGGTACGACCGCGCCTACCTCCGCCACCTGCTGGTCGCGGGCGAACTCCTCGGCCACCGCCTCGTGTCCATCCACAACCTGCGCTTCCTGCTGCGGCTCGCCGCCCGCGCACGGTTACGCATCCGCGAAGGAACCTTTAGTATGTGGAGCCGCGACTGGCTGCGGCGGTACCGCGCCGCCCGGTCGCCAGCGCCCGCGCCCTGACCCGATCCCGCGAGGAACAAGAGCCGTGACACTGCCCAGCCATTCGATCCACGCCGCCGTTCCGTCGGCTTCGCCCACCGCCTACGCCGCCGTTCCGTCGGCTTTGCCCTCCGCCCCCGCCGCCTACGCAACCGTG
Organism: Longimicrobiales bacterium; assembly: GCA_965221535.1. Taxonomy (GTDB): domain Bacteria; phylum Gemmatimonadota; class Gemmatimonadetes; order Longimicrobiales; family Gaopeijiaceae; genus Bin94. Next base: position 2,882,933 of record OZ244894.1, on the reverse strand, counting down.
CCTTCGGCGTCCCCCCCGCCCCCCGCAGTCCCGCGCGAGGGAGCGGGCGGGATGACCGTGATCATGTTCCAGATCATGCTCATGATCGCGATCTTCTACTTCATCCTGATCCGGCCGCAGCGGAGGGAGCGACAGCGCCACCAGGCCATGCTCAGCAAGCTGGGCAAGGGCGACCGGATCATGACGAACGGCGGCATTCTGGGGCAGATCGTGCACGCGTCCGAAACCGAGCTGACGATCAAGACGGGCGAGAACACGCGCATCGTGATCGACCGCGGGCACGTCGCGCGCAAGATCGAGGTGGCGTAGGACGGCGCACGCTGATTCCCGTGTTGCACAGCTGAACCTCCCGTGGCACTTCTAGACATCGAGATTCTGGGCGCGAAGATCCTGCGCGAGAAGGCGGCGCCGATCGAGGCGGTGGACGACGAGGTGCGGCGTCTTGCGCGCGACATGTTCGACACCATGTACCGCGCCGAGGGGATCGGTCTGGCCGGGCCGCAGGTGGGCGTCGGCAGGCGCATCGTCGTGGTCGACGTCACGAACGAGGACGATGGCCGCCATGTGCACGCGCTGATCAACCCGGCCATCGTCGAGTCCGGCAAGGAGACGGACAAGGCCAGCGAGGGGTGCCTGAGCCTGCCCGGGCTCGAAGAGAAGGTCGTGCGTTCCACGCGCGTCACGGTCGAGGCGCTGTCGCTGGACGGCGCGCCGGTGCGGATCGAGGCCGACGGGCTGCTCGCGCGCGCGCTGCAGCACGAGATCGACCATCTGGACGGGGTGCTCTTCATCGATCGCCTGTCGCCCCTGAAGCGCGGGATCCTGATGAGCAAGTGGCGCAAGAGCCGGAAGGCCGCGGGCGCGGCGCCCCGCGGGCAGGGCGCGAGGCAGGGGTGAGGGTCCTCTTCTGGGGCACGCCCGAGTTCGCGGTCCCCTCGCTGCGCGCGCTGGCCGCCGCCGGGCACAGCGTGGTCGGCGTGGTCACCAGGCCCGACCGCCCGCGGGGACGGGGCCGCAAGCCGCAGCCGTCGGTGGTGAAATCGGTCGCCGAGGCCGAGGGCTACCCGCTGTTCACGCCCGAGCGCCCGCGCGGCGAGCCCTTCGAGAGCCATATCCGGGAGGCTCGCCCCGACATCTCGGTCGTGGTCGCCTACGGGTGCCTGCTGGCGCGGAGAATCCTGGACGTTCCCCGGCTGGGCTCGCTGAACCTGCATGCTTCGCTGCTCCCCGAGCTGCGCGGCGCGGCCCCGATCGCGCGCGCGATAGAGCGCGGGCACGCCGTGACGGGCGTGTCGGTCATGCGCATGGTCGAGGCGATGGACGCGGGACCGGTGCTGGCGCAGGAGTCGGTTCCGATCGGCGCCGAAGACACGGCGTCGAGTCTGTCGCGGCGACTGGCCGAGATCGGCGCGCGCCTGATGACCGGCGTGCTGGCGCGCCTGGAGGCCGGCCCGGTCCCGGCCGCCGAGCAGGACCACGACGCGGCCACCTTCGCCCCGAAGGTCGACCGGCGGTCGGCGCGCGTCGACTGGCGGCGCGAGGCGCGCGCGGTGGCCGACCACATCCGCGCGATGGACGAGGCGCCCGGCGCATGGACCCTGCTGGGCGGCGCGCCGGTCAAGCTGTTCCGTCCGGCGGCGGCGGAATGGGACGCGCAGCACGCCGCGAACCCCGGCGAAATCGTGGTCGCCGACCCCGGGCGCGGCCTGTTGGTGGCCACAGGCGGCGGCGCGGTCGCGATCGGCGAGGTTCAGCCCGCGGGGAAGCGGCGAATGGACGTGGCGGCCTGGCTGCGGGGGCGCGGACCGCGAACGGGCGACCTGTTCGAGTAGCGGCGAGAAGCGCATGCAGGACTTGCCCAAGCTGCACGTCATTGCCGGATACGGGGTGTTGGCGGCGGAGGACTACCCCGAGCGCCTGGGCCCGATCGTGGCCGCGGGCGGAGGCGAGCTGGCGCTTCACCTGAGGGCTCGCAGCGCCTCGGCGCGCCGTCTGTTCGAGGTGGCGCGCTGGCTGTCCGGGGCGTCGCGCAACGCCGGGACGAGCAGCTCCGGCCCGCGCAGTCCCGGCCCGCCCAACTCCGGCGCGCGCGCCCCCGGCCCGCTGGTCGTCGTCAACGACCGGGTCGACATTGCGCTGGCCGCGGGCGCCCACGGCGCGCACCTGCGCGAGGACTCGCTGCCCGTGTCGGTGGCGCGCCGGGTCGCTGCCGGGCGGCGGTCTGCGGGGGAGCGGCTGTGGTTGGGGCGGTCCGTGCACTCGCCGGAACAGGCGGCGCGCCTGGGCGCGAGCGGACAGGTGGACTACCTGGTGCTGGGCGCGGTGTACCCGACGCGCTCGCACCCGGACCGGCAGGCCATCGGGGTCGGGGCCGTGGCCGAGGCGGCGGCCGGCAGCGACGCGCCGGTGCTCGCGATCGGCGGCGTCACGCCGGAGCGGGTGCCCGATGTGCTGGCGCGCGGGGCGCACGGCGTCGTGGTGCTGAGCGGCGTGTGGCGCGCCGAGCGCCCCGAGCGGGCCGTGGCGCGCTACCTTGAAGCGGTGCGCGGCGCACCATGACCGCCCAGTCCGTGTCGATCGTGCTCAACGGCGAGCGCCGCGCGGTTCGCCCCGGGCTGACCGTCGCCGACCTGCTCGGCGACCTGGGCCTGCACGAAGGCATGGTGGTGGTCGAGCGCAACCGGGAGATCCTGGCCCGAGAGGCGCTGCGGGCGACGCCGGTCGAAGAGGGCGACCGGTTCGAACTCGTTCACTTTGTTGGAGGAGGGTAGGATGCGGGCGGAGGACCCATGCCGGAGGAGGGTGGCCTAGTGGCGGACTCCCACGGCGACACTGCCTTCGCGATCGGGGACCGCACATTCGGGTCGCGGCTGATCGTCGGCACCGGCAAGTACCGCGACAACGCCGAGATGGTGGCCGCCATCCGCGCCAGCGGCGCCGAGATGGTCACGGTGGCGGTGCGCCGCGTGGACCTGGACCGCAGCAGCGAAGAAGGCATCCTTCACCACCTGTCCCCCGGCGAGTTCTTCCTGCTGCCCAACACCGCCGGCTGCTACACGGCCGAAGATGCGCTGCGCTACGCCCGCCTGGGCCGCGCGGCGGGGCTGAACGAGTGGGTGAAGCTCGAAGTCATCGGCGACGAGCGCACGCTGCTGCCCGACACCGCCGCGACCCTCCAGGCGGCGGTCGAGCTGGTGGCCGACGGCTTCAAGGTCATGGCGTACACCAACGACGACCCGATCACGGCCATGCGCCTGGAGGACGCGGGCTGCGTGTCCGTGATGCCGCTTGCGAGCCCCATCGGCAGCGGTCTGGGCGTCGTGAACCCGTACTACATCCGCGAGATCAAGCGCCGCCTGGACGTGCCGGTGATCGTGGACGCAGGAGTGGGGACGGCGTCGGACGCCTGCGTCACGATGGAGCAGGGCGTGGACGGCGTGCTGATGAACACGGCGATCGCCGCCGCGTCGGACCCGGTGCTCATGGCCCGCGCCATGAAGCGGGCGGTGATCGCCGGCCGCGAGGCGTACCTGGCGGGCCGGATGGCCGCGCGCGAGATCGCCGTCCCGTCGTCGCCCACAACGGGAATGCTGGATCGGGAGCGCGATTGAAGCCGGGTCGCGGCGGGGGGCCGAGGCCGGGCCCGTCCGCCGGTCGCGCGCTGGCGGCGTCGATTCTGCGCGAGGTGGACTCGGGCCGCCGCCTCGACGTGGCGTGGGAGGCCTCGGGGGCGGCCAGGTCGCCCGAGCGCGGCTGGATCCGCACGCTGGTCTACGGCACCGTGCGCCTGCGCGGAAGGATCGACCATGTCCTCGCCCAGGTCGCCGGACGGGACTTGGGCGCGCTCGACCGGGAGGTGCGCGCCGCCCTTCGCATGGGCGCGTACCAGATCCTCGAGATGGGGGGCGTGCCCGCGTACGCCGCGGTGTCCCAGGCGGTCGAGCAGGTCAAGGGCACGCGCAGGCGCGCCGCCGCCGGGCTGGTGAACGCCGTCCTCAGGAAGGTGGCCAGCAGGTCCCGCGCCGACCCTTCGTTTCCGGATCCTGCCAAGGATCTGGAGGGCTACCTGACGACGTGGGGGTCGCACCCGCGCTGGCTGGTGCGGCGGTGGATCGCCGAGTTCGACCCCGCCGGGGCCCGGGCGCTGGTCGAGGCCAACAACCGGGAGCCCGACGTGTACCTGCGCCCGGTGGGACAGACGGCGGCCGTGGCGGAGCGCGCGCTCGCGAAGGCGGGGCTGTGCCGCACCGGATCGGGGCTGTACCGCCCCGGACGGGGAAGCCGCAGGTGGGTCATGCTGGAGCGGGGGGCCGACCCGGCTGCCGCGCTTGCCCTCGTCCCGGGGGTCGTTCAGGACCCGGCGGCTTCGCTGGTCGTCGACTACGCGTCGCCTCCGCCCGGCGCGCTGGTGGCCGACCTGTGCGCCGCCCCGGGGGGCAAGGCGCTGGCGCTGAGCGAGACGGCGGGGTTGGTTGTCGCAGCGGACTTGTCGGAGCGACGACTGAGGAGGGTCGCCGAGGGGGCGCGTCGTCTTGGCGCAGGCGCCCCGGGTGACGCCCCGGGGTGGCGCAACCGGATCTGGGCCGTGGCTGCCGACGCCCGTCTTCCTCCCCTGCGAAGCGCCGACGTGACTGTGATCGACGCGCCATGCAGCGGTACCGGGACGTTCCGGCGTCGCCCCGACGGCCGTTGGCGGGTGAAGGCCGACGACATTCGCGCGCTCGCGGCCGTGCAGCGCTCGATTCTGGACGGCGCGGCAACCTTGGTACCGCGCGGCGGGCTCCTTGTTTACGCTACATGTTCCCTGGAGCGCGAAGAGAACCAGGGGCAGGTGCGGGACTTTCTGAGGCGCCACCCGGATTTCCGCATCGAGGCGGGCCCCGCTCCGGAACGGTTTCTGGGGCGAAGCGGATGCCTGGCGGCGCTGCCCCACGAGAGCGGATTCGACGGCGCATTCGCGGCCAGAATGAGAAGGGGTCGAGAATGAGGAGAGGTCGAGCGTGATGGATCTGGGCGGGTCGATCCGTCGGCGAAGGAAGGGCGCTGCCCGGGGCAGGAAGAAGGGCAGGGAGCGGCCGGCCGGGCGCAAGCCGCGGGCGAAGAGGGGCGCGCGCACACCCGGCAAGGGCAAGGGCACGCGCACACCCGGCAAGGGCCAGGGCAGGGCCAGGGGCGCCGGGACGGCGGCGGCCGGGGGGCGCCTGCGCCGGATCGCGGCGAACGCTTGGGTCGCCGTGCTCGCGGTGGCCGGGGCCGGGCTCGGCCTGGGATATCTTGTCGCGATTACAATAATGTTCCCCGCGCCGGACACGCCGGTCGAGGTGCAGACGGTGCCGGACCTGCGCGGCGAGCCCGCGGCGGTTGCGTTCGCCTTGCTGGCGGATTCGGGACTCGCGGTTGGCCGCGTCGACTCGGTGCGGCATCCCACGGTGCCGACCGGGGTGGTCATGGGTCAGAGCCCGCTGCCGGGGCCCACCGCCCTTCTCAACGCGGCGGTGCGCGTCACAGTGTCGTCGGGGCCCGAGGTGCGGCCCGTGCCCGACCTGACGCGGCTCGACGGGGGCCGCGCGGCGGAGCTGCTCGCGGCGGGAGGGTTCCTGGTCGAGGTCGACACCGTCGAGTCGACCGTCGCCGCCGGCCGCGTCATGGGCATGGACCCCGCGCCCGGCACGGAAGTGTCCCTTCCCGGCCGCGTGCGGGTCGCGGTGAGCCGGGGCCCGCCCACCTTCCCCATGCCCGACCTAGCGGGCACCACCCAGGGAGAGGCGTTCGCCCTTCTGCGGGCGCTGGGAATGGAGCTGGGCGAGGTGGACAGGAGGTACAGTCTGTTGAACGTTGGATTGATCTTCGGCCAGTTCCCGGAACCGCGTGAACTCGTGACGCGGGGCACGCAGGTCAACCTGATCGTCGGAAGGGAGGTTGCGCGGCAATGAGCAGGGTTCGCGAGGGCGTTCGCGAGGGCGTCCCCGGGGGCGTTCGCCACGGCGTTCGCGGGGGCGCTGGCGAGGGCGCTGGCGACGGCGTTCGCGCGGAGGCTGGCGCGGAGGCTCGCAAGGGCGCGGGCCGGTCCGGCGGCCGCTGGCCCTACCTTGTCGCGATCTTGGTCGCGGGCGCCGTCGTGGCGGCGGCCTGGCTCGCGCGGGACCGCCTGCAGCCGGTGGTCTCGGGGTATCCTGCGCCGGCCTTCGAGGTGGTGGACGAAGACGGATCGCCGGTGACCCTGGAGACCTACGAGGGCAAGGTCCTGCTGCTCAACGTGTGGGCGACCTGGTGCGCGCCGTGCCGCGAGGAGATGCCGTCCATGCAGCGCCTCTACGAGCACTTCGACCCGGACGACTTCGAGATCGCCGCCATCAGCATCGACGTGCCCCTGGGACAGGTCGACGCCGGCGGCAACCCGGGCGGCGATCCGCTGGCCTTTGCGATGGCCCTGGGGCTCACCTTCCCCATTCTGCTCAACCCTTCGGGCGACATTCAGCGGATCTACCGCACCACCGGCGTGCCCGAGTCGTTCCTGATCGGCAGGGACGGCGTGATCTACAAGAAGGTGGCCGGGGCGACGAACTGGGACTCCGAGGCCAACGTGGGGCTGGTCGAGCGCCTGGTGGGCGGGGAAGTCGCGGGCGGTGCGGGCGGTGCGGGCGGCGCGGGCGGGGCGGCGGGCGACGGCTAGCGTGTCGATTTCCGGCGTGGTCACGCGCAACTGGCGCCTCAAGCTCGCGGCGCTGTTCCTGGCCGTCTTCCTCTGGGCGACGATGAGCCTGAGCGACGACCGCGCCAGCCAGATCGAGATCCCCGGCGTGCCCGTGCGCGTGGACCAGGCCGCTTCGGACTGGATCCCGAGGGGCCCGCCTTCGCCTGCGACCGTGGGCATCACGGTGTCCGGCCCGATGGGCGACCTCTTCCGCGCCGCGCTGGCCGAGCCGGTCGTCGTCATTCCCGTCGACACGGTGCCGGGCGAGGACCTCGTGCTCGAGCTCGCGCCCGAATGGGTGTGGAACGTGGACCGCGGAAGTGTGGTGATCGAGGACTTCGCGCCGAGTTCGGTGCGGCTGTTCTTCGAGAGGCTGCACAACGAGGACATTCCCGTGTCGCTGCGGCTGACCGGCAGCCTTCCCGACTCCCTGGCCCTGGTCTCGGAGCCGCGCGCCAACCTGCTGTTCGCACAGGTGCGGGGCCCCGCGTCCGAGATGGAGGCGCTCGAGACGATCTTCCTGGCCCCGTTCGACCTGGGCACCCTCGACGGGTCGGGCCAGTTCGACGTCGCGGTGGACACGGCGGGGCTGGGAGGGCTGGTGGTGAGCCCGATGATGGCGACCGTGACGGTCGAGGTCGCGACAAGGGAGAGCGTGGTCGCGGGTCAGGTGCCCGTTGCGCTTGCGGTAGGCGACGGTGGTCTCGTGGTGGAGCCCGACTCGGTGGCCGTGACGCTGTCCGGGGCGGGCGCCCTCCTCGCCGCAGCCACGGTGGCGGACATCGTGGCGACCGCGTCGGGCGACCCGGCCGAGCTGCGGCGCGCCATCGACGAGTTCGGCGAGGCGCGCGTCCCCGTCGAGGTGAGCGGCGCGCCGCGCTACGTGGACGCCGTCGCGGCGCCCGATTCGGTCACCGTGCGGAGAAGCGGGCCGCCGTGACGGGTCCCATCCTCGGGATCGAGACCACGTGCGACGAGACGTCGGCGGCGGTCCTTGGGCGGCGGGGCGAGATCCTGGGCATGGTGATCCACTCGCAGGACGTGCACCGGATCTACGGTGGCGTGGTGCCCGAGCTCGCCGCCCGCGACCACCTGAAGCGGATCGAGCCGGTCGTGGCGGCGGCGCTCTCCGAGGCGGGGGTCGCGCGCGGCCAGCTTCGCGCGATCGCGGTGGCGGCGGGCCCGGGCCTGATCGGCGCGCTCCTGGTCGGGGTGTCGTGGACGCGCGCGGCGGCGTTCGCGCTGGGGATCCCCTGGGTGCCCGTCCACCACATGGAGGGCCACCTGTTCGGCCCCGTTCTCGAAGACCCCGACGCGGTTCCGCCCTTTGTGGCCCTGCTGGTGTCGGGCGGGCACACGCAGCTGCTCTGGGCCCCCGAATGGGGGCGCTACTTTCTGCTCGGCCAGACCCGGGACGACGCCGCCGGCGAGGCCTTCGACAAGGTGGCCAAGCTGATCGGGCTCCCGTACCCGGGAGGCCCGGCCGTGCAGGCCGCGGCCCGCGACGGCGACCCCGCGCGCTACCGCTTCCCGCGCCCGATGATGAACGCGACCGGAAGCGCCGCCTTCGACTTCTCGTTCTCGGGGCTGAAGACGGCGGTGGCGCAGACGGTCGCCCGCATCGACGCCGAGGGCGGCCTCGACGACGAGCGCGCACACCTGGCCGCCTCGTTTCAGCGCGCGGTGGTCGATGTCCTGACCGCCAAGACCTTGGCCGCCACACGCGCCGTGGGGTGCGACCGGGTGCTGCTCGGGGGCGGCGTGTCGGCGAACGGCCCGCTTCGCAGCCGGTTTCGCGAGCGCCTGGGCCCGGGCGGCCGTCTGTTCGTCGGATCGCCCCGCGTGTCGCTCGACAACGGCGCCATGATTGCGCGCGCCGGGCAGTTCCGGCTCGACCGGGGCGACTTCGGCGGCCTGCGGGATGCCCGGGCCAGCGTTACGATTCCCGGGATGTCGGCGTGGACGCCGGACGGGCCGGACGTGCCGCGCCACCCCCGCCACGAAGAACGCAACTGACAGGACGCCGAAAACATATGTTCCCAGTTCTCTTCCGCCTGCCCGAGTGGTTCCCCTTCCTGGGGGGCGAGCCGATCACCTCGTTCGGCGTGATGATGCTCCTGGCCTTCGTCGTCGGGGGCTACGTCCTGAAGGCCGAGCTGGGCCGAATGGGCCACGACGCCGAGATCGCGTGGGACCTGCTCTTCATGGCGGTGATCGGGGGCGTGATCGGCGCCCGCGTCTACTACGTGCTCCTCAACTACCCGCGCCTGGTCGACGATCCCCTGGGGATGCTGCTCTCCCGCGGCGGGATGGTCTGGTACGGCGGCTTCCTGCTGGCGGCGGCCCTGGTGGTGTGGCGGATCCGCAAGCTGGGACTGCCGCTGGGGCGGACCTCGGACGCGGCCGCCCCGGCGCTGGCGCTCGCCTACGGGGTGGGCAGGATCGGGTGCTTTCTGGTGGGCGACGACTACGGCCGCCCCACCGACTCGTGGGTGGGCATCGCCTTCCCCAACGGCGCGCCGCCCACGCACGCCGACACGATCGCAGAGCGGTTCGGGGTCACGGTCGATCCGGCGATCATCGAGAAGTACGGCGAGATCGTTCCCGTGCACCCCACGCAGCTCTACGAGACGGGGCTGTCGACGCTGATCTTCTTCGTGCTCTGGTCGCTGCGGGCCAAGGGCCACCGGCCCGGGTGGATCTTCATGACGTGGCTGGCGCTCGCGGGCGTCGAGCGCTTCGTCGTCGAGATCTTCAGGGCGAAGGACGACCGCTTCTTCGGCGTGCTGACGCTGGCCCAGATCATCTCGCTGATGCTGGTCGCCGTGGGCGTCGCGTACATGGCCAAGCTGCGACGCTCACAGGGGGGCGCCCGCGTGTGATCATCCTCCACGCGTCGGATCTGCACTTCGGCAAGCCGCACCTTCCAGCCGTCGCCGAGGCGGTGCTGGACCTTGCCGAGGAGCAGGATGCGGACGTTGTGGTGGTTTCGGGAGACATTACGCAGCGGGCCAAGGCGGGCGAGTACCGGGCCGCGCAGCGCTTCCTGGCCAGGCTGTCGCCGCGCCCGCTCGTGGTCACGGCGGGCAATCACGACGTTCCCCTGTACCGGGTGTGGGAGCGGATCTTCGCCCCATACCGCCAGTACCGAACGCACATTGCCGACCGGCTGGACACGGTGCTGGACGTGGGCCGCGCTCCGAGAGCCGAACATCCCCCGGCGCCGGGGCGGGCAGGCGCCCCGTCCGCCGCCGAAAAGGCGCCCGGCGCCCGGTTCGTCGCCCTCAACTCCTCTGCCCCTCGATCGGCGATTGTGAACGGTCGGCTCGCCGCATCGCAGCTGGAGTTTGCCGCGAAGGCCTTTGCGGTTGTGCGCCCGCCGGATCTGCGGGTGCTGGTGGTGCATCACAACCTTGTCGGGCCGCGCGACGGAGAGGTGCCCCTGCTGCCTCGGGCGCGGCGGGTTTTGTGCGCGGTCGGGGAGTGGGGCGTGGATCTTGTGCTTTCTGGGCACATTCACCGGTCCCACCTGGGGGTTGGGCGGTGCGAGGCGGGCGATGGGGCTGAGGGGTCGGAGGAGCCTGGCGGGTTCGACGCGGCGGGAGGGTCGGCGGGGGCGAGCGGCGTGCCCGTTGTTACCGCCGGCACGTCTTCGTCGAGCCGCGGGAGGAAACCGGAGGCGGGGCGGAACTCGGTCAACGTGGTGAGGGTTCATAAGACGAGCCTGGATGTCGCGGTCCACATGTATTCTGCGGAGTCCGGGAGCTTCGAGCCCGCGAAGAGGCGCCGGTACGTCCGGCGCGGTGGATAGGCGCTTTGTACGGTCGGGCGCACCGGATGGGTCGCTTGCGTAACTGACATATGACTATTAGATTATGTACGGCCTTCGCGGCTGTCCTCGTGCCCGTCGGTGGATCCTCGGCGGGCGCGGCGGGGCAGACGGCGGGGCAGACGCTGCGGGAAGAGATCGTTGCAGTCGAATTCAGCGGCAACGAGAGCTTCACGGACGCCGAGCTGCGGCGCGCCGTGCTCACCACGGCGTCGAGCTGTCCTCCGGTGCTGACGGTGACGACCTGCGCCATTGGTCTTGACTGGTTTCGTAATCGTCATTATATTAGCACCCGAGTGCTTGACGACGACGTGAACCGGCTTCGTCGCCTGTACCGCGCCAACGGGTTCCGGGGGACGACCGTGGCCGGGGAGGTCAACCGCGTCGGGGACGGCACGGTCGAGGTCGTCTTCCGCATCGCCGAGGGCCAGCTCTTCCGCATCGGCTCGATCGCGCTGACGGGCGACACGATCCCGCCCGGCCTGCAGCTGGAGACGAACCTGCCCGTCGCGCCCGGCGATCCGGCCAGCTACCACCTCAGGCTGGCGCGCGACACCCTGACGGAGCGCCTTCGCAACGCTGGGTACGCATTCGCCGAGGTCTTCTACGGCTTCGACCGGGTTGGCGACACCGCGTCGGTCGTCTACCGCGTGGACCTGGGGCCGCCCACCGCCTTCGGCCCCGTCGAGGTGACCGGAAACGCCGTTGTGGGCGACGACGTGATTCTGGCGCGCCTGCCCTTCCGCGAGGGCGACCCCTTCCGCGAGGACCAGATGCGCGAGGCGCAGCGCAGCCTGCACGAGCTCGGGATCGTCTCGCGGGCCCTTGTGCGGCGCGGCGCCGACGCGACGGCGGCCGATTCGGTCATGCCCATAGTGGTGGAGGTGGTGGAGGGCGACGTTCATCGCGTCCGGGCGGCGGGCGGCGCGAACAGCGCGGACTGCCTCAACGTCGAGGGAAGATGGACCAGCCGGAACTTTCGGGGCGGAGGCCGCACATTGCTCGCTCAGACGCGCTTCTCGAACCTGCTTGCCGGCTTCCTTCAGTCGACGCCCCTGTGCGCGCAGGCGGGCACCGGCGACTTCGGGAGGATCAACTGGCTGGCCAGCGTCGACTTTAGCCAGCCCAGCCTGTTCTCGCGGCAGAACGACCTGGCGCTGGGCATCTTCGCCGAACGGCAGAGCCGGAAGAACATCTTCGTGCGCGACGCCTTCGGGATGGACCTGGGGTTCAGCCGCAACCTGGGCCTGGGTTCGTTCCTGAGCGTGCGGTTCCGGCCCCAGCTGAGCCGCCTGGCGGCCGCCGAGGTCACGCTGTGCGCGACGTTTCTGGCGTGCGATCCGGCGGACATCGAGGCCCTGTCCAGCGCCAACTGGCTTTCGCCGCTCGCCGTGTCGTACACCCGCGACCGCAGCGACAACATCTTCAACCCGTCGAGCGGCTCCAGAGCGCTGCTCGACTTCGAGTTCGCCGACGGCTTCACCGGATCCGACTACGCCTACGTGCGCGCCTTCGCCGACGCCAGCCTCTACCGCGCAGTCGCGGGCGGGACGGTGCTCGCCTTTCGGATCCGCGGCGGGCGGATCGGCTCGGGCGGCTTTCTGGGCATGGCGTCGCCGGGCGACGAGCGCTTCGAAGAGGTGGTGCCGTCGCAGAAGCGGTTCTACGGCGGGGGCGCGAACAGCGTGCGCGGGTTCGCCCAGAGCAGCCTGGGTCCCGGGAGCCTTTCGATCGGCGTCGAGGAGCTGCTGCGCAGGCGGGGCGGGGGGGCGCAGCCCGCGTGCCTGCCGGCGCACATCGTCGACGCGACGTGCGACGCCTCGGCACTGGGCGACGCCGACCTCTTCCAGCTGCGGCCTGTGGGCGGCCTCTCCACCCTCGAGGCCAGCGCGGAGCTGCGGTTCGCGCTTGCCGACGGCGTGCTGGGCGGGGCCGCCTTCGTCGATGTCGGACAGGTCTGGCCCGGCAACCCCGACCTCGGCGACCTCGAGGCGAGCCCCGGGGTCGGGATCCGCTACAACACGCCGTTCGGCCCGCTGCGCGTGGACTTGGCCTATTCGTTTCGCGCGCGGGAGCCGCTGCAGGTGGTGACCTCGCGGATCCGCCCCTATCTTCCCGGTCAGGACGACGCCGCCGACCGGATCGACATCGCGCCCGTCGGGGCGGCGCCGGAGCGGATCGACTGGATCGTCTCCGAGGATCTGGCCATTCTGGGCCCCCGCGTGCCCTTCGGCGAAGATCGGGGGTTTTCGCTCCGCCGCTTCCAGCTTCACTTCTCGATCGGCCAGGCCTTCTGACCATGATTCGGATCCCGCCAGACAAGCCCGCGGGGGGCGAGTCCCAGAGCGGCGCGCCGCCGGGCGGCGGGCCCGCGAGCGGCAGGCCCCCGGGCGGACGGCCCGCGAGCGGCGCGCCCCCCGACGGCCGGCCCGCGCGTTCACGGTGGGTTCGCACCGCCCTGACGTGGGTCGTGGCCGCCTCGTGCGCGGGGCTGGCCGCGGGCGTTGCGGGGGCCGTGTGGATGAGCCACACCGCGGCCGGACGGGACCTGGCGCTCGAGCTTGCCCTGGACCGCGCGCGCCCCTGGATCAACGGGTCGATCACGGTGGGCTCGGTGGGTCCGGGGGGGCTGTTCGGAGGCACGACGCTCCACGATGTCCGGCTGATGGACGCTGCGGGGCACCGCGTTCTGGCCGTGGACTCGATGCGGGCGCGCTACTCGGTGGCCGGGATGCTGGCCGCCACTCCGGCAATGGCAGGGCTCGATCTCTGGGGCGCGGTGGTCGACCTGGCTCCCGCCGCGGGCGGGCGCGTCGATCTGCCGTCGCTGCTGGCCTCGCGGCGCGGCACGGCCGGCCCGAGCGCGCCCGCCCCCGATGCGCGCCCGCCCGCGGCCGCCCCCGCCGCCGATTCGGCCCCGCCCGCCGCGGCGGCCACCCGTCGCCCGCCCGCGCCCGCCCCCATCTTCCGCATCCGCAACGTCGCCATCCGGGGCGGCTCGGTCGTGCTGCGCGGGGGCGGGGCCGGGGGCGGCGCGAGGACCGTGCGGGGCGTCGAGGCCGACCTCCCGCTGCTCGAAATCGCGCCCGAGTCCGGCGTGCTCTTCACGGCCAGCGTCGACGGGGCGGGCCTCTCGATCCCGCTCGGCGACGCCCATGCGCTCGACCTCTCCGACATTGCGGGCACCGTCGCCGTCGACGGCGAAGGCGTGCGCGTCGACGCCGAGCGGTTCCGGCTTCCCGGGTCGGAGGGGGCGGGGCGCCTCGACGCCCGCTCGGACGGGGTGCGGCTGCGCAGCGACTTCGACCTCCGCATGACGCGCCTGGCGCTCGCCGACCTGGGCTGGATCGACGAGAGGTTCGACCATGGCACCGCGCGCGGCGGCCTGCGGATCCTCGACGACCCGGGCGGGCGCAGGATCCAGTTCGATGGGGTGGAGGCCGACCTGGGCGAAGCCGGACGGGTCACCTTCGACGGCGAGCTGCAGGTCGGCGACACCCTGAGGCTCACGCAGTTCCGGGCCCGCCCGGCGGCCTTCGCGACCCGCGAGCTGGACCGGTACCTTCCCGGCGAACTGCCGGTCGTCGGAACCCTGTTCGGCGACCTCGTGTTCGACCGCGCCCAGGGAGCGCTCGGGGTCGCCGGCCAGGTCACGCTGCTCGACGCGGCGGGCGCCGACACCCTGGTCGAGCTCTCGGGCAGCGGCGCGACCCTGGGCCCCGGACGCGTCGCCGACATCGCGCTCGAGGCCGCCGCCCTCGACTACGCCCTGCTCGAGATCTTCGCGCCGCAGCCCGAGTGGCGCGGGCGCGGAGAGATGGCCATCCGGGCCGACGGCGCCCTCGAGACCGGGCTCTCGATCGAGGTCGTGGCGACGCAGTCCACCCCGGGGGGGCCGTCGAGCACGGTGGCGGTTCGCGGCAGCCTGTACGGCGACACGGCCGTCTCGCTGGTCGACCTCTCCGGGTCGGCAAGCCCCCTTTCCCTCTCCACCCTGGGCGAACTGCTCCCGTCGCTGCTGCTGGAGGGGTCCGTCGAGGGCACGTTCTCGCTCCGGGGCGTGCTCGAGGAGCTCGACTTCGCCGTCGACCTCGAAACCGACGCGGGGCCGGTCGCCGCCGAGGGCACGGTGAACCTGTCCGACCCCGCGGCAGGCTACGATCTGGCCGCGTCCAGCGACGGCCTCGACCTGTCGCGCCTGCTCCCCGGGCTGCCCGTGCCCGACTCCACCACCGTCGCGGGCCGGGTGACGCTCGACGGGCAGGGCCTCGACCTCGAATCGCTGCGGGGCAGCCTCGCGCTCAACACCGGCCCCTCGACCGTCGGCGACCTGCACGTGGACTCCACCGAGCTCAGCGCATGGGTGGACGACGACGGGCTGCTGCACGTCGAGACCGTCCACGCCCAGGCGGCGGGGCTTGCCGTTCGGGGACGGGGCAGCCTGGGCGTGGCGCCGGGCGTTGTGGGAAGCGGCGTCACCCTGTTCCTCTCGTCGCCGTCGATCCGCCCGCTGCGCGATGTGTTCATGGGGCCGAACCTGGTCGCGTGGGACGAGCTGCCGCCGATCGAGCAGGAGCTGATGGTCGCCGTGGACGGCGTCGATCCCGACACCATGCCGAGGGCGCAGGACATTCGCTTCGACGGCCGCGTCGACGGCGAGGTGCGGCTGAGCGGCGGACTCGACGACCTCTCGGCCCGGGCCATCGCCCAGCTGGGCGGCTTCGCGTACGGACCCGCCGCGGCCCGGTCGCTCGGGGTCGACCTCGGCGTGGACGGGGTCGACCTGACCGCCGGCGGCCTCGCGGCCACGGATTCGTCGCTGTCCGGCGTGGTGGTGCAGGGCACCGTCGCGGGCGACTCTCTCGCCTACCGCGACCGCGAGTTTCGCCTGGCCACGCTGGAGGGCGAGGTCGCGCTGGGCGAACGGGGCCGGCTGCGCGCACTGGTCGAGCGGTCCGAAAACGAGTCCTACGAGGTCCAGACGGTGGTGCAGCTGGGCGAGCGGAGCGGGCGGGTGGACCTCGACCGCCTCACGCTCGTCTTCGACGATCGGCGCTGGAACCTGCAGGGGCCGGCCCGCATCGACTGGGACGCCGATGCGATCGAGGTGCGCGACTTCGGCCTGATTCGCCCGGGCGGCGGCGGGCTGAGCCTGGCCGCGGACGGGCGTCTGGCGCGGGGCCGGGGCGCGGGGGCCGCGGGCGAGGCGGCGGGCGACGCGGGCGAGGCGGGCGAGGCCGCGGGCCAGTCCGCCTTCCGTCTTCAGGCCGCCGACCTCGACCTCGAGGTGGTGGGGCGCCTGCTCCAGCTGGACGCGCCGCCCGGGGGCGTGCTCGCGGCGGAGTTCGAAGCGTCGGGCCCGGGCGACGACCCCGAGTGGCGCGGCACGGTCCGCGTCGACCGGGCCGAGTACCGCACGATGCGCTTCGACAGCGTCACCATGGCCGGGTCGTACGCGAACGGGACGATCGCGACCGAGATCGAGAGCTGGCAGAACCGGCGCCGCACGCTGCGGGTGGCCGGCGACGCACCCCTGGACCTGCGCGTCGGGGCGGTCGACGCGCGCATCCCCGACCGGGAGGTGGCGCTCGCCATCGCCGCCGACTCGTTCCCGGCGCGCATGCTGCTGGGCGTCCCGCGCGGGCTCGAAGAGGTCGACGGCACGGTCACCGCCGAGGTCGCGCTGGGCGGCACCGCGTCCGACCTGGAGCCCGACGGCACGATCCGGCTCCACAACGTGGCCGCGCTGGTGGCGCCCTTCGGCGTGCGGCTCTCCGGCGTCGAGATGGACCTGGGCCTGCGTCCCGACGGCGTCGTCGCCGTTCGGGGCAGGGGCGCCTCGGGCGGGACGATCGACGTCGAGGGCACGATCGACCTGGGCCAGCTCGCCGACAGCGTGCCGCTGGACCTGACCTTCCGTCCCCGCGGCTTCCAGGTCGTGGACCGGGCCGACATGGAGGCCGCGGTCAGCAGCGACGGCGTCACGCTGACGGGCTCCTACGCGTTCCCGCTCATCTCGGGAGCGGTGACCGTCGAGGACGGCACCGTCTTCGTCGAGGAGTTCCAGCGCACCAGCGAAGTCGTGGACCTATACGACCCGGCCCTGTTCATGGCCGCCACCGAGCCCATCGGCCCGGACTGGGCGGAAGACGACGCCGATCCTCCGCTTCCGTTCCTGCAGAACCTGCGCGTCCTCGTCAACATGCGCGTGGAACGGGGCAACTTCCTGCGCTCGCGCCAGATGAACGTCGAGACCACCGGCGACCTGAACCTCACCTTCGACCGCAGCGGCAACCAGCTCGTGCTGGCCGGCGACATCGAGGTCGAGCGGGGCACGTACAGTCTGGGCGGGCGCACCCTGCGCATGACCGACGGGGTGTTCAGCTTCGTGGGCACGCCGGGCTTCAACCCCGGCATCGCGGTCACGGCCGAAAGCAGGCTGAGGACCCGCGAGGGCCAGCCGCTCGTGATCACCGCCAACATCTCCGGCACGCTGCTGTCGCCGTTCCTCAGCCTGTCGAGCGACGCCGAAGCCGCAATGTCCGAGGCCGACCTGATCAACTACCTCTTCCTCCGTCGTCCCTCTTCGGCGCTCGTCGGGGCGGCCGGGGCGCCGGTGGCGGCGGTGGGCGACCTCTTCCTGGGGCAGGTGCTCAACGAGATCGGCTACGGTCTCGGCACCGAGCTCGGCGTGGACCACATCTCGGTGTCCCAGTCCGAACAGGGCCAGGCGAGCGCGGCCTTCGGCGCGTCGTCGCTCCAGCTCGAAGTGGGCAAGTATCTTCTCGACGACCTCTTCCTGACCGGGGTCTTCCAACGGGGCTTCTGCACCGACCCCACGCTGCCCCGGAACAGCGGCGGCCTGCGGCTCGAGGTCGGGATGCCCCGCGACGTCAGGCTCGAGGGGTTCGTCGAGGGCCGCTGCACCCGCGAGCGCTACCGCGGGCTGGGCGACGCTTCGCTGGAGCTCGAAAACATCTGGGGGTTCCTAATGTTCCGCGAATGGGGGTTCAAGTAGGCATGGACGACCCGAGCACGGCCCAGGGCGCCCGCAACGCCGCGGCGCCCCTCGTCGCAAGCCCGCAGACGCTCGTCGTCCGCGGCGCCAGAGAGCACAACCTCAGGAACGTGTCGCTCGAAATCCCCCGCGAGCGCCTCGTCGTGGTCACCGGCCTCTCCGGCTCGGGCAAGTCGTCGCTCGCCTTCGACACCATCTACGCCGAGGGCCAGCGCCGCTACATCGAGTCGCTCTCCGCCTACGCGCGCCAGTTCCTGGGGCTCATGGAGAAGCCCGAGGTCGACGCCATCGAGGGGCTGTCCCCGGCCATCTCGATAGAGCAGAAGTCCGTGTCGCGCAACCCCCGCTCCACCGTGGGCACCGTCACCGAGGTCTACGACTACCTGCGGCTCCTCTACGCGCGCGCCGGAACGCCCCACTGCCCGGACTGCGACCTCCCCATCAAGAGCCAGTCCGCGACGCAGATCGTCGACCACGTGCTGAGGCTCGACCAGGGAACCCGCATCCAGGTGGTGGCCCCTCTCGTCCGGAGCCGCAAGGGCCAGTTCCGCGACCTCTTCGACAAGGCCCGCCGCGACGGCTTCGTCCGCGCTCTCGTCAACGGCAAGGTGCACGACCTTCGCGAGGTGCCCCGCCTCAACCGCTACGAAAACCACGACATCGGGATCATCGTGGACCGGCTGACGGTCCGGGACGAGGATCGCACGCGCCTCTCCGATTCGGTCGAAACCGCGTTGCGAGCTGCGGATGGGATTGTGGAGATCCTCGAGCGGCGCGGCAGCCGCGACGCCTCCCACCTCTTCAGCGAGCATTACGCCTGCGCGAGCTGCGGCACCTCGTTCCCGGAACTTGAGCCGCGCGTCTTCTCGTTCAATTCCCCGCACGGGGCCTGCCAGAGCTGCGGCGGCCTCGGCACCACGAAAGAGGTCAACGGTGCCCTGCTCCTCGCCAGCCCCTCGCTCTCGATCCTCGAGGGCGTCGTCATCCCGTGGGGCGAGCCCGGCGGCCACCTGCGCGGCTCGGTGATCCCGGGGCTGGCCCGCGCCTACGAGTTCGACCCCAAGACCCCGTGGCGCGACCTGCCCCAAGAGGCGCGGGACGGCATCCTCAACGGCTCCGGCACCATGAAGATCCGCTTCCCCTACCGGGCCGGGAAGATGAAGGGCCACTACGAGGACTGCTGGGAGGGGGTCGTCGCCAACGTCGAGCGCCGCTACCGCGAGACCGGCTCGGAGCACGTGCGCAAGCAGCTCGAACAGTACATGTCCAGCCAGCAGTGCGCCGAGTGCGGCGGTTCCCGCCTGGGTCCCCTGGGCCGGTCCGTGCGGATCGGCGGCGTCGGCATCAGCGACATCGTGGACCGGCCCATCGGCGAGGTGCTCGACTTCCTGCGCTCGCTGCCCGTCACAGGCGAAGCCCCGCCCGCCGCCGCCGACCCCCCGCCCGGCGCCTCCCTCCCCGCCCGGATCGCCGCCGACCCCCCGCCCGGCGACCCCCTCCCTGCCGAGATCGCCGCCGACCCCCCGCCCGGCGACCCCCTCCCCGCCGAGATCGCCGGCCCCATCCTCAAGGAGGTGCGCGAGCGCCTCGGCTTCCTGCGCAACGTCGGGCTCGACTACCTCTCGCTCAGCCGCTCCGCCGACACGCTGTCGGGCGGCGAGTCGCAGCGAATCCGCCTGGCCACGCAGATCGGCAGCCGTCTGGTGGGCGTGCTGTACATCCTCGACGAGCCCTCCATCGGCCTCCACCAGCGCGACAACCACCGTCTGCTGCGCACCCTGCAGGATCTGCGCGACCTGGGCAACTCGGTCATCGTGGTCGAGCACGACGAAGACACCATCGTGGCCGCCGACTTCGTCGTCGACCTGGGCCCGGGCGCGGGGCGCGCCGGCGGCGAAGTGGTGGTCGCGGGGCCGGTCGACGAGGTGCGCGCCCACCCCGATTCGATCACGGGCGCCTACCTGCGCGGCGAACGCGAGATCGAGCTTCCCGCAAAGAGGCGCAGGCCCGACCCTGCGCGCTGCCTAACCGTGCGGGGCGCGCGGCAGCACAACCTGAAGCGCATCGACGCGGCGTTCCCGCTGGGCTGCTTCGTGGCCGTCACGGGCGTCAGCGGCTCGGGCAAGTCCACGCTCGTCAACGGCACCCTGTACCGCGCCCTGTCGCGCCAGTTCCACCGCAGCCGCCGGGTGGCGGGCGCGCACGACCGCATCGACGGGCTCTCCCTCGTCGACAAGGTCATCGAGGTCGACCAGTCCCCCATTGGCCGCACCCCGCGCTCCAATCCCGCAACCTACACGGGCCTCTTCACCCCGGTGCGCCAGCTCTTCGCGGGCGTGCCCGAGGCCCAGGTGCGCGGCTACCAGGCGGGCCGCTTCTCGTTCAACGTCAAGGGCGGGCGGTGCGAATCCTGCAAGGGCGACGGGCTCGTCAAGATCGAAATGCATTTCCTGCCCGACGTGTACGTCTCGTGCGACGACTGCCGGGGCCGCCGCTACAACCGCGAGACCCTCGACGTCCACTACAAGGGCCGCAACATCGCCGACGTGCTCGAAATGACCGTCGACGAGGCCCTCGGGTTCTTCGACGCCGTGCCCCAGATCAAGCGGCGCCTGCAGACGCTCTCCGACGTGGGGCTCGGCTACATCCACCTGGGGCAGAGCGCCACCACGCTCTCGGGCGGCGAGGCCCAGCGCATCAAGCTCTCGGCCGAGCTCTCCAAGAAGGCCACGGGCAGCACGGTCTACATCCTCGACGAGCCCACCACGGGCCTCCACTTCGAAGACGTGCGGATCCTGCTCAAGGTGCTGCACCGCCTCGTCGACCGCGGCAACACCGTTGTGGTCATCGAGCACAACCTGCACGTGGTCAAGACCGCCGACTGGGTCATCGACCTGGGCCCCGAGGGCGGCGACGCGGGCGGGCGGATCGTGGTCGAGGGCACGCCAGAGCGCGTCGCCGAAGAGCCCGCGTCGTACACGGGAGAGCACCTGGCGCCCATGCTGGGGCCGGATCCGTGTTAGCTTCCCCTTGTGCCGCCTGCGCAGCTCCCGGCAGCGCGCAGCTCCCGGCGCTCAGCAACTCCCGGTACGCAACTCCCGGAAGGAGAAGGCCATGCTCACCCGCGAAGACCTTGAAAGCTACCTGATCCGCCTGGGCGCGGACTTCGAAGAGGTGGACGACGGGATGTTCCTCGTCGGCACCGACAACGGCGGCGCGCCGATCGTGGTCCATCACTCGGAGCCGGTCCTGGTCGTGCGCATGAAGGTGATGGACCTGCCCCCCGACTCGGACGGCCTCGGCGGGCTCTACGAGACGCTGCTCAAACTCAACGCGACAGACGTGATCCACGGCGCCTACGGGATCGAGGAGGGCGAGCTCATCCTCAGCGACACCCTGCAGCTGGCGAACCTCGACTTCGAGGAGCTCAGGGCGTCGCTCGAGAGCGTCCAGCTCGCCGCGTCCTCGCACCTGTCTCGCATCCGTGATCTGACCCAAACGGTGGAAGGCGGCCAGGCATGAGCATTTTCAGCCGGTTTTCAACGATGATCAAGTCCAACCTCAACGACCTGATCTCGCGCGCGGAAGATCCGGAAAAGATGTTGAACCAGATCATCCTCGACATGCGCGACCAGCTGGCGAAGGCCAAGCGCGAAGTTGCCGGCGCGATCGCCGACGAGCGCAAGCTAAAGCGCCAGGTCGACGAGGCGAGCAAGCAGATGAAGGCGTGGGAGCGCCGCGCCGTGCTGGCCGTGCAGGAGGGCCGCGACGACATGGCCAAGCAGGCCCTGGTCCGGCACGAGGAGCAGGCCGAGCACGTGGCCGCCTTCCAGAAGAGCTGGGAGGCCCAGAAGCAGGAGACCGAGAAGCTCAAGGGCTCGCTGCGCCAGCTCCACGAGAAGATCGAAGAGGCCAAGCGGAAGCGGAACCTGCTGATCGCCAAGCAGAAGCGCGCGCAGGCGCAGAAGCGCATCCACGAAACCATGTCCGGCCTGTCCGACACCTCCGCCTTCGAGGCCTTCAACCGCATGGCCGAGAAGATCGAAGAGGACGAGCGCCGCAATCTGGCCCAGGCCGAGGTGAACGAGGCGCTGGCCGGCGACACGCTCGAGCAGGAGTTCGTGCGTCTCGAGGCGGGCACCGACGCCACCGACCTCGACGACAGGCTGCTCGCGCTCAAGGCCAAGATGGGCCTCCTCGGCGCGGGCGAGGCCGAAGCCCCCAGGCAGCTCGAAGCGGGCGACGGAAACGACGAGGGGGCGCCCGGCGCCGACGAGGCGCAGAGCACCCCCATCCGCGACGCCGAGCTCATCGAAGAGTTCGAACGGCTGGAACGCAAGGAGGGGCAGGCCAACTAATGGGAGTCGTCTACCTCAGGGGCGAGTACCTGCCCGCCGACCAGGCGACCGTCCCCGTCAACGACCGGGGCTTTCTCTTCGCCGACGGCGTCTACGAGGTCACCCCCGCCTACCGGGGCCGCCTCTTCCGCTGGGACCAGCACTTGGCGCGCATGCAGCGCGGGCTACAGGCGCTCGCCATCGACTTCGACGCCGCTCCGCTCCGCCAGGTCAAGGAGGAGCTGCTGGCCCGCAACAGCCTGACCGACGTCCCCGTCGCATACGTCTACGTCCAGGTCTCGCGCGGCGTCGCCCCCCGCAGCCACGCCTTCCCCAACCCGCCGGTGCCCCCCACCGTCTACGCCTTCGCCAACGAGTACCGCCGCCCCTCGACGGACCGCTGGCAGCAGGGCTTCGACGCCGTCACCGTGCCCGACCAGCGCTGGGCCCGCTGCGACATCAAGGCGATCGCGCTCCTCCCCAACGTGCTCTCGCAGCAGGCCGCCGCCGACGCGGGCGTGACCGACGCCATCCTGGTGCGCGACGGCATGGCTCTCGAAGGCTCGCACGCCAACCTCTTCGCCGTGTTCGACGGCGTGCTCACCACCGCGCCCAAGTCCAACTACATCCTGCACGGCGTCACCCGCGACCTGGTCATCGAGCTGGCCGAGCGCCTGGGCATTCCCGTCGAGGAGCGCGCCTTCACTCTCGCCGAGCTCCGCGCCGCCGACGAGGTCTTCCTTAGCGGCACCACGACAGAGGTGCGCCCGTCGGTCGAGGTGGATGGGAGAAAGATCGGCGATGGCCGCGTCGGCCCCGTTTCCCGCGCCCTCTTCCACGCCTTCCTCGACACCGTGGGAGAAAGCGCCGCCTGACCCGCCCGGCCACCTCGGCCGCCCCACGCGCCTCCAGTCGCGCGGCCACCCCCGCCCGGCCACCTCGGCCGCCCGTCAGCGCCGCCGCCGCGCGGCCCCCCCGCCCGGCGTCACCGCCTTAGCCGCACGGCCTCCCCGACCCCTCGGGTCGTGCGCACCTCCAGGCCGTCCACGCGGCCCAGCACGCCGGGCGGCGCTCCCTCCCAATCACGCAGGATCGCCCGTATCCGACCCGTCCCGCGCTCGGTCACCACCGTGACCGCGAGGCCACCGTCGCGCTCCGCCACAACCCGTCCTTCCGGCCCCGTCAGCACGATGCGCTCCAGCGACTCCTCCCACTCGGGCTCGATCGGCACCATGAAGACGAAGTGCCTGTCGCCGTACGCGTCCTCGCCCGGCGTGAAGTCGAGCGCCAGGAGCGTGCGGCCACCCGCGCCGACCCCCCGAATGCGGTAGGGCCCCGCCTCTTCGGGCAGAATGGGCCGGGCGCGCATCGGGTAGGCGGGTTCGAGCACGATCTCGCCGTCCGCCACGCCCCCCCACAGCACCAGCACGTCGGTCGGCGGCGCGGCCGCGGCCCCAGCCAACCGGGCCCTCGCCGCGTCTCCGGCCAGCTCGGCACGGTGGTCGATCACCTTGCCGAAGTGGTAGCCGCTGATCCACGGACTGGTACGGCAATACGACATGATGTCCTTGCTGCGGTCCGGCGACAGCGTCGATCCGAAGCGGAAGTCGTAGCCCCAGTGGCCGATTCCGCCGTCCCGGTGCGGGAACGCCGGGTCGATGCCCTCGGGGCCCCCGCACGGCGCGTGTCTCAGCGACAGGTTGTGCCCCACCTCGTGCGTGAGCGTGTAGGGGCTCGCCTGGCCCATCCCCACCCATCCCGGCAGGCGCCCGCGGCCGCCGAACGACGATCCCGACATGTTCGCGACGCCGTAGTAGTACCCCGTCCCGCCTTCCGAGACGCGCAGCGCGTCGAGCTCTCCGAGCAGCGCGACCTGGCCCGCCGTCGTCCTCACGTCGACCGAAGTCACGTACACGTCGTGCGAGCTGGCGTTGAACTCAGAGAACGGGAACGAGTTCCTCAGCAGGCCCAGCTGCGGACTGTCGCCGTCGATGTCGCTCGCCCAGGCCAGCACCGCGCTGTCGGTCGCCTCGGCGGTCATCACGGGCACCACCGTCACGTGCATGGGCGGCACCTCGACCACGTCGAGCAGCAGCGACGCCGATGGCGGGAAGCGCGGGCGGCTGTCGGGGCCAAGGGGCAGGGTGCCGCCCGGGTCCACTTCCACCGCCATCTGCAGCCCGGTCGCCACCACCTCGGCCGGGACCACCGCGTTGTACGACAGCGCCAGATCGCCCTCGTCCACCACGCCCGGGATCTGGTTGTCGTCGCGGGTCATCGCCACGCGGTGCACCTCGTCGCCGAAGCGCGTGAAGACCGCCACCACCTCGGGCTCGAAGTACCCGCGCGGCTCTTCGGCCACCACGAACGCCCTCAGCAGCGCGTCCCGGTTGGCCACCAGGCGCACCTGGCCCTCTCGCGTCTGGATCGACTGCGTCAGGTACACCGTCTCCAGCGACACCGTGACCTCGTCCGGGTTGTCGCACGTCGCGCCCGCGGCCTCGGGGATCGCGTCCAGCCATGCCTGGAAGTTCTCGGACGGCGACGCGCACAGCCCGGTCCCGTCGAAGTCCAGCACCCGCAGCCCCTCGAGGCGGCGCAACCCGAACGGCAGCGCGCCCTCCAAGCGCATGTTCCCGCCCACGCGCAGCTCGGTCAGCCGCTGCAGGCCGGCGATCGCCTCGGGCATCGGCCCGGCCAGATCGTTCCCCGAGACGTCCAGCACGCTCAGCTCGGTCAGGTTGGCAAGCTCGCCCGGCAGCGGCCCGGCCAGTCCGTTGTCCGGCAGCGACAGGCCGACCACGCGTCCGCCCTCCGACGCCACCCCGTGCCACGATCCCACCTCGGCGTCGCTGTTCCACGCGCCGCTGTTCGTCCACGACGCGCCGCCCGTCAGCCCGTGGATCTCGGCCAGCGCGGCCCTTTCCACCTGGGCGGCGTCGCACGCCACCTCGCTGTACACAGGGATCGCCTCCAGCCACTCGCGGAACTCGGCGTCGACCTGCGGGCACAGCCCCGTGTCCTCGAACGTCAGCCGCTGCAGGTGCTCGATCGCGAGCAGCGTGCGCGGCAGCAGTCCCGCCAGCTGCGGGTTCCGGTGCAGGGATACATACTCGAGCGTGCCGACCGACCCGATCTCGCGCGGCACGCGGCCTGCGAACTCGTTGCCGTGCATGTACAGGATCCTCAGCGGCAGGCCGCCCAGGAACGACGGAAGCGCGCCGCTCAGCCGGTTGTCGTACGCGCGCAGGTCCGCGAGCGCCGTCAGGTTGGCGAACGCATCGGGAATGGGCCCCGTGAGCGCGTTCCGGTCGATCCAGAGCAGATCCAGGCTCGTCAGCTGGCCCAGCTCCGCGGGGATTTCGCCCGTCAGCTGGTTGTCGTACAGGTACAGACGCTCGATGGTCTCCAGCTGGCCCAGCTCGACCGGTATCTCTCCGGTCAGGTCGTTCCGCGACACCGACAGCAGCTCGATCGAGTCCAGGTCCCCCAGCTCGGGCGGGATCGTCCCGGTCAGCTGGTTCAGGCTCAGGTTCATGTACAGCAGGTTGTCCAGCCGCCCCAGCTCGGGCGGTATCTCACCCGAAAGCTCGTTCCACCCCAGGGCAAGGTTGGTCAGCGCGCCCAGGTTTCCGAGCTCGGGCGGGATCGCCCCGGACACCCCGGTGTCGAACAGGTCCAGCGAGTCGAGCATTGCGAGCCCGCCCAGCTCGGCGGGGATCGGTCCCTCCAGGCTGTTCCTCCGCAGGCTGAGCCTGGTCAGGTTGCCCAGGTTCCCCAGCTCGGGCGGAACCCTTCCGGTGATCCCGTTTCCCTCCAGGACCAGCCTTCTCAGCTGCGCCAGCTCTCCCAGGCGCGGCGTCAAGGTTCCCGACAGGCCGTTGTCCTCCAGATCCAGCTCGGTCACGGACCCGTTCGCGTCGGTTCTCACGCCATACCATGTGCCGATTGCCGACGGCGAGTTCCAGTTGCGGTCATCATGCCATCCCGGCCCGCCCGCCGCCTGGTAGAAGGCGACCAGCACCTGCCGGTCGGGATTGTCGGCGTCGACCGGCTCGACGGGCGGGGCCGTGGGCGGCTCGGCGTCGTCCGAGCACCCGGCCAGCGCCGCCAGCGCAACCGTCGCGACCGCGAACAACCCGGGGCGGTTCCATGCTGTGGGGCTTCTCATTCCGTGTCACTCCCATAGAGCAGGTACGGCTCGCGAAGAGCCAGAAAGTCCTCCAGCCCGTCCCCCCACGCGTCCGCCACCGCACCATAGGACACCCCAGCGTCCACGGCGTTCCGCAGCGCGTCGGTGCCCGCGAGCCGGTCGAAGTGCCCGACCCGCCAGCTCCAGTCGTCGCCGGACATGGCCCTGGCCTCGACCAGCACCGCCAGCGCCGCCAGCGTCGGGTCGTACGCCGGGCCGTCCGCCTCCAGCCGCACGCCGCCAACCTCGACGCCCCCAAACTTGCCGTCCCCCGGACTCTCGGGCGTGAACCGCACCGGCACAAACCGCGCATCGGGCACCCCCAGCGCCGCCAGCCGCGCCGCCAGCTCCTCTTCGTCCAGCCACGGCGCGCCCAACTGCTGGAACGCGCGATCCGTCCCGCGCCCCACCGAAATCGGCGTGCCCTCGAACAGACACGTCCCCGGATAGTGCAGCGCGCTCTCCACCGACGGCATGTTGGGCGAAGGCGCGATCCACGGAATCCCGGTCTCCGCAAACCGCATCGTCCGCTCCCAGCCGTCCGCAACCACAACGCTCAGGTCCACGCGCACGCCGAATTCGCCGACCGCCAGCCGCGCGAACTCGCCCGCCGTCAGCCCGTGCCGCATGGGGATCGGATAAAGGCCCACGAATGAGGAGTACTCAGGGTCGAGAATGTTGCCCTGCACGCGCTCGCCCCCGATCGGGTTGGGCCGGTCGAGAACCACGAAGGGAATGCCACGCTCCCCCGCGGCCTCCATGGCCAGTGCCATGGTGCTGAGGTAGGTGTAGTAGCGCGTCCCCACGTCCTGAATGTCGAACAGCAGCACCTCGATTCCGTCCAGCATCTCGTCGGTCGGCTTCGTGGCATCTCCGTACAGCGAGTGGACGGGGAGCCCGGTGCGCTCGTCGATCCCGCCCGCAATCCGCACCCCCGCCTCGGCGCTCCCCCGGATCCCGTGCTCGGGCGAATAGAGCGCCACCAGCTCCACCTCGGCGTGCCCGGCAAGCAGGTCGATCGACGGCGTCCCGCTCCGGTCCCGGCCCGTATGGTTGGTGATCAGCCCCACCCGCCGCCCCCGCACCAGCGAGAGCGAGTCGCTCAGCAGCACCTCGACCCCGGGCCGCACGCCGCGCGCCTGCAGGGCGCCGCCCGGCACTCTTGCGGCCTCTCCGCCGCCGCCCGGGGCCCCTGCGGCCTCCCCAGTGCCCCCCAGGGCGCCGCCTCCCCCTCCTGCGTACCCCTCCTCGCCCGAGCACGCCGCCGCGCCCAGCGCGCCCAGCGCGCCCAGCAGCAGCCCGCGCACAATCCCGGCTTCGATTCGACGGCGACGGCGACACATCAAGGCGAATCCTCCGTTTGGGGGACAGGGGGGGGCGCTTCAGGCTCTCGCGCCCGCGCGCCCGTGCAAGTTACCTTGCATCCATGAGCGACGCCCCCCCACCCCCCCCACCGCCCCCCCACCGCCGCCGCGCGGCCCCCCGCACCCCCCGGCGGCGCCCCCCCGCCCCCCCATCCCCCCGCGGCACCCTCCTCGCCCCGGCGGCGCTCCTGCTCGGCCTGGCCGCCTGCATCCACGCCGGCCCGGGCCCGGCGCCCAGCACCGCTGCCGAGCCCGCGAGCGCCGCCGCCCCCTCGGCAGCCGCCGCCCCCGCCTCCGGCGATCCCGCCCGCCCCAACGCGCCGCCCCCTCCGTACCGCCTCGACCTCGCTGGCGAGGAGTGGTACGACGGTCGCGGCTGGGCCGAGCAGACCCTGGCGGCGCTGACCCTCGAAGAGAAGGTCAGCCAGCTCATGATGCCGATTCTCATCGGCGACTACGCCCCCGAGGGCACCTCCGCCGGCCGCCGCGCACGCGCGCTCGTCGAGGACCACCAGGTCGGCGGCATCATCATCTCGGTGGGGTCGCCGACCGAGGTGGCGGCCAAGCTGAACTGGCTCCAGTCCCTCTCGTCGCTACCGCTCCTGATCGGCTCCGACCTCGAGGCGGGGGCCGGCTTCCGCTTCGACGGAGTGGTCCACGCGCCGACCAACATCTGGCTCGGCGGCGCGACGCGCTTCCCCGCGCTCATGGCGGTCGGCGCCTCGGGCGATCCCGGCATGGCCTACGAGATGGGGCGCGTCACCGCGCTCGAGGCGCGGGCGATCGGGGTCCACGTGCCCTTCGCGCCGGTGCTCGACGTCAACAACAACCCCGAGAACCCCGTCATCAACGTGCGCTCGTTCGGCGAGGACCCCGGGCGGGTCGCCGAGCTGGGCGCCGCATTCGTCAGGGGAATGCAGGACCACGGCGCGATCGCCACCGCCAAGCACTTTCCCGGCCACGGCGACACCGACGTCGATTCGCACCTCGACCTGCCGGTCATCCGGGTCAGCCGCGAGCGCATGGACTCGGTCGAGCTGCTGCCGTTCCGCCGCGCGGTCGGGGTGGGGCTCGGGGCGGTCATGACCGCGCACATCACGGTGCCCGAGATCACCGGCGCGCGCGCCCCCGCCACCCTCGCGCCCGAGGTGCTGACCTCGCTGCTGCGCGACGACATGGGATTCGGCGGCCTCGTGTTCACCGACGCCATGGACATGGCCGCCGTGGACCGCATGTTCGAGCGCGGCGAGGCGGCGGTGCGGGCGCTCGAGGCCGGCTCCGACGTGATTCTCATGCCGCCCGACCTCGCCGCCGCCCGGGCCGGGATCGTCGCGGCGGTGCAGTCGGGACGCCTGTCCGAGGATCGCATCGACCGGTCGGTGCGCCGCATCCTGCGCGCCAAGCAGTCGCTGGGCCTCGACCGGCGGCGCACCGTCGATCTCGACGGGGTCCGGACGGTGGTCGGCGTGCAGCCCCACCAGGCCGTCGCCCGCCGCGTGGCCGACCGCTCCGTCACCGTCCTCAAGGACGAGCGCGGGCTGCTCCCGCTGCTGGGCACGCCCACCGCCAACGTCTACTCGGTCACCTATCGCCGCGCCACCGACCTGCGCGCAGGCCGGTCCTTCAACGCCGGGCTGCGGCAGACGTACCGCCGCCTCCGCACGGCAAACGTCGAGCCCGGCACCACCGACGCCGAGTACGACCGCGTCCTGGCGCGGGCGCGCGGCATGGACCTCACCGTGGTGTCGCTGCACGTCGGCGTCCGCACCGCGTCGGGGTCGGTGGCCCTGCCCGAGTCCGCGCTTCGGTTCGTCAGGGCCCTGGCCCGCTCGGGCCGGCCCTCGATCGTGGTCGCCTTCGGCAACCCGTATCTGCTCTCGGAGTTCCCCGAGGTCGAGACGTACATGACCGCGTGGTCGGGCGTGCCCGTCGCCGAGCGGGCCGCGGCCGACGCCATCCTGGGCCGCATTGCCGTGACGGGCCGGGCGCCCACCCGCATCGCGGGCTTCCAGATCGGCGACGGGCTGCAGATTCCGGCCCGCGCCGGCGGGGCGGGGCGTTGACCGCGCGACCCGCCCGCCGGCTCCTGGCCGCCGTCGCCGTCGCGGCCACCGTGGCCACCGTGGCCGCCGCGTGCACGGGTGCGGCCTCGGGCCCCGCCCGGCCCGGCGCGCCAGCCCCCGCCACCCTCCGGCCCGCCGCCTCCCTCGACGCCGACGCCCGGCGCTGGGTCGACGAGACGATGGCCGCCCTCACGCTGCGCGAGGCCGTCGCCCAGCTGGTGTACCCCTGGGTGGCGGGCGGCTACGCGTCCGAGAGCGACCCCGAGTTCGCAGAGCTGCTGGGCTGGGTCGA
Organism: Longimicrobiales bacterium; assembly: GCA_965221535.1. Taxonomy (GTDB): domain Bacteria; phylum Gemmatimonadota; class Gemmatimonadetes; order Longimicrobiales; family Gaopeijiaceae; genus Bin94. The sequence goes on along the minus strand of OZ244894.1, from coordinate 2,853,144 downwards.
CGACGGGCTGGGCGGCGTGGTCATCTCGATCGGGGTGCCCGACGCCTACGCGGCCAAGCTGAACCGTCTGCAGGCGCGCGCCCGCATTCCGCTGCTGGTCACGTCGGACTTCGAAAACGGCGGCCCGGCCATGCGCATCAACCACAGCTACGCGCTGCCCTCGCTCCTCCCGCAGGGCGGCGGCACCAGCTTCCCTCCCACCATGGCGTTCGGCGCGGCCGGCGACGAGGAGCTCGCCTTCGAGTACGGGCGCATCACGGCGGCAGAGGCGCGCGCCGTCGGCGTGCACTGGCTCTTCGCCCCCGTGCTCGACGTCAACAGCAACCCCGACAACCCCGTCATCAACACGCGCGCCTTCGGCGCCGATCCCGAGGCCGTGGGCCGCTTGGGCGCGGCATTCATCCGGGGCGCCCGGGCCGGCGGCGCGCTCGCCACCGCGAAGCACTTCCCGGGCCACGGCGACACGCGCACCGACTCCCACGTCGCGCTCCCCGTGATCGCCGCCGACCGCGACCGCCTCGACCGGGTCGAGCTTCGCCCCTTCCGCATGGCGGTCGACGCGGGCGTGGACGCGGTCATGACCGCGCACGTGGCCGTGCCCGGCGTCCTCGGCGATGATCGCCCGGCCACCATGTCGCCCTACTTCATGACCCAGGTCCTGCGCGACGAAATGGGGTTCGACGGCATCCTCTTCACCGATGCGCTGCGCATGGGCGCCATCACCGACGGCTACGGGGGGGGCGAGGCGGCGGTGCTCGCGCTCGAGGCCGGGTCCGACGCGCTGCTCGTGCCCGCCGACGTCGACGAATCCATCGACGCGGTCGTCGCGGCGGTCGAGTCGGGGCGCATCGCCCGCGCGCGGCTCGACCTCTCGGTGCGCCGCCTTCTCGAGGCCAAGGCCAGGCTGGGCCTGCACCGGGGCGGCCAGGTCGATCCGGCGGGCGTCGCCACCCGCGTGGGCACGGCGGAAAACCGCGCCACAGCCGACCGGGCCGCCACGGCCTCGATCACGCTGGTGCGCGACGAACGCGGCGTCGTGCCGCTCGACCCCGGCGCCACGATCCTGAGCGTCACCTACGCCCGCACCAGCCACCTCCTCGCGGGCCGCGCCTTCAACTCCACGCTGCGCAGCCTTGCGGGCGGCGTGGCCACGGCGCGCGTCGGTCCCAACACCCCCTGGCCCGTGTACGACTCCCTGCTGCACGCCGCCAGCGAGGCCGACGCGGTGATCATCGGCGCCTACGTTCCGCCCGGCTCGGGCGTCGGCGCGGTGGGCGTGCCCGAGACGTTTCGCACCTTCGTGAACGCCGCGCACCAGATCGACGGCAGCGACGCGGTGGTCGTCTCGTTCGGCAACCCGTATCTGCTCTCCGCCATCCCCGAAGCCGACGCCTACCTCGCCGCGTGGGGCGGCTGGGAGGTCTCGCAGCAGGCCGCGGCGCGCGCGGTCACGGGCGCATCGGCGATCGGCGGGCGGCTCCCCATCCCCATCCCGCCCCTCCACGACATCGGCCACGGCCTCGACCGCGCCGCCAACGCCCAAGTGGCCGCCAGGGACCTCGACGCCCCCGTCGACCTCCTGGGCGAGCTGGGCTTTGTCCCGCCAACGCCGGACGCCGCCCCCGACACCACCGACACCACCACCACCACCACCGACACCGCCCCCACCCCCCCCACCACCACCCCCCCACCCCCCGCCACCACCCCCACCGGCGGCCCCGGCCACTGGCGCCCCCACCCCCCCATCCCCCCCTGCGCCCCCACCCCCACCACCCAGCCCCCCACCACCACCCCACCCACCCCACCCACCCCCTACTGCCGCCAAGGCGCCGCCATCATCTCCCCGCGCGAAGTCGACCCCGCCCGGGTCGCCCTCAGCGCCGACTCCCTCGCCGCGCTGGACGACCTCATCCTGGCCGCCCTCGCCGATTCCGCCGCCTCGGGCGCGGCCCTGGCGGTGGTCCGCCGCGGCCAGATCGTCCGGCTGCGCGGCTACGGGCGGCTCGACCACGACGAGGCCGCGCCCCCCGTCACCCCGGCCTCGATCTTCGACATGGCCTCGCTCACCAAGGTGGTGGGCACCACCACGGCCGCCGTCATCCTCGCGCAGCGCGGCGCCATCTCGTTCGACGACCGCGTCGTCGACCACCTCGACTGGTGGGGCGCGGGCGACCCGGCCAAGTCGCAGGTCACCATCCGCCACCTCCTCGTCCACCAGGGCGGCCTGCCCCCCTTCCGCCAGTTCTTCTTCGACATGCAGGGCCGCCAGGCCTACGAGGACGCCATCGGCGGCCTCGCTCTCGACTACGCCCCGGGCGACAGCACCGTCTACTCCGACATCGGCCTCATGACCGTCGCGTTCATCGTCGAGGCCGTCACGGGCCGCCCCTTCGAGCGCTTCCTCGCCGACGAGGTCTGGCGCCCCCTGGGCATGGCCGACACAGGCTTCAACCCCGACTCCGCCCTGTGGCACCGCATCGCCACCACCGAAATCGACGAGGTCTACCGGGGCTACCACGTCCACGGCGTCCCCCACGACGAGAACGCGCACGCCATCGGCGGCGTCGCCGGCCACGCCGGCCTCTTCAGCTCGGCGCGCGACCTGGCCGTCTTCGTCCAGCTCATGCTCGACCGCGGCGTCGCCGGACCCTGCCGCGCCGACCCGACCTCGGGCCTGCCGTGCCACCGCCCCCGCTTCGGACCCGTCGCGATCTTCGCGCCCGGCTGGGTCGACCGCTTCACCCGCCGCCAGTCCGACGCCTCCAGCCGCGCCATCGGGTGGGACACCCCGTCTCAGCGCTCGTCGGCCGGCGACTACTTCTCGGCGCGCTCCTTCGGCCACACCGGCTACACCGGCACCTCGATCTGGATCGACCCCACGCAGGACCTGGCCGTCGTGCTCCTCACCAACCGCGTCAACCCCACGCGCAACAACGCCAAGCACGTGCCGCTCCGCCGCGCCGTCCACGACCTCGTCGCGCGCGCGATCACCGACACGCCGCCCCAGCCGCGCGAGCCGGCGCAGCCGCCTGAACCCGCGCAGCCGCCCGCACCCACCCCGCCGCCCTCCCCATGACCACCTTCGGCGGCACCGACTTCGCCGTGCTCGCCATCTACATCGCCGCCGTGACGGCGTGGGGCGCGTGGCTTGGCCGAGCCAACCGAGGCGCAACCGACTACTTCCTCGGCAGCCGCAACCTTCCGTGGTGGGCCGTCATGCTGTCGGTGGTCGCGACCGAGACCTCGACCCTCACCTTCCTCTCCATCCCCGGCATCGCCTACCTGGGCACCCTCGCGTTCCTCCAGCTCGCGCTGGGCTACCTGGCGGGCCGCATCGTGGTCGCGCGCGTCCTGCTGCCCGCGTACTACCGCGGCGAACTCACGACCGCCTACGCGCTCCTCGAAACCCGCTTCGGCATGGCCGCCCGCCGCAGCGCCTCGGGCGTCTTCATGGCCACGCGCCTGCTCGCCGACTCCGTGCGCCTGTTCGCCACCGCGATCCCGCTCGCCCTCATCACCGGATGGTCGTACCCGGCGTCCATTCTCGTGATCGGCGCGGCCACGCTCGTCTACACCTACTATGGCGGCATCAAGGCGGTGGTTTGGGTGGATGCGCTGCAGATGGTGCTCTACGTCGGCGGCGGCCTCATCGCGCTAATCCTGCTTCAGGGCGCGGTCGCGGGGGGATGGGGCGAGATCCTGGCGCAGGCCTCGTCGGCCGGCAAGCTGGCTGCGCTCGACTTCTCGGCTTCGCCCGCGGTGGCCTACACCTTCTGGGCCGGTCTCGTGGGCGGCGGGTTCCTCTCCATGGCGTCGCACGGCGCCGACCAGCTCATCGTGCAGCGCCTGCTCACCTGCCGCGACGCCCGCCACAGCCAGCGCGCCCTGATCGGCAGCGGCATCGCCGTCATGGTCCAGTTCGCGCTCTTCCTCTTCGTCGGCCTGGGCCTCTGGGTCTTCTTCGACGGGCGCGCCTTCGACAGCTCCGACGAGATCTTCGCCCGCTTCATCATCGACGAAATGCCCACCGGACTGCGCGGCCTCCTGATCGCCGGGGTCTTCGCCGCGGCCATGTCCTCGCTCTCGTCTTCGATCAACTCGCTCGCGTCGGCCAGCGCCTACGACTTCTGGGGCCCCGCCACCGGACGCACCGACGACCGCTCCGTCATGATCGCCGGCAAGATCTTCACCCTCGTCTGGGCGGCCCTCCTGATCGTCGGCGCGATCGTCTTCATCCCGCTCTCGCGCGGCACCGCCGCCGTCGAAGTCGCGCTGGCCGCCGCCTCGATGGCCTACGGCGGCCTCCTGGGCGCGTTCGCGCTGGGCGTGCTCACCAAGCGCGTCACCCAGACCGGCGCAATCGTCGGCATGATCGCCGGCGTCGGCACGGTCGTCGCCATCTGGGCCTCCGCCCGCGACGCCGTCGCGTGGCCCTGGTTCGTGCTCATCGGCCTGGTGGTGACGCTCGCGGCGGGGGCCCTCTTCCGGCGCAGGGCGTGACCCCGGCCCAGCCGGCCGCCGCCGCCCCCCACTTCGTGGGCGTCGACGGCGGCGGCACCCGCTCCCGCGCCCTCGTCGGCGACGCGCACGGCACCGAGCTCGGCGCGGCCGACGGCGGCCCCGGCCTCATCGACCCCGGCGACCCCGGGCGCGCCGCCGCCGCCGTCGCGGCGGTGGTGCGCGCGGCGGCCGCAGCCGCGAACGTCCCCCTTCCGGTGCGCGGCCTGTGGGCGGGCCTTGCGGGCGCGGGACAGCGCGGGGCCAGCGCGGCGGTCCAGGCGGTGCTGCAGCAGGCCGCCCTCGCCACCCGGGTCGCCGTCGGCACCGACGTCGAGGCGGCCCACGCCGCCGCCTTCGGCCCGGCGCGCCCCCCGTCCGCCGCCACCACCCCGCCCGGCGCCCCGTCGTCCACCGCCCCACCCGGCATCCTCTGCGTCGCCGGAACCGGATCGTCCGTGCGCGCCGTCGGCCCGCGCGGCCACATCGTTCAGGTCGGTGGATGGGGCCATCTGCTGGGCGACGAGGGCAGCGGCTACCGGATCGGCCTCGATGGCCTGCGCGCCGTCATGCGGGCAAGCGACGGCAGGGAGCCGCGCACCTCTCTCGGCGCCGTGCTCGTCAAAGCGGCGGGGGCCGCCGCCCCGCGCGATCTGGTGGGGTGGGCCGCGAGCGCCACCAAGGCCGAGGTCGCCGCGCTCTCTGTGCTCGTGGCCAGCGAGGCGCAGGGCGGCGACCCGGTCGCGGCCCGCATCGTGCACCGGGCGCTGGGCGCGATCCGCGCGCACATCGAGGCCGCGCTGCAGCGGACGCCGGGGTGGGACGGCGAGCGTCCCGTCGTGGCCTTCGCGGGGGGGCTGGTGGGCGAGGGGGGGCCGCTGCGCGCCGCGGCCGAGGGCGTCGCCGCCGAGCTGGGGTGCCGCGTCCACCCCGACCCGGTCGTGCCCGAGCGCGGCGCGTTGAGGACCGCGATCCGGGCGGCGGGGGGGCGGTAGGCGCGCCACCGGGGGGGCAATCCCCCCCCCCACAACACCAAGGGGCGGGCGCGGCAGCCTTCGCCGCGCCCGCCCCGATTCCACCCTTGGGGCGCCGTGCCCCCCGGGCGGAGTGGGTGGCCAGCCCCTAGCCCCTGCGGCTGACCTCGATCTTGCGGGTCAGCGCCTCGTCGGCCTTCGGGAGCCGCACCATGAGCAGGCCGTTGTCGAACTCGGCCGTGATGCCGTCGGCGCGGACCGTCCGCGGCAGGGTGAACGAGCGGCGGAAGAAGCCGAAGCTGCGCTCGACCAGGTGGAACTTGCCGTTGGCGTCGCCCTCGTCGCGGGGCTCGGTCTTCTCGCCCGAGATGGTGAGGACGTTGTTCTCCAGGTTGATCTCGACCGCGTCCTCGGTCATGCCCGGAAGCTCCGCCGTGAGAAGGATCTCGTCGTTCTTCTCCTCGACGCTGACGGCGGGCACCCAGTTGGCGCCGTAGGTCAGGTTGCCGAAGCCGGAGTCGCCGAAGATCCGGTTCATCCGGTTGGCCAGGACATCGAGGTCGTTCCAGGGGGTGGCCCTGCTGGCGTGCCTGATCAGTGACATCGGGTTACTCCTTTCATCGAGTAGGGGTTGAATGATGTCGGCCTTTGGTGGCCGCGCCCCGCTGTAGCACGATCCGTACCAGCGCCAGACTGCCAAAACGGCAGAAGTTGTTGGGGGACAGAAGCTTGACCACTGCCAAACTGGCAGATCTTCCTGCCGGAATGGCAGTTGTCTGCCAAAATGGCAGAAGAAAGGGGCGGCCATTTTGGCAAGGCACGGGCACCGACCGGTGGCCTGGGCCCGACGCCCGGGAAGTGTCTCGCCCCGGCGGCCTGGGTCCGCCGGGCGGTCAACCGCCGCCCCCCTCAGCCCGGCATCCGCAACCGCCTCCCCGTCGCCACCGCATCCTCCGACCTCAGGAACGCGTTGCAGCGCTCCAGCTCCCGCTCGGCCGCATCGAGCGAGCTCCAGTCGACGGCCAGCGTCCAGCGCTGCGCGTAGTCCAGGACTCGGATCAGCGGCTCGGGCCGCCCGTCGCCGGACAGCGCGCGCAGCGCGCCCGCGAGGCGCGCATGTTCTCGAGGTAGCCCCTCGCCTGCGAACTGATCCGCAGTCCGTGGATCCACGGCTTGTCCGAAGCCAGTGGGCCGGGCCCGCGCCTCGGACGCAGCACCACGCCCGGCAGCGCCACCGCGCGCCCGCGCTCGGTGACCAGGCACACGGACCCATCGGCAGCCGGTCCGGATTCGAGGGCCGTGCGGTCCGCGAGCAACGCCCCCGGAAAGTACCCTGCGACGATCCTCCACAGGTTCCGGTCCACGATCTCCTCGGGCTCGCCGTCCAGATTCCGCGTGTACAGGCGCGAGCCCAGCTTGCGCAGCACCCCGGCCTTGACCGCCCGCGAGACGGCCCGGCTGATCCCGGTGTGCGACACGAAGGCCTCCGGCCACGCGGTCTTGCTGCGGCTCATTGCGAATTACCTGCGGTTAGCGCGTCGGTTGGTGGGCGAAACGAGAATTATATAGGAATAAGACGGCCATAATGGCAATAAAGCGCGTTTAACCCGCCTGCGCCCGCCACTTCCGCAAGTTTGCGCCTGCGGGGGTCACCCTCTCCCCCCTCAATTCCGCCTTCTCACAAACGTCACCGCCTGGCTCGAAAACTCGGTCGGGCGCACGTCGGCCCCGCCGACGGGGTCCCCGGGTTCGAAGTCCACCACGAAGCGGTCGGGGCCGTTCATCTGCGCGATCCCGAAGAGCGTGCGCCCCGCGACGGGACCGGTCGACCAGGGGCCGACGTCCACGTGGAGCGGGGCGGCGGAGTAGTCCACCCGGTAGTCGAGCACGAGGGTGTCGGGGCCCTGGGGCAGGTCCAGAATCCAGGTCGTGCGGCCCCCGCCGTCGAAGATGTAGGTCATCGCGGGGTTCGCCCCGATCGACACCCATTCGCCCTCGAGCAGGCGCGGCGGCTCCTGGCAGGCGAACGTCAGCGCCGACGACGCCAGCGCGGCCGACGCCAGCGCGGCCCCGGCCCCGATGCGGCGGCGGCTTGCTCCGCCGACTTCCTTGCCCCGCACCTCAGTACCGGTAGTGCTCCGGCTTGTACGGTCCTTCCAGCGGCACGTTAATGTAGTCCGCCTGCCCGGGCGTCAGCTCGGTGAGCCGCGCGCCCAGGTGGTCCAGATGCAGCCGCGCCACCTTCTCGTCGAGCGACTTGGGCAGCATGTGGACGCCCGGCCCGTAGTCCTCGGCCCGGCGGTGCAGCTCGATCTGCGCGAGGACCTGGTTCGCGAAGCTGGCCGACATCACGAAGCTCGGGTGGCCCGTCGCGCACCCCAGGTTCATCAGCCGTCCCTCGGCGAGCACCAGAATGCTGCGCCCGTTCGGGAAGGTCCACTCGTCGAACTGGGGCTTGATCGTCTTGCGCGCCGCGTCGGACGACTCCAGCCCGGCCATGTCGATCTCGTTGTCGAAGTGGCCGATGTTGCCGACGATCGCCTTGTCCTTCATGCGGCGCATGTGATCGATCGTCACCACGTCGCGGTTGCCGGTCGCGGTAATGAAGATGTCGGCCGTCTCGACCACGTCCTCCAGGCGCGAGACCTGGAAGCCCTCCATGGCCGCCTGCAGCGCGCAGATCGGGTCGATCTCGGTCACGACCACGCGCGCGCCCTGGCCCCTGAGCGCCTGCGCGCACCCCTTGCCGACCTCGCCGTAGCCCATGACCACCGCCATCTTCGCCGACAGCATGACGTCGGTGGCGCGGTTCAGCCCGTCGATCACCGAGTGGCGGCACCCGTAGATGTTGTCGAACTTGGACTTGGTGACCGAGTCGTTGACGTTGATCGCGGGGAAGAGCAGGGCGCCCTTTTCCGCCATCTCGTACAGGCGGTGGACGCCGGTCGTGGTCTCTTCCGAAACGCCCCGGATGTCGGCGGCGATTCGCTGCCAGCGCTGGTCGTCGATCCGCTGGTGCGCGCGCAGCAGGTCGAGGATCACGCCGTACTCCTCGCTGTCCTGCGCCGGGTCGAAGTCGGGCACGCGGCCCAGGCGCTCGAACTCGGCGCCCTTGTGGACGAGCAGCGTCGCGTCGCCCCCGTCGTCGAGGATCATGGTCGGGCCGAAGCCCGCCGGCCACGAGAGCGCCTGCTCGGTGCACCACCAGTACTCCTCCAGCGTCTCGCCCTTCCAGGCGAATACGGCGGGCCCGCGCGGATCGTCGGCAGTCCCGTCCGGCCCCACCACCACGGCCGCCGCCGCGTGGTCCTGCGTCGAGAAGATGTTGCACGACGCCCAGCGCACCGACGCCCCCAGGTCGATCAGCGTCTCGATCAGGACGGCGGTCTGCACCGTCATGTGCAGCGAGCCCATGATCCGGGCCCCCGCGAGCGGCTGCCGGTCGCGGTACTCGCGCCGGATCGCCATCAGCCCCGGCATCTCGTGCTCGGCCAGGCGAATCTCGTCGCGGCCCCATTCGGCCAGCGAAAGGTCGGCCACCCTGAACGGTGGCCGCTCGATGTCTCTTGCGGTCGCGGCCCGGTCCGGGCCGACCGTTGCGGTCTTCATGGAAGTCCTACCCCGAAGGAAGTGCTGTCACTGGTTGGCTGTGCCACGAGTGGCGTCCAAATCTAGCACGGAAGGGCCCCGGAATCGGAGCCGCCGGTCGGATCCGCGTCGGTACGGGCTGCCGAGCGTTCATGGAGCGCCGCGCGCGGCAGGTTGTCGGCCATGCGCAGCCCAACGCCACGCGCGTCGAAGTCGGCAAAGACCTCGGCAAACAGCCGCCGCCTCCGCTCCAGCGCCTCGGAAGGGCTGGGATATCTGAATCGGCGATTCTCGAATATACTCATATTGATCCTGTAGGTGTTTCCACCACCGCCGACGAGGGCTAGCCCCATGAAAAAGACCAGCATCGTGGTCGTGAAGCGCTGCGAGGCGAGGATGCAGGAGATCCGGGCGCTCATCAATATGGACGGGCTCGACCTGACCGACCAGGCGGTCATGTCCAGGGCGTGGCGGTAGTAGCGACAGCAGTGAGGCCAGCCGAATCCCCCAATCGGACCCACGGAGCCACCCCATGAAAATGACCAGCATCGTCGCCGCGCTCGCCGCTCTGGCGCTGGCCCTGCCGCCCGCGGGCAACGTCGCGGCGCAGGACGAATCGGCGGCGGGCGGGTGGTCGGTCGGCCTATGGGCGGGGGGCGGATACCAGTGGCCGGCGGGCCGGCTCGCCAACAACGCCGCGTCGGACAACCCCGAGCTGCGGCTGCTGGAGACAGTTGCGAACCTCAACCCGTCGCAGGTCATGGCCGGGGGGCTGGTGGTTCACTTTCAGGCGTGGGACATGTCGGTGCGACTGGGCGGCGAGGCCACGAGGGGGGCCGAGGTGGTCGGTCAGGTCGCCATCTGCGATCTGGTGAGCGGGTCCATCTGCGCGCCCGAGACGGCGCCCGCGCGGGTACGCTCCCTGGCCTCGACCGTGCGCCTGCTGGCGGGCAATCCGCTCAGCTCGGTTCGCCCCGTGATCGTGGGCGGCCTGGGCGTCCGCACCTTCGACATGGACATTCCCGAGTGCCCGCCCCGCTCGACCGGCGAAGATGCGCTCATCTGCTGGGCGGTGACGGACATTTACCGCGATCCGCAGCCGCACTACTTCCTGCGCGCGGGGGTCGGGATCGAGGCCAGGACCAGGCTCATGGCGCTGGGCGTCGACCTGCTCGGCAGCACGGGCCGCTACCGCGGCGGGGCCGGCCGCACCGACGGCAACTGGTACCACGACCTGCGAGTGCAGGCATCCGCGAGCGTCCCCCTCTACCGCGCGACGCCCCCATGATCCGCGTGCGGTGGGCCGCGCTGGTCGCGCTGGCGGCGCTGTCGGGCGCGGCCGCTCCCGAGGCGTTGGCCGCGCCCCCCCAATCGCCGTCTGCCGACGCCTACGCCATCGGGCTCGACATGATCGGGGCAGGGAACCTGGAAGGCGCGCTCGCCTTCTGGACCGGCCTGCGCGCCGACCCGTCGTCGGAGGCGGCCGAGGACCCCCGCATCGGCACCGCCTTCATTGGCGCCGTGACCGAGAACGAGCTCGAGCGGTACGAGGAGATCGCCACGGTCATGTTCTACTGGGGCTTCTCGGGTACGGTCACCGAGGCCACCCGCGACGAGATCCTGGCCGAAGGACGCCGCACGTTCGGGCTGGTCGACGTCGCCGCCGTCGAATACTGGGACGAGGTCGGCAGGGACGATCCCGGCGCGCTCGCCCTGGCAATAAAGCAGTTCTGGATCGAGCGCGACCCGACCCCCGCGACGCTGGTCAACGAGCGCTTGGTCGAGCACTGGAAGCGAATTGCGCACGCGCGGCAAGCCTACGTCTACAACCGTTCGTCGGCATACCGCACCGACGACCGGGGCACCTTCCACATCAAGTACGGACAGCCCGACCGCATCACCCGCGGGCATCTGCGCGTCAGCGAATCCGAGCGGCGGTTCCGCAACCTGCCGATCGACTACATCGCCCGGTTCGATCAACAGCCCCAGTACGAGATCTGGCGCTACGCGACCATGCACCCGGGCGAGTTCACCTACTTCCTCTTCGGCAACACGCAGGGCACCGGCCCGTTCCGGCAGGTGCAGGGTCTGCACGAAATCCTGCCCGCCTCGGCGCGGGTGTCGGGCGAGGCGCGCTACGCCGGGATCCGCGCGCAGCACTACCTGGAACTCTTCTACTACGAGGACCTGGCCCGGATGGGAGGGCCGTACGGGCTCCGGTTCGCAGAGCTCGAGCGGCTCTGGAACGCCGCCCGGACCCCGGCCGAGGGGACGCTCGAGGCCGTCTCGCGCCGCCACGTCGCCGACGACCAGTGGGCGGCGCGCCAGCCGCTTCCCCGCGCCATCTCCGAGTTCGACACGCGGCCCCGGAGCGCCCTGTCGGCCCAGACGGTGCGGATTCTGGAGGGGGGCGAGCCCAGGCTGCTGGTCATGGCCGTGTCCTCTCCCATCTGGCTGCCCGCCACCGAGACCGACTCCATTCGCGGCGGCCTGACGCTCGCGGCCTACACCGCCAGCCACACGGTGATCCTGCGCAACGCGAGGCTGTCCGAGATGGGCCGGGCCGGAATGCTCCCCGTCGACGGACCGGGCGCCCTCTCCACGCTTCTCCTGCGACACGCCGACGGCATCCGCCACGTGTCGGTCGAGGCGCGGCACGACGTGCAGGAAGAGCAGGACTCGATTGCGGACACCGCCGGCCGCCTGCCCGGCCACCTTCACTTTGTGGTCGGCGAGCCCCTGGCGCCGGTGTCGGCCGAACCCGGCGCCGCCGCCTTCGAGGTCAGCGATCTGGTGGTGGGCATCGCGCCCCGGCCGGAACTGGATCTGGGCGAGCTGCCCGTGCCCCTCCTCCCCGCCACCCGGTTCTGGCGCGACGATCCCCTTCGCGTCTACTTCGAGATCTACCGCGCCGGCGCCGTCGATCTCGGCACCGTCGACGTCCGCGTGCACCTGACGCCCATCACCGACGCCATCCCCAGCATTCCGCCGCCCGACGCCGAAGACCTCGACATGACGACGGCCGGCATCACGCTGTCGGTCGACTCCCCGTCGGACCAGGGCGAGCACTTCTTCGACCTCGACCTGCGCAACGAGCGCGCCGGCCTGCTGCGCGTGGTGGTGCGGGTCACCGACCGCGAAACGGGGGCCACCCGAATCCGGGCGGCCCCCATTCAACTGCTCCAGAACTAGCGAGCGGTTTCCAAGCTCTCCGCATCTGCGGGCGCCGGCGCGGGCGCTAGCGAATCAGCCCTGTGCGAATCTCCAGCATCAGGTCCGAGTAGATGGGGCGGTACTCCTCGACCACCTGTTCCGGAACCCTGTCGGGGTGCCACCCCTCGATTCCCATGCTGGTGACTTCGTTCTCCAGCTCCCAGGTGATCCGGTACACGCCCGAACCGCCCATCGTGGACTCCAGCCTGCGACCCTTCAGCAGGATGCGGTTGCGCGCATGGGTCACGCCCTGCGTCTGCTCGTCGGCCATCACCTCCCGCTCGGTCCAGATCGTCTCGTAGTAGATCTCGCGGGAGCTGTCCTGGGTCCGGGCGATCTGGAGCGCGTACTTGCGCACGATCTTGTCCAGCCCGGTCTCCAGGGTCGCGCGCGTGACCCGGCCCATGTCCTCGCGCCACAGGTTGGCGTTCTGGGAGGACACGCCGCCGGTGGCGCAGCCCGCGGCCAGCGCGCACAGGAGCGGCGCGCCGACCGCGAGCGCACGTCGCAGATTCCAGCCGGTCCTTCCGGGGGCCTTCATCTGCGCACGTCCACGTCGTCGATGCGTTCGGTGTGCATCTGTCGCCAGAGCTCGAACGACCGCGCCTTGGCCCGCAGCGCGTCGGGGCTGAAGTCGTTGGCGAAGTCGGGAGCGGTGCTCTCTCCTCCGGGACCGCCGAAGGTGTAGAGCTCCTGCAACAGGATGTCGAGCTCGCTGCCGGGGATCGGCAGCTGCAGGAACGTGTGCTGAACCAGATCGCCCCATCCGCGGTCGTCGAAGTACTCGGTCCCGAACCCGTAGTGGAAGAGCTCGATCCGCTTCTCGTACTTGAGCGCCTCCCACAGGTCGCCGCACGCGCCGTTCTCGGTCTGCGGCACGCATCGGTCGCCGCCGGGCGCCACGCCGTTCGGATCCTCAAAGGGCGGCAGCTCGCCGTTCGTGGTGCGGTACTTGTTCACAACCGCCATCGCGGCTTCCCGGTTGCCCATGCGGTAGTTGGCCTCGGCCGCAAGGAAATCCAGCTCCTTGTTGGTCAGGTCCGGGTACTCGCCCACCCAGTTGTTGTCGAACAGGGGGCGCCACCGCCAGTCGATGTAGTTGGAGTAGTGGTAGATGCCCCGGTCGGCAGGGAAGGGGCTGTTCCCCATGTAGCGGATGTACTTGCCGCTCACGTCGGGGGCCCCGCCGGTGATCCGCCGGTCGTCGGTGTCGATGTCGAACGGAACCTTGTCGTTCGGGCCGGCGGCGATCCACTTCTCCCACTCGCCCGACGCGTCCGAGGGCCCGACGGTGCGGTAGTCGATGCGCGCCCACCCGGTGTAGTGCGCCAGGTGGTGCTTGGCCCGGTGCCAGGCCCAGTTGCCGCCCTCTTCGTAGTAGCCCGCGAAGTCCTTGGACAGACCGGCGGACACGTCCGACAGGATCGAGCTCCAGTCCACGGCGTCCCGCTCGGCGGGCGTACGGCCCACCTGGGTCCGGTAGCGCGCCCGGTAGGCGCGGGCCAGCTCGGCCATGTACGCGGCCGACCAGTCACCGTTGAACCCCACCCAGTTCGAGGGGATCGTGAAGCCGGCGCCGGCCAGCTGAATCACTTCGGCGTACTTGGCCTCGGCGGCCGCCCAGACCTGGTCGTACGGCTGCAACTCCAGGGCCGCGACATCCTCGACGGTCTCGTCGACGATGAAGGCCCTGTCGAAGAGCACCGCCAGATTGGACAGCGACAGCGCCTGGATGAACTTGCCGAAGGCGACGGCCCTGTCGGTGTTGTCCGCGCCGTCGCCCTCCTGGATCCGCACGCCGCCCTCGATCGCGAGCAGCCCGTCGCGGACCGCGGCCAGCGACCGGTACGAGAACGCCCACGGCGATTCGGCCATGTTGTTGTAGCTGTACGCAGGGTCGTTGTTGTAGGCCTTGCGCGGCTCCCAGCCCGAATCGCGCATGCCCCAGTTGCCCCACGACGACGAGTGCGCGTCCGCCGCCGTGCTCAGCGCGGCGGCCGGGTACGAATGGTGCGACGTCTGCCACCACGGCTGGTAGGCCCCCGATATCAGCGATTCGACATCGGTGGGGCTGGAGATCGCGCGTTCGCGGTCGGGGTCGTTGAGGTTGGTGACTTCGAGGTCGACGCAGGCTCCGGCAAGAGCCGCGACGGCGACCAGGGCGCCGTAACCAGCTATTCTCTTGTTCACTTGTATGTCTCCTCTCTGCGGTTGACCCGAGCGATCAGAAGATCAACTGCAGGCTGGCGGTGAGCGTGCGGAAGTTCGGATACTGGTAGCTGTCCACGCGACCGATCGCGTCCGATCCCCCCGACGAACTCCCGGCCGTGCCCACCTCGGGGTCGTACCCCGTATAGTCGGTCCAGGTCAGCAGGTTGCGGCCGATCAGGTTCAGCTCGGCCCCTGTCACGCGTCCCTGGAAGACCCTGTCGAGCAGATCCGGGTCGAGCGAGTAGCGGACCGACAGCTCGCGGAGCTTGACGAAGGTGCCTTCCTCCACGAACCAGCCGTTCATTGCGTTGGTGTTGTACAGCCGCTGGTAGTACGCCACCGGCTTCTTCAGGCCGTCGGCCTTGCCGAACTGGTCCTGGTCGCCCGAACGGTTCTCCCGGTAGGCCCACTGGCGCGTCTGGTTGTAGATGTCCGCGCCGAATTCGCCGTCGAAGAGCGCGTAGACCGAAAGTCCGCGCCACCGGAAAGAGTTCACCACGCTCACGTTGAAGTCGGGCGTCGAGTTTCCGAGGTACAGGAAGTCCTTGCACCCGGAGTCGCCCTGGCGACGGGTGTCGCACTCGCCGAACATCCGGACCGGCATGCCCCACTGGAACACGTCGTCGCCGGTCTGGCCTTCGCTGTCCGTGCCCCAGAGGTCGCTAGCGATTCCGCTGGTGTAGTCAGCGCCGCCCGTCCACACGAGCAGGCCGTCGTCGTTCATCTGGAACTGGTTGCACGGTGCGCCTGCGGGAAGGTCGTCGCAGGAGGTGGCCCACTTCGCGCCGTAGAACGCTCCGAACACCTCGCCGTCGCGGAAGTAGAAGAAGCCGCTGCGGTACGCGGGCCGGTCCAGCTGCGTGATCTGCATCCGGGTCCGGTCCAGGTTCAACCGCAGGTCCCACCCCAGGTCGGCGGTGCTGATGATCGGCACCTCCAGGTACGACTCCCAGGTGTTCGATTCGAGCGTGCCGGCATTCTGCCACTGCGAGGTGAACCCGCCCGCCTTGGGCAGCGGGATCGACAGCAGCTGGTCCACCGACATCGTGTTCGCGTACGTGACCCCCATGCTGAGGGTGTTGAACAGGACCATGTCCAGCCCGAACTCGTTTTCGGTCGAACGCTGGGGCTTGAGGTCCGTGTTGCCCAGCGTGACGGGCCGGATGGCGCCAGCGCTCACGCTGTAGGTCTCGTATTGCGACGAAAAGCCAGGGCGCCGACCGGCGGTGCCCAGCGACCAGCGCAGCTTGAACTCGTTCACGTCCGCCAGCGGCCACCACGACTCCTGGGCGATCCGCCATGCAAGCGCCGAACGGTAGTACGTGTGCCAGCGCTGGTTCTCGCCGAAGAGGCTGGAGCCGTCCCGGCGCGCCAGGGCGTCGACGATGTACTTGCCCTGGTAGTCCAGCGCCGTGATCAGGAAGTAGCCCTCGGACCTAACGTCCGAAAGGTATGAGTTGGCGCTGTACGAGTCGGGGTTGAGGTTGTTGAGGCGGGGCACGTCCACGGCCACGAAATCCGAGCCGCTGGCGCCGAACGACTCGTAGTGCGAACTCTCCTGCAGGTACCGCAGGCGGGTTCTAGTGGCCAGGTCTCCGAATGCCCGGCTGGCCGACAGGGTCAGTTCGCCGTTGATGTTCTGCCTGTGCGACTGGAACTTCCCCAGCGAGCCGGTCACGACCGATCCCTCTGCGGTTTCGCGCCCCGGCGGCGAGATGTTGGTCTCGCGGAAGCTGTTGCGATCCAGCCCGAAGACGCCCTCGACGTCCATCCAGCTAAAGGGCGTCCACCGTGCGGTCGCGCTGGCCTTGACGTCCTCCTGCCAGTCCCGATTGTCGAGCAGCTCGAAGTGGTACAGGGGGTTGTCCTGGTTCGACAGCGGGTCCGGGTTCACGAACAGGCAGCCGTTCGCGGGACAGTGGCGCAGGCCGATCGTGCTGGGATCCCTGCGGAGCAAATCCACGTAGGGGCCCATGAAGGTGAGGTCGTAGAACGGCGCGCTGCCCAGATCCTCCTGCGTGGACTCGGTGTACGCCGTGCTCAGCGACACGGTCAGGTTGCTCCGCACCTCGTTGTCCAGATTGACGCGGAAGCCCTTGCGGTCGAAGCCGTCGTTCCATCTGGACAGAACGCCGCGATCCTGCTGCCACTCGAACGAGCTGCGGTAGTTCGTGCCGCCGTTGCGCCCCTCCACGACCGCGTAGTTCGACATGAAGGTGCCGGCGGTGTAGACCCGGTCGACCTGGTTGTAGAGCGGAAGCGAGCTTGGCCACGGATTGTCCTGGAACGACTTGAAGACTCCGTCGCCGTTCAGCGCCGGGTTGTCGATGTCCGGGTCCGTGATGTCCGGAATCACGTTGCCCTTCACGTCGACCAGATTCCCGCTGCCGTCGACCTTCCACGGGTGGTAGTTGGACAGCTGCACGTCGCCGGCGATCTGGTCCTGGCCGGTCTCGTTGCGCATCACCATCTGGCTGTAGTCGCGCCCTCCGAAGCCGGTGCCCCGCTTGGTGCGGATCTGGATGACGCCGTTCGCGGCCCGCGAGCCGTAGAGCGACGCGCCCGCCGCGCCTTTGACCACCTCCATGGACTCGATGTCGAGCGCCACGATGTCGTCGAACGAATTCGTGGTGATCACGCCGTCGACGATGATCAGCGGATCCTGCGACCCGTTGATCGAGGTCGCGCCGCGCAGCAGGATGTCGCCCGTGCTGCCGGGCTGTCCGCTGCCGCCCACCACCTTGATCCCCGGCACCTTGCCGATCAGGAAGTTCTCGGCCGAAACCGCCGGGACGGGCGTGTTGGCCACGTCGAGCCTCTCGACCGTGAACGGGAGCTTGACCCTGGGCGTCGCGCGCGCCACGCCGGTCACGACCAGCTCCTGCAGCTCGAGCGCGCCGCGCGTCAGCTCGGCGTTGAGCACCGCGGCCTCGCCGGCAACCACGTCCACGCTGAAGGTCTGCGGCTCGTAGCCGATGATCTCGAAGGTCACCTGGTGCGTACCGGGCGACACGCCGAGGATCAGGTAGCGCCCTGCCTCGTTGGACAGCACGCCCCCTTCGGCGTCGTCCAGCCTGGCCAGCGCGGACTCGAGCATCTGCCCGGTGGCCACGTCGGACACCGTGCCGGTGATCGACCCGGCCTGCTGGCTCGTCGCCCGCTCCGGGGCGAGCCCCCCTGCCGCTGTCAGCGCGGCAAGCGCGAGGACCCAGCCTCGCCGCCTGCCCGCCTCTGGAAGCCCCTGCCGCCAGCTGGTGGGTACGAACGGAACTTTCGCCATGTTCACCTCCCTTTCAGGGTATGGCGGAAATGAGCAGCCGTCGCGGCTGCATTGCGTGCGGCCATCGCGGCCGCCTTCTGTGCGGCCATTGCGGCCGCCCTCCGGGCAGCCACCGCGGCCGCCTCTGCCGATCATATGAACGCCCGCGCGCGCCCGGCGCAAGAACCCGCGCCGGGCACCCGCGCGCTCTCCACGTCTCTCACCCACCCGGCACCCACCCCACGATCCTAAGCGGCGCGCCGCTCCCGCCCTCGATCTTCATCGGCAGCGCGACGATTCCCGCCCCGGTCGCCGGCAGGCGGTCCAGGTTGGCGAGGTTCTCGAAGCCCACGATGTTGTCGCTGTACAGGATCACGTGCGACCGGAAGTCGGTGGACTGGCCGCGGTCGATGCTGGGCGTGTCGATCCCGATCGCGCCGATGCTGCGATTCTCGACCAGCCACTGGGCGGCGTCCGGGCCGATGCCGGGAAAGTGCAGCTCGGGCACGGCCTCGGGACCGGTCAGGTCGGTGCCCAGGTAGGCGGTGCGGTCGTGCCAGCGCGACGACCATCCGGTGCGGACGAGCAGCGCCGTGCCGTCGGCGATCGGGCCGTGCTCGGCCTCCCACGCCACCAGGTCGTCGACCGAGAGCAGGTAGTCGGGGTCGGCGTCGGCGCCTGCCGTGACGTCGACCACCGAGGCGGTCGTGATCAGGCGCGACAGCGGGATCTCGTGCGCGGCCTGGCGTCCCTCGGCGAAGTGGATCGGCGCGTCCAGATGGGTGCCGCCGTGCTCCGCCGAGGCGAACGAATACGACGCGTAGAAGTAGCCCCCGTCGGTGTGGCCGTACGCCAGCTCGTTGAGCTGGAAGCCGAGGGTGTCGGTGGGCCAGTAGATCGTGGACGGCCCGAACGCATGGCCAAGCTCGACCCACTCGCCGGCGGTGCCGTCGAACAGGCCACTGTGGTTGGCGGCAGCCGAGTCGCCGGGCGCACCCTCCTGCAGGCACCCCGCGGCCGCCAGCGCCCCGGCGATTGCCAGGGCGCCGCCCGTCGCGCGCATCATCGCTCTCCCCCCCTACTCCGGCAACCGCAGCGCGACCAGCGCCCCGGCCGAGCCCCGCATGCCAATCGCCATCACCACGTACTGAACGCCGTCGTGCATGTAGGTCATCGGGGCGGTCAGGGTGGAGCCGGGCAGGTCGATGCGGCCCAGCTCCTCGCCGGTCGCCTTGTCGACGGCGCGGAACACCGGGGCGGCGCCGCGACCCTCGCCGTACATGAGCAGCGTGCTGGTCACCAGCTTGGTGGCGTGGCCGCGCGAGCCCGTGTTGCCCACGTCCACGCCCTGCAGCGCGGGGTGGTCGCGCACCGATTCGGGCGTGTCGCCGTTCGGGATCTGCCAGATGTGGTCGCCGGTGTTCAGGTCGATCGCGGTGATCGTGCTGTAGGGGGGCTTGGTGATCGGCAGCCCCTGCGGGCCGCGCACGCCGCCCGGCCCCACGCTCACCCACTCCACGTTCGAGTCGGGATCCACGTCCACGCCCGGCACCAGGCGGGGCGCGCTGCACCCCCGGGTCGACGCCACGTACAGCACGCCGGTCGCCGGATCGATCGCCGAGCCGCCCGGAATGTTCGCGCCCCCGTTCGCGCCCGGGCAGTGGATCGACGGGCCGCCGGGCCCATCCTCGCGCGCCGGCGGATTGAACAGCGGCCCCATGCGGAAGTTGCTCACGATCTCGAGCGCCTCGGCGCGCAGCTCCGGCGTGAAGTCGATCAGGTCGTCCTCGCTGATCCCCTGCATCTCGTACGGCGCCGGACGGGTCACATGCGGCTGCGTGGGCGACAGCTGCTCGCCCGGCACGTCCGACTGCGGCACCGGGCGCTCCTCGATCGGCCACACCGGCTCGCCGGTCTCGCGGTCCAGCACGTAGGCCCAGCCCTGCTTGGTCGTCTGCACGATCGCCTTGACCTCGCGCCCGTCCACATTGATGTCCACCAGGTTGGGCGCGGTCGGGTTGTCGTAGTTCCACACGTCGTGGTGCACCGTCTGGAAGTGCCAGCGGCGCTCGCCCGTCTCCACGTCCAGGGCCAGGACGCTGGTGGCGAACAGGTTGTCGCCCGGGTGGAAGCCGCCGTAGTAGTCCACCGTCGGCGGGTCGGTCGCCACGTACACCAGCCCCAGCTCGGCGTCGGCCGACAGCGGAGCCCACGCCGACACGTTGCCGGTCCGCTTCCACGCGTCGTTCTCCCAGGTGTCGTTGCCGAACTCGCCCTCCTGCGGGATCACGTTGAACGTCCACAGGTGCTCGCCCGTGCCCGCGTCGTACGCCAGAATGTTGCCCGGCACGTTCTCCTGCATGGTCTGGTAGTAGCCCTGCTCGTGCGAATTGCCCACCACGACCACGCCGTTCACCACGATCGGCGGCGACGAGTTCGTGATGTAGCCCACCTCGGGCGGCAGCCCGTCCTCGGGGTGGTGCTCCCACGGCCCCAGGTCGCCCAGCATGTCCACCATGCCACCCTTCCCGAACGACTCGATCGGCGCCCCCGACGTCGGATCCAGCGCGTGCAGAAAGAACCCCGGCGTCACCAGATAGATCGTGGGCCGCCCGTCCGCCTCGGCGAACGCCACGCCCTTGCCGTAGTTCTTCCGCATCGAGTCCTCCCACCGCTTCGTGTAGGGCTCGCGGAACGTCCAGATCGTCTCGCCGGTCGCCGGATCGATCGCCACTGCGGTCCGCCGCGACCCCGCAACCGAATACAGCGTCCCGTCCACGTAGATCGGCGTCGCGCGCAGCAGAGGCTCGGGCTCCGGGCTGAAGTTGTCGCTCCGCCAGATCCACGCCACTTCCAGGTCGTTGAAGTTGGACGCGTCGATCTGCCCCAGCGGCGCATACCGCGTGCTGGCCGCGTCCGAGCCCCAGTAGCGCCATTCGGACTGCTGGGCAGAGAGTGCGGTCGGCCCCGCCAGCGCAACGGCGGTCGTCCCCGCCAGAGCAATGGCCGCTGCGACCTTGAGCGCAAATGCGAGGGCCCGGTGTGTCGGCTTCACATGTTCCTCCAGATGTTCCCGGGTTTGCCGGGTGTGGGTGTTACCTGAGGGTCTGCCATTCGAGCGCGGCAGCCGTCTCGAAGCGCCGAATGACAATATTCCGTGCACGGCGCGCGTGCCAGAGCACCGGCGCCCCGCCGCGGCTGCCACCCCCGCGCCTGGCTGCGCCCCCGCGCCCGGCGACCCCCGTCTACGGCGGCGGCAGCTCTCCGTTCAGCTCCATGTACACGCGGCCCAGCGCCCGGCTGCCCTGGCTCGACCGCAGCGACCACGTTTCGAGCTCGCCAAAGTCCGCCTCGGCGACCGCGGCCTCCAAGTCGAGCCCGTTCGCGTGCAGCCGCCCGGCCTCGTCGATCACCTGCACCACCGCGCGGCGGTACGTCTCCAGCTCCTCGGCCAGGACGCCCGGCGCATCCACGAACCCGTGCCCCGGCACGTACACGTCCACATCCATCGCCTGCGCGGCCTCGATCATCGCCACCCACTCGCTCGGGTACGCCGACCGCATGGCCGGGAACACCCGGTTCAGGAACGCCTCGCTCATGAACAGGATCCTCTCGGCGGGCAGGTGCACCACCAGGTCGCCCCCCGTGTGCGCGCGCCCCAGAAACGCGATGCGGATCTCGCGGCCCCCCAGCACAAGCGTCTCGCTGCGCTCGACCAGGTGGGCGGGCACCACCACGCGCGGCGCGTCGTCGGGCCGGAGCGGGTTGTCGGCCATCGCCTGCAGCACGGCCTGCGAGGTGGGGTGCGCCCAGAAGCGCGCGTCGGGCGGGAACTCGGCGTTGCCCGCCGTGTGGTCGCCGTGGTCGGAACAGACCACCACGTCGGTAATCGGCTGGTCGGTGATCCCCGCGATCGTCTCGACCATGCGCCGCGTCTCTTCGGGGCTGCCCTGTCCGTCGGCGACGAGCACCCCCTCGTCCGTCACCACGAACATGCTCACCGTCGTGAAGCGCTCGTCGCCCGCGGAGCGCAGCTGCTCGTAGCTGTAGACCCCGGGCGCAAGCTCCTGCACGCGCGGAAAGTCGTCGTCGGCGTAGCCGCGCGCGTACGGATCGGCCGTGCGGAGCACGTCGGGGGCGGGTGCGGCCGCGTCGTCGCCCGGGGCGCAGGCGACCGCCGCCCCCAGCGCGCAGGTCGCGATGGCGCGCAGCGCGCCGGTCCATTCGGGTCTCATCGGCGGTCCTCTCTTCTTGCGCGCTCTTGCGCACTCGGTTGCGCGGGATCCCCTTAGGTCTCGCGGCAAAGGTCGCCTTCCGCGCGCCGCCGCGCTACAATGCTTGCATGCGGGGGTGCGCCCGGCGCCGGCTTGCGCGATTCGGCGCCCGCAGCGAGTCCCCCCGCTTCCGCACCCACGGCGGCGAGGCGCGCCGCCAGACCCAAAGGGGAGAACGCAGATGATGCGCAGACTGTTGGTAGCGGCCGCCCTGGTGGCCGCGGTGGCGATCGGCGCGCCCACGGGCGCTGCCGCACAGGAGGCCGGCGACGGCCTCATCGAGGTGGGCGCCATGGCGCCCGACTTCGCGCTTGCCGGCGCGACCCGTCACGGTGTGCTCCAGGACCAGGTCCGGCTGAGCGACTACCGTGGCGAGACGGTGGTCCTGGCGTTCTTCTTCCGAGTCAGGACGCGTGGCTGAACGGTTCAAATGAGAGCGTACCGTGATCAGTACGCAGAACTGTTCAACGAAGGCCGCAACGTGGTGCTCATGGCGATCTCGAACGATTCCGCCGAAGAGGGCGCCTCGTGGCTCAAGGACGAGGACTTCCCCTACCTGTTCGGCAGCGACCCAACGGGCGGCGCCTTCTCGGCGTTCGGCGGATCGCTCAGGGACAACGGCATGGTGGGCAGCCGCGCCGTGATCGTGGTCGGCCCGGACGGCCGGGTGGCCCAGGTGATCCCCCAGTTCAACCAGGTGGATCCCGCCGCGTACGAGGAACTGGGCGCCGTGATCGACGAGGTGACGCCCGAGCCCGAAGAGGGGTAGGGCGGCGGCTTCTACCGGGCCGCAGCCCCCAGCAGCTCCTCGACCGCTTCGACGAGCGGCTGCTGCGGCCCAACGCCGGTCGAGACGATGCGGCGATCCGCATCGACGAGCACGACAATCGAGGTCGTGAGGGCCTGATAGGCTCTCACGGCCTCGCCGTTTGCATCGTACACGAACGCGTAGTCCGGCGCGTGCCGGTCCACGTGGCGCCGCACGCGCCGGGGCGACTGGTTCACCGCCACCGCGACCGCCACCACCGTGATCCGGTCGGCGAAGCGCTCCCGGATCTCGTCGATCTGGGGCTGGAGCAGCTCGCACTGCTCGCACCACGAGGCCCAGAACTTGATCAGCGCCGGGCCGTCGCCCACAACGTCGAGGAGCGACACCGCGTTGCCGTCCAGATCCTCGACCTGGGCGTCCGGCGCCGAAGTGCCCGCCGGCAGCCCCAGCGACTCGTCCTGCGCCTGCGCCCGTGCGGGCAGGCCGGCCAGCACCGCCCCTGCCACCAGCAGCGCCACCGCGGCGGCCCCCCGCCGACTTCCGCCAACGCTCGCCACCGATCTCGCAATCATCACGACCCACCTCACAGGTTGTAGCCCACCTGAATGAAATAGTACTGCGCGACGCCGAGCATGATCACCGCCGCCACGCGCTTTACGGTCACCATCCACTGTCCCGACTTCGGCAGCCGCGACAGCGTGCCCGAGAAGAGCCCCACCGCAACGAGCAGCGCGGTCATCCCGAGCGAGAACACGAACAGGTACACGAACCCCATCAGCCCGGCGCGCGTGGCGGCCACCCACGCCAGCACGGCGGCGAACGCAGGCGCCCCGCACGGCGCGGCCACCACCCCAGACGTGGCCCCCAGCAGAAAGACGGCCCCGTACGAGCCCCCGCCCCGGCTGCCCGCCCACGCCATCAGGCGCTGCGGCACCCGGATCGGGATCACGTCGAACATGGCCAGAGCGAAGAGCAGGAGCAGGTTCCCGATGGCGAACAGCGCCCAGGGGCTCGCCCCCACCGTGCCGAAGAGCGTCCCGGTCAGCCCGGCCAGCATGCCCAGGAAGGCGTACAGCATGGCCAGCCCCACGACGTACGTCAGCGTCAGCCCCAGCGTGCGGCTCCAGGGCTGCCCCTCGCGCGCGGTCCCCGAAATCACCGACGCGGTGATCGGGATCATGGGGTAGACGCAGGGGGTCAGGCTGATGGCGACGCCCGCGCCGAACAGGACCACCAGCGCCAGCAGCGGGCTGGACGCCAGGGCCTCGGACAGGCCGCCGGTGTCGCTCAGTTGGAGCAGCGTGGCCATGGTGCCTCAGTGCCTAGGGGTGGCTCGCGCCCCGCACACGCGAAAGGGGCTCTCGCGCCCGCCCGGGCGCGAGAGCCCCAATCTGACGGCCGTCGCGGCCGGTGTCTACAGGCTGCCGCCCCGGCGCCTCGCCGTGCGACCGCTGCTGCTGCTCCCGCTGCTCGTCGACGTGCTCGACACCGACGGCTTGGAGCTGCCGCTGGAGCCGCCGCGCGGCCTCGCGGTGCGCGATCCGCCGCTGCTGCTGCCACTGCCGCCGCTGGACACCGCCGTGCCCGAGCTGCGACCGCCGCCAGTCCACGCGCCCCCGGTCCGGGACGGGCCGCCGGCCGTGCTGCGGGGACCTCTGTACCCCCGCCCGGCGACCACCCTGCCTCCGGCCGGGCGCTCGGCGCGCGTCACGTCGACCACCACGGGACGGTAGTAGCCGCCGCCCAGCCCGTAGTAGCTGCCTCCATAGTAGCCGTAGTAGCCCCCGCGGTACCCGAAGGGGCTGTAGAACCCGCCATACCGGTTGTAGTAGCCGTAGCCGAACGGGTCGTAGTCGCGCTGCAGCCAGACGGTGCGGGGGTACACCTCGGTGCTCCCTTCGGCGTACACGTCCTGGCGGTTCAGCGCGAACCGCTCGGGGAACGAGACCGCGACGACCACGTCGATCACTCCGGTGGGCACGCCCGCGTCGGCCATGCGAACCAGCTCGTCGGCGTCCAGGCGCGCAAACGGCTGCCCGGTCTCGGCCAGCCAGGCCTCGACGGCCTCGGGGTGCGCGTTCCTGGAAGCGTCGATCACGTCGTCGATCATGATCCCGCCCGCGGCGTACCTCGACGCGCCCTGCATTGCCAGAGGCGTCTCGAACTGGCCGCTCTCGATCCCCAGGGCCTCGAGCACGCCGCTGCCCGTGCGCTGATACCACTGGGACCACGCGGTGGTGCGTCCGTCCACCTCCATGGCGCGCACGTCCAGCCACTCCGACGGACTCGGCATCGAGATGATCCCGGTGCTGCGGCGCAGCGCCCCGTCCTCGCACGTCGCCTCGGACGTGGTGTAGATCCGGCGGCGGTCGTCGGAGAAGCGCGCGGTCTCGGTGCCCTGGCACCCGTCCTGCTCGACCGTGCGAGGCTGCCCGTCGGCGGGGAACGGCTCCCTGTGGGTGATCTGGCCGCCCGCGATCGTGAGCATCTCGACATCGCTGCCCGACGCCACGAAGCAGAGCACGCCGCCCTGCGCCCCGGCGGTCTCGGGACGGTCGACCTCGACCAGGTGCGCGGGCCGCGCCCAGCACCCCAGATAGGGCTGCCATCCGAGCCGCGCTTCGGTCTCCTGCGCGGCCGCCGCCCCGGGAACGACCGCCAGCGCAAGAGCGCCGAGGCCGTACTGAATGCGTTGTCTGAAGCTGTTCCTGTTCATGCTCGTCCCTTTCGAAGCCCTCGAATCCCGCATCGCGGAGTCCATCCTCCGCATCCGTGCAATCTTGTCTGTTACACCTACCACCGCAAGGAGATCCCTGCGGTCGCCTGGAAACCGGCCAGGTCCAGATCGGGGAAGCCCGAGAAGTCGTCGATGTCCAGCGGCGCGCTGGCAAACCCGTACCGGGCCTCGCCCACCAGCAGCACGTGGCGGTTGACGCTCATCTCCATGCCGCCCAGGAAGTGGATCGTCGGCGCCACGTCTCTCGAGTAGTAGTCGTCGCGGAAGATATCGAACGTCTCGTAGTCGACGAACTCCCCCTGCTGCCGGAAGCTGTAGCGGACCACCCCCGCGGCGGTGCCGACGTACGGATTCCACTTGCGCGGGATCCACGCCAGGCTGCTGATCGTGCGCCCGCGCTCGAACAGGTACACCTTGAGCCCCGCGGTCATGGGCGTGGTCGTGAACCTGGTGGTCTGTTCGATCGGGAGATCGTCGGTGCCCACCCAGTCGCGGAACTCCGAGCGGGTCTCGCTGGCCGAATAGCCGATCGCCAGGGTCACGTCGATCCTCTCCGAGCCTCGCACGGCCAGCTCGCCGATGATCGACGCCCCGCGCAGATCCGAGGTCTCGACGGTGAGCTCCTCGCGGGTCAGGTCCCAGAGGCTCTGTCGCCCGTCGCCGCTGGCCGCCCTGGGCAGGTTCACGCCGCCCTTCAGCGTCAGCGTCGCGCGCGGGTTCCCGAACAGAAAGCCGCTTCCTCCGCTCTGCGCGGCCAGACGCTCGTGCCCGACCGGACCCAGCAGCGCCAGCGCGGCAAACATCCCGAGCACCGTCCGGTGCGTTCCCACTCCGGCTTGACTCATGCGATCCTCCTTGTGTGTTGGACGTGCCGACCGCGTTTCGCAAGAAGCGTGCCGAGGGCCCCGTCGAGCGCCCGTCGCGGCCCAAAAGCCGCAAAAGGGCCCCCACAAGGCCGCCACAGGGCCTGCAAGGCACCTCTAGGCCACGTCACAGCGCCGCCAACGGAGGGACACCAGCGTCCCCGACGGGTGACACTCACGACCCCAGCGTGCGCTCCAGGTAGGCCTTCAGCCGCTGCCAAGCGTCCGCCGCCGGCTCGGTTCGCACCTCCGGGTCCTGGTCCACGCGCAGCCAGAACCCGTGTCCCACGTCGTCGTAGATGTGCAGGTCGTTCTCCACCCCGGCGGCCTCCAGCGCGGCCTCGAACGCCGCCACCGACTCGGGCGAGGGGCCCTGGTCGAGCTGCCCGAAGGTGCCGTACACCTCGTGGTCGAGCTGGGCCACCACCTCGGGGTCGTCCACCAGGCGACCGTAGAAGATCGCGGTGGCCTCGTGGTTGTCGCCGTCCAGGCCGAACGAGAGCGCCACCCCGCCGCCGAAGCACCACCCCATCGCGCCCACCCTGCCGGTCACGTCGGGGCGCGCCTTCAGGTACGCCACCGCCGCGTTCAGGTTGGCGATCATCGCGGGCTGGTCGGCCTGCGCCTCCTGCACCAGGGCCATGTTCTCGTCGCGGTTGGACCCGGTGCGGCCCCGGAACAGGTCTGCCGCGAGCGTCACGTAGCCCTCGTCGGCGAAGTCGTCGGCCAGCTGGCGAACGCGGTCCTGCAAGCCGTTCCACTCGTGGATGATCACCAGGGCGGGGAAGGGGCCCTCGCCGTCGGGCACGGCAAGGTAGCCGGTGGTCATGGTGTCGCCGTCGACGTAGCGCAGGTCGGCGCCCTCGAGCTCGCCGCCCTCGCCGACAATGGCCGCAGGAAGGTCGGGGCTGGCCGGGGCGGCCTCCGCGGGCATGGCGTCGTCGTTGGCCGGGGCGGGGCCGCAGCCCGCGACGAGCGCGGCGAGCGCAGCCAGGGGAAGGGATCGAAGCATGGGTGGGGTCTCCATTCGGTTGTAGCGTTGCCCGAAACGGCTCGGACGCGCAATGTACGGACCGCAGAACGAAGGATCAACGCTCAACGCAGCCCGCGAGGCCCAGTTGAGCCCACAAGGCCTAATGCAGCCTCCGAGGAGGAAACAAATGTTCCACGAGACAGCAAGGCGCACCCGCCCGCGCTCGACCGCCAGGCCCACCGTCGGCGCCAACGCCCGGCGCGCCGCCGCCCGCACCGCCGCCCTCGCCGCCCTGCTTCTCCCGGCGTCCTCGCCCGCGCCCGCCGCGGCCCAGGACCCCCGGGTCGACGAGCTCGTCGCCCAGGTGCAGGACACGATCATTCGCCTGCGCGAGCACATCCATCGGTACCCCGAGCTGGGCAACCGCGAGTTCAAGACAGCCGAGCTGGTGGCGAACCACCTGCGCGCGCTCGGCTTCGACGACGTGCAGACGGGCGTGGCGCACACGGGCGTGGTGGGCATTCTGCGCGGCGGGCGGCCGGGGCCGGTGGTGGCTGTGCGCGCCGACATGGACGCGCTGCCGGTGACCGAGGACACGCCGTTCCCGTTCAGGTCCACGGTCAGGACCACGTACCTGGGCCAGGAGGTCGGGGTCTCGCACGCGTGCGGGCACGACATTCACGTGGCCGTGCAGCTGGGGGTCGCCTCGGTGCTGGCCTCCATGCGCGACGAGCTCGCCGGGACGGTCAAGTTCATCTTCCAGCCGGCCGAAGAGGGGCCGCCGCCGGGCGAGGACGGGGGCGCGCGCATGATGGTGGCCGAGGGCGTGCTGCAGGACCCCGCGCCGAGCGCGATCTTCGGGCTGCACAGCTTCGCCGAGATGGAGGTGGGCAAGGTGGGCTTCACGTCGGGGCCGGCGCTCGCCGCGGTCGACCACTTCAAGATCCGAATCATCGGGCAGCAGTCGCACGGGGCGGCCCCGCACCTGGGCGTCGACCCGATCGTCATGGCCTCGCAGGCCGTCACCGCCTTCCAGACCATCCGGTCGCGCAACCTGCCGCCGCTCGAGCCCAGCGTGGTCACGGTGGGAATGGTGCGCGGCGGCACGCGATTCAACATCATCCCCGACGCGGTCGAGATGGAGGGCACGGTGCGCACCTACAACCCCGACGTGCGCGACGCGGTCGAGCAGCGCATGGGCGAGATCCTTGCCGGGATCACCTCGGCGGGCGGCGGCTCGTTCGAGCTGGAATACGACCGCGGCACCCCCGCGACGATCAACGACCCCGCGCTGGGCGCGCGCATGCTGCCTTCGCTTGCCCGCGCGGTGGGCGCCGAGAACGTGGTAGAGCTCGATCCGACGATGGGCGGCGAGGACTTCGCCTACTTCGCCAACGAGGTGCCCGGGTTCTTCTTCCGCCTGGGCCAGGTGATCCCCGGAGGCGTGTCCGGCGGGCACCACACGCCCGACTTCCAGGCCGACAACTCGGCGGTGCCGGTGGGCATCCGCGCCATGACGAACCTGCTCCTGGACTACCTGAACGGCCCGTCTGCCGCGATGCCGTAGCGCCCACAATAGCGGCCGCCCCCGCGCCCGCCCGCCCCCTCAATACGCCGCGGCGTGCACCCCTGCAACCGCGCGCCCCGACGGGTCGATCGTCCTGGCCAGCGCCTCGTCCCAGGCCAGCGCCTCGGGCGTCGAGCAGGCCACGCTGGGGCCGCCGGGCACGCACAGCGCCGCGTCGGGCAGCGGAAAGTGCGACTCGAAGATCCTCCGGTACAGGTACGCTTCCTTGTCCGGGGGCGGATTGGCGGGAAAGCGGAAGCGGGCGTTGGCCAGCTGGCGGTCGGTCACGCTCTCTTCGGCGAAGGCCTTGAGCGAGTCGATCCACAGGTAGCCCACGCCGTCGGAGAACTGCTCCTTCTGGCGCCACAGGATCTCGGGCGGCAGGTAGTCCGCAAACGCCTCGCGCAGAATGCGCTTCTCGATCCCGCCGCCGGGCATCTTCGCCGCCGGGTCGATCGACATGGCCACGTCCAGGAACTCCCTGTCCAGAAACGGCACCCTCGCCTCGACGCCCCACGCGGCCATCGCCTTGTTCGCGCGCAGACAGTCGAACTGGTGAAGACGGTCGAGCTTCCTCACCGTCTCGTCGTGGAACGAGCGCGGATCGGGGGCGCGGTGAAAGTACAGGTAGCCGCCAAAGACCTCGTCGGCCCCTTCGCCCGACAGCACCATCTTGATCCCCAGCGTGCGGATGCGCCGCGCCATCAGGTACATCGGCGTGGCGGCGCGAATGGTGGTCACGTCGAAGGTCTCCAGGTGGTGGATCACGTCGGACAGCGCGTCCAGGCCCTCCTGCACCGTGAAGTGGAACTGGTGGTGCACGGTGCCGATGTGCTCCGCCACCGTGGCCGCGCTCGCCAGATCCGGCGATCCCTCCAGGCCAATGCAGAACGAGTGCAGCCGGGGCCACCACGCCTCGCTGCGGTCGTCGTCCTCGATCCTCCGCCGCGCGTAGCGACGCGCGACCGCCGCCACGATCGACGAGTCCAGTCCCCCCGACAGCAGCACCCCGTACGGCACGTCCGACATGAGCTGCCGGTGCACCGCAGCCTCGAGCGCCTCGCGAATCCCCGCCGGGTCCGCCGCCGCGCTGGCCGCCTCGAACCTCCGCCAGGGCCGCTTGTAGTAGGGCTTCGGCACCGCGTGCCCGCCCCCGCTCGCGCCCCCGCCCCCGCCCCCGTCCCCCGAATCCAGCACATGCCCCGGCGGAAACTCCTCCACCGAGCGGCACGTCGGCATCAGCGCCTTCATCTCGGACGCGACCAGCAGCCGCCCGTCCTCGTCGCGCCCCATGTAGAGCGGCACAATCCCCATGTGGTCGCGCGCCACGACGTACCGGTCGCGCTCGGCGTCATACAGCACAAACGCGAAGATCCCGTTCAGGCGATCCACAAACCCGCTTCCGTGCTCGGCGTACAGCCCCAGAATCACTTCGCAGTCGCTGCGCGTGCGCGGACGAAACGCCCCCCCCAGCTCCGCTTCGAGCGCCCGGTGGTTGTAGATCTCGCCGTTCACCGCAAGCGCGTGGGTGCCCTCCGCATTCTCCAGCGGCTGCGCCCCGTGCTCCACATCGACGATCGCAAGCCGGTTGTGGGCCAGAAGCGCCCGCTCGTGGGCAAAGACGCCCGACCAGTCCGGACCCCTGTGCTGCTGCAGCCTCGAGAGAGCCAGCGCGCGCTCGCGCGGGTAGGGGACCGAGGGATCTATTTCGAGTATGGCGAGGACTGAACACATGACGTAAACTATCGCGACGGACCCCTTCCGGCGCAGCCGCGAAGGAATGACCGCCCTCCCTTCACCGGACGACTCCCATGCACCGCACCCTCGCCCTGCGGCTTCGAGCCGCCCTTCCGTCGCTGCTTCTGGTCTGCACGCTGGCCCCCGCGTCGGCGCGGGCCCAGACGCTCGGCCCCGCCGACGGCCACGATCTGCCCCCCACCGACATCGAGCGCGTGGCGGTCGGCACCGAGGCCCCCCTCTTCACCCTGGAATCGTTCGCCCACGGCGCGGTCAGCCTGGCCGACTACCGCGGCGCCAAGCACGTCGTCCTCGTCTTCTACCGCGGTCACTGGTGACCCTACTGCGCCAGTCAGCTCGTGGAGCTGAGAGCGCTGCTGCCCGACGACCTGGGCGACCAGACCGAGATCGTCACCGTGTCGGTCGACGACCGCGACGGCATGCAGCTCATGATCGACCGCGTGGCCGCCGACGACGGCGTCGAGCCCGACTTCGTCATGCTGTCCGACCCCGACCACTCGGTGATCGACCGCTACGGCCTCTTCAACCCCGACGCGCCCCCCAACCGCCCCCTGCCGCACCCGGCCACCTACGTGATCGACGCCGACGGCGTGGTGCGGTACCGCTTCGTGGAGGTGGACTACCGCGTGCGCCCCACCAACGAGGATGTGTTGGAGGTGCTGAGGTCGCTGCCCGCTCCGGCGGGGTAGCAGCTGCCCGCGCTGTGCCCCGGGCGGGGGAGTGGCCCGCGCCACCGCGCTCGCCCGCAGCCCCAAGAATGTAAAGTCAACATTACAAAATGTAATGTTGACTTTACTTTTCGGCGCGTCTTGGCCCGCCGCGAGCGGTCCGGCGACCCCGATTTCGGGCCCGGCGAAAATCTGTCCCATCCAGCTATGGAAGCGCCCCTGATCGCAGTGTAGGCTGTTCTCGCTTGATCGCAGAGACGACTCGCTCAACCAGGGACGCTTCCGAAATGGCTGCACGAAAGCCGGGCTCCAGCAACCGAATCGCAGCGCTGCTGCGGCGCCTGTCCGCGCACCCGCGGGCCGCCGCGTGCGGGCTGCTCCTGGCGGTTCCCGCCGCCCTGCTGGCCGCGACCACCGTGCTGTCCGAGCTGCCGCGCATGGCCAGAAGCGCCGCGCGCGCCGAAATGGCCGACCTGGGGGCAACCTTTCTGGGCGAAGACGGAGTTGTGCTGCAGGAATCCCTCAACGACTGCGGACCCGCCGCTCTGGCCAACGTGCTGCTGGCCCTCGGAATGACCACGCCACCGCTCGACTCGCTCGCGGCGCTGGCGGGCACCGGACCCACAGGGACAACCGCCAGCGGCCTGATCCGGGCCGGCGCGGAGCTGGGCGTTCCGCTCGCGTTCGACCGGGTGGCCCCGGAAGACGCGGCGCGGGCCCCGCGACCGTTCATCGCATGGGTGAACCGCAACCACTTCGTCACGGTCACGGAAGTCGCCCCCGGCGGCGCCATTACGGTCCTGGACCCCCGGGCGGGCCGCTTCTCGATCAGCGAAACCGCATTCGAAACGATCTGGAGCGGCGAGGCGATCCTGCCCGCCGAACAGCCTCCGGATCTGCCGTGACGAGACGCGTCACGGTTCGCGAAACCACCAATTCGGGAGAAAAGCAATGCTTCGGAGAAACACAACGCTCCGCTCGGGCGCGAGAGCGCTGTCACTAGCCGCCTGTCTCGCGCTCGTGGGCGTGCAGGCGCTGCCGACGGCCACCGCACCCGCCGAGAGCGTCGCATCGGCCGCCACGGCGGAAGACGTGCGGGGCGCGGGCTGGAAGGCCTTCGCCGCCTGCGTGGGGTGCATCGTCGGCGGCATCACCATCGCAACGGGCGGCTTGGTCTCGATCCTTGCAGCCGCCGCTGTGCCGGGTTCCACGCTGGCGCTGGGCGGATGCATCGCCGCGTGCGCGACCCTGTAGCACCACCACAAAGGAAAGGAAGACAAGCAATGAAGAAGCTAATGGCAGTGCGAACGCTGGCCGCTGTCCTGACGCTGTTCGCGATGGCGGGCAGCACCATCGGCGGCAACGTGCCCGCCGAGGCCGCAACGGCCGTCGAGATCGTCGACGGCGAGGCTTCGGTTGTCGGGACAGGCCCCTGGCTTGCCAAGATCGTATGCGCAGGATGCCTGGGCACCATCCTGTTTCTTGGCGGTTCGTCCATCCTCGGCCTGATCGCGATCACGGTTGCCGCCCCGGGTCCGGTCGGGTTGTGCGCGGGCATGTGCACGGTCGGGTTTTCCTAGGCCGCAAACACTTGTGCATCAACATTAGATACTTGTGCATCAACATCAGATATTTGTGCATCAACATCAAGGAGAAACACAATGAAGTCAAGAAGCCATAAAGCGCTGCTCGTTGCCCTGGTTCTCGCAATGTCGCATGTCGGCATGGCCGGACACGGCCAGGCCCCGGGCAACCCGAACGCGTTCGCTCAGACCCCGGCCACGGTTGTAGGCGCCGAGCAAGTCGTTGGCGGCCAGGCAATCGACTGGGTCACCTGCACCGTCGCGAGCATCGGCTCGATATTCATGCCGCTCATGGGCATCTTCGCGTTCCCGATCTGCTATTCGGCAGTGGTCCGGACGTGGGGGTAGACCAATGAGACACATACTTGGACTGGTGGCCACACTGGCACTGGCATTTTCGGCAACGCAGGCGTCGCTGCCTGCACACGGCGGCACCGGCACTGGCAGCGGCGTCGAGGCGACGGTCGCGGCGAGCGTTCAGGCGCTGCAGCCCGATGCGGTCGAGGGCGCACAGGGATTCACGTGCCGACTACAGTTTCTCTTGGCAATATTGGGTGGGCCGGGGGCCTCAATGCCGTTCAGCCTCTGCGTCGCGGCCTGGTGGATCATCGCGCTCTCCTAGCCGACCCCATCGACCCCCACGATGAGCACCCGACGCCCAAGCCTGCCAGCGAATCCGCCCGAAGACGCTGCCGCCAGCGGCGTGCGGCGCCGGCGGGTCCTGGCCAAGCTTGCGGCCGTTGTGCTGGCCGTGGCGGCCATCACAGTAGGGCTGCTGCCGGGCCATCTGCTGGACCGGAGTCGAAGCGGCTCGGGGCCGAGGGCGCCATCGTGGGCAATGCCTCCCCTGGCGGCGAGAGCCGTCGGGGGAGGCGGATGGGCGTGGGACCCCGCCCGGGCGGGAGCGGCCGTCGCGTTCATGTACGTCGACGAGCAGTGCCTTCACTGCAAGGCAGAACTGGCGCGCTGGGACGAACTGGCGCGTGAGTCCGGCCAGGGTTCGCGCCTCTGGGTGGTCGCGTCGCCCGGGTCCGACGTGGACGGCGCGGCCTGGGTGCCGCTGTCGCTGCGCGCCCGGATCGTCCACGACCTCGACGGCAGCATCGCGGCCGCGCTTCAGGTGCGCGCCGTTCCCACCACCTTCTGGGTCGACGCGACCGACACGGTGCGCATCGTCACGGTCGGCCAGAGCGGCAAGGAGGCGCTTGTGCACAACATGCAGACAATCATGCAAAACATGGAAACAACGGAGATCTCGGAATATGACTGAAACAGCGACCGAAACAGCGATCGGCTATCCCCTTGCAACCACCCTGGGCGCGCGCGCCAAGCGCTTTGCGGCGCTCCTCGTGCCGAGCTTCGAGGACATGCGCGCGTTCAAGCCCATTCTGCCGCCGCTGGCCGTGGGGTGGGCCTTCTCGTTGGTGGGCGCGCTCGGTGCGCGTCCGCTCCTGCTGGGCGCCCTCGAGGGCCAGCCGCCCGCAGCCGCGGCAACCATGGAGCTCGTGCTCTGGCTGGCCGCGATCGCCGCCCCGCTCATCATGCTGGCCAAGGCGTCTCTGCTCGCCGCGCTGGGGTGGGCCGTCATGGTGCTCGCCAATGCGGCGCCCCGGGTGCGCACGCTCTTCTCGGTGCTCCTGTACGGCGAGGCCATTCTCATGTTCCAGGGCGTCGCCGTCGCCGTCGTGGTGCACCTCGTCACCGGCGGGAGCGTCCAGTCGGCCGACGATCTGCAGATCCCCATCGGGCTGGCGGCGCTGGTCTCGCCCGCAACGCCCGTGCTGTGGGCCGCCGCCCAGAGCGCGACGGTCTTCCACCTTGCGTGGGCCGTCTTCGTGGCCGCAGCGCTCAGGCGGTGCGTCGGGTTCGGCGGCGCGGCCTCGATCGCCCTGGCGGCGTTCTTCTGGGGCGCCGTGGTGGCCATCTCGGCCGCGCGGGCCTACGTAGCGCTCTGATCGCGCGCTGAGCCGGCCCCGTAAACTTCCCCACACCCCCACCGTCGCCCCAACCCCCTAAAAGGCGTGCACCACGTGAACCCAGCCATCCACCTGCGCGACTTCACCGTCCGCTACCCCAACTTCGTCCTCCACCCCCTCAACCTCGAGTTCGCGCCCGGCGAGCGCGTCGCGTTCGTGGGGGCCAACGGCGCGGGCAAGAGCACCACGCTGCGGGCCATCGCGGGACGCGCCTCCGACTACGACGGACAGGTCGCCATCGACGGCGCCGACATTCGTTCGCTGCTGCCACAGGTCAGGGCGAGCATCGGGTTCCTGCCCGAGCGCGCGTACGGCTTCGGCTGGATGACCGTGGCCGAGCATCTCCGCTTTCTGTCCAGCTTCTTCCCAGCGTGGGACGGCGAGTACGCCGATGCGCTTCTCAAGCGGCTCGAGCTGCCCCCCGAATCGAGGGTCGGCACGCTCTCGAAGGGCATGGCGGTCAAGCTGTCGCTGGTCGCCGCCGAGGCCTTCCGACCGCCCCTGCTCGTGCTCGACGAGCCCACCTCGGCCATCGACCCGGTCATGCGGGGCGACCTTCTCGACCTCATCGACGACTGCGCGCCCGCCGGCGGAGACCGCCTGGTGCTGTTCTCCAGCCACATCCTCGAAGACGTCGAGCGCATCGCCGAACGGGTGGTCCTGCTCAGAGATGGGCGGCTTGTGGCCGACATCTCGGTGCCCGACGTCCAGCGGCGCGATCCGGGGCGTCCGCTGTCAAAGGCCCTCTACGAAATGCTGAAATCGGCAGGAGAGGAGGCCCGCCATGCATAGCCCCGCTCCCCGCAGCCCCTTTGCGGCCCTGTTCGCCCTCGAGCTGAGGCGGGCCCGCAAGCCGCTGCTGCAGGTCGTGGTCGGGTCCGCGGTGCTGCTGCCCCCGCTCCACTACGGCGGCATCGTCGAAAGCAGCACCGTCACCTTCCTGCTTCTGGTGGCGACGCTCCTCCCGGCCCTCGCGTGCCCCGGGCACGCGCTGCGCGACAAGCTCGACGGCTCCTTGGAGTTCCTCGCCAAGCTCCCCGCCACGCCCACCATCCTCGCGCTGGGCCGCTTCGCCGCCGCGGGCGCGCTGTCCGCCGTAGGCGCGGTGTACGGCGCGCTCGCCACCGCCATGAACCTGGCCCCGCTGCTGAACGCCTCCGCCGTCCGGATCTTTCTGGTCTCCTACCCGGTCGCGCTCCTCGTGCTCGTCACGGCGGCCTGCGTCGCCACCGCCATCTGGATCCGCTTCAAGCTCTCGCAGCTCGGCCTCCTCGGCATGCTCCTCCCCTTTCTGGGCGTGATCGCCGTCGGGTGGCTGGTCGAGCTGGCCTTCGACGACCCGCTGCAGGCGTTCCTCGACATCGTCGCCAGCCAGGCCGGACGCTGGATCCTCGCGCTCTCGGCCTTCGCGGCCTGCCTGGCGACGCTCGCCGCGTCGTTCGCCATTGCCCGCGCCGCGCTGCGCGACTACGAGCCCGAGCTGGACGCGATCGACGCCTAGACGCGCCCCCCCCTTGCGCGCCCCATTACCTTAGACTGGAGGACCTCGCCATGACCACCTGACCCACCAACCCTGGAGACCACCCATGTCGCCAAGCATCACAGCAGGGCCATGAGTCTGATCGACGAACTGAACGCCGACGCTTCATTCGATCTCGGATGGAGCCTGATCGAGAGATTCTCCGTACTCGTGCGCGAATCGGGCTCGCCCCACGAGCGCGCCGCCGCCCACTTCATCGCGTCGCGGCTGCAGTCGCTCGAGATCCCCTACGAACTGTACGAGCCGAAGCTGTTCATCTCGGTGCCGAAGAGCGCGTCGCTCGACGTCGACGGGACCGAGATGGTGGCCAAGACGCCGTCGTTCTCGGCCTCGACCGGGCCGGACGGCCTGACCGGCGCGCCGATCCACGTCCCCGCCGAGGCGATCCGCAGCATGGCCGAGCTCTTCGACTCGGCCGTCGAGGGCGAGGTGCCCGACGTGCAGGGCCGGGTAGTCGTCACCGAGGGCTACCCCATGCCCGAGTCGGTCGCGCGGTTCGAGGCCGCGGGGGCGGCGGGGCAGGTGTACATCAACCCGGGCGTCGAAGTGCACTGGGGCATCTGCACGCCGATCTGGGGCGCTCCCGACGAGTCCCAGCTGTCGCGGAAGCCGTCCACGCCGGTGCTGGCCATCAACCGGACCGACGGCAACCAGCTGCTCGCCGCCATGGAGGACGGGCTCGAACAGGTCACGCT
Source organism: Longimicrobiales bacterium (assembly GCA_965221535.1). Lineage (GTDB taxonomy): Bacteria > Gemmatimonadota > Gemmatimonadetes > Longimicrobiales > Gaopeijiaceae > Bin94. The sequence goes on along the minus strand of OZ244894.1, from coordinate 2,815,999 downwards.
GCACACCAAGCTCGACGAGGGGTGGCGCTCGTGCCAGATCCCCGTGGCCACGATCGACGGGGCCGAAGAGGAGTTCGTGCTCGTGCACGGGCACTACGACTCGTGGGACATCGGCATCGGCGACAACGCGGTGGGCAACGCGACCATGCTCGAGCTCGCGCGCATCTTCCACAAGCATCGCGAAGAGCTGCGGCGGTCGGTCAAGATCGCGTGGTGGCCCGCGCACTCCACGGGCCGGTACGGCGGATCCACGTGGTACGCCGACAACTTCGGGCTCGACCTGCACCGGAGCTGCGTGGCCGCCGTGAACATCGACTCCCCTGGCTGCTGGGGCGCCACCGAGTACGACGAGGTGCCGTGGATGGCCGAGGCCGAGGACGTGTGCCGCGCGTCGATCAAGGCGGTGGCCGGGATCGATCCGGGGGGGCAGCGTCCGCTCCGGGCCGGCGACTACTCGTTCAACAACCTGGGGCTCAGCTCGCTGTACATGCTGCTCTCGAACATCCCCAAAGCCGAGCGCGAGCGGCTGGGGTTCTACCCGGTGGGCGGCTGCGGCGGCCACATCGCGTGGCACACCGAGCGCGACCGCATCAACATCGCCGACCGCGACAACCTGGAGCGCGACCTGCGCGTGTACCTCACCACGGTCGGCGAGCTCGCCACCGCCGAGGTGATCCCGCTGGACTACCGCAAGACCGTGGCCGAGCTGGACGAGGCCCTCGAGGCCTACGAGGCGAAGGCCGCGAAGCGCTTCGACCTGTCCCCCATCCGGTTCGCGCTCAACGCGGTCTCGCAGCGTCTCGAAGACATCTACCCCAGAATCGAGGCCGGCGAGGTCGAGCCCGCCACGGCCAACGAGCTCATCCTGAAGCTGGGACGCCATCTGGTGCCCCTGGGCTACTCGGAAGAGCCGCGGTTCCGCCACGATCCGGCCACGCCGCGCCCGCCCATGCCCCGCCTGGCCAAGCTGAACGACCTAGAGGCCTGGGAGGAGCACGAGCCCGACCGGGCGCATCTGGCCAAGACCGAGCTCCGCCGCCACGCCAACGAGATGGCGCAGTCGCTGAGCGAGGCGCTGTGGCTGATCGACCGCCTGGTGCCCCCGCCCCCGATCGAACTGCCCAAGCCGAAGCGCCGCAAGAAGAAGCCGGCGAAGTAGGCCGCCAGCCACCGACCACGTAGAATTAGGCTACACCCACCCGCATGAGGAATGCAACCATGAAGAGAGCAACGACGAACCGCGCAACGGTCAGTCGCGCACCATCCAATCGCGCACCCGTCAAGCCCGCACCCGCACGTCGCGCACCCGCCAATCCCGCACCGCTGGGCGCAGCTCTGGCGCTGGGCCTGTTCGGCCTGTTCGCCGCGCCGGATCTGGTCGCCGCGCAGGGCTTCGCGTCCAGCGTGGTGGTCGCGGGCGACGAGGTCCTGGTGGCCGAGCCCGGCGGCGGCGAGAACGGCGGCGGAATCGTGTACATCTACACGCAGAGCGGTGGCGACTGGGTCGAGACGGGGAGCATAGCGCACCCCGAGCCGTCCGAGAACGACGGCTTTGGCATGAATCTTGCAGTGGCCGGCGACCGCCTCCTCGTCGCAGCCGTGAATCCTCGCGCCCCCGAGAGCGCGACCGTCCAGACCTTCACCCGCACCGCAGACGGCTGGACCCACGACGGCCAGCTCGCCGCCGAAGGCGTGCCCGAGGGCATGATCCTGGGCGTGTCGCTGGCGCTGGGCGGCGATCTGGCGGCCGTGGGCGGCACCTCGCAGACGGGCGGCGGCACCGTGGTCGTCTTCCGCCAGCAGGACGGCGGCTGGATGCAGCAGGCGGTACTCGCGGACCCCGTCGCCGAAGGGCCGTCGGGGTTCGGGGGCGCGCTGGCCATCTCGGGCGGCACGCTCGTCGTCGGCGCCCCCCTCGTCGCCTCGCGCGCCGGGGGCGCCTACGTCTACGAAGACGGCGAAGAGGGCTGGGACATGACCGCCGAGATCGAGTCCGACGGCGGCGAGAGCGCCTTCTTCGGCATTTCGGCCGCCTTCGACGCTGATCGAATACTGATCGGCTCCGGCAGCCCGTTCGGCGAGCCCGGAAGGGTCGTCGCCTTCGCCCGCGACGGCGACGAGTGGACCGAGGCGGGCCGGCTCGCGGCCTTCGACGGCAGCAGCGGCGACCAGTTCGGCGCGACCATGGCCACAGACGGCCAGACGCTGTGGGTGGGCGCGCCGGGGGCGCACCAAGGCCGGGGCGCGATCTACGAGATCGGCGGCGCCGGCTCCGGCGGCTGGAGCTCCGCGCGGAAGATCACCGCGCCCCGGCCCGAGGTGGGCGACTACGTGGGCACGGTCGTCGCGCAGGCCAACGGCGTCCTCGTCTCGGGCATGCCGCGCGCCGACTACGGCTTGGGCACCGCGCTCATCTTCACCCGCGCCGGCGACGGCTGGGGCGAGGTGCGCTCGATCTTCCGCGAGACCGAGGGCTACGACCCGGTGCTGGGCGGCGAGGTCGAATGCGACGGCGGCGAGGCCGACGTCTTCGGCTGCGGCGACATCGATCTGGTCTCGTTCATCCCGGTCGAGGACCTGGGCGGCTCGCGCGGCGTGCGCGTCAACGACGTCTGGGGCTGGACCGACCCCGAGACCCGGCGCGAATACGCCATCGTGGGGCGCATGGACGGCACGTCGTTCGTCGACGTCACCGACCCCGTCAACCCGGTCGTGGTGGGCAACCTGCCCAAGACCGAGTCCTCGCCCGGCACCTCCTGGCGCGACATGAAGGTGTACAGCGACCACGTCTACATCGTCTCCGACAACGCGGGGCACCACGGCATGCAGGTCTTCGACCTCACCCGCCTGCGCGACTACGCCGGCACAATGCTCGCCTTCGACGTCGACGCCTGGTACGGCCGTCTGCACAGCGTGCACAACATTGTGATCAACGAAGACACAGGCTTTGCATATGCGGTGGGCTCGAGCGGGGGTGGCGACACCTGCGGCGGCGGCCTCCACATGATCGACATCCGCGAGCCCAAGAACCCCACCTTCGCCGGCTGCTTCGAGCACACCAACACCGGCAGGCGCGGCACCGGCTACTCGCACGACGCCCAGTGCGTCGTCTACAACGGCCCCGACGAGGAGCACCGCGGCAAGGAGATCTGCCTGGGCTCCAATGAGAACGCGCTCAGCATCGCCGACGTGACCGACAAGCAAAACCCGGTCGTGGTCGGGGTGGCCGAATACCCCAACGCGGCATACACCCACCAGGGCTGGCTCACCGAGGACCACGCCTACTTCTACATGAACGACGAGCTCGACGAAGTGCAGGGCATTGTGTCCAACACGCGCACGCTCATCTGGGACGTCAGCGACCTCGACGAGCCGCAGCTGCTCAAGGAGCACTTCAGCGAAAACACGTCGAGCGATCACAACCTCTACATTGTGGGCAACCTGATGTACCAGTCCAACTACAACAGCGGGCTGCGCGTCTTCGACATCAGCGACATCGAAAACCCCCGCGAGGTCGCCTTCTTCGACACCGTTCCCGGCGAGGACTTCCCCTCGATGGACGGGTCGTGGAGCAACTACCCCTTCTTCGAGTCGGGGATCGTGGTCGTCACTTCGGGTGGCCAGGGCGTGTTCCTGGTCCGCAAGCGCGACCGCACCCCCGTGTCCTAGACTTTGGCATGAGCACAAGCATGAACAAGCTTCGACCACCCCAACCCGGCACGACCCCACGCCACCGGCGGCCCGCCCGCCCCGCACGCCTGCGCGATGCCGCCATGGCCGCCCTGCTGGCGGTCGTCCCGTGGCTGCCGGGCGGCGGCGCCCCCGGCCCGGCCACCGCACAGTCGCCCGGCGGCGAGCGCGTCTACGTGGCCAACCAGACGGCGGCCACCGTCGCGATCATCGACGCGGCCAGCGGCGACGTGGTGCGCACAATCGACCTCACCGAGCTCGGCTTCGACGCCAACTGCCGCCCCCACGACACCGCCGTCGACCCCGACGGGCGGCACTGGTACGTTTCGCTCATCGGCGGCGGGCACGTCCTGCGCTTCACCGCCGACGGCGAGCTCGTGGGGCGGGCCCCGTTCGAGACGCCCGGCCTTCTGGCGGTCGATCCGGCCACCGACATGCTGTACGTGGGCCGGTCGATGATGGCGGTCAACCCGCCGCAGCGCATCGGCGCGATCGTGCGCGAGAGCATGAGCGTGGACGAGCTCGACGTCTTCTTCCCACGGCCCCACGCGCTCGCCGTCGACGCGGACGGGGGCCGTATCTTCGCGGCGTCGCTCGTCGAGAACCGCGTCGCCGTCGTCGAAGGCGGCTCCGGCGACCTCGACCTTGCCGATGTCGACGGCCCGCCGCACACCTTCGTGCAGTTCGCGCTGTCGCCCGACCGGAGCCGCCTGGTGGCCACCGCGCAGCTCACGGGCAAGCTCCTCGTGTTCGACGCGGCCTCGCCGGGTCTCGACCTGGTGGCCGAGGTCGACGTGGGGGCGCAGCCGTGGCACCCCGTCTACGCGCCCGACGGCTCCCGCGTGTACTTCGGCGTCAAGGACGACGACGCGATCGTCGAGGTCGAGACCGAGGGGTGGACGGTGGCGCGGCGCGTCGCCGGGCCCGGGATCGTCGAGCCGCACGGCAGCGCGCTGACCGCCGACGGGCGCTACCTCTTCGTGTCGAACCGGAACGAGAAGGGGGCGTACGCGCCCAGCCGCGAGGTCGAGAACAACGCCGAGGTCGGCACGGTGGTCAAGATCGACACGCGCACCTTCGAGGTCGTGCAGGTCATCGAGGTGGACGCCTACCCGGCGGGCATCTCGATCGGGCCGGCAGGGTAGGGCGGCGTGACGACCCGGAATCGGGCCGGACAGGCGGCGCGCCGGAAGGTCGCCGGGCGGACGGCCGCGCGCCAGTGGGCAGCCGCGCGTCGAACGGGAGCCCCGCGCCGCCGGGCCGGGGTCGCCGCCGCCGCGCTGGCGGTGGCCGCGCTGGGCGGGTGCGTCACGGCGCAGAACGCGGGCGAGGCGAATGCCGCAGGCGCGCCCGGGTGGGAGCGCGTTGTGTATGGGATCGAGGTTCGGGACATGAACGGCGATCCTGTGGACCACCCCTTCCTGGGGGGCTTCAACCTGCCCCGGCCGCAGCTTGCCGATGCCGACGGCGACGGCGATCTGGACCTGTTTGTGCAGGAGGTGTCGGACCAGGTCATGTTCTTTCGCAATGTGGGCGAGGGGGCGCAAAGCGAGTACCGGTGGGTGACGGACACGTTCGAGGGGCTGTCGGTGGGCGAGTGGTACCGGTTTGTCGACGTTGATCTGGACGGCGATCTGGACTTGCTGGCCGAGGCGCCGTACAGCCACATCCGCTACTACCGGAACGACGGGGGCGCAGGGCCGGCGTCGTACGTGCTGGCGGCGGACACGCTGTGGGACGTGAACGGCGAGGCGGTGTTTTCGGACCGGCAGAACATTCCCAACGCGGCGGACATCGACTGCGACGGCTACCTGGACCTGCTGATCGGGCGGCTCACGGGCACGATCACGCGCTACGAGGCCGAGACGGTCGACGAGAACGGCGTGCCCAGGTTCGAGCACGTCACCGATTCGTTCGAGGACATCGAGATCGTCGGCGCCATGCAGGGAAGCGTGCACGGCGCGAACACGATGGCGCTCGAGGACTACGACCAGGACGGCGACCACGACCTGTTCTGGGGCGACTTCTTCGAGCCCGGCCTGCTGCTGATCGAGAACACCGGCACCTGCCAGCGCCCAGTGCTGCGGGGCACGCCGCGCCCGTGGCCCCTGGGCGATCCCGTCGCCACATCGGGATACAACGCCCCGGCGCTGGGCGACGTGGACCGCGACGGCGACATGGACCTGACCATGGGCGTCCTGGGGGGCGCGTTCAACCCCAACCGCTCGAGCGTCGAGAACCTGTACCAGTTCGAGCAGGGCGCCGACGGCGCGTTCTCGGTCGCGGCCACGCGGCTGATCGGCACCGTCGACGTGGGCAGCGAGTCGTTCCCGGCGTTCACCGACCTGGACGGCGACGGCGACCTCGATCTGCTGCTGTCGAACAAGATCGAGACCGAGAACACGCGGTCCGGCGGCATGTACGTCTACGAGAACGCGGGGTCGCCCGGGGCGCCGGCCTTCGTCGCGCGCGGTCCCGTGCCGGGACTTCCCGACGCATACCACTACGCTCCCGCGTTCGGCGACCTGGACGGCGACGGCGACGACGACCTGATCCTCGGCCAGTGGGGCGACCAGGTGGCGCACTACCGCAACGACCTCGGCACAGGCGGCGCAGCCGGCGCGGGCGGCGGCGTCCCCGACCCCGGCGGCGCCCCCCCCGCCATGCCACGCTGGACCCTAGTCGACTCCGCCGCCGCCACCCTCACGCGGGGCCGCAACACCACCCCCGCGCTGGGCGATCTCGACGCCGACGGCGACCTCGACCTGCTCATCGGCGAATCCTCCGGCACGCTCAACTACTACCGCAACGACGGCACCCGCGCGGCCCCCGACTTCCGGCTCGTGTCCGACCAGTTCCAGGACATCGACATCGGGCGGCGCAGCATTCCCGCCCTCGTGGACTACGACGGCGACGGCGATCTCGACCTGGCGGTGGGCACCGAGGCGGCGGGGATCCGCATCTACCTCAACGAGGGCACGCGCTCGGCGCCGGTCTTCGTCGAGACCGAGCCGTTCGGGCATCCCGTGCCCACCTTCGTCGCGCCCGCGTTCACCGATCTGGACGGCGACGGCGACCTCGACCTGGTCGCGGGCGGCAACGGCGGCGGGCTCACCGTGTATCTACGCACGGGGACCAGATGAACCCGGGCAGCCACATCAAGACGGGGGCGAGATGAACATCAGCGACGTGCAGGCGGTCATCGACAGCGCCAAGGTGCGCGACAACGGGGCGCTGCTCGACTTCGTGCGCAAGATGGCGCCCGACGCGACCGACCAGGAGGTGGCGGACACGGCGGCGCTGGCCGCCGAGCTGGTCGAGACCGTGCCGCTGCTCCTGGCGCGCGCCACCCAGGCCGCCGACGAGCGCGGGCTGACGATCGTGGTCGAGCCCGTGCTCGAACACGTCGCGCGCTACTTCGTCGACCCGATCGACCTGATCCCCGAGATGACGCAGGGCATGGCGGGGCTTCTGGACGACACCTATCTTGCGCTGCGCCTCCTCGATCACATGACCAGCGGCGAAGACCCGCTCTTCGAGGCGGACTTCGACGTGCCCCTGCGCTTCCTGACGAAGCTCGTGGGCATCGAAATCAGCGACAACCTGGACGAGGCGTCGCTCCTGGCCCTCGAAGACGTGTGCGAGAAGATGGACCGGGCGTGGGAGGACATGGGCAGGGCGTCTTAGAGCAACCAGCGGGAGCCGAGTCTCCCGAGAAAGGACAGATCCGAAAATGCTTGAATTGATTGGACTCGGAATCGGGGGCGCGGTTGGCCTCTTCGGCCATGTGAAGTCCAAGGACTTCGTGAGCCGCAAGCTGCGCTACACCAAGGTTGCAGAGCAGTCGCCGGGCGGGGTAGGGCTCGTGGCCGGCGCCGCCACCGCCATCGCGGCCGCGCCCGTCGTGGCCGTCCTGCCCTGGGTGGGCGCGGGCGCGGCGGTGCTGGTGGGCCTGGGCGTGGGCACCGGCGTGGGCGTGGGGATCAAGCGCGCGCGCAACGGCTAGCCGCTCGGGCGTGTCGGCCGAGGTGACCCACGACGAGAAACACGACAAGCGCTCCGTCCGCGCGTGGGTGCTCTACGACTTCGCCAACTCCATATTCCCGGCGGTCGTCACCACCGCGGTCTTTCCGCTCTTCTACGTCAACGCCGTCGTCGCCGACGACGGCGGGCGGGGCGAGCTCTGGTGGGGCTGGGCCATATCGGCGTCGGCGCTGATCGTCGCGTTCACCTCGCCGCTTCTGGGCGCGATCGCCGACAGAAGCGGGGGCCGAAAGAAGTTTTTCGCGTTCTACGTCGCCACATGCGTGCTGGCGGTCGCGCTCATGTCGACCCTGCGCCCTGGCATGATTCTTGCAGGTTTCCTCTTCTTCGTCATCGCCAACATCGGCTTCGAGAGCGCCAACGTCTTCTACAACGCGTATCTCCCCGACATCACCACGCCCCGCCGTTTCGGACGCGTCTCGGGCTGGGGCTTCGCGGCGGGGTACCTGGGCTCGGCGCTGGGGCTGCTCCTGGTCCTGCCCTTCGCCGAAGAGCGCACCGAGCTGGTCTGGCCCATCGTCGCCGCCTTCTTCCTGCTCTTCTCGATCCCCGCCTTCCGCTCGCTCCCCCAAGACCAGCCCGGCGACATGGGGGTCGGGCAGGCCGCCCGGTGGGGCCTCGCCAACCTCGGGACCATCGCCGCCGAAGTCTGGCGCGTGCCCGACCTCAGAAAGTTCCTCTTCGCCTTCTTCTTCTACATCGACGGTGTCCTGACCATCATCGCCATGGCCGGGGTGATCGCCGGCGTCACCTTCGGCTTCACCACGGCACAGGTCATCGTCCTCTTCCTGATCGTCCAGTTCTCGGCGCTCGCCGGCGCGCTCGCCATGGCCCGGCCCACCGACACCATCGGCCCCAAGAGGGTGCTCACCGGCGTGCTCGTCGTGTGGGTGGCGGCGGGCATCGCGGCGTACTTCATCCAAACCCAGGCCGCCTTCTACGTCGTGGCGGTCGTGGCCGGCCTGGGGCTGGGCTCGGTCCAGTCGGCCAGCCGCGCGTTCATGGCGTCCCTGATCCCCGACGGCAAGGAGGCCGCCATGTTCGGCTTCTACGCCCTGTGCGGCAAGTCGTCGTCGGTCCTGGGCCCCGTGCTCTTCGGCGGGGTCACCGTGCTCGCCGACGGCAACCAGCGCCCCGGGTTCCTGGTCCTGACGGGGCTGTTCCTGATCGGGCTCGTGCTGCTGCAGCGGGTGCGGGACCCGAAGGTGGCCGGGTGACGAGTCTCGCGGCCCGCGCCGCCCGCCTCGCGCCCACAGCGCTCGCCACGCTGCTGGCCGCGCTGGCGTTGGTGGCCGTGCCAGCGCAGGTGGCCTCGCAGCAGCGCGGGGCGGCAGGCGCGGCAGACGGCGCGATCGGCCCGCCCGCGCAAATGCAGGCCCTCGTCGAAGGCGTCCAGACGCCGAACCGCCAGGGGCTCGACGTGCTCGACCTCGAACAGGTCATGGAGCGGTTCGGCGTGCCGGGCATCAGCGTGGCCGTCATCCACGACTTCGACGTGCACTGGGCCAAGGGCTACGGCGTCGCCGACGTCGAGACCGGCGCCCCGGTCGATGTCGAGACGCTCTTCCAGGCCGCGTCGATCAGCAAGCCCGTGACCGCCATGGCGGCCATGGTGGCCGTGCAGCAGGGCCGCTTCTCGCTCGACGACGACATCAACGACATCCTGGCGTCGTGGCAGCTGCCCGGCGGCGGCTTCACCGACGAGCGGCCCGTCACGCCCCGGCTGCTCTTCAGCCACACCGCCGGGCTGGGCGACGGCCACGGCTTCCCCGGCTACGCCCCCGGCGAGCCCCGCCCCACCACCGTGCAGATCCTGACCGGCGACGACCCCTCGAACGTCGGCGCCGTGACCATGGTGCGGCCCCCGCTCGCCGCCATGCACTATTCCGGCGGCGGCACCACGATCATGCAGCTCGCCCTCGCCGACGTCTTCGCCCAGCCCTTCCCCGACCTCATGCGCGCCACCGTGCTCGAGCCCGTCGGCATGACCTCCAGCACCTTCGAGCAGCCGCTGCCCCCCGACCGCGACGCCAACGCCGCCCGCGCCCACGCCGGCGGCCGCGCCCTGGGCGACCCCAAGTGGCACGTCTACTCGGCCATGGCCGCCGCCGGCCTCTGGACCAACGCCCGCGACCTGGCGCGCTTCGCGATCGAGGTGCAGAAGGCCGCGCGCGGCGACCCCGGCCGCGTGATCACCGCCGCAAATGCTCAGCCCCGTCGGCGTCGGCGACTTCGCCGTGGGGTTCGAGGTCGCCCGCCAGGGCCAGGGCTGGTACTTCAGCCACTCGGGCGGCAACTGGGGCTTCACCTGCTACCTCGTCGCCCACAAGGCTAAGGGCTACGGCGCAGCTGTCATGACCAACGCGTCCGGCGGCGGCCAGGTCTTCCGCGAAGTCATCGAACGCATCCAGCGCGCTTACGGCTGGGACTCGCTGGACAAGCCGACGCTGCGGTGAAGGGGGGGGCGGAAAGAGCGGACGCAACATTATTTGTTGCGCGCGCGGCCCGAACCCGCTAGACTTGATCCCATGACCGACCCAGCTGCCGAGGCCGCCGTGCACAGACTCGATCCCCGTTCAGCCAGAGCCCGCAGTCACCTCCGGGTGATTCGTCTCGCCGTGAACTCCGACCGGGGTCTGGCGAGGATTCTAGGGGTCTCGGCATCGCAGGTTTCGCGGTGGCGCGGCGGGCAGCGTCCCGATCGGGACAACGCGGACCGTCTTGCCGGGCTGGCGCTCGTGGTCGAGATGCTCTTGCGCTGGCTGGAGCCCGAGATCGTCGAGGAGTGGCTGACCGGGGCGAACGCCCACCTCGACGGGGCCACGCCGGCGTACCATATCCACATCGGCCAGCTGGCCGAGGTGGTGGGCGCCATCGAGGCAATGAAGGCCGGCGTCTTCGCTTGAGCGGTCACCACGCAGCGGCGGACTGAGCAGCGCGTGGCCCTTTACTGGAGAGTCTTTCCGTGGGACCGGAGGGCGCGCGCCGGAGAGCCCTTTTCGGCGTCCTACATTCCCCCGACGACCGCGAGAGGGCGCTTCGACCTTCCCATAGCCTGCTCGCCGGTGCTCTACCTTGCCGAAACGCCGGACCACGCGATTGCCGAGAGCATTCAGCCGTGGCGCAACCAACTGCTTCGTTCCGCGCACTTGTTGAGAGCTCGGCGTCCGCTGGCCCTTGTCGATGTCCAGCTGGCGGGGCGGCAAGCTGCAGAGCTGGTCGACCTGTGCGACCCCGAAGCGTTGCGAAGTCTGCGTCTCAGGCCGGATCAGATCGCGTCGCGACACCGCAGGAGCACCCAGGCGATCGCCGCGTCCATCTGGGACAGCGGGAACGTCGGGCTCCGCTGGTGGTCGAGCTTCTGGGGCGATTGGCACGGTGCTGTCCTCTTCTGGGAGCGCGCGCGCGAGGGACTGCACTTCGGCAAGCCACGGATAATCGACGGCGATACGCCAGCGCTGCGGGTGGCAGCCGCGGCGCTCGGCGTAACGCTGGCCGTCTGAACGCTGTCCACCAACTCCCCGCCCCCCATTGACTAGCGCCCCCGATAATGGGACCATTGTACGCGTGAAAATCCCACGCGCGCGGCCGCGCAGCCGGCCGCTGCACACAGCGTACACCACTCCATCGGCGAGCGCCGACGCGCGCGCCCCTTGCTTCAGACTTCATCTTCTCAGCACCTCCAAGGAGAACTAGACGAATGATCAGACGTGCACTCATGGTCCTCGCCCTTCTGGCGCTGCCGGCTTCGGCGGTCGCGCAGGGCACGGTCGAAGGCACCGTCCGCAGCGGCGACAGCGGGATCGGGCTGGGCAACGCCCGGGTCGAGCTTCCGGCGCTGGGGCTGGTGGGCTTCACCGGCGCTGCGGGCGGCTTTTCCATCTCCGGCGTGCCTGCCGGAACCCACACGCTCGAAGTGCGGCTGCTCGGATACGGGCTGCAGACGCAGGAAGTGACGGTGGCCTCGGGGCAGACCGTCACGCTCGACATCGCGCTGGGCGTGGCGGCGTTCGAGCTCAACGAGCTGGTCGTGGTGGGGGCGCGCACGCGGCCCCGCACGGTCACCGAGTCGATGGTGCCGGTCGACGTGATCCCGGTGTCCGAGATCGCGCGGCAGAGCGAGACCAACATCGACTTCCTGCTGCGCAACGTCGTGCCGTCGTACAACGTGAACATCCAGCCGATCAGCGACGCGGCCACGATCACGCGGCCCGCCAACCTGCGCGGGCTGGCGTCGGACCACACGCTGGTGCTGCTCAACGGCAAGCGGCGGCACCGGGGCGCGGTCATCTCGTGGCTGGGCGGCGGGCTGTCCGACGGCGCGCAGGGGCCCGACCTGGGTCCCATTCCGGGCATCGCGCTGCGCCAGGTCGAGGTGCTGCGCGACGGCGCTTCGGCGCAGTACGGCTCCGACGCCATCGCGGGCGTGCTCAACTTCCAGCTGAAGAACGACCGCACGGGCGGATCGGTCCAGGTCAAGCAGGGCCGGCACTTCGACGGCGACGCCTTCGTCGACGGGGCCGACCGCAGCTGGGGCGGCCACGGCAACGCGGTCTCGGTGGCGGGCAACTTCGGGCTGCCGCTGGGCGAGTCCGGGTTCGCCAACATCAGCGTCGAGTACGGCAACCAGGAGCCCACCGACCGCGCCATCCAGCGCAACGACGCTTCGGGGCTGGTCTCGGCGGGCAACACCGCGGTGCGCACGCCCACGGCGCAGGTCTGGGGCTCTCCCCGCGTGTCCGACGACCTCAAGGTCTTCCTGAACACCGGCTACAACTTCGACGACGACGAGCAGGTCTACGCCTTCGGGAACGTGGCCAGCAAGCGGGTCGACGGCGGGTTCTTCTTCCGGAACCCCAACACCCGCGGCGGCGTCTTCTCGGGCGACGGCGGCGCGACGCTGCTCATCGGCGACGTGCTCCGGGCCAAGGGCCTGGGCTCGGCCGACTGCCCGGTCGTGGCGATCACCAACAACATTCCCGACCCGGTCGCGCTCCAGCGGGTGTTCGACGACCCGAACTGCTTCTCGTTCCAGGAGATGTTCCCGGGCGGGTTCACGCCGCAGTTCGGCGGCGAGGTGTTCGACGCCTCGATCGTCGGCGGCATCCGGGGCCGCACCGACAGCGGCGTCAACTGGGACGCCAGCACGAGCTGGGGCCGGAACCTGGCCGACTTCTTCATCTACAACACCGTGAACGCGGCGCTGGGCCCCGAGACGCCCACGCACTTCGATCCCGGCCTGTACAACCAGGAAGAGATCAACTTCAACCTCGACCTCTCGTACCAGGTGAACGAGGCCGCGAACGTGGCCGCCGGGTTCGAGCAGCGCGAGGAGCGCTTCGAGATCGGGCAGGGGCAGGACGAGTCGTGGAAGATCGGGCCGTACGCGGCGCAGGGCTTCAGCTCTTCGTCGAACGGCTTCCCCGGCTTCAGCCCGCTGGCCGCCGGCGACTGGACCCGCAGCAACACCGCGGTCTACGCCGACCTGAACCTGGGCGGCGCCGAGGACCCCTGGGCCGTGGGCATCGCGGGCCGCTACGAGGACTTCTCGGACTTCGGCGGCAAGGCCACCGGTAAGATCTCGTTCCGGATCGAGGCCAGCGAGCAGATCGCCTTCCGGGCCAACGCCAACACCGGCTTCCGCGCGCCCACGCCGGGCCAGCAGAACGCCTTCAACGTGTCGACCGTCTTCGACAACGACCTGGGCGACCTGGTCAACCGCGGCACCATTCCGTCGACCTCGGCGGTGGCCAGCACGCGGGGCGGCCGCCAGCTCGAGCCCGAGACCTCGGTCAGCCTCACGGGCGGCGTCATGTACGAGGCGGGCGCGTTCCGGCTCACGGCGGACTACTTCCGCATCTCGATCACCGACCGCTTCGCGCAGACCAGCACCTTCAAGCTCACCGACGACGAGGTGGCGAGGCTGGTCTCCGAGGGCGTCACGAGCGCCGCGAACCTGGCCGAGTTCCGCTTCTTCACCAACGACTTCGCGACGCTCACCCAGGGCATCGACCTGGTGGCCAACTACGCGCCCGGCGACCAGACCAACGTCAGCCTGCTCTTCAACTACACGGGCACCGAGGTCACCGAGCGCAACCCCGAAGTGGTGAACGACGCCCGCGTCGACCAGCTCGAACGGGCGCTGCCGCGCTTCCGCAGCGTGCTCAGCCTGTCGCGGCAGCTGGGCAGCGCGAGCACTCTGCTTCGCGGCACCTACTACGACGGCTTCTACGACTCCGAGCTCAGCGACCCCGACCTGCGCTACGGCGCGCGCGTCATCTTCGACGCCGAGGTCTCGCTGCCGCTCGCCGACAACGCGTCGATCGCGTTCGGCGCCAACAACCTCTTCAACGCCTACCCCGACGAGAATCCCGCGGCCTCGAGCCTGGGCGCCCTCTACCCCGAGAGCACCCCCTACGGCTTCAACGGCGGCTACTACTACGTGCGGCTCAGCTACGACTGGCTGTGGGAATCGCGGTAGGGGCGGCGGCGTTCAGATTTCCGGCCCCGGGCGGGATTTCTGGACGCTTCAGGGCAGGTAACGGGGCGGAAACGCCACCGAGAGCCGGTGGCACGCGTCTTGCAGCGTCCGCCCGACGCAAGATTTTTTCCGGCTCGGACATGGGGGTAATCCGGCTCATGACCGAGCACAGTCGAACATCCAGACAAGGATGAACCCGGACATGAACAGACTCAAGCTTCTTGGCGCAGTTGCCTTGCTTGGGGTCCTCGCGTGCGAGGAGGCGACTCCTCCGCCGCCGGTCGGCTCGATTGTCGGCCAGGTGGCGATCGAAGGCACGGGGATCGACGGAGTATCCGTCAACCTGAGCAACGGCAGCTCCACCACCACGGCCGGTGGCGGCTCGTACCGCTTCGACAACGTCGAGGGCGGCGCGTACACCGTCACCATCAGCGGCTACCCGTCGGACGCCACGTTCGACGCCACCTCTGCCGCCGCGACGATCTCGACGGCGGGCCAGTCGGTGACGCTGAACTTCTCCGGCTCGTACATCCGCACCGCCAGCGTAATGGGCACGGTGACGGCCGACGACCAGGGGATCGGCGGCGTGACGGTGGCGCTTTCGGGCGTCTCGCCGGCCACGACCACCACCGACGACAACGGCCAGTACGCCTTCACCGGTCTTCGGAGCGGCAGCTACTCGGTCGAGATCTCGGGCTTCGATTCCGACGAGATCGGCTTCTCGAGCACGACTTCGGCCGTTGCGGTCGGCGTGGGCGAGTCCAAGATCGTCAGCTTCCCGGGCACGTACCTCCGCACCGCCGGCATTCAGGGCCAGGTGAGCGTTGAGGGCGAGGGTCTCGCGGGCGTCACGGTCAGCCTGAGCGGCGGGCCCGAGGGCGTGGACGAGACGGCCACCACGGACGCCGCGGGACAGTACAGCTTCGCGCGTCTGCGCGCGGGCGACTACGCGGTCGGCATTTCGGGCTACGACACCGACGACTACGAGTTCGAGGTCACGTCGCAGAACGTGACGGTTGCGCTGGGCGAGACGGCGACGGTGCCGTTCGACGGCGTGCTGCTCCGCACGTCGGGCATCAGCGGTCGCGTCAGCGTCGAGGGCGACGGTCTCGAGGGCGTGACGGTCACGCTGTCGATGGCCGATGCCGACGACCAGACGGCCACGACCGACGCGGGCGGCCTGTACGCGTTTGCGGGTCTGGCGGCCGGCACCTACACGGTTGCGATTTCGGACTTCGACGAGGCGGCCTACATCTTCGAGGCGACGAGCAAGGAAGTGACCGTCGCCGACGACGAGACGGCCATTGAGAACTTCGAGGGCGACCACGCGCGGACGGCGAGCGTTTCGGGCATGCTGTTCGTCGACGAGGCGGCGAAGAACGACACGTACGACGAAGGCGAGGACTTCTTTGCGATGGCCGGGGTTCCGATGGCGCTTGTGGGTCCCGGGATCAACGAGCAGCGGGTGGGCGCGTCGGATGCCGACGGCGCGTTTGCGTTCGACGGCTTGCGTTCGGGGACGTACCAGCTGGTGGTGGATCCGCTGGGCGAGGCCGATCTGGGCGACTATGCCTACGGCGGGCCTGGCACGGGCTACTCGTTCGAGCTGGGCGTGGGCGAGTCGGAGACGCAGCATGTGCCGATCGACATCACGCACCAGACGGTGGACTTTTCTGTGACGCTTCGCAGCGGCGAGGCGACGGGCGATGCGTTGCCGGGCGCGGTCGTGACGCTGTACGCCGATCTGGACGGTCGCGATCTGGTGGCCGAGGGCGAGACGGGCGAGGACGGCATGGCGGCGGTCCGGTTTGCGCGTTCGGCGGCGAGCGGCAGCACGGTGTACGCGATGGTTGCGGCGCCGGAGGCCTATTCGGGCTCGGACGAGATGCAGGCCGTGCAGTGGGATGCGAAGAACAGGACGGTGTCGGCGTCGAACGATGGCGACATTGTGAATCTGGCCGTGTCGGCGACATTCGGCGGCGCGACGGTGGCCACGGCGTACGGCGGCGGCGAGCCGCTGGCCGGATGGGCCGTTGAGGTGACGACGGGCGAGGGCGACGACGCGGAGGCGGTCGAAGGCGCGCCCGAGGCTTTGGGCGATGAGGGGACGGCCACGCTGGAGGCGGAGGTGGCGCACGAGGATCTGCCGGTGGCGTACACGCTGGCGATCGCTGAGAACCAGGCCAACTCCCTGGACGGCGGAGAGACGTACGCTGCGGATCCGATCGAGTACACGCACACGGGTCTGTCCCTGGCGGACACGCACGACGCCGGGACGATCGAGGTTCGGTACACGACGCAGACGCTGCGTGTGTACGTGCACCATGAGCGGGACCAGGTGTACGGGTACACGGGCAACATCCTTGACGGCGACATGCGGATGTCCGGGAAGCTCGACGTGAACGTCAAGCACATCAATGCGAACGGTCGTGCGGTGTCGTTCCCGCCGACGCAGTGGCGCAAGTCGAACGCCACCTACAGCGACAACGCCCGGGGCGTGCTGACGTTCAGTGGCGTGCCTGCGGCGGCGAAGGTGGTCGTGCAGGCTTCGAAGGCTGCCGACGCCGGGAACATCGTGGTGCTGACGCCGGACGAGCTGTCGGCGTACGACAACCGCGAGGAGAACGGTGCGAAGGGCGGTGCGTTCGGAGACGAGGGCGGGTTCCATCACACGGTGGAGCTGTGTCCTCTGATGTCGCGCCCCGAGGACCAGGATCACGGTGCGTGCGGTTCGTTCGCATTCGTGAACACGCACCTTGTGGACGGCCAGCACTGGAAGAACCGGGTTCGCACGGACGATGCGGACGGGTTCCGCCGGGACACCACGCTGGTGCCGGGCACGTCGCTTGCGATGGCGCCGGTGGCGGGCAAGAATCTGGCTGGGGCCGACGATTCGTTTGCGGCGGCGACGAGCAACGACCGCAACACGCCGTGGGACGATCGTGCGGCGTTCAACTTTGGCCAGATGGCGGCGGGCGTGTACTCGGTGTCGGTCACCGAGGGCTGGGTGGCGGACAGCGGCCGAGAGGTGAACCTTGCCAGCGATCTGAACATTGACGTGACGCCCGGCTGGGGGATCGCGTACGGTCGGGTGACCGATAACGCCGGCTTCGCGCTCGAGGGCGTGACCGTGACCGTGAACGGCGTCGAGGCGGTGACGGACGAGCACGGTCGCTACATCGCGGAGGGGTACTCCGCGCAGACGCGCCGAGTCAGCAACGCGTGGCAGCGCAACCGGGTGTTCGTCACGGCCGCGGCTGCGGGCCAGGACGCCTACGACAACGCGCGCAACGAAGGCGGCGCTCCGGCGTTTGCGCCGAACGCTCCGCTGAGGCACGACTTCAAGCTGAACGCGTCGCCGCTGACGGCGACGATCAGCGGGACGGTTCGGCACTCTGGTAGCAACGAGCCGATCTCGCGCGTGGAGATCAAGGTGGACGGCAAGGCCCCGCGCAACGCGGAGCAGCGCAGCTGGCACCCGGACTTCGGCAAGCTGCTGACGGGCGAGGACGGCTCGTACACGGCGATTGTGGATGCCGTGGAGCTGGGCGTTACGGTGCCTGTGACGGCCAGCAAGGAGGGCCTCAACTTCGTGCCTGCGGCGATACCGGTGCCGGCCGATGTGGGCCGCGAGGTGTCGGGGATCGACTTTACGGCGTTCACGAACGCGACGATCACGGGCCGCGTGGTAGAGAAGGCGACGGGCGGTCCGCTCGAGGGCGTGAAGGTCACGGCGACCAACGGGTCCCAGGTGGTCGAGTACACCACCGGCGTGACGGGCACGTACACGCTGAGCGTGTCGTACGGCACGTTCACGATCACGGCCTCGAAGGAGAGCTACACGTTCACCTACAAGGACGACGTGAAGACCATCAGCGTCGGACCGGCCGAGAGCAGAAGGTTTGGCGACATCACCGGCGCAAGCGGCAGGGCCAGCGGCATCTCGGCCACGCGAGTGGTGGAGACCAGCACTGACGGCCTCAAGACGTACACGGCCAGCACCGCGGTCACTTGGTCGACGGACGAGGTTGAAGGCTACTCGTACACCGTCCAACTCGACACCGTCGGCACCGGAACTTGGTTTGATGCCACGATTAGTGGAAATGATGCCGGCACCTCGCCCGACACGGTGACCTCTTCTCCAGACAAGGCATTCATGGTCAGGGTGAGGGGTGTGCGCGCCGCGGATGCTGACGCTGGTATCACTGCGGACACCCTGTATTCCGCCACTGCCACCGTTGCGGCGGTCGATCCGTCCGCCGGCGACGTCGAGGCGGGACGGAGCGAGACGAATGCCGATACGATCATGGTCAGCTGGGATGCCACGACGAACGGCAATTCGAAGTTCCGGATCGTCGCTCAGCTGAGCGATGGCATCTGGTATGTGGCGGATGACCGTCCGACTGGCGGCAGCAACGCCAGGGCGTGGACGTTCGACGCAGGCGGAGATGGGCAAGTGTCATGGACTTCGGTGGACGGGAGCTCGACGAAGAACACCGTGAAGGCCGAGCTCGCGAAGGCGTTCAGCATCGCCGTCGAGTCTGTACAGGGCACACAGAACGACGAGACCAACCCGTGGAAGCGCTCGGCAGTCGTGGACGTCACGGCCAAGCCATCGAGCTAGAAGACGAAACCCTTCAACACCCTGCGCCCCGGCCGGTTCGCCGGCCGGGGCGAGGGTCTCAGGACTGCTCACCCCCCGTTCGGGTTCGACCCGGGCGGGGGGTGAGCCGCATGTCGGGGGGGCGTTTTCGAGTTCTCGGCGCAGAGGGGACTACAAGAGCGATGCGATGTCGGTCACGGTTCCCCTCTGACGCACCCGTTCAGGTTTCCGGCCCCGGGCGGGATTTCTGGACGCTTCAGGGCAGGTAACGGGGCGGAAACGCCACCGAGAGCCGGTGGCACGCGTCTTGCAGCGTCCGCCCGACGCAAGATTTTTTCCGGCTCGGACATGGGGGTAATCCGGCTCATGACCGAGCACAGTCGAACATCCAGACAAGGATGAACCCGGACATGAACAGACTCAAGCTTCTTGGCGCAGTTGCCTTGCTTGGGGTCCTCGCGTGCGAGGAGGCGACTCCTCCGCCGCCGGTCGGCTCGATTGTCGGCCAGGTGGCGATCGAAGGCACGGGGATCGACGGAGTATCCGTCAACCTGAGCAACGGCAGCTCCACCACCACGGCCGGTGGCGGCTCGTACCGCTTCGACAACGTCGAGGGCGGCGCGTACACCGTCACCATCAGCGGCTACCCGTCGGACGCCACGTTCGACGCCACCTCTGCCGCCGCGACGATCTCGACGGCGGGCCAGTCGGTGACGCTGAACTTCTCCGGCTCGTACATCCGCACCGCCAGCGTAATGGGCACGGTGACGGCCGACGACCAGGGGATCGGCGGCGTGACGGTGGCGCTTTCGGGCGTCTCGCCGGCCACGACCACCACCGACGACAACGGCCAGTACGCCTTCACCGGTCTTCGGAGCGGCAGCTACTCGGTCGAGATCTCGGGCTTCGATTCCGACGAGATCGGCTTCTCGAGCACGACTTCGGCCGTTGCGGTCGGCGTGGGCGAGTCCAAGATCGTCAGCTTCCCGGGCACGTACCTCCGCACCGCCGGCATTCAGGGCCAGGTGAGCGTTGAGGGCGAGGGTCTCGCGGGCGTCACGGTCAGCCTGAGCGGCGGGCCCGAGGGCGTGGACGAGACGGCCACCACGGACGCCGCGGGACAGTACAGCTTCGCGCGTCTGCGCGCGGGCGACTACGCGGTCGGCATTTCGGGCTACGACACCGACGACTACGAGTTCGAGGTCACGTCGCAGAACGTGACGGTTGCGCTGGGCGAGACGGCGACGGTGCCGTTCGACGGCGTGCTGCTCCGCACGTCGGGCATCAGCGGTCGCGTCAGCGTCGAGGGCGACGGTCTCGAGGGCGTGACGGTCACGCTGTCGATGGCCGATGCC
This sequence comes from Longimicrobiales bacterium, assembly GCA_965221535.1. Lineage (GTDB taxonomy): Bacteria > Gemmatimonadota > Gemmatimonadetes > Longimicrobiales > Gaopeijiaceae > Bin94. The sequence goes on along the minus strand of OZ244894.1, from coordinate 2,795,826 downwards.
GACGACCAGACGGCCACGACCGACGCGGGCGGCCTGTACGCGTTTGCGGGTCTGGCGGCCGGCACCTACACGGTTGCGATTTCGGACTTCGACGAGGCGGCCTACATCTTCGAGGCGACGAGCAAGGAAGTGACCGTCGCCGACGACGAGACGGCCATTGAGAACTTCGAGGGCGACCACGCGCGGACGGCGAGCGTTTCGGGCATGCTGTTCGTCGACGAGGCGGCGAAGAACGACACGTACGACGAAGGCGAGGACTTCTTTGCGATGGCCGGGGTTCCGATGGCGCTTGTGGGTCCCGGGATCAACGAGCAGCGGGTGGGCGCGTCGGATGCCGACGGCGCGTTTGCGTTCGACGGCTTGCGTTCGGGGACGTACCAGCTGGTGGTGGATCCGCTGGGCGAGGCCGATCTGGGCGACTATGCCTACGGCGGGCCTGGCACGGGCTACTCGTTCGAGCTGGGCGTGGGCGAGTCGGAGACGCAGCATGTGCCGATCGACATCACGCACCAGACGGTGGACTTTTCTGTGACGCTTCGCAGCGGCGAGGCGACGGGCGATGCGTTGCCGGGCGCGGTCGTGACGCTGTACGCCGATCTGGACGGTCGCGATCTGGTGGCCGAGGGCGAGACGGGCGAGGACGGCATGGCGGCGGTCCGGTTTGCGCGTTCGGCGGCGAGCGGCAGCACGGTGTACGCGATGGTTGCGGCGCCGGAGGCCTATTCGGGCTCGGACGAGATGCAGGCCGTGCAGTGGGATGCGAAGAACAGGACGGTGTCGGCGTCGAACGATGGCGACATTGTGAATCTGGCCGTGTCGGCGACATTCGGCGGCGCGACGGTGGCCACGGCGTACGGCGGCGGCGAGCCGCTGGCCGGATGGGCCGTTGAGGTGACGACGGGCGAGGGCGACGACGCGGAGGCGGTCGAAGGCGCGCCCGAGGCTTTGGGCGATGAGGGGACGGCCACGCTGGAGGCGGAGGTGGCGCACGAGGATCTGCCGGTGGCGTACACGCTGGCGATCGCTGAGAACCAGGCCAACTCCCTGGACGGCGGAGAGACGTACGCTGCGGATCCGATCGAGTACACGCACACGGGTCTGTCCCTGGCGGACACGCACGACGCCGGGACGATCGAGGTTCGGTACACGACGCAGACGCTGCGTGTGTACGTGCACCATGAGCGGGACCAGGTGTACGGGTACACGGGCAACATCCTTGACGGCGACATGCGGATGTCCGGGAAGCTCGACGTGAACGTCAAGCACATCAATGCGAACGGTCGTGCGGTGTCGTTCCCGCCGACGCAGTGGCGCAAGTCGAACGCCACCTACAGCGACAACGCCCGGGGCGTGCTGACGTTCAGTGGCGTGCCTGCGGCGGCGAAGGTGGTCGTGCAGGCTTCGAAGGCTGCCGACGCCGGGAACATCGTGGTGCTGACGCCGGACGAGCTGTCGGCGTACGACAACCGCGAGGAGAACGGTGCGAAGGGCGGTGCGTTCGGAGACGAGGGCGGGTTCCATCACACGGTGGAGCTGTGTCCTCTGATGTCGCGCCCCGAGGACCAGGATCACGGTGCGTGCGGTTCGTTCGCATTCGTGAACACGCACCTTGTGGACGGCCAGCACTGGAAGAACCGGGTTCGCACGGACGATGCGGACGGGTTCCGCCGGGACACCACGCTGGTGCCGGGCACGTCGCTTGCGATGGCGCCGGTGGCGGGCAAGAATCTGGCTGGGGCCGACGATTCGTTTGCGGCGGCGACGAGCAACGACCGCAACACGCCGTGGGACGATCGTGCGGCGTTCAACTTTGGCCAGATGGCGGCGGGCGTGTACTCGGTGTCGGTCACCGAGGGCTGGGTGGCGGACAGCGGCCGAGAGGTGAACCTTGCCAGCGATCTGAACATTGACGTGACGCCCGGCTGGGGGATCGCGTACGGTCGGGTGACCGATAACGCCGGCTTCGCGCTCGAGGGCGTGACCGTGACCGTGAACGGCGTCGAGGCGGTGACGGACGAGCACGGTCGCTACATCGCGGAGGGGTACTCCGCGCAGACGCGCCGAGTCAGCAACGCGTGGCAGCGCAACCGGGTGTTCGTCACGGCCGCGGCTGCGGGCCAGGACGCCTACGACAACGCGCGCAACGAAGGCGGCGCTCCGGCGTTTGCGCCGAACGCTCCGCTGAGGCACGACTTCAAGCTGAACGCGTCGCCGCTGACGGCGACGATCAGCGGGACGGTTCGGCACTCTGGTAGCAACGAGCCGATCTCGCGCGTGGAGATCAAGGTGGACGGCAAGGCCCCGCGCAACGCGGAGCAGCGCAGCTGGCACCCGGACTTCGGCAAGCTGCTGACGGGCGAGGACGGCTCGTACACGGCGATTGTGGATGCCGTGGAGCTGGGCGTTACGGTGCCTGTGACGGCCAGCAAGGAGGGCCTCAACTTCGTGCCTGCGGCGATACCGGTGCCGGCCGATGTGGGCCGCGAGGTGTCGGGGATCGACTTTACGGCGTTCACGAACGCGACGATCACGGGCCGCGTGGTAGAGAAGGCGACGGGCGGTCCGCTCGAGGGCGTGAAGGTCACGGCGACCAACGGGTCCCAGGTGGTCGAGTACACCACCGGCGTGACGGGCACGTACACGCTGAGCGTGTCGTACGGCACGTTCACGATCACGGCCTCGAAGGAGAGCTACACGTTCACCTACAAGGACGACGTGAAGACCATCAGCGTCGGACCGGCCGAGAGCAGAAGGTTTGGCGACATCACCGGCGCAAGCGGCAGGGCCAGCGGCATCTCGGCCACGCGAGTGGTGGAGACCAGCACTGACGGCCTCAAGACGTACACGGCCAGCACCGCGGTCACTTGGTCGACGGACGAGGTTGAAGGCTACTCGTACACCGTCCAACTCGACACCGTCGGCACCGGAACTTGGTTTGATGCCACGATTAGTGGAAATGATGCCGGCACCTCGCCCGACACGGTGACCTCTTCTCCAGACAAGGCATTCATGGTCAGGGTGAGGGGTGTGCGCGCCGCGGATGCTGACGCTGGTATCACTGCGGACACCCTGTATTCCGCCACTGCCACCGTTGCGGCGGTCGATCCGTCCGCCGGCGACGTCGAGGCGGGACGGAGCGAGACGAATGCCGATACGATCATGGTCAGCTGGGATGCCACGACGAACGGCAATTCGAAGTTCCGGATCGTCGCTCAGCTGAGCGATGGCATCTGGTATGTGGCGGATGACCGTCCGACTGGCGGCAGCAACGCCAGGGCGTGGACGTTCGACGCAGGCGGAGATGGGCAAGTGTCATGGACTTCGGTGGACGGGAGCTCGACGAAGAACACCGTGAAGGCCGAGCTCGCGAAGGCGTTCAGCATCGCCGTCGAGTCTGTACAGGGCACACAGAACGACGAGACCAACCCGTGGAAGCGCTCGGCAGTCGTGGACGTCACGGCCAAGCCATCGAGCTAGAAGACGAAACCCTTCAACACCCTGCGCCCCGGCCGGTTCGCCGGCCGGGGCGAGGGTCTCAGGACTGCTCACCCCCCGTTCGGGTTCGACCCGGGCGGGGGGTGAGCCGCATGTCGGGGGGGCGTTTTCGAGTTCTCGGCGCAGAGGGGACTACAAGAGCGATGCGATGTCGGTCACGGTTCCCCTCTGACGCACCCGTTCAGGTTTCCGGCCCCGGGCGGGATTTCTGGACGCTTCAGGGCAGGTAACGGGGCGGAAACGCCACCGAGAGCCGGTGGCACGCGTCTTGCAGCGTCCGCCCGACGCAAGATTTTTTCCGGCTCGGACATGGGGGTAATCCGGCTCATGACCGAGCACAGTCGAACATCCAGACAAGGATGAACCCGGACATGAACAGACTCAAGCTTCTTGGCGCAGTTGCCTTGCTTGGGGTCCTCGCGTGCGAGGAGGCGACTCCTCCGCCGCCGGTCGGCTCGATTGTCGGCCAGGTGGCGATCGAAGGCACGGGGATCGACGGAGTATCCGTCAACCTGAGCAACGGCAGCTCCACCACCACGGCCGGTGGCGGCTCGTACCGCTTCGACAACGTCGAGGGCGGCGCGTACACCGTCACCATCAGCGGCTACCCGTCGGACGCCACGTTCGACGCCACCTCTGCCGCCGCGACGATCTCGACGGCGGGCCAGTCGGTGACGCTGAACTTCTCCGGCTCGTACATCCGCACCGCCAGCGTAATGGGCACGGTGACGGCCGACGACCAGGGGATCGGCGGCGTGACGGTGGCGCTTTCGGGCGTCTCGCCGGCCACGACCACCACCGACGACAACGGCCAGTACGCCTTCACCGGTCTTCGGAGCGGCAGCTACTCGGTCGAGATCTCGGGCTTCGATTCCGACGAGATCGGCTTCTCGAGCACGACTTCGGCCGTTGCGGTCGGCGTGGGCGAGTCCAAGATCGTCAGCTTCCCGGGCACGTACCTCCGCACCGCCGGCATTCAGGGCCAGGTGAGCGTTGAGGGCGAGGGTCTCGCGGGCGTCACGGTCAGCCTGAGCGGCGGGCCCGAGGGCGTGGACGAGACGGCCACCACGGACGCCGCGGGACAGTACAGCTTCGCGCGTCTGCGCGCGGGCGACTACGCGGTCGGCATTTCGGGCTACGACACCGACGACTACGAGTTCGAGGTCACGTCGCAGAACGTGACGGTTGCGCTGGGCGAGACGGCGACGGTGCCGTTCGACGGCGTGCTGCTCCGCACGTCGGGCATCAGCGGTCGCGTCAGCGTCGAGGGCGACGGTCTCGAGGGCGTGACGGTCACGCTGTCGATGGCCGATGCCGACGACCAGACGGCCACGACCGACGCGGGCGGCCTGTACGCGTTTGCGGGTCTGGCGGCCGGCACCTACACGGTTGCGATTTCGGACTTCGACGAGGCGGCCTACATCTTCGAGGCGACGAGCAAGGAAGTGACCGTCGCCGACGACGAGACGGCCATTGAGAACTTCGAGGGCGACCACGCGCGGACGGCGAGCGTTTCGGGCATGCTGTTCGTCGACGAGGCGGCGAAGAACGACACGTACGACGAAGGCGAGGACTTCTTTGCGATGGCCGGGGTTCCGATGGCGCTTGTGGGTCCCGGGATCAACGAGCAGCGGGTGGGCGCGTCGGATGCCGACGGCGCGTTTGCGTTCGACGGCTTGCGTTCGGGGACGTACCAGCTGGTGGTGGATCCGCTGGGCGAGGCCGATCTGGGCGACTATGCCTACGGCGGGCCTGGCACGGGCTACTCGTTCGAGCTGGGCGTGGGCGAGTCGGAGACGCAGCATGTGCCGATCGACATCACGCACCAGACGGTGGACTTTTCTGTGACGCTTCGCAGCGGCGAGGCGACGGGCGATGCGTTGCCGGGCGCGGTCGTGACGCTGTACGCCGATCTGGACGGTCGCGATCTGGTGGCCGAGGGCGAGACGGGCGAGGACGGCATGGCGGCGGTCCGGTTTGCGCGTTCGGCGGCGAGCGGCAGCACGGTGTACGCGATGGTTGCGGCGCCGGAGGCCTATTCGGGCTCGGACGAGATGCAGGCCGTGCAGTGGGATGCGAAGAACAGGACGGTGTCGGCGTCGAACGATGGCGACATTGTGAATCTGGCCGTGTCGGCGACATTCGGCGGCGCGACGGTGGCCACGGCGTACGGCGGCGGCGAGCCGCTGGCCGGATGGGCCGTTGAGGTGACGACGGGCGAGGGCGACGACGCGGAGGCGGTCGAAGGCGCGCCCGAGGCTTTGGGCGATGAGGGGACGGCCACGCTGGAGGCGGAGGTGGCGCACGAGGATCTGCCGGTGGCGTACACGCTGGCGATCGCTGAGAACCAGGCCAACTCCCTGGACGGCGGAGAGACGTACGCTGCGGATCCGATCGAGTACACGCACACGGGTCTGTCCCTGGCGGACACGCACGACGCCGGGACGATCGAGGTTCGGTACACGACGCAGACGCTGCGTGTGTACGTGCACCATGAGCGGGACCAGGTGTACGGGTACACGGGCAACATCCTTGACGGCGACATGCGGATGTCCGGGAAGCTCGACGTGAACGTCAAGCACATCAATGCGAACGGTCGTGCGGTGTCGTTCCCGCCGACGCAGTGGCGCAAGTCGAACGCCACCTACAGCGACAACGCCCGGGGCGTGCTGACGTTCAGTGGCGTGCCTGCGGCGGCGAAGGTGGTCGTGCAGGCTTCGAAGGCTGCCGACGCCGGGAACATCGTGGTGCTGACGCCGGACGAGCTGTCGGCGTACGACAACCGCGAGGAGAACGGTGCGAAGGGCGGTGCGTTCGGAGACGAGGGCGGGTTCCATCACACGGTGGAGCTGTGTCCTCTGATGTCGCGCCCCGAGGACCAGGATCACGGTGCGTGCGGTTCGTTCGCATTCGTGAACACGCACCTTGTGGACGGCCAGCACTGGAAGAACCGGGTTCGCACGGACGATGCGGACGGGTTCCGCCGGGACACCACGCTGGTGCCGGGCACGTCGCTTGCGATGGCGCCGGTGGCGGGCAAGAATCTGGCTGGGGCCGACGATTCGTTTGCGGCGGCGACGAGCAACGACCGCAACACGCCGTGGGACGATCGTGCGGCGTTCAACTTTGGCCAGATGGCGGCGGGCGTGTACTCGGTGTCGGTCACCGAGGGCTGGGTGGCGGACAGCGGCCGAGAGGTGAACCTTGCCAGCGATCTGAACATTGACGTGACGCCCGGCTGGGGGATCGCGTACGGTCGGGTGACCGATAACGCCGGCTTCGCGCTCGAGGGCGTGACCGTGACCGTGAACGGCGTCGAGGCGGTGACGGACGAGCACGGTCGCTACATCGCGGAGGGGTACTCCGCGCAGACGCGCCGAGTCAGCAACGCGTGGCAGCGCAACCGGGTGTTCGTCACGGCCGCGGCTGCGGGCCAGGACGCCTACGACAACGCGCGCAACGAAGGCGGCGCTCCGGCGTTTGCGCCGAACGCTCCGCTGAGGCACGACTTCAAGCTGAACGCGTCGCCGCTGACGGCGACGATCAGCGGGACGGTTCGGCACTCTGGTAGCAACGAGCCGATCTCGCGCGTGGAGATCAAGGTGGACGGCAAGGCCCCGCGCAACGCGGAGCAGCGCAGCTGGCACCCGGACTTCGGCAAGCTGCTGACGGGCGAGGACGGCTCGTACACGGCGATTGTGGATGCCGTGGAGCTGGGCGTTACGGTGCCTGTGACGGCCAGCAAGGAGGGCCTCAACTTCGTGCCTGCGGCGATACCGGTGCCGGCCGATGTGGGCCGCGAGGTGTCGGGGATCGACTTTACGGCGTTCACGAACGCGACGATCACGGGCCGCGTGGTAGAGAAGGCGACGGGCGGTCCGCTCGAGGGCGTGAAGGTCACGGCGACCAACGGGTCCCAGGTGGTCGAGTACACCACCGGCGTGACGGGCACGTACACGCTGAGCGTGTCGTACGGCACGTTCACGATCACGGCCTCGAAGGAGAGCTACACGTTCACCTACAAGGACGACGTGAAGACCATCAGCGTCGGACCGGCCGAGAGCAGAAGGTTCGGCGACATCACCGGCGCAAGCGGCAGGGCCAGCGGCATCTCGGCCACGCGAGTGGTGGAGACCAGCACCGGCGGCCTCAAGAGGTACACGGACAGCACCGTGGTCACTTGGTCGACGGACGAGGTTGAAGGCTACTCGTACACCGTCCAATACAATGGCACCCGGGACGGGAGTTGGGGATCCGTGGCTGGTGACGGCAGCTCGCCCGACACCCTCAAGACTTCCCCGGACACTGCATTCATGGTCAGGGTGAGGGGTGTGCGCGCCGCGGATGCTGACGCTGGTATCACTGCGGACACCCTGTATTCCGCCACTGCCACCGTTGCGGCGGTCGATCCGTCCGCCGGCGACGTCGAGGCGGGGCGGAGCGAGACGAATGCCGATACGATCATGGTCAGCTGGGATGCCACGACGAACGGCGATTCGAAGTTCCGGATCGTCGCTCAGCTGAGCGATGGCATCTGGTATGTGGCGGATCCCGATCCGACTGGCGGCAGCAACGCCAGGGCGTGGACGTTCGACGCAGGCGGAGATGGGCAAGTGTCATGGACTTCGGTGGACGGGAGCTCGACGAAGAACACCGTGAAGGCCGAGCTCGCGAAGGCGTTCAGCATCGCCGTCGAGTCTGTACAGGGCACACAGAACGACGAAACCAACCCGTGGAAGCGCTCGGCAGTCGTGGACGTCACGGCCAAGCCATCGAGCTAGAAGACGAAACCCTTCAACACCCTGCGCCCCGGCCGGTTCGCCGGCCGGGGCGAGGGTCTCAGGACTGCTCACCCCCCGCTCGGGTTCGCCCGGGCGGGGGGTGACGCTCTCTCGGGGGTGGGGGGACCGCTGCGCCGCCCTCTCCGCCCCCTTCACTCAGGCGCACCTCTCGCCCGAAGGCGCCACGGGCCGACCCTTAAGTCGAGTTCGGTCTCGGGCAAGCGCTTCAGGATCGGCCCCGCGACCACTGGCCACAATCCGGGCGAGGTGGGCGTGACGCTCGATTATGTCCAGTACGACGTCCGCGTGCACATCTACTCGCAGGCCTGCGAAGCCGGCGACAGCAATCCGTACGGCACGAGCGCGCCTGCAAGCGGCACTCCTGGGCCCGGTTACACTTGCGCGGCCCTTCCCGCGAACGCCCTCCACTGGTGGGCTGGAGACGGGAGTGCGGACGACCGGATCGGGACCGCTGACGGGCAACTGCTGGGCAGCCCGACCTACGCCACTGGACTGGTGGAGTCAGGGGGTGGCCAAGCCTGCAGCCCGCCGCCGGGATCATCGGCCCTGCGGTGGTTGCAGATGCTTGGACTCATGTGGCGATCACATGGGACGGGAGCCAGTTCGCCTTCTACGTGGATGGCCAGAGTCAGGGAACCCACCAGATCGGGACCGTGCATGCTTCGGCCGACTTCACGGGAATTGGCGCGCGCCTTGCTCAACACGGGAGCTGGTGGACATACCACTTCGACGGAGAAATCGACGAGGTCCTGTTCTTCGGGCGCGGCCTGAGCGCGACGGAGATTCAATCCGTTTACGGGGCCTCGCGCAAGGGAGTCTGCAAGAGTTGACGGTTGGCCGCGGTCTTCTGGCGGCGCGAGGGCTGAGGGTCGGGGCGACTGCGCAGGACGGGGCCCGGACCCAGCCGGCAATGTAAGCTCGACATTACAGAATGTAAGGCTTGCTTTACACCGCTCGCCTTCGCAGTGTCCGCCCGGCTCCCCGCACGGGCCGCGCTGACCTCTGCCCGGGCCGCGCGCTGCTCCCAGCCAGCAGGGAGTCACCGTCCCTATTGCGTTGGACGCGACGCCCCGAACGCGTTAAGTTGGGAAACATCTGTACCCCCGACCCCGTGGGAGCATGCCGCGCCCTATCGCCCCAGAGCACGAGGCCTAGACGGATGGTGGAACTGCCGAGCAGTCGTTATCCGGTCCCCAGATTCGCCGAAATCACCCGCATTCGCGGGCTGATCGCGCTGTCCCTTCTCGCCGTCGGTCTGGCGGCGCCCGCGTCGGCCCAGGTGACCGAGCGCGGCGGCGTCCCGTCGGTGCTGCCCGCGACGGACGAGAGCGCGACGGCGACCGCCTCCGGGAGCTTCGCGCCGGGGGTGGCTGGTGTGGGCGTGGTGAACTCTCCAGCCAAGCCCGCGAACTTCAACGCAACGGCCGGCGACACCCGGGTCACCCTGTCCTGGAACAATCCGGGCGACGCCACCATCACCGGGTACGAGTTGAGCTACACGGGTGGCGAAGGGACCGGCAACTGGGTGTCCATTGGCGGCAATCGTGCGACCACGACACACACGGTCGAGGGCCTGACCAACGACACGACCTACACGTTCCAGATCCGGGCGGTGGCCGGCACGGCCAAAGGCGAGGCCTCGGATCAGCGATCCGCGATCCCTGAGCTGGCGGTCCCCGACGCGCCGACCAACTTCCAGGCGACCGCGGGCGACCGGTCGGTGAGCCTGAGCTGGGTGCTCCCCACCAACACCAGCGAGATCGACAGCGTGCAGGTGCGCCATCGGGGGCGTGATCCGGATTGGAGCGCCTGGGTCACGTTGGATCCGCCGAGAGCGACGGAACATACGGTAACCGGCCTAAAGAACGGCCAGACGTATTTCTTTCAAGTGCGCGCCGTGAACGATGCCGACCCTGCCAATCCTGGCACGGCGGCGCAGCAAACTGCCAGACCCGAACTGGTGGCCCCCGATGCCCCAACCGGCCTGACGGCAGCGGCCGGAGACACCGAAGTGGACCTGAGCTGGACCCTCCCCGACAACACCAGCGAAATCGACGACGTGCAGGTGCGCTGGAAGCCGACCGCCAGCCTGCCGTTCGGCGACGCCGACGCCTGGACGACGCTTCCTGGCGAAAACGCCACGTCACACAAGGCAACGGGCCTGACCAACGGCACGGGCTACACCTTCGCGGTGCGCGCGACGAACAGCAAGGGCGCTGGCCCGGCGGCGACCATTGCGGCGACGCCCCAGACAACAGCCGTCCAGGTCCCGGATATGCCGACCAGCTTCGTGGCCACCGCGGGCGACACCGAGGTCAGCCTGAGCTGGGTGCTGCCTACCAACACGGCGCTGACGAACGTCCAGGTGCGCTGGAAGCCGACCGCCGACCTCCCGTTCGACGTCAACGACCGCAACGAGGACAACCTTCTTCCCACTACCACGAGCTACACGGCCAAGGGCCTCACCAACGGCACGAACTACACCTTCGAGGTACGCGCGACGAACAGCGCCGGCGAGGGCGCTGCGGCGACCACCAACGCGACGCCGACGCTGCCGGTTCCAAACGAACCGACGAACCTTCACGCCGTCGCGGGCAACGGCCAAGTGATTCTGACCTGGGACCTGCCGAAGGGCACGGTGACCGGAATAGACGTGCGTCACAGGAAGCAGGAGAAGGAGGAGCAGCCCTGGAGCGCTTGGACGGAGCTTCCCGGCACCCCGACCACCGACACAGTGAAGAGCTTGGACAACGGCGCGACCTATGAATTCGAAGTGCGCGCCAGAAACTCCACAGGCCCGGGCAAAGCGGCCGATGCGGTGGCGACGCTCAAACCGGCGGTCCCGGCCGCGCCGACCGGCCTGGCGGCAGCGGCGGGCGACGGCCAGGTGACGCTGACGTGGGATCCGCAGGACGCCACCATCACCAAGTACCAGCTTCGGTACGACAAGGGTTCAGGCGTGCCGATCGGCGGCTCATGGGCCGACATCGCCGGCAGCGGCGCGGGCACCACCACCCACGACGTGCCGAACCTGACCAACGGCACCCAATATGCGTTCCAGATCCGCGCGGTAAACAGCGACGACAATCCGGGCGACGCCTCAGACCACGTGACGGCCACACCGGCGATGAACAACCCCCCGACGGTGGCCATTCCCATCGCCGACTTCAGGGCGGGCATTGGCAAACCGGTAAGCATCGATCTGTCGCCGGTGTTCACGGACCCCGACAGCGACGAGCTGACCTACACGGCGGATTCGAGCGACGACGGCACGGCCACGGTGACGGTGACCGCCAACCAGATTACGGTGACGGGCGTGGATGACGGCACCGCGACGATCACGGTGACGGCGGACGACAGAAAAGGCGGCACCGCACAGGCGTCTTTCGGCGTCGATGTCTTGGACCCACTCTACCCGGCCGCACCGACGATGACGGACATGGATCTTTCCGTCGGCGTCGCTGAGCTCACGGTGAGATGGCAATGGGAAGACGATACGCGTGGAGTTTGCGCGGTCGACAAAGTAGAGGGAGTCTTTCAACTCTGGTACAAAAAGCAAGAGGTGGATTGGATTGAGAACCTCAACGGCCCCAACGATGCCGTGCGGGGCCGTTTCGACCTATGGCACCTCAAGCCCGGAAGAGACTTCAGGTTCGACTTGGCCACCTTGAGAGAGTTTACGATCAAGGAGGGCGGCAAGAGAGGGGTGTTTTCCAGGGACATCAACGTTGCGCTCGACCCGGCCAACTACGACGTTAAGCTCGTGGCCTACAGCGGAGATTGCACCCGTGAAGCCGCGTTTCCTGCCGACCCGTGGAGCGACACGGCGTTCGCGTCGACCTCCACGGCGGTGCTGCCGACGGCGGGCCTAGTCGTTTCCCCGGCCAGCCTTCGCATCCAAGCGGGCGCCAGCGAGCAGGTTGCGGTGGCGCTGGCAGCCGCGCCGAGCGGCCCGGTCACAGTCAACCTCGCGAGCGACGACACCGACGTCACGGTGTCGCCTGCCCAGCTGAGCTTCGACGCCAACAACTACGCCTCGCCGCAGACCATTACCGTCGCGATGGCGGAGAACGCGACCGACGGTGCGGCGACGGTGACCCTGACCGCTTCCGGCGGCGGCTACGACGGCTTGACCGCCACGGTTTCGGTCGAACGGGATCTTGTTCCCACCTTCGGCACGGAGACAATCGACGACCAAAACTATGTTGTCAACAGGGCCATCACGACCGTGACGCTGCCCGAGGCCACTGGTGGCGACGGGAACCTCACCTACAGGTTGACGCCCGCCCTGCCGACGGGGCTGGCATTCGACGCGACGGCGACGAAGCGCACGATTTCCGGCACGCCCACCACCGGGCAGGGCGCGACCCAGTACACCTACACCGCCACGGACGCCGACGGCGACGCGGACAGCCTCACGTTCAACCTCACCGTCACTGCGCCGCAGGCGGACACGCTGACCTTCACCTTCACCGACGACGGAACCACGACCACCATTAGGGCGTCGGGCAGTCTGGATTTGTCGGGGGGCACTCCTCTCGAAGATCAGACGGCAGGGATGGGCGAAGATATCTACATGGGTAGCCAGGCCATCTGGGCGATCTCGCCGCGTGACTCCGACGTGAACCTCCCGATGAGTCTGTATGAATTCTCTAATGTGTCGACCACGGGACTTGACTCTTATGATGGTGTGGATGAGATAGAGGACCTAGACGGTTATAGCGCCGACTTCTTCATCCGGTTCAGCACGCATTTCAAGACGATGCGCGTCGACAAGGGGAACCTGACGGGGAACATCTACAACCCAGATGGCAAGGAAGTGTCGTTCACCGGCACCGTGTTCGGCGTCCTGGACGACAACAATTTCCACATTGAGCACACGTTCGGCAACCAGACGATCATCTTCACCGCGACGCCGCCGGCCCCGCCGGCCCAGCCCGCCAACTTGAATGCCGAAGGGGGTGACACCCAAGTCAAGCTGAGCTGGGACAACCCGAACGACGCCACCATCACCGGGTACCAGGTGCGTTACGGCCAGGGCACGACGGTGCCCGCCACCGTGACCTGGGGCGACATCGACGACAGCGGCGCCAGCACAACTAGCCACACTGTCACCGGCCTGACCAACGGCACCCAGTACGCCTTCGAGATCCGCGCGGTGAACAACGGCGGCAACAGCGAGGCGTCGGACCCCGCCACCGCAACGCCAGAAGCCAATACGACGCCAAGCTTCGGCACCCAGACGATCGCCGACCAGACGTACGAAGTGGACACTGCGATCGGGACGCTCACCCTGCCCGCGGCGACCGGCGGCAACGGCACGCTGACGTACACTCTGAGCCCGGCGGCCCCGGCGGGCCTGACCTTCGACGCCACCGCCCGCACCCTCGCAGGCACGCCCACCACCGACCAGCAGGCGACGACGTACACGTACACCGCCACGGACACAGACGGCGATGTGGCGAGCCTCGCGTTCACGATCACCATTTGGGCCGCAACCAGTCGGCCTGCCAAGCCCACGAACTTCCAGGCCACAGCCGGCGACACGAGGGTCATGCTGACTTGGGACGACCCGGGAGACGCCGACATCGAGGGGTATCAGGTCAAGTACCAGGAGGTCGGGCTTGATCTGTGGGAGGACATTGAGGGCAGCGGTGCCGCGACCAGGAGCCACACAGTCGAGAATCTGGACAACGGCAAGGACTACAAGTTCCAGATTCGGGCGTACTGGATTGTGGGCAAGGACACGATCCCGGGCTTTGCCTCGGATCAGGTCGAGGCGACGCCCCAGCTGGCCGTTCCGGACGCACCGGGGAACCTGACCCCGACGGCAGGCGACACAGAGGTCACGCTGAATTGGGATCTGCCCACCAACGCCAGCGAAATCGACAATGTGCAGGTGCGCTGGAAGGCCACCGCCGACCTGCCGTTCGACGACGCCACCGACCCTTGGAACGACCTCGCGGGCACGGACAAGACCTACACGGCGATGGGCCTGACCAACGGCACCGGCTACACCTTCGAGGTGCGCGCAAGCAACAATGCGGGTGCCGGTGATGCGGCCAGCGCGGCTGCGACGCCGAAGGCGACGCCAACGCCGAGCCTAGTGGTGACGCCGACCAGCCTCAAGATCAAGAGGGGCTCCCGCGGCACGTTCACAGTGGCGCTGGCCACGGAGCCGACCGCCCGGGTCACCGTGACGCTGGTCAGCAACAACAGCCAAATCTCGCCGGACTTTTCAACCCTTAGTTTCGGCATGGACAATTACGCCACGGCGCAGACCGTGACCGTGAAGGTGCCGGAGAATCCGGACAACGGCGATGCGACGATCAGCCTGACCGCCACGGGAGGCGGCTACGACGGCCTGACCGCCTCGGTGTCGGTGAGCCTGGATGAGGACCCGCCGTCCGCGCCCACGAACTTGCGTGCCTTTCCCGGCGACACGGAGGTCACTCTGACCTGGGACCCCGCGGGGGATCCCAACATCACCGGGTATCAGGTCAGCTACCAGTACGGGTCTGATCCGTGGGAGGACATCGAGGGCAGCAACGCCTCCACCAAGAGCCACACGGTCGAGGGCCTGGTGAACGGCACGGAGTACACCTTCCAGATTAGGGCACTGGCGGGCGCCGTCCCTGGCGACCCCTCGGACGCGGTCAAGGCAACCCCTGTGGCAACGGCAACGCCGCGCCTAGTGGTGTCGCCGACGAGCCTCACCATCAGGAGAGCCGCCAGCGGCACCTTCACGGTGGCTCTGGCAACGGAGCCGGCCGGCCCGGTTGGAGTGCTGTTGGCCAGCGACGACAGCGACGTTGGGGTGGACCCGGCGGAACTTGCCTTCACCAAGGACAACTACGCCACGGCGCAGAAGGTGACCGTGAAGATGGCGGAGAACCCGGAGGACGGCGCCGCGACGATCACCCTTACCGGCAGGGGCAGCAGCGAATACAGAGGTCTGACCGCCTCGGTTGCGGTGAGCCGTGCCTTGGAGCCGGCGCCGGCCGCCCCGACCATAATTCAAGCGGTGGGGACCGACCAGACGGTGACGCTGCTTTGGAAGCCGCCGACGAACACCACTTTGATTGACAATTTTCAGGTGCGCTACAAGGTGGACGGGGCGACGGAGAACGGCGCCTGGGAGACGTTGGACGCGACAGCGACCAGTTACACCGCGACCGGGCTGGTGAACGGCACGGCGTACCTTTTCGAGGTCCGCGCGGTGAACGAGGGAGGGGCTGGCGAGGCGGCTGCGAGGAAGGTCACGCCGAACCCGGAGCCGCTGTCGCCCCCGGGCAACGTACAGGCGACTGCGGGAGACGAGCAGGTGACCCTGACCTGGACTCTCCCGAATGTGGGCGTGGCTGACGGCTTCGAGGTGCGGAACAGGAAGCAGGGAGAGGAAAACGGCTGGAGTGACTGGATCGCGCTCCGCGTGGTCAGAACCTACACGTGGGTGGGTCTGACAAACGGCACGACCTACGAGTTCGAGGTCCGCGCCACGAACAGCGACGGCAAAAGCGACGCGGTGCGGGTGGCGGCGACGCCGAAGCTCGCGATTCCCGATGCCCCTGGCAACTTCACCGCGGTGCCGGGCGACGGGAAGGTTGACCTGAGCTGGGACCTGCCGACCAACGCCAGCCAGATTGACAAGATGCAGGTGTCCCACAGGGTGTCGGGCGCGCCGGACTACGAGCCCTGGGAGGATCTGGCGAAAGATGCGACAACTCACACGTTCTCCGGTCTGACCAACGGCACCGAGTACAACTTCATCGTGCGCGCGCTGAACGGCGCGGGCCGAGGCGCCGTGGCTATGGCGGACGCGATGCCGGTGGCGACCCCGCCGGTGGTGCCGGCCGCGCCCACCGGTGTGAAAACGGTGTCGGGCGACACCGAGGTGGTGGTGCTGTGGACGCTGCCGACGAACACCCAAATCGACCGCGTCGAGCTGCGCTACCAGGAGGAGGGGGCCCAGTGGAACGATTGGACAGACTTGGGGGCAACAGCGGAGCGGTACCGGGCGACCGGTCTGAAAAACGGCACGACCTATGTGTTCGAGGTCCGCGCGGCCAACGCGGCGGGCACGGGCCGGTCGGTCAGCGTGAAGGGCACGCCGGAGCTGGCGAAGCCGTCGGCCCCGACCGACCTGCAGGCGAGCGGGGGAGACGGCAAGGTGGAGCTCACCTGGGCCCTGCCGACCAAGGGCGGCGCAGTTGCGAGCATCGATGTGCGGCACAAGAAGAAGACGGAAACGAACTGGAGCGGCTGGACCGTACTTGCGGCGCACATTACAAAACACACCGAGGAAGGCCTCGACAACGGTGTGACCTACGAATTCCAGGTCCGCGCCACTAACGCTGCCGGCAGCAGCGACTTGGTGGGCGCGGAGGCGCAGCCCAAGGCGTCCACACCGGCACGCGAGCTGACCTTCACCTTCACCGATGACGGCAGCAAAGTGACCGTTGAGGCCTCGGGCAGCTTGGATGTGTCCGGCTTCAACTTTGTGGAAGTTACGGTTCCGCAGACTTATCGGTGGATTAGAATCAACGAACAGTCGGGTTGGGTCTTCAATCCAGGGGAGCTGCCCTCCCCAATAGCAGTGAATCACTATAACGCGCTGCCGGACTTCACGGTCACTGGTTTCTCCTCGTACACGGGCAAACGGGAAATCGAGAACCTGACCAACTACAGCCACGACTTCAGCTTTGATCTTGACTCATATCTCAAGATACTGCGCATAGACCAGGCCAATATCACCGGGGACGTTTACGACCTGACGGGCAAGACCGTGACTTTCTCGGGCACCTTGCTCAACACCGTGGGTGACAACGACTTCCACATCGAGCTTGCGTTTGGCAACCAGAAGATAATTTACACCGCAACACCGCCGCGGGCACCCGCCGCGCCCAGAGATTTGGCCGCCGCGCCCGGCGACACCGAAGTCAGGCTGACCTGGACCGACCCGAACGACGCCAACATCACCAAGTACCAGGTGCGTTACGGCCCGGGCACGACGGTGCCCGCCACCGCGACCTGGGGCGACATTGAGGGCAGCGGTGTCAGCACCACTAGCCACACGGTCACCGGCCTGGACAACGGCACCCAATACGCCTTCGAGATCCGCGCGGTGAGCGCCGTCGGCAACAGCGGCCCGTCGAACACGGCCACCGCAACGCCGAAGGCAACACCCAGTTTGGTTGTGTCGCCGACCAGCCTCAGCATCAAAGCGGGCGCCACCGGGCTATTCACGGTGGCGCTGGCCACGCAGCCGTCCGGCAGGGTCACGGTGCTGGTGCAGGTGGCCAACGAGGACAGCGACGTTGAACTGGACCATCGCCTCCTCTACTTTACCGCCGCCAACTACCCTACGCCACAGACCGTGACCGTCACGATGGACGGCGACCCGGCCGACGGTGATGCGACGATCAACCTGACGGGCAGCGCCCAGAGCGGGGACTACGCCGGTGTGACCGCGTCGGTCTCGGTGAGCCTCGACCTCGTGCCGAGCTTCGGCAACGCGACGATCAACGACCAGTCCTACAACGTTGGCACCTCCATTGCGCCCCTCAAGCTGCCCGAAGCGAGCGGCGGAGACGGGACGCTGACCTACAGCTTGAGCCCGAATCTTCCGGGCGGTTTGACCTTCGACGCCGGTAGGCGCGACATCACGGGCACGCCCACCGCGGTCATGGGGTCGACTACGTACACCTACACCGCCAAGGACAACAACGACGACACGGCAGCACTGCAGTTCAACATCACCGTGGCCGTGGCGGGTCCCCCCGCCGCGCCCAAGGATTTGAAGGCTACGCCCGGCGACACCAGGATGACGCTGGTGTGGACCGACCCCCGGGACAACAGCATCTCCAAGTACCAGGTCCGTCACGTCAAGGGCACGTCCGTGCCCGACGGCACCCTTTGGAGCGACATCGACCCCAGCGACGCCCGCACCACTAGCCACACGGTCACCGGCCTGACCAACGACACGACATACACCTTCGAGATCCGCGCGGTGAACACCCTAGGCGAGGGCCCGGCCTCGGCCGTGACGGAGACGCCGAAGTTGGCGATTCCCGATGCCCCGACCGACTTCACCGCCGTGCCGGGCGACGGCGAGGTCAGGCTGAGCTGGGTCCTGCCGACCAACGCCAGCGAGATTGACAGGGTGCAGGTGTCCCACAAGGTGTCGAGCGAGCCGGGGGACTACAAGCCGTGGGTCGAGCTGGCGAAAGATAGGACCACTTACACGTTTACCGGTCTGACCAACGGCACCGAGTACGACTTCATCGTGCGCGCGCTGAACGGCGCGGGCCGAGGCGCCGTGGCGGAGGAGAAGGCGACGCCAATGGCCGTCCCTTCCGCGCCGACTAGCCTGGCGGCGGCGGCGGGCGACGCCCAAGTCGTCCTGACCTGGACCTTGCCGACAGGTGCGGGCGTGCTGACCAAGGTGCAGGTGCGCCACCAAGCGGCCGACGCGAAGGAATGGGGGGACTGGGTCGACCTTGCGGCGGACGCCACTGCTGACACGGTGACGGACCTGACCAACGGGCAGCTGTACAAGTTCGAGGTGCGCGCGGCGAACGCATCCGGCCCAGGCGCGGCGGCGTCAGTGTCGGCGACCCCGCTGGCGTTGCCGGGCGCGCCCACCAATCTGAGGGTGGAGCTGGGCGACACCGACACCGAGCTGATGGTGACGTGGACGCTGCCGACCAACACGCACAAGATTGACAAAGTCCAGCTGCGCTACAAGGAGAAGGCGGCCGACGACACCGGTTGGCGCGATTGGCGCGACTTGGCGGACACCGCGGATCGGTTCCGGGTGACCGGTCTGACGAACGGCACGACCTATGTGTTCGAGGTCCGCGCGGTCAACAATACGGGCACGGGCCCGTCGGCTAGCGAAGAGGGCACGCCGGGGCTGCAGCTGCCTTCGGCCCCGACCAACCTCGAGGCGAGGGCCGGGGACAAGCGAGTGACCCTGACGTGGACCCTGCCGAGCAAGGGCGTGGTTGAGAGCATCGACGTGCGGCACAAGAAGGAGACGGAGGACTGGAGCGGGGTCACATGGACGGTACTCCGGCGGGACGTCACAGAGCACATCGTAAGGGGTCTGGAAAACGGCGTGACCTACGACTTCCAGGTCCGCGCCACCAACAGCGCCGGCAGCAGTGGCGAACGGTCGGTAAAGCAGCAGCCCAAGGCAGGGCTGACGCCGGCCATGCCAACCGGCCTGTCCGCAACGGCAGGCAACACCACAGTCACGCTTGACTGGGTCGACCCGTCGGACGCCAATATCACCAAGTACCAACTGCGCTATGGTGCGGCCGCTGCGGGCGGGACCGTGCCGCCCACCGCGACCTGGGGCGACATTGCCGACAGCGGCCCGACCACGAACATCCACACGGTGACGGGCCTGACCAACGGCACCGAATACGCCTTCCAGATCCGCGCGGTCAGCAATACTGACGAGAGCGACCCCTCGGCCACGGTGACGGCGACGCCTGACAATAGCCCGCCGGTGGTTGCCGACTCAATCGATGACGTACGGGTGCGCGCTGGCGGCGAGTCTATAACCATTGACCTTGCGCCGGTGTTTACGGACCCCGACGGCGACAACCTTACCTACACGGCAATGGCAAATCAATCGGGCGGCAGTTTGAACGTTGCTGTGTACGTGGCCGGCGACAGGCTGACCTTGGAACCCCGTGGAGGCGCGGGAACCACGACAATCACCGTCACGGCGAACGACGGCAACGACAATGAGGTCTCGGACGTTTTCTACGCCACCGCCGTGCGCCAAATCAGGCCACCCCCGGCGACGAATTTGAACCTCACGGTCGGCATCGCGCAGCTGGCCGTGGCGTGGAGCTGGCAAGACGACACTGGCGGGGTTTGCGGGCTGCAAACCACAGCCCGGGGCGAGGAGTCCTGGTTCCAGATCGAGTACAAGAAGGAGACGCTGAGTGACTGGAAGGATCTGGAAGCAGCGATCCAGGCGGCCAACGACGCCGATCGTGGCGCGTTCCGGCTCGACAGCGAAAAGTACGACTTGGACGACCTCAGGAGCTTCGTGATCCGGGAGGGCGGAGACAGCGGGCAAGACAATAGCCAGCTTGGCGTCGCGCTCGATCCTGTCGAGTACGATGTTCGGCTGAAGGCCTACAGCGCGCCGTGTGATATCGTGCCAGTCAATTGGCATCTGCCTTGGAGTCTCGCGGTACAGGAGACCAGCGCCAAAGTCCTGTTGCCGAAGCCGGCCGCGCCGACGGGTCTGGCCGCGACGGCGGGCCACGCCCGGGTGACGTTGACTTGGACCGATCCGCAGAACACGACCATCAGCAAGTACCAGGTGCGCTACGGCGCAGGTTCGACCGTGCCAGCGAGCGCAACCTGGGCGGACATCCTGGGCAGCGGCGCCACCACCACCACCCACCCGGTGACGGGCCTGGACAACGGCACCCAATACGCCTTCGAGATCCGCGCAGTGAACGCGGGTGGCGAGAGCGATCCCTCGCTCACCGTCACCGCGACGCCGGTTGAGGACACCGATGCGCCGCGTGTGGCGAGCATCGAGCGTCACGATCCTATGTCGTCGCCGACCAACGCGGACTCTGTGACTTGGCGTGTGACGTTCAGCGAGGCGGTGCAGAACGTGACCGCCGCGGACTTCGTGGTCGCGGGCGCGGGCACGCCGACGGTGACGGTGGCGGCAGGGGGAACGGACGGCACCACCTGGGACGTGACGGCGAAGGATGGCGACCTTGCGGCCCTGGACGGCACGGTGACGCTGTCGTTCGCGAGCGCCCAGGACATCGAGGACCTCGCGGGCAACGCGCTGACCGACACGGCCCCGACAGGGACCAACGACAACACGTACGTGCTGGACAACACGGCGCCAGAGCTAAACGGAATTTCGCGCTACGGCACCGATGAAGAAAAGCGGTCGCCGACGAAGGCGGACTCGGTGGAGTGGTTTGTCGCCTTCAGCGAAAGGGTGCAGAGCACGGAGGCAGGAATTCCGACGGCTTACGAGTTTTCCTTCGAGCCGGCGATCACGGAGGAGCCGACCTGGACAGTGAGACGGTGGGACAATCGGCAGGATTCCTGCGGAAGCCACGCCTACGTCGTGACGCTCTCCGGCGGCGCGTTGGCCGACTACAACGGAACTGCCAAGATTACGCTGAAGTCGGAGGCGGTGATTACCGATTGTGCCAACAATGCCCTTACGAACCGCGTGCCGTCCGACATCAACCAAAACACGTACGAACTGGACAACACTGCGCCGACGGTAGAGATCACCGGCGTGTCCGGCACAGTCAACGGTCCGGTGACCGCCACCTTCACGTTCAGCGAGACGGTCACGGGCTTCGAGGACGGCGACATCACGCTGGTGAATGCGACGGCTACGCCCCCCGCCCAGTCCACCGACGTGAACGTCTACACGGCGACCATCACGCCTAGGTCCGAGGGGCAGTTCAGCGTAGGCGTAGCGGCGGACGTGGCCGAAGACGGCGTCGGCAACGGCAATGTGGCCGCCACCACGGTGACCGCGACGTATGACACACATTCATCAGTCCCGAGGAGTGCCGACTTTACGCTGACGGTGGCCAGGCCGCACACGAAGATTCCGGCGAACCAGACTCCCGAGTATAGCAAGTTTCCGTTCACGCCGGCGGCGAACGGCGCGCTGTTCCGGGAAGTGCAGATCCTGACGCTGCCGGACCAGGGGAACCTAAAGACGGTGCCCGACGACCGGGGCTCACGCGCTACGGAGCGGACCGTGGCTGCGGGCGACAAGATTCCGGTACGTAACGTTCAGAGCGGCGCTGTGACGAGGGTGCTGGCCTTTTTCCCGCCGGAGAGCGACGGCAGCTTCAACACTACATTTACCTTCAAGGTGATCGACGCGCGCGGCGTGACATCTGCTGGAACCTACACTGCGACGCTCGAGTTTAATGGGGAAACGGAAGACAGGCACCCCAGATTCAACGTCTCCTCGGTGGACCCCCAGACCTTCAAAGTGGGCGAGACGGTGGATGCGGATTCGGAGTTCCTGTGGTCCAACTCGGGCAACGGCAAACTGAAGTACGTCTTCGATAAGGCGCTGCCGGCGGGCCTCACCTACGACGGCGACGGCCCCGACGACACCGGCGTCGGCCTGGGCAGGGCCAACGCGCCGCGCTTCGAGGACACGCCGACGCGGGTGACCGCAGCCGAGACCTACACGCTGACCGTGTCGGACACGGATGACAACACGGACGCGGAGGACGAGGACCAGGTGACCTTCACCATCGAGGTGGTTGCCTCCGACCAGGCCCTGGCCGCGCCGACGGGCCTGGCGGCCAAGGACGGCGCTAACCCTGGCGACGTGGACCTGTCGTGGGACGCGATCGCCATCGCCAGCAGTTGGCAGGTGCGCTACGCCCCGGGGACCAGCGTGCCGGACAACACGGCCTGGGCGGACGTCCTGAACAGCGACGCCACAACTACCGGCCACACGGTGACCGGCCTGACTGGGGGTGAGACCTACACCTTCGAAGTGCGTGCGGTGAATGGTGGTGGTGAGGGGCCGGCCAGTGATGTCACCTTCATGTTGGCGAGCATCCGGGTGTCGCCCGAAAGCCTCAGGATCCATGCGGGCGGCAGCGAAACGTTCGACGTCGTGCTGGCGAAGGCGCCCACCGCCGGCGAGACAGTGACTGTGACTTTGACCAGCGACGACACCGATGTCACGGTGGCCCCGTCCTCCCTGACGTTCACCGCCGCGGACTACAGCACCGCCAAGACCGTGACCGTGAGCATGGCGGCGACCCCGACCGACGGCGACGCGACCGTGTCGCTGAGCGCCAGCGGCGGCGGCTTCGACGGGGCCACGGCCTCGGTGTCGGTGAGCCTGAACCCGCAACCGAGCTTCGGGACCCAGACGATCGCCAATCAGACATACACGCAGCACAGCCAGATCACACCGTTGACGCTGCCGGAGGCGACGGGCGGCGACAGCCCGCTGACCTACACCTTGACGCCGGCCGTGCCGATGGGCATGACGTTCGACGGTCAGGCCCGCACCCTCGAGGGCAGGCCGAGTGCTCCCCAAGCAGCGACGACGTACACCTACACTGCGGAGGATAGGGACGGCGATAGGGCGACCCTCACGTTCGACATCACGATCAAGGTCCAGCCCCCGGCACGCGCGCTGACGTTCACCTTTTCCGATGATGGTGAGACGGTGACCATTGAGGCGTCGGGCACTCTGGATGTTTCGGGGTTCCAGCACGACCTAGACTACAGAACACACGGACTTGACGGCCTGAGAATGGCCGCCGACAAGGGCAATCGGTGGCAGTTTGCGCCGCCGGCTGTGGACATCACGGAGGTCAGAGATTTCTTGGACCTCCCGGACTTCTCGCCCAACGTCGTGAAAGGCTACGAGGGCAAGGATTCAATCACGGCCCCGCAACTGAGCAACTACGCGAAGGACTTCCTGTTCTTCTTGAACATTACGCCGGGCATGCCTAAATCGAACTGGCTAATGATAGACAGGGCCAGCCTTAGCAACGATGGGAAGATCTACGCTCCGACAGGCAGTGTGACCTTCTCGGGCACCCTGCTCGAAGTCCTCGAAGACAGTGACTTCCACATCGAACTCCGCACCGGGAACCAAGACATCGTCTTCAAGACGGCCTCCCCGGCCACGGTGCCGGGGGCACCAACCAATTTGACTGCACTAGCAGGCGATACGCAGGTGCAATTGTCCTGGGTCGACCCATCGGACTCGAACATCTCCGGCTACCAAGTGCGGTTTGCCCCTGGAACGACGGTGCCGGCCGACTCGGTCTGGAGAGACATTTCGGGAAGCAATGCCAACACCACCACCCACACCGTGAACGGCCTGACCAACGGCACCGAGTACGCATTCGAGATTCGGGCGGTGAACGTCCGGGGCAACGGCACCGCCTCGGCGGTGACGGCGACACCAGAGGCGGACACCCAGGCCCCCACGGTCGATAGCATCACGCGTCAGGATCCGGCCTCTTCGCCGACCAACGCCGACTCGTTGACCTGGCGCGTGACGTTCAGCGAGGCAGTGCAGAACGTGACCGATGCGGACTTCGCGGTTGCGGGCGCCGGCACGGCCACACTGGCGGTTACGGCGGTAGGCACGGAAGGCACCACCTACGACGTCAAGGCCAAGGATGGCGATCTGGCGACCCTGGACGGCACGGTGACGCTGTCGTTCGCAAGCGATCAGGACATTGAGGACGCCGCAGGCAACGCACTGACCGATACGACGCCGACCGGTACGAACGACGACACCTATGTGGTGGACAACACTGCCCCGACCCTGACCATCGCGGGCGTATCCGGTACGGTCACCGCGGCAGTGGTTGCCACCTTCACCTTCAGCGAGCCGGTCACCGGCTTCGTGGTTGACGACATAGCGCTGACCAATGCCAACGCCTCGGAGTTCGCGCAATCCGATCCGGGCGGGGGCGCGATCTACACCGCGAAGATCACACCAGAGATGGCAGGGGAGTTCACCGTCGGCTTGGCTGCGGATGTGGCCCAGGACGCCGCCGGGAACGGGAATACGGCCGAGACCGATACGGCGACGTTTGCGCTGCCAGGCACGACGCCGACGAGCGCGGACTTCGGAGTGACGGTCGAGAAGCCGCACACGAAGCTGGTGGCGTCGCGGGGTTCGGACAACGTGTTCCCGTTCACGGCGGCCGTGACGGGCGAGCGGAACAGTGCGTTGTTCTACGGGGTGAAGGTGCTGTCCCTGCCGGATGATGGAGGGTTGAAGACGGTGCCGCACGGTGGCAATTCCACTGCTACTGTTCGCGACGTGCGGGTCAACCAGGTGGTACCGGTGACCGAAATCCAGACCGCGAGGTCCCGCAAGGTGTTGGCATACTTCCCGCCGGACACCGCCGTCACGACGAGCTTCACGTTCAAGGTGATCGACCGGATTGGCACGGGCACCGATCGCGCGGAATCAGCGGAGACCTATACGGTAACGCTGACGTTCATGGGTGATGAGGACGACATCAAGCCGAGCTTCAACATATCCACCGTCTTCAAGCAGACCTTCACGGTGGGCGTGACGGAGGACCGGGAGTTCCTCTGGTCGAACACGGGCAACGGCAAGCTGAAGTACGCCTTCGACAAGGCGTTGCCTGCGGGGCTGGCCTACGACGGCGACGGCCCCGACGACACGGGCGTCGACCTGGGCCAGGCCAGCGCGCCGCGCATCACAGGCACGCCGGTGCAGGTGACGACGGATTCGGTGCAGTACACCTTGACGGTGTCGGACACGGACGACCAGACGGGTGCCAAAGACGAGGACGCGAGAACGTTCTACATCGAGGTGGTGCCCTCGATGGCGGCCCTGCCCCAGCCCATGAACTTCGCAGCGGTGGCGGGAGCGAAGGCCGACGAGGTCGACCTGTCCTGGGACGCGATCGCGATTGCGAGCAACTGGCAGGTGCAGTACAAACAGGGCGACGGCACCTACGGCGCGTGGACCGAAATCAGCGGCAGCAACGCTGCGACCAACAGCCACACGGTGGCGGGCCTGACGAGCGGCGCGACCTACACGTTCAGAGTGCGCGCAGTGAACGGCGGCGGTCCAGGCCCGGCAAGCGACGAGGCGAGCGTGACGCTGGGGAACGCCCCGCCGACGGTGGCGAGGCCGATCGCCGACCAGTCGGTCTTGGTGGGCTCGGACCTGACGGTGGCGCTGGAGACGGCCGGCAGCGAGGTGTTCGCGGACGCGGACAACGACGACCTGACCTACACGGCGACCTCGGACGCGACGGGCGCGGCGACGGTGGCGGTGTCGGGCGCGACGGTGACGGTTAGGGGCGTGGCGACGGGACGGGCGACGATCACGGTGACGGCGGACGACGGGGAGGGCGGGACGGCTTCGGACGAGTTCGTCGTGAGCGTCACGTCCGACACCGCGCCGGACAACCGCGCGCCGGTGGTGGCGAACGCGATCGGCAGCCAGACGGTCGTGGCCGGCTCGGACGTGACGGTGGCGCTGGAGACGGTCGGCAGCGAGGTGTTCGCGGACGCGGACGACGACCCCCTGGAGTACACGGCGAGTTCGAGCGCGCGGGAAACGGCGACGGTGTCGGTGTCGGGCGCGACGGTGACGGTGCGGGGCGTTGCGGCTGGGACGGCGACGGTCACGGTGACCGCCAGCGACAAGAGGGGCGGCACGGTGTCCACGACGTTCACGGTGACGGTGACGTCGGTCCCGAACCGCCTGCCGACGGTGGCGAGGCCGATCGCCGACCAGTCGGTCTTGGTGGGCTCGGACCTGACGGTGGCGCTGGAGACGGCCGGCAGCGAGGTGTTCGCGGACGCGGACAACGACGACCTGACCTACACGGCGACCTCGGACGCGACGGGCGCGGCGACGGTGGCGGTGTCGGGCGCGACGGTGACGGTTAGGGGCGTGGCGACGGGACGGGCGACGATCACGGTGACGGCGGACGACGGGGAGGGCGGGACGGCTTCGGACGAGTTCGTCGTGAGCGTCACGTCCGACACCGCGCCGGACAACCGCGCGCCGGTGGTGGCGAACGCGATCGGCAGCCAGACGGTCGTGGCCGGCTCGGACGTGACGGTGGCGCTGGAGACGGTCGGCAGCGAGGTGTTCGCGGACGCGGACGACGACCCCCTGGAGTACACGGCGAGTTCGAGCGCGCGGGAAACGGCGACGGTGTCGGTGTCGGGCGCGACGGTGACGGTGCGGGGCGTTGCGGCTGGGACGGCGACGGTCACGGTGACCGCCAGCGACAAGAGGGGCGGCACGGTGTCCACGACGTTCACGGTGACGGTGACGTCGGTCCCGAACCGCCTGCCGACGGTGGCGAGGCCGATCGCCGACCAGTCGGTCTTGGTGGGCTCGGACCTGACGGTGGCGCTGGAGACGGCCGGCAGCGAGGTGTTCGCGGACGCGGACAACGACGACCTGACCTACACGGCGACCTCGGACGCGACGGGCGCGGCGACGGTGGCGGTGTCGGGCGCGACGGTGACGGTTAGGGGCGTGGCGACGGGACGGGCGACGATCACGGTGACGGCGGACGACGGGGAGGGCGGGACGGCTTCGGACGAGTTCGTCGTGAGCGTCACGTCCGACACCGCGCCGGACAACCGCGCGCCGGTGGTGGCGAACGCGATCGGCAGCCAGACGGTCGTGGCCGGCTCGGACGTGACGGTGGCGCTGGAGACGGTCGGCAGCGAGGTGTTCGCGGACGCGGACGACGACCCCCTGGAGTACACGGCGAGTTCGAGCGCGCGGGAAACGGCGACGGTGTCGGTGTCGGGCGCGACGGTGACGGTGCGGGGCGTTGCGGCTGGGACGGCGACGGTCACGGTGACCGCCAGCGACAAGAGGGGCGGCACGGTGTCCACGACGTTCACGGTGACGGTGACGCCCGTCCCGAACCGCCTGCCGACGGTGGCGAGGCCGATCGCCGACCAGTCGGTCTTGGTGGGCTCGGACCTGACGGTGGCGCTGGAGACGGCCGGCAGCGAGGTGTTCGCGGACGCGGACAACGACGACCTGACCTACACCGCGACCTCGGACGCGACGGGCGCGGCGACGGTGGCGGTGTCGGGCGCGACGGTGACGGTTAGGGGCGTGGCGACGGGACGGGCGACGATCACGGTGACGGCGGACGACGGGGAGGGCGGGACGGCTTCGGACGAGTTCGTCGTGAGCGTCACGTCCGACACCGCGCCGGACAACCGCGCGCCGGTGGTGGCGAACGCGATCGGCAGCCAGACGGTCGTGGCCGGCTCGGACGTGACGGTGGCGCTGGAGACGGTCGGCAGCGAGGTGTTCGCGGACGCGGACGACGACCCCCTGGAGTACACGGCGAGTTCGAGCGCGCGGGAAACGGCGACGGTGTCGGTGTCGGGCGCGACGGTGACGGTGCGGGGCGTTGCGGCTGGGACGGCGACGGTCACGGTGACCGCCAGCGACAAGAGGGGCGGCACGGTGTCCACGACGTTCACGGTGACGGTTACGGCTGTCCCGAACCGCCTGCCGACGGTGGCGAGGCCGATCGCCGACCAGTCGGTCTTGGTGGGCTCGGACCTGACGGTGGCGCTGGAGACGGCCGGCAGCGAGGTGTTCGCGGACGCGGACAACGACGACCTGACCTACACCGCGACCTCGGACGCGACGGGCGCGGCGACGGTGGCGGTGTCGGGCGCGACGGTGACGGTTAGGGGCGTGGCGACGGGACGGGCGACGATCACGGTGACGGCGGACGACGGGGAGGGCGGGACGGCTTCGGACGAGTTCGTCGTGAGCGTCACGTCCGACACCGCGCCGGGGAACAGCGCGCCGACGGTGGCGAACGCGATCGGCAGCCAGACGGTCGTGGCCGGCTCGGACGTGACGGTGGCGCTGGAGACGGTCGGCAGCGAGGTGTTCGCGGACGCGGACGACGACCCCCTGGAGTACACGGCGAGTTCGAGCGCGGGGGACACGGCGACGGTGTCGGTGTCGGGCGCGACGGTGACGGTGCGGGGCGTTGCGGCTGGGACGGCGACGGTCACGGTGACCGCCAGCGACAAGAGGGGCGGCACGGTGTCCACGACGTTCACGGTGACGGTTACGGCTGTCCCGAACCGCCTGCCGACGGTGGCGAGGCCGATCGCCGACCAGTCGGTCGCGGTGGGCTCGGACCTGACGGTGGCGCTGGAGACGGCCGGCAGCGAGGTGTTCGCGGACGCGGACAACGACGACCTGACCTACACGGCGACCTCGGAC
The DNA here is from genome assembly GCA_965221535.1 of Longimicrobiales bacterium. Classification (GTDB taxonomy): domain Bacteria; phylum Gemmatimonadota; class Gemmatimonadetes; order Longimicrobiales; family Gaopeijiaceae; genus Bin94. The sequence goes on along the minus strand of OZ244894.1, from coordinate 2,766,735 downwards.
GCGACGGGCGCGGCGACGGTGGCGGTGTCGGGCGCGACGGTGACGGTTAGGGGCGTGGCGACGGGACGGGCGACGATCACGGTGACGGCGGACGACGGGGAGGGCGGGACGGCTTCGGACGAGTTCGTCGTGAGCGTCACGTCCGACACCGCGCCGGGGAACAGCGCGCCGACGGTGGCGAACGCGATCGGCAGCCAGACGGTCGTGGCCGGCTCGGACGTGACGGTGGCGCTGGAGACGGTCGGCAGCGAGGTGTTCGCGGACGCGGACGACGACCCCCTGGAGTACACGGCGAGTTCGAGCGCGGGGGACACGGCGACGGTGTCGGTGTCGGGCGCGACGGTGACGGTGCGGGGCGTTGCGGCTGGGACGGCGACGATCACGGTGACCGCCAGCGACAAGAGGGGCGGCACGGTGTCCACGACGTTCACAGTGACGGTTACGGCTGTCCCGAACCGCCTGCCGACGGTGGCGAGGCCGATCGCCGACCAGTCGGTCGCGGTGGGCTCGGACCTGACGGTGGCGCTGGAGACGGCCGGCAGCGAGGTGTTCGCGGACGCGGACAACGACGACCTGACCTACACCGCGACCTCGGACGCGACGGGCGCGGCGACGGTGGCGGTGTCGGGCGCGACGGTGACGGTTAGGGGCGTGGCGACGGGACGGGCGACGATCACGGTGACGGCGAACGACGGGGAGGGCGGGACGGCTTCGGACGAGTTCGTCGTGAGCGTCACGTCCGACACCGCGCCGGGGAACAGCGCGCCGACGGTGGCGAACGCGATCGGCAGCCAGACGGTCGTGGCCGGCTCGGACGTGACGGTGGCGCTGGAGACGGTCGGCAGCGAGGTGTTCGCGGACGCGGACGACGACCCCCTGGAGTACACGGCGAGTTCGAGCGCGGGGGAAACGGCGACGGTGTCGGTGTCGGGCGCGACGGTGACGGTGCGGGGCGTTGCGGCTGGGACGGCGACGGTCACGGTGACCGCCAGCGACAAGAGGGGCGGCACGGTGTCCACGACGTTCACGGTGACGGTGACGTCGGTCCCGAACCGCCTGCCGACGGTGGCGAGGCCGATCGCCGACCAGTCGGTCTTGGTGGGCTCGGACCTGACGGTGGCGCTGGAGACGGCCGGCAGCGAGGTGTTCGCGGACGCCGACGGCCACGACCTGACCTACACGGCGACCTCAAACGCGACGAGCACGGCGACGGTTTCGGTGTCGGACGCGACAGTGACGGTTAGGGGCGTTACGGCTGGCACGGCGGACATCGCGGTGACGGCGAGCGACGGCAACGGCGGCATGGTGGCCGACACGTTCACCGTTACGGTCACGTCGGTTGCGAACAACCCGCCGACGGTGGCGAACGCCATCAGCAACCAGACGGTCGCGGTCGGTTCGGACGTGTCGGTTGCGCTGGAGACGGCGGGCAGCGAGGTGTTTGCGGACGCCGACGGCGACGACCTGGGCTACACCGCGACCTCGAACGCGCCGAGCAGGGCGACGGTTTCGGTGTCGGACGCAACTGTCACGGTGCGGGGCGTTGCGGCGGGCGCGGCGACGATCACGGTGACCGCCAGCGACAACGAGGGCGGCACGGTGTCTACAACCTTCCGGGTTGCGGTAACGCAGGAGGGCGTACCGAGCTTCGGCACAACGATCATTCCCAACCAGAGTTACACGCTAGGCACTGAAATCACGCCTCTGTCGCTGCCTGCGGCGACCGGCGGAACTGGCACGCTGACGTACACGCTGACGCCGACCGCACCTGCGGGCCTGACCTTCAACACGGCTATGCGCACGCTAAGCGGCACGCCGACGGGCCAGCCATCTGCGACAAGGTACACCTACACTGTCACCGACGACGACGACGACACGGCGATCCTCAGGTTTTTCATCACGATCTCGGAGCAGGGGAACCGCCCGCCGACGGTGGCGAACGCGATCGCGAACCGTACCGTGGCCCAGTTCGTCGCGTTCTCGATCGAGCTGGAGGAGAGCGACGCCGAGGTGTTCACGGATCCCGACGGCGATGCCCTCAGTTACACGGTGAGTTCCAGCGACCAGACCATTGCGACGGTGATGCTGGAGGGCACGACGCTAACGGTTACCGGCTCGTCGGCTGGTAGGGCGACAGTCACAGTCACGGCCGACGACAACAAGGGCGGCACGGCGAGCAGCGAGTTCGCAGTGACTGTGACGGGTGGTGGAGGTGGAGGTGGAGGTGGCGGCGGCGGAGGCGGAGGTGGCGGAGTCAAGGTCACTCCTCCCGATGCGCCTGCTTCCCTCACGGCCACGCCTGGCGACGAGCAAGTGGCGTTGTCCTGGACCGCGCCGACGAACGATGGCGGCGGTGCTGTGACGGGGTACGAAGTGCGGTACGCAGCGGGCGATGTGATGCCCGACGACACGCCCTGGCAGGATGTTGGGTTGAGTCTTGAGTTGACGGTGACCGAGCTGGAGAACGGTCAGGTGTACGCGTTCGAGGTTCGGGCCCGCAACTCCGCGGGCGAGGGGGCGTCGGCCGGGGCCCTGGCCACGCCAGTGGGCGAACCGAGCACGGTCCTTTCGCTGCGGGCGAAGTCTGGGAACAAGAAGGTGACGCTGATGTGGCTCCCGCCCTCGGACGATGGTGGCACCCCCATCACGGGCTACGAGTACCGATACGCCCAAGGCAATTCGGTGCCTTCGCGAGCGCGCTGGCGGGAAGCTGGGGCGGGTCTCGAGTGGACCGTGACCGGACTGGAGAACGGTCAGGAGTACACGTTCGAGGTGCGGGCACGCAACAGCGCCGGCGTTGGCGCCTCGCGCTCGACCCGTTCCACGCCATTGGCTGTACCTGGCGCGCCGGTGTCGCTTGTTGCGGTTGCGGGCGACGAGGAGGTTGCGCTGATCTGGAGTGCCCCCAGGGACGTTGGGGGCGCGCCGGTGACGGGCTACTCGTACCGGTACGCGGTCGGCACTGCGGTGCCCGAGGACACGCCGTGGCGCAACGCTGGACTGGCTTGGCAGTTGACGGTGACCGGACTGGAGAACGGCCAGGAGTACACGTTCGAGGTCCGGGCGCGCAATCGCTTGGGCGCAGGAGAGGCGCTTGCGGCCCGCGCCACGCCATTGGGTGTGCCGGATGCGCCCGCGACGCTGACGGCCACGCCGGGCGACGGCGAGGTGGCACTGGCCTGGAGTGCGCCCGACTACGATGGCGGTGCGCCGGTGACAAGCTACCAGTACCGGTTCGGGGCGGGCGTTGTGGTGTCAGAAAACACGCCGTGGCGCAACGCTGGTTCGAAAATGGAATGGACCGTCACCGACCTCGACAACGGCCGCGAATACGCCTTCGAGGTTCGGGCGCGCAACCGCATTGGCGTCGGCGAGTCCGCCTCTGCCAGCGCAACTCCGCTGGGCGCTCCGGACGCCCCCGCGTCGCTCACGGCGATCGCGGGCGACGGCGAGGCGACCCTGACCTGGACGGCGCCCGACAGCGACGGCGGCTCGCCGGTGACCGGCTACGAGTACCGCTACGCCGAGGGCGACGTGGTGCCCACGAGCGCGCGCTGGCAGTCGGCGGGCACCGACCTGACCGCTACGGTCACGGGCCTGCGCAACGACACGCGCTACACCTTCGAGGTCCGCGCGCGCAACCGCTTGGGCGCTGGCGCTCCGGCGGTCGCGACGGCGCTGCCGCTGCGCCTCACGGCCGAGCTCTTCAGCTCCGGGGCGTCCGAAGGCGAGACGGTCACGATCGGGGTGCGCAGAAGCGGCGGACTGGCGTTCCCGGCGCACGCTGTGATCGGCGTGACCGACAACGCGTTCCCCAACGTGTCCGGCACGGAAGAGGGACGCGACGACGGGCTCGGTCGCCACAGGCTGGAGTTTGCGGCGGGCGAGGAAGAGGTCGCGGTCACGGTCGCGGTGGCCTTCGACGGCCAGCGGCGGCAGGACCGGGCGCTGACCGCCACGCTGGACTCGGCGGTCGTGCAGGTCGACGGCGCTGAGCGCCCCTACGAGGCCGAAGAGACCGAGCTGGTGGTGTCGGTGGCCGAGGGCGACGCGGGGCTGTCGGTGACCGACGCCCAGGCGGGCGACGAGGACGCGGCGCTGGACTTCACCGTCAGCATCGACCGCACGCGGGACGTGGCGGTGCAGGTGGACTACGCCACCGAGGACGGCTCGGCGGTGGCCGGCGAGGACTACACGGCGGCCTCGGGCACGCTCACGATCGAGCCGGGGCAGCGCGAGGCCACGATCTCGGTGACGGTGATTCCCGCCATGCACATATCGGGCGAGCGGACCCTGGCCGTCAGGCTGTCCAACGCCAGAAACGCCGTGATCGACGACGCGACCGGCACGGGCACGATCGTGCGCGAGTCGAACATGTCGCAGGTGTGGCTGGCGCGCTTCGGGCGGACGGCTTCGGACCATGCGGCGCAGGCGATCGCCGGACGCCTCGAGTCCGCCGGACGCGAGACGCACGTCACGGTGGCGGGCCGCCGCGTGGACAACATGGTCCACGAGCTGCGGACGGACCTGGGCGGAACCCTGATGGGATGGGCGACGAACAGGCTGGCGATGTCGGCGCGCAGCGCGGACCGCAGCGCCGGCGGAGCCAACCAGGGCAGGCCGCCCAGCCTCGGGCTCAGGATGCCGGAGCTGCAGGAGGTCCTGCGGGGCAGTTCCTTCTACCTCGAAGGCGGTCAGCAGGCGCCCGGAGGCACGGGCGGCGGCACGTGGGCGGCCTGGGGCGACGTTGCGACCACCCACTTCGCCGGCGACACGGGCGGAATGGGCATGGACGGCGACGTGACCACGGGCACCGTCGGACTCGACGGACAGTGGCGCGACATGCTGGTCGGCGTGGCGATGGCGCGGAGCACGGGCGACGGCGGCTACGGCGGCGGCGCGGGCACCGTGACCAGCGACCTGACCAGCGTGCACCCGTACCTGCGCCTGCAGCTCACCAGCCGCGGCCAGCTCTGGGGCACGATGGGCTGGGGCCGGGGCACCATGGGCGTCACGCCGGGCACCGGCTCGCTGGTCGAAACAAACATGACCAACTCGATGGCGGCGGTCGGCGGAAGAGCGATCCTGAGGGCCGCGAGCGCCACGTCGTCGTCGTTCGAGCTCGCGCTGCGCTCGGACATGCTGTGGAGCACCACGACTGCGGACGCGTCGGGCGTGCTTGCCGAAGCCACGGGCGTGGCCAGCCGAGGGCGCGTGATGCTCGAAGGCTCGGGCCAGATCACGGGCCTGGGCGGCGTGCTGCGGCCAAGCCTGGAAGGCGGCGTGCGCCACGACGGCGGCGACGCCGAGACGGGCACCGGCATCGAGGTCGGCGGCGGACTGGACTGGGCGCGCGGAGGACTGTCGCTCAGGCTGAACGGCAGGATGCTGGTCGCCGCCGCAGACGAGTCCTACGAGGAGTGGGGCTACAGCGGCGCGCTGACCTACCAGCCGGGCACCGACGGACGGGGCCTCCAGATGCGGCTCGGCATCAACGCCGGCTCCACGGCGAGCGGCGTGCGGAACATGTGGTCGCTGCAGAACGCGAACCGCCTGGTGCGGCATGCCAGCAGCGCGATTCCGCTGGCGCGGCGATCCGACGCCGAGATCGGATTCGGACTCGGCGAGGGCGTGCTCTGGTACCCCTACATCGCCGCCGACGCCACGGGCAAGAAGCGCTTCGGCCTCAAGCTCGACTCGGGCCGCTGGCTCAGGGTCGGGTTCGAAGTCGGCGCGCTCCCCGACGGCATGGGCAATGCCGACACCACCTCGGGCGCATTCCAGCTGCGCGGAGACCTTCGCTACTAGACCACTAGGACGAATTGCAACCAAGGCGACGACGCGACCATGACGCGACTACCCCCCCTGACCTGGGTCCAGCAACAGAAGAAGCGCCGGTGCGCGTCGTGCAGCGCGCTCTACGTGGGCCGCCCGCGCCAAGAGACCGTGTGTCTCACCTGCGACATCCGGGAGCGCGCCGCCGATGGCGAGAACATCTCGTCCATCGCGGCGCGCTTCGGGATCCCCGAGTTCCTGGTCGAGGCCATGCTGGAGCCGGCCCCCGTGTCGGCCCAGTGACCGCCGGGCCCGCCCGGTGACCCCGGCACTCCCCCGAACCTCGCCCCCCGGCACCCGGCGCGCGCTGCCCACCCACCGCGCGCTACCACTCCCCAACCCGAAAGAGACCCCTGCATGAGAAGGCTTCTGGGCACTGCAATCCTCGTCGCCGCCGCGCTCGCCGGCGCCGTCCTTCCTCCAGCCCCCGCCACCGCGCAGAACGGCGCGGCCGCCTTCGGCGACGACATGTTCGGCGCGCTCCGCTACCGCTACGTGGGCCCCTCGCGGGGCGGCCGCGTCACAGCCGTGGCGGGCCACGTGGCGCACCCGACCACCTTCTACATGGGCGCCACCGGCGGCGGCGTGTGGAAGACGACCGACAACGGCCACAGCTGGCAGAACATCTCCGACGGCTACATCGGCACCGGGTCGATCGGCGCGATCCGCGTCGCCGACTCCGACCCCGACGTGGTGTACGTGTCGACCGGCTCGGACGGGCTGCGCAGCAACGTGATCATTGGCGACGGCGTCTACAAGTCCACCGATGCCGGGGCCACATGGGAGCACATTGGCCTCGAAGCCACCGGGAACTCGGGCGCGATCCTCATCCACCCCGACAACCCCGACCTTGTATATGTTGCGGCCATCGGCAACCCGTTTGCGCCGAACGACGAACGGGGCGTCTACCGCAGCAGCGACGGCGGCGCAAGCTGGGAGCAGGTGCTCTTCGTGTCGGACAGCACCGGCGCGGTCGACCTGGAGTTTGCGCCCGACGACCCCAACACCATCTACGCCGGCATGTGGCAGGCCGAGCGCAAGCCCTGGACGATCATTTCGGGCGGCATGCAGGGTGGCGTGTTCATCTCGCGCGACGGCGGCGACACTTGGGACCGGGCCACCGACGGCCTTCCCGCAGGCCTGCGCGGCAAGTCCGACTTTGCGGTCAGCGCGGCCGACCCCGACCGCGTGTACGTGCTGATCGAGGCGCCCGCCGACACGGGCGGCGTCTACCGCTCCGACGACCGCGGCGCAACGTGGCGCCAAGTCACCGACTTCCAGCCCATCCGCAACCGGCCCTTCTACTACAACAATCTCGAAGGCCACCCAACCGACCCCGACGTGCTCTGGGGCATGGCCGAGGGCCACTGGAAGTCCACCGACGGGGGCGTCACGTGGAACTCCGAGCGCACCCCGCACGGCGACAACCACGACATGTGGATCAATCCCGAGAACCCCAACATTTTGATCCAGTCGAACGACGGCGGCGCAAACGTTTCGCTCGACGGCGGCATGACCTGGTCCACGCAGCTCAACCAGCCCACCGCCGAGCTGTATCAAGTCGACGTGTCGGACGAGTTCCCCTACCGCCTATATGCCGGACAGCAGGACAACTCGACGATTTCCGTGCCCGCGCTGCCCGAGCGCTCCGAGCCCGGCGGCTCGCAGTCGGCCTGGGAGGCGCACGGCGGCTGCGAGACCGGACCCGTTGTGCCCAAGCCCGGCGACCCGGACATTGTGTACGCCAACTGCAAGGGCCGCTTTGGCCTCTACAACCGGCGCACGGGGCAGGAGGCGCAGTACTACGTGGGCTTCGGCAACTTGTACGGGCACAACCCCCGCGACCTCGACTACCGCTTCCAGCGCGTTGTGCCGATCCACGTCTCGCCGCACGACCCCAACAAGGTGTATCACGGCTCGCAGTTTGTGCACGTCACCACCAACGGCGGCCAGCTGTGGGAGACAATCTCGCCCGACCTTACGGCGTTCACTCCCGAAACGCAAGTCGTCTCGGGCACCCCGATCACCCTGGACGTCACCGGCGAGGAGCACTTCTCGGTCCTCTACGACATCCAGGAGTCTGTGCTGGAGCCCGGCGTGATCTGGGCCGGCGCCAACGACGGGCCCGTGCACGTCACGCGCGACGGCGGCCGCGAGTGGACCGACGTGACGCCCCCCGACGTGGGCCCCTACGGGCGCGTGCAGAACATCGAGGTGTCGCATCACAATCCCGCCAAGGCCTACGTCGCGATCCTGCGCTACATGATGGGCGACTTCACCCCGCACGCCTACCGCACCGAAGACTACGGCGCAACCTGGACGCGCATGACCACCGGCGACAACGGCGTGCCCAACAACCACCCCGTGCGCGTTGTGCGCGAGGACCCCGACCGCGAGGGCCTGCTGTACCTGGGCACCGAGTTCGGCATGTTCGTCTCGTTCGACGACGGCGCTTCCTGGCAAGCCTTCCAGCTCAACCTTCCCGCCACGCCCATAACCGACATCAAGGTTGTGCAGCGGGACCTGGTTTTGTCTACAATGGGTCGGGGTTTTTGGATCATGGACAACCTCACGCCAATGCACGAGCTCACCGACCGTGTAGCCAGCGCTGACGCACACCTTTTCGACATCCGCGACGCGCACCGTTTGCGCTACGGCGGTGGCTTCGGCGGCTTCCGTCCACGGGCGGCGCACGAGCCCGAGTATCCGCAGGCCGGCGTCAACATCGACTACATGCTCGCGGCTCCGGCGCGGGGCCCGGTCACGCTCGACATTGTGGCCTCGAGCGGCGAGGTCCTGCGCTCGTTCTCGAGCGAGAGCCCCGGCGAGTACACCGTGCCCGCCGAGCCCGGCATGCGCGAGTGGCAGCTCGAGCGGTTCGGCACGCCGCGCCTGCCTTCGGGCGCGGGGACGCACCGGTTCACCTGGGACCTGACCTATCCCGGCCCCTGGGACGCCAGCCCGGCGCGCTCCGGTCGCGGCGGTCCGATGGTGCCGCCCGGCACGTACACGGCGCGCTTGACGGCCGGGGACTGGAGCGCGAGCCGCAGCTTCGACGTCGCGCTCGACCCGCGCGTCGCGGCAGAGGGGATCGGCGCGGACGTCGTCGAGCGCCAGGTCGAGCTGGCCCTCCAGGCGCGCGACGCGCTCAGCGAGGCGCGGCTCGCCGTCCACCGCATCGCCGAGGCGCGCAGGCGCGGCGGCGGCAACCTCGCAGCCGAGATCGAGGCCATCGAGCGCGAGCTCGTCACGGCCCCCATCCGCTACTCGCGCCCCATGCTCGTCGACCAGCTGCAATACCTGTACGGCAACCTCACCCGCGCCGACCAGGAGCCGGGCCGCGACGCGGTCGTGCGCTACGACCAGCTCAACACGGCCCTCGAGGAGCACGTGTCGCGGCTCGAACGCCTGCTGCGCGCCAACATCTCGGACGGGGCCGCCGCGTCCGCCGGGCCGTCCCGGCGCTGACCCGGTGGACCTGGGACTAAAGGGCAAGGTCGCGGCCGTCACGGGCGGCAGCCGCGGCCTTGGCCTGTACAGCGCGCGCGCGCTGGCCGCCGAGGGGGCCCGTCTCGCGATCTGCGCGCGGGGCGAGGCGGGTCTGGCCGCGGCTGCCGAGTCGCTGCGCGCCGACGGGGCCGAGGTGCTCGCCGTGGCGTGCGACATCGCCGAGGAGGGGGCCGCCGGCGCGATGATCGAGGCCGTGCGGGATCGCTACGGCGCGCTCGACGTGCTGGTCAACAACGTCGGGGGCAACCGGCGCGGCCGCTTCGAGGAGGCGAGCGATCAGGACTGGCTGGACATCATCCAGCTGAACGTTCTGTCAGGTTTCCGCGCGGCCCGGCTGGCGATTCCGCTTATGCGGGAGGGGGGCGGCGGGTCGATCGTGTTCGTATCGTCCGTTTTCGGACGGGAGAAGGGCGGCCCGGGCCTGTCCATCTACAACACGACCAAAACGGCGCTCATATCGGCCGCGGGGATCATGGCGCTGGAGCTCGCGAGCGACGGGATCCGGGTGAACAGCGTGGCGCCGGGGTCGATCCGGTTCCCGGGCGGAAGCTGGGACAAGCGGGTGAAGGCCGACCCGGAGGGGATGGCGGCGTTCGTGCGCACCAACCTCCCGCTGGGCCGATTTGGAAGCGGCGAAGAGGTGGGCGACGTGGTCGCCTTCCTGGCCTCCGAGCGGGCGAGCCTGATCACGGGCGCGTGCATCGCGGTGGACGGGGGGCAGGGGCGGTCGCTCGTATGAGGCGGTGGTGACCATGCGTCGCGGTCGCGCGAGGGCGAGGGCGCTACTCTGCGCGGCCGCGCTGGCCGTGCTGGCCGCGCTGTCCTGCGACGGGAGTGTTGATTTTTCAACATAAGGGTGTTACGCTTCATTCACCCATCGTCCGGGCCGTGAGGGCTGGACGGAATCCCGCCGAACGGAGCGCCAGTGTCGTGAGCCAGCTTCCTCCGCTGAGCAGACGGGAACGCGAAGTGATGGACGTCCTGTACGAGCGGGGCGGTGCCACCGCAACGCAAGTCCGGGAATGTCTGGCTGACCCGCCGACCGACTCCGCCGTCCGCTCGATCCTTCGGATCCTAGTCCAAAAGCGACACTTGGATCGGACGCCGGACGGGTCCCGCTACGTCTATTTGCCGACGATGCCGGCCGCGCAGGCGAGGCGTTCCGCGATGCATCGCGTCCTCCGCACCTTCTTCGGGTCCAGCGTCGAGCGTGCAGTCGCCACGCTGCTCGAAATCGGCGAAGGCGACCTTACGCCAGATGAGCGCGAGCGCATCAGGAGGATGATTGACCAGGCCGAGGAGGACGGCCGGTGACGGGCCTGCACATCACCGTCGCGGGTGCGCTGGGTCTGATTGCCAAGGCCACGCTGGTCCTGGCCGTCGCCCACGTCATTGGTTGGTTCGCGCGAAGAGGTTCCGCGAAGACCCTGCACTTTTTGTGGACGACGACCTTCGCAGTGCTGCTTGTGTTGCCTGGCGCGGCTCTGCTCGCCCCTCCGTGGACACTTCCCGTCCTCCCCGCCTGGACGGCAACAGTCGGGCACCGACCCCCAATCGAGCACCAGGCCCCTATCGAGCACCCTTCCCAATCGAACACCAGATCCCAATGGGTAAGCATCCCCTCTGACGATGTGAAAGGCGGGCCGGCGGCCACAGCTAGTCCATCCGACGCCGCGAGCCAGGCGCGCACAGTGGCGCAAGTCCCGATCGGAGCCGCGACGTCGCCCGACAGAGCGGACGCTTCGTTCGCGCTGACCCCCACCGTTGTGGCGTTCCTCATCTGGGCGCTTGGTTGCGGCGCTGGGCTTGTTTCCCTCGGCGCCGCTGTCATTCGCTTCCGAGGGCTTGCACGCGGCGCGACCCAGATCCGCGATCCAGACTGGATCCAGTCGGCCAATGCGCTACGGGGTCGGCTCGGAGTGCGTCGCCATGCTCGGATCATGTGCAGTGCCCAAGTGGCCACACCCATGACGGGCGGTCCAATGAAGCCCGTGATTCTGCTGCCCGCGTCCGCAGTCACGAGCTGGACGGCCGAACTCCGCGATATGGTCATGGCGCATGAACTGGTGCACGTGCGCCGGCAGGATGCGCTGTGGCGACTGGTGGGCGGCACCGTGGCCGCTGTCTACTGGTTCCATCCTCTGATCTGGATTGCATCACGTCTTGCCCACGACGCAAGGGAGCGATCGTGCGACGAGGAGGTGCTGGCGCTCGGCGTACGCCCTTCAGCCTACGCCCGCCACCTGTTCTCGCTGGCCTCCGAGATCGTCCCAGGCCCGCGGGTCCTCGCGTCGCCTTTGGCGCATGCCCCGCGTGTGGAAGGCAGGATCAGGTCCATACTCAAGCTGCGTCGACCGCGCTTCTCGCGAGCCCGCACGTCTGCGGCCCTGACACTGATGGGTCTAGCGAGCTTGTTCGCCGCCTGCGCCACGCCGGTGAGAGTGGATCCGAGCGCAAACCCGTCGCCTCGGCGCGAGGTCATGCGCGTCGACGGGCCTCTTCCCGAGGACCCGGTGCCTGCGCCGATTCGGGCGCCAGCCCCAGCGACCGCGCTGCCCACGACGGAGACCGATCGCGATTGTTTCGGCCGATCCGTAAGCTCGCGCGTCGGAGGAAGCCGAAGGCCGGTCGAGGGCTCCTTCAGCATGTTGCGGGACGGGACATCGACCACGTTGCGGGCCTTCTCGGGCGGGGTGTTCTTGTGCATGCGCACAAGCGGCGACAGCGAGATGTTCCAGGACGCGACGCCGGTCGCAAGCATCACCCTCGGCGGTCGGCTGGTGCTTGCTTCGCGGGCAGAGCAACATCACCGGATGGCGATCAACTTCCGCCCCAGTGGGCTTGACTATGAGTGGCGCATTGATGGTCACTCCCGGCCATTCAACGAAGAGGCCCGCGAGTGGCGCGACTTGATGTTGACCGTGTTGGGGCGCTTTCAGGAAGCCTCGACGGTGCGTGCCAAAGAGGGCAGCCTGCGTCGACAGATTGGGTCGCACGGACGGCATGTGGCGAGCCTGCGTCGACAGATTGGGTCGCACGGACGGCATGTGGCGAGCCTGCGTCGACAGATCGAGTCGCACAAACGGCATGTGGCAAGCTTGCGTCGCCGGGTCGGGTCGCATGAACGCGAAGCGGCTGGCTTGCGGCGCGGGGTCGGCTTGCATGAGGGTCGTGTCGCCACCGTGCGTCGGAACATTGAGCGCCTTGAAGCCGGGATCGATCAATACGACCTCGAGGGCAGAGTCAGGCGGCTCGAGGCCGAGATCGAGCGCTACGATCTGGACGGGAAGATCAGTGACATAGAGGCAGAGATCGTGCGCTACGATCTGGACGGCAAGACTCGAGCACTTGAGGAGGAGATCGCAGCATGGGATTCCAACAATCGTGTCAAAGAAATCGAGCGAGCGATCAGCCGCGATGTCGTCACGCTGCGGAAGTTGATCCACACAGCAGACCGGAGGAGCTGACCATGCCTCGCGCGGGGGCACTACTCTGCGCGGCCGCGCTGGCCGCGCTGGCCTGCGACGATGCCGGCCTTGGAAGCGGCTGGGCCACGGCGAGGGACACGCTGCCCTTCGGTCACGTGGTTGTCACGCACGTGCCGTCGGCGGAGCCATCGCCAACCTGGACGTTGGTCGAGGAGCTGCGCGTGGGGTCGATGGAGGGTCCCGGACCGGACGAGTTCGGGCGCCTTCACGGCCTCGTCGCGCTTGGCAGCGGAGGATTCGCCGTCCTTGATTCGCACGCGCTCGAACTGAGGGTCTTCGGCGCCGACGGCGCACACGTCGCAACTCACGGCCGAGGCGGGGAAGGGCCGGGCGAGTTCGCACGCCCCAATGGACTGATGCTCGGCCCCGGGCAGCGCCTCTGGGTTCCCGACGCTCGCAACGGCACAATGTCGGTCTTCGATCCCGACGAGGGTTTCGTCGAGTCCTTCGCGTTTGCGGACGGCAACTTCAATGCGACCTGGAACGGTGCCCTGGTGCAAGACAGCCGCATCTACCGGCCCTGGTCGACGGGAAACCTCAACATGCTCCGCGTCTTCGACTTGACCATGACGCAGGTCGATTCGATGCCGCTGCCCAGCGACGGCCCGGAAGACGAGGAGTTCGACCCCGCGAACCAGCCCGGCGCGTTCTTTCAGGAGATGAACGGCGGCTACATGGCGTATTCGATCCCGTTCTATGCGAGCGAGGTCCGACACATCGACGGCCAGGGCGCCTTCTGGTCAACCCGGGACGGGGACCCGGCATACCGCCTGATGCGTTGGCAGCCGGGCGGCGACACGACGCTGGTCATCCAAACCCAACGACCGCCAGTCGCCGTATCGACCGCAGAGCGCGACTCCGTCATCGACATGATGAGGCAGATGACCACGGACATGGGCGTGGGCGAGTGGGACTGGTCCCGGGTGCCGACCTTTAGACCGGCCGTCGAGGACATCTTCACATCGGACGAGGGCAACCTGTGGGTCCGCACGCCCGCACCCGACGGCGGCGTCCTGTTCGATGTCTACGCGCCGGACGGCGCCCATCTCGGCACGGCCGCGTTAGGGCCCGGCTTGAATCTGGCCGACCCGATCGCCCCGATTGTGCGCGGCGATCTTGCATGGCTGGTCGTTACGGACGAGCTGGATGTGAGCTACGTCGTCCGAGCGCGAATCGCGCCCGCGACCTGAGACGGGGCTTCGGCGGCCCCGCAGCCGCCGCCCGCTTCAGCCCTCGCCAACCCGCTCGACGAACTCCTCGGCGGTCCGGCATTCGATCACGGCGTCGGCGACGAGCGCGATGCCCTCTGGATCCGAGATCCCTTCCAGCACCGGCAGGATCCGATCGGCCGTGGCAGCACCGAACCTGCGGCCCACCTGCCGATGCATCAACCGGCGCTCCCGCTCCAAGCCCTCCTCGCGACCCTTCTCCAAGCCCTGCTCCAGTCCCTGCTCGAGCCCCTTCTGGAGCCAGAGCTGGTCCCGTTCCTCGCCCCACTTCTTGGCCCGCTCGATCAGCGTCGTCATGTCTTCCTCCTCGTTCATCAGTGTGCGTTTCAGCTCCTCGCGCTCCGGACCGAACCGACGGGACAGCACATGAACGACCCAGAGCAAGACCGCCTTGGCCAGCTCGCGGTCCTCGTCCGTCTTCAGCCATTCGTCCAGCCCGGCCGCCAGCTCTAGCAGCGCATCGGCGCTCGGGGCCCGCTCGAAGGCGGAAATCATCGCCAGCGCGTTGTTTCGGGGCAGCGAATCGTGGTCCTGCGACTGGATTTGGACCAGAAGATAGGTGGTCACGACGTAGTCGGCCATGCGCAGCGCCATGGCGGACTCCACAGATGGCCACCGGCAGAATGTAAAGCAGACAAGACAAAATGTGATGTGTGCTTTACATTGGGCGTGGATACAGAAGGCGTTTCAGCGTCTCAAGTCCTCGCCCTCCGGGCCGGACGATTCCCCACCGGTGTGGCGGGCCAGGAAGTCGTCGGTGCGCTCGGGGAGCAGCAGGTTGTCGGCGATGGCGGCGATCTCCTCTGCCTCGCGCCACGCTTGCTCAAGCACGGCCAGCTCCCCTTGCAGCGCGCGCCGTTCCTGCTCTTCGTGCAGCGCCATCTCGATCGCGAGGCGCGTGGGCTTGGCCATCTTGTGGATCCATCCAGGCCCGTGCCGCCGGAACCGTCCGCCCCTGGACGGGCTGGCTTCGCGAGCAGGGGCACCGAGCGTCGCCGTTGTGTCCAAAAAGAACCGGTGCGGATCGCCGTGGGACTCGATTTGGGACACGGCGTCGCGAACGTGGCGAGCGGCGGCGCCATCGCCGTTGACCAGGGGAAGGAGTGCGTTGATGGCTCGCGTGGCGTCGTCACCTTCGAATACGTCGGGGTCGATCCGCCGGATGGGTCCCTTGTGGATCTCGATGCGAAAGCCGGGTTCGGCGTCGGCGGGTAGAATCCGGCCGAACGCCTTGACTTCCTCTCTTCCCAGGGTCCAGTCCGTCCCGTCGGCGCGCCGAAACTTGGCCTCGTAGGCCTGCCTGTTCACGAATTTCCTAATAAAGAAGACCGAGGCCAGCCCGCCGATGCCACCGCTCAGGGCACCAGCCCCGGCCGCCGTCAGCAATCCTCCTGCCGCCAGCTGGATCGTCAAGCTAGCGGTGGCGCTTGCCGCCACCCCACCCGCCCCCGCTGCGATCCAGCGCTTGCGACGACGGCGGAACTGGTCGCCGTAGCGCCACGCAGCGAACTCGGGACGAAGGGGCTCGCCAATGCGGACCAGCTCGAGGCCCTCGGCGTGCCGGGCCAGGCCGATGTGCTCGGTGGATGTGCGAATCCGCGTCGCGCGGAACAGCCGTTCGCAGGTCTCGACAGCTTCCCAGCGCTCTTCCAGCGGGGTCAGGTTCCACCGTCCGCAGCTGCGGCAAACCACCCACAGGCGCCCCTTCGCAGCGTCGAATGCGAGGCGGCGCCCGACCGGAAAGGCCTCCACGACCTCGTTGGCGCCGAGGGGCTTCTTGCAGAACATGCACGTCCGGTACATTTGCCTCTATGCTCGACCAGGGTTGTGCCGGTTTGGCCGTGCCTTCCAGCTGGCTTGGTCGTGCTTTCCAATCTAGCTTGCTGCGAGGCGCGGGGGGCTTTGGGCCCGCTCGCAGCGATGCGCCTGACTCCCCGAGACGAAGGACTTGGAATGACACGGACGACGGAGGGAACAAGAGCGCTCAACCCGGCGGCGGGTGTGTTCGGGGCGGGTGCCGTTCCTCGTCGCGCGGCGGTCCTCAGCCTTGCGGCCCTGGCCGCCGCCGCTTGCGATGCGGGCAGCCCTCCGGCCCCGCCGGCCCGCGCCATCGCGATCGACAGCGCGGATGTTCGGATCGTGACGAGCGACCCCGCGACGGTCACGGCGGCTTGCTCGCTGAGCGAGGTTCCGATCTTCAGCGTCGGGGACGACGAGGACGACGACGCGCAGTGGTTCTCGAGCGTGCGCGGCGTGGGCCGGCTTTCGGACGGCTCGGTCGCGGTCGCCGACCGGACGAGCGCCGAGGTGCGGATCTTCGCTCCGGACGGGCGGCACCTGCGTTCCATGGGGCGCTACGGAGAGGGGCCCGGCGAGTTCCAGAATCCCTTCGTTCTGTGGGTGCTGCCGGGAGACACGATCTGGGTGGGAGACTACCGGCCCCACCGCTACGTGGTCTTCACGGCCGAGGGCGAGTGGGTGCGCAACGTGCAGCTCGACCCGATCTACCCGAATCCGTCACGCGGCGGCGGCGTGCTCGACAACGGCGCGTCGGTGAACGTGGTGCAACGATCGCCGAGCGGACGGGACTTCGCGGCCCCCGACACCGTGGTGGCCGAGGCTCACGACCGGGACGGCGACCGGGTCGGCGTGCTTGCGCGGCTCCCTTCGCGAAGAATGGGACGAGCCCCGGACACCGATGCCGGCAACTACTACATCAATGTCCTGTTCGACCCGATTGCCGATGTGGATGCCAGGGGGCGGACCATAGCCCTGGTGCACACGGCGACGCCCGAGGTGCGGCTGCTGGACGAGACGTTCGCCCTCCGGTCGATCGTTCGCTGGCAGGTTCCCGACCAGGCGGTGACCTCGGCCGACGTGCGGGTCTGGCGCGAGGAGTACGTGAGGCGGCGCAGCACCGGCAGCAACATCTGGAACGACGAGTTCGACGCTCCGATGGTCAGTCCCGAGCGTCCGGTGGCCGACGTGATGCCGGCGATTTCGGGCATTCACGTCGGCCGCGACGGGCGCCTGTGGGTCTGGCCGTACCGGAGGCCGGGCGCCGCCCCGCCGCGCGCCATGGCCTTCTCGCCCGACGGCGAGTTGCTTTGCCACCTGGAGCGGCCCGGGGAGTCGGCGGACTTCTCGGTCTGGGAGTACGGGGCCGACTACGCGCTGGGCGTGGCCACCAGCGATCTCGGGATCGAGACGGTGGTCATGCACGCACTGGGCGGACCCGGTTGATGGTCGCCGAGCTGTAACCCGCGCCGTGTACCCCGGGGCCGTGAGGCGCTAACCCTCAGCGACGCTCGCCGACTCGTTCGATGAACTCCTCGGCGGTCCGGCATTCGATCACGGCGTCGGCGACGAGCGCAATGCCCTCCGGATCGGAGATCCCTTCCAGCACCGGCAGGATCCGATCGGCCGTGGCAGCACCGAACCTGCGGCCCACCTGCCGATGCATCAACCGGCGCTCCCGCTCCAGGCCCCTCTCCAAGCCTGCCTCCAAGCCTTCCTCGCGGCCCTTCTCCAAGCCCTGCTCCAGCCCCTTCTGGAGCCAGAGCTGGTCCCGTTCCTCGCCCCACTTCTTGGCCCGCTCGATCAGCGTCGTCATGTCTTCCTCCTTGTCCATCAGGTTGCGTGTCAGCTCCCTACCCTCCGGGCCGAACCGACGGGACAGCACATGAAAGACCCAGGCCAAGACCGCCTTGGCCAGCTCGCGGTCCTCGTCCGTCTTCAGCCATTCGTCCAGCCCGGCCGTCAGCTCTAGCAGCGCATCGGCGCTCGGGGCCCGCTCGAAGGCGGAAATCATCGCCAGCGCGTTGTTCCGGGGCAGCGAATCGTGGTCCTGCGACTGGACTTGGACCAGAAGATATCGGAGGCTGGGCCGGAATCCAAGCGCCCAGTCGGGCGGGTCTTCGATGAGTTGGCCGATGTCGGTGGCCGCGTTCCAGGGTCGCCTGCCGTTGTAGACGACCACGGGCAGCACGAAGGGGTAGGTGCCGCCGGGGCCGAGGTCCTTCCTGCCGAGCCCCCGCCAGATGGTCACGACGTAGTCGGCCATGCGGAGCGCCATGGCGGACTCGACGGTGGACTGGAACTCGAGGAGGACGAGGATGTAGATGGGGTGGCCGTCAGTGGTCCTGATGCGCCAGAGCATGTCGGCGTGGCGCTGGTCGAGGTGCTTGGTGACGAAGCTGGCGGGCACGCGTTCGAGGGTGGCGAAGTCGAGGTGGCGTGCCAAGTCGGCCGCGGTGGCGCGCAGGGTGTCTGCGACGGTGCGCGGGTTGGCGAAGAGGGTCTTGTACGATGCGTCGTGCTTCGGCCTTGGTGGCTGTTGCTGGTCTCCCGGCATGGCGGGTGCGTCCCCGTCTGGGAGGGGTGGCGGGAGGCCGGGTAGGGGGCCGACCGCTGCTCCTCGGTGGTCGGGGGGAAGTGTGCACCGATTTCGGGGGCGCTGGAATGGCTGGATGGGACTGATTTCAGATGGCCACCCGCAGAATGTAAAGCAGACACGACAAAATGTGATGTGCGCTTTACATTGAGCGTGCTTACAGAAGGGTCTTCAGCAGCCGGCCGGGGCAGCGCCGCTTTGACGGAAGCGTTGCAGCCCGGCTACTCGTCGGCGCAGGCCGAGCAGTCGCCGGAACGGCAGATGCGGCCGCTCTGAAAGAGGGCGCCCGCGAGGGTGAGGCTGCCGACGGCCGAGGTCACGTTCTCGGGGAGCGGCTCGAGCCAGCCGGCGAGCGAGGCTGCCCAGAGCGATGCCCCGCCGGCGAACGTCAGGATCAGGGGCGCGTGCCTGCGGGCCGGGCCCAAGAGGAGCAGTGCCGTGCCGAGCACGACGGTGGCGGCCCAGGCCGCCCGCTCGACGCCCTCGGAAAGCGCCAGGGCGGGTGCCAGGACGACCAGAAGCGGCGTGATGGCGCAGTGCACGCCGCACCACATGGCGGCGCACGCCGTGAGCCGCGAGCCGGAAACAAGATGCGTCTTCGACGCTGCGAGCGCGAGTGAGTCTTTCATGCCGCCAAAGGTAGTGCCAACCACCGAAGCGCTACAAGCTAGACGAACCGCACCAGCTTCACGTCGAGCGCCCGCGTGCGATGCCGGGCGCCCTTCCACTGCACCAGGATCGGGCTCTGGTAGGTGCCCCAGCCGATCTCGCCGGTCCCGTCGCCGCGCCGGTCCAGCACCGGCAGGCTGAAGCCGCGCTTCATGCGCAGGAAGTGCGAGACGGGCAGCGCGACTGCCTTGTTCACCACCCGTTCGACCAGCGAATCGCGCAGCCCGATGCGGTCGAGCACCTGGTTGAGCACGTGGAAGGCGTCGTACTGGGCGAAGTTGACGGCCTTGGCCGGGATCGTGCGGGGGTCGCGCAGCGCGGACGTCACGTCCTTACCCGTCTGCGCCATGAAGCGGAAGGGGTTCCTGAGCGCGTCGCGCAGGTCGTAGTTCATGAGCAGCGTCTCGTATTCGTTCACCGTCAGGCCGGCGTGCTGCTCCTCGTCGGGAAGCGACACCTCGAAGCGACCGAACGCCACGCGGTGCTTCTCGACCAGCTTCTGCAGGGTGGTGATGAAGCCGAGCTGCGGATCGCGAAGGTTCTGGGCGTCGATCGGGTGCTCGGAAGCCGGGACCGGCACGCGCAGGCTCTCAACTTCCTCTTCGTGGTCGTAGGCGACCACGGTGGTGCGCCGATGCCTGGTGCCGCCGACATGCACGCCGTCGAGCTCGACGAACCAGACGGGTTCGGATCCGTCCAGCTCGTACGAAGCCGAGTTGTGCAGCCCGGCCCCGATGAAGGTCAGGTGGGAGTCGGCGTTCAGCGGCTCCTTGTCGCGCTGCTCCTCGGAGAGCTCGGAGCGCAGATGCATCGCGTCGTGCGTGTAGTCGGCGCCCTCGGGGAACAGTTCCTGGAAGAGCTGCAGGTAGCCCTTGATCCCGCGCCCGTCGTGCTCCAGCAGCTCGGCCAGCCGCTGGTCGAGGTAGCCCGCGGTGGTGTGGTTGGAGATGTAGAACGAGCGCGTGTACTTGGTGAAGTCGCCCCCGAACTCCTCCATCAGCTTGCCGCGCACGTCGATGAGCTCGACTCGCGAGGCGGGCATGATGCGCAGTGTCGCGTGGAAGGGCCCCTGCCCGGAGCGCGTGTGTCGATCTACGAGGATCATTCGTTAAACATAGAGCCAACCGCGCATTGGGAAACACCGGCGCCTTGACGCTCCAGGGCGCCGTAGACCAGCGCCCTCAACTTGGCATGGTCGTCGACCGGCCGGTTGCCGCGCAGTTGAGTGAAGTAGACGACGACCAGGCACTCGGCCGGATCCACCCAGAAGGTGGTGTGGTACGCGCCTCCCCAGCCGTAGTCTCCTTCGGATCCGGGCTGGCCGGCTGCGCCCAGATCGAGGCGAACCTGGAAGCCGAGCCCGAAGCCGAGGCCGTTGCCAACCAGGTCGCCGACGTGATTGGCCGTCATGAGCGCCACGCTGGCGGGCGACAGAATGCGGGCGTCGCCCAGATGGCCGCCGTTCAGCATGGCCTGAAGGAAGCGGGCGTAGTCGCGGGCGGTGGAGAGGAGTCCCGCTCCGCCCGAAAAGCTGGTGCGGGGGCCGCTCACGTACTGTCCCTGGGTGTTCATGCCGGGGCCCTCGGGCGCGCGGATCAGGTTGCCCGCCTCGTCGTGGCCGTGGACTGCCGCAAGACGGTGGATCTTCTCGCCGGGCAGATAGAAGTGGGTGTCGCGCATGTCCAGAGGGTCGAAGATGCGCGCCGAGAGGAATTCGTTCAGGTCGACGCCGGAGACTTCTTCGACCAGCGCGCCCAGGATGTCGGTGGCGTAGCCGTACACGAAGCGCGCCCCGGGGTGTGCCTGGAAGGGAAGGGCGGCCATCCGGTCCACCGTGGTCCGAACGGGCTCGTCCCGGTGCGCGAAGTACCACCCCGTGATTCCGGCCTGGGCCCAGCGGTCGCCCCCCGGGCCGTACCCGTAGGAGATTCCCGCCGTGTGAGTGAGAAGGTCGCGAATCGTGATCGCGCGACCGGCGGGAACGATGTCGTAGCCGCCCTCGCCGCCCTCGCGGGGTTCGGCGACGGTGGTTGTCGCGAACCCGGGCAGATACTTCCCCACCGGGTCCGAGACGAGGAGGGCGCCGTCTTCCTGCAGCATCATCACCGCCACGCTTACGATCGCCTTGGTCTGCGAGGCGATGCGGAAGATCGCGTCGACCTCGATCCTCTCCCCCGACTCCGCATCGCGGTATCCCACAGCCTCCTCGTAGACGACCGCTCCGTCGCGCAGGACGGCGACGACCGCGCCCGGCAGGCTGCCGGCGGCGACGTAGTCCTTCAGCAGGGCCCCGATCCGCTCCAGCCTGCCGGGGACGAAGCCCGCGTCGGCCGGAGCGATGCGGGGCAGCTCCTGGGCCGCGACCGCCTGTGGGGCAACGCCAGCCACCGGCCAGGCGAGCGCAACTGCCGCGAAGACCGCAATCGGCGACGGAGTGGCGACGGCGAACCCGCCAACGGCGCCCGCCACGGTGCGAGCCGCACGGGCCACACTCCGACATGTAATGTTAACATTACAAAATGTCATGTTCACTTTACGTTTACCCTCCTTGCGCAGCGGACTCGTCGTGCCCCCCGGCGCGGCCCCGTCCGCCGCCGAACTGGAGCGGCCGCGTTGCACAGGCTAGACTTCCCACCCTCACACCGCAACCACCGCCGCACCACCGCCACCCCCAGTCAGGAGACCGTCGATGTCACAGGCACAGTCCTTCGTCATGCAGCTCAAGACGTCCCACCAGTACATGAAGAGCACCGTCGCGATCTTCGACGAGGACGACGCGGGGTTCGCGCCCCAGCCCGAGCTCTTCACCGTGGCCGGCCACATCGCCCACGCGGCGGATTCGGTGGAGTGGTTCGTCGAGGGCGCGTTCGGCAAGGGCTGGAACATGGACTTCGAGGGCCTCATGGCCGCCGCCCGTGCGGTCACGACGCTGAAGGAGGCGAACGCGTGGCTCGACCGCGCCTTCGAGAAGGCGATTGCGACCTTCGAGGCGGCTTCGGACGAGGACCTCGCCGCGACGATCTCCGACGAGCGCATCATGGCGGGTGCGCCCCGGGCCGCGATCGTCGGGCCGATTGTGGACCACACGGCGCATCACCGCGGGGCGCTCACCGTGTACGCGCGCCTCGTGGGCAAGGTGCCGCAGATGCCGTACAGCTGACGGGCGGGCGCCGGGCGCCTCAGAACAGCATGTGGGCGAAGAGGGCGCAGATGGGCACGGTGATCAGCGTCCGCAGCAGGAAGACCGCGAACAGCTCTGCCACGTTGACCGAAAGCGTCGACTTGAGCAGGTACGCGCCCACCTCCGACATGTAGACCAGCTGGGTCACCGCCGCGCAGGCGATCACGAACCGGGTGAGCTCGCTTTCGATCGACTGTCCCAGAATGACCGGCAGGAACTGGTCGGCGAACCCCACGAGCAGCGCGGGCGCGGCCGCCCCGGCTTCGGGTAGCCGGAGCGCTTCGGCGAACGGCACGAGCGGGTAGGCCAGCCAGTCGAAGATGGGGGTGTTAGTGGCCACGGCCAGCGATGCGGTGCCGACGACCATGACCAGAGGCAGAAGGCCGAACCAGACGTCGAAGGTGGTGCGCACGCCGTGCCGAGCCAGGGCGGCGGCCCCGGGCGCGCGCGCGGCCCGCTCGCCGGCCAGCGACAGGCCCTGCGCGAGCATGCCCGGCCCGTGCGCGTCGTGGTCGGCCCCCGGCGCGGGCCCGGCGTCCGAGTAGCGGTCCCGCTTGCGCGACAGGGGCGGCAGGCGCGGCACGATCACGGCCGCCGCCAGCCCGCTCGCAATCACGGCGCCGTAGAGCGGCAGGAAGTGCTCGCCGAGCCCCGCGAAGTCGGTCACCACCTTCGCGAACGCGACGGACACGATCGAGAAGTTGAGCGCGATGACCAGGGCCTCGCGCTCGGTGTAGTAGCCCCGGTCGTACTGCTCGGTCGTGATCACGAGCCCCACGATCGAAGAGCCGAACCACGACGCAAGGGCGTCGACCGCGGCCCTGCCGGGGAGGCGGAAGAGCGGCTTCAGCACGCGCCGCACCAGCGCGCCGATGAACTCCATGAGCCCGAAGTCGGTGAGGAACGGCAGCAGGAACGACGCGAAGACGAAGACGATCGTGATCACCGTCATCAGGTCGTTCAGGATCACGCCGCCGGTGTCGCCGGAGGCGATCCACGCGGGGCCCGCGCCCAGCAGGATCATGCACGCCAGGGCCGCCCCGGCCACGCGCATCGCCACCGACGCCCAGCCCACGGCGAAGACCCGGGCGACCCCCTTCGCGTCTTGCGACCAGGCGGGCCGGGCCAGCGCGGCGTACAGCGAGAGCAGCGCGGAGATGCACACGATCGCCACCGTGATCGCGGGCAGCCCGTCGCCCAGAACCGCCTTGGCCCCGTCGGTGAGCACGCCCAGCCCGATGTTGAGGCCGGCCTCGGTCGGGTAGGGCGTGAGGAACGCCGCCACGCCCACCAGCGACGGCAGCGCGAATCGCAGGATCTTCATGGGCGTGCAAGGTATGCGGGGGGTCGGAGCGTCGCCAGCGCCGCGCAATCGTGCGAGCTTTCGGGGCTGGCTGCGCCGCGGGTGGCCACCCGAAATCTGTCCCATCCAGCCATTCCAGCGCCCCCGAAATCGGTGCACACTTCCCCCCGACCACCGAGGAGCAGCGGTCGGCCCCGTACCCGGCCTCCCGCCGCCCCTCCCAGACGGGGACGCGCCCGCCATGCCGGGAGACCAGCAACGGCCACCAAGGCCGAAGCACGACGCATCGTACAAGACCCTCTTCGCCAACCCGCGCACCGTCGCAGACACCCTGCGCGCCACCGCGGCCGACCTGGCACCCCACCTAGACTTCGCCACCCTCGAACGCGTGCCCGCCAGCTTCGTCACCAAGCACCTCGACCAGCGCCACGCCGACATGCTCTGGCGCATCAGGACCACTGACGGCCACCCCATCTACATCCTCGTCCTCCTCGAGTTCCAGTCCACCGTCGAGTCCGCCATGGCGCTCCGCATGGCCGACTACGTCGTGACCATCTGGCGGGGGCTCGGCAGGAAGGACCTCGGCCCCGGCGGCGCGTACCCCTTCGTGCTGCCCGTGGTCGTCTACAACGGCAGGCGACCCTGGAACGCGGCCACCGACATCGGCCAACTCATCGGAGACCCGCCCGAGTGGGCGCTTGGATTCTGGCCCAGCCTCCGATATCTTCTGGTCCAAATCCAGTCGCAGGACCACGATTCGCTGCCCCGGAACAACGCGCTGGCGATGATTTCCGCCTTCGAGCGGGCCCCGAGCGCCGATGCGCTGCTAGAGCTGGCGGCCGGGCTGGACGAATGGCTGAAGACGGACGAGGACCGCGAGCTGGCCAAGGCGGTCTTGGCCTGGGTCTTTCATGTGCTGTCCCGTCGGTTCGGCCCGGAGGGTAGGGAGCTGACACGCAACCTGATCGACAAGGAGGAAGACATGACGACGCTGATCGAGCGGGCGAAGAAGTGGGGCGAGGAGCGGGACCAGCTCTGGCTCCAGAAGGGGCTCGAGCAGGGCTTGGAGAAGGGCCGCGAGGAGGGCCTGGAGGCAGGCTTGGAGCGGGAGCGCCGGTTGATGCATCGGCTAGTGGCCCGCAGGTTCGGTGCCGCCACGGCCGATCGGATCCTGCCGGTGCTGGAAGGGATCTCGGATCCGGAGGGCATTGCGCTCGTAGCCGATGCCGTGATCGAGTGCCGGACCGCCGAGGAGTTCATTAGGCGGGTCGGCGAGGGCTGAAGGGGCGGCGACCGAGGCCGCGCGGCCGCCTGCCGGTGATTAGTCCGCGCTGAACACCCTTCTGTACCAACGCCCAATGTAAAGCACACATCACATTGTGCCGTGTCTGCTTTACATTCCGGCGGCCGCCAACACGGCAACCAACCCCAACCCGGAGCCCGAACACGTGATCTCTCTCGCGCACAAGACCGCCATTGTGACCGGGGCGGCCAGGGGAATCGGCGCAGCCTGCGCGCGGGCCTTCGCGGAGCACGGCGCGAACGTGGTGCTGGGCGACGTCCTCGAAGAGCCCTGCGCCGAGACCGCCGCGCGCATCGCCGCCGAGACCGGCGCGGCCACGCTCGCGGTGCGCGCGGACGTGAGCGTCCCCGGCGACTGCGCCGCCCTGCTCGGCGCCTGCACGGAGCGGTTCGGGGGCTGCGACATCCTTGTCAACAACGCCGGGATCATCGTTCCCGGCTCGATCCTGGACGCCACGGTCGAGGACTTCGACCGCGTGATTGCGGTGAACCTCCGAGGCGCCTTCCTCATGGGCCAGCAGGTCGCGCGCCACATGGTCGAGCGCGGCGCCAAGGGCGCCATCATCAACATGTCCTCGACCAACGCCCTTGTGGCGATCCCCGAGCAGCTTCCGTACGCGGCGTCGAAGGGCGGCGTGGGGCAGCTCACGCGGGCGATGGCAATGGGCCTGGCGCCGCACGACATTCGCGTCAACGCGATCGGGCCGGGCACGGTCCTGACCGACATGCTCAAGGTGGTGATCGCCGACGACGAGGCGCGGCGCACGATCCTTTCGAGGACTCCGATGGGCCGGATCGGCGGACCGGAGGAGGTGGCCCGCGTCGCGGTCTTCCTGGCGTCGGACTACGCGTCGTACATGACCGGCGACACCATCTACCCCGACGGCGGACGGCTGTCGCTGAACTACACCGTGCCGCTGCGCGCAGATGCCTGAGCGGGTGGGGGCGGGGCCGGAGGGGGGCGACGCCGATGCCTGAGCGGGCGGGGCCGGAGGGAGGCGACGCCGATGCCTGAGCGCCCGGGGCCGGAGGGGGGCGCGGGGGGCGCGGCCCGGCTCGCCGTCGACATTGGCGGCACCTTCACCGACGTCGCGCTCGAAGTGGCGGGGCGCCTGGTCACCGCCAAGGTGCTCACCACGCCCGCCGCCCCCGAGCGCGCCGTGCTGCAGGGCGTGCGCCAGGTCCTCGACGCGGCTGCCGTCCCGCCCTCGGACGTCCGCCTGGTCATTCACGGCACGACCCTCGCCACCAACGCGATCATCGAGCGCAAGGGCGCGCGCACCGCGCTGATCACGACCGAGGGGCACCGCGACGCCCTCGAAATGGCCCACGAGAACCGCTTCGAGCAGTACGACATCGGGGTCGACCGCCCCCCGCCGCTCGTCCCGCGCCACCTGCGGCTGCCGGTCGCGGAGCGGCTCGGCCACCGGGGCCGCGTCCTGCTGCCGCTCGACGAGGCGTCGGTGCGCGCCACCCTGCCCACGCTCGACGAGCACGCGGTCGAGGCCGTCGCGATCGGCCTGATCCACGGCTACGCCAACCCGGCCCACGAGCGGCGCATCGCCGAGATCCTCGCGGCCCGGCGGCCCGGCTTGGCGATCACCCTGGCGTCCGACGTCTGCCCCGAGGTGCGCGAGTACGAGCGCGTCTCGACGGCGTGCGCCAACGCCTACGTGCAGCCGCTCATGGCGCGCTACCTGACCGGGCTCGCCCGGTCGCTGCGCGAATCGGGCCTGCGCTGCCCCTTCCTGCTCATGACCTCGGGCGGCGGCCTCACGACCCTCGAGACCGCGGTCGCCGCGCCGGTGCGGCTGGTCGAGTCGGGCCCCGCCGGGGGCGCGATCCTGGCCAGCCACCTTGCCCGCGAGCTCGAGCTGGGCGACGTGCTCTCGTTCGACATGGGGGGCACCACCGCCAAGCTGTGCGTGATCGACGGCGGCGAGCCGCTTCACTCGCGCACCTTCGAGGTGGCGCGCAGCTACCGCTTCAAGCAGGGGAGCGGCCTGCCCGTGCGCATTCCCGTGATCGAGATGGTCGAGATCGGGGCGGGGGGCGGCTCGGTCGCGGGGGTCGACGACCTGGACCGCATCCACGTGGGGCCCGAGAGCGCGGGGTCCGAGCCGGGGCCGGCCGCCTACGGGCGGGGCGGGGCGGACCCGACCGTCACCGATGCCGACGTGGTGCTGGGGCGCATCGACCCGGGCCTGTTCGCGGGCGGCGCGATCGCGCTGGACCGGGGCCGCGCCGAGCGGGCGGTGGCCGCCGGGGTGGGGTCAAGGCTGGGGCTTGACGCGCCGGTGGCCGCGATGGGCGTGAGCGAGATGGTCGACGAGAACATGTCCAACGCCGCCCGCACCCACGCCATCGAGTGGGGGAAGGGGCTGGGGGGCCGCACCGTGATCGCCTTCGGGGGATCGGCGCCGATCCACGCCGCGCGCGTGGCCGACAAGCTGGAGCTGGACCGCGTGCTCGTGCCGGGCGACGCGGGGGTGGGCTCGGCGGTGGGGTTCCTGCTGGCGCCGATCTCGTACGAGGTCGTGCAGAGCCGCTACATGCGCCTCTCCGCATTCGACGGGGAGCTTGTGCGCGAGGTGCTGGCCGCGATGAGGGCGGAGGCGGCGGGGGTGGTGGCGAGCGGCGCCCCGGGCGCGGAGACCGCCGAGCGCGCCCACGCCTACATGCGCTACGTGGGCCAGGGCCACGAAATCGGCGTCGAGCTGCCCCGGGCGGTGGTCCAGGGCGCCCCGGGCGCGGCGAACGACCTGCGCGAAGCCTTCGACCAGGGCTACGAGGCCGTGTACGGGCGCACCATCCCGGGCCTGGACGTCGAGGTGCTGAGCTGGACGCTCGTCATCTCGGCGCCCGCGCAAAGCGCCGCCCCGTCCACGCCGGTCGCGCCCCGCGCCGAGAGCGCCGCCCTCTCACCCCCAAACACCCACCCAGAGCCCACAGGCTGGACCGATCTCTTCGAGGCGGGGGCCCGCGGGCACGTGCGCGCGGCTGTCCACCAGCGGCAGGGTCTGCGCGAGGGCTCGGCTGTGCCCGGCCCGGCGCTGATTGCCGAGACGCAGACCACGACGGTCGTTCCGGAGGGTTGGGAGGCGCGGGTGCTGAAGGGCGGCCATCTGCTTGTGGAGCGGAGCGGGCGCGAGGCGGGCGCGGGCGTGCGGGACGAGGAGATGGTCGGGTTCTCGGCGCTGCAGGATCAGATCATGTGGAGCCGTCTTCTGTCGGTGGTCGAGGAGCAGGCGCGGACCCTGGTGCGCACGGCGTTTTCGACTCCGGTGCGCGAGGCCGGCGACCTTTCGGCGGGCGTCTTCGACCTGAAGGGGCGCATGCTGGCGCAGGCCGTCACGGGGACGCCGGGGCACGTCAACGCCATGGCGGCCTCGGTGGGCTGCTTTCTGCGCGACCACCCCGCCGACACCCTGCGCGAGGGCGACGTGCTGGTCACCAACGACCCCTGGGAGGGCACGGGCCACCTCAACGACTTCACCGTCGTCACGCCTGCGTTCCTCGACGGCCGGCTGGTCGCGCTCTTCGCGGCCACCAGCCACATCGCCGACGTGGGCGGGCGCGGCTTCGGGGCCGACGCCAACCAGGTCTTCGAAGAGGGCATCCGCATTCCGATCGGCCACCTGGCGCGCGCGGGCAGGGTCGACGGCACGCTGATGCGCCTGGTGCGGGCGAACGTGCGCGAGCCCGACGTGGCGCAGGGCGACCTGTACTCGCTGGCGGCGTGCAACGAGACCGGCTGCGAGCGCCTGGCCGCCATGATGACCGAGTTCGGGCTGGACTCGCTCGACGACCTGGCCGAAAAGATCGTCGCCGCTTCGCGGCGTGCCATGATCGAGCGCATCCGGGCGCTGCGGCCCGGCACCTACCGCCACCGCATGACGATCGACGGCTACGACCGCGACCTCGACCTGGTGTGCGCGCTCACCGTGTCGCCCGACGGGATCGCCATCGACTTCGACGGCACGGCGCCCCAGTCGCCGTACGGGATCAACGTGCCCGTGACGTACACGCGGGCGTACGCGTCGTTCGGCGTGCGGTGCGTGGTCGGCTCGGACGTGCCGAACAACGCGGGCTCGCTGAGCGCGATCAAGGTGACGGCGCCGGTGGGCTGCCTGCTCAACGCGCCGCCTCCGGCCGCCGTCTCGGCGCGCCACTCGATCGGGCAGATGCTTCCCGACGTGGTGCTGGGCGCGCTCGGCCAGGCCATGCCGCCCGGGTCGGTGCCCGCCGAGGGGGCGTCGTGCCTGTGGAACCCGGTCATCATGGGCGGCCCGGGGCTGGCCGGCTCGTACGGCTACGGCGACGCCGAGCCCTTCGTGGTCAACCCGTTCCACACGGGCGGCACGGGTGCGCGCCCCGGCAAGGACGGGCTGTCGGCGACGAGCTTCCCGTCGGGCGTGCGCAGCACCCCGATCGAGATCACCGAGACCGTCGCGCCGCTGATCTTCTGGCGCAAGGAGTACATCGCCGACTCGGGTGGCCCGGGCGAGTTTCGCGGCGGGCTCGGGCAGGTAATGGAGATTGCGCACGCCGAAGGCGCCGCTTTCGCGGTGTCGAAAATGTTCGAGCGGGTGCGCAACGCGGCGCGCGGCAGGGATGGCGGCGGGGCGGGCGCGCCGGGCAGGGTCTACGTGCCCGGCGCCGGGGAGCTGCGCGTGAAGGGGCGCGAGATCGTGCCGCCCGGCCACCGCATCGTGCTCGAGACGCCGGGGGGCGGCGGGCTGGGCGATCCGCGCCGCCGTGCGAGGGGCAGGGTGGAGGCGGACGTGCTGGACGGGCTAGTCAGCCGGGGCGAGGCCCCCATCACCCGCACTCCGGATACATCACCAGGGACTCCAGATCCTGCTTGATCGCCTCGTACACGCTCTCGGGCTCCACCGGATTCTCCTGCTCGACCCACGCCCCGCACGGGACGCCGGCCGACATCTCGCCCTCGTAGCGCACCCGCCCGGTCTCGTGGTATACCGTGAACTCGCCCTCCCAGACGCCGTCGAGCAGCGTGGCCTCGAGCTCGAGCCTGCGGTCCGCGCCGCCCTCGCCATGCCCGAGGCCCCCGCCCCCGCCCCCGCCATCCCCCAAGCCCCCGCCCCGGAAGCTGCGCACGACCGCCCCCGAGTACGGCAGCATCGTGGCCGGATCGAGGTACGTGCTGTCCTGCAGGACCAGCTCGCCGAGCTCGCGCGGCGGCGCCCCCAAGCACCCCGCCCAGAGCAGCGCCGCCACGGCCCAGGCCGGCATTCCTCGCCGCAGCCCAAAGCCCGTCGCACTTGAACCCGACGCCGGGGTGCGCACAGATTCCTCCATGGCCATCAATCTCGCCGAAGACGCAATTCACGCTCTCAACCGGGCCGCAGCCGTGGCCGCGCGCGAGGGCGCAGACGCAACCACGCCCCGCCACATTCTAGCGGGCGTCCTCTCGCAGCGCGATCCGGCGCTCGTCGCAGCCCTCGCCGAGCTGTCCCTCGATCTCGACGCGCTGCCCGAGCCCATGCGCAACGCCCCCGAGACCTACGGCGGGCACCTCCCCTTCACGCCCCCCGCGCACGAGGTCCTCTCGGCCGCCATCGAGGCCAGCACCGCCGCCGGACGCGACGCGACGGCCAGCGGGCACCTCCTGGTTGGCATCGCCACAGCGGGCGACGAAGAGGCGCGCGGTGTGGTGGAGGAGTGGGGAATGGACGGCGCCGCCCTCGCGGCTGCCCTCGCCGCCCAGACCGACGACCATCCCGGCGATCCCGAAGCGGGCGGTGACGACCAAGACCCCGACCCGGCGACGCCCGAAGATCCTGGCGCGCACCCGCCCGCGCCCACCATCGTCACGGCGGCCCTCGTCGCGCTTTGCCTGGCCTGCGCCCCCGACGCCGGCGATCCCCCCGCCACCCCGCCCGACGCCGGCGCCTCGGCCACCACCCCCGCCACCCCCTCGGCCACCCCCGCCACCCCGCCCGGCGACGACCCCTTCGCCGCCGCCCCCGCCGACGGCCCGCCCCCCGAGATCGGCCCCGCCCCCGACGACTACACCCCCACCGCCGCGGGCGCCCCCTCGACCGACATCTGGGTCGGCCAGCTCGACCGCGGCCCCGACGGCGCCCTTGTCGTGCGCGGCCTCGTCAACGCCACCGACCGCGACGGCTACGACAACCAGCCCTCGTTCGACCCCGCCGGCGCGGCGATCCACTTCACCGCCGCCGTCGACGCCACCCAGACCGAGACCTTCCGCTACCGTCTGGACACGGGCGCCGTCGAGCCGGTCACGCGCACCCCGGCGGCCAGCGAGTTCTCCCCCACCACGATTCCCGGCCAGGACGCGCTGTCGACCATCCGCGAGGTGCGCGGGCGGCAGCATCTCTGGCGCTACGGCGCGGACGGCGCCGATCTGGGGCCCATCTTCGCGACCGTCGAGCCGGTCGGGTACCACGCGTGGGCGGACGACCGCACCGTCGCCATGTTCGTGCTGGGCGACCCGCCCACGCTTCAGGTCGGCGACGCGCTCTCGGGCGTGGTGCGCACGGTGGCCGAGAACCCGGGCCGCTCCCTCCACCGGATTCCCGGCACGGACCAGATCTCGTTCGTGCGCAAGGTCGCCGACGACGAGTGGTGGATCGAGCGGCTCGACCCCGCGACCGGCGACACTGAGCGCATCGCCGAGACGCTGCCCGGCCGCGAGGACCACGCCTGGACGCCGACCGGCGAGATCCTGATGGGCGACGGGACGTCGCTGCACGCATGGGCGGCCGGGTCGTGGACCCGGGTGGCCGCGCTGGACGGCGACGGCGC
Source organism: Longimicrobiales bacterium (assembly GCA_965221535.1). GTDB lineage: Bacteria > Gemmatimonadota > Gemmatimonadetes > Longimicrobiales > Gaopeijiaceae > Bin94. The sequence goes on along the minus strand of OZ244894.1, from coordinate 2,735,030 downwards.
GGGCGAGATCTCGCGGCTCGCGGTCAGCCCCGACGGCGCCCGCATTGCCATGGTGAGGGCGCGATGATGGCGGCGCCCCGCCCGCGCGCCGCCGCCCCCGCCCGGGCCGCCGCGCCCCCCGCCCGCGCCCGCCCGGCTGAGGCCGCATGAACGCGGCCCGCCCCGCCCGCCCCGCCGCGTCCCCCGCCCGCGTCCGCCCGGCGGAGGCCGCATGACCGACCGTCGCCGCGAAGTGCGCATTTTGGCGATCTACTGCGCGGTAGGCGCCCTGATCGTGGGGGTCGGGGCCTCGCTGGGCATCCTCTTTCCCCGTACACTATGGGGCACCGTTGGCTCAACCGTGCTGGGAGCATGGGTGGGGCTGGCGATCTATAGACTCAGATCGGATTCACTCATATAAGGAGACGCTGCCATGTTCAGCCTCATCGACTGGTACCTGACTTCCCTGGCCGACTTCTGGAGCTCGGCGATTCGGATCGGGCTGCCCCAGATTCTGCTCGTCATGCTGCTCATCTGCTGGATGCGGAAGCGGCGGTGCGGCAGGGGCGCGGACGGATGCTGCGGAGACTGGTGCAGCTGGATGTCGAGCTGCGGACGCGACGATCGCGGTTGCTGCGACCATCCCGAGTGCCCGCGCGCCAGCAAGCGTTGTTGCTGCGCGAATGCGAACGCGCACCACGCCGAAGAGGCTGCGGACGACGCCTGAGACGGCCAACGCAACGCCAGGGACGGCTGCGGCTACACCCGCCAGCCCCCAGTTGATGCGCCGGACGCTTTGGGCCGCCCTGATCGCGCTCGGGGTGGGCATTGCCCCGGGCGTTCCGGCGCTCCCGGCGGCTTCGTCGGCTTCGGCCCAGACCGTGCGCGCGGTGCGAACCGACCGGCCGCCCACGATCGACGCGGTCCTCGACGAGCCGTTCTGGCGCGCGATCGAGCCGGTCACCGACTTTCGGCAGCGCGTTCCCGTCGACGGCGCGCCCTCGTCCGAGCGCACCGAGCTGCGCGTCGCATTCGACGACGACAACCTGTACTTCGCGATCGTCGCCCACGACTCCGATCCGGCGGCGATCCGGCGCAGCATTCTGCACCGCGAGGGGCGGATCGACCAGGACGACAACATCCGCATCGGCCTGGACACGTACCACGACCGGCGCAACGCCTACATCTTCGAGATCAACCCGTTCGGCACGCAGGGCGACGCGCTGATCAGCGACGAGGACATGACGCTCGCCGACTGGTGGTGGGAAGGCGTCTACGAGAGCGAGGGGCGGGTCACGGACGAGGGCTGGGTGGTCGAGGCCGCCGTCCCGTTCACCACGATCCGGTTTTCCGACGCCGAGGCGCCGCAGATGGGGATCCTCGTGGAGCGCACCATCCGGCGCAAGAACGAGTTCGTGTACTTTCCGCACATCGGTCAGGAGGTTGAGCGCGCGCTGACGCAGGTTTCCCGGTACGCCACCCTGACCGGGCTCGAGGGCCTGCGCCGCGGGCGCTACATGGAGGCGAAGCCGTTCGCCATTGCGGGCCGGTCGGTGACGGGCGGGCGCGGCCAGCTTGACGGTGCCACCGAGACCCTGAGCGACCTGGGCCTCGACTTCAAGTACTCGATCACGTCGAACCTGACGCTCGACGCCACGCTCAACCCCGACTTCGCCCAGGTCGAGGCGGACAACGTCCAGATCAACCTGACCCGCTTCGGCCTCTTCTTTCCCGAAAAGCGCGAGTTCTTTCTGGAGCGCGCGGGCCTGTTCGAGTTCGGCGACACCCAGGAGAGCCAGGTCTTCTTCAGCCGACGGATCGGGATCACCAACGACATTGCGGGAGGCGGCCGGCTGACCGGCCAGGCGGGCCCGCTGTCGGTGGGGGCGCTCAGCCTGTACACCGACGACGCGGTGGACTCGGACGGACGGCGCGTGGCGGGCGGGCTCAACTCGGTGCTGCGGCTGCGGGCGGATCCGCTGCCCAGGACCACGGTCGGGGGGATTCTGACGGCGCTGAACACGGACGACGGGGCAAATCGCGTGGTCGGCGGCGACTTCCAGGTGCGGTTCGCGGGGTCGAGCTACCTGTCGGGGTGGGTGGCCAACTCGTCGGGAGGAATCTCGTCGTCGGGCGGGCGGACGGACGTCCCGGCTTCGACCGCGCTGAGCGTGCAGGGCGACCTCCGCAACAGCCTGCTGTCGGGCGGCGCCGCGTTCACCCGCATCCCGGGCGACTTCGATCCGGCGCTGGGGTTCGTGCAGCGTCGCGACATGCAGCGCGCCGTGGTGGGCGTGTCGGCCTTTCCCCGCTTCGAGCAGAGCCGCTGGGCCAGGCAGCTGCTCACAGCGGTCCGGGGCACCCGCATTGCCGGCCTGGACGGCGTGAAGCAGTCCACCACGGCGTTCTGGCACACGGCGATGACCTTTCAGACCGGCGACCGCGCGACGCTCCAGTTGGCGCGCCGGTCCGAATCCCTGCAGGCGCCCGTGCGCATTCAGGGGCGCGAGATCGCACCCGGCGACTATGTCTTCAGCGGCGTGGAGTTCGGCTTCCGCACCAACGACAGCCGACGGTTCTCGGCGCGGGGGCGCATCGGCGCGGGCGGCTTCTGGGGCGGCGACGGGAGCGAGCTGTCGATCGGCGGCATGTGGAAGACCGGCCCCCACCTGACCATCAGCGGCGACTTCACCCGCAACGACATCAGCCTGCCCGTGGCCGACGGCGACTTCACCACCCGCCTCTTCGCCGTGACCGTGTTGGGCGCCGTCAGCCGCTCGCTCTTCGCGAACGCCCTGGTCCAGTACGACGACGTGTCCGACCAGGTGCAGGCCAACGTGCGCGTCAACTGGATCCACACCCCCGGCAGCGACCTGTTCGTCGTGTTCGACACCGGCTACCTGACCGGCGACCTCCTGGACCCCAGGACCGAGCGCTGGCAGCGCCGCACGGGCGTGGTGAAGCTGACGTACATGAAGGCGTTCTGACATGCGCCACCGCCACCTCAACCACAGCCGCCCAACGCTCGCCGCCATCGACGACATCATCGCCCGCGGCCAGTGGCGGCACTGGGCCGAACTCCGCCAGGCGATCCAGCGGGACCCGTCGGTCCTGGACAAGATCGAGCGGGTCTGCGCGCAACACGTCCACGATCCGTACGCCCAGCGGCACCACTTCTGGATGCACTATGTCAAGGAATCCCGAGCGCGCTCCTGAATGGGAGCGGCTCCTGACGTCGGCCGCGCACCTGCAGGAGCTCCTGCCGGGGGCTGTTCTGGTCGGAGGGACGGCGGCCGCCATCCATGTGGAGCACCGCTTCTCAATGGATGCCGACCATGTCCTGACGAATCTGCGTGACCGCTTTGAAGCGGTGCTGCTTCAGTTGGAATCGGTGGCGGGCTGGAAGACGGCCCGGGTTGCCAGGCCCGTTCAGATTCTCGGAAGTCTGGAGGGAATTCAGACCGGCGTTAGGCAGCTGATTCGAACGGAGCCGCTCGAAACTGCCACCCTTGACGTGCGTGGAATGGCGCTCACGATTCCCACCCTGGCGGAGATCCTGCGCATAAAGGGCGTCCTCATCCTGAAGCGGAACGCCACGAGGGACTACCTCGACTTCGTCGCTCTGGCCACCCACATGGGAGCCCCCGCGACGGGCGAGGCGCTGAGCACGTTCGACCGGCTCTATCCCCAAGAGAGCGGCGAGTCGGCGCTGCAGCAGCTGCAAGCGCAGCTGGCGAACCCGCTGCCCTACGACCTCGAAGACTCCGATCTCTCCCAGTACCGCGACCTCGCCGAAGAATGGCGCGACTGGGAAGCGGTGCAGTCGGCCTGCCGCCGGGTTGCGGTCGAGTCGTTCGACCGGGTTTGCAATGGGGGCTGACGGGGGGTGGCAACCCCTTACGTCACGCGCCACGAGATGGCCATGACCCGCGAAGATTCGCATGCGGGTTTACATACGGAGCCCCCCGACCACAAATGAGCGCCTTCGTCATCTTCAACCCGGCTTCGGGCCGCGGCCGCGGCGCGCGCCGCATGGCGCTGTACCGGGAGCTGCTCGACCGGCACCTCGGGTCGTACGAGTGGGCCGCGACCGCGGGTCCCGGCGACGAGGCCGCGCTGGCGGACCGGGCCCTCGCAGACGGGGCGACCTTGGTGGTGGCCGCGGGCGGCGACGGAACCTGGAGCCAGGTGGCGGACCGCGTGGTCGCGTGCGGGCGGACAGATGTCGCGCTGGGCCTGCTGGCTTCCGGCACCGGCAACGACTTCGCCAAGAGCCTGGGCCTCAGCTACGACGATCCCGGGCACGCGGTGGCGGCGCTGGCCCAAGGCCGAACCCGCCGCATCGACGTGGGCCGGGTGGTCACCGAATGGCGTCCGTGCGCGCGCCCCGAGGTCGCTCGCGGCGAGCCCTGGCGCCACACGCCCCGCCACTTTCTCAACCTCGTGGGGTTCGGGTTCGACGTCGCGGTCATCGACGCCACGCTGCGCGCCCGGTTCCTGAAGGGCGAACTGCTCTACAAGCTGACCGCGGCGCAGCAGCTGCTCTTCTTCCGCAGCCCGCGTCTGCGCCTGTCCGACCACGCCGAGGCGTGGAGCACCGAAGGGCGGCACCTGATCCTCACGGTGTCGAACGGCCGCATCTTCGGCGGGGGCTTCCAGATCTCGCCGGACGCCGACTTGCAGGACGGAAGGCTCGACGCATGCGCGATCGCCGACGCCTCGCCCCTGGGCCGCGCCCGTCTCTTCAACCTGGTCGGCAAGGGCGTGCACGCGGGCGCGGCGGGGGTCAGCCTAAGGCAGAGCGCGGCCTTCACGGTGGCCTTCGACGGCGCCCTCAGGTTCGAGGTCGACGGCGACGTGCTCGAGTCGCGGACCGGCAGCGTGCGCCTCGAGGCCGTGCCGAGGGCGCTCTCGGTGATCGTGCCGTAGGGGTGGCGGCGCATCACCTCGTCGCCCTGTGCCCGGCGCGCCCGCTTGACATGGGCGCTCCCTTTTCGGCACTTTGTTCGGTCGCCGAACAAAGTCACCGGGCAGAGTCGGCGGCCGACCACAGAGTTGGCGCCACACAGAGTCGCCGGGCGAGCAGGGTCGTCGCCTAGCCTTCGCCCGAAGGGAGTGCATCCATGAGTCCGATCCGGGGCCGAACCGCTCCCGTCCGCAGTGCGCCCGCCCGCGTCGCCTCCGCCATGCTGGTCCGCAGTGCGCGCGCCCGCGTCGCACCCGCCGCGCTCGCCTGGGCCGCCGCACTCGCCCTAGCTCCCGCGCTACCCGCCGCCGGCCAGGACGCGGACGAGCCGCCCATGCCCGTCATCCAGCTCGTGACCGACGGCGCCGGCACGCGGCTGCAGGTGGACGGCGCGGACATGATGGTCCAGGGGGTCAACTGGGACTACTACCCGGTGGGCACGACGTACAACTACAACTTCTGGACCGAGCCCGACCACATCGTCGAGGCGGCGCTCGAGCGCGAGATGTCGCTGCTCAGGGCCATGGGCGGCAACGCGATCCGCGTGTACGTGGGGATCACGCCCAGGTGGGTGCGGCACATCTACGAGCGCTACGGCGTCTACACGATTCTGAACCACGCGCTGGGCCGCTACGGGGTGACCGTCGACGGCGTCTACAGCGCCGACACCGACTACTCGGATCCGCAGGCGCGCGCGCAGCTCACCGCCGAGGTCGAAGAGATGGTGGCCGACTTCAAGGACACCCCCGGCCTGCTCATGTGGCTGCTCGGCAACGAGAACAACTACGGGCTGGTGTGGAGCTCGCCCGAGACCGAGGATCTGCCGACTGAAGAGGCCGACGCGGTCCGCGCGCGCCACATGTACTCGCTCTTCGGCGAGGTGACGCGGCGCGTGAAGGAGATGGACCCGACTCGCCCGGTCGCGATGGCCAACGGCGACCTCCAGTACCTCGAAATCATCGCCGAAGAGGTTCCCGACCTGGACGTCTTCGGCGCGAACGTCTACCGCGGCGTCTCGTTCGGCGACCTCTTCGACGAGGTGCGCGACGTGCTCGACCGCCCCGTCATGTTCACCGAATTCGGCGCCGACGCCTGGAACGCCCGCAGCATGCGCGAAGACCAGGTCCCCCAGGCCCGGTACCTGATCGGGCAGTGGCGCGAGATCTACGAGCAGTCGGCGGGGAAGGGGCTGGCGGGCAACTCCATCGGCGGCCTCACCTTCCAGTGGTCGGACGGGTGGTGGAAGTTTGGCCAGGAGGACCGGCTGGACATTCAGGACACCAACGCCTCGTGGCCCAACGGCGGTTATGTGGAGGACTTCGTCGAGGGCGAAAACAACATGAACGAGGAGTGGTGGGGGATCGTCGCCAAGGGGCCTGCGGACCACAACCGCCTCTACGAGCTCTACCCCAGGGCCGCGTACTACGCGCTGCAGCAGGCGTACACCCTCGATCCCTACGCCGCCGACACCGATCTCGCGGCCATTCGCGCCCACTTCGCCTCGATCCGGCCTTCCAGCGTGGGGCTGCAGGCGCTGGGCGACCGCGCCGCGCTGATCGCCGCCGCGCGCGACCGCGTCCACCTGAGCGGCGTGCGCGCGGAGCTCGAGACCTACAGCACCGGCGGCCACCTGGTGAGCACGCCCGCCGAGTCGCCCGACCGCAACCCTTCCTACCCCAGCCACCGCGGCTTCGACCGCATGCAGTCGTTCTACGCCGACCTGACCGCCCGTCCCACCCCGGGCACGACCGCGCAGGTGTCGTTCAACGTGCTCGGCGACGTGCCGCGCAACCCGATCGACGAGATCTTCTACGAGAATCGCGGGCGGCGCCAGACCGTGCGGACGGACGGCGGCGAGACCCTGCTGCTCGACGACATCGAGCGGCTGAAGGTGTACAGCGCCAGCGCATCGTGGGACGACCGGTGGTTCCGGCTCGACGGCTTCTACCGCAGCGGCCACTACCACTGGAGCTACGAGGGCGACTTCTTCGGGCTGTACCGCGAAGCCAACTACGGGCCCAACGTGGACATCTACAACGGGCTTGCGCCCGTGGGCGTCGAGATTGCCGGGAAGCGGGCGCTGACGGGCTTGAAGGTCGCCGTCGGCCCCGAGCTGTGGTGGGGGGCGAACCCGGCGGTGCTCACCAAGTACCAGCGGCAGGCGGGTCCCGTCGAGGCGACGGTCGTCTACCAGGAGGATCTGGCCTCGGCGGGCAGGGCGACAACGTCGTTCGCGATCCCGCTGCCGCCCACGCGCAAGGCCACGCTGCACCTGGCGGCGACGCGCGGCGACATGGAGATCGAGGCCGGGGGCATCTGGTCGGGAAGCACCAAGGCGGGCCAGCCGTTCCAGCTCGTCGACGGATCGCCCGGCGACTACCGCGTGCTCGAGGACAGGGTCAGGCAGTCGGACGCGTTCGGCGCGAAGGCCAAGCTCACGCTGACCCGCGGGCGCGTGCTGTGGTACCTGCAGGCGGCGGCGATGGGCCTCGTGGCCGACGGCGGATCGGACCAGACGCAGACCTTCACCGGCTGGACGCTCAAGGACACCGGCCACGGCAATCAGCGCAACGTGATCACCGGGCTGGCTGTGACTTCGGGCAACTGGCAGATCGCCCCCAACGTGCTCTGGCGCAAGCCTCTGGTGGGGCCGGTGCCGAGCGACGCCCCCGCCCCGGGACGTCCCCGCAACGTGCTGGACGACCCCTTCGCGGTTCGCGGCAACCGCGAGACCCGCGCCGCCGAGATCCTCCTGACCTACGACCCGACTCCGGCCACGTGGATGTACAACTGGGACAGCGACGTGCGCGAGGACGCCCGCTTCGCGGCCTCGATCGGGTTCGTCTACTACAGCTTCCAGACCACGCAGGACGCCGGGATCGGGATCTTCTCGGACGGCCGTTCCACCTTCGCGTTCCCGGGCGCGCCGCCGCCCCGCGACCTCTGGGAGGCCAAGGCGCGGATCGTGGCGAAGCGGTCGCCCGCCAACGGGATCGTCGCGAACGTCTACGCGGGCAAGGGCGAGCCCAACGGCGACGACGCGCGCGAGATCATGCGCGCCGGCCTCGACCTCCGCCTCATCGGCGGCCCGCTCAAGTTCGAAGCCATGGCCCGCGCCAACGACTGGGGGCCGTACGACTATCACCGAGACTTCAACCTCACCTTCCCCCTCCAGCTGATGGGCGACGTGTCGTACGCGCTCGGATCGCCGGAGTGGTTCGACCTTCCCCAAACGCGGCTCGGCGTAAGGGCCAGCTTCCGGACCCTCGACGAGTACTCGCCGCGATACTGCCCGGCCCGGTCGCCCGACGACTTCGGCAACATGGAGTGCAACCCCGGCGTCGGAGTCGATTTCGGCCGCGAGTGGGAGATCCGCACCTACCTCCATGTCGGGATGTAGGGACGCCGCACGACCCGTGACACCCTCCGAGCGGCGCGGTCCGGCGCCGGGCGCTGGCGAAGAGCGCGTCCGGGACCTTCTGGCGCGCATGACCCTGGCGCAGAAGATCGGGCAGATGACGCAGCCCGAACGCATGCACATCAGCCCCGCCCAGGTGAAGGAGCACCACATCGGCTCGGTGCTGAGCGGGGCCGGGTCGTCGCCGGGCGAGAACCGCGCAGCCGACTGGGTGGAGATGAACGACGCCTATTGGGCGGCGTCGATGGACGAGGACGACGGCCATCTGGCGATCCCGCTGCTCTACGGCGTGGACGCGGTGCACGGGCACGCGAACGTGCTGGGCGCGACCGTCTTCCCACACAACGTGGGACTGGGCGCCATGCGCGACCCCGACCTCATGGAGCGCATCGCCCGCGCGACGGCCCGCGAGGTGCTCGCCACGGGGGTCGACTGGACCTTCGCCCCGACGCTGGCGGTGGCGCGCGACCCGCGCTGGGGCCGCACCTACGAGAGCTACTCCGAGGATCCGGCGCTGGTGGCCGGATATGCGGGCAGGGTTGTGAAGGGGCTGCAGGAGAGCGGGGTCGTCGGCTGCGCCAAGCACTGGGTGGGCGATGGCGGAACCGAGGGAGGCGTGGACCAGGGCGACACGGTCGTGGACGAGGAAGAGCTCCGCCGCGTGCACGTCTGGCCGTACAGGGCGGCCATCGAGGCCGGCGTCCACACGGTCATGGTGTCGCTGAGCGCGTGGAATGGCGAGAAGTGCCACGCGCACCGGGGCCTGATATGCGACCTGCTCAAGGGCGAGATGGGGTTCCGCGGCTTCGTTCTGTCCGACTGGAACGGCATCGAGCCGCTTGCCGGCGACTTCGACGAGGCCGTGGCGATGGCGGTCAACGCCGGCATCGACATGTTCATGGTGCCCGAGTCCTGGCAGAGCTTCATCGCCGCGCTGGACCGGTGCGTGGCGCGCGGAGCGGTGGCGGTCGCCCGGATCGACGATGCGGTCGCGAGAATCCTGCGCGTCAAGGACGCGTGCGGGCTCTTCGACCAGCCGCGTCCCCGCGCCCGGCGCGCCTCGAACGGCCCCGCGCTGGGATCGCCCGAGCACCGCGAGGTGGCGCGCGATGCGGTGCGCAAGTCGCTCGTCCTGCTCAAGAACGAGGACAAGGCGCTGCCGCTGGACACGGGCGCGCGGATTCTGGTGACGGGGCGCGGCGCGCACGATCGCGGTATGCTGTGCGGCGGCTTCACCGTCGAGTGGCAGGGCGTGAACGGCAACGACGCGATCGTCGGCGGGACATCGGTGTGGGAGGGGATCCGCGCGGTGGCGCCGCGTGCCGAGCTGTGCGAGCGGGGCGGCGTCCTCGCGGGGACGCGGGACTTCGACGTCGCGGTGGTGGTGGTCGGAGAGCGACCCTACGCGGAAGGGCTCGGCGACATCCGCGAGCCGAGCCCGGTGCGTCCGGGCACGAGCCATCTGCCGGCCGGCCCCGGGGCGCTGAAGCCGTACGGCGGCTCGCTCAAGCTCTCGTCGCTGCACCCCGAGGACCTGCGCAGCATTCGCGTGCTGGACGCCCTGGGCATTCCGGTGGTGACGGTGCTGGTTTCCGGACGCCCCATGGTCGTCCACGTGGAGTACGACGTGTCGAAGGCCTTCGTGGCGGCCTGGCTTCCGGGGTCCGAGGGCGCCGGCGTGGCCGACGTGCTTTTCGGGGACCACGACTTCGTGGGGCGGCTGCCCATGTCCTGGCCGCTCGAGACACCCGGCGGAGGGGACCGGGACGGCGCCACCTTCGCAGACTTAAGGCCGATGTTCCCGGTGGGCTACGGACTGCGGATGGGCTAGCGCACTGGGCCGAGGCCGCCGGGCAGCCGCCGCCCGTGTCCGGCCCCGGGTCTCGGACGCCGCCCGGCTAGCTCTGCGCCGCCGCCGCGCCTCGCCGCCGCTCGAGCTCCTGCCGCACCTCGAGAGCGCTCTCCTCGGTGATCGGGTACCGGTACACGGCGTAGATCGCAATCCCCGACGCGACGATCGGCAGGAACGCGTCGTAGAAGCGCAGCCAGAAGATCGTGCCGTCCGGCTGGTTCGCGCCGAGCGCGGGGTCGAGGCCGGTGGAATACAACAGGAAGCCGCCGACCACGATCGCGCCGCTCTGGCCGAGCTTGACCATCCACCAGAAGACCGACCCGAACATGCCCTCGCGGCGCTCGCCGGTGGCGATCTCGTCGAGGTCCACGACGTCGGCGATCATCGATCCCATGAGGGTGAAGAGGCCGCCCAGGCCGAAGGCGAGGAACGGGGCCGGGAGAAGCGCCAGCATCGGGTGTTCGGGCGTGTAGCAGAACCACTTCAGCGCGTAGCCGACCATCGAGATGCCGGTCGAGACGAAGAAGGCGTTGGCCTTGCCGATCCGCGTTCCCAGCCACGTGACGACGGCGATCACCAGGAAGCCCGCAATGGTGCCCACGGTCCCGACCACGCCCGCCAGCGCCGCCCCCTGGGCGATGTCACCGCCCGTCACGTAGAACGCGAACACCCAGAACTGGAACTGCGAGATCATGATGAAGCTGTTGAACATCATGAACGTTGCGATGCACAGCATAAGGAAGGGGCCCGTCCTGAGGGTCCGCCAAAGACCCTGCAAGAACTCCGTTGCCTGTGTGGCGAGGCCGGGGTTGCGCGTGGGGCCGGTGGAGCGGGCCGGGCCGCCGCCGCCCGCCGATGCGCCGCCGCCTGCCACCCCGGCGTCGTCGCCGGGCGCCCTTCGCCCGCCCCCCGCGCCCACCGTGCGCTCCCGCAGGAAGATGGCGGGCAGCACGCCGAGCGCGATGGTGGCGGCGCAGATCGCGAGCGCGACGAACCGCGCCCCGTCCATCTGGTTGCGGAACCACACCGGGTTCGTCGCGACCACCAGGAACCACGGCCCGATCACGAACACCGTGTTCGACACGAAGTTCTGCACGCCCATCAAGCGGGTGCGCTCGTTGTAGTCGGGGGTGAGCTCGTAGCCGAGCGCGACCCACGGCGTGGCGAAGACGGTGTAGGCGAGGAAGAAGACGAGCGAGCCGATCAGGAAGTACCAGAAGTAGGCGGCCTGGCTCCATCCGGTGCCTACCTGCTCCGGGGTCCAGACGTCGATGCGCAGGTGCGTCATCGCGCTGGCGTCGATGGGACTGCCGCCGAAGTCGATCCGGGCGACCCGCAGCCGGGTGTAGTGCTTGACGGCGTCGCCGTCGATCGCGGTATCGGCGACGTTGGCGCCCTCCGGGTCCGCCGACCACGAGGCCACCGGCACGTCGTCGTAGACGCCGCTGAAGAGCGAGATGGCGTCTTGCGGCGGCAGCGTTGGCGCGGGTGCGGGGGTGGCGGGGGCAGGGGGCGCGGCGGTGTCCTGGCTCGTGGTGGCCGGGCCCATGGCGTCTGGGGCGGCGCCCTCCTGCGCCCCCGCGCCAGTCGGGGTGGCCGCGCCCGCGGCGGTGGCCGTCGCGGGGTCCGTGCGGTACAGGAGCACGTTGTCGACGTAGAGCTCGGTCAGGTCGCCCGACAGCACGATCTGCGCCAGATGCCCGCGCGTGGCGAGGCCGTCGAATTCCGCAAGCGCAACGTCGATGCCGACCCAGCCGCCGCTGGCCAGAGCGGGCGGCAGGATGACCACGTCGCCCTCCACGTCATCCACCGTCTCGACCGAAAAGATGCCTTCGAGCGCGCTGCCGACGGCCCCGAGCCAACCGGCGGGCTCTTCCGACGCCGCGACGCTCGGCACGCCGTCTGCGCCGTAGTCGACCAGCTTGATGCGGAGCTGGGTGGGCGCCGGCATCTGCCAGAGCAGCGCGAAGACGATGCCTGCCGAGATCGCGCCGGCGAACAGGAAGGGCCGTCGTCGCCCCCAGCGGGTCCGGGTGCGGTCCGACACGAAGCCGACGAGGGGGTCGGTGAGCGCGTCGAAGAAGCGGGGCAGGCCGCCCAGAAGCCCCACGGCGCGGAAGTCCATGCCCAGCGCCAGGGTGAGCACGGCCATCATGTTGCCGATCCCCTGCGCAAGCAGGTTGTTCACAAAGCCGCCGATTCCGTAGACGACCTTGTGCGGCAGCGAAACCCGGTCTGCGGGAGCGGTTGCGGTGCGGCTGCGGCGGGTCACGGGCTTGGCGGGGGGCTCGCGGCTACTCGGCCCGGTAGACGCGCACCCAGTCCACGAGCATTGACTGGGGGAAGACGGTCGACTCGTTCGGGGGACCGACGAAGGTGCCGCCCACGGCCACGTTCAGGAGGATGAAGAAGGGGTGGTCGAAGACCCAGCGGCCCGGCGGATCGTCGCGGTCCACGGCGTGGTAGCGCTGACCGTCGACGAACCAGACGATCCCGGCCTCGGTCCACTCGATCGCGAACTCGTGAAAGCCCGTGTCGAAGCGGTCGTTCTGAAGGGCGTGCCTGCCGCTGATCCCGCCGCCGGCCGAGTAGCCGGGGCCGTGAACGGTGCCTAGGACGACGTTCGGTTCCTGGCCGCGGTACTCCATGACGTCGATCTCGCCGCATTCGGGCCAGCCAACGGCGCCGATGTCGCTGCCGAGCAGCCAGAAGGCGGGCCAGAGTCCCCGTCCGCGCGGAAGCTGGATGCGGGCTTCGAAGCGGCCATGCGTCTGCTCGAAGAGCCCCTGCGTCTTGATCCTTCCCGACGTGTAGGCGCTGCCCATGTACGGTTCACGCCGGGCGGTGATCGCCAGGTTGCCGTTCCCGTCCAGGGACACGTTCTCGGGCCGGTCGGTGTCGTACTCCAGCTGCCGGTTGCCCCAGTCGGTGCCGATGTCGTGGGTCCAGCGGGCGGGATCGGGAGGCTGTCCGGCGGGGCCCTCGAACTCGTCGCTCCACGCCAGCACCCAGTTGGGCTCGTCGCCGCCTCCAAACGCGTCGCACCCCGCCAGGCCGAGCAGGCCGAGCGCCGCGAGGCAGGGCGCCAGGGCCCTCGCAGGCCACCGCGCCGAGGCCGCCGCAGGCCAGCGCGCCGCGAAGAACATCGACAGCCTCATGCAGGGCTCGCGCCGGGAAAGATGCGGGGGTCGGCGAGGGCGGACACGAGGACCTGGGTGGCGGCGCCCAGCGCCACGGCGCGCTCGCCCAGCTCGCTCACGCGAATGTCCGCGTCCGCCGCCGAATGCACGAGAGTGCGGGCCGCGACCGCTTCCCGCAGCGGCTTGATCAGGCGCTCGCCGGCGCGCGCAAGGCTTCCGCCCAGAATGACCGAGCCGGGATTGAGAAGGTTGAGCATGCCGGCGACGACGACGCCCAGCCTGTCCGCGGCCTCGCGCACGACCTGAATGGCCAGCGGGTCGTCCTGGAGCGCCGCGTCCTCGATTGCGCGAATGTCGGGCTCGGGGTCGCCCGCCAGCGCGCTGTCCGGATGGCACGCGCACAGGTCCCTGGCTCGCGCCACCAGCTGCTCGGTGCCCACGAACGTCGCCAGGCAGCCCCGGTTCCCGCACACGCACGCGGGTCCGTTGGGGTCGATCGCCACATGTCCGATCTCGCCGGCCACCCCGGTGGCGCCCCGGTGGATCTCGCCGCCGATCATGATCCCCGCCCCCACGCCGGTGGCGACCTTGAGGTACACGAAGTCGTCGATCCCGACCGCCTGGCCCCACCACCGCTCCGCCACCGCGCCCAGATTGGCGTCGTTGTCCACGAACACCGGCACACCGAACTCGTCGTGCAGCCGGCGCAGAATGGTGTGTCCCCGCCAGGCGGGGAGGATGCGGGCGAGCACGCGGTCGGGCGACCGGGGGTCGACCGGACTGGGCACCGCGACGCCGATGCCCGTCAGCCGCGACCGGTCGCCGTTCCATTCCCGCAGGCACCCGTCGCCCAGCTCCACGATCAGGGCCTCGGCGCCGCGGGGGTCGCTGCGCACCGGATGCGGCCGCTCCATCCAGGCCAGCGCCCGCCCGCGCAGATCCGTCAGCATCACCGACACGTGGCTCGCGCCCACGTCCACCCCCAGGATCACCCCCGCCTGGTCCTGGAAGCCGATCAGGATCGGGCGCCGGCCTCCCCGGCTCTCGCCGGTTCCCACCTCGGCCACCAGGCCCGTCCCCAGCAGCCGCCCCACCACGTCCGAGATCGTGGAGCGCGACCGTCTCGTGCTACGCGCGATCGCCGCGCGCGACACCTGCCGCTCCTCCCAGACGAGGTTGAGCACCGTTCGGGTCAGCCGGTCCTCCGCCACCGGAGTCCCGGGCCCGCCGAACTGGATCACCTGCGGAAGTAGACGTTGTCCACGAATACGGTGTTGGGGTCTCCGGAAATGATCAGCTGCGCCAGGTTCGCCCTCGCGGCTAGGCTGGTGAAGTCGGCCAGCGCCAGATCGAGGTGCACCCACCCGCCGGTGGCCAGCCCCTCGGCCGCGGTGATCGCGACTTCGTGCTCGGTGTCGTCGCCGCCTCCGAACGCGCCGTCCGCGCCGAAGTCCACCAGCTTCACCCGGAACGCCTGGCCGTCGCCCGTGGCATCCGGTGTCCAGATGTCCATGCGGAAGTGGGTCATCTCGGTGGCGTCGATCGTCGCCGAGGTGAACTCGATCCCCGCGAAGGCGAGGCCGGTGTACTTCTTCGTCGCGTTGCCCGCGATCTCCACGTCCTCGACGTTGGCCTGGTCCCAGTCCGCCGACCAGGTGTCGACCGTGCGGTCGTCGTAGGCGTCGCTGAAGAGGGACGCGACGCTGTCGGCCGAGTGCGACGGCGCGGGCGCGGCTTCGGTCGGCTCGTCCGGCGGCGGCGGGGCCGCGCCGGCGCGGAAGTAGACGTTGTCCACATACACAGTGTTGGGATCGCCCGAGATGATCAGCTGCGCCAGATTCCCGCGCGCGGCCAGGCCGGAGAAGTCGGCCAGCGCCAGGTCGAGCTGCACCCATTCGCCGGTCGCCAGCCCCTCGGCCGCGGTGACCGCGACTTCGTGCTCGGTGTCGTCGCCGCCGCCGAACGCGCCGTCCGCGCCGAAGTCCACGAGCTTCACCCGGAACGCCTGGCCGTCGCCCGTGGCGTCCGGCGTCCAGATGTCCATGCGGAAGTGGGTCATGCCGCTGGCGTCGATCGGGGCCGAGGTGAACTCGATCCCCGCGAAGGCGAGGCCGGTGTACTTCTTGGCGGCGTTCCCCGCGATCTCAACGTCCTCGACGTTGGCCTGGTCCCAGTCGGCCGACCAGGTGTCGACCGCCGCGTCGTCGTAGGCGTCGCTGAAGAGCGAGGTCACGTCGTCCGCCGCGTGCTCGGGCGTCGGCGCGGGCTCGGCGGGCTCGTCGGGCGGCGGCGGGGCCGCACCGGCGCGGAAGTAGACGTTGTCCACATAGACGGTGTTGGGGTCGCCCGAGATGATCAGCTGCGCCAGGTTGCCGCGCGCCGCCAGGGCGGAGAAGTCCGCCAGCGCCAGGTCGAGGTGCACCCACGCCTCCGACGCCAGCCCTTCGGCTGCGGTGACCGCGACCTCGTGCTCGCTGTCGTCGCCGCCCCCGAACGCGCCGTCCGCGCCGAAGTCGACCAGCTTCACTCTGAATGCCTGGCCCTCGTCCGTGGCGTCCGGCGTCCAGATGTCCATGCGGAAGTGGGTCATGCCGCTGGCGTCGATCGGGGCCGAGGTGAACTCGATCCCGGCGAAGGCCAGGTTGGTGTACTTCTTGGCCGCGTCGCCCGCGATGTCCACGTCCTCGACGTCGGCCTGGTCCCAGTCGGCCGACCAGGTGTCGACCGTCGCGTCGTCGTAGGCGTCGCTGAAGAGCGAAGTCACGTCGCCTGCCGCGTGCTCGGGCGCAGGCGGGCCGGCGGCGGGCGCGGGGGTGGTCGTCACGGTGACCGCGGCCTCGCCGTCCGCGCCGCCCGAAATCGCGGCAACCGTCGTCGCGCCGTCCGCGACCGCGGTGACCAGTCCGGACTCGTCCACCGTGGCCACCGACTCGTCCTCGGACACCCAACTCACCGGAGCGTCGGCGATCGCGTTCCCGTTCGGGTCCTGCACCTCGGCCGTCAGCTGCGCCGTCTCGCCGATCGCCGTGAACTCGACCGAGGCGGGCGTGACCGCGACGGTCGAGGGTGCCTGCGCGACGGTGACGATGGCCGAGCCGCTCGCGGCCCCCGACGTTGCGGTGACCGTCGCCTGGCCGTTGCCGACCGCGGCGACGAGCCCGTTCGCGTCGACCGTGGCGACCTCGGCGGGGCTCGACGCCCAGGCGACGGCCGCGCCCGCCATGACGTTGCCGTTCTCGTCGCGCACCGTGGCGCTCAGCTGCACCGTCGCGCCCAGCGCGGAGAGCTCGGCCGTGCTCGGCGAGACCTCGACCGTGGTGGCCACGGGGTCGGGCGGGGTCACGGGGTCGTCGTCGCCGCAGGCGGCCGCGGCCGCTGCGAGGACGCCGGCCAGCAGCGCCCGGAGGCTCGCGAAGCTGCTGCGGGGCGCGAAGCCCGTGGCGGAAAAGTGCGCGCCGGAACGACGCGCGCTGGAACGATGGGCTGACGGCTTCATTGGTTCTCTCCTGTTGGGTGGCCGGGTGTCGGGTGGCCGGAACCGCTGGCGGTCCTCCGAAAATGAATGTTGTCCAGATAGACGGTGTTCAAGTCGCCCGAAATGATGAGCTGCGCCAGGTTGCGGCGCGCCGCGAGCCGCGTGAAGTCGGCCAGCGGCAGGTCGAGGCGGACCCAGGCGCCGGTGGCGAGCCCGCCGGCCGCGGTGACGGCGACTTCGTGCTCGCTGTCGTCGCCCCCGTCGTACACGCCGTTCGCGCCGAAGTCCACAAGCTTCACCCTGAACGCCGCCGCCGAAGTCGCGTCGGGCGTCCAGAGGTCCATGCTCAGATGCGTCATGCCCGTGGCGTCGATGGTCCGCGAGACGAATTCGATTCCGGCGAAGGCGAGGTTGGTGTACTTCTTGACCGGGTTGCCGGCGAGCGTCAGGTCCTCCACGTCGGCCTGGTCCCACTCCGCCGACCAGGTGTCGACCGGCACGTCGTCGTAGGCGTCGCTGAAGAGCGAAATGACGTCGGCGGCGGGGGTCGTCGGCACGGGCGGCGGGCCCGCGGGGCCGGTCTCGACGTTCACGGTGAGCGCGCCCGAGGCGGGAACCGATCCCAGCATGGCCGTGATCGTGGCGGTGCCAGCCTGCAGCAGCGAGATCGTGCCGTCGGGTCGCGGTGCGGCCACGTCGGGGTTCGACGACACGAAGGTGAAGTACCCCGGCGCCGCGCCGACCGTCACATCCGTGCCGTTCACGTCGAACGTGACCTGTGCGCCGTCCACGGTCACCGCCGCGCCGACTTCGCCCGCGATTGTGCGCGTGCCGATCGCGGGGCGGGGGTCGATGATCGTGCCCAGCCGCTCGAACTGCACGTCGTCGAACAGGATGTCGTAGCCGATCGAGTGCTCGGAGGCGTCCGCCACCAGGAAGAGCCCGCGCTCCTCGGCCAGCAGCGAGGGCAGCGGAAGCGGAATCGCGTGCTTGGTCCAGCGGGTCGACAGGAACAGCCCGTCGAGCGTGGCGGGGAAGCGCGACGTGCCCGAGTTGTCGTTGCCGATCCCGACCCTGTCGAGCGTGATGGCCGTGCTCGCGCGCGCCCAGAAGGTGAGCGCGTCGAACCCCGACAGGTCCCTGGGCACGGTCGAGAAGAAGGCGCCGCCCGCGTAGCCGCCCGCCGGGTCGTTGGGCGAGGGAACAGTGAACTTGAGCGCCGCCGTCCCCCGATGGACCTGGTCGCGCTCGATGGACAGCGCATCGACCTTGGACCCGCCGAAGGCCGAGTACTGCACCCCGGGACCGAAGTCGTCGCCGAAGACCTCCGCCTCTGCGGGGAACGACGCCTCGTCGAGCTCGGCGAGATCCCTCGCGCACCCGGCCAACCCGATGGCCAGCGCGAGCGTGCCTGCCACCGCCGCGCGGCCGGCCTCCGCCGTCGACACGCGCCCGCCCACCACCGCCCCGCCCCGGCGTCGCCCCCACACTGTCATGTTTACATTACACAATGTCATGTCAACCTTACATTCCTGATCCCTGACCCCGGTGGACCCGCGCCCGAACCCGGCGATAGCGCCCCGCCCCCCACCCTCGCCCCCGCCAACTTTGTTCGGCCACCGAACAAAGTGCGTCGCCCAACCGCGCCCTGTCAACAACGCGCCGCGCTCGCCCCCACCACCCCCGCTACTCGTGCACCCCCTCGGCCAGCGACCGCGCCCATTCCGGCACCACCGACGGGTCGATGTCGAAGACCGCCAGCCCCACGGTGAACACGATCGTCGCGATCACGACCACCCCGATCAGGTTGAGGAAGATGCCGGCGCGCGCCATCTCGCCCACTGTAATCCGGTCGCTGCCGAACACGATCG
This sequence comes from Longimicrobiales bacterium, assembly GCA_965221535.1. GTDB lineage: Bacteria > Gemmatimonadota > Gemmatimonadetes > Longimicrobiales > Gaopeijiaceae > Bin94. The sequence continues at coordinate 2,716,329 of OZ244894.1, read as the reverse complement.
CGTTGGGCGGCGTCGCCACCGGCATCATGAAGGCGCACGACGCGGACAGGGTGGCGGGGATCATCAGCACCAGCGGATGCGTGCCGGTCGCCACGGCCACCGACGCCAGAATCGGCAGAATCATCTCGGTGGTGGCGGTGTTGCTGGTGAACTCGGTCAGGAAGGTCAGCGCCACGCACACCAGCAGGATCATCGCGAACGGGGGCAGGCGGCCCAGCACCTCGAACTGGGCGCCGATCAGCTGCGCGAGTCCGGTCTGCTGGAACCCGGCCGCCAGCGCGAACCCCCCGCCGAAGAGCAGCACGATGTTCCAGGGCAGCCGCGGAATCACGTCGGGCCCCATCACCCGCGTCGCCCCCGAGCTCCGGTTCCGCGTCGGAATCAGAAAGAGCACCGAGGCGAGCGCGATCGCCACCGTGCCGTCGTCGATCAGGCTGGGGTCGGGCAGCAGGCGCGACCACCCCGGCAGGGTCAGAAAGCCCAGCTGCAGGTCGACCCGGAAGACCCACAGCAGCGCGGTCGCCACGAAGACGCCGAGCACCGCCCGCTCCTCGAACGAGATCGAACCGAGCCGCCGCCGCTCGGTCCCCACCACAGTCTGGTCGATGCCGACGTCGTCGGGCACCCGGTGGAACACCTGCGTGACCAGCAGCCACGCCACGACCAGCATGATCACGCCGATCGGGAACGCCATCACCAGCCACTGCCCGAACGCAATGGCCGGGGCGTCGGGAAACAGAATCTCGAAGATCCGCACGAACGACAGATTCGGCGGCGTTCCCACAAGCGTCATCAGCCCGCCCACCGTGCAGCCGTAGGCGATCCCGAGCATCAGCCCGACCGAAAGGCTGTGCGCGCCCTCCCGTCCCGCCCCGCCTTCGATCTGAAGGCAGATGGCGAGCCCGATCGGCACCATCATCACCGCCGTCGCCGTGTTCGAAATCCACATCGACAGGAACGCCGCTGCAACCATGAACCCGAGCACAATGCGCGCCGGCCCTCCGCCGACCGCGTGAATGATGTTGAGCGCGATGCGCCGGTGCAGGTTCCACTTCTCCATCGTCAGCGCGATCATGAAGCCGCCCAGAAAGAGCACGATCGTGCTGTTGAAGTAGATCGGGGCGGTGTCGTGCCCGGCCATGATTCCGAGCAGGGGATAGAGGACGAGCGGGATCAGCGCGGTGGCGAACAGCGGAATGGCGTCCGTGACCCACCATATCGCCATGAGAAGGGCCACGGCCGCCAAGCGGCTGGCGGGCAGGTTCGTGGCGTCGACAGGGAACGCGATCAGCAGGACGAAGGCGCCCAGCCCGAGCCACAGGCCCACGCTCCGGCCCTTCGCCGACGACGGTCTTTCAACGGCCATGAGGGTCTTTCGAGCCGGAACCCTGCCGGTCGGCTACCGGGCACCCCCCTCCCTGGTCGCGCGGTCGTCGGCCATGGCCTCGCGCTTGGCCACTTCGGCCTCGTACTGCTCCTCGGTCAGGTACGTCACGTCGACCCACGCGTGCGCCATCTCGTCGACGGTCCGGTCGCCCCAGCCCACCCACTGCGTGTGGTCGGGGTTGTTCGGGTTGTCGGCGGTGTTGTCGTGCCACGCGGTGAACACCAGCGTCGTGCCGGCCGGAAGCAGCGGCGCGGCGTGGTCGGCGTAGATGTAGTTGATGTGCCAATTCCACTGGAAGTTGTTGACCTGGCTGAGGATCTCCTTGCGGCCGTCCGGATAGATGGCCGCCATCGACATGGCCTTGCCGCGCATGTGCATGTGGGGCTGGTAGTTCTCCAGCCGCGAGGGCCACCTGAGCACGTGAAAGTCCTGCGTGACCGCGATCTGGCCCGGCGGGATGTCGAGGTCGTCGCCCGTCGCGTTGAAGAACGCCAGACGGGTCCGGTTCTGGGGGATCTGGTCCTTCGGGTAGAACCAGATGCCCAGCTCCACGTAGCTGTCCTTCACCTCCTGGCCGATCGCGTGCATGTGCACTTCCCACCGGATCTTCGAGTCCGGCAGCATGAGCTTCCCGGCCCCGTCGGGGAAGATCTCGCCCACCTTGCCCACGGCCCACTCCATGAACAGCCCCGGTCCCCCCATCGCGCGGCTGCTGGTGCTGAGCGCCGCGGTCGCGGCCGTCATCTCGTCGGGATCCTCGTCCTGCACCAGATAGGCCAGCGTGTGGTGCACGATCCGCCGCCCGTCGGGCCAAGACGGCCGTATCTCGATCGCCTTGACCCAGCGCTCCTCGGTCAGCCCGGTCGGGGTCTCGGGCCGGAACCACTTGTCCTGCGTCTGGGCGGCCAGGGTGTACGGCTCCGACCGCACCACCAGATCGGGCTCTCCGAACTGCTCCGCGAACTGCCACTCGCTCCCGTCCGGAAACACCGGCGCGGGCGGCATGTCGGCCTCGTCGCCGAAGGGCATGTCGCCGTCCAGCCACGCGACCAGCGTCGCGAGCTCCCCGTCGGTCAGGCCCCGGTCGTTCTTGAACTCCTGGATCCCCACCGACCGGTCGATGTGCCACGGCGGCATGACGCGCGCGGCAACCTGGTCGCGGATCCTGGGCCCATACCGCCTGACCGCCTCGTAGCTGGTGAGCGACATGGGCGCGATCGAGCCGGGCTGGTGGCAGATCTGGCAGTTCTGCTGAATGATCGGGGCCACGTCCCTCGCGTAGGTGAGCTCGTCCTGGGCCTGGGCCCGGGCGTTCGCGGACAGCGTCGCCATGGCGACCGGGACGATCGCGCCGCACGCGGCGGCTCTGCGGTACCAGCGATGTCGTCGGGGCATCTTGCGTCTCTCCTTGCGCTCAGCGGGTCACCGTGACCCGCACGAATCCGTTGGTCCAGCAGCACTGGGAGTGGCCTGCGGTGGACACTCCCGATGCGTCGTTGGCTCTTACGCGCACCACGTATTCGCCGGGCTCCGAAAACGTGGCCATGGTCGTCGCCGAGCCCCCCTCGACCGGCACGCTCGCCTCGTCCTCGTCGAACGTCACGTCGCCCGGCCCCTGGTGCTTGAACCAGGTCAGGCTGACCGGCACGCCGGTGCGCCCCGCCCTGGCAATGCTGCCGCGAGCGCGGCCGTCGTCCCAGGCCCAAACCGTCAGCGCCGCGGGCGTTCCCGCCACCGCTTCGACCGGTTCGCCCCACGGGCCGCCCGGTCCCGCGCCCTTCGGCCCGTCCTCGGCAAAGGCCAGCACAGGCGGCGTGTTGCCGGTCTCGGCCTCGCCGACCAGCGCGTCGATCCGCCAGTCCACGTGCAGACGCCCCGGTATCGCGTTGCGCTCGCCCCGCACGTCGAGCGTCCACACCACCGCCTGGTCGCCGAAGTCGGCCGGGACGGTCACCGTGAAGACCCCCCAGTGCCTGCTCGGGTGGAACCGCGTGGGCTGCGCGCCGTCGAGGACCGCCGGCTCCATCCGGTTGCCCTCGCCGAGCGGCACCTCGACAACCTCCTCGAAGTTGCGGTTGTAGTACCCGAACGAAAGGCTGAACGTCCCGTCGGGGTTCTCGTACCAGCCCTCGTAGACGGGCGTCACGGTCAGGCCGCTCGCGGTGCGGATGCCGAGCGGGGCCTGGGCGGCGGCGGGCGCGGGTGCTGCCAGGCCGCAGAGCGCGGCCAAGGTCGCCGCCGTGAGTGCAACGCCGCAGGGAAGTCGGGCCATGCGCATGGTGGTTCGGGAGGAGGAGGGGAGGGCCGCGTCTGAGTCCCGTTGAGTGTATGCCGCAGGGGGCGCGGGCGCAAAGCGGCGGTGGCGAGCAAGCGCGTCGCCAGCCTTGTTCTGCCGAACCGCGACTCAGTTTGGGCGTTCCAGCCGGATCCTGTAGATCGTGATGTACGGCACGCCGGCATCCGATTCGTGGCCACGCTTCAAGTACATGGTGCCGGCCCCATCCACGAAGGTCCCCTGGACTGCGTCGCCTCGCGACCGGGCGATCGTCGTGCCCGTGGCCGGGTCGACCAGATCGAGCCTTCGCACGCCACCCCGCTCGCCCCAAAGCACCCAGAGTCCCTGGCTGTTGAGCTTTGCCGCGGCAAGGAACGGGTCGTCGCTTCGATCGAACTCTGCTGCAGCCCGATCGTACACGGTCCAGCGCCGGGGCGTGCTCGTCAGATCCCAGCGCGTCAGCCGGTTCACCTCGTCCTCGCCCTCGAAGTGCTCCACAATCCAGAGCAAGTTGGCGTTACCAGTGATCTGCCACCCACTCCACCCCGGATTGCCGACCACGGGCCCCCGACCGCCGAATGAATCGATCTCGCCCGAGGAGTTCAGTATGTGAAGCGGATGACCGGCGGAAGCCCGTGTAGGCACGACTCCCGTAAACGCGACGCGCTGGGAGTCCAGCACTTCGGAAAAGGTGTTCTGAGCCCCAAACACGTCTCGACGCACGAAATCGAACTCGTAGTCGAGCGTCGTTCTGCCGCGGATGTCGAACACATGGATGAATCCGGGGCCAGCGTCCACATGGCCGATCAACGCAAACTCGCCCGGCCCTTCCCCCGAACGCCCGAACGTCCGGAGGAAGGTCCCGGTCGAGTCGAATACGGATACCTCGGCGGAACGGTAGAACGAAACGATGATCCGTCCCATCTCATCCACGGCCACTCGCGAGTACTGATCGATCGCCTCCAGCCCCGGCCCGTCCAGACCCCCAAGCGTCACGACGGAGTCGACCGCAATGACGCAAGCGGGACAGGTCAGCTGATCGGCCTGCACCTGGATCGTGTCCTGCGCCGCCAGCGGCCGGGCCGCCATGGCAAAGACCATGACGGTGCAGAAGAGCGCGCGGACCCGCACTCTGCCGACCCCGGGACCGCCCCGGCCCACCCTCACGTCGCCGACCGGATCATCTCGAGCATCTCCGCGACGATGGCCCGCCCCCGGTCGCGGGCGTACATGCCGCGGACGTGCGCGTAGCGCGGGCCCGGGTCCAGCTTCATCCCCTCGTTCATCACCCACTCCTGCATGGGACGGGGCCTGGGACCCCACCATGCGCGCTCCGCGAAGTCCTCGTCGAGCAGGATCACGATGGGGATCGAGCGGCTCGTGCCGTTGGTCAGGTGGGCGTCCATGATGTCCAGGTTCTCGTCGCGCGCGAGCACGCGGAGGTCCAAGTTCGGCAGCCGCTCCGCCAGCCGCGAGACGACCGGCAGAATGTTCACGGCGTCGCCGCACCAGTCCTCGCTGAGCGCCAGCAGGCGCCAGACGCCGGGCAGCGCGCGCGCCTCTTCGAGGGCGTCGGCGGGCAGCCTCGCGCGGTCGTGCACGCCGTGCCACAGGTCCTCGTTCTTGCGGACGGTCTCCAGATACCGGGGGAAGGAGAGCGCCGATTCGAACCGCGCTCGCATGTCGGTCATGGCTTGCGCCTCCGCGGCCTGATGCCCGTGCGCAGCAGCCCCTCTTGCGCCGCCGACGCGACCAGGCGCCCGTCGCGGGTGTGGAACGTGCCCATGGCGAAACCCCTCGCGCCGTGGGCGACGGGGCTGGCGAGCGTGTAGAGCAGCCAGTTGTCCACGCGGAAGGGGCGGTGGAACCACAGCGAGTGGTCGAGCGAGGCCGCCATCATGTCGCTGTCGCGCACGGTGCGGCCGTGGGGCTGGAGCGCCGTCGACAGCAGCCCGTAGTCCGACGCGTACGCGAGCGCGGCCTGGTGGTAGGCGGGATCCTCGGGCAGAGGGCCCGGCGACCGGATCCAGATGCGGCGGTGCGGGGGGCGCGGGGAGCGGTCGAAGAAGCTGAAGGGCTCGACCGGCCGGAACTCCAGCGGACGGTCCTGGGTCAGGATGGACCTCAGGTGGGCCGGAAGCCGGTCGGCGTGCTCGCGGATCAGCTCGACTTCCGAGCGCAGCTCCTCGGGCGGCGGCACGTCGGGCATGTCGGCCTGGTGCGCCACCCCTTCCTCCCTGCGGTGGAACGACGCGGACAGCGAGAAGATGGCCCTGCCGTGCTGGATCGCGGTGACCCGGCGGGTCGTGAAGCTGCGGCCGTCTCGCAGGCGGTCGACGAAGTAGACCACCGGGATCTCGAGGTCGCCCTCCAGAATGAAGTACGCGTGCAGCGAGTGGGCGGTCCGGTCGGCCTCGTCGATGGTGCGCCGCGCCGCCACCAGCGCCTGGGCCAGCACCTGCCCGCCAAAGATGCGCCCCGACCCGATGTCGCGGTTCCGCCCCCGGTAGATGTTCTGCTCGATCGGTTCGAGGTCGAGCAGCGCGACGAGGGCTTCGGTGGGGTCGGCCATGGCTTGACGATAGTCCCTGGAGGGCCGGGGCGGTAGCGGGCCGGTCGTGTGGCGGCCGGGCGCGGTGGGCGGTCGACCTTTGCCGGAGCGTCGGCGCTGCCGTACTGTGCAACCCGTCCGACAAGTCCCCGCTGCATTCGGGCGGCGACGCGTCCGTGCCGAGCGTGGCGCTGGGCGCGCCCATTATGTCAAGAGAACATTACATGTTGTCACGTTATCTTTACATTCAGTGTTGCAGAGAGCGGCGCGCTGGACTCGCTTCGGCGCTGCGCCGCAACGTTGCGCGCGCCGCGAGCGTCGTCCTTGCGGCTGCCGCACTCGCGCCCGCGCGGGGCGACGCGGCGGCCCAGCCCCAGGCGCTCGATGTGGTCGAGCTCACGGCTTCGGAGCTGAGCGAGGGGTACGCCGCCGGGGCCTACACGGTGGTCGAGGTGGTTCAGGCGTTTCTGGCGCGGATCGAGCGCCACGAGGGCCTCTACAACGCGTTCGTGTCGATGAACCCCGACGCGCTGGCGATCGCGGCGGCGCTCGACGAGGAGCTGCGCACTACCGGGCCGCGCGGGCCGCTGCACGGGGTGCCGGTCGTGGTGAAGGACAACCTCGACTACGCGGGGCTGGTGACCACGGCCGGCTTCGACGGCTTCAGCGCGGCGACGGGGGGCGTCGACATGGTGCCGGGCGACGATGCCGTGGCGGTCGAGCGGCTGCAGGGCGCCGGCGCCGTGATCCTGGGCAAGACCAACATGCCCGACTTCGCCGCCCACGGGACGCGCACGCGCAGCTCGGTGGCCGGCGAGACGCTCAACCCGTACGCGCTGGACCGGGTGCCGGGCGGGTCGAGCGGCGGGACCGCGACCGCGGTGAACGCGAGCTTCGCGGTCCTGGGGCTGGGCACCGAGACGGGCGGCTCGATCCAGAATCCCGCCGCCGCGCAGGCGCTGGTGGGGATCAAGCCGACGTTCGGTCTGGTGCCGCTCGAAGGGGTCGTGCCGAGCGACGCGACGTACCGCGACGTCGTGGGGCCCCTGGCGCGCACCGTGCGCGACGCCGCGATCGCCCTCGACGTGATCGCGGGCCCCAGCCCCAAGGACCTGGCGTCGTACGCGGGCGCGGAGCACGTGCCCGAGTCGGGGTACGAGGGCGCGCTCTCGGCGACGGCGCTGCGGGGGAAGCGCTTCGGGCTGGTGGGTCCGGGGTGGCGCGAGTCGTTCCTGCCTCTCGCGCCCGAAACCGAGGCGCTCTACGCGCGCGCCGTGCAGGTGCTCGAGGCCGAGGGCGGGGCGGTGGTCGAGGACCCCTTCGCCGGGCGCGGCTGGGTCGCGATGTACTCGGATCGCCCCGGGGTGCCCACGGTGGGAAGCCACGACCTTGCCGTCTACCTGCAGGGCCTGGGGCCCGAGGCCGCGTTCAACAGCGTGGAGGAATGGGAGGCGCTGTCGGGCCGCTCGTTTCGGGGCGGGCGTCGACGCGCGCCTCCGACCCGGCCGAGCGCCACCGAGGAGGGCGACGCCTTCCAGGCGTGGCGGCGCGCAATGCGCGAGCTCTTCCGGACCGTGCTGGACGACCACGGGCTGGACGGGCTGTTCTTCCCCCAGGCGGGCGAGCCGATCCGGCCGCTGGTCGAGGATCCCGCACGCCCGGAGTATCGTCCCAACAACCACGCCGAGCTGCCGAGCAACATCATCAACGACCTGGGGCTGCCCACGGTGGCCGTTCCGTTTGCGTACTACGAAGACGGGACGCCCTTCGTGCTGGCGTTCATCGGCGACCTCTGGACCGATGCGGAGCTGATCGCCTACGCCTACGACATCGAGCAGGCGACCCTTGCCCGCGTGCCGCCGACGCTCGACGAAGGACCGCGCTAGCGGGACGCACGGGGCAGGGCGGGGATCGACGCGCTATCATGTCTACAAAACACGCGACCGCCGTGCGGCCCACCGCGGCAGACGGCAAATCCATCGACCCAGCGCGCCGGCACGAGCCCGGGGAAGGCAGCCAGATGTTCGCTTCGACCACGCCCGCACGATTCCTTCGCTCCTTTGCCCTGGCCGGCCTGGCCTTCTGGGCGGCCGCGGCCGGGGGAGGGCCCGCCACGGCGATGGACGCGCCCGCCACGGCGATGGCGCCCGCCGCGGCCCAGGACGCCGCCGCCACGGCCCAGGAGCCGCTCCCCGCGATTGCCGAGAAGGTTGCGGGGATGACGCCGATGGAGGGGTTCTTCAACCTCTACTGGGACGACGGCAGCGGGCGGCTGCACTGGGAGCTGGACCTCGCCGGCGGCGAGTTCCTGTACCAGATCTCGATGGGGTCGGGGCTGGGGTCGAACCCGGTGGGGATCGACCGCGGACAGCTGCGCGGCACCCATGTGCTCGAGCCCAGGCGGGTGGGTCCGCGAGTGCTGCTCATGGAGCCGAACTACCAGTTCCAGGCTCGCAGCGACAACCAGATCGAGGTGCAGGCCGTGCGCGACGCGTTTGCGCCGTCGGTGTACTGGGGCTTCGACATCGAGGCTCGGACCGGGGACCGGGTGCTGGTCGACGCCACGCCGTTCTTCATTCGCGATGCGCGCAACGTGATCGGGCAGCTGGCGCAGCGGGGGCAGGGAAGCTTCCAGCTGGACGCGTCGAGGTCGGCGATCCACATGCCGGCCACGCGGTCGTTCCCCGAGAACACCGAGGTGGAGGCGCTGCTGACCTTCACGAGCGGCAATCCCGGCGGTCTGGTGCGCGGCGTGGCCGTGAACCCCGAGGCGGTTACGCTCAGGCAGCACCACTCGTTCATCCAGCTCCCCGACGACGGCTACCGGCCGCGGCTGGCCGATCCGCGGATCGGGGTCAACGGGCCGACGATCTTCGACTATGCGTCGCCGATCGATCAGGATCTGCGGATTCGCCTGGCCGCGCGCCACCGGCTGCAGAAGCGAAATCCGGGGCCCGAGCCTTCGGAGCCGGTCGAGCCCATCGTGTACTACGTGGACCCGGGAACGCCCGAGCCCATTCGCAGCGCGCTGATCGAGGGGGCGGCCTGGTGGGAGGACGCCTTCGAGGCGGCGGGGTTCATCGACGCCTACCGCGTCGAGGTGCTGCCAGAGGGCGTGGATCCGCAGGACATCCGCTACCACATCATCCACTGGACGCACCGGCGGACGCGCGGGTACTCGTACGGCAACAGCGTGACCGATCCGCGCACGGGCGAGATCATTCGGGGCGTGGTGAATCTGGGCAGCCTGCGCCTCAGGCAGGACTACCTGCTGGGGCAGGGGATGGTGGCGCCCTTCGCGGGCACCGTGGGCGACGACGCGGACATGGGGGCGATGTCGGGCGATCTGGCCTTCGCCCCCGGCTTCGACTACCTGGCCCAGGTGTCGCAGGGGTCCGACGCGGTCGAGATGGCGCTGGCGCGCGTGCGGCAGCTGTCGGCGCACGAGGTCGGCCACACGCTGGGGTTCCCCCACAACTACCTGTCCAGCGCATACGGGCGCGAGAGCGTGATGGACTATCCCGCCCCGCTGGTGGAGATCCACGAAAACGGCGACTTGGACCTTTCCAACGCCTACGTCCAGCGGATCGGCGAATACGACAAGCTCTCGGTGAACTGGCTGTACCGCGAGTTCCCCGAGGGGACCGACGAGGGGGCGGCGCTGGAGGAGATCGTGCTGCAGGGCCTGCGCGACGGCCTGGTCTTCATGGCGCACACGAACAACAACTTCATCGGCGCCGGACACCCGTACGCGGGGGTGTGGGACAACGGCGCAAACCTGGTCGACCACCTGAAGCACGAGATCCGGGTGCGCAACATCGGGCTGGCGCGGTTCGGCGAGCAGATGATCCGCGCCGGGCGGCCGCTGTCGGATCTGGAGTTCGTGCTGCTGCCGCTGTACATGCACCACCGCTTCCAGCTTCGCGCCGGGGCGCAGACCCTGGGCGGGGCGGACTACAGCTACGCGCTCAGGGGCGACGGGCAGACGCCGTTCACGATCGTGGCCGGCGAGGAGCAGCGCGACGCGCTCGAGACGCTCCTGTCGGCGCTGACGGTGGACTTTCTGGCGCTGCCGCCCGAGGTGGTGTCGATGATCCCGCCGGCCGCCTACCGCCACGACGAGGGCGAGGTGTTCCAGGGGCACACCGAGGTGCTCTTCGACCCCCTGGGCGCGGCCGAGGCGGCCGCCGACTTCACGGTGGGCGAGATCCTGCACCCCCAGCGCATGGCGCGCCTGGTGGTGTACGGAAGCATGGGCGACTACCCCGATCTGGAGGAGGTGGCGGACCGCCTGATCGAGGCCACGTGGGACGGGCCCGCCGAGGGGGACGAGTACCGGATGCGCGTGCAGCACGTGATCCAGCGCGCGGTGGCCGACCGCATGATGCGGCACGCCGGCAACGCGAACGTGATGACCGAGGCGCGCGCCGTGCTCGCCGACCGTCTGGACGCGCTGGCCGGCCGGCTCGAGGGGATGGCCGACCCGTCTCCCCACCAGCGCCTGGTGGCCGCCGACATTCGGCGGTGGCAGCAGCGCATCGAGAACGCGACGCCGGAGCCGTCGCTGGAGCTGCCGCCGGGCGATCCGATCGGCGGGAGCGTTCGGGGGAGCGGCAGGGGGGGCGGCAGCGCGCCGCCCGGCTGAGGTGCGCGGGGCGCGGGCGGCTCAGCCCCGCTCGGTGCGAAACCGGTAGCCGAAGCCGCGCACCGTCTCGATCCAGTCGCCCGCGCCGCCCAGCTTGGCGCGAAGGCGGCGCACGTGCATGTCGACGGTGCGGGTATGGAGCCTGCCCGCCGTGCTCGAGTCCTCGCTCCAGGCCTCGGACAGGAGCTGCCGCCGACTCTGCGTGCGCCCGCGGCGCTCCATCAGCACGCGCAGCAGGCGGAACTCCGTCGGCGTAAGCGGAAGCTCGTTGCCGTCGAGCGAAACGATGTGCGCGCCGATGTCGAGGCGCAGCGCACCCGCGCGCAGGATCCTGCCGCCCCCGGTGACCGGCTTGAGCTCGCCCTGGGCGCGGCGCAGGATGGCGTCCACCCGCAGCACCAGCTCGCGCGGGCTGAACGGCTTGGTCAGGTAGTCGTCGGCGCCCAGCTCGAACCCCGTGATCCGGTCCTGCTGTTCGCGCTTGGCCGTCAGGATGAGGATCGGAACGTTGCGCGTGGCTTCGTTGCCGCGCAGCGACTGCAGCACCTCGTCGCCCGAGATTCCCGGCAGCATCCGGTCCAGCACGATGAGATCCGGGAGGTCCCGGTGCACCGCGTCGAGCGCCACGGTGCCGGTCAGCGCCGTCTCGACGCGGTACCCCTCGCGCGTCAGCTGATACGCGATCAGCGCCGCGATGTCGGCCTCGTCCTCGACCACCAGAACGCGTGCAGGGGGTTTCGGCACTCGGCCTCCTCGTCGAAGTAGCGATACGATCGTGCATCCGCCGTGCCTCGCAAGCACGTCGTTGCACAGTTGAAGCCTGTACTCGCGGCCGCGCGGGCGAAAGTGCACGTTGTTTGCACCATCCCATCCCCGCCCGGCCACGGGGGGCTGCTCGGTGGGCTGTTTGCCGAGCGACAACGACATCGTGAGCGAAGGTGGAATGACTAGCGAAGGCGGAATGACCACCCCGAAGGGCGACTTCAAGGCCGCGGTCCGCAGCACGGAGGGGCTCCAGCCGTGGCGCCGGGTGTTCCACGCGACCTGCGGCTTGACCATCGTGGCCGTGGTCGAGTTCGGGGGCCTGGGCCGGACGGTCAACCTGATGCTCCTGGGAACGGGCGTCGCGGCGTGTCTGGCGCTCGATTGGGTCCGGCTGCGCGTGCCCGACGCGAACTTCGCCTTCTTCCGCTGGTTCGCCGCACTGGCGTCGCCGCGCGAGGCCAAGAGGATCGCGTCGTCCACATGGTATCTCGTCGGCGCCCTCGCGACGCTCGCGCTCTTCCCCGCGCACCTCTTCGCACCTTCGGTGCTCGTGCTGTCCCTGGCCGATCCGACGGCGAGCGTGGTGGGGCGGCTCTGGGGCAGGCATCCGCTGGGCAAGGGAAGCTGGGAGGGCACGTTGGCGTTCTTTGTGGTGGCGTGCGCGGTGACGTTCCCCTTCGTCGGGCTGCCGAGCGCGCTCATGGCCGCGTGCGCCGTGGCCGCGTTCGAGGTCCTCGCCACGGGCGTCGACGACAACCTTACCGTGCCGGTGGCGACCGCCCTGGCGCTGTGGCTTCTGGAGGTTGCGGCGGGTGCGCTCTGACGCGCGGCTCGACGCTTGCGGTTGACGCGCGGGGCAGATGGCCACAGCTTTCTCTTGCCACAACAGGAGCGTGTCAGGACGGTCAGGACCAACTGCCAAGGACGGGCCCTCGATTGACAGTGGGGGGAGCCCGTCCTTTCTTTGTCCCGCTCGTTCCACAATCACCACAGGGAGACAGCAACGTGCGTACGCAGGGAACCGTGAAGTGGTTCAACGATCAGAAGGGCTTCGGCTTCATCTCGAGGGATGGCGGGAAGGATTGCTTCGTGCACTTCTCCGCGATCCAGGGCGACGGATTCAGGAGCTTGACCGAGGGCGAGAGGGTGGAGTTCGACGTGGTCGACGGGGCCAGGGGCCCCGCGGCAGAGAACGTCGTGCGCATCACCTGATCCACGCAGCACCCCAGAAATAGGGTGCCCCCCGGCCCGTCCAGCCGGCATCCGCCGGCTGGACGGGCCTCCTACCCGGCGTCGGGGGTGACGATTCCCCGGCCCGCCGTCGCATTGGCAACCTCGGTTGCCAGCTGCGAGCGGCGATCCCGGGGAATCAGCACCCGGTACCGGACGGTCGCGGCGTAGTCCCTTGCCGCGACGATCCCCTCCAGCGCGCCGAAAACGCGCTCGGCGCGCGCCGCCGCGTCGTACGGCACCACGACGCTGACCGCGACCGCGTCCACCTCCGCGACCCTTTCGCAGGCGTCCAGCGCCCGTTTCACGCCGCTGGCGTAGGCGCGCGCCAAACCGCCCGCGCCCAGCTTCGTTCCTCCATAGAACCTGGCGCAGACGGCCACAACCTCGCCGACGTCCGAGTGCAGCAGCGCGGTGAGCATGGGCCGGCCCGCCGTGCCATGCGGTTCGCCGTCGTCGCTCATGCCGACCAGCGCGGTGGACGACGGCGGGCCCGCGTTGAACGCCCAGCAGTAATGGGTGGCTCCGGGGTGCCGGTCTCTCGTCTCCTGGACGAACGCCAGCGCCTCGGCCCGGCTGGCGACGCGCCCCAGGCGAGTGACGAAGCGGCTGCGACGAATCCGCTCCTCGACCTCGACAGGGGCGGCGGGAACTGCGTATCGAGCGGCCAGGCCCGAGCTCCTTTCGGAAGGGGTCTTGTCCAATCCGGCTGCTTTCTCTTACTGTACATCGTCGGACGGCGATTGAGAATCGGTCTCAATCTCAACAGCGACCCGCGCGCATGTCGCAGCGCAGGCCATGGAGGAAGAATTGGGCAGCAGCAGGGACTCAGCCCCGAAACCCCGCGACCGAACGCTGGCCGACGTGCCCCTCGAGGAAGAGGTCGTCGTGGTCAGAATGGAGGTGGCCGGCGAGGATGTCGAGCCGCTTCTGGAGCGGGGGATCGTGCCCGGCTGCAAGGTCTGCCCGGTCCGGCATTCCCCGGCGGGCGGGCCTACGGTCTATCGGGTGGACGGCCACCTGATCGCCCTGCGCAAGGAGACCGCGTCGTGTCTGTGCGTGCGCAGCGCGCTCGAGGCCGCTGGGGTCCTTGACGCCAATTGAACAGCGGGGCGCAGTCGGCATCCGCCGGTAGCGGGGCGCAGTCGGCTTCCGTCGCTCCACCGCCGCCGCCGACAGCGGCGATTCCCGGCCAGCCGCGGGTCGCGCTGGTGGGGCCGCCCAATTCGGGCAAGTCGACGCTCTTCAACGGCCTCACCGGGCTCCGGCAGAAGGTTGCGAACTACCCCGGCGTGACCGTCGAGCGAAGGTCGGGCGTGGTTGCCGAGGCCGTGGGCCCGGTCGAGGTGGTGGACCTTCCCGGCATCCACAGCCTGTCCGCGCGCAGCCTGGATCAGAAGGTGGCGCGGGACTTCCTGACGGGACGCATGGAGGGGGACCGGCCGCCCGAGGCCGTCATCCTGGTGCTGGACGGCACCCGCCTCAAGACGCACCTCATGCTGGCCGATCCGGTGCTGGGGCTGGGGCTGCCGACGCTGGTGGTGCTGACCATGGCCGACGAGCTCAAGCGGCGTGGCGGCGGGGTGGACGTTGGCCTGCTGTCGGCGGAACTGGGCGTCGAGGTCGCGCTGCTGAACGCCCGCGACGGCGCCGGCCTGGAACCCGTGCGCCGCTTTCTGCGCGCGCTCCACACCGGCGGCGAGGAGATCCGCGCCTGCCCGGTGGTCTCGGTGGCCGACGCGGCCGCCGCCGAACACCCCCAGGGGCGTCCGCTTCCCGTCGTGGACCTCTTTGCCGAGAGGCGGAAGCGTGCGCGGACGCTGGGCCGGTCGGCCGCCTTTCAGGACCCGCGCCCCTCCAACATCACGCACCGGATCGACTCGGTGGTGCTTCACAAGCTCTGGGGACCCCTGGTCTTCGCGGCGACGATAGCGGTCGTCTTCGAGGCCATCTTCACCGCCGCCGTGCCGCTCATGGACGGGACCGAGGCGCTCGTGGCGGCGTCGGGCGAGTTCGTGGCGCAAACGCTGCCCGACCACTGGCTGCGGACGCTTCTGGTCGACGGCGTGTGGGCGGGTGTCGGGTCGGTGGTGGTGTTCCTGCCCCAGATCCTCATTCTCTTCGCGTTCATCGCCATCCTGGAGGACTCGGGCTACATGGCGCGGGCCGCCGTGATCGCCGACCGGCTCATGCACCGGGTGGGCCTGCAGGGGCGCTCGTTCCTGCCGCTGCTCTCCGCCTACGCCTGCGCGGTGCCCGCGGTGATGGCCGCGCGGGCCGTCGAAGACGAGCGCGACCGGATCGCGACCATCTTTATCACCCCCTTCATGACCTGTTCGGCCCGGCTCCCGGTCTATGCGCTGCTGATCGCGGCCTTCATTCCCGCCCAGACGCTGATCGGCCCCCTGGGAATGCGGGCGGCGGTGCTCATGGGGCTCTACGGGCTCGGACTGGTGGCGGCGATCGGCACGGCGGCGCTGCTCAAGGGAACCCTGCTCAAGGGCCGGCCCCAGCCCTTCGTCATGGAGCTGCCGCCATACCGGATGCCGAGCCTGCGGTCGATCGGCACCCGGCTGCTGGACCGCACCAAGGTCTTCCTGCGGCGCGCGGGCAAGATCATCCTGACGACGGCGGTGATCCTGTGGGCGCTTGCGCAAGTGCCTGCGGGACCCGACGGCGAGCCGCCCGAGATCGCAGACAGCGCTCTGGGCCGGGCGGGGCAGGTGATTGAACCGGCGATCGAGCCGCTCGGCCTCGACTGGCGGGTCGGGATTGGACTAGTGACCTCGCTTGCGGCCCGCGAGGTCATCGTGGGCACCCTGGGCACCATCTACGGAGTCGAGAGCGAAGACGACGCGAACTTCGAGCTGCAGGCCGCGCTCCAGCAGGATCTGGACCTCGGCGCCGCGGTGGGCATGCTCATCTTCTTCGTATTCGCCCTGCAGTGCATGTCCACGGTGGCCGTGATGCGCCGCGAGACCGGAGGCTGGCTGTGGCCGGGCCTCCAGTTCACCTACATGCTGGCACTTGCGTACGCGGGGGCATGGGCGGCCAACGCCCTGCTGTGATGCGGCTCGCCGCCGTGGTGCTCGCCGTCGCCGTGGTGCTTGCGGGCTGCGCGCCCGCCGAGCCGCCCGCGCCCGCCGACGCCGTGGCGGACGATGTGGGGCGCATGCACGGCGCGGCCGCGCCCCGCAGCCGGATCATCTCGCTGGTGCCCGGAATCACCGAGACGGTGGTGGCCATGGGCGGCGCCGACCGCCTCGTCGCGCGCACCCAGTACGACGGGCAGCCGGAGCTCGCGTCGCTTCCGGTCGTCGCAGGCGCGCTGAATCCGAGCGCCGAGGCCCTCGCCGGGTTGGGCCCCGATCTGGTCGTGATGTGGCCGACGGGCGGGGACGGCGGTTCCATCGGGGACCGGCTCGACCATGTCGGGATCGACTGGTACGGCGCCGCCACCGAGACCGTCGCCGACTTCGAACGGCATGCCCGCAATCTGGGCCGCCTTCTGGGTCTGCCGGGCCGCGCCGACTCGCTGATCGCCTCGGTGCGGTTCGATCTGGCCCAAGCGGCGCAGCGCTGGTCGGGCCGGACCCCGGCGAGCGTCTTCTACGTCGTGCAGATGCAGCCTCCAATGACCGTCGGCCCCGGCACCTTCCTCGACTCGGTCTTCACGGCCGGAGGCGCGGTCAACGTCTTCGGCGACCTCGACGGCAACTGGCCGCTGGTGAGCTTGGAGCAAGCGGTGTGGCGGCAGCCCGACTACGTTCTCGTGCCCGTCGCGGGCCACGGCACGCCGCGGGCTTCGGCCGGCTACCGCGACCCCTCGCTGGACCGGCTCCGGTCCTCGTCGGCCTGGATGGCGCTCGACGCCGTTGCGAAAGGCCGCGTCGTCTCGGTCGATGCGGCGCTGTTCGGCCGCCCGGGGCCCCGCATGGGCGCGGCTGCCGCGTACCTGGCCCGTCGGCTGCACGGGGCCGCTCCAGACAGCGCAGCCCCGGACAGCGTCGGGACAGTCAGGACACCCGCGGCGGGCGCTTCCTGAGCACGAACAGCCCCTCCTTGATGCTCGACACGACGATCACGCCGCTGCCGAAGTAGGGGTACACGCTCCACGCGCCGGCAAAGCCCGGCTGGTCGTCGCCGAAGGGCACCGTGTCGAAGTAGCCGATCTCGACGGGCTCCTCCGGGTCCGAGATGTCCAGGATGCGCAGCCCGCTCGTGTAGTTGGCCTGGTACATCAGGTCGCCCACGACGTACAGGTTGTGGTCCGAAGCGCTGGTGGTGCCGAAGTGCTCCTTCACGAGCACGGGGTCGTCGAGCTCCTGGATGTCCCAGATCAGCGTGCGCGTGCGCGACACGGCGCCGCCCACCTCGTCCGTCTCGTCGTTCATGTAGAAGTGGCGGTGGTCGTCCGAGATCCACCCCTGGTGAAGGTACCCCGTGTTGGGGTAGGAGGCCGCCGCGATGGCGACCGGCGCGTCCTTGTCGGTCACGTCGGCGATCGACAGCGCGTTCTCGTTGGCGCCGAAGCAGATCTCGCGGCCCGCGTAGGCCTCGTCGGGCCCGTCGTAGCGCACGCACTGGGCGTCGTGGCTGGACCCCGTGCCGGCGTTTCCGGTGTTCGGGTCGGCGAAGCAGCCCGCGAAGGTCGGCGAGCGCGGGTCGCGGACGTCGATCATGTGAAGCGCGCCGCCGCACGTCTCGCCCCCGCTCGATGCGCCGACCGCATAGGCGAATCCGGTCTCCTCGTTGATCACAATGTTGTGCGCGGAGTTGATTTGGTTGTAGAGGGCGGTGGCCTCGAACGAAACCGGCGGATCGGACACGTCGCGCAGCTGCGCAAGGTCGAAGACCTGCATGCCGTGCGCCCCCGCGTTGTCCGCAACGATGAACGCGTGGTCGCGGTACACCTTGATGTCGCGCCACATCGATGGCTGGGCGCCTTCGGTGAGCGGCAGCTCGCCCAGGTACACCGGGTTGCCCGGGTCGCCGAGATCGACGAACGTTGCGGCGTCGGCCCGGCCCATGATGGCGTACTCGCGGCCGGTCTCGGGGTCGGTCCAGCCCCAGATGTCGTTGGCGATCGCGCCGCGCTCCCCGCCAACCGCACCGAGCGGCAGGAAGGCGACCAGGTCGACCTCGCTGCACGCGAATCCGCCCGCCGCGCCCTCTAGGCACTCGCGCTCGTCGCCGAGCAGCGGTTCGGGGCCGGCGGTGTCGTCGATCACGGTGCCCTGCAGCTCCCACCCCGACGCCGTGCGCCGGAAGACGAACCCGGCGCCCTCGAAGAAGTCGGCGCCGGGCGCGCCCACCACCGCCATGTCGCCCTCGACGCCCACGGCCAGCCCATAGAAGTTGAACGCCCCGCCGGGGCCGAAGGACGCCACCTCGGACCAGTCGCCCGAGTCGTCCCGCCGGAAGGCCCACCCCCCGCCGACCCCGCCGCCGAGAAGGGCGGCGCCGACCAGAACGTCGTCGCCCGATGCGGCGACCGACATCCCGAAGCCCGCCGGGACGGGCGCGTCGTCGGCGCGGATCGTGTTGGCCAGCGTCCACCCGGCGCCGCCCGCGCCGTCCGGGGCGAAGTGGTGGACCGCGCCCGCCCCGCCGGACAGCGGCGCCCCTGCGAAGACCTCGCCGTCCGAAACGTCCACGCTCCAGCCGAGGGCTGCCGGGCCCCCGCCGGGGCCTTCGAGGCGGGCATCGGCGGACCAGGTGGCCGCGCCGCGCCGGTAGATGTGCACCGAGCCCGGCAGCAGGGTCGGGGTTCCCACGCCGGGGACCAGCGCGACCATCTCGCCCGGGGCGCCCACCGCCGCAAGGTCCCCCCGCACGGCGACGGACGTCCCGAAGGCGGCCCCCGCCGGGTCGTTCGCGCCGGTCCAGACCCCCGACTGCGTCCATTCGCCGTCGCGGCGGCTGTACAGCACGGCGGCGCCGCGGCCCGACTCGGCCCCGGGGGCGCCCGCGATCAGGTCCTGGCCGTTGGTTGCAACGGCCTGCCCAAGCCGCGCGCCGGCGCCGGCCCCGTCCCAGTCAAGGCGCGCCTCGAACGTCCACGCGCCGCCGTCGCGCCGGTACACGTAGACCGCTCCCGCGCCATCCATCGGCGCCCCCACGACCAGGACGTCGCCCGCCACGTCGATCCCCGCGCCGAAACCGGTTTCCGACCGGGCGCCCTGGGGCGACAGGGACGCGACCTGCGCCCACTCGCCGCCGGACCGGCCGAAGACGTGCACCCCTCCCTGCCGTCCCGACGGCATGGGGAAGATGTCGAGCCCGCCCGGCCTCCCGACGAAGATCTGGCCGTCCGCGACGGTCACGGATGCCGAGAAGGCCGAGAGCGCGCCAACGGCCGGAATGGCGCCCCTGTCGCGGTCCGGCGGCATGGTCTGCGCCGTCGCCGCCCACGGTGCGGCCAGCAGCGCCGCCGCGGTCACGCACACCGCCGCAACCGTAGCCGCCGCGGTCACGAATCTCGCCGCCGCGAACCTCGCCGCAAGCGGGGGAAGACATCTCGCATTCATGGGTCCCAGTCCTCTCCGGACGATCACGCGGCGGCGCGAGCGCGCCCGACAGCGCGCCCCTGCCGCGCGCCCTACAACTTCCGAATCCTGCCCGCGACCTCCACCTCGACCGGCACGCCGTCGACCGTGCGTGGCAGCCTGGCGCGCAGACGCGGGTCGTCGCTCTCCAGGTACACCTTGATGCACGCCCTGCCGCCGCTCAGCCCCTGGGCCGTTCCGGCGACGCCCTTCATGCCCATCACCTTGCGGTTCAGGCGCTCCTGCGCGCGGTCCAGGGAGCCGCTCACCCGGGGGTCAGTTCCCGTCGATCTCGACGTCGAACCGGTCGAGGACCAGGTCGATGGGGTTGGCGAGCGTGGTGGTGGCGCTTCCCGCGAAGAGAAGCCCGACGGGCCGGCGGTCGTCGGACCCGGACCCGTCGGCCACGATCAGCGAACCGGAGTCGCCCGGGCCCGAGAACCCCGAGCCCGAGACGACGATCTGGCCCGTGAACCGCGCCGTGCGGTCGCGGAAGCCCACGTTGATGGACGCGTTGATGCCGGTGATGCGGCCCTTCGTGTGCCCCGTGGTGCGGCCGTACTTCTGCACCGCCATCCCGAGGCGCGGCGCGGCGGTCTCGCTCTGCGGCGTGCCGTACCCGTTCGAGGGCGTGCTGTTGCCCAGCTGGTCGGTCGTCGTCGAAGCGATCGCCGCGTCGATGCGGTTCTCGGGGCAGATGGGGAAGGGCTCGCAGAACCGGATCGGCTCGAAGTCGTGCAGGGTGGCGATCGCGTCGGTCGGGTTGGCACCGCCGTCGACCGTTCCCGGCTGCAGGATGTTGTCTCCCACGTCCGCCCGGTTGCGGTTCGCGTAGACGTGGTTGTTGCTGAGTGCGAAGACATCGGAGCCGGCGACGACGCGCGCGGCGATGGTGCCGGCGGTCACGTCGAACTGCCCGGTGGACACGCCGATCGGCACCGGTCGCGGGAAGTTGAGCCGCGGGTCGGTCAGGTCGGACGGCGCGCCGGGCTCGAGCGCGCGGAACGCGCCGGACACTTCGGTGACGACCGCGTGCCCGTCCAAGGAGGCGGGAAGCGCCAGCGCGCCGCTCTCCAGAATGTCCGCGTGGGTGACGAACACCTTCAGGACGGGCTGCCCGTTCAATCCGAACGCGATTGCGGTGCCGGCGACGCCGGGCTGGCTGAGGAGATCCTGGTTGAGCACGCTCTGCGCGGCCATAGCGGCCGCCAGGTCCTGGCCGAGCAGCGCGTCGAAGCCCCGGCTGCCGTCCCGGGGGTCGCCCAGGGGCCGAAAGAAGAGCGCGTCCAGCGCGATGGCGAGTGCCAGCGCACCGTATCGCAGGAAGCGACTGTCGGACATGGCGGTCATCTCCTCGCCGGGGCGTGCGGCAGGCGGCGCGCGTCGCCGAAGTGCCGTGCACCAGACATCCATAAGGTACACCGCGGGCGCGCCGGACGCTTCATTCGGCTTCGGGGAAGAGCTCTCCCTGGTGCTCGCCCGGCAGGGGAGGAAAGCGGCGCAGGGCCGCGCGGCGACCGTCCCAGCGCACCGGCATGGCGATGTCGACGTAGTCGCCGCGTTCGGGGTCCTCGTGGCGCTGCACCATCCCGGTGGCCGCCGTCTGGGGGTCGGCCAGCGCCGACGCCACGTCGTGGATGGGCGCCGCGGGCACGCGGTGGTCGCTGAGCAGTCGCAGCAGCGACGATGCGGAGCGGCGGCAGGTTTGCTCGGCCACCAGCCCGGCCAGAACAGTGCGGTTCGCGACGCGGCTTGCGTTGTCCGCATAGTCGGGCTCGTCGGCCAGATCCAGTTCCAGGGCGTCGCACAGGCGGCGGAAGATCGTGTCGTTGCCGGCGGCGATCATGACCGAGCCGTCGGTGCAAGGGAAGGCCTGGTAGGGCGCGATCATCGCGATCGAGGTGCCCTCGGGGGCCGGGACGCCGCCCGTGGCGAGGTGGCCCGTCATGTGGTACGACATCCACGCCAGAGCCGTGTCGAGCAGCGACACGCTCACGTGCGATCCGCGTCCCGTGCGGTCGCGCTCGCGCAGCGCCCCCAGGGCGCCGATCGCAATCCACATCCCCGCGCCCATGTCCACAACCGAGGCGCCGACCCTGACCGGGTCGCCGCCCCGTTCGCCGGTGACCGACATCAGCCCCGACATCGCCTGCATCAGCGGATCGTACCCGGGTTCGTTCCTGAGCGGCCCCTCGCTGCCATACGCCAGCACGGACACGTACACGACCGCGGGGTTGAGTTCGCGCACGCTCTCGAAGTCGATCCCGAAGCGCTCCGCGCCGCCCGGTCGCAGCGCCTGGACCACCACGTCGGACCGCCCGGCGAGCTCTCGCGCCCGCGCCCGCCCCGCCTCGCTTCCCAGATCCAGCACCACGCCGCGCTTGTTGCGGTTGACCGCCTGGAAGAGCGTGCTCTGGCCCTGCATGAACGGCGGGCCCCATCGCCGCGCGGGATCGCCCCCGGGCGGCTCGACCTTGACCACGTCGGCCCCCAGGTCGGCCAGGACCTGGGTTGCGTAGGGGCCTGCCAGGTTCTGCGAGAAGTCCGCCACGCGCAGTCCGGCGAGCGGCGTGATGGCCTCTCCCTTGCTGTCCGTAGACATGAAGCGCTTCTTTAGTCCAAGGTCGATCCGGTCGAAGGGTCCAGCCGCGCGACCGCCACAGCGACCGCCACGGCCACAGGAAGATGGAAGATATGGAGACAATCAGGATCCCCAACAGCGCGACCTACTCGCCCATCGCGCTGACCGACCTGATGTTCATGGCCCCGCTGGCGTCGCGGATCCTTCTTGGGGCCACGCTGCCCGGAAGGCTCATCCAGGCCGCCGCCGCCGGGGCCTACGCGGGCGCCGTGCTGGGCGACTGGGCGAGCCGCCGCGGCGTCAGGAAGATCGACTTCCTTGCGACCTACACCGCCGACGTCAAGCACCTGCACGAGATGCCCGAGTCGCGCCGCCGCGAAGACGTGCAGCGCTACTCCGAGGAGCTCATGGAGATCCACGAGCCCGTGACGCGGAGCCGGGACATCCTGGCCGCCGATGTCAACGAGCGCCTGACCTCGTACATCGCCGACATAACCGGGCAGCGGGTGGAAACCAGCAGCGCGGTGCGCGAACTAACCCTGGCCCGCCTCATGATCCCCTTCGCCGTGGGCAGCTGCGACATCCTCTCGGGCGACATCGCGGTGTTCCGGAGCACGGGCGTGTTCGAGCCGCACATCCTTGCCCACGAGTTCTGCCATCGCAAGGGATACCTCAAGGAGCTCGAAGCCCAGGCGCTCGCCTACCTCGCGCTGTCCAGGTCGCGCGACCCGCAGCTCCGCCAGTCGGCGCTCGCCGAACGGATCTATCGCAACCTCAGGGTGCTCGACGGGGACGACCCCGAACGCTACGGCGAACTGCTCGAAGCGACGCCGCTATCCGGCGAAGTGCTCGAGGACTTCCGCCGGCTCCGCCCCCCGGACCAGCGCCAGGGCCCCGTGTCCAACGCCATGAAGCAGCTCTACGATTCGCGCATGAAGATGACCGGCCAGAACGGCCTCTCCGACTACGACCGCGGCTTCACCAACTTCCTGCACTCGTACGAGACCGCGGTGGCCGAAGGCAGGGCCTCGATCTAGCTTCGCCCGCCTAACGGCACCCGGAGCGCCACACGAACCGCCCCCGCCCGCCCCACCGCCCCCGCCACACCCCCCGCCCCCGCACTGAAGCGCAGCCCCTCGAGACGGACCGGCACCCACGTCTGGCGCTTGGCGAATCGTCCCAGCACGAGCCCGACCGCCGCCCCCACCCCCGCCCCGATCGCGAACCCCCGCAGCGCGGCCTCGCCCCCCGACTCCGCATCTTCGGGGCATTGGCCGCCCGACAGCCCCAGCTCGATCGCGGCCTCGTTCGGGCGGCACTCGCTCCGCCACCCCCACGCGAAGGTTGCGCCGGCCAGCCCCGACACGCCCGTCGCGATCAGCAGCACGCGCTTCGTGTCGGTCACGGCGGCGCGCCGCTCGAGCAGCGCCCCCGCGCCCAGCGGAATCCAGTACACGGGCTCGCTGCCCGTCTCGAAGAGAAGCGTGTCGCCCACCATGCCCACCACGCTGCCCTCCATCGGGATCGCGTACAGCGAGGGCGGCGAGGCCGGTCCGCCCCGCAGCACGGTCGCGCCCGTTATGCGCACAGTCTCGCCCATCGACAGCGCTTCGCCCGCCCGCGCCTGGGCGGCGAGCACGCCGCCGCCCCAGGCCCCGCCGCCGCCCCACGCACCGCCGCCGGCAGCCGCCCCAGCCGCGCCGAGCGCCACACAAACAGAGCAGAGCCGGATCATCATCGCTTGGCCTCCTGCGGCAGCGGACTGCCGCGCGTGGGGGGTTCACACCGCCTAAAGATAGGGTCGCAGCATGGGGCCCACGCTGAACACCAGCTCGAACGCGCCCCCGGGAATTCCCCACGCGCCGTCCACCCGGACGATGTCGTGGGCCGCGCCCAGCCCCAGCCCCGCGTAGCCCAGCAGCCCCCCGGTGCCGCCAACCTGCCAGCTGTCCGCGAGCGGGCCGGGCGTGGCGCCGACCGCCCCCGCGCCCGCAACCACCCGCCCCGACAGCCATCCCGACAGCAGCGAGATCGACGCCTCCCCGCTCGCCAGCGCGAACCTGCGTCCCCCGTACGCGCGGTAGGGGTGCCCGGGCAGCGTGCCGCGTCCGCCCAGCAGAAAGTGCAGCTGCCGCGGCGCCTCGCCCCATAGCGCGCCGACGTCCACCCGCAACGTCGCCCGCCGCGACAGGTCGTCCCGGGCCACGCTCCCCTCGACCCGCGCCGCCAGCTTCCCGACTGCGCCGCCGTCCCATCGCCCCGCAGTCCCGTTCACCGACGCCTCGGCCCCCCACGCGCCCAAACCGTGCCAGCGCCGCACCACTCCGGCGCTCAACGCCCCCCACGGGCCCTCGTCCACCGGACGCACCGCGCGCAACGGCTCCGGCGATCCGAACCCCACGGGCGACCGCACGGCGGACATCTCTTCCCAGACGGCCCCGACGCGCACGCTCGCCGCCCGTCCGATCGCACGGTCGAGACTTGCGCCAGCTCCGGTCGCGAACCATGGATCGGTGTAGTCCTGGTTGGTGAAGAGAGCGGCCAAGGTGTTCACGGCCCCCGAGGCGCCCGCGAACGGCCCCGCATCGCGGAACTGGCGCGTATGGAGGACCACCGTCGCCGCCCATGCCTCCCCGACCATCCATTGCCCGCGCACCCTCGCGGCGAGCCCGCCGTCCCCGGTTCGGTACGCTGGCAGCGCGTCCAGCCTGACCCTTTCCCAAGGGGAATACGACGCCCCCAGACCGATGCGCACGCCTTCCGCGCGATTGGCTCTCAGCACCGACGAAACCCGGTCGGCGTAGATGCGCACCTTCGGCAGCCCGCTCGCGATCCGGGCACGGACCGCGCGGCGCGCCTCGGCCTCGATGTCGGCCACGCTCATCGGAGACAGCCCCTCCTCGGCCATCCTGCCCAGCAGCGCGTCGCGGAACTCGGTCGAATCGGCGGCGTTGTAGGGCGGGCGCATCGGGTAGGGGGGCGCCTGGAAGAAGCCGGCGGCCAGCTCGGGGTTGAACTCGAAGTCCACCACATCGAGCGTGGCGCGGATCACCGAACCCACCGGAAGGTCCAGCTCCGGGATCTCGCGCCGCACCTCGACCACCTGGCGGTGCGGCAGCAGCAGGCCGCCCTCCCACAGACGGTGCTCGAGCCGGACCGTGACCCGGTCGGTGCGGGGATCGACGTACGAGGCCGGCGTGAAGCCGAAGGTCATGCGGACCAGCGCCCCCGAATCGACGTCGAGGAAGATGCTGCCGAGCATGCCGGGGCGGTCCTCGCGGCGCGGACGCACCTGCACCTCGTAGACGCGGACCGGGGCGGCCAGGCCCGGGACGCTCAGGCGGATCGAGTCGGCCACCAGGAAGCGGTAGGTGGCCTCGCCGTCGCGGCCCAGGGGGTGCGGCACGTTGCGCACGTCGCGCCCCTCGCCGATGGCGATGCGGTCGCCGAATCCGTTCTGCACCGCGGTGAGGCGGTCGATGTAGTAGTGGAAGTCGGCGACGGGGAAGAGCTCGCGCTTGCGCAGCGCCCGGATGATCTGGCGTCGCTGGCCGACGGAGTTCTGGTAGAGATCGACCGCCACCTGGTCGACGCGCATGGGGATCGGGGCGCCGCCCTCGTCGCGGTCGAGGTAGAAGTAGATGTGCCCTTCGGCCCCCGCCCGGTACGCGGCGAAGGCGGCCAGCGAGGGGGGCGACTCGCGCAGCGCCCTGGCCTTGCGGATCAGCGAGAGGACGGCCGGGTCGTCGACGGCCGCGTCCTGGGCGGCGACGGGCGCGACGGAAGCAGCGAGCGCGGCGCCCGCCAGGAGCGCGCAGGCAACCCCGAGGTTGAGCAGGGCCGCTACGTGATGTCGCTGAGCGTGAGCCCGTTCTTCCGCAGAAATGCCGTCAGCCCCACCTTGTCGATCGACCGCAGGGCGGAGGTCGAGACCTTGATGCGAACCGACTTGCGAAGCTCCGGAACGAAGATCCGCTTGGTCTGCAGGTTCGGCAGCTGCCGCTTCTTGGTCTTGTTGTGAGCGTGGGAGACGTTGTACCCGACCAGCGGGCGCTTCCCGGTGATGTCGCACTTGCGAGACATCGCGTGAATCCTCCGTTTGCCCCCCGGGCCTACTTCTCTTCCTTGAAGAGCGCGTGGCGGCGCAGGACGGGATCGTACCGCCTGAGCTCGAGGCGCTGGGGGTTGTTGCGCTTGTTCTTGGTGGTGCTGAACCGATAGGGGCTCTCGGTGCTGGACATCTTGATGATGACTCGGGGGCCCTTCGACTTCTTCGCCATGATCTCTCCGTTCGGTCTCGCCCGGCCCCGGCCCCTGGGACGACCGGCCCCGGGGCGACCTGCGGACTGGACAGAGAAAGATAGCCCGTTGACCGCGCTCGTCCAGATGGAATAGAATTGTTGCCGCGGACTTGCCGTGCGCCGCTGCAGGCCGCCGGCAGCGACATTCGCAGAGCGACATTCAAGGAAAGTCAAGCAGTGAAGCCAGGAATCCATCCCAAGTACCGGCCCGTCGTCTTTCAGGACGTGTCCACAGGCTACTCGTTCCTCACGCGCTCGACGATCTCCACCAAGCGCACCATCGAGTGGGAGGACGGCAAGGAGTACCCGCTGGTCACCCTCGAGATCTCGTCGTCGTCGCACCCGTTCTACACGGGCACGCAGCGCCTGCTCGACACCGCGGGGCGCGTGGAGCGCTTCCAGCGCCGGTACGGAAGCGGCGACAAGTAGCCTCCCGAGGGGACGGCCCGCGTGATCGACCCGGCAGCCGACCACCTCGTCTACGTCGTGCCCGACCTGGGCCCCTCGGTGCGCGCCGTCGAGGACCGCCTCGGGGCGCCCTTCACGCCGGGCGGCAGCCATCCCGGACTCGGGACGCGCAACGTCCTGCTGCGGATCGGGCCCCGCGTCTACCTCGAGCTGCTCGGCCCCGACCCCCGCCAGCCCCGCCCCAGTCGCGGCCTGTGGCTCGATGCCGGGGGGCGCGCCCGCCCATCGCTCGCCACCTGGTGCGTGCGCAGCAGCGATCTGGGCGGACTGGCGCGCGGCCCCGGCGCCCCCCTCGTTGGCCCGGTGCGCTCCATGTCGCGGGCCCGGCCCACGGGCGAGCGAATCGCCTGGACCCTGACCATGCCGCTGACGCCCCCGCCGCACGCGGGCCTCGTCCCGTTCTTCATCGACTGGGGCGAGACCGACCATCCGTGCGGCCACCTGCCGGACCACGGCGTCACCCTGTCGGCGCTCGTCGGGCGCCACCCCGACCCGGCGGCCGTGCGCGCCGACCTGGACGCCCTGGGCGTGGCGCTGGCCCTCGAGCCCGGCCCCCCGGCCCTGCGCGCCGAGCTGCGGACGCCCTCCGGCGCGGTCGTGGCGCTCTAGGCGCTTCGGGGCCGGCCTCCGCTCGGCGCCGGCTCCTCCACCTGCGCGTACGCGTCGTGCTCGTGGATCGACTCGAAGTTCACCACGTGCACGCTGAACCAAGTCACCTGCTCCATCTCGCGCAGGCGCAGCGTGACTTCGCGCACCAGATCCTCGACGAACCGGGGATTGTCGTACGCGCGCTCCGTCACCCACTTCTCGTCGGCGCGCTTCAGCACCGGAAAGAGCTCGCACGACGCCGACCCGTCGACCAGCGCCACGATGTCCTCGATCCAGAGCTCGTCGGAGAAGCGCGTCCGGACGGTGACGATGCTGCGCTGGTTGTGCGCCCCCCGCGCGCTGATCTCCCGCGAGCAGGGGCACAGCGTGGTCACGGGCACCTTCACGGTGAGGACGAAGTCGTCCTCGGCCCCGCTCGAGGCGTCGAAGGCGCAGTCGTACGACAGCAGGCCCGCCGCGCCAGTCACGGGGGCTGCCTTTTCCATGAAGTAGGGGAACGAAATCCTGAGGTGGGCGGTCTCGGCGCTCAGACGCTCGCGCATCGTGCTCAGGATCGCGGGCAGCGCCTCCATCGAGATCTCGCCGTCGTACGCGTTCAGGATCTCCATGAAGCGGCTCATGTGGGTGCCCTTGAACTGATGGGGCAGGTCGACCGACATGTCGATGTTGGCGACCGTGTGCTGGGCCGCCTTGCGGCGATCCCGCACCGAGATCGGAAAGCGGATGTTCTGCACCCCCACCCGGCTGATCGGCACCCTGCGCGTGTCGCGGTGCGCCTGCACGTCGGCCAGCGGGGTCGCGTCGAGGGTCTTCGTCATGGGGCTGTTCGCTCTCCGGCGGACGGCGCTCCCCCGGACGGCGCTACCCCGGATGCCGCTCCCGAAGGGGGCGCTTCGGCGGGCGGCGCTTCGGCGCACTCCGGCTCGGCCAGTCGCCGGGCGTCGATGCGGCCCATCTTGCGGTTCACCGCGTGCGCCAGGTCAACTCCGCGGCTGTTGGCGTAGTTCAGCAGGGCGATGCAGACGTCGGCCGCCTCGTCCTCGAAGTCGGCCTGGTCGATCGTCCTGCCCTTCCAGACCTTCTTCTCCAGGTTGGCCAGCTCGCCGGTCTCTCCGGCCAGCTCCAGCGCAAAGAAGCGTGAAGGCCGCGTCGGGAACGCGGCGTCCTGATAGCGGCGAAACTCGGCCTGCAGGGCGCGCAGCCCGCCGTAGCCCGCGGGCAGCAGGGCGCTCGCGGAGTCTTGCAAGGGTGGTCGTCTTGTGGCGTCCATAGCGCGTCCATGGCGGTCCTGTGCCGCCCAATCGGGTTCCGTTGGTCCGTCCAAACTAGTGAAAAGCGCGTACGAAGGCGCATATTTGTTTCCATGAACGATTCAACCGCAGGACCGGGCGGCGCCGTCGCCCGGATCGGCATCGTGTCGGTATCCGACCGCGCCTTCCGGGGCGAGTACGAAGACAGGGGCGGCCCGACCGTCGAAGCGTACCTGAGCGATGTGCTCACCTCGCCCTGGAAGCCGCACGCGCGCGTCATTCCCGACGAGGTGGACCGGATCCGCGCGACCCTGGTCGAGCTGGTCGATTCGGTCGGCTGCTGCCTGGTCGTCACCACCGGCGGCACCGGGCCGGCCCCGCGCGACGTCACGCCCGAAGCGACGGTCGCGGTGCTGGACAAGGAGCTCGCCGGGTTCGGCGAGGCCATGCGCGCCGTGTCGCGGCCCCACGTGCCCACCGCGGTCCTTTCCCGCCAGACCGCGGGCGTGCGGGGCTCGGCGCTCATCATCAACCTCCCGGGATCTCCCGGAGCGGTGCGCGAGTGCCTGGACGCGGTGTTCGCGGCGGTGCCCGACTGCGTCGACCTGATCGGCGGCCCCCGCCTGGAAACCGACCCCGAGAAGATCGAGGCCTATCGTCCGCACTGACCGCCCCCCCTTGATTCCACGCCGCATTCCCGCGAGATTTAAGGGCTGGAGGGTTTGCAACGACCCGCCCCGCCAAGTCCCACCGACTCTAGAGACGCACCACTCGACCGAGACGCACCGAATGGCCAAGAAGGGCAAGCTGCAGAAGAACGACCGACGCGCCAAGCTGGTCGCCAAGTACGCCGAGAAGCGGCGCGAACTGACAACGATCATGAAGAGCGCCGACGCCACCCCGCGCGAAAAGGCCGAGGCCATGGCCCAGCTGCAGGCGCTTCCGCGCGACTCGGCCGCCGTCCGCTACCGCAACCGCTGCCAGATGACCGGTCGCCCCCGCGGCTTCATCGGCAAGTTCGGCATCTCGCGCATCGCTCTGCGGGAAATGTCCCTCCACGGCCTCATCCCGGGGGTGCGCAAGTCCTCCTGGTAGTCCGGGCCGCCGCCCGCCCAGCGCCCGCTTCGACATGGCCCGTTCCGGCACCGACGGCGGGGTCGACACGCAAGGGCGCATAGGCAGGTCGTTCTACGACGAGTCGACCTATTTCGAGGCGGCTTCCCATCTGCACGACTTCGGCAGCCGCTTCCAGCGCTATCGGGCCAGAAAGGTTCTGGATCTCTGCGCCCCCAAGGCCACCGACCGCATCTGCGATCTCGGATGCGGCTGGGGAACGATCACCTTTGCGCTGGGACCCAGGGTGCGCGAAGTGGTCGGCCTCGACTTCGCCGAGCGAGCCATCGCGGGCTGCAACGCGCGCGTCGACGAGTTCGGCCTCGACAACGTCTTCTTCCGCGTCGGCGACGCGCGCGCCAGCGGACTCGCCGCGGGGTCGTTCGATGCAGTGGTGGCGGCCGACCTCTTCGAGCACCTCTACCCCGACGACTCCGAAGCCGTGGCTGCCGAGGCGTTCCGGCTGCTAAGGAGGGGCGGCCGCCTAGCCGTGTGGACGCCGTGCCGCAGCCACTTCCTCGAGGTGCTCAAGAACAACGACATCGTGCTCAAGCGGGACGTGAGCCACGTCGACTACAAGTCGATGGCGCGAATGCGGGAGATTCTCGCCGGCGCGGGGTTCAGGATCGCCCGGAGCCATTTCGCCGAGTCGCACCTGCCCGGACTGAACCTGGTCGAGCGTCTGGCCCAGCGGTGGGTGCCGCTTCTGCGCCGCCGGATCGCGGTGCTGGCCGTAAAGCCGGAAGCGGAAGCGGGTTGAGGCGGCGCCCCTCCACCGCTCCCGGGGCGACGCGGGGACTGTCGGCGGGCTGGTTGGGCTCCACAAGCACCGTGGTGGTGTCGTAGAACTCGAAGCGCCTGGACACCGGGACCACCTGGTCCGCGACCCTCATTAGCGGTTCGTCGGCAAAGCCGCCCGCGGGCTCCAGCGCCGCTTCGGTGTAGCGGCTGCCCGGGTTCCACAGGATCCACTCGCCAATGCCCACGTCGTAGGCGGCCTGAATCTGGGCGCGGATTTCGGGCGCCTCGTACCGCGGCGGACCGAGCGTGAAGTCCTGGAGCCAGGGGCGCGTGCTTCCCGCTCCCTCGACCTGCTCCGAGCGGCGCACCGCGTCCTCCAGCGCCTCGCGCACGATCTCGTAGGGGTGCGCGTTGGGCCGGTCGTAGCCGAAGCTCCCCTCCCAGTAGTGGCTGGGATACACCATCGGAAGCGCCACGTCCACAACGTCGATGAACGACTCCCACACCTGGCCGATCCCGACGTCGCGGTTGAACGAAGTCGTCACGCCGAAGACGTCGGCCGTGACCTGCACGTCGAGGTCGGCCAGCTCGGCGCGGCTGTAGGCCAGGAATTCGCGGATCGTCTGCGGCCGGGGCCGGCCGACGCCCCCGGGGAAGTAGGCGCGCCTCATGGCCGAAGCGGGCGCGTCGGGGAAGCGCACGTAGTCCCACTGGATCTCGGGGAAGCCCATCTCGGCGACCTCGCGCGCGATCGCAACATGGTAGTCCCAGACCTCGGGGTTGTATGGGTTGAGCCAGACGATGCCCTTGTCGTCGAGCCAGGGGCCGCCCGCCGTGTCCTGCACCGCCAGCTCCGGGTGCGCCGCCGCGACGAGCGGGTCCTTGACGATCACGATCCGCGCGATCGGGTAGACCCCCGCCGCTTCGAGCCGCGCCAGCAGCGCCCTCAGGTTCGGAATCCGGATCTCTTCCGTGGCTCCGATCCGCTGCGCGAGCGGGACGCTGGTGGGGTGGCTGACGTATCCGGTCGCGTCCTTGATGTCGACGACGAACGCGTTGATCTCGGTCCGGCGCGCCAGGTCGATCAGCGCCTCCATGCGTCGCCGCGACCCGGCGGACCACGCGTTCACGTACAGCCCGCGAACGTGTTCCGGGCGCGGGAAGGCGAAGACCCGGTCCGCGTCGATTTCGTCGGCGGCCGGAGTTGGCGGCGCGGCGTCCGCCGGGGCGGGCTGGGTGTCCGCCGGGGTCGGCAGGGTGTCTGCGGGCGGGACCGTCGGCGTGGCCGACGGAGCTGACGGCGTGGCGGCCGCCGGCGTCGGCAGGGCATCCGCAGCCGGGATCGTCGGCGTGGTGTCCGCCGGCGTCGGCAGGACGTCCGCCGCCCCGGCGTCCGGCCCGCCCTCGGCTGTGCAGGACGCCGCCAGAACCGCGGCGAGCACGACGCTCAGGGAACGTTTCATCCCCAAATGTAGCGACAGCCGAACCCGGCGTCCCGCCGCGCTGCAAAGGTTTCCGCTCCGGCAGGGGCGGCGCTATCTTGTGGGCCGTCGGCGCACGTCGGCATTCGGGGCCATAGCTCAGCTGGGAGAGCGCTGGCTTTGCAAGCCAGAGGTCACCGGTTCGATCCCGGTTGGCTCCATTTCGCCCCCGGCGGCGGGGACGGTGTTCCAGCGGGGAACCGGTCCAGCGGGACTGTTTCAGCGGGGACCCGCTCCGCAGGATGCCGGAACTTCGCCATCTGCCGGAGCCAAGACCCATGATCCATCTTCCGCGTCGCATCGGATTCCTTCTCGCAGGCCCGCTTGTCGCCGGATGCGCCGACGCCCCCGATTCCCCCGACGCCGCCGGGCTCATCTCCGAATTCGGCAGCTACGAGGGCTACTCCGAGGCGGTCTACGACAGCTGGGTCAACACGTCGCAGTACGTCGAGATGCGCGACGGCGTCAGGCTGGCCGTCGACATCACCTTTCCCGCGATCGCCGGCGAGGCCGCGCCGGGGCCGTTCCCGATGGTGTGGACCCACTCGCGCTATCACCGCAATCCGAGCCAGCTGCAGCAGTTCTTCGCTCCCGAGGGCGCCGAGCTGCCCGAGATCAATTCCATGGTCGACGGCAATCCGGCGCTGCAGCTGCTGGCAAGGCACGGGTACGTCGTGGCGGCGGTGCAGGTGCGTGGCGGCGGGGCTTCGTTCGGCACCTACCAGGGCCTGTTTTCAGAGGCGGAGACCGACGATGCGCGCGAGATGATCGAATGGTTCGCAACCCGGCCATGGAGCGACGGGAACGTGGGGATGTTCGGGGGCTCGTACCTGGGCATGACCCAGTACATGGCTGCGTCCGAGATGCACCCCGCCCTCAAGGCGATCTTCCCGAACGTGGCCGGGCTGGACATGTACGACCAGCTCCACCCCGGCGGCGTGTACAGAAAGGACATGATCGACCACTGGGGCGCCCTGACGCGCAACCTGGACGTGAACTGGCCGGCGCCGCCCGTCGACGCCGACGCCGACGGGTCGCTGCTGCGCGCCGCCATCGCCGAGCACGAGGACAACTGGGACGTGTCGGTCGAGTACGAGGCCGGCCGCTTTCGGGACCACGACGTGCCGACGCTCGCCTGGACCGGTCACGGCGTCTCGGGCGTGCTCGACGAGGTGAAGGCGGCGGGCGTGCCCGCGTACCACTGGAACGGCTGGTACGACATCTTCGTGCTCGACGCCGTGCTGCTCTGGGCCAACTACGAGGGACCGCAGAAGCTCGGGATCGGCGCCTGGTCGCACGCGGGAATGCCCGACAGCCTGCTCATGGTCGAGAGCGCGCTGCTCTTGGCGACGGAGCAGCTCCGCTGGTTCGACTACTGGCTCAGGGGGATCGACAACGGGATCATGGACGAGCCCCCCATTCACTACGCGGTCATGAACGACCCGGGCGACTGGCGCTGGACGTCGGCGGACGACTGGCCGGTCGGCGGGGCCGAGGAGACCGTCTGGCACTTCGGCCCCGGGCCGTCGGGCAGCGTCGAGTCGGTCAACGACGGCGCGCTCACCCCCGACGCGCCCCAGGGCGACGGCGGGGCGGACAGCTACGATGTGGACCTGACGACCACCACCGGCACCGCGACCCGATGGGACAACGCCGTCGCCGGCGCCCCGCTGATGATCTACCCCGACCTTGCGCCCAACGACGCCAAGGCCCTGACCTACACCACCGCCCCGCTCGACGAGGACATGAACGTCACCGGGCACCCGGTGGCGACGCTGTGGCTGTCGTCGTCCACGAACGACGCCGACGTGATCGTTCTGCTGCAGGAGGTCGACGCCGCCGGGGTCTCGCACTACGTCTCGGAGGGCGTGCTCAGGGCTTCGCACCGCAAGCTCGACGAGGCGCCGTGGGACAACCTCGGCCTGCCGTTCCAGCGCAGCTTCGCCGAAGACGTCGAGCCTCTGCCCGACGGCCAGCCCGGCGAGCTGGTCATGGACCTGCTTCCCACGTCCAACGTCTTCAACGCCGGCAACCGCATTCGCGTGACGATCATGGGGGCCGACGCCGACAACATCGAGCTGCCGGCGGTCGCGCCGACCATCCAGGTGCACCGCACGCCGGCCCGCGCGTCGCGCATCGTCCTGCCCGTCGTGCGCTAGCGAACCGGCCAGCCCGCGCCCAATCGCCGCCCGGCTCGAGGCGGCGGGGCGGGGGGCTGGCTCCGGAGGCAGCTAGAACCGGTAGGTGTAGTTGGCCTTGATCGCGCTGCCCCGGGACAGCGTGATCAGATCGCGGTCGCTCAGGATGTCGACGCCGAGGTTGCGCCAGTTGTGCGTGTAGACCAGGTACACGTCGTTGCCCGGCCTCACGATCCAGCGCAGCCGCGCGAAGAGGCCGACGATGTCGCTGTCGTTGTCGTACCGGACCTGGTTGGTGATGCTGACCCACTGGTTGGGGTTCCACTCGCCCTCGACCTCGTAGACGTCGGCGGTGAAGTCGCCCCTGGGAAGCGACACTTCGTTGTGCTCGAAATTGGTCGAGATGCTGATCCCGGGGTTCGGCCGGAACGACGCCCGCGCGTTCATGCGCGTCCGGTTGCCGTCCCAGAAGCCGCCGGTGCTGATCCCGCCGAACATCGACACCCTGCGATGGCCCGCCGTGCGCGCCTGGAGCTCCCACTCCCACGTGGTGTATTCGCCCGGCAGGATGTCGACTCCGTCGCTGACCTCGTACCCGGTGTCCAGGTACTCGAGCACGCGGGTGGCGCCGATCTCGATGTTGTCGCCGCTCTCGAAGTCGATGCCGAAGATGTCGAGCTGCCACTCGCGCTCTTCGAGCACGCCCGTGTCGATGCTGGTCAGGTTGCGGAACTGGACCGCGAAGTCGAACTGCCGGATCCAGTCGATGCTCTCGGGCCTGGGGGCCCAGCCCATGCGGGGCTCGACGCGCCGGAAGCCGTTGCGGGCCACGAACCCGAGCGAGGGGTCGTAGTCGTCGCCGAACTCGCGGTACGAGATGTGCGCGGTCCAGACGTCGTTGGGGAAGTTGAGGCGCAGGCCGCGCGCCGAGAGGTCGCCGAGCGACCGGTCGATCGAAGGGTCCGGGTTGGAGTTCCAGACGAAGAACGCTTCGAGCTCGAGCCGCTTGTCGCCGAAGAAGTGCCGCGTGTTGAGCTGGGCGTCGACGCCCGCGGTGTGGCCGTCGGGCGCGACGAGGCCATCGGTGCCGGGCGCCGCGGCCCGACGCGTGTAGATGGCCCCGACGGACGACTGTTCGAAGATCGACCGTTTTGCGCGCGCCACGGTGAAGGTCTCGCGCGGCACGTGCACGTCGGCCAGGGTGCTTTCGCTGAAGAACGAGTGCGCTGCCGTGCCGATCTGGTAGAAGCCGAGTTCGTACCTGCCTGCCTGCCCGGTCAGTCGGGTGCCGTACTGGATCGGGATCTGCTGTCCCGAGCTGAGGCCGATTCGGCGGGAGAAGAACGGCGTCGGCCCGCTCCTGGGCGCGAAGCTGAAGACGCCCGATCCCTCGAGGAAGAAGTCGCGGCGCTCGCGAAAGCGCTGCGGAAACCGCGTGAGATTGACGCGCCGCTCGTCGCTTTCGACCTCGGCGAAGTCGGTGTTGACGCTGGCCGACGCGCGCAGGCTCGACGTGATGCTGTAGTTGACGTCGAGGCTGACGTCGCTCGGAAAGGTGGTCGGATCGGCGTTGTCCGGGACGTTCTTCCACGTCGTGACGGCGGACGGCCTCGCTTCCAGTCCCAGTCCTTGTGAAAGATTTCTCAAGCCGGTCAGCCGCCCGGCGTTCACCGGCCTGAACAGCCCTTCGTTGCGCCGGTGGCCGCGCCACAGGATCTCTTCGTTCCGGTGGCGGATCGTGCGCTGGAAGTTGATCCCCCAGCTGTCCAGATCGGGGTTGAAGTTGAGCGTTCGGAACGGGATGCGGATCTCGGCCGACCACCCGTCGTCGCGCTGGGCCGTGCGCGCCTCCCAGATGCCGTCCCAGGCCTTGCCGGCCCCGCCGCCGCCACCGCCTCCGCCCCAGCCGCCGCCGCTCCCGGTCAGGATCCCGTCGCCCATGAGTCCGGCGGGGTTGATCTCGAAGAAGTACCCCGTGCGCCCGTCCAGGAAGGTGTCGAGGATCCACATGAAGCGGTCGTCGGTGCGCAGGCTGGCGTCGCGCTGCCGCTGATACGCCAGGATGCTCTCGGGGTCGCCGTACAGCACCGCGCCGATGTACAGGTGGTCCTCGTCGAAGACCACGCGAACCTCGGTGCGCTCCGAGGGCACGCCCCCCTCGACGGGCTCCTGCTGGGTGAAGTCGGTGATTGGAGCGGCGGTCTGCCAGATCTCCTCGTCGATGCGCCCGTCGAGGTCGATGTCGGCGGCAGCCGGGAGCGCGACGGCTTCCAGCGCCACCGCCGTCCCGTTGTCGCCGTTGGAGGACTGGGCGGCGGCCCGGTTCGGCGATCCCGACACGGCCAGAAGGGCGAGCGCAGGAAGGAGGAGCGCCGGGGCCGCGAGTGCGGGGCCCGCCGGGGCCGCCGCGCCGAAGCCCGACGGGGCCGGGCCGGGGCCCGACGGGGTCGCAAGTCCGGGGCCCGCCGGGTGGGTCTTCATTGATCTCATTGGCTGTTCTGCTTCCGGGGGTGATGGGTCCGGTGCTAACGCTAATGACACGTTGGGCGGTCCGTTTGTTGTCGGGGCGAGGCGGGCATCGCATGATTTGACAGGGCCTCGCTGATCACGGAGGTTTGAAGCTAGTTGAGAACCAATCTCATTGGGTCCGGATGGTGTTCGGCACCGGGAAGCGTGCCGCGCATCGACGATTGAAGGGGTGCCGGTCCGGGCCCGCCAACAGGAAACGGAGGAAATCATGTTTCGCAATCGCACCTGGGCGATTCTGCCCGCGATGATCCCCGCGCTGCTGGTCGGCTGCGGCGGAGGCGGCGATTCGGCGGAGTCTGAACCCGCCGCCGCCGAGCCCTCGGAGGCCATGGGCGAGATGGAGGCCGTCGAGGCCACGGTCGCCCTCCTCAACCCCAACCTGGCAAGCGAAGAGGAACTGGCGTCGGTGCCGGGGATGACGGCCGAGGTTGCCGCGGCGGTGGTTGGCGGTCGGCCCTACATGCGCGCGTCGGAGCTGCACGCGGTGCTGTCGGGGGCGATCGGCGACGAGGCGGCGCGCGCGGCGTACGAGTGGCTGTGGCTGCCGATCAACCTGAACGACGCGACGAACGACGAGATTCTGCTGATTCCGGGCGTCGGCGACCGCATGGCGCACGAGTTCGAGGAGTACCGCCCGTACGCCGACATGGAGCAGTTTCGGCGCGAGATGGGCAAGTACGTCGACGAGGACGAGGTCGCGCGGCTCGAGCGCTATGTGACGCTGAACTGAATCGCCGCCTCCAAGGCGATGATTCGCGAGGTCCTGTTCCGGCTGCACCTGTCGGTTGCGGTGGCGGCCGGGGCGGTCCTGCTTCTGCTGGCCGCGACGGGAGCGGTGCTGTCGCTGGAGCAGACGGCCACCGGGCTCGCCGAGCGGAGGCACTTCGCGGCCGCCGGGGAAGGGGCCGAGCGGCTGCGTCCCGAGGAGGTCGCCGCGGCGGCGGGCTTCGCGGCGACTTCGCTGCGGTATCGCGCGGACCCGCGTGCGCCCGTCCGAGTGTACGAGGGGCGCGACCGGCACGCGCTGGTCGACCCCTACACGGGCGCGGTGCTCGGAACCGGACCGGACGGGCTCGACCGCTTCTTCGAGGGCGTGCACGACTGGCATCGCTGGTTCAACGTCTCGGACGGCTCGGTGCGCCGAGCGCGCGCGGTGACGGGCGCGGTCAACGTGGCGTTCCTGTTTCTGCTGCTCACGGGGCCGATCCTGTGGGTGCCGCGCCCGTTTGGCCGGCGCCCGCTGGCCCGGGCGGCGCTGTTCCGTCGCGGGGCGAGGGGGGCGGCGCGCGACCTCAACTGGCATCGGGTGGTGGGGATCTGGTCGTGCGCGCCGCTGGCGCTGATCGCGGCGACTGGGGTCGCCACGTCGTACCCGGGTGTGGGCGACCGGGTGTTTCCGGTGGTGGCGCGCGTAGTGCCCGCGGGGGAGTGGCCGGGGCGGGGGGGTGGCGGGGGGGCGGGCGGGGTGGGGGAGGTGGGCGGGGCGAGTGCGCCGGGTGGCGCGGGCGGGTCGGGGTCGGATCTGGCGGCCGTGCTGGCGACGGCGGAGGCCTGGGCGCCCGGGTGGAGAACGCTGACCTTGACGATGCCCCGCCCGACGGACGAGGAGGTGGAGGTCGAGGTTCAGGGGGGGCGCGCCGGCCAGCCCCACAGGGCGGGCGTGCTCGCGGTGGACGCGCGCACCGGCGCCGTGCGCGAATGGCGGTCCTTCGCGGACGACGCGCCGGGGCGGCGAGCGCAGCAGTTTCTTCGCTACGCGCACACGGGCGAGTACTGGGGGCTGGGGGGACAGCTGCTGGCCGGGCTCTTCTCGCTGGCCGCTGCGCTGATGGTGTGGACGGGGCTCTCGCTGGCGGCGCGCAGGCTGCGACGCTTCGCGGGCCGTCGGCGGGCGGCGCGGGGGGGTGGGGGTGTGGGGGGCGTCGGGCGGCGGCGGCCACCCGGGGGCCGGCCTCAGAACGAGGTCGGATAGCGCGACGGCAACACCACTGTGGGCCGCGTGACCCGGTAGTGGATCAGCACGTCGTACCAGTCGGCCACGGCGTGCGCGTTCCAATAGCTCGAAGGCGAGTCGGGATTGTAGCAGCAGCCTATCGTGCGGAAGAGTCGCGGGTTCGCAAGCCAGGCGGCGCCCGCATCGCCGGCCTCCCGCTTCCGCAGATCCAGAGCGAACCGGGGGGGCGCGGCGGTTGCCAGATGGGCTTCGTGCGAGAGCGGACGGACCTGGTCGAGCACCATTTGATCGAGACCGAAATAGCTCGACCCCCTCTGACGGACCCCCGTAAAGGTGCCGGATTCGTGACTGAAGCCGACGACGACCATCGCGTCGCCGTAGCTCTGCCGAAGATGCCAGCCCTGCGCGCCGGGCTGGGTGGACACGTGGAAATTGTGGGCCCACACGACGATGCGGCTCTCGTCGCCCAGCCTCCGCTGCAGCCACACCGTGTTCTCCGCCATCGACTGGTCGCGGCTCTGATCGCCGACGACCATGAGGTGGTACTGGATCGCCACGCGCATGCTCTGGAGCGCCAACGCGAATGCGCTCTCGCCGCCGCTCGCCTCGTACCGGCCCCGGCGCGCAGCCAGACTGTCGCGCACCTCGCCGAGCGACGCCCCGCACGCAGCCCGGTATTCAGCCGTCTGGTCGGCGTAGCGGATCTCGGGAAAGAGGCCGGCCGGGCCGTTCGCGACGCGCACGAGGCAATCCAGCTGCGCCGCCGCCCACCCCAGCCCGTCGGGGTCGACGAGCCGCAGGTACTCCAGCACGTTGTGGAGCGCCATCCCCGGGTACTGCATGTCGAATCCATAGAAGCCAAGGTCGCCGCCCCGCTCGTTGTGCGACCGCATCCATTCGATCATCTCCAGCACCGACTCGGTGTTCCAAGTCCAGAAGTACAGCCCCGAAAGCAGCTCCCGGGCGTCTCCCTCGCCTCGCCGAACGTAGGCGTCCAGCCGGTTCGCCTCGGGCCAGGTGGCCTCGATCGCGAACGCGTCGAACCCCATCTCCTCGACCAGAAACCGCAGAATGCGGGCCTTCATCTCGAAGAAGTCGCGGGTGCCGTGGGTGTTTTCTCCCAGCGACACGACCCGCGCATCGCCAACGATGTCCCGCACGAAGCCGATGCCCGAGTGGGGGAGTGAAAGGTGGGAGCCCTCGAACGCGATCGCGTTCCGCTCGATCCACGCCGTGGCCTGCGCGGGGACGGGAAGAGGGTCGGGGTCGGTCGGCGCATCTATGGGGGTGGTTGCGTCGCTGCCGCACGACGCGAGCACGACCGGAGCGGCGGCGAATCCGAGCAAATGGGACGCTCGCGCGAGCGTCCGCCACCGGCCCCGCCACTGTCTCACGCCTTGCCCCCCCGATCCGTCAGGTGCCGAAGAAGTCAGGTGCCGAAGAAGATCTCGCTGAACTCGAGCGAGCCGCCTTCGGAGATGTTGGCCCGCTGGGTGTAGCTGACCTGGCCGTCGAAGGCGACGGAAAGAACGATGCTCGCCACGTCGGATGCATGGTTCGTGAGGCGGACGAAGAAGCGCTGGGCGACCTGGATGTCGTAGTCCTTCGAGAAGTCGGGTCGTATGAACGAGGTGTCCGCGTACACCAGCACGTTGCGCTGCCCGCCCTGCTCGAAGTCGTTGACCCGGTAGAAGTTGTCGGAAACGACCATCTCCAGGTCCGCGGGCGCGGTTCCAGTGATCTCCACCCGGGCGACGTCGGGCAGGTCCTGGTCGTCGTCGAGCAGGCCGCAGCCGACCAGGGCGGCCACGGCCAGGCCGGCCGCCGCCCGGGACGCAGCCGGTCCCAGCCCGGGGAGAATCCGCTGCCACCCGCCACCTGCGCCGCTGCCCTGCACGGCCACCACCCGCCGCGCACGAAGGGGCGCGACGGCCTCGCGGGCCGCCGCACCCCTCCGCTCAACGCGCGCGTTCACGCCTTGGTCGCCCATCCGCCGACCATCACGACGGCTTGGTCAGGTTGGGGTTGCCTTCGTACTCCTCGAGCGGGAGCGGGAAGCAGGTTGCGTCTCCGTACTGGCCCCACTCGGTGGTCGGGTGGACGCCCGCCGGGAAGAAGTCGCCGACGCCCTGGTTCTTCCAGCGCCGCAGGTCGCCGAGGCGCAGCCCGCCCAGGTACATGTCGCGGCCGCGCTGGTCGCGCAGTTCAGCCATAAGATCGGCGCCCGACAGGTCGACCGGCTCCTGATTGCCGAACGCCCGCCGCGCGTTCACGAAGTCGAGCGTCGAGCCGGCCGGCCCCGTCCCGTCCGGGCCCGCCGCCTCGTAGTAGTGGTGCATCGCTTCGAGCCCGGAGGCCATCTTGATGTCCGTGCCCCTCTCGTAGAACGGGGGCGACCCGCCGTCGGCGATCGCTTCGCCGTTGAAGCCGCTGAACGGGAGCGACTGGTACGGCTTGTACAGCCTGGTCAGGCGGTTGTGGCCCAGCGACCAGCTCGGGGTGTGCTGGACCCGCGGATCGGTCTGGCCCGCGACGATCTCCTGCGTCCCGAAGTCTCCGTTCAGGAAGTTCGGGTGGACGCCCAGCGAGTGGTTGCCGCCGTTGATCCTGCCCCAAAGCACCAGGTCGGTTCCTCCGTCGGAGGTCTGTTCGTATTCCACCCAGTGCACGAAGTCGGCGGGCACCTCGCCGGCGTACTGCATGACCTGGCTGTGGTTGCCGAGGTTGAGATGGGCCCGGGCAAGGCCCACGCGGGCCAGGTTCACCAGATCCTCGCGCCCGGCCGCGCCTGCCACCTGCATGCCCTCTTCGAAGCGGGAGAGGCCGCGCTCGTAGATCTGCGGCTGCGACGCGATGGTCTCGCTCACGTTGAAGACGGCTTCGCACATGGCGTCGCCCAGTATGATGTGGGAGTACCCGGCGTAGATCAGCGCCGTGGCCATCCGTTCATCCGCACCCGAGTTGTCGATCAGGTTGCGGAACCGTCCCGCGGCGCTGTCCGCCATGACCCGGGCGGCGCTGATCTGCGAGAACATGTTGTCGGGATCGCCCTCGTCGTAGCGAACCAGCCGCTGGCTGAGCCGGGCGGTCGATTCCCAGTTGATTCCGGTGATCTGTTCGTCGGTGAACATGCTTCCGCGCCAGATGAACGGGTCGTCGAACATGGCCGAGAACTCGCCGATGACGCTGTTCGCGAGCACGTCGACGAGAAGCGCGTCGTTGAGCGCGTCCTCGGAAATGCGCTCGGGGTTGTTGGCCACCAGGAGTTCGTCGAGGGTGTCGCATGCGGGAAGCGTCGCCAGGACTGCCAGCGCGCCCGCGATCTGCAGCTTCTTGTTGAATCGAGTCATTGTTCGTCCTCCTCTCAGAACTGCAGGGCGATGGACGCGGCGATCCTGCGCGTCATCGGCGTGGAGGCGTAGTCGAGTTCGTTGAAGTCGCTCTGGCTGTAGAAGGTGACCTCCGGGTCTGACGTGCCCCCGTACTTGGTCCACATCCAGATGTTCCTGCCGGACACGGTCACCGTGGCGCGATCCGCGCGGAAGGCGCTGCTGAGGTTGGCGGGCAGGGTGTAGCTGAGCGCGATCTCGCGAAGCTTCATCAGGTCGGCGGGGAAGATGTGCGTCTTGGTTTGCCGGCTGAGCCAAACGGCTCGCTCGGCGTCGCTCGCGTCGGGGTTGTTGACCTCCCACGAGTTGCGGTCGATCCGGTTGCGAATCGAGCAGATCGCGCACCACTGGTAGTTGCCCGCCTTGTAGTCCAGCTGGGCGAAGACGCGCAGGTTGCCCATGAGCGTGAAGGTGTTCGCAAAGGCGACTTCGCGCGTGGGCAGCTGGGGCCCGACGAAGACCTCGTTGTCGTAGTCGACGATCGCGTTGCCGCTTGCGTTCAGCACAGGGTTGCCGCTGGCGTCCCGCTGCACGTCCACATACCAGTAGCCGCCCAGCGGATAGCCTTCGCGGTGCTTGTGCACCTGGGCGAAGGCGCCGAAGGCGATCTCTTCGAGCAGTCCGCCGAAGGAGACGAGCTCGTTCGCGTTGGTGTAGAGCGAGAGCGACGCGTCCCACTGCAGGTTGC
The DNA here is from genome assembly GCA_965221535.1 of Longimicrobiales bacterium. Classification (GTDB taxonomy): domain Bacteria; phylum Gemmatimonadota; class Gemmatimonadetes; order Longimicrobiales; family Gaopeijiaceae; genus Bin94. The sequence continues at coordinate 2,673,686 of OZ244894.1, read as the reverse complement.
GCGTGTAGATTGGCGACCCGGTGAGCAGGAACTCGAAGCCGCTGTTGGAGATTTCGCCGATGTTGACGAAATGGCTGCCGCTGAATCCGCTCGACGGCGGATCGGGCACCTGGATCAGCGCGTCCGTGGTCCGCTGGTTGTAGTACGTGGCCTCGAGCGCCACGCGGCCGTTCAGGAACGAGGCGTCGAAGCCCATCTCCAGCTCCGAGCCCGTCTCGGCCTTCAGGTCGGGGTTGCCGTACGACGCGGTCGAGAGCTGGTTCACGGCCGCGTCGCTCACCACGGTGACATCGGGCGCGTAGGCCCTGTCGGCGGTGAAGGGATCGGGGGCCTTGCCGGCCTGGCCCCACGCCATGCGGAGCTTCAGCTCGTCGACGTACGGCAGCTCGAAGAACGCCTCGTCCGAGATGATGTACGACAACGAGGCCTTGGGGTAGACGACGAGCGAAAAGTCGCTTCCGAAGGCCGAATTGTCGTCCACCCGCACGGCGACCGTGCCGTACAGACGGTTTCGCCACGCCGCCTGCTCCTGCACGTACACCCCGAGCGACGTCTGCTCGACAAACGCCTGCGAGGCAAGGGTCGTGGCGGCGGTTCCGATCAGGTTCAGGTTGTTGGCCACGAAGCCCTGTCCGTCCACATAGTGCGACGAGAACTGCTCCCGCGTGAGCTGCATCCCGAAGGACAGCGACGAGTTCAGGTCGTCGGAGATGTCGGCGCCCATCGTGCCCGCGTAGTCGAGCGTCCAGAAGTGCTCGACGGGCAGATCGCGCTGCACGCGGCCGCCCGAGTTGGTCGGACCCCACGGCTGGGCGCCGGTGGTGTCGATCTTGTAGACCTCGCTGTTGTACCGGTCCTGCTTGTCCATGCCCAGCGTCAGGCGGTTGGTGAACCAGTCCCACGGCTGGTAGTTGACCGTCAGGCCGAAGGTCGTGCGCTCGGCCTCGGTCTGGTTGTCGTACTCGTTGGAAAGGTTGGGTCCGAAGCCCCGGAATCCCTCTTCCCACGGCGCCGACGAGCCCGGCCTTCCCCTGAAGCCGTTCCGCAGAATCGAATTCGAGGAGTTGTTCGCGTAGGGCATCTGCACGTGGGTGCGCACGTACCCCACGTTGACCGCGGCCGAGAACCTCTCGGTGGGCGTGAAGCCGAAGTTGGCGCGCCCCGACGTCCGGTCGCGGAAGTTGTTGTAGTAGACGCCCTCTTCGCCGCCCGTCTCGAACGACAGGTAGTAGTTGAACGCCTCGCCGCCGCCCCTGGCCGAAAGGTTGAACGTGCTCAGGTCGGCGTAGCTCTCGGGTCCGCCCTCGTTCTGCCGCAGGGCCAGCGGGTGCCGCTTGACCGGGTCGTCGGTGAGCACCGTGTTCTCGGCGACGCCCGCACAGCCCGGATAGATGTTCGGATTGGAGATGTTCGACGCGGTGCACCGCCAGTAGTTCGTCGGGGTGTCGAGCGCCCACTCGTTGTAGCCGGTCTCGAACGAGGCGTTCCAGACCAGCCCGGAACCGGCGCGGCCCTTCTTGGTGATGATCTGGATCACGCCGCCGGCGGCGTCGGCCCCGTAGAGCGTGGAGGCTGCGGGTCCCTTGATCGTCTCGATCGACTCGATGTCGGCCGGATTCAGGAAGTCGAGGGCGTCCGTGCCCTGCGCGCCGCCCCAGCCCACGTCCAGCCCGCCCTGCGTGCCGGACTTCATGCGAACGCCGTCGACGTACACCACGGGCTCGAGTCCGGCGGCCAGCGAGCCGGCGCCCCGGATGCGCAGCTTGGAGCTGGATCCGGCCTGGCCGGAGTTGGCGGTGAGCGTCAGCCCCGGGGTGCGGGCGGTGAGCAGCTGCTGCACCGTGCTGATCGGCGCGAGCTCCACGATCTCGGCCGCGTCGATCGTCGACACCGTGTTCCCCACGGACCGCGCCTCCATCTCGCGCGCTGTTCCGGTGACCACGATCTGGTCGAGCTGAAGCGCCGCCTGGGCGAGCTCGAAGTTCGCGACGGCGGTCTCGCCGCTTGCGACCGTCACGGTCTGGGAAACGGTGGCGAGGCCGATGAACTGGATGCGCACCTCGTGTTCGCCCACCGGAACGTTGAGGATGAGGTACTGCCCCGCGGTATTGGTCAGGCCGCCCTGGCGAGAATCCACGATCTCGACCTGGGCGCCCACGACCGGCCTCTGCGTGATTGCGTCCACCACCTCTCCTCGAATCGACCCGGTCTGGGCGTCGAGAGCGGCGGGGAGGGCGAGGGCGAGCGCCGCAAGAGCAGCGACTCCTCCCCCGCGGTGTGGTCTCCTACGCGTGCTTCGTTCCATGGCGTCCTCCTATGGACCCTGGGGTGGACTCGGGAGTGTATACGCGCGGGCGCGAGGTGCGCCGCAACCGCCCACTCCGCTATTGTGGAACACACATCATACAGGCAATGCCGAGCATTCCGCCAGCATTGCGTGCCAGGCGGTCGGCGGACTCCCACTCAAGCACCGGAGGTGCCCGTTGAAGTGCAGTCGCCCGAGGTTGTCGCGGGCCGGCGTTCTTGCGGCCATCCTCGCCTGGGCGGTCCCTTGCGCAGCCGCAGCCCAGGAGGGCACGTCCGTTGCCGGACAGGTGGTGGACCGCACGAGCGGGGCGCCGGTCGCCGACGTCCAGGTGACCATCGACGGCGTCGGCGAGCGCGTCACCGATGCGCGCGGCTTCTTCCAGTTCAACGCCGTGCCCGAAGGCGACTGGGTGCTGGCGGTGCGGCACGTGGCCTACGGAGCGCACCGGCGCGAGCTCGAGGTGGGCGCCGCACCCCTGCGCCTCACAGTCCAGATGACGCCGGAGGGGATCCGGCTGGCGCCGCTGGTGGTCGAGGCCATGAGCCGGGCGGAGCGGGAGCGGCGCGGCGAGGGCCGCCAGCTGAACCGCATTTCGCGCGACGTGATCCGCAGATACGAGAACACGGCGATGAGCCTGGTCGAGCTCCTGAGCGCCCGGGTCCCCGGGGTGCAGATCACGCGGAGCGGCGTGGTGGGGCAGCCGACCTGCCTCGAGTTCAGGGGCGCGCGCGCCGGAAACTTCATCCGCGGGCTGGGGAGCAGCGACCCGGGTTGCAACTCGCCCGAGGTCTACCTGGACGGCGTGCTCGTGCCGAACCCGGCCAACCTCTACGCCACGCTGCCGATCGAGGCGATCGAGAGCGTCGAAGTGGTGCAGCCGTCCGAAGCCGGCGCCCGCTTCGGCAGCGGATCGATGTGGGGCGCGCTGATCATCGAAACCAGGCGGTCCGGGCGGAACCCGGACGACGCCCCGAACTCGGAGCTGCGGGGACCCGGGCGCCACGACTGGTCGCTCGAGGCCGCGCCGCACCGGACCGGCAGGGTGTTCCTCGGGTCGGCGGCGGGCAATGCGCTCGGGCTGGCCGCGGGCATTGCGGTCGCGAGCCGGTGCATCGGCTTTCGGGGGGCGGACAACGACGCCGTGATTACCGATTGCGGCGCCACGACCACCATGGCGGCCGCCGCCGTGGCCGTGGGCCTGCCCGCCCTGGGGTCGGCCCTGGGGGCGCGCTTCGCCGGCGAGACCGATCGCTCTCGCGGCTCGCTGGGCCCGGCGCTGATCGGCGCCGCGGTGACGCTGATCCCGGGCTACGCGCTGGGCATTGCGGGACAGCGCGAAGACGCGGGCGTGATGGAGGGCGTGGGACTGGCGACGATCGCCGTGGGCGTGCCGCTGGTGGCGATTCTGACGGACCGTCTGTTCCGCAAGGAGTCGTAGCGGGCTGCAGCATCGGTGCTGCCGCGGCGCGGGCGCTGCAGCGCGGGGCTACAGCGATCTCAGGAAGCGGAGCAGCGCCTGCCGGTCGGCGATGGGCAGCGCCTCGAAGGCGCGGCGCGCCGATTCGCCTTCGCCGCCGTGCCACTCGACCGCGCGTTCCAGGCTGAAGGCCCGCAGGTCGTGCAGGTAGGACCGGCGCGCCCCCAGGCCCAGGAGCGGCGCCGTGCGGTACTCGCTCTCGGTCGCGCCGGGCGCGCAGGTGCTGGCCATGGCCGGGCCGAGGTCGTGGAGGAGCAGGTCCGAGTACAGGGGCGCGCGCACGCGGTCGAGCGGCGCGAGCCGGGAAGGGCCGGTGGTGACGTGGGGCGTGTGGCAGGCCGCGCAGCCGGTGGCCGCGAAGAGCGCTTCGCCATGCGCGATCGCGGCAGCCGCGTCGGGGTCGGGGGCGGGGCGGGGCGGGGGGGCGAGCATCCGCACGAAATCGGTGATGAGGTTGGCGGAGTCGTCGCCGAGCTCGGGGTCGGGGGCGGGGTCGACGCCGTCGGGGAGCGGCGCCCCGTTCGGGCCGCGCTCGCTGCCGTGCACGGTGGTGGTGATCCCCATCTCGTTGAAGAGCGCGAGGTGGGTGAAGTCGTGCAGCGTGGCCACGTCGGCCTTGCGCCCGAAGCGCCCCACGCGCCCGTCGGGCGTGCGCCCGACCCGTCCCGAGATGCCGTCGCCGTCCAGGTCGTCCGGGTCGGCCGCGTCCAGAAGCGCCTGCTCCGGGACCAGATCGGCCGCGCCCAGCCCGAACAGGAACGGCACCGCGAACGTGGCGATGTCGGCGGTGGCCGAGGGCAGCGTGTCGCGCTCGATGCCGAGCCGTGCCAGTGCGGGCGTGGCCTGCCGCCGCAGATTCTCGCCGCCCTCGCTGGCCAGGATGTCGCAGGTCCCGTCCTCAAGGCGCCGCGTGGCCTTGATCACGAGCTGCTCGCCCGTCCCGCCGGTCGCAGGGAAGGTGTGGCAGGCGCTGCACTGGTTCTCGTTGAAGAGCGGCCCCGTGCCTTCATCCACCGAGAAGACGCGGTCGAACAGAGCGCGCCCGGCTTCGAAGCGGGCCAGCGCCTGGTAGCTCAGACCGGGCACCGGGTCTCCGACCTGCTCGGCGTCGGGCAGCGTTCGCGCGCACGCCGCGCCGGTTGCGACGGCCGCCGCCGCAACGACCCGCGCCGGCCTCAGCCAGCAGCGCGCGGACGACTCACTCCGACCCATCCTCGTCGCCGATCGGCCACCTGAACGGCGCCAGCCGCGATCGCGAGTTGTCGAGGCGCTCGATGAACCAGTGCGTGTACACGCGGAGCTCGCCGATGTCCTTGAGCCAGTCCATCGAGTGGATGTCGCGCGCCGGATACATGGACAGCTCGGACATGCCGCCCAGCAGCTCGCCCTCGTCCAGGTAGACGGTGACCCGCGTCTTGCGGGCCCGCCTGTAGTAGCAGGCCCCCAGCGTAAGGAAGCCGGACTGGTCGATGCACGACGTCACGAACGAGTTCGCGTTCCGACGGAAGATCGCGGCCGGGTCGGGATTGATGGCCTCGGCGATCGCCTGGGGCGAAATCGTGGTCACGCGGAACGGGTAGCGGCGCCTGCGGCGATCGAGCAGCCCGGCGGACCGCGTGCGCACCTCCAGTTCCTCGAGCGCGACCGGGTCGGGGTTCAGTCGCAGCAGCAGGCCGTTGCCCTCGGAAACGGCGATCGAGCCCTCGAGCGCGTGGTATCCCAGCATCTCGACCACGATCTCCCAGGTTCCTTCGGGAAAGTCGGCGAAGCGGAAGCGCCCGTTCACGTCGGAGAACGCGTAGCGCCGCAGCTCGGGAACCTTGACCACCGCCGAGATGACGGGCTGGTCGTTCAGGCCGTCGACGATCTGGCCAGCCAGGGTGAAGGTCGGCGTGGGCGGAACCGTGTCCTGGGCGGCGGCCGCGGGGGCGAGCGCGAGCAGGGCAGCCAAGGCGACCCTCGCGGCGCACCCGCACCGCCACCCGCACCGCCCCACTGCCGCGCGCACCCTTGCCACCGGCTGCCAGAGCAAGCCCGGCTACATCGAGCCCGTCGCCGCGCGGATCTGCCGCACGGCCGCGTCCACCCGCATCTCCATGCCGACGCGGCCGTACTCGGCCGAGGCCCGCGTGGGATCGCCCGACACGCCGCTGCCCTCGAAGCCGCCGCCGGGCGCCAGCTGATCCCGCCGTATGTGCTGCGGGTCGGTGTAGAGCAGGATCGACGTGTCCGAGATGCCCGCGTGGCGCCCGATCGTCTCGTCGGTTTCGCCCTGCTCGACGAGCCAGTCGCGGAAGCCGTTGTTCGCGTAGTAGTCGCCGACGAAGTGCACGGTTGCGCCGTCGCCGCCCCACTCTGCGTTCAACTGCGCCGCAACGGCCTCCATGCCCCCTTGATTCCCGCCGCTGTCGCCGATGAACACGATGTCGGTGAAGCCGTGCGCGCGGAAACTGCGAGCGGCGTACTCCACCAGCTTCATGAAGTATTCGTTCGGCAGCGTGATCGTCCCGGCGTATCGCATGTGTCCCGAGGGCGGATCGACGTTCCCCTCCGGCACATAGGTCACGGCGGGCGCGACCAGGGCGTTGCCGAGCGCGCGCGCGATCCGGTCGCTGGCCTCCTCCACGATGTAGCGGTGCTTGCCCATCACCATGTGGGGCCCGTTCTGCTCCGTCCCGGCGGTGGGCAGAATCACGGTGGTCGTGCCCGCGTCGATGGCCGCCTGGATCTCGGTCCAGGTCATCTCCTCGATGAAGACGGTGTTGACCTCGCCCGTCGCGCCGGCCTCGGCGGCTGCACCGCCCCCGCCGGCGACCCCGTCAGCCGCCCCGGCCCCGCCACCCCCGCCGGCTCCCATGTCCCCGGCCTCCTGGCCCGCGCACCCCCCGAGCCCCGCGACGAGCGCGAGCGCGGCCGGCAGCGTCGCCCTTGGCGCCCCGCGCATCAGGTGCCCGCCGCGAAGCAGTAGTAGAAGCCGTTGCCGCCGGTGCCCTGCAGGTTCTCCTGGCTGCACCCGCGCGACGTGTGCGCCGAGTTCCACGAGGTCGGGTTCTGGCCGCCGCCGATCCGGTCGTGGTGGCCCACCGCCGTGCTGCCGTCCTCGGCGTTGCTGGTCCAGTTGCCGCAGTTGTCGTATCCGTCGCCCATGAACGCGGTGCCGTCCATGTTCGAGCCGGTCAGGATGTCGTGCATGTTGGGGTCGTCGCCGCGCCCGTTCACCATGTCGCCGTTCTCGGTCAGGATCGACTCCTTCGTCAGGTTGGCCGCCTCGGAGTGCAGCTCTTCGACGCTGCTGGCGATAAGCGCCCCGGCCTGGTTGTGCCAGGGCCCCATGCCGATCCGGTCGCGGGCGTGCACCGCCGCGCCGCCGTCTTCGTCGATGGTGCTCAGGTAGGCCCGCCAGCCCATGCCGCCGGCCCCCACGGCCGACGCCAGCGTCTCGCAGTGCGCGTCGGCGCCCTCGATGCCGCCCAGGTTTGCGCCGTCGCCCGACCCCGCGCTGGTGATGAAGAACGTCATCGGGGCCTGCTCGCCGCCCCCGTCTCCGCCCGCTGCCGCCTCGGCCCCGCCGCCGTCCGCGGCACAGCCGCCTGCGAAGAGCGCGCCGAAAAGCAGGGCGCAGGCTGCAAGGGGAAAGGTTTTGTGTGTCATGGTCCTGGCCCGCATGGTCTTCGCTGGCATGGTCTTCATGGTGTCACCGCTCCTGTCGCTGGTGTGTCGGTTGTTGTCGGCGCCTAGTCTGCCGCCGCGTGAGCCCCGCGCTCGCGGCGCGTCAGCCTCCCGTCGGCCACGGCGCCCCCTGATGCTCCGCCGTCACCGGGCCCAGCCCCTTGTAGACGAACTTCTGGACGCGCTTCCCCTCGTAGGTCTCGGTCGTGAAGATGTTGCCCTGCGAGTCGGTGGCGATCGAGTGGACCGCGAAGAACAGCCCCGGCTGCCGCCCCCCGTCCCCGAAGCTCGTCAGGACCTCCAGGTTCAGCCGGTCCAGCACGTACACCCGCATGTTCTTCCCGTCGGCCACGTACATGTACTTCTGCTCCGGGTCGCGCGAGAAGGCCACGTCCCACGTCGAGCCGTCGCCCAGCGTGCGGGGCGCAAGCTGCACCTCGTCGACGAACGTGCCGTCGGTGGTGAAGACCTGGACGCGGTTGTTGGGCCGGTCGCACACGTACACGTGCCCGTCCCGCGACGGGTCGGCGCAGTGCACGGGCGTGCGGAACTGCTGGATCAGCGGCGCGTCGGGGTCGTAGGGCGGCGTCCGGGCGTCGTCGGGCTCGTTGCCGTAGGCGCCCCAGTAGCGCTTGAACTCGCCGGTCGAGGCGTCCAGCACCGCAACCCGGCGCCCCCCGTACCCGTCGGCCAGGTAGGCCTCGTTGGCCTCGGCGTCGAACGCCAGCTTGGCGACCCGGTTGAAGCGCGTGGTGCTGCGGCTGTCGACCTCGCCCGCCTCGGGCTCCCCGTACGACGCCAGGAACTGGCCGTCGCGCGAGAACTTCAGCACGTGCGTGTCGTTCGGCCCGTTCCCGCCGATCCAGATGTTGTCCATGTGGTCGACCGTGAGCCCGTGGTTCGACGCCGGCCACACGTAGTCGTCCGACGGCCCGCCCCACGAATTGACCAGGTTCCCCTCGGGGTCGAACTCCAGCACCGGCGGCGCGGCCCGGCAGCACTCGCCGATCGGCGGATCCGCGTCCGCCCCGCCCTCGGTGCGTTCGGTCAGGTTCCCCCGGTGCACGATGAACACGTGGTCGCGCGAATCCACGCCGACCCCGATGGCCGAGCCGAGCACCATGTGGTCGGGCAGCGGCTTGGGCCAGAACGGATCGACCTCGAACATCGGGGCCATCACGCCGTCCGACGCCGCGGTCTGTTCGGCACTGTCCTGTGCCACGCACGCGACGGCCACGGCAACGACCATGGCGGCAACGAAAAGCAGCTTGCGCTTCATTGCAGAGTCTCCCTTGGGTGGGGCGGAGAATTGTGGAAGCGTGCAAAGTACGGCATCGGTCGCTTGTCAGCCAACGCTTCCCGTTCGACCGTTGTTGTGGTTCCCGGCTCCGCCGGGCAGAGCGACCCTTGTCCGAGACGCCCAATGAACCGTTGCGGAACGCCGCGCCTGATCGCGCTGCTCGTGGGGATGACCACCGTGGCGAGCGCCCCCACGGTGGCCGCCGAGGTGGCGCCCGGCGCCTCGCGGCCCGCCCCGCCCCCCGCGCCCGGCGGCCCCGCGCCCCGCGCCCCCGTGCCCCCGCGCCCGGCGGCCCCGCGCCCCGCGCCCCCCCACGAAATCCCCGCCGACGTGGTCGTGCGCGCCTTCGTCAAGGCCGAAGGCGGCACGCTGCGCCTCGTCGTGCGCGTCCCCCTGGTCTCTATGCGCGACGTGGACTTCCCGGTCCGGGGCCCCGGCTACGTCGAGATCGACGAGGCGAGCGCGCTGCTGGCCGACCAGGCCACCATCTGGATCGCGGGCTACGTGGCGCTCTTCGAAGACGGGACGCCGCTGCCCGCCCCCACCGTCGCGGCGACGCGCATCGCGCTGCCCTCCGACCCCTCGTTCGCCGACTACGACCGCGCGCTCGCCCGCGTCGGCGATCCCCCGCTTCCCTCCGGCATCGACCTGGTGCTGGAGCAGGCCATGCTCGACGTGGTGCTCGAGACCCCCGTCCGGTCCGCCGATTCGCGCTTCTCGATCGATCCCCAGTGGGCCCACCTGGGGCTCCGCACCACGACCGTGCTGCGCTTCGTCACGCCCGAGGGCGCCGAACGCGTCTACCAGTACGCGGGCAACCCCGGGCGCGTGCGCCTCGACCCCCGCTGGCACCAGGCGTTCCTGCGCTTCGTGGCGCTGGGGTTCGCCCACATCCTGGACGGCATCGATCACCTTCTCTTCCTGCTCTGCCTGGTGATCCCGCTGCGGCGCTTCTGGCCCCTCGTGTCCGTCGTGACGGCCTTCACCGCGGCCCACTCGATCACGCTGGGCGCCTCGGTGCTCGGCATCGCCCCCAACGCGCTCTGGTTCCCCCCGCTGATCGAGACGCTCATCGCGGCGTCGATCGTGTTCATGGCGCTCGAAAACATCTGGCGCAGCGCGGGCGCCGCGTCAGCGGGCCCGGCGCAGGGGGCCGGCCGCGGCGATGGCCCCCCCTCGGCCGCCGGCCCCGCAAGCGCGCCCGTCGGCCACTCCCGCCGCTGGATATGGGCCTTCGGCTTCGGCCTCGTGCACGGCTTCGGCTTCTCGTTCCAGCTGCGCGAGTCGCTCCAGTTCGCGGGCTCGCACCTCTTCACCTCGCTGCTCGGCTTCAACCTGGGCGTCGAGTTCGGCCAGCTCTTCGCGCTCCTGATCATGGTTCCGGGGCTGGCGCTGCTCTTCGCCAAGGCCGTCCCGGCGCGCGCCGGCGCGGTGCTGATCTCGGCGCTCGTGGCCCACGCGAGCTGGCACTGGATGGCCGAGCGCTGGACCGTGCTGACCGCCTACAACATCCAGCGCCCGGCGCTCGACGCGGCCTTCGGGGCGGCTGCGCTACGGTGGGCGGCGCTGCTGCTGATCGTGGTGGCCGTGGCGTGGGGGCTGGGCGAGGCGTACCGGCGCCTGGCGAGGTGGGCGGCCGAGCGGCGGCGGGGGGGTGGCGGATCGGGGCCGCAAGTGCCCGTCGAGTAAGCGCCCCGGTCGCGCCGCGTAAGGGTGGGGGTGCCGGGGCGGGGGCTTTCCGACAAGGGCTGCAACCGGAGCGGAGTGTAGTGTCGAGTGTACAAAACGTAATGTCGAGCTTACGCAATGTAATGTTGACCTTACAAAATGTAATGTTGACTTTACGCGCTGTGTGCCTGCTGGCGGTGGGTGGCGCGCTGCAGGCGCAGGAGATCGTCGAGCTTCCCGGAGACGACCGGCTGCTCGACTCGGCATTCGCCGAGGTCTACCGGGTCGGGTCGCTCGACGGGCCCGAGTGGGAGCAGTTCGGCCGGGTCGCGGGCGTCGCGTTCGACGGCGCGGGCAACCTTCACATCCTCGACGGCCAGGCGGCGCGGGCGTTCGTGCTCGACCAGAATGGCGGCCTCGTCCGCGAGTACGGACGGGCGGGCGAGGGACCGGGCGAGTTCGAGGACGCGACCTGGATCGGGGCGTCCGAGAGCGGTCGCGCCATCGTCTTCGACTTCCAGCGCAACGGCTTCCACGTCTTCGACGCCAACGGCCGCTTCGAGCGCCTGTTCCGCTTCCCGGGCGACTACAGCGTCGTGCCCGAGTTCGACGTGGCGGCGGACGGCGACGCGCTGGTGCCGAACGGCAGGGTGAACTCGGTGTCGCTCACGGCCGCGCTGGCGGGGGACACGGGCCCCAACCTCGAAGCTTCCCGGCCCGTCGTGCGCCTGGTTCTCGGCGGTTTCGACGTGCGTGCCGACACGCTCGCCCAGGCATGGATGCCGGGGCCGGAGCAGCGCCGCTACCGTGCCGCGAACGGGGCGCAGCGCGACCGCAGCCTGACCCCGCCGCTGCTCGTCGGGGCGCTCCCCGGCGGCGGCCTGGCGTATTCGGATTCGTCGGCGTACCGGATCAAGGTGGCCAATGCCGACGGCGGCCTGCAGCGGGTCCTGGCGCGCCCAATTCCGCCCAGGCCCATGACCGACCGCATGCGCGAGGCGGCCCGACAGACCGAAATCGAGCTTCACGAGGCCGAGCTGCGGAGCGCGATCGAGTCGCTCGCGCTTTCGGACGGCGAGATCGCCATCATGCGCGAACGGGTCGAGTCGCTCGAGTTCTACCACGAGCTGCCCGTGATCCGGGACCTGCAGACCACCCCCGACGGCACGATCTGGGTCTGGCGCCGCGGCCCCGACCCCGTCACCGACGGGCCGATCGACGTGCTGACGCCCGACGGCCGCTATCTGGGCAGCTACCCGGCCGGTGTGCGGATGCCCGACGCGTTCGGCCCGGGCGGGCTGGTGGCGTTCATCGAGACCGACGCGCTGGGCGTGCAGAGGGTGGTGGTGCGGCGGGTGGTCGCCAGCCGCGCGACGCCGTAGACTGCGAGGACAGCGCGGCCAGGCGCGGGCACCCGCAGCCGCGTCGGACCGCCGACCCCTTTCACCCGTCCCGCAACAAGGGAGGTCGCCGTGAAGCGCCCAGCTTGTTCCCGAGGCAGAGCGTTCGCCCTCAATTCCCTCCTCCTGCTCGTTCTGGCTCCGACGGCGGGGTGCGCCCAGTCGGCCGATCCCACGGAGGACCCGCGCTTTCGGCAGGCGCTCGATCTGTTCGAGGTCTGGCTGGACGCGAAGATGGACTACGAGAGGATTCCCGCGGTGAGCGTGGGGCTGGTCCACGACCAGGATCTGGTGTGGGCGAAGGGCTACGGGCATGCGCATCCCGAGACGGGTGTCGAGGCGACGGCGTCGACGATGTACTCGATCTGCTCGATTTCGAAGCTGTTCACGTCGATCGGGGTGATGCAGCAGCGCGACGCGGGCAAGCTGCGGCTGGACGACCCGGTGTCGGAGATACTGCCGTGGTACGATGTGGCGCAGGCGCATCCCGGCGGGCCTCCGGTGCGCGTCGAGGGGATTCTGACCCACTCCTCGGGGCTGCCGCGCGAGTCGGCGCACCCGTACTGGACGGGGCCCGAGTTCCCGTTCCCCACGCGCGAGGAGATCATCGACGGGCTGTCGGACCAGGAGACGCTCTACCCGGGCGAGCGCTACTTCCAGTACTCGAACCTGGGGATGGCGCTGGCGGGGCAGATCGTGGAGCAGGCGTCGGGGATGGGCTACGACGACTATATCCGCGCCAACATTCTGGAGCCGCTGGGCATGTCGGACACGTACACCGACATTCCCGAGCAGCACAGGGGCGGGCGCTACGCGACGGGGTACGGCCGGCTGAAGCGCGACGGAATGCGCGCCGAGGCGCCATTCTTCCAGGCCCACGGGATCGCGCCGGCGGCTGGGTTCTCGTCGACGGTCGAGGATCTGGCCAAGCTGGCGTCGTGGCAGTTCCGGCTGCTGGAGAACGGCGGGACCGAGGTCCTGGACGTCAACACGCTGCGCGAGATGCACCGGGTGCACTGGGTGGACCCCGACTTCGACGCCATGTGGGGGCTCGGGTTCTCGGTCGGGGAGCGCGACGGCGAGCGCACGGTGGGGCACGGGGGGAGCTGCCCGGGCTTTCGCACGACGTTCCAGCTGGTGCCCGACAAGAAGCTTGCGGGGATCGCGATGCTCAGCGCCCAGGCCAACCCGGGCGACGTGTGGTCGCGGATGATGTCGACGGTCGGGGCGGCGCTCGAGGCGATCCGGAGCGATCCTGGCGGGGGGACCGCGCGTCCGGCCTCGCTGGCCGAGTACGAGGGGCTGTACGAATCCAACTGGGGCGAGTCGGCGATCCTGCGCTGGGACGACGGCCTGATCTCGGTCGGCCTGCCCACGGGCGATCCGGTGAATGCGATGACGAAGCTGCGCCGCGAGTCGGACGACACCTTCCGCCGCGTGCGCGACGACGGCGAGCTGGGCGAGGCCTACATCTTCCAGCGGGACGAGTCGGGCGCGATCGAGAGCTACACCGTGCACGGGAACTTCTCGAGGAAGGTGGACACCCCATGAACACCCCACGCGCCTTCCCCCGCCCCCCGGCCCTCCTGCTCGCCACCGCCGCCACCCTGGCGCACATCGCCCACTTCGCCCTCGCCACCCCGCCCGCCGCCGCCCAGACCACCCTCGAGACCGCCGTCTCGCACATGCAGTACCGCGAGATCGGGCCGGCGCTCATGGGCGGGCGCATCTCGGACCTGGCCGTGGTCGAGTCGAAGCCGCAGGTGTTCTACATCGCGACGGGGACGGGCGGCGTGTGGAGGACCGAGAACCACGGCACGTCGTGGACGCCGCTCTTCGACGACCAGCCCACCAGCTCGATCGGCGACGTCACGCTCGACCAGTCCAACCCGAATCTGGTGTGGGTGGGGACCGGGGAGCCGCAGAACCGGCAGTCCTCGGGCTGGGGCAACGGGGTCTACAAGTCCACCGACGCCGGGAACACGTGGCGGCACATGGGTCTGGACGCCACGAAGCACATCGGGCGCATCCTCATCCATCCGCGCAACCCCGACGTTGTGTACGTCGCGGCTGTGGGCGACCTGTGGGGCCCGAACGAGGAGCGCGGCGTCTTCCGCACCCGGGACGGCGGCGAGACGTGGGAGAAGGTGCTGTACATCGACGAGCACACCGGCGCGATCGACCTGGCCATGGACCCGGGCGACCCGAACACCATCTTCGCGGCCATGTACCAGCGGCAGCGCACCGGCTGGGGGTTCAACGGCGGCGGGCCCGGCAGCGGCCTGCACCGGACCTTCGACGGCGGCGACACCTGGACCGAGCTCACCGACGGGCTGCCCGACGGCGACAAGGGGCGCATCGGCGTCGACGTCTTCCGGCAGGACGGCAGCGTCGTCTACGCGCTCGTCGAGGCGGACGCGCGCACGCCCGGCGCGGGGTTCTTCGGCGGCGGCGGGGGCGGCGGCGAGCCCAGAGGCGGCCTCTTCCGCTCGCTCGACCGCGGCGACAGCTGGGAGAAGATGTCGAACACCAACCCGCGCCCCATGTACTACTCGCAGGTCCGCATCGACCCGACCAACCCCGACCGCATATACGTGCTCGGCAGCGCGCTAATGGTGTCGGACGACGCGGGCCGCACCTTCCGCAGCGACGGCGCGACGCAGATCCACGTCGACCATCACGCGTTATGGATCAACCCCGCCGACCCCGACCACCTGATCCTGGGCACCGACGGCGGCGTGGCCGCCAGCTGGGACGGGACCGGCCACTGGCGCATGTTCGACAACCTGGCGCTGGGGCAGTTCTACGCGATCGGCTTCGACATGCGCGACCCGTACTACGTCTGCGGCGGGCTGCAGGACAACGACCCCTGGTGCGGGCCCTCGAACACGCGCTCGTTCCACGGCATCCGCCACCAGGACTGGTACGAGACCGCGTACGGCGACGGCTTCTTCACCATCGTCGACCCGACCGACTCCAGCATCGTCTTCTCCGAGTCCCAGAACGGGAACATGAACCGGTACGACCTCAACACCGGCGAGAAGACGCCGATGCGTCCCATAACCGGCCCCCGCGCCGACGGCGACACCGCCAAGACGTACCGCTTCAACTGGAATTCGCCGCTCCAGCTGTCGCCCCACGACCCGGCCACCGTGTACCTGGGCGCCAACTACCTGCTCCGCTCGCGCGACCGCGGCATGTCGTGGGAGGAGGTCGGCGGCCTCGACCTGACCCGGCAGATCGACCGCAGCGAGCTCGAGATCATGGGCGTGCCGGGGTCCGAGCCGCAGATGTCGGTCAACGACGGCATCTCGACCTACGGCAACCTGACCGCCTTCGCCGAGTCGCCGCTCGTGCCCGGGCTGCTCTACGTCGGCACCGACGACGGCAACGTCCAGGTCAGCATGGACGACGGCGCAACCTGGACCAGCGTCGCCGACCGCATTCCCGACCTTCCCGAGCGCACCTACGTGAGCCGCGTCGAGCCCTCGCACCACGCCGAGGGCCGGGTCTACGCCAGCTTCGACGGGCACCGCAACGCCGACTACGCGGCCTACGTCTACGTCAGCGAGGACCACGGCCAGAGCTGGCGCAGAATCACCAACGGCCTGCCCGACGGCTGGTCGGTCAACGTCGTCACCGAGCACCACCGCGCGCCCAACCTGCTCTTCGCCGGCAACGAGATCGGCGTCTTCGTCTCGGTCGACCGCGGCGAGCAGTGGGTGCAGCTCAAGAACAACATGCCCGTCGTGCCGGTCGACGACATCCTCGTCCACCCGCGCGACAACGACCTGCTCGTCGGCACGCACGGCCGCTCGTTCTGGATCCTGGCCGACGTGTCCGCCCTGGAGCACCTCTCGGCCGAGACCCTCGCCGAGCCGGGCCGCGTCTTTCCGCAGGCCCGCGAGACGATCATGTGGGCCCAGCGCGGCGACTGGCCCTTCACAGGCGCCACGTACTCCGCGCCGAACCCCCCGCGCGGCACCCTGGTCCGCTACTACCTGCGCGACGATTGGCGGGCGCCGATGGCCGAAGAAGAGGGGGAGGAGGCCGGCGATCCGGGCGACGGCAACGGTCCCAGCGCCGGAGACGGCGACGACATGGCCGACGGCGAGCCTGCCCAAGAGTCCGCCTTCGCGCTAACCATCACCGATTCGGACGGTGGCCACGTCCGCACCCTGGAAGCCCCGTCCGGCGCCGGCGTCAACGAGGTCGTCTGGGACTGGCGCCTCGATGCGCCCTACGAGCCCGACGGCCCCCCTGCGCCGGTCGGGTTCGGCCAGCCGGGCGTGCCGCAGGGCCCCGTCGCGCTGCCCGGCGTCTACACGGTCAGCATGACGGTGGGCGGGCAGACGTACTCGTCGACCGTCGAGATCCAGGCCGATCCGCGCCGCCCCATGACCCGCGCCGACCGCTTGGCCCGCCAGGAGACCCTGATGAGCCTGCACCGTCTCGCCCCCGCGATCTACGAGGCCGGCGGCGCGGTCCGCGCGCTCGAGGAGCAGCTCGACGCGGCCCAGGCGCTGATCGAGGCCGCCGACGAGCCCCCCGACGGCCTGGCCGACGAGCTCGACGCGATCCGCGAGGCCCTCGACGAGATCGACGACGATGTCGGGGACGCGCGCCGCAACGCGGGCGTGGCGTCAGCCATCCAGGGCTCGTCCACCCTGCCGACCGAGGACCAGCTGTGGCAGGTCGACCATGCGTGGGAGCTCGTCGCCGAGCTGCTCGGCCCGCTGAACGAGCTCGTCACGTCGCGCGTGCCGGCCTTGAACGCGCAGCTCTACGCCCCAGGCGTGAGGCCGCAGCCGGGCGAGGCGGTGGCGCTGCCGGAGCGGTGAGGGGGCGGGGGCCGCGCGTTCCTATGCGGCGCCCGTCTCTAAATCACCCGCCACCAAGGCACGGCAAGCACCTCCGGGGTGAGCCACTCCACCGAGTCGCCGCCGTGCAGGAGCAGGCCCGAGCGGGCCGCGCCGCCGTATTCCGCGGCGCCGTACTCTGTCCGAAACGCGCGCAGGTTGGCCGCGTGCGCGACCCGGGGTCGCGTGGTCGCCTTCACTTCGACTGGAAGCAGCGCGCCCCCGGCCTCGACCACGAAGTCCACCTCCTCGCCCGTTGTCGCCCGCCAGTGCAGCACTTCGGCCGCGGCAGCCCGCGAGTCACGCCAGGCGAGCAGGTCCTGCAGCACCAGGTTCTCCAGGTGGGCGCCCCGGGGCTCCGTCTCCTGCGACAGGTGCATTGCCAGCCCCGTGTCCCCCCAGTAGAGCTTGGGCGACTTGATCAGCCGCTTGGTGCGATTGACGGAGTAGGCCGGCACGCGCACCAGCAGGTACGAGGCTTCGAGCAGGTTCAGGTAGCGATGGACCGTTGGCTGGCTCAGTCCGACGTCGCGGCCCAGGTCGCTCTGGTTCACCGTCGAGCCAATGCGCAGACAGGCGGCTCGCATGAGCCTGCGGAAGTCCGGCAGCGAATGGACAGAGGAGAGCGTCCGGAGGTCGCGCTCGAGGTACGTGCGCACGTAGCCGTCGAACCAGATGGCTCGCTCCTCGTCCATTCCAAGGTGGACGGCGGGGAACGGGAATCCCCCGCGTCGCGCGCACTCCCGCCAGTCCTCCGGCCCAGCGGCGTCGGCAGCCACGACATCGGGCCAGTCCCGGTCGGGGACCTCGACCAGATCCTCCCAGACTCCGCACCGGCCGAGCCCAAGCTGCTCTCGTCGGGTCATCGGCCACAGGGTCAGGTAGCTCGCGCGACCGGCCAGCGACTCCGACACGCGGCGCATGAGCAGCAGGTTGGCCGAGCCGGTAAGCAGAAAGCGCCCGGGTCGGCGCTCGCGGTCGATCTCGCGCTTCACGGCAAACAGCAGATCGGGCTCGCGCTGCACCTCGTCGAGCGTGACCGGCCCCGAGTCGCGCACAAGCGCCTCCGGATCGCGCTGCGCGAGGTCGAGCACGTCGAAGTCGTCCAGCGACATGTACCGTCGCGGGTGGCTGGCCGACCCGGCAGTCTGCGCGGCCTCGGCTGCCCGCGCGGCCTCCGCCGACCCGGCTGCCCGTGCCAGCGTGCTCTTCCCCGTCTGGCGCGCCCCGGCGACGACCACGGCGGGCATGACCCGCAGCGCCGCCTCCAGACGTTCGGAGACCGCTCGGGGCAGGGATATATCATTCATGTTGTGAATGATAATCATGTAAACAGCGAATGACAATCATCTAGATAATGAATGGAACTCATGCATGTTGTGAATGACTTTCATTCACACACTGAATGAACTGCGCACCATTGGGGACGGCGGTGCCCCGCCCGCGGCCTACCGGGCGCCCTCGTCCAACAGCTCGAAGATCCGCTGAACCGCGACCGCCGGCACGCCCGGACCGATGATCTGCGGGTAGTTGTCCGCGTGGTCCGTCATGTCGATCCGCACCGCCGCCTCTTCGTACGACAGCCCTTCGGCGTGCAGGGCCGCCGCCCGCGTCTGCAGGTCCCGCATGTATTCCTGCTGGTGCGTGATCCGCTCCCTGTCCTGGAACGGGTTGCCGTGCCCGGGCAGAACCCAGTCGAACTCCAGGGACTTGAGATGCTCCAGGGTGTCGTCCCACTCGTCCAGATAGCCGTCGCCCATGTACGGCAGGCCCGGCAGCAGCAGGTCTCCGGTGATGATCACGCGCTCCTGCGGCAGGTGCACCACAACGTCGCCGCCGGTGTGGCCTCGCCCGAAGAAGAGCAGACGGATCTCGCGACCGCCCCGGAACAGCGTCATGCGCTCGGACAGGGTGGTGTTGGGCGCCACCGGCACCAGATCCTGCTGTCCCGCGAGGTAGTTGCGCGCGTAGGCGAGGCGGGTTTCCAGGTCGGCGCGCGCCTCTTCGTCGTCGGCAGCGGCGAGCTGCTCTTCGAGTGCCGCCACCTGGGCCGGCAGGCTGCCCACGAACCCCTGGTACGAGCGCCCCATCGAGCTGCCGTTCTCCAGCATCTCGCGCGTGGTCTCGTGGCCGATCACGTGCACGTCGGGCGGGTACGCCTGATTGCCGTGCGCGTGGTCGAAGTGGTAGTGGGTGTTGACCACATGCCGCACGGGCCGGTCGGTCAGCGCCTCGATCTCGTCCAGCACGGCACGGGCGGCCGCCGGCGAGATGTGCGACTCGACCAGCAGCACGTCCTCCTCGTTGACGATCACCGCGCCGTGCGATCCCACGGCCAGGCTGCCGGTCCCCCGGGCGTGATAGATCCCGGGCACGACCTCTTCGAACTCGAAGGCCGGGCCGACGTAGTCGGAGCCGGGCGGGGGCGGGGCGTCGGCGGCGGGCGAGTCCGGGATTTCGCACGCGGCCAGCGCGCACACGGCGACCCACGGGGCGAGCACTCTTGCGATTCGCATGGTGAAGACTCCTGTTGAAGGGGCGGTCGCGGATCCTCCACACTTGCGGCAGTGTGCCCTGGCGGCAAGGCGAGTGAGTGGCGGATCTCCGGTCGCCGGACTCGCGCCACGCCTGCGGTCAGCGCCCGGATTCTCCGGTCGCCATACCACACCACAGCCCCAAGGAGCTCTACCATGGTCCCTGCGCTCAGCCTCTGGATGCCGATCCTCGCGTCCGCCGTGCTCGTGTTCGTCGCGAGTTCGGCGATCCACATGTTTCTCAACTGGCACGCCAACGACTTCCGCGCCGCCCCCGACGAAGACGGCCTGATGGACGCGCTGCGCGGCTTCGACCTGCCCCCCGGCAACTACTCGCTGCCCCACGCCGGGAGCACCGCGGTCCAGGGCTCGAAGGAGTTCCAGGACAAGGTGCGGCGCGGCCCGGCCGCCATGCTCACCATTCTGCCCGTTCGCGAGCCCCTCAACATGAATCGCGAGCTCGTCCAGTGGTTCGCCTACTGCGCCTTGGTGGGCCTGTTCGCGGCCTACGTGACCGGCCGCGCCCTGGGCCCGGGCGCCGACTACATGGACGTCTTCCGCATCGCATCGACCACGGCCTTCATGGGATACTCCCTCGCCCACATCCAGGACGCCATCTGGCAAAGCCAGGGCTGGGGCCCGACGGCGCGGAGCATGGCCGACGGGCTGATCTACGGACTACTTACAGGAGGCGCCTTCGGCTGGCTGTGGCCTTAAGGGGGCTGGGACATCCCCCTACCGAAACCGCGCTTGCAGCTTCTCCAGCTTCTCGGCGCCGGGGCACAGATCCTCGAACGGGTAGCTCGACAGCGGTTCGTCGACGGTGCCCTGGAGGCCGTGGAAGTCGACTGCGTCGGCGCCGTCGCGAGGGGCCGGCTCGACGTAGAGCAGACCCGTGGCCACCTCGCCCGCGCGCTGCCGCTCTCTGATGTAGCTGTACACCTGGTCGCGGTCGGTGGGGTCGTAGTCCTCGGGCACCTTGCGGAACGCGATCCGGCTGCCGTCGTGCATGGCGACGGTGCGCGCGTCGCCTGATTCGATCGAGGTGGCGATCTCTTCGGCGGGCGGAACGAAGTCGGCGTAGACCAGCTGGTTGTAGTTGTCGCGCGTGTACTGGTAGCTCTTGGTCGAGCCGCGGTGGTCGTTGAAGGTGACGCACGGCGAGATCACGTCGATCAGCGCAAATCCACGGTGGCGCAGGCCCGCCTTGATGATGGGGACGAGCTGGTCCTTGTCGCCCGAGAAGCTCCTGGCGACGAATCCCGCGCCCAGGTTCAGGCCGAGGAGGACGGAGTCGATGGGGTGCTCGCGGTTGATCTGGCCGCGCTTGGCGGTGGAGCCGACGTCGGCCGACGCCGAGAACTGCCCTTTCGTGAGCCCGTACACGCCGTTGTTCTCGATGATGTAGAGCATGTCCACGTTGCGCCGCACGACGTGCGCGAACTGGCCCATGCCGATCGACAGGCTGTCGCCGTCGCCCGAGACGCCGACGCAGACGAGCCTGCGGTTGGCCGCGTGCGCGCCGGTGGTGATCGACGGCATGCGCCCGTGGACGCCGTTGAACCCGTGCGCCTCCTTGAGGAAGTACTGCGGCGTCTTGCCGCTGCAGCCGATGCCCGACGTCTTGGCCACCTCGTGGGGCGCGATCTCGAGCTTCCAGAAGGCTTCGATGATCGAGGCGGTGATCGAGTCGTGGCCGCACCCCGCGCACAGGGTGGACATGGTGCCCTCGTAGTCGCGCCGGGTGAGTCCGAGCCGGTTGCGGGCCAGCCCGGGGTGGTGGACGCGGGGCTTCTTGATGTAGCTCATGGGGCTGCTCCTTCGAGCGCCGGCGCCGCCTTGATGTGGGGGGCGAGCCCGTCCATCACGTGGTGGCAGCTCATGGGGTAGCCGCCGTAGTAGCGGATCGACACCAGAGCGCGCTTCTCGGCTTCGGTCTCGGCGATCAGCAGCTTGCGCAGCTGCCCGTCGCGGTTCTGCTCGATCACGAAGTTGACGTCGTGCGCGGCCAGGAAGGGCTCGACGTCGGGGTGGAACGGGAACGCGCGGATGCGCATGTAGTCGGCC
Source organism: Longimicrobiales bacterium (assembly GCA_965221535.1). Taxonomy (GTDB): domain Bacteria; phylum Gemmatimonadota; class Gemmatimonadetes; order Longimicrobiales; family Gaopeijiaceae; genus Bin94. Next base: position 2,652,404 of record OZ244894.1, on the reverse strand, counting down.
TCGACGCCGCGCTCGGCTAGCTCGTCGACCGCCTCGAGCACGGCGCCGCGGCATCCGCCGATCGTCACGAGGCCGATCTTCGCGCCTTCGCGCAGCCGGATCTCGGGCGCGGGAAGGTGGCGGGCCGCGCCCTCGATCTTGCGCCCGACCCGCGCCAGGACGTCCGCGTACGGCTCCGAATCCTCGGTGTAGTTGCCGTAGCGGTCGTGGCCCGAGCCGCGCGTCAGGAAGGCGCCCTTGGGGTGAATGCCCGGCAGCGTGCGCCACGGGATTCCGTCGCCGTCCACGTCGAGGTAGCGGTGGAAGGGGCCCGTCGCGGCCTCCAGCTCCTCGGCCGTCAGCACCTTGCCCCGGTCGGGCCGGTAGGCGTCGTCCCATTCCAGCTTCGGCACGACCCAGTCGTTCATCCCGATGTCGAGGTCCGACAGGACGAACACCGGCGTCTGGAACCGCTCGGCCAGATCGAACGCCTTGACCGCGAAGTCGAAGCACTCGTGCGGGTTGGCGGGGAAGATGACGATGTGCCTGGTGTCGCCGTGCGAAGCGTAGGCGGCGAACTGGATGTCGCCCTGCTGGGTGCGGGTGGGCATCCCGGTCGAGGGCCCCACGCGCTGCACATCGAAGAACACCGACGGCACCTCGGCGTAGTAGGCCAGCCCGATGAACTCGCCCATCAGCGAGAGACCGGCCCCGCTCGTCGAGGTGAAGGCGCGCGCGCCCGCCCACGCGGCCCCGATCACCATGCCCGCAGCCGCCAGTTCGTCTTCGGCCTGGATGATCGAGAAGCGGTTCCTGCCGGTTTTCGGGTCCTTGCGGAACTGGTGGCAGAACGCGGTGAACGCGTCGACCAGCGAGGTGGACGGCGTGATCGGGTACCATGCGGCCACGGTCGCGCCCGCGTACACGCACCCGAGCGCCGCCGCGGTGTTGCCGTCGATCACGATCGAGTCCCTGTTGCCGTCCATGGGCGCGAGGCGCACGGGCAGGGGGCAGTCGAAGTGCTCCCGCGCGTACTTGTAGCCCAGGTCGATCGCGAGGTAGTTGGCGTCGAGCAGCTTGGCCTTGGCCGCGAAGGTCTCCTTGAGCAGCCCCCGCACGACGTCCAGATCGATCTCGAGCAGCGCGGCCAGCGCGCCCACGTAGCAGATGTTCTTCATCAGGATCCGCACGCGCGACCCGTCGAAGTTGTCCACCGTCATCTTCGCGAGCGGGACGCCCAGGAAGGTCACGTCGTCGCGGGCGAGCTCGCGGGGCAGCGGCCAGGTCGAGTCGTACACGACCCAGCCGCCCTGGGTGACTTCGGCGACGTCGCGGGCGTAGGTGGCCGGGTTCATGGCCACGATCAGGTCGAAGCGGGCGGTCCGCGCGGTGTGCCCGCGGGCGTTGGCCCGGATCTCGTACCACGTGGGCAGCCCCTGGATGTTGGACGGGAAGAGGTTCTTGCCCGAAACGGGGATGCCCATGCGGAAGATGGCGCGCCGCAGCAGCCCGTTGGCGCTGGCCGAGCCAGTGCCGTTTACGGTGCCGATCTTGAAGGCGAGGTCGTTCACGCGGTGGGTCGGCGGCCCGCCGTTCGGGCTGGCCGCGAAGGTCTCCGGTTGCATGGCCATCACCCGATCCCCGTGCCCGCAAGCACCACCGACAGGGGGCTCGGATGCGCCTCGCCCGCTTGCAGGCCGGCGTACGGCACGAGCAGGTCGGACTTGCGCATGTCCCAGGCCGCCGTGGGGCACCGCTCGGCGCAAAGGCCGCAGTGAATGCACAGGTCCTCGTCCTTTACCATGATCCGTCCGGTCTGCGGAAGCGCTTCCGACACGTAGAGAGGCTCGTCCGGGTTCAGGAGCGGAGCCGTGAGGCGGCCGACCACCTCTTCCTCGGCCCCGTTTGGGGTGATCGTAAGGCAATCGAGAGGGCAGACGTCGACGCAGGCGTCGCACTCGATGCACAAATGTGCTTCGAAGTGTGTTTGAATGTCGCAGTTGAGACAACGCTCCACCTCGGTGAGCGTCTGCTCGAAGTCGAACCCCTCCTCGACCTCGATGTCCAGGCGCTTGAAGCGCTCCTGCAGGTCGACGTGGCGCATCTTGACGCGCTCGGCCTCGTCGTAGTCGTTGGAATACGACCACTCGTGCAGCCCCATCTTCTGGCTGACCAGGTTCATGCCCTCGGGCGGGCGGTCCGTCAGCGACCTGCCCTCGCAGTAGGCGTGGATCGAGATGGCCGCCTGATGCCCGTGCTCGACCGCCCAGATGATGTTCTCGGGCCCCCACGCGGCGTCGCCCCCCGCGAAGACGCCGGGACGCGAGGTCATGAAGGTGGTCTTGTCGACGATCGGCATGTCCCACTCGTTGAATTCGATGCCGATGTCGCGCTCGATCCAGGGGAACGCGGTGTCCTGCCCGATTGCGAGGATCACCTCGTCGCACTCGATGACTTTGCGGTCGTGGACCGTCGCCTTGAGTCGCCCGCTGTCGTCGGGGAGCCAGGTGACGAGCTCGAACTCCATCGCCGCCAGCTTGCCGTCCTCGACGATGAAGCGCGAAGGCGAGTGGTTCTCCAGGATCTCGACGCGCTCCTCGATCGCGTCCTCGAGCTCCCACGGCGACGCCTTGAAGTGGGGCTTGGTCTTGCGCGCCATGACCTTGACGTCGCTCGCGCCCAGGCGCTGCGCGGTGCGGCAGCAGTCCATGGCGGTGTTGCCGACGCCGATCACCAGCACGCGGTCGCCGCACTTCTCGATGTGGCCGAAGCGCACCGACTCGAGCCACTCGATCCCGATGTGGATCCCCTCGGGCTCCCAGCGGCCGGGCAGGTTCAGCTCCTTGCCCTTGGGCGCGCCCGAGCCGATGAACACGGCGTCGTAGTTCTCTTCAAGCAGCGCGGCGAGGCTGTCGACGGGGCTGTCCAAGCGCAAGTCCACGCCCATGTCCAGGATGTAGTCGATCTCCTCCCAGAGGACCTTGGCGGGGAGCCGGAACTCGGGGATGTTGGTCCACATGAGGCCGCCTGGCTTGGCCAGCTTCTCGAAGATCGTGACCTCGTAGCCGAGCGGCAGGAGGTCGTTGGCCACCGTGAGCGACGCGGCGCCGGCCCCCACGCAGGCGATCCGCCTGCCGTTCTTTTGCTCGGGGATCGTGGGGAGGAAGCCGGTGATGTCGTCGCGGAGGTCGGCGGCGACGCGCTTCAGCCGGCAGATGGCCACGGGCTCGCCGTCCAGCCGCACGCGCCGGCACACCGGCTCGCAGGGGCGGTCGCAGGTTCGCCCGAGGATCCCGGGGAAGACGTTCGACTTGCGGTTGAGCAGGTACGACTCGGTGTAGTGGCCGTTGGCGATGAGCCGGATGTACTCGGGGACGTTGGTGTGGGCCGGGCAGCCCCACTGGCAGTCCACGACGCGGTGGTAGTGGCTCGGGTCGGTCGTGTCGGTCGGCTTGAGCACGGGGGGCTGAGGGGCTGCGGGGCGGGATTCGATGGCCCGCCGTCCGGCGACGGACGGCGGGCCGCTGTCAAGACGGGGGCCATCGTATCACTTCCGGGGGCCGGGGGAAAGGGCGGCTGCCCGGCGGCCCGGACGGGCCGCCGGGGTTTGCCGCGCAATCCCCCGGCGCCTACCGTGACGTGACCGTTCCCCGATCAGCCACCGTGAGCCGGAGTCGCCCCTTGTCCGCCTCGTCCAGCCGCCGCGCCCCTGCGTCGCCCGCGTCCAGCCCCGCCGACCCGGCCGACCCCGCCGCCCCCGCGTCGCCCGCGCCCGACTCGTTCGACGACCTGCGGATCCCCGACATGAGGCCGCGCAGCCTGCTGCGCCAGTTCGGGCCGGGCATGATCCTGATGATGACGGGGATCGGGACGAGCCACCTGGTCACGGCGCCGACCGCGGGCGGTCGCTTCGAATTCGCGCTGCTCTGGTGCGTGCTGCTCGCCTACGTCTTCAAGTACTACGGCTTCGAGCTGGCCTTCCGCTTCACCAACGCCACTGGCAAGAGCCTGATGGCGGCGTACGCGACCGCGCCGGGCAAGCTGCCCGTCTGGTACGTGCTGGTCACCACGATCGTGCAGTGCGCGGTGGGGCAGGCGGGAAGACTGATCGCGGCCGCGGCGGTGCTCTACTACCTGTTCTCGACGCAGCTGGGGCTCGGGGTGCCGCTCTGGGGATGGGGCGCGCTGCTCGGCGCGGCGTCGGTGGCCATCCTGCTGTGGGGCAGGTACGCGGCGCTCGAAGCGGGGGCCAAGATCGCCGGCGGGCTGCTCTTCGCATCGGCAGTGGTCGTGTATTTCGTGCGCCCCGCGCCGATCGGCGAGCTCCGGCACTTTCTGATCTTCGACGCGCCGGAGGGGTCGTGGCTGGTGATCGCCGGCTTCCTCGGCCTGCTTCCCACCGGCATCGACGTGTCTCTGCAGGCGTCCGAATGGGGCAAGGCCAAGCGCACGGGGATGGCCAGGATCCGGGGGCGGCTCGAGGCCGCCGGGCTCGCGCCCGCCTTCGACGCGTTCTCGCCCAGGGCGTCGGACCTCGCGGTCGACGTGCGCGGGCTGCCGGAGCGGGCCGTGGAGTACAGCCGCCGCTGCTTCCGCATCAGCATCTGGGACTTCCGGCTCGGCCACGCGGTGTCGTTCGTGATCGCGACCATCTTCGTGCTGCTGGCCGCCGTCTGGCTCTACCCCAACCCGGTCGAGGGGCGGGCGGTGATGGGCGAGATCGCGGGCATCTTCACCGAGAGCGTCGGCCCCTGGATGATGACCGTCTTCATGCTCGGCGCCTTCGCCGCGACCTTCACGACCGCCTTCAACTACTTCGACGGCTGGCCCCGCATCGTGGGCGCGTGCTGCCGCAACCTCTTCCGCCCGACCGCGGCGCTCGCGGGGACCGCCGCCGACCGGCTCACCCCCGACCACCGCCGACGCTGTTGCTCGGAGTACAACATCTACCGCGCCACCATGCTGTTCTCGCTGGTCGCCTCGGTCGCCATCATCGCGGGCATGCCCCGCCCGGTGCATCTGGTGCTCGTGGCTTCGGCGCTGGCCTACTTCGTGGCGCCGGTCATCTTCTGCCTCAACTTCCACTACTGCCTCAAGGTGATCCCGAAGGACGACCCGCACTTCTACCCGTCGCGGTTTGCGCGGGCCTTCACCTGGATCAGCATCGTGGTGTTCACCGGAATGAGCCTGGTCCTAATCCTGGGCAGGATCTTCAACGTGGCCCTGTTCGGAGGCTGACGGGCCGAGCCCCGCACCCCGGTCGCCGACGGGTCGAGCCCCGCACCCCCGGTCGCTCACGGGCCGAGCCCGGCCACCCCGGTCGCCGACGGGTCGAGCCCCGCCACCCCGGCCCGCTGCCGCACCAGCGCGAGCACCACGTCGAGGGTCGGCGTCGGCACCCCCACCACCCGCCCCAGCTCCTGCACCGAGGCCACTAGCGCGTCGATCTCCATCGCGCGGCCCCTCTCCAGGTCCTGCAGCATCGACGTGCGGTGCGCGCCCACGGCCGCCGCCCCGTCGATCCGCCGCTCCACGTCGAGCCGGAAGCGGACGCCCAGCGCCTCGCCGATCGCGCGCGTCTCGAGCATCATCGCGCGCGCAACGCCCCGCGTGCCGGGCTCGGTCGCGACCCGGTCCAGCGTGGCCAGGGTGAGCGCGCTGATGGGGTTGAAGCACACGTTGCCCAGCAGCTTCACCCAGATCTCCTCGCGGATCCGCCGCACCGGCGCGCGCAGCCCGGCCTCGGCAAGCGCGCGGCTCAGCGCCCTGATCCGCTCCGTCTTCCCGCCGGTCGGCTCGCCCAGGCTGAACTTGTTGCCGCTGGAATGCCGGATCACCCCCGGCTCGACGATCTCGGTCGCGGGGTACACCACGCAGCCGATCGCGCGCTCCGGACCGATCCCGTCCCACTGGCGGCCGCCAGGATCGACGCTCTCCAGGCGCAGCCCCTCCCACTTGCCGCCAATGCCGTGGAAGAACCACCACGGCACGCCGTTCTGCGCGGTCACCACCGCCGTGTCCGGCCCCAGAAGCGGCTGCATGGCGTCGACCACGCGCGTCGCCGAGTGCGCCTTGAGCGTGATGATCACGTAGTCCTGCGGTCCCGCCTGGGCCGGGTCGTCGGTGCAGAAGGGGCGCGCGACCAGCTCCTCGCCGTCGATTCGCAGCCGCGCCCCGCTGCGCTGCATGGCCTCTAGATGAGGCCCCCGAGCGATCAGGGTGGTGTCGATCCCGGCCAGCGCCAGCTTCACCCCCAGGTACCCGCCCGTCGCCCCCGCGCCGTAGATCGCGACCTTCACAGCCCCAGCTGCTCCGCCAGCCCGATCCTGCGCAGCTTGCCCGTCGGCCCCTTCGGGATCTCGTCCAGCACCAGCACCTTGCGCGGCACCTTGAACCCCGCCAGCCTCGCCGCCGCGAACTCGCGCACCTCGCCCGGGGCCGCCTGCATCCCGTCGCGCAGCACCACCGCCGCCGCCACCTCTTCGCCCAGCTTCGGGTGCGGCATCGCGAACGTGACCACCTGCTGCACGGCGGGGTGCTCCATCAGCACCTCGTCAACCTCGCGCGGCGAAATCTTCTCGCCGCCCCGGTTGATGATCTCCTTCAGGCGCCCCGTGATCGTGAAGTACCCGTCGTCGTCGCAGAGGCCCTGATCGCCGGTGCGGAACCACCCGCCCGCGAAGGCCTCGCGGTTCGCCGCCTCGTTGTTCTCGTAGCCCGGCGTCACGTTCGGCCCCCGGATCACGATCTCGCCCTCTTCCCCCGGCCCCAGCAGCCTGCCGCCGGCGTCCATCACCGCCACCTCCGGGCCCGCCGCGACACCCACCGTCCCCGGCTTGCGGGGCGCGGGCGGCAGCGGGTTGCACGTCATCTGGTGGGCGGCCTCGGTCATGGCGTACGCCTCCACGACCGGCGCCCCGAACGCCTCCTCCAGCTCGCCCATCACCCGCGAAGGCAGCGCCGCCGACGACGACCGGATCAAGCGCAGCCGCAGCCCCTCGACCACGTCCGCATTCCGCCCCGCCCGCGCCAGAATCGCCTGGTGCATCGTGGGCACCGCCGAATACCACGTCGGGTCGGCGTCGGCGAGCCACGCAAAGATCCTGAGCGCGTTGAACCCCGGGGCGCAGTACACGCTCGCCCCCGCGCGCAGCGTCGACAGCACGCACGCCATCAGCCCGTGAATGTGAAAGAGCGGCATCACGTTCAGGCAGCGGTCTCCGCGCACCAGCCGCAGCGTGCGCACAATGTTGTCTGCCGTGGCGCAGACGTTGCGGTGAAGCAGTGGCACGATCTTGGGTCGCGACGTTGTGCCCGATGTATGGAGAACCAGCGCGACGTCGTCGGGCCCGGCCATGCCCCCGCGCGCAGCGGCTCCGCCCCCGGGCGCGCCCACGAAGGAAAAGGTGCCTGCCGGGCTGCCCGGCTCGGCCCGGATGTCCATGGCCTCGACCCCGAGCGCGGCTGCCGCCGCCCGGGCCGGCGAGTCGTCGCCCTCGGCCAGCACCACCGCCCTGGCTCCCAGGTCCTGCAAGTAGAACTCGAACTCGGGGCGCCGGTACCCCGGGTTGAGCGGCGCGGTCGTCGCCCCCGCCGCGATCGCCACGAATGCGCTCGCCATCTCGGGCCCGTTCGGCAGCACGATCGCCACCCGGTCGTTGCGCCCGATCCCGCGCTCGTTGAGCGCCGCCACCGTGGCCTCCACCTGCCGCCGCAGTCCCCCGTAGGTCAGGTCGGGCCGCCCCGGCGCCGACAGCGCCACGTCGCCGTCGGCGCCGGCGTGCACAAGGCTCGGAATGTCAAGAAATGTCATGTTTACCTTACTTGGCGTGCCCACTCCACCGCCGCAGCGACATCCGCTTCCGATATCCCCATGTCAGCCAGCTTCGCACGCACCGCGTCGGCCCTCCCTCAGTTGTCCGGCGGCAGCGCCAGCGCCACCAGCTCGCCGGGGTGCCGCCGGGCCCCCACCGCCACCACGATGTACTGGCGCCCCCCGTGCATATAGGTCATGGGCAGCCCCGTCTGGTTTGCGGGCAGCTCGATCTCGGCCAGCACCTCGCCCGTCGCCTTGTCGTGCGCGCGGAACTTGTTGCCGCCCGAGCCGAAGGCGGCGTACATCCCGCCGCCCTCGCCGGCGAAGAGCAGCGTGCTCGTGGCGAGCAGGCCGCCCCGGTCCGGCCTCCCGGTCCTTCCCACGTCGATCCCTTCGAGCGCGGGGTGGTTCTTCACGAAGTCGGGCGCGTCGCCGTTGGGGACCTGCCACGCGATCTCGCCGCGGTTCAGGTCGATGGCGGTGATTCGGCCCCACGGCGGCTTGAAGAGCGGGAGGCCCTGGGGGCCGCCGCCCTGCCGCAGCCTCAGGCCCCCGCCGCGAATGTAGTCCATGTCGGAGACGTCGGGTTCGTGGACGAGCGCAATCACGCTCGGCGCGGTCGCCGACTGCACGTACAGGTAGCCGCTCCCGGGGTCGAGCGCGCCGCCCGGCCAGTTGGCGCCGCCCAGCGAGCCCGGCACCATGAGCGTGCCCTGGGGGCCGCCCTCGACCGGGACGGTGGGCGGCGTGTAGAGCGGGCCGTGGCGAAGCTGCGCCAGGATCTCCTCCGCCTCGGCCCGCAGCTCGGGCGTGAAGTCGATCAGGTCGGCGGGGTCGACCCCCTGGCGGTCGTACGGGGGCGGCTTGGTGGGGAAGGGCTGCGTCGCCGCGGTCCGCTCCCCCGGCACGTCGGACTGCGGCACGGGCCGGTCCTCGATCGGCCACACGGGCTCGCCGGTGCGCCGGTCGAACACGAAGGTGAAGGTCTGCTTGGTGATCAGCGCGACGGCGGGGACTTCGCGCCCGTCCACCACCAGGTCGGCCAGCACGGGCGCGGCCGGGGGGTCGTAGTCCCAGACGCCGTGCCGCACGGTCTGGTAGTGCCAGACGCGCTCGCCGGTCGAGGCGTCCAGCGCGACCAGGCTTTGCGAGAAGAGGTTGTCGCCCGGGCGGTGGCCGCCGTAGTAGTCGCCGGTCCCGAGTTCGACGGGAAGATAGACGTAGCCGAGCTCCATGTCGGCGCTGATCGCGGTCCACACGGCGGCGTTGCCGGTGTATTCCCACGACCCGTCCTCCCAGGTCTCGTGGCCGTGCTCGCCCGGCTGTGGAATGGTGTGGAACGTCCACCTGAGCGCCCCGGTGACGGCGTCGTAGCCGCGCACGTGTCCCGGCGGCATCTCGCGAGAGCGGGGCGCGCCGCCCGACGGCATCGCCGACCCCACCACGATCACGTCGCCCACCACGATCGGCGGCGAGCTCGAGCCGATGGGGGCGTCGATCAGGTCGATCTCCCGGCCCAGTCCCACGCGCAGCTCCACCACGCCGCCGTCGCCGAAGCCGGGGACCGGGCGGCCCGTCGCCGCGTCGAGCGCCACCAGCTGGAACCCGGGCGTCACCATAAAGATGCGCGGCGCGACGCCGGCCGACTCCCACCACGCCACGCCCCGGCCCGAGTTGCGGCGGGGCGCCGCCCGGTCGCCCTCGTCCAGCCGGTACGTCCACAGCGTCTCGCCCGTGCCAGCGTCGATCGCCGCAACCGTGCGGCGGTACCCCGCCGTGGCGTAGAGCACGCCGTCCACCATGAGGGGTGTGGTCCGATAGTTGAACTCTGGCTGCGGGCCGAAGTTGTCCGACTTCCAGCGCCAGGCGATCTCCAGCTCGGCCACGTTGTCGCGGCTGATCTGGTCCAGGGGGGCGTAGCGGGTGCTGCCGGCGTCGCCGCCGTAGTGGCGCCACTGTCCGTCGGCGGCGCCGCTCTGCGCCGCGGCCGCGACGGGCGCGCACAGGGCCGCCGCCAGCGCAGCGACCAGCGCCGGGGCCGCCGAAGCGGTCCGCGCCGCCGCCGCCGAAGCGGTCCGCGCCGCAGCAGCCGAAGCGGTCCCCGCCGCAGCCCCCGCCGCGGCGGGCATTTGGGTCAAGATCCTGGGACGAGTTCGCAAGTTCGGGCTCCGATCCGGTTCGGGAGCTGTCGGGCAAGCGGGCGCGAGCGGGCTTGCCGGGCCGTCGAGCGGTGAAGATGATTGGCATCCGTCGCGTATCAAGGTACTGTCCGCCAACCCGGGAGGACATTCGATGCTTACAGCCTTCATCTTCTCGCTCGTGGTCGGAGGAGGGCTTCTGACGCTCACGCTCTTCGGCGACCTCTTCGGCGGCGACGTCGACGCCGAGGCCGACATCGGCATGGACGCCGACGCCGACGCGCTGTCGGGCGGCAGCGAGATCGCGAAGCTGCTTTCGCTCCGCTCGCTCGTGTACGCGCTCTTCGGCTTCGGCGGCAGCGGGCTGCTGCTGGTGTGGGCCGGCACGCCGCCGATGCTCTCCGCCCTGATCGCCGCAGGCATGGGGCTGGGGTGCGGCGCCCTGGTCAGCACGGTCTTCGGCTACCTCAAGCGAACCGAGGCCGGGGCGATCCCGGGGGAGCGGGCGCTGGTGGGGCTGAGCGGCAAGATCGTGATGGCCATCGGCGAGGGCGAGACCGGCGCCGTGAGAATCCGGAGCGGCGAGCGGAGATACGAGATGCGCGCGCGCGCCGACCTTCCCCCCGGGGCCGCGCAAACGCTCGAGGCCGGTTCCGCGGTCGTTGTGGTGGACGTGACCGAAGGGGTCGCGCTTGTTACGCCAGTAGACACCAAGCTGCTCGAAGAATAGGCCGCAACTCGGGGCCCGCGCCCCGGCAAACCACAGGAGGAAAAGTGTTTACCGATCCGATAGTCGCCCTTGGACTGGGCTTCGTGGCGTTGATCGTCATCGTCATGGTCGTCGTGACCATCAAGAACCTGATCGTGATCGCGCCGCCCAACCAGGCCGCGGTGCTCACGGGCAGAAACCGGATGCTCGGCGACGGGCAGAAGGTGGGGTACCGCTCGATTTCCGGCGGGCGAACGTTCCGCGTGCCGATCATCGAGACCGTGCAGGACATGAACCTGGAGACCATTCCGATCGAGGTGATGGTCAACAACGCCTTTTCGAAGGGCAACATCCCGCTGAACGTCGAGGCGATCGCGAACGTCAAGATCGCGTCCCAGCCCGAGTGGGTGTTCAACAACGCCGTCGAGCGGCTGCTGGGCAAGACCGAGGACGAGATCCGCGCGCTGGCGCAGGACACGCTGACGGGCAACCTGCGCGGCGTGCTGGCGACGCTGACGCCCGAGGCGGTCAACGAGGACCGGCTGGGGTTCGCGAAGGCGCTGTCCGAGGACGCGGGCGAGGATCTGGCGTCGCTGGGCTTCCACCTGGACGTGCTGAAGATCCAGAACGTGAGCGACGAGCGGGGCTACCTCGAGGCGATCGGCCGCGAGAAGTCCGCCGAGGCGATCCGCCAGGCCGAGATTGCCGAAGCGCAGGCCGAGGCCGACACGCGGGAGGCTCGGGCGGAGGCGAGAAGGCGCGCCGAGGTGCGCGAGGCGGCGGCATCGATCAAGGTCGCCGAGGCCCGGAACCAGTTGCGCGTGCGTCAGGCCGAGCTGGACCGCGAGGGCGAGACTGCCGAGAAGATATCGCGGGTCAAGGCGCAGGAGGCCGAGGTCGAGGCCGAGAAGGTCCTCGAGATGAAGCGCGTGGAGCGCGAGGAGCAGCGCCTGCGCGCCGATGTGGTCGAGCCGGCGAAGGCCGAGAAGATGGCGGCGTTCGCGCGCGCCGAGGCCGAGGCGGCGCCGATCCTGGAGCGAGGGAAGGCCCAGGTCGAGGTGCTGAGGCGGCTGTACGCCGAGGTCGGGGCCGGGGGCGACGCCGCGTTCGCGGTCTTCATGGCCGAGAAGCTGCCCGAGCTGCTCGAGATCGCGGTGGGCGCGGTCGAGGGCGTGGACATCGACCGGGTGGTGGTCATGGACGGCGGCCAGGGCGAAGGCGTCTCGAACGCGCTCAACCAGCGGGTGAAGGGCGCGTACGGCACCATGGAGGGGCTCGCCTCGGTGCTGGGGCTCGACATCCAGAAGGTGCTCAAGAAGGCGGTGGGCGACGAGGGGGCGTAGGGAGGGGAAGGGGGGGCGCGAGCGGCGCCCCGGGCCCGCGCCGCCGATTGGTTACGCCGGCGTCGCGTGCCCGTCACCGTTTCGTGACATGGCGGTGCTTCCATGTAACGGGCATTGGTTCCCGCTCCATTCAATCGGAGGTTTCCGCACTCGTGATCAGCATCCGTGCGCTCGGCGCGGCGGTCGCACTGTCGGCCGGCGCGACACCGGCGCTTCAGGCCCAGGTCGAAATCTCCGCCCGCAGCGCGCAGGTGCGCCTGGGCGGCCGTCTCCATTCCCAGTTTGCGACAAGTTCCGCCGAAGCGGGCAAGGCGACGGACTTCTTCACGCGGCGCGCGCGCCTCACGCTCGACGTCGCGGTTTCGGATCTTCTCGATGGCCGGGTGCAGCCCGACTTCGGCGGGGGCGAACTCGACCTGAAGGACGCCTACTTCCGCCTCAACGTGGATCCCCGATTCAGACTCTCGGTCGGTCAGTTCAAGAGGGCCTTCGACATCTTCGAGCTCGACAGCTCGACCGACATCGTTGTGGTGGAGCGCACGGGCAGGATCGACGGAGCGGGCGGGTGCGCCGGAGCGGGGGGCGTCTGCACGCTCAGTCGCTTTACCGAGAAGCTGGCGTATTCGGACCGCGACATCGGCTTCAAGGCCGAGGGCGCCATTGGCGGGCGCCTGAGCTACATGGCCACGCTGACGAACGGGACGGGCACTTCGGGATCGGACGAAAACTCGGGCAAGTCGATCGCGGGGCGCATGTCGCTGCGGCTGCCCGGCGCGGTCTCGATCTCGGCCAACGTGTCCCGCCACGACTTCACGAATGGCGCGGGGGATCCGGGCGCAGGAACCGCGTGGGGCGCCGATCTGGAAGTCGGTGAATTCCGGAGCGGGACGCACCTCCAGATCGGCCTCGTCGGGGGCGCGAACTGGCGGGCCGAATCGTCCATGGCGGGCGACGCGCCGAGGTTTCTGACGGGCCAGGCCATCCTGAGCCGCTACGTCCCGCTCGACGGCGGACAGTTCGCGGGCGTCGAGCCCATGGCGCGCGTCAGCTGGGGAGATCCGGATCGGGGCGCCTCCGACGACTCCGGGCTGCTGGTCACGCCCGGCGTGTTTCTGTATGTGGCCGGGAAGAACCGGATCGGGGCCAATCTGGACATCTACCGCGCCCAGTCGCATCCCACGGAGTTCTCGTTCAAGCTGCAGACCTACCTGTACTACTGACGGGGGTGGGGGCAGCCGGTCGGGGCGGCCGGGCAGCCGGTCGGGCGCGTGTGGCTCGCTGGCCGGTGCAGTCTCGTCACCGTGCCGTGACCCCGCTGTGACAAACGGCCAGTAGCGTTGCGCCTGACACAGTGCCAACCGGACACTAGTGCAGTTCCACGCGGACACGAAGCGTTCCACGCTCGCAGAGGTGGACAAGCGGACTCGGAAGAGAGGAGTTGGACGAACATGAAGCGATGCATCCCCCTCGTCGCGCTGGCGCTGGTCGCCTGCGGCGGCGGCGACCGCGACCAGCGGGCGCTGATCCAGAACCGGGGCTCGGACACTTTGCTCAACGTCGCGCAGGCCTGGGCCGAAGCGTATGCCGCGGTCAATCCGGACGTGGCCGTCGCCGTGACCGGGGGCGGGTCCGGCACCGGGATTTCCGCGATGATCAACGGCAGCGTCGACATCGCCAACGCGTCCCGCAAGATGCGCGACATGGAGATCGAGGCGGCCCGCGAGAACGGGGTGGAGCCCGTCGAGTTCGTCGTTGGCTACGACGCGCTCGCGGTCTACCTCCACGAGGACAACCCCATCCAAGGCTTGAGCCTGTCGCAGCTGAGGGCGATCTACGGAGACGGGGGATCGATCACGAGGTGGTCCGACCTGGGCGTGAGCGTCCCCGGCTGCACCTCGGACGAGATCGTGCTCGTGAGCCGCCAGAACAACTCGGGCACGTACGTCTACTTCAAGGAGACGGTGCTGGGGGACGAAGGCGAATACAAGCTCGGATCGCGGGACATGCACGGCTCCAAGGACGTTGTCGAGCTGGTGGAGAACACGCCCTGCGCGATCGGCTACAGCGGCCTCGCCTACGCGACCGAGCACGTGGGCATGCCCTGCATCTCGGTCGAGGACGGCGGCGACTGCGTCGAGCCGACGATGGCCACGGCCGTCGACGGTCGCTATCCTATCGCCCGCCCGCTCATGATGTACACGGCGGGCCAGCCCCAGGGCGCGGTCAAGGGCTACATGGACTGGATCCTCTCGGCAGAGGGCCAGTGCTTGATCCTGGCGCGCGGGTACGCACCTCACACCGAAATGGAGTGCGCTTGAGCCTCTACGAAGAGCGCCTGGAAGCGGACCGGCTCGACATTCTGGCCCGCCTCCGGCCGGTGGCGGAACAGGTCGAGGACAATCTCAGGCACAGCGTCAGGGCGGTGCTTGACACCGATCCGCGCCTGGCCAACGAGACGCTGATCAAGGACCGCGCGGTCAACCAGGCCATCCGCGACCTGGACCACCGGTGCCATCTGTTCGTGGCGCGCCACCTTCCCAGCGGCAGCCACCTGCGGTTCATCTCGGCCGTGCTGCGGCTGTCGGTGGCCCTGGAGCGGGCGGGCGACTACGCCGTGGCCATCTGTCGGGTGGCGCGCCAGATCGGCGCTCGGCTTCCGGACACCGTGCGGCACAACATGGAGATGATGGGCGGACACGCGGGCAAGGCGCTCGGCACCGCGTTGAAGGGCTTCGTGGAAGGCGACCCCGACAGCGCCGGAGTCTCGCGCGGCATCGCGTCGCAGACGGCCCGGATCTATCCCTATGCCCTGGAGATCCTGATCGACGCGGCCGACAGCGAGCGCCGCCCGGCCCGCGACCTCTTCGGCGCGCTGCTCGTGTTCAGGTTGCTGCAGAGGACGGCCGAGCAGGCCGAGAACATCTGCGAGATGACGCTGTTCGCCGTCAAGGGCAAGCGCAAGGAGGAAAAGCGCTATCGCATCCTGTTTGTGGACGACGACCACGCGCTGACGAGCAGGCTGGCGCAGGTGGCGCTCGAGGAGAGCTATCCGCACGCGGGGCGCTTCGGTTCCGCGGGCCTCGCGCCCGCCGGCGAGTTCGATCCCCGACTGGGCGACTTCTGTCGGCGAAGGGGCATAGCGCTCCCGGAAGACGACGCTCCCCGGTCGTTCGAGGACGCGCTCGATGTGGGCCCGCACTACCATGTGGTCGTGGGCATCGGCGTGGATCCGTCGCGGCACTTCGTCGTGCCCTACCCCACGGCGACGCTGCAGTGGGACCTGACGGAAGACGGGGTTGACGGCGAATCCGAGGCCGAGGAGCTGTACCGCGCCCTCATGGTGCGCGTGCGCGGTCTGATGACGACCCTTGGAGTGCGGGACTCGGAGTGACGCCGGTGGATAGTCGAAGCGCCGCGCCGGGGCGCGGCGCAATGGACCGCAGGGACATGGCATGGCATGTGGATCGTGCCGCCCAGGTGCTTGTGTTCGTCGGGGGCATCTCGGCGATCGTCTTCGTCGCCGCCATCTTCGTCTTCATCGCCAAGGAGGGGCTGGACTTCGTCCTGGGACCGCTCAACCTGGGAGAGCTCTTCACCTCGATCGAGTGGCGGCCCACATCCAACAACCCGACCTACGGGGCGCTGGCGCTGATCGTGGGGACCGCCAGCGTGACGGGGTTGGCGATGCTGCTTTCCGTTCCGCTGTCCCTGGGGGCGGCGCTCTTCATCGCCGAGTTCGCCACGGGCAAGACGCGCGAGGCGCTGAAGATCCTGGTCGAGATGCTGGCGGCGATTCCGTCGGTGGTGTGGGGGTTCGTCGGCGCCGCGATCATGCACCCCCTGATCATCAGGATCTTCGACGTTCCGGTGGGGCTTGGCGTTCTGAACGCGGGAATCATCCTGGGGCTCATGGCGGCGCCGATCATGACCACGATCGCCGAGGACGCGCTCAAGGCGGTGCCCGACGGATACCGCGAAGCGGCCGAGGCCCTGGGGGCGACCCGGTGGGAGGTGATCGTCAAGGTGGTCATTCCCGCGGCCCGCAACGGGCTGCTGGCGGCGGTGCTGCTGGGGGTCGGGAGGGGATTCGGGGAGACCATGGCCGTCCTGATGGCCTCGGGGCACGCCATCAACCTTCCGACGAGCGTGTTCGATTCGGTTCGGGCGCTTACGGCGACCATCGCGTCCGAGCTGGGAGACACGGTTCAGGGCGGCGACCACTGGGGCTCCCTCTTCACGCTGGGCATCCTTCTCTTCGTCGTCACCTTCGTGATCAACCTCACCGCGGACATCGTGGTCCGCGGAATCCGGAACAAGTGAGCCCCATGTTCGCCGCAACCCGTCTCAACCGGCGCAGCCACCGCAACCAGAACGTGGCGAGGGCCGTGTTCTTCCTTATGACGGTGGCGCTGGTGATCCCGGTGCTGATCGTCGTGGGCACGCTGGTGGTCAGGGGCGGCCCGGCGCTCTCGTGGGAGTTCCTGTTCACCGCCCCGCGGGACAACATGACGGCCGGCGGCATATTCCCCGCGCTGGTGGGCACGATCTGGCTGGTGGTGGTCGCGCTGCTGGCGTCGGTGCCGGTCGGCGTCGCCGCGGCGCTCTATCTGAGCGAGTACGCGCCGGACAACCTGCTTACCCGGACGATCAACCTCGCCATCATCAACCTCGCCGGCGTGCCGTCGATCGTGCACGCGCTCTTTGGCGTCGGCGCCTTCGTGTACTTCCTCCGGTTCGGCGCTTCCATTCTGGCGGCGGGCCTTACGCTGGCGGTCATGACGCTGCCGGTGGTGATCGTCGCCACGCGCGAGGCGCTTCAGGCGGTGCCGCAGGCGTTCCGGGAGGCGTGCTGGAACATGGGCGCCACGCGTTGGCAGACGATCCGCAAGGTGGTTCTCCCCAACTCGATCAGCGGCATCCTGACGGGAGTGATCCTCGAAGTGTCGCGGACGTCCGGCGAGACCGCTCCGATCATGTTCACGGGCGCCACCGCCTTCCTGGCGTTCCTCCCCGCGAGCGTCTTCGACCAGACGATGGCCATGTCGTACCATCTGTACTATCTCCAGACCCAGGCGACGGACGTGCCCGAGCAGCTCACCTTCGGCGTGGCCCTGGTGCTGATCGGGATCGTGCTCGCCATGAACGCCGTGTCCATTGCCTTCCGGGTCTACCTGCGGGGGCTGAAGAAGTGGTAGACGTCGCGCCGAAGACGGCCGCCGCGCACGGCGTTCCCGGTCCCGCGTACGACGAGCCGCCGATCATCGAGGTGCGGGATCTGAACATCGCGTACGGCGGCAAGGCCGCGCTGCAGGGCGTGGACCTGGACATTCACCGGCGCGAGATCTTCGGGATCATCGGCCCGGCCAACAGCGGCAAGACGTCGTTCCTGCGCGCGCTCAACCGGATGGACGCCTTCGACGCCGCCATGAAGGTCGGAGGAAGCATCCGGCTGAACGGCAAGAACATCAACGACTGGCGCAACGTGTACGCGCTCCGGAGCCGGATCGGCGTGGTGTTTCCGCTGCCGGTCGGGCTGCCGCTTACCGTGTACGAAAACGTCGCCTTTTCGCCGCGTCTGCGCGGGATTCGCAGGAAGGCCGAGCTCGACGAGGTGGTGGAGCGCTGCCTGGTGCGGGCCGCGCTGTGGGACGAGGTCAAGGATCGGCTGGACTCGCTGGGCAGCCTGCTGTCCGGAGGGCAGCAGCAGCGTCTGACCATTGCGCGCGCGCTGTCGCAGGAGCCGGAGCTGCTGTTGCTGGACGAGTTCTCGATCGCCGTCGACCCGGTCACGACCATGCGCATCGAGGATGTATTGAAGGAACTGCGCTCCGAAATGACGATCGTTCTGGTCACCAACCTTGTGCAGCAGGCGCGCCGGCTCGCCGACCGGACCGCGTTCTTCCTCATGGGCGAACTCGTCGAGATCGGGGACACCGAAGACCTGTTCGAGGGCAAGGTGGCCGACCAGCGGACCACCGGATACATCGAGGGGCGCTTTGGATAGCGGCCACCGCGCGGACTGCGCCATCGAGACCCGGGGCCTCAACCTCTGGTACGGCGACTTTCAGGCGCTCGTTGACGTCGATCTCGAGGTGAAGCGGGGGATCATCACGTCGATGATCGGGCCTTCGGGATGCGGCAAGACCACCCTGCTCAGAACGTGCAATCGGATCATCGAGCGGCTCGGCTACGTGCGCACGACCGGGAGCGTGTACGTGCTTGGCCACGACATCTTCGGCGACGATGTCGAGCTGGTGCAGGTGCGCAAGCAGGTCGGGATGGTGTTCCAGCGCCCCAATCCGCTTCCTATCTCGATCCGCGACAACGTTCTGTTCGGCTTCCGGCTGCACGAGGCCAGAATACGCAAGGTGTCGGCCGCCGAAGAAGACGAGGTCCTGGAGTCGTCGCTGCGCCAGGTGCTCCTGTGGGACACGGTGAAGGATCGCCTGAACAAGCCTGCGACGGGACTTTCGCTCGAGGAGCAGCAGAAGCTGTGCATTGCGCGGCTGCTTCCCGTGAAGCCCAAGGTGCTGCTCATGGACGAGCCCTGCTCGGCGCTCGACCCCGCCGGGACCGAAGCCGTCGAGGAGATGATCTGGCAGCTGCGCGGCGACTACACCATCCTGATGGTCACGCACAACATGGCCCAGGCGCGCAGAGCTTCCGACGAGTGCGTCTTCATGCTGTTGGGACGGATCATCGAGCACGGCCGCACCGAAGAGCTCTTCCTGGCGCCGGAACACTCCAAGACCGCCGACTACATCGAGGGGCGGTACGGGTAGCCGGCGCAACCGCGCGCCGCCAGGCTTCAGCGCTGCGGGCGCGTGGCCCGCCAAACCCTGAACGGCCCCCGGTCGGCGACCGGGCGCACCTGCCGGAACGATCGTCCCAGCAGCGCGGGGATGGGAAGCCGCCGCTGGGCCACCAGCATGACCGCTCCCCCGGCGGGCAGCGCTCCGGGCGCGTCGCGGATCAGCGCCGCCACCGTCTCCAGGCTCTGCGACCTGCCGATGTGGATCGGCGGATTGGAGACGATCAGGTCGAAGGGGCCCGGCGCGTGCTCCAGGCTGCTGCCCAGAACGCGCGTTGCGCCGTCGACGTTGCGCGCCGCCGCCGTCAGCGCGATCGCGTCCCGTTCGAGGAGCGTCACGGCGGCGGCGGGGTGGCGCTCCAGGATCGCGGCGCCGATGGGCCCGGTGCCCGCGCCGAAGTCCAGGACGCGCGCCCGTGGGGGGATGTGCGGCAGGTGGTCGATGAGGAGCGCCGTGGCGTCGTCCAGGCGCCCGCACGCGAAGACGCCGGGGTAGTGCGTCCAGTCGCGCCGGCCCCCGCCCCAGTCGATGGGCGCGCGGATCTCCCAGGCTTCGAGGCCGTCGGGGCGGGGCGGGGCGTGGGTGCGCGTGGAGGCGAGAACGCGGCAGCGGCGCTTGACCAGGGTGGGGCGGGGGCCGTCGGCGCCCGCGGGGAAGTGGCGCGCAGCCGAGCGGATGCCCTCGTCGCGGGCGCCGTAGAGGAAGAGGCTGCCGCCGTCGGGAATGCGAGCCGCGCCCGCATGGAGGAGCATGGCCGCCTCGCGCGAGGATCGCGGCATGCGCACCCACGCCTCGCCGAAGGGGCCGGGCGGCGGCCACGGGGCGCAGCGCCGGCCCCGGGCGAGGTGGCGGCTCCAGGCGGTGGGCGAGTGGCCGGCGTCCCGCAGGGCGCGGGCGAGGTGGGGGGTGGGGTCGCCCAGGATCAGGGCGGTGGGGGGGTGGGCGGGGGGGTCGGGGGGGTCGCCGGGCCGGGGTGGCGGGGCGGGGGGGCGGACCCGCGCCCATTCGGCCGCGACCAGCGGGGCGGGGTCGTCGCCGCCGGGGCGCGTCACAGCAGCGGGCTGAACAGGCCGGCCACGTTCTCGACCAGCCGCCGCGGCCACCTGCGCGCCGCCCACCTGCGCAAGTCCACCCGGCGGCAGTCCTCCAGGTAGCGCTTCTGCAGAAGCCGGAGCTCCGAGGCGAAGTCGCTGTCGTACACCAGCGTGCTGATCTCGAAGTTGATCTCGAAGCTGCGGCGGTCGAGGTTGGCCGTGCTCACCATGGCGAAGTCGCGGTCCACCGTGATCGTCTTGGCGTGCAGGAGCCCGCGGGTGTACTCGTGGATTTCGGCCCCCGCCTCGAGCAGCGGCTGATAGAAGCTGCGGCTCGCCAGGGCCACGATCGGCGAGTCGTTTCGCGCTGGAACCACGATGATCGTGTGGACGCCCCGGACGGCGGCGGTCGTGATTGCGGCCAGGGTGCCTTCGTCGGGGACGAAGTAGGGAGTGGTTAGGATCAGCTCCTCGCGGGCCATGTGCACCGCCGACTGGATCACGCGCACCAGGGCCTCGTTCTGCGAGTTCACGCCGGTGCCGACCACCTGCACGATCCGCCCGTCCTCGTGCTTCTCCGGTTCCACCGAGATCAGGTGGTCGAGGTTCTCGGCGCTGTCCATGTACCAGTCTTCGATGAAGAGGGCCTGCAGGTCGCGCACCGTTGGCCCCTCGATCCGCAGCGTGGCGTCGACCCAGGGCGCGAATCGGGGCTTGGGGTGGAACGCCTCTTCGGCGACGTTGTGGCTTCCGGTGTATCCCACCCTGCCGTCGAGCACCGCGATCTTGCGGTGGTTGCGCATGTCGAAGCGGATCGAGGCGATCTGGGTGATATGGGTCCGCAGCGCCCGCACCACCTGCACGCCTGCGCGCCGCAGCTCGCGGCACAGCTCCGACTTCAGGAACTCGCTCGATCCCACGTGGTCGACCAGGAGCCGGCATTCGACCCCTCTGGCCTCGGCGCGGACCAGCGCGTCGCCCACTGCGCGGCCCACCCGGTCGTCCAGGTATATGTAGAACAGCAGGTGGACATGATCGCGCGCACCGTCGATGTCGCGGACCAGCGCGCCGGCGAAGTCCTGTGCGCCCGTCAGCAGCTGCAGCCGATTGCCGTCGCGGGGCAGGGTGTCGCTGCCCAGGCGCGCCAGGCGGGCGATGGCCTCCGTGCCCCAGGGCACGATCGCGGTCGAGCTGGCGTCGCTCCACACGCGCCTGAGCGCGGCGCGAATGTTGGCCCGGATCCTCCGGTGGCGCCGCTTGCGCCGGCTGCCGGCCCGGACGTCGCCCACCACCAGGTAGAGCACGACCCCTACGAACGGCACCGCGACGATGAACAGGATCCACGCCATCGACGACTGCTGCCTGGATCGCGGGCGCAGCAGCACGTAGATCACGAAGACGACGTGAAGCGCGTACGCCGCCACCGTGAAGGCGAACGTCGAGATGTTCGCTAGCATGCAGTTCCCGCCGCCAAGGTCGCGCGCCGCCCCGCCGCGAACGCCGCGCGCCGCTCCGCCGCGAACGCCGCGCGCCGCCCCGCCGCCCCTGGGGCGACGCCGGGACCTTCCACGGGCTGGCGGCGGACTATTCGCCGCGGGGCGGCACGATCATGATGTGGGCGCCGGGCGTGCCCGGGTCCATGATCCACGGACCGCCCTCCTGCGGCATCGCCGACAGTCCGGTCGATTCGGGAGTTCCGCCGGGCACGTAGATCACCCAGCGCACCACCCCCTCGGCGGTCTCCATCTCCGAGTTCCACACGCCGTCGAAGACGTACTGCGTGGCCGACATGACCGGCATGGCGAGGGTGCCGGCCTCCATCTCGTCGAACCGGATGCGGTAGCGTTCCTCGGTCGAGACGCCTTCGGCGGTCAGCTCGCGACCGCGCGCGAAGTAGGGCTCGAGCGACGCGTGGTAGCACGAACTGGAGAAGCGCTCGTTCGCCGGGTTGGACGCCAGGCAGATGAAGTCGTTCGATCCAGCGCGGAGCTCGACCACGCTCCCGTCGGTCGCGTAGCCGAGGATGCGGGCGCCGTCGGCCCTGTCTTCGGGAGCGGCGACCAGCGCCTGGGCGATCTGCTCCTCGGGGTTGGCCACTTGGGGCGCCGCGGGGCTGCAGCTGGCCGAGATCGCCAGGAGCCCCAGGGCAAGGGAAGCGCGTCGGGTGAGCATTTCAACACCTCGGAGGCTGAAGGGGATGGGACGAGCGCCGGGCTCGTTCTTTCGGGCGCCGGATCGGCGTTCCGGGGCGACGGTCCGACGCTCCGGGCAACCGTCCGGCGTTTCGCGAAGGTCCAAAGATAGGACCCGTACGCCGATCGCGCGCGGAAGTTGCGGGTCGCGCGCCGCAGTTGCGGGCCCGCGGCCACTGGCGCGGGGTCGGGCGAAGGTCGCAGATTGCCCCCTCTGGAGATGGAACACGGAAAGGCAACGGAGCTCTCAACCTGGTGCTGTCCAAACCACAGAAGACCCGCCGCGCAGGCGCTGACATGCAGCCTTCGTCGCGCCCTGCCGGTCCGGCGCCTCGTCGTCCTCGCCGCGGCGCGGACCTTTCCGCCCCGCTGCTGGCGGCCGCCGCCCTGGTCATGGCGGCATGCGCGGACATCCCGTCGGGGCCCGAAGCCGGACAGCCCCTCGACGTCGATCTGGCGCTGCCTTGGAGCACCGCCACCGTCGCGGAGGCGGGCGGCTCGGCCACCCTGGTGAACCGCGGCGTCGACCGCGCCCGCAAGAGTCACCGCATGCGCAGCCTGCTGGTCGTCAAGGACGGGCGCCTCGTGGTCGAGGAGTACTTCGGCGGCGCCGGTCCCGACGACCTCCACGACGTGAGGTCGGTCACCAAGAGCGTAGTGTCCGCGCTGACCGGCGTGGCCCTCGCGCGGGGCGACATCGGCAGTCTCGACGACCGTGCAGCCGACTACCTGGGTCCGCTGGCGCCCGACATCGACCCCGGGAAGCGGGCGATCACCATTCGCCACCTGCTGACCATGACCAGCGGCCTGGAGTGGGACGAGTCGGGAGGGTTCGGATCGTACAGCGACTGGATCCGCTCGCGCGACCATTTGGGCTTCCTCCTCGACAGGCCCTTCGTCGCGGAGCCCGGCAGCCGGTTCAACTACAACTCGGCGGCGGTCCACCTTCTGGGCGTGGTGCTGGAGCAGGCCACGACCATGCAGCTGCCGACGCTTGCCCAGTACGCCCTCTTCGACCCAATCGGGATTTCCCGCAGCCGCTGGGAGTCGCTCGGCGGAGGGTTCCACAACGGTGGCGCCGGGCTCGACCTGCGCCCCCGCGACCTCGCTCGGTTCGGGCAGCTCTTCCTCCAGCGCGGCTCCAGCGGCAGGCGCCGCGTGATTCCGGCGGACTGGGTCGACCTTTCCTCGGACGACGGGGCGGGCAGCCCCGTGGGCGCCGGGTCGCTCGCCGGGATTCCCTCGCTGGGCGCAGCGTCGTACGGCTATCTCTGGTGGGTTGCCCCGGGAGCGCCCGAGTCCCTGTACTTCGCCTGGGGATACGGCGGCCAGTTCGTGGTGGTGGTGCCGGAGCTGCGGCTGGTCGCGGTGGCCACCAACGACTGGCACCGGGTGCGCGACGACGGTGGCCCGGGCCTGTACGAGCGCCTCGCCATGGATGTCCTGGTCGAGGACATCATCCCAGCGTTTCGCTGACCCGCGCGGCCCGCAGAACGCCCCCCAAGGCCGCGTTTCCCCGAGGCGGCTATCCGTCCTGCGGAAACCGGATGATCCGTGCCGGCTGCCCCTCGGCTTCGAGAAAGCGCATCAGCCCGGACCTCGATATCGTCGTCGTCTTGCTGTTGTCGAGCGGGTGGAAGTTGAGCGGTTCGGCATCCGCCAGATCGGCGTCGAGCGCCACACTCACCACGCGACCCACGTCGTTCAGCACCGCGAAGGGCGACACGGCCCCGCGCCGAATCCCCAGGTAGCCCGCAAGCCGCCGCGCGCTGCAGAAGGTGAGCCGCTTGGTGCCGAGCTCGTTCGCCAGCCACTTCAGGTCGATCGTGCGTTCGCTCAGGCACGACACCAGCCAGTGGTTCTCCTTCTTGTCGCGCACGAAGAGATTCTTGGAGTGCGCCCCCTCGACCCGCCCCCTCAGGCGGCGCGCCTCGTCCACCGTGAAGACCGGCGCGTGATCGATCGTCGCGTGCTCGATTCCCAGCTCGTCCAGCCGCGCGAAGAGGTCGGCGGCGCCTCGGGGCGGCGTGCCGTCGACGAGTGGTGGCGGATTGTCGGCCATGCGCTGGCGCGTCCTGTTCTTGGGGTGGATTCCGAGAAGGCGCCCCGTCTGGTGGAACGCCGGACAGCCCCTTACGTTGTCGCCTAGGCAGGCGAAAGCTCAAGCATGGGAGGCAGAACCGTGACTTTTCTGAGGTCTGGGCGAGGCGTGCGGCGGCTCGTGTGGGCGCTGGCGGCGGTGGCGCCGACCATGGGCTGCGGGGGCGGCGAGGACCCGGTCGAGCCGGATGAAGCGCCGCCCGACCTGTCCGGGACGTACACGCTGGTCTCGATCGTGGCCCTGGTGACCGGCGGCGCGGTCATGACGCCCCCCGACGCGACCGGGACCTTCACGCTGCAGCAGTCGGCGCCCGTCGGGCAGGAGGCTTCGGGCACGATGACGATGGACCTGACCATCCCGGACGGCCTTGGGGGAACCACGGACATCGTCGACACCGGCACCTACACCGTCCGTTTCGACGGGACCTGGGAGCAGGCGGGGAATCTGGTGCAGGCGCTCGGCACATACGAGTTCGTCAACAACGTGCTGACCGTGGAGGTGACGGAGCCGGCGCTCAACGCGTCGACCACCGTGTGGCAGCGGCAGTAGCGATGCGCCGACGCGCTTTGCGGGCGATCGCGCGCCGACGCGGGTTGCAGCCGGGAGCCCGCCTCGCTGCCCCCGTGCTGGCGGCGGTCGCGATGCCGTTCCTCCCCGTCGCAGCGGCCGCCGCCACTTCCGCCGCAGCGGCCACTTCCGCCGCGGCCGCAGGCACTGCCGCCCTCGCCGCCGCCCCCGCCCCCGCGCAGGAGACCGCCACGATCCGCGGCCGGGTGGTGGCGGCCGCATCGGGCGAGGCGGTTGCTCGGGCGCAGGTGCTGGTCCGTTCCACCCAGCTGCGCACGTACACGGGCGAGGACGGTGGCTTCGAGATCGAGCTGCCGAGCGTCGGCGATGCGGTCCAGCTGGTCGTGGCGGCGGCCGGGTTCACGACGGTGGAACGCGCGGTCGATCCGCTCGAGGCGGGGGCCGGCCCGCTCGCCATTGCCCTGGAGAGGGCGCTGCTCGAAGTGCCGGGCCTCACCGTGACGGCCAACCGCGGCAATGCGCAGCCGGGCGAGGCGCCCGTAAGCGTGGCGGTCGTGAGCGGGGACGAGCTCCAGCGCCGCGATGTCACCAGCCTCGACCAGGCGCTTCCCTTCGCTCAGGGCGTGACCTTCAACGCAGGCCAGATGGACATAAGGGGGTCGAGCGGAATCGCGCGCGGGGTGGGCAGCCGCGTGCTGATGCTCGTCGATGGACACCGCGTCCTCGGTGGGGTTGGTTCGGGCATCGACTTCGGCATGCTTCCAGTTCTCGATGTCGAGCGAATCGAAATCGTCAAGGGGCCGCACTCGACGCTGTTCGGCACCAATGCGATGGGCGGCGTGGTCAACGTGATCACGCGCCCCCCGGTCGACGGCACGCGAACCGTGGTGCGAGGCTACTGGGGCGTGTACGACACGCCGGTCGAGACGAGCTTCACCGACGAGCGCCTCGACATGCAGGGACTGCAGATTCAGCACGCGCGGCGGGTGGGCGGCGCGGACATGACGGTCATGGTCGCGCGCGAGGGATCGGACGGCTTCCGGCAGAACGGCAGCCTGCAGCGGTGGCGCGTGCGGGCCAAGACGGTCTTCGGCGCGGATTCGCCGGGCCCGCTGGAGCTCTTCCTGAGCTGGAAGCGGGACGACGCCGAGGAGTTCTTCACCTGGCGCTCCCCCGAGCGCCGCCTCGAGGTGCAGCCTGTGCAGCTGGGCGACTGGATCCGCTCCACCGACCTTGTCGTCGGCATGACGGCCAACCCCGTCGTGACCCGGCTGCTGAAGGTCCAGCTGCGGCCCCAGCTCTACCACATCCGCTCGCAGAACCACTTCCACGACAACGACGACTTCCACCGCTCCACCCGCTACGGCACCGACCTCCAGATCTCGCGGCTCACCGACGGCCCCCACTCGTTCACAGCCGGCGCCGAGGCCGCCTACACCACGATTTCGTCTAACTTCCTCGAGCCGACCCCGACGGTGACCGATCTGGCCGCCTACGTCCAGGACGAGATCGCGTTCTCCGAGCGCGTGCGGGGCGCCGTGGGGATCCGGATCGACCGCCACCGCGCCTCGGCGGTGGAGCGCGAGCTCTCGGTCAACCCCAAGGTCGGCGTCGTCTTCTCGCCGTCCGAGCGGTTCAGCCTGCGCACGTCGCTCAGCCGGGGATACCGCGCGCCCAGCGTCGCCGAGCAGTACAGCTCCACCACGGTGTTCGGCTTCCGCGTCGTCCCCAACCTCGAGCTTCGCGGCGAGTCGGCGTGGGCGGGCGAAGTGGGCGCGACGTTCAGCCCCGCCAACCGGCTGTGGTTCGACGCCGGCCTCTTCTGGAGCGAGTACGAGGGGCTGATCGAGGTGTCCGGCGCGCCGGGCCAGATCGTGACCTTCCAGTTCCGCAACGTCTCCGAGGCAAGGGTCCGCGGGCTGGATCTGGGCGCGCGGGTCGGTCTGGTGCCCGAGAAGCTCAACCTGCAGGCCACCTACCTCTACCTCGATGCATGGGACCACATCACCGAGCGGCCCCTGGTCTACAGGTCGGCCCACAACGTCACCGCCACGCTCTCGGGCTGGGCCGGTCTGGTCGCGCTCGACATGCGCTACCGAAGCCGCGCCGACCAGGTGCTGGCCTTTCCGCTCGACGACCGGGGCGACGTCACGGTGGTCGATCTGCGCACGAACGCGCGGGTCGGCGGCATGGACATCCAGGCCAAGATCGCCAACCTTCTTCAGGCCGAATACGTGGATGTGCAGGAGCGCAACCCCGGCGCCACGCGCAGCCTCCGAATCACCGTAACCTCTCGCTTCTGAGCCGAGTTGTCGGCAGAATGTAATGTCAAAATTACAAATTGTCATGTCAAGTTTACATTGGCGCGCCGCCGCGCCGCTGGCCGTCGTGGCCGGTCTAGCCGCGCCGTTCGCCGCCCTCGCCGCGCCGTTCGCCGCCCTCGCCGCCCCGCTCGCCGCCCAGGAGCCGCGCCTGCAGACCCTGCCGGTCGATCCGCTGGTCGAGGTCGAATGGCTGCTGCGCCACATCGCCGACGACGACGTGGTGGTGGTCGAAGCCGAACGCAGGCCTGGCGAGTTCGCAGAGGAGCACATCGCCGGGGCCCGGCCCCTGCGCTTCCAGGACATCACCTGGGACGGCGAGGAGGGCTGGATCGTCGAGTTTCCTGAGGTGGATGAAATTGTCGCCGTCCTCCGCGCGGCGGGCATCCAACGCGACTCGAGGGTGGTCATCTACGGCACGAGCATGACGGCCACCGCCCGGACGTGGGCAACGTTCGATTTCCTTGGCCTGGGCGACCGCGCATTCCTGCTCGACGGCGGCATCGCCGACTGGAAGGCTGCGGGCGGTGCCGTCGAGAGCGGCGAAGCGCCCCCGGTCGAGCCCGGCGACGTGGTCGCGCGCAGCCCCGTCGACTTCCGCGTCTCGGCGGACTGGGTGCACGAGCGGCTCGGCGACCCCTCGGTCGCGCTGCTCGACGCGCGCCCCGACGACGAGTACACCGGCGACGACGGCGGCCTCGGCGACGGGGGCAACCCCGGCCATATTCCCGGCGCGGCCCAGCTCTACTGGGAGGAGCTGATGGACCCCGCGAACAACGCCCGCTTCCTGCCGCGCGACCGGATCGCGCGCATTCTGGAACGGCACGGCGCGGGCGAGGGCAAGACCCACGTCGTCTACTGCATGATCGGAATGCGCGCCAGCGTGGTCTACATGGCCGCCCGCATGCACGGCCTCGACATCGTCTTCTACGACGGCAGCTGGCGCGACTGGGGGGCCCGCCACGACCTGCCCTTCGAGCTCGGCCCCGACCCCCGAGACGACCCCGGCCCCGACCCCCGCCCCGACCGCACGCCCGGCTTCACCCCCGCCGCGCCCGTTCCCCCATCAGCCGGTGCTGCACCATGGCCAGCGCGGGCACGATCATCATGAGCACCACGGTGGCGAACAGGATCCCGAAGCCGAGCGACGCCGCCATCGGGATCAGGAACTGCGCCTGAAGGCTGGTCTCGAAGACGAGCGGGGCCACGCCCAGGAACGTGGTGACCGAGGTCAGCAGAATCGGGCGGAAGCGGGCCTTGGCCCCCTCGACGATCGCCTCGCGGCCGGGCATGCCCTGGCGCAGCCGCTCGTTGATGAAGTCGATCATGACCAGCGAGTCGTTCACCACCACGCCGCTCAGGCCGATGATGCCGAACAGCGACATGATCGCCATCTGCAGCCCTAGCACGACATGGCCCAGGACGGCGCCGATGATCCCGAACGGGATGGCCGCCATGATGATCAGCGGCTTGGTGTACGACCCGAACGGGATGGCCAGCAGGGCGTAGATCGCCAGCAGCGCCAGCGCGAAGCCGCCGCCGAGCGCGCCGAACGACTCGACCTGCTGCTGTTGCTCGCCGCCGAACGAATAGGCGAGCCCCGGGTTGAGGCCGGCGATCTCGGGAAGGACCGAGCTCTCGAGCAGGCTGGTGACTTCGCCGCCCGTCACGACGCCTGTGTTCACGTCGGCGGTGACGGTGAGGATCCGCTGCCCGTCCTTGCGCTGGATGGTCGTGGGCGAGCTGCCGAACCGGACCGAGGCGACGCGTCCCAGCGGCACCTCGCCGCCGCCGGGCGTGCGGACCAGGTAGCCCTCCACGTCGGAGATGGCGTTGCGCTCCTCCTCGGGCAGCCGCACGTAGACCCGCATGTCCTCGCGTCCGCGCTGAACGCGGAGCGCCTCGTCGCCGAAGAACGCGGCCCGGACCTGCCGGGCCAGGTTGTCCAGCGCAAGCCCCAGCGTCCGCGCCTCGGGAAGAAGGTCGAGCTGGATCTCCCTCAGGCCCCGTTCCTGGTCCGCCTGCACGTCGAAGACGCCGGCGAGCTCGCGGAGCCGCGCCATGACCGTATCGGCGATCGGGGCGAGGCGGTCGGGATCCGGGTGGGAGAGCTCGACGTGGACCGGGGCCCCGAAGCTGATCAGCTCGGCCGAGATCGTCAGCGACTTGGCCTCGGGGAGCGCGCCGACGGCTTCGCGCCACTCCTGCTGCACGTCGGTCGCCGAGATGTCGCGCTCATCGGCGCCGACGAGCTTGAACTCGACCGCCGCGACGCTGGCCTGCGGAGCGGCGCCGCCGGACCCGTCTCCGGTGGGCCCGCTCTGCCGCGCCAGGGCGCCGATCGTGACGTTGACGCCGGTCACGAGATTCTCGCCGCCCCCGCCCCTGCTCGACGCCAGCCGCGCGATCGCCTCGTGCCCGGCCGCCTCCAGCCTTTGCGCCACCTCGGACGTTCGCTGCACGGGCGTGCCCTCGGGCATGATCAGGCTGGCCGTCACAAGGTCGTCCTCCACCGAAGGCATGAAGTCGACCTTTACGATCCCCGCCGGGATGGTGGCCACCGACACGATGATCATCGCGACGCCGGCTGCGATCACGACGCCGGGCCGTCCGGTCGCGAGGCGCAGGCTCCGGTCGAGCGGCCCGTCGATCAGCCGCTGAAGCCCCGACTGCACCCGCGACTGGATCCGGCCGACCGCGCGCAGTCCGCGCCCCGGCCCGGCGCCGGGGGCGGGAAGGTGGGAGAGGTGGTTCGGCAGGACGAGCAGGGACTCGATGAGCGAGAAGATCAGCACCGACATGACGATGATCGGGACCTCGCCCACAATGCTCCCGATCGAGCTGGGGATGAAGAAGAGCGGACAGAAGGCCACCACCGTGGTCAGCACCGCGAAGATCACGGGCCCGGTGATCCTGCGGGTGCCGCGGATCGACGCCGCGACACCCCGGCTCCCGCGTTCGCGCTCGGCGTAGATGTTCTCGCCCACGACGATCGCGTCGTCGACGACGATGCCGACCGCAAGGAGGAAGGCGAAGAGCGACATGAGGTTGATGGACACGCCCAGCACGGCCATCACGCCGAACGTGCCCACGAACGAGACGGCGATGCCCACCGCGACCCAGAAGGCCAGCCTGATCTCCAGGAAGAGGGCCAGGGCGATCAGCACGAGGGCCAGTCCGAGCAGGCCGTTCTTGACGAGCAGGCCCAGGCGGTCCTGCAGGATGTCGGCGTCGTTGTTCCAGATCTCGATTCCGACGCCCGCCGGGAGCGACGGGACCAGCTCGTCCTCCAGGTGCGCCTCGACCGCGTCGGCGATCTCGAGCGCCTTCTCGTCGGCCGTGCGGAAGACCTCGACGTAGGCCGCGCGCTGCCCCTGGTAGCGTCCGATCAGGTCCACGTCGCGGAAGCCGTCCCGCACCTCGGCAATGTCGCCCAGGCGCACGGCCGTGCCGTCGGCGCGGCTCACGACGATGATCTCCTCGAAGTCCTGCTGCGTGTAGTTCTGGCCCGTGGTGCGGATCCGCACTTCCTCTTCGCGCGTGTCGATGCTCCCGGCGGAGAGGTCCAGCGAGCCCCCGCGCACGGCGGCCGAGATGTCCCGCAGCGTCAGCCCCAGGGCTCGCAGGCGATGCAGCGGCACCTCGATCGAGATCTCGTACTCCCTGACGCCCGTCGTCTCGACGTACGAGACCTCGGGAAGGGCGGAAAGCGCGTCCTCGGTCTGGTACGCGATTTCCTTGAGCGCGCGTTCGGCGATGTCCCCGTAGACCACCAGCCGGATCACGCTCTGCCGGTTCGTCAGCTCCGTGACCTCGGGGCGCTCCGCGCCTGCGGGGAAGGTCTGGATGCGGTCGATCTGGGCCTTGATGTCGTCGAGGAACCGGCTCAGGTCCGTTCCCCGCTCGGCCTCGGCCACCACCGATCCGCCGCCCTCCGACACCGTGGACCTGATCTGCTTCAGGCCTTCGACGCTCTCGATCTGTTCCTCGATCTTCAGGACGATCGACTCCTCGATCTCGTCGGGGGTCGCGCCGGGGTAGGGAACCGAGATCTGGACGCGGTCCAGGGAGACCTCGGGAAAGACCTCCTGCACGAGGGTCGAGAGCGCAAAGAACCCCGCGATCAGGATGAAGAACATGAGGAGGTTGGCCGCGACGCCGTTGCGGGCCATGTAGCCGATCGGCCCGCGCCGTTCGCGGGGTCGAAGGCCGTCGTCGCGGCTCATTCGGCGCCCGTGCGCACGGCCATTCCCTCGGTGGCGATCCGGATGCCGCTCACCACGACCGGCTGCCCGTCCTCGAGACCGCCCGCGACGTAGGCCACCTCGTCCGCGCGCTGCAGCACCCGGACCGGGACGATCGCGACCCGGTTCCCGTCCCGGAGCGCCCACACCTCGTTGCCCGTCCTGAGCGCGGCGCGCGGGATCGCGAAGTAGCGCTCGGGCGCCGCCCCGTCGATCCGCACCTCGACGAACTGGCCCACGAGCAGCGGCGGGGCTGCGCTGGACTCGCGCGAGGGGGCCGCCGGGTCCCCGCCGGCCGGGGCGTCGCCGGCCACCCCGCCCCCGGCCACCCCGCCCCCGGCCACCCCGCCGCCCACCGGCGCGCCCCCCGCCATCGGGCGCGGGACGCGCACGACCACGTCGATCGTCCGGGTCTGCTCGTCGAGCGCGGCCTCGGCCCGGTCCACGTATCCGCTCCAGGCGTAGGTCATGTCGCCGTACCGGGCCGACACGGCGGCGGCCACGCGCCGATTCCCGTCGCCGGCCCCGAGCGCCCACAGTCCCGCGATCAGCGCGGCGTCGCCGTCCGCGAGGGGCACCGCCACCTCGACCGCGTCGTCGGCGAAGAGGCGCCCCACGCTCTGCCCCGGGCCGACGAACTGCCCCACGGCGACCGTCTCCTCGCGCACGATGCCGCTGAACGGCGCGACCACCTCGGTGCGCGCCAGGGCCAGTTCGGCGTCGGCGAGCGAGGCGCTGTCCCTCGCCAGCGCCGCCCGCGCGGCCTCGAGCTGCGGCTCCCTCAGCGCGAGCGGATTCGGCTGCCCCGAAGCCGATCCACCCGCGCTGCGGCGCCTGAAGCTCTCGTACTCGGCGCGCGCGATCCGCGCCTCCTCCTCGGCCTGCAGGAGCGCGACCCGCTGCGCCGCCACGTTGGCCCGCGCCTGCTGCACGCGGTTCCTGTAGTCGGCGTCGTCGATGCGGAACAGCGCCTCGCCCGCCCCCACCCGGCCTCCGCTCTGAAACGCTGGCGCCACCCAGGCGACCCTGCCGCCGACCTCGGCCGCCACGTCGATCTCGGCGCGCGGCCGCACCGTGCCCGCGCCGAAGACCGGAATCGACCCCTGCCGCGCTTCGGCGGGGGCGGTCGAGACGAACGGAAGCAGCGAAGGCGGCTCCCTGAGCGGCGGCTCGGGCCGCAGCCGCACCATGACGACCGCCGCCGCGAGGGCGCCCAGAAGGATCGCTGCGGGCAGCAGCCAGGGGCGGCGAACGCGGCTCATCGGCCAACCTCCGTGCGGCTCATGTGCTCACTCTCCTCTTGCGCCTCGGGCGGCGCGGTCCACTCTCCCCCCAGGGCGCGGTGCACCGAGAGCCGCGCCAGGGCGAGGTCGCGCCGCGCGCCGGCCAGCGTCGACTCGACCGCCAGCAGGGCGCGCACCGCGTCCAGGTAGTCTGCGTAGCCCGCCACGCCCGACGCGTACCGCTCCGCCTGGAGCGCGACCGCCGCCGCCGCGTCCTCGCGCTGCGATTCCAGGAACGCGTGGCGGCGCCCCTCGTTGTCCAGCGCGGCGAGCGCGCCCTCGACCTCGTGCACCGCCGTCACCACCGCGCGCCCGTACGCGGCGGCGGCCTGACCGAAGCTGGCGTGCGCAAGCGCGATGTTGTTCCGGATCCGCCCACCCTGGAAGATCGGCGCGGTCAGGCCGCCGATCAGGTTGCGGAACCACTGGTCCACCCGGAAGAGCCCGTCCACGTCGGCCGACTGCAGGCCGATCGTGCCGCTCAGGGACAGCGACGGCAGCAGCTCGGCCCGCCGCGCCCCGATCGCGAACCGCGCGGCCTCCAGACGCTCGCCCGCGGCGCGCACGTCGGGACGCTGCAGCAGAAGGTCGGCGGGGACCCCGGCGGGGACCGCGCGGCCGGGCGCCACGGGCGCAAGCGAATCGGGCAGGATCGCGTCCAGCTTGGCGCGAAATCCCCCGATCAACACGCCCAGGCGCCCTTCGGCATTCGTCAGCTGGCTCTCGAGCTGCGGAATCCCGGCTTGGGCGCTGCTCAGCGCCTGGCGCGCCTGGTAGAGCTCGAACGAGGTCGCCAGGCCGCGATCGTAGCGGTCTTCCGCCAGGTCGGCGCCCTCCCGCAGCACCTCGGCGGTCTCCCGGGCCAGGGCCGAGCGGCGCCGCAGGTCGACGATCTCGAAGTACGTGGTGATCGTCTCGGACAGCACGCCGATCCGCGCGGCCCGGAAGTCCGACTCGGACGCCAGGTACTGCATGGCCGCCGCGCGGGAGTCGTTGCGGGCGCGGCCCCAGAAGTCGAGCTCGTAGGCGAAGTCGACGCCCAGCGAATAGGTGGTGATCCCCAGGCGCTCCGGGAACTCGAATCCGCCCGGCACGGGGCCGCCGTCGCCGCCGGACAGTTCCCGGAACTGCTGCCCGAAGCCCGCGTTGCTGGGGGTGTTCTGGTCCGATGCGGTGGCGCTGGCCTGCAGTGTGGGAAGCAGACCCGCCCGCGCGATCCCCGCCTGGGCCCGGGCCTGCTGCACGCGCGCCACGGCTTCGGCAAGGTCGAAGTTCGCGGCCAGCACCGAGTCGACGACCGTGTTGAGGGCCGGGTCCTGAAATGCATGCCACCACTCTTGGGGCAGGTGGCTGCCCGCGGCGCGGCCTTCGGCGAACGCGTCGGGGAGGCGGGCCGCGGGCGCGGGCGTCGAGGGCGGGGGCGCTAGGGAGCAGGCCGTGAAGGCGCCGGCCGCAAGAAGGAGCGCGGGCGCGGCTGCCGGGACCGGCGCTGGGGTGCGCGTCCGGGGCGTCCGCGGCCTGCGCGTCGGCATGTGCGCCGTCAGACCGCGCTCGGGGTGGGGGCTAGGACTTGTTCCAGCGCCGCCTGGAACGTGTCGACGGTGCGGTCGACGTTGCCGAGCTTGTCCAGGCCGAAAAGCCCCAGCCGGAACGTGCGGAAGCCAAGGGGCTCGCCGCAGCGCAGCGGCACTCCGGCGGCAATCTGCAGGCCTGCCTGGGCAAAGCGGACGCCGGTCTGTATGGACGGGTCGTCTGTGTGGCAGACGACGACTCCTGGCGCCTCGAAACCCTTGGCAGCAACGCTGCGGAAGCCGTGTTCGGCGAGAAGGGCTCGGATTCGGTTCCCCAGCTCCCACTGCCGCGCGCGCGCGTTCTCGAACCCGAAGTCGCGGGTCTCGAGCATGGCGTCGTGGAAGAACTTGAGCGAGTCGGTGGGCATTGTGGCGTGGTAGAGCTGCCCGCCGTCGACGTACGCGTCCATGACCCTCGCCCACATGTGCAGGTCGGCTGCGAAGCTGGTGCTCTTCGACGCCGCGGCGCGCGCCCGGCCCTCGGGTCCGAACATGACCAGCCCGGCGCACGGCGATCCGCTCCAGCCCTTCTGCGGCGCGCTGATCAGCACGTCGACGCCCGACTCCCGCATGTCGACCCAGAGCGCGCCCGAGGCGATTGCGTCGAGCACGAAGATCCCGCCGGCGGCGTGGACGGCGTCGGCAACCGCGCGCAGGTAGTCGTCGGGCAGCAGGATGCCGGCGGAAGTCTCGACGTGAGCGGCGAACACCACGTCCGGGCGCATGGCCGCGATGGTCGAGACCACCTCGTCGATCGACGCGGGGGCGAACGCGGGCGCGGGGCCGTCGTCGTCCGGCCGGGCCTTGAGCACGACCGATTCGGCGGGGATCCGGGCCACGTCGAAGATCTGCGTCCAGCGGTAGCTGAACCAGCCGTTGCGCAGGACCAGGCACCGCTTGCCGGTCCCGAACTGCCGCGCGACCGCCTCCATCGCGAAGGTGCCGCCGCCCGGCACGACCGCCACCGAGTCGGCCCCGTAGACATCCTTGAGCGTGGCCGAAATCGTCCGCATCACCTCGCGGAACCGTGCCGACATGTGGTTCAGTGACCGGTCGGTGAAGACGACCGAGTATTCTAGAGGTCCGTCGGGGTCGATATGGCGGTGCAGCCCGGGCACGTCCGCCTCCTTGCGGTCGGGTGAAGCTACTACATTAGCCCTTGGCGGCCCGTTCGCGTAGGGTTGGCGCGGGGCAGCTGGGTGGCGCAGAGCAGCGGGTGGCGCAAAGCAGCGGGTGGCGCAAAGCAGAAGGGCAGGAGGAACGAGCATGAAGCTGGCAGTCGCAAGGACGCCCCCAATCCTGGCGGGGCTGGCCGTGTCCCTCGTCGCCTGCGGGGAGGCTGCGGTCCCCGAGCTCGGCTACGAGCTTGTCCGCACGCTCCCGCACGACCCGGCGGCCTACACGCAGGGCCTGCTCATCCACAACGGCGCGTTCCTCGAGAGCACGGGCCAGTACGGCGAGTCGCAGCTGCGGCGGGTCGACATCGAGACCGGCCAGGTGCTCGACGCCGTCCCCCTCTCGGACGCGCACTTCGGCGAGGGCATCGCGGTCGTGGGCGACCGGGTCGTCCAGCTCACCTGGAAGGCCGGCCTGGCGTTCGTCTACGACGTCGAGACCTTCGCGCCGCTCGACACGCTGGAGTACGAGGGCGAAGGGTGGGGGCTCTGCTACGACGGCGAGTCGCTCTTCCAGTCCGACGGCTCGGGCACGCTCCGCCGCCGCGATCCGTCGACCTTCGCGGTGCTCGGCGAGGTGCGGGTAACGCGCGACGGCTTTTCCACGCGCAACCTCAACGAGCTCGAGTGCGTGGGCGACGACATCTACGCCAACATCTACATGACCAACGAGATCGTGCGGATCGACAAGCGCTCGGGCGCGATCACCGGCACGCTCGACGCGCTGGGGCTGGCGCTCGCCAGCGGCAGGCCGAACGACGCGGGCGCGGTCTTCAACGGGATCGCGCGCGATCAGGCGACGGGCACCTACTACGTGACCGGCAAGCTCTGGCCCGAGATGTTCGAGATCGCGATCGACGGCTGAGCGGGCGCGGGAACGCTACCCCAGGAGCAGCTCGTCCAGGCCCCGGACCAGGCCGGTGACCTCGCCCACCCGCTGCACTGCCAGCAGCGTGCCCGCCACATACGGCTCGGGACTGTTGCCGGCGTCGTGGCGGATGATCAGCCGCTCGTCGGGCAGCCCGAAGAGGGCCTCGATCGAGATCAGGTAGCTGGGCAGGCGCAGCGAATGCACCTGCGTGCCGCCGATCTCGGCGCCGCGCGTCTCGGGCACGCCCAGCGTCTCGTCGACGGGCAGGCCGAGCTCGTTTGGCGAGATGGTCGCCAGATGCTCGGCCAGCTCCATCGCGGTGCCGCTGGGCGCGTCCGGCTTCCCGGCGTCGGCGTAGTCGATGATCTCGCGGTGGGGCAGGTGGCGCGCGGCGATCCCGGCCAGGTGCTTGAGCAGCGAGGCCGTGAGCGAGAAGTTCCCCGCCGCGATGACCCCCGAGCGCGCCGCGAGCGCGGCGGACGTGATCTCGCGGTAGTCGTCCTCGTCCAGCCCCGAGGTGCCGATCACGACCCGGACGCCTTCGGCCAGCGCCGCGAGCGCGTGTTCCTTGACCGCCGCAGGGTGCGTGTAGTCGATCCAGACGTCGGGCTTGGCCTTCAGCGCCTGGGCCGGGTCCGACGTGACGGTCACGCCGGTCCGCGCGCTTCGGCCGATCGCGGGGCCGACGTCGAGGCCGGCGGCGGACCGCGCCACCGCCGAGGCCAGCGTGAAGTCGTCGGAGTCCAGCACGGCGCTCGCCACCGCCCGCCCCGCCCAGCCGGTCGCCCCCGCCACGCAGACCCGCACGCTCACGAGAACAGCCCCCCCCCGCCCGGCACCGCCTCGGCGCGCACGAAGTCGGCGAATCCGTCGCGGTCGTCGGCGGCCTTGGCCATGCGGGCGACGCCGCGCCGGATGTCGTCCATGCCGTTTGCGATCGAGATGCGCAGGAAGTGCTGCCCGTCGCCGCCGATCCGCCCGAACGAGGCGCGGTCCATCGTGGCCACGCCGTAGCGGTACAGGAGGAACATCTGCAGCATGCCCGCCGGCGTCGTGCGGCGCCGCGCCGCGTCGGGCAGCGCCATGTGCGCCCCAAGCGCGCCCAGCCGTTCGCACAGCCCCGAAACGTCGGGGAAGACGTAGAAGGCGCCCTTGGGCGTCAGGCACCTCACTCCGGGAATGTCGTTCAGCGCCGGCACGATCCAGTCGCGCCGCCGCTGGAACGCGGCGACCATGCGCGCCACCTCGCCCGCCGAGGCGGGGTCCGTATACGCCGCCGCCCCGGCCTCCTGCAGGAACGGCGGCACGCACGACACGATGTTGATGTTGATGCGCTTGAACACGGCCGCCTCTTCGGGCGTCGGCAGCACCGCCCACCCCAGCCGCCACCCGGTCATGGCGAAGCCCTTCGAGTGCCCGCTCGCAAGCACCGTGCGCTCCGGCATGCCCGGATGCGACGCGATGCTCTCGTGCTCGAGCCCGTCGAAGAGGATCTGCTCGTAGATCTCGTCCGAGTAGACGCGCACGTCCGGGCGGCAGCGTTCGCGCACCAGCTCGGCGATGCCGGCCAGTTCGTCGCGCGAAAGCACGCCGCCGGTGGGATTCGACGGCGAGCAGAGCACGATCACCTTGGAGCGCTCCGTGATCAGCGTCGCGAGGTCGCCGGCGTCGAACGAGAAGTCGCGGTCGGCGTCGAGCCGCAGCGGCACCGGCACCGCCCCCACGTACCGCACCCAGGACTCGTAGATCGGGAAGCCCGGCGACGGATAGATCACCTCGTCTCCCTCGTCGACGTACGTCTGCATGGTGTACCCGATCGACGGCTTCGCCCCGGGGGTGGCCACCACGCGGTCGGCCGACACCTCGATGCCGCGCGTGCGCGAAACGTGCGCCGCGACCGCCTCGCGGAAGGGGAGGATCCCGGCGGGGTCGCAGTAGCCGGCCCGCCCCGCGTCGAGGGCGTCCATCGCCACGCGGTTCAGGTGCGCGGGGCTGTTGAAGTCGGGGGCGCCCAGGTTGAAGCGGATCACGTCCAGGCCCCCCTCGACGCAGCGCTGGATGTCGTCGCCCAGCTTGAAGGCGTTCTCGGTGCCCAGCTGGCGCATGCGGCGGGCGATCACGGTCAAGGCGGGCGGCTCGCTTTTGGGAAGTGGCGGTGGGGCGCGACTGGCAAGGCAAGGTGCGCCGCAAGTATGATCAACACAAGCCGCCCGCCCGCCAAGCCGCGCGCCGGGAAACCGCCCGCAGATGCGGGTCCGGACGCCCGGGCGCGCCGCCGCCACCCGGAGGTCGCCACATGAAGCGCCAGACCAGCCGCCGCAACTTCCTCGCAGAGATGGCCGCCGGGGCCGTCGTCCTGCCGCCCGTGCTGTCGCCGCCCCGGGAGGGGCGCGCGCCCGCGCTCCCGTCGCTCCCCGCCGCCGCCCGCGACGAGGCGTGGTGGGAGCTGGTCCGCGCGCAGTTCTCGTTCACCGAGGAGCGCGTGCCGATGAACGCGGCCAACCTCTGCCCCTCGCCCCGTTCGGTCGCGGCGCGCGTCGAGGAGCTGACCCGCGACATCGACCGCGACTGCTCGTTCAACAACCGCGCCAAGTTCCGCACCCTGACCGAGGCGTCCCGCGCGGCGGTGGCGGCCCAGCTCGGCGTCGCCCCCGACGAGATCGCGCTCGTCCGCAACACCAGCGAGGCCAACAACGCGATCAACAACGGCGTGCCGCTCGCGGCGGGCGACGAGGTGGTCCTGTGGGACCAGAACCACCCGACCAACAACGTGGCGTGGGACGTGCGGGCGGCGAGGTTCGGGATCGTGGTGAAGAGGGTGGCCGTCCCGCGCCGCCCGGCTTCGGCCCAGGACCTGATCGACCCCTTCGTCGCGGCTCTGAC
Organism: Longimicrobiales bacterium; assembly: GCA_965221535.1. Taxonomy (GTDB): domain Bacteria; phylum Gemmatimonadota; class Gemmatimonadetes; order Longimicrobiales; family Gaopeijiaceae; genus Bin94. The sequence continues at coordinate 2,613,404 of OZ244894.1, read as the reverse complement.
CGACCGGACCCGCGTGCTGTCGGTCACCCACGTCTCGAACGTCAGCGGCGTCCGGCTGCCCGTGCGCGAGCTCGCCGACGCGGCGCGCCCCCGCGGCATCCACGTCCACGTTGACGGCGCCCAGAGCTGGGGCGCGCTGGACGTCGACCTTCGCGACCTCGGCTGCGATTCCTACACCGCCTCTGCGCACAAGTGGTTCATGGGCCCGAAGGAGGCGGGGCTGCTCTACGTCAGGGAATCCCGCATCGCCGCGATCTGGCCCAACGTCGTCGCGCCGGGCTGGGGCGACGACGCCGAGCCCGACGTGGTCGGCGCGCGCAAGTTCGAGTCGCTGGGGCAGCGCGACGACGCCTGCCTGGCGGCGGTCGGCACCGCAGCCCAGCTCCACGGCGCGATCGGCGCGGCGGCCACCGAGGCGCGCGTGGCCGAGCTGGCGACCGCGCTCAAGGAGGGGCTTGCGGAGCTGGGCCTGACCCTGGTCACCCCGATGGCGCCGGAGCTGTCCGGCGGGGTGTGCATCGTCGAGGCGCCCGGCGACCGCGCCGCCGCGGGGCGTCGGCTGTACGAAGAGCACGGCATCGCCGGTGCGACGACCGGCGGGCTGCGGCTCTGCCCGCACGTGTACAACACCCGCGCCCACGTCGAGCGCGCCGTCCAGGGGGCGCGGGCGCTCCGGGGCGTGATTCTGGGGTAGCGCGCCGGGTGCGGCGCCTGGCCCGGCGCCGGACTGCCCTTGGCCTGCGCCCCCTGCCTACCGCCTGACCGCCGTCCCCATCACCTCGAAGCGGGCGCCGAACAGCAGCGGCCCCGACCCCAGAAACGCCCGCGCCGGGAACTCGCTGGTGAAGTACGTGCGGTAGACGCTGTTGAAGGCGCCGTAGTCGGCGACGTCGGAGGCGTACACCTGCACCACGACCAGATCGTCCATGGTGAGGCCCTCGCCCTCGAGCACGGCCTTCATGGCGTCGAGCACGTTGGCCGCCTCCTGCTCGGCGGTCTCGGGAACCTGGCCGCCCTCCAGACCGAGCATGCCCGACAGGTAGAGCGTGTTGTCGACCCACGCCGCGCCGCTGAAGGGGGTCACGCCGTCGCCGTCCGCAGGCGAGCGCGGGTTTACGAACTCGACCACCGGGCCCGCGCTGCGCATCTGGTCGGCTGCGGGGGCGCCCGCGCCCTCGCACGCCGCCGAAACGAAGAGAATGGCGACCGCCACGCACGCCGAAGCGAGGCTGCGCCGGAAAGAGCTGCGCTGGACTGAGCTGCGCCGGAGGGAGCTGTGCGGGAGCGCGTCGCGCTGGATTGCCTGGGTCATCGAAGCTTGCCTTTCGCGTAGGTTGCGGGGGTGGGGCCGAGTGGGACGGGCAACGAATGCCGCCGCACGGGCCATCCAAAGTAAGGTGCGAGCTTAATCCCCCCGACGGAAAGGCACAACAGATGAGACGAATCGGCCCGGGACTCGTGGCGCTCATGCTGCTCGGCTGCGGCGACGCCGCACCGCCCGGCGGCGCGACGGGCGTGGAGACGGTCGACTCGGCGGGCGTGGCCATCACCACCAGCCCGGCCAGCGACGCCGTCTACGCCGAGGTCGCGCCGGAGCCCACACTGTCGATCGGCGTCCGGGACGGCCCCGAAGAGCTTATGTTCGCTGGAATCATCACGGTCGCGCGCGACCGGGCGGGCAACCTCGTCGTCGCCGACAACGGGGCAGGCGAGATCCGGATCTTCGACGCCGACGGCGCGCACGTGCGCTCGTTCGGAGGCCGCGGAGAGGGTCCCGGCGAGTTCGAGGCGCTGGCCGGGGCCTGGCCGACGGCCGACGGTGCAATCGTGGCGGCCGACAGGCGCCTCCAGCGGATGACGCGGTTCGACTCGCAGGGCGCGCTTCTCGGAACCGGGGCGCTGTCGGGGCTGGGAGACATGGACATGCTGACGCCGGTCGGCCCGGTCGGCTCCGAGACCTTCGTCAGCAAGGTCAGATCGCTCACCCCGCCGTCCACCGACAACCCGATCCGGAGCGTCGAGGAGGCCTTCGCGGGCGACGTCGGCCCTCCCGAGCAATTCATGCTGTACCGGCTCGACGGGACGCTCGTCGACACGCTCGCCGAGCACCCCGGCCTCATGATGTCGGCGTCGACCTCCGGCAACAGCATTTCGCTGTTGCGCGTTCCCTTCTCGCCGGAGCCTGCTGCGACCGGATCGGATCGGGGCGCCGCCGTGACCGGGGGGCGTGCGTACGAAGTCGGAATCTTCGACCAGACGGGCCGGCTCGGCCGGATCGTGCGCCTCGACGAAGCGCCGGAGCGCTTGACCGACGAGCACCTCGAAGCCTACGTTCGCGGCACCAGCGGCCCATCCGCCGCGGACGACGCCTCCATCCGGCAGATGGTCGCGATGTACCGCGAGATGTCGCTCCCCGAGCGCATGCCCGCGTACACCGACCTCCGCATTGCGGACGACGGCCAGCTCTGGGCGCTCCGCTACAGGGTGCGCGGCGGCCCCGCGACCGCCAGGTGGGACGTGTTCGCCGACGACGGGCGCCACCTGGGCCACGTGGCGATGCCGTCGGGCTTCGCGCTCCATGCGGTCGCCGGGGGCCAGGCGATCGGCGCCCACCACGGCGAGCTCGGCGTGGAGCGCGTCGAGGTCCGCGAGCTCGTTGTGAGCGGTGGCTAGCCGCCGACACTGTTGACATGTCTACTTTGCAAGGAGGCCCAGCAATGAGCCGCAAGCTTGAGTGGCGCTACCACCGCCCTGGCTGAACCAGCTGCAAACGCACGCAGGAGTTTCTTGCGCAGAACGGAATCGAAGCGGCCGAAACGAGGAGCGCGACGAAGAACCCGGTGACCAGGGACGAGGCGCTGGCCCTGCTCGACGGTGTCGCCGAGCTCCGGGTGGCCAAGGGCAGGAAGGTCGTCGAGGTGGACCTGACGGCCGGCGACCGCCCCGCCGACAGCGAGCTGGTGGACATGATGGTGAGCCGCTGGGGCAAGCTGAGAGCCCCGGCCCTCCGGGTCGGCGCCACCTTCGTGGTGGGCTACAACCAGGACATCCTGGCGTCGGTCTTCGGGACGGGAGGCGGCTGAGCCGCGACGCCTGAGGTGGGCGGCGCGCCGGACCGGCCGGGCGGGTGGACGCCGGGGCCGGCTGGACGGCCCACCCGCGCCACTGGCGGATTTCGCCGATCCGGGGCAGCTTCTTGGCTGACAGCGCCGCCGCGCCAAGGCGGCGCGCCGCGTCCCGGAACCGGAGACCCACCCATGCGCCACGCACGTTCCCGCACGACCGCCTTCGCCCTCTCGCTCGCTCTCCTTGCGGCCGCCTCCCCGGTCCTCGCGCAGCAGCGGGCCCTCGACCACGAGGACGTCCTCCTCTGGAACACCATAGGCAGCCCGTCGCTGTCACCCGACGGCGCGTGGCTGGTCTTCGTGCTGACGGCCATGGAGGGCGACCCCGCGCTCACCATCCGGGCCGCCCGCGAAGGGGCCGAGCCGATGACGTTCCGGGGGGCGACCCCGCGCTTCACCTCCGATTCGCGCTTCGTGGTGTACGAGGTGCCGCCGGTCGAGGCGGTCGTCGATTCGCTCAGGCGCGAAGGCACGAGACGCAGCGAGCTGCCCGGGGACACGCTCGCCTTTGCCGATGTCGCGGCGTTGCTGGGCGGCGAAGCGCAGCCGCGGGTCCTGGGGGCGGTCGAGAACTTCCGCGTGGCCGGCGAGGGCAGCTGGCTGGCCTACAAGCCGGTCGAGGACGAGGACGACGAGGAAGCCGGCGAGGCCGAGGAGCCAGCCGAGCAGGCGGCGGAGCCCGAGCCGGAGGAGCCCGAGGAGGAGGAGGGCGACGAATCGGACGACGGCGACGATCGGGACAAGGAAGAAGGCGCGACGCTGGTGCTGTTGAACCTGCGAAATGGCGACGAGACGCGCTACGAGAAGGTGACCGACTACTTCTTCGCCGATGACGCGCCCGTCCTGGCCTTCGCCACCTCGACCCGGGACGGCTCGGGCGACGGCGTCCACGTGGTCGACCTGGGCGACATGACCCGCCACGCGGTGCTCGAAGGCGAAGGCAACTACGCGCAGCTGGCGGTTGCCGACGACGGGTCGCAGGTCGCGTTCCTCACCGACCGGGACGACTACGAGGCCGACCAGCCCGAGTTCGCGCTGTACCACGGCGCGGGACCGTCGTGGACGGGGGCGCTGTTGGCCAGCTCGGCCACCGAGGGCGTGCCGGACGGCTGGTGGGTGAGCGAGAACGGCAACGTGACCTTCTCGGACGGCGGCGGGCGCGTCCGCTTCGGCACGGCGCCGAGGCCCGAGCCCGAGCCCGAAGAGGAAGACGACACGCTCGACGACGAAAGGGTGACGCTCGACGTGTGGAACTGGCGCGACCCGTACCTGCAGCCCATGCAGCTTGTGCAGGCCAGCCAGGAGCGGAACCGCACCTACGCGGCGGTCGCGCATCTGGACGGCGGCCGGGTGGTGCAGCTGGGCACGCCCGAGGTGCCCACCGTGCGGTTCGCGTCCGAGGGCGACGCCGCATACGCGGTTGGCGCGACCGACGTGCCCTACCGCCAGCTCATCTCGTGGGACGGGCGCTACAACGACGTCTACGCCATCGACGTGGCGACGGGCGAGCGGCGCATGGTCGCCGAGGGGGTGAAGGGCTTCGGCGGGGCGGCGCTGTCGCCGATGGGCGGCTACGCGTCGTGGTGGGACGGCGAGGCCCGGCACTGGATGGTGGCGCCGCTCGCGGGCGGCGAGGCCGTGGCGGCCAGCGCCGACGTGCCGCACCCGGTGTGGAACGAGCTCGACGACCACCCCGACCTGCCGCCGCCCTACGGCCCGGCCATGTGGACGGAGGGCGACCGGGCGCTGCTCTTCTACGACCGCTACGACGCCTGGCGCTTCGAGCCGGGCACGGGCGAGACCGCCAACCTTACCGGCGGCGCGGGCCGCGAGTCCGGCACCCGCTTCCGCTACGCCCGCACCGACTTCGAGGATCCCGCCATTGCCGAGGGCGAGGCGCTGTGGCAGGCCTTCCACTACCTGGGCAAGCAGTCGGGCTTCCACCGGGGCCGCACCGACCGGGCCCGGACTCCCGAGCCCGTCGTCATGGCCGACAAGACCTTCCGCTTCCGGGGCAAGGCGGCGGACGCCGACCGCTGGCTGATCACGCGCGAGGACTTCCGCGAGTTCCCCGACCTGTGGGTGGTCGGCGGCGAGGGCGCCGACATCGACTTCGGCGACATGGCGCGCATGTCCGACGCCAACCCGCAGCAGGCCGACTACCGCTGGGGCTCGGCCGAGATCGTCGAGTGGAACTCCAACGACGGGATCCCGCTCCAGGGCATCCTCTTCACGCCCGACGACTTCGACCCGTCGGTCCAGCACCCCATGATGGTGTACTTCTACGAGCGCATGTCCGACGGCGTCCACCAGTACCGCTCGCCGCGGCCCGGGGGCTCGTCGGTCTCGGTGCCCTTCTACGTCAGCCGCGGATACGTCGTCTTCATCCCCGACATCCCCTACGAGATCGGCTACCCCGGCGAGAGCGCCCTCGACGCGGTGGTGCCGGGCGTGCTCAGCCTAGTCGCGCGCGGCTTCGTCGACGAGGACAAGATCGGCGTGCAGGGACACTCGTGGGGCGGCTATCAGATCGCCTACATGATCACCAAGACCAACCTGTTCGCGGCCGCCGAGGCGGGCGCCCCCGTCAGCAACATGACCAGCGCCTACGGCGGCATCCGCTGGCAGTCGGGCATGAGCCGCATGTTCCAGTACGAGCGCACGCAGAGCCGGATCGGCGGCACGCTGTGGGACGCCACGGACGAGTACCTGCACAACTCGCCGGTCTTCTACGCCGACAAGATCCACACCCCGCTGCTCATGATGCACAACGACGAGGACGGCGCGGTCCCGTGGTACCAAGGGATCGAGATGTTCGTGGCCATGCGCCGCCTGCAGAAGCCGGTCTGGATGCTCAACTACAACGGCCAGGGCCACGGGCTGAGCCGAGAGGCCGACCGCAAGGACTGGGCGATCCGCATGCAGCAGTTCTTCGACCACTACCTGATGGACGCCCCGGCGCCCGTCTGGATGGAAGAGGGCGTGCCGGCGATCCTCAAGGGGAAGACGCTGGGGCTCGAGGTGAGGAGGAAGGTGTTTTAAGGGGCGGGCCCGGGGAGGAGCGCCCCTCGTCGCGCCCCGGGATCGGCCTTACCTTCATCCCATGCCCATATACGAATACACCTGCCGGGACTGCGGACTCGACTTCGAGCGCCTCGTGCTCGGGAGCAGGACGCCCACCTGCCCCGAATGCGAGAGCGAGAAGCTCGAGCGCCGCCTGTCGCTGCCCCGCGTGAAGTCGTCCAGCACGCGCGAACTGGCCATGCGCGCAGCCAAGAGGCGCGACGCGTCGCAGGCTCGCGACCGGATGCACGAGCGCATACGGTACGAGGAGAGCCACGACCGGCACGGTTGACGTCCCGGCGCGCCCCTTGCAAATGAACGAATCCGGCGACAGCCGCGCGACCGCAGGCTCGCCCCCGGGGCTCAGCCGGCAGCTCGGGCTGCTCGGCCTGACCGCGACGGGCATCTGCGCCATGCTCGGGGCGGCGATCAACATCATCCCGATCATGCTGCAGCGGAACGTGCCGGGGATCGGGCCGCACGTGCTCTCGGCCTACTTCTTCGCGGCCGCGCCGGCGCTGCTGGCCGCGCTCGCGTACGCCAGCCTCTCTTCGGCGATGCCCCGGGCGGGCGGCAGCTACATCTACGTAAGCCGCTCGCTAAGCCCGTACTGGGGGTTCGTGGCGAGCTTCTCGCAGTGGTTCGGGCTGTCGATCGCGATCGGCGTGGTCTCGTACGTGCTGGTTCCGTTCCTGCGCGACATCGCCGCGGCGCTCGGATGGCAGGGAACCGCCGACGCGCTCGATTCCGGGCCCGTCCGGGTGGGGCTGGCGCTCGGCTTCCTGTGGACCTTCGTGCTCGTGAACCTGCGCGGGCTCGGGCTCTACGAGCGAACCCTGGTCCCGATGATGTTCCTGATGTTCGTGCTGGGGAGCGTGGTGATCGTGGGGGGCTTCATGCACGACCACGCCGACTTCGCGGCGGCGCTCATGGCCGCCGAGGGCCGCGCCGTGCCGCCCGAGCCCGCGGCGCCCTTCCGCATCGGCCCCTTCCTGGCGGCCGCCACGCTGCTCTTCTCCAGCTTCATCGGCTTCGACTCGATCGCGCAGGCGGGCGGCGAGGCGCGGAACCCGGGCCGCAACCTGCCCCTGGCCACTGGCTTGGCGGTCGTCACGGTGGGCGCCTTCTACCTCCTCTTCACGGCGGCGATCCACCACGCGGTCCCGTGGAGCTTCATCGCCCAGGAGGCGCAGCTGCGCGACCTCACCGCGCCCGGCCTGCTGGGCTACCTGCTCCCCGTCGGCTGGACGGTGGCGATCGTGGCGGGCGCCGCGGTCGCGCTCATCAACGACCTGCCCGCCATGCTGCTCGCCGTCTCCCGCCTCATGTTCGCGTGGGGCGAAGACGGGATCTTCCCGCGCCGGGTCGCGGCCGTGAACCAGCGGAGCCGCACCCCGCACGTCGCCATCGTGGCGAGCGGCCTGATGGCCACGGTGGGCATTCTGGGCAGCCACCTGGCGGGCGACTTCTTCCTGGGCATCGACATTCTCGTCACCTCGATGCTGGTCAACTTCCTGCTCATGTGCCTGTCGCTGCTGACGCTGGCGCGGCGCAACCCCGAACGCGCCGCCGGCATGAAGGTGCTGCGGGGGCGGGCGGGGCGGCTGTGGGTCGGGTCGGCCGGGGTCGCCCTCTTGGCCGTGTTCCTGGTGGTGCACGTCAACAAGGACCTGACCGCCGACGTGGGGGCGTGGTACTTCCACTCGACCTGGATGTGGACCGGCGTGATGGCGCTCGCCTCGGCGATCTTCTTCGTCCGGGTGGCGCGCATGCGCGGGCGGGGCACGGACACCGGCGCCCTCTTCCGCGAGCTTCCGCGGGAGTGAGCCGCGCCGAGCGCCCCGGGGGCGCGCGCGCCGTCCTGGCCCCCGGGCTGGAGATCTCCCGCATCGTGACCGGACTGTGGCAGGTCGCCGACCAGGAGCGCGGCGGCTCCGATCTCGACCCCGATGCCGCCGCCCGTGCCCTGGACGCCTACGCCGACTCGGGCCTCACCACCTTCGACATGGCTGACCACTACGGCTCGGCCGAGGTGATCGCGGGTGCGCTGGGCAGCCGTCGCGACGACGTCCAGCTGCTCACCAAGTGGGTGCCCGAACCGGGCCCGGCAAGCGAAGGGGCGGTGGCCGCCGCCGTCGACCGCGCCCTCGACCGCCTGCGCACCGACCGGATCGACCTGCTGCAGTTCCACGCCTGGAACTACGCCGACCCGAGCTGGCTCGACTGCCTGTTCATGCTGGCCGAGCACCAGGCGGCGGGGCGGATCCGCCACCTGGGTCTTACCAACTGCGACGCCGTGCACCTCGACATGGCGCTGCGCAGCGGCGTGCCGATCGTCTCGAACCAGGTGTGCTTCTCGCTCGTCGACCGTCGCGCGGCGGGGGCGATGGCCCAGGTCTGCCGCGAGCACGGGGTCGGCCTGCTGGCCTACGGAACGCTGGCGGGCGGGTTCCTGAGCGAGCGCTGGCTGGGCCGCGCGGCGCCGCCGATCGACGACTCGCTGACCTGGTCGCAGATGAAGTACCGCCGCTTCATCGACCGGGCGGGGGGCTGGGAGCGGTTCCAGCGCCTGCTCCGGGCGGCCGACCGCGTGGCGAAGCGGCTGGGCGGCGCGCGCAGGACCGTTTCAATCGCCAACGTGGCCTGCCTCCACGTGCTGGAGCACCCTGCCGTGGCCGGGATCATCGTGGGCGCGCGCCCGGGCGGCAGCGTCCACATCGAGGACAACCTGGCCGTGCTGCGGCTTGCCCTGGACGACGAGGCGCGCGCCGAGCTGGACGCCGCCTGCGCCGAACTCGACCCGATCGGGGGCGACTGCGGCGACGAGTACCGCCGCCCCCCCTTCCTCACCGCCTCGGGCGACCTCAGCCACCACATTACGCACCTGCCCGCGCCCTACCCGGTCGAGAGCCGCGACGGCGCCGACCGCGTATCGACCGGGACGCCGTGGGAGCGGCTCGCCGGCTACAGCCGCGCGGTGCGGCGCGGCAACCGCATCTGGGTGGCCGGAACCACCGCCAGCCACGGCGACCGCCTGATCGGGGGCCGCGACCCGGCCGCGCAGACGCACTTCGTGATCGACAAGATCGAGGGGGCGCTCCAGTCGCTCGGCGCGACGCTCGACCACGTGGTGCGCACCCGGGTCTTCATACGCGACGGCGTGGACTGGGAGCCCGTCGCGCGCGCCCACGGCCTCCGCTTCGCCGAGATCCGCCCCGCCAACACGCTGGTGCGGGCCAACACGGTCGGCGACGACCTGCTGGTCGAGATCGAGGCCGAGGCGGTGATGCCGTGAAGGCGGTCGTCTTCGACCTCCTCTCGGCGCTCCTCGACTCGTGGTCGCTGTGGGACGACATCGCCGGGGGCGAGGCGCCGGGTCGGCGCTGGCGGATGGAGTACCTGCAGCGCACCTACAAGACGGGCGCCTACGTGCCGTACCGCGATCTGGTCGCCGACTCGGCCCATGCCGTGGGGCTGCCCCGCACCCTCGCAGACGTGCTCGAAGCGCGCTGGGCCGAGCTGTCGCCGTGGCCGCATGCGGGCGCGGTGCTGCGCGGCCTGGCGCGCGATCGTCCCATCGGCGTGGCCACCAACTGTTCCGAGGCGCTGGGCCAGCGGGCAGCCGCGCTCGTGGGCGCGCCGTTTGGCGCGGTGGTCACGGCCGAGGCCGCAGGGTGCTACAAGCCCGACCCGCGCATCTATCGGGCCGCGGTCGAGGCGGTCGCGCCGGGCGGGGGCGGCGGGCCGTCCCGCATGAAGGACGTGGTGTTCGTGGCGGGCTCTCCCCTGGACGTCCACGGTGCGGCTCGCGCAGGCCTGACGGTCGTGTGGCACAACCCGACGCGCATGGATGGAGGCGGCGCCGAAGAGGTCGCGCTTCACGTCATACACGACCTTCGGGGGTTGCGGCTGGTGCTTTAGGGCAGGGCGCGATCCAAGAGATCACTTGGCCCGCAACGCAATGGCCTGCGGGTACATGCTCCCTGCCACAATGCCAACCAGCGCGTCGCTTGCCAGCGAAAAACGGGACAGCGGCACCGGCAGCACAACGGAATCGAGGTATTGCCCGTTCGTGGCATCGTAGCGGTCCACTTCCCGGTGGTTGCCGGCAAGCACAAACACGGTGTCGCCGCGCATAGCGATGTCGCGCGCCAAATGGGCCGGGCGTTCGTCCCGATAGGAAGACTGAAAGCCGGACGTTTCTCCGGTCCGACTGCGCGTGTAAACGGCCGGAAAGTCGCCGTGGCGCGCGTAGGGGTAGGGGTTGGCCACACTGTCGCCGAACACGAAGAAGCCATTGCCCAGATCAAAGCCGAACGTCCACAATCGGCTTTGGTCTGCCGCTGGTGATCGGTCACCGGCGATGCCGCCGACGGTCTGGAGAAATGACATGGAGTGGAAGCCGTCCCAGGGGATTGGCACGAGACCATCCACTTCGCCTTGTGCTGACAACCGTAGCCACCGGTGTGTCACGGGCAGGCGAGCCGGCGCCGATTCCTCGGAAGCGAGAGCCTCCAAATATATCAACGAGGAAAGGATGTAGTCGCCGTCTCCCAACGCCGCGACGTCCTCCACGTTGATTGTGCCTGCGGGCAGGCCAGCTTCCCGGAGCCAAACCCCGTCGCCCGACACCCATTGCAGCCTGCCGTTGCCGGAATCGGCGAGGACCACTTCTCCATGGCGGTTCACGTCCAAGCCTCGAACGCGATCGACTTCGCCGGGTCCCTCGCCCTTGGTTCCCCAGGACCAAGCCACCCCGCCAGGACCAACCCGGTGCACCCGCTGGCCAACGTGGTCAAGGACCGCCGCGTCGCCCGACGGAAACGCCGCCAGCCGGTCCGCCTTGAGCATGATCGTGTCGCTGGCTCCCCCGTACACCCAGAGCGTGTCGAAGGCCGGGCGCGTTCTAACCAGGGGTGCCGCGGCCGAATCAAACAGATTGACCGGGCCTTGCGCAGGTGCGTCGAGGCATCCGGCCGTGGCTAGGAGCATGGCCGCTACCACATTTCTTGCGCCAGAGCTCATCTGTCGGTGTTTCCTTCCCGCAAGGGCGTTGAGATCTTGTACAGCCCCAGTCCCGCCGCCACGAACCCCGCCGCGACCAGGGCCTCGACGGGGCGGTCGCGCGCGATGAAGACCAGCGTCCAGCCGGTGAGCGTCAGGTAGAGCAGGGGGGTGAGGGGGTAGCCCCATGCGCGGTAGGGGCGATCGAGCGCGGGCTCGCGGACTCGCAGCACGAAGAGGCCAAGGACGGTGAGGAAGCTGTTGAGGCCCAGGATGAAGCCGGTGAAGACCAGGACGGTCTCGAACGACGCGGTGAGAGCGAAGGCCAGCGTGAGGGCCGTCTGGGCCAGGATCGCGACCGCCGGGATGCCGTTGGCCTTGCGGCGGGCCAGGCGGCGGAAGAAGGGGTAGTCCTCGCCGATCGCCTGCAGGACGCGCGGGCCTGCGAGCACCATGGCGCTCACCGTCGAGACGAGGAGCAGGGCAAGGGTGACGGCCATGATCGCCGCGCCCGCCGGGCCAAAGATGTGGGTGGCCGCAACGTAGCCGACCTCGATCCGGCCGGCCATCTCGTCCATCGGGGCCGCCCGCAGGAACGACCAGTTGAGCGCCACGTACAGGACCGTGACCAGCAGCGTGCCCAAGCCCAGCACGCGGGGGATCGTGCGGCGGGGGTTCTTCAGCTCGGCGGTCAGGTACGTCGCCGCGTTCCAGCCGGTGTACGCGTACGAGACGTAGATGAGAGAGATGGCGAAGGCGCCGCTGAACACTAGGCGTCCGTCGCCGGCGGCTGGGGCCAGGGGCACGGGCTGAGGGAGGTCCACCATTGTCGCGGCGGCCACGCAGAACGCCACGATCAGCCCGACCTTGACGGTGGTGAAGCCGCTCTGGAAGAGGCCGGAGCTCCTGTGGTTGCTGACGTGCACGGCCGCCATCGCCACCACCAGCCCCGCGCCCGTCCAGCTGGGCGGGAGGGAGGGGAAGACCGACGCCAGGTACGAACCGAAGGTGATGGCGGCCAGCGCGGTCGGCGCCGAGAACCCCACCGTGGCCGACACGCACCCCGACACGAACCCGACCGCCGGATGGTAGACCCGCGACAGGAAGACGTACTCGCCGCCCGACCTGGGGATTGCCGCGCCGAGCTCCGCGTACGACAGCGCGCCGCAGAAGGCCGCCGCGCCGCCGACCACCCAGAGCAGCAGCAGCGGCAACGCGGACTGGATGTCGAGAAGCTGGAACCCCAGGCTGGTGAACACCCCGGTCCCGATCATGTTGGCGACCACCACCGACGTGGCGGCGTAGGGGCCGTAGCTTCGTTCGGGGCCGTAGCTTCGTTCGACGGGCCGGGTTGGCAAGGGCGCGGTTCCCTGGGTTGACGCTGTCAATCGCGCTTTACATAATGTAAAACCCACATTACAGAAACGTAAATCAAACATTACACAATGTCAACCAAACATTACATGCGGGGGCTTCCCATCGTTGGCGTGATGGGATCGAGCGTCCATGCGCACGACACGCTCGCCGCCCCGCTGGGCCGCCGCCTCGCCCGGATGGGGGTGCACCTGCTCACCGGGGGCGGGGGCGGCGTGATGGCGTCGGTGTCGCGCGCCTTCGCCCAGGTGGAGGAGCGCGCCGGGCTGGTGATCGGCGTGCTGCCGAGGGTCGAGGAGGGGCCCGGGGGCGGCGCCGAGTCCGGGCACGCCAACCGCTGGGTCGAGCTCGCCGTGCGCACGCACCTGGGCAAGACCGGCGCAAGCCACGACTCGCGCAACCACGTCAACGTGCTCACCTCCGACGTGGTCGTCGCGCTGCCCGGCAGCGTCGGCACGGCCTCCGAGGTCGAGCTGTCGGTGCGCTACGGACGCCCGGTGGTCCTTCTGGGCGACCTGGAGCGCGCGCGCGGCTTCCCCGCCGAGGTCGCGACCGCCGCCACCGTGGCAGATGCCGTCGCCTTCGTCCGCCGGCACCTGGCGGCGGGGCCATGAGCCGTCCCCCGGCCGCGGCCCAGCCCCCCGCCGCCGGGGGCAACCACCCCCCCGCCGCGGGCCACCCCCCCGCCGCCCCCCGCCCCCGCTTGGGCGACATCGTCGGCTTCCAGATCGACCGCGTCGCCCGGGCCGCCGACTCCGACCCCGACATCCTGCGCCTCGAGAACCTCGACACCGACATCGCGCCCCCCGCCGCCGCGATCGAGGCCACCCGCGCCGCCATCGGCCAGGACGACGCCAACAGCTACCTCCCCTTCCTCGGCACCGCCGAGCTCCGCGCCGCCGCCGCGGCCCACGTCACCCGCCAGAGCGGCGTCCCGTACGACCCCGGCGCCCAGACGATCATCACCGCAGGCGGCACCGAGGGCCTGTTCAACGCGCTCCTCGCGCTCATCGAGCCGGGCGACGAGGTCGTCGTCACCGACCCCACCTACGCCGGCATGATCCACCGCGTCCGCCTCGCCGGCGGCGTCGCCCGCTTCGCCCCCTTCGCGGTCCGCGACGGCGGCTGGGCGCTCGACCTGGACCGCTTCCACGACGCCGTGACCGACCGCACCCGCGTCATCTTCCTCATGAACCCATCCATCCCGTCCGGCGCGGTGCTCACCCGCGACGACTGGCTGGAAATCGCCCGCGTCTGCGAAGCGCGCGGCATCTGGCTCGTCTACAACGCCGCGATGGAGCGCATCCTCTTCGGCCGACGTACCTGCATACACCCCGCCAGCGTGGGCGCACTCGCCGAGCACACGATCACCGTCGGCTCCGTCTCCAAGGAGTACCGCATGATCGGCTGGCGCGTCGGCTGGGTGACGGGACCGCGCCGCGCAATGAACCGCATAGGGTTGGTGAGCATCTACAATGTCGTCACGCCCGTGGGAGTCGCGCAGCCCGGTGCGCTGGCCGCCCTGACCGAGCCTGCGGGAGGCGGCGTCGCCGACGCGGTGCGCGAATGGGAGCGCAGGCGCGACACCGTCATGGCAGAGCTGCGCGGCCTCCCCGTCGTGCGCGCAGACGGTGGCTGGTCGCTGCTCGTCGACACGGCGGCGCTGGGCCACGACGCCGCCACCGCCTCGGCCCGGCTCCTGGAGCGCGGCAAGGTGGCCGCCACCCCCATGACCCACTGGGGCCGGGAGAACGCCGCCCAGTTCGTGCGGCTAGTGTTCAGCAACGAGCGGGTGGCGCGCCTGCGCGGCCTGGGCGAGCGCTTCCGGCGGGCGCTGTGACGGGGCGCGTCGGGCAGGGGGGGCGTGCTCACTGCTCGTCGGGCTCCGGGACCCGGTGCTCGACGAGAGCGGAACGGCCTACGAGCGCGACGATGCGCACGCATCGCACCACGCCGTCGGGATCCGTCAGCCGCAAGCCTCTCGCCGGGAACGAACTGTACGGGCTGGGGCCGGCCCCGGTCCACGACGAGGTTGGGAGCCTCGAGGAATGTGCGATCCAACTCGTCGCGCATGGGTCTCAGGCTTCCCCTGAGGCCGGGAATGCGGCCGGGCACCTCGGGGAAGATCTCGCTCCCGCCCCGCGGCAGCGGCGCGAAATCGAGGGTGATCCCTCCGGCGGCCGGAGACCAATCCCGCACCAGGCATGCCGCATGCCCAGGTGCCGCGCCGAATACGGTCAGCGGCAGCGCCGGTGCTCGGAGCCCCGAATCCCCCCCACCTTCAGGCGGCCCATCACCGACGCGATGACCTCGTTTCGCGTTGCCTGCCTCAACGGCATGCTCTCAACCGTCATGTTGTTGGGGAGCGCGCCGGGCGACTGGACCTCGAGGCGGTCGGAGAAGACCGACAGGCGGATCCTGCCGCTTGTAACCGAGTAGTCCCGGTGCACGACGGCGTTCACGACCGCCTCGAAGACGGCCTTGTCGCTGTACTGCGGCATGTCCACCCGCATGGGCGTCTTGCGCGCGGCGACGCTCATGTTGCGGATCGCGAACGCCACCGCCTCCGATATCTGTCGCATGAGCGGGCCGGTTATCTCCTGCGCGTCCACCTGCCCGGTCGTGCGGTCCCTGCCTCGGTACCTTGTGGCGGTAACGACGGCGTTGGGCA
Organism: Longimicrobiales bacterium; assembly: GCA_965221535.1. Taxonomy (GTDB): domain Bacteria; phylum Gemmatimonadota; class Gemmatimonadetes; order Longimicrobiales; family Gaopeijiaceae; genus Bin94. The sequence continues at coordinate 2,598,167 of OZ244894.1, read as the reverse complement.
TCCACTGCTCGGGGCTTCGCGTGCCCAAGAGGACCCCGGCCACGGTTGCGCACACGATTCCGGATTCGTCGGGAGCGAGCACCCCCAGCTTGGCCAGGGCGGCTTCCGGCTCGGCGGCGCCCTCCGCGCTGAGCATGGGCCTCCAGAGGTTGGGGTCAAGCGTGTCGAACCCGGTTCCCGCCACCGGCCTTTCGTCGAAGGAAAGGCGTCGTCCCTGTGCGCGTCGCTGCGCCAACCGCAGGGGCTCGTCGCCCTCTAGGCGGCGCTTGCTTGCCCCCACCCGGAGCCAGCACCGGCCGCGCACTTCGTGCACCGAATCCCCCCGAGGAACCTCCACGAGGACGAACGCCTGGCCGTCCAGTGTTCTGTGATGCACATTGATGCGCAGCGCAGGCTTGATGGCGTCCGTGCTCACCTCGACCAGCATGTTGTTGAGCGCGGCCATCTGGGCTCTGGACAATCCCTGGAGAAGGCCATCGTCCGTTACGCCCATCAGGATCGAGCCCCCGTTGGCGTTCGCGAACGCGACCATTTCGGCGGCCAGATCGTCGCGACTGGGGCTTGCGGGGCGGGTGCCGGAGAACTCCACCTGCTTGAACTCCCACCTGCCGTCTTCGCCCAGCTTCAGTCGCTGCCGGATGTCATCGTCGGGCACCATCATTCACCTCCCCCCCCAGCTCGTCCAGCCACGCCTGGATCGCGCGCCGGTGGTAGGCGGGGCTGAACATCACCCACTCGCCGAGCTCGTCGGGCACCTGGTAGCGCTCGGCCGCCTCTTCCGCATCGACCCCCCTGCGCCACGCGTCGCGCCCGGCCTCCTCGACCGAGTCGATCAGCGCCACGTAGCGCGACATGGCGGCGGCGTCGGCCAGCGGTCCGTGGCCCGGCACGAACACGTCCGCCGGGATCGCCTGCAGCGCCCGCACCGCGCGCGACAGCCTGGACGGCACGGCGTCCATGTAGTTCGGGAACATGGCGTTCCACACCAGGTCGCCGCACCAGACCCCGCCCTCGCCCCCGTCCACTTCAATGGACAGGTCGCTCGCCGTGTGGCCCCGGCGCGGCTCGACCGACACCACCCGGCTGCCAAGGTCGATCTCCAGCGGCGCGTCCTCGGGCGCCACCACCACATCGGCCCACGGGGCCTTCGCGGCCTCGTCCCCGGGCGATCCCAGCACCAGGTCGCGCGTCGTCGCGGTTGCGTGCAGCGACGGCGCGGCTCCGTCCTCCTCGGCGAGGCCCGCGGGCCCGGCCGAGTGGTCGCCGTGGTAGTGGCTCACCACCGCCTGGTCCGGCCAGCGCCCCGTGAGCGCCCCCGCCTGCTCGGCCACCCACTTCGCGCCCTCGGGCGTGGCGAACGCCTCCACCACCAGCGTCCCCGACGACCCGCCCACGATGCCGCCGTTGCACACCGTGGTGTAGTCCCCGCCCAGCGGCGTGGAGACGACCGCGAACATCCCGTCGCCCAGCTCCTCGATGCGGGCGAAGGGGGTCTGCGCGACAACCCGCCTCGCGCCCTGGCCATCCCACCGGCGCAATGCGCGGGCGCTCAGCAGCGGGCCCGCGGCGGCAAGGTACGAGGCGCAGCCGGCGGAGGCGGCGACGAAGCGGCGGCGGCACATGGTCATCGTTTTTCGCTCCAGTGCAGGTAGAGGTTCGACGCGAGGCGCCCGCCCAGGAACGCCACGAACGCGGCGGTGGCGCCGACCCATCCCAGCCCCCAAGCCAGCATGGGGAAGACCGCCACGAGACCGACCACTCCCAGGGCCGTCGCCATGGTGATCGCCTTGGTCCGGCGCTTCAACACCATAATGGCGCTCTGCTGCGCCAGCCAGAACGCGAGCCCCGGCAGCGGGATCAGCACCAGCGACGGAATCCGCGCGTAGCCGGCCAGCTCGGGCGTCAGCCCGGACACCGTCTCGAACCAGACGTGGAAGAGCGGCGTGAGCACGATCGCCGCGTAGGCCGCCGTCGTGGCGAGCCCCATCCAGAGCGCGAAGCGCCCCACCTCGCGCCTGTGCTCGAAGTCGTTCCCGGCGAGCGCGATCGCGGCCTCCTGGTAGCTGAGCCCGGTAGCGCGGAACAGAAACGAGAGCGAGTGGACGACGGGAAGCACGGCCAGCGACTCCAGCGGGTCGCGCGCGCGCCCCACGAGGAAGGTCAGCAGGGGGTGCGTGGCCAGCGCGACCAGCGAGGTCAGGGCGAGCGGGTAGTAGAACGCGAGGATGGCGCGGTATCCCATGGGCGCGACCCCGCTCGCGCCGGGCGAGGTCGCCAGCATGCCGCGAATGGACCGCGTCGCCATGATCCGCGCCACCACCGCCTCGACGCACACGCCGGTGGTCAGCGCGGCGGCGCCCACCCACGCGCCGGGAAGGTCGGACAGGGCGGGGAGCGCGAACGCCGTCCCGGCCATCGCGACGAGCCGGAAGACTGTGCCGATCGCCACCTGGCGGGTCTGCCCGGCGGCGATCATGACGCCGTGAATGAACCGCCGGTATCCGATCGCCACCGGCCATGGCAGGTAGATCCAGAGCGCGCCGTACACGATGTCGGCCACCTCGCGCGGCAGCGCCAGCACGCGCGAGAACAGGGGCTCGTAGACCGCCGGCACGAGCAGCGCCACCACCGTCAGGGTCGCCAGCACGTTGAGCCCGTGGGTGAAATTGCGCAGCTTGCGGTAGCTTTCGCGGTCGCGCACCAGCGCCGTGGCCGCGGTCATCAGCATGATCACGGGCGCTTCGACCAGGATCGCGATGGCAAACACCACGCCGTGCGACGCCAGGTTGACCTTGGCTTCGGGGAGGCGCGCGATGGTGGCCGCGATGAGCGGGCCCTCCATCGCCATCATGATCCAGGTCGCGGCCAGCGGGGACCAGAACCGCGCGATCCGGCCGGCCGTGAGCGTCCCGCAGGGAGCGGGGTTCATGTCGAGACAGTCTCCGCGCGAGCAACAAGGGCCAGGCACCCCCAACAAGGGCCAGCCACCCCGGCGCGCGCCGATTTGGGGTCTAAGGGACAGCTTCTAGCATAACGCCGCTGCACGCGGCCTATGAATCAGCGAGAGACGGAACATGGCCGCGAACGAGGTCCGAGCCGACCAGGCCTTTGCCGAGAGCAGCCCGTGGGGCGAACGCCGCCCGTCGGGGCCGGGCGCCTTCTGGCTGCGGGTCGCGCGGTCCCTTCCCGGGGGCTGGCCCTGGAGCCGTCTTGCGCTGCTCGCGCGCCGCGCCGCCCGCCGGCACCTGACCGGGCCCGTCGACGTCCGGCTGTGGGGGCTTCGGCTGCGGCTCCATCCGAACCGCTCGGTCTCCGAGGCCAGGATCCTGTTTCTGCCCCGTTCCTGGGACCGTCGCGAGCGCAGGCGCATTGCGACATGGGCCAGGCCAGGATTCGCGTTCGTGGACGTCGGGGCCAACGTCGGCGCTTACTCCTTCTACGCACTCTCCCTGATCGGCGAGGCGGGGCGCGTGGTGACAGTCGAGCCGAACCCCGACCTTGCGCGGCAGCTGCGGTACAACGTGCGCGTGAACGGGGTGGCCGACCGGATGCGGGTGGTGCAGGCCGCCGTGGGCGCGGACCGGGGCGCGGGGGCGCTGTCCGTGGAGGCGCGGAACTCGGGCGAGGGGCGGCTGGTTGGCGACGGCGAGCGTGTGGGGGGCGCTCCGACCGTGGCGGTGCGCGTGGTCACCCTGGCCGATGTGGTTGCGGACGCCGGGCTCGACCGGATCGACTGTCTCAAGGTCGATGTGGAGGGGCGCGAGGCCGATGTGCTGCAGCCGTTTCTGCGGAGCGCTCCGCGCGCGCTGTGGCCGCGCCATCTGATCGTCGAGCTCAAGCGCGGGCTGCGCGATGCCCCGGGGTCGGAGGATCTGCTGGCGTGGCTGAGCGCGAGGGGCTACCGGCTGGAGCTTCGCACCGGGCTCAACGGAGTCTTCACTCTGGCCTGAACGCGCGTGGGCGCACTATGTTGAAGGACGCATGAATCCCGCGCCCCGGGGGCCGACGGCCCGAAGGCGCCAGACTTGAGGAGTCCGCCGATGAGGTCGATGAGATCGCCCCTCCGACTCGCCGTCGCCGCTGCCGCCGTGGGCGGCCTCGCTCCGTTCGTCCTGCCTGTCGGCGGATCGGCCCAGCAGCAGCCGGAGTCGATGACCAGCGCGTCCCAGCCGCCCGGTTGGGAGGTGTCGTTTTCGCCCCGGGTCGGGTACTTCCTCCCGCAGCGGGGCAGCGGCGGCCAGGACGCGGTGCGCCGGCCCACCTTCGGCGCCGAGCTGGTGGCGCGGCGCACCGGTTCGTGGTTCGGCGCGAGGGCGCTCTTCGAGCGGTCGGCGACCTGGTCTGGGCAGCGCGGTATTCTGAGCAGCGTCCTGCCCGGCGGCTCGACCATTCTGGACACCGCCGAAGGCTCCCTGTTCTTCGAGACTGTGGTGGTCGACGCCATGGCCTACACACCCGCCTACGACGGCGTGCGCGCCTACATGTTCACGGGCTACGGCTCCAAGATCATCGGCTCGCCCGACGACGCGCCGGCGCTGCTGCCGTATGCGCTGGTTGGCGGAGACCGGGCGCCGACCTGGCACGCCGGCTTCGGGATCGAGGCGCCCCTGGGCCGAGGCGCCGGCTTGTTCGAGGTGGGCGACTACTACGGCCGCAACGGCGGTCCGAACCGCGTACACGACCTTCACCTGACCGTGATGGCCCGCGTCCCCGGCGTGGCCGACCTGATCACGTCCCTGATCAAGGGCGAAGACTCGGACGGCTAGGCGGTCGCTTCCCGATTCGCCGCCACCCGGTCCGTCCGGTCTGAGGATCGTGCGCCACGCGGGTCCGCGCGCGTTCCTCGACCGCGCCGAGCCCTGGCTGCTGCTGCGCGAGGCCGAGAACAACCTGCCGCTGGGGGTGGCGTGGTCGCTGGCGGAGAAGGGGCGGGAGCCGGGTTCGTCCCTCTACTTCGCCACGGTCGAATCGGGCGACGACGTGGTCGGGTGCGCCTTTCGCACGCCGCCGTACAAGCTGGGCCTGACCCGCATGCCCCTGGAGGCCGCGCCCCTTCTGGCGCGGGACTTGACCGAGGTGTATGAGCAGATGCCGGCGGTGCTTGGTCCCGTGGCCGTTGCCCGCGCCTTCGGCGACGCCTGGAGCCAGGTCAGGGGGGTGAGGGCCACGCCCGGCGCGCGGCAGCGGATCCATGTCCTGGCGCGGGTGGCGCCGGCGGCGTCGTCGCCGCCGGGGCGGATGCGGCGCGCCGGACCTGCCGACGTCCCGCGCGTCGCCCGGTGGGTAGCCGCGTTCGTGCGGGAGACGGGCCTGGGAGACCCGGTGGACCCCCTGGCGCGGGCCCGGCGCCTGTGCGGCGGCGCGGGCGGCCGCAGCCTGCTGGCCCTGTGGGAGCACGACGGCCCCGTGTCGATGGCCGGCTTCCCGGCGCGCACGCGCCACGGTGTGCGGATCGGGTACGTCTACACCCCCGACGAGCACCGGCGCAGCGGCTACGCGACCGCCCTGGTGGCCCGGCTGAGCGGCGAGGCGCTCGACCTGGGCTTCGACCACTGCGTCCTCTACACCGACCTCGCCAACCCCACGTCGAACAGGATCTACCGCAGCGTCGGATACCGCCCGGTGCAGGAGGTGATGGATGTCGAGTTCGGCTAGGCAGCCCGTGAACCAGCACACGCTTTCGCCATGATCGATCTCCGCAGCGACACCGTCACCCGTCCCACCCCCGCCATGCGCCACGCGATGGCCCAGGCCGTCGTGGGCGACGACGTCTACGGCGACGACCCCACCGTGCGGCGTCTCGAGGCCCGGACGGCCGAGATCCTGGGCAAGGACGACGCGGTCTACATGCCCACGGGGTCGATGACGAACCAGGTGGCCATCCGCTCCCACACCGAGCCGGGCGACCGGGTGGTCATGGACATCGGGTCCCATGTCGTGCGCTCCGAGGGAGGCGGCCCGGCGGCGCTCTCGGGGGCCACCGTGCAGCCACTGCTGGGAGATCGCGGCATCTTCACGGCTGCCCAGCTGCGCGAGGCCCTGGGAGTCGCGCACCCGGGATCGCCCACCACCCTCACGCCGCCGGCAACGCTGCTCACGCTGGAGAACACCCACAACGGCGGCGGCGGGAGCATCTGGCCGCTGGAACTCCTCGACGACGTGGTCGCCCTGGGCCGCGCGGCGGGACTGCGCTGCCACCTCGACGGCGCCCGCGTCTGGAACGCCTCCGCCGCGACCGGCATCCCGCCGGCCCGCTACGCGCGCGACTTCGACAGCGTCTCGGTGTGCTTCTCCAAGGCGCTGGGCGCGCCCGTCGGCTCGGCGCTTGCAGGGTCGCGCGCCTTCGTGGCGCGTGCACGGCGCTTCAAGCAGCTCTTCGGCGGAGGCTTCCGCCAGGCCGGGATCATCGCCGCCGGGGCGCTCCACGCGCTGGAGCACCACCGGGCCGACCTCGCCCACGACCACGAAAAGGCGGGGCGCCTCGCCGACGTCCTCGTTTCGATCCCGGGCGTCGAGCTGGAGCGCGCCCACGTCGAGACCAACATCGTGCGCTTCAACGTCCCCGGCACCGCGACGGCGTTCGTGGACGGGTGCGGCGCCCAGGGGGTGGCCATGCTGGTCGCGGGTGCGCGCGCCGTCCGCGCGGTGGCGCACCGGGACGTCACGATGGACGACGTTGGCCGCGCCGGCCAGGTGATTCGCGAGGTGCTGGGGGCGGGGTAGGGGGGCGGCTATTCCAACGGCACTTCCAGCTGCACCTGCCGCGCAATCGATCCGGCCAGGGCCTGAAAGTCGCGACGGCAGTCCAGCACCGCCGACGCGTGCCCGCCAATCGCGCCGTCCGCCGCCTTGAGCGCGAAGATCGGCTTCCTGGCTTCCTGTGCCAGAGGCATGAGGCTCCGGTAGTGCTTTAGCGTCGCGAGGCAGTTCGGATCGGGGTCTGCGGTTGCCGCCCGCGCGCGCTCTTCCATCACTGCCGTGCGGTAGACTTCAGGAATCCGCTCCATCCATCGCCGGTAGGCCACGACAGGCCGATCCAAACGCACCGCATGCTGCATGACGACGTAACCCATGGGCCGCATCGCTCCCTGCGGCACTTGGAGCTCCGGTACCGGGTTCCGCTGGCGGCGCTCCTCCCATTCTCCCTGCCAGCGCCGGAGGGTGGGCCCCAGATTCCGGAGGCCCTGAAGGGAATGGAGATCCGGCGCCAGGGGCACGACGACAGCATCGGCGGCAACGAGGGCGCCCCGATTGAACGCTCCGAGGTTGGGTCCGAGATCGACCAGAATCACCCGGGCGTCAATCTGGGAGGCGCCCAGCCGAAGGATGCGCGCCAGTGCGGACAACACGCGAAACGCTCGAGGCTTGCTGTCCATGCACGCGGGCCACTGGATCGAGAGTTCGTCTTCCGCGTTGGCCAAGCGAAGATCGCCCACCACAAGCCCGAGGCCCGGATCGGGCTCCTCCACATGGGGAGCGACAACGTCCCCCGTTCCCTCCAGCAGGGGTCGGAGGGCGCCATACACGGTCGATCGCTCCCCTTGCTCCGGCCATAGGGGCTCAAGCTCCCGATCCTTGAGAAACATGCTCGTCAGATTCGCCTGCGGATCGAGGTCCGCGGCGAGCACGTTTACGCCAAGATCAGCGTACATCCACGCCAGGTGGTAGACCAGGGACGTCTTTCCGACGCCTCCCTTGTTGTTGAAGAAAGCGATGGTCTTCATTGAGAGGCCCCGACGGTGACGACCACATGTGCAGGCTGGAAATCGAAGACTGGCTCGGGGTTGCCGTTCTCCTCCAGTTCGCTCTTGGCGAGGGGAATCCCAAGGCCGAAGCGCTGCGCGAAACCAAGGTAGTGCATGATCTCGGCGACGAGCGGATTGCGGTAGTCGACTGCGCCGCTGCCAAAGTTGGCCGGTGTGACCTGTCCGTACAGTCCGCCCGGGCTTCGGATCTCCACACGATCGGCGTACCAGTAGATCTGCACGGGCGCGTTCGTGCTCTCGTAGCTCCTATGCATCAAGGCGTTTCGCGCGAGCTGCTGCAGCGCCACTATCGGATAGTCCGGCGACCGCAGCTCGCGCCCTGCGGTCGCGACTACCGCTCGGATCGAGATATTGATCTTCAAGAGCTCATCCACCCGACGCAGCACGTCCTCGATCCTGCCGGAGATCCGGGCCTGGCTGCGGATCGGGTCCGTGAGCTCCGTGCCGTCGATCCTGACAAACTGAACATACGCTCCTGGGACCCAGTCCTGAGGATCTCGACCAAGGCCCAGAAGCGCCCCCCACGTCGGCTCGGCATCCGCGAGCAGCCGCAACGATTGCATTTGCTGCTCCGTGGAACGCTGGTTGCGGGACAGGACATCTCCTGCCACCGCATGCGGCAAGTATTGTGAGCGAAAGTACTCGATATCGAGGTGTTTCACGGTGGCGTCCCGGGCCGGCCGCAGATCGAAGGGACGTTCTCCGGCTCGGCGACGCTCGCTCAGGCGCTGTTCCTCTTCGGGAGTGGCGACCCGCACTGTCGGTCCGACCCGCACCCAGACCCGCCCTCGGAAGCGAACCGGCGGACTCCGAGACGGCTCAACAACGATTGCGGCGACTTCGCACCGGGAAAGCGTGTGCTTCTGAACGACCAGGGAGGGGATGGGCATGATGGCGCCGTCGTCCTTCATGTTCGCAAGCCCGGTCAGGACCTTGTCGCTGATCTGCAAGTCGACGCATTCGCCGTCGTCCCTGACTCCGATGAACACGACGCCCGGCAGCCCGTGGCCGGGCAGATCATTGGCGAGCGCGCAAATGTCCTGGCGAAGCTTGTTGGCGTCCGCAGCGGATTCCTTGCGCTCCACCCTGTCCGACTCCAGATCAGCCAGAAGTCGGTCCAGTTCGCGTCTTTCCAGTGGGCTCATCTCTCGTCGCTCCCTCCCCTGGATCCCGGGCCCTCGGTGGAATCCGGGCAAACATACTCCGAACGGCCGGGGCTCGCATCCACGACATCCAACAGCCCCTCGATCTCCGCAATCCGCTCGTGCGCTTCGGGGAACCCGACCAGGCAGGCGCCCCACGGCGCCACCAGCCGGAATAGCGTCGCGGCCTTCGCTAGCAATGGCCTGGCGCGCTCGAGGTCCCCCTCTTGCATGCGGTTCACGCCGTCGGTCATGAGCGCCTCGGCCAGCACCCAGCACTTGGCAGGCTCGACCTCGCCGGTGGGCGCCACCAGGCTGGGAAGCGCCTCGGCCGAGAGGGCGCGGGCCAGCTCGAGCTCCATCCCGGCGGCGCTTGTGGCGCGCCGCAAGGTGGCCTCGACCTCGCCGGCCGGCGCCCCGCCCCTGACAATCGCGTTGCGAAGGGCGATCAGCGCCGCGCCCATCTCCTCGATCAGGCGAAGTATGTAGTCGCGCTGGGGCATGACGCTCCACCCGTCCATTCCGTGTCTTGCGGCCAGGTCGCCCGACGCTGGCCTGCGCTATGGCGCGAGTCCACGATTCTAACCGCTCGCCGAGTCCCGGGCGCACCCCCGGAGCTGGCGGGCCCCTCCGGCCGGAGGCAAACTTCACCGATGACTTCCATCCCTCTCCGCCTCGCGCTGGGCGGCCTGTCGCTCGCCGCGGGCGCGGTCGGCTGCGGCCCCGGCGCGCCGCATTCCTCCCCTGCCCAGAGAGACAGCCTGGGGATCGCGATCGTCGAATCCACTTCGCCGTCCTGGGCGGAGGGTTCCGCCTGGTCGGTTGCAGAGGCGCCCGTTCTCGACCTTGTCCGCACTGGCTCGGGGGACATGCACGCCTTCGTGCAGGTCAGAGACTTTGCGCGGCTGGCCAACGGCAGCCTGATGCTCGTAGACGGAGCGTCGGGCGAGATCCGGCTGTACGGTCGGCGCGGCCAGTTCCAGCGCAGCTTCGGCGGGCGCGGCGATGGACCGGGCGAGTTCCGCCTCTTCCCCATGGTCGACGTCCTGAGAGACGGGAGGATCGTCGCGCGCGACCTTGTCCCCGGCGGCCAGGCGAGCACGTTCACGGTCGACGCGGGGCTGACCGGGACGTTCGTGCAGCCGAAGGGGGTTTTCCCGATCGGGCAATTGGTTGTCGGGCAGCATCTTTGGGGCGTGGTCGAAGGCCCGGCGCGCCGCGAGGATCCCAACAGACTTGGCCTGAAGCGATCGGAACTGCGGGTTGGACGCGTGTCCGACCTCGGTCTCTTCGATACGCTGGCGGTCGTCGAGGGCAACGAGACGGTGGGCACGGCGGTCGGCGACGCAGTTCCGCTCATGGGACGCCAAACGGCCGTTGTGCCCGACGGGACGGGGCACCTGATCGTGGGCACGGCCGACGAGATGGAATTCCAGAGGATCGACGGGGGATCGGGGGCGGTGGTCTCGATCGCCAGGATAGCGGGCATCGACCTCGGCGTGTCCCGGCGAGATGTGGAGGCCGAACGCCGGACGCGTCTCGGCGGAGGATCGAGCCCGGCCACCAGGGAGCTCATCGCGAACCTGCCCGTGCCGGGGCGCAAGCCCGCCTACGAACAGTTGATCGTGGACGAGGAGGGAAACGTCTGGGCGGGCGAGTATCTTGGGCTTGCCAGGCGGCATGACTCGCGGCGCTGGCACGTCTGGAACGAAGCGGGAACGTGGCTGGGGGTCGTGACGACTCCCGCGCGGTTTCGCGTGATGCGCATCGGAATCGACGAAATGCTGGGAGTCCGGCTGGACGAAAACGACGTGGAGCATCCCCAAGTGCTGGGGCTGCACAACAAAGGAAGCTGACAGATGCCGAGGCCAAGCATGAACCCCCGCCCCCCCGCCCCCGCCCCCGCCCCCCGCCCCCCGGCCACGGCCGCCCCATTGGCGCTGGCCGCCCTCTGGACGGCCATCGCCCCGCTGAGCGCCGCCCGGGCCGCCATCGCCGCACTCGGCGCCGCCGCCCTCGCCCCACTCGGCGCCGCCGCCATCGCCGCACTCGGCGCCGCCGCCATCGCCGCACTCAGCGGCGCCGCCCTCGCCCCCCTCGCCGCCCAGCCCCCCGCGCCCCCCGCGCAGCCCTCCCCGCCCCCCGCCATCGACGAGGACTTCCTCGCGGCCCTGGAGCTCCGCGGCATCGGCCCGGCCTTCATGTCCGGCAGGATCGCGGACGTGGCCGTCGACCCGTCGAACCGGAGCGTGTGGTACGTCGCCACCGCGTCGTCGAACGTGTGGAAGACCGAGAATCGCGGCACCACCTGGACGCCCGTCTTCGACGACCACGCATCGTACTCCACCGGCTCGATCGCCATCGACCCGACCGACTCCAACGTGATCTGGCTCGGCACGGGCGAGAACACCAGCCAGCGGAGCGTGGGGTGGGGCGACGGCGTCTACAAGAGCGTCGACGGCGGGCGCAGCTGGACCAACACGGGGCTCGCGACCTCGGGGCACATCGGACGCATCCTGATCGATCCGCGCGACCCCGACGTGGCGTACGCGGCGGCGCTGGGGGGTCTGTGGGCGCCCGGCGGCGAGCGCGGGCTGTTCAAGACCACCGACGGGGGCGAATCGTGGGCTCCGGTGCTCGAGATCAGCGAGAACACCGGCATTGCCGACGCGGCCTTCGACCCTCGCGACCCGGACGTGCTCTACGCGGTGGCCTACCAGCGGCGGCGGCACGTCGGCGTCCTGGTCGCGGGCGGCCCGGAATCGGGCGTGTGGAAGAGCACCGACGGCGGCGAGACCTGGCGCGACATCACGCAGGGGCTGCCCGCGGGCGATCTGGGCCGCATTGCGCTGGCCGTGTCCCCCGTCGACCCCGACGTCGTCTACGCGCTCGCCGCCGCCACAGAGGACCGCAGCGGCTTCTACCGCTCCCCCGACCGGGGCGAGACCTGGGCGCGCATGTCCGACTACATCGTGGTCGACCCGCAGTACTACGGCGAGCTGTACCCCGACCCCCACCGCATGGACCGGGTCTACGCGGTCGACGTGATCATCCACGTCACCAACGACGGGGGCCGCACCTTCGACCAGGTCAACACGCGCTTCAGGCACGTCGACAACCACGAGATCGTCTTCGACCCGGACGACCCCGACTACATGCTGGTCGGCACCGACGGCGGCCTCTACGAGACCTTCGACGGCACCCGCACCTGGCGCTACCTCTCGGGCAACATGCCGCTGGTGCAGTTCTACCGCGTCGGCATCGACAACAAGGCGCCGTTCTACACGGTGTACGGTGGCACGCAGGACAACTCGTCGGTGGGCGGCCCGTCGCGCACCGACAACGTGCACGGGATCCGCAACAGCGACTGGTTCATCACCCACGGGGGCGACGGGTTCCAAGCCCGCGTCGACCCCGAGAACCCCAACATCGTCTACACGCAGTCCCAGTACGCGGGCATCGTCCGCTACGACCGCGCCAGCGGCGAGGAGCTCGACATCCAGCCGCAGCCCGAGGCGGGCGAGGGGGCGCTGCGCTGGCACTGGGATTCGCCCCTTGTCATCAGTCCGCACAACCCGCGCCGCGTGTACTTCGCGGCCCAGAAGCTCTTCCGCTCCGACGACCGCGCCGAGACGTGGACGGCGGTGAGCGGGGACCTGAGCCGCGGGCTCGACCGCAACCAGCGTCCGGTGATGGGCCGGATCTGGCCGCCCGAAGCCGTGTGGAAGAACGTCTTCACTTCGCCGTACGGCACGATCGTGGCGCTCGACGAGTCCCCTCTGGTCGAGGGGCTGCTGTATGTAGGGACGGATGACGGACTCGTCCGGACGAGCGAGGACGGCGGTGGCAGTTGGCGTCGTCACGAGGCCTTCCCAGGTGTGCCTGCGATGGCCTACGTGGCAGACGTGGTGGCGTCGCGGCACATGGCGGACCGGGTCTATGCCGTCTTCAACAACCACAAGGAGGGCGACTTCGCGCCGTACGTCGCGCGCAGCGACGACCGGGGCGCGAGCTGGACCAGCGTCACGGGCGACGTGCCGCACGGGCAGGCGACGTGGACGCTCGTCGAGGACCACGTCGACCCCGATCTGCTCTTCCTGGGCACCGAGTTCGGGCTGTTCGCGACCCTCGACGGGGGCGAATCGTGGGTGCGCCTGCGGGGCGGACTGCCCACGATCCCGGTGCGCGACCTCGAGATCCAGCGCCGCGAGGACGATCTGGTTCTGGCCACCTTCGGTCGCGGGTTCTACATCTTCGACGACTACTCGCCGCTCAGGGAGATGGACGAGGCGGCGCTCGCCGGCGCGGCGCACTTGTTTCCCGTCAAGGACCCCTGGGCGTACATCCCCGCGCGGCCCATGGGCGGGCAGGAGAAGGGCACCCTGGGCGACGCCTTCTTCACGGCCCCCAACCCACCCTTCGGCGCGGTCTTCACCTACCACCTCCTCGACGGCTACGAGTCGCGCAAGGAGCGCCGGCAGCGGCTGGAGCGGGACGCGCTGGCGCGGGGCGAGGACATTGCGTATCCCGACCCGGACGCGCTGGCCGCCGAGGACATGGAGCGGCCTCCGGAGGTGTTCGTGGTGGTGTCCGACGCGACCGGCGATGTGGTGCGGCGCGTGCCCGCTTCGAGAAGGGCGGGGCTGCACCGCACGGCCTGGGACCTGCGGTATGCGTCGCTGCAGCCGCCCTCGCCCGGCGGCGCGGAGCCCGACGGCCCCATGGCCGCGCCCGGCGAGTACTCGGCGCGTCTGGTTCTGGTCGCGGACGGTCTCCACCAGGACCTGACCCCGCCGCAGTCCTTCGTCGTCAAGCCGCTGGGCACCGCCACCCTGGCCGCCGCCGACCGCGACGCCCTGCTGGCCTTTCAGCGCGATGTGGCCGAGCTCCAGCGCGACGCGATGGCGGTCGACCGCACCGCGCGCCAGACCGCGGACCGGCTCGCGCTGCTGCGCCGGGCCATGCGCGCCGCCCCCGGGCTCGACGCGGCCCCGCATGAGGCGCGCATCGCCGCCTTCGAAGCGCGGTTGTTCGAAATCGGCAGGGTGCTCTCGCGGGACCGCACCGCGCTCGACCGGGCCGAATTCGCGCCCCCGTCGGTCATGCAGCGCATCTCGCGCATCGTGGGGGCGCAGTTCCGGGCCACGTCGGCGCCCACCACGACCCAGCGCGAGAGCTACGCGGTGGCCCTGGCGCAGCTGGCCGAAACGTCCGAGGCGCTGCGGGCGCTGGTGGAAGGGGACCTGGCAGCGCTCGAGGCCGAGCTCGAGGCGGCGGGCGTGCCGTGGACGCCGGGGCGCCCGATCCCAAGGCAGCCGTGACCGGCGCCAGCGCGGCAGTGAGCGGTCGCCGCGCCGTGCCGGCGGCGGTGGGGCGCCGGGGCAGGGGGGTGGGCCGCGGGGGCGCGGCGGCCCGGGCCGCCGCCGCCGCCACCACCGCGGTCGCGCTCGTGGCCACGGCGGCCTGCGACGCCGCCCCGTCGGACGTGCGCACGGTGCGCACCGACTCCGCCGGCGTCCAGATCGTCACCTCGATCGCGCCGAGGTGGGGGGCGGGGGAGGGGTGGCGGATCGAAGGGCCCCCGATCGTCGAGATCGGGGCGGTTTCCGGCGCGCCCGAGCACCAGTTCGGCGAAGTGGTCGCGGCGGTGCGTCTTGGCAACGGCAACATCGTGGTCGCCGACCGGGGCGCGTCGGAGCTGCGCGCCTTCGACCCGGCGGGCAGCTTGCGGTGGCGCGTCGGCAGGTCCGGCGAGGGGCCCGGCGAGTTCGAGAGCCTCGACTTCCTGGGCACCGCCCCCGGCGACTCCCTGGTCACCTACGACGAGCGGCTCCTGCGCATGCAGATCTTCGATCCCGGCGGCGGGCTGGCGAGGACGATCCGGGCGGTGCTCCCGCGCGACGGGGCGGCGCCCGGCGGCTCGGCGCCCGACAAGGCCGTCGGGATCGCGGCGAACCACCTGATCATCCGCTACGTCGAGCTGGCGGAAGGCGCCGACCAGGGGATCGTGCGCTGGCTCGACGAGCGCCTGGTCGCCTTCGACCTGGCCGATGGCAGCGCGAGCGTGCTCACGGTCGTGCCCGGCGAAGAGGTCGAGAGGCTGCCCGACATGTCCACCACCTTGCTCACGTTCGCGAACATGCCCGAGTACGGCGCGGCGGGCGACCGCGTCGCCGTCATCGACACCAGGGCCTACTCGGCGCGCGTGCTTTCCCCTGCCGCCGGAACCGTCGGCAGCGCCGCCACGGCCGGGTTGAATGGCCTCGCCGAACTCGTCGTCCGGCGCGACGTGGCGCCGCGCGACGCCACCGACGCAGCCTTCGAGCTGCACCTGGAGGGGATCCTCGGCATGGTCGAGGGGGTTCCGCCCCAGGAGATGGACCGCATTGAACAGATGTGGCGCGACCGCCGCAGGGCCCCCGTGCTCCCAGTGCTCCGTTCCGTCCATGTCGATGCGGTCGGCAACCTCTGGCTCGCACCCTACTATGTGGCCGGCGCCGAACCGCCCCCGTTCGAGATCCACGGGCCCGACGGCGCCTGGCTCGGCAGCGTCGCCGCGCCGCCGGGGCTGGAGCGCGCGTTCATGCAGTACCAGGCGCCCTACCTGGAGATTGGCGACGACTACATGCTCGGCGTGTGGACCGACGACCTGGACGTGCAGTACGTGCGAATGTACCGGATCGAGAAGTAGCGCCGGCTCCAGCCGACCGGCTCGCCCGGTGGCCAGCCCCTTCCGGCTCGCCCGGTGGCCAGCCCTTTCCGGCTCGCCCGGTGGCTAGCCCGTCTCCGGCTGGTCCAGCCGGATGAGCTGGCTTCGAATGCCCCAGCTTCGGCCGTTGCGGATCAGCACCGTCATGTGGATGCCGGTCAGCGTGCGCGAACCACTCTGGTCGCGGATCTGAAAGGTCAGCAGCCCCGAGATCAGCCCCATGCGCCCGCTCGCGTCGAAGTCGGTGAACGAGGCCTGCACCTCGCCCGACCGCTCCAGCAGCGACTCCAGCTTCTCGCGGATCGCCTCCCGCCCGCGCACGGGGTCGTCCTGGTTGAAGATGAAGGTCGCGTCCTCCGTGTAGAGCTCGAGAAGCGTCTCGATGTCGTCCGCGGCCCAGGCCCCGCGCCACTCTCCGAGCAGCGCGTTGGTGTGAAGCATGACGTCGGCGTAGTACTCCGCCCGATTCGCCGCGGCCGACATGCCGTCGCTGCCCGGCGCCCCGGGGAAGCGTCGCGCCCGCTGGGCGTTCGCGGCGTCCACCGAAGACAACAGCGCGCACGCCGCCGCCACAGCGGCCAGGGTTGGTCTGGTCAAGGCCCTACGGTCATTCATGCACTCAAGATAGGCGCGCCAGCGGGGTTGCGTGAATATTTAGGCTTGCCTAAACTTTCTCCCCATGCCCGATCCCACCACAGCCCTCCTGGCGTTCTCCGCGCTAGCCGGCCTGGCCGCCGCCGTTCTCTGGCCGCGCCGGGGCGTGGCGGCGCGCATTCGCCGCATCGTCCGGCTCACCGAGCGCGTTCGACTGGAAGACGTGCTCAAGCAGCTCTACAAGCTCGAGTACGACCGGCTTCCCGCGACGCCCGAGAGCGTGGCCGGCGGCGTCCGCATCTCCCGGACCCAGGCCATTCGCCTCCTCCAGCGCCTCGAAGAGAAGGAGCTGGCGACGGTCCAGGACCACCTGTTCCGGCTGACCGAGCCGGGCAGGGCGCAGGCGCTGCGCATCGTGCGCGCCCACCGCATCTGGGAGCGCTTCCTCGCCGACCGCACCGGCACCCGTCCCGAAGACTGGCACGGGCAGGCCGAGGCGCGCGAGCACCTGCTCTCGGCCGAGGACACCGACAACCTGGCCGCGAGGCTGGGCCACCCCGTCTACGACCCGCACGGCGACCCCATCCCCACGGCCTCTGGCGAGATGCCCGCCCGGTCGGGCGTGCCCCTTTCGGCGCTCGAACCCGGCGAAAAGGGCCTCATCACGCACCTCGAAGACGAGCCCCGCGAGATCTACGGCGAGCTTGTGGCGCTGGGGCTGGGGCTGATGAGCCCGGTCGAGCGGCTCGACGGCACGCCCGGCAGGGTGCGTTTCCGCACCGGAGACCGGCGCCACGACGTGTCCAGCGCGGTCGCGCGCAACGTGACCGTCGAGGTGGCCGAGAATGTCGACGAACCACGGTGGTCGCGCACGCTCGCCGATGTCCAGCCCGGCGACTCCGCAACCGTGGCGGCCATTTCGGCCCTGTGCCGCGGGCCCGCGCGGCGCCGCCTCCTCGATCTCGGCGTCGTGCCCGGCACGGTCGTGCATGCGCGCATGCGCAGCGCAGCGGGCGACCCCGTCGCGTACGACATCCGGGGCGCCCTGATCGCCCTGCGGCGCGAGCAGGCGGCCCAGATAAGGGTGGTCAACGGCGACACCGCCCCGCCGCCAACCGCCACCGCGCCGTCATGACGCCCCCGCAAGCCGCCGCCCGCCCCGCCCGCAACCTCGTCCGCCTGGGCCTGAGCCCGCACCGCTGGGACCACCTGATCGCGCTCGCCGGCAACCCCAACGTCGGCAAGACCACCGTCTTCAACGCGCTCACCGGGCTGCGCCAGCACACGGGGAACTGGCCCGGCAAGACGGTGGCGCGCGCCGAGGGGGCCTTCGTGCACGACGGGCGCCGGGTGAAGGTGGTGGACCTGCCGGGCACCTATTCGCTGCAGGCCGGCAGCGCCGACGAGGAGGTGGCCCGCGACTTCATCCTGTTCGGGCAGCCAGACGTGGCCGTGGTCGTCGTGGACGCGTGCCGCCTGGAGCGCAACCTCAACCTTGTGCTGCAGATCCTGGAAATCACCGACCGGGTGGTGGTCTGCCTCAACCTGGTCGACGAGGCCGGGCGGCACGGCGTCTCCGTCGACGCGGAGCGGCTCGAGCGCGAGCTCGGCGTGCCGGTCGTTCCCACCGTGGCGCGCAAGGGCGAGGGAATCGACGCCCTGCTCACCGCCGCGACCCAGGTCGCCACCGGCGCGCGCCGCACCCGTCCGCGCCGCATCCGGTCGCACCCCGAGGCCGTGGAGGACGCCGTCGACGCGATCGAGCCCCTGGTGACGCACGCGTTCCCCGAGCTGCCCAACGCCCGCTGGGTGGCGCTGCGGCTCCTCCACGCCGACGAGCGCGTCGCCGAAGCCGTGCGCTCGGGCGAACTTGGCCAGCCCGCCGGCAGCGCACACGACCGCGACCGCATCCTCAAGGCGGCCACGCGACAGCGCTGGACGCTGCGGCCCGGCTTCCAGGACGCCCTCGCCGAGACCATGTACAAGCGGGCGGCGCGCATCGCCCAGGCCACCGTCCGCAAGGGCCGCGCCACGCCGGGGGCGGCGCTCGACCGCGCCCTCGACCGCTGGCTCACCAGCCGCGCCCTGGGCTTCCCCCTCATGCTGGCGATCCTCGCCACGGTGTTCTGGCTGACCATCGCCGGCGCCAACGTCCCCTCGGCCATGCTGGCCGCCCTCCTCCTCGACCGCGTGCACCCCCTCCTTCTCGACTTCGGCGCGTGGGCCGCCATGCCCTGGTGGCTGAGCGGCTTCCTCTTCGACGGCGTGTACCTCGCCACGGCCTGGGTGGTGAGCGTGATGCTGCCGCCCATGGCCATCTTCTTCCCCCTCTTCACCCTTCTCGAAGACTTCGGCTACCTCCCGCGCGTCGCCTTCAACCTCGACTCCCTCTTCCGCCGGGCGGGCGCCCACGGCAAGCAGGCGCTCACCATGAGCATGGGCTTCGGCTGCAACGCCGCCGGCGTGGTCGCCACCCGCGTGATCGACAGCCCGCGCGAGCGCCTGATCGCCATCATCACCAACAACTTCTCGCTCTGCAACGGACGCTGGCCCACCCAGATCCTCATCGCCACGATCTTCATCGGCGCCCTCGCCCCGCCCCACCTCGCAGGGGTCGTGTCGGCGGGCGCGGTGGTGGGCATCGCGCTGCTCGGCATCGCCCTCATGTTCCTCACCTCGTGGGGGCTCTCCAACACGGTGCTGAAGGGCGAAGCCACGACCTTTTCGCTCGAGCTTCCCCCCTACCGCCCCCCGCGCATTCTGCAGACGCTGTACACGTCGGTCGTCGACCGCACGCTGATCATCCTCTGGCGGGCCGTCCTCTTCGCGGTTCCCGCCGGCGCGGTCATCTGGCTCATCTCCAACATCGCCCCCGGCGGAACCTCGATCGCACAGCACGGCATCGACCTGCTCGACCCGTTCGGCCTGCTCCTGGGCCTCAACGGCGTGATCCTGCTGGCCTACGTCATCGCCATCCCGGCCAACGAAATCGTGATCCCCACCGTGCTCATGCTCACGGTGCTCACCCTGGGCGACCCCTCGCTGGGCCAGGGCGCCGGCGTCATGTTCGAAGCCGATTCGGTCGCAGGCACGCGCAGCCTTCTGGGCGCCGGCGGCTGGACCCTGCTGACGGGCCTCAACCTCATGCTCTTCAGCCTGCTCCACAATCCGTGCTCGACCACGATCTACACCATCTACAAGGAGACCGGGAGCGCGCGCTGGACCGCACTGTCGGCGCTGCTGCCCCTGATCATGGGGTTTGTAGTGTGTTTTCTAGTGGCGCAGGTGTGGAGGCTGGCGACGGGACTGTAGCCGACCGGCCACCCGCCTACCCGGCCGAGCCTGCGATCGCCAGCATCTCGGCGACGGTGCAGCACTTGACGCGTGGCCTGCCCTGCGCCTCGCCGCGCCCGGTCTCGTGCGCGTCGAGGCGCCGCCACCCGGCTTCGTCCACCCAGCGCACGTCGCGCTCCCGCAGCAGATCGGCCAGGTCGCCCGGGTCGCCAGCGCCGGTGGCAGCCGCCCCGGCAGCGCCGCCACGCATGGCCGCCGTCCCGCCGCCGCCCGCTCCGCCATCCCCCCGCCCCGCGAAGATCCCGGCCTCCCGGTCCTCGACCATGCACGCCACCGTGGCCGCCGCGTCGGCCTTGTTCGTCCCTATCACGCCCGACGGCCCCCGCTTGGCCCAGCCCACCACGTACTCGCCCGGCACGACCTCGCCGCCCCCGGCCTCGCGCACCACGCGGCCACCCTCGTTCGGCACGATCCCGCGCCGCTCGTCGAAGGGCACGCCCGCGATCGGGACGCCGCGGTAGCCCACCGAGCGGATCACCATGCCGCACGGCACGACCTCGGTCTCGCCGGTCCCCACGGCGCGCACGTACCCGGCCTCGCCCTCGGCCAGGCGGTTCCGCTCGATGCGCACGCCGGCCACGCGACCGTCCTCGCCCAGCACCTCGAGCGGCGAGGCCAGAAAGCGGAACCGCACCACCTTGTCGCCCCGGGCCGGCACGTCGGACGCGTACCCCCGCAGCGTGGCCATGTTGCGGGTCTTCACGGCGTCGCCCTCCAGCGCGGCCTCGCTCGCGGCGTCGAGCTCGAGCTCCCCGGCGTCCACCTGCGCGCACACGCCGTCCAGCCGCCCGAACTCGCGCAGCTCCGGGTTCGTGAACGCGGCCTGGGCGGGGCCCCGGCGCCCCACAACCGTCACCCGCCGCACCCGGCTCGCGCGCAGGGCGGCCAGGGCGTGGTCGGCGATGTCGGTTTCGGCCAGGCGGTCGAGCGACAGCACCAGGATCCGCGCCACGTCGATGGCCACGTTGCCGTTGCCGATCACCACCACGTCCTCGCAGTCCAGGTCGAAGCGCGCGCCGCTGAAGTAGGGGTGCCCGTTGTACCACGCCACGAATCGGAAGGCGGCGTGGCTGCCGACCAGATCCTCGCCCGGAATGCCCAGGCGACGGTCGCTCTGCGCCCCCACCGCGTAGACGATCTGGTCGTAGCGCGCTCTCAGGTGGTCCACGCTCACGTCCGTGCCCAGCGTCACGTTGCCGAAGTAGCGCACCTCGTCGCGGGCCAGGAGCTTGCTGTACACCCGCGCCACCGACTTGATGGCCTGATGGTCCGGGGCCACGCCGTCGCGCACCAGCCCGTACGGCGCCGGGAAGCGGTTGAGGATGTCGATCGCGACCGGCTCGCCGGACTTGAGCAGGGCCTCGGCGGCGTAGAAGCCCGCCGGTCCGGCGCCGATGACCGCGACGCGCGCGCGCGTTCCGTTCATGGCGCGCTGGCCCCCCGGCGCCCGGCCGCGCCCCGCGCTTCCCGCGCCGTCCGGCCCTGGTTGACCGTCCCGATGCTCATTGGCGATTTTTCATGGCTCGCAAGAGAGCTGAAGCGAGAGAATCGAAACCACTAGAGGACCGAAAGATAATGACGAAGATGCGAAATCGTTTTCCGGCGCGGGGCGTGCGCGCAGTTGCGCCCGGCGCCTTGTGCGCGCTTTCCCTCGCCCTGCTGGCGGCCTGCGGGGGCGGCGATTCCGGCGCCCAGAACGAAGAGGCCGCCGGCGCCGACGCCGACATGACCGGCGCAACGGGAACCCAGGCGGCCGCGCCTGCGGCGCTGAACATCGACCCGGCGCTGCTTCCCGAGGGCGTGACGGTCGAGATGGTGCAGCAGGGCCGCGAGCTGTTCGTCGGCGGGGGCATCTGCTTCACCTGCCACACCATGGACGCCACCGGCGGGCCGCTGGCGCCCGACCTGACCGACGACGTGTGGATCAACGTCGACGGCGAGTACGCGTCGATCGTGGAGCTGGTCAAGACGGGCGTGGCGCAGCCGGTCGAGCATCCGGGCGCAATGCTGCCCCGGGCCGGGCTGCCCCTGACCGACGAGCAGGTCGAGGCGGTCGCGGCCTACGCCTACATGCTGAGCCGCATGTAGCGGAGTCAAAACAGTTCGCCCTGCGCTCCGCCGCCGGCCCGAAACGCGGTGGTGGAGAGCGGGGGCGGCCCCCTGTCCAGCCCGGCCCTCGCGACCACGGCGCGGAACAGCGCGCCGATCTGCCCGGCGTACTCGCCCTGTCCGCGGAAGCGACGGTGAAAGGCGGAGTCGTTCAGCCTCCCGCCCCGCGCCTCGCGGATCCGGGCCAGCACCTTGTCGCGGCGGTCCGGGAAGTGCGCTTCGAGCCACCGCACGAAGTGCTCCGCGACGCCCCCGGGCAGCCTGAGCAGCATGAACGCCGCGTAGCGGGCGCCCGCCCGGGCCGCAGCGTCCACGATTGCCGGGATCTCCTCGTCGGTGAGCCCCGGAACCACCGGGGCCACGAAGACTCCCACCGGAACGCCCGCGTCGGAGAGCGCGCGAATGGCGTCCAGACGGCGGGCCGGGATCGAGGTGCGCGGCTCCATGACGCGCTGCAGCCCGTTGCGCAGCGTGGTGACCGAGACCGTGACGTGGACGCACCGGCTGTGGGCGAGATCGGCAAGAAGATCGACGTCGCGGGTCACCAGGTGGTTCTTGGTGACGATCGCCACCGGGTTCCTGAAGTCGCGCAGCGCCTCGAGGCACCCGCGGGTAATGCGCAGGCGGCGTTCGACCGGCTGGTAGGCGTCGGTGACGCCGGACATGGCAAGCACCTGCGGACGCCACGACGGCTTCGACAGGGCCTCCCTCAGCATCTCCGGCGCCCGGCGCTTAACGAGGATCTTGCGCTCGAAGTCGAGGCCCGACGAAAACCCCAGGTACTCGTGCGTGGGCCTCGCGTAGCAGTACACGCACCCGTGCTCGCACCCCCGGTACGGGTTTACCGAGGCGCCGAAGCCCACGTCGGGGCTCTGGTTGCGCGCCACGATCGAGCGCGTTGCGTCGGTCAGGAACTCGGTGCGCGGCCTTTCGTCGGCGTAGTGGCCGGGTTCCATTTCCACATGTACCGTTTCAAAGCGGTTGGGCGGGTCGTGGGCCGCCCCCCGGCCCCGGATCGCCGGTTCGGCACCCGTCGCGCCCGGACCGCCCGGCCTGCCCGGCTGACCCGGACCGCCCGGCTGGCCCGGACCGTACGCCTGGCCCGGACCGCCCCGCGAACGCTTGACGGGAAGAACACGCATTCCCTAATTTCGGTATTTATTCGGCTACGCACAAGAGGAACGTCCTCCGAATGACCCTGGAACAGCTCGAAAAGCGGCTGAACGCGCTATCGGACCGCACCCTGCGCTACCAGTACATCATCCAGTTGGGCAAGCGGCTTCCTCCCATGGACCCCGCGCTCAAGACCGAAGCGACCCAGGTGCGAGGCTGCATGAGCCCGGCCTGGCTGACCGGCTGGCTGGAAGACGGAGACCCCGCCACGCTGAAGTTCGTCGGCGACTCCGAGTCGATCATCGTGAAGGGTCTGTTCGCGATCCTCGCCGAGATCTACAACGGCCAGCCGCCCGAAGATGCGCTTGCGGTGGACCTGTCGGACATCTTCGACCGCCTCAAGCTGGGCGAGGCCCTGAGCCCCAACCGCCGCAACGGCTTCCACTCGATGGTGGAGAAGATCCGCCGCGTCGCGCTTTCGCTGGCGTGACGCGGCGGATCTCGGCGCGCCGACCTTCGGGCCGCGCTGGACCCTGGGCGCCCCCGAACTCTCGGGTGCGCCGGACTCTCGGGCGCGCTGAACTCTAGGCGCGCTGAACTCTCGGGCGCGCTAGACGGCCTCGATCTCGTAGCCGACGCGCCAGTTGGACATGTTCTCGGGATCGTCCGACCCCTCGTCGCCGGGCTGGATGAAGGCGATGTGGTTGCCGATCGGCCCGGTGAAGGTGCGCGAGTAGAACTCCAGCTGGTCGTTGTCGCTGAACTGGTCCAGCTCCTCGCCCCGCAGCTCGATCGCCAGATGGTCGGTGACCTCGCCCTCGAACAGCACCTTGTCGAGGTTGTTCAGCCGGTTCCAGCGGGGATGATCGGAAATCGCGTAGTGCCCCTGGCGAGGCATTCTGGTCTCCTGGACCTTTCCGCCGCCGTTGTCCGTCCAAACCTTCGCCCAGAAGACGAACTCGCCCTTCTCCTTGAAGAACGGCTCGAGGTCGTCGAGAATCTGCAACCAGCGCAGCGTGACTCTGATTCGCGTTCCGTCCTGTCCGCTCATGCAATCAACTCCTTGGTCTTGTTGTGCTCCGGCGTGCGCCGGAAACGAAACGCCGCAAGGTATTGCGATCAAGGTGGCGTGTCCAGTGCGCCGCGCCTCTGCCCTGTGGTCGGCACGAAGCGCCGAAGCATCGCGCGCCGGAGCTCGATCGCCATCGCCTTGCGGTCGCCCGAGCGCACCGGCGCGTCGCCGAACCGCACCGTGCAGCGCACCCGCCTCAGCGCGAGCAGCCCCGCCGCGTGCGGCACGAACCCCACGCCCCCCCACCAGCACACGCTCTCCCGGGCCGGGGGACTGCCCGGCGGCGTGCGATACGACACGGTGAGCCAGTGCACGGGGGCCTCGGCGGCAGCCGCGTCGGCCAGAAGCGCGGGCTTGAGCGGCAGGATCGTCTCGCCCGGGCCGCTCGTCGCCTCGGGGAAGACGATCACGGTGTCCCCGCGCTCCCGCGCCGCCGCCATCTCGCGCCGCACCCGCAGCACGTCGCGCCTGGTCGCCCGGTCCACGAAGATCGTGTCGCCCAGCCACGCCGCGAAGCCCCACAGCGGCCAGCCCCTCAGCTCGGCCTTGGCCACGAACACCATCGGCAGAAGGGACCCCAGCACCGGGATGTCGAGGTAGCTCAGATGGTTGGAGACGACCAGCGCTCCGGCGGGCGGGGGCTCGCCCTCGACCGAGACGCGCACGCCCACGGCGCACATCATTCCCCGCCCCCAGATCCGCATGGCGCACCGCCGCGCTCGCCTGCGGAAGTCCGGGCCGGATCGGGGCCGGGCGGCCGCGAGCAGGCACGCGCCCAGGAGCCCTCCCACCACGAGCACGGTCCAGCCCCCCACCAGCAGCGCCTTGGCGGCCACTCGAAACATCCGCTTGCCTCGTTCGTACGCGAGGGGAACATTGTTAACCATTCCGATCACCCTGCGCACAGGGGAGCCGCGCCATGACCGATCCGTACACAGAATCCACGCGCAGGCAGCGCAGCCGAATGCCCGCCTTCGCCAAGGTCGTTCTGGTGGCGGGGGGGCTGTTCGCCGTTGCCATCGTGGCCCTCGCCGTCTTCGGCATTGCGCTCGCCCGCAAGATGGCGGATGAGTTGCTGGAGATCCGCGAGCCGTTGTTCGCCGCCGTCGAGATGGACGGCGCGGCCGCCGAGGCGCTGGCCGAAATGGCCGAAGCGTTCATTGGCGAAGAGGTGCGGATCACCCAGGCCAGCCTTGCCGAGGGCGCGCTCACCCTGCGCCACGACGGCCAGGGTGCGAACATCCGCATCGACCTCTCGGGGCTAAAGGACCGGGGTTCCAGCGCGGAGGCGGGCCTGGGCGAATACGCGAAGCGGATTCCCAACTGGGTTCCCGTTCCTCCGGACGCGAGCGTCCGCAAGCATCTCTTCTCGGTCGAGACCGACAAGGCCACGTTGGGCGGCGTAGTGCTCGGGTCCCGGTCGGACGGCAGGAGCGTCTATGACTGGTACCGCGAAAGACTTCCGCGCCTGGGTCTGGGCATCTCGAAGTCGCAGACGCGCTGGGACGTCGCGCGCAAGCGGGGCGTGATCCGCGCGCGCAGCGAAGGGCTCGTCCGCGATCGCGAACTCTTCGCCATGGTCGCGGACCAAGGCGAGCGCGGAAGCTCGATCGTGCTGATGCACAAGGTGGCGCGGTAGGTCAGTTCCTCCGCGCCGCGCGCGTCCGGAGCAACAGCGCTCCGCTGGCGGCGCGGGCGCCGTAGCGGGCCAGCGCCTCGAGCGGCGGCAGGATCTCGACGCTCTCCAGATCGTCGGGCGTGATCGACGCCAGGACCGCCCCCGGGTCCGAGACCGGGAAGTCGTCGATGTACACCGCCATCATGGCGCAGGCGCCGGCCCGGGCCGCGATGTCGTCCTCGTTGGCGAACCCCAGCCCGTCGCCCGGCGCGATCGCGGTCCGGCTCGCCGTCTTCTGCAGCACGGAGCGGTTGCGGCCCAGCTCGACGCAGATGCCGGTCTCGGGCGCCCCGGTCGACAGCGCCATCCAGCGCGCGGTCAGGCCCGGGATGTTCATCGTGGCGAGGAGGCCGATCAGGTCGCTGCGCGGCCCTCGCGACTCGATCTCGGCCCGGGTCAGGCGCCCGACCAGCGTCCCGCGGCGCCGTTCCGTGGCGAGCAGCCCGCGAAGCCGTCCGGCGTCGGGGGTGTTGCGCGTCGACACGACCGCGAGCGAGTCCAGCGTCACCGGATTCGGCGGCAGGACGATGTCCAGCCGCACATCTTCGGTCCCGACCTGCAGCTGCGGCGAAATCGCCTGCTGGTAGCCCAGGCCCGAGACGCCGATCATGTAGGCGCCCGGCCCGGGCGGGGCGAGGGCGAAGGCGCCGTCGGGGCCGGTGAACATCGTCGCGACCCGCTCGCCGTCCGCATTGACCATGATGACCACCGCCTCGGCCACGCCTGCGCCCGAAGCCGGGTCGGTGACCGTGCCGCGAATCGTCTGTGCCGCCGCAGGGGCTGGCAGCGCGGCGCCTAGGCCGACGGCGGCGGCCAGGGCGGCGGCAGCCGCGGCGCGCCTGCCCGGGCCCCGTTTGCGGCTGTCGTGGTCGAGCATGGGTCTCTCCCCGGCGTCGGGCGGAATTGCCGTTGCCCATTGAACCTACCACCCGCGCGGCGCGTTGGCCCGGGCTGATCGTTGGACGACCGGCGCGGCGCAGCCGTAGCTTCGAAGCCAGGTCGTCGCCCCAACGCGCCCTCCCAAGGAGGTTCCGATGCTTCGCCGCATGCCTGCCCAGCGCCGCCCAGCGATTGCTGGCCGCCCCGCGCACATTCGCCGCCTTCCGCTCCTGATTGCCGCCGCCCTGCTGGGCTGCGCGCCCGAGACCGCCGACGAGGCGCCCGCCGCGCCGTCCGGCGAGGCGCCCGGCCTGGACATGGAGGCCATTGCCGACATGCTCGTCGAGCGGATGGATCTGCAGCCCGGCGAGCGGGTGCTTCTGGTGGGGCGGGGCGGCGACCGCTGGGACCAGGTGCTTCCGATTGTGCGCGAACGCGTCGCCCAAGCGGGCGGGGTCGATCTGGGCGCCGTCGACGTCTACGGCGCGGTGCTGCCGGGGACCGAGCCGACCGACTTCGCCGCCGCGCTCGCGGGCGAGCTCGGGGGCTGGGGCGAGGCGCTTGCCAGCGTCGACGTCGCGGTTAAGCTACCGGGCGCCGTGCCCGACCCGGCCGTCCCGACCGACGTGTACCGCGCGCTTCAGGACGTGCTGCGCGGCGGCGCGGGCCGCACAGTGCACTTCCACTGGGCCGGCAGGACGTCGTTCGAGATGGAGGAGCTGGCCATGGACGCGCTGGCCGACCGGCTCTACCAGACGGCGCTGCTCGACACCGACTACCGGGCGCTGGGCGAGAGGCTGGCCGCGTTCGAGGCCGCACTGCGGCGGGGGACGGTGCGCGTCACCACCCCCGCCGGGACGGACATCCGCTTCGAGGTGGGCGACCGCCCGGTCACGCGGCAGGACGGAGACGCCTCTGCCGCGCGCGCCGCCCTGGCCCGCAACCTGATCGACCGCGAGGTGGAGCTGCCCGCGGGGGCGGTGCGGGTCTCGCCGCTGCTCGAAACGGTCGAAGGCGCGATCGCGTTCCCGCCGGCGATGTGGGGCGGCGAGAGGGCGGTGGGGCTGGTGCTGCGCTTCGAGGGGGGCCGCGTGGTCGAGGTCGAGGCCGCGAGCGGACGCGACGGGGTCCTGGCCGAGATGGAGGCCGGGGGCGAGGCTGCGCGCACCTTCAGGGAGCTGGCGGTGGGGCTGAACCCGCTCCTGGCGGTCCCCGAGGGCGAAGAGTGGATCCCGTACTACGGCTACGGGGGCGGCGTGGTGCGCCTGTCGCTGGGCGACAACACGGAGCTGGGGGGCCAGGTGGGCGGCGGCTACGTGCGGTGGAACTTCTTTACCGACGCGACGGTTGTCGTGGACGGGGAGGAATGGGTGAGCGAGGGCCGCCTTACATTCGCGCAGGCGCACCGCGACGTTCAGCCTCGAAGAGCCGGTCTACCTCGGCCGACGCGTAGCTTGGAGTTAGCTTGGCCACCACCCAGTACACCGCGAACGACAGCGCCACGCCGGGGAAGACCTGGTGGAGGTGCCCGGCAAAGGGCAGCCAGTCCCAGACCACCAGGACGAGCACGCCGGTAGCGAACGACGCCACCGTCGCCTTGCCGTTGCCGCGCCGCCAGTACAGGCCCAGCAGGATCGCGGGTCCGAAGCAGGCGCCGTAGATCGCGCCCGAGAGCGCGGTGAGCCCCACGATCCCGTCGGGCGGGTTGAGCGCGATGATCGCCGTGATCAGGGCAAAGAGGGCCACCCAGAGCCGGGTTCCGGCCAGCATCGACCGCTCCGAGCTCGACTTGCGCACCAGGCCCACGATGTCGCGCTGCACGCTGGACGCCATGACGAGCAGCACGCTGTCGAGCGACGACATTGCCGCCGCCACCATGGCCAGCAGCAGGAACGCGCTCGCGCCCGCCGAGAAGACCCCGGGCGTCGTGAGCAGCTGGGGAACCACCAGATCGGTGTCGGGGAGGCCGCCGGGCACGATGTTGCGCGCGTAGAGCCCCACCGGGATCAGCAGCGAATACACGAACACGAACGCCAGCGTCGAGACCCACACCCCCTTGCGGATTGCGGCCCGGCTCTTGAGCGCGTAGAAGCGGGACAGCTGCCGGGGCTCGACCGCGAACTTGACCGTGGCGGCGAAGACCACGCCCAGCGCCAGCGGCACCGCGACCCCGCCCCCCCATCGCAGGAGCGGCTCGGTAGCCGGATCTCCGGCCAATGCGGCGTACGACCCCAGCCCCCCGGCCGCGGACACCGTTCCCTGGAAGAGCAGGATGCCCGCGACGATCATCGCCACGCCCTGCACCGCGTCGGTCTTCACCACCGAGATGAACCCGCCCACCACCGTGTAGATCATCACGATGAAGAACACGATGACGATCGCCGCCCGGTAAGGTATTTCCAGGAACACTTCGAGCAGGTTGCCGATCCCCTTGAACACGGCGGTCATGTAGAAGAACGACGCGAAGAGCACGATCACCGACGCCAGAACGCGCGCCCGGGGGCTCCCGAAGCGGAAGCCGATGAAGTCGGGTATGGTGAGCGAGCCCAGCGACTCGGTGAAGGTGCGCAGCCGGGGCGCCACCCCCACCCACGCGAAGAGCGACAGCCCCACCACGAACGGCACCAGCAGGAACCAGGTCACCCCCCAGTCGTACGCCTGGCCCGAGAACCCCACGAACGAGTTGGTGCTGGAATAGGTCGCGAAGAACGAGAGCCCGATCGCGATCGGGCCCATCGACCGCCCGCCGACGAAGTAGTCGGCGACCCCGTGCGTCTTCCGGTTGCCGGTCCAGGCGTGGTAGGCCAGGAGCAGGGTGTAGACCAGCAGGAACAGGTGGACGATCCAGTAGGTCCGCAGGTTGTCCAGGATGGCCTGTGTCAAGTGCGCTCCTCAGGTGGCGGGGTCTTGGGCTGGGGGGTCTTCCGCGGCGGGCGGATCCGCGGCGGGCGGATCCACCAACATGCGCGCCACCGCCGTCTTGCGCACCTTGCCCATCGCGTTGCGGGGCAGGTCGGGCACGCGCAGGAACCGGTGCGGCACCTTGTAGGGCGCCAGCCGCTCCTTGCCCCACGCGCGCAGCGCCGCAGCGTCCGGGGGGGAGGGCGCGCCGGTCGGGGGCGCGACCCACGCCGCCCGCAGCTGCTCGCCCCACTCCGGGTGCGGCACGCCGACAACCGCCACGTCGCCCACGCCGGGGTGCGTGCGGTACAGCTCCTCGACTTCGAGCGCCGACACCTTGTACCCCCCCGTCTTGACGATGTCCACGCTGCGCCGTCCCAGGATGCGGTAGTAGCCGCCCTCGCCCAGGCACGCCTCGTCGCCCGTGCGGAACCACCCGTCCCGGAACGAGGCCGCCGTCTCTTCGGGCCGTCCCCAGTACTCGCCGAAGACCTGCGGCCCGCGCACCTCGATCTCGCCCTGGCCGCCGGGCCCGACGGGGCGGCCCGCGTCGTCCACGATCCGCACCTCGACGCCGGGCAGGGGCAGCCCCACGTGGCCGGGCCGCCGCTCGCCCCGCAGCGGGTTGGAGAGCGCCATGCCGATCTCGGTCATGCCGTAGCGCTCGAGCAGGGTGTGCCCGGTGATCTCGCGCCACCGCGCCAGCGTCGCCACCGGGAGCGCCGCCGAGCCCGAGACCATGAGCCGGAGCCCCGCAGCGCCCCGCGACCAGCGCCGCCGCACCGCCACGGGCGCCTCGTCCCACGCGCGAACGAGCCGCGCATAGACGGTGGGCACCGCCATGAAGAGCGTGATCGCACCCGACGCGAGGCGGTCCCAGGTGGAGGCCGGAGCGCCCGAGCCGAACTCGCACGCCGCGCCGGACCAGAGCGCGCAGGCCAGGGCGTTGACGACGCCGTGAATGTGGTGCAGCGGCAGCGTGTGCAGAATCCGGTCGTCGGCGGTCCAGCCCCACGCGGCGGTAAGCGCCGTGATCTGCGCCGCGACGTTGCGGTGGGTGGTCAGCACGCCCTTGGGCCGCCCGGTGGTGCCGCTGGTGTAGATGATCAGCGCCGGGCCGCCGGGGGTGGCCAGCGGCGGGGGCGGGGCGGGCGGGGGGGTGGCGGGTGGGGGGGTGGTGGGGGGAGGGAGGGCGACCACCCCCATCCGGCGCGCGGTCGCAGCGGCCGTCAGGTCGTGGGCGCGGGGAAGGGAGAGGTCCGCCACCACCACCCGGGGGCGCGCGTCGTCCAGCACATGCTCGATCTCGCGGCGCGGGTGGCCGACTGCGAGCGGCACGGCGACCGCGCCCCCCGCCCATATGCCGAGCTGGGCCGCCACGTGCGACCGACCGGGCCGCGCCAGGTACGCCACCCTGTCGCCCGCTCGACAGCGCGCACGGGCAAGCCGGTCGCGCCAGACGGCGGCCTCGCGCACCAGGTCGGCGTAGCTCCACCCTCCTTGATCGTCGACCAGCGCGGTCCGGTCGGCCACGGACGGTCGCGCGACGCGCTCGACGAGGGTGGGCGGCGGCAACGGGCTACCCGGCGGCTTGGCGCGGCGCGGGTGCGGCGGCGTGCGTGAAGCGGGCGCCTGGCGGCGCTTGACGGGCCAACGGGGCTTCCGGGTGGGGGTGTGGGTGGCGGGCGTGGGCGGCGAGCGAACGCGTCGGGGCGAGCCCGCTCGGCTGGCCAAGGTAACATTGCGGCCGTGTGGTGTGGCGGCTATGGTGCCCGCGAACCTTTCGGCCATTGGAGGAGCGCGCATGTCTCGGAATCGCGCGGATGGGGAATGTCTGGGAGCGGCACGTGACGCGACCGTGATCCGGACCGTTCTGCTCGCGGTGGCGTGCGTCGCCCTGGCGCAGTGTTCGAGTGACGCCGACACGGATGTTGAGCGACCTGCCAGCGAGACAAACATCCCGAGCGACCTGTTTGACATCGTCGATTCCATCACGCTGGCGGAAGATGATGCGACAATAAATGTGTTCCCGAACGTGACGGTGGACGCATCGAACGGCGACTTCGTGATTGCGGATGGGCCTGAGCAAAGAATCAGGATCTACGATCGCGAGGGCAATCTCCGACGACAGTTCGGCCGCAGCGGCGATGGCCCCGGAGAGCTGTCGATGCCGACTTGGGCGATGAGAGAGGTCTTCGGGAACATCGTCGTAATCGATTTCACCGGCCTGATCGTTACGTTCGACTCGACGGGTTCACTTAGGGAGCAAGCCCAGCTTCCGATAATGCCCTTGTATACACAGCAAGCGTTGGGACCCGGCCGCCGTCTGGTCTCAGGCATACGGATTCCCAGGTCCGAGGAACAGAACCTGCTGCATTTGGTGGAAGACGATACCTCTATGGTACACAGCTTCTTTCCCACTCCGGGCGATTCGTTCGCACGCGCGGACGCACTTCATTACGGGTACGCATCATTTGCCGTGCGGGGCGATACCGTGGCTGCCGTATCCGCCTTGACCGACACGCTCTACGTCTTTGGCTCAGACGGCACCGAGCTCGAGCGCGTGCACATTCCGTTCCGGGAGTTTCTCTCCATGCCTCCTCCCTCCACGGACGGCTCCGGGGACCCTCAAGGCCGATTGGACGAAGGCCACCTTATTTCGGATCTGCATTGGCTGGCGGATGGCTCGATGGTGTTTCAGTACCAGCGACCACATGGACGCGATTCGGATTGGAACCTGATGAGAATGACCCGGCAGGGCGAGTTCGTGTTCGACGTATCGGGCACCCCCCGGTTGTTGGCGGTCGACGACAGCATGCTGTTCTACTTCGTGAACCCGTCGTCGATGACGGCAGCAAGATGGGTCGTCGCACGCCTTCTGTAGCCCCGGCACCAGTGTCGGGACAGCCTGCGGGCGCGCGGCCTGGAGGAAGCGACTGCATGTACGGGCATCGCAGGCAGCGGATGGCGCACGTGGCCGCACTGTCGGCAGCCCTGCTGATCTCGGTCGCAGGCGAAGCCCAGGCACAGCGACCGTCGGTGGTGGTTGCCCGTCCAGATGGTCCAGCGCCCCCCGGCCAGCCTGTACCGACCCTTGTCGAGGAGCTCCGCATCGGCTCGGTCGATGGCGGCTGCGACGCGTTCGGCCAAGTCTTCTCCCTGACGACGGACGATCAGGGCCGGATCTATGTGGCGGACTTCCAGGCCAGCGAGATCCGAGTCTTCTCGCCGGAGGGCGAGTGTCTGCGCACCTTCGGGCGAGCGGGCGAGGGGCCTGGCGAATTCGTCATGCTCGCCGGCATCATCTGGCGGCCGCCGGGCCTTCTGTGGGCGATGGACGCGATCCGGCATCGCCTCACCGCGTTCGACTCCCTGGGGACGGTGGCGGTCAGCCATGCTACGGCGTCGCGACGGGCGGCGAGCCTTCCCTGGCCCTTGTGGGGAGATGCCGAGGGTCGCTTCTACTATTGGGACCCGGCCCCGCGAAACATCGTCAGGCACGGTCCCGGACGGGAATTGAGCCCGCAGGACACCTTCAGCGTTCCCAGGCTCGAAAGAGAGATGTACGAGCAGACCTTTGGGAACATCAGGGCTCGGGCTCCCGTCCCCCACTCCCCAAGGATCGCGCACACCGTTGACTGGGACGGGCATGTGTGGCTCGCGAACACCTCGGTGTTCGACCTGCACCAGGTCACGTTCGCAGGCGACACGCTCAGGACGGTGCGGCTCGGCCGTCCGGCGCCCCAGTTGACGGGAGCGGAACGGGACAGCCTCGCCGAAGCGACCGGTATTCCGGCGCGCGAGCTTCCGGCAGCCAAGGCCGTGCTCGCGGGGCTCTCGGTGGCGCGCGACGGGTGGATATGGGTTGCGCGGGATTCCGATACGATCACAGTCTGGGATGTCTTCGACGAACAGGGACGCTACCTGGGAGCGGTTCGGCCTCCGGTGCCGATCGCGGACGAGCCGTTCCCGGTCTTCGGCCGCGGAACTGTGACCGGGGTCACCAAAGACGCCCTGGGCGTCCAGTACGTTGTGCGGCTGCGGGTGGTGGTCGGGCCTTAAGCAAAGCTGCAATCGAAGGAGTTTGCGATGCGCAAGCCACAGGTGAATGGCCCCCAGGAGGTGCATGGCGCCCGGAAGGCCGCCGGTGGTCCGCCGCCGAGTGCGGGACGGCTGGGGCGGGCTTGGATCTGGGGCGCGGGAGTCCTGCTGGCCGGCTTGTCGGCCTACGCCTGCGGCGACGGCGGGATGGAGCCCACCACCGTGGATCCGCCGCGTCCGACGACCGTGGCGGTGTCGCCCGCGACCACGGTGCTGGTGTCGTTTGGCGCCACGGTGCAGTTGACCGCCGAGGTTCGCGACCAGAACGGGAACGTGATGGCCGGGCAGGCGGTCGTTTGGACGAGCGACCCGGCAGAAGTGGTGTCGGTCGCGCCCTCCGGCCTGGCGACGGCCAATGCGAACGGCGAAGCGACGGTGACGGCGACCGCAGGCGAGGCCCAGGGCAGCGCCGCGGTTGCAGTGGAGCAGCGCCCGGCGGCGGTCACGGTGTCGCCCGCGGCGGACACGCTGGTGCAGGCCGACACCTTGCGGCTTTCGGCTACTGCCTCCGACGCGAACGGGCATTCCGTGGCGGACGCTGAGTTCCTGTGGACGTCGGGGGACTCCGAAGTCGCGACCGTGGACTCGACAGGCCTGGTGACCGGCGGCGGTCCCGGGGAGACGGCGATTGCGGCCAGCACGTCCGGTGTGACCGGCGGCGCGGACCTGACGGTGGTGGCGCCCCTGCCCACCACGCTGGTCGTCTCGCCGGACACGGTGTTGCTGGTGGCCCTGGGCGCGAAGGTCCAGCTGGCGGCAAGCGTGTTCGACCAGATTGGCCGTGCTCTCCCGGACACGGCTGTCGCCTGGACGAGCAGCGACACCGTGGTCGCAAGCGTGGACGCTGAGGGGTGGGTGGCGGCTGTGGGCGACGGGGCGGCGACGATTGTGGCCTCGGCGGGGGACGCAAGGGCGAGCGCCACCGTTCGAGTGGCGAGGGTCGTGGATGAGGTCTCGGTGTCGCCCGCGGCGGACACGCTGTTCAGGGGGATCGAGCTGGAGTTGTCGGCCGAGGCGCTGGACGCGAACGGACACCCGATTCCCCATGTCCGTTTCGCGTGGTCGTCGTCCGACACTGGAGTGATCGAGGTGGACGAGCGGGGGGTTGCGAGGGCTGTGGCGGAGGGGGAGGCCAGGGTCACCGCCGCGAGCGGCGCTGTTCGGGGAACGTCGGATATCACCGTCGCCGTGCATCCCGACCGGGCGGCTCTGGTGGCCTTGTACGAAGCCACGGACGGTCCGAGCTGGCGATACAATCGCAACTGGTTGACCGACGAGCCGGTTGGAAACTGGTACGGTGTCGAAACGAATGAGCAGGGGCGCGTGACGGGGATTCGGCTGGTTCACCACTTCCTGACGGGCACGCTCCCCCCGCAGCTGGCAAGTCTCGATCGATTAGAGGTGTTGGACCTTAGATTCAACAGCTTGACCGGCGGCATCCCTCACGTGCTGTCGCGCCTGAAGCAACTAGAGGTCTTGGGATTGGGCGACAACCGCTTGGCCGGATCCATTCCACCCGAACTCGGGAAGCTATCCGATCTCACAACACTGTATCTCGAGGAAAACCGATTGACCGGCCCGATTCCACCGGAGCTTGCCTCACTGACGAATCTCACCGAGTTGGTCCTCAGACGGAACGACCTTACCGGCCCGATTCCCAAGGAGCTGACGAGCTTGAAGGAGCTCAGAGTGTTGGACGTCGCGTGGAATGGCCTATCGGGGTCGCTTCCTCCAGAGCTTGGGGAGCTGTCAGCTCTCGAAAGGCTGTCGCTATTTGACAATGACTTGACGGGCCCGCTTCCGTCGGAATGGGGCAAGCTGACCAGCCTACGCGAATTGCTTCTCGATGGACTCAAATTGTCCGGTACGATACCACCACAGCTCGGAAGCCTAGGTAAGCTCCAGGTGTTGTGGCTCGGCCGTACTGGCCTCGAAGGCACGCTTCCGGCCGAACTAGGAAACCTCGCTGCTTTGACTGATCTGTTGCTGAACGACAATCAACTGACGGGCCAAATCCCGCCGTCGCTGGGGAATCTCTCCAACCTCAAATTGCTCTTTCTGGAGGGAAACCAATTGTCTGGTCCGATCCCGCCGCAACTGGGCGAATTGGCCAGTCTCGAACGACTTTCCATTCAATATAACCGCCTGACTGGCGAGATACCGGCGGAACTTGGCAGGCTGGCCAACCTGCAGGAGTTGACGCTCGGACGAAATCAGCTGAGCGGACCCATTCCGGCTGAACTGGGTGGGCTCACACGGCTTCAGCGGTTTCAGGCGCAGGACAATGATCACTCGGGACCTCTTCCAGCCGAGTTGAGCGGAATGCGGAGCATCGGATACTTGTCGCTGACAGGCAACAAGCGATTGGTGGGTTCCTTGCCAGCAGGTTTCACCGGGTTCAAGGAGATGTGGGGGTTGCACACGGCTGGGACGGAACTCTGCGCGCCGAACGAGCTGGGATTCTTGGCTTGGCTAAGTACGGTACAGCATCAACGCGTGAAGGTGTGTGACGGAGGGGGGTCCCTTGTCTACCTTGTGCAGTCGGTGCAGTCAAGGGAATACCCGGTCCCACTGGTTGCGGGGAGGCCGGCGCTGTTGAGGGTGTTTGTTGTGTCACGCGAGGCCGCAGGGTTGCCGATGCCGGATGTCCACGCTCGGTTCTTTGTCGGAGGCACGGAGGTTCATTCGGTCGAAATCGCGTCTTCGGCGTCGCGCGTCGCTGCGCGTGTGGACGAGGGCTCGCTTCGGGGATCGGCCAACGCACTGATTCCGGGCGGGGTCGTACGGCCAGGCCTGGAGGTGGTGGTTGAGGTGGACCCGCACGAACGGCTGGACCCGAGCTTGGGGGTGCGCAAGCGCATTCCGGCGACGGGCAGGTTGGCAGTCGGCGTTTCGGAGATGCCGCAGCTGCGGCTTGATGTCATCCCGTTCCTCTTCGCAGCTGCGCCGGATTCCGCGATCATCGCCCTGACGGAGGGAATGAGCGCGGATCCCTATGGTCATGAGTTGCTGGGGGACACTCGTCGGCTGTTGCCGGTCGATGGGCTCGAGGTCACAGACCATTCGCCGGTCTCGGTCGACTCGAATGACGCGTACGATCTGCTTCGGAATGTGTCGGCAATCCGGTATATCGAGGGAATGGACGGACATGTAATGGGAATGATGAGTGGGCCGGTCACAGGTGCCGCAGGTTTGGCCCACTTCGCGACCCGGGAATCCTTCTCGGTTCCTTCGTCGTCTGTCATGGCCCACGAGTTGGGCCACAACATGGGCCTGGGTCATGCCCCGTGCGGTGCCCGGGAATACTTGGAGCAAGAGTATCCCCAGCCCGACGGCTCCATTGGGGCGTGGGGCTACGATCATCGGTCCGGCGAGCTGGTTGCGCCGGACACACCAGACCTTATGTCCTACTGTCGGCCCAAATGGATTTCTGACTTTCACTTCAGCAGCGCACTCCGGTATCGATTACGCGATGAGGGGGGTCTCGGTGCCGCGATGACCGCCCCAACCCAGTCTCTCCTGCTCACCGGCGGCCTTGACGCAGCCGGCGCCCCCTTCCTGTACCCGGCCTTCGTGATCGACGCGCCGCCGGCCTTGCCGAGCTCGGGCGGCGAATCCCGAATCACTGGGCGCGACGCGAGCGGTGCAGAGCTGTTTTCGCTGGAGTTCGCCATGACCGAAGTCGTGGATGGCGACGGCGGGTCTGCGTTCGCGTTCGTGGTTCCGGTTCGGCTCGGGTGGGAAGGCAACCTTGCGAGCATCACCCTCAGCGGCCCCGATGGGAGTGCGACCCTGGATCGGGACAGCGACCTGCCGATGGCGATCGTGCGCGACGCCCGGACCGGGCAGGTGGTCGGCATCTTTCGGGATCCGCCGCCGAGCGTGATGGCCGCGGTGGCTGGGGACGCAGTGGCCGGACGGTCGTCGGAGGTGAGGGTGCTGTTCAGCCGGGGTTTGCCCTGGAACTGAGGGCACCGGCGGACTCCGCCCACCCCCACCCCCCACCGCCCCAGCCCCGCGCACTTGGCGCGCGTCGCCCGTCTGGCGCATCTTTCCGGCGACCACCCCGCCAACGAACGGAGGCAAGGCTGAGCCACGACGACCCAACTGCGGGCGACGCCCACCCGCACGGCCCGCCCGCGCACGACACCACCGCCCCCGCCCCGCCGCGCGGCCCGCTCGCCAGAGCCCTCGGCGCCGCGCTTCTCAAGCGGGACGCCCTCGACGAGATCGCGGCCGACCCGGGCGCGACCGTCCAGGCGGGCATGATGGTGCTGGTGGCGTCGCTGGTGGCGGCCGTCCCGGACCAGGGGCTCGGGTGGCCGGCGATGACGGCCGCCGCGACGGCCAGCCTGCTGCACTGGCCGCTGTGGGCGGCCGTGAGCCATCTCGTGGGCGGGAAGCTGCTGGGTGGGGCGGCCGCGTGGGGCCCCCTGCTCAGGGGTCTCGGGTTCGCGCGCGCGCCCGGCGTGTTGCTGCTGCTGGATCCGCTGATTGGGGGGGTCGGGCTTCTCGTGCAGCTTTGGATGCTGGCGGCGGGGGCGGCGGCGATCCGCCACGGGTTGGGGCTGGGACTGTGTGGGGCGGTGTTCACGGCCGTGCTCGGGGCTCTCCCGTACTGGCTCGTGCTGGCGCTGGTGCTGCATTGAGGGCGCGCACGCTGCTGACGGCGACCGCGCTGGTCGGGTTCTTTGGGCAGGCGGCGGCCGCCCAGGAGCCGCCCCAGGGCCAGGTCCTGGTCGAGGCGCTCGGGTGCGGGGCGTGCCACGCGGGGGTGCCGGGCGGCGACGCCATTCGCCAGGTCGCGCCCCCGTTCGGCGAGGGCGCCGCACCGCTGGCCCCGGCGTACGTCTTCCACTACATGGCCGATCCCCAGACGGTGAGGCCCGACATCGCGCCGGCACGGATGCCGCGCTACGAGCTCGACGAACGCCAGCGGGTGGCGCTCGCGCTCTTCACCGCCAACGACCCCGAGATGCGCGGCGTGGACGACGCGCTGCGCGAGGCGATGGGGCGCCACCCGGACGCCGACAGGTCGGCGGGGGCCGCGCTCTTCGAGACGCTGAACTGCGCGGGCTGCCACATCCACCCCGAAGCGCGGCCCCTGGCGACGGCCCCCGACCTGAGCCTGACGGGGGTGCGTGTGCGGCCCGGCTGGCTGACGGGCTACCTGGCCCGCCCGGTGACGATTCGGCCCGCCGGGACCGTGCCGGGCAACGGCGACCAAATGCCCGACTTCCGCCTCAACCCGGCTGAGACGGCCTCGATCGCGGCCTACCTGACGACGCTGCAGGGGTCCGATGCGGCGCGCGCCTCGGTCCAGACCACCGCCCCACTCCAAGGCCCCGACTGGACGCCCCAGGCGCTTTCCCCCTTTGCCATGCAAAAGGCCGCCACGCTCCTTCGCGCGCGCTGGAGCTGCCTCGGCTGCCACCAGCTTGGCGACGACGGCGGCCGCATCGGCCCCCGCCTGGACGGCATCGCCCAGCGCCTCCTCCCGGCGTACGTGCGGGCGCTCATCGCGGACCCGGCCCATCTCGCCCCCGGCACGATCATGCCCGCCTCGCTCGAGCAGCCCGACCGCATCGACCTCATCGCCTCGTACCTGCTTCGCCGCGAGGGCGAGTGGACCGCCGGCGAGCCCGTGCCCGCCCTCCCCGGCCTCGCCGCCCTCACCGACCTCCCGGCCCCCGACCTCCCACCCGCCGACGCCCCCGCCACCCCCACCACCCCCCCCACCCCCGCCCCCACCCCCACCCCCGCAACCCCCACCCCCGGCGCGGCCCTCTACGCCGCCCGCTGCGCCCCCTGCCACGGCGTCGCCGGCGACGGCGACGGCTTCAACGCGCCCTTCCTCCCCGTCGCGCCCACCGTCCACTCCGATTCGGCGGCCATGTCGCTCAGACCCGACGACACCCTCTACGACGGCATCCACGCCGGCGGGTGGATCCTGGGCAAGAGCCATCGCATGCCGGCCTTCGGCGCGTCGCTGGACGACGGCCAGAAGCGGGCGCTCGTCGCCTACATCCGCACGCTCTGCCGCTGCGAGGGCCCGGCATGGTCCCGCGACGGCCGCCGAGGCCGATGAGATCCGCCGCGGCCCCCCTGCCCGCACTCGCCGCCCTGCTCGCCGCAGCCTGCGCCGACCCCGCGCCCCCCCCGGACGCGACCGCCCAGCACCCCACCCCACCCATCGCCCGCGAGGACTTCGCCGGCTCGGAAGCGTGCAGCAGCTGCCACGCCGACCAATACGGCAGCTGGGCCGCATCGACCCACGGACGGGCCGGCGGCGAGCCCGGCGCCGAGACCGTCATCGCGCCATTCGACGGCACGCCCATCGTCTTCAGCGACGCGACCGTGCTGCCGCTCGTCGACTCCGCCGGGCGCTACCTCTTCGTCGTGCGCCAGGACGGCCACACCGACCTGACGATCACGGTCGACGGGGTCATCGGCGGCGGGCACATGCTGGGCGGCGGCACCCAGGGCTTCGTGTCGCGCGCTCCCGACGGCACCGCCCGGTTCCTCCCCTTCGACTTTTCGCGGCAGCTCGCCCAGTGGTTCTGCAACACCGGCAGCCGCACCGACGAGGGCTGGGTTCCGGTCACCCCCGAGATGGCGCTGGCCGACTGCGGCGACTGGCCGCCCACGCGCATCGTCGGCACCCTGTCGCGCTTCGCCAACTGCCAGGCGTGCCACGGCAGCCAGATCACCGCCCGCCTCGAGCCCGGCGCGGGCGTCGTCACGGAGTGGACCTCGCTCAACATCAACTGCGAGTCCTGCCACGGCCCCGCCCGCAGCCACGTCGAGCTCATGGCGGAGCTTCTCGCCGCGCCCCCCGCCGACCGCGGCGCAGCGCTCCCAGCCGACCCCGGCGCCGCGCCGAACGACCTCGCCGCCGCGCCGCACGACCCCGCCCCTGCGCCGCACGACCTTGCCGACATCGGTCTGCCCAGCCGCGTCACCGACTCGGTCGAGGAGTCGCTCAATGTATGTTTCAGTTGTCATGCACTGGGTGATGTGATAACCGAAGGATACATGGCAGGCGCGCCCCTCGCCGACTACCGGGCCCTCAAGCTGCCCATCCTGGGCGATGACCCGTACCTTCCCGACGGCCGCGTCCGCACCTTCGCCTACCAGGGGACCCACCTCTCGTCGTCGTGCTACGTCGACGGCAACATGACCTGCGTCAGCTGCCACGAGCCCCACGGACTGGGCTACTGGGACGTCAACCGCGCCCCGCTGGCGAGCGAGACCGACGACGGCCAGTGCACATCGTGCCACGCCGCCAAGGCAGCCGATCCCGAGGCGCACACCTTCCACCCCGCCGGCTCGCCGGGCGCCCGCTGCGTGTCGTGCCACATGCCCTACCTGCAGCACCCCGAGGTCGGCGACGCAGTGCCCTTCGCCCGCTCCGACCACACAATCCCCGTGCCGCGCCCCCGGCTCGACGCCCGCCTGGGGCTCGCAAGCGCGTGCCGCAGCTGCCACACCGATCAGAGCGAACTCCGCCTGCAGGCCCAGGTCAACGATTTGTGGGGGGAGACAAAGCCCGTCGATCCCGTCACGGCGGGACTTCTCGCCGTCACCGACCGCATGGGCCCCGATCAAGCGGGCAGGATGCTCCTGCACCCCGACGCGCCCGGGTCCATGTCCCGCTTCCAGGGCCTCGCCCGGTACGTTGCGCGCTGGGTCCGCCCCGGCGAGGGTCTGGGCCCCGACGCCACCGACCGCGTGGCGCGCCTCGCCCAGTCGACCGACCCCGACCTCCGCGCCCTAGCCCTGGCCACCCTGCACGTCGCGCTCTCGACGCCCGGCGCGCCCGGTCCCGACCCGGCTCTCGCCGCCGCCGCTGCGGCCCACCGGGCGGCCGCCGCCCCCCAGCCCACCGCAGCCCGCCGGCCTCCCACCGTGGCCGCGCCCCCCGCCGACATCGCCGACGTGCCCCCGCGCGTGCGCCGCCGCTGGATCATGATCCTCGGCTTCCTCTCGGACGAGGCGCTTGCCCGCGGCGACGCCCCCGAGGCCGAGGCGCTGCTCCAGCGCGCGCTCGCGGTCGTCCCGGGCGACGCCGCCGTGCTGCGCTCGCTCGGCCTGCTCCACAACCAGACCGGCGACCACGCGCGCGCCATCGCCGCCTTCGCCCAGAGCCTGGCCGCCGATCCCGACCAGCCCCTTGCGCGCGTCAACCTGGGCATCGCGCGCGCCGCATCCGGCGACGCGGTCGGCGCGGTCGGCGAATACCAGGCCGCCATCGCAATCGACCCCAACGAGCCCCTCGCGCACTTCAACCTCGCCAACCTCTACCTGCGCAGCGACGACCTCGCGTCCGCCATCCGGTTCTACGAGCGCGCCGTGGCGCTCGGCCCCGAGCTCGGCGCCGCGCACCGCAACCTTGCCCTCGCGCTGGGCCGCGCCGGCCGCGTCGACGAGGCAATCGGGCACGCCCGCCGCGCCGTCGAGTTCTCGCCCGACGACCAGGCGGCCCGCGACATCCTCGCCCAGCTCGAGGCGGCGGCTAGCTAGCGGAAGCGGCCGGGCACCCGGATGCGGTCCACGAGCTCGCGCACGCTGGCCGGCGGGGACGGCGTGAACTTCGAGACGGCGAAGGCGACGGCGAAGTTGAGCAGCATGCCGAGCGTGCCGATTCCTTCGGGCGAGATGCCGAACCACCAGTTCTCGGGCGAATCCGCGGAGGGGTTCACGAAGCGGAAGTAGATGATGTACGCAGCCGTGAAGGTGATCCCCGAGAGCATGCCGGCGATCGCCCCCTCGCGGTTCATGGTGCGGGTGAAGGTGCCCAGGATGATGACGGGGAAGAACGACGACGCGGCCAGACCGAACGCGAACGCCACG
The DNA here is from genome assembly GCA_965221535.1 of Longimicrobiales bacterium. Taxonomy (GTDB): domain Bacteria; phylum Gemmatimonadota; class Gemmatimonadetes; order Longimicrobiales; family Gaopeijiaceae; genus Bin94. The sequence goes on along the minus strand of OZ244894.1, from coordinate 2,555,896 downwards.
ATCTGCGCCACGAACCCCGGCGGATAGATCCCGAGCAGGCCCGCCACCACCACCGCGAAGGCCGCGCTGATCCGCGCCGCCAGCAGCTCGCCCTTCTCCGATATGCCGGGCCTCCAGGCGCGCTTCAGCAGGTCGTGGCTGATCGCCGACGAGATGACCAGGAGCAGCCCCGCCGCCGTCGACAGCGCCGCGGCCAGTCCTCCCGCCGCCACCAGCCCCACCACCCAGTTGGGCAGCCCGGAGATCTCGGGGTTGGCGAGCACCATGATGTCGCGGTCGATGGTGAGCTCGTTCTGGGCCGGGTCGCCCACGTAGCGGATGTTGCCGTCGCCGTCCTTGTCGTCGAACGCGACGAGCCCCGTGTCCTCCCATTTGCTGAACCACTCGGGCATTTCGGCGTACGGCTGGCCCGACACCGTTTCGAGCAGGTTGGCGCGGGCGAAGACCGCCACCGCCGGCGCGGTGGTGTAGAGGATGGCGATGAACAGAAGCGCCCACCCCACCGAGGTGCGCGCGTCGCGGACCTTGGGCACCGTGTAGAAGCGGATAATCACGTGCGGCAGCCCCGCCGTGCCGATCATGAGCGCCGCCGTGATGAAGAACACGTCGATCATCGACTTGGTGCCGTCGGTGTACGCCGTGAAGCCGAGCTCGCGGTGCAGCCCGTCGAGCTTGTCGAGCAGGAAGACGCCGGTCTCGGGGTCCGCCCCGCCGAACCCGAGCTGCGGAATGAACGTGCCCGACAGCATGACCGCCAGGAACAGCGCGGGCACCATGTACGCGAAGATGAGCACGCAGTACTGCGCGACCTGCGTGTAGGTGATGCCCTTCATTCCGCCCAGCACGGCGTAGAAGAAGACGATCCCCATGCCGATGACCACCCCGACGGTCACGTCCACCTCGAGGAAGCGGCTGAAGACGATCCCCACGCCCCGCATCTGCCCGCTCACGTACGTGAACGACACGAAGATCGCGCACGCCACCGCCACCACCCGCGCCACCTGCGAGTAGTACCGCTGCCCCACGAACTCGGGCACCGTGTACGCTCCGAACTTGCGCAGGTACGGCGCCAGCAGCATCGCCAGCAGCACGTATCCGCCAGTCCACCCCATCAGGTACACCGACCCGTCGTACCCCATGAACGAGATCAGCCCCGCCATCGAGATGAACGACGCCGCCGACATCCAGTCCGCCGCCGTGGCCATCCCGTTGGCGAGCGGCGACACCCCCGTGCCGGCCACGTAGAAGTCCTTGGTCGAGCTGGCCCGCGACCAGATCGCCACCCCGATGTACAGGGCGAACGACACCCCCACCAGCACGAGCGTCCACATCCGCACGTCCATCGGCTAGCCGCGCCCCCTTGCGCCCGGCCCCCTCATTCCTCGGCCACCCCGAACTCCCGGTCCAGCCGGTTCATGAGCCGCGCATACACGAAGATCAGCACCACGAAGACGTAGATCGACCCCTGCTGCGCGAACCAGAACCCCAGCTTGAACCCGGTCCCGGGAATGCGCACCGCGTCGAGCGCGTCGGCGAACAGGATGCCGCACCCGAACGAAACCGCGAACCAGATCGCCAGCAGAATCGCCAGGTAGCGCAGGTTGCGCGACCAGTAGGCGCCCGCGTCGGGGGCGGTGGACGGGCCGTCCGGTGCGGGGCGCCGGTCGTCCCGCGCCGGGGTGGTGGATGGGGGCAAGGGGTTGGGGGGGTGAGGGCGGCGTGGGTGGCTTCGGCTACCAAGGTGGCGAAGGACGGCGGCGGCGGCCAGTGTGGGGTGGTGGCGGGGGGCTAGCCTGGCTCGCCTTCCGAACGCGTGTCGCCCTCGGCGCCCGTTGCCCGCCGCCTCTCGATCCGCAGGCGAACGACGTGTTGAATGCCGAGCGCGTGCGGCTGGGCGCGGCCGCGGTCGTGTCAGCGAGGCTGCGGAGCCCCCGAGCCGCCCCGAATCAGCCGCCGTCCCACAATGCGCGGCACATCCAGAGCGTCCTGCCGCACGCCCCAAACGTGCGTCTCGGTCGCGTCGTATATCCACATGCCTTCGGGAAGAAGGACTTGGCGCGGCTCCGACCCCGCGTCGCCTCTTTCAACCACATGGTGCACCCTGAGCGTGTCGGAGATCTCGTTGGTTCTGAGCCACACCTCGCCCGACGACGTCAGGACGGGCGGTCCATACACCGGCGGCAGGAAGTCCGGTCGGTGCAGGCCTTCGTCGTAGATCTGGCGCAGCCTTCCCCTTGGCGTCTGCGGCAGTCTCTGGCCCAGCATGGCCATCATCGCCTCGGCGGCCTCGTCAACCATTCGGTCGGTCAACCGACGCGGCTCGAACTGCAAACGTCGATGCCACACCGTATCGCCCGCCGATCCGATCTCGATCAACTCGACTTCCCCGGGCGCTCCCTTCTGGCGCAGCACCACCGCCCGCCCAGGGGCGAACGCAACCTGATCCGAGTCCCCAAAGGGCTGAGCCCCGAAAAACTCGCCGGCATCCGGAATCTGCATGACGTGCGTTCTGTTGCTGCGGTCCAGCCAGAACACGGGGCGGGGGTCGTCCCATTCTCCAGAACCGGCATCGCGGACCTGGAGGATCGGCTGGCGGTCGAATGCTCCGACATCGTCACTTCCAACCTGGGGCATTGCGGGAAACTGCGGCACACCCAGGTAGGCGCTGTCGGGACCGGGCCGATGAAGCTCAAGGCGGAATCCCTGATAGCTGACTTGCGTGCCCGGCCCCTGCACGAGCCTGAGCAGCTCTCCATTCGCAGCAAAGTACGAATACCGCGAGCGACCGCCTTCCTGCACGGAGAAGCCGCCGTCCTGCTCCACATGGACATTGCCGGGACTGACGAACTCCCCGGGACCCTCGCCCCTGCGCCCCACCGCGAAGAGCAATGCGCCGGCGGGAGTCCACGCGCTGACCTGCGCGCTTGCTGGATCCAGCGCAAGGATGCGGTCTCGACCGGCATCGACCACGATCGACGGCCAGGAGAAGGACACCCCCTGTTCCGGCGCATCGCCGAACTCGTAGTCGGCCTCCGTAACCCATGCAGTCTGGGCGCGGAGCGCAGCCGCATGGGTGCCAGCGAACGCGGCGCAGCAGAGGGCGAGGGCCCACAAGGTTCGGGGACTTGTCATCGGCTCACTGGGTGCTTACTGGCGGTCATGTCACACCTCCGAGGGATAAGTGGTTTCCTCCCGGAAGGAGTTTCCTCCCGGAAGGCAGCGTGCCAGACTACCCCCCGTACATCTCCGTGATCAGGCGCCGCAGGCGTCTCGCAGCCTCGGCGTCGAGTCGGTCGATCCTCTCCCTGATCCGCTGCGTGCTGATGGTGCGGATCTGGTCGACGGCGACTTCTGCCGCCCTCCCCGCGCAAGTCACCTGAATCCGGCTCCGCCACTGAGGGTGCAGACTCGTGGTCAAGGGACAGACAACGACAGTGTCCAGGATCCTGTTCATCGCGTTCCGGCTCACCACGACCACCGGGCGAACCTTGCGGATCTCGGCGCCGATCGTGGGGTTGAGGTCTGCGAAGTGGATGTTGTACCGATGCGGGAAGCTTGCCATCAATCGAGGCCGTCCGCGACCGTGCAGTCAAAGTCGCCCCAATCCTCGTCCGCGGCCGCCATGGCCTCGTAGGTTTCCCGCCATGACAGCTTGCCACTCTCATCGCGCCTGAGCAGGAATCCCTCCTCCGTCTCCTCGGCGACGATCGACTCGCTCCAGCCGTACTTGTCTCGCAGTGCTTTGGGAATCCTGATGCCCTTGGAGTTCCCGATCGCGATCAGCTTGACGCCAATGGTGCTGGCCATGGCAACGATCTCCCGTAGAATGGATGGTCGCGAGCAGACACGGTTCGCGGAAGCATGGGGTTGGAACTGACGCGCTGCTTCAGGTACCCGGGTACCTACGGTAATTACAATTGCTACGGAGCTCAATGCTCCGGCACCGCAGCGTCCCTTACCCAAGTAGAAATGTCCTCTTTCGCGTCATGTTCGGTTGGCGGCCGACGCCGGCGGCGATAGGGAGGGCCCGAGAGGGAGGCACTTCATGAAGAGACGAATCGTCGAAGCGGTGGATGGCGCGGGCCACGGGGTGCAGCTCGCGCGTCAAGAGGCACTGGCGCGCGCTCAGCACGATTGTGCCGAGCCGAACTGGGACGGCTATGGCGCGGCTGGCGCCGACAGGCGCTCCGCACGGTGGGCGCGTCGGGTCCTCGGAGACCTCCCGACCTCCCTTGGTGTGCCAGAAGTGGCGTTCGAGCCGGACGGTGATGCCGGCTTCGAGTGGTGGTGGGCGCCGGACACGGTCCTGGCCGTGAGCGTGGGCAAGGACGGCGAGGTGCGCTATGCGGCGCGGGTCGCCGGGCGTTCCGTCTCCGGCGCTGGGATGTTTGCCGACGGACTGCCGTCCGATCTGCTTGCAGTGGCACGGGAGCTCTTGCAGGTGGTCCCGTAGGCGTGGCTCATCCGGCTGTCGACGGCGCCTCAGACATGCGGGAGCACCAGCTCCACGACCCGCCGAGCGGAGTCGCGAGCCGCGACGGCGTCGGCTCTCGCGTAGAATCCGGACGGCACCAGACCCTCGGCATGACCTTCGAGCTGTCGGCCACGCCGGCGAAGGGGCCCGGTGTGATCTACCGAGCGCCTCCACCGGCAACCAGGACATCCACATCCTCCCGGCGCCCGTGGTCCCTGCGCGCCTGCGCGAGCTCGTAGCTCGCCTGCAGCCGCATCCAGTGGTCGGCCGTGCCCAAGCCAAGATCCTCCAGTGCCAGCGCCATGTTCGCCGACACGCCGGCCTTGCCGTCTAGGAGCCGCGACAGCGTACCCCGCTCACAACCCAGGTGGGCAGCGGTCTCGGTCACGCTCCATCCGACCTCGTCCATGCTCTCGCGGATCAGTTCGCCCAGGTGTGGGGGGTTGAGCATCGCAGCGACTCGCTCGTCGCGTCGGGTCATTTCGGTTCTCCTTCCGGTCATGTGGTACAGTACGGTGGCAAAAGGTCATGTGAGGCGGCAATGTAGTGGCACTGCGCGGCGGCCGGCGCCCGCAGCCTCGCTGACACGACCGCGGCCGTGCCGACCCGCACCGCCACGCACATTCCAAAGGAGGCCGCGCCCATGTGGGGAGCCATCATCGGCGACATTGTGGGGTCCAGGTACGAGTGGAACCGGATCAAGAGCAAGGAGTTCGCCCTCTTTCACCGGGACTGCCGCTTTACGGACGATTCGGTGTGCACGGCAGCGGTGGCCGACATCCTGGTGCACGACCGGCCGGCTGCGCAGACGCTGCAGCGGTGGTGTCGCCGGCATCCCGGGCGGGACTACGGGGGCATGTTCCGGCAGTGGATGGCCGCCGATGCGCCCGAGCCGTACGGCAGCTACGGGAACGGGGCCGCCATGCGGGTTTCGCCCGCCGCGCTTCTCAACCAGCGTGATCTGGCGGCGGCGCTGGCCGCGTCGGACCGCGTCACCCAGGTCACGCACAACCACGCGGAGGGCATGAAGGGGGCGCGCGCGGCGACCCACGCCGTCTGGCTGGCGCTGCAGGGAGAGTCGCCCGAACGCATCCGGCGCGTGGTCGCGAGCGAGTATGCGTACGACCTGTCGCGCACCGTGGACGAGATCCGCCCCGGCTACGCCTTCGACGAGACCTGCCAGCAGACGGTCCCCGAGGCGCTGACCTGCGCTCTCGAGTCGGAATCGTTCGAGGACGCGGTCCGCAACGCCGTCTCGCTGGGCGGCGACTCGGACACGGTGGCCGCGATCGCGGGGCCCATTGCCGAGGCGCTGCACGGGATTCCGGGCGGCATGGTCGAGACGGTCCGGCGCCGCTACCTGGACGACGGGCCCGAGATCGCGGCGGCCATGGACGAGATGTACGGGCGCGCGCAGGGGTAGCCGCCGGCGCTACGCCGGCCCCGCTCCGCTACATCAGCCCCGAGATCACGCCGTCCTCGTCGATCGTCATGTTGAGCGAGGCCGGCTTGGCCGCCAGCCCCGGCATGGTCATGATCGAGCCCGTCTTGACGACGACGAAGCCGGCGCCGGCCGACGGGGTGACTTCGCGCACAGTGATGCGGAAGCCGCGGGGGCGTCCCAGCAGGGCGGGGTCGTCGGAGAACGAGTACTGCGTCTTGGCGATGCAGACGGGGGCGTCGGCGAGGCCGAACGACTCGAGGCGCTCGAGCTCGCCGGGCACGCTGGGGGCGAAGTCGACGCCGGACGCGCCGTAGATCTCGGTGGCGACGGTCTCGATCTTCTCCCGGAGCGGCATGTCGTCGGGGTAGAGGGGGCGGAAGTCGGCCGCGCCGCTGTTCGCGATCTCCCAGACCTGGTCGGCCAGGTCGACGCACCCCGCGCCGCCGCCGCCGTGCGGGTCGGCCTCGACGGCGTCGATGCCGAGCGAGGCGCAGCCGTCCAGGACGGTCGCGACCTCGGCGGGGGTGTCGCTCGCAAAGCGGTTGAGCGCGACCACCGCCGGGACGCCGAACTTGGCCACGTTTTCGACATGGCCGTAGAGATTGGCGAGGCCGCGACGGAGCGCGGCCATGTCTTCGCGGGCCAGACTTTCCTTGGACGCGCCCCCATTCATCTTGAGTGCGCGAATTGTCGCGACGATTGCGACGGCATCGGGGCTGAGCCCGCCAAGGCGACACTTGATGTCAAAAAACTTCTCGGCCCCCAGGTCGGCCCCGAACCCCGCCTCTGTGACCACCACGTCGCCCAGCTTGAGCCCCGCGCGGGTGGCGATGAGCGAATTGCAGCCGTGGGCGATGTTGGCGAACGGCCCCCCGTGGATGAACGTCGGGGTGCCGCCCAGCGTCTGCACGAGGTTGGGGTGCAGCGCGTCGCGCATGAGGATGGTCATGGCCTTTTCGGCGCCGATGTCGCGGCAGCGCACGGGCTCGCGGCTGCGGGTGTACCCGACGATGATGCTGCCCAGGCGCCGCTCCAGGTCCGGCAGATCGCGCGCGAGACAAAAGATCGCCATGACTTCGGACGCGGCCGTGATCATGAAGCCGTCTTCGCGCGGGATGCCGCCGAAGGGGCCGCCCAGGCCGACGATCACCTTGCGCAGCGCCCGGTCGTTCATGTCGACGGCGCGCCCCCAGGTGATGCGGCGGTGGTCGAGGCCCGTGCTGTTCGGACGGAAGAGGTGGTTGTCGAGCATGGCCGACAGCAGGGCGTGCGCCGAGGTGATGGCGTGGAAGTCGCCGGTGAAGTGGAGGTTGATGTCCTCCATGGGCACGACCTGCGAGTGGCCGCCGCCCGCCGCCCCGCCCTTGATGCCGAAGACGGGCCCCAGCGAGGCCTCGCGAATGCACAGCACCGGGTTGCGCCCGCGCAGGTTGAGCGCGTCGGCGAGGCCCACCGACGTGGTGGTCTTGCCCTCGCCGGCGGCGGTGGGGCTGCACCCGGTGACCAGCACCAGCTTGGCGCCGCGGTCGGGCCGCGACTGGACGACGTCGAGCGGGACCTTGGCCTTGTGGTGGCCGTACTGGAGGATGTCGTCGGAGCCGAGGCCGACCTTGGCGGCGATCCCGGCGATGGGCTGCATGCGGTGGGCCTGTGCGATTTCGATGTCGGAGCGCATGGGTGGTCCTGGTGGTGGGGTGGGGGTGGGTGCGGGGTGACCGCCAAGTCTGACGCTGGACAGGCTGGCGGGGCAAGTCCCACGGGTCTTGTGGTTGCCGCCCCGGCTCGGTGGATGTAGTATTAGTCACGAGTTCCAGCATGGACCTTATTAGTACATGGAGATGACTGATGGCCAATTTACGCATGAGAGACGACATGACCCCGGACCGGATTCGGGAAATCCGCGAGCGCCTAGGCCTGACCCAGGAGGAGGCCGGGAAATCCCTAGGCGGTGGGCCACGGGCGTTCACGAAGTACGAATCGGGTGCAATGAAGCCAAGGGCGGCCGCGATCAACTTGCTTCGCGTGCTGGAGGCGTATCCCGAAGCCGTGTGGGTGCTCCGCGGGGACGAGCGGCCTTCTCGGGCGCCTCGGACACGCCCTCCATGGCAAGTCGACGGCGAGTGTCTCGAAGGGCTTGAACCTGCGGAGGTGCACGAGCTCCTGCGCTTGCTCCTGAGCGCGGAGGCGCAGGCGCACGACGTTCCCCCAGATGGCATCCGCGTGTCCAGCAAGATCGCCGCACCCGATGGTGGGGAAGATGGTCGCATCGAATGGCGGGGCGCACCCGAGCGAACGCCGTTTCTGCCATCTCGGCTTTGCCAATTCCAGGCTAAGGCCGGCCCGATCTGGCCAGCCGGGGCCGGGGGGGAAGTGGTGGTCGATGGCGAGGTGAAGCCGATGGTGAAATCGGTTCTTGAGAAGAACGGGCACTACATCGTGCTCTGCGCACGCCGTTACAACCAGCAGCAGATCGCCAAACGGGAGGAGGCCATCTGCAGGGCGCTGCGCGATGCCGGGTTGAATGATCCCGAGGGGCGCATCCAATTCCGGGATGCCGACATGATTGCCCAATGGGTGAACCATCACCCGTCGGTGGCTCTTTGGGTACTGGAGCGCACCGGACAGCCGTCGCTCCGCTCATTTGCCTCTTGGAGGGAATGGAGAGACCGGAGCGAGCACGCGTTTCCCTGGGTCGCGGATCCGCGTCTCCAGGACCTGCAGGCAGAGATCCGAGAACGATTGACCGGGCCGGGCGAGTGGCTCCGTGTGGAGGGGTTGTCGGGAGTGGGCAAGTCCCGCCTCTGCCTCGAAGCGCTCGGCGGCGACCACAATCCAGAGCCTGACCACCGGCACCGCGACTTGGTGGTGTACGCCGTGACATCCGAAATGCCCGACCGCGAGCTGTCCGATCAGGTGAGCAAGCTTGTCCGGTCTGGCCGACGGGCAATCGTCGTGGTCGACGAGTGCGACCCGCAGCTCCATAAGACCTTGGTCGAGTTAGTGCAGCACGACGACAGCGGTGTCTTCCTAGTGACGATTGACTACGAGAAGAGCAGCTATTCCGATCAGCGCGTCGTCACCATACCCCAAGCGCCCGCCTCCGTGGTCGAAGCAATCGTCGAGCAGTTCGCAGAGACGCTTCCGTGGCTCCATCGTCGTCAGATCGCCCGCATCTCGGCGGGATTCCCAGCCTTCGCAATCCACATCGGCAATGCGGGTGCCACCCAGCTCGTCGACCCGCGCGCGGACTACCTCATTGACGCCTTCGTTGTGGGACGCACGTCGCGAGATACGGAGCTCCTGCTGCGGTCCGCGACGCTGCTCTCCGCTTTCACACTGCTGCGGGTGGAGTCCTCTCGCGAGCTGGAGCCGATCGCGCGTCTCGGTCGCCACCTGACCTGCAACGACCTCTACGCGGAGGCGAAGCAACTCGAGGCCCGCGGCATCCTCAAGCGGCGTGGTGGACATGGAGCCCTACAGCCCAGACCGATTGCCGTACGGCTTGCGGAAAGGCAGTGGACGGAGTGGGATCACGACACCTGGGACCGGATCCTGTCGGGTAGTCACCACCCTGAATTGGCCTGCGTGGCGGCCGAGCGTCTCGCCCAACTCAATGAGACCGAGATCGCGACCAGGGTGGTAAAGCATGTCTGCCGGGTAGACGGACCATTCGACGCCGGTCCTATGGACGTCGCCGGTGCCAGGGTTCTCGCTTGCCTGGCCGAAATTGACGCGGCAGTGGTGGCCGACTGCCTGGAGCGGCTTCTGGATGGAGATCCGAACGCGTCCCGGCTAGGGCGCGATGTGCGCAGTGCCCTGATGAGAGCGCTGGGTAGGATTGCATTTCCGGCGCAAACCTTCGTGGATGGCGCGCGTCTCATGCTAAGGGTGCTGAACGACGGAACCCGCACAGCAAACCGGAGCCTGTCCCGCCGGTTTGCGGCCCTGTTTCCGGCGGCTGTGGGTGCCACCGAGGCGGATGGCGCCCTCCGCTTGCGGTTCCTGGAAGAAGCCATTGAGGAGGCGGTTGCAGACAACGACCCAACCCGAGCGCTTGCTGTTGTGGACGCCCTGGTTGCGGGGTGCGACCGCCCCGACGCTCATGTGACCGCGATTGGTCCTGACATTCACGGTTCGCGGCGGGCCCTGAACCGGTGGTGCCCGGCCACGGAAAATGAGTTAGCCGAGTACGTGGGCGGGTGCGTCTCTCGACTCGCCGAGCTCGCTTCAGGCGATGATGCAGTCGGCACCGTGTCCCGTGAGGAGCTGGGCCGGCTGATTTGTGATCTGATCCATCGGGACTTCATCGGCCCAGTCGAGGAGGCCATCCGTCGAGTGGTCACCGCTGGGCGCGGGTGGACCCTGGCGCTGCGGCAGCTCAAGGACGCCCTCCAACGCGCTCCAGAGGCGATCGACGAAGAGACTGCCGCGCGCGTGAGATCCCTGATCAAGCTCCTCACTCCAACTGACCTCTATGGTCGTGTACGTATACTGGTGACCGAGCCGCCAGCCTACCGCGATTGGGTTGTGGATTCTGAAGCGGAGCAAGCGGCAGCGGCCTTGGCCGAGATCGACGCCTTGTCTCGTGAGCTCTTGAGCAAGCCGGAAGTCTTGCGTGGACTCCTGCCAGAGCTCAGTCGCGGAGCGCACTTCCACGCCGCAGCGTTGGGAGAATCCATCGCGAAGCAGGCTCCAGCTCCTCTCGACTGGCTGGATCTGATCATCGAAGCCGTCGAGCATGGGTCGAGCGCCCAGCCGAATCATGACCTCCTAGTGGGATTTGTCGCCGGCCTGGCACCTCGACATGGGGCCGCGGTAGAGGCGACAAAACAGAGAATCATCCAATCCTCGGCTCTGGCCCCCGCATTCCCGGAGATCTGTCGGCGGATCGGGCTGACACGGTCGGACATTGCACAGGGCGTTGCGGGGCTGACCTGCAAGACGATCCCGTCTACCGCGCTAACGGCATGGAAGCATCCCGAAGCGCTGATCACGTTGCCGCACGCGGAGGTGGCCCGGCTTCTGGAAGCGCTTCTCACCCGTGACGGGACATCCTACGCCATCGGTGTCCACATCCTGTGGATGATGTTGCGGGACGAACGTCGCAATGGGGAGGACACCGGCCAAGCCGGGCTCCGTATCTCCGACTTCGGCACACAGGTGCTGACGATGACGCGAAACGCTGGCCGCTGGAGTGCGCGAGGTCCCTGGACGGCTACTGTTCCAACGGTTTGGGCCATGGCGCGGATCATCTTGCCGACGCTGAGGGAGGGGCGCAACGACGATCACGCCCGTGAGACGGCGCTTGCCCTCTCGAAGGCCCTGGTTCATTGGCATCCAGACGCACTGCGCGACCTGTACGGCAACGCGCTGCGGCCCGTGCTCCGGGAGCTGCTGTCAGAGTTCCCGGGAATCGCGTGGCAGCTCATCGGATCCGCGATTGTGTCTGACGACCACTTTGCGGGCCTCATGGCGCTGGCTCTGGGCGAACAGCCCGCCTACGATCGGGAAGCTGGTCCTCCGATCCTCTCCCTCCCTGAAGAAGTACTGCTGGCTTGGTGCGACGCATACCCCGAGGAGGCGCCGGCATTCGCCGCGAGGTGCCTTCCCATTCTGTCGAGGAAAGGCGGAGGTGGGGGCGGGTGCCGTCTTCACCCCGCAGTAGAGCGCCTCATCGCCGACTTCGGAGATCGCCGAGATGTGCAGAAGGCGCTGGAGCGGAATCTGCACAATACCGGAGTCGTCAGTTCGCTGGCCCAACACTACGAAGATCATGCGAGTGCGCTTGCAGAACTGGAGAATCACGAACGGCCTGGGGTACGACGGTGGGCGAGGAGCTTGGGTAAACGACTGAAGCGACAGATCGCTTTCGAGCGCGAAACTGAACAGGAGTTCACGGTGGGCCTGGAGTGAATGTCGGGGAGCCTCCGGAGGTCGCCCGTCGCGCCAGGGCGAGTCAGGAGCGCCCAGTAGCCCTCTCCTCCCGACGTTCGCTCACCAGAGCCGTTCCGCCTCGCCGAATCGGACCATGGCCTGCTCGAGGTGCCGTCCGACGTTGCGCCACACATCCCGAATGGCATCTTCTGTCGACATCGGGCCCGATTCCGAGTCGCTTGCCCGGTGCATCGTGCCCGTGATGTCGAACGCTCGCGTCATCCCCTGCACGAAGGGGTTCGGGGCCTGGGCCGCATGCTTCGGCGTCAGGTCGTCCACCACGCTGTTGACGGCCATCTCGGGGTACTCACGGTAGATTGCCGCGAGAATCTGGCGGTATGGCATCAGGCGAACCCAGCGCGCGACTCTCCCGAAGTAGTCGGCGATATGGTCGGGGAGCGAGGCAAGAACCCCTTCTCCCTGCTGTCGGCCAAGGGACGAGAGGAAGTAGCGCGGGTATGCCCTCGACCCGTCGGCCCCGATCGTGCCCGAATCAATCATCTGGTCGAGCACGCCGTAGATCGCCCGATCGAAAGGGCCATAGTGGTAGGGTCGGAAGTTGAAGAACGGGCCGCCGATGCTGTCCGATCCCTCCCGGTCGATCAGAAACAGGAGCTTCTGGACCCCCAGCGGATCGAACGACGCACCCGGACCTGCGGCGGCGAAACCGGCGGCAACGATATCGGCCTGAGTGGCGACCACGCAGTCCGAACCCTCGGCGTTCTGTCCGCCTGGCCGCCGTTGGCCCACCGTGCCCCCTGAGTTGGGTAATCCGAGCCTCCTACAGAAGGTTAACCGCACCCGCGCGGCCAAACAGGTCGCTAGCAGGGCATCACCTATTGGCCGCAGCGAACCGCGCCACATCGTCTTCGCCGAGAGGGTGACAGCTCTGGTGGACGAGAGCGGCGTTCTCCACAGTCGTCGGTCCTCCGTCCGCGTGCGGTTCAATATGGTGCAGCTGCGCTTCGTCCCAAAGCACCTCTTGTCCGCACACCTTGCACCTTCTCTCGTCTCGCCAGTAGACGATCTCGCGCTCGAGCGGTCCGAGGAGGCGCTGGCCGTCCCGCTGCCGAGGCTGGATTCGTTCCAGCATCTTGGCGCAGAAGAAGCGATGCCGGTCGCGAATCGTGCGACCCAGATCGGTGCTGGTTCGTGCCTTGTAGCCGTAGTTCTCCATGTACTCTCGGTCTTCGCGCCGCATCGTGCCCGCCCTCTCCCGACTCCTGGCTTGTGCCAGTCGTTTCGTAAAGCTGTCGAACGCGTCGGCGAAGCCGTGCCGCCAAGACTCGGGGACGTAGCGACCATCCCTCAGCGTGCCGATCAGAAGCACTACATGAATCGCCTGGTGTCCCACTAAGAGTGGCCTCTTGCCGTCGCCCCGCAGTTCGGCCGCCGAATCGAGAACTCGGAGAAACTCCTTGGCGAGCGCCGAGCTGTCATCAAAGTCCATGTGCTGCACGTAGAACGAATCGACGGCACGGCGCTTGATGTCACAGAAGCTCCTGTCCCGGCGGTGTTTCGCGTAGAGCATGATCATCTGGGCGGCCAGCTGGCGTCCGTGGGGCGTCTCGGCCCGGACGTTGGCCCGCATCAGCTTGCGAAAGAACTCCCGTCCCGGGTACCTAGCCACGTCCTTCTTGCCAGCCGCCGTGCACACGAAGGCGCCGAACTTGCCCGGCCAGGCGTCCCTCTGTTCCTGAGGCGTCAGGGGCTTGCCTCCCTGCAGCCGAATGAACAGGTCGCGAACCTCGTTCTCGTCATCCGTCTCAATGTAGACGACGGACAATGGCGCTTTGCAGAATCGGTGGCGCGTTTCCTCGTCCAGTTGGTGCATGTCGCGTGCAGCCCATTCGCATGGAGCGTCGATCAGCGATTTCGGAAAGCGACCCGGGTGGTCCTTAGGATCGAGGAGAGGGAACGCGCCCTCGGAATACTCATAGAGCGCCTGGACCCGCTGCTGACCATCAATGATGTACAGACGATCTCCTGTGCGATGGCGACCCACGGTGGTGCCCTTTTTCGAGTGCAGGTAGATCAACGGGATGTGGTAGCCTCGCATGATCGAGTCCACGAAGTACTGCTTCTGGCGTGGGGTCCAAACGGGACCCCGCTGATACTCGGGGTCCACAGCCAGCACCTCGTTCTTCCGTAGGTCGAGTATGTCCTCAACTGCCAGCGTCTCTGGAGTCGACTCCATTCGATCACCCCCCGATTCAAGGCGCCTTCGTTGCCAACAGGCGTTCCCCCACCCCCGCCCCCACCGGCTTCAGCGCCACCGGACACGCCTTGAGCGCCGCCGTCTGCGTCACGGGATCGTAGCCGCCCCCGGTCAGCACGTTCACGGGCACGTCGTCGAAGGCGAACGACGCGAACACGGTGCCCCTGGGCGATCTCGCGGTGCCGCGCACCTTCACGTGCAGACACCCGCGCGGATTGCTTAGCTCGGCCCAGCCGCCGTCTTCGAGCCCCAGCCGCACGATGTCGTCGGGGTGAACCTCCAGCGTCTCCTCCGACAGCAGGTAGTCGATCCCGTCCGAGCGCCCGGTCTGGGTGCGCGTGTGGTACTGGGGCAGCCGCCGGCCGGTCGTGAGCCACATCGGGTATTCGTCCGAAACGGTCTCTTCGGGGTCGCGGTACTCCAGCATCTTGAAGATCCCGCGGCCGTTCTCGAAGCGCTCCTCGTGCAGCCGCGGCGTGCCCGGGTGATCCGGCGTGGGCACGGGCCACTGGTACTCGCCTCGCTCGATCCGGTCCCAGTCGAGGCCGTTGTAGAGGGGTGAGAGGGCGCAGAGCTCGTTGAAGACCTCCTTGGCCGACCCGAAATCGAAGCCTTGCCAGCCCATGCGACGAGCGAGCTGCGAGATGATCCACCAGTCGGGCTTGGCTTCGCCTGGCGGGGGCACCGCCGCGCGCAACCGCTGGACGCGGCGCTCGGTGTTGGTGCAGACGCCGTCGGTTTCGGCCCAGGCCGTGGCGGGGAACACCACGTCGGCCACCTTGGCCGTCTCGGTCATGAAGATGTCGATCACGACCAGGCAGTCCAGGCTCTTGAGCGCGTGCTCGCAGTGGTGCCGGTCCGGGTCGGTGACCAGGGTGTTCTCGCCGTCGATGATCATGGCGTGGATGCCGTCGCCGCACAGGTCGAGCGCGGTGACCTTGGTCATCCCCACCTCGAGGTCGACCTCGCGCCCGTACGCCCGGCGGAACTTCTCCTGGTGGGCGGGATCTGTGACGGTCTGGAAGCCGGGGTAGTTGTTGGGCAGCGCCCCCGCGTCGCCGGCCCCCTGAATGTTGTTCTGGCCGCGCATGGGGTTCACGCCCGTGCCCTCGCGGCCCAGGTTGCCGGTCATGAGGGCCAGGTTGCAGAGGCTCTGGACGTTGTCCACGCCGCAGACGTGCTCGGTGATCCCGACCGTGTAGTAGATCGCGCCGCGGTCCGCCCCGCCGTACAGCAGCGCGGCCCTCTCGATGTCCTCGGGCGGCACCTCGCAGATCTCGGACGCCCACTCGGGCGTGAAGCGCTCCACGTGCTTCAGGAAGTCCTCGCCCTCGGCGGTGCGCTCCGCGATGAAGCGCTCGTCGACCAGCCCCTCGCGCGCGATCACGTGCGCCATGGCCAGCAGCAGCGACACGTCCGAACCGACGCGCAGCGGCAGGTACACGTCCGAGATCTCGGCCAGCCCGATCCGCCGCGGGTCGGCCACGATCATCTTCGCGCCGCGCGCCAGCGCCCGCTTGAGCCGGGTCGCCGCCACGGGGTGGCACTCGGTCATGTTGGTGCCGATGCAGAAGATCACATCGGGCTTTTCCATGTCCGCGAGCGGGTTCGACATGGCCCCTCTTCCGATCGTTGCCGCCAGACCGGCGACTGTGGGGGCGTGTCAGGCACGGCTGCAGTTGTCGATGTGGTTCGTCCCCAGTCCCGCCCGCACGAAGCGCTGCATCATGTACGCGGCCTCGTGGGGGGCGCGTCCCGAGGCGATGCCGTAGACGGCGCGGCGCCCGTGCTCCTTCACGACCCGCCCGATCCCCTCGGCCGCCCGGTCCAGCGCCTCGTCCCACGACGCGGGGCGGAGCTCGCCCGACGCCTCGTCGCGCACGAACGGGGTCGAGAGCCGGTCGGGGTGGTGCACGAAGTCGAAGGCGAACTGGCCCTTGACGCACAGCGCGCCGTGGTTGGCGGGGCCGTCCATGGCGGGCAGGATGCCCACGATCTTCTCGCCGCGCGTCATGACGTCGACCGAGCAGCCGACGCCGCAGTAGGGGCAGATCGTGCGGGTGGTCTCGGTTTCGCCGGGCACGTCCTTGTTGGCCAGCGCCTTGAGGTCGCCGAGCGCGCCGGTGGGGCAGGTCTGGATGCACTGGCCGCAGAAAGTGCAGGCCGAGTCCTTGAGCAGGCCCCCGAACTCGGTGGTGATCTGCGCGTGGAAGCCCCGGTTCATGACCGAGATGGCGTAGTCGCCCTCCTGTTCGGCGCACACCCGCACGCAGCGATAGCACGATATGCAGTTCTCGTAGTCGCGCTTGATGAACGGGTTGTCGTCGTCGGGGCGGCTGGCCCCCGAGCGCGCGCCCTCGAAGCGGCCGGTGCGCGCGTCGTAGCGGTCGAGCAGCTCGGCCATCTCCTGGCTGGCGTAGCCGTGCATGGGGTCGACGTCGGTATCGCGGTTCTCCGACGCGACCATCTCCATGAGAATGCGGCGCTGGACCTCGATGGCCGCCGTTCGGGTCCGCACGACCATCCCGGCCTCGGCCTTGACTGTGCACGAGGCCACCGGGTTGCGCGCGCCCTCGAGCTCGACCACGCAGAGCCGGCAGCCGCCGAAGGGCTCGAGGCGCGGGTCGTAGCACAGGGTCGGGATCTCCTTGCCGTGCCGCTGCGCGACTTCGTACAGGGTCTCGCCGCGCGAGAAGGCGACCCTTTCCCCGTCCAGCGTCAGAGTGGGCCGGTTGCCGTTATTCATTTTCTCTCCACATGGCTGCGCACGCGCTCCGGGAAATAGCGAATCAGGCTCTCGGTCAAAAGTGGGGCGGCCTGCCCCAGTCCGCACGCGCTTGTCTTCTTCATTACGTCGTTCAGGTCTGCGACTTCGTCCACCCAGGCGTCCAAGTCGCGCGGTCCGCCGCCCTCCAGCCGCTCGACCAGGCGCTGCGTGCCGATGCGGCACGGGAAGCACTTGCCGCACGACTCCTCGGCGAAGAACTCCATCGACTCGCGGGTCACCCGAATCATGTCGCGCGAGTCGTCGAAGACCATGATGCCGCCGGCGCCCAGAAAGCTGCCCTTCGAGCGGATCGAGGGCTCGTCGAGCGTGACGTCGAGGTCGTCGCCGGCGAGAAAGCCGCCCGACAGCCCCGCCATTGTAACCGCCTGGATGGCCCGCCCGGGGCGCGGCCCGCCCGCCCAGCCGTGCAGCAAGTCCCGAAGCGGCGTCCCGATCGGGGCCTCGTAGTTGCCAGGACGCGCGACGTCGCCCGAGAGGCTGATCACCTTGGTGCCGGCGTGGTCGCCAACGCCGAGTCCGCGGTACCAGTCGGCGCCACGGGCCACGATCGGGGGCGCGGACGCGAGCGTCTCGACGTTGTTCACGACCGTGGGCAGGTTCTCGTAGCCGTGCGTGACCGGAAAGGGGGGGCGGTTGCGGGGGAAGGGGTGCCCGCCCTCGAGCGAATTGAGCAGCGACGTCTCTTCGCCGCAGATGTACGCGCCCGCGCCGCGCCGCACCATCAGGTCGAACCCGAAGTCCGTGCCCAGGATCCCGTCGCCCAGCAGCCCCGCCGCCTCCGCCTCGGCAATCGCGGCCTCGAGGATGTCGAACGTCTCCGGGTACTCGTAGCGCAGGTAGACGAAGCCGCGCGTCGCCCCCGTCGCGTAGGCCGCGAGGGCCATCCCCTCGATCGTGGCGTGGGGGTCGTGGTCCATCAGCACCCTGTCCTTGAAGCAGCCGGGCTCGCCCTCGTCGGCGTTGCAGACGACCGTCTTCGGCCCGCCCGGCGCGTCCGCCACCGCGCGCCACTTTCGCCCGGTGGGGAACCCCGCCCCGCCGCGGCCCGCCAGCCCGCTCGCGTCGATCACGTCGATCACCTGGCCGGGGGTCATCCCGGTGACCGCGCGCGCCAGCGCCTCGTATCCCCCTTCGCTCCGATACCCGGCCAGCGTGGCGCGGCCCGGGTTGCGGATCCCCGCGAAGACGCACTCGGCCACGCCGTCGGGCGCAGGGGGCGGCAGCGGCGACGGCCCGCTCACAAGCGAGCCCGCGGTCCGCCCGGTGAGCACCGTGCCGCCGTGGATCACCGGGACGGGCTGGTCGCAGCGGCCGGGGCAGGGCATGAGGTGGGGGTCGTGGCCCGCCGCCCGAAGGCTCGCGACCAGAACCTCGGCGCCGCGCATGCTGCACACGGGGCCGTTGCAGACGCGCGGCCGCTCCAGCCCGCCGGGCTCCCGCGCGAAGTGGTGGTAGAAGGTGACCGTGCCGAAGAGGTCGGCGATGGGTATCCGCAGCCCCTTCGCAACCGCCCGCAGCGCCTCCTCCGACAGGTGGCCGTCGCGCTCGTGGAAGGCGTGCAGAAGCGGCAGCAGCGGCGCAGGCTCGTCCTTCCAGCGCGCGACGAGTTCGGCGTTGGTCGGGTCTGGCATGGCGTGGCCGGGTGCGGGGGTCGGGTGGGCGGAGTGCGCCCGGGCGGAAAGTGCGCCACAATACATACAGGCAAGGCAAACATTTGGCGAGTGCGGCGACGCCCCCGGCGAAGGCGGGGCGCGGCGGACCATGCGCGGCGAACCGGGGGTGCTCACGTGACAGCCATGTCCAGGCGCAGGGCGGCCCGCGTTCGGGTGCGGCGCTTTAGGGGCGGGTGGACGACAGAGCGCGCCGATAGCGTCGCCGTCGAGGAGCCCATGGAGATACGCCTCGAGGCGCCCGGCGACGGAGGAAAGCGCGAGCATCCCGTTTCGGTGACCATGCGCACGCCTGGCGACGACTTCGAGCTGGCGGCCGGCTTCCTCTTCACCGAGGGGGTGGTCACCGACCCGCACGCGTTCGGCGACGTCAGGTACTGCCGCGACGTCGAGCCGCAGGAGTACAACGTGGTGACGGCTTCGCTGCGCGATCCGGGCGCCTTCGACCCGTCCAGCCTGACCCGCAACTTCTACGTCACGTCTTCGTGCGGGGTGTGCGGCAAGGCCTCGCTCGAATCGGTCGAGGTGATGGGCTGCGCGGCGGTCCCCGACGGCACCCTCTCGCTGCCCGAAGCCGAGGTGCGCGCGCTGCCCGACCGGCTGCGGACGGCGCAGCACGTCTTCGACCGGACGGGGGGCATCCACGCGGCCGGCCTCTTCGACGCCGACGGGCGGATCGTGCTGGTTCGCGAGGACGTGGGGCGTCACAACGCCGTCGACAAGGTGGTCGGCGCGCTGGTGCTCGGGCGCGGGCTGCCGGGTTCGGAGCGCGGGCTGGTCGTGTCGGGGCGGTCGTCGTTCGAGATTCTGCAGAAGGCCGCCATGGCGGGCTTCCCGATCGTGGTGGCGGTCGGCGCGCCGTCGAGTCTGGCCGTGACGTTCGCGCGCCGCTTCAACATGACGCTGGTCGGCTTCGCGAAGCGCGACGGCTACAACGTGTACAGCGGCGGCGAGCGGATTCTCGGTTTGGAAGGGAGCGCGGCGTGAGCCTGCTCGGCGCCATTCTGGCAGGGGGTGGGAGCCGCCGCTTCGGCTCGCCCAAGACGCTGGCGCGGCTGCACGGCCAGCCGCTCTGGCAGGTCGCGGCCGAGCGGCTCCGCACGGTGTGCGACGATGTGGTGGCCGTGGTGAACCACCCCCGCGTGGCCGACGAGGTGGAGCTCGACACGCTCCCCGACCGGCGCCCGCTGATGGGTCCGCTGGGTGGGATCGACGCCGCGCTGGGGCGGGCGCTGGACGGCGGCCACAAGGCGGTGCTGGCGCTGGCGGTCGACATGCCGTGGGTGAGCGCCGCCGCGCTGGGTCGCCTGGCCGACGAGTGGCGCGGGCACGGTCGGCCCTGCGTTCCGCGCACCGGGCCGCCGTGGGGGTTCCATCCGCTGTGCGCGGTCTATCCGGTCGAGACCCTGAACCCCCTCACCGACGCCATGAACACCCGACAGCTCGAGAGCGGCCCGTTCGCCCGGTCGCTCGAGCCGGTGGTTGTCGACACGGGGCTGGCCGCGAGCTGTTTCCGCAGCGTCAACCGACCCAGGGACCTGCCGCCGCCCGCCTTCTCGATCATCGGGAACAAGAAGTCGGGGAAGACGACGCTGAGCGTGAAGGTGATCGCCGAGCTGGCGGCGCGGGGCCGCCGGGTGATGTCGGTGAAGCACGGGCACCACTTCCGGCTGGACACGCCCGGCACCGATTCGTGGCGGCACCGGCACGAGGGGCGCGCCGAACGCGTGCTGCTGGCCGGTCCCACCGAGTTCGCCCTGGTGGGGGACTGGGGTCCCGAGGGCGACCCCGCCCTCGACCTCCTCCTGACGCGCCATCTGGCCGAGGCCGAGATCGTCGTGGTCGAGGGCTTTCGCGACGCGCCGGTGCCCAAGGTCGAGATCTATCGCGAGGAAGCGCAGCCGGAACCGATCGTGCCGCCGGACGAGGGCCGGGACCGGCGCGTGATCGGCGTGGTGACCGACCGTCCCGACCTGGCTTGGCAGGTCCCCGTGTTCGACGCCGACGCGCCCGACGTCGCGGCCCGCGTCGCCGACCTGGTTGCGGGGTGGCTGCTGTGAGCGGCGGCGGCCCCGGCAGCGGCCCCGTCCCCGCGAGCGGCTCCGACCCCCGCCGCGGCTCCTTCAGCGGCCCCGGCCCCGCGAGCGGCTCCGACCCCCGCCCCAGCCCCGGGCGCCTCGCGTCGCTCGACGCCTTTCGCGGCCTCGCGATCGCGGGGATGATCCTGGTGAACAACCCGGGCAGCTGGGCGCACGTGTACCCGCCGTTTCTCCACGCCACCTGGCACGGCGCCACGCCGACCGACCTCGTCTTCCCCTTCTTCCTCTTCGCGATCGGCGTGGCGATGTCGTTCTCGTTCGCGGCCCGCACGGCGCGGGGCGACGCGCGTTCCCACCTCATGCGCCACGTCGCCACGCGGGCGCTCATCCTCTACGGGCTCGGCTTCCTGGGCGCCGCGTGGCCCTCGTTCGACCTCGACACGGTGCGTCTGGTCGGCGTGCTCGCGCGCATCGCCATGGTGTACCTCGTGGCCGGCGCCCTGGTGCTGTTCCTGTCGCGGCGCGCCATCTTCGCAACGATGCTGGGGCTGCTCTTCGGCTACTGGGCGCTCATGGCGCTGGTCCCGGTCCCCGGATTCGGCGCGGGTGACCTGTCGGCCCAGGGCAGCCTCGCGTCCTGGATCGACCGGGCGGTGCTCGGCCCCCACATGTGGAGCGGCGGGGGCGGCGTCTACGACCCCGAGGGACTGCTCAGCACGCTGCCGGCGGTGGCGAGCACGCTGGCCGGCCTCTTCGCGGGCGACTGTCTGCGCACCGGACGCGCTTCCACCGCGCGGCTCCTCGGCTTCGGGCTGGTCCTGATCCTGCTCGGCCACGCGTGGGATGTGGCGTTCCCCATAAACAAGCCGATCTGGACGAGCTCCTACGTGGCCTACACGACCGGGTGGGCGCTGGTGGCGCTCGCCGCGCTCCACTGGGTCGTCGACGTCAGGGGCTGGCGCCGCTGGAGCCGCCCGCTGGTGGTCTGCGGCATGAACGCGATCACACTGTTCGTGGCCTCGGGCTTCGTCGCCAAGGGCCTGGTGCTATGGCGCGTCGCCGACGGCGCGGGCGGGACCACGTCGGCCTACAACCTGATCTACGAGACCGCCTTCGCCTCGTGGGCGGGACCGCTGAACGGCTCGCTGGCGTTCGCGGTGGCCATGGTTCTGCTCTGGACCGGCGTCGCCTGGGCCATGGACGCGCGGGGGATCCACCTGAAGGTCTAGAGGTCCCGGTTCGGCCTGGTAGGTCTAGCTAGCCAGCCGCCTCGTCGCCCTCGGCGCGAAGCAGGGGCTGCTCGTCCGACGCCTGGGACCCGGCCTGCAGCTCGGCGTCGAACTCCGAAACCTCCACCAGCCGCCTGAGCGACCCCTGCATGTCGTCGAGCTGCTGTTCGAGCAGGGCAAGGCGGCGCTCGACGATCTGCACGGACTCCTCGGTGTCCTTGCCGTGCAGGTAGCGGTCCATGACCGACACGATCGGCTTGAGCGCGTAGCGCGCGGTCATGCCCATGACCGGGATCAGCACGACCGAAATGCCCATGATCACGGCAACGAGCCCCACGACGTCGACTGGCAGAACTTCCATGGCTCTTTCTCCTGGCTGAAACGAAACGTTCGGCCTCGCGAAACCTGCGGTGCCGCCGCGTTTTCAGTCTCGCGAAACCTGCGGTGCCGCCGCGCTTTCTGTCTCGCGAAACCTTTGGTGCGCCCGGCGACGTAGTTCGCCCGACGCCTCCGTGCCCCACCACGGTGCTGCGCTCCTACACCACGGTAAGGATATGCGACGATGACGAATTTCACGACCTCGAGGTTCCACGCCCGATTTCTCGCCGCCTGCAGCGCACTGGCGCTCTTGACCGCGTTCGGGCCAGCCCCCGTGCGGCGCGGTCCCGCAGGCCCCGCCACCCTCGCCGCCCAGGACGTCCATCGGCTGGACGGGCCAAGCGTGGCCATCTACAACCTCGCCGGCCAGGTCGAAGTGGTTGCCGGGAACGGGCCCGGGGTCGTCGTTGAGGTGGCGCGCGGCGGATCCGACGCCTCCAGGCTCGAGATCGAGACCGGGCGCATCGGTGGCCGCGAAGCGCTGCGCGTCCTCTATCCCGACGACAGGGTCGTGTACCGCGAGGGTGGCCGCGGGTCGAGCGCGACCGTGCGGGTCCGCCGGGACGGCACGTTCCTGGACGGGCGCATGAGTGGCGACAGGGTCCGGGTTTCGGGCAGGGGCGGTGGACTTGAGGCCCACGCGGACCTGACGGTCAGGGTGCCGCCCGGCGTCGAGGTCGCGGTGTACCTGGGCGTGGGCCACGGCAACGTGCGCGGCCTCGAGGCCGGGGTGACCTTCAACACGGCGGCGGGCGACGTCGATGTCACCGATGTGGCGGGTGCGGTCAATGTCGACACCGGCTCGGGGGATGTTTCGATTTCGGACGTGCGGGGCGACGTCGAAGTCGACACGGGCTCGGGAGGCGTCGTTCTTGCGCGGCTGACCGGCGCGCGCGCGGTCGTCGACACGGGATCGGGGAGCGTGCGGGGCGCGGACCTCGCCGCCGACGAGGTGATGGTGGACACCGGCTCGGGGCGGATCGACCTCGCGGGCCTTTCGGCGGCCCGGGTCAGCTGCGACACCGGCAGCGGGGCCGTGCGGCTCGGGCTGGTCGACGACGTGGACCGCCTGATG
This sequence comes from Longimicrobiales bacterium, assembly GCA_965221535.1. Classification (GTDB taxonomy): domain Bacteria; phylum Gemmatimonadota; class Gemmatimonadetes; order Longimicrobiales; family Gaopeijiaceae; genus Bin94. Next base: position 2,532,647 of record OZ244894.1, on the reverse strand, counting down.
GTCGACACGGGCTCGGGATCGGTGGCGGTGGAGGTGCCCGCCGACTTTGGCGCGCGGCTGGACTTGAGCTCCGGCAGCGGCCGGGTGTCGGTCGACCTCCCGGACACGGAAGCCGAAGTGTCGCAGCGCCGCCACTTCCGCGGACGCGCGGGCGACGGCCAGGGTCAGGTGATGATCGACACGGGATCCGGCGGGATCACCCTGCGACGGAGTTGACGGACGCGGCGGAGGCCGGAGCTTCTGGCTGTCGGCCTCCGCCGCGCGTCTAGGGCCCGGTGCGGCCCGGGTTCAGTTCTGGCGCGCGACCGGGATCTCGACCCTGTAGCCCTCCCAGCGCAGCACCAGGGTGGCCGCGTCGGCGGAGGCGTTCTCGAAGGTCATGTCCATCGTTTCGGTGTGGTCGTTGCTGAACGCCTGCGCCATGCCCGATCCGACGTCGCTGGCCGTCACCTCGTCGTTGATCGGGATGCCCCACCGCTCCACGACCGAGTTGAGGTGGACGCCCCAGGAATCGGCGCCCGGGACGGTGTACAGCGAGTACGACCCCGCCGGGACCGCCGCCCCGGCCACCATGGCGGCGAAGGGCAGGTGGATCGACGTGGCTTCGTTGGCCCCCGTGCGCCAGGGCGAGCCGAAGGGGTGGATGTCGCCGCCGACGAGGGTCCGGTCGTTGGCCGACGGCGCGCCGAAGCACACCTTGACCATGTCGCCGCCCATGCTCACCATCGCCGAGTCGAGCGGGCTCGGGCGGTCGGAGGCGTCGCCGCGCGCGACCCAGCAGTCCTGAGCTTCCACGCCCGCCGGGGCCAGAGCGAACGCCGTGACTAGGGCGAACGCCGCAATCGTGACCTTCTTCATGCTTCCTCTCCTCTTTCTCCATTGCTGGACAAACGGGATTCCCAAGGGGAGGCCGACGCGGCGCACCCCTCGCTAGGCGAAACCGGAATCTGCAACACGAGGGGCGGCCCGTCCAGATCGGGCGGGATCCGGGAGGGATCCTTTTGGCGGAAACGCGGTACCAGTTCCATGCGGTGGACCCGGCGGCTCCAATCGGTGGACTCGGCGGTTCCCCAAACGGTGGACCTGGCACGAGCGAGGGGCGGGCGAGCCGCCCTGACCAGGCCTCCCTTGCTTGACCTTGCGCGAAGGGGATCCATACATTACGACTCCTGCCGTCCAAAGGACTGCGTGAAGCCCTGGCGCTGTCGTGCCGAGCCCTGTTGGGACCGACGGAGTTCGGCGTGTCGCGCCGGGTTTTGCGTTCTCGCTATTCCCGGCCGTGCAACCTGAATGGAGAAAGAGAAAAAATGAGGAGTAGGCTGCGGATCGGAATTCTGAGCGCGGGTCTGCTTGCCCTGGCAGGCGCCCCCCTCATGACGGCGCACGCGGGTGCGCAGGTCGCGGAGCGCGCGCGGGTCATGGTCACGAACCTGAGGCCCATCGACGACGCCAACAAGAACTTCGGCAGGGATCTCGCCAAGGAGCTGAGAGAACTGATCAACCAATCCCCCCGGCACCAGCCGGTGGAGGAGCGGGAGGTTCGCGACATGGCCAAGCAGTTCGACATCGAGTACGACGAGCTCGACTGCATCCAGTCGCTCCAGATGGCCGGCCAGGTCAACGCCAAGGTCGTCTTCTGCGGAACGATCACCGAAAACCGCGACGACCGGACGTTCACCCTTTCGGGCATCCAGTTCGCGGCCCCCGGCGGCGCGTCCCTGAGCATCGAGGACAAGACCTGGAGCCGCGACGATCCCGAGCTTGCTGCGCAGGAGATCATGGGGGCTTTCGAGACCTTCGTGGAGCAGGGGCTCGCGGCCGACTTCTGCGGCCAGTACTTCGACTCGCAGGACTGGGCGAGCGCCGAGGAGAACTGCACCAAGGCACTCGAGATGAACCCGGACTACACCCAGGTCCGGTTCGTCTACGCCAACGTGCTCCGACAGACCGACCGGCTCCAGGAAGCGTACACCGAGACCCTGCAGGTCATCGAGGCCGATCCGCTCCACGAAGACGCGCTCCAGCTCGCCGGTTTCCTGGCCGCCACCCTGGGAATGCCGGAGCAGGCCCGGGAGCACTATGCGGCCTATCTGGTCCTGAACCCTGGAAACGCTCAGGTCCGCATGAGCATCGCCTACGATCTCGCCCAGGCGGGAGACCCCGAGGGGGCCATGCTCCTAGTGGAGGAGGGGCTGGAGATCGAGCCGGACAACGTCGAACTCCTGCTGCGGCATGCCGCGTTTGCGGTTGCTGCGGCCCAGGGGTTGCAGACGGCCGGCGCTCCCCTGTCGGCCGAGGCCGGCGAGCTGTACCGCAAGGCACAGGGTTCCTACCAGGGCGCCTATGCGGAGCAGGGCGTGGAAATGGAGGCCCTTCACCTCCGAAACATGATCGCCACCTTCCGCGAGCTCGATCAGATCGACGAGGCGATCGAGATGGCGGAGCTGGTGCTCCAGACCCACGCGGGAGAGGCGCAGTTCTGGTCGGACTACGCGACCCTGCTCAACCGGGCCGGTCGTGTGGAGGAGGCCATCGTAGCGCTCGAAGAGACCGAGCAGCGCGACCCGGACTTCCCGAACGTAAAGGCCCGTCAAGGGACGTGGCTGATTGAAGTCGGGCGCGAGGCGGAGGCCATTCCATACCTTCAGGCGGCGATCGAGAAGGGGGAGCAGTCTGCCGACAACATCTCCAACATTCTGTTTGCGGCAGCGGTCCAAGATGGGATCCAGGTCCAGAACTGGGACTACGCCATCGAGATCATGAGGATGGCGAAGACCTTCGACGCCGAACTCTCCGAAGCCACGCGGGGGCGCCTGGACTTCTACTATGCGTACTCGATCTACATGCAGGCGGTCGATGAACAGGAGGTGCAGGACCTGAACAGCGCCCAGTTGACGCTGCCCAAGTTCCAGGAGGTGCGCCGACTCCTGGGGGAGGCGCATGTGGCCGCCTTTGCCACCGAGAGTCAGGGGCAGCAGTTCCAGGAGCTGCGCGACGCCACCCAGCAGTACATCGAGATTCAGGAGGCGATCATCCAGCGCGGTCTCTGATTCCGTCTCTGGTCTGACACGCCCCACAAGGGAAGGGGGGCGTCGCGGGGGAGTTCAACCCGCGGCGCCCCCCTTTTTTTGCGTCGGCGCGTCGCCTTGCCACGGCAATCCCAGACCCCCAACCCACATTTTCGCTTGTGGGTGGGATAAAATAGTAGTAGAATGGGATATCGTGGCACGAAATGGGATGCGCTACCATGTCTGGGTTTCTTGGCCAACACGAGAATCAGATCGACGGAAAGGGGAGGGTGAGCTTTCCGTCCCCCTTCCGGCGGGTCGTGTCCGGGGGGCCGCTGGTCCTGCTGCAGTGGCAGCCGACGCACCTTGACCTGTTTCCGCCCGAAACGTGGATCGAGATCCAGAAGAACCTTCTGGCGCATCGCAAGGGGCGGAGCGACGGGGGCGCCTATATCCGGCGCATCACGTCGCGGGCCGCCGAGGTCGAGCCCGACGCCCACGGCCGCATCCGCATTCCGACCGGGCTGCGCGCGCGGGTAGGGCTCGATGGGGCCGCCCTGTTCGTCGGGGCGCTGGACCGCATCGAGATATGGGACCCCGCTCGCTTCAAGGAGGCGCTCGCCTGCGACGCGGAGGACGACGGATTCGCCGCCCAGATCTTCGCATGAGGCGGGGGCGGACGTGCGTTCCGAAGAATACCACCGCCCGGTCCTGGTGGACGAAGTCATGCGGTACCTGATCGGCGAGAGGGGGGCGCACGGGGCGCACGGGGAGCGCGGCGTCCGTGAAGCGGGCGGCCCCTCCGGCGCGGGCGGCGTCCCTCAAGGGGGCGGCGTCCGCCAAGGGGGCGGCGTCTACCTGGACGGGACGGTCGGCGGAGGGGGGCACGCCCGCGCGCTGCTCGAACGGTGCCCGAGCTGCACGGTGGTGGGCCTGGATCGCGACCGGGAGGCCATCGAGGCCGCTCGCTCCCGGCTGGCGGGCTTTCCGGGCCGCGTCCGTCTGGTGCGCATGTCCTTCCGCGACGTGGGGGACAGCCCGAAGCTGCACGACGACGCGCGGCTCCAAGTGGAGGGGCTGGCCGGAGCCCTGCTGGACCTGGGCGTTAGTTCGCGGCAGCTGGACCGCGACCGCCGCGGCTTCGCATTTCGCCGCGGGGTGGCGCTCGACATGAGAATGGACGCCGAGGGGGCGCTCACGGCCGAGGACTTTCTGGCCAAGGCGACGAAGGGGGAGCTGATCGCCGCGCTCCGCGCAGGACAGGCGCCCCGGTGCGGGGCGGTGGCCGCTCGCATCGTGCGGCGCCGCGGGGACCGGCCCCTTCGGACCAGCGACGATCTGGTGGCCGTGCTGGAGTCGGCGCTTGGGCGCCGCGCCACCCACGCCGAGAAGGCGCGCCTCTTCCAGGCGGTCCGAATCAGGGTCAACGACGAGATCGAGGCCCTCGAAGAGGCGCTTCCCGCGATCCGCAGGCTGCTGCGTCCCGGGGCGGCGCTGGTCGTGATCGCCTACCACTCGGTCGAGGACAGGGTGGTGAAGCGCGCCTTCCGCGACTGGAGCGACCCGTCGCGGGGGCTGCCGCGGCGACTGCCCGTGCGCGACGCGGAGCTGGCCGCGCTGGGGACGGTGCTCACCAGGAAGCCGGTCGAGCCGGGTGCCAGCGAGGTCGCGGCCAACCCGCGAGCGCGCTCCGCGAGGCTCAGGGCCTGGAGGCGGGCGGCATGAGGGGGGGCAGGCTGCTTCCCAGGGCGGTCCTCGTGCTCGCGGCGGTGCTGGCCTCGCTGACCGTGGTGGCATGGCGGCAGTCCACGACCCGCGAGACGCTGGAGGAGTTGGCCGGGGCCGAACGCGAGCTGGCGATCGCGATCGATGCGCGCGACGAGCTGGCGCGGGCGCTGGCCGCAATGGAGACGCGCCCGTGGATCGGCGCCGAGGCAGCAAGGCGCCTCGGGATGCGCGCGCCGGCGGAGAACGAGGTGGTGATCGCGTCGGGGGGCGAGAGGTGAGGGGCGGGGGCGGTCCGGCCGCCGGGCAGCGCAGCGTGCGCGTTCGGCGCGGGCTTCTGCTGGTCTTCTGGCTCGTGCTGGCGCTCTTCATGATCGCCCGCTCGATCGAGGTGCAGGTGGTCGAGCGCGAAGCGTGGGCGCAGGACGCGCTCAGGCAGCATCGCATGACGCGGGTGGTGCCGGCGCCGCGCGGACGCATTCTCGACCGCAACGGCGGCGAGCTCGCGGTCAGTCACTGGAGGGCCACGGTGGGGATCGCGCCGAACGAGGTCCTCGATCGCGACGACGTGGCGCAGGCGCTGCTCGCCAGCCTGGGCGTGTCGCCGGCGCAGGCGCGGCGCGTGTCCGGGCCGACACGATCGTGGCATGTGGTGCCGGGGCGCTACTCCATGACCCAGGTCGCGCCGCTGCGCGGCATTCGCGGGGTGCACGTGGAGGGCGAGCTGCGCCGCCTCTACCCCCGCGACGAGCTGGCCCAAGGCTTGCTTGGCGCCGTGGTGGACGGGATCGGAAGGGAGGGGGTCGAACAGTCCATGGACTCGGTGCTGGCGGGCAGGAGCGGCCGGGCGATCGTGGCGCGCGACCACCGGGGCCGGGAAGTCCCCGGGCGGGTCGTGACGATGGAGCCTCCGGTCGCCGGGCGCGACGTGGTGCTCACGATCGATCAGGATCTGCAGGCGATCAGCGAAGAGATGCTCGCCAACGCCCTGGATGCCACCGGGGCGCGTGGTGGCGATCTCATCGTGACCGATCCCCGAACCGGCGAGATCCTTGCGATGACCTCGGTTCTGAACGGCTCTCGTCGCGCTCTTTCAGCCGTCAACACCAGCTACGAGCCCGGATCCACGATCAAGCCAATCACGACGGCGGCGCTGCTTAGGCACGGCGCTGCCGCGCTCGACGATTCGGTCGACACCGGCGACGGCAGCTGGGTCGTGAACGGGCGCACGATCACCGACATTCAGAGCGAGGGCTGGATGTCGCTGCACGACATTGTGATGGAGTCCTCGAACGTGGGCATCGCCAAGTTCGCCGACCGGCTGACTCGCGGCCAGCAGTACACGACGCTGCGCGACTTCGGGTTCGGGACGCCGACCGGCATTCCGCTTCCGGCCGAGGCGCCCGGCCTTTTGCGCAGGCCCGAAGCGTGGACGAGCCAGTCCGCGCACTCTCTGGCGTTCGGGTACGAGATCTCGGCGACGCCGCTGCAGATGGCCATGGCGTTCGGCGCGCTCGCCAACGGCGGCATGCTGATGGAGCCGCTGCTGATCAAGGAGGTGCACAACGAGGCGGGCGAGCCGGTGCGCTTCGGGAGGCCCCGGGCGATCCGGCGGGTGATGCCCGAGTGGGTGGGCGAGACGCTGACCCCGGTTCTGGTGGACGTGGTCGATCGCGGCACGAGCACGCTGGCGCGGATGTCGTCGTTCCAGGTAGCCGGCAAGAGCGGCACCGCGCGGGCCACCGGGAGCGACGGGCGCTACGAGGACGGGGCCTACAACGCGTCGTTCGGGGCCTGGTTCCCGGCCGACGATCCGCAGCTGCTCTTCTTCGTCAAGCTGGAACGCCCGTCGGGCGCGTACTACGGGGGCGCGATCGCGGCGCCGGTCACGCGCGCCACGCTCGAGAGCCTGCTGTCGGCCCGGCAGTCGCCGATCGATCGTGCGGCTCTGGCTCGTGCGCAGCGCGACCGTCGGGGGCCGCCGCCTGCCGCGCCGCTCGTTCGCTTTGCAGTGGCGACGGAGTCGGACGCGGGGGGGGAGGAGGAGGCGGAGCCGAGGGCGTGGACTGTCGCGGCGGCTTCGTCGACCGCGCAGGACCGCGAGATGATTGTGCCCGATCTGGAGGGAGCTTCGCTGAGGGTCGCGCTGCGACGACTTCACAAGATGGGGCTGAGGGTGCGCCTCGAGGGGGGGGGCGCGGTGGCGGGGACGATCCCGGGCGGCGGGGCGGCGATCGCTGCCGGGGACACCATTCGCGTGGTGGGGCGGGGGAGGTGACGGTGAGCATGGACCGGGTGGTGGCCGCGCTCGAGGGTGCGGGGGTCGGGGTGGGGGCCGTGGTCCCGGCGGGGGGTGGGGGTGGTGGGCTTGTGGGTGGGGGTGCGCTGGGGGGTGGGGGTGGGCTGGGGCGCGGGCTTGAGGGCGTCGAGGTGAGCGGCGTGCAGCAGGACTCGCGTGCCGTGGGGCCGGGCGATCTTTTCGTGGCGTGGGCGGGGGCGGTGCACGATGGGCACGAATACGTGGCCGCAGCTGCCGCGGCGGGGGCCGCCGCCGCGATCGTCGAGCGGCCCGTGGCGGGGGCGGCGCTGCCGCAAGTCCAGGTGGACAACGCCAGGCTGGCCGCGGCGGTCGCGTCGGGGTTCGTGGCCGGGTCGCCGTGGCGCTCGCTTCGCACCGTGGGGGTGACTGGCACGAACGGCAAGACGACGACCGCGCTGCTGCTGCGCGGATTGATGGCGGCGGCGGGGCCGGCGGCGGCGGTCGGGACGCTGGGGGTGGTCGGCGCGGATGGCCGGGTGGTCGACGGCAGCGAGGGGCTGACGACGCCGGGACCGGTCCAGATCGCGGCCCGGCTGGCCGGGCTCGTGCGCGCGGGCGTGCGCGGGGTGGTGATCGAGACCTCGTCGCACGCGCTGGACCAGTTCCGGCTCGACGGCGTGCGCTTCGACGCGATGGCCTTCACCAACCTGACGCGCGACCATCTGGACTATCACGGCACCCGGGACCGGTACCTGGCGGCCAAGGCCCGGTTGCTGGAGCTGGGCAAGGACGGCGCCACGGCGGTGGTCAACGCCGACGACCCCGCGTGGCGCGCGCTGCGTCCGTCCGGGGCCGTGCTGACCTACGGGCTGGGCGCCGACGCCGACGTCCGCGCGGACCGGGTGGGCATGTCGGCGCGCCGTTCCCGCTTCGATCTCGTCGCGCACGGGACGCGGGCGCCCGTCCAGCTGCCGCTGCCGGGCCGCTTCAACGTGTCGAACGCGCTATGCGCCGCCGCCGCCGCGCTGGCTCTCGGGCGCCCGCTCGACGAGGTCGCGGCCGGCCTGGAAGCCGCGTCGCCCGTGCCCGGGCGACTTGAGCGCATTGCCAGCGACCCATTCGACGTGCTGGTCGACTTCGCGCACACCCCCGACGCGCTGGGGCAGGTGCTCGAGACCATGAGGCCGCTGGTCGCGGGGCGGCTGATCGTGGTCTTCGGCGCGGGCGGCGACCGCGACGCGGCCAAGCGTCCCGAGATGGGAGCGGCCGTGGCGCGTCACGCCGACATCGCGGTCGTCACGTCGGACAACCCCCGCACCGAGGACCCCGCGACGATCGCGGCGGCGGTGTCGGCGGGCGTGCGCGGGTGCGAATCGGTCGAGATCCTCGATCGCCTGGCCGCCATCGAGTGGGCGCTCGATGCGGCGCGGCCCGGCGACACGGTGATTCTGGCCGGCAAGGGGCACGAGGCCTATCAGGTCGTGGGCACGGAGGCGCGGCCCTTCGACGAGCGCCGCATAGTGGAGGCGCATCTGGCGGGGAGGCGGGCAACGTGAGCGGCTTTCGCTGGACGGACGCCGAGGTGCGGCGCGCGCTCGGCCTGCCGGGGGGGGACGCCGCCGTGCGCTACGGCGGGATCTCGACCGACACGCGGACCCTGCGTCCCGGCGACGTGTTCGTCGCGATCCGGGGCGAGCGCTTCGACGGCCACGACTTTGTGGCGCGCGCGATCGAGGCCGGGTGCGGGGCGGTGGTGTCGTCGCGCGCGGTCGGGGGCGCGACCGGGGCCGGTGACGCAGCCGGGGTCGGGGGCGCGCCCGCGGCCGATCGCGTGCCCGCCCCCGTGGCCGTCTACCGCGTGCCGGACACCCTGCGGGCGCTGGGCGACCTCGCCCTGCACCGGCGCGCGCGCCTGGCGGTGCCCGTCGTGGGCATCACCGGCTCGTCGGGCAAGACGACCGTCAAGGACCTCGCCCTAGGCGCCCTGGGCGCGTCGCTCCGGCCCCACGGCACGACCGCGAACGAGAACAACCGCGTGGGCACGCCCCTCACGATCCTGTCCACGCCCGACTCCGCCGGCGCCCTCGTGCTCGAGCTCGGGACCAACGAACCGGGCGAGATCGCCGAACTGGCGCGCATTGCGCGGCCCACCGTCGGCGTCGTGACGACCGTGTCCGAGACGCACGTCGAGCGCCTGGGCGACCTGGACGGCGTCCTCTCCGAGAAGCTCGACCTGCTGCGCGGCATGGACCCGGGCGGCGCGGCCGTGGTCGGCGACCAGCCCCCCGAGCTCGCGGCGGCGGCGCGCTCAATCCACCCCGGCGTAGCGGTGAGCGGCAGGTCCCGGAAGGCCGACGCCGCGCTGCGCCCCGGAGACGTGCGGCTGCGCGACGACGGCGCCTACGACTTCGCGTGGCAGGGCCAGTCGGTCTCGCTCCGGATCCCGGGCGCGCACAACCTCGACAATGCGCTGCTGGCACTGACCGTCGCGCACCTGCTGGGCGTCGACCCCGCAGTCGCCGCGGCCGGCGTGTCGCAAGTGGGGCCGGGCGCGATGCGGGGCGAGGTGCGCAGCCTGCGCGACCTAACGCTGCTGGTGGACTGCTACAACGCCAACGCGGCCGGGGTGGAGGCCGCGGTGCGCACGCTCGCAGAGATGGCGGCGCCGGGTCGGCGCGTCGCCGTGCTGGGCACGATGCTCGAGCTGGGCGAGCGCTCGGCGGCGATCCACTGCGAGACGCTGCGGCGGGTGCTGCGCGCCGGGATCGACCGGTACGTCCTGACCGGCGCCTTCGCCCAGGCCGCGCGCTGCTGCCCGGACGACCGGATCGACCTGGTCGAGGGCGTCGACGAGCTGGCCGAGCGCCTCCCCGGTCTGGCCCGGCCCGGCGACACGCTGCTGCTGAAGGCGTCGCGGGGGGTCCGCCTGGAACGCGCGATTCCGCCGCTCGAGTCCAGCTTCGGGGGGAGGGCCGGCTGATGCTCTACCACCTTCTGCCCGATCTGGAGCGCTTCCAGGTCGTCTTCAACCTCTTCAACTACCTGACCGTGCGGTCGGCGGGGGCCATGGCCACGGGCCTGATCCTGACGCTGCTGCTGGGCGGCCGCTTCATCGCGTGGCTCAAGCGCCGCGGGATCGTCGACGCCCCCAGAAGCGCCGCCGACCAGAGCGACGCGCAGGGCCGGAAGGCCAACATGGGCGGCGTGCTGATTGTGGGCGTGGTGGCGTTCTCGACCCTGCTTTGGGCCGAGATGACCAACCCATACACGCTGATCGCCCTGGTCGTGATGGTGTGGATGGGGGCGCTCGGGTTCCTCGACGACTACCTGAAGGTGGTGCGGAAGTCGCCCCGAGGCCTGGTGCAGAGGTACAAGTGGGCGGGCTCGATCGGGCTGAGCCTGGCGCTGGGGATGTATCTGGTCGTCTGGGGGCCGGATTCGCCGGTGGGCGCGACCACGACCAACCTTCCGGTCTTCGACGAATGGCAGCTCGTCATGTGGCCATCCGCCTATCTGCTTTGGGTGGCGGTGGTCGTCAACGGCGCGACGCACGGCGTGAACATGACCGACGGCCTGGACGGCCTGGCTCCGGGGCTCGTGGCGATCGCGGTCGGAACCTTCGGCGTCTTCGCCTACGTGATCGGGCGCGTGGACACCTCGGAGTACCTGGGGCTGCTCTACCTGCCGGGCGCCGGCGAACTGGCGGTCTTCGCCGCCGCGATCACGGGCACTGTGCTGGGATTCCTGTGGTTCAACGCCCAGCCCGCCCGCGTGATCATGGGCGACACGGGGTCGCTGGCGCTTGGCGGCGCGATCGGCGCGATCGCCGTCCTCCTCAAGGCGGAGCTCCTGCTGCTGGCGGTTGGCGCTGTGTTCGCCGCGGAGGCGGCCTCGGTGATCATCCAGACGCGGTACTTCAAGTACACCAAATGGCGATACGGCGAGGGTCGGCGCGTGTTCAGGTGCGCGCCCCTTCATCATCACTTCCAGATGCTTGGGTGGAAGAACGAGCAGATCGTGGTGCGGTTCTGGATCCTCGGAATCCTCTGCGCGATGGTCGGCTTCGCGACCCTCAAGCTGCGGTGAAGACGTGCGGGAGAACCAGGAAGGCGTGCAGCGGGACCAGGCGGACGTGCAGGACAACCAGGAAAGGGTCGCTGTCATCGGGCTCGGCGCGAGCGGCGACGCCGCGGCGCGGCTGGCCCTGGCGAAAGGAGCGAGAGCATATGTCACAGACGCGCATGTCGCGGACTCGGTCGGTCGCGACGCAATTGCAGCCCGTGGTGTCGCCCTACGCGACCTCGGAGCCGATGTGCGGCTGGGAGCGCACGCGGCGGACGAGATCGCCCGGGCGGACACGGTCGTCGTCAGTCCCGGAATCCCTCCCGGCGCACCGATTCTCGCCGCCCTGCGTGCTCGGGGCGTCGATTGGATATCGGAGCCTGAGTTCGCCAGCCGGTTCATCGAGAGTCCACTGACGATCGTGACCGGGACGAACGGGAAGACCACCACGGCCGCGCTCTGCGCCCACCTGCTGTGCGCGAGCGGCGTGGACGCGGCGCTGGGAGGCAACATCGGCGGCGGTCTGGGTCCGCCCGCCTCCGGGCTGGCGCTGCTGGAGCCGGCGCCCGAGCGCATGGTGATCGAGATGTCCTCGTTCCAGCTTGCGGACATTCGCGACCTGACCCCCGACGTGGGCGTGGTGACGAACCTGGGGGTCGACCACATGGACCGCTACGAATCGGTGGAGGACTACCACAACGACAAGCGGCGGCTCTTCGAGGCGGGCGACGAGCGGTCGACCTGGGTGCTGAACGGCGACGACCCCGCGGTGCTCGCCATGGCCGCTCCGTACCCGGGCGCACAGCTGCGCTTTTCGCTGGAGGGGGCGGTTGTCCCGGGCGCGTGGCTCGAGGAGGGGCGCCTGATGGCTGACCTGGGCGACGGGCGAGGGCCCTTCCGTCTCGCCGATGCGCTCGACGTGCGGCTGCTGGGGCGGCACAATGTGGCGAACGCGCTGGCCGCGCTGCTGGCCGCCGTGGCGTCGGGGGGCGATGCGCTGCTGGTGCCGGGCGGTGCCCGGTCGGCCGGGGGCGACGCGCTCCTCGCGCCGGGGGCCGCCAGGTCGGCGCTGCGGTCCTTTGCGCCGCTTCCGCACCGGCTGGAGCCCGTGGGGACGGTGGGCGGCGTGCGCTGGGTGAACGACTCGAAGGCGACCAACGTCGCCGCCGCGGCGAGCGCGCTCAGCAGCATCGAGGCGCCGGTGGTGCTGCTGGTGGGCGGGACCGACAAGGGCGAGGACTTTCGCGGCGTTTTCGCGTCCATGCGCGGCAGGGTCCGGGCCGTGGTCGCCTACGGAGCCGCCGGGGAGCGGGCCGCGCGCGAGATTGGGCAGGCCGCGCAGGGGGCGTTCCCGGTGCGGCGGGTGGGCGGCCCGTTCGACGAGGCGGTGGGCGCCGGGCAGGCGCTGGCGCACCCTGGCGATGTCCTGCTCCTGGCGCCTGCGTGCTCCAGCTTCGACATGTTCGAGAACTACCAGCGCCGCGGCGACGCCTTTCGCGCTCTGGCCCGCGCGGGCAGGGAGGCGTCCGCGTGAGGGCCGTCCGCGCGAGGGCCGTCCGCGTGAGAGCAGTCCGCGCAAGCGCCGCCCACCCCCGGCGCCGGATGCGAAGCGGTCCCTGGGCCGTCGACGTGGCCGCCCGGATCCCGCGGTCCCTCCCGGAAACCGGTCTGGGCAGGGGGTGGGAGCCGGCCGCGATCGTCTTCCTCACCGTGTCGCTGCTCGTCTTCGGGCTGGTCACGCTGCACAGCGCAAGTTCGGTCATGGCCCAGCAGGGCGACCTTCCGCACTACCACTACGTCGCGCGGCAGGGAGTCGGCGTGCTGATCGGCCTGGTCGCGATGGTCGTCTGCGCATGCGTGCCGACCGAGTGGTGGAGGCAGATGGCGCACCACATTCTCCTGGCGTCGGTTCTGCTCCTCGTCGTCGTGGTTCTTCCCTTCACCGAGGCGATCGCGCCCAGCATCAACGGCGCGCGCAGGTGGCTCAGGCTGGGCGTGACCATTCAGCCGTCGGACCTTGCCAAGCTGGCGGTGCTGATCTGGACCGCCGCCGTGGCGGTGCGAAAGCGGGAGCACTTCCGCAGTCTCGGACGGGGACTGGCTCCGTTCCTCGTGGCGTGGTCGGTCGTGCTGGGTCTGATCGCGCTCGAGCCCGATCTGTCCACCGCGCTGCTCATCGCCGCGATGGGCGGGGCCATCGTGGTGGTGGCGGGCGCCCGGCTGGCCCACTTCGCCTTTCTGGCGCTGCTCGCCGCGCCGTTCATCGCGCCTGCCGCCACTTCCGGCTACCGCCGCGCGCGGTGGGACTCGATGCTGCTCGATCCGGGCGTGGTACCGGACGGGGCCACCTACCAGAGCTACCAGAGCCTGGTCGCCATCGGGTCCGGGGGCGTGACCGGGGTGGGGTTCGGCGAAGGGCGGCAGAAGTTCGGGTTCCTGCCCGAGGCGCACAACGACTTCATCTTCGCGATGATCGGCGAGGAATGGGGACTGGTGGGCACCGTGGCCGTGATCCTCTGCTACCTGGCCCTGATCGCCATGGCGTTCCGCGTCGCGCGCCGGGCCCGGAACCTCTTCGGCGAGCTGCTGGCGGTGGGCGTCGCCACCCTCATCGGCCTGCAGGCCTTTCTGCACATCGGCGTGGGGCTGGGCGTCCTCCCGACCACCGGGCTCTCGCTGCCGTTCATCTCGTTCGGGCGCACCAACCTGGTGACGATGCTCGCCGCGGTGGGGATCCTGCTGGCCGTGGCGCGCGAGACGCCGGAGGGCAGGACCGGCCGCGCAGCGGCGGCGGGAGGGTGACGTGGTGGTGGTCTTCTCCGGCGGCGGCACGGGGGGTCACTTCCACCCCGCCCGGAACATCGCCGAGACCCTGGTCGAGGTGCTTCCCGGCGCCCGGCCGTACTTCGTCGGCGCCGAGGGGCGGATCGAGGCCCGGGAGCTGCCGCGCATGAGCTACCCGTACCTGCTGCTTCCGGTGGCAGGCCTGGTGCACCCGCTCCGCTCCGGGCGCCCGCTTGCCGCGGCCGTGGCCAACGTGCGGGCGCTGTGGCTGCTGCTGCTGGCCGTCTGCAGGCTCGTGCCGGACCTTCGCAGGCGCCGGGCGCGGGCGGTGGTGCTGACCGGCGGCTACGTGTGCGCTCCGGCCGGGATCGCGGCCTGGCTGCTCCGGCTGCCGGTGGTGCTGCAGGAGCAGAACACGCACCCGGGCAAGACGACCCGCCTGATTGCGCGCTGGGCCCGGCAGATCCACGTCGCGTATCCGGAAGCGGCTGCGGCGCTCCCCGCGCGCGCCCGGGCCAGGGTTCGGGACACCGGCAACCCGATCCGCCCGCTCCCCGCGCCCGAATCGCGCGACCCGGGCGCCGCGCGCCGCGCTCTGGGCCTGCCGGTGGAGGGCCGCGTGGTGCTGGTCGTGGGCGGCAGCCAGGGGGCCCGCAAGATGAACCAGGCAACGATGGAAATGCTGCAAGACGGTCTGCCGAACGAGCGCACATTCGTCTTGTGGATCACCGGGCCGGCGCACTACGACGATGTCGTGGCCCGGCTTGGCGGGGCGCGGACCGCAACCTGCGCGGTGGTGCCGTACCTGGAGTCGGCGAGCATGTACCAGGCGCTGGCCGCAGCCGACGTCGCGGTGTCGCGCGCAGGCGCCATGGCCACCTCCGAGTTCCTGGCATGGGGACTGCCGGCGATCCTGGTCCCGCTGCCGACCGCCGCCGCCGACCACCAAACGGCGAACGCGCGTTCCCTCGCAGCCGCCGGTGCGGCGGTGCACCTGCCGGAGAAGGACTCCGACGGCAGGGAGCTCACGGGGGCGGGGCTGTGGTCCGAGGTCGAGGCGCTGCTCGACTCGCCGGGCGCGCTGGCGGAGATGGCTCGCGCGGCACGTCGCCGCGCCCGTCCGGGCGCGGCGCTCGATGTGGCGGCGGCGATTGCCGAGGTGGTGGCGTGAGCGCCCGGGACGGTCTGCGCCCCCTCGCCGCACGGGGCCCGATCCACTTCATGGGGGTCGGGGGCGCGGGGATGGCGCCGCTGGCCGAGATGGTGCTGCGCAGCGGCGCCACGGTCACCGGATGCGACCTGGCGGCAAGCCGGGCGGCCGATGCGCTGGTCCGCATGGGCATGGCGTTCACGCTGGGCCACGACCCGTCCCATGTGGAGGGCGTGGCAGCGGTTGTGGTGACGTCGGCGGTGCCCGGGGACCACGAGGAGCTGGTCGCCGCGCGGGCCGCCGGGATCCCGGTGCTTAAGCGCGCAGAGGCGCTGGGCCAATGGGTGAACGACGGTCGGGTCGCCGGCATCGCCGGCACGCACGGCAAGACGACCACCACGGCGATGGCCACCCACATGCTCGAGAAGGGCGGCCTGGACCCGACCGGCGTGGTGGGGGGCGCCGTCGGGGCGTGGGGGGGCAATCTGCGGGCGGGGGGCGGCGGGGTCTTCGTGGTCGAGGCCGACGAGTACGACCGCTCGTTCCTCGCGCTCACACCCGAGGTGGCGGTGGTCACGAACCTCGAAGCCGACCACCTCGACGTCTACCGCGATCTGGACGGCGTGCGCGCCTCGTTCGCCGAATTCGTCGACCGTCTGCGGCCCGGGGGCACGCTGTGGGTGTGCGGCGACGACCCCGGGGCCGCGAGGATCGGCGTGCGGGGAGGGGCGCGCACCCGCAGCTACGGCCTGGCCGCCGGGGCCCGGCTGCGCGCGGTCGACGTTCGCGCCAACGGGCGCGGCAGCACGTTCGGCGTCGTCGAGGACGGGGCGTTTGCGGGCCGCTTCGCCGTCTCCGCGCCGGGGGTTCACAACGTCCGCAACGCGCTGGCGGCGGCGGGGGTGGCGCGCAGCTTCGGCGCCGAATGGGATGCGGTGCGCGCCGGGCTGGCGGCGTTTCAGGGCGTGGGCCGCCGCTACGAGGTCCTGGGCGCCGCGGCGGGCGTCGAGGTGGTGGACGACTACGCGCACCACCCCACCGAGGTCGCCGCCACCCTGGCCGCGGCGCGCGCGGCCCACCCGGACCGGCGCCTCGTGGCGGTCTTCCAGCCGCACCTCTTCACGCGCACCCGCGACTTCCACAGCGAGTTCGGGCGTGCCCTGGCCGCCGCCGACCAAATCTGGGTCACCGACGTGTACCCGGCGCGCGAAACGCCCCTTGCCGGCGTCACCGGCGAACTGGTGGCGGCCTCGGTCGCCGGGTCCGCTTCGCCGGTGTCGTACCACCCCGAGCTGGCGACGCTGGCCGAAGCGGTCGCGGCCGACCTGCGCGAAGGAGACGTGTGCGTGCTCATGGGTGCGGGGTCGATCGAGTCCACGGGCCCCGCGGTCCTGGCCCTGCTGCGGGAGCGGGCCGAGCGAAGGGGGGATTCCGAATGAGGACGCGAAGAAGGGCGGCGTCGCGCGGACGGGTGCTGGCCTTGGGTGCGTGCGTCGCGGGCGCGCTGGCCGCGGCCGCCTGCATGCTGCTCCTGCTCGAGGCCCCCGCGCCCGAAACGCGCAGCGCCCGGGACGATGGCGCCGCGGTCGGCCTGGTGGCCTCGCCCGTCGTCGTGGCCGTCGACCGGGGCGGCAACGTCCTGGACGTGGACCCGGCCGACCCCGTCCTCGACCTCCCCGTGCTGCGGGTGCTGACCCCCAAGGCCGCGTCCCTGTGGGGACTGCGCGTCCTTGCGCGCGACGTGGGCCACATGGCCGACATGGCGCCCGAAGTCTTCGCCGTCGTCTCCGAGGCCCAGGTCGGCGACCGCGAGGTCACCCTGGTGCTGGGCGATTCGGAGGTCCGCGTCCGGTACGTGCCGCCGATCACCGAAATGAGGCTGCGCCACGGCATCGTCGCCCTCAACGACGCGGTCGAGCGCTTCGGAGCGGGGCAGCCGCGCGAGATCGATCTGCGCTTCGAAGACCAGGTTCTGGTGAGGACCCGATGAGGTCGGCGCTGATCGCGGGGCTCGACGTGGGGTCGACGCGCACGCGCGCGGTCATCGGCGAGTACGTGCCCAGGCACCGGCGGCCCGAGCTGCGGGTCCTGGGCGTCGGATCCACGCGCACGATCGGGGTCCGCAGGGACGTCGTCACCGATCTGGACGCCGCCACCGAGTGCATTCGCGAGGCCGTGACCGAGGCCGAGGTGATGGCGGGCGTGCGGGTCGACCGCGTGTACGTGGGCGTGGCGGGGGAACACATCGAGGTCCGGCGCTCGGAAGGCGTGGTGGCGGTTGCGGCCGAAGAAATCGTGCTGGGCGACGTGGACCGGGTGAACGCGGTCGCCCAGGCCGTGCCGCTGCCCGACGATCGGGAAGTGATCCACGCCGTGCCGCAGGACTACTCGGTGGACAACCGCGGCGGCATACAGGATCCGGTCGGCATGGTCGGCACCCGCCTGGAGACCGAGCTCTGCATCGTCACCGGCTGCTCGGCGGTCGTGGGCAACCTCGCCCGCGCGGTCGAGAGGGCGGGCTACCGCGTGCAGGACCGGGTGCTGGAGCCGCTGGCGGCCGCTCGCTCCGTGCTGGCCGAGGACGAGAAGGAGCTCGGCGTCGCGCTGATCGACGTCGGGGCCGCGTCGACGGGAATGAGTCTCTACTACGAGGGGAAGATCCGCGACCTGACGGTGTTCCCCTTCGGGGGATCGGCGATCACCAGCGACCTGATCCGCGGCCTCTCGATCCCGTTCGCGCAGGCGGCGAGGATCAAGGAGGAGCACGGATCGGCCCATGCGCGCTCGGTGGACGCCGCCGAGATGATCGACGTGCCGACTGGCAACGGCCGTCCCAGAAGGGTGACGCGCAGGTACGTGGCCGATCTGATCGAGGAGCGACTGAGAAACATGTTCCTGCAGATCGAGCGCAGGATGAGCCGCACGTGCGATTCGGAGGCCCTGGGGGCGGGCGTGGTGATCACCGGCGGCGTGACGACCACGCCGGGCATGGGCAGGCTCGCGGGAGAATGCCTGGGGGTGGCGGCCCGGATCGGGGTTCCCGGAGAGGGATTGCGCGGCCTTGCGGATCTGGTGGCGCGGCCGGAGTTCGCCACGGCCGCCGGGCTCGCGCTTCACGGGGCCGACTACTTCATAGATACGGGCGAGGGCGCGTCCACGCTGGCTTCGGGCGTGGTCACCCGCGTGGGCGCATGGCTCAAGGAGTTCTTCTAGGAGTCCGCGGACAGAGTGGTTTGGAGGCAGTTGCCAACCGGGATGGAGATCCCAGAGGAGATGACGCGATGAGATTTCAACTTGACGATGCTCCCCGCAAGGGCGCCCTGATGAGGGTGATCGGAGTCGGCGGAGCCGGCGGCAACGCCGTCAACAGGATGATCGACGAGAGCCTGGAGGGGGTCCAGTTCATCTCGGCCAACACCGACGCGCAGGCGCTGGCCCAGTCCAAGGCCGAACACGTGATTCAGCTGGGCAAGAAGCTGACCCGCGGGCTGGGAGCGGGCGCGCGCCCCGGGATCGGACGCCAGGCCGTGGCCGAGGACGCCGACGAGGTCCGGCGCGTGCTGGAGGGCGCCGACCTGATCTTCGTGGCGGCGGGGATGGGCGGCGGCACGGGAACCGGCGCCGCGCCCGTGATCGGCGAGATGGCCAGGGAGCTGGGCGCGCTGACCGTCGCGGTGGTCACGAAGCCGTTCTCGTTCGAGGGCAGGAAGCGCATGCGCCAGGCCGACCAGGGGCTGGCCGAGCTGCGCCGGGCCGTCGACACCATGGTCGTGGTGCCGAACGACCGCCTCCTCTCGGTCGTGGGAAAGGGCACCTCCTTCCAGGACGCCCTGAAGAAGGCGGACGAGGTGCTGTTGCACGCGACCCAGGGGATCAGCGACCTGATCCGCGTGAGCGGCGAGGTGAACGTGGACTTCGCGGACGTGCGCACCGTCATGTCGTCGTGCGGCGCCGCGCTCATGGGCACGGGCGTGGGCCGGGGCGAGAACCGCGCGCTGACCGCGGCGCAGGACGCCGTCACGTCACCCCTTCTGGACAACGTCTCGATCCGCGGCGCGAAGGGCGTGCTGATCAACATCACCGGCGGATCGGATCTGGCGATCGACGAGGTGACCGACATTTCGACGATGATCCAGGAGGAGGTCGGCGACGACGCCGAGATCATCTTCGGCGCCGTGCAGGACTCGGCCATGGAGGGCGAGATCAGGGTGACCCTCATCGCGACTGGATTCGACGACGCCGCCGGGCTGGTCGAGCCGATGATCCGCCCCCAGCTCGGCTTCCACACCGAGCGGCAGTCCATGATCGACGCCCGGCAGGCGATGCCCAGAGCGGTGGGCGACGGCGGACCGGCCCGCGCGGTCCAGGCCTCTCCCCTCTCGGCCCCGCCCTCGGCGCGGCGACGGGCCGGGACCGCCGCCTCGGCCCGGGCCACGCTTCCGTCGCCCGCCGAGTCCAACCCACCGGCGCGACCCCGCCCGGTTTCGCGCGGGGCGGGCCTCGGCGCCGCGCCGGCGTCCGTCGCCCCCATGCCGCAGGCTGCGCGCGGCGGACGGGGCGCGCACGGGAGCACCCGTGATATGTTTGGAGTCAAGGAACTCGAGCTTCCGACCTTCATCAGGAGGTTCACCGCCTGAACAGCAACTTCGTCGCCAGGGCGGCCATGTCCGCCGCCAAGGCGACCACGATGCGCGCGGCCCTGCTCGCGTGCGCCGGACTGGTCCTTGTCGGGGCCATCGCGGTCGGCCTCCCGGACCGCGTCCCCGAGTCCGCGGAGCTCGACGGCGTGTTCGCCGCGGCGCCCCACCGCGAGGAGGTGCGCGAGCTCTCGTTCGGCATGACCTTCGGCCAGATCCTGAGCGACGCGGGCGTCGGCGCCACCGAGCAGCAGGACATCCTGCTGGCCTTCCGGGAACACCACAGCCCCAGGCGGCTGCGCGCCGGCACCGAGGTACGGATGCGCTGGCACCCGGTCGCCGACGTTCTCGAAGGACTGCGCGTCGGCATCGACAAGGACAACACGCTCCTGCTGAGCCGGACCCCCGGCGGCCACTGGCGCTCGGCCGTCTCGGTGCTGCCCACCACGGTCGACACCGTCTACGCGGCCGGCGAGATCGAGACCGATCTGTGGACCGCGATCATGACCGACCCGGTGCTTGCCGAAATGCCCCGCAACGACCGCGTCAACTTCGTGGACCGCCTGGACCGGGTCTTCCAGTGGCGGATCGACTTCTTCACGAGCATTCGGACGGGCGACACCTACCGCTTCGTCTTCGAGCGCGAAAAGCGCCCGGACGGAAGCATGCGCTCCGGCAGCCTGCTGGCGGCCGAGCTGGTCAACCAGGGCGACCCCCACTACGCGATCCTCTTCGACCCCAACGGAGACGGGCAGGGCACGTGGTACGACCTGGAGGGCGAGTCGGTGCGCAGGGCCTTCCTGATGCGGCCGCTCAAGTTCAGCCGCATTTCGTCGCGCTACACCAACAGCCGCTTCCACCCCATCCTGCAAACCTGGAGGGCCCACCGGGGCGTGGACTACGCGGCCGCCGCCGGCACGCCCGTCGAGGTCACCGCCGACGGAGTGGTCGCGCGCAGGGGTTGGAGCGACTCGTACGGGCGCGTCGTCGACGTGCGTCACGGCAACGGCTTCCTGACCCGCTACGCCCACCTGCAGGGGTTCGCCGCCGCCGCCACCGTCGGCTCGCGCGTGCGCCAGGGCCAGACCATCGGCTACGTCGGCATGACCGGGCTTGCGACCGCCCCCCACCTGCACTACGAGATGCACGTGGGCGGACGCGCCGTCGATCCCCTCGCGATCGAACTGCCCGCCGACGACCCGGTGCCCGCCGACGCCTTCGATCGCTGGACGATCCAGAAGGACGCGCGCTACGCGCTGCTGGCGAACGCCCCCGGCCCGGACCGAACGCGCAGCCGCCGCGCCGACCAGTGACCCCCGCGCCGGGGCCCCTTCCCGCGAGCCCCTGAAGCCACCGCATGGCCGCTTTTCTGCTGGTCGCCACCCTCGTCCTCGCGGGAGGCTTCTGCGCCTGGGTGTACTACCGCCGCGAGTTCGGCGTGCGCAGCCGCCCCATGCTTCTGGCCGCGCGGCTCGTCGCCGTGGCGGGCGTGGTGGCTCTGCTCTGGAACCCGCTGCTGCCCGCCGGCCCCCGCGGCGACGCGCCCGACCGGTACGCCATCCTCGACGCAAGCGCGTCGATGGCCGCCCGCGCCCAAGACGGGACGCCGCTGTGGGAGACCGCCGTCGAGCGGGCGCTCGCCGAGGCCCGGGGCGGGGCCCGCTTGCTGGTCGCCGGGCGGGGGCAGGGGGTCCGCGCCATCGATCCGGACTCGCTGAGCGGCATCACCCCGACCGGCGTGCAGTCGCTCCTGGCCGAGGCGGTGGCCGTGGCGGCCGAGGCCGGCGCCCGCGAGGTGGTCCTGATCACCGACCGGAGGCTGCACGACCCCGTCGCCACCGCACTCGCCGCCCGCCGCCTGGGCGTGGGCCTCGCCGTCGACGCGCCGCCCGAGGCGGGCGACAACCTGGGCATTGGCCGCCTGGTCCTGCCGGCCTCGGCGGCGAGCGGCCAGGAAGTGCGGGGCAGGGTCGAGGTCGAGGGCGCGTCGGGCGCCGACTCGGTCACGGTGGCGATCAGCCTGGACGGCCAGCCGCACCAGACGCTCCGCATCGCCGCGCCGGACCGAGGCGGCACCACCGCCGCCGACTTCACCTTCGGCACCCGCCTCGAGGCCGGGCCCCACCGGGTCGCCGCCCGCCTCGACGCGCCCGACGCCTTCGAGCTGGACGACGAGCGCGCCGCCGTGGTCCAGGTCGATCCCGAGGAGACGGGCGTGCTGCTGGTCTCGTTCGCGCCCGACTGGGAGCCGCGCTTCCTGCTCCCCGTGCTCGACCAGGTGACGGGTCTTCCGGTGCGAGGACTTCTCCGCACCGGCCCGGGCCGCTACCAGCCGATGGACGCCGGCGCCTCGGGGAACGCCGCCGCGATCGACCAGGCCGCCATGGACCGGCTGCTGCGCCGCGCCGAAATGGTGGTGGCGATGGGCGTGGACGCATCCGCCGCCGAGCAGCTCGAGGCCGCCACGACGCGCACCTCCCGCCTCCTGATCTTCCCGCGCGACGGGGCCGGGGCGGCGGTGGGGGGGGTGGCGGCGGGCGGGGCGCTCCCGGGCGAGTGGTACGTCGACGAGGCGCCGCCGTCGCCGATCGCGGGCGAGGTGGACCGGTTCGCGGGGGCCGGGCTGCCGCCGCTGACGGGCGTGCTGCCGCTCGTGGGCGAGTCCGCTGGCGTCGCGCTGCATCTGCGTCTGGGCGGGGCGGGCGAGTCCCGGGCCGGGCTGGTTCTGCGCACGGACGAAGGCCGCCGCGTGGGGGTGGTGCTGGCGCGGGGCTTCTGGCGCTGGGCTTTCCGGGGGGGTGCGCCGCGCGAGCACTACCGCAGTCTCTGGGCTGCCGTGGGAGGGTGGATGATGGCCGACGAACCTCTCGCTGCGGGGCCTGGGGTGCGACCTGCCACCCCGGTGGTGCAACGAAGCCTGCGGGTGCCGTGGCTCGGGCGCGGCTACGAGAACGCGCAGATCGCGCTGACCGTCGCAGCCGCGAACGGCGACGTCGTCCTCGACTCCACCCTGACCATCCCGCCGGGCGGACGCTTCGACACCCCGCCCATGCCCGCGGGGACCTACGCCTACACCGCCGTAGCGGCCACCGACACCATGGACGGCGCCTTCCAGGTCGAGGCCTTCACCGACGAGATGCTGCAGCGCCCCGTCGACGCGGCCGATCTGACCATGCCCGCGCCCGACCGCGACGCGGCGACCGACGGCAGCCGACCCCTGCGCACCTGGCCGTTCCCGTACCTCGTGATCCTGGGCGCCCTCTGCGCCGAGTGGATCGGGAGGCGCCGCGCGGGGCTCCGGTAGGCAGCCCATGCCGCAGCGCTGGTCCCGGGCCCTGCGCCGCGTGGTCCCTCCGGCATTCCGGCGGATCGACGCCGACATGCTCGAGGAGCTCGAGGAGCGGCTGATCACGGCGGACTTCGGCGTTCAGGCGAGCATGCGCTTCGTCGATCTGGTCGAAAGGGCGGCGCGAACGGGCGCGGCGCGCGACCAGGCGGGGCTGCGCCGCGTACTGGGCGGCGCGATCCGCGACGTCTTCGACGCCGATGCCTCCGGCGACGCCGATCGCGACCCGGCGGCGGGGCTGGCCGTCGCCGACGCGCCCCCGACGGTCTACCTGATCGTCGGCGTCAACGGCGTCGGCAAGACCACCACCATCGGCAAGCTGGCGCACCGTCTGGGCGCGCGCGGCCATCGCGTCCTGGTCGCCGCGGCCGACACCTACCGCGCGGGCGCGGTCGCGCAGCTCGAGCGCTGGGCCGACCGCGCCGGGGCCGACTTCGTCCGCGGCCAGCCCGGCGGCGATCCGGCTGCCGTCGCGTTCGACGCGATCGCGGCGGCCCGCGCCCGGAGCGCGGACATCGTGCTCGTCGACACCGCAGGACGACTGCACACCCACGGCGGCCTCATGGACGAGCTCGCCAAGGTCGCCCGCGTGACGGCCAGGCAGCACCCGGGCGCGCCCCACGAGACGCTGCTCGTGCTCGACGCGACCGTCGGCCAGAACGGCCTGGTGCAGGCGCGGGAGTTCGCGCGCCACGTCACGGTCACCGGCATCGTCCTGGCCAAGCTGGACTCGACCGCGCGCGGCGGCATCGCGGTCGCCCTGCGCGAGGAGCTCGGCATCCCGATCAGGATGGTGGGCACGGGCGAGCGCCTGGAGGACCTCGAGCCCTTCGACCCGGACGCGTTCGTCGAGGGGGTCCTGGCGGCCGACGGGTGACGCCACGGGAGCGCGCGACCCGATGACCCTCACCCGCCTCGACAAGCCCGTGCAGTTCGTGAAGGGCGTGGGGCCCAAGCGCGCCGAGCACCTGCAGCGGATGGGGATCCTGACCGCGCGCGACCTTCTGTACCATGTGCCGCGCCGCTACGACGACGCCTCGACGATCACGCCCGTGGCGCTCGCCCAGGTGGGGATGGACGTGACGCTCGTGGGCGAGGTGCGCAACAAGGGCGTCGTTCCCACCCGCTCGGGCCTGCGCATCTTCCAGGCCGTCATCCAGGACGACACCGGGCTCATCACGTGCTCGTGGCCCGGTCAGCCGTGGGTCGAGCGCAAGGTTCGCCCGGGCGACCGCATCCTCGTCACGGGGCCGGTCCGGTTCTTCCACGGCAGGCAGATCCAGCCGCGCGAACACACGGTGCTGTCGCGCGCGGGCGCCGACGCCACCGACGAGGCCGACGATCCTCCCGGCACCGTCTTCTCGACCTATCCGGCGTCCGAAGACGTGCCGCAGTGGATCTTCCGCCGCCTCTTCGAGCTCAACCTCGACGAGCTCCTCGTTCAGATCCGGGGCGAGGAGTACCTGTCGCCCGGCGACCGCCGCGCCCTGGGCGTCGTCGAGCTCTCGGCCGCGCTCCGCGACCTGCACCGCCCGCCGGACAGCGCCCGCATCGCTGCTGCGCGCCGCCGCCTCGCCTTCGACGAGCTGTTCTTCCTTCAGCTCATGCAGGCCCGTGTCCGCCACGCCGCCACGCGCGAGCGCCCCGGGATTGCGTTCACGCGCACCAACCGCCTCGTCCGCGCGCTGCACGACTCGCTCCCGTTCACCCTGACGGGCGCGCAGGCGCGGGTGCTGCGCGAGATCTACGCCGACATGACCTCGCCCGAGCGCATGAACCGGATGCTGCAGGGCGACGTCGGTTCCGGCAAGACGCTCGTGGCGCTCTTCGCCATGCTCCTGGCCGTCGAGGGGGGGCATCAGGCCGCGCTCATGGCGCCGACCGAGATCCTGGCCGAGCAGCACGCGCGCCGGATCGGCGAGTTTCTGGGCGACATCCCGGTCCGCCTAGAAATCCTGACCGGGTCCGCCACGGCGCGCCGCCGCAAGGAGGCCCTGGCCCGGGTCGCGGGGGGCGAGGCCCGCCTGGTCGTCGGCACCCACGCGCTCATCCAGGACGCGGTCGAGTTCGATGCCCTCGGGCTCGTGGTGGTCGACGAGCAGCACCGCTTCGGCGTTCGCCAGCGGATGGCGCTGTCCGAGCGCGAGCCCCGCCCCGACACCCTGCTCATGTCCGCAACCCCCATCCCGCGCTCGCTTGCCATGACGATGCACGGCGAGCTCGACCTCTCGACCATCGACGAGCTCCCGCCGGGGCGCGTTCCGGTGACCACGCGGCTGGCCGGGCCCGACGACCGCCCCGCCGTCCTGCACGAGCTTGGCCGCCGCCTCGACCGGGGGCGCCAGGCCTACCTGGTCTACCCCGCGATCGAGGAATCGGAGCGGGCCGGCCTCCTCGCCGCCGAGACCGAGTTCGAGCGGCTGCGCGAGCACGACCTCGCGGGCCGCGCCCTCGCGCTGCTGCACGGCCGCCTCCCGGCGGACGAGCGCGACCGCATCATGCGCGCCTTCCAGCAGGGCGACATCGACGTGCTCGTCGCGACCACCGTCATCGAGGTGGGCATCGACGTGCCCAACGCGACCATGATGGTGGTCGAGAACGCCGAGCGCTTCGGGCTCTCGCAGCTGCACCAGCTGCGGGGCCGCATCGGGCGCGGCGACGAGGGGGGGCTGTGCGTGGTGATCGCCGGCGGCGCCGAGGGCGCGGACGAGGGCGGCGCCACGCCCGCCGCCGCCCGTCTCGACGCCTTCGCCCGCACCAGCGACGGCTTCAAGATCGCCGCCGAGGACCTGCGGATCCGGGGGCAGGGCGACTTCTTCGGCGCCGAGCAGCACGGGCACGGGACCGAGCTGAAGATCGCCGACATCATCGAGCACGAGGACCTGATCGCGCCGGCGCGAGAGCGGGCGCGGGCCCTGATCGAGGCCGACCCGCAGCTTGCCGACGCCTCTCACGCGGTGGTGCGCACCCACCTCGACAGCCGCTACGGAGAGCGGACCAAGCTCTTCGGGGTCGGATAACGGCGCGACCGGCGTCCCGGCAGACGCCCCTGCGAGGGTTGCCACCCATGCCGCTTCTGGTGAGCTTCCCCAACCATGAACCACCAAGTGAAGGATTTGCACCGCCATGCGGGCGGCACGGTCGCCGTTTCCGGCTGGATCGAGGCCATCCGCGTGCATGCACGCGTCGCGTTCGTCGTGCTGCGCGACGGCACCGGCGTGGTCCAGGGCGTGCTCGTCAAGTCGGAGCTGCCGGGCGATCTCTGGGAGCTGGCCACCTCGCTCGCCCAGGAGAGCTGCGTGAGGCTGAGCGGCGTCGTTCGCCCCGACGAGCGGGCCCCCGGCGGCCACGAGCTGACCGTGACCGGCGTCGAGCTGATCGGGGCCAGCGACGAGTACCCGATCCAGCCCAAGGAGCACGGCGTCGAGTTCCTGCTTGACCACCGCCACCTGTGGCTGCGTTCGAGCATGCAGCGGGCCGGCCTGCGCTTGCGCGCCGAGGTCGAACAGGCCATCCACGACTTCTTCTACGAGCGCGACTTCGTGCGCATCGACACGCCGATCCTGACCGGCGCGATCGGCGAGTCGGCGGGGACGCTGTTCGAGACCGACTACTTCGGCGACCGCGCGTTCCTGGCGCAGACGGGACAGCTGTACGTCGAGTGCGCCTGCCCGGCGTTCCGCAAGGTCTACTGCTTCGGACCCACCTTCCGCGCCGAAAAGTCGAAGACGCGCCGCCACCTGACCGAGTTCTGGATGATCGAGCCCGAGGTTGCCTTCGCCGACTCGGACGACAACATGGACCTCCAGGAGGAGTTCATCTGCCACATCGTGCAGCGCTCGCTCGATCGCTGCGGGGCCGAGCTCGAGGTGCTGAAGCGCGACCTGGCCACGCTGGAGCGCGTCGAGCCGCCCTTCCCGCGGATCAGCTACGGAGAGGCGGTAGACCGCCTGAACGCCGAGGGCCGCGACTTCGAGTGGGGGCGCGATCTCGGCGCGGTCGAGGAGACCGCCATCTCGAGCTGGTTCGATCGTCCGGTCTTCGTCTACAACTATCCCAAGGGCGCGAAGGCCTTCTACATGAAGGAGAACCCCGAGGATCCGCGCACCGTGCTCTGCAACGACCTGCTCGCGCCCGACGGGTTCGGCGAGATCATCGGCGGCAGCCAGCGCGAGGACGACCTCGACCGGCTGCTGTCGCGGATCCGCGAAGAGGACCTGCCCGAGGACGCCTACGGCTGGTACCTCGACCTGAGGCGCTACGGGACCTTCCCCCATTCGGGGTTCGGCCTGGGTCTGGAGCGCACGGTCGGCTGGATCACGGGGCGCCCCCACATCCGCGAACTCGTGCCGTTCCCGCGCCTGATCAATCGGCTCACGCCCTGAGCCGGTGGCCACAGTCGTCGTCGACCTGCGCGACAGGCGCCCCATCTGGGAGATCACCGACGGCGCCCGCCGGACGATCGCGGCGGCGCTCCCCGAGGGCTGGACGATTCAGTTCATGGAGACGCTGGCCGACGCCTCGGGCGACGGCGTCCCCAACGTGACCGGCGCGCTGACCCGGGCGGTGGCCGACGCCCGCGTCTACATGGGGTACGGGATCCCCGCCGAGGTGCTCGACGCCGGGCCCCGGCTCGAATGGGTGCACTCGGGCGCCGCCGGGGTGGCCACGTCGCTGGGCCCCGCGATGATGTCGCGGGACGTGCTCTTCACCAACTCCGCCGGGATCCACGCGGCGCCGATGGCCGAGACGGCGATGGCGATGATGCTCCACTTCGCGCGCGGCCTGGACGTGGCCGTGCGGGCCCAGCGGGCCGGGCGGTGGGGAGCGCCCGAGTACTGGGCGGCCGACGCGCCGGTGCGCGAGATCGGCGGGTCGAGGGTGGGCGTGCTCGGCTACGGGGGGATCGGGCGCGAGGTGGCCGTGCGGGCAGCCGCGCTGGGGGCGCGCGTCGAGGCGGTGCGTCGTCGCCCGGGCGCCGGCGCGCCCCTGGCCGACCCCGCCGCCGGGATCCGGGTCGATGCCGGCGCCGCCGCGGTGGAGCGCGTGGTCGCCGAATCGGACTACCTGGTGCTCGCGCTGCCCGAAACCGACGAGACGCGCGGGATGCTGGCGCGCGAGCGCGTCTTCTCGATGAAGCCGGGATCGGTGCTGATCAACGTGGCGCGGGGCCGCCTGGTCGACGAGCGCGCGCTCCTGGACGCGCTCGGCCCCGACGGTCCGCTGCGGGGCGCCGCCCTGGACGTCTTCCACACCGAGCCGCTGCCGGCGGACAATCCCTTCTACCGCCACCCGCGCGTCCTCGTGACGCCGCACGTGTCCGCCACCACGCGCCAGTTCTGGGCGCGCCAGGCCGCCCTGATCGCGGACAACCTGGGCCGCTTCGCCCGCGGCGAGCGGCTCCGCAATCTGGTGGACAAGCGGGCGGGCTACTAGGGGCTGTGTGCTGGCCAGTCCGCTAGTGCAAGACTAGTCAGACTAGTCCGTACAGCCCCGGTTAGCACTGCCGCTGGACGCGGACGGCGAGGCCTCGGCCCCGGCCTTGACTTCGTCCCAGAGCCGGTCGAGTTCGGCCAGCGGCGCGCCGGGCATGGGCACGCCCCGGAGCCGGGCAAGGCGCTGCACTTCGGCGAAGCGCGCGTCGAACTTGGCCGTCGCTCGGTCGAGCGCCGCCCGCGGTTCGACCCCGGCCAGCCGCGCGACGTTCACCACGGCGAAGAGCAGGTCGCCGAGCTCCTCGCGGAGGCGGGAGGCGGCATGGGGCGCCGTGGGGGGCGCCGCAGCGTCGGGCGTGCCCGGGGCCCGGTCCGCACCCGTCGCGTCGCCGTCCGCCAGCAGCGCGCCCACCTCCTCCGCTTCCTCCAGCACCTTCTCGAGCGCGTCGCGGGGATCGTCCCAGTCGAAGCCCTCGAGGCTGGCGGCGTGCTGGGCGGCGAAGGCCTTGGCGAGGGCGGATCGGGCGGGGGCGTCAGTGGGCATTGGGGTGCATCACGAACCCACCGCCCCCTCCGCCTCGCCGCTCAGCACGTCGAGCATCTCGACGTAGAAGTCGCGGCGCGAGCGCTGGTCCTGCGTGAGCGGGGCGACCACGCCCTCGACGTCGCCCGCGAGGCGGCCGATTCGGCTCGTCAGCTCGCCGAACTCGCGGGCCAGGTCGCGGAGCTTCGCGGCGCGGGGGCTCGGGTCGTCGTCGGCGATGTCGTCCAGCGCGTCCTCGACGGCGTTGAGCTCGCCCACGGCCCGCGCCGCCAGGTCGGCGAGCTCGAGCAGCGTGGCGGTCCAGGCGGCGCGCGTGCCCGGCGTGACGTTGAGGCGCGGGTCCTCGCGCACCTCGAACTGCTGCGCCGGTTCGGCGCCCGCGCCTGCCACCGAAAGGCGCGCCGTGTACGTGCCCGGGACGACAAGGGGGCCGCGCCGCCCGCCGCCCGGCCCGGGCCGGGCGGCGGCGTCGGCCGCGCCGATCTGGTGCCGCATGTCCCACACGGCGCGGTTCATGCCCTCGCGCGTGGCGCCCCGAACCGTGGCCACGCGGGCCCCGGCCGCGTCCTCGATGGCGATCTCGACCGTGCCCGCCTCGGCTTCGCCGCCGAGCCAGTAGTCGAGGATTGCGCCCAGAGGGGGGTTCTCGCCGCTAAAGTGCACATCTCCCACGTGGGCCGCGCGACCGGCGCGGCGGATCTGCACGGCGGGCTCGACGGTGAAGAGATGGGCGCTCTTTCCAACCACCTCCTCGGACAGCTCCTGGAGCGCGTTGATCTGATCGAGGATCCACACGCCGCGACCGTGGGTTCCGAGCACCAGGTCGTTCTCGCGCGGATGCACGACGAGATCGTTGAAGGGCAGGGTGGGCATGCCGCCCCGCAGCTCGGTCCAGTGCGCGCCGCCGTCCATGGTGTAGTAGAGCCCGATCTCGGCGCCCAGGAACAGGACCGACGGGCTGCGCAGGTCCTCGCGGACGGTCCGCAGCACGCGTTCGGCGGGCAGGTCGCCGGTGATCGAGCGCCAGCTCTGGCCGTAGTCGTCGGAGCGGTAGAGGTAGTTGGCGTAGTCGTTGTTGCGGTAGTTGTTCCAGACCGCGTAGACGCGGGCCTGGTCGTGGCGCGAGGGCTCGATGCCGCTGACCCAGGCGCCGTTGGGCAGGCCGGGGAAGTCGGCGGGCGCAGAGGCTTCGTCGGAGTCCGACACGTCGCGGGCCGCGAGGTCGGTCCAGGTCGCGCCGCCGTCGTGCGAGACGTGGAGGCGGCCGTCGTCGGTGCCGGCGTAGAGCAGGCCGCGCGCGAGCGGGCTCTCCGCGACGGCGGAGATGGTGGGGTAGTAGGGGATCCCGTCGTCGAGCGACGGGGTGTAGTCGTCGGGCATCTGCCCCATGACGGGGATGGTGCGGCGGTCGACGCCCGTGGTGAGGTCGCCCAGCGCCTGCCACGAGTCGCCGCGGTCCGTGGTCCTCCAGAAGACGTTGGTGCCGGCGTACAGCGTGGACGCGTCGTGCGGCGAGATGATGAACGGGCCGTCCCAGTTGGCGGGCGCCATTGCGTTGCCCAGGCGCTGGTCCTCGAATTCGCCGACCTCGCGCCACGTCTCCCAGTTGCGGCGCCCAGCGATGTGCCCGACGGGGTCGCCGGGACGAATGGCGGTGCGCTCGCCCGTGCGCATGTTGAAGCGCGAAAGGCCCAGGTACTGCGACTCGGTGTAGACGATGGCGTTGCTGGTCGTGTCGACCAGGTTGATGAACCCGTCGCCGCCGCCCAGCCGCGTCCAGTCGCTGTTCACGATCCCGTTCTGGCGCCAGGTCTCGCTCGGCCCCACCCACGAGCCGTTGTCCTGCAGGCCGCCGTAGACGTTGTAGGGCCGGGCCATGTCCACCGACACGCGGTAGTACTGGCTGACCGGCAGGTCGGAGATGTAGAGCCAGTGGAGGCCGCGGTCGTACGAGATGCCGAGCCCGCCGTCGTCGGCCTTCATGACGTGGCGCGAGTCGGCCGGGTTGACCCACACCAGCCGGTCGTCGCCGTGAAGGCTCTGCGGCGGCACGGTGAAGGTGCGTCCCCCGTCGTCCGAGAACGAGTAGCTGTTCACCATGTAGATGCGCTGGTCGTCGCTGGGATCGACCGTGATCTGGCTGGCGTACATGGGGCGCGGGTTCCAGTCGCTCATGAGCTCCCACGTGTCGCCGCGGTCCTCGGAGCGGTAGATGCCGGCGCGCCGCTCGGTGTAGGCGGTCGACGCGTTGTAGCGGTAGCCCTGCTCGACGGCGGCGTACACGATGCGGGGGTCGCTGCGGTAGATCGAGATGCCGATCCGGCCGATCACGTCCTCGGGAAGCCCGCGCGCGACGCCGGGGCCGCTGAGCCGCTCCCAGGTGTCGCCCCCGTCCATGCTGCGGTGGAGTCCGCTGCCGGGACCGCCGCCGTGAAAGCCCCACGGACGGCGCTCGCGCTGGTAGGTGGCGGCGTACACGATGTTCGGCTCTTCGGGGTCGAGCGCAACGTCCACGACGCCGGTGTGCTCGTCGACCTGCAGAATCGGCTGCCACGTCGACCCGCCGTCGCGGCTGCGGTAGAGCCCGCGCTGCTCGTTCGGTCCCCACAGGTGCCCCATCGCCGCCACGTAGACCAGGTCCGCGTCGTCGGGGTGCAGGGCGATCCGCCCGATGTGCTTGCTGTCGCGCAGCCCCATGTTGGTCCACGTCCCGCCGCCGTCCGTGCTCTTGTACACGCCGTCGCCCCACGACGAGCTCTGCCGGTTGGCGCGCTCCCCCGTGCCGACCCAGACGATCGAGGTGTCGCGCTGGTGGAGCGCGATCGCGCCGACCGAGTGCGTGCCCTCGTGCTCGAACACCGGGTCGAGCGTGATCCCGTTGTCGCTCGTCTTGTACACCCCGCCGGTGGCCGACGCGACGTAGAACTTGATCACGTCGGACTCGGCGACCGCCAGATCGACGATCCGCCCGCTCATGACGGCCGGGCCGATGTTGCGCGGCCGCAGCCCGTCGAGCTGCTGGGTGGTGACCTGCGCGCGGGCGCCGGCGGGAAGAAGGAGCAGCGCGGCGGCCGCGGCCAGCGCCGGGACGGCGGCTCGTAGCGTCCGCGCGAGCGGGAGTGCGCGGGGGGCGGGGGAGGGGCGGTATGTCATCGGTGGCGTCCTGAAGGGGAGGGAGGTGATCTTGAAGATTGTCGACGGCGGTTGCGTGCGGCCAGTGCCTAGGTTAGGGTAGAATCACAAGTACGCCTTCTACCATTGGCTCAGCCATCGGAGCTTGTCATGGGGTTGAACATCAAGAACAACGAGACCTGTCGGCTCGCGCGCGACTTGGCGCTCCTCACCGGAGAGACCATGACCGGCGCAATCACAGTAGCGCTGCGGGAGCGTCTGGGACGCGAGCGTAGGGAGCGGGCTTTGGACGCCCGGACCGAAGACCTGCTTGCGATAGGGAGGCGTTGCGCAAAATCGCTCAATCCTGGTCCGTCGGCCATCGAGCACGGCGATCTGCTGTATGACCATCGTGGCCTGCCCAAGTGATCGTCGACAGCTCGGCGGTGCTCGCAATCCTGTTCGACGAACCGGACTCAAGGCGCTACGCCGCCTCGATCATGGCTGCCCACCGCTGCCGCATGTCCGTTGCCAATGTTTTGGAAGCTTCCATCGCGTTGGAACGCCGGGGCGGCCCCACCGCGGCCCATGACCTCGACGCGCTTCTGGAGCGTGCCGAGATCGAGTTGGTGCCTGTCACAGTGGAGCATCTGGAGGCCGCGCGCCGAGCGTGGCGGCGCTTCGGCAAAGGCAACCATCCTGCCGCATTGAACTTTGGCGACTGCTTCGCCTACGCCCTCTCCTCGACGTTCGACGAACCTCTCCTGTTCAAGGGCAACGACTTCGCCCAAACCGACATCGATCCCGCCTAGCTAGTGAAGCCGCCTCGCGCCGCTACCCCCGGTTGAGCGCCATCGCCCCGCGGATCGCCCCCAGAAACCGCAGCGCCTCGCGCAGCCGCGCCACGCCCGCACCCGACCCCCGCGAGTGCGCAAGCAGGTCGGTGACTGTCGCCCTCACGTCCGCGCGCCCCCGCAGAAACCGCTCCATGGCCAGCGTCTCCGTGAACGGGATCAGCTGGTCCCGACGTCCGTGGATGAGCCTGATCGGAGGAAGAGAGCGGCCATCCAAGGCGCGGGAGAGCTCGAGCCCGGGGTGGGTCCTCCGCGCGGCCTCGACGAGAAAGGGGGCGAGCTCCCGGGCGCGGCGCGGCTCGGGATCCTGGGACGCGACCGGCGCGAAGAACCGGAACAGCTCCCTGTTGCGCGCCGACACCGACCCGATCACCTCGGCCTTGTAGGGATCGCTGCCCGGCCCCGACGCAGCGAACCCGTGGTCGCCGGCCAGCGCGGCCAGACGGCCGAGCGCGCGCGACACGTCCCGGGCGCCCTCGTACGCCGGGATCCGGTGCAGATAGTTCGCCGCGATCACCCAGCGCCCGTACGGGTCGGGCCGCAGACGCTCGGTGCGGCCCCGCCACTCGAACTCTCCGGTCAGCGCGAAGCGGACGGTGCTCTCGAGGCTGTGGTAGCCGCCGTACCCGAGCACGCCCCGCACGAGTCCTTCGGCGCTCAGCTCGGTGGCCGCGGCGATCGCCTGGGGGCAGCCGAAGGACAGGCCCACCAGCACCACGCCGCCGGGCCTGACGCCGGGGTCGGCGCAGTGGCGGCGCGCCGCGACCGCGAGGGCGCGGCGGGCGGGGGCCGGGTCGAGGTCGAGGCTGCGCCAGGCGCGCACGTCGGGCACCAGCACGTCGCCGCCCGCGCTGGCGAGCGCAGCCGCGAAGCGGACGATCGCCGCGTGGTCCGGCCCCGGCCGCGTGGCGCCGTGCAGCATGACCCAGCCGGGCCGCGCCCGCCCGGACCCCTTCGCGGGGCGATATCGCCGCGCCCGCACCGCCTCGTCCCCAGCCCCGATCTCGATGTCCCGCGTGGCCACGCCCCGAAACGGCGGCGCCCGGTCGTGCCGCGCCCACCCCCGCACGTACCGCAGCGCGTCGAAGGCGGCGCTCGTCATGCGGCGCCCAGGTCTCTCCCGGCGGCGGAGAGGAGCTTCACCGTCCCGTCAGGCCGCCCTACCCCGGGCCGCCCTCGCCGACGCCCTCCGCCGCCCGCGCCGCCGCGATGCCCTCCATCACCTCGCGCACCCGGGCGCCGAAGCCGCGCGCCCGCGCCATCACCTCGTCCTCGTCGACGGTGAGGATCTCGCGGCCCAGCACCACCACGCGGCCGTTGACGACCACCGTGGTCACGTCGCTGCCGCGCGCCGCGTACACCAGGTGCGAGTAGACGCGGTAGAGCGGGGTCAGTCCGGGCCGGTCCATGTCGAGCAGCACGATGTCGGCGCGCTTGCCCGGCTCCAGCGACCCGATCTCGTCGTGCAGGTTGAGCACGCGCGCGCCGCCCATGGTGGCCATGCGGAAGACGTCCTCCGCCGGTAGCGCCGCGGGGTCGCCCAGCACCAGCTTCTGCAGCTTGGCGGCGGCGTCCATCTCGTCGAACAGGTCGAGGTCGTTGTTGCTGGCCGGCCCGTCCGTCCCCAGCCCCACCGGGATCCCGGCCGCGAGCGCAGCGGGGACCGGAGCAGCCCGCGCGACGCCCAGCTTCATGTTGCTCTGCGGGTTGTGGGCGATCCCCGCCCCGCTGGCGGCGATCCGCTCGATGTCCTCGTCCGAGAGGTAGACCGAGTGGGCGAGCACGGTGCCGGGCCGGAGCGCGCCGATCGAGGCGAGGGCCTCGATGACCCCCATGCCGGTCTGCTCGCGCGCGGTGGCGTCTTCGGTGGGGTCCTCGACCGTGTGGATCTGGAACGGAGCGTCGTAGCGCTCGGCCAGGCGGAAGGCGGCCTCGACTGCGTCCAGCGGCGTGGTGTAGAGCGCGTGCGCGGCCACGCCGGGGACCACGGTGGGGTGGTCCTGGTAGCGCTCCATGAACTGGGCCGCGTCGGCGAGCGACTCGTCGGGGGTGGCGAAGTCGGGCGTCGGGAAGCCGATCACGTGGGGACCGGTCACTGCGCGGATTCCGGCGTCGATCGTGGCCCGCGCCACCTCGTCGCGGAAGTAGTACATGTCGGCGAAGGTGGTCGTCCCGCCCTTGAGCATCTCGACCGACGACAGCAGGGTGCCCCAGTAGACGAAGTCGGGCGCGACGAGGGCCGCCTCGGCGGGGAAGATGTGGTTGTTGAGCCAGACCTGAAGGGGCATGTCGTCGGCGAGGCCGCGCAGCAGCGACATGGCGGCGTGGCCGTGCGTGTTGACCAGGCCGGGAATGACGAGGTGGCCGGTCGCGTCGATCACCGTGGCGACGCCGGGGCGGGGGGCCGAGGCGTCGAGGACGGCGGCGATGCGGTCGGCTTCGACGAGCACCGCGCCGCCCTCGAGGATCGTCCCCGCCTCGTCCATGGTGACCACCGTGCCGCCTTCGATCAGCAGGGCGCCGTCGGCGGAGGGGAACTTTTGCGCCGGTGCGCAGCCCGTCAGGACCAGGGCGGCGAGGACGAGCGCGTCGCGTAGACCTTGGTACATGGCTGTGACGCTAGCTGGCGGATCGGATCGATGTCAACCATGTTCGCCGTTCGGGCGAAGCCAGCCACCAGCGGAGCGGACCAGCATCCATGACCAACCCCACCACAGTCGGGGCAGCCAACGCAGGGCGGGGCGATCCGCGGAGCGCCATCCGCCGCCGCGACCGCGGCAGGGACGACGAATGGGCCGCCGCCTTCCTGAAGCGCGCGCCCTACGGCTTCCTGGCAACCGTGGACGCGGGCGGCCAGCCCTTCCTCAACTCCAACCTGTTCGTGTTCGACGACTCGGGGGGCCGCCGCCGCATCTACCTGCACACCCACAGGACCGGCCGCACGCGGTCCAACCTGGACGCGGCCGAGCGGGTCGCGTTCAGCGCGGTGGCGATGGGCCGTCTGCTTCCGGCGCCCGAGGCGCTCGAGTTCTCGGTGGAGTACGCGGGCGTCGTGGCCTTCGGAACGGGCCGCGTGGTCGAGGATCGGGAAGAGGCGCGGGCGGCTCTGCAGATGCTGCTCGACAAGTACGCGCCGCACCTGCGGCCGGGCGAGCACTACCGCCCCACAACCGACGACGAGCTGAAGCGCACCGCCGTCTACCGCATCGACGTCGAGACCTGGAGCGGCAAGCAGAAGGAGGTGGCCGAGGACTTCCCCGGCGCCTTCAGCCTGGACCCGGTCCCGGTGCCGTTCCCGGCCCGCGCCACGAACGACCGCTAGCCCGCGTGCTTTGCGGCCAGCGCCTCCAGCCCGGCGTCGATCTCGGCGCGGGACACCCACCGCCCCCGCACCATCACGCCCACGCGGTCGAACAGGTTGGCCAGCTCGTCGAGCGGGTTCGAGCCGAGCAGCACCAGGTCCGCGCGCTGCCCCGGCGCGATCGTCCCGAAGCTGCCGTCCAGGCCCAGGTGCGAAGCCACGTACCGGCCCACGGTGGCCGTTCCGCTCCTCAGGATCTCGTAGTTGGACATCCCGGCCTCGGACATGACCGCCAGCTCCCTGTGCAGCGCGAAGCCCGGCACGTTGAAGAGCTGCGGCGAGTCGGTCCCCATCAGGATCCCGGCGCCCGCGTCCGACAGCGCCTTCAGGATCCGGTCGCGCAGCCCCAGATAGAGCGCGACCTCTGCGGGCGGCCCGCTGCCCCCGGCGACGGCCCTCTGCCGCCAGCCCTCGCGCGTTTCGGGCGACACGTAGCGCATTTCGGGCTGCCGGAGCATGGCGTCGGCGTCGGGCGCGCCGTACAGGTTGCGCCACAGGTACTGGGTCGGCACCACGTACACGTCGTGCTCGATCGTCATGGCGATGATCTCGTCGAGCTTGGCCTCGTCGAAGCCGCGCGCCAGGCCGCCCAGGCTGATCGGGCCCGCGTTCACCTGCGCCTGCACGTCGTCGGAAGCGACGGCCTGGATGTACCCGTCCAGGTGGTCGACGGTGGACATGCCGGTCTCGATCGCATGCACCAGCCCCACGTCGGCGGGCACGTGCCCCGAGTAGGTCATGCCCTCGGCGCGGGCCACCTCCACCATGCGGTCCCAGGCGTCGCGCGGCACTCCGGGGTGGATCTTCTGCAGGTCGTAGCCCGCCTCGGCATGCGCCCGGATCAGCCGCTCGGCGTCGGCCGGAGTCGGAGCCGAACCGCCGTTGATCGACGGAGCGCCGACGTAGAAGGCGGGGCCCAGCACCTCGCCGCGCTCGATCTCGTCGGCGAGCGGGATCTGGTACGCCGACCCCAGCATGCCGCGAATGGTGGTGATCCCGTTGGCGACGTAGAGGAAGAGGATGTCCTCGACCTCTTCGCGCGGCGGGCTGTCGCCGGGCGGCACGTGCGCGTGCATTTCGGCGAGGCCGGGCATGAGGTAGCGGCCCGCGCCGTCGATCACCGTCGCGCCGCGCGGCACCTCCACGTCGGCGGCCGCCCCGGCCGCGACGATCACGCCGTCGGCGACGACCACCGTCTGGTCGGCCAGCACGGCCTCCGAGGCCATGGGCAACACGCTCACGTTCGTGAAGGCGGTGAGCCCAGGCACGCGCGCATTGCCGCCCGTGCACGCCGGAAGCGCGGCGAGCGCCGCCGCCAGCCAGATCTTCGGACTATTCATTTTCAATGCTCCTGTCGTTTCGGGGACGGGGCGCCCCCCCAGGCACAGAGAGCCGCGCGCCGGGAAGGTTGTCGCTTGCCCCGGTGCGCCGCGCCTTCGCGCAGGCGGGAGCCGCCCGTGCAGAATGATATCGTGTACACGGAAGCGCCCGCGAGTTTGAAGATGCCCACGCGGACGCCCGCGCGCCGCCCCAAGCGCCCCCCCACGCGGGCGCCAACGCGCCTCCCCACGCGCCGCCCCGCGCGCCCCCCGGCGCCGACCCCCCACACCGCCCCTGCCGCATGAACGCCTCGCCGCTGGCCCCGCCCGCGCCCCCTCCCCAGCCCCCGCCCGCCGCGCCCGTCTCCGGGACCGAGCGCATCGCCTCGCTCGACGTGCTGCGGGGCTTCGCGGTGCTTGGCATTCTGATCGTCAACATGCAGGGGTTCGCCCGCGTGCCCTCGGCCTACATGAATCCCACGGTGGGCTCGTCGTTCGACGGGGCCGAGCCGTGGATCTGGGCGGCGGTGTACGTGCTGGCCGACACCAAGTTCCTGTCGATCTTTTCGATGCTCTTCGGAGCGGGGATCGCGATGATGGCCGAGCGGACGGCCCGCCGCGGCGTCCCGGGGACCGCGCTCCACTGCCGCCGGCAGCTCTGGCTGCTCGCGATCGGCCTGGCGCACGCGTACCTGATCTGGCACGGAGACGTGCTGGCGATGTACGCGCTGTGCGGTCTGGCGGTCTACCCGCTGCGCAATCTGAGCCCCCGCGCTCTGCTGTGGATCGGCGGGTGCGCGGTCGCGTTCGTCGTTCCGTTCTGGCTCCTGGCGGGGCTGTCGATCCCGTACTGGCCGAAGAGCGAGCTGCTGGAGGCGGCCCGGCAGTGGGCGCCGCCCCAAGAGGCGGTCGAAGCCGAGATCGCGGCCATGCGGGGCGGCCTGGGCGAGCAGATGGCCGTGCGCGCTCCCATCGCACTCAAGCTGCAGACGGGCGCGCTGCTGGGGCTGGTCGTGTGGCGGGCCGGCGGGCTCATGCTCGTCGGCATGGGGCTCTACAAGCTGGGCGTGCTGGGCGCGGGGCGCTCCGCGGCCCTCTACCGCCGCATGGCGACCGTCGGGCTGGCCGCCGGGCTGCCGCTGGCGGGGGCCGGGGCCGCGTACAAGCTCCACCACGGCTTCGCATTCGAGACCGCCATGTTCCAGGGGGCGCTCTTCAACTATGTGGGCTCGGTGGGCGTGTTCCTCGGCTACGTCGGCCTCGTCATGCTCATGGTTCAGTTTGGACGGCTTCCTGAACTAACGCGGCGCCTGGGCGCGGCCGGACGCATGGCGCTCACCAACTACATCGCCCAGAGCGTGATCTGCACCCTCGTCTTCAACGGCCACGGCCTGGGGCTCTTCGAGCGCGTCTCGGCGCCGGGCCAGATGGGCATCGTGCTTGCCATCTGGCTGGCGCAGCTGGTCTGGTCGCCGTGGTGGCTGCAGCGCTTCCGCTTCGGGCCCCTGGAATGGCTCTGGCGCTCGGCGACGTACATGACGGCGCAGCCGATGAGAAACGCCACCTAGGAGATCCACCCACATGCCACACCACAGCCAAAGATCCCTGGCGCCCCGCGAGATGCTGCGCGTGATGGACGCCGCCCGGGTCATCCACGAGCGCAAGGCCGCGCTGGACGAGCGCGAGGCCTTCGACCGCGAGGCCACGATCCGCGAGATCCAGCTCATGTACGAGGAGCTGGGCGACCTGGTCGACGCCAGGACCATCGAGAAGGCGCTCGACGCGCACCTCTCCCGGCGCTACGCCTTCGAGCCCGCGCCGCCCGGCCTGCGCCGCCGTCTGGCCCTGCTGTACATCGCGCGCGGGTGGATCGCCAAGCGGGTGCTCCTGCCGGCCGCCGCCGCGGTGGTGGTCGTCTGGGGCGGCGTCGAGTTCGTCGAGGCGCGCGGACAGCGCATGCAGGAGGCCGCCCAGGTCCGGCTCGCGACCCTCGAGGCCGACGTCGGGCGCCTGCACGGAGCCGTGCTCGCCGCCGCCGTCGAAGACCTGGCCCGCGAGCGCGCCGAGGACCTGAGCCGCGTCGCCCGGTCCCAGATCGCCGCCGGCGACGACCGCGGGCTGGCCGACACCCGTCGCCGCTACGAGGAGCTGCGCACCATCCTCACCGCCGAGTACCGGATCGTGGTCACGGGCGGGGTGTGGCGCTACAGCACCCAGATCCGCAACACGCGCAACAACTACCTCGTCGTCCAGGCGCTGGATTCGGACGGGCGCCCGGTCGAGGTCCCCGTCCGCAGCGAAGAGGACGGCTCGACCCGCACCGTGGCGGAGTGGGGCGAACGCGTCCCGCGCGAAGTCTACGACCGCGTCGCCGCCGACAAGCAGGACAACGGCATCATCGACGACGAGGCGTTCGGGTTCAAGCCCCGGGGATACGTCACCGCCGAACGCCGCCACGCCGACATCGGCCAGATCACGGAGTGGTAGCCATGCACGACGGGAGAGACGTCCACAAGTCCATGGTCCGGCGCATTCGCCGGGTGCGCGGGCAGCTCGAGGCCGAGGAGCGCCGGGTCGAGGCCCTGCAGCAGGCGCTGGCCGAAGCGGGCGAGGCGCGGGCCGCGAACGTCCGGGCGCTCGCCGAGTTCCACCTTCCCGAGATGAGCGAACAGGCGGTGGCCGGCACCCTCGCCGAAATGGAGTCGAGCGTGCGCGCCATCTTCGCCGCCAAGAAGGACCGCCTGACCGACGTGCAGCGCCTGATCCCCGAGCGGCGCCGCGCGGTGGCCGAGGCCGAAGTCGCGCTGGCCGCCGTCACCGAGGCGCTAGACGCGACCGGCCGCGAACGCGCCCGCCTGGCCCGCATCGTCTTCGAGGAGCTCCAGGCCATGCACCGCTGGCAGAGACTGCACAAGCAGGTCCGCCGCCTCGAGGCCCGCGTCGCCGCGTCGCACGGCCGTCACGAGGCCGCAACGCGCGAGCAGGCCGAAAAGAGTCCCGCGTACGAGCGCGACCCGATCTTCGCCTACCTCCGGCGCCGGGGCTGCGGCACGGCGACCCCTGCCGGAAACCCGCTGACCCGCCTTCTGGACCGGTGGGTCGCAGGGGTGGTGCAGTACGACGAGGCCCGCGCGAACTACCAGTTCCTAAGCGAGCTGCCCGACCATGCCGCTGCGGCGCTTGCGGAAGACCGCGCGGCCCTCGAAGCCGCCGCCCCGCCCCTGGCCCGCTTGGAGGGCGAGGTCATCGATCGCCACGGCCTGGGCGCGGTGCTCGAACGCGGAGACCGCCTCTACGGCGAGCGCGAAGACGCCCGGCTGGCCCTGCGCGCAGCCGAGACCGCCCTGCTCGAGCTCACCGCCGAGCACGCCGCCCTCCACGACGAGCGCGGATCGTACTACGAATCCGCCATCGACGGCCTGGAGGCGCACCTTGCGGGCCGCACCCTGGACGAGCTCGTCGCCATGGCCCGCGCCACCGGCGACCCCCGCGACGACGCCCTGGTGGCCAAGCTGCGCGAGATCGACGCGCGTCTCGCCGAGCTGCGGGCCGACTTGGCCCCGCGGCAGCGGGAGCGCGACCGCCTGGCCGACCGCCTCGCCGGCCTGGAGGAGATCCGCGACGACTTCGAGGCCAACGACTGGAACGGCCGCCGCTCCCAGTTCGGCGACGCCCTGGACGTCAACGCCCTGCTCCTGGGCTACCTCGCGGGGCGTCACACCCGGGGCCACGTGCACCGCGTCCTCGACCGCCACCAGCAGTTCCTGCCGGTCCACGGCGGCTTCGGAGGCGGGGGCCTTCCGGGCGGGGGCGGGTTCGGGGCGGGAGGGTTCGGCGGGGGCGGGGGGTTTTCGAGCGGGGGCGGGTTTGGCGGGGGCGGTGGTGGGTTCAGTACCGGCGGGGGGTTCTAGGGGGGGCGGGGGTCAGGCCGGGGCCACGACGCCAATGTCGGGCATCGCCACCACGAAGTGGCGCACATTCCAAGTCACTATGGTCTGCGCCCCTGCCTTCAGAGCACACTCCGCGATCAGCAGGTCGTAGGTTCGTCCTCCGATCACTCCCAACCGCTGGGCTCGGTGCAACGCGCGCCAAGTTTCGGAGGCGGTCAGGTGCACTACCGGCGCGTTACGCCAGTTCACTTCCAGCAGGGCAATGGCGTCGGCAGATCTCAGGCGGTTGGGCGCAGGTAGCCTGGTGAGAACCGCGTACGCCTCCGCCAGGGAGTGAGCGGCAAGCACCAGATCTTCACCGGCGCGCTCTCGCCGCCTCAGCTCCGCGAGTGTTCTCGTGTGATGCTCGTGCCACGAGCAGACGGCTGCGATCAGGACGCTGGTGTCGCAGAGGTAGTGAGTCACCTGTCTCCGGACCGCACTTGGGCAGTAGTCTCCTCGACCTCTGTCCGCGTCAACACGGGGCGTTCCCCGCACGGAACGGCTACTAGCACGGAACCACGCCGTTCAAGCGACACCTCCAGCGGGACCGGCTCGATCTCTACTCGGCCGTCCCGAACCCGGAATCGGACGCGGGTTCCGGGTCCCAGGCGGCTCGCTTTTCGAATCGCTTTGGGCACGACCACTCGGCCAGCCTTGTCGATGGTAGTTTCCATGGTATGAATTGTGGCATTTCTGGTGCCACTGCTCAAGACCCCGGCGGATCCGCCTTCAGTTTGCCATGGCTGGTGGCATGGCTGGAACCCACCGGCATGCCCTGCTCGACCGCCCGCCCCTTGGCAGAGCCGCCCACCCTGTTGCAGCTTGCAAGGCAACGGCAGATACACGCACCGCCGCGACGCGTCACCCCGGGGCGCCACGGCCGCCGCTCCCCCGCACAGGCGCGAGTGCACCCGGTCGCTCCGGTGTCCGTCGCTCACCACAGGAGGCTGCCCATGAAACGGGCCATGCTCGCCGCCGCCGCGCTGCTCGCGGCCTTCGCTCCCGCGTCCGCCACCGCCCAGACCGTGTGGCTGGGGGGCCGCGCCGGCACCCTCGGGCTCGGCTTCGACGTCTCGATCGCCGCGAACGACTGGTTCGTCATCCGGGGCGGGACGGGGGGATACGACACCCGCATCGACGTCACGTCGGTCTCGCGGCTGGCCGAGAACCGCACCGCGTGGCTGCAACTGCCCAGGACGATGTACACCATCGGCGCCGACATCGAGGTGGGCAACTTCCGCATCGGCGGAGGCATGCTGTACAAGGACCAGGACCCGCACTACGCGGTCGCGCTGGGCGACGGCGCCACGATCGACATCGGCGGGGGCGGCTACAGGCAGCCCGACGTGACCCGGCTCTCCACCACCGTGCGCTCGAACCCCTGGGCGCCGTACGCGCTCTTGGGACTCGGGCAGCACAACGGCGGCGGCCTGGGCTTCTTCCTCGACGCCGGGGTTGCGTTTCTCGAAGACCCGGAGCTGACGATGAGCGCCGAGGGCGACCCGTCGGTGCTGCGCTCGCGCAGCTTCGACGCCGACCTCAGGGCGGAGCAGGGGAGCGTCCGCGACGACCTGGGCGACCTGATCAAGTTCTGGCCGATCCTCAACTTCGGAATCCGCTACGGGATCGGGGGCGGCGACCGGAGGCGCAGTGAGCGGCAATAGCGACCGCGCCGCGCCGACCGCGCGCCCTGTGCCGAGCGACCGCCCCGCGAGGGCCGCGCGCCCCGCGGCGAGCGACCGCGCCGAGCCTCTCACCCGCGCCGAGACCGCCCGGTACGCCCGCCACCTGGTCCTGCCCGAGGTCGGGAGCGCGGGCCAGGAGCGGCT
This sequence comes from Longimicrobiales bacterium, assembly GCA_965221535.1. GTDB lineage: Bacteria > Gemmatimonadota > Gemmatimonadetes > Longimicrobiales > Gaopeijiaceae > Bin94. The sequence continues at coordinate 2,489,290 of OZ244894.1, read as the reverse complement.
CAAGGCGGCGCGCGTGCTGCTGGTGGGCGCTGGCGGGCTGGGCTCGCCCGCCGCCATGTACCTCGCAGCCGCCGGGGTCGGGACCGTGGGGATCGTCGACCCCGACGTGGTCGATGTCACGAACCTCCAACGGCAGATCCTCCACTGCACGGAAGCCGTCGGGCGGTCCAAGGTGGCTTCGGCGTCAAGGACGCTCTCCAGCATCAACCCCCACGTGCGGGTCGAGACCCACCCCGTCCGTCTGACTTCGGAGAACGCGCTGCAGATCGTCTCCGCCTACGATGTGGTCGTCGACGGGAGCGACAACTTTCCCACGCGCTACCTGGTCAACGACGCGTGCGTGCTGACCGGCAAGCCTAATGTATACGGTTCTGTATACCGATGGGAGGGCCAGCTGGCGGTCTTCGCGACCGACGGGGGACCGTGCTACCGCTGCCTCTTCCGCGAACCGCCGCCGCCCGGCCTGATCCCGAACTGTGCCGAAGCGGGGGTCTTCGGCGCGCTTCCCGGCGTGATCGGGGCGGGCCAGGCCATGGAGGCGGTCAAGCTGATCCTGGGCGTCGGCGAGCCGCTCGCGGGCCGCCTGCAGATCTTCGACGCGCTTGCCTGCCGCTGGCGCGAGATCGAGATCCGCCGCGATCCGAGCTGCCCCGTCTGCGGCGACAACCCCACCCAGACGGGCCTGATCGACTACGACCTCTTCTGCGGCGCCCAGCCCGCTCCGTGGGCCGACGTTGCGGTGGGCAGCGTGGAGCCCGAGGACCTGGCGGCGTTCCTCGCGCGCGATCCGCAGCCCTTCCTGCTCGACGTGCGCGAGCCTTTGGAATGGAGGGCGATGAACCTGGCCCATCTTGGAGCCGTGCACGTGCCCATGGGCCAGGTGGGCAACCGTCTGGAGGAAATTCCCACCGACCGGCCCGTCGTGGTGTACTGTCACAGTGGCGTCCGCAGCCTCGAAGTCGCGAGGCAGCTTGTCGCGCAAGGCTACGACGACGTGCGCAACCTGGAGCGGGGCATCGCGGGGGTGGTGCGGAACTGGCCTGCGGCCACGGGTGTATGACGCTCGACGCCCGCAGCAGCCGGGACCTCGTGCCATGGGCTGCCCGCCGGCAGCCACCCCGCAGGAGTGCCAACATGCGCAAGCGCAACCCCACGACGCCGCTGTCGATCGGTGCATTTCTGGCCCTGGCCCTGCTCTGTCTGGCGTCCGGCCCGCTCCAGGCCCAGGCCGCCGCTGCGGACTCGGTGCCACGTCCCTCGGCATCTGCCGCCAAGTCGGTGGAGCGGCGGGCCATCGGTGTGGGCGGCGTTTGGGGCATGATGCAGGGGGCGGGGCTGGTGGTTGCGCTGGGTTCCGAGAGATCTGACGGTGGGGTGGTGCAGGAGCCTCGAATCGGATCCGTTTTCCTCGGCATGATCGGGGGCGGTTTCCTGGGGCTTGTGGGCGGCAGCGTGGCCGCGACCAGGGGGCTTGGCGAAGAGACCGTGAACACCGCGGGCTGGGGGAGTATTTGGGGGATGTGGGTGGGGATGGCGGCCGCTGAATTCATGGGTTTCGACGATGTCGAGCAGGCTTGGGCGCTCATGGCCGTCCAGACCGCGGGGCTGCTTGGCGGAGGGTACGTCGGCAGCAGGTGGGCGCCCGGCGAAGCGAGGCTGCGGCGCATGAACGAGGCGGCCATGACCGCGGCGTACGTGGGCGTGGGCATGGCGCTGGTCGCCGACTCGGAAGACGACCGGTGGATGTGGGGCGCGGGCCTGGCGGGCGGGTTCGCGGGTCTCCTGTGGGGCACGTTCGTGTCGGGCGGTTCGGACTCGGAGGACGCCGCCGCCGCGCCTGCGGCCGAGGGCGCGCGTCGTCCGGGCGGCGCCCTGTTCAACCGATCGCTGGGGGAGTGGTCGCTGTCGGCGCCGCTTCCGTCGCCGATGCCGGGTCCTGGGCTGGGCGCCCGGGCGCGAGCCGGGGCGGGCGGCGATGGCCTGGCGTGGCGGGTGCCGCTGCTGACCGTCAAGTTCGATTAGCTTGGTGCTTCTCGGGGACCCGAACCGGAGCGCTGTCGCCAAGATGAACGATTTCGTCGATATGAGTCGATCCTGCCGCATGCGCTGGCCCGTCGCGATGAACAGGGCCTCGGCCGTCGCGCTACTGGCCGTGGCCTTGGCCGCCGCCGCGCCGCCGCAGACGGCCTGGGCACAGAGCGCGCGCGCCGACTCGGCGGCCGTGCTCCTGGAAACGGCGGCCGATCTGGAGCAGCGCGGCGAAGACCACGCGGCCGAGACGCTCTACGGGTACATCGTCGACCGCTTCGGCGGGACCGCCGCGGCGGAGGCCGCGCGCCAGTGGCTGGCCGAGGCGAGCGCCGAGGCGTCCCTGGGTGGCGGCGAGACCGAGCTCAAGGTCTGGGCCACGACCTACGGGATCTGGCTGGGGGTGGCGGTGCCGGTCTCGCTCGGCGCCGAAGACTCCGAGCCGTACGGCGCAGGTTTGGTGACGGGGGCGCCCGGCGGCTTCTACGGGGCCCGGGCGTACTCGCGCGCGCGCCCGCTCTCGCTCGGGCAGGCGCGGGCGATCACCTGGGGCGGCACCTGGGGCGCGCTTCAGGGGATGGCCCTGGCGAACGCGCTCAATCTCGGCGCGCCCGAGCGCTACGGCAGCGACGTGTCGTACGACGACGATTCGAGCACGCGGGCCATCTTCGCGACGATGATCGCCGGAAGCGCGGTGGGCATCGGCAGCGGCATGCTGGCGGCCCGGCGCGAAATCCGGCCCGGCACGGCCACGTCGGCCACGCTGGGCAGCCTCTGGGGCTCGTGGTTCGGGCTGGCCGCCTCGGTCCTGACGGATCTGGACGAAGAAGCGACCTGGACGACGATGATGATCGGGGGCAACGCGGGGCTCGTCGGCGGGGCGCTGGCCGGAAGCCGCCTGCCGCTCAGCCGTTCCCGGGCGCGCCTGATCAGCGTCGGCGGCCTGATCGGCGGGGTCGGGGGACTGGGGATCGTGCTCCTCGCGGACCTGGACGACGAGGATGCGGTGATGAGCGTCGCGCTGGCGGGCAGCGTGGCCGGGCTGGCGCTGGGCGGGATTCTGACGCGCGGCCACGACGCCGAACGCGACATGAGCCAAAACGCGCAGAACGGAGCCGCAGGCCCTGCCACGGGCGCCCTGGTCAACCGGGCGGACGGCCGCTGGTCGCTGTCCGCGCCGCTGCCGTCGCCGTCGCTCGATCCCGCGCTGCGCGGGGCGGGGCGGGGCGGGGTGGCCGACCGGGGGGGTGTGGCCTGGAAGGTGCCGCTGCTGAAGGTGCGGTTCTAGGGGTCTAGAAGCGGCTCAGCTCCAGAATCCCCGCCAGAACGTCGTCCGCCTGCGGCAGGATCGCCTTTTCGAGCTGCGGGGAGAAGGCCACCCAGGTGTCGAGCGCAGCGACCCGGCGCACCGGGCCGTCCAGCCACGGGAAGAGCTCGTCGGCGATGCGGGCGGCCACTTCCGAGCCCACGCCGTAGGTCAGAGCGTCCTCGTACGCGACGAGGACCTTGTTGGTGCGCCGCACGGAGTCTCCGATCGTCTCCATGTCGAGCGGCGACAGCGAGCGCAGGTCGATGATCTCGGCGCTGATCCCGTGCCGCTCCTCGGCCACGCGCGCCGCGTCCATCGAGCGCTTCACCAGCGCCCCGTAGGTGACCACGGTCACGTCGTGCCCCGGGCGCACCACCTTCGCCCTGCCGAAGGGCACCATGTAGTCCGGGCCCGGGTCCGCGCTCTTGTTGTGCACCTGGCGGTACAGGTGCTTGTGCTCGAAGAAGATGACCGGATCGTCGCAGCGGATCGCGGTGCGCAGCAGGCCGGCCGCGTCGCGCGCGTTCGACGGAAGCACCACCCGCAGGCCCGGCGTGTGCGTGAAGAGCGTGGCCGCGGTCTGGGAGTGGTACATGCCGCCCTTGATGTAGCCGCCGTACGTTGTGCGCAGCACGACCGGAGCGGCCCAGTTGCCGCCCGAACGGTACCTCATGGTGGCCAGTTCGTTGCGGATCTGCATGAACGCGGGCCAGATGTAGTCCACGAACTGGATCTCGATCACGGGCCTGAGCCCGCGCGCCGCCATGCCCACCGCGCGGCCCACGATGTTGGCCTCGGCGAGCGGGGCGTTGTACACCCGGTGGCTCCCGAAGCGGGACTGGAGCCCGTGCGTGACCTTGAAGACGCCGCCCTTGCCCTTCACCTGGTCCAGCGCCTCCTCGCGCGAAGCGTCGGCCACGTCCTGCCCGAAGATGACGATTCGGGGGTCGCGCTCCATCTCGCTGCGCAGGCAGCGGTTGAGGAGATCGACCATGGTGAGCGGGCGGTCTTCGTCGAAGACCGGGCGGTCTTCGGAGTCGAAGTCGGGGCCGGTCGGGTCGACGGTCTCGGAGTAGAGCCACTTGGTGGCGGTCTCGGGCGGGGGCTGCGGGTGCTCCAGCGCCTGATCGGCGGCGGCGGCGACGGCGGCCCCCGCGTCGGCCTCCATGCGGTCGAGCTCGTCGGCGGTCGCGGCGCCCGTGCGGACCAGCAGGCGGCGCGCCTTGCGGATGGGGTCCCGGCGGTCCTGCCGGGCGCGCTCGGCGGCGGTCCGGTACGCCGATTCGTCGTCGGAGCCGGAGTGGGAGTAGGGGCGGGTCGTGTGCGCATGCAGAAGCGCCGGACCCTTCCTCTCCCTGCACCACTGGACCGCCTCTTTCGCGGCCCGGTGGCTGTCGACCAGATCGGTGCCGTCGCACTCCACGATCTTGAGACCCGGGAAGCCGGTGAGCAGGCGCGAGACGCTGCCCCCCGCCGTCTGCACCTCGACCGGAACCGAGATGGCGTATTCGTTGTCCTCGACCACGAAGAGGACCGGGAGGCCGAGGTTGCAGCTGGTGTTCATGGCCTCCCAGAACTCGCCTTCGGAGGTGGCGCCGTCGCCGGTGGTGCACACCACGATCTCGTCGTCCGCGAACGACGTGACGTGCTTGCGGAGCCCCGGCAGCTGCGTGGCGCGCAGTCCCGCCTCGGCGGTGCCCACGGCATGGAGGAACTGGGTGCCGGTAGGCGAGGACGCGGCCACGATGTTGAAGCGCGTGTCGCCGAAGTGCGCCGGCATCTGGCGTCCGCCGCTCGCGGGGTCGGCTTCGGCGCCCATGCCCTGCAGAAGCTGCTCCATGGGGTTGACGCCCAGGGCCAGCGCCAGCGCCCGGTCGCGGTAGTAGAGGTAGAACCAGTCGGATCCGGGGCGGAGAAGGTCGGCCAGAGCGACCTGGACGGCCTCGTGGCCGGCGCCGGCAATCAGGAAGAAGACCTTGCCCTGCTTGAAGAGCCTTGCTTCGCGGTCGTCGATCTGCCGCGCCGTGACCATGGTCCGGTACCAGGCGCGCAGTGTTTCGCGGCCGGGAAGGTCCGATTCGATCCCGGCGCCGAGCTCTTGTTCGAGTGTGGCCATGTTGTCCGCTGGTGGAATCGCGGCCGCGGGTGCGGCTCAACCCTTCAAGATAACAGGCTGGGGTCGGCGAGGGCGGCCCGCAGCCCCTCGGCCGAGGTCGCCGGGTCCAGGCAGGCGTTCCCCGCGCACACGAACGCCTGGCCGCGGTGCGCGAGCCGTCCCTCCATGGCGGGGAGCGCGGCGACGGCGGGGTCGTCGGGGTCGCCGCCGGTGACCACGCGGTTGGGGTGCGGGTGCCGATGGGCGACTTCGAGCATGGCGGCGATGCGGTCGTTCGCGGCCGCGTCATTGGCGGGGGGGCGCACCAGGGTGATCTCGAGCGGCGGGGTCGCGCGCAGGAGCGCGGCCGCGAGCAGCCTGCCCATCCCCGACGGGTAGCGCTCCATGGCACCGCGCTCGCGGGCGAGGACCGCGTCGGCCACCTCGCCGTGCTCGGCCGAGCCGGTGACCGCCGCCGATCGGGCCAGGAACTCTGCGGCGAGCGAGTTCCCCGACGGCGTGGCGTTGTCCATGATGTTGCGCGGCCGCACCAGAAGGGGCTCGGCGTCCTCGGCGGCGTCGTGGAAGAGGCCGTCGGCGGGCGACCAGAAGCGGGCGAGCATGGCGTCGGCGATCCAGGCCGCCTCGGCCAGCCAGCGCGCGTCGAGCGTGGCCTCGTGCAGCGAGAGGCAGGCGTTGCCCAGGGCGCCGTAGTCCTCCAGGAAGCCGTCGACGTGGACGCGCGCCCCGGTGAGCACGTGGTGAAGGCGGTCGCCCTCGCGCACGGCGTCCAGGAGGAAGGCGGCGGCGCGCGCGGCCGCCCGGGTGTAGTCGGGGCGGCCAAGCGCGGGGCCGGCTTCGGCCAGCGCCCGGATCGCGAAGCCGTTCCACGAGGTCAGGACCTTGTCGTCGCGCAGGGGCTCGGGGCGCGTGGCGCGCGCGGCCTTCAGCGTGGCGAGCGCGGTGCGCAGGATCCGGTCGAGCTCGTCCCGGGCGATCCCCTCCTGGCGGGCCACCGCGTCGAGGTCGTGGGGGAGGTGCAAGATGTTGCGGCCCTCGAAGTTCCCGGCTTCGCTGATGTCGTAGACGCGGGACACGAGGCGCGCCGCGCCGGGGTCGAGAAGCGCCGAGATCTGGGCCGGGGTCCACAGGTAGAACGTGCCCTCGGCTCCCTCGGAGTCGGCGTCGCGGGCCGAGAAGAAGACCCCGTCGGGCGAGGCGAGGTCTTCGAGCACGTAGTCCAGCGTCTCCTCGGCGACGGGGCCCAGATGGCGGGCGCCCAGCAGGTGCGCGCGGGTCAGCGAGCGGGCGATGAGGGCGTTGTCGTACAGCATCTTCTCGAAGTGAGGGACCAGCCAGCGCGCGTCGACCGAGTAGCGGTGGAAGCCCCCGCCGACGTGGTCGCGGATGCCGCCCGCCGCCATGCGCGACAGCGTGTGCGTTGCCATCGACACTCCGTGCGAGCCGGGCCCGCCGGTCCGGAGCAGGAAGTCGAGAAAGACGGGCTGGGGGAACTTGGGCGCGCCCCCGAAGCCCCCGAACGCGGGGTCGAAGCTGCGCCCCACCGCCGAGACGGCGTGCTCGAAGAGCGTGGCGTCGGGCGGGCCGCTCCGCCCGCTCCCCGCGTGCGCTTCGGTGGCGCCGCGGGCCAGGATGTCCCTGAGCTGGGCCCCGGCCCGGGCCACGTCGTCGCGCCGGTGCGCGTAGGCGTTGGCCGCCGCGGCTAGGACCTGCCGAAACGACGGCATCCCGTGTCGCGGCTCGGGCGGGTAGTAGGTGCCGCCGTGGAACGGCACGCAGTCGGGGGTCAGGAACGCGGTCAGCGGCCATCCCCCCTGTCCCGTGAGCGCCTGCACCGCGCTCATGTAGATCGAGTCGATGTCGGGCCGCTCCTCGCGGTCGACCTTGATGTTGACGAAGTGCGCGTTCATGAGGCGGGCCGTCTCGGCGTCCTCGAACGACTCGCGCTCCATGACGTGGCACCAGTGGCAAGCCGAATAGCCGATGGAAAGGAGGATGGGACGGTCCAGCTCGCGCGCCAGCGCCAGCGCCTCCGCGTCCCACGGATGCCAGTCCACCGGATTCTCGGCGTGCTGCAGGAGGTAGGGCGAAGTCTCGTGTTCCAGGCGGTTCGGCATGGCGTTCGGGTTCCGTGTGCTCTCGGTGGTCGCGGGGTCCGGCGACGGATCGGTCCATCGTCGGCTACCTTGGATACTCGCACCGGCACCGACTCCGGGTCCACGCCGCGCAGGTCCGCGCCGCCCAAGGTCCGCGCCCCCGAGATCCACGCCCCCCACCAAGCGACCACCGATCCCAATGTTGCGTCCGTTCCTTCTGCTGGCGCTGCGCCGCCCCGGGCTCTGGCCCGCCATGCTGTCGACCGCGTGGGCGTTTCGGGCGCGGGGCTGGTACCGGAGGCCGCCGTTTCTGCCGCTGCCGTCGCGCGAATACATGCGGTGGCGGATGGAGACGGCCTACGGGGATCCCGACGCGGTGGCCCCGAGGGACGAAATCGTCCGGTTCGTGACCTGGTCGGTCGAGATGCGGAAGCGCATGAGACCGGCGGCCGCCGTGCCCGTCTGGGCGAAGCTCGTGGCCCTGGCCGCCCTCGCGGCCTTCGCGGTCTGGGCGAATGCGCGCGCGGCCGACTTCGGCGCCGTGCGGACGGCGGTGGCGGGGGCGGGGTACGGGGGCGTGTTCCTGGCTTCGGTGGCGAGCGGGTTCAACCTGATCGCGCCCATTCCGATCGCGGTCTTCTTCCCGCTCCTCATGGAGTCGGGGCTGGCGCCGGTCCCGACGGTTGCGACGATCGCGGCGGGCATGACCGGGGGGGACTTCCTGGGGTACATGATCGGCAACGCCACCCGCGACCTGTCCGGTCCGCGGCTCGGGCGCGCGCGGGCGCGGCTCGAGAAGCTGCTCGCCGCCCTGCGCTCCAGGCACCCCATGCTGCCGTACGGCCTGCTCTTTCTGTACGCCGCGTTCGCGCCGATTCCCAACGAGCTCGTCGTGATCCCGCTGGCGTTCATGCGCTACTCGCTGCCGGGCGTGATCCTCGCGGTGCTGTGCGGGAACGTGATCTTCAATTCGCTGGTCGCCTCGGGGGTCACATGGGTGCTGGGGTGGTGGGCGTGACGGTCGTCGTGGGCCTGACGGGCAACATGGCGGCGGGCAAGTCGACGGTGGCCGAGGCGTGGCGGCGGGCCGGCGCGCCGGTGGTGTCGGCCGACGAGCTGGCGCGCCAGGCGGTCGAGCCGGGGTCGCCGGGGCTGGCCCGGGTCGCCCACCTGCTGGGTCCGGGGGCGGTGGGGCCCGACGGCGCCATGGACCGCGCCGCGGTCAGGCGCATGGTGTTCGGCGACGACGGGCTGCGGCGCGGGCTGGAGGCGATCGTGCACCCCGAGGTGAAGCGGCTGAGGGACGAGTGGACGGCGAGGCAGCGCGGGGCGGGGCGGGGGGTCGCGGTGTGGGAGATTCCGCTGCTGTTCGAGGCGGGGATCGAGGCCGATGCGGACGTGGTGGTGCTGGTGGACGCGCCGCGCGAGGTGCGGAGGCGCCGCGCCATGGAGACGCGCGGACTGAGCGCGGAGGAGGTGGACGCGATGATGGCGGCGCAGATGCCGGCCGAGGGGAAGCGGCGCCGGGCCGACTTCGTGATCGAGAACGGGGGGACGCGCGAGGAGCTGGCCGAGCGGGCCCGCGAGGTGCTGGCGCGGATCCGGTCGGGGGGGGCGTGACGATGGCGGCGCCACTGCACCTGGACGGCGCCGAGCGGCAAGCGCGGCTCGACGCAGTGTTGGAGGCGCTGCTGGGCGCGGACCCCGTGGCCGTGACGACGCACGCGAACCCCGACGGCGACGCGGCGGGGTCGGCGGTTGCGCTCGCGGCCTTCTTGCAGGAACGAGGCGGTCGCGCTCGCATCTGCACTCCCACGCCCTTTCCCGAGAGCTTCTCGTTCCTGCTTCCGGACGCGGACTGGGTGCTGCCGCCGAAGAGCGAGGCCGAGTCGGACTGGTGCCGGCGCGCGGGGCTGGCGGCTGTCGTGGACACCGGCGACCAGCGGCGGATCGGGCGGATCGCGTCCAAGATTCGGGGGCTGCCGACGGTGGTGATCGATCATCATCCGGCGGGCGAGGGGCCCATCGGGGGGATTCGGCTTGTGGACACGCGGGCGGCTGCGGCGGGCGAGCTGGTCTTCGAGGTGATCGAGCGAGCGGGCGGACCGTGGACGGAGACGATCGTGCGGGCGCTGTACGTGGCGGTCCTGACGGACACCGGCGGCTTCCGCTTTCGCAACACGACGCCCCGATGCCTGCGGATCGCGGCCCGGCTTGTGGAGCTCGGCGCCGACCCCGAGGCGCTGCACCGCACCGCGTACTCGCGCTTCCATCCGCGCCGCTACGCCCTGCTGCGGGACGCGCTGGCCACTCTGACGGTGCACCCGGGGGGACGGATCGCGTGGATGACCGTGCCGAAGGACGCGTTCGACCGGCTCGAAGCGACGGTCGACGACCTGGAGGGCTTCGTGGACGTGCCGCGCAATCTGGACGGCGTCGAGGTGGCGATGCTGTTCCGCACGACGCGCGACGGACGGATCAAGGTGTCGCTCAGGTCGCTGGCGCCCACGGCGGTCAACGGCATTGCGAGGGCGCTGGGCGGGGGCGGGCACGCGCAGGCCGCGGCGGCGGTGGTGTCAGGGCCGCTGGAGGGCGCGATCGACCGCGTGGTGCGGATGGCCGCCGAATCGCTGCCGCCGTAGCGCCCGGGCGGGACTGGGAACGGGCGGGCGCGATCCGGCCGCGGGGCTGATGCCGTGCGCTGCGCGTCCGCCCTATCTTTCACCATGGACGCGACGATCAAGGCGCGGGGCGCCGGGGCGCATGCGGTGGCTGGCGCGGACGGCGACGACGGACCGGGCGTGCCCGAGGCGATTCCGCGCACGCTGCGCGAGCTGGAGCGGCGCCTCGTGGTCGCTTCGATCGACCTGCTGTGGATCTTTCCACCGCTCATCCGGGGCCGGCGCGAGTGGGGACTGGTTGCGGCCAGCTGCTTCGAGGGGATGAAGGCGCGCCGGCTGGTCACGGCCAGGTATTCGGCGCGGCGGACCGGAAGGGGGCTCTACCTCGAAGCCCGCTGCGTGGACCAGGGCGTCGCGCCCGCCGACCGGCTCCCCCGGGTGATGGAGGGGGTTGCGAGACGCGCGCCGACGCCGCTGGGCGGGCCGCGCGTGGTCGAGGTGGGTGGCGACTCGGCTGTGTTCGACGCATACATGAAGGACTTTGCCGACGAGCTGTTCGAAGAGGTGGTGAAGGGGCCGCCATGAGACACGGAGCCGCCGACATCGATTCCCGCGTGGGGGCGTTCGAGCGCTACCTGCGCGAGCAGAGGCTGCCCGTTACGCAGCAGCGGGCGGCGGTGGCCGAGGCCGTGTTTTCGTCTCCGCGGCACCACTCCGTCGACGACATCGACGCGGCGCTGCGGGAGCGGGGGATGCGCCTGGGGAAGGCGACGATCTACCGCACGCTGGATCTGCTCGTGCGCAGCGGCCTGGTCGAGGAGCACGACTTCGGCGAAGGGTTCAAGCGCTTCGAGCATCGGCTGGCGCGCGATCCCATACACCACCACATGGTGTGTCTCCACAGCGGCGAGGTAATCGAGTTCCGCAGCGCGGAGATCGCGCGCATCGTCGAGGAGACCGCCGCCCGGCACGGCTTCCACCCCGCGCACCACAAGCTCGTCATCTTCGGCCTGAGCCGCGCGAGCCACGAAGCCGGCGCCCAGGTCCAGTACCGCGGCATAACCTGCCCCATCGAGACGACCTGAGCCCCGCCCGCCCGCCGCCCGGCCCCCCCACCCGCCCCCGCCCCCGCCCGCCCCCCGCCCCCCCCCCCGCCGCCCCCCCACCGCCCGCGCCACCATGCCCAACCGCAGGGACCCCAGCGACGCCTCCCGCGGCGCCTCCCGCACGATCCACCCCCTGCCCGACGGCCTGGGCGACCTCCCGTGGGAGCTGCCCCGCGTCTTCCTGGGACTCGACGGCCCCCCGGCCACCCCCCTCGCCGCCGCCACCTGGATCCTGCCCGTGCCCTACGAGGCCACCACCAGCTGGGGCTCGGGAACCCGCTGGGGGCCGCGCGCGATCGTCGACGCCTCGCGCTACGTCGAGCTCTTCGATCACGAGCTCGGCCTCGACCCCTCGGCCGGCGGCGTCTACACCTTCCCCGCACTCGAGCTCGCGCGCGGGGACGCCGGGCGCGCCATGGCCGAGCTGGCGGACGCCTACGCCCGGGTGCTGGACGCGGCCAGGGGACGCCGCCTGATCATGCTGGGCGGAGAGCACGCGATCTCGTCTCCGGCGATCGCCGCTCACGCGGACCGCGCCCCCGGACGGCTGAGCGTGCTGCAATTCGACGCCCACCTGGATCTGCGCGCCACGCACGACGGCAGCGCCCACTCGCACGCCTGCGCCATGGCCCGCGTGGTCGACCGGGTCGACCTGGTTGTGGTCGGGGCGCGGGGGATCAGCGCCGAGGAATGGCGGGTGGCGCGCGACCTCGACAACGTGACGGTGATCACCGCCGAGGAGGTCGCCGCCGGCGCCGACTGGATCGACCGCGCCGTGGCCGCCCTGGCCGACCCGGTGTACATCACCTTCGACGTTGACTTCCTCGATCCGTCGCTCATGCCTTCGACGGGCACCCCGGAGCCGGGCGGCGGCGCGTGGCATCCGGCGCTGGCGCTCCTGCGGCGCGTTTTCGCCGAGCGGCGCGTGGCGGGCGCCGACGTGGTCGAGCTCGCGCCGATCCCCGGAATGCACGCCCCGGACTTCCTTGCGGCCAAGCTGGTCTACAAAATGATTGGGTACTGGAGCGCCCCCGGCGCCTCCGCGCCCGCCTCCGCCCCCGGCGCCCCCGCCCCCGGCGGCACCACCCCTGGCACACCCGCCCCCAGCCCCCCCAACCCCACCCCCGAGACCCCATGAACGAATCCGTCGGAATCACCATCGCCCTGACGGCCGGCGTGCTGTCGTTCCTGTCGCCGTGCGTGCTGCCGCTGGTGCCCAGCTACCTCTCCTTCGTGACGGGGATGTCGCTCGAGGACCTGCAGGAGGGCTTCGACCGGCGGCGCGTCATGGTGCACGCGGCGCTCTTCGTGGGCGGCTTCACCCTGATCTTCGTGCTGCTCGGCGCGGGGGCGACCTTCATCGGCAGCTTCCTGCTCTACAACAGCGAGTGGATCACGCGCATCGGCGGCGTGATCATCATCCTTCTCGGGCTGCACCTGATGGGGGCGTTCCGGCTACTGCCGCTGCTGAGCGAGAAGCGGGTCCACCTGGCCAACAAGCCCGCCGGGTACGTGGGCACGGTGGCCGTCGGCATCGCGTTCGGGGCGGGCTGGACGCCGTGCATCGGCCCGATCCTTGGCGCGATCCTTACCATGGCGAGCTCGCAGGAGCAGGTTGGGGCCGGAATGTGGCTGCTCTTCGTCTACTCGATGGGACTCGGGATCCCGCTGCTGCTGGCCGCATGGGCCACCGAGCACTTCCTCAAGGCGTTCGCGCGCTTCCGCCGCTTCCTGCCCGCCGTGCAGATCGTCTCGGGCGCGATCCTCGTGCTCCTCGGCATCCTGCTGGTCACGGGCTCGTTCGTGGTGCTGGCCGCGTGGCTCAACCGCTTCACGCCCGAGTTCCTGCTGGAAAGGCTCTAGCTAGGCCGCTCCCGGCCAGGTCCTGCTGGAGCGGCTCTAGGCCGCCCCCGCCAGATCCTGCTCCAGCAGCTGCCGTCTGAGCAGCGTCGCGTACGTGCCGTCGAGCGCCACCAGCTCCCGGTGCCGCCCCCGCTCCACGATTCGCCCCTCGTCGAGCACCAGGATCAGGTCCGCGTCCTTCACGGCGGTCACCCGGTGCGAGATGATGAACGCCGTGCGGTTCCTCAGCTCGTCGCGCAGCCCCCCGAGAATGCGCGACTCGGTCGCCGTGTCGACCGCGCTCAGCACGTCGTCGAGGACCAGCACGCCGGGATCGGCCGCGATCGCGCGCGCCAGGGCGGCCCGCTGCTTCTGCCCGCCAGACAGGTTGATCCCGCGCTCGCCCAGGCGGGTATCGTAGCCCTCGGGGAAGCCGGTCACCGTGTCGTGCAGGTCGGCCGCCGCCGCCGCGCCCCGCACGCGCCTGGCCCGCTCCGACCCGGGCAGCGACGCCGCAACGCCGAGCCCGATGTTGAATCCGAGCCGGGCCGAGAACAGGAAGCTGTCCTGCGGCGCGAAGCCGATGAGCGCCCGAATGTCCGCCGGGTCGTACTCGGAAAGCGGCGCCCCGTCCATCAGCACCGTTCCCGCCGTCGGGTCCCAGGTCCGCGCGATCAGCGAGACCAGCGTGCTCTTGCCCGACCCGGTGGCCCCCACGATCGCGACCGTCCGCCCCGGCTCGGCCACGAAGGACACGTCCTCGAGCACGAGCCGCTCCGTGTCCGGGTAGCGGAACGACACGCCGCGAAACTCGATCGCGGGGGTGCCGCCGGGGGCCGCGCGGGGACGCTCGGGCGCCGCGATCCCGGGCTCGATCGCGAAGACGCGGTTCAGCCGCCCCATCGAGGCGGCCCCTCTCTGGTACAGGTTCACCACCCACCCCAGCGCGACCATCGGCCACGCGAGCAGCCACAGGTAGAACGAGAAGGCCACGAAGTCGCCCACCCCGATCCGCCCGGCGATCACCTGCCCGCCCCCGTGCCAGAGCACCACCACCATCGCGCCCCCGGTCATCAGCCCCATGATCGGATGAAACGCCCCCGAGGCGTACGCCAGGTGCATGTTCCGCCTCAGGTAGCCGCGGTTGAGCGCGTCGAACTCGTCGGCCTGGGCGTCCTCCCGCCCGTAGGCGCGCACGATCCGCACCCCGGCCAGATTCTCCTGCACCATCGTCGACAGCGTGGCGAACTGCTCCTGGATGCGCTCGAACCGCGCGTGGATCGTCTTCCCGAACCACTGCACAACCGGCGGCAGCACCGCCATCGGCGCCAGCGCGGCCAGCGTGAGCTGCGGACTTATGTGGATCATCACGGCCAGCGCGACCACGAAGCTCACCACCGTGTTGGCCGTGTACATTACCGCCGGCCCCACGGCCTGCCGCACCGCCAGCGTGTCGTTGGTGGCCAGGCTCATCAGGTCGCCGGTCCTGTTGGCCTTGTAGAACCGGTCGTCCAGCCGCAGCAGGTGCCGCACGAAGTCGTTCCTCAGGTCGACCTCGACCCGCCGGCTCAGCCCGTTCAGGATCTCGCGCATCCCGTATCGCGCCGCGCCCCCCGCAATCGCCGTCGCCACGATCAGCGCCGCGTAGGTCAGCACGGTGCTGCGAATCAGATCGGCGTCGTCTCCGGCGACTCCGGTGAGCGCGTCGATCGGCAGCTTTAGAAGGTAGGGCTGAACAAGCGCGAACCCGTTGGCGACCACCACCAGAGCCATGCCCCACGCCATCGCCGCGCGGTACGGGAGAAAGTAGGGCAGAATCGTCGCGAGTTCGCGCAGCCCGGCGAGTGGCCTCGTGCGGGAATCTGGTTCCATGGGACTGATATATTAGCGGCATGCGTTCGCCGACCAAGACATCGACCCGCGGGGCGGCCCCCCGGCGCGCCGCCACGGGCGCCGTGGCGGCGGGGGTGGCGGCGGCGCTGGCTGCCGCGACGCTGGCGGGCGCGTGCGGCCAGGGGGGCGACGCGGACGGCGCGGGCGCCCTCGGCGGCGGCGAGGCCGGGGTCGGCGCGGGTGCGAGCGAAGCCGCATCGCCCGCCGCCGCCGGTCCTCTGGATTCCGCCCGGGCGCTCGCTTCCAGTCCGGTCCCCGGCGATTCCGCCGCGGCTTCGGGCGTCCTCGCGGGTGCGGCGGCCGCGGAAACAACCGCCGCCGACTCGACCGCCGCCGCCGCCGGCACCGCCGCCGACTCCTTGCCCCCGGGCTCGCTGCCCGGCGACACCGCGTGGCTGACGGAGCCCCCGGTGCTGCTCACCGTGCCCGTGGGCACGCGGGTCCGCCTGACCGTCGAGAACGACGTGTCGACCGACCGATACGGCGTTGGCGATCCGGTGGTCGCGACGGTGGTCCAGCACGTGACGGCCCCCTCGGGCGAGATCCTGATCCCGCAGGGCGCCCACTTCCTGGGCCGGGTCGAGGCGTCGGCAAATTCGGGCGGCATCGGCGAGCCCGCGATCCTCGAGGTGGCCTTCGAGACGCTCTCGGCGTGGAGCTACGAGCGCCCCATCGAGAGCGTGGTGGTGGACGCCCAGGTCACGCTCGACCCCGAAGCCGAACGGGCCCGCCGCGCCGGCAGCCGCGGCGACAGGGTGCGGCCGGTCGCGGGCCGGATCGCAGCCGGATCGGTCGTGGTGGTGCAGCTGCGCGAGGCGGTGACGGTGCCGCCCCCCGATTCCCTCGCGCCCGCCGCGGACTCGGCCCGCGACACCGTCGCCGCCCAGGGTGCGGCGCGCCGCGACCGCTGATCTACCTGCCCACCGTCGCGCCCCCCCGGCGCGGATCCGACCAGCCCGCGAACGAGCCGTCGGGCATGACCATGATCATCTGGACATCGCCCGACATGCCGCCGGTGAAGTAGGCGTCGGGCGGTCCCGGATCGCGTTCGAGCACCGAGTGGCCGAGCGCCTCCAGCGCGCCGACGGTGGCTGCGGGCAGCCCCTGGTGCTCGAAGATGACCATGTCGGGCAGATGCTGGTGGTGCACCCGGGGCGCGTGGACCGCCTGCACCACGTTCATCCCGTGGTCGACGACGTTGAAGATGGACTGGAGCACGGTGGTGATGATGGTGGAGCCGCCGGGGGTGCCGGTGAGCAGGAAGAGGCGGCCGTCGGGGTCCTCGACGATGGTGGGGCTCATCGCCGAGAGCATGCGCTTCTCGGAACCCACCGCGTTTCGCTCGCCCTGCACCAGCCCGAACTGGTTCGGCGTGCCGGGCTTGGCCGCGAAGTCGTCCATGGTGTTGTTCAGGAAGAACCCCGCGCCGTCGACGACCACCTTGCCTCCGTACCACGAGTTGACGCTGGTGGTGACCGCGACCGCGTTGCCCGCGCCGTCCACGACCGAGTAGTGCGTCGTGTGGCTCTCGTCGAGGAAGGCGTCGATGCCGGGACTGACCTGCGACGAGGGCGTGGCGCGGTCGAGCGAGATCGTGGCGGCCCGCGCGTCGGCGTAGCTCTCCGACAGGAACTCGTCGGCGGGCAGCTCGACGAAGTCGGGATCGGCCAGGTACTCGTTGCGGTCGGCGTAGGCGCGGCGGAAGGACTCGGTCATGACGTGGATCGTCTCGGGCGTGTTCCAGCCCATCTCGGCCAGATCCCAGCGCTCGACGATGTTGGCGATCGCCGCCATGGTGAGGCCGCCCGACGAGGGTGGCGGCATGGAGTGCACCGTGTAGCCCCGGTAGTCGAACGAGGCGGGCTCGCGCCAGACGGTGGCGTAGCGGTCGAGGTCCTCCATGGTGATGATGCCGCCGCCCCGCTCCATCTCGGCCACGATGAGGGCGGCCGTCTCGCCGCGGTAGAAGTCGTCGGGGCCCTGGTCGCGCAGCCGGGTGAGCACGGCGGCCAGATCGGGCTGCGAGAAGGTGTCGCCGACGGCGGGGACGGCGTCGCCGGGCAGGAAGACGCGGGCGCTCGCCGGGAAGGCGCGGATGCCGTTCTGGGCCGCGGCCAAGGTGGAGACGAGCCGCACGGTGACCTCGAAGCCATGGGCGAGGTCGATCGACGGCTGCACCACGTCGGCCCAGGGCAGCGCGCCGAAGCGGCGGTGCGCCTCCCACAGGCCGGCGACCGACCCGGGCACGCCCGCCGCGAGGTGCCCGACGGTGGAGCCGTCCGTGACGTTGCCCTCCGCGTCCAGATACATGTCGCGGGTGGCGGCGATCGGCGCCTTCTCGCGGTGGTCCTGCGCATGCACCGAGCCGTCGGCGAGCCGCACCATCATGAAGCCGCCGCCGCCAAGGTTGCCGGCCTCGGGATTCACCACGGCGAGGGCGAGGCCGGTTGCGACCGCCGCGTCGACCGCGTTGCCGCCCGCCGCGAGGATGTCGACGCCGACCTGCGACGCGTAGGTGTCCGTGGTGGCCACCATGCCCTGGGTGGAGGTGACGGGATCGGCGTCGGCCGAAAAGGACCAGGCCGCCGGGAAGGCGCCGCCCGCCTCCTCGAATGCGCTCGGGGCGCCGCCGGGCGGGGCGGGCGGCTGGCAGCCGTGCAGAACGGCGAGAAGAAGCGCGAGGATCGCGCCGCGAGAGGGGCGGTTGGGGAGGGGCGGGGGGATCGACATGGGGCGTTTGACTCCTTGATGGCGTAAAGGCAGATTGGCACCCCGAGCGGAGCGCACTCTGTCCAGGAACCGGCGACTACAAGATGCTTGACGATCGGCTGACAGAGCAACGAAACCCTCGGAGCGAGGGGATCGACGGCCGCTCTTTGCCCGAGATCGTACGCATCGTCAACGACGAGGACGCGACCGTGGCCGAGGCCGTCGGGCGCGAGCGCGAAGCCATTGCGCGGGCCGCCGATCTGGCGCTTGCCGCCTTCCGCGCCGGGGGTCGGCTGATCTACGTCGGAGCCGGCACGTCGGGCCGCCTGGGCGTGCTCGACGCCGCCGAGATGCCCCCCACCTACGGAACCGATCCGGCCATGGTGCAGGGGGTGATCGCGGGCGGGCACGCCGCCCTGGTGCGCGCGCAGGAGGGCGCCGAGGACCACCCCGGCGACGGCGCCGCCGCCATGGACGAGCGCGAGGTGGGCGCCGACGACTTCGTGATCGGGATCGCCGCTTCGGGCACGACGCCCTTTGTGCACGGGGCCCTGGAGCGGGCCCGCGAGCGGGGGGCGCGCACGGGGTTCCTTCTCTGCACGCACCCGCCCCCGGAGCTGGCGGAGACCCACGACGTGGTGATCGCGCCGCTCACCGGCCCCGAGGTGGTCACCGGTTCCACGCGCATGAAGGCCGGCACCGCGACCAAGATGGTGCTGAACGCGATCACGACCTCGGCCATGGTTCGCTTCGGCAAGGTGGACGGCAACCTCATGGTCGACCTGCAGGTCACCTGCGACAAGCTGCAGGACCGCGGCGAGCGCATCCTCATGGCCTCGTGCGGGATCGACCGGGAAGCCGCCCGGGATCTGCTGGCCCGCGCGGACGGGCACGTCAAGACGGCGCTTGCCATGGAGCGGCTCGGGCTGGACGCGGACGAAGCCAGGGCGGCGCTGGACGAAGCGGACGGCGTGATCGGCGCGCTCGAGCCGGCCAGCGGCGCCGTCGGCCCGCGCGAGCCCGGCCCGTTGCGGTGGAACCGGCCCGCGGTGCTCGTCGGGCTGGCGCTGGCCGTGCATCTGGGCGCGGCCCTGAGCTCCGCGAGGCCCGACATGCACACAGGCGGCGACAACGCGGCCTACCTCGCGCTCGCCAATTCCCTGGCGCGCGACGGAACCTACCTCGAGGCGTGGCACCCGGGTTCGCCGCCGCACACGAAGTATCCGCCCCTCTACCCGGGGGCCTTGGCGCTGCTGATCCTGCTGGGCGCGCAGACCTGGGGCGCGTTCAAGGCCGCGTCCGTGGTTTTCACGGGCCTGGCCACCGCCTTCTGCTTCCTCTGGGTCAACCGGACCCGCCCTCCCCCGGTGGCCGGAGCCGTCGCGCTGCTCTTCGGCATCGCCCCGGGGGTGGTGTATTCCTCCCAGTGGGTTCTGTCGGACCCGCTGTTCCTGGCCTGCACCTTCGCCGCGCTGTGGCTCATGCAGCCCAAGCCGGGGCCCAACGCCGCCCTCGGTGCGCGCGAGCTCGCGGCGGGCCTCGCGCTGGCGATCGCGGCCTACTTTTCGCGCTCGGCGGGACTGCCGCTGGTCGTGGCGGCGGCCGCCTGGCTGGCGCTGGGGCGGCGGTGGGCGTGGCTGGGGGCCTTTGGCGCGGCCTTCGCCGCACTCGCCCTGCCTTGGCACCTCCGCTCGGGCGGCCAGTACCTCTCCGAATTCTGGTTGATCAATCCCTATGCACACGACCTGGGGACGGCGGGTCCTGCGGACCTGCTTCGACGCGTTGCCGAAAACCTGTCGGAGTACGTTCTGGTCCATGTTCCGGTCGGTCTGAACGGCGTGGGCGGAGACCTTGCGGCCATGATCGGACCGGTCCTGGCTGTGGCGGTGCTGGCGGGCTGGCTGCTCCGGGTGCGCAGGGGTCCCGGAGTCGCCGAGATCTTCTTTGTTCTGTATGCGGGCCTGATCCTGCTCTGGCCCCAGGCGTGGTCGGGCGACCGCTTCGCTCTGCCTTTGCTTCCGCTCGTGCTTCTCTACGCGGGCGAGGCGACGGCGCTGGCCGCTCGGGCGTTCGTTCGCAGGCCCGCCTGGGCTGTGGCCGGACTGGCGGCGCTCCTGTTCGCGCTTCCCGCCGGCCAAGCATGGTCCGAGAGCGTCGCCACGGCGAAGGGGTGCCGGGCCCGGGTGGCCGCGCTGGGACCGCTTGGCTGCCATCCAAGCGGCATCAGAGAGTTCCATGCCATGGCGCTCTGGGCGCGCGACGGGCTGCCCAGGGGCTCGCTCGTGTACAGCCGCAAGCCGCGCATCTTCCACGCGTTCAGCGGACACCCGTCGATCGTCTTTCCCTTCACCGACGACGGGAGCAGCCTGCTGACCCAGGCCGACTCCCTGGGGGTGGACCATCTGGTCGTGGACAACTGGGACGCCACCAGTCCCGCGTATGTGGATCCCGTGCTCTTCGCGCACCCGGAGCGCTTCTGCGTGGTGGCGCAGCTTGGGCTGACGCGCGGAGCGGCGCCGATCTCCCTGCTGGCGATCCTGCCTCCCCCGCCCGAAGACGCGAACGCCGACGCGGAGCGGACCGGATCGGCAGCGGGGTTGACGACGTGCCGGGGCGACGCCCCCGTTCCGCCGGCCTCCGCGCTGGCTTCCATGAGGGTGCCGATCCTGGATCGGCCATGACGAGGACTGCACCTTAGATGAAGACGCGCCATCCTTCCGCTCCGACGCTCGGTGGCCTCCTGCGCGCGGCGCTGCCCTGCACGGCGCTGCTGTGCGCGGCGCTGCCGGCCGCCGGCCAGCCGGTGCCCCCCGACGAGGACTGGCGCCAGCTGGAGACGCGGCACTTCGTCGTCACCTATCCGGCGCGGCTCGAGGATCTGGCCCGGAGCGCCGGATCCAAGGCCGAGCGTGCCTGGACACTGCTTGCCGACCGCTTCGTCGAGACCCCGGACACCCCGGTCCAGGTCCTCCTCGCCGACCACGCCGACATCGCCAACGGCTTCGCGTCTCCGGCGCCCTACAACCGCATCACGATCTTCGCCCGGCCCCCGATGGACGGCGGGACCCTGTCGTACTTCGACGACTGGCTGGAGCTCGTGATCACGCACGAGCTGGTGCACAGCTTCCACCTCGACATGACGGGCGGCCTCGGCAAGCTGATCCGCGCCGCCTTCGGGAGGGTCCCGATGGCGTGGCCCGTCTTTCCCTCGGCCGCGGCCCCCACCTGGTTCATCGAGGGGCTGGCGACCTACTACGAGTCGGAGCTGACCGGCGGGGGGCGCGTGAAGGGAACCTGGCAGGAGATGGTCATGCGCGCGGCGGCGCTCGCGGGCGAGTTCGGAACGGTGCAGCAGGTGTCGGGCGACTCGCCGGTCTGGCCGGGGGGACATCGGCCCTATGTGTACGGCGCGCGGTACCTGGAGCACATGGCCGCCGTGCACGGAGAGGAGACGCTCGCCGGGTTTGCGCGCTCGGTGGCCGGGCTGTGGGTGCCGTATCGGATGAACGCCGCCGCGCGGAACGCCTTTGGGGTGAGCGTCAGGGAGAGCTGGGCGGCGTGGGGCGAGGACATGACCCGCGCCTATCGCGCAGTGGCCGAAGAGCTCGCGCGGGCCCGGCCGATCACGATCGGTGAGCGGGTGGAGGGCGCGGGGCGGCTGGCCGGGCAGGCGGTGGTGTCGCCCGACGGCGCCACCCTGGCGTTCGTTCGTTCGGACGGCGTCGACGCGGCCCAGATCCGGGTCTCGGACCCGTCCGGGGCGAACGCCCGGCGGCTGGCCCGGGTGAACGGTACCGGCGGGTCGCTGTCGTGGGGCCCCGACGGCGGCCTCTTCTTCACGCAGCTCGACTTCACCGACCGCTACCGGCTGACCAGCGACCTGTACCGCGCGGCGCCCGACGGGACCGTGGAGCGCGTGACGCGCGGCCAGCGGATCAGCTTCGCCGACGTCTCCCCGGACGGACGCCGCGCCGTGGCGGTGCAGGAGGGGGAAGGCACCAACGCGCTGGTGCTCGTGGACCTGTCCACGGGCGAGACCGCGCCGCTGGCGCCCCGGCGCCCCGACCGGCACTGGGCGTTCCCGCGCTGGTCGCCCGACGGGACGCGGATCGCGGTCGTGCGCTGGGAGGCGCCCGCGCTGATGGACATCGTCGTGCTGGACGCGCGGGGCGAGACGGTCGCGGAAGTCACCCGCGACCGCGCCGTGGACACCACGCCCTTCTGGGCGCCCGACGGCTCGACGCTGGTATGGTCGTCCGACCGCACCGGCATCCCCAATCTCTTCGCCGCCAGTCTCTCGGGCGGCGGGCCGCCGGAGGTGCGCCAGGTGACGAACATGCTCGGGGGCGCCTCCCATCCCTCGATCGACGCTTCGGGCGCTTGGATCCACTTCTCGTCGTACCACGCCGACGGATGGCACATCGAGCGCATTCCGTTCTCGCCGACGGAGTGGTTCGCGCCGCAGCCGACCAGCCCTCGCTTCGCGTCGGCCTCGGAGCAGCCCGCCGAGCCGGCGCCGGCGGCCGAGGCGGCCCCGGAGGAGCGCGCCCAGGCGGCCCCGCCGGAATCGACCTCTCCGGCCACATACCGGGCCTTCGGCACGCTGCGGCCGTACTACTGGACGCCGATCTGGGAGCTGGGCGAGCTGGGGACCGACCAGTCGGGCACGCCGCGCACCGTGATCCGGGACTTCGTCGGGATCGGGATCGGGGGCAGCGACATTGTCGGGCGGCACGCCTACAACCTCTCCGGACGCCTCACGGTGGACGGCAGCCGGTTCGCCGGAAGCTTCGGGTACAGCTACAGCGGGCTGGGCAATCCGGTGCTGGGGCTGTCGATGTCGCAGCGCTACGACGCGTCGTCGCGCACGCTCGCCGTGACGTTCCCGGACGAGAGCACGCGCGAGTACTTCCTGGTCGAGCAGGAGCGCGCAGCCACGCTTTCCGCGTCCTTCCTCCGACGGCGCTTCCGCACCTCGACCGCGCTCAGCCTGAGCGGCAGCCTCGTTCGGGAGCATCTCACCCTGCAGGATCCGGCGGGGCGGGAGGGGCCCGAGCTCGGCAACCCCCCTCCGCGCTCCACCTTCGCGCAGTTCCGCGCCACGCTGTCCGCATCCAACGCCCAGCGCAGGGCGCTCTCGATCTCGCGCGAGGACGGGCTGCGCGGCTTCCTGAGCGCGCGCGTGCGCCGCGAGAGCGGGCTCGATCCGGCCCAGCGCGGCGCCGCCGCAATCGACCGGGGCTTCGCCGAGGTGACGGGCGAGCTCGCGGCCTTCAAGTCCGTCCGCGCGTTCGGCTTCGCCAACCACGTGCTGGCGCTTCGCCTCTCGGGAGGCGCTGGATTCGGTCCCGGGGCGAACCAGTTCCACTTCGACGTCGGCGGCGCCGAGGGGATGCCCGAACCGCTCACGGGGGCGGGGCTCTTCGGCGGGTCCGCGCGCCTCTTCCCCGTGCGGGGCTACCGGAGCAACCTGCGGTCCGGGCGGTTTGCCTGGACGTCGAGCGCCGAATACCGCTTTCCCATCGCGGTCCTGGACCGGGGCCTGCCCTTCGCGCCGCTCTTCTTCGACCGGATCCACGGCTCGGTGTTCTTCGACGCCGGCAACGCCTGGGGACCGACCCTGGGGCTCCGCAACTACGAGAATCCGAGGCGGCAGGCCCTGGCGAGCTTCGGCGGGGAGCTCTCGGTGATCGTGGCGCCCGTGTACCTCCCCGGCGTCGGCTTCCGGTTCGGAGCGGGGGTGCCGCTGAGCGGAGGCGAGGGCGCAACCTTCTACCTAAGGGTCGGAAACGCGTTCTGAACCATCCCGCGCCGTCCCTCGGAACAGTTTCTTCTTGACCACAAGCGATTGGGTCCTTACTGTATCTGCCCCACTACATCTTGGGGCCCACCGCACGAAACCCACAAGGGCCAAGCCCCTGAGAAGAGGAACCGCACTCCATGACCAACGGCGCCGTCCCCCCCCACGTCTTCGACGATCAGCCCCCGGCCGATCTGCCCCTCGCCCGGCTGTCGGAGAACGCCCGCATCGTTCTTGCCAAGCGGTACCTGAAGAAGGACGAGGCCGGCGAGCCGGTCGAGGAGCCCGAAGACATGTTCTGGCGCGTCGCCCGCGTGATCGCCGAGGAGGACCGGCGCTACGGGGCCTCGGACGGCGCGATCGAAGAGGTGGCGCGCAGCTTCTACGACCTGATGACGACCGGAGGGTTCGAGCCCAATTCCCCCACGCTCATGAACGCGGGACGCCCGCTCGGGCAGCTCTCGGCCTGCTTCGTGCTGCCCGTCGAGGACGCGCTGTCGAACGGTAGCAGCGGCATCTACGACACGCTGCGCGCGATGGCGCTGGTCCACCAGTCGGGCGGCGGCACCGGATTCTCGTTCTCGCGGCTGCGTCCCGAAGGAGACACCGTGCGCTCCACCATGGGGGTGGCGTCGGGCCCCGTCTCCTTCATGCGCCTCTACGACGCCTCGACCGAGGTGGTCAAGCAGGGGGGCACGCGGCGCGGCGCCAACATGGGCATCCTGCGGGTCGACCACCCCGACATCCGCGAGTTCATCCGCTGCAAGAACGACACTTCGCAGGTCACCAACTTCAACATCTCCGTGGGGATCACCGACGCGTTCATGCGCGCGGTCGAAGCCGGCGACGAGTACGATCTGGTCACACCGCGCACGGGGCGCGTGGCCGGACGCGAGAACGCGCGCGAGATCTTCGACATGATCGTCGAGGGGGCCTGGAAGACCGGCGAGCCGGGCGTGTTCTTCATCGACCGCGCCAACGAGCACAATCCCGTCCCGGCCCTGGGCGAATACGAGGCGACCAACCCGTGCGGCGAACAACCGCTCCTGGCCTACGACGTCTGCAATCTGGGCAGCGTCAACGTCGGCGCCTTCGCGAAGAAGGGCCGCTTCGACACCCCCGACGACGGGATCGACTGGGATGCGATGCGCCGGGTGGTGCACCTGTCGATCCACTTCCTGGACAACGTCATCGACGCGAACCGGTACCCGCTCGACGAGATCTCTGACCTGGCGCGCCGGATCCGCCGGGTTGGCCTGGGGCTGATGGGATGGGCCGACCTGATGGTGCGTCTGGGCGTGCGCTACGACTCCGAAGAAGGCGTCGCGCTGGGCCGCCGGGTCATGCGCTTCATCGAAGAGGAGACGCGCGTGGCGTCGGAGCGGCTGGCCGAGTCGCGCGGCGTCTTCCCCGCCTGGGCCGAATCGATCTGGGGGCCCGACGAGAGCTGCGCGCGCAACGGCGCGGGCGAGCGAATCCGTCCCGAGCGGCGGCTGCGCAACTGCAACCTGACCACCGTGGCCCCCACCGGCACCATATCGATCATTGCGGGGTGCAGCGGCGGGATCGAGCCGCTCTTCGCCGTGGCGTTCATGCGGAACCAGGCGGGCGTGATGATGCCCGACGTGAACGAGGACTTCGTCGAGCGCGCGAAGGACGAGGGCTGGTACAGCCCCGCCCTCATGGAGCGCATCGCCGAAGAGGGCCACATCCACTTCGACGAGGTGCCGACCGAGGTGCAGGAGACCTTCCGCACCGCGCACGACATCGCTCCAGAGTGGCACGTGCGCATGCAGGGGGCCTTCCAGGAGCACGTGGACTCCGCCATCTCCAAGACCACCAACTTCCCCTTCGAAGCCACCCGCGACGACGTGCGCAGGATCTACGAGATGGCGTTCGCGCTCGGCTGCAAGGGCGTGACCGTGTACCGCGACGGCTCCCGGCCCATGCAGGTCCTGTCCACGGGCAAGACCGGGAACGACGAGGCCGCCGTCGAGTCGGCCGACGTCGAGGCGCTCACGGGCGAGCTGGCCGACGCGCGCGAGAAGGCCCACCGCCTCGAGGGCGAGCTCGAAGAGATCAAGAAGACGCTCGGCGCGCACGACCGCGAGGTCTCCGCCATGCGGCACAAGCGGCAGCGCCCGTCAATGCTGAAGGGCCGCACCATCAAGATGGACAGCCCGCTGGGCGACCTGTACGTCACGATCAACGAAGACGACACGGGCCGGCCCTTCGAGGTCTTCTGCACCGTGGGCAAGGCGGGCGGCGCTGCCATGGCCGACTCCGAAGCGATCGGCCGCCTGGTCTCGCTGTCGCTGCGGTCCGGCATCCCCATCGCCGCCGTCCGCGACCAGCTGCGGGGCATCTCCTGCGACCGGGCCGTGGGCGTGGGGCCGAACAAGGTGCTGTCGGCCCCCGACGCGATCGCGCAGGCGTTCGACCTCTACATGGCCGAGAAGGAAGGGGTGCAGGTCGAGATGAAGATCGACGCGACCGCCCCGGTCCGCGCCGAGGCGCCGGCCGTAGCGGCCGCCCCCGGCCAGTACGTCGACGAGACCGCTGCCGCTCTGG
This sequence comes from Longimicrobiales bacterium, assembly GCA_965221535.1. Classification (GTDB taxonomy): domain Bacteria; phylum Gemmatimonadota; class Gemmatimonadetes; order Longimicrobiales; family Gaopeijiaceae; genus Bin94. The sequence continues at coordinate 2,463,199 of OZ244894.1, read as the reverse complement.
GGGCGTGCCCCGCTTGCGGCGCCAGCCACCTCGCCTTCGAAGAGGGGTGCAAGAAGTGCTACGTGTGCGGCTTCTCCGAGTGCGGGTAGCAGTCCGTCAGCGACCCGCCGTCGCCGGCCTCCGGTAGTCGAGCGGCGGGTCGCGGTCGCCCACCAGCGAGACGTACCTGAAGTCCGCGCCGACGCGCTCGGCATGCTCCGCCTTGGCCGCGCGCAGCAGGTCGTCGTCCTCGAACAGATCCACAGCGGTCACGGCCAGCGTCTTGGCCGCGGCGATCATGCCCTTCTCGCCGATCGACATCCCGCCCGCGGCGATCGCCTGCCACGAATGGGCCGGCGTTCCCGGGACCCAAGTCGCGGTGGTCAGCCCAACCGTCGGGACCACCCAGCTCACGTCGGCGACATCGGTCGAGCCGCCCGCCGGGCGCGGCTGGTAGGGCTGGATTTCGCCCGCGCTCTCCAGCGGCAGCGGGTTCGCCAGCGTCTCGCGGATCATCGCGGCGAAGTCGCGCTCGGCGTCCGTGTACTCCACCCCCCCGATCCCGGTGAGGTTGGCGTGCGCCCTCCGCTGCAGCGCCTCGTTGGGAAGCATGGCGTAGATGCCGTGGATGACCTCGTAGTCCATCGTCGTTCCCGTGCCCATCGCGGCCCCCTCCGCCGCCAGCACGACCCTGTCGAAGATCGACCGCACGTTCTCGGAGTCAGGATTGCGCACGTAGTAGTACACTTCCGCGAAGTCGGGCACGACGTTGGGAGCCGACCCGCCCGCGGTGATCACGTGGTGGATCCGCGTCTCCTGGGGAACGTGCTCGCGCAGCATGTTGACCATGTGGTTCATGGCCTCGACCCCGTCCAGCGCCGAGCGGCCCTGGTCCGGCGCGCTTGCCGCGTGCGCCGAGATCCCGCGGAAGCGGAACTTGGCCGACTTGTTGGCGAGCGACGCCGACGGGCTCGCGCTGTTGACGCCCGACGGGTGCCAGTGCAGGACCGCGTCGACATCGTCGAAGAGGCCGCCCCGCACCATGTACACCTTGCCCGCGCCGCCCTCTTCGGCCGGCGTGCCGTAGACGCGGATGGTGCCCGAGGCGCCCGACGTCGCCAGCCAGTCCCCGACCGCGAGCGCGGCGGCCACCGACCCCGCGCCGAAGAGGTGATGCCCGCAGGCGTGCCCGGCCCCCATGGTCGGGAGCGCCCGCCGCTCGGCGCTGCGCTCCTGCGTGATCCCGGGCAGGGCGTCGAACTCGGCCAGGATCCCGATCACGGGCGATCCCTGGCCATAGCTCGCCATGAACGCGGTGGGCATCCCGGCGACGCCCGCTTCCACCTCGAAGCCGGCGTCCCTCAGCTGGGCCTGCAGCAATCCCGAACTCTCGGTTTCCTGGTACCCCACTTCGGCCAGGTCCCAGATCTGCTGGGCGACGGTGCCGTAGCTCGCGGCGTTGGCCTCCACGTGGGCGATCACCGACTCGTGCCCCGACTGGGCGGCGGCCGGCGCGGGCCACGACAGCGCTGCAGCGAGCAGCGTTCCTGGCAGTGCTCTGGTCTTGATCATCGGGATTTCCCCCAAGGTGCGGGTGGTGCGAAGGACCGGCTCTGAACAGATTGATCCACTGTCGCCCGGACCGCAACCCGCCGCAGCCCCACCCCAACCCGCACTGCAACCCGCGACCCCGCACCACCACCCCCCACCGCCACCCCACCCCAACCGGAGACGCCACCGGATGTCCCGCAAAGACCACGTTCGGGTCGCCGCCGCGCAGCCCCGCGGCTTCCCCTTCGACCCGGCCGGCGCCGTCGACCGCCTCTGCGACATGACGTCCGAGGCCGCGGCCCGGGGCGCCGAGCTGGTCGTGTTCCCCGAGGCGTTCGTGGGCGGCTATCCGTGGGGTCTCGCGTTCGGCACCGCGGTGGGGGGGCGCAAGCCGCCGGGCCGGCGCGCCTTCGGACGCTACTTCGACGCCGCGATCACCGTCCCTGGGCCCGAAACCGAGCGCATGGGGCGGGCCGCCGCCGACGCGGGGGTCTACCTGGCCGTCGGCGTGATCGAGAAGGGCGCCGCCAGGTCTCCCGGCACGCTGTACTGCACGCTGCTGTACTTCGCGCCGGACGGATCGCTCGCCGGGCTTCACCGCAAGCTCAAGCCCACTGCGGCCGAGCGCCTGATCTGGGGCGAGGGCGACGGCAGCACCATGCCGGTGCTGGACACCCCGTTCGGCAAGGTCGGGGGTCTGATCTGCTGGGAGAACTACATGCCGCTGGCCCGAACCGCCATGTACGGCAAGGGCGTGGAGATCTACCTGGCGCCCACCGCCGACTCCCGCGACCGCTGGCAGGCCACGCTGCGCCACATCGCGCTCGAGGGGCGCTGCTTCGTGATCGGGTGCAACCAGTTCGTCACCCGCGACCACTACCCCCCGGACCTCGAGATCATCGGCGACCTCGAAGACTGGCCCAACCCGCTGTCCAGGGGCGGCTCGGCGATCTACGGCCCCCTGGGCGACACCATCGCCGGACCGCTCCTCGGCGAGGCGGGCATGCTGCACGCCGACCTCGACCTTGGAGACATCGCCCGCGGCAAGTTCGACTTCGACGTCGTCGGCCACTACGCCCGCCCGGACATCTTCAGCCTTAGGGTCAACGAGGCGCCGACGGACGGCCTGGGCGGGTAGGGCGTCCCGAATCGACGCGGCCCCTTGCGCTCGCCACCCGAATGCATTTCTATTCATACATTGTGAATATTCTCACAAGCGAACCCCGCCGTCCCCCAAGAGGCAACAGACCATGACCACAATGGCCCCACCCGCCGCTTCGCTGACCAAGCGCTACCTGGACGAGGCCGAGCGCTATTCGGCCCACAACTACCACCCCCTGCCGGTCGTGCTCGACCGCGGCGAGGGCGTGTGGGTCTGGGACGTGGACGGCAACCGCTACCTGGACATGCTGAGCTCGTACTCGGCGGTGAACCAGGGGCACCGCCACCCCGCCATCGTGGCGGCCGCGAAGGAGCAGCTCGACCGCCTCACCCTCACGTCGCGCGCCTTCCACAACGACCAGATGGGCCCCTTCCTGCGCGCGCTCTGCGAGGCCACCGGATTCGACGCCGCGCTGCCCATGAACACCGGCGCCGAGGCGGTCGAGACCGCGATCAAGATGGTGCGCAAGTGGGGCTACCAGGTGCGCGGCATCCCCGAGGACCAGGCCGAGATCATCGTCTGCGACGACAACTTCCACGGACGCACCACCACCATCGTGGGCTTCTCGTCCGAGGCGCAGTACCGCGACGGCTTCGGCCCCTTCACACCCGGCTTCAAGCTCGTTCCGTACGGCGACGTCGACGCCCTCGCCGCCGCGATCGGCCCCAACACCGCCGGCTTCCTGGTCGAGCCCATTCAGGGCGAAGCGGGGGTGATCGTCCCGCCCGACGGCTACATGCGCGACGCGTCCGACATCTGCCGCGCGAACGGGGTGGCGCTCGTCGCCGACGAGATCCAGACCGGCCTGGGCCGCACCGGCCGCTTCTTCTGCTGCGACTGGGAGGGCGTCCGTCCCGACGTGCTCGTCGTCGGCAAGGCGCTCGGGGGCGGCGTCTACCCCGTCTCGGCCGCCATCGCCGACAACGAGTTCATGGACGTGTTCCGCCCGGGCGACCACGGCTCGACCTTCGGCGGCAACCCGCTGGGCGCGGCCGTCGGCCTGGCGTCGCTGCGCGTAATCCAGGACGAGGAGCTGTCCAGCCGCTCCGACGAGCTCGGGAGCTGGTTCATGGACCGCCTCCGCGCGATTCCGTCGCCGCATGTGGAGCAGGTGCGGGGCAGGGGGCTCATGATCGGGCTGGTGATCAAGGCCTCGTCGGGAACCGCGCGCCCCTTCTGCGAGGCCCTCGAGCAGCGTGGCATCCTGGCCAAGGAGACGCACAGGCAGGTCGTGCGGTTCGCGCCCCCCCTCACCGTCAGCCGCGACGTGCTGGAAGATGCCCTGGTGGAGATCGCCGCGGTCTTGAGGTGACGTCGATTTCGGCGACATCCCCCTCGCCGAACAGCACGGCCCGGGTCTGCGCGTAGAGAAACTCCCGCGCCTCGGGCTTGCGCGGATCGAGGCCGAAGTGGTTGATCAGCAGCGTCTGGTGCTGCAGCCAGTCGCGCCAGCAGCGCGCGCAGATCTCCCGCTGGATCCGTTCGCCCAGCTCCGAGCGGAACGGCGGGCGCGCGAGCGGCTCGTCCGGGGTGTCCGGAGGCGTGCAGCAGGTCATGGCGCGGGCGGGGTCGTCCATCGCTCCTCTTGGCCGGGGCGGGGTGGTCGCGTATAGGTTACGTTGTCGCACCCGATGCTGGAAGGAGCTTGCCATGTCGTCGTCCGGTATTCCAAAGGACAAGAGCGCAGAAAACGGTCAAGGCCCCGTTCTCTCCAAGGACCAGCTTGCGCACTTGGAACAACGACTCCTGCAGGAAAGGGCCAAGGCCCTGCGCGCGCTGGGTCTCTTCAACGAAGTCGCGAAGTCCGCGCGGGCCGGCGGCGACTCCGAGATGTCGGGCTACACCGACCACATGGCCGACCAGGGCACCGAGGCCATGGAGCGCGAAAAGGCCGCCGTCTTCGCCACCAAGGAGGGCCGCTACCTCTACCGGATCGAGCAGGCGCTCAGACGGCTCTACCGCGACCCCGACAACTTCGGGCGCTGCCACGGCACCGGCAGGCCGGTGGGCTTCGAACGGCTGGACGCCCTGCCGCACGCCCGCTACTGCATCGAGTACAAGCGCGAGCTCGAGGAGCGCGGAGAGTAGCCGGGCACCTGGGCGACCCGCCCCGCCCGGCCCCGCCCCCCCGCCCCCCTCACCCCCCCCGCCCGACCACCGCCAGCAGCTCGTCCCCGATCGTCTCCACCTGCCACCGCCTCACGTCGGGAACCGCGGCCAGCTCGTCGCGGCCCCGGGGGCGCGCGCCGACGATCTGGCGCAGCAGCTGGTTCGCCATCATGCGCCCCCGTTCGAGCCCGTACCGGTCCGCCGCCCGGTTGCGCACCGCCTTCAGGCGCTCGAACGCGGCCTCCTCCTCGGGCGTGGGGCGCGCGCCGGAGCGGGCGACCTTGGCCGGATGGGGCGGCAGCGCCGCGGCAGGGATGCGGTCGACCTTGGCCAGCGCGTCCAGCAGCGAGGCCCCGCTCGCGCGGGCCAAACGGGGCGGAAACCCCTTGACCGCCGCGAGCGCGCCCACCGAAGCGGGACGGTCGGCCACCACCAGGGCGAGCGCGGCGTCCCCCACCACCCGGAAGGGGGCGCGGTCCTTCGCGCGGGCGATCCGGTCGCGCCAGGCAATGGCCTCGCGGAGCGCGGCGGCCGAGCGGTCGTCCATCCTGCGCGCCTGCTTGAAGCGGGCCACCGGGTCGGACGGGGGCTCGTCGCCGCGCCCGCCGCCCGCAGCGCTCGCCGTCAGCCACCCGTACTCCTCCTGCGCCCAGTGAAGGCGCCCCCGCGCTTCCAGCTCGCCCTCGAGAATCGCGATCAGACGGTGCAGGTGGCGCGTGTCGCCCGCCGCGTACTCGATCATCTCGCGGGTCAGGGGGCGCTGCGCCCAGTCCGCCCGCTGGAACTTCTTCGAGACCTCGACGCCCAGGCGTTCCCCCAGCAGCGCCTGCAGCCCGGTGGCCCCGACCCCCAGAAGGCTTGCCGCGACCTGCGTGTCGGCAAGGTTGGCCACCGTGATTCCCAGGTCGCGGCCAAGCAGACGCAGGTCGTAGGCGGCGCCGTGCATGACCACGCGGCGGCGCGGGTCCTCGAGGAACGGCTTGAGGCACGGAGCCGGGTCGAATGCGAGCGGGTCCAGCACGAACGTCCCCGCCGGAATCGAGAGCTGGACCAGGCAGAGGCGGTCGGAGTAGCGGTGAAACCCCGCCGCCTCGCAGTCGAGCGCCGCGACTTCGGCTTGGGCGAGGGCGTCGGCGACGGGGCGCGCCGCCTCGGGCGTGTCGACGTAGGTGGTGGCGCTGCTGGGCTCTCTCGATGGCATGACTGCTAAGATAGATAATGTCCCGGCGCTGAGGGCCGGGCCCGCCCGGCCAGCCCAACGCGAGCACGGAGGACAAGCGAGTCGAATGATCAGAACCAAGGTGGTCGCCACCATAGGGCCGGCGAGCGCGAAGCCCGAGACCATGATCGGGCTGGTGCGCGCGGGAATCGACGTGGCGCGGATCAACATGTCGCACGGCGATCATCGCGGGCACGAGCGGAGCATCAGGCTGGTCCGCGAGGCCGCCGACGCGGTGGGGCGCCCCGTGGCCGTGCTCGTCGATCTGCAGGGCCCCAAGATCCGCATGGGCGCAATGCCCGAGCCCGTCATGCTCGAAGACGGCCAGACGGTCACGATCGCGCCCGAGGGGCTCAACGGTCCCGGCGAGCTGCCCACCGCGTACACTTCGCTGGCGCGCGAGGTCTCGCCCGGCACCCACATCCTGCTCGACGACGGGCTGCTCGAGCTCGTCTGCGTCGAGACCGACGGCGGCCGGGCGCACTTCGAGGTGGTGCGCGGCGGCATGCTGGGGTCGCGCAAGGGGATCAACCTTCCCGGCGTCGAGCTCAACACCCCGGCGGTCACGCGCAAGGACTTGAAGGACCTGGAGTTCGCGCTCGAGATGGACGCCGAATACGTGGGGCTTTCGTTCGTCCAGCGCGTCGAAGACGTGCGCGTGCTGAAGGCGCGGATGCGCGGACGCGGCTGGCTGGTCGCCAAGATCGAGCGGGCCAGCGCCGTCGACGAGCTCGACGGCATCCTCGAGTACAGCGACGCCGTCATGGTGGCGCGGGGCGATCTGGGCGTCGAGCTCCCCTTCGCGTCGGTGCCGCTGGTGCAGAAGCGCATCATCCAGGCGGCCAACGGGTACGGCTGCCCCGTCATCACCGCCACCCAGATGCTCGAGTCCATGACCTCGTACCCCACCCCCACGCGGGCCGAAGCGTCCGACGTCGCCAACGCGATCATCGACGGCACCGACGCGGTCATGCTCTCGGGCGAGACCGCGGTGGGGAAGTACCCGGCCCGCACCGTCGAGGTCATGGTGCGCATCGCCGAAGAGATCGAGGGCAGCGGCGTGCTCGACGAAGGGCCCCACTATCTCAACGAGATGGGACCCGTCCAGCGTCTCGGCGCGTCCCGGCGCGAGCACGCGGTCGCGGCCTCGTCGGTGCGCTCGGCGCGCGACCTGGACGCGCCCGCGATCCTGGTGATCACCCGCAGCGGCTTCTCGGCGCGGCTCGTCGCCTCGTACCGCCCGGTCACGCCCATCTACTCCGTGTGCACCGAGCCCAAGGTCTACCGGTCGCTCGCCGGCGTCTGGGGCGTGCGGCCCGTCCTGGCCGAGCACGGCGGCATCACATACGAGAACCTCACCGAGCTCGGCAAGCGCGTGGTCCTGGAGTCGGGCCGGGGCAAGGCCGGCGATCCGGTCGTGGTCACCTCGGGCATGCCGTTCCATCGGCGCGGCTCGACGAACACCATGCGCGTCGAGCGCTTGTGAAATCCTTCACAAGCGAAGGACGGCCCCTGCGCGCGACCTCCCGGGCCGCCGCGGGCTCTCCGGCCGAGGCGCCCGCCATCCCCGCAGCGCGGAACCCCTGAGTGCGCCTGACCTTCCTGGGCACCGGCACCTCGATCGGCGTTCCCGTCATCGGCTGCGACTGCCCCAACTGCACCTCCGACGACCCGCGCGACCGCCGCACGCGCCACGGCGCCGTCGTGTCGCTCGACAAGGGCAACCTCCTGATCGACACGCCGCCCGAGCTGCGGCTGCAGCTGCTGGCCGCCCGCATCGACCGCGTGGACGCCGTCTGGTACACGCACCTCCACGCCGACCACGTGCACGGCATCGACGACGTGAGGGTCTTCTCCACCCGGGGCCGGGGCCCGGTCCCGACGTACGTCCCCCGCGAGACGACGGCCGAGATGAAGGCCCGCTTCCAGTACATCTTCAGCGACCGCGTCAAGGTCCCGCGCGGCACCACCAAGCCCCGCCTCGACCTCCGCAGCTACCGCGAGGGCGCGCCCGAGCGGCTGCTGGGCCGCGACGTCGTCCCCTTTCGCGTCCCGCACGGCCCCACCGACGCCTTCGGCTTCCGCATCGGGCGCCTGGGCTACGTCACCGACGCCAAGCGGCTCCCCCGGGCGGCCCGCAGGGTCCTGGCCGGAGTCGACGTGCTGGTCCTCAACGCGCTCTGGTGGGGCGATCCCCACCCCACGCACTTCAACATCGACGAGGCGGTCGCGGCGGCGCGCAGGGTCGGCGCCCGGCGCACCTTCCTCACCCACCTCACCCACAAGGTGGGCCACCGCGAGCTGGCCGCGGCCCTTCCTCCAGGCGTCGCGCCCGCATACGACGGCCTGAGCGTCGAGGTCCAATGAGCTCCTCCGCCACTGCGGGGCCAAGCCCCGTCACGATCTCCTTCGACAACATGGTTGCCGGGGTTCTGGAGGGCGGCGGCATCGACCCGGCGCGGCTCGCGCACGCTCGGGCGTCCCCCTCGGGTGCGGCGGCGAACGAAGGCGACCTTGCCCGCAGGTTCCGCCACGCTCAGCGCGTGGTGCGCTCGTGGCGCGGGCAGGGCGGGCTCGGCTTCCTCGACCTTCCCGGCGACCGCCCGCTCGCGGCGCGCACCCTGGACGCGGCTGCCGCCCTGAACGGCCGCTTCGACAACGTGGTGGTCGTCGGAATCGGCGGCTCGGCGCTCGGCGCGGCTGCGCTCGCCGACGCCCTCCTGCCGCCCGGCTGGAACGAGCTCGACGCCCGGGCCCGGGGCGGCCGCCCCCGGCTCCACATCCTGGACAACCCCGACCCCGACACCGCCCATGCGCTCCTGGGCCGCCTCGACCTCTCGCGCACGCTCTTCAACGTGGTCAGCAAGTCGGGCTCGACCGCCGAGACCCTGGCGCTGCTCCTGGTAATCCGGCAGCGGCTCGCGTCGCTGGCGCCGCCCGGCGGCCCCGGCGGCGAGGGCTCGGCCCTGCGCGGCCACCTGGTCGTCACCACCGACGCCCAGCGCGGCTTCCTGCGGCGGCTCGCCCAAGAGCACGGCCTGCGTTCGCTGCCCGTGCCCGCCAGCGTGGGGGGGCGCTTCTCGGTGCTCTCGCCCGTGGGGCTGCTGCCCGCCGCGCTCGTCGGCATCGACGTCCGGGCGGTGCTCGCGGGCGCCGACGAGATGGCCGGGCGGTGCGCCGGCGACGAGCTCGCGCCCAACCCTGCCGGCGTCCTCGCCACGCTCCTGCACCTGGCCGACACCGAATGGGGCGCCGGCGTGCACGTCTTCATGCCGTACGCCGACCGGCTACGGGGATTCGCGTACTGGGCGCAGCAGCTGTGGGCCGAATCGCTGGGCAAGGCGCTCCGGCTCGACGGGACCGCGGCCGCATCGGGCCCAACCCCGCTGCCCGCGTTCGGAGCGACCGACCAGCACTCGCTTCTGCAGCTGTTCATGGAGGGGCCCCGCGACAAGGTCGTCGTCTTCATCGCCCCCGGGGCCCCCGGCCAGGACGTGCCGATCCCGGGCCGGCACGCGAAGGGCGCGCACGCCTCGCATCTGGCCGGGCGCACCCTCTTCGAGCTGCTCGAGTGCGAGCGCGTCGCGACGGCCGAGGCCCTCAGGCGCGCCGGGCGCCCCAGCATGACCGTCGCCGTCGACCCCGTGGACGCGACGGGCGTCGGCGCCCTCCTCATGCTCTTCCAGATCGCCGTCGTCTGCGCCGGGGCGCTCTACGGGGTCGACCCCATGGACCAGCCCGGCGTCGAGCTGGGCAAGACGCTGACCGCGGGGCTGATGGGGCGCGCAGGCCACGAGCGCCCCGCGCTGCCGGCCCCCGATCCGCGCTGGCGCGTCTGACCCGGCCGCCGAGCGCGGGCCGCGCAGTCGGTGGCGAGCCCCCCTCGCCGCGTTTAGCTTTGCACTGCCGCAGCACGCCAAGGGGGGGCAGCACTCGAAGGGGGGCGAGATGAGCAGCAACGAACAGCCTGCCGTGATCGTCGAGCGGGACCACAGAACCGAGATCGGCGCGTTCCTCCTGGGCGCGCTCGTGGGGGCCGGAATCGCGCTGCTCTTCGCGCCCGGCTCGGGCGAAGAGACCCAGGCGCGCCTCCGCACGCAGGCCAGACGGCTCCGGGCGCTCACGAACGAGCGGGTGCGCGGTCTGCGCGACGACCTCAGCGCGCGCGTGGACTCGGCGAAGGGCGTCATCGACCAGGGGCGCCAGCTGGCGGCCGAAGCCCGCGACGAGCTCGAGGACAAGCTGGCGCGCTCGAAGGCGGCGTACCGCGCCGGGCTCGACGCGGCCAAGGAGGAGTTCGAAGCCGAATCCGAGGAGCCCGCCCGATGAAGATCTATCTTGACACGGCCAACCTGGACGAGATCCGCGAAGCGGCCCGGTGGGGCATCCTGAGCGGCGTCACGACCAACCCGAGCCTGATGGCGCAGGAGGAGGGCGCCGACTTCGAGGACACGATCCGCACGATCTGCGAGCTCGTCAACGGGCCCATCAGCGCCGAGACCGTCTCGGAAGACGCCGACGGCATGGTGCGCGAGGGCGTCGAGTTCGCCGCCTGGCACTCGAACGTGATCATCAAGGTTCCGGCCACCACCCAGGGGCTCGAGGCCGTCTCGCGGCTGGGCCGGCGGGGCATCCGCTGCAACGTCACCCTGATCTTCAACACCAACCAGGCGCTCATGGCCGCGCTGGCGGGCGCCTTCGTGGTCTCTCCCTTCATTGGCCGCGTCGACGACATGTCGTACGACGGGATGGAGCTCATCCGCGAGATCGCCGAGGTCTTCGAGCGCAATCCCGACATCCGCACCCGCATCCTGGCCGCGTCGATCCGGCACCCGCGGCACGTCACCGAGGCCGCGCTGGCCGGCGCCCACATCGCGACCTGCCCGTTCAGCGTGCTCGAAAAGAGCATGCGGCACCCGCTCACCGACCGGGGCATGGCGAGCTTCCTGGCCGACTGGCGGAAGCGCGAGGCCGCGATGGCGCTCGCCGCGGCGGGCAGCTGACCGAGTCCGCCCCGCGCCGGCTGGTGGCGCGCAACAAGAAGGCGCGCCGCGACTACGAGGTGCTCGATTCCTGGGAGGCCGGACTGGTCCTGCAGGGCACCGAGGTCAAGTCGATCCGCGCGGGCGCCGTCGCCTTCCAGGACTCCTACGCCCGGGCCGAGTCCGGCGAGGTGTGGCTCCACAACCTGCACATCGCGCCGTACGAGCCCGCGAACCGCTGGAACCACGACGAGACGCGCCCCCGCAAGCTGCTGCTGCACAAGGACCAGATCCGCCGCATCGTCTCGCGGGCCGAGGAGAAGGGCCTGACGCTGGTCCCCCTCGACCTCTACTTCCGCCGCGGACGCGCGCGCGTCACCCTGGGGCTCTGCAAAGGCCGCAAGCACCGCGACCGCCGCGAAGAGCTCAAGCGCCGCACCATGAGGCGCGAGGCCGAGCGCGCCATGCGGGAGGGCCGGTGACGCGCGCCGCCGAGCTCTTCGGGACCATCTTCCGGCACCGCGTGCTCGCCGCGTCCGGCACCTGCGGCTTCGGCGAGCCCCTGGTCGACGTCGTCGCGCCGTCCGAGATCGGGGGGCTGGTCACCAAGTCCGTCACCGTCGATTCCCGCTGGGGCAACCCCGCGCCGCGCGTGGCCGAGTACCCCGGCGGAATGCTCAACTCGGTCGGGCTGGCCAACCCGGGCGTGACGGCGGTGATCGAAGACAAGCTTCCCTGGATGCGTCGCAGTCTGGCCGGGCTGCCCGCACTCGTTTCGGTCGCAGGGGCGCGGGCGGAAGAGTACGCCCGGATCGTCGCGGCGCTCGACCGGGAGCGTGGCTTCCTGGGCTACGAGCTCAACCTGTCCTGCCCCAACGACGCGCACCGGGGCGGCAGGCCGTTCTGCCTCGACCCGGCCGCGCTCGCCGACGTGCTCGACCGGGTGCGCCCGCTCACCGAGCGGCCCCTCGTGGTCAAGCTCGCGCCCAACGACCCCGACATCGCCCGGACGGCCTCGCTGGCGGCCGCCCGCGGCGCCGACGGCATCACCGCCATCAACACCATGCCCGGCTTCCTCGACCGCGGAAACGGCGAGGCGCGTCTCGGCGCCGGAAGCGGCGGCGCGAGCGGGCCCGCGCTGCTGCCCGTCGGCCTGGCCGCGGTGCGCGCCGTCGCGGCCGCGGTCGACGTGCCCGTGATCGGCGTCGGCGGGATCCTCACCGCCTCCGACGCGCGGGCCTACCTCGACGCGGGGGCGTCGCTGGTGCAGATCGGCACCGCGTCGTTCGCCGACCCCCGCGCGGCGGCCAGGGTGGCCCGCGATCTGGAGCTCGCCGGATGAGCGACCGCATCATCGTCGCGCTCGACGTGCCGAGGGCCCGGGCCGCGCTCGACCTGGTCGACCGCATCGGCCCGGCCTGCACCTTCTACAAGGTCGGCCTCGAGCTCTACACGGCCGAGGGACCGGCGGTGGTGGCGGCGCTTCGCGAGCGGGGCAGGGACGTCTTCCTCGACCTCAAGCTGCACGACATTCCCAACCAGGTCGCGCGCGCCACGGCGCGGGCCGGCGACCTGGGCGCGCGGTTCCTTACCGTGCACGCGAGCGGCGGCGACGCGATGCTGGCGGCCGCCTCCAGGGCCGCCCCGCCGTCGCTCGGCCTGCTGGCCGTCACGGTGCTGACCTCGCTCGACGGCGGGGCGCTCGGGCGCGTCTACGGTCGCCCGGTCGACGATGTGGGCGCCGAGGCCGACCGCCTCGCCGCGCTCGCCCTGGGCGCAGGCATCGACGGGGTGGTGTGCGCGGCGAGCGAGGCCGCGCGGGTGCGCGCCCTCGCCGGGCCCGCCGCCACCATTGTCACGCCGGGAATCCGCCTCGCGGGCGACCCGCACCACGACCAGCGCAGGGTGCGCACGGCGGGCCAGGCGTTCCGCGCCGGATCCACGCACATCGTGGTGGGCCGCCCGGTGACCGCGTCGAGCGACCCGCGCGGGGCGTTCGAGCGCATAGCCGCCGAGGCCGCAGCGGCCCCCTGACCATCCCTCCGCCGCCGCGCGGATATATTGAAGCCATGCAACTGTACGACTCCCTGAGCCGCCAACGCCGCGCTTTCCAACCCCTGGGTCCCCCCCGCTGCACGGTCTACGGGTGCGGGCCCACCGTCTACGACTTCGCGCACATCGGGAACTTCCGCGCGTTCGTCGTCTACGACCTGCTGCACCGCCAGCTGCGCTCGCGCGGGCTCGCGGTCGACTTCGTGGTGAACTTCACCGACGTCGACGACAAGACGATCGACGGGGCCGCCCAGGCCGGTCGGAGTCTGGCGGAGCACACGGAGCGGTTCATCGACGCGTTCCGCGAGGACTGCGGGCGACTGGGTCTGCTGCCGTTCTCCGAGCACCCGCGCGCCACGGGCTACATCGCCGAGATGGTGGCGTTCATCGAGCGGCTGGCGGAGCGGGGCGGCGCGTACCAGGCCGGCGACGGGTCGGTGTACTACGCGGTCTCGTCGTTCGACGAATACGGCAAGCTCTCGGGCAAGGGGGGCGAGGACGATGCGCGGCGCTCCCGGATCGAGGACGACAGCGCCAAGCGCGACGTGCGCGACTTCGCGCTCTGGAAGGCGGCCGAGCCGCGCGACCTGGAGGTCGGCGCGGTGTGGGAGTCGCCCTGGGGCCCGGGACGGCCGGGGTGGCACCTGGAGTGCTCGGTGATGGCGCACGCGCTGCTCGGCGAGACGGTCGACATCCACTTGGGTGGCGAGGACCTCATGTTCCCCCACCACGAGAACGAGATCGCCCAGTCCGAGGCCGTCAACTGCGCCCCCTTCGCGCGGTTCTGGCTGCACGTCAAGCACCTCAAGGTCGACGACCGCAAGATGTCCAAGTCGCTCGGCAACTTCTACACCGTCAGGGACCTGGCCGATCGGGGCTACGAGCCGGCCGCCATCCGCTGGGTCCTCCTGTCGGCGCACTACCGCAACGAGCTCAACTTCACCTTCGAGGGGCTGGACGAGGCGACCGAGCGGGTCCAGCGGCTGCTCGACTTCCGGCGTCGCGTGCGCGAGTTCGGGTCGGGGTCGGGGCTGGCGGCAGGCACCCCGGGCACCTCCGGGTCGGGGTCCGGGGCGGCGGCGGGGGCGTCGGCGCCGGGGGCGGGGCTGGCGGCCGTCGCGCGCGAGCGGCTGGCCGCGTTCCGCGAGGCGATGGACGCGGACCTGAACGCGCCCCGCGCGGTGGCGGCGCTGTGGACGATGGTGAAGGAGGTGAACGCGGCGCTCGACGGGGCGGTGGGCGGCATCGACGAGGCCGACCGCGGCCAAGTGCTCGACGCGCTGGCCGAGATGGACGCCGTGCTGGGGATCCTCGATCTGGCCGCCGAGGCCCGCGAGGTCGACGAGGGAGACGAGGATCGCATCGGCCGCATGGTGGACGCCCGCAACCAGGCTCGCGCGGCGCGCGACTTCGCCACGGCGGACCGCCTGCGCGCCGAGCTGGAGGCCGAAGGCGTCAGGCTCGAGGACACGCCGACCGGCACGCGCTGGAAGCGGGTGTATTCGGGGGCGGGCTGACCTTCGCGCCCCCTACCGCCGCGCCGCCGCTTCCGGCCCCCTTCCGCCGCCTCGGACCGTCGCGCCCCCTATCGCCGCGCCGCCCGAGTGGCCAGGTTTCGGGCAGGTCGCTGACGTAGCTCAGTTGGCAGAGCAGCTGATTTGTAATCAGCAGGTCCGGGGTTCGAGTCCCCGCGTCAGCTCTCGGGCGGCCCCCCGCCCACCCTGTTGATCTCCATCCCGACTTCCGTTACTGTTTACTGCTCGTTTCCATCCGGGGCCCGATCCACCGAAAAGCAATCTGGCGGGCAGGGTGGGAACGTGTTTTTTGGTGGGGTACCGAAGCGGCCAACCGGGGCAGACTGTAAATCTGCTGGCAATCGCCTACGTAGGTTCGAATCCTACCCCCACCATGGAGGGCGGCAGCGCCCTCTCGACAGTGCGCGGGAGTAGCTCAGTTGGCTAGAGCATCAGCCTTCCAAGCTGAGGGTCGCCGGTTCGAATCCGGTCTCCCGCTCTGGGGCTCGCGGCGGCGGGCCCGCCTGGAAGCAGCCACGAGGGTGCTCTGGTAGCTCAGTGGTAGAGCGCTTCCTTGGTAAGGAAGAGGTCGCGGGTTCAATCCCCGCCCAGAGCTTGGCGGGGCGACGCGCGTCCCCGCTGGGCCGGAAACGGCCGCGAGCAAGGCCAACAGGAAAGTCATGGCGGGCGTCTAGAGCGACGGCCTGCTGCCAACACCGAGATCGGACGAGGACGAGAATGGCGAAGGAGACCTTCGAGCGCACGAAGCCGCACGTGAACGTGGGGACGATTGGTCACGTGGACCACGGGAAGACGACTTTGACGGCGGCGATCACGCTGACGCAGGCGAAGGCGCACGGCGGCGACGCGATTGCGTTCGACGAGATCGACAAGGCGCCGGAGGAGCGGGAGCGTGGGATCACGATTGCGACGGCGCACGTGGAGTACGAGACGGCGAACCGGCACTATGCGCACGTGGACTGTCCGGGACACGCGGACTACGTGAAGAACATGATCACGGGCGCGGCGCAGATGGACGGGGCGATTCTGGTGGTGAGCGCTGCGGACGGTCCGATGCCCCAGACGCGGGAGCACGTGCTGCTGGCGCGCCAGGTGAACGTGCCGCACATCGTGGTGTTCATGAACAAGGTGGACATGGTGGACGACGAGGAGCTTCTGGAGCTGGTGGAGCTGGAGGTTCGGGAGCTTCTGAGCGAGCAGGGATTTCCGGGCGACGATCTGCCGGTGGTGATGGGCAGCGCGCTGGAGGCGCTGGAGGGAGGCGGCGAGGGCGATTCGGCGGCGTGCATTGGCGAGTTGATGGAGGCGATCGACGCGTACATTCCGGAGCCGAAGCGGGACATTGACAAGCCGTTTCTGATGCCTGTGGAGGACGTGTTTTCGATTACGGGCCGTGGGACGGTTGCGACGGGGCGGATCGAGCGGGGCGTGATCCACAAGGGTGACACGGTGGAGATTGTGGGGATGGGAGAGGACCGCAAGACGGTGGTGACGGGGGTGGAGATGTTCCGCAAGCTGCTGGAGCAGGGTCAGGCCGGCGACAATGCGGGGCTGCTGCTGCGGGGTGTGGGGAAGGAGGAGATTCAGCGGGGCCAGGTGCTGGCGATTCCGGGGTCGATCACGCCGCACACGAAGTTCAAGGCGGAGGTGTACGTTCTGACGAAGGAGGAGGGTGGTCGTCACACGCCGTTCTTCAACGGGTACCGGCCGCAGTTCTACTTCCGGACGACGGACGTGACGGGGACGGCGATGCTTCCGGAGGGCGTGGAGATGGTGATGCCGGGGGACAACGTGCAGATGGAGGTGGAGCTGATCACGCCGATTGCGATGGACGAGGAGCTTCGCTTCGCGATTCGGGAGGGCGGGCGCACGGTGGGCGCCGGCGTCGTCACCGAGATCATCGAATAGGCGAGCGGGACCATGGCAAGCTTCTCCGGCATCAAGACGTTCGCCGACGAGTGCCTCGCGGAGTTGCGGAAGGTCACGTGGCCCGACCGCGAGCAGCTCCGAAACGCCACGTGGGTGGTCATCCTGTTCACGATCCTCATATCGATCGTGATCTGGATCATGGACCTCCTCTCGCGGCTCGTTCTCGTCGACTTCATCATGGGGGTGTTCAGGTCTTGAGCGAAGGCGACCGCTGGTACGCTCTCCAGACCCAGGCGCGGCACGAGAACCGGGTCAGGAATCTGATCCAGCAGGAGATCGACAAGCACTCGGAGTCCGCCGCCGAACCGGATTCGGCGGCGGAGATCCGCGAAGTGCTGGTCCCGATGCAGGAGGTGGTCGAGATCCGGCGCGGCAAGCGGGTTCCCGTCGAGAAGCCGATGTATCCCGGCTACGTCCTGGTGCGCATGATCCTGAACGAGCGCACCGAGCACACGATCAACGCCATGAAGGGCGTGAGGTTCGTGACGCAGGCGGGAGATCCCCAGCCGCTTCACGACGAGGACATCAACAAGATTCTGGGAATCGAAACGAGCGAAGAGAAGGACGGTCGCGAGGAGATCCCCTTCCGCACCGGTCAGGTGGTCGAGGTGATTCAGGGTCCGTTCACCGACTTTTCGGGAACGGTCCAGGACGTCTACCCCGAGAAGGGGAAGGTCAAGGTCGAGGTCTCCCTCTTCGGGCGCCCGACCTCGGTGGAACTGGACTTCACCCAGCTTAGGGGCTTCTAGCAGCCCGGGAGTCACGGAAGAAATGGCAAAGCGCGCATCAGGGAAGAAGGTCCTGGGCTTCATCAAGCTCCAGATCAAGGCGGGACAGGCGAATCCGGCCCCGCCCGTCGGCCCGGCGCTGGGGCAGCACGGCGTGAACATCATGGACTTCTGCAAGCAGTTCAACGCGCAGACCCAGAAGCAGGCCGGCACGCTGATCCCGGTCGAGATCACGATCTACGCCGACCGTTCCTTCTCCTTCATCACGAAGACGCCGCCCGCGTCGTTCCTGATCCTGCAGGCGGCGGGAATCGAGAAGGCGGCGGCCAACTCGCTCGAAGAGACGGTGGCGACGCTGTCGCCGGACCAGGTCAGGGAGATCGCGCAGACCAAGCTTCCCGACCTCAACACCGACGACATCGGGTCGGCCATGCGGGTCGTCGCCGGCACCGCCCGCTCCATGGGAATCGCCGTCGACGGCGAACTCACGGCCTGAACCACAGGAAGATCCACGATGCCTAGACGAGGCAGGAAATACTCGGACGCGCGCGGGTCGTACGACCGGCAGACCCGCCACCCCGCCCGCGACGCGCTGGGGCAGGTCAAGACCATGGCGTACGCCAAGTTCGACGAGAGCGTCGAGGTCGCGACGCACCTGGGCGTGGACCCGCGCCGGGCCGATCAGGTCGTTCGCGGCACCGTGGTGCTGCCCCACGGCACTGGCAAGCCGGTGCGCGTGCTGGCCATCTGCCAGGGAGAGAAGGAGGACGAGGCGCGCGAGGCGGGCGCCGAGTTCGTCGGCGTGGACTACGTGGCGAAGATCAAGGAGGGCTGGCTCGACTTCGACGTGTGCGTGGCCACCCCCGACATGATGCGCATGGTGGGCCCGCTGGGCAGAGTCCTCGGTCCCCGCGGGCTCATGCCGAATCCCAAGGCGGGCACGGTCACCCCGAACGTCGGCGCCGCGATCAAGGAGATCAAGGCGGGCAAGATCGAATACCGCGTGGACAAGACCGGCAACCTTCACGCGCCCATCGGCAGGGT
The DNA here is from genome assembly GCA_965221535.1 of Longimicrobiales bacterium. Taxonomy (GTDB): domain Bacteria; phylum Gemmatimonadota; class Gemmatimonadetes; order Longimicrobiales; family Gaopeijiaceae; genus Bin94. Next base: position 2,444,909 of record OZ244894.1, on the reverse strand, counting down.
GTCGTTCGAAGTCGAGCGCCTGGAAGAGAACCTGAACGCCTTCATGGCCTCTGTGCTGCGCGCGAAGCCCGCGGCCGCCAAGGGCACCTACGTGAAGAGCGTCACGGTCGCCAGCACCATGGGACCCGGCGTCCCCGTGGATCCCAACAGCTTTGCCCGGAGCGTTTAAGTCATGACCAGGGAGGAGAAACAGGCGTTCATCGCCGAGATGCGAGATCGGCTGAGCAGCACGGAAGCGATCTTCCTGACCGACTTCACGGGCCTGGACGTTCAGGCGATGACCAGCCTGCGCCGGGAGGTGAAGAAGGTCGACGGCGAGTTCCTGGTCGTGAAGAACCGCCTGCTCCGCCGGGCGATGGCCGAGACCGACATGCCCGACGTGTCCAGCTACCTCGTTGGGCCGACCGGCGTGGTCTTCGGCGACGAGACCGTGGTGGCCGCCGCCCGCGCGGTGGTGGACTTCGCGAAGGAGAACGACGACAAGCCGGCCCTCAAGGTCGGCGTGCTGGAGACGAGCGTCCTCAAGCCCGAGGACATCGTGCAGGTCTCGCGTCTTCCTTCCCGAGAGGAACTTCTGTCCCAGGTTGCGGGTGCGCTGGGCGGGCCGCTGTCCGCCTTCGTGGCCGCCCTGGGTGGCAAGACCCAGGAGATGGCGGGTCTCATCGACGCGCTTCGCCAAGCTAAGGAATCGCAGGACGGCAGTTGAACCAAGAAGCCCGCAGAGCCGGGCGAACCCCAGGAGGAACCCCACAATGGCTGTGAATCAACAGGAACTGCTCGAGACCTTCGGCAACATGACCGTGATCGAGCTGTCCGAGTTCGTCGAGGCCTTCAAGGAGCAGTTCAACGTGACCGCGGTGGCGGCGCCGGCCATGGCCGCGCCGGGCGCGGTTGCCGAGGCTGCCCAGGCCGAAGAGGAGAAGGACGAGTTCGACGTGATTCTGGACGCCTTCGGGCCGAAGAAGATCCAGGTCATCAAGGTGGTGAGAGAGATCACCAGCCTGGGTCTGAAGGAGGCCAAGGCGTTGGTCGATGGAGCCCCCAGCCCGCTTCGGGAGGCGGTGACCAAGGAAGAGGCCGAAGAGATCAAGGGCAAGCTCGAAGCAGTCGGCGCGACCGTCAATCTCAAGTAGCCGGGCCGTCGGAGCTTGCCGTCCGGGTCGCCGGAAGGGCAGTCCCGGCTGTGTCGGCACCGGGGCCGCGTGCGCCCGTGCGCGCGCGGTCTCCGCGTACCCGCTCGCCGCGCGACTCGGGTGCGCCCGCGCGCCGCGCATTGACTTCGCGTTCCGCGCAGTGATTCAGGCAACCATGACAGGGGGATCCTTCATTGGCTAATCGAAACGGCATCGCGCAGAGTCCTCGAGAAGTCGTAAACTTCGCCAAGCTCAAGGCGGGCATGTCCATGCCCGATCTCCTGGGCGTCCAGATCCGGTCGTTCGGGAAGCTGATCGCGACCGACGTCGACCCCGAGCAGATGTGGCACTTCGGTCTGGACCGGGTCTTTCGCGAGATCTTCCCGGTCACCGACGTGAACGGCGACCTGGAGCTCGACTACGTGTCGTCCGAGCTCGGCGAGCCGAAGTACAGCGTCGAGGAGTGCATCGGGCGCGACATGACCTACTCGGCTCCGCTGAAGGCGGTGCTCAGGCTGGTGGTCTGGGAGAAGACGGGCAAGAAGGAGCGGCGTCCCGGGGACATCATCGAGAAGGAGGTCTACCTGGGCGACCTGCCGCTGCTCACCGAGCTCGGCACCTTCATCGTCAACGGCGCCGAGCGGGTCGTCGTCAGCCAGCTGCACAGATCGCCCGGCGTGGTGTTCGAAGAGGACATCCACCCCAACGGCACCAAGCTGTGCAAGGCGCGGATCATCCCGTTCCGGGGCTCGTGGGTCGAGTTCACCATCGACATCAACGACATCTGCTACGTCCACATCGACAAGAAGAAGAAGTTCCCCGCCACCGCGCTGCTGCGGGCGTTCGGGTACGGCTCGGACTCCGACATCTACGGCCTCTTCTTCGAGACGCGAACGACGCCGGTGCCGTCGCCCGACGAGGATGCGCGCGATCTGCTCGGCGCGGTGCTGGCCGAGGACATCCTCGACAAGGAGACCGGCGAGGTGCTGATCGAGCACGGCAGCGAGCTCGACGAAGACGAGGTCGAGCTCCTGCAGCGGGGCGGCTTCGAGTCGATCGCGCTCTACAAGTCCGGCCAGGAGGGGCAGGGCGGCCGTCCCGGCGAGAGCCCCATCGTCAAGAACACGATCAGGAAGGACCCCACCACGAGCGAGGAAGAGGCGCTCAACGCCATCTATTCCCTGCTCAGGCCCGGCGAGGCGCCCAATCTGGCCACGGCCCGGGCGGCGCTCGAGCGGGTCTTCTTCGATCCCAAGCGCTACGACCTGGGACGCGTCGGCCGCTACAAGATCAATCAGCGGCTCGGGCTCGACGTCGACGCGAACGAGACCGTCCTCACCAAGGACGACTTCGTCGAGATCCTCCGCTGTCTGATCGAGCTGACCGAGGGTCGCGGCCGGATCGACGACATCGACCACCTCGGTAACCGGCGCGTGCGCACCGTCGGCGAGCTCATCGCCAACCAGTTCTCGGTCGGGCTGTCGCGAATGGCGCGGCTGGTCCGGGAGCGCATGACCATCAAGACCGACCGCAAGAAGATCAACATCGACGATCTGGTCAACGCGCGGACCGTGTCGGCGGTGATTCAGGCGTTCTTCGGCTCGTCGCAGCTGAGCCAGTTCATGGACCAGACCAACCCCCTGGCCGAGCTGACCCACAAGCGCCGGCTGTCGGCGCTCGGCCCCGGGGGACTGACCCGGGAGCGCGCCGGATTCGAGGTGCGGGACGTGCACTACTCGCACTACGGGCGCATGTGTCCCATCGAGACCCCCGAGGGGCCGAACATCGGCCTGATCACCTCGCTGACGACGTACTCGCGCATCAACGACCTCGGCTTCGTCGAGACCCCATACCGCAGGGTGGTCGACGGCAGGGTCACCGAGGACGTGGCGTGGCTGTCCGCGAACGAGGAGCAGGAGGCGTCCATCGCGCAGGCGAATGCGCCGCTCCTGCCCGACGGCCAGTTCCGCAACGAGTTCGTGCTGTGCCGCCGCCGGGGCGACTTCCCGCTGCTGCGGCCCGCCGAGATCGACTACATCGACGTCGCGCCCGACCAGCTTGTTTCCGTCGCCGCGGCGATGATCCCGTTCCTCGAGCACGACGACGCGAACCGGGCGCTCATGGGGTCAAACATGCAGCGCCAGGCCGTGCCGCTGCTGTACACCGACGCCCCACTGGTCGGCACCGGCCTGGAGGAAAAGGTCGCGCGCGACTCGGGAGCGGTCACGACCGCAAGGCGCGACGGAAAGGTCGTGCGGGTCACGGCGGACGAGGTCGTGGTCGACACGGGCAAGGCCGGCCCCGAAGAGGGCAGCGGGCTTCTGGCCAAGCTGACGCAGTTCGACCGCTATCCCTTAAAAAAGTTCTGGCGCACCAACCAGGACACCGCCATCAACCAGAGGCCGCTGGTCGAGGCGGGTCAGCGGATCAGCCGCGGCGACATCATTGCCGACGGCCCGTCGACCGACAATGGCGAGCTGGCGCTCGGGCGCAACGTCCGCGTCGCCTTCATGCCCTGGTACGGGTACAACTTCGAGGATGCGGTCGTTCTCTCCGAGCGCCTGGTGCGCGACGATCTCTTCACGTCGATCCACATCCAGGAGCTCGAGCTCCACGTCCGCGACACCAAGCGCGGGATGGAGGAGATCACCCGCGAGATCCCGAACGTGGCCGAGGAGACGCTGGGCGATCTGGACGAGCGGGGCATCGTGCGGGTGGGCGCCCAAGTCAAGAGCGGCGACATCCTGTGCGGCAAGATCACGCCCAAGGGCGAGGTCGAGCTGTCGCCCGAAGAGAAGCTGCTCACCGCGATCTTCGGGGAGAAGGCCAAGGACGTGAAGGACTCTTCGCTCAAGGTGTCTCCGGGAATGGCCGGCACCGTGATCGACGTCAAGATCTTCTCGCGCCGGATCGACGACCCCCTTCTGGAGCGCGAGCACGGCGCGCGCATCGGCGAGCTGAGGCAGCGCGAGCGGGCGGAGATCCAGCGCGTGACCGAGGCTCGGGACGACGAGCTTCTCAACCGGCTCCGAAACCAGACCGTGGCGCTCTGCCTCAAGAAGGGCACGGTCGATCCGTACTTCGACGAGGGCACCAAGCTCACCGCCGCGCGTCTGCGCGGTCTGTCGATGACCGAAATCGACCTTACGAGCCTCAAGGTCGCGAACCAGCGTGCGAACGACGACCTCAGGGACGTCATCCGCGAGGCCCAGCGGCGCATCGAAAGGCAGCGCGAGCGCACCGAGGAGCAGATCGACAGGGTGTTCCAGCCCGACGAGCTGCCTCCCGGCGTGGTTCAGCTGGTGAAGGTCTGCATCGCCGAAAAGCGGAAGATCTCGGTGGGCGACAAGATGGCCGGCAGGCACGGCAACAAGGGGATCATCGCCCGGATCGCCCCGGCGGAGGACATGCCCTACCTGCCCGACGGCAGCGCGGTGGACATCGTCCTGAATCCGCTCGGCGTCCCGTCGCGCATGAACGTGGGGCAGGTTCTCGAGACGCACCTGGGCTGGGCGGCCGACAATCTGGGCTTCGAGGCCAAGACGCCCGTGTTCCACGGCGCTTCGGAAGAGGAAATCGCGATGCTCCTCAGGCTGGCCGGAGCGAAGTGGGCCGGCGAGCATCTGGCGCGCGGCATCGCGTGGCCGTTCGGGCCCGGCGACTGCCAGCAGTTCCTCGACGTGGCCAGGTCGCTGGCCGAACAGGGTCCCGCCGACGTCGCGGCGAGCAACGGGAGCAACGGGAACGGAGCGGGCGGCGCAGATGACGCGGTGGCGATCGGCAGGAGCCTGGACGCCTACGCCGAAGCTGCGCGAGGCACGGACGCCGAGGACCTGTTCCGCAGGCTCCGCGACTTCCTCGTGGCCGCCGGAATCCGGGTGGCGGCGGGTCGGCGGCAGGTGGTCAAGCAGGCCTTCCCGCGGATCGCAGCGCTTTGCGACGCCCCTTCGCCCAAGGCCGGGCTCGAAGCCGCGCTGCAGGAGTTCCTGGCCGCGGCCGAGATCCTCTCGAACGGGAAGGTCTGGCTCAGGGACGGACGGAGCGGGGAGCGCTTCAAGTTCCCGATCACCGTGGGCTCGATCTACATGCTCAAGCTGTCCCACCTGGTGGACGACAAGATCCACGCGCGCAGCATCGGGCCGTATTCCCTGGTCACCCAGCAGCCGCTCGCCGGCAAGGCTCAGTTCGGCGGGCAGCGCTTCGGCGAGATGGAGGTCTGGGCGCTCGAGGCGTACGGGGCCGCCCACACGCTGCAGGAGATTCTGACGGTCAAGTCCGACGATGTCCAGGGCCGTTCAAGGGTGTACGAGGCTGTGGTCAAGGGGGAGAACCTCCCCATTCCCGGCATCCCGGAGTCCTTCAACGTGCTGGTGAAGGAACTCCAGGCGCTCGGCCTCACCGTGGAACTCGGCTCGGACCAGTAAATCGCAAGGAGGCAGGAAGATGATCGACTTTCCCCGCGCACGGGAACCCCGTTCCCCGGACTTCGACTTCATCCAGATCAGGATCGCCTCTCCGGAGGAGATTCGCGAGTGGTCGCACGGCGAGGTGACCAAGCCCGAGACGATCAACTACCGCTCGTTCAAGCCCGAGCCGTCGGGTCTCTTCTGCCAGCGCATCTTCGGGCCGGAGAAGGACTGGGAGTGCGCCTGCGGCAAGTACAAGCGCATCCGCTTCCGCGGAATCGTCTGCGACCGCTGCGGCGTCGAAGTCACGCTCTCGAAGGTCCGCCGCGAAAGAATCGGCCACATCGAGATGGCCGTTCCGGTGTCCCACATCTGGTTTCTCAAGACGCTGCCGAGCCAGCTGGGCTACCTGCTGGGCATGACCCTGAAGGACCTCGAGCAGGTCATCTACTACGCCGCCTACGTGGTCACCAATCCGGGGAAGCAGGACGTCGAGTTCCTGGACCTGCTCGACGAGGACGAGTACTACGATCTGCGCGTCAAGGCGCGCGCCGAGGAGGACCAGGAATTCAAGGCCGAGATCGGAGCCGAGGGGGCCCGCACCCTGCTCACGCGACTCGACTCGCCCGAGGTTCCCATCGCCGAGCAGAACCGCGACGGCAAGGGCCTCGACCGCCTTGCGGCGTGGCTGCGTCACGAGATCGCGACCGAGACATCCCAGCACCGCAAGAAGCGGAAGCTGCGTCGGCTCAAGGTGGTCGACGCGCTGCGCAACTCGGGCGACACGCCGGACAAGCGCAACAAGCCCGAGTGGATGGTGCTCGACGTGATCCCCGTCATTCCGCCCGACCTGCGGCCGCTGGTGCCCCTCGACGGGGGGCGGTTCGCAACCTCCGACCTCAACGACCTCTACCGCCGGGTCATCAACCGGAACAACCGGCTGAAGAAGCTGATCGAGATGCGGGCGCCCGAAGTCATTCTCAGGAATGAGAAGCGGATGCTCCAGGAATCGGTCGACGCCCTCTTCGACAACGGGCGCCGGTCCAAGGCGATCCGGGGCCGGGGCAAGCGGCCGCTCAAGTCCCTTTCGGACATGCTGAAGGGGAAGCAGGGGCGCTTTCGGCTGAACCTGCTGGGCAAGCGCGTCGACTACTCCGGGCGCTCGGTGATCGTCGTGGGCCCGGAACTCAAGCTGCACCAGTGCGGCCTGCCGAAGGCGATGGCCGTCGAGCTCTTCAAGCCGTTCATCATTCACGAGCTGGAGAAGCGCGGCGAAGCGGAGACGGTGAAGCGGGCCAAGAAGATCGTGGAGCAGAACGATCCCAAGGTCTACGAGGTGCTCGAGGACATCATCCGCGACCACCCGGTGCTGCTCAACCGCGCCCCCACGCTGCACCGCATCGGCATCCAGGCCTTCGAGCCCGTGCTGGTCGAGGGCAAGGCAATCCGCATTCACCCCCTGGTCTGCACGGCGTTCAACGCCGACTTCGACGGCGACCAGATGGCCGTGCACCTGCCCCTCTCCTACGAGGCGCAGCTGGAAGCCCGCGTGCTCATGCTGTCGAGCAACAACGTGCTGCTGCCGTCGAACGGAAGGCCCGTGGCCGCGCCCAGCCAGGACATGGTGATCGGGTGCTACTACCTGACGAAGCCGCCGATCGAAGTCGCGAAGCTCGAGTCGGTGGCCGGCTCCGCCAGCGCACCCGACGAGCAGCGGACGGAGGCCGAAGCGGGGCTCGAGGCGGTGTACAGCGAGGCCCGCCGCTTCTCTTCGTACGGAGAGGTGGAGATGGCCCTGGCCCACGACCACGTCGACTACTCGACGCCGTGCCACTTCCTGGCGAGGCCGGCCGGCGCGGAGATCGACGACGGTTCCCCGGGTCGGCCCGAATGGGTGCGGACCACGGTGGGGCGCGTCCTCTTCAACTCGATCATTCCCGATTCGATCGGCTTCCTGAACCGCACGTTCGGGAAGAAGCAGCTGGGGGATCTCGTCTTCCGGTGCTTCACCGATGCCGGGCTGTCGGCGACGACGCAGTTCCTCGATCACCTCAAGGAGTTCGGGTTCCGCTACGCCACGCTGGGCGGGGTGTCGGTCGGGGTCGACGACCTCGAAGTGCCCCCCGAAAAGGCGCAGCTGCTCGAAGACGCCACGCAGGAGGTCGCCAGGTTCCAGAACGCGTACGCGTCGGGCTTCATTTCGAACGGCGAGCGCTACAACAAGATCATCGACACCTGGACCCACGCCAACAACGACGTGGCCGACGCGATGGTGCAGCACCTCGAGCGGTCCAAGGGCGGGTTCAACCCGGTCTACATGATGATGACCTCGGGCGCGCGGGGGAACCGCGACCAGATGCGCCAGCTGGCCGGAATGCGCGGCCTCATGGCCAAGCCGCAGAAGAAGCTGACCGGCGGCATCGGCGAGATCATCGAGAGCCCGATCAGGTCGAACTTCCGCGAGGGCCTTTCGGTGGTCGAGTACTTCATTTCGACCCACGGCGCGCGGAAGGGGCTGGCCGACACGGCGCTCAAGACCGCCGACGCGGGCTACCTGACGCGGCGTCTCGTCGACGTCGCCCAGGACGTGACGATCGCCGAGGACGACTGCGGGACCTTCCAGGGCATCACCATGAGCGCGCTCAAGGAGGGCGAGGACATCGTCGAGCCGCTCGCGGACAGGATCGTCGGGAACGTCGCCCTCGAGAGCGTCTACGATCCCATCGACGGCGACCTGATCCTCACGAGCAACGAGCTGATCAGCGAGGAGGCCGCCCAGGCGATCGAGGACGCCGGGATCCAGTCGGTCAAGATCCGCTCGGTCCTCACCTGCGAGACCCGTGGGGGGATCTGCCGGATGTGCTACGGCCGCAACCTGGCCACCATGAAGCCCGTGGACATCGGCGAGGCCGTCGGAATCATCGCGGCGCAGTCGATCGGGGAGCCCGGGACCCAGCTCACGCTGCGGACCTTCCACATCGGCGGCACGGCGGCCCGCATCGCGGCGCAGAACCAGCGCAAGTCGAAGATCTCGGGAATCGTCGCGCTGGACCGGGTCACCACCGTGACCGACCGCGACGACAGGCGCATCGTCACCTCGCGCGAGGGCAAGATCGTGATGCAGACGCGAGAGGGCCAGGTCCGGAGCAGGCTTGCGGTGCCCTACGGCGCGGAAATCCACGTCGACGAGGGCATGCGGATCAAGGCGGGCGACCTGCTGTTCAGCTGGGACCCCTACTCCGAGCCCATCGTGGCGGACTCGAAGGGCTATCTGCGCTTCGTGGACATCGTCGAAGAGCAGACGGTGCGCGAGGAGCTCGACGAATCGACGGGCCGCCGCCAGATGATGGTGATCGAGGACCGGGACAAGAAGCTGCACCCCACGATCCAGATCCGGGCGGGCGAGGCGCCCTCCAGCGAGCTGGTGAAGGAGTTCATCATCCCCGTGGGCGCGCAGCTCATGTGCTCGCACGGCGACGAGGTTCGCCCCGGCGACAGAATCGCCAGGATCAGCCGCGAGGTCTACAAGACGCGCGACATCACGGGCGGTCTGCCCCGGGTGGCGGAGCTGTTCGAGGCTCGCAGCCCCAAGGATCCGGCGATCATCACCGAGATCGACGGGGCGGTCTCCTTCGGCGACATCAAGCGGGGCAAGCGCGAGGTGTTCGTCGCTCCGAAGACGGGGCAGCGCCGCAAGTACGACGTCCCGGTCGGCAAGCACATGCGCGTCCATCAGGGCGACCAGGTTCGCGCCGGCGACCGCCTGTCCGAAGGGCCGATCAACCCCCACGACATCCTGAAGATCAAGGGGCCGCGAGCCGTCCAGAAGTACCTGCTCAACGAGATCCAGGAGGTCTACCGGCTCCAGGGCGTGACGATCAACGACAAGCACATCGGCGTGATCGTGAGGCAGATGCTGCAGAAGGTGAGGGTGGTCGATCCGGGCGAGACCCAGCTGCTCGAGGGCGACCACGTGGATCGGATCGAATTCAGGCGGATCAACGAGCTGGCGCAGGCCGAAGGGAAGAAGCCGGCCATCTACGAGCCGCTCCTGCTCGGCATCACCAAGGCGAGCCTCACCACCGACTCCTTCATCTCGGCGGCCTCCTTCCAGGAGACCACCCGGGTGCTGACGGACGCGGCGGTGCGGGGCGCACGGGACGATCTCAAGGGGCTCAAGGAGAACATCATCATCGGGCACCTGATCCCGGCCGGAACCGGCGCGCACCGGTGGCACGACATCGAGTTCCAGGTCGAGCGGGACTACTACGACGAAGAGATCCTGCCGCTCACCGACGCGGACGAGATCCTGCCGGGGCTCGGCGACGGAGGCCTGGGCGAGATGGGTCTGGGCGAAGTCGGCCTGGGCGGAGATGGCCTGGGCGAAGAGGGGCTCGGCGCCGAGGGTCCGGACGACGAGGGCCTCGGCGAGGCGGGTCTCGACGCGGAGGTGGAGCAAGTCACGGCGGAGGCGGAGATGGAGGTCGAGGCGGAGTAGGCGAGCCCGCCCGCGGGCGGCGCCCGGGTCCGCGCGCCGAAGGACACTCCCGCGGACACCGCCTCTTGTTGACACGGTCGGAGTCTTCCCCTAACTTTCCTAGGCTGTCCAGGAAATGGCCTGGAGGCTCAGCTCTCCGGGCGAATCGGCGCGCTTGATTGCCCCAAGCGCGCCTTTGTTCGCCCCCTGTGGCTGGTTTTTCCCACACGAAGCAGGGTGCCACGAGGAACGATTTCGGCCGTCATGCCCACGCTGAACCAACTGGTCCGGAATGGCCGGGCGCGGATCGCGAAGAAGAACAAGTCGCCCGCGCTCCAGAAGAACCCGCAGAAGCGGGGCGTCTGCACGCGCGTGTACACCACCACGCCCAAGAAGCCGAATTCGGCGCTGCGGAAGGTGGCTCGCGTCCGTCTCACCAACGGCTACGAAGTGACGGCCTACATCGGCGGCGAGGGCCACAACCTGCAGGAGCACTCCATCGTGCTGATCCGGGGCGGCAGGGTTAGGGATCTGCCGGGCGTGCGCTACCACATCGTCCGGGGCACGCTCGACACCTCGGGGGTCGCCGAGCGCAGGCAGGGCCGGTCCAAGTACGGAGCGAAACGGCCCAAGTAGGCCGCACGAGTGGAGTTGCCGAAATGAGCCGTCGTTCCAGGGCAGTTCGCCGCAAGATTCCGGAAGACCCGCGCTACGGATCCGCGGTCGTCCAGAAGTTCATCAACGGTCTAATGCTCGACGGGAAGAAGTCCCTCGCCGAAGCCATCTTCTACGACGCCATGGGCATCGTCGAAACCAAGGCGGGGCAGCCTTCCCTGAACGTCTTTCAGCAGGCGCTCACGAACGCCAAGCCGGCCCTCGAGGTGAAGAGCCGCCGCGTCGGAGGCGCCACCTATCAGGTCCCCATCGAAGTGAGGCCCGAGCGTCGGCAGGCGCTCGCGATCAAGTGGCTGATCGACTTCTCGCGTTCTCGGGGAGAACGAACCATGGCCCAACGCCTTGCCGGCGAGATCCTCGCGGCGAGCAGGGGGGAGGGCGCGACCATCAAGAAGAAGGATGACACGCACCGGATGGCCGAAGCCAACAAAGCCTTCGCGCACTACCGCTGGTAGGCCGTCCGACCTCTCGCCATCGGCCCCCCCGGGCGCCGGAAGGCTGGGCAGGCGTCCGGGCGGAACCGCTGCGGCACGCCGCGAAACGCTGTTTGACAGGCGCGACCAATATCTGAGTTGAAGAAATAGACCATGCCAAGGAAAACACCACTTCCGAAGCTTCGGAACATCGGCATCATGGCCCACATCGATGCCGGGAAGACGACGACCACCGAGCGGATCCTGTTCTACACCGGCCGCCTGCACCGAATGGGCGAAGTCCACGAGGGTGCGGCGACCATGGACTGGATGGAGCAGGAGCAGGAGCGCGGGATCACCATCACCTCCGCGGCGACCACCGCCTACTGGCGTCGGAACGAGTCGGAATACCGAATCAACATCATCGACACCCCGGGCCACGTCGACTTCACGGCCGAGGTGGAGCGGTCGCTCCGCGTGCTCGACGGCGCGATCGCGGTGTTCTGCGCGGTCGGCGGCGTCGAGCCCCAGTCCGAGACGGTGTGGCGACAGGCCGACCGCTACGGCGTTCCCCGCATCGCGTTCGTCAACAAGATGGATCGCACCGGGGCGGACTTCGAAAACGTCGTCCGGATGATGCGCGAGCGCCTCGGCGCCAACGCGTTCGCGGTGCAGTACCCCCTGGGCGAGGCCGACCTGTTCACCGGCGTGGTCGACATCGTCGCGATGAAGGCGTTCGTCTGGGACGACGAACTGGGGGCCACCTTCGTCGAGGTCGACATCCCCGACGCGCTGCGCGAAAAGGTCGAGGGCCTGCGCCACGAGCTCGTCGAGGCCGCGGTGGAGCACGACGACGCGCTGCTCGAGCGCTACCTGCTGGGCGAGGAGCTCACCGAAGACGACGTTCGCCAGGCGATCCGCGCGGCGACCACCTCGGGCACCCTGTTCCCCGTCTTCTGCGGGTCGGCCTTCAAGAACAAGGGCGTGCAGCGGCTCCTCGACGGCGTGATCGACTATCTGCCGTCGCCGCTCGACGTCCCGGCAATCGAAGGGCGCCCCCCCTACGGCGACGGCGAGCGCCAGACCCGCGAGGCCTCCGACGACGCGCCGTTTTCGGCCCTGGCCTTCAAGATCATGACGGACGCCTTCGTCGGCAGGCTCACGTACCTGCGGGTCTATTCCGGCTCGCTGCCCAAGGGCAGCCGCGTCCTGAACGCCACCCAGGGCAAGAAGGAGCGCGCTGGCCGCCTGCTCCAGATGCACGCCAACAAGCGCGAGGAGCGCGAGGAGGTGTTCGCGGGCGACATCGTGGCGGTCATCGGGCTCAAGAACGTTCGGACGGGCGATACCATCTGCGTGCCCGACGATCCGATCATCCTCGAGGCCATGACCTTCCCCGAGCCGGTCATCTCGGTCGCGATCGAGCCCAGGACCAAGGCCGACCAGGACAAGCTCGGCACCGGCCTCGCGAAGCTCGCCGAGGAGGACCCGACCTTCCGGGTGCACACGGACTCCGAAACGGGCCAGACGATCATCAGCGGCATGGGCGAGCTGCACCTCGAGATCATCGTCGACCGGCTGCGGCGCGAGTTCTCGGTATCGGCCAACATCGGCAGGCCGCAGGTAGCCTTCCGCGAGACGATCCGCAAGTCGGCCCTCAAGGTCGCCGGAAGGTTCGTTCGGCAGACCGGCGGACGGGGGCAGTTCGGCCACGTGGTGATCGACCTCGAGCCGGGCGAGCCGGGCTCCGGCTTCGCCTTCGAGGATCGCGTCAAGGGCGGTGTGGTCCCGCGCGAGTACATCCCCGCCGTCGAGCAGGGGATCCGCGACGCCCTCGGCTCGGGCGTGGTCGAGGGCTATCCGGTGGTCGACGTCAAGGCCTCGCTGATCGACGGCTCCTACCACGATGTGGACTCGAGCGAGATGGCGTTCCGGATCGCGGGCTCCATGGCAATGAAGGAAGCCCTCAAGTCGGCGAGTCCCGTGCTGCTCGAACCGGTAATGGACGTCGAGATCGTCACGCCGTCCGAGTACATGGGCGACCTGATCGGCGATCTCTCCGCTCGGCGCGGCCGGGTGGGCGGAATGACCGACCGGGGCGACGCCCAGGTGATCGGCGCGAGCGTGCCGCTGGGCGAGATGTTCGGGTATTCCACCAGACTGCGGTCCCTGAGCCAGGGACGCGCCGTCTACAGCATGCAGTTCTCCCACTACGAAGAAACGGCCGCGAGCAAGGCCAACAGGAAAGTCATGGCGGGCGTCTAGAGCGACGGCCTGCTGCCAACACCGAGATCGGACGAGGACGAGAATGGCGAAGGAGACCTTCGAGCGCACGAAGCCGCACGTGAACGTGGGGACGATTGGTCACGTGGACCACGGGAAGACGACTTTGACGGCGGCGATCACGCTGACGCAGGCGAAGGCGCACGGCGGCGACGCGATTGCGTTCGACGAGATCGACAAGGCGCCGGAGGAGCGGGAGCGTGGGATCACGATTGCGACGGCGCACGTGGAGTACGAGACGGCGAACCGGCACTATGCGCACGTGGACTGTCCGGGACACGCGGACTACGTGAAGAACATGATCACGGGCGCGGCGCAGATGGACGGGGCGATTCTGGTGGTGAGCGCTGCGGACGGTCCGATGCCCCAGACGCGGGAGCACGTGCTGCTGGCGCGCCAGGTGAACGTGCCGCACATCGTGGTGTTCATGAACAAGGTGGACATGGTGGACGACGAGGAGCTTCTGGAGCTGGTGGAGCTGGAGGTTCGGGAGCTTCTGAGCGAGCAGGGATTTCCGGGCGACGATCTGCCGGTGGTGATGGGCAGCGCGCTGGAGGCGCTGGAGGGCGGTGGCGAGGGCGATTCGGCGGCGTGCATTGGCGAGTTGATGGAGGCGATCGACGCGTACATTCCGGAGCCGAAGCGGGACATTGACAAGCCGTTTCTGATGCCTGTGGAGGACGTGTTTTCGATTACGGGCCGTGGGACGGTTGCGACGGGGCGGATCGAGCGGGGCGTGATCCACAAGGGTGACACGGTGGAGATTGTGGGGATGGGAGAGGACCGCAAGACGGTGGTGACGGGGGTGGAGATGTTCCGCAAGCTGCTGGAGCAGGGTCAGGCCGGCGACAATGCGGGGCTGCTGCTGCGGGGGGTGGGGAAGGAGGAGATTCAGCGGGGCCAGGTGCTGGCGATTCCGGGGTCGATCACGCCGCACACGAAGTTCAAGGCGGAGGTGTACGTTCTGACGAAGGAGGAGGGTGGCCGTCACACGCCGTTCTTCAACGGGTACCGGCCGCAGTTCTACTTCCGGACGACGGACGTGACGGGGACGGCGATGCTTCCGGAGGGCGTGGAGATGGTGATGCCCGGGGACAACGTGCAGATGGAGGTGGAGCTGATCACGCCGATTGCGATGGACGAGGAGCTTCGCTTCGCGATTCGGGAGGGCGGGCGCACGGTGGGCGCCGGCGTCGTCACCGAGATCATCGAATAGGCGAGCGGGACCATGGCCAACACGACCGAGGCGCCAACTCCGGCGCGAAGACAGCGCGGGATGACCCACAGAATCAGGATCCGCCTGAAGGCGTTCGATCACTGGGTGGTGGACCAGACCGCCGCCGACATCGTGCGAACCGCCCAGAAGACGGGCGCGACGATCCGCGGGCCGATCCCCCTTCCGACGCGTCGCCAGCGGTGGACGGTGCTGCGGTCGCCCCACATCGACAAGAAGAGCCGCGAGCAGTTCGAGCTCCGCACGCACAAGCGCCTCATTGACATCGTCGAGAGCCGGCCGCAGACGATCGACGCCCTCACCAAGCTCGATCTCCCGGCGGGTGTCGACGTAGAGATCAAGGTGGACTGACCATGCCTGGACTGATCGGCAGGAAGCTGGGGATGACCCGGATCTTCACGGACGAGGGCCGTTCGGTCCCCGTCACCGTGCTCGAGGCCGGCCCGTGCCCCGTGCTTCAGGTCAAGAACGAAGAGCGAGACGGGTACGCCGCGGTCCAGATCGGCTTCGGCGCCAAGAAGCACAAGCGCACCAGCAGGGCCGAAATGGGACATGCCGCCAAGGCCGGTCTCGATGCCGCGCCGCACCTGGTCCGCGAGTTTCCGGCTGCCGAGGGCGAGGCCTACAAGACGGGCGAGGAGCTGACCGTGGGCATGTTCGAGCCGGGCCAGCGGGTGCGCGTGACCGGCGTGACCAAGGGGCGGGGGTTCCAGGGCGTGGTCAAGCGCCACGGCTTCGTCGGCCGGCCGGCCTCCCATGGGCACCCGATGTCGCGCACTCCGGGCTCGATGGGCCCGGGCACCGATCCGTCCAGGGTGATCAAGGGGAAGAAGCTGCCCGGCCGCATGGGCGGGAACCGCGAGACCATTCGGAATCTGCAGGTCGTCCGCGTCGATTCCGAACGCAACCTGATCTTTATCCAGGGCGGCGTTCCGGGCAGCAGGAACAGCTACGTCCTGATCCGGAACTAGTGCCATGTACGAAGCCCGCTACATAATGACGGACGGTTCGGCCGGCGAGCCGACGCCGCTCCCCCACGGCCTCTTCGACGGCGTGATCCACGAGGGGGCGCTCCATCAGGCGGTCACGGCGTATCTCGCCAACCAGCGCCAGGGCACGGTCAGGAGAAGGAACCGCGGGGCCGTTGCCGGAGGAAGCCGCAAGCCGTGGCGCCAGAAGGGGACCGGACGGGCCCGGCAGGGGACCATCCGGGCGGTCCAGTGGCGGGGCGGAGGGCTGGCGTTCCCTCCGCAGCCGCGGTCCTGGACGCAGCGCCTGCCGCGCAGAATCCGGGCCCTCGCCCGCAAGTCCGCCCTGAACAGCCGGGCGGCCGACGGTCGCATCGCGGTTGTGGAGGGCTTCGACTTCGAAGCTCCGAAGACCCGCAAGCTGACCCAGCTGCTGGACCGGATCGACGCGCCGGGCAAGATCCTGTTCCTGACCCACGGCGTCAACCGGCCCCTCTACCTGTCCGGCCGCAACCTGGCCGGGGTGCGGGTCATGCCCTTCGGCGAGGAGTCGTGCTACGACATCGTGTGGTCGGGCACCGTGATCATCGAAGAGGCGGCCCTGGCCGATCTGGCAGCCCCCGCAGCAGCAGCCGCCGACCGGCCGCGTCGCAGACCGGTCCAGCGCACGGAGGACGCCTGATGCGCGAAGCCTACGACGTGATCGTCTCTCCGGTCGTCACGGAGAAGACCACCGAGCAGATGGAGGCGAGCCTGTACACCTTCGTCGTGAACGAGCGCGCCAACAAGCACGAAATCGCCAGGGCCGTCGAGGCGCTCTGGGACGTGAAGGTCCAGGACGTCCGCACCATGCGGTACCCCGGAAAGGCCAAGCGGGCGCTGCTGGGCAGAATGGCCAAGAACTGGAATCTGGGCCGGCGCGCGTCCTACAAGAAGGCCGTGGTGCAGCTCGCCCAGGGCGACGAGATCGAATTCTACGAGATGGGTTGACCATGGCGCTCAAGAAATTCAAGCCGGTGACGCCCGGGAGCCGGTTTCGGTCCACCACGGCCAAGGACGCCGTGACCCGGAACAGGCCCGAGAAGTCGCTTACCGAGCCGCTGACCCGGTCGGGCGGTCGCAACCATCATGGCCGCATCACCGTCAGGCGGCGGGGCGGCGGGAACAAGCGCAAGTATCGCAAGATCGACTTCAAGCGCGACAAGTTCGGCATTTCAGGAAGGATCGCCGAGATCGAGTACGACCCCAACCGCTCGGCCCTCATCGCGCTGGTGCACTACGACGATGGCGAGAAGCGGTACATGCTCCACGTTCGCGGCACCGGCGTGGGCGACGTGGTCTCGTCGGGACCCGACGCGGACGTCCGCCCCGGAAACGCGCTGCCCCTGGAGCGGGTCCCGCTCGGCACCATGGTCCACAACGTCGAGATGAAGCCCGGCAAGGGGGGGCAGCTGGCCCGCTCGGCCGGCTCCGGAGTGCAGGTGGTCGCCAAGGAGGGGAACTACGTCACCCTGCGCCTGCCGTCCACCGAGGTCCGGCGCATCCACAAGCGGTGCCTGGCGACGGTGGGACAGGTGGGCAACGCCGACCACAACCTCCAGTCGCTCGGCAAGGCCGGGGCGACGCGGTGGCGCGGCCGCCGTCCCAAGGTGCGCGGCGTGGCCATGAATCCGGTGGACCATCCGCTCGGCGGCGGCGAAGGCAAGGCCTCGGGCGGACGTCCCCCGGTGACCCCCTGGGGGAAGCCCGAGGGCAAGAAGACCCGGAAGAGGAAGAAGGAGTCCAACAAGTTCATCGTCCGCGGGCGCAAGCGCGGCAAGGCCACGCGCTAGCGGACCAGAGAAGACCGAGGAATCCCGATGCCGCGAAGCGTCAAGAAGGGCCCGTTCATCAGCGAGAAGCTCCTGCGGAGGATCGAGGCGATGAACGCGCGCAACGAGAGAACCGTGGTCCGCACCTGGTCCAGGGCGTCGACGATCTCTCCCGAGTTCGTGGGCCACACGATCGCCGTGCACAACGGCAACAAGTTCATCCCGATCTACATCAGCGAGAACATGGTCGGCCACAAGCTGGGCGAGTTCGCTCCGACGCGGCTCTTCCGCGGTCACGGCGGCAAGCTCGCCGACAAGCGGTCGGCCAGGTAGGAGTAGTCGCCATGGAAGCGCGCGCAATCGCAAGGCACATTCGCATGAGCCCCCGGAAGGTGCGGCTGGTCGTCGACCTCATCAGGGGACGATCCGTCAACGATGCCGTCACGGTGCTCAGGTTCTCCCCCAAGGCGGCGGCAGTGCCCGTGGGCAAGACCCTGCGCTCGGCCGTCGCGAATGCGCGCGACCGGGCCGACAGGGAAGGGGATTCGGTCGACGTGGACGAACTGGTGGTTGCCCGCGCGTTCGTCGACGAGGGCCCGACGCTCAAGCGCTGGAAAGCGGGCGCGATGGGTCGTGCGGCGCCCCGGAGAAGGCGGACGAGCCACATCACGGTGGAAGTCAAAGTGAAAGCGAAGGAGAGTTAGCGGATGGGTCAGAAAACCCACCCACGCGGGTTCCGGCTCGGGATCGTGGCCGATTGGCGCTCCCGATGGTACGCCGAACGGGACTTCCCCAAGCTGCTCAAGGAAGACCACACGATTCGCACCTACCTGCACCGGCGCCTGAGCCACGCGGCGCTCGCCAAGGTCGAAATCGCGCGGAAGCCCTCGAAGCTTGTGGTGACGCTGCACACGGCCCGGCCCGGCGTGGTGATCGGGAAGCGCGGCGCCGAGGTCGACAAGCTGCGCGACGAGCTCGCGGTGCTGACCAACAGCGAAGTCTCGGTGAACGTCGAAGAGATCAAGCGTCCCGAGATCAACGCGCGACTGGTCGCCGACAACGTGGCGCACCAGATCCGGCAGCGGATCTCGTTCAGGCGGGCCATGAAGCGGGCCGTGCAGGCGGCGATGCGCGCCGGAGCCGAGGGCATCCGGATCCAGTGTGCGGGACGGCTCGGAGGCGCCGAGATCGCGCGCACCGAGGGGTACAACGAGGGGCGGGTTCCCCTCCACACCCTGCGCGCCGACATCGACTATTCCCACGTCCGGGCCGCGACCACCTACGGCGTGGTGGGGGTCAAGTGCTGGATCTTCAAGGGCGAAGTGATCGAGGACCGCTTTGGCCGGACCTATTCGGCCGGGCCGGGCAGCAGAGGGTAGGGGGCGAACATGCTGGCACCGAAACGCGTCAAGCGCCGCAAGACCCACAAGGGGAAGATGCGCGGCAAGGCATACCGTGGCAGCAAGGTGTCCTTCGGGCAGTACGGGCTGCAGGCGACCCAGGCGAGCTGGATCACCAACCGGCAGATCGAATCGGCCCGTGTCGCGATCACCCGGCACGTGAGAAGGGGCGGGAAGGTCTGGATCCGCATCTTCCCCGACAAGCCGATCACCAAGAAGCCCGCCGAAACGCGGATGGGCAAGGGCAAGGGCAACCCCGAGGAGTGGGTGGCCGTGGTCAAGCCCGGACGGATCATGTTCGAGCTCGAGGGCGTGCCCGAGGAGACGGCCCGGAGGGCCATGGAGCTGGCCTCGTTCAAGCTTCCCGTCAAGACGCGCTTCGTCTCGCGGGATTCGCAACTGCAAGTCGATCGACGGAATTCGGAGTGACGCCGTGAAGGCCGAGGAAGTCAGAGAGCTGGAGAACGCGGAGCTTGAGCATCGGCTCGGAGAGTTGAAGATGGAGCAGTTCCGTCTGCGCTTTCGGGGCGCGACGATGCAGCTCGAGAACCCGAAGCTGCGGCGCGAGATCCGACGGGACATCGCACGCATCAAGACCATTCTGCACGAGCGCCGGAGCGTGAGCGATGAGTGACGGCAGCCTTCGCAAGTCCCGCAAGGTGCGTATCGGCGTCGTGGTGGGCGACAAGGCGGAAAAGACGGTGACCGTTCTGGTCGAGCGTCGCTTCGCCCATCCCCTCTACGGGAAGCAGGTCACCCGCACCAAGAAGTACCACGCCCACGACGAGGCCAACGAATTCGCCGTGGGGGACAAGGTTTCGATCATGGAGACGCGCCCGCTCTCGAAGACCAAGAGGTGGCGTGTGGTTGAACTCATAGAGAGGCCCGACTGAGGGCCCGGACGGAGCCAGGAGCCGGTTAGAGTCCGATGATCCAACAGGAATCAATGCTCAAGATCGCCGACAACTCGGGCGCCAGACGCGCGCTGTGCATCCGGGTGCTCGGAGGATCCGGGAGGCGCTACGCGCGCATCGGCGATCGGGTGATCGTGACGATCAAGGACGCCGTCCCGAACGCCGCGGTCAAGAAGGGCGAAGTCATGGAGGCGGTGGTGGTCCGCACCGCCAAGGAGATGCGCCGGCGCGACGGCACCTACATCCGCTTCGACGACAACGCCGCCGTCCTGATCAACGCGCAGAAGGAGCCTCGGGGCACGCGCATCTTCGGGCCCGTGGGCCGGGAGCTCCGCGAACGGCGGTACATGAGAATCGTGTCCCTGGCGCCGGAGGTGCTCTAGATCATGGCCAGCGGCAGAACCAGGATCGTGAAGGGCGACCGTGTCAAGGTGATTCGCGGCAACGACCGCGACGCCGAAGGCACCGTGCTCCGGGTGCTGCACGACAGCAACCGGGTGGTCGTGCAGGGCGTGAACATGAGGAAGCGGCACACCAAGCCGTCCCAGGCCAACCCCGAGGGCGGAATCATCAGCTTCGAAGGGCCCATCCACCTGTCGAACGTGATGCTGGTGGACCCCGCGAGCGGAGACGCCAGCCGCGTGCGCATGCGGGTCGAGCCGGATGGATTCAAGGAACGAATTGCGGTAAGGAGCGGCAACCCGGTCCCCAAGCCGGGTTGATCGTGACGGAGACCACGAGAGCATGAAAGAACCCAGACTGCTGGCGCACTACCGGGGCGTGGCGCAGCCGGCCCTGCAGGAACAGTTCGGCTTCGCGAACCCGCATCAGATCCCGCGGGTCGTGAAGGTGACCCTGAACGTGGGCGTCGGAGAGGCGAGCCGCGACCGGAAGCTGATCGATTCGGTGGCCGACGAGCTGGCGGTGATCGCCGGGCAGAAGCCCGTGATCACGCGGGCGCGGAAGTCGATCTCGAACTTCAAGCTGCGCGAGGGCATGCCGGTCGGCGCGTCGGTCACCCTGCGCCGCCGCAACATGTGGGAGTTCCTCGACCGGTTCGTCTCGGTCGCCGTGCCGCGAATCCGGGACTTCCGGGGCCTCAACACGCGGTCGTTCGACGGCCGCGGCAACTACACGGTGGGGATCAGGGAACAGATCATCTTCCCTGAAGTCGACTACGACAAGGTCAACCGCATCCATGGCATGGACGTCACGGTGGTGACCTCGACCAACAAGGACGACCAGGCGTACGCCCTGCTGCGGCAGCTGGGGTTCCCGTTCCGCGGCGAGATTCCGGTGATCATCGGGGCGCAGCACTGATCTGGCGCAGAACTGACCTAGGGAGACAGCAGACAACCATGATGACCGATCCCATCGCGGACATGCTCACGCGGATCCGCAACGCCGGCCAGGCCGGACACCGGTGGGCCGACATACCCCTGTCCAAGCTGAAGGTCGAGATCGCGCGGCTTCTGAAGGAGAACGCCTTCGTCTACGACTACAAGGTCTTGAACGACGGACGACACGGGCTCGTGCGGGTGTACCTGAAGTACCACGAGGGCGAGCCCGTGATTCGGCACCTTGTGCGCGTTTCCCGCCCGGGTCGGCGCCGGTACGTGGGCGTCGGCGACATCCCCAGGGTGCGGGGCGGCCTGGGCGTGGCGGTGCTGTCCACCTCGAAGGGGCTCCTCTCCGACCGGCAGGCGCGCGCGGCCCAGGTGGGCGGCGAAGTTCTGGCCGAGGTCTGGTAGGAGGCTCTCATGTCACGCATCGGCAGAATGCCCGTGGAGGTTCCCGCCGGGGTGACCGTGACCGTCGACGGACAGCGCGTCGCGGCCAAGGGGCCCAAGGGGGAGCTGGAGCTGCACGTCCGCACGCCCATCGAGGTGGGGTGGCAGGGCGAGCCCGGGAGCACAATCGTGGTCACGCGCCCGACCGACGAAAAGGAGCACCGCGCGCTGCACGGACTCAGCCGTGCGCTGATCGCGAACATCGTCGAGGGGGTCAGCCAGGGGTTCAGCAAGACGCTCGAGATCGTGGGCGTCGGATACCGGGCCCAGGCAAAGGGGAAGGGGATCGAGCTGCGGCTGGGCTTTTCGCACAACATCGAGTTTCCCGCGCCCGACGGAATCCGGCTCGAGACGCCGAACCCGACGACGATCGTGGTGAGCGGCGCGGACAAGCAGCAGGTGGGACACACCGCGGCGGTCATTCGGTCGTTCAGGCCACCGGAGCCGTACAAGGGCAAAGGAATCCGATACCAGGGTGAATACGTCCGGCGCAAGGCCGGCAAGACGGCCGGAAAGTGACGGGCCTAGCGACCATGATCAAGGCAAGCAAGCTCAGAGGCAGTCGGCGGCTGCAGCGGCATCGGCGCCACAGCCGGATCCGCAAGCGCGTGCACGGCACGCCCGAAAGGCCCCGCCTCGCGGTGTTCCGCTCGCTGCGCAACATCGAGGGCCAGGTGATCGACGACGACGCCCGCCACACGCTGGTGGGCCTTTCGACGCTGGCCCCCGAGCTGCGCGACGGGCCCCAGGACCCTGAGGAGACGGGCAAGATCGGAATTGCGAAGGCCGCCGGCAAGCTGCTGGCGGAGCGGGCAAGGGAGCACGGCATCACGAAGGTCGTGTTCGATCGCGGCGGGTATCGCTATCACGGCCGCGTCAAGGCGTTCGCCGAGGGCGCGCGAGAGGGAGGCTTGGTGTTCTGATGGCCAGGGACAAGAGGGGGCCCCGCGATTCCGGGGAGCAGGTCGAGAACCTGATTCACATCAATCGGGTGGCCAAGGTGGTCAAGGGTGGCCGCCGGTTCTCCTTCACGGCGCTCGTGGCCGTCGGCGACCAGGCCGGACGCGTGGGAACGGCGCACGCAAAAGCGAGTGAGGTGGCCGAAGCGATCCGGAAGTCGTTCGAGCAGGCGCGCCGCAACATGGTCGAGGTGCCGGTGGTCAACGGAACCATCCCGCACGAGATTGTGGGGCGCTGGGGGGCGGGGCGCGTGCTGCTGCGGCCCGCGGCGCCGGGTACGGGCGTGATCGCCGGAGGGCCGGTGCGCGCGGTGCTCGAGGCCGCCGGGATCACCGACGTGCTGACCAAGTGCCTGGGGACCAACAACCCCATCAACGTGGTGCGCGCCACGATGAGCGGCCTGGAGTCGCTGGTTACGGCCTACGACGTGGCCGCGGCCAGGGGCGTGACGGTGGAGCAGCTGGGGGTGAGACACGGTGGCTAGGAAGATCAGGATCAGGCAGGTGCGGAGCGCCTTGGGGCGCCAGAAGAGGCAGCAGCGGATGCTGGACGCCCTGGGCATCAAGCGGCACCAGCAGTCGGTGATCCACGAGGACACCCCCGCGATCCGCGGGATGGTGGCGAAGCTGGACCATCTGCTCGAAGTGACGGAGGTCGACTGAGCGATCATGGAATTGCACAATCTCAAGCCCGCAAACCCGTCGCGCCGCGCCCGCAAGCGCGTGGGCCGCGGTCCGGGGTCCGGCAAGGGCAAGACGGCCGGCCGGGGCCAGGATGGACAGAACTCCCGCTCGGGCGGGGGCGTTCCCGCCTGGTTCGAAGGCGGTCAGATGCCCCTGCAGCGGCGCCTCCCCAAGCGTGGCTTCAAGAACCGGAACCGGGTCGAGTACCAGGTGGTGAACGTCGGCGACCTTGCCATTGTGGGCGGCGAGGCCACCCCGGAGACGCTCAGGGCGGCGGGCTTGATCCGCACCCTGCGCGTGCCGGTCAAGATTCTCGGGACGGGCGAGGTCGCCGAGCCGATCCGCTGTTCCGTGCACGCCGCGAGTGGCGCCGCCCGCGAGAAGATCGAAGGCGCCGGCGGCTCTGTGACGATACTGTCCCCGCACGGCGGGGAGGAGGGGTAGGCGGCGGCGATGGCGAATCCGATCCCGAATCTGTTTCGGGCTCCCGAGCTGAAGAGCAAGATCCTCTTCACGCTCTTCATCATGCTGGTGTACCGGATCGGATCCCACATCACGGTGCCCGGCGTCGACGTGGGCGCGCTGCAGCTCCTGGCCGGCCAGTTCTCGCAGACGTTTCTCGGCGTCTACGACATGTTCGTCGGCGGCGGGCTCAGCAGGGCGACGATCCTGGCGCTCGGGATCATGCCCTACATCTCCGCGAGCATCATGTTCCAGCTGCTGGCGGCGGTCTTTCCCACGGTCGAGAAGCTCCAGAAGGAGGGCGAGCAGGGTCGCAAGAAGCTGACCCAGTGGACCCGCTACACGGCCGTGCTGCTGTGCGTGATCCAGGCCTTCGCCTACGCGAACTTCCTGCAGGGGCTTGGCAGTGCGGTGCCCGCGCCCGGCGGGTCCTTCGTGTTCACCACGGTCGTAACGCTGACCGTGGGCGGCGTCTTCGTCATGTGGCTGGGCGAGCAGATCACCGAGCACGGCGTGGGCAACGGCATGTCGCTGATGATCTTCTTCTCGATCATCCAGGGCTTCCCTGGGGCCATCGCGCGGACGTGGGAATCGCTCATGGTGGGCGAGATCGGCCTCTTCGCGGTGGTCGTGCTGCTGGGGATCCTCGTGGGCATCACGGCCGGCGTCGTGGGCATGACGATGGCCGCCCGCAAGATACCGGTGCAGATCCCGCGCAAGGTGGTTGGAAGAGGCCGCATCCGCGAGGGCCAGAAGAGCCACATCCCGCTCCGCATCAATTCGGCGGGCGTCATGCCGATCATCTTCGCCCAGTCGTTCATCGTCGTGCCGGGGACGCTCGCGGCCTTCAGCTCGATCGGCTTCGTATCCGACCTCGCGGCCATCTTCCAGCCGGGGAACTGGGCGTACTACATCACCTATGCGGTGCTCATCATCTTCTTCACGTACTTCTACACGGCGATCATCTTCAATCCCGTGGACCTGGCGGAGAACCTGAAGAAGCAGGGCGCGTTCATCCCCGGCGTGAAGCCCGGGGCCCGCACGGCCGAGTACATCGACCGCATCCTCACGCGCGTCACGCTGCCCGGCTCGATGTACCTGGCGTTCATCGCCCTCGTGCCGTTCTTCATCTTCGACATCTTCGGCATTCAGAACTTCGCGTTCGGCGGCACGAGCCTCCTGATCGTGGTCGGCGTGGGCCTCGACACGGTTCAGCAGGCGCAGCAGCACCTGCTCCTGCGCCACTACGACGGCTTCATGAAGAAGGGCCGGGTCAAGATGCGCGGCCGCCAGCGGTACATGTAGGGAGCTCCCAGGGTGGAAGCCGCCGGCATGGTCGTCGTCCTTCTGGGGTCTCCGGGGGTGGGCAAGGGCACGCAGGGCGTGCGCCTGGGCCGGGCTCTGGGCTGGGCCCACATTTCCACGGGCGACCTGCTGCGGGCGGCGCTCAGGCAGGGGACGCCGCTGGGCCTGGAGGCGCGCAAGTACATGGACGCCGGAGAACTGGTCCCCGACGGCGTCATGGTCGATCTGGTGAAGGAGCACCTGGCCGGTCTGGATCCGGGCCGGGGCATTGTCTTCGACGGCTTTCCGCGAACCGTCGCGCAGGCCGAAGCGCTGGACAAGGCGCTGGCCTCGGCGGGGCGGGCGGTGAATCGCGTCGCGCTCCTGGAGGCTGACGACGCGACTCTCTTCAAGCGGATCTCGGGACGCCGGTCGTCCCCTACGGGCCGCGTCTACAACGTCTACTTCGACCCGCCGCGCAGGGACGGCTTCTGCGACGACACCGGCGAGCGGCTGATCCATCGCGCCGACGATCAGCCCGAAACCGTTCGCACCCGCCTGGCGGTGTACCGCGAGGCCACCGCCCCGCTCATCGGGTACTACGATGCCGACGGACTGCTGGTCCGCGTGGACGGCGCGGGGGACATCGACGACGTGCAGGCGGCTCTGCGGGCGGCGGTGGAACGCGAGCGCGGCCCGCGGGGCGGCGGCGCATGACGGCCAGAAAGCGCGCGGGCGCGATACACCTGAAGTCGCGGGCCGAGATCGACGCGATCGCCGCAAGCGGCGCGATCATCTCGGCGCTCTTCGCCGAACTCGAGCCGCGAGTCCGTCCGGGGGTCAGGACCCGGGAGCTGGATCGCTTCGTCGAGGCCTACATCCGCTCGCACGACGGGGCTGTCCCCGCCTTCAAGGGGCTCTACGGCTTTCCCGGCAGCGCCTGCATCAGCGTCAACGCCGAGGTGGTGCACGGCATTCCCGGCACGCGCCGCCTGCGCGCCGGAGACATCGTGTCGATCGACGTGGGGGTCTGGCAGGGGGGCTGGTGCGCCGATTCCGCCTATACCTTCGCTGTCGGGGAGGTTGCGGACGACGCCCGTCGCATCCTGGCGACCACTCGCGACTGCCTGCGGCTCGCCGTCGCGGCGGCCCGGCCCGACCGGCACGTGGGCGACATCGGCGCCGCGGTCGTGGACCGGGTGCGGGGAACCGGGCTCGCGATCATTCGCGACCTCGTGGGCCACGGGGTCGGTCGCCAGATTCACGAAGAGCCCCAGGTGCCCAACCTCGGGCGCCGGGGACGGGGCGTGCGCCTCCAGCCCGGGATGGTCCTGGCGATCGAGCCCATGCTGTCCGCAGGGACCGCAGAGATCGTGACGCTTGCCGACCGGTGGACCGTCCAGACGGCCGACGGTCGTCTTTCGGCGCACTTCGAGCACACCGTGGCGGTCACCGACGACGGCCCCGCCATCCTAACCGGAGGCGGCATCTGGGATCGGCCCGCGGGCGAGCGACGCGAGGGCCCGCAGCCCGCGAACCCAACCGACGCCCAACTGACCACTACCGCCGGGAATCGGTGATGGTTAACTTAGTAAGCTATGCCCCGAACGAGCGTCGGCCCCCGATTGGGGCCGTCCGGAGCCACGAAGGGTGGGAGTCAAGGTGAAAGTCAGGACGAGCGTCAAGCCGAAGTGCGAGTACTGCCGCGTCATCCGCCGCCGCGGGGTGGTGCGGGTGATCTGCAGCCGCAATCCACGCCACAAGCAGCGACAGGGCTAGCAAGGCCATGGCACGAATCGCAGGCGTCGACCTGCCCAGAGGCAAGCGCATCGAGGTCGCTCTGACGTACATCTTCGGGGTGGGTCGCACCCGGTCCCGAGAGGTCCTCGACGCGGTGGGGATCGACCCCAATCGCCGCACCTACGAACTGAGCGACGAGGACGCCAGCCGCCTGCGGGTGGAAATCGAGTCCAACTACAAGGTCGAGGGCGCGCTGCGCACCGAGGTCTCCATGAACATCAAGCGGCTCATGGACATCGGGTGCTATCGCGGCCTGCGGCACCGTCGGGGGCTGCCGGTCAGGGGCCAGCGGACCCACACGAACGCTCGAACCAAGAAGGGCCCCAGGCGGGCCATCGCGGGCAAGAAGAAGGCGCCCAAGAAGTAGCGGGCCGGAAGCAGCGGATTGAACGTGACCCCGTTCCAGGGAGGAAGGTAGTCGCTTGGCCAAGCCCAGATCGACCAGAGGCAAGAAGACCAAGAAGGTCGTGGAGTCCGATGGGGTCGCTCACATCAAGGCGACCTTCAACAACACGCTGATCACCATCGCCGACAAGGCGGGCAACGCGCTCGTCTGGGGTTCCGCCGGAACCGCCGGGTTCAAGGGATCGAAGAAGTCGACCCCGTTTGCCGCCACGATGGCGGCGGAGCAGGTCGGGCGGGACGCGGTCGCCATGGGGGTCCGCAACCTCGTCGTGCGGGTGCAGGGTCCGGGGTCGGGCCGCGAGTCCGCGATCCAGGCCCTTGCAGCCGCAGGTCTCAACATCCAGTCGATCCACGACGTTACGCCGCTGCCCCACAACGGGTGCCGCCCACCCAAGAAACGCCGCGTCTGACGGAAGATTCCATTTCATGGCACGATACACAGGTCCGGTTTGCAAGCAGTGCCGCCGCGAGGGGCAGAAGCTCTTCCTGAAGGGCACGAAGTGCTACACCGAGAAGTGTCCGGTCGAGCGCCGCCAGTATCCGCCAGGACACCTTGGTCCTGCCGCTGCGCGTCGACGCAAGCAGTCCGACTACGCCGTCCAGCTGCGCGAGAAGCAGAAGGTCAAGCGGATGTACGGGCTTCACGAGAAGCAGTTCCGCAATCTTTTCCGGTACGCGGCCGGCAGGCCCGGCGTCACCGGCGAGAACCTCATCGTCGCGCTCGAGAGCCGGCTGGACAACGTGGTCTTCCGCCTGGGGCTGGCCGCCAACCGGCGACAGGCCCGGCAGCTGGTGCGCCATCGCCACGTGCAGGTCAACGGCGCAATGGTCAACATCCCCAGCTACCGGCTGGCCGCGGGCGACGAGGTCGCGATTCGAGAGCGATCGCGCGAGCTCGACGTGGTCGAGGCCAGTCTGGGGGCCCGTTCGCGTCCCCAGCTGCTCGACTGGCTGGCGCTCGACGAGAAGAAGCGGGTCGGCCGGGTGGTCAGGGAGCCCACGCGCGGCGAAGTCCCGCTTGCGGCTCAGGAACAGCTGATCGTCGAACTCTATTCGAAGTAGGCATGGGCGGGTCCGATCGCGACCGAGCCCATCGATCTGCGGAACGTGAAATGCAACCGAGGGGGACACCGAGTTGAGTCTGGACATTGATCTTGCCGGCCTCGTGCTGCCGGAGCGCGTAGAAATCGCAAAAGTGTCCGAGGACGGCCGGTCGGCCGACTTCGTCCTGGAGCCGCTGGAGCGCGGATACGGCCACACGCTGGGCAACTCCGTCCGCCGGGTGCTGCTGTCCTCGCTGCGGGGGACGGCGGTGTGGGCGTTTCGGATCGGCAACGTGCTCCACGAGCACCAGACCATTCCGTCCGTGGTCGAGGATGTCCACCAGGTCATCCAGAACCTCAAGTATCTGGTGCTGAGCATGGACGACGACGTGGACGAAGCCGTCCTGGAGATCCGCGCCGACAAGGCCGGGCCGGTCACCGCCGCCGGCATTCGGGGACCCGCGTCGGTGACGATCCACGATCCCGGCCATCACATCCTCACGCTGGCCGAGGACGCCGAGGTGAACATCGAGCTGCATGTCAACAAGGGGCGGGGCTTCGTGCTTGCGGACCAGCACCCGGTGCGGAGCAGCGCGCCCGTCGATCTCGTGCGCATCGACGCCATCTACAGTCCCGTGCTCCGCGCCAACTTCACCGTCGAAGAGACCAGGGTGGGGCAGCGCACCGACTTCGACCGGCTCACCGTGCATGTGGAGACCGACGGGTCGGTCGATCCCGAGACCGCGATCCGCTATTCGGCCGAGCTCGTGCGGAGGCACCTCGAGTACATGCTCTACTTCAGCGAGGGCGGCCCCCCGACGGCCAAGACGGTCGAGGCGGTACCCGTGCCGCCGCAGATGGCCAGACTCTTCGACACCCCGGTCGACGACCTTGCCGAGCTGAGCGCGCGCTCCCGCAATTCGCTCCAGCGGGAGTCCATTACGACGCTGGGCGAGCTGGTGAGCCGCACCCAGGCCGAGATGCTGTCGATCGAGAACTTCGGCAGGAAGTCGCTCGAGGAAATCGACGAGCTCCTGGACGAGCACGGCCTTCGCCTGGGGATCAAGGTGGAGCGCCGCGACGACGGTCGTCTCTTCTTCATCGACGAGAAGACCGCCGCCGGGGCTGGCGAATAGGCGCGGGCGGGCAGAGGCGGGCGAGCAGGAGACGGGCGGGCAGAGTCAGGCGAGCGGAAGGACTTCCGGACTAGGGAACCGAGAAAACCATGCGTCACAGAAAGAAGGGCAGGGGCCTCTCGAGGTCGCCGAGCCACAGAAAGGCCTTGCTCAGGAACATGGCCACGTCGCTCTTTCGCCACGAGCGGATCAGCACGACGACGGCCAAGGCCAAGGAGCTGCGCCCGTACGCGGAACGGCTGATCACCCTGGCCAAGCGGGGCGATCTTCACGCGCGCCGGCTCGCGGGCCGGCGGATCGCGGACCGCGAGGTGCTGGGCAAGCTCTTCGACGATCTGGGTCCGCGCTACACCGAGCGCCCGGGCGGGTACACGCGCATTCTGAAGCTCGGGACGCGCAAGGGCGACGGCGCGGACATGGCGCTGATCGAGCTGGTAGATTAGAATCCCGCGATGCACGAACTACGCACAGACCCCAACCACGGACGAGGAAGGCAGATGGCAACGGTACTGAAATCCCGCGCGGGAGCGGCGAAGGCGGCTACTTCGCTCATGATGCTCTCCTTCTTGGTGATCGGCGGCTTTCTGTACTGGCTTTCCATCACGGCCGAGCCCACCGAGGTGGTGGTCGAGGACGAGCCGGACGAGGACGTGGCGGTCAACGTCGTCGCGTTCGCGGACTTTTCCGCCGGGACGAGCGGCTACCTGGGGCAGGAGATCACCCTGGAGGCGGTGGAAGTCAGCAGCCTCCTGGGGACCCGTGGGGCGTGGACGTTGCTGACAAACGGCACTCCCTACATGCTGCGCTTGACGGACTCCGCTCTCGCCGATTCGGTCGAGGTCGTGAGCGGCGGCACCATCGACGTGACCGGCATGGTCGTTGCCATGTCCGACTCGATCCTGGACGCGTGGGACGCCGCCGGAGACTTCCCGCAGTCGGGCGATCGCATGCAGGCCGAATTCGCCATCGACTTCATCGAGGTGACTTCGGTCTCAGAGGTCCGGGGCGGAACCGACGACCCCTCCTCCTGATCGGCGGGCGAGGCCCTTCCCGCCAGCGTCCTGCCCGCCGTGACGCCCGAGGTCGCCAGGGCCGACGCCTTCGGGGTGGTCGGGCTGGGGTACGTGGGGCTGCCCCTGGCCATTCAGGCCGCGGGACGGGGCGTGCGGGTGGTGGGGGTCGATGTGGACGCCGGGGTCGTGGACGGCGTCAATGCCGGGCGCAGCCACATCTCCGACCTGACCGACGACAGCGTGGGCGCGGCGCGCCGGGCCGGCCTGCTGGAAGCCACCCTGGACACTGCGCGCCTGTCGGAGTGCGCCGCGGTCGCCATCTGCGTTCCGACGCCGCTTTCCAGCACCCGCGACCCCGACATCACCGCGATCCTCGCCGCGGCCCGGGCCGTGGGCAAGGCGCTGGCGCCGGGCCAGCTGATCGTCCTCGAGTCCACCACGTACCCCGGCACGACGCGCGAAGTGGTGCTGCCCATCCTGCGCCAGGGCGGCCTCGAGGTCGGCGACGACTTCTTCCTCTGCTTCTCGCCCGAGCGGGTCGATCCGGGCAACCCGGTATGGAAGACCGGCAACACGCCGAAGGTCATCGGCGGCATCACCGAGCGGTGCACCGAGGTCGGGAGGGCGTTCTACTCGCGGTTCGTCGACAAGATGGTGGCGGTGTCGTCGGCCGAAGCCGCCGAGCTGACCAAGATCCTCGAGAACGCCTTCCGGGCCGTGAACATCGGGCTCGTCAACGAAATGGCGGTCATCGCCGACCGGCTCGAGCTGGACATCTGGGAGGTCGTCGACGCCGCGGCCACCAAGCCGTTCGGCTTCATGCGCTTCACGCCGGGGCCGGGGCTGGGCGGGCACTGCCTGCCGGTCGACCCGCGCTACCTGTCCTGGAAGATGCGGACGCTGGACTACCGGACGCGCTTCATCGACACCGCGTCGGAGATCAACGCCGAGATGCCCGCATTCGTCGCGGGGAAGGCGAGGGAGGCGCTGAACGGGGCGGGCAGGGCCGTGAACGGCTCGCGGGTCCTCCTGCTGGGGGTCGCCTACAAGAAGGATGTGGACGATGTGCGGGAATCGCCGGCGATGGCGGTCCTGGAGCTGCTCGAGCGCGACGGGGCCGACGTGCGCTACCACGATCCGCACGTGCCCACGTGGGATCTGCCGGACGGCCGGTCGATGCAGTCGGCGCCCCTGGACGACGGGCTCTTCGACGAGACCGACATCGTGGTCGTGGTGACCGACCACTCGAGCTTCGACGCCCACACGATCTACCGCCGGTCGAAGCTGCTGGTCGACGCGCGCAACTTGACCGCCCCGGTCCCCGAAGCCGCCGACACCGCCCGGCCCCAGCGGTGGATCGTGAAGGGCTGAGGTGGATCTTGAAGGGCTGAGGCGCATCGTGAAAGGCTGAGGCGCATCAGGAAGGGCTGAGCCCGGATCCAACCACCCGTCGCACCTCCCACCCCCGCCGGCGACGCCGCCGCGCGGATCTCAACCGGGGATTCAATGAAGATTGCAGTGCTGGGCAGCGGCTACGTCGGGCTCACCACGGGCGCGTGTCTTGCCGAGACCGGAAACGACGTGATCTGCGTGGACATCCTTCCAGAGAGGGTCGACGCTCTAAGCAGGGGCGAGATTCCGTTCTTCGAGCCGGGTCTCAAGTCGCTGGTGGTGCAGAACGTCAGCGAAGGGCGTCTCAAGTTCACCACCGACGTGGCCTGGGCGGTGCGCGAGTCCTACATCGTCTTCATTGCGGTTGGAACCCCTGCGGACGAGGACGGCTCGGCGGATCTGCGTCATGTGATCGAGGCAGCCAGGGAGGTTGGTCGCGCCATGGACGGCGAGAGGATCGTCATTACCAAGAGCACCGTCCCGGTCGGGACCGCCCGGCGCGTGCGCGAGGCGATCGAGGCCGAGACGGACCACCCGGTGCGCGTCTGCTCCAACCCCGAGTTCCTGAAGGAAGGGGCGGCGCTGAACGACTTTCGCAAGCCGGACCGGGTGGTCCTGGGGGTCGACGACGACAAGGCCGCGGCAGTGCTGCGCGACCTCTACGCGCCGTTCGTGCGAACGGGCAACGAAATCCTGGTCATGGACCTCGCCTCGGCGGAAATCACCAAGTATGCCGCCAACTCCATGCTCGCGTCGCGCATCAGCTTCATGAACTCGATCGCCCTTCTTTGCGAGCGGACCGGCGCAGACGTGGACATGGTGCGGCTGGGCGTGGGTTCGGATCGGCGGATCGGCCCCACCTTCCTGTTTCCCGGCGTGGGGTACGGGGGTTCGTGCTTTCCGAAGGACGTGAAGGCGCTGGCTCGAACCATGAAGGAGCTGGACGTCGACGCCTCGATGCTCGACGCCGTCGAAGCCGTGAACCAGCGCCAGAAGCGCTACCTGGCGGAACGGTGCGTGGAGCGCTTCGGAGACGACTTGAGCGGGCGGACGTTCGCAGTGTGGGGACTGGCCTTCAAGCCGAACACCGACGACATGCGGGAAGCGCCCAGCCTGGCGACGATCGGCGGGTTGCTGGAGCGGGGCGCAAGGGTCGTCGCGCACGATCCGGCGGCGATGTCCGAAGCGCGTCGGAGGCTGGGCGATGCAATCGAGCTCCGCAGCCGCAACTACGATGTCCTCGAGGGCGCCGACGCCCTGTTCATCCACACCGAGTGGCCACCGTACCGCAGGCCGGACTTCGCGCGGATCCGGGCGCTGCTCAGGCGGCCGATCATCTTCGACGGGCGAAGCCTCTATTCCGCCGCGACCATGCGCAGAATGGGCTTCGAATACCACTCGGTGGGAAGGCCTCCCGTGCGTCCGGGGCCGAACGGGTAGCGGCTCGTGCGCGTGCTGATCACCGGCGCGGCCGGCTTTCTGGGGTCGCATCTGGCCGACCGCTTTCTGGCCGACGGATACGAGGTCGTCGGAGTGGACAACTTCGTCACGGGATCTGCCGAGAACCTGGCGCACCTCGACCGGGATCCCCGGTTTCGGCTCGTCGAACACGACATCAGCAGGCCGCTGCACGTCGAAGCCGAACTGGAGGGGGTGCTGCACTTCGCCTCGCCCGCCAGTCCGGTCGACTACTTCGAGCTTCCGATCCAGACGCTGAAGGCGGGCGGGCTCGGGACCCACAACACGCTGGGGCTGGCCCTGCGGCACAAGGCCAGATACCTCCTCGCCTCGACCTCGGAGGTGTACGGGGACCCCCAGGTCCACCCCCAGCCCGAGGGCTACTGGGGCCACGTCAACCCCGTCGGGCCCCGGGGCGTCTACGACGAGGCGAAGCGGTATGCCGAAGCCATGACCATGGCCTATCACCGGACCCACGCACTCGACACGCGGATCGTGAGGATCTTCAACACGTACGGGCAGCGCATGCGCCCCGGCGACGGCAGGGTCGTGTCCAACTTCGTCGTGCAGGGGCTGCGCGGCGAGCCGATGACCGTGTACGGCGACGGCTCCCAGACCCGGTCGTTCTGCCACGTCGACGACCAGGTCGAGGGCATCTTCCGGCTCTACCGGTCGTCGCGCGTGGATCCCACGAACATCGGAAACCCCGACGAGTGCACCGTGCGCGAGCTGGCCGAT
This sequence comes from Longimicrobiales bacterium, assembly GCA_965221535.1. Taxonomy (GTDB): domain Bacteria; phylum Gemmatimonadota; class Gemmatimonadetes; order Longimicrobiales; family Gaopeijiaceae; genus Bin94. The sequence goes on along the minus strand of OZ244894.1, from coordinate 2,411,031 downwards.
CTGGTCATGGAAGCCACGGGCAGTTCGGTTCCGCCCACGTTCCTCCCCCTGCCCGAGGACGATCCGGCGGTGCGCCGGCCCGACATTTCGGTGGCGCGGCGGGAACTCGGGTGGGCGCCGGCGGTGGACCTGCCGGGCGGACTGAGGAGCACCGTGGCGTGGTTCCGCAAAGTCCTGGCGCGGTCGGATGCGGGGCCGCGCACGCTCGCCGCGGGCTGACGGGAACCCGCGCGGGGAATGGAACGCTCTATATTTCGGAAGGTATTGGAGAGGACATTTCGGAAGGCATGCGAGACGTTGTCAGCGGCCGGGGGCGGCAGTCGCTCCCCGCGTCGCGGCGTCGAGCCAAGTGGACAGGTGGACGAACGACAAATCTCGGAATTGCCGGTGGGGAAGAGGACGCGTCGGCGAAGCCGCACCGCGTGGCGCGCGGCCATGATCGCGGGCGCCGCCTTTCTCTCCGTCGGCTGCGGCGCCGACGACGGTCTGGAAACGCCCCGCCTTCGCGGCGACCGGGCCTTCGCCCGCGGCGACTACGACGACGCGCTTGCCGAGTACCGGCTCTACATGAGAGAGGATCCAGGGATCGACGCCACGCTCCGAACCGCGCACGCGTACGCCATGCTCGGAAGGGTGGACGAGGCGCGCGGCCTCTACGACGAAGCGGTGGGGGAAGACAGCGCGCACGCGGACCAGGCGGTGTCGGACTTCGTTGCGCGCGCCAGGGAGGCGTTCGGCGCGGGCGACCAGTACGGCGGCGCGTCCGCCATGGAGACGGCGGCCCATTTCCGGCCCGGGATCGTGGTGGAGGACCTCGTGCTTCCGATGGCCAGGCACTACAGCAACAGCGGGCAGCACACCCGGGCCCAGCCGCTCTACCTGAGGGTGCTGGGCAGCGAGCGCAGCGATCCCGACATCGTGTTCGAAGCCGCGCTGGCCCATCACGAGATCGGCGACTGCGGGCGCGCGCTGGACCTGTTCCAGGAATTCACCGAGCTGGCGCGGCGCCGGGAGCGGGAGGCCCGCTGGCATGTGGGTTCGTGCGCGTTCCAGCTGGCCCAGGAGCTCATCGCGCAGCAGGCCTTTCAGCAGGCGGTGGCGCGCGCGGCGGCCGAGCGCGCCGACACGACTGCGCCGGAGCTCCCCGACGAGCCCCCGGCGCCCGCCGCCCCGGAACCGGCGCGCGCCGCAGCTCAGGAAGGCGCCGCTACCGCCCAGGAAGGCGCCGCCGCAGCCCAGGAAGGCGCCGCTGCCGCGCAGGAAGGCGCCGACACAGCCCAGGACGGCGCCGCCGCCGCTCCGGAGGACCTTGTGGGGCAGGTGCTCGGCTACCTCGATCTGGTGCTGGAGCTCGAAGAGCCCCGGACCACGCTGCCGCAGGCATACTTCGAGAAGGCCGAGATCCTGGCCCGGACGGGCGACTGCGACGGGGCGGTCGCCGCGTACCGCATGGTTCCGGTGGTCGACGTGTCGGGGGCCGGGGCGCTGGCACGGCAGGCCCGCCAGCGCATCGACCAGATTCGCTTCCGGGACGGAGACGGCCCGTGTTGACCCGGTCGGTTGCGGCGGGCGCCCTCGTGGGGCTGCTGGGCGCGGCGTGCGCGTCGGCCCCGCCCTACTCCGGCTGGACCGCCGAACAGCTCTACGAGCACGCGCAGCGCGCCTTCGACGAGGGGGACTGGGGCGAGGCGAGGCGCGCCTTCGAGCGCTTGGTGCTGACGTTCCCGGGCTTCGATCAGGCTGTCGAGGCGCGTCACTACCTGGCGCGGTCCTTCTTCAACGCCGACGAGTACCTGAGCGCCGTCTCCGAGTTCACGCGCATCGTGCAGGTGTATCCGGACCACGAACGCACCGCCGAGGCCTACATGGGGCTGTGCAGGTCCTATGCGGGCATGTCGCCCCATCCCCAGCGCGACCCCCAGTACACGATTCAGGCGCGCACGACCTGCCGGAACGTGGCCTTCGACTTCCCCGGCACGCCCGAGGGCGACTCGGCGGCGGTCGTCGCGCTGGAGATGCACAGCAAGCTCGGCCAGAGGGCCTACGAGGAGGGCTACTTCTACCTCCAGCGCGGAGTCCTCGAGTCGGCCGAGCACGTCTTCCTCGACGTGCTGGAGTCCTACCCCGACGCCGGCGCCGCGCCCCAGGCCATGGCCCGCCTGATCGAGATCTACCAGGAGTGGGAGTGGGACGACCAGGTCGAGGAGTACCGCGAGCGCCTGCTGAACACATATCCCGACTCGCTCGAGGCGCAGGAGCTGCTGGCGCCGCCGGCGAGCGACACGGTCCCGACCGTCAGGAGCAGAGCCCCGCCGAAGGGCTGACCGCATGCGCGTCGGGGTGTTTGGCGGCACGTTCGACCCGCCTCACATCGGTCACGCGATCGTGGCCAGCGAGGTCCTGGCGGCCGCGCGGCTGGGCCGCGTTCTCTGGGTCCCGGCCTCGATTCCCCCGCACAAGGGGGGGCGAAGGATCACCCCGGGGCACGTGCGGCGCCGCATGGTCGAGGCCGCGATCCAGGGCGAGCCGCGGTTCGAGCTCTGCGACCTGGAGCTGGAGCGCGGGGGCGTGTCGTACACGGTGGACACCCTGAGGGCGCTGAAGCGGCAGCACCCCGACTGGTCGCTGTCGCTGATCGTGGGCGCCGACCTCTACCGCGGGTTCGAGCGCTGGAGGAGTCCGGGCGAGATCGCGGAGCTGGCGGAGGTCATCGTGGTCACGAGGCCGGGCAGCGACTTCTCCGCGGAGGAGCGCGATGGAGGAGCTGGGGTTCGAATCGTGCCGATTGCGGCGCTCGAAATCTCGTCTTCGCGCGTCCGGGAGCGGGTTGGGAGAAATCTGGCCGTTCGAGACATGGTAGCGCCCGCCGTTCTGACCATAATAGAAGGCGAAGGGCTCTACGGGAGCGTTCGCCGCCGACCCGGGGAGCGGGACGGCGGCCGGGATTCCCCCGAAATGAGCCGACTACGGAAGGAAAAGAGGAAGAAGCAATGATCAAGGGCATCATGAAGCGGATCGTGGGATCCCGGTACGCGCGCGAGGTGCGGCGCCTGGCCCCCCTGGTCGACGAGATCAACGGGCACTACGCCGCTCTGGACGGGCTGTCCGAGGACGAGCTCCGGGCCAAGACCGCCGAGTTCAAGGACAGGATCGCGGCAGGAACCGACGAGCTCCTGGGCGAGATCGAGGGGCTCCGCGCGCGCAAGCGCACGGCCGCCGACTCGGACGAAAGGGAGGAGCTGAGCGTCGAGATCGGCCGGCTCGAGGAGCGCTTCCGCGCCGAGCTCGCAGATGCGCTCGAGGCCATCCTGCCCGAGGCCTTTGCGGTGGTGAAGGCGGCGTGCCGCCACCTGATGGGCCGCAAGGTCAAGGTCACCGGGCAAATGCTCGAGTGGGACATGATTCCCTACGACGTGCAGCTCATCGGCGCGGTGCAGCTGCACCGGGGACGCGTCGCCGAAATGGCCACGGGCGAGGGGAAGACGCTCGTCGCCACGATGCCGCTCTACCTGAACGCGCTCGCCGGACGCGGGGCCCACCTGGTGACGGTGAACTCGTACCTGGCCCAGCGGGACGCCGAGTGGATGGGGGCGATCTACAACCTGCTCGACCTCACGGTGGACTGCATCGACCTGCACGAGCCGGGCACGCCCGAGCGCCGCGGCGCCTACAACGCCGACATCACCTACGGCACCAACAACGAGTTCGGCTTCGACTACCTGCGCGACAACATGGTCCACACCCTGGACCAGAGGGTCCAGCGGGCGCACCACTACGCGATCATCGACGAGGTCGACTCGATCCTGATCGACGAGGCCAGGACGCCGCTCATCATCTCGGGGCCTGTCACCCGAGACACGTCCACGCCCTTCAAGCGGATGGCGCCGGTGGTCGGGGGCCTGCACCGGAAGCAGTCCCGCATGGTGAACCGCCTGGTCGCCGAGGCGGAGCGGGTGCTCGAGTCCGAAGCCGAAGCCGAAGCCGACGAATACGCGGCGGGCGAGAAGCTCCTGGCCGCAAAGCGGGGCGGACCCAAGAACAAGCGCCTGATGAAGCTCTTCGCCGACCAGCCGGGCGTGGTCAAGCTCGTCCAGAAGGTCGAGGGCGACTACATGCGCGAGAAGCGCCTGCACGAAGTCGACGAGATGCTCTTCTTCGCGATGGACGAGAAGGGCAGCAACGTCCATCTCTCCGACGCCGGCCTGGACGAGCTCTCGCCGGGCGATCCCGCGGCGTTCGTGGTGCCGGACCTGTCCGAGGTCATGGGCGACATCGAGGAGGACGAGGAGCTGTCGGTCGAGGAGAAGCGGGCGCGCATGGAGGAGCTCGAGGGCGAGTACGCCGAGAAGTCCCAGCGCATTCACGTCATTCATCAGCTGCTCAAGGCGTACACGCTCTTCCACAAGGACGAGCGCTACATCATCGGCGAGAACGGCGCCATCGTGATCGTCGACGAGTTCACGGGCAGGCAGATGCCGGGGCGCCGCTGGAGCGACGGGCTGCACCAGGCGGTCGAGGCCAAGGAGGGGGTCGAGATCAGGGGGGAGACCCAGACGCTCGCCACCATCACCATCCAGAACTACTTCCGCATGTACGACAAGCTTGCGGGGATGACCGGGACCGCCGAGACGGAGGAGACCGAGTTCCATCAGATCTACAACCTCGACGTCTCGGTGATTCCCACCAACCGGCCCATCGCCCGCGACGACCGGGACGACCTGATCTTCCGCACGCGGCGCGAGAAGTACCTGGCCCTGATGGACGAGATCGAACGGCTCAACCGGCTCGAGCTGCCGGTCCTGGTCGGCACAACCAACGTGGAGGTTTCCGAAACGCTGTCGCGCATGCTCAAGCGGCGCGGCGTGGCCCACAACGTCCTCAACGCCAAGCAACACAAGCGCGAATCGGAGATCGTGGCCGAGGCCGGCCGGCCCGGCGCCGTGACCATCGCCACGAACATGGCGGGGCGCGGCACCGACATCAAGCTGGGGCCCGGCGTGACGGACAAGCGAACCATCGCGTGGGCCGGCGAGCGCGGGCTCGACCTTGATGCGGTGGCGCCGACCGACCCCAACCGCTACGAGGACCTCGACGACAAGCCCGACGACCATGTGATCGAAGCCGGCGGGCTGCACATCCTGGGGTCGGAGCGGCACGAGGCCCGCCGCATCGACCGGCAGCTCAGAGGCCGCGCGGGCCGCCAGGGCGATCCCGGCGCGTCGCAGTTCTTCCTGTCGCTGGAAGACGACCTGATGCGTCTCTTCGGCGGCATGGAGCGCATTGCCAACGCCATGGACCGGATGGGGGCGGAGGAGGGCGAAGTGATCACGCACCCCCTGGTGACCCGTTCCATCGGCAGGGCGCAGAAGCGGGTCGAGGGCAACAACTTCGAGGCGCGCAAGCGGCTGCTGGACTACGACGACGTGATGAACCAGCAGCGCGAGGTGATCTACGACCTTCGCCTCTTCGCGCTCGAGGGCGGCGAGGACCTGAAGGGCGAGATCTGGGAGATGGTGCGCCACACGATGGACGCCGTCTTCGAGGAGCACCTGCCCGGCTCGGCGCTCGAGGAGGGCATCGAGGTGGGCGGGCTGAGGCAGCGCATGCTGCTGGATCTGCACACCGTGCTTCCAACCCTGGAGAGCGAGGAGGATCCGGCCGAGGTGGATCGCGAAGAGGTGCTCACGGCGGCCGAATCGGCCGTCCGCGAAGCCTTCGACCGCAAGATCGAGTCCTTCGGGGAGCACGGCGAGCGCGTCCTGAGCTTCGTGATGCTCTCGACCATCGACGGCAAGTGGAAGGACCACCTGTACGACCTCGACCACCTCAAGGCGTCGATCGGCTTCCGCGGATGGGGACAGAAGGACCCGCTGGTCGAGTATAAGAAGGACGCCTACGAGATGTTCGTGAACCTCATGGACGACATCCGCCGCACGGTGACCCAGCAGTTCTTCCGCGTGCGCCTGGAGCAGCGCCCCGCCGTGCCGCCGCCGGCGATGAGGCGCATGACCTACTCGGGACCGTCGGCGGACCGCCTGGGGTCGCCGGCCCGGGGGCGCGCCGCCGCAGGACGCGAGGGGATGCAGCCCGCCGGCGCGGGCCGGATGCAGAGGCCGGCGGCCACGGACTCGATGGGGATGGCGTCCCAGTCCCGGACCGAGACGCGCGCGGCGGCGGCGGCGACGGGCGCTGCGGGTCCCGATGTTCGGCGGCTGGCGACCAACCGGGGCGAAGGGGCCCGCGCCAGGGCGCCGGTCAGCGTGGCCAAGGCGCCCGGGCGCAACGATCCGTGTCCCTGCGGCAGCGGACGAAAGTACAAGAAATGCTGCGGCAGCCGGAGCTAGCCGCACTGTCGCCGGCGGGCGCGGCCGGGGGGCGAGAGCCCCTGGCCCCGGCCGGAGTGGCGTCGCAGCCGCCGGAGGCGCGGCCCCGGGAGCGGCTGCAACGCTACGGCCCCAGCCCCCTTTCCGAAGAGGAGCTGCTGGCTCTGCTGATCGGCGCCGGGAGCAGAGCGCTGCCGGCTCGGGCCCTGGCGGGCCGGGTGCTCGACCTTTCCGGCGGGCGCCTGCACGAGCTGGCGCGCATGGACCTGGGACGCCTGATGGAGATCCCCGGCATCGGCCCAGCCATGGCGTCCAGGATCGTGGCGGGGATCGAGCTGGGTCGGCGCATCGGGTCGGCGCGGCCAACCCGGAACGATCCCATCGCGGGACCGGCCGACGTGCACGCCCTCTTCGCCCCGGCGCTCGCCCACCTGCCGCACGAGGAGTTCCACGTCCTCCTCCTCAATTCCCAGAACGCGCCCATCTGCCAGCGCCAGATCACCCGGGGCATCCTGGACGCCTCGCTCATCCATCCCCGCGAGGTATTCCGCGAGGCCATCGTCCTGAGGGCCGCGGCGCTGATTCTTGTGCACAACCACCCCTCCGGCAACCCCGACCCGTCCGCCGAGGACCTGCAGGTTACCCGGCAGCTGGGCGCGGCGGGGGACCAGCTCGGAATCCCGGTGCTCGACCATGTCATCGTGGCCGGAGAGACGTTCTCGTCGCTGGCCGGCAGCGGATGCCTGGCGCCGCCCTCGCCGCAGGTCTAGCTAGACGGCTCTTCTGGTGGCCCTCGGGTGTACAAGCTAAGGTGAAGCAGTGCAACACCACACATGGGAGGACCAACTATGAAGCAGCGTCGCTCGCAGGTTCCACTTCCCTTCCCGGGCCTTCTCGCCCTCGCGGTTGCGATTGCGGCGGGTGCCCGGCCCCCGGCCGCGTCCGCCCAGCTGCCGGATCCGGACGATCCCATCCCGCCCGATCCCGCGGTGATGACCGGCACGCTGGCCAACGGCTTCACCTATTTCATCCGGGAGAACGACCAGCCCGAAAACCGCGCCGAGCTGCGTCTGGTGGTGAACGCAGGGTCGATCCTGGAGGACGACGACCAGCAGGGGCTCGCGCACTTCGTCGAGCACATGGCGTTCAACGGGACGCGCAACTTCGAGAAGCAGGAGCTGGTCGACTACCTGGAATCGATCGGGATGCAGTTCGGGCCGGATGTCAACGCGTACACGAGCTTCGACGAGACGGTGTACATGCTGCAGGTGCCGATGGACGACCCCGAAGTCGTGTCCACCGCGTTCCAGATCCTCGAGGACTGGGCCCACGGCGTTGTCTTCGACCCCGAGGAGGTCGACAAGGAGCGCGGCGTGGTGATCGAGGAGTGGCGGGGGCGCCGGGGCGCCGGGGCCCGCATGCAGGACGAGCAGTTCCCGGTCATGTTGCAGGGTTCGCGCTACGCCGAGCGTCTTCCGATCGGCAAGACCGCGATCCTCGAGTCGGCGGCGCCCGAGCTGCTGCAGCGCTTCTACGAGGACTGGTATCGGCCCGACCTGATGGCGGTGGTGGCGGTCGGGGACTTCGACGGCGAAGAGATCAAGGCCATGGTCGAGGCGCACTTCGGGGGGATCGAGGGCCCGGCGGATCCGCGCCCCCGCTTCGAGGCCGAGGTGCCGATCGACCATCCCCCCCTTGTGGCGATCGCAAGCGACGTCGAGGCCCCGCAGAGCCAGGTGGGCGTGATGTACAAGCAGCCGCCCAGTCCGCAGGGCACCGTGGGCGACTACCGCCGCAACCTGGTGCGCAGCGTCTACTCGGGAATGCTCAACGCCCGGCTGGACGAGCTCAGGCTGCAGGCCGAACCGCCCTTCGTGATCGCGGTGTCGGGCGGCGGCGGGTTCGTTCGCGGCGTGGACGCGTACCAGCTCAATGCGCTGGTCCCCGAAGGCGGGATCGAGCGCGGGCTCGACGCGCTGCTCACCGAAGCGGAGCGGGTCGTGCGCCATGGGTTCACGCAGAGCGAACTCGATCGTCGCAAGGTCGCCATCAGAAGGGCCAACGAGCGAAGCCTCGCCGAGAGGGACAACCAGGAGTCGGCCAGGTTCGCGGGCCAGTACGTGCAGGTGTTTCTCGAGGGGAACCCGTATCCGAGCGTCGAGACGCGCGTGGCGCTCTCGGAGGCGCTGCTCGACGGCATCTCGCTTGAAGAGGCGAACAGCGTCGCGCAGGCGTGGCTGACGGAGCAGGGGCGCGTGATCCTGGCCAATTCGCCCGAAAAGGAGGGACTCGAGGTGCCGGCCGAGGCCGACCTGACGGGCGTGTTCGCGGCGGTCGGCGGCAAGGACATCGCGCCGTACGAAGACGCTGCGGCCGACGCGCCGCTGCTGCCAGTCCTGCCCGAGGGTTCGGCGGTGGCTTCGGAAGAGACGATCGACGAGGTGGGGGTCACGGTGTGGACCTTGGAGAACGGCGTGCGCGTGGTGCTCAAGCCGACCGACTTCAAGGAAGACGAGATCCTCTTCTCGGCAACCAGCCCGGGGGGCACGTCCCTGCTCTCCGACGACGTCTATCGCACCACGTCGTGGGCGGGCTCGGTGGTCGGCCAGTCGGGGGTGGGCGACTTCGACCAGACCGCCCTGCGCAAGAAGCTGACCGGCCAGGCCGTCAGGGTCTCGCCTTCGCTGGGATCGCTCAGCGAGGGAATCAGCGGCAGCGCCTCGCCCAAGGACATCGAGACGGCGCTGCAGCTCGTCTACCTCTACTTCCACTCGCCCAGGCTGGACGAGAACGCGTTTTCGGCGTTCAAGACCATGCAGAACGGCATTCTCGGCAACATGGGAGCGAGCCCGGAGTTCTCGTTCAGCGACACGGTGTCGCAGACGATGAGCCAGGGGCACCCGAGGTCGCGCGGCCTCTCGGAGATGATCGGCGATCTCGAAATGGCCGACCTCGACCGGGCGTTCGAGGTGTACAAGGACCGCTTCGCGGACGCGTCCGACTTCACCTTCTACTTCGTGGGCGCCTTCGAGCCCGAGGCCATGCGTCCGATGGTGGAGCAGTATCTGGGGGCGCTGCCGGACCTGGGCCGCGTCGAGGACTGGCGGGACCTGGGCATCGATCCGCCTGCGGGCGTGATCGAGAAGGTCGTGCACATGGGGCTGGAGCCCAAGAGCCGCACCCAGATCATCTTCACGGGCGACGGCGAGTACTCGCGCGAGGAATCGACGGCCATTTCGGCGCTGGCCGACGTGCTGGACATCCGCCTCCGCGAGCTTCTGCGCGAAGATCTGGGAGGCACCTACGGGGTCGGCGTCTCGGGAAGGATCAGCAGCCGGCCGGACGAGGAGTACCGCGTGAGCATCAGCTTCGGCTCGGCGCCCGAGCGCGCCGAGGAGCTGAGCGCGGTGGCGTTCGAAGAGATCGAGCGGATCAAGGCCGAGGGACCGGACGAGGAAACCGTGGCCAAGGTGCGCGAGACGCAGAGGCGGGCCAAGGAGACCAACCTGCGCGAGAACCGCTACTGGCTGAGCCAGCTGGCGAGCTACGAGCGCCTGGGCATCGCGCTGACCGAGGTGCCCAGCTACGAGCTCATCGAGGGCTGGACGGCCGAGCAGGTCCGGCAGGCCGCGATCCGCTATCTTCGCACCGACCAGTACGCGAAGTTCGTCCTGTTGCCGGAACAGAAGGTGCCGTAGCGAACCCATGACCACACCAACCCCGGCAGCACGCGAACGGATTCCCGTTCGCGTGCTGCCGGACCACGACAGCATCGCGGCGGAGGTGGCTGGGCGGATCGCGGCACTAGTACGGCGGCGCGCCCGGGACGGGCGCGCCGCCGTACTAGGCCTCGCAACCGGATCCACCCCCCTGGGCGTCTACCGCGAGCTCATCCGTCTCCACTTGGAGGACGGCCTCGACTTCGCGAACGTCGTCGCGTTCAACCTCGACGAGTACTTCCCCATGCGGCCCGGGAGCATTCACAGCTACCACCGCTACATGCGCGAGAACCTCTTCGAGCACATCAACATCCCGCGCGAGAACTGCCACATTCCGCGCGGCGACCTTGCCGACGACCGAGTCGAGGAGCACTGCGCCGACTTCGAGCGCCGCATCCGCGAGGTCGGCGGGATCGACCTGCAGATCCTGGGCATCGGGCGCAGCGGCCACATCGGATTCAACGAGCCGGGCTCGGTTCGCGACTCGCGCACCCGCCTCCTCTATCTGGACACCGTCACCCGCTCCGACGCCGCGGCCGACTTCTTCGGCGAAGAGAACGTGCCGCCCCAGGCGATCACAATGGGGGTGGCCACCATCCTCGAGGCGCGCGAGGTGATCCTGCTGGCCACGGGCGAGCACAAGGCCGAGATCGTGCGCCGGAGCGTCGAGGGCGAGGTGCACGCCGACGTGGCGGCGACCTTTTTGCAGCAGCACCCCGCCGCCACCGTCTACCTGGACCCCGCAGCCGCGAACGACCTGACGCGCGTGCGCACGCCGTGGCTGGTCCGCGAGGTCGAGTGGACGCCCGAGCTCGAGACCGACGCCGTGATCTGGCTCAGCAGGCGGACGCGCAAGCCGATTCTGCACCTGGCCAACGAGGACTACCGCGCCCACCACCTGGCCTCGCTGGTCGCGCGCCACGGGTCGGCCGAGCCGCTCAACGGCCAGGTCTTCAACGCGCTCATCGCCAAGATCCGGGGCAAGAGCCGGCTCCCGCGCGGCCACGAGGTGGTGGTCTTCTCGCCGCACCCGGACGACGACGTGATTTCGATGGGGGGAATGCTGGCCAAGCTGGTCGAGAACGGGAACCGGGTGACGGTCGCGTACCAGACCTCGGGCAACATCGCCGTGTTCGACCACGAGGTGCGGCGCTACCTCGACTTCATGAAGCGCGCGGCGGGCGCCGTCGACCTGGGCGGGCCGGAGCGCGCCCGGGCCGTGATGGAGGAGGTCGAGGAGAGCCTGGCGCGGAAGGAGTCGGGCGACGTCGATCCGGCGGTCGTCCAGCACCTCAAGCGCGTGATCCGCGAGAGCGAGGCGCTGGCGGGCATCAAGGTGCTGGGCCTGCCGGGCCACCGGGCGCGCTTCCTCGACCTGCCCTTCTACCAGACCGGCAAGGTCCGCAAGAACCCCATCTCGGAGCGCGACGTCGAGATCGTGCACGACCTTCTCGAAGAGGTGCGCCCGACCATGGTCTTCGCGGCGGGCGACCTGTCCGATCCGCACGGCACCCACCGCATGTGCCTGGAGGCAGTCGAGGCCGCGCTCGACCGCTACACGGGCGACCCGCCGTGGCACTGGCTGTACCGCGGGGCCTGGCAGGAGTGGGGGATCCACGAGGCCACGGTGCTGGTGCCGCTGTCGGAGCACGAGCTGCGCCGCAAGGTCCAGGCCATCTTCCGCCACGAGTCCCAGAAGGACTCCGCGCCCTTCCCGGGCGCCGACCCGCGCGAGTTCTGGCAGCGCGTGGTGGCCCGCAACCGCGAGACCGCCGACCTGCTCCGGTCGCTGGGCCTGCCTGCGTACCGCGCGATGGAGGCGTACGTGGTGTCGCGGGGCGGCCGGCCGGTCGGGGCCAGGGAGATCCCGACGGCGTCGCTGGGCGAGGGGGGCGGCTGACGGGGGTAAGCGTCGCCCGGGCCGCCACGGGGGCGGCTGACCGTGGGAAGCGGCTGCCGGGCCGCCAGCGGGCCGCCGCGCCAAGGTGTCTGCGGGCTGCTACATTAGTCGGCCCTTGAACGCAAACGCTTGGCCCCGTTACGAGGCTGGCAGCCATGTGCAAATGTCCCGTCTGCGACGCGCGCGTCACCATCTCCGACGACCCGGTCGAAGGGGAGCTCATCGAATGCGAGGAGTGCGGCGTCGAACTCGAAATCCTCGCACTCGATCCCATTACGCTGGGCGAAGCGCCCGAGATGGAGGAAGACTGGGGTGAGTGACGGCCCCATGAGGGTCGGCTTCCTGCATTCGCTGATCCGCAAGGACGAGAAGCTGCTGATCGCCGAGCTGCGCAAGCGGCGGGACATGGAGCTGGTCTTCCTTGACGACAGGCGGCTGGTCTTTGATCTGAGGGAGCGGCCCGAGGTCGATGTCGTGCTGGAGCGGTCGATCAACCACTCGCGCGCCATGCACGCGCTGAGGCTCTACGAGGGGGTCGGCACGCCTTGCGTCAATGCGTACGAAGTGGCGCGCCGGTGCGGCGACAAGATCCTGACCGCCGCGTCGCTGCAGGAGAACGGGGTGCCCCAGCCGGAGGTGCGCGTCGCGTTCACGCCGGAATCCGCACTTGCGGCGATAGAGGAACTGGGCTATCCGGCGGTGCTGAAGCCGGCGGTCGGCTCGTGGGGACGGCTGCTGTCGAAGGTCAACGACCGCGACGCGGCAGAGACGGTGCTGGAGCACAAGTCGATCCTGGGGAGCTATCACCACTCGATCTTTCTTGTGCAGGAGTATGTGGAGAAGAAGGGTCGCGACATCCGCGCATTCGTCGTTGGCGACGAATGCGTTGCGGCGATATACCGCACCTCGGAGCACTGGATCACCAACACCGCGCGGGGCGGGCGGGCCACGAACTGCCCGGTCACGCGGGAGCTGGCCGACGTCTCGCTGCGCGCGGCCGGCGCAATGGGCGGCGGGGTCCTTGCGGTGGACATCTTCGAGACGCCGCGCGGGCTGCTCGTCAACGAGGTCAACTACACGATGGAGTTCAGGAACAGCGTCGACGTCACCGGGGTCAACGTCCCGGAGCGGATCGTCGCGCATCTGGCGGGGGCGGTCGGGTGACGCGGGCGGCGCGCGCGCCGGGGGGCGCTCCGTGATCAGGGTGGCGATCGCGGGCGCGTCGGGCTACGCCGGCGGCGAGCTGCTGCGCATTCTGCTCGCCCACCCCGACGCCCAGGTGGCGCAGGTCACGTCCGAGCGGCTGGCCGGCAAGTTCGTGCACCGGGTCCACCCCAACCTGCGCGGTCTCACCCGGCTCAAGTGCGCGTCGCTGGCCGAGCTTTCGCGCACCGATGTCCTCTTCTCGTGCCTGCCGCACGGCGAGTCGGCCCGCCGCATCGACGACTTCCGCGCGGTCGCCGGGCGCATCGTGGACCTGGCCGCCGACTTCCGCCTTGCCGATCCGGCCGCCTATGAGCGCTTCTACGGGCAGCCGCACGCGCGCCCGGAGCTGCTGGGCCGCTTCGTCGGCGGGATCGCCGAGCTGAACCGGGCCGCGCTCCAGGGCGCCGACCTGGTGGCGTGCGCGGGGTGCAACGCCACCGCCACGATCCTCGCGCTCAACCCCCTCTGCCAAGCGGGGGTGGCGCAGTCGGCGGTGGTCGAGGTCAAGGTCGGATCGAGCGAGGCCGGGAACCGCGCGAGCGCGGCCAGCCATCATCCCGAGCGCAGCGGCGCGATTCGGTCGTACAAGCCCACCGGGCACCGCCATCTGGCCGAGATCCAGGCCGCGCTGCCCGTTCCGGTGCACTTTTCGGCCACCTCGGTCGAGATGGTGCGGGGCATCCTCGCCACCTGCCACGTCTTCGTGGACCCCGACGCCGGCTTGGACGACAAGGCGCTCTGGAAGATCTACCGGCGCGCCTACGCGTCCGAGCCCTTCGTGCGCATTGTGAAGGAGCGCGCGGGCATCCACCGCTACCCCGATCCCAACATCCTGGCCGGGTCCAACTACTGCGACGTCGGGTTCGAGGCCGACCCGGACGCCAACCGCGTCGTGGCGCTCAGCGCGATCGACAACCTGATGAAGGGGGCGGCGGGCCAGGCGGTGCAGGCCTTCAACCTGATGCACGGACTGCCCGAGCGGCGCGGGCTGGAGTTCCCGGGCCTGCACCCGGCCTGAGCCGAGCGCCCGAGCGAGCGAAAGGGGCCCACCGATGTGCCGTCTGCTATGCGTCCGCAGCGTCGGCGGCGACCGCGGCTTCGAGATGGGGGAGCACCTGGCCGCCTTGGCCCGCATCGCCCGCCGGAGCGAGGAGTACCAGGGCCACGGCTGGGGCTGCGCATGGCTCGAAGAGGGCCGCTGGCGCCTCCACCACGACATCGCGCCGATCTGGGAGGACGCCGGGCGCCCGTCGGGCCGCACCACGCTGCTCGTGGCCCACGCCCGCAGCGCCTTTCGCGACGAGGGGATCCGCGTCGAGAACAACATGCCGTTCTGCGACGGCGAGCGCGTCTTCGCGTTCAACGGCGAGCTGCACGGCGTGCGCATCAAGGAGCGGGGGCGGATCGGCGCCGAGAAGATCTTCAACTTCGTCAAGCGCTTCGACCGGGGTGACTTCCGCCAGGCGCTCGAGCGCGGCCTCGATGCGATCGAACGGAGGACCCGCTATCTGCGCGCGGCCAACATTGTGGTCGCCGAGGCGGGCGGCCGGGCCTGCTTCGCGTCGCGCTTCAACGAGAACCGGGCGTATTTTCAGATGCACACCGCCCGCATGGGCGCCGCGCGGATTCTGTGCTCCGAACCGTACCCGCACGGCGCGTGGACGCCGGTCGAGAGCGGATTCACCGGCGTGCTCTGACGCCGCCCGCAAGGAAAACGCCCAGATGCTGCTGATCAAGATCGGAGGAGGCGAATCGATCAATCTGGCCGGGATCGCGCGCGACATCGGAGAGATCGAGGGCAGGGTGGTCGTGGTGCACGGCGCCAACGCGCTCCGCGACTCGCTGGCCCGCCGCCTGGGCGTCGAGAAGCGCCTGCTGACGTCGGTCTCGGGCATCTCGAGCGTGCACTCGGACGAGGAGATGATCGACGTCATGCTCATGGCCTACGCGGGCCTCAGGAACAAGCGGCTCGTCGAGCTGCTGCACCGTCACGGAGTGAACGCCGTGGGCCTTTGCGGTCTCGACGGGGCGCTGGTGCGCGGCATGCGCAACAAGGGCATTCGGGTGCGCGAGGGCGGCAAGACGCTCGTCAAGCGCGACCTTTCGGGCAAGCCGGTGGCGGTGAACCGCAGGCTCCTGGGGCTGCTTCTGGAGAACGACTTCGTCCCGGTCGTGACCGTGCCCATCATGGACGAGCGCAGCGTCGCCATCAACTCGGAGAACGACGATGTCGTCGCGCTCCTGGCCCAGGCGCTGAGTCCCGAACGCGTGGTCCTGCTGATCGAGGCGCCGGGTCTTCTGGCCGACGCCGATGATCCGGGGTCGGTGGTTCGCAGGGTGTTGCCGGACGAGGCCGCCGGCTGGACGGGGGGCAAGAGCAGCCGCATGGCGCGCAAGATGATGGCGATCGGCCGCATGGCGCGGGGGGGCGCGACCCGGGTGGTGATCGCCGACGGGCGCACCGAGAGGCCGGTCGCGGACGCCCTGGCCGACCGTGGCACGGTGGTCGCATGACGGTCCGCGACACGGAGCGCCGGCACGCGCTCGAGGTCTTCCCCAAGCGCGACATCGCCCTGGTGCGGGGGAGCGGGGCGGAGGTGTGGGACGACCGGGGCCGCCGCTACATCGACTGCGTGGCCGGAATTGGGGTGGCGAGCGTCGGCCATGCCAACCCGGCGGTGGCCGAGGCCCTGGCGGCACAGGCTCGGACACTGGTCGCCTGCCCGGGAATCTTCTACAACGACGCCCGCGCCCTTTTGCTGAAGAAGCTGGCCGAGATCGCCCCGCCAGGCCTGTCCCGGGGCTTCTTCTGCAACTCGGGCGCCGAGACGATCGAGGCCGCGATCAAGTTCGCGCGGCTGGCGACCGGGCGCACAGGCGTGGTCTCCGCCATGCGGGGGTTTCACGGCCGCACCCTGGGCGCACTCAGCGCGACCCACAAGAAGCAGTACCGCGACGGGTTCGAACCGCTGGTGCCGGGCTTCTCCTTCGTCCCGTTCAACAACGCCGAGAAGCTGCGCGCCGCAGTGGGCGACGACACGGCGGCAGTGCTGGTGGAGCCCGTGCAGGGCGAGGGCGGCGTCCGTCCGGCGACGCCCGAGTTCCTCCGGGCCGCGCGAGAGATCTGCGACCGGACCGGCGCGCTGCTAGTCTTCGACGAGATCCAGACCGGGTTCTGCCGCACGGGCCGCATGTTCGCGTGCGAGCGCCACGGCGTGACGCCCGACCTTCTCTGCCTGGCCAAGGCGATCGCGGGCGGCGTGCCGATGGGGGCCGTCCTGGCCAACGACCGCGTCCAGCCGCCGCCGGGCAAGCACGGCACCACCTTCGGCGGCAACCCCCTGGTGTGCGCCGCCGCGCTGGCCGCCATCCGCTTCATGGAGGACGAGGGGCTGGCCGACCGCGCCGAGCGCATGGGCGCCCGGTTCCGCGACCGCTGCGCGCCCGGCCTGTCCGCCCGGGTGCGCGAGCTGCGCCAGATCGGCCTCATGATCGGCATCGAGCTGAGGGAGCGCTGCCGCCCCTACATCGACGCCCTCGCCCAAGCGGGGGTGCTTGCGCTGCCGGCGGGCGCCACCGTGATCCGGCTGTTGCCGCCGCTGGTGATCACCGGGGAGCAGATCGACGAGGTGGCCGAGGCGGTGGCGGGGGTGCTGGGGTGACCTTGTGGCGGCGGACGTTGGACCGAACTGGGGCCTCGCGATCCTGCTGCGAGCCTGCATAGGCAAGGGTGACCCGCGGCATTCTGCGCCCGTTGATACCCCCCTAAGGCAGCCGTTTCCCGCCGTTCATCGACTTGATCTCGCGCTCTAGATCCCGCTTGGCCGCCTCCATTTCACGCGCTCGCGCCCCCGCGCCGAGTCCGCTGAGCGTTCGGGCCACCAGGTACACTCCACCTCCCACAAGGCCGATCACCATCAGCAGCACCACCATCTCGCCGATCCCTATTCCGAACATCTCACCTCCTTGATTCTGTGTGACTTCACAGTCCCCTAGCTAGCTACCGATCCAACCGCCACACCTGCGGGTGCTGCACGTCGAGTTCGCTCGTCCAGACGCCCAGAATCTCATCCACGCCGATCTCCCGCACCACTAGCCCCAACGGCATTTCGACGCTGCCCAGCCAGCGTCCGTCGGAGCCGAGCACCAGCCAGCGCTCCGGCCCGTCCTGCTCGCTGCTTCCCCGGAAGGGGCGGAGCCACACGGCGCCCGTCGGGTCGACGAGCAGGGCGGCGTACGCCGGTCGCGCCGCAGGCGAGGGCATGGCCTCCAACGCCTCGACGATGTGCGGGGGAAGGGACGCGACGCCCTGCGGAAGCGCGGGGTTGAGGCGGAAGCTGCGCTCGGCCTCGACTTGCTGCGGGGTCAGGTCCAGCGGGTAGCCCGGGATTCGCAGGATCCGGATCGTGTCGCCGCTCGGGTCGATCTCCTCGACCTGCATGCGGTCCGACGAGCCCAGGAAGATCCTGTCGCCGTGGGTGTCGAGCACCGAGGACTTGCCGAAGAGCGGAGACCCCGAAAGCGTTTCGGTGACGTACTGCTCGGGCCCCGGCGTCTGGCCGATGCTGTCCACCAGGACGCCCTCCAGGTCGTAGACGAGGAGGGTCTGGGGATCTCGCACCAGGCCATGCTCTTCGGAGTGGTCCAGGATGGTCGGCGCGACCAGCGTGCCGTTGCCCAGGTAGTTGAGGCTCATGGCGCCGGGGAGCAGCGGCAGGGTGCGAGCATGCCGCAGATCGGGACCGAAGAGCGCAACGCGGCGAACGTCGCGCACAAGAAGGGAGTCGCCCGCCTGTTCCGCCTGCTGGACGTTCGAGAACTCGCCCGGGCCCTCGCCGTAGCCGCCGACCGACGCGACGAACGCCCCGTCGGTGGAGAACTTGCGGATCTCGTTGGAGCCGCGGTTCACCACCGCGATGCCGCCGTCGGGAAGCCGCGTCACGCTGCGCACCCGGAAGAAGATGTGGGCATCGCCCGCGCCGGATTCGGCGAGGTCGAGCAGGGGCGCCGCTCCGACGCGCCAGTGCGCCGAATCGCCCCACGCGGGCGCGAAGGACTCGACGATCGCGATGCCCGCGCTGTCTCGCTGCGCGACGGTTGGCGGCGGGCCGTCGGAGGGCGCGCAGGCTGGCAGGCACGCAAGCAGGGCGACGCCCGCAAGCACTGCGCGCGCCGCCCCGCTGGTCATGTGGCCGCCCTCTTCGAGACCTCTACCGGAACGTCGTGGCCTTGTCGCTCGGCAGCATGTGCAGGTTGGGGCTCATGATGCCGCCCGCAAGCAGGAAGCCTTCGAGCATGATGTAGTGGCCCCACGCGGCGTCCAGCGACTCCAACACCGAGCCGCGCACTTCGAGCACCTTGCCGCGGGCCTCGAGCACCTCGCCGTAGTGCTCCCCGTAGTCCTCGTACCGGGCCAGCGCCAGAGCGTGGACCTCTTCGGCGCGGGTCAGGATCTCGTCGCGGAAGACCCTGGCCTCGTCGTGCTCGACCACGTATCCGTGATGGACGTCGTCCCACTCCTCCCGCAGGTGGAGACGCTTGCGGCGCAAGTCCTCCTCGGCCTCCATCATCTCTTCGCGCTCGGCCTGCGCGCCATGCTGGTTGCGGTTCCAGATGGGCAGGGACAGGTCCAATTCCAGGAACACTTCCCACTCCGCAGGCACGAACGAGTCGTGGCCAATGATGTTTTCGCCGCCTCGGTTGTAGCGATACCCGAAGGCTGCACCCAGGTCGGGACGCGATTCGATCTCCTCGCGCTGCACCAGCGTCCCGTGCCGCGCGACCAGAGCGTTCGCGACGGCCAGTTCGGGGCTCTCGTCAAGGAGACGAGCGAGGCCGGCGTCGTAGTCCACCTCGCCGGGCAGCTCCATCGGGTCTCCGGCGAGCGTCATTTCCGACAGCTCGGGATCGCCCACCGTCATGGCGAGCTCCACGGTCTTGTGGCGGTGTTCGAGGCGCTTCTCGTTCAGGTCCAGCCGCGCGTGTTCGAGCGCCATCTCCTTCTCGAGCACGTCCAGACGGTCCTCGAGGCCGATGTTGGCCAGCTGCCGGATGGTCTCCAGCTCTTCTTCGATCAGGGCCACGACATCTTCCTGCAACTCCACCTCGGCCCCGCTGATCAGGACCGAGCGGTAGAGCTTGTGGATCTGGTTGAGCACGCGGTAGCGCTGTTCGTCGAACACCAGGCGGCCGACGGCGGCGTCCTGGTCGTGCACGGCCTGGTCCGCGCCCAGCCTGCCGCTGATCGGAATGATCTGGCGGAGGACTCCACCGTGAGATTCGTGCCTGTTGATCGTCTCGGTGGCGTACGCGAGGTGCACGTTCGGCCACATCCCGGCCTGCCTTGCCGTGGCCTCCGAGGCCGCGATCCGGTGCCGGACCTGCGCCAGCGTCGGGTTGTTCTCCAGCGCCAGCTCTTCAAGCTGCTCCAGGGTGAGCGCCTGCTGGGCGGCGACCGGAACGCCGGGCAGACAGGCAAGCGCGGCGAGCAGGCCGACCGAGGGCAGGAACGAGGGTCTGTTGGGGCGCGTCATGACTGCTCCTCCGCGTCGCGGGCGTCGATTTCCTCCTGAATGGAGTCGAAGAGTTCCGGCTCGAGGACGCGCATGACGGTCATCATGCCCATCACGCCGCCCGACCACATGGGCCGCATGCCGCGCGTCTCGGGCTTGGACACCATGGCGTCCATGTCCATCATCATGTCCTGACGGAAGCCCGGCACCTCGCTGCCCGCCTCCCCGGGCGTCCTGTGCCGCGGCCCGACCAGGGGAACCATCTGGTTCATCATGTGGTGGGGGAGGTGGCAGTGCAGCATCCAGTCGCCGGGGTACTCGGCCTCGAACTCGACGTCGCGCGCCTGGGCGACCCCGACCAGCGAGGTGTTGCCCGGCTGCCAAGCCGAGCGGGGGATCCGTCCGCCCTCGGTTCCGACCGTCTGGAAGGTGAAGCCGTGCAGGTGGATCGGGTGGTGCATCATGCTCAGGTTGACCATGCGCAGGCGGACCCGCTCGCCCAGCCTGGCGAGCAGCGGCGTCGACGCGGGGCCGGCGCGGCCGTTGATGGTGAACCAGTTGAAGTCCATGCCCAGCGTGGCCGGGATGGTCGAGTTGGCCTTGAGCTGCCACGTCTGGAAGATCAGGCCGTAGTCGCGGTCGACCACCGGCTGGTACGCCTCGCGGGGATGCATGATGAACATCCCCACCATTCCCATGAGCTCCTGCATGGCCATGTGGGAGTGGTAGAAGAACGTGCCGTGCTGGTGCAGCCTGAACTCGTACACGAACGTGCCGCCCGGCTCGATCGGGTCCTGGGTCACGCCGGGCACGCCGTCCATGTCGATCGGGATCTCGAAGCCGTGCCAGTGCATGGAGAAGGGCTCGGGCAGCCGGTTCTCGACCACCAGCCGCACGCGGTCGCCCTGCGTGACCTCGATCGTGGGACCGGGGCAGGTGCCGTTGAATCCCCAGCAGTCCACCACGCGCCCCGGCGCGAACTCGCGCCTGACCGGCTCGCAGATGATGTGGAACTCCTTGTTGACGCCGTCCTCGTTGACCCGCCGCGGGGCGAGCGTGGGAAGGTCGGGCGACTTGACCGGAATGGGCGCCACCATGGACGCGCCGCGCCCATCGGGAGGACTCGCGCCGCCGAGGTCCGGGCGCCCCCCGGGGGACCGGGCGGCTGCCGCTGCGGGTACGGCCCCGGCGGCGCCGGCCGCCGCCATGGCTCGCAGGAAGCTGCGTCTGTTGGTCTGCATGTTGCTGCTGCTCCTGATTGTGGGAATCCCGTAGGGCGGGACTGGCCCCTTGGCGCGCTTCGACGCGCACCGCTCACGCGCACGGGCGACGCACGCCGCCCGCTCCGCGATCCGCTACATAATGGGGGCGCGGATCGCCGGGCGTCAAGCAAACATCTGAAGCCGGGTCGCCGCCCGATTCAGCGTCAGCCTGCGCCCGGCGCGCCCGGCTAGGACGACGACGCCTCCACCCGCACCGTCACGGGCGTGGTCACGAAGTCCGGGTGCCCGCCGTGCAGAAGCTGCACCGTCATCCCCGTGGATCCCTCGGCGCCGCCGTGCAGACGGCCCGCGTACTCGTTCGACGCGTCCTGCTCCCAGGTGGCGACGGATTCGTCGTCGATCACCATGCCGAGGCCGAATTCCTCGTCTTCCAGCGGAACCTGGTCTCCGTCGTGGTCCACGAACCGCACCGAGATCTGGGCTGTCTCCTCGCCCGCGTCGACTTCGATGTCGGCCGTCCAGCTCTGATCGTCGCCGTCGTACGCGGCCACGACGCTGCCGTTCATGACCAGCTCCACGCCCTCGGGCTCCGCGTGCTCCTCCTCTTCCTCGACAGCGGTCGACTCGCAAGCCGCAAGGGCCAGGGCCGGCAAGGCTAGGATCGCCAGCGGCAGGACTGCTTCTCTCCAACTCTTCATTCTCTTCATTTGTGCTTGCTCTCTCTATGTGTATGGTGTGCAAATCCAAGTGGTGTGCGTAGCGTCAATATGTAATGTATACATGACAAAATGTAATGTTTACATTACAACCGCGATTGCGCCAAACTCGGGTGCGCGGAGCGCCAAGTCAAGCCTGCTTCAATGCCGCTATGGCAGGCCCAACCCTGGTTTCCCGGTCGTGGCGTCCGCAGCTGTGCGGCTCCCGTCCCCGGCGTCCTCGCGGGTCGGGGCGGTTCAGCGTGCCGGTGACGCCCTTGGCGTGACGGAGCCGGACAGGATTGGGGGACGGGGCGGGTCGGCGTCGCCGGAGGGGGCCGAATCGACGACCCGCGCCCACGGTGCGCTCCATCGCTCCGGCGACGGGCCGTGCATGGGCCGGGCGTTGGCCAGCGACCGCATTGCCTGGCAGTGGAAGTGCCCGTGGCGAGCCGCGCAGTCCGCGTTCGAAGGCGATTCCACATGCGTTTCCGCCGCGAACCGATCGATGTCCAGGACCGCGTCGGCGGGCGCGACCGAGGCCGCAACGCCGACCTGAACCAGCGCCAGGCACCTGGGCAGGATCCGCTCGGGATTCAGTAGCCCGAAGGGCCTTGTGGCTCGGTGTCTGAGGAACATGGACGGTCCGGGGCGCGCGGGGTCCAGCCCCCGGCGCTTGCCGACGGGCGGGGTCGAGTCGTGACCGAGCCAATATACGTCCGCGGCCTCGGAAACTCCAAGCGGCGACGACGAAGCGCCGGCGCCCCGGCGAAAATCTGTCCCATCCAGCCATGGATGCGCCCACGAATCCGGTGCACTCTTTGGGCGCGCACCGCCTGGGGTGCGCATTCCGGGGTGGACACGCGAGCCTGGAGCCGGACCGTGACGGACAGAGAACGAAAGAGCATGACGCGGGCGGGCATGTTGCTGGCGGGGGCCGCGCTGGTGCGCTTCATCGTGGCGCCGGCGCCCGCCGAGAGCCCGCTGCACGGGCGCGGTTCGATCGCCGACAGCCTTCTGGCAGCAGGCGATTCGGCGCTCGAAGAGAAGGCGCGCAGGAGCCAACCGCTTGAGCAGGGCGAGACGATCGACCCGAACGCGGCCGGCGACGAGGAGCTCGACCGGCTTCCCGGCGTGGGGGCGGCGAGGGCGCTGGGGATCGTGCGCGAGAGGGAGGAGAACGGCCCCTTCGCCAGCGTCGAGGATCTGGCCCGCGTTCCGGGGATCGGCCCGGCGTCGGTCGAGCGGCTGCGCCCGTTCCTGCGCGTCGACGGGTCGGGCGGGGGGGGCGGGGCGGCGGCCAGAGGGTCGGGCGGCGCCCCCCGGGCGCCGGGCGCGCCTGCCGAGGCCGGGGCCCGAACCGACAGGGGCGCTGGCGCGCTGGTCGACCTCAACCGGGCAACCGCGTCCCAGCTTCGCGAGCTTCCCGGCGTCGGGCCGGTGATCGCGGGCCGGATTGTCGCGCACCGCGAGGCGCACGGGGGCTTCCGCGCGGTAGAGGAGCTCGCGCAGGTCGCCGGGATCGGTCCCCGGAGCCTCGAGCGGATCGCCCCGCTGGTCACGGTGGGCCGGTGAGCGCCGGGGCGGCCGCCGGGCGGGAGCGGCCCGGGCGCGCAGCCGATCGTTTGGGTCGGCTTCTGGAGGAGATGGTGCGGGCCGGGGCTTCGGATCTGCACCTGACTGCGGGGGTGCCGCCCCGGCTCCGGATCGACGGGTCCCTGGCCGACGCCGAGGGGTGGTCCCCGCTGGCGCCCGAGGACACCGCCGGCCTGGCGTCTTCGGTGCTGAGCGCCGGGCAGAAGGAACAGTTCCAGGCCCGCGACGAGCTCGACTTCGCCTTCGATGTGCCGAAGCTCGCCCGCTTTCGCGGCAACTGCTTCCGGCAGCGCGGGAACGTGGCCATGTCGATCCGGCACATCCCGCACCGGACCAGGTCGCTCAAGGATCTGGGTCTGCCCCCGCTCCTGACGCGCCTCGCGGGGCTCGCCCGCGGACTGGTGCTTGTCACGGGGCCCAGCGGCTCCGGCAAGTCCACCACGCTCGCGGCCATGGTGGACCACATCAACCGGAGGCGCAGGGGGCACGTCCTGACCATTGAGGACCCGGTCGAGTTCCTGCACCCCCACCGCTCCTGCATCGTGAACCAGCGCGAGGTCGGGGCCGACACCCGCAGCTTCGCGGCGGCGCTGCGGCAGGCGCTCCGGCAGGACCCGGACGTGATCCTCATCGGCGAGATGCGCGACGTCGAGACGATGGGCGCGGCGCTGGCGATTGCCGAGACCGGCCACCTCGTGCTCTCCACACTGCACACCAACTCGGCCGCCGACGCGGTGAACCGAGTGATCGACGTCTTCCCGGCGGAGCAGCAGGGACAGGCGCGCACCCAGCTGGCGTCGGTGCTCGAGGGGGTGGTCACGCAGCTGCTTGTGCCTCGCGCCAAGGGCCGGGGGCGGGTGGCGGCCACCGAGATCATGGTGTGCACGCCCGCGATCCGCGCGGTGATCCGCGACGACCGCGTGCATCAGCTCAGATCGCTCATGCAGGCGGGCCGAAGGCATGGCATGCTGACCATGAACGGCGCGCTCGCCGAACTCTACTTGAACGGCTACGTCACGCTCGAGGCGGCGCTCGGGGCGAGCGGCGATCCGTCCGAGCTGCTGCGCTTGGTGGGCGAGCCGGCTCCGGAAGGCTTCTGGGCGACCCAGGCGGGGCTCGACGCCTCGCACCGGGAGTGGAAGCGGTGAACAGGGTTCCTGCCAAGGAGGTGGCGGTCTTCGCGCGGCTGTTCTCGACCATGGTCGGCGCGGGTCTTCCCATCGTGCCGAGCCTGGGCGTTCTCGCCAGGCAGACGAACAACCGCGCGTTCCGCAAGGTCGTCCAGGAGCTGGTGTACGACGTGCAGTCGGGCGACACATTGGCGGGCGCGATGCGCAGGCATCCGCGGGCGTTCTCCGAACTGACCGTCAACATGGTTGCGGCGGGCGAGGCGGCCGGGGCGCTGGACACCATACTGGAGCGCCTCTCGGACTTTCTCGAGAAGACCCAATCGCTGGGAAGGAAGGTGCGCGGGGCGCTGATGTATCCGACGCTGGTCGTCGCGGTCACCGTGCCGGCGGTTGCGATCCTGCTGGTCTTCGTGATCCCCGCCTTCGAGGCCATGTTCGCGTCGGCGGGGGTGCCTCTGCCGCTCCCGACCCGCGCGGTCATTCGCGCTTCCGGCGTGCTGCAGGACTACGGGTGGGCGATCGCGGCGCTCTGTCTGGCGGCGGTGGCGGCGGGCGCGCGGGCGCGCCGGACGGACCGGGGGCGTCTGGCCATGGACCGCATCGCGCTTGGCGTCCCGGTGCTGGGCGACCTGCTGCGCAAGGCCGCCGTGGCGAGGTTCACGAGGACGCTGGGGACGCTGGTGGCGTCGGGGGTGTCGATCCTGGAGGGGCTGGAGGTCACGGCCAACACCGCCGGGAACCGCGTGATTCGCAACGCCGTGATGAAGTCGCGGGCTTCGATCGCCGGAGGCGCCACGATCGCGGGGCCGCTCGAGGAGTCCGGCGCCTTCCCGCCCATGGTGGTGCGGATGGTCGAGGTGGGGGAGCAGACGGGGGGTCTGGACGACATGCTGGTCCGGATCGCCGACTTCTACGAGCAGGAGGTCGATTCGGCGCTCGAAGTGCTGGTCGCGGCGGTCGAGCCGGTCATGATCGCGTTCCTCGGCGTGGTGGTGGGCGGGATCATCGTCGCGATGTACTTGCCGATCTTCGACATGATGAAGCTGGTCGGCTGATGCGGTCCGGCTGCCTCTCCGCTCTCGGGGCCTCGCCCGGGCTGTCCACCGACCGCTCGGCTCGCGCGGCGGCCGGCGCCCAAGTTGGCTTCGACCGCGCCGGTAGGGTAGTTTGCCCGGCGCAAACGCGTCGCCCCGCGAGCGGGCGGCCGCAAGTCAACCCAAAGGAGCCCCCACGCCATGGATTTCATCCAGCGAGTCACCGACTTCCTGACCACCTACGTCGTCGAGGCCGGGATTGCGGTCGGTGGCGAGACGATTCCCTTCATGGTGATGATCCTGCTGGGGATCGGGGCGTACCTGACCCTGCGCCTGGGCTTCATCCAGGTCACGCGCCTGCGCCACGGCGCGGCGGTGGCGTCGGGCAAGTACGACGATCCGGACGACGAGGGCGACGTCACCCACTTCCAGGCGCTCACGACCGCCCTGTCGGCGACCGTCGGGATCGGCAACATCGCCGGCGTGGCGCTGGCCATCCACTGGGGCGGCCCCGGTGCGCTCTTCTGGATGTGGGTGACCGCGGCGCTGGGCATGGCGACCAAGTACTCCGAGGTCACGCTGGCCCAGAAGTTCCGGGTCCGCGAGGACGAGGGCGAGTGGGCCGGCACGGTGTCCGGCGGACCGATGTACTACATCGAGCGGGGCCTGGGGCCGAACTGGAAGTGGATGGCCATCTTCTTCGCCTTCATCCTGGGCATCACCGCCTTCCTCACGGGCAACGCGATCCAGGCGAACACGGTCGCCGACAACCTCGAGACCCAGTTCAGCATCCCGACCTGGACGAGCGGCCTGATCACGTCGGCCGTCGTCGGGGCCGTCATACTGGGCGGCATTTCGCGGATCGGGCGGGTCACGTCGATCCTCGCGCCCATGATGGCGGTGGTGTACGTGACCGGGGCCCTGATCGTCATCGTCCTCAACATCGGCGACGTGGGGCCGACCTTCGGGCTGATCTTCCGCGAAGCCTTCAACCCGAGCGCCGGGGTGGCGGGCACGGGCGTCGGCGCCTTCCTGGTGACGCTCATGTACGGCGTCCGCCGCGGGCTGTTCTCGAACGAGGCGGGGCAGGGGTCGGCGCCGATCGCGCACTCGGCCGCCAAGACCGACGAACCCGTCTCGGAAGGCGTGGTGGCGCTGCTCGAGCCCTTCATCGACACCATCATCATCTGCACCATGACCGGTCTGCTGGTGATCATGACCGGCGTCTGGAGCGCGCGCTTCGAAACCGAGATCACGCTGAGCGGCGGCGACCTGTCGTACCGGGCCGTGCAGGTCGACGGCGGCTACCTGGACGTGACCTCGGACGCCCCGATCCGCATCGACGACGGGTTCCACGCCGACACCGGGCCGACCGATCCGCAGCTGTCCTGGCACGAGGTGCCCGTCGAGAGGCTCTTCGTGGACGAAGGCCAGACCCTTCCGTTCAGCGGCGTGGTCGACCCGGCGTCGGGCACCGCGACCGGCGACGGCGGGCAGACGCACACGTCGCTGTACGGCATGGCCGTCGAGAGCGGCGCGCCCCTCACCATGATGGCGTTCCGCCAGGGGCTGTCCCCGCTGGGCGACTGGGGCCACTACATCGTTCTCCTGTCGGTGCTCCTCTTCGCAATCTCGACCGCGATCGCGTGGAGCTACTACGGCGACCGCTGCGCCAACTACCTCTTCGGCGCCAAGGCGGTGATCCCGTACAAGATCATTTTCGTGATCATGCACTTCGTGGGGGCGACGCTCCCGCTGACCGTGATCTGGAACATGGGCGACGTTCTGCTGGGGATCGTGATCTGGCCCAACCTCATCGCCCTGGCGATTCTCGCGCCCAAGGTGGTCGAGATGACGCGCGACTACTTCGACCGCAGGCCTTGGGAGGAGCGATAGCGCGACCGGCCGGACGCGGGGCGGTCGCGGGAAGGGGCCGCCTCGCGTTCACCCAGCACGCGTGCGGGCCGGAGCGCCTCGGGGCCGTAGCGGTCGTGGATCCGGTCCATGGCGCGCGCGATGGTGCGGTCGCGCTCGGTCTCGACCGCCGCCTCCCCGCCGAAGAAGTCCAGCTGCTGGGCGCTCGCCTGCCGGACCAGGTTGGAGACGCCCACCCCCAGGAGCCGCACCGGCGTCCTTCGGCGGTGGCGCAGCGTGTGCAGCAGCGACGCCGAGACGCGGAAGATCGCCCGGTCGGTCTCCAGCCCGGTCGGCTGCGTGCTCCCCGCCTGCCTGGTGGTGAAGTCGTGGTCGCGGATCTTGACGGTGACGGTGCGCGCCCGCAGCTCCTTGCCTCGCAGCTGGCGGCCCACGCTGCCGCTCAGCTGGAGAAGGCGCCGCTCGAGCTCGTCGTCGTCGTCGATGTCGGCGAAGAAGGTGCGTTCGGAGCTGATCGACCTGCGGCGGTGCCGGGCGTCGACCTCGCTGGCGTCGATCCCGCGCACCCGCTCCCACAGCCAGGCGCCGCGGGCGCGGCCGAACCACCGGGCAAGCCAGGCGCGCTCCACCCGGACCGCGTCGGCGCAGGTCGCGAGGCCCTTCGCGGCGAGCCGCTTCAGGAACGCGGGCCCGATCCCGGGCAGCTGCTCCAGGCGGAACTGCGCCATGAAGGCCGCCTCTTCGCCCGGGGGCACCACGTGCACCCCGTCGGGCTTGGCGAGGCGGGTCGCCACCTTGGCCACCACGCGCTGCGTGCCGCCGCCCAGCGAGACCGACACCTCGGCGCGCTCGCGCACCGCGCGGCGGATGCGGTCGGCCGTGGCGGCGAGCGTCTCGCCCTCGAGCATGCGCTCGGTGCCGGTCAGGTCCAGGTAGAACTCGTCGATCGAGGCGGCCTGCACGACGGGCGAGAGGTCCTCCAGAACGGCCCTCACGGCCCGGCTCCGCTCCACCACGGCGCCCCGCGGAACCGGCGCCACGAGCGCATCGGGGCACAGCTTCAAAGCCTGCGCGGAAGGCATCCCCGAGCGAACGCCGAACTCGCGCGCCGCGTACGACGCCGACGTGATGACGCCCCTTCCGCCGCGCCCCCCGACCAGCAGAAGCGGGTGCCTTCCGGCGCCGGCGGGATCCTCCAGCCGCGCCACCTGCACGAAGAAGCTGTCGCAATCGACCAGGAGTATCCTCCTGGCACCTTGCGAGGGCGTTGTGTCTTTGGACAACGTTCCACCTCCCGCGCGGCGCTCACGAATCGCCGCAAGTTAACCGCAATAAGGAGAATGAAAAGATGGCCCATCCATTCGAACTCCCCGATCTCGGGTACGCCCACGACGCGCTCGAGCCGCACATCGACGCCCGCACGATGGAAATCCACCACGGACGGCACCACGCGGCCTACACCGCCAACCTGAACGCGGCCCTCGCGGGGCACCCCGATCTGCATGGGATGTCCGCCGAGCGGCTGATGGCGAACCTTTCCTCGCTCCCGGAATCGATCCGCACCGCAGTGCGCAACAACGGCGGCGGCTACGTGAACCACAACCTTTTCTGGAAACTCATGACCCCCGGAGGCGCCAGGGAGCCCGAAGGCGCGCTGGCCGAGGCCATGGACGCGTCGTTCGGGAGCTTCGCCGAGTTTCAAAAGCAGTTCGCGGCGGCGGCGGTGGGGCGCTTCGGTTCGGGCTGGGCCTGGCTTGTGGCGGGCGACGGAGGCGCCTTCGAGATCGTTTCGTCGCCCAATCAGGACACCCCGCTCATGGAGGGCCGAACGCCCGTCCTGGGTCTGGACGTCTGGGAGCACGCCTACTACCTGAACTACCAGAACCGGCGGCCCGACTACGTTGCGGCGTTCTGGAACGTGGTGAACTGGACGGTCGTGGCGGATCTCCACGCTGGGGCGAGCTGACGCCCGGCCGCCCGGGCCCCGAGCTCCCCGACCCGCCCGCCGAGTCGAGCCATGCAAGACAACCTGTCCTTCGCGATCATCGCGTTCACGTCGCTGCTCGTGGTGTACAACCCGCTCAGCGCGATGCCGATGTTCGTTTCGTACACCGAGACGCAGACGCGCGGCGAGCGGCTGAGGACCGCGTGGATCGGCGTCGCGACCTCGGTCGTCGTCATGCTGGCGTTCACGCTCGCGGGTTCGCTCATTCTGGCGTTCTTCGGGATCACCACCGAGGCCTTCCAGATCACGGCGGGCGTGATCTTCTTCGGCATCGGCTCCGACATGCTTCAGGCCAAGCGATCGAGGGTGAAGACCACGCGCCGGGAGCAGGACGAGTCGGCCGAGCGGGAGAATCTTGCCATCATCCCGCTCGGCCTGCCGACGCTGGCGGGGCCCGGCACAATCGTGACGGTGATCACCCTGGCGGGCCAGGCGGCCAATTCGACCCAGCTGGCCTCGGTCTACGCGGCCGCGCTGCTGGTGGGGGCGGTAACGATGCCGTGCCTGCTCCTCGCGCCTACGCTTCTCAACGCGCTGGGGCGCACGGGGCTCAATGTTGTCACCCGCATCATGGGGCTGCTGGTGATGGTCGTGGGCGTGCAGCTTGCCATCAACGGCGTGGGGGGGCTGATCGGTGCATGGGGGCTGAATTCGTGAGGGCGGCTGCATGCGTGAGGGGGCGGGCCGGTCGGTCCGCCGCTTGGCTGGTTGGCGGTCCCGCCGCGTGGTACATATGTTTACCGCGTGCCGGTGTGGTTCGGGCGAACCGATCTGTAACGGATTTGCAGGAGGCGAGACCTTGAGCGTGCAGCCGACGGGATCGAACACGACGCCGGAGTCGGAGGGCGGCAGCGGCCGGACGCGGAGAGACCTTGTCTTCGGCATTGCCTTCGCGCTGACTTCGCTGTGCTGGGTCGCCGAAGCGGCGGCGCAGACCCTGAACGGCAGCCGTCGCGCCATGCAGGCGCAGTACGCGAAGGGCGAGGAGTACGACTACACGCCCATGCGGGACGCAGCCCACGTCAAGCGGTTTGTCGAGCTGGGGCTGCTCGTGCACCTGCCCGGCAATGCCGACTATCGCCTCCGCCTGGTCTCCCATCCCTATGCGCGCCCCGAGGTGAAGCTGTTCGTGGAGCGCCTGGCCCGCCAGTACCGAAGTGCGTGCGGCGAGCAGCTGGTGGTGACCAGCCTGACGCGCACGATGAACAGGCAGCCGGCCAATGCGTCGCCCTATTCCGTGCACCCGCGGGGGATGGCGGTCGACCTGCGGCGGAGCAGCTCCCGTGCGTGCCGGAGCTGGCTGGAGGACGTTCTGCTCCATCTGGAGGCCAGCGGAACGCTCGAAGCGACCCGCGAGCGGCGTCCGCCCCACTACCACATCGCGCTCTACACCCGCGAATACGCCGAATATGTGGATCGGCTGACGGCTGCCCAGAGCCGGGCCGGGAACGCACGGGTCGCGAACGCGCTCGCGCCCGCGAACGCGGCGCAGCCCCAGGTGATCAGGCACACGGTGCAGTCGGGCGACTCGCTCTGGGGAATCGCCCGCAGGTACGGCACCACGGTCGACCGCCTCAAGTCGGCCAACAACCTGAGCGGCTCGCGGATCTACGCGGGTCAGCGGCTTCAGGTGACGCTTTCGACTTCGCGCTAGCGGGCGCCCGTCCGCCCGTCGGCGAGGCGTTGATGCGCTGGGCAGGCAACGTTGTCGGCAGCTAGGGGCGCGGCCGGTCTGCGGGCCGGCGATGTGCAGGCCGCGATCACGGTGTCCATCGTGGTTCCCGCCTACAACGAGGCCGCGACGATCGAGCCGCTGCTGCGCCGGGTGGCCGCGGTCGAGCTGCCGAAGGAAGTGATCGTCGTTGACGACGGCTCCACGGACGGCACGCGCGACCGGCTGCCCGAGCTGGAACGGCAGGGACTGGTCGACCGGCTTCTCCTGCACGAGCGGAACCGGGGGAAGGGCGCGGCGCTGCGCACGGGATTCGCCCACGCGACGGGCGACGTCGTGGTGGTCCAGGACGCGGACCTGGAGTACGACCCCGACGAGATTCCCCGGCTGCTGGCTCCGATCGCCGAGGGCAGGGCGGACGCGGTGTACGGATCCAGATTTCTGGACAAGGGAAGGGATCGGGACGCGATCTTCCCCTGGCACGAGATGGGCAACCGGTTCCTGACCTTCCTCAGCAACCGCTTCACGGGTTTCAGGATCACCGACATGGAGACCTGCCAGAAGATGATCCGGACCGAGCTCCTCCGGACGCTGCCGCTGACGGCAGATCGCTTTGGCATCGAGCCGGAGCTCACCGCCCGGCTGGCCCAGGCGAGAGCGCGGGTGGTCGAGCTTTCGATCCGCTACGCGAGCCGATCCTACGCCGAGGGGAAGAAGATCGGATGGCGGGACGGGGTCGCCGCGATCTGGTTCATCGCGCGTTCCAGTCTGCTGGCGCCCAAGGCGGCACGCTGGAAGGGCCCTGCAAGCGATTCGTGATGTAATGTAAATATTACAATTTGTAATGTTGACATTACATATCTGAGGGACTGCTCGCGGCTTCCGGCCCCCTCTGGCCGTCCGCGGCGAAATTAGTCCCATCCAGCTATTTCAGCGCCCCAAAATCCGGTGCATACTGTCGCGGTCCCGCCACGCGAGACGGTTTTCGGTCGCACAAGCGCGCCTTGGGAAGCCCGTCTCCCCGGAGATCAGAGACATGGGCAATGGAATCGCTGGAAAGGCCAGGCACCGGGCATCGCGCAGCCATGGTCGCGGCCTTGCTGGGCGTGCTGGCGTACGCGAACAGCATTGCCAACGACTTTGCCTACGACGACCGGCTGATCGTAGCGGGAAACGGGGACATCCACCGGCTCGGGACCCTCGCCTCGACCCTCACGGAACCGTACTGGCCAAATCAATACGGCCAGCAGCTCGGCCTGTGGCGTCCGGTGACCACCCTGGTGCACGGACTGCAGTGGGCGCTCTGGGACGGCGATCCAGCCGGATTCCATGCGGTGAACGTCCTTCTGCACGGCCTGGCGTCCGGCCTGCTCGTCTTCCTTCTGGGGCATCTCATGCCCCCGGCGGCCGCGTTGACCGCGGGGCTGCTGTTCGCCGCGCACCCCGTGCACACGGAAGCCGTGGCGAACGTCGTGGGCATGGCCGAGCTTCTGGCCGCGGCGCTGTACCTCGGAGCGTGCGCGGTTGCCGTGCGAGCGCCGGGCAGAATGCGCCCGGGGCCGCTGCTGGGGGTGCTGTGCCTGTACCTGCTGGCCACGCTGGCCAAGGAGAGCGCCGTTACGCTGCCGGGGGCCGTGTTGCTCTTGGACTGCGCGCGCCGCGACGTGCGGCTGAGCCAAATCGGCAGATACCTGAAGGAACGAGGCCCCCTGCACGCCGCCCTCGCCGCCGTGGCATGCCTGGCACTGGCGGGCAGGGTGGCAGTGCTGGACGGCGTTGCCTCCGCGCTGCCGCCGCTGGGGGCCGAAGCGCTCGCGAGCGGAGAGGTGCCCCGCGTCTGGACGGTGCTGGGGACGTGGCCCGTCCTGCTGAGGCTGCTGTTTCTGCCACTGGACCTTTCGGCGGACTATGCCCCGGGCGTGACGCTTCTGGCCCGCGGCTGGACGCCGGAGAGCGCGCTCGGCCTGGGCATCGGGCTGGGGGCGCTTGGCGTCGCCTGGGCGACCTGGCGGACCGGCGGCATGACACCGTCGCGGCTTGCGCCGCGGAGCGCGGGATTCGGCGTCCTCTGGTTCGTCATCACGATTGCGCCCGTCTCGAACCTGCCGTTTCTGACCGGCGTTCTGGTCGCAGAGCGGACGCTCTACCTGCCCTCGGCGGGCTACTGCGCCGCGGTCGGCTGGATGCTCGCGGGCCTCTGCAGGGAGCGCCCTCGCGCCGGTGCGGCGTTGCTGGCGGTCGTGCTGCTGTTCTTTCTGTTCCGCACCGTGGATCGAAACCCGGCGTGGCGCGACAACGCCACGGTCTTCGCGACGCTCATCCGCGAGCATCCCGAGTCCGGACGGGCGCAGTGGGTATTGGGAGACATGCACTTTGCCCGGGGGAACCACCGGGAGGGCCTGGCCGCCTACCGCCGTGCCATCGGGCTCCTTGGGGCGAGCTATCCCCTGCTGGCCGAAGTGGGCCGGCGCCTCAACGCGGCGGGGTACGAGAGGGCAGGCGAGCATGTGCTGCGCAGCGCGTGGCGGCGGCATCCGATGTTCGAACTGGCGCCGGCGCGGCTGGCCATCCTCTACGACCGGCAGGGGCGCTGGCACCTGGCCGAGGAAGCGGCCCGGGCGGCGCTGGACGCCGATCCGACCAACCCGATCCATGCGCACATCCTGGCCCGTGCGCTGCGCGTGCAGGGCCGTCTGGCCGAAGCGATCGAGGCGCGGCGCACCGTCGTGCGGCTGGGCGAAACGCACCCGCGGCAGCTGGAGTGGCTAGCGGAGCTGGAGAGGGAGCACGCCCGGTCCGGCGAGGGCGCAGCCGCCGGGGCACCGGCCGCCGTCTCGAATCGGGGCGTCGGCAATCAACCGAAGGATCAGTCAAGAACCAACTGATGCGCGGATTGCGCAAAGGAGCACTCAAGTGACCGGAAGACAGGGATTCACACTCATCGAGCTGTTGATCGTCCTCGTGATCATCGGGATCCTCGCCGCCATCGCGATCCCCCAGTTCACCCAGACCCGCGAGATGGCATACTTCGCAGCGATGAAGTCCGACGTGCGGAACCTCGCAGCCCAGCAGGAGCTCTACTACGCCTCGAACTACCAGTACACGAGCTCGCTGAGCGCTCTGGACTTCGTGGCCTCGGATGCCGTCCACGTGACCGCCGCTGCCACGACGTCCGGGTGGTCGGCCACGGTCACGCACACGGCGCTGGGGGCGACGGAGGGGTGCGCGATCTACTACGGCGGCGCGACCGCACCAACCATCGGGTCGGCGACACCCTCGGAAGAGGGTCAGGTCGTGTGCACCGACTAGCATGTCGCGTTCGACTTGCACTCGGGCGCCGGGAGTGCCGCGATGGGCGGCCAATCGGCGAAGGGCGGGATCCTCGCTCATCGAAGTCGTGGTTGCGCTCGCGATCATGGCGGCGCTGGCCCCGCCGGTGATGGGCGCCGCCACGAGTCTGCGCGCCTCCTTCGCGCTGCGCAGGTCGCAGGAGGGCGCGGCGCGGCTCCTTGCCGAGGCGCGCTGGACGGCCGTGCGGGACGGCAGCGCAACGGTCGAGTTCGTGGCCAGTCCTCCGTACGGTCGGGTGGTTTCGGCCACCGGAGACACGGTGATGGTCGCCGATCTGGGCCGGGGCGGGGTGGCGTTGCAGCTGTCCCGGGACAGGGCGACGAGCAGGGTGCGCTACGGCCCGCTGGGGCTCGGCTGGGTGGCGAGCCAAACGCTGCGCTTCAAGAGCGCCGACCAGGAACGTGCGCTCGTGATTTCATCTCTCGGACGGGTTGCGCGACGATGAACCGCGTCGGCGGGTCGCTCATCGAGCTCGTCGCTGCGGTTGTCGTGGTGGGCGTTGGCTTGACTGCGGTGGCGTCCCTTGCGGCGACGGCGGGGCGGACGACGGCCCGGGCCCGCGCCCTGGACGAGACCCACGCCACTTTGCTGAGCTACGTGGATTCGCTTCGGCACGAAGGGACGCCGGGGCCGGGCCAAACCCTGCTTCCGACCGGTACGGTGAGCTGGGCCGTCCCGAGCGTGCCGGGCGACGGTGCCTGGGTTCAGTTCGACCACGTCGCGCTGCCCGATTCCGTGCGCATCCGCTTCGCGCTCGCATCCGAGCTGCACGCGCCGTGAGGCGGGCGAAGTGAATCGGGCCAGGACTGGAAGCCGGGGCTTCGCGCTCGCCGAAGCGGTGGTGGGGGGCGTTCTCCTTCTTCTGATCGTTCAGGCTGCCTGGTCGATCACGGCGGCCCAGGGAGCGGTGGCCAGCCGCATTGTCGGCGAGAGCGTGGTCATGGACGAAGCGAGGCTGGTGCACCATCTGCTCGCGACGGAAGTCGGACATGGTGTGGTGGGAACCGATTGGCGGATTCACGAGAACGCGCTCGAGCTGAGGGCATTCCGGGGGGTGGCCCTGAGGTGTCGCGCCCAGCCGAACGCGGGCTGGGGGGTGGCCGTGTCGGGATACCGCTCGCCGGACTCGGACAAGGACTCCGTGCTGGTGTTCTCGGAGACCGCTGGCTGGCAGCTCTCCCGTCTGGAGCGGCGCGTCCGGAGCAGCGATCTGGACTGCCAGGACATCCCCGGCTTCGCCAGGGAAGTGTGGACACTCGACCCTCCACGCCCCGAGGGCCTGGCCGCCATGTACTTCGAGCGAGGAGCGTATCGCTTCTCCGCCGGAGCATTTCGCTATCGAGTCGGCAGCGGCGGATGGCAACCGGTGACGCACACGGGCATTGACTCGCAATCGGCGCAGCTCGCAGCGGAGGGGGCTCGCAGTCTCTCCGCCCGCGTGGTTTGGGATGACGAGTCACTCCCTTCCCGGACCATCTCGTGGACGATCCGGGGAGGGCGCTGATGGCCGCGCGTCGCATGGATCCGGGGAGCACGCCGACGGCCGCGCGCCGCATGGATCCGGGGAGAACGCCGACGGCAACGCATCGCCTGGGCCAGGACGGATTCGCGCTGGTTCTGGTGCTGCTCGCGCTCGCGCTGCTCACCGCCATCGCATCCGCTGCGCTGGCGGCCTCCATCGGGCAGCTGCGCGCCGCAGCCATGGCGGGCCGCGTTCTGTCTGAGCGCACGGCCGCCATTGCCGCCGTCGACGCGCTCTTGAACACAACCCGGGGATTCCCCAGCGGGCAGATCGGCGGCCCCCCGGTAGAGCTGGCGCCCATGCCGTTCGGCTCGGGCGGCTCGCAGCGCGTCCTCGCTCTCCGCCTTACGACCGAGATGCACGCCTTCGTGGGCGAGGCGGCGCTGGACAGCGGCGTTCCGATGAGGGACGCGCGGCTGGTGTGGTGGATGGATCCCGAAGCGCGGATCGCCGCCCATGTCGGCGCGGTGGAGGCCGGCGCGGTCGACATGGGGACCGGCGCCACCGTGGGGGCCGATTCCGCCTTGACCGGACGTCCGGGGATCGCTCCATGCGACCAGCAGCCGCTGTTGGCGAACGCTCGCGCCGCGAGTCCGCTGCAGGTGGCCTCCAGCCTTCCCGGTCCCCCGGCTTGGGGCGCCGGGAGCGACGGCGCGGACTTCGCCCGGATCAGGCTCGGCTGGTTCGGCCAGGGTGCACTGCGGCTTCTGGCCGACCACCCAGTCGCCGGAGGCGGCACCCTCCCGTCGGTCGGATGCGCCGGTTGCTGGTCGGGGCTGGTGTACAGCGAAGGGAACAATGAAGTCACGGGGCGGGGGGCCGGCGTTCTGGTCGTGGATGGCGACCTTGCTCTCGCGTCGGGGTCGTCGTGGACCGGGCTCGTCCTGGTGGCAGGCGGCGTCGCCGTGCGGGGCGGTGCAAGGGTCCAGGGGCTGGTGCGCGCAGGCGGGCGGGTCACGCTGGAGCCGGGCTCGGTCGTGGACGGATCGGCATGTTCGGCGCTCCGCGCGCTCCAGGCGGCCAGCTCGCTCGCCCGTCCGCTTCCCCTGCCGGGGCGGTCGATGCTGGCTCCCTTGGCGCCTGGATCGGGGTAGCGAAATGGGCATCTTCGGCAGGAACCGGACGACGGCCGGTCTCGACATCGGCAGCGGCTTCGTCAAGCTGGCGGTGATCGACCATGGAGGGGACCGCCCCGAACTCCGGTGCGTCATCGCGCGACCGGTTCCCAATGGCGCCATTGTCGACGGAGAGGTCGCGAACCGGGAAGCGCTTTCCGGCGCGCTGCGGTCCCTGATCGAGGCGGCCGAACTCCGGTCGCGCGGCGTGACCACCGCCCTGGGCGGCCACGATGTCTTCGTGAAGAGGGTCGAACTGACGCGGGCGCCCAAGGTCCCCGCACGGGAACTGATTGCCCGGGAGGCGGAACGGCTGGTTCCCTTCGACCTGCAGGGCGTCCATCTCGACTTCCAGATTCTCGGCCCCGACGCCCCCGACGGGGAGCTGGAGGCGTTGCTGGTTGCGGCCAAGAAGGAGTGCGTGCAGACGCGGGTTGCGCTGCTGGCGGCTGCCGACGCGACGGCGGCAATGCTCGATGTGGAGGCGCTCGCCCTTTGCAACGCCCTCTGTCACAACCACCCCAGCGCGTCCGACGGCGTCGTGGCCCTGGCGAATCTTGGTCACGAGATCACCAACATCGTGATCCTCGAAGACGGGGTGCCCGCATTGATTCGCGATCTGCCGCTGGGCCTGAGGCGCTTCGGCGAGCTCCTGGAGCGGGTGCACGGGCTGCCCTTGGAGCTGGTGGAGGAGGTGACTCACGGCCGCAGGGACCTCCAGGGACTCGATCGCGCCGTCGAGACGGGCGCCGATGTGGTTGCGGTCGGGATCGAGCGGGCGTGCACCTTCCTCGCGTCGCGTCGGCCCGGCGGCGGGCTTGGACGGGTGTTTCTCAGCGGCGGCGGCGCCTGCCTGACGGGTGTCGCCGAAGTCCTTGCCCATCGACTCAAGGTGGAAACCCGCGTCGCCAATCCCTGCGAGAGGGTGGCCATCGCCCCGGGCATGCGGGGTCGCAGGGCGCTCTCGGGCGCGGCGCCCCTGTTCCTTCAGGCCATTGGGCTTGCGCTGCGCACCGAATAGCGCCCCTGCGCGACACAGACACCTTCAAGAAAGGCACAAGCGAATGTTCGAGGTCGACTTCCTATCGGACGCCCAAGGCACCCAAGCGGGAGCCGGAAGGGGCAAGCCCGGAACGACCCGCGCCCTCATGGCGCCTCAGACGCTGCGGGGAGCCTTCCTCAACGGCTGGGTCCTGGCCGCGTGCGTCCTGGGGTTCGGTTCCCTGGGCGTCTCCATCCGTCTCGCGTTCGGGGCGACCGAGCGCCTTGCGCGCCTCGACGCGACCCTTCGCGAGTCGCTCCAGGATTCCGTCCGGATGGCGGAACTGCTGCGGACGCGCTCGGCAGCGGAGAACCGGCGCGATTCCCTCGCGGCCCGCGCCTCCCTGATCGAGGCGATCGACGCACGTCGATACGATTGGCCCCACCTCCTGGAAGAGGTCGCCGTCGCGACGCCGGAGCAGGTGTGGATCAGCCGCATCAGCGCGGTGAGCTCCGGTCGGCCCGCAATCCGATTCCGGGTGGAGGGGCATGCGCTGGACGACGTGGGTCTCGCTCGCTTCTGGAATGCGCTGGAGGCATCCCTCTTCGTCGAGCACGTCGAGCTGGTCAGCGCGGAGCAGGACCCCGTCCGGGGTGCGGGCACCGACGGCGCGGCGTCCGCCTCCTCTCGATTCGTCATTGAAGCCGACTGGGAAGCCCCTTCCCCCGACGTGCTGGACTTCGTTGCGCTGGGGGAGGTCGAGGCATGAGAGCGCTGCTCCCGAGCGACCCGCTCGCAAGACACGCGTGCCTCCTCACCCTTCTGGCGTTCCTGGGCGCGTACTTGATCCACGCCTACGTGCGTCGGCCCCGGCTGCAGAGAGCGGAGGCGCTGGCGCTGCGGATCGACGAGTTGGCCAGTCGGCGACCACGCGACGGTGCAGGTCTCGCCGGGGAGGACCCGGAGGCGCGCGCGGATCTGCATGCCGCCCACCTCGCGCGGCTGGAGCGCCTGGTTCCGACGAACCAGGATGTCGCCACCCTCCTCTCGGAGGTGTCGGCCGAGGCACGCCGCACCGGCGTCGAGATCGCGACGCTGAGGCCCGGGCCGAGGGAGCCGGCGGGCGCCCACGAGAGCTGGTCGTTCCAGGTCGTGGCGAGGGGTTCGTACCACCAAATCGCGTCCTTCATCACCGCCATCGCTTCGCTGGAACGCATCATGGTGCCCTCCGAAGTCGCCATCGGCGCCGACCCCACCCCGCCCCCCACCCCCCCCACCCCCACCCCCCCCGGCGCGGCCTCCCCCCTCGCGGCCAGCTTCCAGATCCACACGCACGTCCTTCGCGGGCCGCGCGCCCACGCCGCTCCCGAGCATCCTGCGCCTCCCGGCGGCCCTGTCTACGAAAGGGAGACCTTCGCCTACACCGCCCGGCAGAGGGACCCGTTCGTCGCGCCAATGCGTTCCGGGCCGCCGCGCACCGTTGCGGACGGCGCGCGGCTCCTGGGCATCATCCACCACGATCGCCCCGACCTGGGCGTAGTCCTGCTCGGCGACGTTCGGGCGGGCGCGGAACATGTCGATTCTACCGGCCGTGGCGCGCGCGCCCCGGGAACGGTGCGGCTGCGGCTGGGACAGACGCTCGGAGACATGCGCGTGGCGCAGATCCACTCCGACCACATCGTGCTGGAGGCGGACACGCCCGACGGGGTCGTTCGCCGAATGCTCCGAATCTCACGGACGAACGAAAGGAACCCATCGTGACCGGGCTCAGGGTTGGCATGCTCCTCGCGACGCTCTCGGCATGGGGAGGCGGCGGATTGCAGGCGGCGGGCGCCGGGACGGCCCCGGGGGCCGCCGCGCAAGAGGCGCCCCCGACCGGCGAGGCGCCCCAGGAGGCGCTGAGCCGCCCCATCACGGTGACCTTCGTCGACACTCCCATAAGGGACGCGCTCTTCACCTTCGCCGAGTTCGCGGGCCGCTCGATCGTCACGGGAGCGGACGTGTCGGGCAGCGTGTCCGCCGAAATCCGGGACCAGCCGTGGGACGTCGCCCTCGGAACGCTGCTGGACGCCTACGGTCTCGTGTCACGGGATCAGGGCGACGGCATCATTCTGGTGGAGAGGGCCGGCACCCTTCTCGAGCACGACGCCTCGCTCCCGCTCGCCACCACGGTGCTCAGGCCAACGTTCATCGACGCGGGCGAGTTGCAGAATCTGGCCCTGCCGCTCCTCACCGAGCGGGGCAGGGCCTCGATCGGCCCGGGCGCCAACGCCCTGGTCGTCACCGACATCCCCAGGGTCCTGGAAGGGGTGGCGGAGCTCGCGACAACGGTCGACGTCCCCGTGGGGCAGGTCGACATCGCGGCCAGGATCATCTTCGTCAACCGCACCGGCCTTGCCGGGTTCGGCATCACCTACGACCTCAAGGACGTCGAGGGCAACCAGCTCAACGTGCTTACGCCCGGGTTCGTCGACCTCGACGGAGACGGCGGGCTCTCCCTTCCCGAGGAACAGGTGCCGGTGGGCACCAACGTGGTGTCGCTCGGGGGCAGCTCGCTCGCGGCGCTGGGCAACGCGGCCGACCGGATCTCCAACCCCTCGCTGTCTCTGCTCGCCTCGCTGGTCGCGGGGCGCACCACGCTCGTCGCATTCGTCAGCGCGCTGGAGTCGGCCCAGCTGACGGAAGTGGAGGCCGAGCCCTCGGTCCGCGTCATGGACAACCGGACGGCCAGAGTCGTGGTGGGCGAGGAGACGCCGGTGCGCGTGCTCGACGCCGGAGCCCAGGTGCAGGCCGGAACCGGCGGGGACGGGCGGGGCGCCTTCCCCGTCGCCACCGTGGACTACAAGGAGACGGGGGTCATCCTCGAAGTCGTGCCGCGCATCACCAGCGACGGTCGCGTCCTGCTCAATCTCTCCGCCGAACGGTCCTCGGCGGACCTGGCGCCCTCCGACGTGGGATTCGTGTTTCGCAGACAGAAGGCCGAGTCGCAGGTCCTGGTCGAAAACGGCGAAACCGTGGTGATTGGCGGCCTGACCGTCAGGGAGGCCGCAGACGTGCGCTCCGGGATCCCCCTGCTCATGGATCTCCCGCTCGTCGGCCGCCTGTTCCGCTCCTACAGGGAGTCTTCGGTCCAGCGCGACCTGCTGATCATGGTCACGCCGACGATTGTGGGCTCCGCTTCCCCGTAGGAGCGGCCTTCGCTATCTATGACAACTTGCCCCCGGCCCTCCGGCATGCAACACCCCAACGCTGACCGCTTCGATGCCCCAGGCACATCTGTCCTTTCACACTGCGGGCGAGTCCCACGGACGCGGGCTGGTGGCCGTGGTCGAGGGACTGCCCGCAGGCCTGCCCCTGGACGCCGCCGCCGACATCGATCCCGAACTCGAGCGGCGCCAGGGGGGATACGGCAGGGGTCGGCGCATGAAGATCGAGTCCGACCGGGCCGAGGTCGTCTCGGGCCTGCGCCTGGGCGTCACGCTGGGCTCGCCGCTCTCGATGGTCATCTGGAACCGCGACTGGCGGAACTGGACGAAGGCGATGGCGCAGGAGTTCCCCGACCCGGACGAAAACCCGAAGGCCCTTCGCCCGGTGTACCTGCCAAGGCCCGGCCACGCGGATCTGGCGGGGGTGCTGAAGTACGACCGTCGCGACGCCCGCGACGTCCTCGAGCGCGCCTCCGCGCGCGAGACCGCCGCCCGGGTCGCCTGCGGCGCCGTGGCCAAGACCCTGCTCCGGAGCCTGGGCGCGCACGTCGGCAGCTGCGTCACCCGCATCGGAGACGTCGAGGCCGATGCGCCGACGGACATGCCCGACGACTTGAACGCCGCCGCGGACGCCTCTCCCGTCCGCACGCTGGACCCCGACGCCGAAGCGGCGATGATCGCGGCCATCGACGCGGCCAAGGAGGCAGGCGACACCCTGGGGGGCTGCTTCGAGGTCGTGGCCACGGGTCTGCCCGTGGGGCTGGGAAGCCACGTCTCGTGGGATCGCAAGCTGGACGGGCGGCTGGCGCAGGCCGCCATGTCGGTGCACGCCGTGAAGGGCGTCGAAATCGGGCCCGCCTTCCTGAACGCGAGCCGCCCCGGATCCCGCGTCCACGACCCCATATGCCTGGACGACGAAGCCGGGCGCGCAGGCGGGTACGGCCGCGTCGGCAACCGCGCCGGGGGCCTCGAAGGCGGAATCACCACGGGCGCCCCGCTGGTGGTGCGCGGCGCGATGAAGCCGATTTCGACGCTGCTCCGCAAGCGCCTCCCGAGCGTCGACCTGAGGGACGGCTCGACCAAGGTGGCCGCCGTCGAGCGCAGCGACGTGTGCGCGGTGCCGGCGGCCGCAGTGGTCGCCGAAGCGATGGTGGCGCTGGTCCTCGCCGATGCGGTCCTGGAGAAGTTCGGCGGCGACTCGATCGGCGAGCTGCGGCGCAATTTCGAATCCTACGTCGCCCACCTCGCCGCCCGCGGCTTCGGCGAACGCGAGTGGGAGGGCCCGTGATCGCGCGGCTCCCGGCGGCGCGCGCCACGGAACCCGCCGAGCCCGTGCGGCGCGTCGTGCTCATCGGCTTCATGGGGGCGGGCAAGTCCACCGTCGGCGCATTGCTGGCCAGGTCCATCGGCTGGGACTTCGTCGATCTGGACGACGAGGTGGCGCGGCGCGAGGGCATGCCCGTCCACGAGATCATAGGCCAGCGCGGCGTCGCGAGCTTCCGGCGCGCGGAATCGAGAGTGGGCCGGGAGCTGCTGCGATGCCAAGACGCGGTCATCGCTGTCGGCGGCGGCTGGCCGGCGCAACCCGGCCACATGGACATGCTCGGCCCGGGCACGGTATCGGTCTGGCTTCGCGTGCGGACCCGGACGGCGCTCGGCAGGATCGCGGCTTCGCGCACCCCGAGGCCGCTGCTGCAGGTTGACGACCCGCCGGCCATGGCGGAAGATCTTCTCCGCACGCGCACTCCCCACTACCGGCTCGGGAGCATCGCGGTGGACACCGACGACAGGGAGCCGAAGGACGTGGTTGTCGAAATACTGAAGCGCATCGGCCCGTCGGCGTCGCGCTTGGCGACGGCGGGGACGGCAGCGAAAGGGAAGGAAGAGGACGAGTGAAGCTGGTGATTGTGGAGTCGCCCGCGAAGGCGAAGACGATCGGGAGATTCCTCGGACCGGAGTACCGGGTCGAAGCGTCGTACGGACACGTCCGCGACCTTCCCCGTTCCGCCGGCGAGACGCCCAAGCGAATCCGCGACAAGCCCTGGGGCCGGCTTGCCGTCGACACCGAAGGCGGCTTCAGGCCCGTGTACGTCGTTCCGCAGGAGAGCCAGAGGCATGTGCGGGCTCTCAAGAAGGTCCTTGCCCAGGCGGACGAAGTCCTGCTGGCGACGGACGAGGACCGCGAGGGAGAATCGATCAGCTGGCACCTTCTCGAGGTCCTGAAGCCGAAGGTGCCCGTCAAGCGGATCGCGTTCCACGAGATCACGCGCGCCGCAATCGAGGGCGCGCTCGCCGACCCGCGCGAGGTCGACAGCCGCCTTGTCGAGGCCCAGGAGGCGCGGCGCGTGCTCGATCGCCTCTACGGGTACACGCTCTCGCCGGTCCTCTGGAAGAAGGTGCGGACCAAGCTCAGCGCGGGCCGCGTCCAGAGCGTGGCGCTGCGGCTGATCGTCGACCGGGAAGAGGAGCGGCGGCGGTTCAAGGTGTCCGAGTACTGGCGGGTCAGGGCGACGCTTGCGGGCGGCACGGGCGAGTTCGAGGCCGACCTCGCGAGCGTGGGAGACCGGCCCGTCGCGACGAGCAGGGACTTCGATTCGACCACCGGCGAGCCGCTTGCTTCTTCCAGGGCGCTGGCCCTCATGGCGGAGCCGGCGTCGGCAATCGCCCGGAGCGCGCTGCGGGCCACCCCCTGGTCCGTCGCCGATGTGCAGCGCAAGTCGAGCAGGCAGAGGCCGGGCCCGCCGTTCACCACATCCACGCTGCAGCAGGCCGCGAGCAGCCGTCTGCGGATGTCGCCCAGGCGCACCATGCGCGTCGCGCAGCGCCTGTACGAGGGCGTCGACCTGGGCGGAGGCGACCGCGAGGGGCTCATCACCTACATGCGCACCGATTCGGTGACGCTCTCCGATCAGGCGCTGAGAGACGCCGGTCGGTACATCGACCGGGAATTCGGCGGCGACTACTACAGTGGACCGCGACGCTACCGAACCAAGTCGAAGGCCGCGCAGGAGGCCCACGAAGGCATCCGCCCCACCGAGATCGGGCGCACGCCCG
This sequence comes from Longimicrobiales bacterium, assembly GCA_965221535.1. Lineage (GTDB taxonomy): Bacteria > Gemmatimonadota > Gemmatimonadetes > Longimicrobiales > Gaopeijiaceae > Bin94. The sequence continues at coordinate 2,366,911 of OZ244894.1, read as the reverse complement.
AGCGCCTCGCGAGATTCCTCGAGAAGGACGAGCTGGCGCTGTACCGGCTGATCTGGGAGCGAACCGTTGCGTCGCAGATGGCCGATGCCCAGGTCGACCGCACGACGGTGGACCTCGTGGCGCGCTTCGACGGAACCGACCACGTCTTTCGCGCCAAGGGCTCGGTCCTTCGCTTCCCCGGCTTTCTCAAGGTGTACGGCGAGAAGCGCAAGGATCAGCTGCTGCCTAGCCTGGAGGTCGGAGACCGAATCCCCGCAGAGGCGGACGCGGCTGGCCCCGGGGCCGGGACGCGAGAGCAGGGCGCCGCGCCCGTGGTTGTGCGCGGGGTCGAGTCCGACCGGCGGGAAACGAAGCCTCCTCCGCGCTATTCCGAAGCGGCGCTGGTCAGAAAGCTCGAAAAGGAAGGCATCGGACGACCGTCCACGTACACGCCGACGATCACGACCATCCAGGACCGCGACTATGTGCGCAAGCGCAACGGGGTCCTGGTCCCGACCTACACGGGAATGGCGGTCAATCAGCTGCTGAACGAGCACTTCCAGACCTACGTGGATCTCGGGTTCACGGCCCGCATGGAGGACGCCCTCGACGACATCGCCGCCGGCGAGGCGGACGCGCGCGCGTTCCTGGAGGCGTTCTACCGGGGCGAAGGCGACGATCCCGGCCTTGCGCGAAGGATCGAAGAGACGCTCCCGGCGATCGACCGCCCCGAGATACCGATCGGCGTCGATCCAGACACCGGCCACGCGATCCGCATCCGGATCGGCAGAAGCTCCGCCTACGCCGAACGGCGGGGCGAGGGCGAAGACGACGTCAGACGCGCGACGATCCCCGACGATCTGCTCATCGACGAACTGACGCTCGACCGGGCAACGGAGCTGCTGCAGTCGCCCGCCAGCTCCGCCCAACCCATCGGAACCGACCCCGACACGGCCCTGCCGGTGTACGTCAAAGTCGGCCGCTATGGACCGTACGTTCAGCTGGGAGACGCGGGCGCATCGACCAAGCCGCGCTGGATCGGGCTGCCGAAGGGGATGGAGCCGTCGGACGTCACCCTCGAGTACGCGCTGCGGCTGCTCTCTCTGCCGAGGGTTCTGGGAGAGGATCCGGGCAGCGGCGAAGAGGTCAGAGCCAGCCTGGGACGGTACGGGCCCTACGTCCAGAGGGCGAAGGAGTACCGGAGCCTCGATTCGCTGGAGCGGGCGTTCGAGATCGGTCTGGACGAGGCCCTTGCGCTTCTGGCGCAGAAGAAGCCCGCAAGGAGGCGCACCCGGCGCGTGCTGAAGTCCGTGGGCACGCATCCCGAATCCGGCTCCGCGATCGAGCTGCTCGAAGGGCGCTACGGCCCCTACGTGACCGACGGAAAGGTCAACGCAAGCATCCCGAAGGGCAGGGACCCGCTCGCGACGTCGCTCGCAGAGGCGGTGGAGCTGCTCGCGGGCGCAAGCGCTCGCAGGAAGCGCGGGGGCGGTCGCAAAGGCCGCAGATGATCCGCTGCGGTTTGCGCTTCGTCGGCCCGTGCTGATCGTTCCGTGAGAGGCTGCGTTGCAGATTGCGAGGTCACCCACAACAGGAGCGCGTCCGCATGACGACCGAGGTCGCATCGTTTCTCGACCACCTGGAGCTGGTCCGCAATCTCTCGCAAAGGACCATCGCCGCCTACCGGCGCGATCTCTGCGACCTCGAGGAGTTCATAGAGGGTCACTTCGGGCGAAGCAACTTCCGCTGGCAGGAAGTGGACAAGAGCGTCGTCCGGGCCTTCCTGGGCGAGTCGGGGCGCCGCGGTCTCGCGCCCGGCACGATTGGCCGCAAGCTCTCCGCGATCCGGGCCTTCTTCCAGCACCTGCACCGGCAGGGGCAGGTGCCCGCAAACCCCGCGCGACACGTCCGGGGCCCGAAGCGCGACCGCACGCTTCCCGGCCACATGCGGGTGCACGAAATGGAGGAGCTCTTTCGCTGGACGACGTCGAGAGCGGCCCGGCGCAACGACCTCACCACGACCCGCCTCCTCGCTGCCCTGGAGCTGTTCTACGGCAGCGGAATCCGCCTGGCCGAACTGGCCTCCCTGAACATGGCCTCCATCAATCTGGAGAAGCGGCTGCTGCACGTGCTGGGGAAGGGAAGGAAGGAGCGGATCGTGCCGGTCACCGAGTCGGCCGCGAAGGCTGTGCGCAACTACCTGCCGCGCCGCGAGGAAGTGGCGGCGCCCGGCTGCCCGGCGCTGTTCGTGGGCCGCCACGGCAACCGGCTCTCGACTCGGTACATCCAGCAAACCGTCCAGGCCGCGATCGTGCGCTACGCCTCCGCGGCCAACCTCTCCGTGCATTCGCTGCGGCACACCTTCGCCACGCACCTCCTCGACGCCGGAGCGGACTTGATGGCCGTCAAGGAACTCCTCGGCCACTCGTCGCTCGGCACCACGCAGATCTATGCCCACACCTCCAAGGAACGGCTGCGCAGGGCGTACCTGGGCGCGCACCCGAGAGCCTAGAAGCCCGCAGCCGGACCAGCGTCGGCCGACCCGCCCACCCCCCCTACCGGGGCGAACCCTGCGCCCCTAACTTTAGGGTCTTGACCCTTTCCGCCCCGCAGGCGCACGCACGGTGACCGCGCAGCCTCCCCACGGGCGATATCCTCCGCCCGGCAGCCCCGGCGCGTTCGCCCTGCAGGATCCCCGCAAGCCCGGGGCGGTCCCCGGTCCCGACATGGATTCCAACCTCTCGCCCCGCACGCGGATGCCCCCCTCGGCCTCCTCCCCGTCGCTTCGCCCCGGCGCTCCGGTGCGCGCAACCACCGTCCTCGCGGTCGCCCGCGACGGCTGCGTTGCGATGGCGGGCGACGGTCAGGTCACCATGGGCGACGCCGTCGTCAAGGGAGCGGCGCGGAAGGTGCGGCAACTCGCCGACGGCAGAATCCTGGCCGGGTTCGCGGGCGCGGTGGCGGACGCCTTCACCCTCTTCGCCCTGCTCGAGAGCAAGTTGGAGCGGTGGCCCTCCAACCTGTCCCGCGCCTGCGTGGAGCTGGCGAAGGAGTGGCGCACCGACCGCTACTTGCGGCGCCTCGAAGCGCTCCTCGCGGTGGCGGACCGAAGCCACCTCTTTCTGGTGGGGGGCGACGGCAACGTCATCGAGCCCGACCAGCCCATCCTGGCGATCGGCTCCGGCGGCGCCTACGCGCTCGCGGCGGCTCGCGCCCTCTACGAGCACACCGACCTGAGCGCACCGGACATCGCGCGGCGCAGCCTCGAAATCGCCGCCGACATCTGCGTGTACACCAACCGCGAAGTCACCTTGCTGGAGCTGGCCGCCGAATGACCTCCGCGACCTCCTCGACGGGGCCGCCGGCCACCACGCCCCCCCCCGCCACGGCCGACCCGCCCCCGGCCCACGCCCGCGAAGACGCGCCCCACTTGCTGGACCAGTTCACGCCGCGCGAGGTCGTCGCGGAGCTGGACAAGTACATCGTGGGCCAGTCCGATGCGAAGAAGGCCGTGGCGATCGCGCTGCGCAACCGCTGGCGCAGGCAGCAAGTGGACGACGAGCTGCGCGACGAGATCCTCCCCAACAACCTCATCATGATCGGGCCCACGGGCGTCGGAAAGACCGAAATCGCGCGGCGCCTCGCCCGCCTGGCCGGGTCCCCGTTCATCAAGGTCGAGGCCTCGAAGTTCACCGAGGTGGGTTACGTCGGACGCGATGTCGAGTCGATGGTCCGCGACCTGGTCGACACTGCCGTCGCCATGGTCCGCAACGCGCGCGAGGACGAAGTCGAAGAGGAGGCCGAGCGCCGAGCCGAAGAGCGAATCCTCGATCTGCTGCTGCCCAAGCCCCCGCGGCCCGCTCCGAAGCCGTCCTCCGCAGCCTCCGCAGCCTCCGCCGTAGCCACCTCCTCCGACGGCGACGGCGCCCCCCAGCCCCCCCCGGGCGATCCTGCCGCAAGGCTCTTCGTGGCGGGCCCGCATGGGGTCGCCGACCGCAACGAGACCGCACGCGCCGAAGACGACCCGGAGCTCGCGGAACGCCGCAAGCGCACCCGCGAAAAGCTGCGCAAGCTCCTGCAGGAAGGACACTTGGAGGAACGGACCGTCGAGCTCAGCGTCCAGCAGGGTGCGCCCGTCAGCGGCATGATGCTGCCCATGGGGGGCATGGAGGGGATGGATCTCAACTTCACCGAAATGCTCCAGGACCTCCTGCCCAAGCGCTCGAAGCAGCGCACGGTCACGGTGTCCGAGGCTCGCCGCATCCTGGTGCACGAGGAGCTCGACCGCCTCGTGGACATGGACGAGGTCGTGAACGAGGCGCTGGATCGCACCGAGGACTTGGGGATCATCTTCCTCGACGAGCTCGACAAGGTGGCGGGCGGGAGGGGCGGCGCCGGCCCCGACGTCAGCCGCGAAGGTGTCCAGCGCGACCTGCTGCCGATCGTCGAAGGGTGCAACGTGCAGACCAAGTACGGCTTCGTGCGCACCGACCACATGCTCTTCATCGCGGCGGGCGCCTTCCACGTTGCCAAGCCGACCGACCTCATACCCGAGCTTCAGGGGCGCTTCCCGATCCGGGTGGAGCTCAACAGCCTCAACGCCCCCGAGTTCGAGCGCATCCTGCGCGAGCCGCGCAACGCCCTCGTCCGGCAGTACCAGGCTCTGGTCGAGGCCGAAGGGGCGTCGGTGGAGTTCACCGAAGGCGGCATCGCCGAGATCGCGCGCATCGCCGCCGACCTCAACGACCGGCTCGAGAACATCGGTGCGCGCAGACTGCGAACCGTGCTCACCACTCTGCTCGACGAGCTCCTCTTCGACCTCCCGGACGAGGGCCGCGGCGAGACCCTGGTCGTCACCGGCGAGTTCGTCCGCGGAAAGCTCGAAAAGATCGTCTCGGACGACGACCTGAGCCGCTACATCCTCTGAGCCGCCGCGCCCTCCGACCCGCCGCACGTCCGCCCCCGCCAAGCCCTCCGACCCGCCCCCGGGATGTCCCCCCCAATGCCGAAACGCGACTTCATCGACATCTCGCACCACGACGCCGATCATCTGCGCCACCTGCTCGAGCTGACCGGGCGCGTCAAGTCGGGCGGCATTGCAGGGCGCCCGCTCGCCGGCCGCTCCCTGGCCATGATCTTCCGCAAGAGCTCGACGCGCACCCGGGTCAGCACCGAGGCGGGCATGGTCCAGCTGGGAGGTCACGCCATCATGATCTCGGACCGCGACTCGCAGATGGGCCGCGGCGAGAGCGTGCGCGACACGGCACGGGTGCTCAGCCGCTACGTGGACGCGATCCTCATCCGCACGTTCTCGCACGACGAGGTCGTGGAATTTGCAGAGCAGGCGACGGTCCCCGTCATCAACGGCCTCACCGACCTCCTTCACCCCTGCCAGATTCTCGCCGACATGTTCACGGCCGTCGAGGAGTTCGGCAGCGACATCGAATCCCTCCGCGTGGCCTGGATCGGCGATGGCAACAACATGGCCAACTCATGGCTCAACGCCGCCGCCCGTCTCGGGTTCTCGCTGCGGCTGGCGTGTCCTGCGGGCTACGAGCCCGATCGGGACATTCTGGCCCGAGCGCAGTCCTTGACGGATGTAAAAAGGGTCGAGACCCCGGGCGAGGCGGCCATGGGGGCGCATGTGGTGACGACCGATGTATGGGCTTCGATGGGACAGGAGGACGAGCAGAGCGCGAGAGAGCTTGCGTTCCGTGGCTTCCAGGTCGACGCCTCCGTAATGGCGCGGGCGCACGCTTCGGGTATCTTCCTCCATTGCCTTCCCGCGCACCGGGGCGAGGAGGTCTCGGCAGAGGTGATCGACGGCCCGCGTTCGCGCGTATGGCCCGAGGCCGAAAACCGGCTGCACGTCGTCAAGGCTCTGCTGCTCGAACTGATCGGCTGACCGGCTGAATGGACAACGCATTGATCAAGACACCGCTTCACGACGTTCACGTCGCGCTGGGCGCCAAGATGGTGCCCTTCGCGGGCTACGAAATGCCGATCCAGTACCCGGGCGGCATCAGGGCGGAGCACGCTGCGGTCAGAGGCGCGGCTGGCCTCTTCGACGTGTCCCACATGGGCGAGTTCACGGTGCGCGGGCCGCAGGCGGAGGCGCTGGTCCAGCACCTGACCGTCAACGACGTCTCGCGCGTCCGGCCGGGGCAGGCGCAGTACTCGGCGCTGTGCAACGAAGACGGCGGCGTGCTCGACGACCTGCTCGTCTACCGCTTCGCCGACCGCTTCGTGCTCGTCGTGAACGCGGGCAACCGCGAGAAGGACTGGAAGTGGGTGGCCGGGCACGCGGCCGGCTTCGACGTCGAGATCTCGGACGATTCCGACAGCGTGGCACTGATCGCGCTGCAGGGGCCGGCCAGCCAGGCGATCCTCGCGCACCTCGCCGAAGTCGACCTCGGTGCGCTGGGGTACTACCGCTTCGTCGAGGGCGCGGTGGCGGGCGCAGGCTGCGTGGTCAGCCGCACCGGGTACACCGGCGAAGACGGCTTCGAGCTCTATCTGCCCGCCGACTCCGCTTCCTCCGTCTGGACCGCCCTATCCCAGGCAGGCGCCCCGCACGGCCTGACCCCCGCCGGCCTGGGGGCGCGCGATTCGCTGCGGCTCGAGATGGGCTACGCCCTCTACGGCAACGACCTCGACGAGGACCACACCGCGCTCGAGGCCGGCCTGGGCTGGATCGTCAAGCTCGACGCCGGCGACTTCATCGGCCGCGACGCCCTAGCCGCCCAGAAGGCGCGGGGCGTGTCCCGCCGTCTCGCCGCGATGCGTCTCACCGAGCGCGGCTTCCCCCGTCCCGGCTACCCGGTCGTGAAGGACGGCGCCCAAGTCGGCACGGTCACCTCGGGCGTCGCGAGCCCGTCGCTGGGGGGCGGCATCGCGCTCGGCTACCTTTCGGTCGAAGCGGCCCGGCCCGGCACCGAGGTCGGCATCGACATACGGGGCCGGACCGTCGCCGCCCGCACCCAGCGGCCTCCGTTCTACACCGAGGGGTCGATCCGCAGGTAGTGCGCCGCATGTCCGCCCGGGAGCCGTGCCATGGCTGAGACCGTTCTGGTGACCACGCACGACCTCCCCCTCGCCGGCAAGCTGCGCGAGGGCTTTCGGCGCGAGGGCTACCAGGTCGAGCTTCTCACCCAGGGCGAGCGCGTCGACGGCTTCGAAGACCCGGTGCTGCTCATCTTCACCGGGGGCGCAGACACCGCGCCGGCGGGGCGCCAGGCCGCCCAGGCGTCGCGCCAGGGACTCCCCGTCTTCGCCGTAATCGGCCCCGGGCCCGCGGACGAGGGAGCCGCCCCTGCCGACGCCACCGCCGCCCCCGCCGACGCCACCGCCTCCCGCGCCCCCGCCGCCACCTTCCGCGCCCCCGCCACCACCTTCCGCGCCCCCGCCGACGCGGCGGAGATTGTGCTGGTCGGAACCAGGGCCATCGAGCGCAAGCGGCTTCGCGCGGCCACGGGAATCGTCGGCGAGACCGACGCCATGGTCGAGGTCCTGGAGCGGATCGTCCAGATCGCCCCGGTCGACGCGACCGTGCTCATCACGGGCGAGTCGGGCACGGGCAAGGAGCTGGTCGCGCGCGGCATCCACGCCCTGTCGCGCCGCCGCCACCGGACCTTCATTCCGGTCAACGTCGCCGCACTGTCCGAGACCCTCCTCGAAAGCGAGCTCTTCGGCCACGAAAAGGGCGCGTTCACGGGCGCAATCGACACGCGCAAGGGCCTGTTCGAGCTGGCGTCGCGCGGCACCATCTTCCTCGACGAGATCGGCGAAATGCCTCTCCAGACCCAGACCCGGCTCCTGCGAATCCTCGAGCAGCAGGAGTTCCACCGGGTGGGGGGACAGAAGATGATCCGGGTCAACGTGCGGATCATCGCGGCGACCAATCAGCGTTTGGAGCGCCTGGTCGTCTCGGGCGGGTTCCGGAAGGACCTGTACTACCGCCTGAACGTGCTGACCATTGCGCTGCCGCCGCTCAGGGAGCGCCGCGCCGACATCCCGCGCCTGGTCGACACCTTCGTGCAGGAGGCCAGCGAGCGCCACGACCGGGGTCCGTTCCGCGGCATATCGCCCGAAGCCATGGAGATCCTGGTGCGGCACGGCTGGCCCGGCAACGTCCGCGAACTCCGCAACCTGATCGAGAGCATGGTGGTCCTCACGCCGGGGCGCGAAATCCGCCCCGGGGACATCCCCGACGACGTGCGCTCGGGCGACGCGGGGCTGTCCCTGGTGCCGATCCCGGGGGGCGGTCACGGACGCCCCGACGAACCCGCCGCCTCCCTGCGCCCCCAGCTCGAAGTCATCTTCCGCACAATGATGGAGATGAAGGTCGACATCGAGGACCTGCGCCGCGAGTTCGAGCAGTTCCAGGCCGAAGAGCGGCAGGACCCCATCCTCATCGCGCCGGCGTCGGGGCCCGAAGGCGGGCGCGGCGACCCTGGCGGCCCCCCGGCCGCCCCCCCCGACGAGATCGTCTACGACCGCTGGTCGTCCCGCGACGACGAGCTCCCCGGCGCCGACCCCGCCCCCGACCCCCCGACCGCCGCGTCCCCCGACGCCCCGGCCTCCGCATCCCCCGACGCCCCGACCGCCCACCCGACCTCCGCATCCCCCGACGCCCCCATCCCCGCCCACCCCTCCCCCGACGTCGCCTACCGGTCGGGCATGACCCTCGAGGACATGGAGCGCGAAGTCATCAAGACTGTGCTCGATTCGGTCGGCTGGAACCGGCGCGAGGCCGCCGAGATCCTCGCAATCGGCGAGCGAACGCTCTACCGCAAGGTCAGGAAGTACGGCCTCGAAGAGGACTGAGCGGCCGGCGGAATCCTGCCCCGCTCGGCTTCGACCGCGCTCACGATGTTGGACCAGGACGAATCCTCCTCGCCCTGGTACGACACCACAAGGTCCCGCGACAGGTCGACCGACGCCGGGAAGGCGTACACGGCCAGCGCGCTCTCCTGCTGTTCAAGGCGCTGGCTCCCCCAGCCTGGCGTGATCGCCCGTATTTCCAGCGGCCGTTCCCGCAGACCCCGCGAAACCAGGTGGAGATCCTCGGGCTGGAACTCGGCGCCCGGACGCATGCTCGAAAAGGCCACCAGAAAGAGCAGGGGCTCGCTCTCGCCCGCACCGCGACTAGGCGCGGCGCCGTGGGCCCGCGCGATCCGGGTCAGCCGGTCGCGAGTGTCGGGCGCGGCGGCCTCGAGCACCCACCCGGCGAGCGGCGTGACCTCGACCCTCACGTCGCCCGCCGTCATCCGCACCGAGATCTCGTCCTGCCGCAGCGTGCCCGACCCGCGCGCCTCCGCCCCGGCCCCGGCCCCGCCCCCAAGCCGGCCCGCCCCCCCCGCCCCAGCCCCCCCGCCGGCGGTGGACGCCGGCGCGCACCCGCCCCCCCCCACCGCCACCCCAACCAGCGCCACCGCGACCACCCCCCACGCCCAACCCCCCCACCGCCCCCACCCCCACGCCCCCCCCGCCCAACCCCCCCAGCGCCCCCACCATGTCAAGCCAACATTACATTTCGTCATGTCTACTTTACCTCCAGCAAGCTCTCCAGCGCGGCCAGGAGCTGGTCCGCCCCCTCGCCCGTCCTGGCGGAGCTCTCCACGACCTGTTCCTCCGAAACGCCCAGCCTGCGCGCGGCAGCCTCCACGATGCCCGCCTCCCTGACCCGCGCCTTCAGCTTGTCCACCTTGGTCAGCGCAATCAAGGTCGGCGCGCCGGTCTCGGCGAGATACCCCAGGAACTCCATGTCCCCTGCGGTGGGGGGGTGCCGCGAATCGACGAGGTACACCACGCCGCGCAGCTCGGCGCTCTCGGCCAGATACCGCCTGACCAGGATCCGCCACCCGTCGCGCACCGCCTGCGGCGCCCGCGCATAGCCCGAGCCCGGCAGGTCCACGAGGTGAAACGACCCGTTCACTTCGTAGAAGTTGAGCGCCTGCGTCTTGCCGGGCGACGCCGAGACGCGCGCGATCTTCTGCCGGGGCCGCCCCAGTAGCCTGTTGATCAGCGACGACTTGCCCACGTTGGACCTGCCTGCGAAGGCGATCTGGGGAAGGGCCGAGGGGGGCGGCTGGTCCGGCGCGACCACCGACCCGGCGAACTCCACGCTGCGGATCAGCACGGGGCGCGACCTCAGGTGACCTGCAGGCTGCCCGAGCCGGGCGCGAGCTCCTGCCCGGCACGCGCCGCCCCGCGCTGCGAGACCAGCGCCTCCCTGAGCACCTGGTCCATCGTCTCCACCGGCACCATCCGGACCCCGGCGCGCACCTCGTCGGGCAGCCGCTCCAGGTCCACCGCGTTCTGCGCCGGAAGCAGCATCCTCCTGATTCCGCCGCGCAGCGCCGCCACGGCCTTCTCCTTGATCCCGCCCACGACCAGCACCCGGCCCCGCAGCGTGATCTCGCCGGTCATCGCCAGATCGGCGCGCGTGGGCGTCTCGGTCAGGGCCGAGATCAGCGCCACCGCGATCGTGATCCCCGCCGACGGCCCGTCCTTGGGCGTGGCCCCCTCGGGGATGTGGATGTGGATGTCCACCTCGCGGTGGAACCGCTCCCCCAGACCCAGCCAGCGCGCCCGCGAGCGCGCGTAGGTCACCGCTGCGAACGCCGACTCCTTCATCACCTCGCCCAGCGTGCCCGTCAGCTGGATCTTGCCCGACCCCGGCACCACCGCGACCTCCACCTCGAGCACCTCGCCGCCTGCGGCCGTCCAGGCCAGCCCGCAGGCGATCCCGGCGCGGTCCGCTCCCGATTCGCGGCTGGGCGGCAGGTGCACCGGCGGGCCCAGCAGCTCGCGCACCTGGCCGGCGTCCACCAGCGCCGGGAGCTCCGAGCCGGCCTCCGAGGCCCGCCGGGCCAGCTTGCGCGCCACGCGGGACAGGCGCCGCTCCAGCTCGCGGACCCCCGCCTCGCGCGTGTATTCGGTCACGATGGTCTGGATCGCCTCGTCGACGATCCGGGGCGCCTGCCGGGCCAGTCCATGGCGGTCGAGCTGCTTCGGCCAGAGGAACTGCCGCGCGATCGCCCGCTTCTCCGTGTCCAGGTAGCCGGGCAGGCGGATCACCTCCATCCTGTCCCGAAGCGGCCCCGGCATCTCCGCCAGCGTGTTGGCGGTGGCGATGAAGAGCACGTTGGAGAGGTCGAATTCGAGCTCCAGGTAGTGGTCGGTGAAGGTTCGGTTCTGCTCGGGATCCAGCACCTCGAGCAGGGCCGCCCCGGGATCGCCGTGGAAGTCCCTGGCCAGCTTGTCGACCTCGTCCAGCAGGAAGACCGGGTTGCGCGAGCCGCTCCGGCGCATCCCCTGGACGATCCGGCCCGGCAGCGCGCCCACGTACGTCCGCCGATGGCCCCGGATCTCGGCCTCGTCCCGCACCCCGCCCAGGCTCACGCGCACGAACTTCCGGTCCAGGCAGCGCGCAATGCTCCGTCCCAGCGACGTCTTGCCGACGCCGGGAGGGCCCGCCAGGCAGAGGATCGGACCCTGGAGCCGCCCGACGAGCGAAAGCACGGCAATGTGGTCGAGAATGCGCTCCTTGACCTCGTCCAGACCGTAGTGCTCCTCCTCCAGCACGCCGGCCGCCCGCTCCACGTCGAGGCTGTCCCGGGTTTCGGCCTCCCACGGCAGCGCCAGAATCCAGTCGAGGTAGGTTCGAATGACCGCCGCCTCCGGCGCCACCGGGTTCATTCTGCGCAGGCGCGCGAACTCCCTCTCGGCGCGGCTGCGCGCCTCGTCCGACAGCGGGGTCTCGGCGATGGCGTCCTCCAGCTCGGCCCACTCGGGGTCGATCCCCCCGTCCGCCGGGCGGCGCTCCTCGAAGCCGCGGCCCGCTTCAGGTCCCGCCCCGCCGCCCTCCGGCTCCATCTGGAAGCCGATCTGCTCGTCCAGCTTGCGCTGGATCTCGAGCACCTCGATCTCCCGCGCCAGGATCGACCGGAGCATGCCCAGGCTCGCCCCGACATCGGTCGCCTCCAGCAGCTCCTGCTTTTCGGCCGTGCCGACCAGCAGGTGGCCCGCGACAAGGTGCGAGAGCCTGATCCGGTCGCCGATCTTCGAGATCGCCTCGGGCAGCGCGTCGGGGATCCGGTCGGAAAGGCGGGCGTACCGCCCGAACATCTCGGCGATCTCCGCCGCCCGAGCGGCCAGCGCGGGATCCGCCGACGGTTCGACCTCGTATTCGCACTCGGCCAGCAGCTCCACCGCGGCCCGGAAGCCGTCGCCCGCAGGGAGGTGCTCCGCGATGCGGGCGCGCCCAAGTCCCTCCATCACCACGCGCGCCGTGCCGTCGGCCAGGTGCGACACCTGCACGATCCGGATGACCGTGCCCGCCCGGTACAGATCCCCGCGCGCCGGGTTCCGGACCCCGGGATCCCTCTGCCCGACGAGAAGCGCGAACCCGCCCCCGGCCTCGGCCTGCTCCAGCGCGGCAACCGATGGCCGCCGCCCGATCAGCAGGGGCAGCACCATGTACGGGAAGTAGACCAGATCGCGCAGCGCGATCACCGGGAGCTCGTCCGGGATCTCGAACGAGCCGTCCAGGCGGTTCAGGGTGATCATCGTGCGGGCGCGCCACCGGCCCAAGAGCCGGGCAGGGAGCGCGTCGATCGCCGCCCGAATGCAGCCGGGACGTGTTCCACGGGGCCGCTAGGCCTCCTTCCGCTGCGCCTCCGGACGCAGGACCAGGAGGGGAGGGACCCTGCCGCGGGCGCATTCGGGCGTGACCACCACCTCGCGCACGTCCCCGCGGGACGGGACCTCGAACATCGTGTCCCGCATGATCTTCTCGAGCACGGCCCTCAGGCCGCGAGCCCCGGTGCCGCGCTCGATCGCCCGCCGCGCAATCTCCTTGAGCGCGCCGGGATCGAGCGTCAGGCCGATGCCCTCCAGTTCGAACATCTTCTGGTACTGCTTCGCCAGCGCGTTCCTGGGCTCCTGCAGGATCCGGACCAGAGCGTCCTCGTCCAGCTCGTCGAGCGTCACGGTCACCGGCAGCCGCCCAACAAGCTCCGGTATCAGCCCAAACCGCTGCAGATCGGTGGGCTCGAGCCACTCCATGGGATCGGCGGCCTTCCCGTTGCCCCCCGCGGGGACCTCGGCGCCGTCCTCCTCGCCCGCTTCCGCGTCGCCGAACCCGATCTGCCGCTTGCCCAGCCGGTGCTCCACGATCTTTTCGAGCCCCTCGAAGGCGCCCCCGCATATGAAAAGGATGTTCGTGGTGTCGATCTGGACGTACTCCTGCTGAGGGTGCTTGCGGCCTCCCTGGGGCGGAACGCTCGCCACCGTGCCCTCCAGGATCTTCAGGAGCGCCTGCTGCACGCCCTCGCCCGACACGTCCCGCGTGATCGACGGGTTCTCGGACTTGCGGGCGATCTTGTCGAGCTCGTCGATGTAGATGATCCCGCGCTGGCACTCGGCGCTGTTGAAGTCGCTCGCCTGCCACAGGCGCACCAGGATGTTCTCGACGTCCTCGCCCACGTATCCCGCTTCGGTGAGCGTGGTCGCGTCGGCGATGGTGAAGGGCACCTGCAGGATCCGCGCCAGCGTCTGCGCCAGGAGCGTCTTGCCGACGCCCGTGGGCCCGACGAGGAGCACGTTGGCCTTGTCCAGCTCGACGCCGCCCACCCCTTCGCTCTGGTGAACCCGCTTGTAGTGGTTGTAGACGGCGACAGCCAGCGACCGCTTGGCCTGCTCCTGTCCGATCACGTACTCGTCGAGCGCCGCCTTGATCTCGTCCGGCTTCAGGACGGCGACCGACGCCTCGCGATTCTCGCGCTCCTCCTCCTCGGCCAGGATCTCGTTGCAGAGCGAGATGCACTCGTTGCAGATGTAGACCGACGGACCCGAGATGAACTTCTTGACCGCGTCCTTGGACTTGCCGCAGAAGCTGCAGCGAAGATGTCTGTCGGCGCTCATTTGTCGGCCTGCTTCGGCGAGGCGTCGCCCTCGTCCCCTTCGCGCCCCTCGTCGCCGCCGAGGACCCGGTCGACCAGACCGTAGGCGACCGCGTCGTCGGCGCTCATCCAGCGATCCCGGTCGACGTCGGCGTTGATCTTCCGAATCTTCTGGCCCGTGGTCTCGGCCAGAATCCGGTTGAGACGCTCGCGCGTCCCCAGGATCTCCTTGGCGGCGATCTCGATGTCGGCGGCCGTTCCCTGGTACCCCGAGGACGGCTGATGCAGCATGATGCGCGAATTCGGCAGCGCGTTCCGCTTGCCCTTGGCGCCGGACGAAAGGAGGAGCGCGCCCATCGACGCGGCCATGCCGACGCAGTAGGTGGAGACGGGCGCCCGCAGATGGTTCATGGTGTCGTAGATCGCCAGGCCCGCGTACACGCTGCCCCCGGGCGAGTTGACATAGAGGTGGATGTCGCGTTCGGGGTCGTCCGCGTCGAGGAAGAGCAGCTGGGCGACGATGATGTTGGCCACCTGGTCGTTGATCGAACTGCCCAGGAAGACGATGCGGTCCATGAGCAGCCGACTGAAGATGTCGTAGCTGCGCTCGCCGCGGCTGGTTCGTTCAATGACGTATGGAGGATAGGTTGCCATCCGTTTGCAGCTCCCCTGTCTAGTCCGGGACTTCGATCTCCGACTCTGCCATCAGGAACGCGAAGAGCTTGGCGTCCGTCAGGCTGCGCTCCAGGTTGCCCAGCGCGCCCGACTCGCGCAGGCGGGACCGCACCGCCGACGGAGACTGTCCGGCCTCGCGCGCGATCTCGCGCACCCTTTCGCCGACCTCCTCCTCGGTGGCGCCGAGCCCGTTTTCGGCGACGATGCGCTCCACGAGAAGCTCCCGCCGAACCATGAACTCCGCGCCCGGGCGCAGCTCCTCCTTCAGCTGCTCCAGCTGCTCGTCGGTCAGCTCCTCGGCATCGCGGATCAGCGCGCTGGCGTAGACGTCCACCATGGCGTCGGGGACGTCGAAGGGGTTGGCCTCGACGACCATGTTCAGCAGCCGTTCGCGGAACTCCGCCTCGGCTCTCTCCTTCGCGTCGCGCTCCAGATCCTCGCCGATCCGCGCACGCAGCGCCGCCAGGTCGTCGAAGTCCCCGATCGATCCGGCGAAGGCGTCGTCCAGGTCGGGCAGTTCGGCCACGCGCCGCGACACCAGTTCGATCTTCAGGCGGTGGACGGTGCCGGCCCGGTTCTCGTCGGGATGGTCGTCGGGGAAGGCGACCTCGAACTCGTTCGCGCCTCCGACGGCCAGCGTGCGGATCGCCTCCTCGACGTCGGGCAGGGCCTGCCGCTCGCCCAGCACCAGGTCGTACTGCCGCGCTTCGCCGTCGCCGCCGCCGTCGGGTTCGCCGCCGTCCCCGGCCTGCGCCTCGCGGCCTGCACCGTCGAGCCGGGTCAGGAGCACGGTCACCGAGTCGCCCTCTTCGGGCTGTCCGTTCGACGCCGTCCTCCAAACCGCGCGCTCCTTCTGCAGACGCTCGAGAATGCGGTCCACGGCGTCGTCGGGCACCGTCACCGGCGGGCGTTCCAGCTTGAAGCCCCCGAGCCGGCCAACATTGACCTCGGGCCGCACCTCGAACGAGGCCGTGAACTTGATCGCGCCGTCTTCGGACCGGCTCAGATCGGCCACGTCCACATCGGACATCGGATGCAGCCCCTTCGAGTCCAGCGCCTGGCGACAGGCCCTCTGCACCGCCCGCTCGACGGCCTCGCTCCGGATCTCGGGGCCGTAGCGCTGGCGGAGCACGCCCAGCGGCGCCTTGCCCTTCCTGAATCCCTTGAGCTTGACTCGCGACCGGTACGTGCGAAGCACGGCCTCGTGTTCGGCGGCCACCACGTCGCCGGGAACCTCCACCTCGACCGACCGGTGGCAACGCTCGCTCCGAGTGACCTCGGCCCGAAACCGGGGCGAGTCCTCGCTCTTCGAGGCCGCGTTCATGGCCGGAGCGCCGACCCTCCGCCGTGTGCCGCCCCGCCCAGCGTCGCCGCGCCCCCCCTGTCCGCCGCCCCGCGCGCCGCCCCCCCATGCGAAAGGGGGGACTCGAACCCCCACGGCCAGCGGCCACAAGATCCTAAGTCTTGCGCGTCTACCAGTTCCGCCACTTTCGCTCCTCCAAGGTGGTTGCCCCTGCGTAACGAAAGGTAACGTCCCCGCAAGATCCGGGGGGGTGCGGCGCGGAGTGGCCGGCGTCTGCTAGCGCGGCACTCGGATGTTGTACATCGCCGGCTGCATGTTGCGCGTCGGGCAGGACGCGACGAGCGAAACCACTTCGCCCGCATCGACCTCCTCGAGGACATCCCGCACGTCCTCCTCGTCCTGTATGGGCTGCCTGTCGATCGCGGTGATCACGCAGCCGCGCACGATGTTGCGGTTCGCCGCCGGACCGTTGGCCTGGACTTCCACGACCGCCACCCCGTCGGTGCTCTCGAGCTGCAGCCGGTCCGCGATCTCGGGCGTGACGTCGACCAGCTCGACGATGCCGATCTTGTCGGCGGCGCGGGGCCTGCGCACCGGGGCCGCTGCCACTTCGCCGGAATAGGGCAGCTCCTCGAGCCGCACCGTGACTTCGCGGGGCCCTCCGTCGCGGTAGATGCCGACGCGGACGCGGTCGCCGGGCGCCTTGAGCGCGATCTTGTGCTGCAGGTCGTTGCCGGTGAGCACCTTCTCGCCGTCGATCTCGCGCACGACGTCGCCCATGCGCAGTCCCGCCCTCTCGGCGGGCGTGTCCTCGGTGACGCTCTGCACCAGCGCGCCGCTGACGTCGGGAAGGCCCAGCACCTCGGCGTCCTCGGCGCTCACCGGGTCGATCGACACCCCCAGGAACGCGCGCTTCACCCGCCCGTACTCGATCAGGTCGTCCATCACGCGGTGCGCCAGATCGATGGGGACGGCGAATCCATATCCCTGGTAGACCCCCGTGGCGCTCACGATCGCGGCGTTGATCCCGATCACCTGGCCCTGGAGGTTCACCATCGGCCCGCCCGAGTTGCCCTGGTTGATCACCGCGTCGGTCTGAATGAAGTCCTCGATCGCCGTGCCGGGATTGCCAGAAAAGTCGGGATCCTGCCGCAGCGACCGGTTGATCAGGCTGAGCGACCGGCCCTTTGCCGACACGATGCCCGCCGTGACCGTGTAGTCCAGGTTGGCCCCCCCGCGGCTGAACCCCGGGTTGCCGATGGCCAGCACCCATTCGCCCACCCGCACTTCGGCGGAGGATCCGAGCGAAGCCACGGGAAGGTCCGTCCCGTCGATCTTGATCACCGCGATGTCGGTCGTGGGGTCCGTGCCGACCACCTGCGCGCCGAACTCGCGCCCGTCGAGCAGGGTCACGCTGATCTGCTGGGCGTCCTCCACCACATGGTTGTTCGTCAGAACGTAGCCGTCCTCGGCGATGATGAAGCCGCTCCCGCTCCCCGAGGCGACGTCGGGCACGTCGCGGGGCGGCACGCCGAAGATCCGCTCCCAGCCCCCGAGCTCGCTGTTCCGCCGCACTTGCTCGCGCGTCGTCACGATGCGGACGACGGCGGGCGTGACCGCCTCGGCCACGTTCACGAACGCCTGGCTGAGCTCCAGCGCGGGCTGGACCTGGTCGGGGCCCACCACCGGAGCGGTCTGCACCGGCGGCAGCGCGTAGGGTCTGTCCGTGAATCCGAACTGGGACGCGATGCCCAGCCCGAAGAGAAAGCAGGCCGCCACCGAGAGGGCGACCTTGGTCTTGGCTCTAAGTGGATCGTACATCGTATCTCTCATCGGTTGAATGCCACCGCCGCTCGTCGACCTGAACGCTAGCGCCGCTCGTCGACGATCTCGTAGTCCGCCTCCACCACGTCCTCCTCCGCGCCCGCGTCGCCGGGCGCATCCCCGTCCGCGGCCTCCGCCTGCCCGTCGGCGCCGCCGGCGGCCTCGGCGGCCTCGGCGGCTTCGGCGGCCTGCGCCTGGTACATCTCCTGGCCGGCCGCGCTGAAGGCCTGCATGAGCTCGTCGCGGGCCTCGTTGATCTCGGCGGTGTCGCTGCCCTTCAGCGCCTGCCTGGCGCGCTCCAGAGCCGAATCCAGCCGCTCGCGGGTGGGCGCCGACACGTTCTCGCCCCACTCCTCGGTGTCCTTTTCCACCTGGTACACGAGCGAGTCCAGATGGTTGCGCGCCTCGACCTCTTCGCGCCGGCGCTCGTCCTCGGCCTTGTGGGCCTCGGCAGCGTCCACCATGCGGTCGATCTCGGCGTCGCTCAGCCCGCTGGACGCCTCGATCCGCACCTTCTGCTCCTTCGACGTGGCGCGGTCCTTCGCGGTGACGTGCAGGATGCCGTTGGCGTCGATGTCGAACGTCACCTCGACCTGCGGCATGCCCCGGGGCGCGGGCGGGATGCCCGTGAGCTGGAACTTGCCGATGGTGCGGTTGTCTACCGCCATCGGGCGCTCGCCCTGGAGGACGTGGATCTCCACCGTGGTCTGGTTGTTCTCGGCGGTCGAGAAGACCTCCATCTTCCGGGTGGGGATCGTGGTGTTGCGCTCGATCAGCGGCGTCATCACGCCGCCCAGCGTCTCGATGCCCAGCGACAGCGGCGTCACGTCGAGCAGCAGCACGTCCTTGACGTCGCCGGCCAGCACGCCGCCCTGGATCGCCGCGCCGACCGCCACGACCTCGTCCGGGTTGACCCCGCGGTGGGGCTCCTGCTCGAAGAAGTCCTGGACCACCTGCTGGATCTTCGGGATTCGCGTCGAGCCCCCGACCAGCACCACCTCGTCGATGTCGGCGGGCTTCATGCCCGCGTCGTCGAGCGCCTTCTGCATGGGCGGGATCGTGCGCTGGACCAGATGGTCGACCAGCTGCTCGAACTTGGCCCGCGACAGCGAGTAGTTCAGGTGCTTGGGCCCTTCCTGGGTGGCGGTGATGAACGGCAGGTTGATGTCGGTGGAGTTGGTGGAGGACAGCTCCATCTTGGCCTTCTCGGCCGCCTCCTTGAGACGCTGAAGCGCCATGGAGTCCTTCGACAGGTCGATCCCCTGGTCCTTCTTGAACTCGCCCACGAGCCAGTCGATCAGCACCTGGTCGAAGTCGTCGCCGCCAAGGTGCGTGTCGCCGTTCGTCGCCTTGACCTCGAAGACGCCGTCGCCGATCTCCAGGATCGAAATGTCGTAGGTGCCGCCGCCGAGATCGAAGACGGCGATCTTCTCATCCTTCTTCTTGTCGAGGCCGTAGGCGAGCGCGGCCGCGGTGGGCTCGTTGATGATCCGCTTCACCTCGAGGCCCGCGATCTTGCCCGCGTCCTTGGTCGCCTGCCGCTGCGCGTCGTTGAAGTACGCCGGCACGGTGATCACGGCCTCGTTCACCGACGTGCCCAGGTAGTCCTCGGCGGTCTGCCGCATCTTCTGCAGAATGACCGCCGAGATCTCGGGCGGCGTGAACGACTTGCCGCCGTTGGGCAGGTTCACCACAACGCGGTCCTGGCCGTCCCTGGCCACCGCGTAGGGAACCCGCTTGCGCTCGGTTTCCACCTCCGAGTGCCGCATACCCATGAAACGCTTGATCGAGAAGACGGTGTTCTCGGGATTGGTGATGGCCTGTCGCCGCGCCACCTGCCCGACCATCCGCTCTCCGTCCTTGGCGAACGCCACCACCGACGGGGTGGTTCGGCCCCCCTCCGAATTGGGTATGACCGTGGGCTCGCCGCCTTCCATGACGGCGACCACCGAGTTCGTGGTTCCCAGGTCGATCCCGATGATCTTTCCCATTGCTTGCATTCCTTGTTCAATGCCGGCTCCAGCCGGCGGTATTGTGGACCTGCTCTCTGCGCGCCGCAGCCCGACCGAGCCGGTCGAACCGAACGCAGGGCGGGCCGAACGCGCCCGGTCGAACCGAAGTCCGCCGGACGCGCCGCATCCCGCCTCCGCCTAGCAAGGAGCGTGCCGCTGTGCGCCGCCCGGGTGGACGAGCAGTCTGCCATTTTGGCCGAAACCAGGCCGCCGCCGCCCGAAAACCTGCCATTCTGGCCGGTTTGGGTCGGCGCTGGTACCTTATCCCACATGATTCCTTCCCTGGCAGCCGACGGCCTCGCGGCCGCGCTCGCGGCGGAGTCCATTGCCCAGGCAGGCGGGGGAGTGGAGTCTCTGGCCCGGCTGCGCGGCCTCCTGGGCGTGGCCCTGCTCGCCGTCGCCGCGTGGGCGCTCGGCGTGAACCGGCGCAACATTCCCTGGCGGATCGTGCTGTGGGGGCTCGGCCTGCAGTTCATCTTCGCGCTGCTCATCCTGCGCACCCCCTTCGGCGAAGGCGCCTTCGCCGCCGCCAACGACGTGATCCTCGCGGCGGTGGGCTTCACCCTCGAAGGCGCCCGCTTCCTCTTCGGCGACCTGGTGTGGAACAACGTCCCCGTGGGGGTGGGGAGCCCGGGCAACGCGGACTTCGCCGCCGAGGGGCAGCAGGTGGCCCGCACCGGGGCCTTCGTCGCCTTCAACGTGCTGCCGACGATCATCTTCTTCGCCTCGATCATGACCGTGCTGTACCACCTCGGCTTCATGCAGCGGATCGTGGGGGGGATCGCCTGGGTCATGCAGCGCACCATGCGCACGAGCGGCGCCGAGACGCTGTCGGCCGCGGGCAACATCTTCGTGGGGCAGACCGAGGCGCCGCTGCTCGTCAAGCCGTTCGTCGACAGGATGACCCGCTCCGAACTGATGGCGGTGATGACCGGCGGCTTCGCCACGGTGGCGGGCGGGGTCATGGCGGCCTACGCGGGCATGCTCGTCGGGTACTTCCCCGACATCGCGGGGCACCTGCTGGCCGCGTCGGTCATGTCGGCGCCGGCGGCCCTGGTCGTGGCCAAGCTCATGGTGCCCGAAGACGAAGAGGCCGAGACGTCGGGCCAGCTGCACACGCAGGTGGAGCGTCCCGACGTGAACGTGATCGAGGCCGCGGCCCGGGGCGCGAGCGAAGGGCTGAAGCTGGCGCTGAACGTGGGCGCGATGCTGCTCGCGTTCCTGGCCATGATCGCGCTGCTCAACGCCGTGCTGGGGTGGGCCGGCGGTCTGGTGGGGCTCCAGGGCCTGTCGCTCGAGGGGATTCTGGGGTGGCTGCTCGCCCCGGTGGCCTGGGTGATGGGCGTTCCGTGGCAGGACGCGGCTTCGGTGGGCTCGCTCATGGGGCTCAAGACGGTGGCCACCGAGTTCGTGGCGTACCTGGGCCTGGCCGACGTCATGGCGCAGGGAGAGCTGACCCCGCGCGCGGCCACCATCGCCGCCTACGCGCTCTCCGGCTTCGCCAACTTCTCGTCGATCGCCATCCAGATCGGCGGAATCGGCGGAATCGCGCCCAGCCGCCGCCAGGACCTCGCCCGGCTGGGGCTCAGGGCCATGATCGGCGGTTCGATCGCGGCCTTCATGACGGCGGCGATCGCGGGCGTGCTCATTTGACCGCAGCGGGCACGGCGAACGCAGCGTCCCGGATCGCCGAGTGCGGGCGCATCCTGGTCCAGCGCGGGGGCGTTCGTCCGCTAGTCCACCTCGTCCTCGGCTCCGGGCTCGGCGGGCTGGCCGCGCGCATCCGCGACCCGCAGACCGTCCCGTTCGGGGACTTGCCCGGCTTCCCCGAGGCGTCGGTCGAGGGCCACGCGGGCGAGTTCGTCCTAGGAAGGATCGCCGGCGTCCCGGTGGCGGCGCAGTCGGGCCGCTTCCACTTCTACGAGGGCGGCGGTTCAGGGATCGTGCTGGCGCCGGTCCGCGTCGGACGGGCCGCCGGGGCCCGCGTGGTGGTGCTCACCAACGCCGTCGGCGGGATCCGCCCCGATCTCGTGCCGGGCTCGCTCATGCTCGTGGACGACCACCTGAGCGCCATGTTCCGCGCGCCGCTCGCGGGGCCGGTGCACGGGCGCGAAGACCGCTTTCCCGACATGGGCCGCCCGTACGACCCCGCGCTGGCGGCGCTGGCCGAGGCTGCCGCGCTGAAGGCCGGCGTCGCGCTGCCCCGGGGCGTGTACGCCGGCGTCCACGGGCCCAGCTTCGAGACCCCGGCCGAGATTCGCGCCCTGCGGGCCGCCGGGGCCGACGCGGTCGGGATGTCGACCGTCCCCGAAGCGGTGGCGGCCCGCGCCGGCGGTCAGCGCGTGCTCGCGTTCTCCGTCGTCACGAACCGCGCGGCGGGCCTGGGCCTCGACTCCCTCGACCACGCCGAGGTCATGACCTACGCGTCGTCGGCGGGCCGAACGCTCGGCACGCTGCTCGAAGCCCTGCTGCCCGCGCTGGCGACCTCCGCGAAATGATCGACGGGCCCGTTTCCGGCGCCCAGGCCCGGCGCGCTCGCGATCGCCCTCCTCACCCAGGCCACCGCCCCGGCCGCCGCGTCCGCCAGCGGCGCGCCCCTCGCCAGACCCGCCGCCAGCGCGGCGCTCAGCGTGCAGCCGGTCCCGTGCGTGTGGGGCGTGTCGATGCGGGGACCGCGAAACACCCGCCGCACCCGGCCGTCCCAGAACAGGTCCACCACCTCGTCGCCCCCCAGGTGGCCGCCCTTCACCAGCGCCGCGCCCGCCCCGCCCTCGACCAGCGCCCGCGCCGCCTCCTCCATCCCCTCCACGCTCTCGTCCGCCACCCCGGTCAGCATCGCCGCCTCGGGCCAGTTCGGCGTCACGACGCCCGCCATCGGCACCAGCTCGCCCCGAATCCACGCCACCGCGTCCGCGGACAGCAGCACGTCGCCGCTTGTCGCCACCATCACCGGGTCGAGCACGAAGCCCCCGAGCCCCCACCGCTCCGCCGCTTCCGCGACCGCCCGCGCGATCGCCGCATTCGCCAGCATCCCCACCTTGACCCCGCCGGGCGGCAGGTCGGCCGCAACGCTCGCGATCTGCGCCGCCACCATCGCGGGCGGCAGCGCGTGCACCGCCTGCACCCCCAGCGTGTTCTGCGCCGTCACGGCGGTCACCACCGACGTGCCGTAGACCCCCCACTGGTGAAAGGTCTTCAGGTCGGCCTGTATGCCCGCGCCCCCGCCGCTGTCGCTGCCGGCAATGGCAAGGGCGAGGGGAACCGCTGGCTGGCTGTCCATGGCGATGCGCACCCCGACTGGCTTCCTCGCTGCCCGGCCGGCCCCCCGCACCCCGACTGGGTCCAACGGGGGCGCAGACCCGCTTGATCAGCAAATCTAGGACAAGGCTGATCAGGCGTCTCGCCGCGCGCCGCATGCGGGAACGCGAAGGCCTGGCGATCGCCGAAGGCCCCCGCGTCGTCCACGAGGCGCTCGCGTCGCCGGTCGAGGTGGCGTGGGTCCTGATCGGAGCCCGGTGCGCCGAATCCGAAACGGGGCGCCGGGTGCTTGCCGCTTGCGAAGACCAGGGGGTGGAGGTGCAGCTTCTGCCCGACCGCGCCGTCCGGGATCTCGCCTCGACCGAGAGTCCCCAGCCCGTCCTCGCCTGCGCAAGGACCCCCGTCCCCGTCCGGCGGCCCCTCTCGCGCGGACGCCACCTCCTGCCGCTCGGCGTCCGGATCCCCGGCAACCTCGGCACCCTCGTGCGCTCCGCCTGGGCGTTCGGCCTCGACGGCCTCGTCGTGCCCCCCGGCACCGTCGATCCGTGGAACCCCAAGGCGGTGCGCGCCTCGGCCGGCGGCATCTTCCACCTGCCGCTGATCGCCGCGCCGGACTGGGCCTGGGGCGGGCCCGGCGGCGACATGGACGGCGTGCGCCTCCTGTGCGCCGATGCGGCGGGCGTGCCCGTCCACGCAGCCGAAGAGGCCCGCGCGCCCGACTGGGTGCTGGCGGTGGGCCACGAAACCGGCGGGCTTCCGGCGCACGTCGTGCGTCGGGCCCGCGCGATCTCCATTCCGATGGCCGCCGGGGCGGACTCCCTGAACGTCGCGGTGGCCGGCTCGATCCTCATGCACCTCCTCACGCGGCGCGGCTTGTGAACAGCGGCCTGCCCGTCGCGCTGGCGGCGCTGGCCGGGGCCGCCCTGGGTTCGTTCGTCAACGTCTGCGCGATCCGGTGGCCCGCCGACAGGTCGGTGCTGTCGCCCCCGTCCCGGTGCACGGCGTGCGGGGCGCGGGTCCGGTGGTTCGAGAACGTCCCGGTCGCCGGCTACCTGCTCGTGCGGGGGCGCTGCGCTCGGTGCCGGGCGCGCCTGAGCGTCCAGTACCCCCTGGTCGAGGCGGCGGGGGCCCTGATCTGGGCCGCGATGGCCCTGCGGTGGGGCGTGCACCCCGAGGCCCTGCGCGGCGGCCTCTTCCTGACGATCCTGCTGGGAATCGCCCTCGCCGACGCCCGCACCTACATCATCCCGGACCAGTTCTCGCTGGGCGGCGCGGCGCTCGGCCTTGCGCTGGCCCCGCTGGCCGGAGGGCCCACGCTTGCCGGGGCGGCCCTGGGCGCGGCGCTGGGGCTGGGCGCGCTCTGGGCGGTCGCGGCGCTGGGCAGGGTGCTCATGGGCAGGGACGCCATGGGCGGGGGCGACGTCAAGATGATGGCGATGGTCGGCGCCTTTCTGGGGCCGCCGGGCGTGCTGGTGACGCTCTTCGCGGGATCGGCGCTGGGCGCGGCGGTCTTCGGCCCGGTCTCGCTCAGGACCGGCAGGCTGGTGCCGTTCGGCGTCTTCCTGGCCCTGGGGGCGGCGATCGCATACGGCTGGGGCGACCGGGTGGTCGCCTGGTACCTGGCAACGTTCATGGGCGCGGCGTGACGCGGGCCCCGACCCGGGCGGCGCTGCCGGTCAAGCCGTTCAGGGGTCGCTGCAGTCGCGCTGAAACCCGCAGTTGAGGCACACGATCTTGCAGTGCCGCTCCAGCGCCGGGCCGCCGCACAGCTCGCAGGTCCGGTCGGCCAGGTAGCGGCGACTCAGCTCCACGTAGTGCTCCGCGCTCCGCTCCGTCCACGCCGCGGCCCGCTCTCCCAGCGGCCCCACCCGTCCCGGCACCCCGGCCACCAGGCTGCCGGGCGGGATGCGGGCGCCCTCCCTGACCACCGCGCCGGCCGCGATCAGGCTGCCCTCGCCGACGTCGGCCCGCTGCAGCACGACCGCGCCCATGCCCACCAGCGCGCGGCGCCCGATCCGGCAGCTCTCCATGATTGCGCCGTGCCCGACCGTGACCTCGTCCTCGATCACGGTGGGGCCCTGCTCGCTGGTGTGGATCACGGCGTTGTCCTGCACATTGGCGCGCGCCCCCACGCGGATTCCGTTCTCGGGGTGGTCGCCGCGCAGAACCGCGCCGAACCAGACGCTGGCTTCGCTTCCGATCTCGACGTTGCCGATCACCACGGCGGTGGGCGCCACAAAGGCCGTGCCCGCAATGCGCGGGCGGCGCCCCTCGAAGGGCGCCACAATGGCCATCAGCGCGGCGGGTCGGGCGGGGGACCCCGGCGCAGACGCGCCTTCAGCACCTGCGTGTCGGTGGCCTCGACCACCTCGACCTCGACCCCGTCGGCCGTGAACGAGCGGCCCACTTCGGGAACGTGGCCCAGCTCCTCCAGAATGAACCCGTTAACCGAACGGTGCTCTCCGGCCCGGAGCTCGAAGCCGAAGCGCTCGTTGATCTCCCGGAGATCCGCGGCGCCCAGGGCCAGGATCTCGCCCTCGCCCACCTCCGTGACCGGATCGACGTCGACGTCGGTCTCGTCGACGATCTCGCCCACCAGCTCTTCGAGCACGTCCTCGAGCGTGATCAGCCCGTCGGTGCCCCCGAACTCGTCGGCCACGATCCCCATGTGCATGCGCCGCGTCCGGAATTCGGCGAGAAGCTTGCCCAGCGAGAGCGAGCCGGGCACGTACATGGCTTCGCGCGCGATCTCCCGCAGCGGGGCGTCGCGCCGGCCCGCGACGTACGTCCGGTAGGCGTCGCGGACATGGAGGATGCCCGTCACGTCGTCGATGCTCTCGCGGTAAACCGGCACGCGCGAGTGCGGCACCTGTTCGAGCTCCGGAAGAACGTCGCCCAGCAGGCGCGAGTCCTCCCACGCCAGGATGTCCACGCGCGGGGTCATCGCGTCCCACGCGTTGAGCTCGTCCAGCCTGAAGGCCCGCTCGACCAGGCGGCTCTCCTCGGCCTCGACGATTCCGGCCCCCTCGCCGATCTCGAGCGCTTCGCGCACCTGCATTTCATCGGCCGAGGCGTCGGAGCGCCCCGACACGCGGCCCAGCAGGCGGCCCAGGGCGACGAACGGGTACAGCAGGCTGCTCGCGATGCGCGCGGTCGCCCTCAGCAGCGGCGCGGCGGCGAGCGCCAGCCGCACGGGGCGGCGCCCCGACAGGGCCCGCGGGCCGACCTCGCCGACCATCAGCACGCACAAAACCACCGCCGGGCCCCCGATCCACATGCCGCGCGGCCCCCACAGCACGGCGGCGGCCGCCACGCCCGCCGCCGCGGCGCCCAGGCTGCAGACGGCGCGAAGCACGCCCAGCGCCGAGGCGCCGGCCTCGCCGGTGCGAAGCTCGACCAGCGCGTCGGCGCCCTTGAACCCCTCTTCGGCCAGGATGCGCGATCTGGAGTCGCCGATCTTGGACACGGCCGAGAGCGTGGCCGTCAGCGCGGCCGCGACGAGCAGGAGCAGGACGAAGGCGCCCGCCAGTCCCGCGATCAGCGCCATGGCGCCGCTCCGCTGCTACTCGGAGGTTGGTCGTCGGGCGCCGCGTCCTCGGGCACCCCGCGCACGGTCTTCCCCCGCGCGCCGCGGCGACTTCTCCGGGGGGCCGCTAGCTCCATTTCCTGCTCTCGCTGAGCAGTTCCCGAATGACGTCGCGGGTGGACAGGCCCTCGGCCTCTCCGTCGAAGTTCACCACGATTCGGTGCGCGAGGATCTGCGGCGCGATGTCGTGAATGTCCTGCATCGTGGGCGTGGGCGCGCCGCGGAACACCGCCCGCGCCTTCGCGCCCAGCACCAGGTATTGCGAGGCGCGCGGTCCCGCGCCCCAGCTGATGTACTTCTTGGCCACGGCGGCCTGTTCGTCCCCGCCCGGCCTGGTCGAGCGCGCCAGCCTGACGGCGTGGCCCACGATCGACGGCGGCACCGGCGTGCGGCGCACCAGCTGCTGCAGCTCGATGATCTCGGACCCGTGCACGACCGGCTCGATCGCGACGTCCTGCACCTCCTGGGTGAGCGTCGCGATCTTTTCCTCCTCGTCCCGGCTCGGGTAGTGGATGCGGAGGTCGAACATGAAGCGGTCGAGCTGCGCCTCGGGCAGCGGGTAGGTGCCCTCCTGCTCGATCGGGTTCTGGGTGGCGAGCACGAAGAAGGGCGGGTCGAGGTGGTAGGTGTTCCCGGCGGCGGTCACGTCCCGCTCCTGCATCGCCTCGAGCAGCGCCGCCTGCGTCTTCGGCGGGGTGCGGTTGATCTCGTCTGCCAGGATGATGTTGGCGAAGATCGGCCCGCGCACGAAGCGGAAGACCCGCTCGCCCGTGATCTTGTCCTCCTGGATCACCTCGGTCCCGGTGATGTCCGTGGGCATCAGGTCGGGCGTGAACTGGATGCGGTTGAAGTCGAGGTGCAGCGCCTCGGCCAGCGTCGAGATGATCAGCGTCTTGGCCAGACCGGGCACGCCGACCAGGAGCACGTGGCCGTTGGCCATCATCGCCGTGAGAATGCTGTCGACGATGTGCTGCTGTCCGACGATGCGCCGCTGGACGGCTGTGCGCAGCTCCTCGCCGATCTCGCCCGCGCGCCGCAGCAGCTGGACGTCTCGGTCGGCGGAGTGCTCGGGAGGGGCGGCGAGGGGGGGGGAGGAGGTGGGGCTCATACCCTGTTCCGGGTGACGGCGAATGTGTGGTCGCGTGTTCGCAGAAGATAGGCGAGGCGGCTTTTTCGGGTCAAGGCGCGCGGGCCGCCGGGCGGGACCGCCGACCCCCCTCGATTTGGAGCTTGCGCTGGAGCCTGCGCTGGAGCTTGCGAAAAATTTCACAAGCGTTAGCTTTGCTTCCGAAATCGTCGCGTGCGCTGCGAGGATTCCCCCGGTTCGAAGCAGTGAATCGGGTGTCGCTGGGCAGGAGGAAACCGGTTGAAGGACGGTCATCGCGTGTCGACGCAGGCCTCGTCTCGTGCAGAGGCTGGCCGGTTCGTCGGATACGGAATGAGCTGGCTCGTCACCATGCTGCTCTTCGGCTGGGGCGGGCTTGAGCTGGACCGTAGAATCGGAACGACTCCGCTGCTGCTCATCGTGGGAATCCTGGTGGGCTTCGCGTCGGGACTCTGCGCCCTCTACGCGCGAGCTGTGGGGGGGTCGGCGAATCGCAAGCGGTGAACGCAGTCCACAAACGGTGAACGAAGTCACAGAAGCAGAATGCGCGGCACTTCGCCGCGCGAGAGAGGAATCGTGAAGCAGTCCAGGATCTTCATGGCCATCGCCGCCGCCCTGGTCGTTTTGGGCACGCTGGCAGGCTCGGCGTTCGCAGGCGAGGCCCGGGCGGCGGTTGCCGCCGCCGGGCTTCTGGTGCTGGCCACTCAGATTCCACTGCACTTTGCCCTGAAGAAGTGGCGGGAGCGAAACGATCGCTTCGTGGCCGCCATCGTCGCCGGGTTCGCCGTGCGGGTGGCCGTGCTCGGTGCTGCGGTGGTCGTCTTCGTGATCCCGGGCCGCGTGGCCGCGGCGCCGTTCCTGCTGGCCTTGGCGGGCTTCATGGTGGCTTTGCTGACCGCCGAGGCTGCGCTGGAGAGCCGACGGCTCCGGGCCGGCGGCGTGGGCGCGACGGAGGCCTCCGCTTCGTGACCACGGCCGCTCGGACATTGCCCGTCGCGGGCCTTCTGTCGCTGCTCCTGCTGGTCGGCGGTTCCCATGGCGGGGCCGCAGCCCAGCAGCCTGCCCAGGAAGAGGGCCAGGACCACAGCCAGGAGCTCGGCGCCTCCGAACAGGAGCACGGGACCTACGAAGCGGACGGCCACGACGGCCCGTTCGACCTAGGCTACATGCTTTCCCATCACATCCTGGACGCCTCCGAGATGGAGCTTCCCGGGGTGGCCGTGCACCTGCCGCATTGGGACTGGGCCGTGTTCCGGCTGGGTGCGGCCGAGGTCGACATGTCGCCCTCCAAGCATGTGGTGCTGCTGCTCCTCGCCGCGCTGATCACCGCCGTGCTCACGCTGCTGTCGGCCCGAACGGTGGCCCGACGGGGCGCGGGCCGGGCGCCGCGGGGGGTCGCCAACGCGGTCGAGGCCGTCGTGGTCTTCCTCCGGGACGACGTCTGCAAGGAGAACATCGGGCACGGGTACCAGCGCTTCGTGCCCCTCGTCCTGACCCTGTTCTTCTTCATCCTGGTCATGAACCTGCTCGGACTCGTTCCCTGGGGCGGTTCCGCCACGGGCAACCTCGCCGTCACGGCCACGCTGGCGCTGGTCACGTTCGCGGTCACGGAGGTCTCGGGCTTCCGAGCCCTCGGGCCTGCGGGCTACATGCGCACCATCTTCTACTCGCCCCCCGGCGTCACCGGCGGCATGAAGTACCTCATGCTCCTCATCATGACTCCCGTCGAATTCCTCGGGAAGCTGATCAAGCCCTTCGCCCTGGCGCTGCGGCTCTTTGCGAACATGACGGCCGGGCACGTGCTGATCTTCTCGCTGCTCGGCTTCATCTTCCTGTTCGGGCACATCGCCGTCGTCCGCTGGGCGATCGCGGCCGGCTCGTACGCCCTGGTGTCGGCAATCCTCCTTCTGGAACTGCTGATCGCCGTCATTCAGGCCTATATCTTCGCCATGCTCTCGGCCGTCTTCATCGGTCTCATGCAGCATGAACACTAGACCCCTTCCGGGCGAAAGCGGCCCGGCGGCTTGCCAACCCTCGACGACCCAACCACAAAGGAAGAAGACCCCATGTTCGACCCAGTCTTGACTGTGCTGCAGGAGGCCACCCAGGCGGGGGCCGACGCGACCAACACCGGCCTCGCCCTTCTGGGGGCGGGCATCGGCGCCGGGCTCGCCGCGATCGGGGCGGGCCTCGGCATCGGCCGCATCGGCGAGGGCGCCACCCAGGGCATCGCCCGGCAGCCCGATGCGTCCGGCGAGATCCGCGGCCTGGCGATTCTGCTCGCGGCGCTCGTCGAAGGGGCGGCCCTCGTGGCCATCCTCGTGGCCATCCTCTTCAAGTTCATCCAATAGTGGCCATCCCTCAGGAATCGGGGCCGGCCTGGGACAGCCTGTTCAGCGTCGACCTCGGTCTGTCCGTCTGGACGCTGCTCACCTTCCTCACGCTGCTGTTCATTCTGGGCCGGTTCGCGTGGAAGCCGCTGCTGGGCGCCTTGGACGCCCGCGAAAAGGGCATCCAGGACGACATCGACCAGGCCAGGCAGCAACGCGAAGAGGCCGACAGGCTGCTCGCGCGGCATCGAGAGCAGCTGGCCGAGGGGCGGCGACAGGCCCAGGCCGTGGTGGCCGAGACCAGGGCCGCCGCCGAAACGCTCCGCAAGGAGCTCGAGGCGAAGGCCCGCGAAGAGACCCAGGCCATGCTGGCGAACGCGCGCCGAGAGATCGAGCGCGAGCGCAAGGCGGCGGTCGAGGCGGTGCGCGCCGAGTCGGTGGACGTGGCTCTCGCCGTCGCCTCCAGGCTGCTGGGCGAACGGCTGGACGCCGACCGCGACCGCGAGCTGGCCGCGAGCTACATCGATGATCTCGCCGAGTCCGAGGGGGCGCTGGCGTGAGGCAGGACATCGTCGTCCGCAACTACGCCGAAACCCTCTTCGAACTGGCCGAGCGCCACGGGGGCGCAATCAGCTTCGGAGAGCCGGTGGCCGCGGTGGCCGGTCTCATGGAGGACCGCAGGGTGCTCGAGTTCTTCGGCACGCCGCGGGTGGCGGCGGACACCAAGAAGGAGGCGCTCCAGCGCGCGCTGGGCGACTCGGTCCCGCCCATGCTGCTCCGCTTTCTCGCCGTGGTGGTGGATCGGGGCAGGCAGCGCCTGATCCCCGACATCATGAGAGAGTTTCAGGCGCTCCTCGACCGTCACCGGGGGATCCGCCACATGGAGGTTTCCGTGGCTCGCGAACTTGGTCCGGGCGAAGCGGAGGAGCTGGCCGGGAAGCTCTCGGCGGCGACCGGGGCCCGGGTCATTCCAACGGTGCGGGTCAGCCCCGAGATCATCGGGGGCATCGTGATCCGCGAGGGCGACACCCTGTACGACGGATCGCTGAAACGACAACTGGACGCCATGCGCAGAACGCTCATGGCCGCTGAAGTGCAAGGACAGGAAGGCTAGAACTACAATGGCAGATTCCCAGCTCCGGGCGGGCGAGATCAAGAGCGTCCTCCTGGCCGAAATCGAGAGCTTCGAGGAAGCGCTCCACGCCGAGGAGGTCGGCGAGGTCCTTGAGGTGAAGGACGGGGTGGCCCGGATCTACGGCCTCACCCGCGCCATGGCGAGCGAGATGCTCGAGATCACCTCCGGCGAGACCGGAGAGAAGGTGACCGCGCTGGCGCTCAACCTGGAAGAGGACAACATCGGAGCCGTGATCCTGGGCGACTGGGCGGGGCTCCACGAGGGCGACGAGGTGCGGCGCACCGGGCGCGTCCTGGACATTCCCGTGGGCGACGGATACCTGGGCCGCGTGGTCGACCCGCTGGGCGGTGCGCTCGACGGCGGCGCCGCCATCGAGACCTCGGATCGGCGCCAGATCGACGTGGTGGCGCCCGGGATCGTGAAGCGGCAGCCCGTGAAGGAGCCTTTGCAGACCGGCATCAAGGCGATCGACGCCATGATTCCGATCGGGCGCGGTCAGAGAGAGCTGATCATCGGCGACAGGCAAACCGGGAAGACGGCCGTGGCGGTCGACGCGATCATCAACCAGCGCGACACAGACGTCGTCTGCATCTACTGTGCCATCGGACAGCGCGCCGGAAAGGTCGCCGCCGTGGTCGAGACGCTCCGGCACCACGGCGCCATGGACTACACCATCGTGGTGACCGCGAACGCGTCCGACCCCGCCCCCATGCAGTACATCGCGCCGTATTCGGCCACGGCGCTGGCCGAGCACTTCATGTGGCAGGGCAAGCACACCCTGGTCATCTACGACGACCTTTCGAAGCAGGCGCAGGCCTACCGGCAGCTGTCGCTGGTGCTCAGGCGCCCCCCGGGGCGCGAGGCGTATCCCGGCGACGTCTTCTACCTGCACTCGCGGCTGCTCGAGCGTGCGGCCAAGCTGTCCGACGAACTCGGCGGCGGCTCGCTCACGGCGCTTCCGATCATCGAAACGCAGGCCGGCGACGTCTCCGCCTACATCCCCACCAACGTGATCTCGATCACCGACGGGCAGATCTACCTGGAGCCCGACCTCTTCAACTCGGGCGTCAGGCCGGCTGTGAACGTGGGCATCTCGGTCTCGCGCGTCGGCGGCGCCGCCCAGGTCAAGGCCATGAAGAAGGTGGCGGGACGGCTCCGTCTCGACCTCGCCCAGTTCCGCGCCATGGAGACCTTCGCGCAGTTCGCCTCCGACCTCGACGCCGCCACCCAGCAGCAGCTGGCGCGCGGGCAGCGGACTGTAGAGGTCCTCAAGCAGCCGCAGTACCAGCCGGTGCCCGTCGAGCGGCAGATCGTGGCGATCTACGCGGTCACCAACGGCTTCCTCGACCACCTCGAGGTCGAAGACGTGAGGAAGTGGGAACGGGGCTTCGTGGCCTTCATGGAGAGCCGCTTCGACGACGTGCTCATCGGCCTGCGCCAGGAGGGAGCGCTGACCGAGGACATCGAGGGCCGGCTCCGCTCGTGCATCGAGGAGTACAAC
This sequence comes from Longimicrobiales bacterium, assembly GCA_965221535.1. Taxonomy (GTDB): domain Bacteria; phylum Gemmatimonadota; class Gemmatimonadetes; order Longimicrobiales; family Gaopeijiaceae; genus Bin94. The sequence continues at coordinate 2,334,296 of OZ244894.1, read as the reverse complement.
GAGGTCTTCGCGGTCGAGAGCGACACGGCGATGGCGGGAGCGGCGTAGCGTGGCCCAGGCCCGCGAAGTCCTGCGGCGGATCAAGTCCGTCAGGAACACGCGCAAGATCACGCGCACCATGGAGCTGGTCGCCACCTCCAAGCTGAAGCGCGCCATGGATCGAATGGCCGCGGCGCGCCCGTACTCCGACGCCCTGGACGAACTGCTGCGCAGTCTGCGCACGCCCGGTCTGGAGCAGGACCACCCGCTGCTGCGGCGACCGAACGAAACCAGGCGCGCGGCCGTGCTGCTGCTGACCGCCAACCGGGGCTTCTGCGGCGCCTTCAACGCCAACCTCATCCGCGAGGCCCGCAACCAGCTCGACGAACTCGAGGCCGCCGGCGTCGAAGCGGAGCTTCATGTCGCAGGCAAGAAGGGGCTGACCTTCTTCCGCTTCCGGGGCACCGAAGTGGCCTCGTCGACGACCGCCATCGGCGACGAGCCCGCCCCCGACGACGCGGCGACGCTGGTGGCGCCTCTCAGGGACGGGTTCGCCGCGGGGGCGCTCGATGCGGTCTACATGGTGAGCTCCGAATTCCGGTCGGCGATGTCCACGCCGCCCCGGACCCGGCGCATCCTGCCGGTGGAGCCGCGCGAGGGCGCCCGGTCCGTGGACGCGTTCATCTCGTCGCCGCCGCCCGTGGAGCTCGTGGGGCGCATCCTGCCCCGCTACCTGACGAGCCTCGTCTACCGTGCGCTCGTCGAGAACGCGGCCGGCGAGCAGGGGGCGCGGCGGGCTGCCATGAAGAGCGCGACGGACAACGCGGGCGAGATGATCGAGACGCTCACCCGCAGCTACAACAGAGCGCGCCAGGCGCAGATCACGCAGGAGATCGCCGAGATCGTGGGCGGCGCCGCGGCGCTGGAGTGACGCTGAAACTCACAACGCTGACAAGCCGCCCGAGCGCGGCTGGAGAAGAAGCAAAACATGGCTGAGAAGAACATCGGTCGAGTCGTTCAAGTCATCGGACCGGTGCTGGACGTCGAGTTCGACGCACGACATCTGCCCGAGATCCACAGTGCCCTGAAGCTCGCCGCCGAGACCGAGTCGGGGCGGAAGATCGACCTGGTGGCCGAGGTGCAGCAGCACATCGGCCGATCCCAGGTGCGGGCCGTTTCCATGAGCTCGACCGACGGCGTGCAGCGGGGCATGGAGGTGGAGGACACCGGACGCGCCATTGCGGTGCCGGTCGGAAAGCCCGCGCTTGGCCGCATCCTGAACGTGCTCGGCGAGCCCGTGGACGAGCAGGGGCCGGTGGCGAGCCCGGACGGCGAGCCGATCGAGCGCTGGCCGATCCACCGTCTGGCGCCCCGCTTCGACAACCTCGAGCCCAAGACCGAGATCTTCGAGACGGGGATCAAGGTCGTCGACCTGCTCGCGCCGTACGTAAAAGGCGGCAAGACGGGCCTGTTCGGCGGCGCCGGGGTCGGCAAGACAGTCATCATCATGGAGCTGATCAACAACATCGCCATGGAGCACGGCGGTCGCTCGGTCTTCTCCGGCGTGGGCGAGCGCACCCGCGAGGGCAACGACCTATGGCTCGAGATGAAGGAGTCGGGCGTTCTCGAATCCACCGCGCTGGTGTACGGCCAGATGAACGAGCCTCCGGGCGCCCGCCTTCGGGTCGGCCTCTCGGGCCTGACCATCGCCGAGTACTTCCGCGACGTCGAGAAGCAGGACGTGCTGCTCTTCATCGACAACATCTTCCGCTTCACGCAGGCGGGCTCCGAGGTCTCGGCGCTGCTCGGGCGCATGCCGTCGGCGGTGGGGTACCAGCCCACACTCGAAACCGAGATGGGCGAGCTGCAGGAGCGCATCACCTCGACGCGCGAGGGCTCGATCACCTCGGTGCAGGCGATCTACGTGCCCGCCGACGACCTGACCGACCCGGCTCCCGCCGCGGCCTTCGCCCACCTCGACGCCACGACCGTGCTTTCCCGCTCCATCGCCGAGAAGGGGATCTACCCGGCGGTCGATCCGCTCGACTCGTCCTCCCGGATTCTGGATCCGCAGTTCATTGGCGAGCGCCACTACGAAGTCGCGGGGCGGGTCAAGGAGATCCTGCAGCGGTACAAGGACCTCCAGGACATCATCGCCATCCTGGGCATGGACGAGCTCAGCGAAGAGGACAAGATCATCGTCGGTCGCGCGCGGCGGATCGAGCGCTACCTGTCCCAGCCCTTCTTCGTGGCGACGGCCTTCACCAACATCCCCGGCTGCTACGTGAGGCTCGAAGAAACGATCGAGTCCTTCGAGCGGGTCGCCGCCGGCGAATTCGACCATCTGCCCGAGCAGGCCTTCTACATGAAGGGCGGAATCGACGCCGTGATCGAAGCGGCGCGCGAAATGGGCGTCGAGGTCTGATTCGGTGGCCAGGCTCATGGACCTGCGGGTGGTCACGCCCGAGAAGGTGGTGTTCGAAGGCGCCGCCAGATCGCTGGTGGCGCCGGCGTGGGACGGGTGGGTCGGCGTCCTTCCGGGACACGCGCGGCTCCTCACGCTGCTCGGGAGCGGACCCATCGAAGTCGCGTCGGAGGCGGGGGATCACCGAACGTTCGACATCGCGGGCGGCGTCATGAAGGTCGAGTCCGGCCAGGTCATGGTGCTGGCCGACCACGTCCAGTCCTCCTGACCCTGCGAAGCCCGGGACGGGGGGGTCGGATGCGCATCGATCTTCACATGCACACGACGTGCTCCGACGGCTCGAAGACGCCCGAGGAGGTCGTGGCGCTGGCGATCGCGGGCGGTCTCGACGTCATCTCGATCACGGATCATGACAACGCCCAGGGGGTTGAGCGGGCGACCCGCGCGGCCGGTCGCAGGCTCGGGGTCATCCCCGGGGTGGAGCTGAGCAGCCGGTCCCAAGGCGATTCGATCCACATTCTGGGCTACTTCGTGGACCCGGGGGCCACCAGCCTCGCGGACCACTACCGCGAGCTGCACGCGCGCCGGCACAAGCGCATGCGGACAATGGTGGAGCGGCTCGCCGCCCAGGGCGTGCGCCTGGAGCTGGACAGCGTGGGAGATCAGCGGGCATCGGGGGCGGTGCCCTACACCCGTCCGCACCTGGCCAGGGCGCTGGTTCGAGGGGGCTTCGCCAGCAGCATCGACGACGCCTTCGCGCGCTTCATCGGCGCCGACTGCCCTGCGCACGTGCTCGTCGAGTCCCCGACTCCCGAAGAGGTGATCGACACCATCGGCGCCGCGGGGGGCGTGGCCGTTTGGGCGCACCCGCCGCTCAATCGGATCGACGACCTCCTCCCCCCGATGATCGACGCCGGGCTGCGAGGCATGGAGGCGCTCCGGCCCTGGTCGCCGAAGGTCCGCGACACGGTCGGTGCGCGGGCTCGGGCGACGGGACTCTTCGTCACGGGTGGCTCCGACTGGCATGGCCGCGATCGCGACGGCGCCCTCGGCGATTTCTGGGTCACCGAAGCCGACGTCGGCGAGTTCCTCGACGCCGGCGGGATCCAGGTTCGGTAGGGCTGCCCCCGTTCTCCTGCGTCCTTGCCCCCGTTCTCCTGGTCACCCCCACGGGGTGGTGTTGACTTCACCTTGGGATTGACTACCTTTAGAGTCTTTCCGTGCTGCGCCGCTGGACCGGCCTGCTCCGCGCAGGGGGCCCCGGCGTCGGGACGGAAGCCAGGTGTTTGAAAATCAGGGTAGAAGGAAGTAACTAGAGCCTTAGGTCGCTCTCGCCGTCCGGTTCCCGGATGGCGGAGCGTACGTGTTGGAGGCGACGGTGGACGAGCCCGATGAATACGGAGCTGGGCGACGGACGGCGCGGAAACGCGGTCGGCCGTCTCCAGCCGAGGAAAGAGGGCTGGTCAAGCGAGAAAGTGCGCACGGCGGATGCCTAGGCACAGACCGGCGATGAAGGACGTGGCAAGCTGCGAAAAGCCTCGGGGAGTTGCAAGCAAGCATAGATCCGGGGGTGTCCGAATGGGGAAACCCGGCGGGAATTTCCCGCCACCCTGTCAAGGGAGCCAACCCAGGGAACTGAAACATCTAAGTACCTGGAGGAAAAGAAATCAATCGAGATTCCCAGAGTAGCGGCGAGCGAAAAGGGACGAGCCCAAACCCGGGTGAGGAGACTCAGCCGGGGGTTGTGGGGCCACATCGTTAGGCGAACCGAAAGCATAGCGGAACGGTACTGGAACGTACGACCGCAGAGGGTGAGAGTCCCGTATGCGAAATGCGAGTAGGCGAGCTGGTGTGGACCCCGAGTAGGCCGGGACACGTGAAACCCTGGCTGAATCCGGGAGGACCATCTTCCAAGGCTAAATACGAGTCTGTGACCGATAGTGAAGAGTACCGTGAGGGAAAGGTGAAAAGAACGCCTGACGGCGAGTGAAATAGACCCTGAAACCGTGTGCATACAAGCGGTCGGAGCCCGACCCGGATCTTCGGATTGCGGGGGTGGGTGACGGCGTGCCTTTTGCATTATGATCCGGCGAGTTACTCCTCATGCGCGAGGTTAAGGGCTTCAGGTCCGGAGCCGAAGCGAAAGCGAGTCTGAACAGGGCGACGAGTGCATGGGGGTAGACCCGAAACCGAAGCGATCTATCCATGGCCAGGGTGAAGCCGGGGTAACACCTGGTGGAGGCCCGAACCGTTGTGGGTTGAAAACTGCTCGGATGAGCTGTGGATAGGGGTGAAAGGCCAATCAAGCTCGGAGATAGCTGGTTCTCCCCGAAATATATTTAGGTATAGCCTCAGGTAATTGTCTCGAGGAGGTAGAGCACTGGATGGGCTAGGGGCCTTACCAGGTTACCGAACTCAACCAAACTCCGAATACCTTTGAGATTTATCCTGGGAGTCAGTGAGCGGGCGATAATGTCCGGTCGCGAGAGGGAAAGAGCCCAGACCGTCAGCTAAGGCCCCCAAATCCGTGCTAAGTGAGAAAGGATGTGGATGTGCTCAGACAACTAGGAGGTTGGCTTAGAAGCAGCCATTCCTTTAAAGAGTGCGTAATAGCTCACTAGTCAAGTGGATCCGCGCCGATAATGGTCGGGACTCAAGCACGGTGCCGAAGCTACGGATGACGCAAGTCATGGTAGGGGAGCATTCCCTGGTCAGTGAAGCGGACTCGGAAGAGCATCCGTGGAGAGCAGGGTAGAGAGTATGCCGGAATGAGTACGCGATAAACAGGGTGAGAATCCCTGTCACCGAAAGCCTAAGGGTTCCGGAGCCAGGCTTATCCGCTCCGGGTTAGTCGGTCCCTAAGCCGAGGCCGAAGGGCGTAGGCGATGGGAAACAGGTTAATATTCCTGTACCGTTCAAGCAGCGTTCGACCATGAGGGGGGACGCGGGAGTGACAGGACCGTCGGGTGGTGGAATATCCGATGCAAGGTGGTAGGCGTTGAGAGGGGATAAAAGACCTCTTTAGCCGAGCGCCGATGCCGAAGGGAAACTATTTCCCGCAAAGGGTCCGTAACCATGCCGCCGAGAAAAGCCTCGCATGGGAGGTGCTTGGACGACCGTACCGCAAACGGACACACGTAGGCGAGGCGAGTAGCCTAAGGTGCTCGAGTGATCCGCGGAGAAGGAACTCGGCAAAATGTCCCCGTAACTTTGGGAGAAGGGGAGCCTGCACTAGGTGAGCCACGACGCGTGGGGAGCCGAACCAGGCCGCAGAGAATCGGCCCAAGCGACTGTTTATTAAAAACACAGGTGTCTGCAAAGTCGTCAAGACGACGTATAGGCACTGACGCCTGCCCGGTGCCGGAAGGTTAAAGGGAGGTGTTAGGGGTAACCCGAAGCTCCGAACTGAAGCCCCGGTAAACGGCGGCCGTAACTATAACGGTCCTAAGGTAGCGAAATTCCTTGTCGGGTAAGTTCCGACCTGCACGAATGGCGTAACGACTTGGGCGCTGTCTCCTCCGCGAGCTCGGCGAAATTGGAGTATCGGTGAGGATACCGATTACCCGCGACAGGACAAGAAGACCCCGTGCACCTTTACTGCAGCCTGTCATTGGGTCTTGGCTTTGCATGTGTAGGATAGGTGGGAGACTATGAACCGTTCTCGCTAGGGGACGGGGAGTCACTGGTGAAATACCACCCTTACAATGTTGAGGCTCTAACCCAGGGGAGTGAATCCTCCTCGGGAACAGTGGCAGGTGGGTAGTTTGACTGGGGCGGTCGCCTCCCAAAGAGTAACGGAGGCGCGCAAAGGTTCCCTCAGCGCGGTCGGCAATCGCGCGAAGAGTGCAAAGGCATAAGGGAGCTTGACTGTGAGACCGACGGGTCGAGCAGGAACGAAAGTTGGCCTTAGTGATCCGGCGGTTCCGAATGGAAGGGCCGTCGCTCAACGGATAAAAGGTACGCCGGGGATAACAGGCTTATCGCCCCCGAGAGTTCACATCGACGGGGCGGTTTGGCACCTCGATGTCGGCTTATCGCATCCTGGGGCTGAAGAAGGTCCCAAGGGTCGGGCTGTTCGCCCGTTAAAGCGGTACATGAGCTGGGTTTAGAACGTCGTGAGACAGTTCGGTCTGTATCCGTCGTGGGCGTTGGAGTATTGAGGGGAGCTGCTCCTAGTACGAGAGGACCGGAGTGGACTGACCACTCGTGTACCGGCTGTTCCGCCAGGGGCATCGCCGGGTAGCGACGTCGGGACGGGATAACCGCTGAAAGCATCTAAGTGGGAAGCCCCCCCCAAGATGAGTACTCCCAGACATCAGTCTCGGAAGGGCCGTGCGAGACGAGCACGTTGATAGGCGGCAAGTGGAAGCGTGGAGACACGTGCAGCTGAGCCGTACTAATGGCCCGAGAGGCTTGACCAGCATCCTTTCCGCGACTCCGGCACGTAAGACCAGGTTCTGTGCTTCCTTCTACCCTTGAGAATTGGCTGGTGGCCAAAGCGCAGGAGTCACACCCGATCCCATCCCGAACTCGGAAGTTAAGCCCTGCTGCGCGGATGGTACTGCTGGGGCGACCCGGTGGGAGAGTACGTCGCTGCCGGCCTGCATACAGGACGCCCTGTCCGGGAAGCGGTTTCCCCGGGCAGGGCGTTCGTGCATTGGGGGCGGTTCAGGCGTTGGGCGGCTGGGACGGGCGGGGCGAGTACGGACGCAGGAACGCGCCGACGGCCTGGGCGGGGTTGCGCGCCCGCATGATCGCGCCGACCACGGCGCAACCGGCGGCGCCGGCGTCGAGGACGGCGCGGGCTTGGTCAGCGGCGATCCCTCCGATGCCTACAACGGGCGCGTCGAGCGCGCGCGCGACTGCGGCCAGGCGGGCGAGACCGATGGCCTCGCCTGCGTCGGCCTTGGTGCGGGTGGGGTACACGGCGCCGCACCCCACGTAGTCGGCGCCTTGGCGGATCGCCGCCGCCGCCGTGCCCGGCTGGTCGGCGGAATAGCCGATCAGGAAGCCGGGAGGCGCGATGCTGCGCGCTGCGTGTACGGGGAGGTCGTCGGGGCCCAGGTGCACGCCGTCGGCGCCCGCGGCCAGAGCGAGGTCGAGGCGGTCGTTGACCAGGAAGAGGGCGCCGACGGCGGTCGTGGCGAGGCGGAGCCGGCGCGCAAGGGGCAGCACGTCGCGTGGCGCGAGGCGTTTCTCGCGCAGCTGCACGGCCGGGGCGCCGGCTTGGAGCGCCTCGGTCGTCACGTCCAGCACGTTTCTGGGTGCGGCCAGCGCGCGGTCGGTGATCACGATCAGGCGAAGTCGCCGGGCCAGTTCGCTTGGTGACATGATCTAGTGAGGGGGTCGGCGCGCGACCAAGGGCGGAAGCCGTCAGTTGGAACGGGCGGGGGTGGCCGGCTGGCCGACGCCCGAAGCCTCGCGTCGGACGCGGGCGCGCGCGTTGTTGTGCTCGCGGAGCGAGCGGGTGAAGATGTGCTCGCCGTTCGGGCGTGCCACGAAGTAGAGAAAGTCGGTTTCGAGCGGGTTCAGGGCCGCGTCGAGGGCGGCAGCCCCGGGCGCGCCGATCGGGCCGGGGGGAAGTCCGGCCTGGGTATAAGTGTTGTACGGGTTGTCGGCGACCGAGTCGATGGCGGCGTAGAGCAGCCGCGACCGATGTCCGCCAAGCGCATAGAGAACGGTGGGGTCGGCCTGGAGCCGCATTCCGATGCGGAGGCGGTTGTGGTACACGCTGGCGATCGTGCGCATTTCGGCCGTGTGCACGGCTTCGGCCTGGATGATCGAGGCGAGGGTCACGAGCTCGCGTTCGCTCAGGCCGAGAACCTCGAGGCGTTCGGTTCGCTCGGGCGTCCAGTACGCCCGGTAGGCCTCGGTCATGCTCGCCACGACTGCCTCGATGCGCACCCCCTCGGCGAACCGGTAGGTTTCGGGGAACAGGTATCCCTCGAGACCGGGCCCGGGAACGCCCCAGTCGCGGTGTCGCGACCTGTCGGCCAGCCACGCGGCAACGGTGGCCGAGTCGGAGCCGCTGGCCGCAGCGATGCGGGGCGCCATGGCCGCAGTGGTGAAGCCCTCGGGGATCGTAAGTGGGACAGTGACCACACGGCCCGCGGTCAGCGCCTCGAGCACCCGGCGCGTTGGCGCGCCGCGTTCGATCCGGTAGGTCCCGGCCTTGATCGACCTGTCCAGCCCGCGCATCCGGGCGTAGGCGTGGACGAACAGCCGACGGCCGATGATCTGGCGCGATTCGAGGGAATCCAGCACCTCTCCGAAGGTGGCGCCTTCCGGAATCCGCACCACCGCTTCTCCGGGCGGCACGGGCGGCGCGCACGCCAACAGGCCCGCTACCGCGGCGACCGCCACGCCTAACGCTGCGCTACCGGGTCGCCGGAGCCTCGCGTCCTGCTTCCAAGTCAACGGGCGACGCCTGCGCCGAACGGGCGTCCAGCCAGTCCTGCAGGAAGATCGCGGCTGCTCCGGCATCAATCCTGGCCTTGTCCTCTTTCGCCTTGCGCCGCAAGCCGATTGAGCGGATGCGGGCTTCCGCCTCGACCGAAGAGTAGCGCTCGTCGGCGAAGTGCACCGGCATTCCGCTGCGCGTCCCAAGCCGTCGGCCAAAATCTCTGACCTCGGCGCTCCACTCAGTCTCGCTGCCATCGTCGTTCAAGGGAAGTCCAACCACCAGGGCCTCGGCGGCGTGTTCGGACGCCAGCTCGATGATCCTGGCAATCGGCGGGCGCTTCCCGGACCTTCGCGACAGGGTTGCGACCGGAGTGGCCAGGGTGCCGGAGGGGTCGCTGACCGCGACGCCGATGCGGCGCGTTCCGTAGTCGAGCGCCAGAACGCGGCGGGGGCGAGGGGGCGTCGTCAACCGTCCTCGTTCGACTTGCCGGCGGGCTTGAGGAAGATCCGGACGGCGCCGTTCTCGGCTTCGCTGCCGGACTTTGCCCGGGCTGCCTCGCGCTTGACGACCTCGGCGCGATCGATCCGATCCGGGTCGATCTCCTTGAGCCGGTCGTCAGGATCGCCGACGCGAACGCCGTCGACGTACACGATGGGGCGCGAACGGACGGTGGTCCGGACACTGGAAGTGCGGCGCTTCGGATCGGAGGCCGACGTCTCCGACCTGTTGGTATCGAACGTGTAGGCGTAGGTGGCCCGCAACTCCAGGCGGTTGCCGGAGGGCTCGGCGTCGCCCTTCGTTCCCGCCATCGCCTGCAAAGCGAAGAGGGTGCCCACGGCTCCCACCAGACCGGCTCCGCCGATTAGGGCGATGTTCCGGACGTCCTCCAGTCCTCTTCCTGGTCCGCTTCTCATTGGTCGACTCCCTTGCTGGGCCATGGGCTTCCTGCTTGCGACATGCTATCCCTACGAAGGGTTGCCCGGCAAGATTACGGGCGCCGCGCTAGATTGACAGGTTGGCCTTCACCCAGCTGCACCTTCAACCCGGAGCCACGACGCGTGTCCGACTATCAGTACGCAGCGGTACCGACCGACGGCGCCAGGATCACAGGCGCCGACAGCCTGGAGGTTCCCGACCGTCCCATCGTTCCGTTCATCGAGGGGGACGGCATCGGGCCCGACATCTGGGCGGCGACCCGCCATGTGGTCGACGCCGCGGTGGCAAAGGAGTACGGAGGCGCGCGCGAAATCGCCTGGATGGAGGTGTTCGCGGGCGAGAAGGCCCACGAGATCACGGGGGAGTGGCTCCCGCAGGAGACCCTCGCGGCGCTGACCGAGTTCAGGGTCGCAATCAAGGGGCCCCTGACCACGCCTGTGGGCGGCGGGATCCGTTCGCTGAACGTCACGCTGCGGCAGGTGCTGGATCTGTACTCGTGCATTCGTCCGGTCCGGTGGATCCCCGGAGTGCCCTCGCCCGTGCGCGAGCCGCAGAAGGTGGACATGGTGGTCTTCCGCGAGAACACCGAGGACGTCTACGCGGGGATCGAGTGGGTCTCGGGTTCGGAGGAGGCCGACCGGGTCCGCGAGTTCCTGCAGGACGAGTTGGGCGCGTCGATCCGGGAGCGGAGCGGGATCGGGATCAAGCCGATCAGCCCCTTCGGCACCCAGCGTCATGTAGCCGCGGCGATCCGCTACGCGCTGGCCCGCGGGAGAGATTCGGTGACGCTGATGCACAAGGGCAACATCATGAAGTACACCGAGGGGGCGTTCCGCGACTGGGGCTACGAGGTCGCTGCCAGGCTCTTCCCCGAGTCCACCGTCCCCGAGTCGAGGCTCTGGGAGGGCGAGGAGGCGAATGGACGCGTGGTGATCAAGGACCGCATCGCCGATTCGATGTTCCAGCAGGTTCTGCTTCGGCCCGCCGAGTACTCGGTGGTCGCGACGCCGAATCTGAACGGCGACTACCTGTCCGACGCGTGCGCCGCCCAGGTGGGCGGGCTCGGCATGGCCCCCGGCGCCAACGTCGGCGACGTGGTTGCGCTATTCGAGGCGACGCACGGCACGGCCCCCAAGTACGCCGGCTTGAACCGGGTGAATCCGGGCTCGCTCATCCTGTCCGCGGCGATGATGCTCGAGCACCTCGGCTGGGACGAGGCGGCGCGGGCCATCGACCGGGGGCTGGAGGGAGCGGTGGGCGCCGGCATGGTGACCTACGATCTCGCCCGGCAGATGGAGGGCGCCTCGAAGGTGTCCACCTCGCGCTTCGGCGAGGCCATCGTGGCGCACATGTAGGCGCGACGCAGCGAACGAGCAGAGCGAAATGCGCCTCGAATCGCACACGGGGGCACCGCATCGGGTCGAGACTCCGCTGCTGGTGGCGCTCGTGCCCGCCGGGGAAGCCTTCACCGAGCTGGCGAAGCTGGACTGGGTGACGGGCGGCTCCCTGAATCGGGCCGTGGGGTTGGGAGACTTCCGGGGCCGCGAGCGGGATCGAGTCATCGCGTACCGGCGCGGCGGCGGAGGCCCCGAGCGCGTGCTCTTCGCAGGGGTTGGCCCCATCGAGGCCCTGACCTGCGCCAAGGTGCGCGCGGCGGCGGGGATGGCTGTTCGGTCCGCCGAGAAGCTGCGCGTGCGCTCGCTCGCTCTGTGCCTTTCGTTTCTGGGGCCGAGGGTCGATCCGGGCTGGGTGCGGGCGGCAGCCGAGGGTCTGGTGCTCGCATCGTGGCGCTTCGACGAACTGAGGTCCGCTTCCGGGGTCGCCAGCGGGTCGGACGAGGCTGGCGCTGGGTCGGAGAAGGCCGACGGTAAGTCCGAGGAGGGCGGCGGCGGGTCGGAGGACCGGCCACCCCTGGCCGAGTCGGCGCTCGTGGTGTCCGCGCCGTCCGCGTCGCTCGACTCGAGTGTGCGAATGGGGCAGGCGTTTGCCGAGGGCGAGAACCGCGCCCGCACGCTGCAGGCGAGGCCGGGCAACGTGGCCACCCCGTCCCACTTGGCGGACGCGGCAGTCCAAATTGCCGAAGAAGCCGACTTGCAGGTCGATGTTCTCGGCCCCGCCGAGATGGAGGCCCAGGGCATGGGCGCTCTTCTCGCGGTGGCGCGAGGATCTGACGAAGAACCGCGCCTGATCGTGCTCCAGCACCATGGGGGCAACTCCGGTGCGGCGCCGCTCGTCCTGGTGGGAAAGGGGCTGACCTTCGACGCGGGCGGCATCTCGATCAAGCCGGCCAAGGGAATGGAGGACATGAAGTACGACATGTCCGGGGGTGCGGCCGTTCTGGGCGCGATGCTTGCGATTGGGCGGCTGGCAATGCCTGCCAACGTGGTGGGCCTGGTCCCGTGCTCGGAAAACCTGCTGAACGGGTCGGCCACGAAGCCCGGGGACGTGATTGTCAGCCGGGCGGGCAAGACGATCGAGGTCATCAACACCGACGCCGAGGGTCGGCTGATCCTTGCCGACGCCCTGGACTACGCCATGGGCTTCGAGCCTGCGGCGATCGTGGACTGCGCGACGCTCACCGGCGCCTGCGTGATCGCGCTGGGCCACCATCGCACGGCGCTGCTGGGGAACGACCAGGATCTGCTGACCGAGCTCCGGGACGCCGGCGACAAGGCGAACCAGCCCTGCTGGCCGCTGCCCCTGGACGAGGAATACCTCGGGCAGCTCAGGAGCGACGTGGCGGATCTCAAGAACGTAGGCGGGCGTCCGGCGGGGACGATCACGGCCGCCTGCTTCCTGTCCGAATTCGTTGGAAGCACGCCATGGGCCCACCTGGACATTGCCGGCACCGCGTACGGCAAGACGAAGAAGCCGTACCTTCGGGACGGTCCAAGCGGGAGGCCGTGCCGACTGCTCCTGGAGTGGGTGCGCGAGAGGGCCGGGCCCCTAGTCCGGTGAGACTCCACCTGTTGGCGGGTGTCGTCGCGGCGGCCTTGGCGACGGGGTCCCTGGCGGCCCAGGATCCTCCCGACACGCTGCAGGCGCTGCCCGATTCGGTGGCCGCGGACTCGGCGGCGCTCGCCGATTCGCTCGTCGCCGACTCGCTTCCGTCCGATTCGACGGCCCTCGACAGCCTCCCGCCCCCGCCCGTCCTGCCGACGCTCCCCGACCCTGTGCCCGCCGGAATCCCCTCGGGAATCTGGGAGTGGGGCCGAAGCGAACTGATGGGCGCGCGCGGGCAGACGCTCTGGGAGCTGCTGAGCGAAGTGCCGGGTCTGCTGACGGTGCGGAGCGGCGACTTCGGGGCCGCGGTCGCCGTGTTTCCGGTGGGCTATTCAGGGGGCGGCGTGCGCGTGTACTTCGACGGTGTCGAGCACCTGCCGCTGGAAGGATCGGTTCCCGATCTGGCCCGAATTCCGCTGTCGGGACTCGAGCGCGTCCGGGTGGTGCGCCGCCCCGGCGGACTCGAGGTTCACCTCTTCCGGCATGTCCACGCCGACGCGGAGGCCCTTACGCTGGTCGAGGCGGGCACCGGAGACCTGGACACGAACCTGCTCCGCGCCACCTTCTCGTTCCCGCGCGTGCTGGCTGGCAAGGCGGCGGTGGCGATCGAGCGGCTGGACACCCGCGGAAGCGACATGCCGGGCGCTGTGACGGGCGTGTGGTTCCGCTACAGCCTGCACCGGGGCGACCGCGCCGGGCTTCGGTTTGAAACGCGCCGCATGGCCACCGACCGGGATGCCTTCACCGAGTCGCCCGCCAGCGTGTCGCGCAGCGACTGGACGCTCCAGGCCGTCTGGGCGCCCGCCGAGGGAATGCTGGCCGAGGCGTGGGGCACCGGCGCATCGGTTTCGGCCGGCGACAGCGCCGCAGCGTTTCCATTCCTCGCCGAGTCGCGGGGCCAGTACGCAGCGCGCCTCTCGGCCGGTCGCGGCCCGGTGTGGGGCCGGGCGACCGCGCGCCTGAACGACGGGGCGGGAATCGCCAGCCGCGAAGTTGCCGCGGAGGTGTCGGCGGTCTCGGACCGGTGGGGAGGGGTGAACGCGCGGCTGCGGCGCGAGAGCTGGGACGACCTTTCGGGGCGAGCGTACGATCTCAGCGCCTGGGCCACGCCCGTGCCCCACCTCACGCTGTTCGCGGAGCGGGGCGGCGGCGCGCGTTCCGTGCCCTACCTGAGTCCGCTGCCGCCGGAGAACCCGGAAGACTCGGCCGCGGTCCGCCAGGAGGATCCCGACTCGACGGACGCGGGTCCGGCAAGCCGCTTCACCGAGCGGGGCGGCACCCGTCTGGGGGTGCTTGCGCGATGGCGCGCCATCGAGCTCTCGGGTGCGCGCGTCGAGGCCGAGGCCGATTCCATTTGGCCCACACAGCTTCTCTTCGACCGCGACGGGCTGGTCGTGCCACAGCCGCGCCGACAGGGTTGGGAGCTGGCCGGACGGCTCCCGCTCTGGCCCCGCGGCCTGCACGCCGTCGGAGAAGTGCAGCTCTGGGAGGCAGCGGACTCGGCGGAGGCGCCCTCGGAGGCGCTGTACTTCCCCGACCACGTCTATCGCGGCAGCCTCTCGTTCCACAGGGTGTTTCGCGAGACGGGCAACTTCGAGCTCTGGGTCGATCTGGGCGCGCAGGGACGCTCGCCGATGAACGTGCCGCTGGGCGTGCCTCCGGAGCCGGACGCCGCGCAGGCCCGGCGGACTGGGCGGATCGGGGGGATCGGGGGCGGGTCTGCCAGGCAGGGCGGGGAAGATGCCGAGCCCATGCTGGTTCCCGACGTCGTTCCGTTCTACCAGAACTGGTATTTTCGCCTTCAGATGCGCTTCCTGACCCTCAACATCTTCGCGACCGTGGAAAACCTCACGCTCCGGCGCAACAACCAGGACGTGCCGGGTCGGCTTCTGCCCGGAACCCGAAGCTTCTACGGCGTGCGCTGGACGTTTCGCAACTGATCCGCCACTGGCCGGACCACACCACGGCACACAGGACATGATCCACAGCATGACAGGCTACGGCGCGTCGGAGGCGGAGCTGCCCGACGGCAGGGTGCTGCGCGCCGAGATCAGAACGGTGAACCACCGGCATCTGAACGTGTCGGCGAGCCTGCCCAGGGGCTGGGAGCGCTTCCGGCCGCGGGTCCTTGAGCAGGTGCGCGCCACGCTGGCCCGGGGCGGGGTGTCGGTGTCCGTGAGCTGCGAGAATCCGGAGGCCGAGGACCCGGCGATGCCGACGCTGGACCTGGACCGGGCGCGCCGGTCCGTCGCGCTCCTCAGGGAGGCGGGCGCGGAACTCGGCCTGGCGGGCGAGGTCGACATCGAAACGCTGGCCCGGCTGCCGGGCGTTCTTGGCAGCGGGGTTCGGGGCGCGCGCGAGGACGAGGCGCCCGACGCCGACGGCGACGCGCTCTTCGCCTGCCTGTATGCCGCGCTCGCGGGCGTTGTCGAGATGCGCGCCGGCGAAGGGCGGCGACTGGAGGAGGTGCTGCGCGCGAGCATCGCGAAGATCGTGGAGGAGGTCGATGCCGTCGAGTCCAGGGCGCCCGACCGGCTGCTGCGCGAGCGGGACCGGCTTAGGGAACGCGTGGCTGCGCTGACCGAGAGGGTGGACGTCGACGAGGACCGTCTCGCGCGCGAGATCGCCTACTTGGCCGACCGGTGGGACATCGCCGAAGAGGTCGCGCGTCTCCGCTCCCACGTCGCGCTGTTCCTGGGCAGCCTTGACGGCGGCGAGGGCGGGGGACGCAAGGCGGGCAAGCGACTGGGGTTCGTGGTGCAGGAGATGAACCGAGAAGCGAATACGCTGGGAGCGAAGGCCAACGATCCGGGAATCTCCGCGTCGTCCGTCAGGATCCGAGAGGAGCTGGAGCGGCTGCGGGAGCAGCTGGAGAATGTGGAGTGAGGCAGCGGCCCCTAGTCCTGGTGGGCCCATCGGGCGCGGGAAAGACCACCATCGCCGCCCGGCTCGTGGACATGCACCCCGACAGGTTCGTCCTCTCGGTGTCGGCCACCACACGCGAACCGCGCGCAGGCGAACGCCCCGGGCGCGACTACCACTTCGTGTCCCGCGCGCGCTTCAGAAGCATGATCGCGGGCGGCGAGCTCGCCGAATGGGCGAGCGTGCACGGCGAATGCTACGGCACGCCCGTCCGCAACTTGGAGCCAGGCGCGGCGACGGGGGCGACCGCCGTGCTGGACATCGACGTGCAGGGCGCCAGGCAGGTTGTGGAGCACGCTCCGGCGGCCTTGGTTATCTTTGTCCTGCCGCCCGATCCCGAACGCTGGATGAGGCGCCTGGTCGAGAGGGGGACGGAATCGCCGCGCCAGATTCTGCGCCGCCTCCGCACCGCGCTGGTTGAGCTCGGTGCCGCTTCGTCCTTCGGACATTTCGTGGTCAACGCGGATCTGGACGAGGCCGTCGAGCGGGTGGCGGCCCTGGCGCGCGGGTCGCCTCCCAGCCCGGTCGCGGCGTCGGAGATCCGCCGACTGTGCGAAGGGTTGGAGGTCGGCGCGAGCCGGGAAATCGCCCGCTTGGAGGGCGTCGCCGACGACGACGGCGACCGCGGCGACGAGAGCAACCAATCGAGGAGACACGCATGAGAGTCTTTACCCCCGACGAGATCGCCGAGAACAACCAGAGCAAGTACCTGGGGGTGCTGGTGGCCGCCCGCTACGCTCGGGAGCTCAATCACCTCCCCCGCGAGGCCCACCTCAGCGACCAGAAGAAGCTCTCCACCCGCGCCCTCGAAGCGATTACCTCGGGCCAGATCGAGTACCGCCTCGTAAAGCGCCGCCGTCCCGACGCGGAATAGCCGCCCGTGACGCGCGGCCGCCAGCCCGGCCCGCCCTGGATCGGGCGGAGGGTCGTGCTGGGCGTATGCGGCGGCATCGCAGCCTACAAGTCCGTGCAGGTCGCCCGCGACCTGACGCTGCTCGGCGCAACCGTCGATGTCGTCCTTACCCGAGCGGCGCGCCGCTTCGTCGCCCCGCTGTCGTTCGAGGGGGTCACCGGGCGCGGCCCGCTGATCGACGTCTTCGCGGTCGGAGGCGCCGCCCTGCACGTGTCGCTGGGCCGCGAGGCCGACTGCATGTGCGTGGCGCCCGCGACGGCCGACTTCATCGCACGGGCGGCGTCGGGACGCGCCAGCGACCTCCTGACAACCGCGCTGGTCGCAACGGGCGCGCCGGTCGTGATCGCGCCGGCGATGAACGATCGCATGTTCGCGCACCCGCGCACCCGCGAGAATCTCGAGCTTCTTGAGCGGGACCTGCAATGTCGGCGGGTCGGGCCGGCCGACGGGCTCCTCGCTGCGGGCGAGGGCAGCGGCCCGGGACGGATGGCAGAGCCGGCGGCGATCGTCGACGCGGTGGGGCGGGCTCTCGGCGACGGAGGTCCGCTGGCGGGCCTGCGCGTGCTGGTGACGGCGGCGGGCACGCGCGAACCCGTCGACCCGGTGCGCTACCTTGGCAACTGCTCCTCGGGCAAGATGGGGTACGCGCTGGCGAGGGCCGCCTGGCTGAGGGGCGCCCAAGTCTCTCTGGTGACGGGGCCATCGGCGGTGGCCGTGCCCCACGGCGTCGACGCGGTGCCGGTGGAGACGGCCCTGCAGATGCGCGAGGCCGTGCTGGAGCGGGTGGGCGACGCGGACGTCGCGATCCACTGCGCGGCCGTGGCCGACTATCGGCCGCAAGCTCCCCGCGCGGCGAAGCTGAAGCGGGACGCGGCCGGCGCCGCGCTCTCGGTCGATCTGGTGGCCAACCCGGACATTGCCGAGGAGTCCGCCCGGAAGATGAAGCCGGGGAGCGTGGCCGTGGGCTTCGCGCTCGAGACCTCGGACTTGATCGAGCGCGCTCGCCGGAAGCTCGACGCCAAGGGGCTCGACCTGATCGTCGCCAACAGGGTCGGCGATGCGGGGGCCGGGTTCGAGGTCGACACCAACCGCGTGACGATTCTGGCCCGTGGCGAGCAGCCCCGGGAGCTGCCCCGAATGGACAAGTTCGCAGTCGCGTGCGAGATCCTGGACATGGTCGAGGCGCGGTTGCCGCAGGAGGCCGGGTGAGCAGCGGCGAGGATCTCCTGGCCGCCTATCTGGACCAGCGCAGGCGGATGGGCGAGCCGGGCATCGTGCCCAGCGGTTTCGGTCCCGGAGAGCTTGTCTCGCGCCTGGAATCGCGCAGGTCGTCGAGTCCCGCGGCATCCGCTGCCGACGGGAGACCGGGTGGCGCCCAGCACCGGGCAGACCCCGCGTCCGCACCCGCTTCCCCGGCCAAGGGGGATGCGCCTGCTCCTGTCGACTTCGCTTCCTTCGACTACGAGGCCCTGCGCAATGCGGCGCTGGTCTGTACGCGGTGCGGTCTGGCCCGGGGACGCCGCCAGGTCGTATTCTCCGATGGCAATCCCTCGGGCCGGCTCATGGTCGTGGGCGAGGCGCCCGGCGCCAGCGAGGACGCGACCGGTTTGCCCTTTGTGGGGCGGGCGGGCAAGCTGCTCGACCTGATGCTCGCCGCTGTGGGTCTCTCGCGGGCCGACTCGGTGTACATCTGCAACGTGATCAAGTGCCGCCCGCCCGGAAACCGCAATCCGACGCCCGACGAGATCAAATCCTGCGCCCCTTTCCTCGAGGGCCAGATCCGGCTGGTGGCCCCCGAGGTGCTTCTTGCGGTAGGTTCGTTCGCCGCGCAGTGGCTCACCGGGACCACCGGCCCGCTGGGAAGGTTGCGGGGCAGGGTGTACAGTTACGAAGGCGTTCCGCTGGTGGTGACGTACCATCCGGCGGCTCTGCTGCGCAATCCGGCTTGGAACCGGCCCTGCTGGGACGACCTGCAGCTTCTCCGCCAGGTCATGGACGGGTCCTGAGCAACCGAGCGTCCCGGGGGGCCGAGGCGGAGCCATTGCCGGACCGCGCCGCTGGCCGGGCGAACCTGCAAGGGAAGGACTTGTGAGCGAACCGATCCCAATTCAGCCGAGCCCCGACGCGGCCCGGTACGACCGGCAGCCGCCGTTCTCGCCCGAGGCGGAGGCGGCGGTGCTGGGCGGCGTGCTGATCGACGAGAGCGCCATGGCCCGCGTGGCCGACGTGGTGGACGACTCGATGTTCTACCGCGAGGCTCACCGGCGGCTGTACCGTGCGATGACCCGTCTGTTCGAGCGCGGAAAGGCGATCGACCCGATCACCATCTCGGAGGATCTCAAGGCCGTCGGAGAGCTCGAGGGCATCGGCGGCTGGGAGTACCTCGCGTCGCTCCTCGACGCGGTCCCCACCGCGGCCAACATCGAGTACCACGCTGGAATCGTGCAGGAGCAGGCGCTGCTCAGGCGGCTGATCGACGCGGGCCAGGAGATCGTCCGGGACGTGCACGAACCCGGCGAGCGACCTGTGAGCGAGATTCTGGACCTTGCCGAGCAGCGGGTGTTCAGCGTGTCGCAGTCCAGGGGCCGGGAGGGGTTCGTTTGGATCAAGGAGGTGCTCTGGCCGACCTTCGAGCATATCGACAAGCTGCAGGAGTCGGTCGGCGGGATTTCCGGGCTGGCGACCGGCTTCGCCGACCTCGACCGGATGACGACCGGCCTCCAGCCGGGCGACCTCGCGATCGTGGCCGGACGGCCCTCGATGGGCAAGACGTCCTGGGTGCTCAACCTGGCCCAGACGGTTGCGATCGAGTACGGCAAGCCGGTCGGGATCTTCAGCCTTGAAATGTCCAGGGAGCAGCTGGTTCAGCGGCTGCTGTGCGCCGAGGGAAGGGTGGACGCGCAGCGGCTGCGGCGAGGGCGGCTCCAGCCCAACGAGTTCCAGCAGCTCGCGCGCGCTGCGGCCCTGCTGAACACCGCGCCGATCTGGATCGACGATTCCGCGACCGGAAACGTGCTCGAGATGAAGGCCAAGGCGCGGCGGCTGAAGGCCGAGAACAAGGAGCTGGGGCTGGTGGTCGTCGACTACATGCAGCTCATGACGGGCGGAGTGCGCCGACAGGAGAACCGGGTCCAGGAGGTTTCCGAGATCTCGCGCGGCCTGAAGGCGCTGGCCCGCGAGCTCGACCTTCCGGTGGTTGCGCTGAGCCAGCTGAGCCGGGCGCCGGAGCAGCGGACCGACCGGAGACCCCAGCTCTCGGACCTGCGCGAAAGCGGCTCGATCGAGCAGGACGCCGACCTGGTCATGTTCCTGTATCGGCCGGAGTACTACCAGGGTCCCACGGACAAGGACGGCAATTCGCTCGAGGGCAAGGCCGAGCTGATCGTCGCCAAGCAGCGCAACGGACCGACCGGAACCGTCGACCTGTTCTTCCGCAAGTCGTTCACGCTCTTCGAATCGGTCTCGCGAGAGGCCGAGCCGGCCGAAGCGGTCGATTGACGCCCAGGGTGGCCCTGCTGGTGCCCGCCGCGGGGGTCGGCGCGCGGATGGGAGGGGCCAGCAAGCCGTTCCTCGAGCTTGGGGGGCGTTCCGTTCTGGAATGGGCGCTCGCGCCGTTCCTGGCCCGGGCCGATGTCGTCGAGGTCGTCGTGGCTTTGGGCGCCGACGCGACGCACGGGGACTTGAGTCGGCTGGACCCCAGGGTGCGCGCCGCCCAAGGGGGGAGCAGCCGCTTCGGGTCGGTCGCCGGCGCCTTGGGCTGCGTCGGGACGAACGCGTCCCTGATCGCAGTGCACGACGGCGCGCGTCCGTTTCCGCCCCCTGAGACGATCGACGCCTGCATCCGCCTTGCAGCGGCGGGATTCGGGGCCGTGGCCGGGATCCCGGCGGTGGACACGATCAAACGGGTGGGAGCAGGCCGGGTGATCGAGGCAACGCCGCCGCGCACGACGCTTTGGCACGCGCAGACGCCCCAGGTCTTCCCCCGCGACGTCTTCGAGCGCGCGGTTGCGCGGGCGCGCGCCGACGGTTCGCCGCCGAGCGACGATGCCTCGATGGTGGAGCGGCTGGGCGCGGAGGTGCGAATGGTGGAGAGCTCTGCGACCAACCTGAAGATCACGCGTCCCGAAGACATCGCGACGGCCGAGACGCTCGTCGCGCGGGGGCTGGTGTGACGGTCGCGCAGCCTGCTGTGGCCGAGGCGCTGCGCCGACTGCGGCTGGGCGAGCTCGTCGTGCACCCGACCGAGTCCGTGTACGGCTTTGGCGGGCTGCTGGAAGACGCCCCGCTCCGCGCCCTCCAGCGCCTCAAGGGGCGCTCCAGCGGCGGCTTCGTCGTGCTGATCCCATCGGCGGAGCGTGTCGACGGCCTGCTGGACGATGCGGGACGCGCCCTGGCCGAGGCGTTCTGGCCCGGGCCGCTGACCCTGGTGCTCGACGACGCGCACGGCCGCTTCCATCGCCGGGCGAAGGCCGCCGACGGCTCGGTGGCTGTCAGGGTCCCGGGTTGCGACGCGACCCTTCAGCTTCTGCAGGAATGCGGGCGGTCCATGACGTCGAGTTCCGCCAACTTGCCCGGCGCCCCGCCGGCCGTGACCGCGCGCGAGGCCCTCCGGACGGCCCGGATGCGCGGAATGGACCTGTTCGCGCTCGACGCGGGACGGCTCGACGGCGGATCCACCTCGACCATCGTCCGACTCGGGCCGGAGCGTCCGGCGCTGATCCGGGAAGGGCGCATCGGTGTGCTAGAATTGAAGAGGGTGGCCGGGATGTCGCCGGGCCACCCGCAAGACCTTCCCTAGCGTCCAGCGCGGATGCATCGCCGCCCGAATGCAGCCGGAACCTGTGCCACGGGCGTCTCCAGCAGAGCTGATGGATTCAAGCCGCACCCTTCACGTCACCTTCGTCTGCACCGGCAACACGTGCCGCTCGCCGATGGCCGAAGCCATTGCGCGACGGGTCGTTGCGGAGAGGGGGATCGCGCGTCTGACGGTGGGGTCGGCGGGGTCGGCGGCGTATCCGGGGGACTGGGCCAGCGAAGGCGCGAAGGAGGCGGCCCGTGAAGCGGGGCTGGATCTGGAGGCGCATCGCAGCACGCCGCTGACCGAGGACGTGGTGGCCGCTTCGGGACTGCTCCTGTGCATGTCCGGACACCACCTTCGCCGGGCGGAGGAGCTCGGGGGGCGGGGGCGCTCCCATCTGCTGGCCGAGATGGCGGGAGAGGAGGGCCAGGTGGACGATCCGTTCGGGGGATCGGCCAGGGTGTACCACGCGACCTTCGAACAGCTCGAGAAGCTGGTCGGCGCGGTGCTCGACCGGATCGAGGAGCGAATGCGGAGTTCCGAGTGAGCGCGGGCGGCCCGACGGAAGACGCGGTCGCGGTTGACCGAGCCGCCGTGGCCACCTACGCGGTGCTTGGCGATCCAGTCTCGCACAGCGCGTCGCCCGCGATTCACAACGCGGCCTTCAGGGCGGCCGGGCGCCGGGCACGGTACCTGGCGCGGCGCGTCTCGGCGCAGGAATGCGGGCCGGTTCTGCGCGATCTGGCGCTGCAGGGCGGGGGCGGCAACGTCACCGTGCCGCACAAGGAGCGGGCCGTCGCCTTCCTGGATCGCTGCTCGCCGGCAGTGTCGGCCACGGGCGCCTGCAACACCTTCTGGGCCGAGGACGGGCTGGTATGGGGCGACAACACCGACGTGGAGGGATTCCTGGGAACGTGGCGCGCGGCCGTCGACGGGGTCGGCGGCGGGTTGCGAGCCCTGGTGCTGGGCGCGGGAGGGGCTGGCCGGGCCGTGGTCTGCGCGCTCATGCAGGCGCCCCGCGTGAGGCGGGTCCTGGTCTGGAATCGAACGCCCGGCAGGGCGGCGGCGCTGGCCCTTCACTTCAAAGACGAACGGGTCTCCCACGTCGAGGGACTCCCGGAGCTGGGCGTGGACGTGCTGGTGAATGCCACGTCGGTCGGGCTCGACGGACGCGGGTCTCCAGTCGAACTCGGGGCCCCCGGCGCCGTGCCCGGGCGGGTCATCGATCTGGTGTACGGCCGACGGCCCACGCCGCTCTGCAGGCAGGCCCGAAGGCTGGGCATACCGGCGGTGGACGGGCGCGACATGCTGGTGCGGCAGGCGGAGGCGGCCCATGCGCGCTGGTTCGGCGAACCGCCTCCGAGGGGGGTGATGGCACGGGCACTCGGATGAGCGGCCTGTGGAGGGAGCGCCCGGAGTGGCCTGGCCCGCTGGCGGGGCTCGTCGACTACCTCCTGCCGCCTGCCTGCGCTGCGTGCGGGGGCGCCGCGGGAGACGAGGTGGGGGCTGGCGAGGGTCCCGTGTGCCCGAACTGCCGGCTGCGGCTGCGCCCCGTCCCCGAACCCGCCTGCGCGCGCTGCGGGGCTCCGCTGGGAACCGGCGAGGCGCCGTCCTGTCTCGAGTGCGCCGACTGGCCGGACGAGCTGGGGTGGGTGCGCGCGGCCTTTCTGTTGGAGTCTCCGGCCCGCGAGCTCGTTCACTCCCTGAAGTACCAGGGCTGGCGCACAGTCGGCGAGTTCATGGGCGCCGAAATGGGGCGGCGCGCGGGTGCCGCGGTGCTGCGCGCCGACTGGGTGGCGCCGATCCCGACGTCCGATCGCAACCGGCGCAGGCGCGGCTACAACCAGGCCGAAGTGATCGCGTCCGCGCTCGCCGCGCACACGGGCGTCCCGCTCCTGGACTGCCTCGAGAGGCGCAGGCAGGCCGGCACTCAGACCGCCTTGAATCCGATGCAGCGACGGGCTAACGTGAGTGGCGCCTTCGCCGTGGCGGAGGCGTGCGGGGACAAGGTTCGAGGCCGCCGAATCCTGCTCGTGGACGACGTGATCACCACGGGCGCCACGGTCCTCGCGGCGCTCGGCGCCCTGTTGCCCGCAGCCCCCGCCGCGGTCTCCGCGTATGCGTTTTCGCGCACGGTTCCGATGTCGCTGGAAGACGCCTGAGCAGCGAATGCACACCAGCCAGAACACACCTTTCCCGGAGATTCATCCATCCCATGTCCATTAGAGTCGCGATCAACGGCTTCGGCCGGATTGGCAGGAACGTCCTTAGGGCGGCGAAGCAGTCCCCCGACAGCGGGCTCCGGTTCGTGGCCGTCAACGACCTTGCCGACAGCGCCACGCTGGCCCATCTGCTGAAGTACGACTCGGTGCATGGCCGCTACCCGGGCGCGGTGGACGCGTCGGACTCGCAGCTGATCGTCGACGGCGACGAGATCCGGGTCCTGTCGCAGCGCGATCCGGCCGACCTGCCCTGGGGCGATCTGGGGGTCGACATCGTCGTCGAGTCGACGGGACGGTTCCGCACCCGCGAGCTCGCGTCGCGCCACCTCGGGGCCGGCGCCTCCAAGGTGGTCGTTTCCGCCCCCGGCAAGGCCGAGGACGTCACGATCGTGCTGGGCGTCAACGATCAGCGCTACGACCCCGACCGCCACCACATCGTCTCGAACGCAAGCTGCACCACCAACTGCCTGGCCCCGGTGGCGAAGGTGCTGAGCGAGCGGTTCGGCTTCGTCCACGGGCTCATGACCACGATCCACGCCTACACCGCCGGCCAGGCCATCCTCGACGGCCCCCACAGCGACCTGCGCCGCGCGCGCGCCGCGGCGATGAGCATGATCCCCACCACCACGGGCGCCGCTAGGGCCATTTCGCTGGTGCTTCCCGAGCTCGAGGGCAAGCTCGACGGAATGGCGATCCGGGTGCCGACTCCCAACGTGTCCGTCGTCGACCTCGTCGCCGAGATCGAAGCCGACGCCACGCCCGATTCCTTGAACGACGCCTTCCGGGCGGCCGCCGAGTCCGACCTGGCGGGGGTCCTTCGGGTCGAGGAGCAGCCGCTCGTGTCGGTCGACTTCACCGGCGAGTCGGCGAGCTCGGTGGTGGACGCGCGCAGCACCGCCGTCATGGATCGGCGCATGGTCAAGGTGCTTGCGTGGTACGACAACGAATGGGGGTACTCCTCGCGCGTCGTGGACCTGGTGCGGCACATCGGCGAGAGGCTGCCCGCGCGGGTTTAGCGGCCGCTGGGCACGGCCCATGCGGCATGCGGGTGGCGAAGGACCGCCCGAGCGGGCGACCGGTTGCATGCGGGCCCCCGCGGAAATGGACGGCGGCCTGGAGCGTAGGTTTGTAGCAATGGACACCAAGGCTTCGAGCAGGACCAAGTCGGCCCAGCCTGGGCCGGAGCCGCGCGCAGAGCCGACCGAGCGCGCGCAGCCACCCGGCAAGCGCGTGCGGCCAACCCCCGCGGGCGCGCAGCCAGCCCCCCTGGGCGCGCAGCCAGCCCCCGTGGGCGACGAGCTGCCCCCCGACTTCGACGCCTGGTTCCGCGACCACCGCGAAGCCGTCTACCGTTATGTGCGCTTCCGGGTCCCCACGCGGGACGTGGCCGAAGACCTCACGTCGGACGTCTTCCTGAAGGCCCTGCGCTCCCTTGAACGCTATGACCCGACGAAGTCGGCCCCGAGAACCTGGCTGCTCCGCATCGCCCGCAACGCGGTGACCGACTACCTGCGGACCCTGCAGCGGCGGGGAAGGCTGCACGTCTCGCTCGACCACGCGCCCGATCTGGTCTACCGCGCGCCGTCGCAGGAGGAGAGGATGCTGCACGCCGAGCAGGTGCAGCGACTGCTGAACGCGGTGGCCACGCTGCGGGCCGCCGACCAGGAGATCCTGTCGCTGCGCTATGGAGCGGGGCTGGCCAACCTGGAGATCGCCAAGACGCTGAACATCAGCGCGAATGCGGTGGCCGTGCGGGTGCACCGGGCGCTCTCGCGCCTGAAGGCCGCCGTTGGGGAAACGCCCGGAGCGGAGGACTAGCTGGTGGCGATCTTCCGTCGCGGCGGCAGCCGAGAGCGGGTCGACGAGCGCGACGTGCTGCGCCTGGATCGCGATCTGCGGCAGATCGTCATCGAGGAGAGGTGTTCGTACGGGCCCGAGCTGCGCCGGCAGCTGGTTGAGGCGCACGCCCGGGCCGAGGGGCCGTCGCGCTCGCGTTCGTGGTTGGCGCCGGCGGCCGGAATCGCGGCAGTGCTGGTGCTGACGGTGGCCGGGTCGCTGGCGCTCCCCCGGGCTCGGGGCGCGCTGCTGGGGGCGTTTCGGTCCCCGGGCGCGTCCGAGGCCGCGCAGACCACAGCCCGCGGGCCGCGGGTTGGCGAGCTTGCCGCGCCGGCGTCGGTGGCCGCGGGGCCTGGCGAACGCGCGCCCCATGCTCCCACGACTTCGGACGCGACGGAACAGACGGGCTTCCTGCAGCCTCCGCCCATGCGGCCGGGCACGGTGCCCGAACTGCTGGACCGCACCGAGGCGCGGACGATCGTGGCCCACGAATACCCGGACGTTCTTCAGCAGAAGGGCGTCGGAGGAAGAGTGCGCATCCTCATGTGGGTTGGCCCCGAGGGGACCACCGAGTTCCCCCAGATCGAGCACAGCTCGGGGCTGCGCGAACTTGACCTGGCGGCGCTGCGGGCCACGCAGGCGCTGCGATTCGTGCCGGCGACGCGCCTGGGCGAGGCCGTTGGCACGTGGGTGTCGTTCTCGATCCGGTTCCAGCCGGGCGGCACCGATGTTGTGCAGCCCGACCCCGAATACGCGACATTCCACATCCCGCTGAGCAACTGACGCGGTCCCGCCCGCACGTTCACCAAGGGATCGCGAATGCGCTGCGGGTCGTTCGCCCGGGCGCCGTGCCGCCCGCCCCGCCCCGCCTCCCCGCCCGGAGACTCCTCCGCTGAAGAAGACGCTTGACGACCTGTCGCCGGACGCGCTTGCAGGCGCCGCCGTCGCGGTCAGGGTGGACTTCAACACGCCGCTCGACCGGGGTCGGATCGTCGACGCCCTGCGGATCGAGCGATCCGTGCCGACCATCGCGCGCTTGGCTGCGGCTGGAGCCAGGGTCGTGCTGCTTTCCCACCTGGGTCGGCCGCGCGGTCGAATTCGCGCAGATCTCACGCTCCAGCCCGCGGCAGCCTGCCTGGCGGGGTTAATTGACGCGCCGGTCGGGTTCTGTCCGTTCAACGAAGGCCCCGGGATCTCGGAAGCGGTTGGGGAATTGGCGCCGGGATCGGTTCTTCTCCTCGAGAACACCCGCTTCCTCGCGGGCGAGGCGGCCAACGCCCCGCAGCTGGCCGCCGAATGGGCCACTTGGGCCGACCACTACGTGCTGGACGCGTTCGGCACGGCCCACCGGGCGCACGCGTCGACCGACGGACTGCCGCGCGCAGTCAGGGCGAAGGGCGGGGTCGCAGTCGCGGGTGCCCTGGTGGCGCGCGAGCTGGAGGCAATCGGCGGCGCGCTCGAAGCTCCGCGCCGCCCTTTCGTTGCGGTCATCGGAGGTGCGAAGATCTCCGACAAGATCGAAGTGCTCGAAGCGCTCCTCCCAAGGGTCGACGCCCTGCTCGTGGGCGGCGCGATGGCCAACACGTTCCTAAGCGCGATGGGCATGGAGACCGGGACGTCGCTGGTGGAGCGCGAGAAGCGCGGCGACGCGGCCCGCCTGCTGCGGCTTGCCGGGCCCCGCCTGGTGCTGCCGGTCGATTGCACGGTGGCGGGGGCCCTCGCACCCGGCGTCGAGGCGCGTGCCGCCGCGCGCACCGATGTCGCGCCGGGCGAGGCGATTGGCGACATCGGGCCCTTGACCGCCCGCCTCTTCGCAAGCCGGATCGAGGAGGCCGCGACCGTGGTCTGGAACGGACCCATGGGCGTTTTCGAGGTGCCGGGGTTCGCAGAGGGCACGCGGGGCGTCGCGCGCGCCGCCGCGGCAGCCGCCGAGCGGGGCGCCACGGTGGTGGCGGGCGGCGGGGACTCGGTGGCTGCGGCTCGCGAAGCGGGGGTGGCCGACCGCTTCACTCATGTTTCAACCGGAGGCGGAGCGTCGCTCGACCTGTTGGCGGGCAAGATGCTGCCGGGAGTCGAGGCGCTTTCCGACCGCTGCTCCGCCCGGGCGCATCCGAACTCGAGGGACCGGCAGATGGTCCCGGGGGGCTGAAAAATGGTCAAGGTCGTTGCCGGAAACTGGAAGATGCATCACGGGCCCGCGCCGACGGCGGACTATTTCTACCGGTTTCGGCCCGAGGTCGAGGACGGGGCGGTTCGCATCGCCTTCTTTCCGCCGGACATCTCGCTCGCCTCGGCGCAGAAGCGAGTGCGGGTTCAGGCCGACTTCGGAGTCCAGAACATTCACTTCAAGCCGTCCGGCGCGTTCACGGGCGAGACCTCGGCCGAGATGGCGAGGGACGCGGGGGCCATGATGGCGCTGATCGGCCACTCCGAGCGCCGCCACGTCTTCGGCGAGACCGACGCCGACGTCGCCCGCAAGGTGGCCGCGGCGGCGCGTGCGGGGCTCGTTCCGGTCGTATGCGTCGGCGAGCTGCTCGAGGAGCGCAGGGCAGGAGCGCTCGAAGAGGTGCTGCGGCGCCAGGTGGCGGCCTTCGCCGAATTCCTGGCCGACTGCCCCGAATACATGGTCGCCTACGAGCCGGTTTGGGCGATCGGCACGGGCGAGACCGCCACTCCCGAAGACGCTTCGGCGGCCCACGCGATCGTCCGCGCGGCGCTGGGGCCGCTGGGGACGTGCCCGGTGCTGTACGGCGGGAGCGTGAATCCCGCCAATGCGCTGGCGCTCATGTCCGCGCCCGATGTGGACGGCGTTCTCGTGGGCGGCGCAAGTCTGGACCCGGAGGTCTTCGCTCGGATCGTCGAAGCCGGGGGCGCTCTGGCCGGGCCCTGCGAACCGTCTTGACATCGGACTGCGCCCGGGACAGCTTCCGGGGCCGACGCGGTTCACCCAATACAAATGCAGATGTGAAATGTACGGATTCTTGCTGACGCTCCTCGTGCTGGACGGGGTCTTTCTCGGGGTCGTCATCCTGCTCCAGGCGGGGAAGGGCGGAGGACTTGCCGCCATGGGCGGGGGCGCCGCGGCCACGGACGTCCTGGGCGGGCGCCAGGCCACGACGCTGCTCACCCGCGCGACCTGGATCGCCGGCTCCATATTCATGGTTCTGTCGCTGGTGCTGGCCATCCTCTCGTCGCGTTCGACGGCACCCACGTCGGTCCTGGAGGGGATCGCCAACCCGGCGACGACGGCGCCGCAGCCCGTCCTTCCCGAGGCCGCCCCGGCACTCGAGCTGGTGCCTCCCGCGGGCGAGGAGGAGCCGCCGGGCGAGGCCGCGCCGCCGGGAGAGGCCGTGCCGCCGGGCGAAGACGTGCCTCCGGGAGAGCCCGTGCCGCAGTCGTGAGTTCTTTGCCGTCGGCGTCCGACAGGCTGGGCGGGGCGCCGGGCATGGACGGCGACGAAATCGAGGAGCTGCTGTATCAGGGCTGCCAGGGACGCCGCCTGGAAGAGGGCGTCCGCCGGTCCGGTCTGGTGCGGGGCTTGGGTCGCCCCTTCGCGATCGACGCGAGGTCCATCGTGGTGGCCGGCGCGATGATGCACGGTGCGGACGGCAAGGGAGACCTGTGCTGTCCCGGGCCGGCGTCGCCGGGGCCCGCACTCGCATTCGGCGCCACGCCGCTCGAGTTCCTGCGCCAGCTGACCCGCAGAGGCACAAGCCCCGCTGCGGCGCGTGCAGGCGGATGGAGCTGGACCGATCTCAGAAGGGGGCTGATCGCCTGGGACGGGCCGCCCGGAACGATGACCCAGGTGGTGGCGGGCATCGCGCTGGCGTTTGCGCAGCGCCGCGAGCCCCGGGCTGCGCTCGTGTTCGAGGACGAGGGCGCGCTGGACACGGGGGGCTGGCACGAAGGCGTCAATCTCGCTGCGGCCATGCGTGTCCCGGTCATCGTGGCGATCGTAGCGGCCGACGCGTCCGGTGCAGCTCCCGCCCGCGACATCGAGGGCGTGGCGCGCGCCTACGGGATCGCCTCGGCGTCCATGGGCCGGGAATCCCACTTGGGCGCCTTCGCGACCGTCCGCCGCGCCCGTCGGCGGGCCGTGGCCGGCGGAGGCCCGACGCTGCTCTTCCTCGACGGGCTGGACGAGGATGAACACGACCCGTGGGGCGCGCACGAGGAGTTCGCCGACTGGGCGCTGGCCGAGGGGCACGTCGGCGAAGCGCGGCTGGCGTCGATCCAGCGGGCGGCCGCGACCAGCGTCGAGCACGCGCTGGACCGCGTTGCGAAGGAGCCCGACCCCGAGCCTCGCGACGCGCTGGCCCCGGTGCGGACCGGACGCCCGCCGGCGCGGCCCTGGACCCGCCTGAAGTCGCCGAGGCCCGACCGGGTCGCCGACGCGCCGACGGAGCAAGCCGGTGTCCGCTGATCTGCCGGCGCACGTCACCCGAACGCGCTCGGGCAAGCCCGCCACGCTTCTGGAGGCGATTGCCGAAGCGCTCTGGGAAGAAATGGAGCGCGACGACCGCGTGTTTCTCATGGGAGAGGACATCGGGGCCTACGGCGGCGCCTTCAAGGTGACGCGCGGATTCGTCGAGCGCTTCGGGGCTTCGCGAGTGATCGACACGCCGATTTCCGAAGGCGGATTCACAGGAGCCGCCGCCGGCGCCGCCCACATGGGCCTCAGGCCCGTCGTCGAAATGCAGTTCATGGACTTCATCTCTCCGGCGTACGACGTGCTGACCAACTACATCGCCACCTCGCTCTACCGCGGCAGCGGGCCGTTGCCGCTCGTGGTCCGCGGGCCCGCGGGGGGAGGGAACAGGGGCGGACCGTTCCACTCCCAGAACGTGGAGATGGCGTTCTTCCACACGCCGGGGCTGAAGATCGTCTACCCGTCCACGCCCACCGACGCCAAGGGGCTGCTGAAGAGCGCCATCCGGGACGACGACCCCGTGATCTTCGAGGAGCACAAGGGTCTGTACCGCGCGCCGCACTGCCGTGAGCAGCTCCCCCGGGAGGACTACGCGATCCCGATCGGCAAGGCGCGGACCGCGCTGGAGGGCGACGACCTCACCATCGTGACCTACGGGCTCATGGTCCACCGCAGCCTGGAAGCCGCCGCGGCGCTGGCCAGAGATCGGATCCGCGCCGAGGTGATCGACCTTCGCACCCTTCTGCCTCTGGACGAGGAGGCGATCGCGGCCTCGGTGCGCAAGACGGGGAAGCTCCTCGTCGTGCACGAGGACACGCGCACGGGCGGCATCGCGGGCGAGATCGCGATGCGCGTCAACGAGCGGGCGTTCGAGTGGCTCGACGGGCCGATCCTGCGCGTGACGGCCATCGACGCGCCCGTTCCCTTCAGCGCCGAGCTGGAGGACTATTTCCTCCCGTCCGTGGCCGATGTGGTCACCGCGGGACGTTATCTTTACCGCTATTGAGGGCGCCTCGGGCGGAAGCGCGGGGGGCCGCCAAGTAACACCAGACATGCACCCGGAACGGCGCTCGTCGGACCCGCCAAGAGCTTGCAGCGGCGACGTCCGGCGAAGCGACAGAGAGCGAGATCGCACGTGTCGCGAATAGAAGTTCCGATGCCCCAGATGGGAGAATCCATCGCCGAGGGCACGGTTTCCAAATGGCTCAAGGCGCCCGGAGACGCTGTTGGTCGCGACGAGCCGATCCTCGAGATTTCGACCGACAAGGTCGACGCGGAGATCCCTTCGCCGGCGGCCGGGGTTCTGGCCGAGATCCTCGTGGCCGAGGGTGAAACGGTCGAGGTGGGCACCATCGTGGCCTACATCGAAGAGGGGGCCGGCGCTGGTGCGGCTCCGCCGGAGGCACGGCAGCCCGCCGAGGCCGTCGCCGAGCCCAGTGCATCGTCCGCGGGGCTCGACGCGCCGCTCGCGTCGGCGCCGTCGCCCGACCCCGCCGTCCAGCCTTCGCCCCCGGAAGAGGAATCCGCGGACCCGGCGTGCACGGCCACCAGCGAAGATCGGCTGCGCACCCGGTCCACGCCCGTGGTGCGGCGGATTGCGCAGGAAGCCGGCGTGGACATCGCCCAGGTGCCCGGAACGGGGCATCAGGGCCGCGTGACCAAGCAGGACATCCTCTCGTTCATCGAGAGCGGGGTGGGCCAGCGCGCGGCTGCGGCCGACGCGGCGCCGCACCGCGACGCGCCCGCGGTCGCGCCTCCCGCTTCCGCGGGAGCCGCGCCCAAGCCTTCTCCCGCCCCGGCGGCGGCGCCTCCCGCGCCCCCCCCCGCCGTCCCCGCCGCCGCCTCGCCCGGCGACCTCTGGAGCCGCTTCCACCGCGAAGTCGAGCATCCCACCTTCCCGGTGCGCGACGGCGACCGGGTCGAGACCATGGACAAGGTGCGGCGCCTCACCGCCGAACACATGGTGCTGGCGAAGCGAATCGCCTCCCACGTCCACTCCGTGATCGAGATCGACTTTTCGGCCGTGGACCGGATCCGCGCCGAGAAGAAGGCCAGGTGGGCCGAACGCGGAGCGCGCGTGTCCTACACCGCCTTTGTGGCCTGGGCGTGCTCGCGGATCCTCAGGGACTTCCCCACCGTCAACGGCGTCATGTCCGGCAAGAACGTCATCTACCGGGGTTCGGTGAACATCGGGATGGCGGTGGACCTGAATCCGGGGCTCATCGTCCCGGTCATCCACGACGCCGACGACCTGAGTCTGGTGGGCACCGCGCGACGGATCGTCGACCTGGCCACGCGCGCCAAGTCCAGGGATCTGGCGCCGAGCGAGATCCAGGGCGCCACCTTCACGATCACGAACCCGGGCGTGCTGGGGACCATGGTGGGCATGCCCGTCATCCCCAAGGGGACGTCGGCCATCCTGGGCACGGGGTCGATCGACAAGCGCGTCGTGGTCATCGCCGACGAGGCGACGGGACAGGACTCGATCGCGATCCGCAAGCGGTCGTTCTTCTCGCTGGGCTACGACCACAGGCTGGTCGATGGCGCCGATTCGGCCCGCTTCCTGTCTCGGCTCAAGGAGATGCTGGAGGACTTCCCGGCGGACGCCTGACCCCTAACCGGAGCTGGCAACACGTGGCAGAGGCCTCCTGGACCGAACGCACTCTGGCGGTTCGCCGTCCGGGCCGCGTCGCCTACCCGGACGCGGTCGAGTTGCAGGCGGAGCTGGTCGCGCGGCGAAGGACGGGCCGGATTGGCGACACGCTCCTGCTCCTGGAGCACCCCCACGTGATCACCCTGGGCTCGTCCGGTCGCGACGACAACGTGCTCCTGGCCCCCGACGAGCTCGCCGTGCGCGAGATCGATGTGCACCGGGCCGGTCGGGGCGGAGACGTGACCTACCACGGCCCCGGGCAGCTGGTCGGCTACCCGGTCCTGGACCTGAAGCCCGACAGGAAGGACCTCCACCTCTACCTGCGCAGCCTCGAAGAGGTCCTGCTCCGGGTCCTGCGCGGCTTCGGCCTGTCCGGCAGCCGCGACGAGAGCGCGACGGGCGTCTGGGTGGACGGCGCCAAGGTGGCCGCGATCGGCATCCGCGTGTCGTCGGGGTGGATCACCTCGCACGGCTTTGCGCTTAACGCGAACACCGATCTTGCCTACTTCGACGCCATCGTGCCGTGCGGGCTAAGCGGGCGCCCGGTCACGAGCCTGAGCCGCCTGCTCGACCGCGAAATCACCCCGGCCCGGGCGGCGCCGGTCGTGGTCGACGCCATGCAGGCGGTGTTCGGCTACGGCTTCGTCGACGACGGCGGGGGGGCGGACTCGGCGTAGTCGAGGTAGCGGCCCGACTGGCGCTCGCTCTCGAGCCAGTCCAGAAAGCCCGACGGAACCGGGGCCGGAGCGGACGAGAGGTCGCCGGCCGCCCGCTGGGCCAGAGTGTCGACGTACTCGTTCCTGGGGTCTCCCGCGTGGCCCTTGACCCACGCCCACGAAACGTCGTGCCGCGCCAGGGCGTCGTCGAGCCGCCGCCACAGGTCGAGGTTCTCGATGGGGCCTCCCTTGCGCCTCCATCCGCGCCGCTTCCACCCGGGGAGCCACTCGGAGGCGCCCTTCACCAGATACTGCGAATCGGACACGAACCGCACGCGACAGCGCTCGCGCAGAACCCCCAGGGCGAGCAGCGCGCTGGCCAGGGCCATGCGGTTGTTGGTCGTCGAGGGCTCCGAAGTCCAGACGTCGCGCCGCATCCAGCCCTCTTCGGTCCAGTGCTCGAGCAGCGCCGCGGCGCCGCCGGGTCGGTCCCTTCCCTTGAACTGGTTGCCCAGGCACGACTCGTCCGCGTGGATGTGCACAAATGGCTGACTCGGCTGCATCTTCGTCCTCGTCTGGTACGCGAATCGCCCGCTGGCTTCCCCGGAAGATACCGACTCCATACATTCCCCGAATGCCCTCGCGAGACTCCGCCCGCGCGCCCGCCGTCCCGGCCTACCTCCTCCTCGAGGACGGGCGGCGCTTCGAAGGCGCCCGCCTGGGCGCCCGGGGTCCCGCGATTGGCGAGGTCGTGTTCAACACGGCCATGACCGGCTACCAGGAGATCCTGACCGATCCTTCCTACGCCGGCCAGCTCGTGGCCATGACCTATCCGCTCATCGGCAACTACGGCACGAACGCCGACGATGTCGAGTCCGGTCGGCCACAGGTGTCCGGCTTCATTGTCAGGGAGGCGTCGAGAAGCCCCAGCTCGTGGCGAAGCCGCAGCACGCTGGAAGGCTATCTCGCAGAACACGAAGTGGCCGCAGTCCGCGACGTGGACACCAGGGCGCTCACCCGCCACATCCGCAGCAGTGGCGCCATGCGCGGGGGCATCGCCGACGCCGACCTGCCCGCGACCGAGCTGCTGCCCCGCATCCTGGCCCATCCGCGCATGGAGGGGCTCGACCTGGCTTGCGGGGTTTCGACGGGCGCGAGCTACGTGGTGGCAGCCGCAGGGGGCCGCGAGGCGTACCATGTCGCCGCCTTCGACTTCGGCGTGAAGTCGAGCTCTCCCCGGCTCCTTTCCGAGCGGGGCTGCCGGGTCACCGTGCTGCCGGCCCGGGCCGGCACCTCGGACGTGCTGGCGCTGGAGCCCGACGGCCTGTTCATCTCCAACGGCCCGGGAGACCCGGCGGCGGTGGAGCGCGCCGCAGAGACGATCCTGGAGCTGGCGCGCCGGTCGATCCCGGTCTTCGGGATCTGCCTGGGACACCAGCTGATCGCCCGCGCCTTCGGAGGCGAGACCTTCAAGCTTCCCTTCGGCCACCACGGAGCCAACCATCCGGTGATGAACCATGACCGCAGGACCGTGGAGATCACCTCGCAGAACCACGGCTTCGCCGTCCGGCGCGGCGAGGGGGGCGCGGTCCCCGGCGCGCCCGACCTCAGGGTCACCCACACCAACCTCTACGACGACACCGTGGCGGGGATCGCCCACCGCGACCTTCCGGTGATCGCCGTGCAGTACCATCCCGAGGCCGCCCCGGGTCCGCACGACAGCAGCTACCTCTTCGACGAGTTCGTCGGCCTGATGCGGGCGCGTCGACGCGCGGCGGGGAGCCGCCCCGCACCCCCCTAGCCCCGCGCCAACTTGACGCTGCATGTTCGCCGCCCTTACTTACTTGCGACGCGATGGCCGTCGCAGGCCGCATGCGTGCGCATTGTAACCAAAACATTACATTATGTCATCTCCACTTTACATTGAGCCGCAGGGTGCGTCCCTCGGGCGCGGCAGCTCGGTCGCCCCTAGGCGCGGCCGCTCGGCGGTCCCTCGCAGCGGCCGCCCGCGCGCCCCTCGCAGCGGCAGTTCGCGCGTCCCTCGCAGCGGCCGCTCGCGCGCCCCTCGCAGCGGCCCGGGGGCGCCATGACCAAGGCTGACCTGGTCGAGCAGGTTGCGGACGCCATCGGCCCCGGCGTCACCAAGCGGGACTGCGCGCTCGTCGTCGACGGCTTTCTCAACGCGGTGAAGCAGGCCCTGGGGCGGGGGGATCACATCGAGATCCGGGGCTTCGGCACCTTCAAGGTGCGTCACCGCAAGGCCCGCCTGGCCCGCAACCCCCGAACCGGAGAGCCGGTGCGGGTGCCGGCGCGCTCCGCGCCGGTCTTCAAGCCTTCGAAGCACCTGCGGGCCCGGGTCCAGCGCCTCAACGGGCACGAGTCCGACGACGACGCCTCGAGCCGCGACCGCGATCGCGGGTGGGGGTCCTCAGGCGGTTCGGCCTCGCCGCCGTTCTGAGGCGCGGGAGGATCCGGTTGAACGTGACCGTGCTCCTTTTCGCCGCTCACCGGGAGCTTGCCGGTGCGGACCAGACGGTCGTGTCGCTGCCCGACTGCGCCACCGTCGGGGCGCTGCTCGCGGAACTGCGGGGCCGGGGCGGAGGCTGGGCCTCCCTGCCCGAGAGGGCCGCCGTGGCCGTGAACCGTCGCTACGCCGATGTGGCGACCGTGCTGGCCGAGGGCGACGAGGTCGCCCTGATCCCCCCCGTGGCCGGAGGGTGAGAGCGATGGCCTGGAGCGCGGTGACGACCGGCCCGATCGACGCGCGCGACGTGCTGTCCCGCGTCGGGGCCGACGAGGACGGGGCCGTCGCCCTTTTCATGGGGATCGTGCGCAACCGCAACGAGGGTCGTCCGGTGGGGGGCATGGAATACGAGGGCTACGCCGAGATGGCGCGGGAGCAGCTTGCCGAGATCGTGAGCGAGGCCGCCGAGCGCGCCGAGACCGACCGGGTGGCCGCGGTGCACCGCCTTGGCGTTCTTGGGGTGGGAGAGGTGAGCGTGGCGATCGCGGTGTCGACGCCGCACCGCGCCCAGGCCTTCGACGCGGCGAGGCACGTGATCGAGGAGATCAAGGTGCGGCTGCCGGTGTGGAAGCGGGAGCACTATCTGGATCGGGACGCCGCATGGCTCGACGGGCACGTGCCCGTGGGCCCGCGCGGCGGGGAAGCGGGGTAGCGGCGTGCATTCGTTCGACGACGGCATCGGCGGGGCGGCCCCGAACATGGTCGACGGCTTCGGCAGGCGCATCGAGTACCTGCGCATTTCGGTCACCGACAAGTGCAACCTGCGCTGCGTCTACTGCATGCCGGAAGAGGGGCTTCCGTGGCTGCGCCGCGACGAAATCCTCGACTACGAGGAGATCGTCGAGATCGTCCGGGTCATGGCCGCGATGGGCCTGAGGCGGCTCCGAATCACGGGCGGCGAGCCGCTGGTGCGAAAGGACCTGCCGCGCCTGGTCGCGATGCTGGCAGCGGTCCCCGGAATCGAGGACATCGCGCTTTCGACCAACGCCGTCCTGCTCGCGCCCATGGCCCGGAGCCTCTGGGACGCGGGAATCACGCGCGTCAACATCTCGCTGGACACGCTGCGCGAGGACCGCGCCGACGCCATCGCCCGCCGCTCAGGCACGCTGCCCAAGGTTCTGCGTGGCCTGGACGCCGCCGAGGCGGTCGGATTCGAGCCGATCAAGATCAACGTGGTGCTCATGCGCGGCCAGAACGACGACGAGGTGGCCGACTTCGCCGAACTCTCGCGAAACCGTCCCCTTCACGTCCGCTTCATCGAAGTGATGCCCACCGAGTCGAACCTCGAGCTGAGCGCGTCGAGCTTCCTGTCGTGCGACGAAGCGCTCGCCGCGATCGCGGAGGTCGACGCGCTCGAGCCCGTCGCCGGCCCGCCCGGAAACGGGCCCGCCACCTACTTCAGCTTCCCGGGCGCCCGGGGCACGATCGGCGTCATCACGCCGATGAGCCACAACTTCTGCAGCCGCTGCAACCGCATGCGCCTTACGGCCGACGGCCAGCTGCGGCCCTGTCTGTTCGGGACCATCGAGACGCCGCTCAGGGACCCGCTCCGGCGCGGAGAGGACCTGCGGCCGCTCGTCGAGGAGACGCTGCGGATCAAGCCCGAGAAGCACCTGCTGGTGCAGGGGTCGTCGGCGGGCTCCGGGGGGCTCGTGGCGCTCTCCCAGACGGGCGGATGACAGAACGCCCGGGCGGCGACAGATTTCGTCGGGGCCGCGGCCGTCGGCTCCGGAGCCCGAGGGGCCTCTCGCGGCTCCACCTCAACACCAATGGAGCAGTGCACTGATGTCAGCAAGAAAGATCACGGTGGTCGGCGCGGGACACGTGGGCGAAGTCTGCGCCCAGCGCCTCGCCGAGAAGGAGCTGTGCGAGGAGGTCGTGCTGATCGACATCCTCGAAGGAGTCCCGCAGGGCAAGGCGCTCGACCAGTGGGAGAGCGCGCCGGTCGAGGGATTCGACACGATGGTCTCGGGAGCGAACGACTACGGCCCCGCCGAGGGGTCCGACGTGTTCATCGTCACGGCCGGCATCGCCCGCAAGCCGGGCATGAGCCGCGACGACCTGCTGCGCACCAACGCGGGCATCGTGCGGTCGGTGAGCGCCGAGATCGCCCGGGTGGCGCCGGATTCGGTCGTCATCGTCGTCTCCAATCCGCTCGACGTGATGGCCCACGTCGCCAAGGAGACCACCGGGTTCCCGCGCGAACGCGTGATCGGGATGGCCGGCGTGCTCGACACCGCGCGCTTCCGGTCGTTCATCGCCATGGAGCTCGACGTGAGCGTCGAGGACATCCAGGCGATGGTCCTGGGCGGACACGGCGACACCATGGTCCCGCTGGTGTCCTACACGGCCGTGAGCGGCATCCCGGTCTCGCGCCTGATCGCGCCCGAGAGGCTAGACGCGATCATCGAGCGCACGCGCAACGGCGGCGCCGAGATCGTGAAGCTCCTCAAGACCGGGAGCGCGTACTACGCGCCGTCGGCCGCGGCCGTGCAGATGGCCGAGTCGATCGTGAAGAACAAGCGGCGCATCCTTCCGGCGGCCGCCTGGCTCGAAGGCGAGTACGGCCAGCAGGGAGTGTACCTGGGCGTGCCGTGCAAGCTCGGCGCGGGCGGCCTGCAGGAAGTGGTCGAGGTCGACCTCACCGCGGACGAGGCCCGGGCGCTGGCCGCCAGCGCGGATCACGTCCGCGCGGTGATGGCGCGGCTGTAACCCCGGCCGGCTCAGGGCCCCTTGAAGATCGCCGGGTCCAGCTCCGGGTTCAGCACGAAGTCGCTCGTGACCAGGATCTTCCACACCTTGCCCTGGGCGTTGACGTGCACGCGCCGTCCGGTGAAGACGTAGCCGTCCACCTCCTGCACGTCCTCCCAGTAGGTGCGGCTCACATTCTCGCGGCCCTCTTCGCGGTAGCCGATCGACACGGGCATCGCGCGGCCCTCTTCGAAGGCGTAGTACCAGGTGTCGTTGTGGTCTCCGACACCGTCGCCGAAGGTGACGCGCACCTGGTGCAGCCCTTCCGCGTCGGTGCCGTCGTAGTGCAGAAAGACGCCCGGGTCGCGGAGCTTGAAGGGCAGCCCGATCCAGTAGTGGACGTCGCCCGACACGTAGCGCGCCTCGTCGTAGTCCTTGTCGCCGGGGCCGAGCACCTCGCCGTTCATCACGGCCCACTCCTGGACGCCGTCGAAGCCGTGCTGGATGAAGTCGTTGCCCTCCCAGCGCTCGATCCGCGCGGCCTCGCCGGTCTCGAGGCGCGCGATGGCGACGTAGCGCGGGCGCGCCCGGCGGAGCCGACCGCTCTCGGGGTCGTAGATCTCGGTGGTCAGCGTGTAGCGCGCGCTGTGCAGCTTCCAGTACGTCTCCATGCCGCCCAGCGCCGCGATCCAGGCGTCGACGAGCGCTTCGGCCCTCTCGTCGCGCGGCCCGGGCCGGGGGTTCGACCCCGGGTCGGTCGAGGCCGCGCCGGTCAGGAGCCACGCGGCCGCCAGGGCGATGCTTGCAGTCAAGGTCCTCATTCTCTCTCCTCCGTGCGGATGACGCCTTTGTCGGCGAACTTGCCGCGCCGGGAGGAATCGGTCACACTGGCCCCTCCAGCCCAACCCTCCCCCAACTCGAACCGCTCCGTCTGCGCGAGCAAGGCCTGCCTCTCATGATACGCTTTCCGGGGTTCGCGCGCCTGCGCTGCGGGCGCAATGCGGCGTTCGGCGGCGGAGTTGCGGCGCTGCTTGCGCTGACCGCGTGCGGGGGCCAGACCGGTCCGGACGAACCCGCGCCCCCCGACATCGCCAGCCTGACCTTCGCCGCGTCGCTGGGCGTCGATCTTGCCCAAATGACGCTGCTGCCGTCGGGCCTGTA
Organism: Longimicrobiales bacterium; assembly: GCA_965221535.1. GTDB lineage: Bacteria > Gemmatimonadota > Gemmatimonadetes > Longimicrobiales > Gaopeijiaceae > Bin94. Next base: position 2,294,745 of record OZ244894.1, on the reverse strand, counting down.
TGTGCGCGATCTCGTTGTGGGCGACGGCCCGTCGGTCGGACAGCAGCAGGGGGCCCGCTTCGGCTACCGGGGCTGGCTGCACGACGGGACGCCGGTCGACGAGGGCGAGTACCCGATCGACCAGTTCTCGCCCGGGGCGTTCGTGAGCCCGTTCGACGGCGAGGTCTACTACCTGGTGGGCAGCGGGCAGACCATCGCGGCCTGGGACATCGGGCTCGAAGGCATGCGCGTGGGCGGCGAGCGCCAGATCGTCGCGCCCCCCAGGCTGGGCTTCGGCGCGGCGGGCTCCCTGGACGGGCGCGTTCCCGGCAACTCGGTTCTGGTCTACCGCTTCGAGCTGCTGGCCGCGGAGCCCTGACGCCCCGCGCGCGCCGCCAGCGCCGACGCCCCCCGCCAGCGCCGCCCCCCCGCCGCCCTGCCGCCGACGCCACCCCGCCCCCCCCCGCCGCCCCGCCGCCGCCGCCCCCCCGCCGACGCCCCCCCGCCTTGGCGTCCGCGCCCGCCCCGGGCTATCTTGCGCGCCGCGCGCCCCCCCCCGCGCGCCACCCGAGCCCCGCTGCACCCATTCCCGCCCACCCAACCGCCGACGCCCCCAAGATGCCCGTCAAGAGCGACCGCTGGATCCAGAAGATGGCCCGCGAACACGGCATGATCGATCCGTTCGAGCCCGGACAGGTCAGGGACGGCAGGATCTCCTACGGACTGTCCTCGTTCGGGTACGACATCCGCGTGGCGCCCGAATTCAAGGTCTTCACCAACGTCCACAACCTGGTCGTGGACCCCAAGTCCTTCGACGAGCGGTCGTTCGTGCCGGTCGAGGGCCCCGAGTGCATCATCCCGCCGAACTCGTTCGCGCTGGCCCGGACCGTCGAGCACTTCCGCATCCCGCGCGACGTGCTCGTGCTGTGCGTGGGCAAGAGCACCTACGCGCGCTGCGGGATCATTGTCAACGTGACGCCGCTGGAGCCCACCTGGCAGGGCTACCTTACGCTCGAGATCTCCAACACGACCCCGCTGCCCGCCCGGATCTACGGAGGCGAGGGCATCGCCCAGCTCGTGTTCTTCCAGGGCGACGAGGCGCCCGAGGTGGCGTACGCGGACCGCAAGGGGAAGTACCAGAACCAGGTGGGGGTCACGCTGCCGAAGCTGTAGCCGCTCGCGCCTAAGGTCCCGCGGGAGCGCTGCTTCCGCTGCCGGAGGGCCGGCAATCGCTGTCGCCGTCGGCGCCGCCGCCCGCACGCAACTTGAATCCACTCGCGCCGCCCCGTATCTTTCTCCCTTGATTCCGGGACTTCGTGAAATTTTTCACAATCTCGGGCGGAGTCTCGGGCGGAGAGGCTGCTCCAGCGTGGCGAAATCCTACATACCGATCCTGATCATCATGGGCGTGACGGTGCTCAACGCCGTCGGCATGGCGGTCGCCTCGCACATCCTCAACCCCCGCCGCCCCACGCCCCAGAAGGCGATGCCCTACGAATCGGGAATGATCCCGCTGGGCGACACGCGGGCGCCGTTCTCGATCAAGTTCTACATGGTCGCGATCAGCTTCATCGTGTTCGACCTGGAGACGATCTTCCTGGTGCCCTGGGCGGTTCGCGTGCGCGAGCTCGGCTGGGGGCCGTTCGTGGCGGTCCTTCTCTTCGTGGCCGTGCTGGCGGTTGGCCTCGTGTACGAATGGCGGAAAGGCGGTCTGGAATGGGAGTAGAAGCCCCATGGCGGTAGAAACCCCCGGCGTGCCGGGTTCCGGGAGCGGCGTGCTGGGTTCCGGGAGCCCCGCCTTCCTCACCACGAAGCTTGATTTCGTGGTGAACTGGGCCCGGCGCAATTCCCTGTGGCCCATGCCCTTCGGCACCGCCTGCTGCGCCATCGAGATGATGGCCTCGGCGGCCAGCAACTTCGATCTGGCCCGCTTCGGCATGGAGCGGATGTCCTTCAGCCCCCGCCAGGCCGACGTGCTGATCTGCGCCGGGCGCGTCCCGTACAAGCTCGCCCCGGTGCTGCGTCGGATCTGGGACCAGATGATGCAGCCCAAGTGGTGCATTTCCATGGGGGCGTGCGCGTCCTCGGGCGGCGTCTTCGACGTCTACTCGATGGTGCAGGGGATCGACACGATCGTGCCCGTCGACGTCTACATCCCCGGATGCCCGCCCCGTCCCGAGGGGCTGATCTACGGGCTGATGATGGTGCAGGAGAAGATTCGCGGCGAAAGCCTGGCCAACCACGCCGAGCTTCGCGCCGAGGATCCGCTTGCCGCCGGGCGTCCGCGCGCCGGAGACCAGGAGGTCTTCGACCTGACCGGACCGTTCGGCAATTCGACGCACCAGAACCGGGTCAGCGGCCTGGTCGAGACCGACGCCGTGAGCCGCTCCGAGGACCGCCTGCCTTGAGCGATTCGACTTCGCAGCCCTCGCCCTTCGACCTGGTGGCCACGGGCGCTCCGGCCGCGCGCGAGTCGGCCGACGCCGCACACGCGCCCGCGCCCGTCGAGCCCCGCAACCCCACGGTGACCGAGCTTCGGGAGCGCTTCCCCGACGCGGTGGTGCGCAACGCCGTGCACGCCGGCGACGAGGACGTGGTGCACGTCGACCCCGCGCGCATCGCCGAAATCCTCGGCTGGCTCCACGACGCGCCCGGGCAGCAGTACGACCATCTGGCCGACGTGACCGCGGTGGACTACGGCGGCGGCAGGCCGCTCGAGGTCGTCTACCAGCTGTGGTCGATTCCCAACCGAAGGGCTTTGAGAGTCAAGTGCGACCTTCCCCTTGACGGCCTCGAAATCGAGAGCGTCACAGCGATTTGGGCTGGGGCGAACTGGCTTGAGCGCGAGGTCTTCGATCTCTTCGGCGTTCGCTTCGCAGGGCACCCCGATCTGCGCCGCATCCTGATGCCCGAGAACTACGCCGAGGGCCACCCCCTGCGCAAGGACTTCCCCCTGCGCGGCCGGTTCTCCCGCGCCGAACAGACGCGCCGGGCCCTGATCCAGGATCCCGAGGACCAGTACATGCCCGGCGAGATCGGCGATCGCGTCCCCCAGCTGGTCGAGCCGGCCGCCGACGGCGGCGACGGAGACGACGATGTCGACTAGGACGGTCGAATACGAGGTCGGCCGAAACCCCGAAATGGGGCCTGGCGGCACATTGGTCGCGAGCCCGACCGAGCCGTTCGACGCGCCCGAGCCGACGCTGGGGTCGCAGACGATGCTGGTCAACGTCGGGCCGCAGCACCCCGCCACGCACGGGGTCCTGCGGCTGGTCGTCGAGCTTGACGGCGAGACCGTGGTGAGCGTGGTGCCCCGGCTCGGCTACCTGCACTCGTCGTTCGAGAAGCTGGGCGAGTACCGCACCTGGAACCAGATCGTCACGCTCACCGACCGCATGGACTACCTGGCGCCGCTGATCTACAACTGCGCGTACGTCATGGCGGTCGAGAAGCTGATGGGCATCGAGGTCACCGACCGCTGCCGGGTCGCGCGCGTGATCTGCATGGAGATGGACCGCATCTTCTCGCACCTGCTCTGGCTGGGCACCTGGTCGATCGACGTGGGCGCCTTCACCCCCTTCCTGTACGCCTTCCAGCAGCGCGAGAAGGTCTACAAGCTCCACGAAGCGCTCACCGGCGCCCGGATCACCACCTCGGCGACCCGGATCGGGGGCATGATGGCCGACCTGCCCGCGGGCTGGACCGACGGCGTGCGGGAGTTCGCAGACAACCTGCCCGCCACCTTGGACGAGATCGACGGCCTGCTCAGGCACAACGCGATCCACATCGGACGCACGCAGGGGATCGGGGCGATCTCCGCCGAAGAGGCGGTGAACCACGGACTCACGGGCGCGAACCTGCGGGCGAGCGGCGTGCCCTACGACGTGCGCAAGGACCGTCCCTACTACGACTACGAGAGCTACGACTTCGAGGTCCCGATCGGGTGCCACGGGGACTGCTACGACCGCTTCCTGGTGCGCATGGAGGAGATGCGCCAGAGCATCCGCATCCTGCATCAGGCGCTCGACCGGCTGCCGGGCGGGCCCATGGACGTGCAGGACCCGCGCATCAGCCTGCCGTCGAAGACCGACTGCATGTCGGACATGGAGTCGATGATCCACCACTTCAAGCTCATCACCGAAGGGATCCCCGCGCCCGCCGAGGACTGCTGGTTCTCGGTCGAGGGGTCGAAGGGGGAGCTGGGCATGTACGTGGTGGGCGACGGCGGCCCCAAGCCGGTCCGCTGGCGCATCCGGCCCCCGTCGTTCGTGAACCTGTCGGCCATTGCGAAGCTGTCCGAGGGACACCTGATGGCCGACCTGATCATGATCAACGCCAGCCTGGACATCGTGCTGGGGGAGATCGACCGGTGAGCGACGCGCCGTTCCGCAACCCGGGCTGGGCCGGCAACACGGGCGAATTCGACCTGAGCGAGGCCGACGTGCGCGGCACCGGCCATGCGGGCGACCGTCCCCTCGAGGGCGCGCACCCGTCCACGGCGGCGAGCCACCCCTTCATGCTGGTCGAGAGGGACCCCGACGCCCCCCTCTTCGAAGGGCCGTACCAGGCTCGGTTCGAGAAGATCCGGAGCCGCTACCCGACGGCGAGGGCCGCGCTGCTGCCGGCGCTGAACCTGGCGCAGGAGATCCGCGGCCACGTCTCGCCGCGCACGATGGACGAGGTGGCGGCCCTTCTCGGGCTGAGCCGCGCTTACGTGCGGGGCGTGGCGACCTTCTACACGATGTACAACAAGCGTCCAGTGGGGCGCTTTCTCATACAGGTGTGCACGAACATCTCGTGCAATCTTTGCGGCGCCGACGAGGTTCTGGCGGCCTTCCTCGAGCACACGGAGACCGAGCTCGGCGACACCTCCGCGGACGGGAACTTCACCGTGGTCGAGGCCGAGTGCCTGGCGGCGTGCGGATTCCCGACGTGCGTGCAGATCAACGACCGCTACTTCGAGGACGTGTCGGCCGGAGACGTGCCCGACGTCCTCGCGCGGCTGACCAGCGAACTGGAAGAAGGATAGAACGGGGACGGCTCCCCGGGACGGCACTCTTGGCATACCCCTACCGGCACCACAAGGAGACGCGAGTCCTCAGCGAGGGCTTCGGAGATCCCGCCGCGCGCACCGTCGAGGGCTGGAAGCGGTACGGCGGCTACCAGGGGATCGCGCGCGCGCTCGAGATCGGACGCGACGCGACCATCGACGAGGTGAAGCGCTCGGGCCTGCGGGGGCGGGGCGGCGCGGGCTTTCCGACCGGGCTCAAGTGGTCGTTCATGCCCAGGGAGTCGGGGCGTCCGCACTACATGCTGTGCAACGCCGACGAATCCGAGCCCGGCACCTTCAAGGACCGCGAGATCATTCGGTGGACGCCGCACCAGCTCATCGAGGGGTGTCTGGTGGGGTCGTACGCGATCGGCTCGGCGCACTGCTACATCTACCTGCGCGGCGAGTTCTTCGAGACCACGCAGGTGCTGGCCCGCGCGCTGGAGGAGGCCTACGAACAGGGCCTCGCGGGCAAGGACATCCTCGGCTCCGGGGTGGACATCGACATCACGCTGCACGTCGGCGCGGGCGCCTACATCTGCGGCGAGGAAACCGGCCTGATGAACTCGCTCGAGGGGCGGCGGGGCGAGCCCCGCATCAAGCCGCCCTTCCCGGCGGCGGTCGGCGCCTTCGGTATGCCCAGCACCATCAACAACGTCGAGACGCTCGCGGCGACGCCCCACATCCTGCGCCACGGCGCGGAGTGGTACCGGCAGTGGGGCACCGAAAAGAGCCCCGGCACCAAGCTCTTCTGCGTGTCCGGCCACGTGAACCGGCCCGGAAACTACGAGCTCCCCCTGGGCTTCCCGATGATGGAGCTGATCGAGGACGTGTGCGGCGGCATCCAGGGCGGCAGAGAGCTCAAGGCGGTGATCCCGGGGGGCAGCTCGGTCCCCATCATGAGCGCGGACGACTGCCGAAGCTGCACGCTCTGCTACGAGGGCGTCGAAGCAGCCGGATCCATGCTCGGCTGCGCGTCGGTGATCGTGATGGACGAGAACACCGACATCGTGAAGCAGGTGAGGCGCATGGCGCACTTCTACGCGCACGAGTCCTGCGGGCAGTGCACGCCCTGCAGAGAGGGCACGGCGTGGGCCACGCGCATTCTGCGCCGAATCGAGGACGGACACGGCACCGAGGACGACCTGGACACGCTCGTCCAGATCTCCGAGCAGATGACGGGCACCACGATCTGCGTGCTGTCGGACTCGCTGGCGATGCCCGTCATCTCGTCGATCGAGAAGTTCCGCGAAGACTACCTTGCCCTGATCCGGCGGGGCGAACGGGTGGGAGCGGCCTGATGCGCCCCCGCCGCCCCCTGCGCCCGGTGGACCAGCGCCTGGTGGTCCAGCGCCCGCGAGGCTTGCCGCGCCCGGTGGACCTGCGCCCGGAAGACCTGCCGCGCCCGGTGGACCTGCGCCCGGAAGACCCGCCGCGCCCAAGCGGCGACCGACTGAAGCACGCGAGGACGCCCCATGCCTGACAACGGTCGCAAAGCCGATGCGGTCACCCTGACCATCGACGGCCGCGAGGTGACGGTGCCGAAGGGGACATCGCTGCTGCACGCGGCGGAGACGCTCGGGATCGAGGTGCCGCACTACTGCTACCACCCGGGGCTTTCGGCGCCCGCCCAGTGCAGGATCTGCCTGGTCGAGGTCGAGGGCGCGCCCAAGCTGCAGCCGTCGTGCGTGACGATGGCCCAGGACGGACAGGTGGTTCACACCGAGAGCCCCTCGGCCAAGCGGATGCGGCAGGGCGTGCTCGAATTCTACCTGGTCAACCATCCGCTCGACTGTCCCATCTGCGACATGTCGGGCGAGTGCAAGCTGCAGGACTACGTCTTCGAAGAGGGGCGCGAGCAGGGAAGGGCGCGCGAACCCAAGCGCGTCTTCGGCCGGGACGACTTCGGCGGCGACGTGCTGTACTACGGCGACCGGTGCGTGATGTGCACCCGCTGCGTGCGGTTCATGGACGAGGTCGCGCGCGACTCCCGGCTGACCGTTGTGGAGCGGGGCGACCGCGCGGTGATCGACACGTTCTTCGAAAGCGGGCTGGAAGAAGCCTCCTTTGCCGGCAACGTCGTCGACATCTGCCCCGTGGGGGCGCTGGTCTCGAAGGACTTCCTGCACAAGGCGCGCGCCTGGGACCTGGACCACACGCCGTCGATCTGTCCCAACTGCTCGCAGGGGTGCAACATTGACCTGCACGCCCGCGACAACCTGGTGCAGCGGCTCAAGCCCCGCGAGAACCAGGAGGTCAACGGCCACTGGATGTGCGACTACGGCCGCGCGAACTACGAGTGGATCAACCGCGCGGGGCGGATCGAGAACCCGGCCATGGGGCGTGGCGGGAAGCGGCGGGCGACGGACTGGCAGACAGCGCTCAACGAGCTGTTGTCCCGGTTGCAGAGCCACGCCGGGGCCGAGGTGAGGATCGTCGGCTCCCCGTTCGCGTCCAACGAGGCGCTGGGGACGCTCCAGCGGCTGGGCGGGGCCGCGGGGACCGTGGTCGAGAGCGCGTTCCGCTCGCGCCGGGCCGCCGACGAGGATCCGCTGCCTGGCTTTCCCCTGCTGGTACGTCGGCGGGATCTGGCGCCGAACGTGGACGGGGCCGGCATTCTGGGGTTCGAGCGCGTGGGCTCGGACGACGCGACCGGCGGGCTGGAGGCGGCGGCCGGCCACGAGGGGATCGTGCTCGTGCTGGGCGATCAGCTGGGCGACCAGTCCGGGGACTTCGGCGCCGGCGCGAGCCTGTACGTATACCTGGGGACGTTCGACTCTCCGGCGGCGCGCAACGCCGACTTCGTGCTTCCCGCGACTACCTTCGCCGAAGAGGAAGGCACGTTCGTGAACGCGCAGAGCCGGGTGCAGCGCTTCGAGCAGGGCCTTCAGGCACCCGGGTCGGCGAGGCCCGCCTGGCTGGTGCTGGGCGCGCTGCTGGCGGCGCTGGAGGACGGCGCCCCGCCGGAGAGCGCCGCCGCCGCGTTCGCCGCGCTCGCCTCGGAGCACGCCGCCTTCGCCGGACTGAGCCACGAAGCCATCGGCGCCGCCGGCGTGCCGCTGGAGACCGCCCATGCATGAGATGAACCAGCTGTCGACCTTCTGGTTCTGGGTGATCGGCGCCGCGAAGGTTCTCGGGGTGTTCACCGTCGTCATGATTGCGGTGGCGTACATGACGCTGGCCGAACGAAGGGTCTCGGCCTTCATCCAGGACCGGCTGGGGCCGAACCGCGTCGGGCCGTTCGGGCTGCTGCAGCCCTTCGCGGACGCGCTCAAGAACATCATCAAGGAAGAGACGATGCCCGGCACCAGCGCGAAGTTCTACTTCGTGCTGGGCCCCGCGCTGGCCATCATGCCCGCCGTGGTGACCTTCGCGGTCATCCCCTTCGCCGCGCCGCTGCCCACGCCGGTGGGAACGGTCGACATGATCGTGGCCGACGTGCCGATCGGGATCCTGTACATCCTGGCCCTGTCGTCGCTGGCGGTGTACGGGATCGTGCTGGCCGGGTGGGCGTCGAACAACAAGTACGCCTTTCTGGGCGGGCTGCGGGCGTCTGCGCAGATGATCTCCTACGAGGTCGCGCTGGGCCTCTCCGTGATCGCGGTCCTTCTGCTGGCGGGCAACGTGACCCTCACCGAGATGGTGTGGCGGCAGCAGCAGCTGGGGCTGTGGTTCGTCCTTCCGCTGTCGCTCGCCTTCATCTTCTTCGTGATTTCGGCGCTGGCCGAGACCAACCGGCTCCCGTTCGACATGCCCGAGGCCGAGTCGGAGCTGATCACCGGGTACCACACCGAGTATTCGGCCATGAAGTTCTCGATGTTCTTCATCGCCGAGTATTCGCATGTGCTCACCGCGTCGGCGCTGATGGCCACGCTCTTCTTCGGCGGCTGGGACATACCCTTCTGGACGGGCGACGACATGTTCTGGCACGAGGGGGCGCTGATCCGGGGCTTCGACGAGGCCGGCGCGGCGATTCCGGCCACCCCGAGCGTGCTGATCACGCTGCTCACGCTGGCCTCGTTCTCTGCCAAGACGGCCTTCTTCGTCTTCCTGTACATCTGGATTCGCTGGACGCTGCCACGCTTCCGCTACGACCAGGTGATGCACCTGGGCTGGAAGGTCCTGCTGCCGGCGGCGCTGGGATACATCGTGCTCATCGCCGGCGCCATGCTCGTCCTCGACCAGCTTGGCGTTCCCTTCGGCCTGGTCTACGGCCTCGTCCTGACCGCGCTCAGCGGCGTGACGACGGCCGCCTTCCTATTCTTCATCGACCGCGACCGCATCATTGCGGGCGCGCACGGCGCGGGGGCCGTGGCCCGACGCCGGGCGGCCTCGCGAGCGATCCAGGCCGGCCGGGCGGCTGCCAACCCAGACGGGAGCGTCCCATAATGGCGATATCGGTCAAGGTCATGCACCGCCCGGAACCCGGGCGCACATCGTACATGCGGGCGACGCTGAAGGGCATGAGCCTGACCTTCAAGCACCTGCTGCGGGTTAAGAAGGTCACGCTGGAGTACCCCGAGGAACAGCCCGACCTTTCCCCTCGCTGGCGCGGCACGCACCGGATGGAGGTCCACGCGGACGGTCGGCCGAAGTGCGTGGCGTGCGGGCTCTGCCCCACGGTCTGCCCGGCCAACTGCATCCGGCTGGTGGGCGGAGAGGACGATCAGGGCAACCGCTACCCGATCGTCTACGAGATCGACGAATTCCGCTGCATCTTCTGCGGCATGTGCCAGGAGGTGTGTCCGGTCGAGGCGATTCACGTCGGCCGGCACTTCGAGAACGCCGAGTACACCCGCGACCGCTTCGTCTACGATCTCGACCGGCTGATGGAGCAGGATCACCCGACAACGCTCCTCTGGGACCCCTCCGACCCGCGCTCCGAATGACCGAGGTTCTCTTCGTCCTGTTCGCCGTGGTGGCGCTGGGAGGCGCGGTCGGCGTCGTGCTCAGCCGCACGCCGGTGGCCAGCCTCCTGTTCATGGTGGCCACCCTGGCCAGCGTCGCGGGCGTCTACGTGCTCTTCGAGGCGCACTTTCTGGCGGCGATCCAGGTGCTGGTCTACGCCGGCGCGATCATGGTCCTGTTCCTCTTCGTGATCATGCTGCTCAACCTGGGCCACGACTATCGGGCGGATCTCAAGTACGGCCTGTGGTCGCTGCTCGCGCTTGTGGTGGCGGGCCTGACGGCGGGGGTGCTGGCGCAGGCGTTCTGGGGCGCGTCGGACACGGGCGTGCGGGGCGACGGGGCCGCGGTGGCCGCCAGGCTCGACGCTGCCGTGCGCGAGCAGGGGGCGGCGGGCGTGATCGCCGAGCCGCTCTTCACCGACTACGTCGTGGCCTTCGAACTCATGGGCCTGCTGCTGCTCGTCGCGATCGTCGCCGCCGTGGTGCTGGCGAAGCCCAAGACCTGATCGGAGAGGAGAAGCCAATGCTCGAATACGCCCTGCTGCTGAGCGCCGCCCTCTTCGTCGTCGGCACCCTGGGGGTCATCGTTCGGCGCAACGCGATCATCATCTTCCTCTGCATCGAACTGCAGCTGAACGCGGTCAACCTGGCCTTCGTGGCGCTGTCCAGGTACACGGGAATCGAGGGCCAGCTCTTCGTCTTCTTCGTGATGACCGTGGCCGCGGCCGAGGCCGCCGTCGGGCTCGCGATCATCATTTCCATCTTCCGGCACTACAAGACGGTCAACGTGGACAGATTCAACCTGCTGAAGTGGTGACCTGAATGGGATCCGCCGCAATGGGGCCGGGGGCCTACGCTCCCGTCGAGCAGGCCGCGCAATGGGAGCCGACCCTGCCGGGTCTCATCATTCTGCTTCCGCTGCTCGGCTTCCTGGTCAACGGGATCCTAGCGCTCCGGTCGGCGACCCGGACCGCAGCGGCGCTGCGCGAGGGCGCCGAGTGGGATCCGACCGGCGGCCCCGACCGGCCACGCACGCACACGCTCCCCACGTGGATCGGCCCCGGGGTCATGTTCGTGGCGTTCGCGCTCGCCCTGTGGAACTTCCTGGGCATGCACGGGGCGGAGCTGCACGAGCCGGTGGTGGTGCGGTACTGGACCTGGATCGTGACGGGCACGCTGGAGATCGCCGCCGCCATCCAGCTCGACCAGCTCTCCATGGTGATGATGCTGGTCGTGACGGGCGTCGGCTTCCTGATCCACGTCTTCAGCGTCGGGTACATGAAGGACGACGCGGGCTACCCGAGGTACTTCGCGTACCTGAACCTGTTCGTCTTCTTCATGCTCGTGCTGGTGATGGGCGCGGGCTACGCCATGATGTTCATCGGCTGGGAGGGCGTGGGGCTGTGCAGCTACCTGCTGATCGGGTACTGGTTCTCCGACCGCGAGAAGTCCGACGCCGGGAAGAAGGCGTTCATCGTGAACCGGATCGGGGATCTGGGCTTCCTGCTGGCCATGTTCCTGCTGTTCCAGACCTTCGGCACGCTCGAGTTCGGCCCGATCGCCGCAGGAGCCGAGGGCCGCCTCGCGGCGGGGGGCGCCACCGTGACCGCCATCACGCTGCTGCTCATGCTGGGCGCCGCCGGGAAGAGCGCGCAGGTCCCGCTGCACGTGTGGCTTCCCGACGCGATGGCCGGCCCCACCCCCGTGTCGGCGCTCATCCACGCGGCCACCATGGTCACCGCCGGCGTGTACATGGTGGCGCGATCCTCGGTCCTGTACGCGCTCGCGCCGACGAGCCAGGCGGTGGTGGCGGGCATCGGCGCGGTCACCGCGCTGCTCGCGGCGACGATTGCGCTGCAGCAGCACGACATCAAGAAGGTGCTGGCCTACTCGACCGTCTCGCAGCTCGGCTTCATGTTCCTGGGCGCAGGCGTGGGAGCGTTCACCGCCGCCATCTTCCACCTCATGACGCACGCCTTCTTCAAGGCGCTTCTCTTCCTCGGGGCCGGCGCGGTGATCCACGCCATGCACCATGCGCTGCACGAGGCCGGCAGCCACGAGGACGCGCAGGACATGCGCAACATGGGCGGGCTGAAGGACCGCATGCGCATCACCTGGGCGGTGATGTGGATCGCCACCCTCGCCATCGCCGGGATATGGCCCCTGGCCGGCTTCTTCTCGAAGGACGAGATCATCTGGTACACGGCGGCCTGGGCCGGCGCCGAATCCAACCCGTACGGCACGCTCTACGCCGTCTACTGGGTGGTCGCGCTGGTCACCGCAATGCTGACGGCGTTCTACATGACCCGCCTGATGGCGATGACCTTCCACGGCGAGAGCCGCGTGGAGCGCAAGGCCCGCCCGCACCTTCACGAGGCGCCGCGGGTGATGACCATCCCGCTGGTCGTCCTGGCCGTGCTGTCGGTGTTCGGCGGCTGGATCAACGTCCCCGAACCGCTGTCCGAGTCCGTTCTGGGGCTGTTCGGCGCGCTCCCGATGAGCGAATGGCTCCATCACTGGCTCGAGCCGATCACCCACGACGCGGCTGCGATCCAGGTGGCGGCCATCGGCGAACCATCCTATTCGGCCCCGGGCGTGGGGGGCGGCGAGGTGGCCTGGGCGCTGGCGTCGACCGGCGCGGCGGCGCTGGTGGTCCTGGCCGCGCTGCGCGTGCTGGGCGGGCGCAGGTACGTGGCCGCGGCCGAGGCCACCACCGCGCCCCGGGGACTGCGCGCCGTCCTTGTCAACAAGTGGTACTTCGACGAAGCGTTCGACGCCGGGATCGTGCGACCGGTGCTGGCGGCCTCGCGCTGGTGCTGGAAGGTGGTGGACACGCTGATCATCGACGGCTTCGTCAACTTCCTCGGCAGCTTCACGCGTCTCGCCGGCTGGGCGGTCAGCCTCTTCCAGACCGGCCAGGCCAACACCTATGCCTTCGTGCTGACCCTGGGCGTGCTCATCGTCCTGGGGGCCGCGGTCTTCCTCTGATGACGACATGACGGACTTCTTCGCCACCATTCCGGCTCTGTACGAGGACTGGATCCTTCATGCCCTCGTGTGGCTTCCCATCGCGGGGCTGTTTCACGTCATGGCCTCGGTGGAAGACAGGGCGAAGCACATCGCGCTCCTGTGGTCCGGCGCCGTGTTCGTGCTCAGCATCGGGCTCTGGTGGAGCTTCGACCCCGGCGGCGGAGGCTTTGCGATGCAGTCCTCCACGCCGTGGATCGAGTCGTGGGGCGTCAGCTACGCCCTCGGTCTGGACGGCATTTCGGTGTTCATGGTCATGCTCACCACCCTGACCACGCCGATCGCGATCCTGGGGTCGTTCAACTACATCAAGACGCGCCGAAAGGCCTTCTACGCCCTCATGCTCCTGCTTCAGACCGGCGTGGTGGGCGTCTTCCTGGCGACCGACATCTTCCTCTTCTACGTCTTCTTCGAGCTCACGCTGATCCCGATGTACTTCATCGTCGGCATCTGGGGCGGCGAGCGCAGGATCTACGCGGCGGTGAAGTTCTTCATCTACACGGCCGTCGGGTCGCTGCTCATGCTGGTGGCGATCCTGTACATCCACTTCAGCGGCGACGCCGGGTCGTTCAGCTACGAAGCCTTCCTGAGCGCCGACCTGACGATGCGCGAGCAGCTGTGGCTCTTTGCGGCGTTCGCCCTCGCATTCGGGATCAAGGTCCCCGTCTTTCCTCTGCACACCTGGCTTCCGGACGCGCACGTCGAGGCGCCCACGCCCGGGTCCGTCATTCTGGCCTCGCTGCTGCTCAAGATGGGCACCTACGGGTTCCTGCGCTTTCTCCTGCCGCTGTTCCCCGGAGCGGCCCAGCACCCCACCGTGGTCGCCGTCATGCTCGCGCTGGGGGTGATCGGGATCGTGTACGCGGCGTGGGTTGCCGCCGTTCAGCCCGATGCGAAGAAGCTCGTGGCCTACACGTCGGTGGCGCACATGGGCTTCGTGGTGATCGGCGTCTTCGCGATGACCGTCAACGGACTGCAGGGCGGACTTGTGGTCATGATCAGCCACGGCATTTCGACGGGCGCGCTCTTCCTGCTGCTCGGCATGATGTACGAGCGCCGGCACACGCGCCTGATCGAGGACTTCGGCGGGATCGGGAGGGTCGCGCCCCTCTTCGCCACCGCGTTCGTGATCACGGCGCTGGCGTCGATCGGCCTGCCGGGCACGAGCGGCTTCATCGGCGAATTCCTGGCCCTGCTGGGCGCCTTCGAGACCCACCCCGTGGCGGCCGTCGTCGCTGCCACGGGCGTGATCTTTGCGGCCTACTACATGCTTCCCATGGTGCAGCGCGTGCTCTTCAACAAGCTCGACAAGCCCGAGAACCGGACGTTCGCCGATCTGTCGCGGCGCGAGAGCCTTGTGCTGGGCCCCCTTGTGGCGCTGATGATCTGGATCGGCGTGCATCCGGCCCCGTTCCTGCGGCGAATGGAGCCAAGCGTGCAGGCGGTGCTCGAGCGGGTCGAGGAGGCGCGAGCGGCGCTCGGCGAGGGCGCGGCGGAAGGGGACGCCGCGGTCGCGCTCGGCCCCGACGCAGGGATTGCGCCCGGCCCCGACGCAGGGATTGCGCCCGGCCCCGGCATCGCCCTCGGCTCCGGCCGCGAGGAGGACTAGCACGATGCTCCTCGACTATTCGTCCAGCTTCCACTACGTCATGGCGCTGCTCCCCGAGGCCGTGCTCGCGTGCTGGGGCATGGTGATCCTGATCATGGGCGTGGCGGGCAAGCGGGCGGAGGGCGGGGGCCAGGACCTCGGATGGCTGGCGGTGGCGGGACTGGCCCTGGCCGCGGTCGCCAACGGGTGGCTCTACTCCGGGGTGACCGAGGACGGCGCCGCCGCCATGATCGCGGTGGACCGGTTCCGCCTTTTCGCGAACTGGATCTTCATCCTGGCCGCCGCGCTGGCGATCGTGATTTCGCTGGCCTACGTCGCTCGGCACGGGCTGCAGGCGGGCGAGTACTACTCGCTGATCCTGTTCGCCACGGTGGGCATGATGGTCATGGCCTCGGCCCGGGACCTGATGGTGATCTTCCTGGGCCTCGAGCTCATGTCGATCGGCGTGTACGCCCTGGTCGGCTTCAATCGGCGGGATCGCCGGTCGGCGGAGGCCGGGCTCAAGTACTTCCTGCTGGGCGCGTTCGCCACGGGCTTCCTTCTCTTCGGCATTGCGCTCGTCTACGGCGCGGCCGGGAGCGTGAACCTCCACGCGATTGCCGAGGCGATCGACGCGGGCACGGCGGCCAGCCAGCTGCTGGTCCCCGGGGTGGCGCTCCTCGCGATCGGGTTTGCGTTCAAGGTGGCGGTGGTGCCGTTCCACATGTGGACCCCCGACGTCTACGAGGGGGCTCCCACGCCGGTGACGGCGTTCATGGCCGCCGCGGTCAAGGCGGCGGCGTTCGCCGCGTTCCTGCGCGTGTTCGTGGTGGGGCTCGAGGGCGTGTACGGGCAATGGTGGTCGATTCTGGCGTGGCTGGCGGCGATCACGATGGTCGTCGGCAACGTCGTCGCGCTGGCCCAGTCCAACGTCAAGCGGATGCTGGCCTACTCCTCGATCGCGCACGGCGGCTATCTGCTCGTGCCGCTGGTGGCCGCCAACGACACCGCGGTGGCCTCGCTCCTCTTCTACCTGCTGGTCTACACGGTCATGACGATCGCGGCCTTCGCGGTCGTGATCACGGTCGGCGGCCAGTCCGAGGGGAACAACCGGATCGAGGACTACGCCGGACTCGGGTGGCGTCGTCCGGGGCTGGGCGTGTTCATGACGGTGTTCCTGCTGTCTCTGGCCGGGTTTCCGGGCACGGCCGGCTTCATCGCCAAGTACCAGCTTCTGCTCGGCGCCGGCGAAGCCGGGCTGTGGGCGCTGTCGGTCGTGCTGGTGCTGACCACGGTCGTGTCGTACTGGTACTATCTGCGCGTGGCCTGGTACATGTGGATGAAGGAGGGCGACGACACCGCCGCCGAAGTCGCTGCGGGCGCCGATTCTCCCCTCGCCACCCACCTGGTGCTCGCGCTGAGCGCGGGCCTGATCATTCTGGGCGGCATCTTCCCCGAAACCGCTCTCGATCTCGCCTATGGCTCGGTCGAGGGGCTGAGGCAGCTGGCGGCGGGGGCGGTCCAGGCATGGGCGCCCTGACGCCAGCGAGGACACAGCGCGCCCGGCAGCCGCTTCGCGAACACATCTTCCGCAAGTACGACATCCGCGGAATCGTGGGCGACGAGCTCGACGCGTCCGTTGCCGAGGCGGTGGGAATGGCATACGGCTCCGAGCTGCGGCGTCGAGTGGGATCCAGGCGCCCCAGGGTCGTGGTGGGCGAGGACAACCGCCCCTCGTCGCCCGAGCTGCGCGCTGGACTGGTTCGCGGGCTGACGGCGGTCGGGTGCGACGCGATCCAGCTCGGCACGGTGCCGACCCCGGTCAGCTACTTCAGCGAGCACCGGCTCAAGTCCGATGGCTCGGTGCAGATCACCGGATCCCACAACCCGCCCGAGTACAACGGAATCAAGATGACCATGGGGGGCGCATCGCTGCACGGGGACGCCATCCAGGGCCTGCTGCGCCGCATCGCCAACTCGGAGTTTGCGGCGGGCGCGGGGCGCACGGAGACACGCAGCGTGCTGCCCGACTACGTGAACGATCTGGCGGGGCGATTCACGCTTTCGCGCCCGGTCAAGGTCGTGGTGGACTGCGGCAACGGCACGGGTTCGGTCGTCGCCGTCGACCTTCTCGAAGCGGTCGGGGCCGAGGTCGTTCCGCTCTACTGCGACTCCGACGGCACCTTCCCCAACCACCACCCCGACCCCACGGTCGACGAGTGCGTTCAGGACCTGATCGCCTCGGTGCGCACGCACGGCGCGGAGTTGGGGATCGGGTTCGACGGCGACGCGGACCGCATCGGGGTCGTGGACGACCGGGGGAGCATCGTCCGGGGCGACCTTGTCCTTCTGCTGTTCGGACTGGACCTCCTTCGCCGCCGCGGGCCGGGCGAGAAGCTCGTCTACGACGTGAAGTGCTCGCAGGCGCTGCCCGAGGTCTTTGCGGATGCCGGCGGCGTGCCGGTCATGTGGAAGACCGGACATTCGCTCATCAAGGAGAAGATGAGGGAGACCGGTGCGCGGATAGCGGGCGAACTCTCGGGGCACATCTGCTTTTCGGACAAGTATCTGGGATTCGACGACGCGCCCTACGCGGCGTGCCGGCTGCTGGAGCTTCTGTCCTCGTCCACGCGCTCGCTCTCGCAGATGGTCGGCGATTTTCCGGAGTACTTCTCGACCCCCGAGCTCCGAATCGAAGTCGAAGAGGACGAGAAGTTCGAGCTCGTCGACCGCGCCCGCGAGCACTTCGGCTCGGGCCGCAAGGTTGTGGCGGTGGACGGCGTGCGCGTGCTCTTCGGAGACGGCTGGGGGCTGGTGCGCGCGTCCAACACCCAGCCCGTGATCGTGGCGAGGTACGAAGCGCGATCTCCGGATCGTCTGAGCGCGATCCGGGCCACGATGGAGGACTGGCTGCGCGGGCAGGGCGTGCAGGTGTGAGTTTTCACCGCCTGCGGCCGCCTCCCAGCGGCGCGCGCGCGTGTTCGGCGAAAATCTGTCCCATCCAGCTATTTCAGCGCCCCTGAAATCAGCACATACTTCCGTGCGCCTGACGAAAGTCAGCTCGAGCACACCCACCCAAGCCGAAAACGGGAGGCGCCAGCCATGGCAACCAGGACGAGTGGAAGCAGCCGCCAGCAGACCAATGCCAAGCGGAGAGTCTGGTTCAGATTCAATAGTCGAGAGAACGCTGGGTTCGGGCTTGGCCGCTCGCTCCTTCTTGCCGTCGCTCTGGCGTTGGCTTCGTGCGAAGGCTCGGGGGCTCCGCCGGAACAGGGGGCTTCGCAGGCGGGTCCGCCGTCCGCGTCGCCGCCTGCCGCGGCCGAGCCCATCGACACCCTCGCGTTCGGGCAGGCCTTCGAGGTCGTGCGCGAACTGGACCTCGAAGAGAACGACCGGGCGATGGTCGTAGAGCCCATGGTCTCGTCCGACGGTTCCGGAACGCTGCTCCTGGCCGAACCCATGGAGGGTCAGGTCAACGTCTACGGAACGGACGGGAGCCTGAAGGCGGTCGTTGGACGCAAGGGCGAGGCGCCGGGGGAGTTCCAGCTCCCCCTCACCGCCCACCGGGCGCAGAACGGCGAGATCCTGATTGCGGACATGCTGCTTCAGAGGATCACGTTCCATCCACCGGGCGAAGGGGGCGACCCCGAGGTCGTCCCAGCGCCGATTCCCGTGGTCTTTTCCGTTCAGGATCTCGGAAGCGGCCGCTATCTCCTGTCGGGCACCGAAACCGACCGCCCCCGCCCGCGGCTCCTGCACATCTGGGACCGGGCTTCCGGGAGCATTGAGAGGAGCTTCCTGCCCGTCGGGCTCCCGGACCGGGTCCTTCCGGCCGCGGCCACCTTCCCCACGTCCAGTGCGACCTTGGAGGGCGACACGATATGGGCGGTATGGGCACTTTCCGACTCGCTCTACAAGTTCGACCTGAGCGGCGAGCGTCTGGCCGTTCTGCCGCTTCCGCTGCCTCGCCCGGGAGCCATCCCATCCCTCGCGGGGGGTCCTGGGGACCCGAGGGAGATGCAGCGCGCCCTGGAATCGGTCACGCAGGTGTACAAGGCGTTCGTCCTCGGCAACGGCCACAAGGCGATCGCATCGATGCAGAGGCGTGGATTCGACAGCGTGTGGGACCTCGTGATCGTCGACCGGCAGGGCGACCTGGTGTGGAGTGCCGCCAACATGCCCAGTCTGATGACGGTGGACGACGACCTGTTCTACTTCAAGCACCCCGACTCGTCCCTGCCGAATCGGTGGCTCGTCGCCCGTCTGAGGGCCCAATGACGAGGATGCGCGCGTCGGGCCGGGTCCAGGCCTGGGCGAAGAGGCTCGCGACATGTCGCACCCGGGCGGGGCGCAACGCTCGGAACCTGGCGTGGGCGGCGGTTGCCGCTGTGGCGGCAGCATGTTCCATCGATGCGGGCAGGCAGCCGCGCGCGCTCGCGCCGGGCGATTCGATGCCCTTGTCGGACCTCTCGGGGGGGCGCCCCGCCCTTGTCTGGGTGTTCGACGCCGAGGCGTGTCTGGGGTGCGACCTGACCGGGCCCGCCCAGGGCGTGCGGCTGTTGCAGCGCCGCATGGGCGAACGGGTGGAAACGATCGTTGTTGCGATCTCGGAGCTGGGAGAGGACGACCACGCCCTGGTGGCGGGCTTTCTCGAGGCCCAGCGCGTCCAGGCCGACGTGCGGGTGCGCACGCCTGGGGCGCACATGCGGGAGTTTGGGGGTGGGCCGGTTCCCATCCTTTACGTCGTCGACGGGAACGGGGCCGTCCGGGCGCTGGTTGATCCGAACCGGATGGACGCGTGGCGTTCGCCCGAGGATTCGCTCGGCCTGGCGGACTACGTCGACAGGTTGGCGAAAGTACCGACGATGCCTGTGGAGGCACGGTGGCAGTAGTGCATGAACCCTTCAACCAGCCTAATCAACACTCACCATCTTCCATTTTTCTTTTCCGGAACTGCATTTTGCACAAATTGAATCAAAGGAGAATCGCATTATGAGACACCTTCGCAAACTCAACAAGCGCAGCCTGACGAGGCACTCGACGATCCTCGGCGCCCTGCTGCTCCTCTCGTTCGCCGGGCCGTCGGCCACGGCGCCGGTGGCTCCGCAGCGGGCCGAGGCCCAGGTCTTCCCGGACCGTCAGGTGATCAGGTGGTTTCGCTTCGAAATTTGTTGGGGCCATTGCACAGGCGGGTACTGCTGTGGCTTCGCCGTGGAGGACCCGCTCCTCTAGCCAGGCCGTTCCGTCAACCCGGCCATAGCTGTCACGTCTCCACGGGCAATCGGGTCGGCGGGCCGCTCAGCGGCCCGCCGACCGCCTGCCGGCCTGCCGGTCCCGCACCGACGGCCGCGCCGACGGCTCAAAAGGTTGGCACCGCGAGGGCGCCGAGCGTGGGCGCCTCCATGGTCTCCCTCGTCCAATACGGTTCCGCATATCCGCACCGGATCAGGGCGCCGTACGAACCGTGGACGTTCCTGATCTGGTCGAAGAGGGGCCGGTCCCCTGCCGGAAAGACGTCTCCCATTCCGGCCTTGCCGCGAAACTGGGAGTCGTAGCACGCAAGGGCGTCGATCTTGCGGTCGATCTCGGCGGTTATGTCGACGACGAAGGTGGGCGGGACGGGACTCTCGACGAAGGAGAGGGCGTGGACCAGCTTCTCGGGCCGGTGGGGTTCGCCCCCGACGGGGAACCGCAGGAGCCCGGCGAGAAAGCTCGCATCGCGCGCCAGGCGGGCTGCCGCGCGATGGTCGGGGTGGCGGCCCTCGGACCAGTGGGTTATCACGACGCGGGGCCGCAGCGCCCTGATCGCTTCCGCGACCAGCATTCTGGACCGGCGATCGTTCATGAGCGCCGAGTCCTCGAGGCCGACGCAGCGCCTTTCGGCAAGCCCCAGGACTTGAGCCGCGGCCTCCGCCTCGCGGGCGCGCGTGACGACCGTGCCGCGCGACCCGGCCTCGCCCGCCGTCAGGTCGAGCACGCCGGTGCGCTCCCCGGCCTTCGCGGACTTGATGAGCGCGCCGCCGCACAGGATCTCGGCGTCGTCTGGGTGGGCCATCACGGCGAGCACGTCCAGCGGTTCGATCATCGTGGTTCCCTGTGGCTGTGCGGCCCGCCCAGGGGGCCCGCCGTCACTCGTATCTGAGCGCTTCCACCGGATCCAGCCGGGCCGCGCGCAGCGCGGGCAGCATTCCGAACAGGATTCCGGTGAAGGCGGCGAGAACGATCGCGGCCGCCACCGACCAGAGAGGAATCCTGGCGGGCAGCGGCGAGATGGCCGCCAGGATCTCCGATCCGGCCCACCCGACGAGAATGCCGGCGAGCGCCCCCGACGCGGTCAGGATCGAGGCCTCGATCAGAAACTGCCACTTGATCTCCTGGCGGGTTGCGCCGACCGCCTTGCGCACGCCGATCTCGCGGGTTCGCTCGGTCACCGAGATGAGCATGATCCCGATCACGCCGATTCCGCCCACGAGCATCCCGACGGAGGACAGCCCCAGGATGACGGCGAAGAACATGGCCGTGAACTGGTCGAAGATCTCGAGGATCTGATCGGCGCGGATGACTGCGAAGTTGTTGTCTTCGGCGGGACCCAGCTCGCGCATCGATCGGAGGGCGGAGACGATCTGGTTCTCGGCCTCGACCGACATGGCCGCGTCGCGCGGCACGACGTCCACCACCGTGAAGGTCCAGCGGCTGCGCGCCTTGAGGCGCTTGTCCGCCGCCGTGTAGGGCACCACCGCGAAGTTCTCGGCGACCTCCCCAAACACGTTGTCAAGCGTCTCGTAAACGCCGACCACCGTGAACAGCTCGTTGGCGGCGCGGCGTCCGGCGTTCACCCTTACCCGCTTGCCAACGGGATCCAGCTCCCCGAAGACGGCTTCCGCAACCGGGGCGGAGATCACCATTACGGCTCGCGCCTGATTCACTTCGGCCTGGGTGAAGTTCCTTCCGGCCACGAAGTCGCCCGGTTGTGAAACGGGCCAGGACGCCGACATGCCCCGCCAATCGATGCTGGACACCCAGTCGGAGTCGAATCGAATCGACGCTCCGAACGAAAAGGCGGCGTTCACTTCGTCCACCGCCGGCAGCGACTGGATTCGGCGGATCTCGCGATCGCTGATCGGGGGGCGGTCCCACCAGGGCGGCCTTCCCGACCCGTCGAGTGCGACCCGCACGTTGGAGAAGTCGAAGGGCATGACGGTGAACATGCCGGGCGCCGACGCCTCGAAGACGTCGAGAACCTCGCCCCGGATGCCTGTCATGATGGCGGCCACGGTGACCACCACTCCGGTGCCCACGCCCACGCCGAGCACGGCGAGAAGCGTTCGCGCCCAGTTTCCCCGCAAGGCGTCGAATGCAACCCGGATTCCGTCCAAGATCATCCTGCCGGTCGGCGGCGCGTCCTGCGGTCCCCTCGACGGCGTGCCTTGCGGTCCCCTCGGCGGCGTGCCTTGCGGTCCGGGCGCTCTTCGGGCGCGAACGCCACCGTCGGGGGAGTGGGGGCTGTCGTTCATTCGTACCTCAGTGCGTCCACGGGATCCAAACGCGCCGCTCTTGCCGCCGGGTACACGCCCGATGCGATTCCCACCACGATCCCGAGGGCAACGCCGAGCGCGATCCACCTGGGCGCAACGGCCGCCGGCAGCGGCGAGACCGCGCCCACCAGAATCGTGGCCGCCACGCCGACCGCGATTCCAACCAGTGCGCCCAGCCCGGACAGGGTGCTGCTTTCGATGAGGACCTGGGCGAGGATGTCCGCGCGCCGGGCGCCCAGCGCCTTGCGGACTCCGACTTCGCGGGTCCGCTCCATGACCGACACCAGCATGATGTTCATGATGACGATTCCGCCGACGATCAGGGAGACGCTCACCAGTCCGGGGAGCGCCATGAACAGAACGTCGCTGATCCGCTCCCACACGCTCAGCGAGGACTCGGAGGTTTCGGCCGCAAAGTTGTCGTATTCCGCCGGGCCCAGGCGCCGTAGCACGCGCATGGTCTCGACGACGTCTTCCCTAAGCGGGGGCACCAGCTCCGGACTCTCGGCCTTGAGAACGATCTGGTCCAGGCGTCCGCGCGGGGCGATGAAGCTCTGGAGCGGTGAGCGCAAAGGGCCGACGGCGAGATTGTCCAGGGACTCGGTCAGAAAGTTGCCCTGCTCCTCGAGCACGCCCACGACCCTGTAGGGGAAGCCGCGGATCCGCACACGGCTCCCGACCGGATCCGCCGCCCCGAAGAGAACGTCGGCGGTGGCCTTCCCGAGCACCACCACGGGGACTCCGCGCTCCGCTTCCTGGCGCGTGAAGGCGCGGCCCCGTTCGACCGTCCAGTTGCGAATCTCGAAGATCTCGGCGGAGCCTCCGAGGATCCTGACGTTCTCGACCGTGAGCCCCTGGTCGGACTCGATCTCTCCGGTTGCACTGGACTCGGGCGAAATGATCGCGGGGACGCGCACGCGCTCGCGCAGGTGCTCGAGGTCTTCGAAGGTGAGGCGGGGAGCGCGCGCCCAGGCCCTCCGCTGTTCCGGCGACGTGGAAAGGGAGAACTGGGGCGAGCGCCTGACGGTAACCGTGTTGACGCCGAAGATGTTCTCGCTCAGCGTGCTCCGGATGTACTGGTCCATGCCTTCGACGATGCTGACCACCACGATGAGGAACATCACGCCGACGATGACGCCGAGCAGGCTGAAGAAGCTCTTGAGCTTCTGCGTGCGGATCTGGTCCCAGGCGAGCCGGACTCCCTCGAGGATCTGCATTGGCGGGGCCGTCCGGTCCTACCCGTTGCCGGCTTCGACGGTGTTGGACCCGTCGGGTCGCACCGCTGTGCCGTCCTCCAGGGTTCGCACCGTCTGGTAGGGGCCGCTCACGACGCTGTCGCCCGCCGCGAGCCCGGAGATCACCTCGAAGTACTCCTGTCCGGCGATGCCCACCTGCACCGGCGTGAAGACCGCGATCCCGTCCCTGACGACGAAAACGCCCTCGACGGGCTCGGCAGCCGACGGGCCAATGCGGTTCGACGCCGTCGACGCCGAAGAGGCCGACCCGCCCCCGCTGTCCGGCGCGTCCTGCTCGTCGGCCTCGCGCAGCGTCAGCGCGATGATCGGGATCGACAGCTGATCGGCGCGCGCGTCGGTCACGACCTCGGCGGTGGCCGAGAGGTCGGGACGCAGCTCGACGCCGGGATCCTGGAGCGTCACCACGACCTCGAAGTCGATCGTGGGCGTCTGCCCGGCGCCCGCCTGGGAGGGGGGCCGTATCGCGCTGTTCCCGATTTCGGTGACGGTTCCCGGGAACGCGAGATCGGGGAAGGCGTCGAGCTCGACCATGGCGCTGTCGCCCAGAGCGATCTCGGGCACGTCGGTCTCGTCCACCTCGAGCACCACCTCCATGACCGAAAGGTCGGAGACCGTCAGCACCAGGCTTCCCGGGTTGTTCATGGTGCCGACGATCACCGTCTCGCCCTCTTCGACGTTCAGGCGTGTGACCCGGCCCGACATGGGGGCGCGGATGATCGTCTTCGACAGCTGGTCCTCGGCTTCCTCGACCGCGGCCCGGGCCTGGTTCACCCCGAAGACCGAGGCGTCGACCATGGACCGCTGGACTTCGAGGTCGGTTCCAGCGTTCTCGACGTCCTGCAGGCTCACCAGCAGGGAGTCGCGCGCCCGCAGCGAAGCCATGCGTTCGGCCTGCCGCTCCGCGCGGAGCAGGTTGGCCCGCGACTGCGCGACCTGCGCCTCCGACGAGCTCAGACTCGCGCGGCTCCGGTCGAGCGCGGCCTGGTACCGGCTCGGATCGAGGCGCAGAAGCACCTGTCCCTGCTCGACGTCTTCGCCTTCCTGCACCAGCAGCTGGGCGACGCGCGCCGAGATGTCCGAACTGATGTCGACCTTGCGGCGGGCCCTGACGTTGCCGCTCGCCGTGACCGTGGCAACGAGATCGCGGGTGTCCACGGACTCCACGCGCACCGCGACGCCGCGGGCCCGACCGCCCGAGCTGCCGAGCACGGCCGCGAGCGCAAGGAGGGCCACAACGCCCACACCGACCACCACCTTCGTTCTTGTTTGCATGATGTCCCTATGGAGCTCTCAGGGGTGTCCCGACCACCGCCTCGAGGTCGGCCACCGCATCGTGATAGGTAAAGATCGAAAGAACGCGCTCCCGGTCGGCCTGGGCTTTGACCGTTTCCGCTTCGACCAGCGCGATGAAGTTGGACAGGCCCAGCCTATACTGCTCCTGCGCCAGACGCAGCTGCTCGTCGGCGAGCGCCTGGTTGCGCTCCTCGATCAGCGCGCTCTCGTACGCGGTCCGCACGATCGCGATTCGCGACTCGATGTCGGCGCGGAGCGCCAGCTCCTGCTCGCGGACAAGGAACCTCGTGTCGTTCAGCTGGGCGCGTGCGGCCTCCAGTTCGCGCTGACGGCTCAGCCCCTGGAAGACCGGAATGGAGACCGTGAGCCCCACCGACGGCGGCTGCCCCGTGAAGTTGAAGGGGAACTGGTCGTTCTGCGACCTGATCTCGTCCAGGGCCGATTGGGGCGTTGCCAGCAGCGAGCAGTCCTGGGGCGGGGGCGCCGCCGGCAGCAGGGACAGAAGATTGTTCAGGGTGGTGCACTGCGCGATCTGGGCCTCTCCGGCGGCGATGGCCTGCGCTTCCTGTCCCGCCGTGCTGCTCGCCTGGCGGGTGAATCCGCTGATGCCCGCGGACAGAGACAGGCTGGGGAAGTACGACGACCGGGCCATGCTCACGCCGTAGCGCGACGCCTCTTCCTGGGCGCGCAGCGCCTGCAGGTTCGGGTTCGCCCCGAGCGCCATGTCGTAGAGGTCGTCGGCCGTCCACTCGGGCTCGGTCACGGCAAACGTGGTTGTCAGCGCCGGCTCGGCGGCCAGCGTGACGCCCAGCTGTTGCAGCAACTGAATCCGCGAGGTGCCCACGCCCGTGCGCGCCTGAAGCAGCGCGACCTCGGCCCTGCCCACGCCGACTTCGGCCTGCTGGACGTCGATGGCGTTGCCCGATCCCACCTCCTGACGCCCCTGGGCCAGCCTGAGGTTGAACCTCGCGCGCTCCAGCTCCTGTTCGGCCAGGCCCAGTCCCTCGCCCTGCCGCAGCACTTCGAGGTAGGCCCTGGTCACGTTGAATCGCAGCACCGCTTCTTCGGAGCGAACCTGCGCCCTGGTGGCGTCGCGGTTCCTGGTTGCCTGACCGGGCGCCATGAGCGTGCGGCCGCTGAGGGCGTAGCTGATGCCCGCGTTGTAGGAGCTGAAGAGGAAGGAAGGCTGATCCTGAAAGCCCAGCTGGTCGGCGGTGATGCTTCCGAATCGCTGTTCTCCGGCGCCCTGCCACGACAGGCTGGAGCTCAAGGAGGCCGACGGCAGCCACGAGCCGTACGCCGCGTTGAGGTTCCAGTCGGCCACCGCAATGTCGTTCCGGGCCGCCTGGAGCCGGGGGTTGTTGCGGATGGCGAGCCTGAGGGCGTCGTCCAGCGTGAGCGATGCCGGCACCGCGTCCTGGCCCAGCGCGGGCCGTGGCAGTGGCGCCACGGCGGCCGCCAGGAGCAGAGTTGCCGCCAGCAGCGCCGTTCTGCGCAGGCGCGGTCGTCCGGCCGTCGGACCTGTTTGCGCACTCATGATGGTTTCCATTTGTGTGTCTCCGTTGAACGACCGAAGGCGGCGACGCTGACCGCAGCCGCGCTCCTCGGGCGCCACTCTAGCTTGCTCACGGGCGAACTGAAGCCGTACGCCGCCCGTCCCAATCCGGTTTCCGTCTACGTCGCGCCCCCCGAGGCTCTTCACGGATCGTTTTCGACTAGGGGCCGCGGGACTCAAGGCAGGCGCAGAGCGACGAATCCGCGGGCGAACAGCTCCACGCGCACCAGTCGGCCGCTGCCGTCGAACCATGCCGCCCCCGCGCGATCGCCGGTCCCGAACCGCACGCGGGTCGTCTCGATGATCGTGCCGTTCAGTTCGAGGGCGTCGGGTGCCGCTTCGACCGGGGTCGTCGCCTCCGCGCGGTCCGAAAGCGGGGCGAAGACGTGGACCGTCGCCGTCGGAGCCGCGCCCGCCGCATGCGCCCCGAGCACGAAGTAGTGATGGGCGACGCCGTCCTCTAGGATGACGGCGGCCGGATCGGCTCGGTATTCGCGCAGCCGCTCGCGCTGGCTTTGGACGATGGTTCCCTGGAGGCGATCCCCGACGCGCACGAACTCGACCTGGGCGGTGTCCGCGCCCGCGAGCGTCGCCCGGTACGCCTGCAGGACCATCGCCGGGCCAACTAGCTGCAGGACCGTGTCCAGGACGCGTCCGTCGCGCATCCGGACGCTGCCTCGCGCGAACGTGCGCTGCGCGTCTCCGGCGCCGACTCTCTGAACGGTGAACTCCTCCTTCCCCGCTTCGGCCCCGTCCACGAGGAGGCGGAAGGTGCCGTTGTCGACCAGCTGGGCAGCGGCGAGACCCGGAGCCTGTGGCAGGGCTCCGAGCGACACCGCGGCGAGCAGCGCGACTTGGAGAGGAGCGCCGAGGGGTGGGGGCGTCCTTCGAAGTGCGGCCCCGGGCCGACGAAGCGTCCGAGAGAACGGCGGGCACATGCGATGATCCATTAGGATAGATAAGGTAATGGCAAAGGGAGCGATGCGATGTCAGCGCGTAGTGTTCCACGGACTGCTGGACGGGAAGCCCGGGATCCGGGCGCCGGATGACGGACTCGGCCAGGCGCGTGGGGGACCGATTCCCGGGTAGGCCCGCGACCTGGATCGGGTTCTTCTGCCTGCTTGTCTGGACCCGCGTCGATTCTCCGTGGATCCTCTGGGCGACGTCGCTCTGCGTTGCGCTCGCCGCGCACCGGGCGGCCCGAAGCCGGCGCCACGCCTGCGTGCTTCTGCTGCTCGCCGCCGGAGTCGTGGTGGGGTTCCACGCCGACGCCTCGACCCGCCAGCTGTCGTTCGACTGGCCGCGCTACTGGGAGGAACGAAGGAGCGCGGTGGCCGAGCGCGTCGGCATCGAGTTCGACGCGCTGGTGGCGGAAGGGGAGCGGACGGTCGCCGCGGTGGCGGAACTGGTTGGCGTCGGCATGCCGCCCGAGGTCGTGCAGGATTCGCTGCGACGCGTCCTGGACTTTTCCGCGATGACGGCGGTGGCCATCCTCGACGAGGACGGGCGGCTGCGGACGTGGGAGGGAAGCCACCACGGAAGGTTCCCCGAAGGCGTCGTGTCGGGGGGGCGTCGCTATGCCTACTCGGGCACGCCCCTGTTCTCCTACCTCTACTTTGCGGCCGAGCTGCCCGACGCCCGAGGTGTCGCCGTGGCCGCATCGCTGATGGGTTCGGACCTTCCGGCCCCGTTCGCGTCGGGCCTGGGCGACTTCGCGTCGCGGTTCGCCGACGAGACCGGAGAGCGGATCCGAATCGAGAGCTCGGCGAGGGCTGCGGGGCCCGGGCTGCTCGATCTCGGGTGGCCGGACGAAACGCTGCTGAGCATTGCGATCGTCGAGCCGGACCCCGCCGTGCGCCGCTCGGAGGTGCGGGCGCGGAGCGTGGGGGTGGTGGTGATCCTGGCGGCCCTGGCGTGGCTCCTCCATGCGTTCGACGGGGCGCGGGGGGGCGTGGGGGCGGGAGGGGGCGTGGGCGCGCGGGGGGGCGTCAGGTACGCGGTGGGCGGCCTTGTCGTGGCCGCGGCCCTGGTCCCGATGGAGAGCGTGGTGCGGTCGCCGGAGTTGCTCGCGCTGGCGACTCGCAGCCTGGACGGAGCGCTGCCGATGTCGCTCGGACGCGTCCTGCTTCTGGGCGCCGCCGCCGCTCCGATCGCAATTCTGGCGGCGCCCCGGTGGCGACCCGGCTGGGGCGCCTGGATGCTGCCCGCGACCGTGGCGATCGCCTTCCCGTCGACGCTGTGGTGGATCGGTCGCGCGGCTCCGCTCGAAGTGCTCGGGTCGAGCGACTTGGAGTGGATCGTCCTTCAGCTCGCCGCGACCCTGGTGCTCGCGCTCGTGGCCGCTGCGGCGCTCCTGTTTCGCCGCCGGGCGGGTTCGGGGGGCGGTCCGGGGCTGGCCGTGGCGGGGCTGGCCGTGGCCGCCGGCCTGGGGGTTGCGGTGGCCGCGGCGGTCCGGACGGCGCCCCATGTCGCCCCGGCTCTGGCGGCGCTGTGGGCGCTGCCCGCGGTCCTGGTCGGACGCGGAGTCGAGGCGCGGGGGCGGGTCTCGTACCCCAGGTGGTTCTGCGCATTCTGGCTTGCCGCGACGGCCGTTCTCCCGTTCGCATGGTCGATGAGGACCGAGGCGCGAATGGCGATCGCCGAGCAGCGGCTCGCGCAGCTCGGAATCGTGCCGGAACCCGAGCTGCAGGGCCTGCTCGACCGCTTCGCCAGCCAAGTGGACTCGCTTCACCGGGCGGGTGCCGGCGCCGTGGAAATGATGTACCGGAGCTGGGTCGCGAGCGGCCTTTCGGCGCAGGGGTCCCCGATCCATCTGACGCTGTGGTCGCCCGATGGAGATCCCGAGCAGGAGCTGCAGATCGGTGTGAAGGGAGACCTTCCCGCCGTGGTTGCCGAGCGCCTGCCCGATGTTCGCGCCGCCGGCGCAACGGAGCATCACCTGCTGGAAGATGTCGACGCGCGCCACTTGGTTGCCGTCTCCCTCGCGGACGGGCGCGTCGTGACCGGGACCATCCCGCCCAGGCGCACGATCGCCGAGCCGTCGGAGCTGGGGCCGCTCTTCGCCGCCGTGGAGGAGGGCGGCGACCAGGAGTTTCTGACGCTGCTGCGCAGTCCCGGGGAGAACCCCGGCCTCGACCCGGGTGCCAACCCCGGCCCGGGCGCCAACCCCGACCCGGACGCCGACCCCGGCCCGGCCGCAGCCCCCGACCCGGGCGCCGACCCCGGCCCCCGCACCGGCGCGGTCGAGTGGAGCCGCAACGCCGAGGGCTGGATGGGGCAGAGCACCGCCGCGTACCCCGACGGCGACTACTCGGTTTCCTACACCATCAGCATCCCCAATCTGTCGGTCATGTTCGCGCGGGCGACCCTGGTGCTGGTGCTGAACCTCGTCGTCGTCTCGCTGCTCTGGCTCCTGAGCGTCTGGATTCTCGGCTTCCGCTTCTCGGTCCCCATCGACTGGCGCAAGCTGTTCACGTCCTTTCGCGCTCGCGTGACCTGGACGCTCTTCGGCTTCTTCATCCTCTCGAACGTGGTCTTCGGCACGCTCGCCTACCGGACGCTGTCGGGCGCCTCGGAGCGGACCGCCACGGCCCTGGCCGAGCGCGTTGTGGGCCAGATCGCCGAGGCGTACCGCGAGGAGGGGGGCTCGATGGAGCTGCTGGCCAGGCGCGTGGGCGCGGACCTGCTGGAGTACCGGCGGGGCGAGCTCGTCGGAGGCTCGGCCGACGAGCTGATCGAGCTTGGTCTGTACGAGAGCTGGGTGGACCCCGAGATCTACGCGGCGCTCGAAACGGGGCGGCAGCGAGAGGCCTCGAGGGTCGCCAGCCTGGGCGACTGGCGGTACGTGCTCGCGCATCGCCGCCTTCCCGACGGCGACATCGTGGCGTCTCCGGTTCCCCTCCGGGCGGGGGCGGCGGCGCTCAGGCGGCGCGATGTGGCGGACCTGCTCGGAGTCGCGATCGTGCTGGGGCCGATTCTGTCGCTGGGACTTGCGCTGATCGTGGGGAGGGCGCTGGCCAGGCCGATCCAGACGCTGCGGGTCGCGTCGGAGCGCGTGGGGCGGGGGAATCTGGCGGTCCACCTGCCGGAGGACCGGCTCGACGAGTTCGGCGCGGTGTTCACGGCGTTCAACCGGATGGTGCTGCGCCTTGGCGAGGCCCGCAAGGAGCTGCTGCGCACCACGCGCCGAACCCAGGCGATCGTCGAGGAGGTCGCGCCGGGGGTGATCGCGGTCGACATGCGGGGCCGGGTGACCGTGGCGAACCCGGTGGCGTCGGCGCTTGTGGGGGCGCCGCTCGAGACGGGCAGCGCCATCCCGAAGGGCGGTCAGCGATCCGCCGAGCTCGCCGACTGGCTCGACGCGTACAGAAGCAGCGGCGCGAGCGAGTCCGACGCCGACTTCCGCTGGGCCGGCCGCAGGATCCGCGGGAGAGCCAGGAGAATCGTGCAGGAGGGGCGCGAAGGCGGTGTGGTGGTGAGCCTGGAGGACGTGACGGACGAGCTTCGCAGCGAGCGCATCCTGGCCTGGGGCGAGATGGCCAAGCAGGTGGCCCACGAAGTGAAGAACCCCCTGACCCCGATCAAGCTCTCGGTTCAGCACCTTCGCCGGGCGTGGAGCCACCGGCGTGGCGACTTCGGCAGGATCCTGGACCGCAACGTCGGGACGATCCTCGGCGAGATCGACCGGCTCGCCGCCATTGCCCGCAGCTTCTCCAGGCTTGCCCCGCCCGCAGCCGAGAACGCGGGGCCGCTCGAGCCGGTGGATGTCGCGCGGGTGGCGGGCGAGGTGCTGGACCTCTACGAGGGCGCCGCGCAGGCCCCGGTCCGCATCGAGGGAGCGCTGGCAGACGGCCTGCCCCGGGTCGCGTGTCGTCCGGACGAGCTCAAGCAGGTGCTGCTCAACCTGGTCGAGAACTCCCGCGCCGCGATGCCCGACGGCGGGGTGGTGCGCATATTGGCGACCGAAGCGCAGGACGGTTCCGGCGACGTGACCGTCACGGTGGTCGACGAAGGCGAGGGGATCCCGGCGGAGCTCCTCCCGCGCATCTTCGAGCCGCGCTTCTCGACCCGCTCGAAGGGCGCGGGCCTAGGGCTCGCCATCGTCAAGCGCATGGTCGATTCGTGGAATGGAGGCGTGGAGGTGGAGAGCAGAAGCGGCCGCGGCACCACGGTGCGCGTCCGGCTCCAACGGTGGCGCGGCGGCTCGGGCGCGCCTGCGGAAGAGTGACCAACACCGCACGGGGCCGCGCCTGATGCCTGGCGACGCTCAGGAATCCGGCGCCCGCCCGGCCCGGCACGCGAACGGCCAGCCCTTCGACCTCGCGGGCTGGATGCGCGAGCATTCGCCGGGGCTCGCCGAGAGGTGGGCGCAGGGCCTTGCGGCGTCGGGCGAGACGTGGACGGGTCCCAGCGAGACCATGCTGCGCCCCTTCTGCCGGGCGCTGGTGTTCCTGCTGCCCGGGACGATCGGCCCCGGCAGAGCCGATGTCCTCCCCATCTGGTCGAAGTGCGCGGAGCTCTTCGGGTCGGTCGCGGCGCGGCGGGGGCTGTCGGCGGGCGAGGTGATCGAGGAGTTCCAGCTTCTGCGCGAGACGGTGCTGCGCCTGGGCTTCGAGGTGGCCCCGCCCGAATCGCTGAGCGGCGCGCCCCTTCGGGAAATCCTGCTCCTGAACCGGGCCATCGACATCGGCGTCACGCAGGCGAGCGTGGGCCACGCCGACCTGCTGTTCTTCAGCCTGCTGCACGGCTCGGGCGCCCCGGAACCGCTGGGCCCCGACGACGTGCGCGACGTCCTCGACCGGATCGGCAAGCTCCGGGACGAGGGCAGCCGCACCATGGCGCCCCCGGCGCTCAGGCCTCGCGGACCTCCTTGACCAGCTCGGTCATCTGGTCCTTGGCGTCGCCGAAGAACATAAGGGTGTTGTCCATGTAGAACAGGTCGTTGTCGATGCCGGCGAAGCCGGGGCTCAGCGAGCGCTTCATGACGATCACCGTGCGCGCCTTGTCGACGTCGAGGATCGGCATGCCCGCGATGACCGAGTCCGGGTCGCGCGCGGCCGGGTTCACCACGTCGTTGGCGCCGACGATCAGCACCACGTCGGTCGAGTCGAATTCGGCGTTGATGTCGTCCAGGTCGAGGAGCTTGTCGTACGACACGTCGGCCTCGGCCAGCAGCACGTTCATGTGGCCCGGCATGCGCCCGGCGACCGGGTGCACGCCGAAGCGGACGGTCACGCCGCGGTCCTCGAGCAGGTCGCACACCTTCTTGAGCTCGTGCTGGGCCTGCGCCACGGCGAGCCCGTACCCCGGCACCACCGCGACAGAGCCCGCGTAGGCGAGCACCATCGCCGCCTGCTCCGCGTCGACGTCGCGCACGGGGCGCTCGCCCGTCTTCGCCTTCGTCGCCGGCCCGTCCGCGCCGAACGCGCCGAAGGCCACGTTGCCGAGCGAGCGGTTCATGGCCTTGCACATGAGCTGGGTCAGGATCAGCCCCGCCGCGCCCACCAGCGACCCGGCGATGATCAGGATGTAGTTGTTGAGCACGAAGCCGGTGGTCGCCGCGGCGATGCCCGAATAGGAGTTCAGCAGCGACACCACCACCGGCATGTCCGCGCCGCCGATCGGAATGACCAGGAGCACGCCCAGGATGAGGGCGGCGGCGACCAGCGCCAGGAAGAACGGACCGCTGATCTCGAGTCCGCTCATGCCGACGAGCGGCGCGACCGCGTCGGCCACCGCGACGTGGGCCAGGCTGGCGCCGACGACCAGGGCGATCAGGAAGAGCAGGGCGTTGAAGATCTTCTGGAGCGGGAAGGTGACGGGCTTCCCGGTGACGATGCCCTGCAGCTTGCCGAAGGCGACGAGGCTGCCCGAGAATGTCACCGCGCCGATCAGCGTGCTGAGCACGATCGTGACGCCGACGTCGACCCCGAGCGACGGGCTGCTGCCTCCCGCCCGCACGAACTCGGCAGCCGCGACGGCCGCCGAAGCGCCGCCTCCGAAGCCATTGAACACCGCGACCAGTTGCGGCATGGCGGTCATCTCTATGTGCCGGGCCAGAATGCCGCCAATCGCCGCGCCGGCCACGATCGCGGCCAACACCGTCGTCCAATTCAGAATCTGGTTGTCCAGGAGCGTGACGACGATGGCCAGGAGCATGGCCAGGGAGGCCCGCGCGTTGCCCGAGCGGGCGGTGGCGGGCGACGAGAGCAGCTTGATCCCGGATACGAAGAGGACCGCCGAGATCAGGTAGACGATTTGAGCGAAGGTGTTTTCCACTTTGGCCTCAGCGTTTCCGGAACATCTGGAGCATGCGGTCGGTGACCATGAAGCCCCCGACGACGTTGACCGTGGCCATCACGATCCCCGCGGCGCCCAGGATCCTGACCCA
Organism: Longimicrobiales bacterium; assembly: GCA_965221535.1. Lineage (GTDB taxonomy): Bacteria > Gemmatimonadota > Gemmatimonadetes > Longimicrobiales > Gaopeijiaceae > Bin94. Next base: position 2,261,165 of record OZ244894.1, on the reverse strand, counting down.
CGGGTGGTCGGCGGCGGCGGTGACCGTGAGGGCGCCGATGATGGCGATTCCCGAGATGGCGTTGGCGCCGGACATGAGCGGCGTGTGCAGCGTCGGAGGCACCTTGGAGATCACCTCGCGCCCGGCGAGGGTCGCAAGCACGAAGATGTACAGCAGGATCAGCAGTTCACCCATGGTTTGATCGCTCCGTTGTGGACGCCAGCTTCGCTCTGACGCGCTCGTTGGTGACTTCGCCGCCGTGGGTGACGCAGGAGGCGGCGGTGATCTCGTCGTCGAAGTCGATCGCGTCTTCGCTGTCGAAGAGGTCGTCGACGAAGCTGGCCAGGTTGCGGGCGTACATCTGGCTGGCGTGGAAGGGCAGCTCGGCGGGCAGGTTGGTCGGCCCGACGACCGTGACGCCCCCCCGGTCGATGGACTGGCCGGCCACGGTTGCTTCGCAGTTGCCTCCGGACTCCGCGGCAAGGTCGACGATGGCGCTGCCCGGGCGCATGCTGGCGACCATCTCGTCGGTGACGAGGACCGGGGCGGGCCTGCCGGGGATCTGCGCGGTGGTGATCACCAGGTCCTGGTCGCGGATGTGGTCGGCGATCAGATCGAGCTCCCGCTGGTGCTGCTCCTCGGACAGCGCGCGGGCGTAGCCGCCCTCGTCCTCGGCGCCCTCCTCCAGTTCGGCCTCGAGGAAGGCGGCCCCCAGGCTCTCGACCTGTTCCTTGACCGCGGGCCTGATGTCGAAGGCGGAGACCACGGCGCCCAGGCGGCGCGCCGTCGCGATGGCCTGAAGCCCCGCCACGCCGGCCCCCAGGATCAGCGCCTTGGCCGGGCGGACCGTGCCGGCGGCGGTGGTCAGCATGGGCAGGAACCGCGTCATCGCGTTGGCGCCGAGCAGCACCGCCTTGTAGCCGGCCACCGTGGCCTGCGACGACAGCACGTCCATCTTCTGGGCGCGCGTGATTCTCGGGATCAGCTCGACGGCGAACGAGGTGATCCCCCGCTCGGCCAGCGCCTCGACCACATCGGTGGCGCCCAGCGGATCGAGCTGGCAGACCAGCACCGTGCCCGGCGCCATCGCGGCGACCTCTTCGCGGGACGGCGGCTGCACCTTGAGAACGACGCGGGCGCCGTCGAGCAGTGCGCGCCGGTCGGGCGCGACCGTGACGCCGGCGGCCTCGTAGTCCGCGTCCGGGAACGAGGCCCGGACCCCCGCGCCGGCCTCGACGCGAACGCCCCAGCCTCGTTTCCGGTAGTGGCGGGCCGCTTCGGGGACGAGGCCCACCCGGCGCTCGCCGGGGCGGCTCTCGGCCATGATCGCGATGGTCATGATGTTGCTCTCCTGCGCGTGCATGCGGAGACGGGCTTCCTTGGGGAAGGGTTCCTTGGGGGCTGCGAGCAAAAAGCGCGAACAAAGTGCAAGGCCGGGGCCGATTGCGCCAGTGCAGGTCGGGCGGGAGCGGCGCGCGGGGCCGGGGCGGCGCGTGTCGCGGCGGGCTGGGCGGGGGGGTTTGCGGCAGGCCGGACGGCGGGGTTGGACGGAGGCGAACGGTAGGCTGGCGCGCGGCCGGACGGCGCGGAGGCGAGCCCTTGGGGGGGCGCTGGAGGAAGTTGTCCCATCCAGCCATTCCACCGCCCACGAATTCGGGCGACGCTTTGCATCCACAGTGTTCGACCAAGGAGGGCCGGTGCTTGCAGTCGTAGATTCATATTGGGTCCACGGAGTGGAGGGGAAGCCCGTGAGGGTCGAGGTCAAGGTGCAGGACGGGCTCCCCATCTTCACGGTCGTGGGCCTCCCGGCGGGCGCGGTGCGCGAAAGCAAGGAGCGCGTGTTCGCGGCCCTGGCGCAGAGCGGATTCGCGCTGTCGCCGAAGCGCGTCACGGTCAACCTCGCCCCCGCCGACCTGCCCAAGTCCGGGTCGGGGTTCGACCTCCCGATCGCGGTTGCGCTGCTGGGCGCGCGCGCGTGCGTCCCTCGCACCGGGCTGGACGGGGCCGCCTTCGTGGGGGAGCTCGGGCTCGACGGCTCGGTGCGGCCGGTGCGCGGCGCCATCGCGCTGGCCATGAGCTGCCGGGAACATGGTGCGGGTCGCCTCTTCGTGCCGCGGGGCAACCTGATGGAGGCGGCGGCGGTGCCCGGCGTCGAAGTGATGGGGATCCGCACCCTCCGCGAGCTGACCGGGGTGCTGCGCGGAGACGTCGAGTTCCGCCCCGCGCGCCATCGCCACCCCGTTCGGGCGCCGGTCTGCCCCGATCTGAGCGAGGTGCGCGGGCAGGGATTCGCGAAGCGCGCGCTCGAGATTGCGGCCGCAGGCGGTCACAGCCTGTTGATGTCGGGCCCGCCTGGATCGGGCAAGACCATGCTGGCCAAGCGGCTGCCCGGGCTGCTCCCTCCGCTGGGGGAGTCCGAATGCCTCGAGGTGACGCGGGTCCACTCGGTGGCGGGGCTGCTGGACAGCGACGAGCCGGTCAAGGCCACGCGACCGTTTCGCGCTCCCCACCACACGATTTCGGCCGGCGGCCTGATCGGAGGCGGCAGTCCTCCGCGCCCCGGCGAGATCAGCCTCGCGCACCTCGGGGTGCTGTTTCTGGACGAGTTCCCCGAGTTCGGCCGCCGGGTGCTGGAGACGCTCAGGCAGCCCATCGAGTCCGGCGAGGTCCACATCGCCAGGGTGCGCCAGACGGTCACCTTCCCGGCGCGCTTCCAGCTCATCGCCGCCATGAATCCCTGTCCCTGCGGCATGGGTGGTGACGACTGCGTCTGCGGCGTGCGCGACATCACCCGCTACCGCACGCGTCTCTCGGGTCCGCTGCTGGACCGGATCGACCTGCAGGTCTGGATGGACCCGGTCGCCTGGGCCGACCTTTCCCGGGCGCCCGCCCGCGGGACCGCCTCGCCGACCGTCCTTCAGCGCGTGATCGAGGCCAGGGCGCGACAGGATGCGAGATGCGGCGGCGAAGGCGCGCTCAACGCGCTGGCGCCTGCCGACCGCGTGGTGCGGCTCTGCCGGCCGGACGCCGCGGGCGCCAGGCTGCTGGACGAAGGCGTCAGGCGCTACGGTCTCTCGGCGCGCACGGTCCACCGAACGCTGCGGGTCGCTCGCACGATCGCGGATCTGGGCGCGCGCGACACCGTCGGAGAGCTCGACGTGGCCGAGGCGCTGAGCCTGCGCGTGGGATCGGGATCGCGGGATGCCCTGTCCCCCGTCGGCCCAAGGGATTAGGCTGCAATCCGGGACATGATTCGCGCGCGCGTGCCTCGCCTGCAAATCCCCCAACGGGACTGGAGCGTTGCCTCACTACCTGGACTATGCCGCCACGACGGCGATCCGACCGCCGCAGGTCGCGCAGGCGATGGCTGCATTCCTTGACGGGGTGGCGTGCAGCCCCGGACGCGGGGGGCACTCGGGCGCCGTGGAGGCGGCGCGGCTCGCCTTTCGCTGTCGGCGCGCGCTTGCCGCGACGCTCGGACTTCCCGGCGACCCCGGCCGCATCGCCTTCATGCACAACGCCACCCACGCGCTCAACACCGCGCTGTGGGGGCTGCTGGAGCCGGACGACGTCCTGGTGGTCTCCCAGTACGACCACAACGCCGTGCTGAGGCCGGCGCACCACCTCGCCCGCGCCAGGGGCGTCACGGTGCGCATGCTGCCCGGCAGTCCCGACGGAGGGGTCGATCCGGACGAGGCCGCCCGGCTGCTCGACGGCGCGCGCGTGCTCGTCGCCAACGCGGCCTCGAACGTCCTGGGCACGCTGCTGCCGATTGGGGAGCTGGCGCGGATCGCGCATGACGCCGGGGCCGTGGTCGTCGCAGACGCGGCCCAGTCCGCCGGACATTCGACCGAGAGCCCGGCCGCCCAGGGGGCCGACGTCGTTGCCTTCACGGGGCACAAGGGGCTGCTGGGTCCGCCGGGAATGGGGGGGTTGTGGGTCCGCGAGGGGGTCGAAGTCGCGCCGTTTCTCACTGGCGGCACCGGGGGAGATTCGCGCAGGCGCAGGATGCCCGCCGCGATGCCCGACCGCCTGGAGGCCGGCACGGGCAACTCTCCGGGAATGGCGGGACTGCTGGCAGGCTGCGCGTTCCTGCGCGAGGCGGGAGTGGCCGCGATCCATCGCCGTGAGATGGCGCTCAAGGCCCGGCTACGCGACGGGCTGGACGGCATCGCGGGCCTTCGGGTGCTGTCGCCCCCGGGCCCCGACGGGGTTCCGGTCGTGACCGTGAAGGCCGACGACATGGACGCGGCCACGCTGGCGGGCCGCCTGGACTGCGACTTCGGCGTGCAGACGCGCGCGGGGCTGCACTGCGCCCCGGAAGTCCACCGCATCCTCGGCACCACCGACGAGGGCGCGGTCCGGTTCTCGCTCGGGTGGGCCTCGACCCGCGAGGACGTGGACGCGGCCGTGAATGCGGTGGCGCAGCTGCTCCGGCCCGCGACCGTGCCGGTTGGGTGACCCGGATGGCCAGGATCCTGATCATAGACGACGAGGAGTCGGTGGGCGTCGCGCTGCGGCAGCTCTTCGAGTACGAGGGGCACCGCGTGCACACGTGCGAGAACGGCCCCGCCGGTTTGATCGACTACCCCGACTTCCGGCCCGACGTGACGTTCCTCGACGTGAAGATGCCCAAGGTCGACGGGCTCGAGGTCCTGGCCAGGATCCGCGAACGCGACCCTGCGGCGGTGGTCGTCATGGTCTCCGGCCATGGAACCATCGGGACGGCCGTCGAGGCGACGCGCCGGGGGGCCTTCGACTTCCTGGAAAAGCCGCTCGACACCGATCGCCTTCTGGTCACGCTGCGCAATGCGCTCACGGTGCGCGGGCTGACCGACAGCGTCGAGAGGCTGTCGAGCGAGATCGAGATTCACCACGACATCGTGGGAGCGTCCCGCGCGATACGGAAGGTGCTCGGCCAGATCGAGATGGTCGGGGCCACGGACGCCCGCGTGCTGATCACGGGCGAGAACGGCACCGGCAAGGAGCTCACGGCGCGCGCGCTGCACAGGCGGTCGAGCCGTGCCGACCGGACGTTCGTCGAGGTGAACTGCGCAGCCATTCCCTCCGAGCTGATCGAGTCCGAGCTGTTCGGACATGTCAAGGGGTCGTTCACCGGCGCGGTGACGGACCGCGTCGGCAAGTTCGAGCAGGCCCACCGCGGCACGCTGTTCCTGGACGAGATCGGAGACATGTCGCTGACCGCCCAGGCGAAGGTTCTGCGGGCGCTGCAGGAGGGCGACGTCACGCGGGTCGGCGGCACCCGGCCGGTGTCGGTGGACGTCAGGGTGATCACCGCGACCAACAAGGACCTGCACCAGCAGATCGAGGCGGGCGAGTTTCGCGAGGACCTGCTGCACCGCCTCGACATGGTGAGCATTAGGGTGCCGCCGCTCAGAGAGAGAAGGGAGGACATTCCCATGCTGGTGGCCCACTTCGCAAAGCTGGCGCCGGGCAGCTTCGGCGTGCCCTACAAGCGCTTCGCCGAGGACGCGCTGGACGCGCTCGCCGGCCTGGACTGGCCCGGCAACGTGCGCCAGCTGAAGAATGTGGTCGTGCGCCTCATGCTCCTGAGCCCCAGCGAACGGGTCGAGCGCCAGGACGTGATGCGGCTCGCGTCCATGTCGGGGCCCGAGGCGGACGTTCCGGACGACGTCATGTCGCTCGAGACTCTGAGCGAGTTCAAGGACGCGGCCGAGAAGGCCTTCATCGCGATGAAGCTCAAGGACTACAACTGGAACGTTTCCGAAGCGGCGCGGCAGATGGGGATGCCGCGCTCCAACCTCTACAAGAAGATCGAAAGACACGGGCTGGCCCGGAGCACTTGAGCGGCGTCTGCGCCGACAGGCCGTCGGCGTCCCAACCGCTCCGGGCTCCAGCCGGCAATGGAGGCGAACACGAATGGCGACACCCGCGTTTTCAGATGCCGTGGACGGCGCGCTGGAACAGTACTTCAAGGAAATCAGCCAGTATCCCCTGATCGACAGGGACGAGGAGGTGCGGCTCGCGCAGGGGATCCGCCGCGGCGACGACGAGGCGCTCGACAAGCTCGTCAAGTCCAACCTGCGCTTCGTGGTTTCGATGTCCAAGAAGTACCGGAACCAGGGAGTCCCGCTTCCCGACCTGATCAACGAGGGCAACGTGGGCCTCATCCGGGCCGCCCAGCGATTCGACGAGAGGAAGGGCACCCGCTTCGTCACGTACGCCGCGTGGTGGATCCGGCAGGCGATTCTCCAGGCTCTGGCCGAGCAGAGCCGCATCGTTCGGGTCCCCGTCAACCGCGCCGGCGAGGTGCGTCGCGTCGCCCGCCGCAGGTCGGAGCTGGCGCAGGAGCTGGGCCGGGAGCCGACGACGAAGGAGATCGCACGCGTTCTGAACCTGCGCGTCGAGGAGGTGGAGGAGCTCTTCGCCGCCGCCAGCGCGCACCTGTCCCTGGATGCACCGCTGTTTCCCGGCGAAGAGAGCAGCCTGCTGGACTGTCTCCCGGACTCGGTCTCGCCTGGTCCCGACGAAGAGGCTTTCGAGAAGGCGCTCGGCGACTGCCTGGATGCGGCGCTGGAGACGCTCGAAGAGAGAGAGTCGCATGTGCTGCGGCTGTACTTCGGCCTGGGGCGCGCCACACCCCGGTCGCTCGAGGAGATCGGGGCGGAGATGGGCATAACGCGCGAACGGGTGCGCCAGATCAAGGAGAAGGCGCTGACCCGGCTGCGGCACGCCTCCAGGTCGCGAGTCCTGGAGACCTTTGCCGACTAGCGCACGCCGCGCTGGACCCTGGGCAGGGCCTGTCGACCGCTTGCGCATCGCACGAGCGGGCTCCGAGGCTCTGGCTCGCCAACTCCGTTGACACCCTCGCGCAAGCCAGATATGATTCAATGCTGTGGACATTCCGAAGCCGCACCCCGTGTCCAGTGGCTGCCCGGGGGCGGCTTCGTTTCGCCGAGGGGAATCGAGTGACCAGGACGATCACACCGAAGACAACCGAAATCGACCGCGCGTGGTGGGTCGTGGACGCCGAGGGGAAGCCGTTGGGCAGGCTGGCCTCGGAGGTCGCCCGCGTTCTGCGGGGCAAGCACAAGCCGATCTACACCCCGCACCTCGACACGGGCGATCACGTGATCGTGATCAATTCGTCCAAGGTCCGGCTGACCGGTCGAAAGGCCGAGCAGAAGACCTATTTCCGCCATTCCGGCTACATGGGGGGCGACAAGCACATTCCGTTCAGAACCATGCTCGAGCGCTTTCCCGAGCGCGTGATCGAGCTGGCGGTGCGCGGGATGCTCCCCAAGAACAAGCTGGGGCGGAAGATGCGTGACAAGCTTCGGGTCTATCCCGACGCCGCCCATCCACACCAGGGCCAGAGTCCCCGGACTCTGGAAATCTGACCAGCGAGAGGACTGCATGGCCGGTCAAGAGCTCATTCAGACGGTTGGAAGACGCAAGACCAGCGTCGCCCGCGTTGTCCTCAGGCCCGGCGCCGGCCGCTGGTCGATCAACGGTCGGGGCCTGGACGACTACTTCCCCCGGCCCGCGCACCGCGTTCGGGTCGAGGACCCGCTGCGCGTCGCCGAATCCGAGGGCGTCTTCGACGTCACGGTGCGCGTTGCGGGCGGGGGCCTGACCGGCCAGGCCGACGCGATCAGGCTGGGACTCGCCAGGGCGCTCGTCGCGCACGACCACGATGTCCAGGCGCCGCTCAGGCAGAGCGGCATGCTCACGCGGGACGCCCGCAAGGTCGAGCGCAAGAAGCCCGGCCGCCCCAAGGCGCGGAAGCGCTTCCAGTTCAGCAAGAGATAGAACCCACTCCATGAATCAAGCGTTGAACCAGGATCAGGCGTTGAATCCGGTCGGACTGCAGGAGCTGCTCGACGCCGGCGTCCACTTCGGGCACCAGACCAGGCGCTGGAACCCAAAGATGCGTCCGTTCATATTCGGCGAGCGCAACGGGATCCACATCATCGACCTGCGCAAGACGCTGGATCGGCTGGAGCGCGCCCGCGAGGCGGTGCGCCGGACCGTTCTCAAGGGCGAGAACGTTCTGTTCCTCTCCACCAAGCGGCAGCTCAAGGGCATCATCGAAGAAGAGGCGACGCGGTGCGGCGCCCACTTCGTAACCGAGCGCTGGCTGGGAGGCATGCTCACCAACTTCCAGACGATCCGCCGCCAGATCCGGCGGCTCAAGGAGCTCGAGCGCGGGCAGGAGGAGAACGCCTTCGAGTTCTACACCAAGAAGGAGCGGCTGCTCCTCGAGCGCGAGCGGGCGAAGCTGGAGAAGTACTTCAACGGCGTGCGGGACATGACCCGGCTGCCCGGGGCGATCTTTGTGGTGGACGCGCGGCGGGAGATCATCGGGGTCCGCGAGGCCCACAGGCTCGGGATTCCCGTGATTGCCATCGCCGACACCAACGTGGACCCCTCCCTGATCGACTATCCGATTCCCGGCAACGACGACGCCATCCGTTCGGTCAGCCTCATCGCGTCGCAGATGGCCGATTGCATTGCGATCGCTAGCCGCGAAGTCCCGGATGATCAACGGCGCCGACAGGCCGAGATGGAGGTGACCACCTACTCCACCGAAACCGGCGAGAAATCGGCGGACACACGCGAATCGCGTCCCCGTCCCCGCCGCAGGCGTCCCCGGCCGGAGGCGATCGCCCAGGTCAGGAAGTCCGACTCGCCGCCGCAGTCCGACTGACGGCTCGGGCGACGACGCTCCGAGGGCCCGGAAGGCGGCCGTCGCCGGCGGGACCCGCGAGACGCCTCGGGCCGAAGAGTGCCCCTCCGCGCGGATTCGCGCCGGGAAGGGGGCAGCCATGAATCCACGTTGCAAGAGCGGTTCACGATGAAGATCAGTGCGAAGCAGGTGAAGGAACTCCGCGAATTGACCGGCGCGGGCATGATGGACTGCAAGAGGGCGCTTCAGGAGACCGGCGGCGACACCGACGCGGCGGTCGATCTCCTTCGCAGCAAGGGCGAGGCCAAGGCGGCGAAGAGGGCCGCCCGGTCGGCCAACGAGGGCACGGTGGCGAGCTACATCCACCACGGCGGACGCATTGGCGTCATGGTCGAGCTGAACTGCGAGACCGATTTCGTGGCCAACACCGACGACTTCAGGGCGCTGGCCAGAGACGTCGCCATGCACGTGGCCGCGGCCGATCCCCTGGCGGTGGAGACCGACGACGTCGATGCCACCCTGGTCGACCGCGAGCGGGCCATCTTCGCCGAACAGGTGGCGCGCGAGGGCAAGCCGGAGCACATCCGCGACAGGATCGTCGAGGGCAAGCTCGCGAAGTTCTTCCGGGAGCGGGTCCTGCTGGAGCAGGCCTACGTCAAGGATCCCGACCGGACGGTGGGGGAGCTGATCACCGAGGTCTCGGCCCGCACCGGCGAAAAGATCCGGGTGGCCCGGTTCTCCAGGTTCCAGGTGGGTGGGTGACGCTCGGAAGCGTGAGCGGACAGAGGAGCGCCGGGTACGGTCGCGTCCTTCTGAAGCTCTCGGGCGAGGCGCTTGCCGGAGACAGGGGATTCGGAATCGACCCCAAGGTTGTGGACGGGCTCACCAACGAAATACGCAGCATTCACCAGCTGGGCGTGGCCCTGGGGCTGGTGATCGGCGGAGGCAACATCGTCCGGGGGGCCATCGCCAGCCAGGGAGGCATGGACCGGGTGTCGGCCGACTACATGGGCATGCTGGCCACGATCATGAACGCGCTGGCGGTCCAGGACCTGCTCGAGAAGAAGGGCGTGGACACGCGGGTGATGACCGCGATCCGCATGCCGCAGCTCGCCGAGCCGCACATTCGCCGGAGGGCCGTGCGGCACCTCGAGAAGGGCCGGGTCGTGATCTTCGCCGGCGGAACCGGCAACCCCTACTTCTCGACCGACACCGCAGCCGTGCTGCGGGCCATCGAGATCAACGCCGACATCGTCATCAAGGCGACCAAGGTGCGGGGGGTCTTCACCGCCGATCCCGCGAGCGACCCGAGCGCCGAGTTCATCCCGGCGATTTCCTTCCACGAGGTGGTCGCGCGCGACCTGCGGGTCATGGACGCGGCCGCCGTCTCCCTTTGCCGGGACAACGATCTTCCCATTATCGTGCTCAATCTGGAGGACCAGGGCGCCGTGCGCCGCGCGATTCACGGCGAGCGGGTGGGAACGCTGGTGTCGTAGCGAGGGTTCCGCGCGCCGCAGCGGGGGGTTCCGCGCACCGCAGCGGGGGCCCGCCCACAGGAAGACACAGGAAGACGATTCTCGAAAGCGATTCCCGAGAGGAGGGCATCTTGCCGGTCATCGACGATACCAAAGACAGGATGGAGAACGCACTCGACGCCGTGCGCCGAGAATTCGACACCGTTCGAACCGGCAAGGCGACGCCCGCGATCCTCGATTCGGTGCGGGTGAGCGCGTACGGGGGCCAGATGCCGCTGAACCAGGTTGCCAACGTGTCCGCTCCCGATCCCTCGCTCCTTGTGGTCCAGCCCTTCGACCCGTCCCTGCTGCCCGAGGTCGAAAAGGGGATTCTGACTGCGGACCTCGGGCTCAACCCGTCCAACGACGGCACCCTCGTTCGCGTGCCGGTCCCCCCTCTCAGCGAGGAACGCAGGAAGCAGTACGTGCGCGTCCTCAACAGGATGGCCGAAGACGGCCGAGTTTCGGTGCGGCACGCGCGCCAGGCGGGGAACGAAGAGGTCAAGCGGCGGCTCAAGGCCAACGAGACCAGCGAGGACGAGGCGCACCGGCTCATGGCCGAGATTCAGAAGCTGACGGTGGACTACGGAGGAAGGATCGACGCCGCGCTCGCCGAGAAGGAGAAGGAGGTGATGGCGATCTGACGGACCGACTTGACCGGATCAAGGGGAACGGCGGCGTTCCTCGCCATGTGGCCATCATCATGGACGGCAACGGCCGCTGGGCGCGACACCGGGGCCTTCCGCGACACGCCGGGCACCTCGAGGGCATGAAGGCGGTCCGGGACACGGTGGAGGGCGCCTGCGCGGCAGGCGTGGGAATCCTGACGCTCTTCGCATTCTCGACCGAGAACTGGAAGCGTCCGAGCGACGAAATCGAAGCGCTCATGGGCGTGCTCCAAACCTTCGCCGACCGCGAGCGCGACGCCTTGGTGCGCGAGGGCGTCGAGGTCAGGGTCCTGGGTGAACTCGATCGCCTGGACGGAGCCTCGCGCTCGGCGGTGGATCGCATCATGGAGGCCACGCGCGGCGGGAGCAGCCTGGTGCTCAACCTGCTCATTTCCTACGGCGCCCGCGAAGAGATGGCTCGCGCGGCCCGCGCTCTGGCGGTGCGTGCCAGGGACGGCCTCCTCGATCCGGAGCGCATCGACACGGGCGCCGTGGCCAGGGCGCTCTACACCGGCGACCTCCCCGACCCGGATCTGCTCATCCGCACCTCGGGCGAGTTTCGCCTGAGCAACTTCATGCTCTGGCAGCTGGCCTACTCGGAGCTGCACTTCACAGCCGTGCACTGGCCCGACTTCACCCGCGAAGATCTCTTCGCCGCCATCCTCGACTTTCAGCGGCGCGAACGGCGCTTCGGCCGGGTCAAGACGGGATGAGCGCGTCGGCGGCGCATCGGCCGAAAGCCTGCCGCACGTCGGCGCAGCACCTCGCGCCGGCACGGCGCCGCACGCTCGCGCAGCATCGCACTCTGGCACGGCACCCGTGATTTCGCCCGAGCTCCGCGCCCGCATCCTGGTGGCCGCCGTCGGGATTCCGCTCGCTCTGGTCGCGGTCTACATCGGCGGCTGGGCGCTCGCGGCCGTGCTGTCCTTCGTGGCCGCCGTCGCGGCCCGGGAGTTCTTCAACCTCGCCGAGCCGGTCGCCGCCGAGCCCGACGCCGCCGAGCCGACCGCCGCCGAGCCGGCCGCCGCCGAGCCCGATCCGGCGCGCCGCCCCCTTCGCTGGCTCGGCATGCTCGCGTCCGCGCTCCTGGTCGTGCTGGCCGCTGTCGAGCCCGACCTTCGCAGGTGGGCCGGCCATGCGTTCATGGTGCTGCTTCTGCTCGGTCTCGCGAGCCTGGCCGCCGCCGTCTTCGACATGCGTGTCCGACGCGTGCTTCCGACGGTCGCCGCCACCGTGGCCGGGGCGCTGTACACGGGCGGAACCCTCTCCTTCGCCATCCTTGTCCGCAGTCTGCCCGAGGCAAGAGGCGCATTTCCGGCGCAGCCGGTCGAGGGCTTCCTTCTTCTCCTGCTGCCCCTGCTGGTCATCTGGTTGGGGGACACGTGCGCCTACTTCGCGGGCAGGAAGCTCGGCCGGCGGCGGCTCGCCCCGCGCGTTAGCCCCGGCAAGACCGTGGAAGGCGGCGTGGCGGGGCTGCTGGGATCGGTGGCGATGGGCTTCGCGCTCGGGTTCGCGCTCGACGACCACCCCAACTTCCCCGTCTCCGCGCCCGCCGGGGCCATGATCGGACTTCTCCTGGGCATTGCAGGGCAGCTAGGCGATCTCGCCGAGTCCCGCCTGAAGCGCGAGGCCGGGGTCAAGGACTCGGGCGGCATCCTGCCCGGGCACGGCGGAATGCTCGACCGCTTCGACGCCCTGTTCTTCGCGTTGCCGCTAGCCTATGCGCTCATTGTGGTGCACGGGGCCCAGCCGTGAAGCGCGTCCCGTGAAGCGCGTCGTGGTGCTGGGCGCGACCGGGTCGGTGGGGCGGTCCGCCATCAACGTCGTGCGGCGCCACCCGGACCGCTTCAGGATCGTCGGCCTGTCGGCTCGCCGGTCGGTGGCCGCGCTCGAGGCGCTTGTGCGCGAGTTCGCGCCGGCAGGGGTGGCGCTGGCAGACGCGGCCGCGCTCAAGGGCAGGCCCGACCTTGCCGACGCGGGCTGGCGGGCGGGGCCCGGCGCAGTGACGGAGCTCGCCGGACTGCCGCAGGCCGACGTCGTGCTCAACGCGGTCGTGGGCGCCGCGGGCCTCCGGGCGACGATCGCCACCCTCGAGGCGGGGAAGCGCTGCGCCTTGGCGAACAAGGAATCGCTGGTTGCGGCGGGCGAGCTGGTCCTCGACGCGGGCCGGCGCGGCGGCGGCGAGCTGGTCCCCGTCGACAGCGAGCATTCGGCCATTCTCCAGTGCATCGGCGGCGCGCGCCGGCGCGAGGTGCGGCGCATCATCCTGACGGCCAGCGGCGGTCCGTTCCGAAACGCCGACAGGGCCGAGCTGGAACGGGTCACCCCCGAAATGGCGCTGCGCCACCCCACCTGGAACATGGGCTCCAAGATCTCGATCGACTCCGCCACCCTCGCCAACAAGGCGCTCGAGGTGATCGAGGCGCACTTCCTCTACGGGCTTCCCTACGACCGCATCGACGTCGTCGTTCACCCCACCTCGATCGTTCACTCGTTCGTCGAGCTGGTCGACGGCTCGGTCCTGGCCCAGATGGGCGAGCCGTCGATGGAGCTTCCCATCCTCCACGCACTGACATGGCCGCGCCGCCCCCCCGACGAGACGCTCTGCACCTTCGACCCGGTGCGGTGCTCTCCCCTCGCCTTCGAGCCCCTCGACCAGGAGCGCTTCCCGCTCTTCGCGCTCGGCGTCGGCGCAGGCCGGGCGGGCGGCGCCTTGCCGGCCGCGTTCAATGCCGCCAACGAAGCCGCAGTGACCGCGTTTCTCGACGGAAGGGTTAGCTTCACCGGCATGGCGGACGTGGTCGCAAGGGTGCTTGGCAGCTTCGAAGGACGAACCGCAGGCTCCCTGGAGGAGGTCGTGGAGGTGGACCGCGCAGCCAGGCGGCTGGCCGAGGCCGAAGTCGCCGTCGACCGTCGGACAGTGACCGCAGGAGCGGGTGGATCGCAAGAACGGATGGAAGGAACGGATAGATGACCATATTGGCCACGATCGTGCTGCTCGGCGTTCTCATCTTCGTTCACGAGCTGGGCCACTTCTGGGCCGCCAAGGCCGTGGGCGTCGGCGTGGAGCGCTTCTCGATAGGGCTGGGGCCCCGGATTTGGGGTTTTGAGCGCGGCGATACGGAGTACGTCCTGTCTGCCATTCCCCTGGGTGGATATGTGAAGATGCAGGGGATGGAGGACGAAGTGATGGAGCACCTCGAAGGCGGCCCTTCCGACGGACCGCGCAGGCCCCGGCAGGGAGACTTCGACGGCCGTCCCATCTGGGCCCGCGCCTTCGTGATCTCGGCGGGCGTCGCCATGAACATGCTCTTCGCGCTGGTCCTCTACACCTCGGTGGCCGCCTTCTGGGGCTACCGGGACATCGCCACGACCCGCGTCATGGCGGTGGACGAGACGTCGCTCCCGGCCGGAACCGAGGCGCTCGCGGGCGTGGCGCCGGGGGCCGAGATCGTGCGCATCGGGTCGGTCGCGCCCGAGCTGTGGGGCGATGTGCGGCGCGGCTTCGTCGACGCGCCTCCGGGCCCGCTGACGGTCGAGACCGCCGCTCCGTCCGCGCGCTTCGACATCGAGGCGCCCGAGGACCTGCCCGCGCGGGTCGCGCTGGCGGGCGCGCTCCAGTTCTGGGTCGATCCGGTCGTGGGTCGCGTCGAGGCGGGAACTCCCGCGGACGACGCGTCCATTCAGGCCGGGGACAGGGTGACGCACGTGGCGGGCGTGCCCGTTGCGAACTGGGCGGAGATGGTGGGCGAGGTCTCCGCGCGGCCCGGCGAGCGGGTGGAGATCGGGCTGCTGCGAGACGAGACGCCGCTGGTGCGCGCGGTCGAGCTGGCGTCGGTCAGCGACGGAGACGGCGAGCGGGGAAGGCTGGGCGTCGTGCAGTCGCTCCCCGAGGTAACCGTGCCGCTGCCCCCGGCGGAGGCCGTTGCGGCAGGCTGGAACGACACCGTGGGGATCACCCGGGCGATCCTGACGTTCCTGCGCGATCTCTTCACGGGCAACGTGTCTCCACGCGAAGTGGGCTCGGTCGGGACGATCGCCGTCGTGTCCGGCGAAGCCGCGTCTCAGGGAATCGCCCCGTTCCTGCGCTTCATGGCCCTCTTCAGCGTGAACCTGGCAATCCTGAACATGCTTCCCATACCCGTTCTGGACGGGGGACACATGGTGTTTCTGGGGCTTGAGCTCGTCAGGGGCGAGAAGCTGTCCGTCGAGCAGCGGATTCGGTGGAGCAAGATCGGCATGTGGGTCATCCTGGCGATCATGGTGTGGGCCCTCGGCAACGATCTGCTGCGCTTTCTGGGACTGTAGCGCCCGGGGCGAGTCGCGCCGCCGCCTGGAATGCGATGCGCCCCTGGAGTGCGACGGCCGCGGAGTGCGGCGCCGAGGCTGGCCCCGGGGGAGCTCGGCCTCAGAACAGGGACAGCTGGGCCGGCGCCGTGCGCTTCCGCAGTTCCACCAGGTCGAAGAGCCGCGTAGGCTTCTCGCTCCGGGCCACCACCACCTCGCCCTCGAACCCCCGCCGGCCGAGCGCCCGCGACATCGCGGACCTTGCCAGCGCCGGCGTGTTCGATTCCTCCGACAGGTGGGCCAGCACCACGACCGACAGGCGGGAGCTCGCCAGTTCGCTCGCGAAGTCGGCCGCCGCGCGGTTCGAGAGGTGGCCGTGGCTGGAGGCGATTCTGGCCTTGACCGATGGCGGATAGTCGGTGTTCCACAGCATCGCCTCGTCGTGGTTCGACTCGATCACCAGGGCGTTGCAGCCCCGAAGCGCGTGCCTGACCTGGGTGGTGGGCCTGCCCAGGTCGGTCGCGATGCCCAGGCGCAGCCCGTTCGCCGGGTCGGACACCGCGACCGCGACCGGGTCGGCCGCATCGTGCACGGTAATGAACGGCTCGATTCGAAGGTCGCCGAGATCCAACCGGTGGCCGGGCCGATAGATCCGCACGATCTCGTTGCCGCGGAGCAGCTTGCGGCAGGCGTCCCTGGTTCCCGCGGTCATGTGCAGCGGGGTGCCGTGCGCCCGTGCGAAGACGCCGGCGCCGCGCGTGTGGTCGCCGTGCTCGTGGGTGACAAGGATCGCCGAGATGGTTTCCGGCGCCACCCCGAGCAGATTCAGCCGCTTGCGCAGCTCGCGGCCGCTGATTCCGGCGTCGACCAGGATCCGGGTGGAGTCCGTGCAGACCAGGGTCGAGTTGCCACGGCTGCCGCTCGCCAGCACCGAAAAGCGCATCGGCTCAGGAAGGCCGCGCGGCGCTTCGCAGGGGCGCGGTGGCGCTGAACGCGCGGCGGTACAGGCGCCGGACGCCGTCGGTCATCGACACCCCCCGCCGGGCCATGACCCTGCTGGCCGTCTCCAGAAACCCGTCGATCCGGGTCTCGTCGAGCCCCCCTGCGCCGCACCACGAGAACGGCGGCACGTCGCGCGCGGGCATGCCTCCGCCGAACAGGCTCGATCCCGCGCCGACGACGGTGCCGCTGTTCAGGAGCGTGCCGATCCCGGTGCGCACATGGTCCCCGAGAAAGCACCCGACCTTCAGCAGGCCCGTGTCGACGTCGCGGCCTCCGGTGCGCAGCCGCACGACGCCGTAGGTGTTCTTGAGGTCCGAGTTGCTGGTCATCGCGCCCAGGTTCACCCAGCGCCCCACGATCGAGCGACCCAGATAGCCGTCGTGCGCCTTGTTCGCAAATCCAAGGATCACGCTCGCATCGACTTCGCCCCGCACCCGGCACTGCGGTCCGATGGCCGCGCCCGCCACCACGCCGCCGAGCAGCACCGAGCCAGGACCCACATAGGTCGGCCCCACGATGCGCGCCGGACCGTGCACGCGGGCCCCCGCGGACACGATGACCGGCCCCGCGGACACGTCCAGGACCACGCCGGGCTCGACCAGCGCGTCCTGGGCAAGCGAAACCGGACCGGACCCGATCACGTGGACTCCCGCCGGGACCCGGGTTTCCTCGAAGCGCGCTCCGTCGCTGCGGATCCTGTCGCCGCTGGACGCCATCAGCCCCCAAATCGTGTGCAGCACCTCTCCCGCCAGGGGCGCCTCCGGCCACGCGGGAAGCCCTTCTCCCGCCAGCAGCTCCGCCGGCGCCCGGACGCCCTCGGGCACGAGCGCCCCCACCACCGTCGACTGCGCGGTGAGCAGCGCGGCCCCGTCCCTAACCGTGGGCGCGGCGACGCCCACGCCCTCGTCGGGCACGAATCGGCTGTTCAGGTACAGGCGCTCGCCCGGCCCGTCCGAAGACATCTCCAGGGTGGTGCAGCGGGGCGCGTCCGGCT
Organism: Longimicrobiales bacterium; assembly: GCA_965221535.1. GTDB lineage: Bacteria > Gemmatimonadota > Gemmatimonadetes > Longimicrobiales > Gaopeijiaceae > Bin94. The sequence goes on along the minus strand of OZ244894.1, from coordinate 2,244,050 downwards.
CTTCGAATCCGAGCAGATCGTCGCCCGCCAGGTGGCCGCTGCACGCGACGCCCATTACGCGTTCGATCCGTGCCCTCAGCGTCTCGGTTCCGAACAGCATCTCGCCGGCCGGGCGGGTCAGGCTGAAGGGCTGCCAGCTCCGCGCGACGCGGTCGTCGTACAGGAACAGGCGCAGGCGCCCGGGGCTCAAGAATCCGAACCCGGAGCCCAGGTGCGACGGGGCGGATCGTCCAGCACGACGCTCCGCGGCAGCTCTTCCAGGTAGCGCTTGAGCTGCGGCGCCTCTTCCCTGGGCATCACGAGGGTCGTGCTCCCCGTGCGAACCACAAGCAGATCGTCGACGCCGAGCAGCACGAGGCGGCCCGCGTCCGCCACGGCCAGATTGTTCCGGGCCTCGACCAGATGGACGTCCCCGTCCGGCACATTCCCCTTGGCGTCGGACTCGCGGTGCCTGGCAAGCGCCTCCCAGCTCCCCATGTCGTCCCACTCGAAGGTCGCGTCCACGGAACCGACCCGTGCGCTTCGCTGCAGCACCGCCTCGTCCACGCTTGTTGCGGCTGCCTGGTCGAAGAAGCCCTCGGCGTCGCCGCGCTCGAGACTTGGGAGAGCCCGGGCGATCTCGGGAGCGTGCTCGCGGACCTCGTCGAGAAACACCCGCGCGGACCACACGAAGATCCCCGAATTCCACCGGTGGCCCGCCGCCACACAGGCCTTGGCCGCGTCCCGGTCGGGCTTCTCCACAAAGGCGTCGACGCGGTAGGCCCGAAGTGGGTCTTCCGCGTGCAGCGCGCGGCCCGGCTTGATGTAGCCAAACCCCGTCTCGGGCCTGTCCGGCGGAATCGCCACGGTCATGAGAAGCCGTTCGCGATGCGCGATTTCCACCGCGACCTTCAGCACCTGCCGAAACTTGTCGGCGGGGTGGACCACATGGTCGCTGTGGAGCGAGATCATGACCGCGTCCGGGTCCGCCGCGGCCGTCTCCCACGCCGCCCGCACCAGCGCCGGCCCGGTGCCCCGCGCTCGCGGCTCCACCATGAACGCGTCGTCCGGGAGGCCGGTAAGCGCCTGGACGGACGCCGCGAGCTCGCCTCCAGCCAGGACGCGCACGCGGTGCGCGGGGACCAGGCTGCGCGCTCGCTCCAGCGTCTCGACGACCATCGGCTTCGAGCCGCCCAGAGGAAGCAGCTGCTTGGGGCGGGACGGGGTGCTGAGCGGCCAGAAGCGGTGCCCAGCGCCTCCAGCGAGGATGGTGGCCCACAAGGACGGTCCCGAGGACCCGGCCATGAGATCTCCCGAGGAACCGGTCATGAGATCGCCCGAATCGGGCGCCACAGCCCGAAATCGGGCACGGCGGCTGCTTCGCGCGAAGCTACTCGGATCCGCGAGCCAAAGTCAAGAAGAACAAGCGGTTTCCAAGGTTGACTCGCGGACGCGGATCCGAGTAGCTTTCGCCCATGAGCGCGCGTGGTTCTTCGACCGGACCCCGGTCCGCCGGGATCGTCCCATCCGACGGACGGCTGTTTGGCGCCGTGTTCCTCGGCACGGCGTTGTCCTTCCTCGCCATGGCTGCCTGCGACGACGATCCGTTCGCCATTCGATGGGCGGCAAATACAGACACGGTAAGGCTTTATGCGCTCTCCCGACCCGAGCCCAATCTGGTTTCCGGCTACGATTTCTTCCCGCGCAGGGCGGTTCGGATCGAGGCGCCGACGACCGGCGACGACTGGGATCTAGCGGTCGACGTCCGCGACGGGGCGTTCGTCTGGCTCCCCCCGGGAGCGCTCGGCATCCCTTCCGAAGCCGCCGTGGCAGTCCTAGAGGGCGAGACCTTCGAATCGGCGGTCGAGGCCCCCGAGGACACGACGCGGTACGTGGCCGACGCCGCCATTCCGATCCGGCCCGGCAGCATCTACGTGATTCGCACGCGCCGTCATCCCGGATTCTTCGGCACGCTCTGCAACTACTACGGCAAGATCGAGCCGCTGGCCACGGACTTCGCGTCCGGGTCGATCCACTTCCAGTTCGACGTGAGCCAGGCATGCAACAACCGCGACCTCGTTCCGCCGGACTGAGGCGCGCCGGCGCGGCCCGCTGACGCCAGATGCTCGACATCAAGGCATTTCGCCACGACCCCGAGGGGTTGGCAGCGACGCTCGCGAAGCGGGGCTTGAACGACGCCGCCGAGCTGGTCGACGCGGTGCGGCGGCAGGACGCCTCGCGGCGCGAGGCCCTCGCGAAGGGCAACGAGCTCAAGCAGCTGCGCAACCGCGTTTCCAAGGAAATCGGCGAGGCGAAGCGGCGGGGCGGGGACGCGGACGAGCAGATCGCGGTCATGCGCGAGGTGCGGGCAAGCATCGCCGAGCTGGACGCCGCCGTGGCCGAGGCCGACGCCTCGATCTCCGAAGCCATTGCGAACCTCCCGAACCTGCCCGACCCAAGGGTTCCCGAGGGCGGAGTCGAGGCCAACCAGATCGTTCGCGCCTGGGGAAGCCCGACCGAGGCGCCGTTCCCCCTGCGCCCCCACTGGGAGCTCGGCGAATCGCTCGACATCCTGGATCTGGCCGGGGGCAGCCGCGTGTCCGGTTCGGGCTTCTTCGTCCTGCGCGGGCGCGGCGCGGCCCTCCAGCGCGGGCTGATCAACTGGATGATCGGCCTCCACACGCAGGAGCACGGCTACTCCGAGCTGCGCGTGCCCTATCTCGTCCACGAGGACGCGATGACCGGAACGGGCCAGCTGCCGAAGTTCGCCGAAGAGTCCTACGTCACCCGGCGCGACGGCCTGTGGCTGATTCCGACGGCCGAAGTGCCGGTCACGAACCTTCACCGGGAGCAGATTCTCCGCAGCGACTCGCTGCCGATCAAGTACGTCGCGTACTCGCCGTGCTTTCGACGCGAAGCCGGCGCGGCGGGCAAGGACACGCGCGGCATGCTGCGGGTCCACCAGTTCGACAAGGTCGAGCTCGTGCGCTTCGAGAGGCCCGAAGACAGCGCCGAGGCGCTCGAAGAGCTGACGGGCGAGGCCGGGCGAGTCCTGGAAATGCTGGGGCTGCACTACCGCGTGGTGGTGCTTGCCGCCGGCGACCTGGGGTTTTCGGCCTCTCTTACATACGACTTGGAGGTGTGGGCGCCGGGAGTGGGCCAGTGGCTGGAAGTGTCCAGCTGCTCCAGCTTCACGGACTTCCAGGCAAGAAGGGCGCGCATCCGCTTCCGGCGCGAGCAGGGGGCCGGCACCGAGTTCGTCCACACGCTCAACGGGTCGGGTCTGGCGCTGCCTCGCCTGATGGTCGCGCTCTTGGAGAGCGGCCAGCGCGAAGACGGGTCGGTCGGGCTTCCCGAGGTCCTGTGGCCATTCCTCGGCTTCACCGAAATCACGCCATAGGGCGCGCATGAAGCCGCCCGTGGCCGACCGGCCAGCAGGATGGCGCCGGAAGGGCAGGGGGAGCGGCGCCGGCCGTTTGGGCGGTTCCCGCAAGTGGCCCATCACGCTGGCCGTTCTCTTTTCGGCGCTGCTGGTGGGCTTCATGATCTACACGGGCGAGATCGTTCGTTCCCGCGAAGCGGACGCCGAGACCTTCTCGCGCGTGTACGCGCAGGTGCAGCAAGGGCTCACCAGCCAGGAGCCCGGCGCCGAACTGGCCGCGCTGACCAATCTTCAGAGCCTCCTGGTGGAACTCGGCGTGCCCTTCGTCGTGACGTCCGAGCCGGGCGGAGACTACTACACGTCCGTCAACCTGCCCTTCGACGTTGCCGATCCCCCGACGGCGGACGACGTGGAGCGCATCCTTGCGTACGCTCGCGAGCTCGACGCGCGAAACGCGCCCGTGGGCGACCCCTCCAGCCAGCTCGTGCACTACGGGATCACCCCCGAAGCCGCCCGGCTGCGCTGGATGCCGGTGCTGTGGGCGACAGGGCTGCTCCTGACGCTGCTGCTGGCCGTCACCGTCTTTCGCTACCAGAGGAGGACGGCCGCCGAGCAGGCCTGGACCGCCATGGCCCGTGAACTGGCGCACCAGCTCGGCACCCCGATCAGCTCGCTCCAGGGCTGGGTCGAGGTGCTTGGCCTCGATCCCGGCCAGCGGCCGGGCAGGATGCCCCAGGCCGAGATCGCCCATGCCATCGGCGAAGACCTGGTGAGGCTGGAGCGCGTCAGCCGTCGCTTCGAACTCATCGGCAGGGACCCCGAGCTCAGGCGCGTCTCCCTCAAGGCCGTCGTGGCCGAGCTGCGCGCCTACATGGAGGTGCGGCTGCCGCGGCTCGGCCCCGGCGTCGCGCTGCACGTCGACGTTCCCGACGATCTTCCCGACGTGAAGGGCCACGAGGTCCTGCTCACCTGGGCGCTCGAAAACGTGGTGAAGAACGCGCTCGACGCGATGGCCGGCACCGGAGGGGCGATCACGATTTCGGCCCGCCCGTCGGAGGGGCGCTGGGTTCTCCTGCGGATTCGAGACACCGGGCCGGGCGTCCCCTTCGAGCTGCGCGACCGGCTCTTCGATCCCGGAGTCACGACCAAGTCGGGCGGATGGGGCGTTGGGCTCACGCTGACGCGCAGGATCGTGGAGGGCGTTCACGGCGGGCGGGTGGAGTTCCTGGACCGAGGGGACCGGGGCGTAACCTTCCAGGCGCGCCTGCCCCAGGCGGTCGCATCGTGAAGACCCTGCTGGACTCTCTGAATCCGGAGCAGCGCGAGGCGGTCGAGCACTTCGAGGGTCCCGGCCTCGTGCTGGCAGGGGCCGGCTCGGGCAAGACCCGCGTGCTCACCACCCGCGTGTGCCACCTCGTCATGGAGCACGGCGTGCCGGCCGACCGGATCATGGCGGTCACCTTCACCAACAAGGCGGCGGGCGAGATGCGCGAGCGCATTGCCGCAATGCTGGGACATCGACCCGCCGGAGCCTGGATCGGCACATTCCATGCGATCGGCGCCCGTCTGCTCAGGCGGCATGCGCCCGAAGTCGGGTGGACTCGCGGATTTGCCATACGCGACGCGGAGCAGGCGCTGAGAGAGGTGAAGAAGGCCCAGCAGGACGCCCGCGTGGACATCAAGCGCTGGCCGCCGAAGGCCCTTCGCAGCGCGATCTCGTCGGCCAAGAACCAGCTGGTGGGTCCCGAGGCGTTCGAGCGCGCCCACGCCGACGGCTTCGATCCCCTGCTCAAGCGGGCGGCCCGAGTCTACCCGGTCTACCAGCAGTCCCTGCGCGAGCAGGACGCGATGGACTTCGACGACCTCCTGTTTCTGCCGGTGCGACTGCTCGCCGGCAACCGCCAGCTTCTCGAGCGCTACCGGGAGCGCTTTTCCTTCATCCTGGTCGACGAGTACCAGGACACCAACCACGCCCAGTTCAAATTCCTGGAGCTACTCGCGTCGGGCCATCGAAACCTGATGGTGGTGGGCGACGACGATCAGAGCATCTACGGATGGAGAGGCGCCGACATCCACAACATTCTCGACTTCGAGCGCAGCTTTCCCGGAGCCCGCGTGGTGCGGCTCGAACAGAACTACCGCTCGACGCCCGTCATCCTGGCCGCCGCGAACGCAGTGATTCGGCAGAACCGGCACCGCAAGGAGAAGACCATGCGGACGGATCGCGTGGGCGGCCTTCCCGTCACCCGGGTCGAAGCCGTCGACGAGACCGACGAGGCCCGCTGGGTCGTCGAGGAGATCGAGCGCAAGATGCTTTCGCAGCCGAGCCTGGACCACCGGGACTTCGCGGTGCTCTACCGCACCAACGCCCAGGCCAGGGCGATGGAGGACCGCTTCTGGCGCAGGGGCGTCCCGTATCAGATCGTCGGCGGGGCAAGGTTCTACGAGCGCCGGGAGATTCAGGACGTGCTGTCCTACCTGCGCCTCATTGCCAACCCGCGCGACGCCGACGCCTTCGACCGCGTGGTCAACTACCCCAGGCGGGGTGTGGGCGCCGTTTCGCTCGCCCGGCTGTCCGCGTTCGCCCGGGAAGCCGGGGTCGGCCCGCTCGAGGCCGCGGAGCGCGCCGCCGAGGTGCCCGACCTGGGCAAGGCGCCGCGCAGGGGGCTGTCGGCGCTGGCCGACCTGATCCGCCGCTACTCGCTGCGGGCCGCGGGCCATTCGGTCGGGCAGCTGCTCCAGGACCTGATCGAGGAGCTGGACCTGCTCCGGCTCCTGAGGGAAGAGGGTCCCGAAGGCGACGACCGGGCCGAGAACGTCCAGGAGCTGGTGGCTGCCGCCCGGCAGTTCGTGGCAGAGGAGCTGCTGGAGCTGGACGAGGGCGACCGGGACACGTTCACCGACCTGGGTCTCTTTCTGCAGCACGTGGCCCTGGTCGCCGACATCGACAAGCACGACCCGGGCGCCGACGCGGTCACGCTCATGACCGTGCACAGCGCCAAGGGACTCGAGTTCCCGGTCGTGTTCATCGCCGGACTGGACGAGGGGCTCTTCCCGCTCTCCCGGGCATACGACGACGAAGGTCTGCTCGAAGAGGAGCGCCGGCTCTTCTACGTGGGGATGACGCGTGCCTGCGAGAAGCTGTACCTGATTCACGCCCGGGCGAGGCGAAGGGCCGGCGAAGTGCTGCGGTCGCGCGGTTCAAGCTTCATGGACGTGCTCGAGGACGTGGAGGACGTTCGGACCGAGCGGCTGCGGGCGTCGGACTGGACCGTCGGTCCCCGGGCGGGGCGGGGCAGGGCGTCGGCCACCGGGGCATCGGCCGCAGGGGCGTCGGCCGCCTGGGCCGGAGGGCCGGCCACAGACGACGGCTTCAATCAGGATCGCCCGAGCTACGCCAAGGGCGAACGCGTGGTCCACCAGACCTTCGGTTCGGGCGTGATCGTGGAGCTCTCGGGCTTCGGCCCGGACATGAAGGTCACCGTCGACTTCGCCGACGCCGGGCGGAAGAAGCTCGTCGTGCGGTACGCTGCGCTGGAGAAGGACTACTTCTAGGGGGACTAGGCCTCAGCCCCGGGCTCGGCCTCGAGCTCGGCCCCGGGCTCTTCGCCCTGCCCAGCCTCCGGTGCCTCCGCGGTCCCGGCCCGGCCTTGCCCGTCGGCTTCGGCCCCCGCCGCCCCGGCCCCATCGCCAGCCGGGCCCCCGTCACCGTCGCCTCTGTCCTCGTCGCGAGCTCCTCCCCCCCCAGTTCCTCCGCCCTCCGCCCCCCCGCCCCCGACCAGCGTGCGGCGCAGCTGCCCCAGCAGCGCCCCCCCTGCGCCGGCGCGCAGCGCGCGGACCCGGGCGGCGGCGTCCAGCACGGCCTCCTCGGCCTCGGACTGCGCCAGATCGACGAGCGCGAGCAGGTCCTTCAGGCGGCGCTGCAGCTTCGCCGACGCCTCCTCCAGCCCCCCCGCCATGCCCCCGACCGAAGCCTGCAGCCGATCCACCTCGCCCCTCACGGTCCCGGTGATGTGGTCGATGTTCCTGGCAGCGCTGGCAGCCGACGCCACCAGCGACTCCGAGCGCGAGCTGGTGGTGGCGAGAAAGTCCGTCCAGGCCGCGGACAGCCTCTTCAGCTCGACCAGCACCAGAAGCACCGCGGCCACCAGCGCGACGAAGCCCAGCAGGGCGCCGCCCAGGACCCAGGCCGCAAAGGCGGACAGGCCCTCTGGGGCGAATGCCACGACCGTCGTGTCCTGGATGGACGGAAGAATGTCGGAGGGCGTCATGCCTTCATCACCTAATTCGGGGTTGAATCGTTCGAATATGGGGATTCTGTCCGACGCGATCCAGCGCTATCTTGGGGCATGCCTTCCTTCGTCGTGTCGGGCGGCCAGGAGCTTTCCGGCAGCATTCGGCCCGCCGGAAACAAGAACGCGGCCCTTCCGGTGCTCGCCGCCACGCTGATGTCCGCCGAGACCGTCACGGTGGGCAACGTTCCCCGCATTCGCGACGTCGCCACGCTCCTCGACATCATGGAGGCGCTGGGCGCCGAGGTGGCCTGGACCGGGCCCGGAACGGTGCAGGTCAACGCGGCCAGCGTCAGGCCGGGCCGACTCGACCCCGAGCTTGCCCGGCGCATAAGGGCGTCGATCCTGCTCGCCGGTCCGCTTCTCTCGCGCTTCGGATCGCTGTTCCTGCCCCCGCCCGGGGGCGACGTCATCGGCCGCCGCCGCCTGGACACCCACGTCCTCGCCTTCCGCGCGCTTGGGGCCAGGGTCGAGACCTCGGCCGGGCTCGACATCGACGCGCGGTCGCTCCGGGGCGGCAGCATGTTCCTCGACGAGCCCTCGGTGACGGCGACCGAGAACGCGATCATGGCCGCCACCCTCGCCCCCGGCGAGACGCTGATCAGAAACGCCGCGGCCGAGCCCCACGTGCAGGACCTGTGCCGCCTTCTCAACCGCATGGGGGCGCGGATCGAGGGCATCGGCACGTCCAGCCTCGCAATCGAGGGCGCAACGTCGCTCGGCGGCGCCGAATTCGAGATCGGCGCGGACCACATCGAGACGGGCTCGTTCATCGGGCTGGCCGCGGCGACCCGCAGCAAGCTCGTGATCGAAGACGCGCCCGTCGAACACCTCGACTCGGTGCTCATCGGGTTTCGGCGCCTGGGGATCGACTGCACGGTCGACGGTCGCGACCTCGTCGTGGACGGTCGCTGCGAACCGGTCATCCAAATGGACGCCTTCGGCCACCTTCCCAAGGTCGACGACGGCCCCTGGCCCGCCTTCCCGGCCGACCTCACCTCGATCGCGGTCGTGGCGGCCACCCAGGCGCACGGCTCCGTGCTGATCCACGAGAAGATGTTCGAATCGCGCATGTTCTTCACCGACAAGCTGGTTGCCATGGGGGCCCGCATCGTCCTGTGCGACCCGCACCGCGTGGTCGTGGTCGGCCCCTCCGAGCTGCGGGGCGCCCAGGTCGAGAGCCCGGACATTCGCGCCGGGATGGCCATCCTGATCGCGGCCCTGGGGGCCCGGGGAACCAGCGTCATTCGCAACGCCGGGCAGATCGAGCGGGGCTACGAGCGCATCGACGAGCGACTCGCTTCCCTGGGCGCCGACATCGAGCGCCGCGATTGACCAAAGAACCCCGTTTCAGCTATTATTGAGGGTTCAGCTGTTGCTGAACGGAGGTGGCCGGGCCGCCTGCCGGGCGGCCCATATTGGAGTGGGGGATTGTGTCCCCCGCTCTTTTTTGTCCGCTTGCATGGGGTGCGTGGCGTGAAATCAAACCGGTTGGAACTTCGAACGGGGTTCGAGGAGCGGCTGGCCCGCCTGGGCTTCGAGCTCGTTCAGCTGCAGTGGGCCGGCAACGCCCGCCGACCGGTCATTCGCCTTCGCGTCGAGCATCGGGCTCTGGACCGCGAGGTCTCGCTCGACGACTGCGCCCAAGTCAGCCGACACCTCGAATCGTGGCTGGACAGCGAGCCCGGCGTGCCTGAGCGCTACGTTCTCGAGGTCTCGTCGCCCGGCATCGAGCGCCCGCTTGGCCGGGACAGGGACTACGAACGCTTTCGCGGTCGGCGCGTGGCCGTGACCGGCAGCGAAGTGCTCTGCGGCCGGTCGGCGCGTCTCGAAGGCGAGCTGCTGGGCCTTCTCCCTGCCGACGCGAACGGCGTCGGGGCGGTGCGGCTGCGCCTGAAGGACGGGGACGAGGTCGAGGTTCCCCGCACCGCGATAAAGGACGCCCACCTGGTGCACGATTGGATGATCCAATGACGGATACCGGTTTGATCCTCAAGGCATTCCGCGACATCGCGGTGTCCAAGAGCCTGGAGCCGGACGAGGTGAACGAGCTGATCCGGGACGCTATCCATGCAGGCCTGGCGCGGATCCACGGGTTGAATGTGGACACCGAGATCACCATCGACGACATGTCGGGCGACATCGAGATGCTGGTCCTGAAGCGGGTGGTCGACGACGTGCAGGACCCGTCGGCCGAGGTGTCGGTCGAGGAGGCCCGGTGGGACGATCCCACCTACGAGGTCGGCGACGTGATGGAGATACCCGTCGAGTTCTCCGAATTCGGGCGCAACGCGGTCATGGCCGCCAAGCAGAGAATCGTACAGCTCGTTCGCGAGGGCGAGCGCCAGCGCATCCGCGAGGAGTACAGCGACCGGGTGGGCGAGCTTCTCTCGGGCGAGGTTCAGCAGATCGAGCGCGGCAAGCTCGTCCTCATGCTCAATCAGTCCCGCGACGCCGAGGCCATCATTCCGTGGAAGGAGCAGAACCCGCGCGAGCGATTCCGCCAGGGCGAGTCGATTCGCGCCGTGCTGAAGCGGGTCGAAGAGACGCCCAAGGGGCCCAGGCTCGTGTTTTCCCGCGCCGACCCCCTCTTCGTGGCGGCGCTCTTCCGGCTCGAAGTGCCGGAGATCTACCAGGGCATCGTCGAGATCAAGGAGCTGACCCGCGAGGTGGGCGGACGCACCAAGATCGCCGTCCACAGCCGCGACGACTCCATCGATCCCGTGGGCGCGTGCGTGGGCTTGAAGGGGTCGCGCGTCCAGGCGGTGGTTTCCGAGCTGGGCGGCGAGCGCATCGACATCGTCCCCTGGCACCCCGACCCCGAGATCTTCGCGCGGCGCGCCCTGGCGCCGGCACGCGTGGCCAAGGTCATCTCGGATCCGGCCAGGCAGGTCATCACCGCCATCGTCGACGAGGACCAGCTCTCGCTCGCCATCGGCAGAAACGGCCAGAACGTGCGGCTGGCGTCGCAGCTCATCGGCTGGCAGATCGACCTGTACGGCTCGCGGGAGTGGATGGAGCGGGGGTCGGACATGTCGGTGTTCGTGGAAGAGGACGAGAACTCCTACGAGACCGCGGACTTCCCGCTGAACGAGCTGTCGCTGGACCAGGGAACCCTGGGGGCGCTGGCCACGGCCGGCTACCAGAGCTTTCTGGACATCATCGATCTCGACCGGGGCGACTTCCTGGCCGTCGAGGGGATCTCTGAAGAGGCGGTGGACCAGCTGCTGGCGCTGATCGACGACCTGACCGTGGTCGACGCCGAAGCGGCCCGTTCGGGCGACGCCCCCGTGGGCGCGAAGGGCGGATCTGACTGATGCGCGTGCGGGAGCTGGCCGTCGACCTGAAGGTGGGCACCGATGTCCTCCTCAGGTTCCTGCGCGAATCGGGCGTCGCAGTGGGCAATGCGGACGCGCCGATCAGGGCTGCCGACGTGGCCCGGGTGCGCATGCGGCTGGAGCGGGAGCGGCGGGCGGGTCGGGGCAACGCCGCCGACGTGATGCGCGACGCGGTGAAGGGAAGCAGGCCCAAGAGCCGCAGACGCCGTGTCAGGCGCAGGAGAACGGCCCCTGCCGCCACCGCTGCGGCTGCCGAGGGGGACGCCGCCGCCGCCGCGACCCTCGAGGTCGACGCCGAGGCCCAGGTTCCGGCGACCGAGGCCGCCGCCGCCGTGGAAGCGCTCGCCGAAGCGGCGACGGCGCCCGACGCGGCGCCGGCCGTCGCCGGGACGCCCGCCGACCTCGCCGACGCGGCGGCGCCGGTTGGCGAGTCCCTGGCCGACGGCCCGGCGGCCGACGCTGCGGCGGCCGAAGCCGAGGCGACGCCCGATGCGCGCCAACCGGCTGCGGACGACGCCGAAGCGCGCGCTGCGGCCACCGCCGCCGACGAAGCCGAAGCCTCGCCCGAGGCTGCGGAGCCCGCAGGGGCCGCCGCCGCAGCCGGGGCCGACGCTGCCGCTGGAGCTGCGCCCGAAACCCCGACTGCGGCCGATGCGGCGATTCCGGGAGCGCCTTCGTCCGCCGACGTCCGGCCCGAAGCGGCCGCCGCGGACCAGGCGCCGGCGCCCGCCGGGGAGGGGCTCAAGCCCGCCCGGAGCGGCCTGCCTCCGGCGCCTGCCAGAGAGGGCCTGCCCATTCGCACAGGGCAGCGTCCCGCGCCGGCGGCGAGCGCCGGGCCGGGCGGAACCGTCCGGATTCAGGCCGAAGGGTACACGTCCGACGGCCGCCGCAAGAAGGCCAGGAAGAAGGGCAAGCGCCGCCGCGCCGCCGGTCGCGAAGAAGCGAAGCAGAACATCCAGCGCGTGATGGCCGAGATCAAGGGCGGTCGCAAGAAGCGGCGCAAGGGCAAGGCCACGCTCGCGGCGGCCAAGGAGGAGCGGGCGGCCGCCGAGCAGCAGGCGGCCAGGAAGAGCGCCGCCGAGGCGCGGACGGTCCAGGTGAACGAGTTCCTGACCGTGGCCGAGCTGGCGGAGCTGATCGACATCGGCGCCGCCGAGATCATCGGGTCCGCCTTCAAGGACATGGGACTGCCGGTCACCATCAACCAGCGACTGGACTTCGACCAGATCGAGCTTCTTCTCGACGGGTTCGGCTTCAAGGCCGAGAGAGAGGCCGAATACCTGCCGGCCGACGAGGTCGCCGAGGTCGTGGACGACCCGGGCGATCTCCGCGCCCGCCCGCCCGTGGTGACGGTGATGGGGCACGTCGACCACGGCAAGACCAAGCTGCTCGACTGGATCCGCAACGCGAACGTCGTCGCGGGCGAAGCCGGCGGGATCACGCAGCACATCGGCGCGTACCACGTCGAACTCGACGACGGCCGCGCCATCTCGTTCCTCGACACGCCCGGGCACGCCGCGTTCACGGCAATGCGCGCGCGGGGCGCCGACGTGACCGATCTGGTGGTCCTCGTCGTGGCCGCCGACGACGCCGTCATGCCCCAGACCGTCGAAGCCGTGAGCCACGCGCGCAACGCGGGCGTCCCGATGGTCGTCGCGATCAACAAGATCGACCTGCCCGCGGCGGACGCGGACAAGGTCAAGCAGGACCTGCTGCGCCATCAGGTGACGGTCGAGGAGTACGGCGGCGAGACGCTCGTCGCCGAAGTCTCGGCCAAGACGGGGCAGGGAATGGACGACCTGCTCGAGAAGATCCTGCTGCAGGCCGAGCTGCTGGAGCTGAACGCGAACCCCTTCCGGGACGCCGTCGGCGTGGTCGTCGAGGCCGAGCTCGACGTCGGCAAGGGCCCGGTGGCCACGATCCTGGTGCAGAACGGCACCCTCAGGGTGGGCGACAGCTACGTGGCCGGGCTGTACTCGGGCCGGGTGCGGGCGCTGCTCGACGAACGCGGCAACCATGTGGAAGAGGTCGGCCCGGGCAGTCCCGTGCAGATCGTGGGGACCACCGGCGTTCCCCAGGCGGGCGACGTGCTCCAGGTCATGGATCACGTGCAGGCGGCCACCGTTTCGACCACCCGCCAGCGGCTCGACCGCGAGAAGCAGCTCCGCATCCGCGAGCGCGGCATCAAGCTCGGCGACTTCAGCCAGCTTCTGGCGGCCGGCGAGGTCAATACGCTGCGGCTGGTGGTCAAGGGCGACGTGGACGGGTCGGTCCAGGCGGTTTGCGACGCGATGGAGCAGCTCTCCACGTCCGAGGTGCGGGTCGAGATCATCCACCGCGGCGTGGGCGCCATCAACGAGTCCGACGTGATGCTCGCGCTGACCGCCGGCGCCGTGGTCATGGGGTTCCGGGTGCGCCCGGACTCCGGGGCTCGCCAGGCCGCCGCTCGCGAGGCGATCGAGATCCAGATCTTCGACATCATCTACGAGGCGGTGGACAGCGTCAGGGCGGCCCTGGAAGGGCTGCTGGCCCCGGAGCGCAGAGAGAAGGTCACGGGCGCGGCCGAAGTCCGCATGGTCTTCAAGATCCGCGGCGTGGGCACGATCGCAGGCAGCTACGTGGTCGACGGACAGATCCAGCGCGGGGTCCAGGCGCGTGTGATTCGCGACGGCGTGGTCGTCTACGAGGGCGAAGTCGCCTCGCTGCGGCGCTTCAAGGAAGACGTCAGGGAAGTGAGGGACGGGTTCGAATGCGGAATCGGGATCTCCAACTTCAACGACCTCAAGACGGGCGACATTGTCGAGACCTTCAGCGTCGAGGAAGTGGCGCGCACCCTGGCGGGCGTTTCATAGCGGCGCGTGCAGGCGTTGTGCCACTGGCTGCCGGCTCCTGACTAGGCTGCGCATCGGGTCGCTCGGGGCTCCGTGGCCGCCATGGTCGTGACCGTGTCCACCTGGGATCTGTCCATTCCGGGCGCCCGTTCGCTCAAGGACAAGCGGTCGGTGCTGCGGTCGTTGAAGGACCGGCTGGGAAGAATGAACGTGTCCGTTGCGGAGTCGGGGCTCCAGGATGTGCGCCAGCGCGCGCGCATCACGGTCGCGTTCGTGGCGGCGCACGCGGCGCAGGCCGATTCGATGCTGATGGCCGTGGACCGGTTGATCGCAGGAGCGCGGGGCGCCGTGGTGGTCGACAGCTCCACCGAGCGGTTCTGATGGCCGGGGAAGCGCGTCCTCGTCTGGGCGAGCAGCTGCGCCGCGAGATCTCGCTCAAGCTGCGCCACTCGGTGAGGGACCCGGGGCTGGGACCGGTTTCCGTGACGGGCGTCGAGGTGACGGCGGGCCTTTGGCTGGCGCGGGTCTACGTGGAGCCGCACGGGTCCGAGGCGCAGCAGTCGGAGACCATGGCCGCGCTCGGGCGCGTGGCGCCGTTCCTCAGGTCGACGCTGGGTCGCGAACTGCACATTCGCCGAATGCCCGAGCTTCGCTTCCACCGCGATTGGTCCATCGAGGCCGGCCGGCGAATCGAAGAGATTCTGGACGCCGTCCTGCCCCCGGAGGCGTCCGGGTCCGGGGCCCCCCCGCATCCACCCGGCGCACCCCCGGATCCACCCGGCAGCCCCGCGCATCCCGGCCCCGGCACCCCCGCGCATCCCCGCCCCGGCACCCCCCCAGCGCCCCGCGGCGACTCTTGACGGACTCGGCACCGGGACCCGGCGTGCTGCTGGTCGACAAGCCCGCGGGGTGGACGTCCCACGATGTGGTTGCGGTGGCCCGCGGCGCGCTCGCGACGCGCCGGATCGGGCACGCGGGCACCCTGGATCCCTTCGCCACCGGGCTCCTCGTGCTGGGCGTCGGCAAGGCCACCCGGATCCTCGAATACCTGGTGGGCCTGCCGAAGGCGTACGACGCCACGGCGCTGCTTGGAGTTGCCACGGACACCCTCGATCCGGAGGGCGAGCGGGTCGGCGAAGACGACAACTGGCGCGGCCTCGCGGTCGAACGGCTCTCCAGCGTATTGGCCGGCATGACGGGCCGTCTGATGCAGACGCCGCCCAGCCATTCCGCCATCAAGGTGGGGGGAGTGCCCGCCCATCGAAGGGTCAGGCGAGGCGAGAAGGTCGAGCTGAAGGCCCGCGAGGTGACCATCCATTCCGTGGACCTGCTGGAGGCCGATCTGCCCATGGTCCGCTTCCGCGTCGAGTGTTCGAGCGGCACCTACGTCCGCAGCCTCGCCGCAGAGTACGGTCGGCGGCTGGGGACGGCGGCCCACCTCTCGGCCCTCAGGCGCACCCGGGTGGGAGCCTTCCGCGTGGGTCGCGCGGTGTCGGTCGAATCGCTGCGCGCCGGGCGCGTGCCGGACCGGGCCTGGATGAGCGTCGGCGAGTCGCTGAGCCACCTAGAGCGGGTCGAGATCGACTTGGACGAAGCCGCGATGCTGTCGAGGGGAAGGCGCATTCCAACCGACGCCGCCGACGCGACTACCGTCGCGCTCTTCCTGCCCGGCGACCAGCTGGTGGCGGTCGGCGCGGTCCGGAGCGGCATCGCCCAGCCCACCAAGGTGCTCCGCCGTGTCTGATGCGGTCGGCGACGTGCGCGAGCCGGTCGTCCGGTCCAACGCGTCCAGCCTCCCGCGCGACGGCCGACCCGTTGTGGCCACCGTGGGCACCTTCGACGGGGTCCACTTGGGGCACTGGAGCGTGCTGCGCGAGATCGGGGCCAGGGCCGCGGCGCGCAACGGACGGAGCGTCCTGGTCACATTCGACCCCCACCCGCTCAGGATCGTGCGTCCGGCGGCAGCTCCGGCGCTGCTCACCACCCCCGACGAAAAGAAGGCCGCGCTGGCCGAGAGCCCCCTCGACTATGTGGTCTTCGTGGCGTTCACGCCCGAGCTCAGCCAGTGCTCGCCGCAGCGGTTCGTGACCGAGTTCCTGCTCGACAGGCTGGGCGTGAGCGAACTGGTTATCGGCCACGACCACGGATTCGGCCGCGGCCGCTCGGGCGACGTCGACATGCTGCGCGCTATCGCCGCCGAACGCGGCTTCCGCGTGGACGTCGTCGATGCCGTTCGCGCCGACGGAATTGCGGTCTCGTCCACCAAGGTGCGCAACGCGCTCATGGAGGGTCGCCTGAGCGATGCGAACCGCGCGCTCGGACGCCCCTACACAATCTCCGGAGTCGTGGTGCGCGGGGACGGACGCGGCCGCGAACTGGGCTTCCCCACCGCCAATGTCCTGGCCGCCGGAGCCGACAAGCTGATCCCGCGCGCGGGAATCTACGCCTGCTGGGCCACCGTCGGGCAGGAGCGGCTGATGGGAGCGCTGCACATCGGGCCCAGGCCCACCTTTCCCGGGGCGGAGCCCACGCTCGAGGTGCATCTGCTGGACTACGGAGGCGCCGCCGTATACGGCAGACGAATCCGGCTGGAGCTCGTCGAGCGGCTTCGCGCAGTGGTGGCCTTCGACACGGTTTCGGCGCTCACCGAGCAGATGGCGAGAGACGTGGCGCTCTCGCGGCGTGTGCTGGACCCCCGCTGACCCGGGAACCGGGACGAGGCCCGACACGCATGCCCGAAGACCGCCCGGCGCGCCCGCCCGGGGAATCCCCCACCCGCCGGCTTGATTTCCTCAACTCAAGCGGCTATGATTAAAGGCTGTACCCCTTTCGGTTGGCCAATGGTGCGCGCCGTACCCTAGGTGCGTGTCGTCGGTGCGCGTCGTCAACGGGACATGGAAGCGCGGAAACGCGGAAGAAGCGCGGAAGAGAGCAATGGGCATAGACAAGCAAGCGATCGTCAGAAAGTACCAGCCGCACGAGAACGGCGCTGGAAGCGTGCCGGTGCAGATCGCCCTGCTCACGGCGCGGATCGACCACCTTCGCGATCACTTCAATGCCCACAGGCACGACCATCACAGCCGTCGCGGCCTTCTGAAGATGGTGGGGCGCAGAAGGAAGCTCCTCGAGTACCTGAAGCGCACCAACGTCGACGGGTACAGGGAATTGATCAAAGACCTCGGACTGCGCCATTGACCGGCGAGAGCGAGACCGGCCTCCGCGCCGGGCCTCTTCCGTAGTGCCGTCGTCCACCCCAGCCGCGGGGTCCAGCGGCATTTCCGGAAGATGAGATGATGGAGAGAGTAGAGCGCGAATTCGCCGGCAGGCGACTCGTCCTCGAGGTCGGCCGCATGGCCCGCCTCGCGCACGGGGCCTGCCTGGTTCAATATGGCGAGACCGTAGTGCTGGTCACGGCCACGGTCCAAAACAAGCAGACCCACCTGCCGTTCTTCCCGCTAACGGTGGAATACCGCGAGAAGTCCTATGCGGCGGGCAAGATTCCGGGCGGGTTCTTCAAGCGGGAAGGGGCGCCCCAGGAGAAGGAGGTCCTGTCGTCGAGGCTCGCCGACCGGACGCTGCGCCCCCTGTTCCCCGACGGGTTCTTCCACGAGACCCAGATTCACGCGCAGGTCCTGAGCGCCGACCAGGAGAACGACGCCGACGTCCTGACCCTGATTGGGGCGTCGGTTGCGCTCAACACGTCGGTGATTCCCTTCCGCACGCCCGTGGCGTCGGTCCGGATCGGGCGAATCCAGGGGAACTGGGTCGTCAATCCCACGTTCCGCCAGCTCGAGTACGCCGACGTGGACATCGTGGTCGCGGGCACGGCGCAGGCCATCGTAATGGTCGAAGGCGGCGCGATGCAGGTGCCCGAGAGCGAGATCCTCGAGGGGCTCGTGGTGGCCCACGAGGCGATCCGCGAGCTGATCGAGATCCAGGAGGAGCTGATCGCGCCGCGCCGCCAACCCGCGATGTCCTGGGAGCCGAGGGGCGTGGCCGACGATGTGCGCGAGCGGATCGAGGGGCTGGTCGGCGACCGGGTCGCCGAAGCCGTGCAGATTGCCGACAAGAAGGAGCGCCAGGCGGCCCTGGCCGCGGTGACAGACCACGTCGCCGGGCAGATTGCGGGCGACGGTCCCGACGAGGCGCCCTCTGACGGCGAAATCGCCGACGTGGTCCGCTCGCTCGAGAAGAAGAGCGTCCGCGCGCGCATCCTCGAACAGGGGATCAGGGCCGACGGCAGGAGCGCGGACGACGTTCGTTCGATCTCGTGCGAGACGGGCCTGCTTCCCAGGACCCACGGCTCGGCGCTCTTCACCCGCGGCGAGACGCAGTCGCTCGGCGTGGTCACGCTGGGCACCGCCCGGGACGAGCAGCGCATCGATTCCATCGACACGCCCGAGCAGATCACCAAGTCCTTCATGCTGCACTACAACTTCCCGCCCTTCTCGGTCGGCGAAGCACGCCCCATCCGGTCCACCTCCCGCCGCGAGAAGGGGCACGGGGCGCTGGCCGAGCGGGCGATCCAGCCGCTGCTGCCCGACTACGACGACTTCCCGTACACCATACGGATCGTGTCGGACATTCTGGAATCGAACGGCTCCTCGTCGATGGCTTCCGTGTGCTCGGCGTCGCTCTCCCTAATGGACGCGGGCGTGCCCATTCGCGCGGCCTGCGCGGGCGTCGCCATGGGACTGGTGACCGAGGGCGACAAGGTCGCGATCCTCACCGACATCCTCGGCCTGGAAGACGCGGTGGGCGACATGGACTTCAAGGTCGCCGGAACCCGCAGGGGCGTGACCTCGATCCAGATGGACATCAAGATCGACGGCCTCACCGTCGAGCTTCTGACCCAGGCGCTGGAGCGGGCGAGGGCGGGGCGCATGCACATCCTCGACTGCATGGACGAGGCCCTTTCGGCGCCGCGCGACGACCTGTCGCAACATGCTCCGCGAATCGTCTCGGTGCGCATCAACCCCGAGAAGATCGGCGACATCATCGGGCCGAAGGGCAAGACGATCCGCGCAATCCAGGACGAGTCGGGCGCCACGATCGAAGTGGACGACGACGGCGTCGTGAAGATCGCGGCCGTGTCCGGCGAGGCGGGCAGGCGGGCCAAGGAGATGATCGAGGCCATCGTGCAGGAGCCCGAGGTGGGCAGAATCTACGAGGGGCCGGTGAAGAACACCACGACGTTCGGCGCCTTCGTCGAGATCATGCCGGGAATCGAGGGGCTGTGCCACATCTCGCAGCTCGCCGACCACCGGGTCGCCAAGACCGAAGACGTGGTGAACCGGGGCGACGTGGTCCGCGTCAAGCTGCTTTCGATCGACGAAAAGGGACGCATGCGGCTGTCCATGAAGGCGGCGAACGAAGAGGAGGCTTCCCGCGAACAGCAGCCGGCTGGCGCTCCCTCCTGAGCCGGGCCGCGACGTGCGAGACGCCCGCTACGGGTGTTCCGAGCTGAACAACGGGGTCCGGGTCCTCACCGAAGAGATGGATGGAGTGCGCTCCGTGGCCGTCGGGGCCTGGGTCCGCCAGGGCTCGGTGCTGGATCCCCCCGGCCAGACGGGCGCCAGCCACCTCCTCGAGCACATGGTGTTCCGCGGCACCGCGCGCCGGTCGCGCAGCGAGATCGCGGCCGCCCTCGAGAGCCTCGGAGGCTCGCTCAACGCCTACACCGCCCGCGAGCACACCGGGTACGAGGCGCGCGTGCTGGACCGGCACCTTCCCGTGGCGGTCGAGGTTCTGTCGGACCTGGTCCGCAATCCTCTGCTGCGCGAAGAGGACCTCGAGCGCGAGCGCGAGGTGGTGTTCGAAGAGATTGCCGCGGTCGAGGACACGCCCGACGATCTCGTCTTCGATCTTCACGGCGAACGGATGTGGTCGGGGCATCCGTACGGCAGCCCGATCCTGGGAACGCGCGAAACGGTGGGCGCCATCGCACGGGCCGACCTCGCCCGGCTTCACCGCCGCGCCCACGTGGGGGCCAATCTCGTGGTCGCCGCCGCGGGCCGCGTCGATCACGGGGCGTTCAGCGCGATGGCCGAGGAGTGGTTCGGCGACTTGGGGCCGGGCCGGGCCGCCGAGCCGGTCGCTGCGCCGGGCCGCGCCAGGGCGGGGGCCGACGTAGTGCACAGGGACTCCGCCCAGACGCACATCGTGGTCGGGTTTCCGGTGCCGGGCGCCTCGCACCCGGATCGCTACGCGCTGCTGCTCATTTCAGCCGCGCTGGGCGGGGGCATGAGCTCGCGCCTGTTCCAGCGCATTCGCGAAGAGCTGGCGCTGGCGTATTCGGTCTACTCGTTCCAGACGCTGAACGCGCACGCGGGCCTGTTGGGCGTGTACCTCGGAACGCGCCCCGCGTGGGCGGACGCGGCGCTGGCCGCCGTCGAAGAAGTGTGCGCCGACGTTGCGGCCAACGGGCTGGGCGACGACGAGCTGGAGCGAACGAAGGAGCAGGTCAAGGGCGAGATCGCGCTTTCGCTCGAGTCGCCCGCCGCCCGGGTGGGCCGGCTGGCCGGCTTCGCCCTTCGCAACGAGCCGTGGATCCCGATGGACGCCGTGTCCGACCTGATCGACGGCGTATCGAAGGGCGATGTGGCGAGGGTGGCCGGCCGGGCGCTTGCGCCGGAGCGGCGGTACGCGCTCAGCCTCGGACCGCGGAATCGGAGCGCGGGAAACTGAAAACCCGAACGAACGGAGCAAGGGGAATGGTTGTAGGGGTTCCAGCCGAAGTGAAGGACAACGAATACAGGGTCGCTCTGACTCCCGCGGGCGCCGAGGCGCTCGCGAAGGCCGGGCGCAGCCTGCTCGTCCAGTCCGGCGCAGGCAGGGACAGCGGCTTCACCGACGACTTCTACGCGCGCGCCGGCGCCGAAGTGGTGGCCACCGCCGAAGAGGTGTGGGCCCGCGCGGACCTGATCCTCAAGGTCAAGGAGCCGGTGGAGACCGAGTGGCCGCTGATTCGGCCGGACCAGGTGCTGTTCGGCTACTTCCATTTCGCCGCCTCGAGGCCCCTGACCGAGGCCCTGGTCGAGAGCGGGGCGGTGGCGGTCGCCTACGAAACCGTCGGGCCGGACGACGGACAGCTGCCCCTGCTGACGCCCATGAGCGAGGTCGCCGGAAGGATGGCGATCCAGCAGGGCGCGAAGCACCTGGAGACGCCCCTCGGGGGATCGGGCATTCTGCTGGGCGGCGTTCCCGGAGTGCTCCCGGCCAAGGTGCTGATTCTCGGAGGCGGGGTGGTCGGGACGCACGCCGCGCGCATGGCCGCGGGGCTCGGCGCCAGGGTGGCGATCATGGACGTTTCGCTGTCGCGGCTGCGCCAGCTCGAGGACACGATGCCGGCCAACGTCAACCTGCTGTACTCCACCCGCTACGCGATCAGGAAGCAGCTGCGCGATTCCGACTTGGTGGTGGGCGCCGTGCTGCTTGCCGGAAAGAAGGCGCCCATGCTGGTCAAGAAGGGCGACCTCGCCACGATGCGCCCGGGGTCGGTGATCGTGGACGTCGCGGTCGACCAGGGGGGATGCGTCGAGACGATCAGGCCCACGACGCACGAAGATCCTGTGTATGAGGTCGACGGAATCGTTCACTACGGAGTCACCAACATTCCCGGCGCCGTGCCGCGCACCTCCACGCTTGCGCTGACGAACGCGACCCTACCCTACGCCCTCAGGCTCGCGTCGGCGGGGTGGGAGCGAGCGTGCGCCGAAGACCCGGACCTCGCCCGGGGCGTCAACGTCGCCCGCGGGAAGGTCACGCACCGCGGCGTCGCCGAGGCCTTCGACATGAAGTCGGCGGACTGGCGGGCCAGCGTCGCGGGCGGCGACGCGGGCGCCCGCAACCTCGACGCGGCTGCCGAAGGCGGGCCTGCCGTGCGCTTCAAGAGGCTGGACTCGAACCCCGACCTTGCGCTCCCTGCGCGCGCGACCCCCGAAGCCGCCGGCCACGACATCCGCAGCTGCGAGAGCTTCAGCCTGGCCCCCGGCCGGATCCATGCGGCAGCGACCGGCCTGGTCATGGAGCTTCCCCGCGGCGTCGAATGCCAGGTGCGCCCCCGTTCGGGGCTGGCCGCGCGCCTCGGGCTCACGCTTCCCAACAGCCCGGGCACCATCGACCCCGACTACCGCGGCGAGCTCAAGATCCTCGTTCAGAATCTCGGAACCGAAGCCGTCGAGATTCGTCGCGGCGACCGGATCGCGCAGCTCGTGTTCAGCCGCTTCGTGGCCCCCGAGGTCCGCGAGGCCGAAGAAGTCGCTCCCACCGAGCGCGGGCGCGACGGCTTTGGGAGCACCGGCGTGAATTGAGCGAGCCCGGGGGGTTGGTTATTATGATGCCGATCCGTTCCCCAGCAGAAGGCCAACGGCGCTGCTGCCGCAGAGCCCGGAAAATGTAACTTGTCTCCAATTTCCAGTTGGTTCAGTTCCAAGCGGCTCGTTCCCACGAGCGACATTGGCGTCGACCTTGGAACCGCCAACACCCTGGTGTGCGTCCGGGGCGAGGGCGTCGTCCTCAACGAGCCCTCGGTGGTCGCCGTCGAGCGCGGCACCAAGCGCATCATGAGCGTCGGTCTCGAGGCCAAGCGGATGCTTGGACGCACGCCCGAAGGGATCGAGGCGGTGCGGCCGCTCCGGGACGGCGTGATCGCCGACGTCGACGTGACCGAGCTGATGCTTCGCCATTTCCTCAAGCAGGTCATGTCGAAGCGCATCTTCAGGATCAAGCCTCGGGTCGTGGTGGGCGTGCCTTCCGGGATCACCGAGCTGGAACGCCGCGCCGTTCGATCTTCGGCGCAGGCCGCCGGAGCGAACGAGGCCTACATGGTGGCCGAGCCGATGGCCGCCGCCATTGGCGTGGGACTGCCCATCGACACGCCCAGGGGCAACATGGTGATCGACATCGGCGGCGGCACGACCGAGATCGCCGTGATCGCCCTGGCCGGCATCGTTTCGGACACATCGATCCGAATCGGCGGCGACGAGCTGGACCACAGCATCATCAACTTCCTTCGGCAGAACTACAACCTGCTCGTCGGCGAACCCACGGCGGAAGCGATCAAGATGCAGGTGGGCTCGGCCATGGACACCGGCGACGAGCGCGAGATGGAGGTGAAGGGCCGCGATCTCGTGTCGGGGATCCCGAAGATGATCCTGGTCCACTCCCAGGAGATCCGCGAGTGCATGCAGGAGCCCATTCGCGCGATTGTGCAGGCGGTCCGCTCCGCGCTCGAGATCACGCCGCCCGAGCTCGCGTCCGACATCGTCGACTTCGGGATCGTGATGACCGGGGGCGGCGCGATGATCCGCGGCCTGGACAAGCTGATCGCGCTGGAGACGAACCTCTCGATTCACGTCGACGACGAACCGATGACGTGCGTCGTGCGCGGCACCAACAAGATTCTCGACGATTTCGTCAAGTACCGCCCCATCCTCACGGCCTGACGGCATGACGCCGACGGACCGGGGGGCGGACGAGCGCCAAGCGGTGCAGGAAGCGGACTGAAATGGCCGGCCTTGCCGGAACAGGAAGGCGGAGGGGCAGGAGCCAGCTGCTGGGTGCGGTGGGGTTGATTCTCCTGTCCCTGGTGACCGTCTACCTGCCCGCCGCGCCCCAGCAGGCGATCGCGCACGCCGTGCGGCAGTCCGTGCTCAGGCCCTTCACCGAGCTGCACGCGTTCCTGGCCGGGCTAAGGGCCCGGGCCCGCGACTTCGACGTGCTGCGGGCCCAGATGGACTCGGCCATGGGCTTCGTTGCCGCCCACGCCACGCTGGCCGAAGAGAACCGGCAGCTGCGCGGCATTCTGGGACTCGGTCCGCGGCCCTCGTTCCGCTACCTGCCGACCAGCGTCATGCGGCTCGGCGCAGCGGGTTCGGGCAGCGTCTTCAGGGTGGCCGCGGGGACCGGGCAGGGCGTCCAGCCCTTCAACGCCGTCGTGACCGACCTTGGACTGCTGGGCCAGGTGCAGCAGGTGGAGGCGGACTATGCTCTGGCCATCGACTGGTCGCATCCGCAGTTTCGCGTGTCGGCAATGACCAGCGACGGGGCGAACCACGGCATCATCGAGCCGGCGCGGGGACGCTTCCGCGAACAGGACCGGCTGCTGCTCAGCGGGGTTGACTTCCTGGCCGAGCTGGAGCCGGGCGCCGAGGTGCTCACCTCGGGGCGCGGGGGGGCCTTCCCCAGGGGAATACGCGTTGGCTGGGTGGCCTCCGAGGCCGAGACGCTGGCGGGCTGGAGCAGGAGCTACTACGTGACGCCCGCCGTGTCCCCCGGGGCGGCGACCTACGGCGCGGTCACGCTCCCCGTCGGCGACGAGTCCGTGGACCCGGGCGCAGCAGCGCCCGAGCCGCCAATTGACCCTGCGGCGGCGCCCGGCGCGTCGGCTGCCCCCGCCGGGGCGGGCCCGCCATGACGCTGCGTGTCGCCGCGCTCGTGCTGGTCCTCGTCGCCGCCCACCTCACGCTGCGGGTTGCGTTCGGACTGGGCAACGAGGCGCCGGACCTTCTCGTGCTGGCCGTTCTCCTCGCCAGCCGTCACATGACGCTGCGCGGCGGCGGGCTGCTCGGCTTCGTCATCGGCCTCATCGAGGACGGGCTGTCGGTGTCCTCGTTCGGCACCACGGTCTTCGCGCTCACCGTGCTGGGCGTGGCGGGGGCGCAATCGCGCATCCTCTTCGTCGGCAGGTCGAAGTCGTTCCTGGTGGGCTATCTGGCTGTGGGCAAGTGGCTGCGCGACCTTCTGGCCTGGCTGGTGTCCGATCCCGCCGCGCGCGGCGCCTTCGGAGACTACCTCCTCTTCGAGTCTCCTCTCATGGCCCTGTACGCGTCGGTCGTCGGCACCGCGATCGCACTCGTGGCGTTCAAGGGATCCGGCCGCGCATGAACACCTACCACTACCATCAGCGAAGGCTGCGCGCCGTGCAGGCGCGGCTGGTCGTCACGACGCTGCTCGGCCTTCTCGTGGCCGTGTTCTTCCGCGCGCAGGTCCACAGTTCGGACGACTGGAGCCTGCAATCGGAATCGAACCGGCTCCGGCCCCTGACGCTGCCGGCGCCGCGCGGCACGATCCTGGACCGGGCGGGGCGGCCGCTGGCCGACAATGTTCCCGGATACTCGGTGTCCATTCTGCCGGCCGTTCCCGACTCGGTGCTCTCGACGCTCGAGCGCGTTCGGCGGTTCCTCGAGATCGGCGAGGAACATTACGGGCGGCTGCGGGAACAGGCGCGCGCGGGCGGCGCCCAGCCCATGCTGGTGTCCCTCGACGCGCCCTTCGACGCGGTTGCGGCAATCGAGGCGCGCCGCGCGATCTTCCCCCGCGTTCTGATCGAAACCAGGCCCAAGCGACGCTATCCTGCGGGCGAAGTCGGGGCGCACGTCGTGGGCAGCGTCGGAGAAATCAACCGGACGGAGCTGGATTCGCCCGAGTTCGAGGGGGCCGAGCCCGGACTCATCGTGGGCCGGTCCGGGATCGAATGGCAGTACGAGTCCTCGCTTCGGGGCGAAGCGGGCGTCCGCTACGTCGAGGTCGACGCCGCCGGCCGGATCGTGGGTTCGTTCCGGGGCTCCCAGAGGGTCGACGAAACCCCGGGCCAGGATCTGGAGCTGCACCTGGATCGCGACCTCATGGAGTGGATCCACCGGATCTTCCCCGAAGGATCGGACGGGGCGGTCGTGGCGCTCGAGGTGGCGACGGGCGGCGTGCTCGCCATGTATTCGGCTCCCAGCTACGACCCGAACGTCTTCGCCGGCGTGGTCGACCAGGAGGAGTGGGACCGGCTCAACCGCGATCCCCGGAGCCCCCTCTTCAACCGGACCATTTCGGCCAAGTATCCGCCGGGGTCTCCCATGAAGCTGATCACCGCGCTGGTGGCGCTGGAGGCGGGTCTGATCACCCCGGACGAGCGCATGCCGGTCGCGTGCGGAGGGGGCTACTTCTACGGCGGACGCCTCTGGCGCTGCTGGGACGAAAACGGGCATGGATCGCTGGATCTCGCCGACGCCATCAAGAGCTCGTGCAACGTCTACTTCTACCAGGTGGGCCTGCGCGTGGGACTTGCGCGCATGCTCGACCGCGTCAACGAAATGGGCTTCGGGGGCAGGTGCGGCATCGATCTGCCCAGCGAGGTGGCCGGCACCTATCCCGAGGGACCCGAATTCTGGGTCCGACGCTACGGATACTCCCCGCGCGAAGGCGAGGTGCTCAATCTGGCCATTGGGCAGGGGCCCATCGAACAGACGCCGCTCATGGTCGCGCAGTACTTCCTGGCGGTCGCGCGCGACGGCTCCGCCCCGGCCCCCACGCTGGTGCGCGGCGCGCCGGCCGCGGACGGCTTTCGCTTCGACGTGTCGGGGGAAGCGCTCGAAGTGGTGCGCGAAGGGCTCCGGCGGGTCACCCAGCAGGGCGGCACGGCCTACCTCTCGTCGCTGGAGCACTTCGACCTGCTTGGCAAGACGGGGACCGCGCAGAGCGTGGAGGGGCGCGAGACCCACTCCTGGTTCGGCGCGATCGCGGGCCCGCGCGGGGGCGAACCCGAGATCGTGGTGGTGGCCATGGTGGAGTTCGGCGGCGGCGGATCGGAGGTGGCCGCCCCCCTGGTGGCCAAGGCGGCCGACTTCTACCTGCGGGGTGTGCACGGGATCCCCCGCGACACGATCCAGACCCTGCGCGAACACCTCTTCGCGGGGCGAAGCACGGCGGGCTGGACGCTCCCGGCGCCCGAAGCGCGGTGAAGCCCGGGGCGTTCGCCTGGGCCCGGCACTGGCCCTTCACGGGCGCGGTGCTGGCGCTCTCCCTGTTCGGCGTCGCGATGATCTACTCGGCTGGGGTGACGAACGTCCCCAGCCCGGTCACCGAGGGGATATGGATGCGCCAGGGCATCGTGCTGCTGGGGTCGGTCGCGGTGCTGATCGTGCTGTCGCAGTTCCCGTCCCGGTGGTTCGAGTGGATGGCGATTCCCCTCTATCTCCTGTCCGTCGGCGTGCTCGCCGTCACGCTGGCGATCGGCACCGGATCGGGCACCGCCGAGGGGATGAGAAGCTTTCTCACCGTCGCCGGCTTCCAGTTCCAGCCCGGCGAGGCGGCGAAGATCACCACCGCGCTGGCCGTGGCGAAGCTGCTCGCGCGCAACGCGGACGGGCCCGAGCACCTTCGCGACCTGCTTGCGCCGACGGCGATCGTGGGGGTCCCGCTTGCGCTGGTGGTGCTTCAGCCCGACCTGGGCACGGCTCTCGCCTTCGTGGGCATCTTCTTTGCCGCAATCTTCTGGGCGGGCACGCCGTGGCCGCTGATCCTCTTCGCGGCGTCCCCGGGGCTGTCGCTCGTCCTGTCCTTCAGCACCGTGGTCTGGTCCGTGTTCTTCGTGTCGCTGATCGTCGGACTCTACGTCTACCGCTACAGGCTGTACCTGGTGGAGTGGCTCACGGTGATTCTTGCGAACCTCGCCGCCGGCGCGGTCGCCCAGCCGCTGTGGAACTCGCTGGCGCAGTACCAGCGCAACCGGATTCTGGTCTTCCTCGATCCGGACATCGATCCCCAGGGAGCGGGCTGGCAGCTGGTTCAGTCCAAGGTGGCGGTGGGAAGCGGCGGCGTGCTCGGCAAGGGGTTCACGCTGGGCACGCAGAAGAGTCTCAACTTCCTACCCGAGCAGCACACCGACTTCATCTTCAGCGTGGTGGGCGAGGAGCTGGGCTTCGTCGGGACTTCGCTCGCGCTCGTCTTCTTCGGCTGGCTCTTCTTTCGCATGATCCGTCTGGCCCAGGCGCTCGACGATCCCTTCTCCGGCATTTTCGTATTCGCCATATTGGGGGTTTGGCTCACGCATGTGGTCGTCAACGTCGGAATGACCGTGGGGGTCGTTCCGATCACCGGCATTCCGCTGCCATTCGTCAGCTACGGAGGATCGTTCCTCCTGATGTCCTGGGTGGCGGCGGGACTGGTCGTGGCGATGGCGAGAGAGGTTCGCTGAAGAGCGCCGGGCCTGGGTTGGGTTGGGGAGGACGCCGGCGCACGATGCCCGAGAGGGACGCCTGAGAAAGCGGGGCGCGCAGCTTGGCCTGGTTCCAGAAGAAGAAGACACGCCTGACCTCGCAGGGTCGCCGGGATCTGCCGCGCGACGTCTTCGAGAAGTGCGACGAATGCGGCGAGATCCTGTATCGGGAGCGCCTCGAGCAGAACGTCGGCGTGTGCCCGGAGTGCGGCAGCCATTTCCGGATTTCCGCGGTCCGGTACGTCGAGATCCTGACCGACGACGAGTCCTTCGAAGAGATCGACGGGGCGATGACGAGCGGCGATCCGCTCGGCTTCACCGACCTCAAGCGCTACGGCGACCGGCTCGAAGCGGCGCGCGGGCGAACCGGGCGCAGCGAGGCGGTGATCACCGGACGCGCGCGCATCGAGGGCATCCCGGTCGTGCTCGCCGTCATGGACTTCTCGTTCATCGGCGGCTCCATGGGGTCGGTGGTCGGCGAGAAGATCGCGCGCGCCGGACGCGACGCCCTCGAGCGGGAGCTGCCGCTCATCGTGGTGAGCGCGTCGGGAGGCGCCCGCATGATGGAGGGGATCTTCTCGCTCATGCAGATGGCCAAGACGTCGGCGGTGCTGGCCAGCCTGCACGAGCGGGGGCTGCCGTACATCTCGGTGCTCACCGATCCCACCACCGGCGGGGTCACGGCGTCGTACGCCATGCTCGGCGACGTCAACCTGGCCGAACCCGGCGCGCTCATCGGCTTCGCCGGCCCGCGCGTGATCGGCGAAACGATCAAGCAGGAGCTCCCCCCCGGCTTCCAGAGCGCCGAGTTCCTCGAAGAGCACGGCATGGTGGACCGCGTGGTGGACCGTCGCGAGCTCAAGGGCGCGATCGCCCAGCTGCTGCGCCACACCGGCGAGGGGTGGCGGCCCTGGGTTTGACCGGGAAGCGCTCGCCCGAGGATCCGAGCCTCCCCCCACGGGCCGACCCGCTGCTGGACGCGCTGTTTCCGGATGCCGCCAGCACGGTGGACTGGGGGCTCGATCGCATGCGGACCGCGCTCGACGACCTTGGCGGCCCCCACCGGCGCTACCGCTGTCTCCACGTCGGAGGCACCAACGGCAAGGGATCGGTGGCGTCGACCTGGGCTTCGGTGCTGCAGCGCCACGGCGCCCGCGTCGGGCTCTACACCTCGCCCCACCTCTGCTCGTTCCGGGAGCGCATCATGGTGGGGGGGCGGCCCGTCCCGGCGGCCCGTCTGGTCGAGACCGCGGCCCGGCTTCGCCCCTTGGCCACCGAACTGGGCATGTCCTTCTTCGAAGCCACAACCCTGCTCGCGCTGGTCGTCTTCGCGGAGGAGGGCGTGGAGGCCGCCTGCATCGAGGTGGGCCTGGGCGGACGTCTTGACGCCACCAACGTCGTCGAGCCCGAGGTCTGCGCCATCACCAACATCGCCCTGGATCACCAGGAGCACCTTGGGAGCTCGCTCGAGGAGATCGCCCGCGAGAAGGCCGGGATCATCAAGCCGGGGGTGCCCATCGTGACCGCCGAGGGCAGGCCGGCGGTTCTCGACGTGCTGCGGGCCCGCGCCAATGCGGTGGGCGCGCCGCTTCACCGCGTCGATCCCTGGCGGGACATTGCGGACTTGAGGCTGGGCCCGGCCGGCACCCGCTTCACCCTGCGCGCCGGTCGCGCGGGCGGCGCCCCCGCAATCGAGCTCGAGACGCCCCTGCCGGGCGCCCACCAGGCCACCAACGCGGCGCTGGCCGTGCGCGCCCTGGAGCTGCTTGCCGACCCTCCGTCGGCCCGCGCGGTCGAGGCGGGGGTCGCCGGCGTGCAATGGCCCGGGCGCGGCCAGATCCGCCGCATCGACGACCGGCTCTTCATCTTCGACGTGGCGCACAACGTGGCCGGCGCCGAAGCCCTGGTCCGCGTCCTGGCCGACCTGGCGCCGCCCAGGCCGATCGTCCTGCTCACCGGCATCCTCGGCGACAAGGACTGGACCCGCATGCTGCCGCCCCTGGTCGAACTGGCCGACCGCGCCGTCTTCACGGTCCCGTCGTCGGCCCCGGCGGCACGACTCTGGAACCCCCGCCAAGTGGCGGCAACGGTTGCGCGCGGCACGCCCATCGAGGTGCGGGAGCGGGTCGACGCCGCGCTGGACCGGGCCACCTCCCTCGCGGCGGGCGGGACGGTGGTCGTCACTGGATCCTGCCACACGGTGGGCGACGCGCTGGCCATGCTGGGGCTGAGCCCGTTCGCGTGCGACGCCCCCGGCCCGGACGGCGCTCCGGCGGCGCCCGCCGACCCCCCCGCCCCCGCCCGGCCCCCCGCCACCGCCCGGCCCCCCAACCCCGCGCGGCGCCCCCCCGGCCCGGCGCGGGATTGATAATCGCCACCCCCCGGTTAGATTCGCCGCCATGTCCTCCAACCCCTCCTTCGCCCGGCTCCCCGGCTTCCGCGACTTCGTGCCCGGCGAGTTCGCGCTCCGCCGCCGCATCTTCTCGGCGTGGCGCCGCGTCGCGCGCAGCTACGGCTTCGAGGAGTACGACGGCCCTCCTCTCGAGCCGCTCGACCTGTATGTGCGCAAGAGCGGCGCCGAGATCGTCGAGCAGCTCTACCGCTTCCGCGACAAGGGCGGCCGCGAGGTCGCGCTCCGTCCCGAGATGACCCCCTCGCTGGCCCGCATCCTGGCCGACCACAGCCGCAGCCTGCCCAAGCCGATCCGCTGGTTCTCGATCCCGCAGCTATTTCGCTACGAGCGCAGTCAGCGCGGCCGCCTGCGCGAGCACTTCCAGCTGAACGTCGACATCGTGGGCGCGCCCGACGTGGCCGCCGACGCCGAGGTGCTGGCCGTGGCCGTCGACGCGGTGCGGGCGCTGGGCCTGGACGCGTCGGACTTCGTGGCGCGCGTCAACGACCGCCGTCTGGTCACCGAGGTCCTGCGGGCGCTCAAGATCGACGCGGAACTGCACGCGCGGTGCCTGGCCGCGATCGACAAGGCGGGCCGCGCCGGACCCGAGAAGACGCTGGCCGCCCTGCGCGACGCTCTTCGGGACGCCGCCCCCGCCGCCCGCGCCGTCCCGACGCTCGTCGAACTGGTCGAGGACGGCTCGCTCGGCAACGTGCGCCGCCTCTTCGGAGACCACGACCGCGTCATCGAGCGGCTCGAGGCGCTCGAGGCGCACCGGGCCATTCTCGAAGCAATGGGGCTCGGCGCGTTCCTCGAATTCGACTTCACCGTCGTGCGCGGCCTGGCCTACTACACCGGCATCGTGTTCGAGCTCTTCGACCGGGCCGGCGAGCTCCGCGCCATCTGCGGCGGCGGCCGCTACGATCGCCTGCTCGAGCTGGTCGGCGGCGAGCGCATGTCGGCCGTGGGGTTCGGCATGGGAGACGTGGTGCTGGGCGAGCTGCTGCGCGACCGCGGGCTGGCGCCCCCGACCGCCCCGTCGTGCGACTACTTCATGGTGTGGGTGCAGGAAGACCAGCGGGACACGGCGCTGAGGGCGGCGCACCGGCTGCGCCAGGCGGGGCGCTCGGTCACGTACGCGTACCGCACGCAGCCGGTCGGCAAGCAGCTTCGCCAGGCGGCCCGGTGCGGCGCGGCGAACGCGGTCATCATCGGCCCCGAGGAAGCCGCCGCCGGGGCGGCCACGGTCCGCGACCTCGCCACGGGCAGCCAGGAGACGCGGTCGCTCGACGCCCTTCTCGCAGACGGGGCGGGGCCATGAGCGTGGCGCGCCAAGCCGGCAGCCCGCCGCCACGACCCCCCGCACGCCGATCCGGCAGCCCGCCGCCATGAGCCCCCGCACCCCGGGCCGCGAGCCCAGCGCCGCCGAGGCGCGCGCCGCCCGCAAGGCCATGACCCGCGCCATCCGCCGACTCAACGTCCTGGAGTGGATCCTCCTCGGGGCGGCGGCGATCGCGTCGCTGACCGGGGGGTGGCTGGCCGCCCTGCTGGGCAGAAGCGCCTTCGACCTGCCGTTCAGGGCCACCTGGCTGATCGCGTCCCTGCTTCTCTTTCTGATTCCCGGCGGGGTGGCCATGGTGGCCGAGCGAAGGAGCCGGCGGGCGCCGCCGAAGGACGAGAGCAACGAATCCAAACCAGCGAAGCGAGGCCGATGAGCAAGAAGAAGGGCACGGGCAGGGGCAAGGGGTTCACGCCCCGCTCCGAGGACTTCAGCGCGTGGTACAACGAGGTCGTGCAGCGGGCCGAGCTGGCGGACTACTCGCCGGTGCGGGGCAGCATGGTGATCCGGCCCTGGGGATTCGGGATCTGGGAGAACATGCAGCGCGCGCTCGACGACATGTTCAAGGCCACGGGGCACGAGAACGCGTACTTTCCGCTCCTGATCCCCATGAGCTTCATCGAGCGCGAGAAGGAGCACGTGGCCGGGTTCAAGCCCGAGCTGGCCGTGGTCACGCACGCGGGCGGAAAGGAGCTCGACGAGCCGTACGTGGTGCGTCCGACCTCCGAGACGATCATCTACGCCATGTACGCCAAGTGGGTCCAGAGCTACCGCGACCTGCCGATCCTGCTGAACCAGTGGTGCAACGTGATGCGCTGGGAGCTGCGCACGCGGCTGTTCCTCAGGACGGCCGAATTCCTGTGGCAGGAGGGCCACACCGCGCACGCCACGGCGGAAGAGGCCGAAGCCGAGGCGCTGACGATCCTGGACGTCTACCGCAGCTTCATGGAGGACTGGATCGCCATGCCGCCCGTGACCGGGCTCAAGAGCGAATCCGAAAAGTTCGCGGGCGCGGTCCGCAGCTACGCGTGCGAGGCGCTCATGCAGGACGGCAAGGCGCTCCAGGCGGGAACCTCGCACATGCTGGGCCAGAACTTCGCGCGGCAGTTCGGCCTCAGGTTCCAGAGCGAAGAGGGCAGGGAAGAGTACGCCTGGAACACCTCGTGGGGGGTCTCGACGCGTCTGGTGGGGGGAATGGTGATGACCCACGGGGACGACGCCGGCGTGGTGGTGCCGCCCCGGCTGGCGCCGACGCAGGTCGTGGTGGTCCCGATCGCCCGGGGCGACGACCAGCAGCCGGTCGTGCTGAAGAAGGCGGCGGCGATCGTCGAGGCGCTGAAGGACCGGGGCGTGCGCGCCGCGGTCGACGGCCGCATGCACCTGTCGCCGGGCGCAAGATTCTTCGAGTGGGAGCGAAAGGGCCTGCCCGTGCGCGTCGAGGTCGGACCGCGCGACGTCGAGCGCGGCGAGGTGGTGGTGGCGCCCCGCGTCGCGGCCGACGGCGCGCCGCGCAAGGAGACGCAGCCGGAGGAGCAGGCGGTGGCCGAGATGGCCGACCGGCTCGAGGCGCTCCAGACCCGCATGCGCGACGGGGCGCGCGCCAGGCGCGAGGCCGGCACGCACCGCGGCGAAGTGTCGTCGATCGACGAGCTGGGCGAGCTGCTCGACAGCGGCGTGGGCTTCGTGTATTCGGGCTGGAGCGGCGATCCGGCGGTCGAGGCGCGCGTCAAGGACGCCACGAAGGCCACCATCCGGGTCATTCCCGGCGACGAGTTCCGCTCCCCCACCGCCCCCACGCGGTGCGTTGGCGGCGCCGCCGCCAAGATGGAAGTGGTGTGGGCACGGGCGTACTGACCCCCTCGCGGCTGCCATTCCCGCGCGTGGCCGGGGTGCTGCACTGCGGCCCCCACGCCCTCGACGCCCTCGCCGAAGAGCACGGCACGCCGCTGTACGTCTACAACGGCGACCGCGCCCTCGAGCGCCTGCGCCTCGTGCGCGAGGCCTTTCGCGGCCTCGATCCGCTCGTCGCCTACTCGGTCAAGGCCAACCCGAACCTGGCGCTGCTCGGCCTTCTCGCCCGGGCCGGCGCCGGCGCCGACATCGTCAGCGGCGGCGAGCTCCACTGCGCGCTCAGCGCATCCGTCGCGCCCGAGCGCATCGTCTTCGCCGGCGTGGGCAAGACCCCCGACGAGATGCGGTACGGCCTCGAGTCCGGCATCCGCGCCTTCCACGTCGAGAGCGCTCAGGAGCTGGAGGCCCTGGGCGCGGTGGCCGCCGGGCTCGGACGCGAGGCACCCGTCGCGGTGCGGGTCAACCCCGACGTCGACAGTCCCACCCACGCCTTCACGCGCACCGGCCACGCGCGCTCCAAGTTCGGCGTCGCGCCAGCCGAGGCGGCGGCGCTGTACCGCCGCGTCGCCGAGCATCCCGGCCTGCGCGCGGTGGGGGTGGACGTGCACATCGGGTCGCAGGTCCGCGACCCCCGCCCGTTCCTCGGCGCCCTGGACGTGGTGCTCGACGTGGCGGCGCGCGCGGAGCGCGAGACCGGGGCCCGGCTCGAATACGTCGACCTGGGCGGCGGCTTCGGCATCGAGGACCCGGTGGCCGAGGAGATCGACCTCCCCGCGCTGGGGCGCGAGGTGGCGGCACGCCTGGCTGCGGCGGGCCGTCCGCTGCAGCTCGTTGTGGAGCCAGGCCGCTTCCTGGTGGGCGATGCGGGCGTGCTCCTCACCCGCGTGCTCTACGTCAAGCGCAGCGGTGGCAAGACCTTCGTGGTCGCCGACGCCGGGATGACCGAGCTCATCCGGCCCAGCCACTACGGCGGCGAGCACGCGATCTCGCCCGTGCGCGAACCGGACCCGGAGGCCGCCGTGGAGCAGGTCGACGTCGTGGGCCCGGTGTGCGAGCAGGGCGACTTCCTGGCGCGCGGGCGCCGTCTCGCGCTCCCCTCGCCGGGCGCGCTGCTGTGCGTGCACCAGGCGGGCGCGTACGCCGCCGCCATGGCGTCCAACTACAACTCGCGGCCCAGGGCGGCCGAAGTGCTGGTGCACGACGGCCACGCCGCGCTGGTCCGCCGCCGCGAACGCTACCGCGACCTGATCCGCAACGAGCGCCCACGCACCCGCCCATGAAGACCCGGACCCGCAGCCGCATCCTGATCGTCGACTTCGGCTCCCAGTTCACGCAGCTCATCGCGCGCCGCATACGCGAGGCCGGCGTCTACTGCGAGATCCACCCCCCCACGCGCTCCGCCGACTGGGCGCGGCAGTGGTCGCCCGCCGGCGTGGTCCTCTCGGGCGGCCCGGCCTCGGTCTACGACGACGACATGCCCGGCCTCGACCCCGGCCTCCTCGACCTGGGCGTGCCCGTGCTCGGCATCTGCTACGGCATGCAGCTCATCGCCCAGCACCGGGGCGGAAGGGTGGCCCCGGGGAAGCGGGAGTACGGCCGCGCGACCCTGAGCGTGGCCGCCCCCGCCGCGGCCCCCGGCCCCGCGACCCCCGGCCCCGCGACCCCCGGCCCCGCGACCCCCGCCGCCCCGCCCGCGGCCCCCGCAGCCCCCGCCCCCGACGACCTCTTCCACGGCTTCCGTCCCGACGAGGCCGTCACCGTGTGGTGCTCGCACGGCGACCACGTCGACGCGCCCCCGCCCGGCTTCGAGACGATCGCGGCCACGCGCGACCTGCCCGTCGCGGCGTTCCGGTCGCGTTCACGCAGGCTCTACGGGGTCCAGTTCCATCCCGAGGTTGCGCACACGCCCCGGGGGCAGGAGATCGTCGACAACTTTCTCTTTCGCATCTGCCGGTGCAGCCCGGACTGGACGCCCGGCGCGTTCGTGGCCGAGTCGATCGAGCGGATCCGGCGGACGGTCGGCGGCGAGCAGGTGATCTGCGGGCTCTCGGGAGGCGTGGACTCGGCGGTGGCGGCGGCCCTGGTGCACCGGGCGGTCGGCGATCGGCTCACGTGCATCTTCGTCGACACCGGGCTCATGCGCATGAACGAGCGCGAGGGGGTCGAGCGCACCTTCCGCGAGCACATGGGGATCCGGCTCGAGGTGGTCGAGGCGGCCGCCGAGTTCCTGGCGCCCCTCGAAGGCGTGGCCGACCCCGAGCGCAAGCGCAGGATCATCGGCGAGACCTTCATTCGCGTCTTCGAGCGCACCACCCGCGAGCTGGGGACGCACGCCCGCTTTCTGGTGCAGGGCACGCTCTACCCCGACGTGATCGAGTCGCTCTCGGTCAAGGGCCCGTCGGCGACCATCAAGACGCACCACAACGTCGGCGGCCTGCCCGACGACATGCCGTTCGAGCTGATCGAGCCCCTGCGCGAGCTGTTCAAGGACGAGGTGCGCGGTGTCGGACGCGAGCTGGGGCTGGACCGCGCGTTCATCCGCCGCCACCCCTTCCCGGGCCCGGGTCTGGGGATCCGCGTGCTGGGCGAGGTCTCGGCCGAGCGCGCCGAAATGCTGCGCCGCGCCGACGCGATCTACCTGGACGAGATCGAGGCCGCCGGGCTCTACGACGACATCTGGCAGGCCTTCGCGGTGCTCCTGCCCGTCCGCGCCGTGGGCGTCATGGGCGACAGCCGCACCTACGAGCACGTCGTCGCGCTCCGCGCCGTCACCTCGCGCGACGGCATGACCGCCGACTGGCATCCCTTCGAGCCCGAGTTCCTGGCCCGCGTCTCGACCCGCATCATCAACGAGGTCGAAGGCGTCAACCGCGTGGCCTACGACATCAGCTCCAAGCCCCCCGCGACGATCGAGTGGGAGTAGGGGACTGATCCAGGGGATTGAGGGCGGCCTTGGCCGCTGCGCCCGCGGTCCCGGCGCGCGACGGCTGCCGCACCCTTACCCCCCCGGGGGGATAGCCCCCTGGCCGGGCCCGTCGGGCTGGCTGCCCGCCTCCGCGATCCGGCTCTGCACGTCCACCCACACCGCCTCCATGAACGCCACGTCCCCGCCGTGCGCCTCGGCGAACGTTCGCAGGTCGTCCTCGCTCACGCCCATCTCGGCCAGGACCCGCTCCCGCTCCCCGTCCGGGATCACCGCCTCCGGCGAGCGCAGCTCGGCGGCCCTCAGCGCCACGTAGGTCTCGACGAAGACCTCGCGCTCGATCGTCTCCGGCGCGCCCGGCGCGCACGCGGCCGCCGCGAGGCAGACGGCCAGCCCGCCCAGCGCCCTCACGCCGGCCCCTCCCGCGTGGCCGTGCGCCACAGCAGCCAGCACAGCCCGGCGAAGGCGGCGGTCCCGACCACGCCCGACATCCACGGCAGCGCCCCGTCCATCCACTCGTGCCCGACCTGCCACATCGACGCGGCGGCGGAGTCGCCCGTGGCCTGCACCACCGCGTAGATCGCGCCGCCGATCAGGACGCCGACCAGCGCGGCCCCGGCGATCAGCCCGGACGCGAACAGCACGCCCTGCTCGCGCTTCTCGGCCAGCACGCCGGCGTCTCCCCCGTCCTCGGCGCCGTCGCCGGCTGCCGCCCCGTCGTCGGCTGCCGCGCCGTCTCCCGTCTCCGCCCGGTCCGCGTACTTCCGGGTCAGCGCCATGCGGATCAGCCCGCCGATCAGGAGCGGCGTCATGAGCGACACCGGCAGGTAGACGCCCACCGCGAAGGCCAGCGACGGCAGCTTGAAGACGAATTCGACCACCAGCGCCAGCGCGATGCCGATGAACACGAACGTCCACGGCAGCGACGCGTTCAGCACGCCGTCGACCACCAGGCTCATCAGCGTGGCCTGGGGCGCCGGGAGCCCGTCCACCGTGCCGATTCCGTACGACTCGTTCAGCACGATCAGCACGAAGCCGATCGTGACCGCGCACGAGAGCACGCCCAGCATCTCGCCCACCTGCATGCGCCTGGGCGTGGCCCCCACCAGGAAGCCCGTCTTGAGGTCCTGCGACGTGTCGCCCGCGACGGCGGCCGAGATGCACACCACCGCGCCCACGGCGAGCACCGCCACCTTGGTCGCGGCGCCGCCGTCGTTCAGCCCCAGCGCCACCCAGATCAGCGACGTCAGCAGCAGCGCGGCGATCGTCATCCCCGACACCGGATTCGACGACGACCCGATCAGCCCCACGATCCGGCTCGACACGGTGACGAAGAAGAAGCTGAAGACCACGATCAGCAGCGCGCCCAGAATGTTCACCGGCACGCCCGGCCAGAGCCACAGCGCCACCGCCATCAGCGCCGCCAGCCCCAGCACCAGCCTCATCGGCAGATCCTGCTGCGTGCGGGGCAGGGCCCGCGCCGCGCCCCCGCCCGCGTGGCCGACGCCGAGCTTGACCGACTCGACGATCGTGGGCAGCGACTTGATCAGCGTCACGATGCCCGCGCAGCCCACCGCGCCGGCCCCCACGTAGCGCAGGTAGAAGCTCCATATCTCGCCCGAGGCGAGCGCCGACATCGGCGCCGTCGCCGGATAGACCACGCTGTCGCCGCCCCACAGGTTGATCGCGGGGATCAGGACCAGCCACGCCAGCGCGCTCCCCCCGAACATGATCGCCGCGATGCGCGGCCCGATGATGAAGCCCACGCCCAGCAGCTCGGGGGTGAAGTCGCCGCCGATCTGCGCCTTGCCCGGCAGCGGCGCGTGCGGGCTCTCGTTCCACAGGCCCAGCCCGTTGCGGTTCGCCATCGCCTGGTAGAGCGCGCCGATCCCAAGCCCCGAGAAGAGCAGCCTGGCCTTGCCGCCGCCCGCGTCGCCCGCCACCTGCACCTCCGCGCATGCGGTGCCCTCGGGGTAGGGGAGCCTGCCGTGCTCGCGCGAGATCAGGTAGCGGCGGAGCGGGATCATGAAGAGCACCCCCAGGAGCCCGCCGAAGGCCGCGATCACCGAGACCTGCACCAGGTCGACCACGATCGTCGGGTCGGTGCGCTGCCAAATAAAGAGCGCGGGCAGCGTGAAGATCACCCCCGCGGCCACCGACTCGCCCGCCGACCCGATCGTCTGCACCATGTTGGTCTCGAGGATCGTGCCGCGCCTGAGCGCGCGGAAGATCGCCACCGCCATCACCGCGGCCGGGATCGAGGCGCTCACCGTGAGCCCCACCCGCAGCCCCAGGTAGGCGTTCGCGGCCCCGAACACCACCGCCATCAGTATCCCGACGACCATCGCCTTGACGGTGAACTCCGCCATCGACGCCTCGGGCGCCACATACGGGCGGTATTCGCTGCCCGGAACGACCTCGTACGCTTCCGGCGCGAGGCCCTTGCGGGCCGGGGGGTCCACCGATGCCATGTCGTGTCCTTTGCTGGGGGGGTTGGGCCTGTGGCCGGGGCGCCAGCAGCGCGCCCCCGCCCCGCTGGCCCGGATCTTCCATAACCATCCCGGTCGCGCGCGCGCCGCCGCCCGCCGAACTGCCATTTCGGCAGTCCCGCGCCTGCCATTCCGGCAGGAAAACCTGCCATTTCGGCAGCGCTTCTGCCATTTCGGCGGCAAACCTGCCATTTCGGCAGCCACCCGGCCATTTCGGCAGAGCCGCTGGCCAGCCCCGCCGGGCCCGAGGCGTCCCACGGCCGCGCCGCGCGAACGCTGCCAAAGTGGCGGCATGCCGAACACAATTGCAAGCAGGAGACCGACCCATGCTGAACGCAGACCGTTTGACCGTGAAGGCCGCCGAGGCCGTTGCCGCCGCCGCCGCCCAAGCCCGGCGCGCCGAACACGCCGAGGTCGAGGGGCTCCACCTTCTCAAGGCGCTGCTTGAGCAGGAGGACGGCGTGGTGGCGCCGGTGCTCCGGAAGATGGAGGCCTCGCCCGAAAGAGTGGTGCAGGACGTCGACGACGAGCTCGGACGGCGCGCCCGCGTCGCCGGCGGGGCGGTGCCGGGCGCGTCCCGCCACCTGCGCCGGGCCTTCGACGAGGCGGCCGATGCGGCGCGCGAGCTCGGCGACGCCTACGTCTCGACCGAGCACCTGCTGCTGGGCCTGATCGCCGCAGACGGCGACGCGGCGCGCGTTCTCAAGGCCGGCGGCGTCTCCCGCGAACGCCTCGACGCCGCGCTCGCCGCCATCCGCGGCTCCCACCGGGTCACCGACCAGAACCCCGAGGACAAGTACCAGGCGCTGGCGCGCTACTCCCACGACCTCACCGAGCGCGCCCGCCGGGGCAGGATCGATCCGGTGATCGGGCGCGACGACGAGATCCGCCGCGTCATGAAGGTCCTGGCCCGCCGCACCAAGAACAACCCGGTGCTGATCGGCGAGCCCGGGGTCGGCAAGACCGCGATCGCCGAGGGGCTGGCCCAGCGGATCGTGGCGGGCGACGTGCCCACCTCGCTCTCGGGCAAGCAGCTCGCCTCGCTCGACATCCCGGCCATGCTGGCGGGCGCCAAGTACCGGGGCGACTTCGAGGAGCGCATGAAGGCGGTGCTGAAAGAGGTGACCGAGGCCGAGGGCCGCTTCGTGCTCTTCATCGACGAGCTGCACACCATCGTGGGCGCGGGCGCGGCCGAGGGCGCGCTCGACGCCGGCAACATGCTCAAGCCCGCGCTGGCCCGGGGCGACCTGCGCATGATCGGCGCCACCACGCTGGGCGAGTACCGCAAGCACATCGAGAAGGACCCCGCGCTCGAGCGGCGCTTCCAGCCGGTCTACGTCGCGCCCACCTCGGTCGAGGACACGATCACGATTCTGCGCGGCATCAAGGAGCGCTACGAGGTGCACCACGGCGTGCGGATCACTGACGGGGCGCTGATCGCCGCGGCTAGACTGTCGGACCGCTACGTGGGGGGGCGGTTCCTGCCCGACAAGGCCATCGACCTGATGGACGAGGCGGGAAGCCGCCTGCGCATCGAGATCGACTCGCTCCCCCAGGAGATCGACGAAGTGGAGCGGAGGATCGTCCAGTTGGAGATCGAGAGGCAGGCGCTGGGCCGCGAGGACGACCCCGGCGCGCGCGAGCGCCTGGCGGGCGTCGAGGAGGAGCTGGCCGGGCTCGGCGAGTCCAGCCAGGCTATGAAGGCGGGATGGCAGGCCGAGAAGACCCAGATCGCCCGCATCCAGGAGCTCAAGGAGCGCGTGGACGGGCTGCGCACCGAAGCCGAGCGGGCGACGCGCAAGGGCGAGCTGGGCCGCGCGGCCGAAATCCAGTACGCCGAGATCCCCGCCGCCGAAGCGGACATCGAGACCGCAGAGGAGCGGCTCGCGGCCCTCACCACCGAGGGCAAGTTCCTGAAGGAGGAGGTCGGCGAGGACGACATCGCCGAGGTGGTGGCCGAGTGGACCGGCATTCCCGTCACGCGCCTCATGGACTCCGAGCGCAGGCGCCTGACCGGCCTGGAGGCGCTCCTGGGCAGGCGGGTGGTGGGGCAGGGGCAGGCGCTCCGCGCCGTTTCCCGGGCCGTGCGCCGCGCCCGCGCGGGCATCCAGGACCCCGACCGGCCCATCGGCTCGTTCCTGTTCCTGGGGCCCACCGGGGTGGGCAAGACCGAGACCGCGCGCGCCCTGGCCGACTTCCTCTTCAACGACGAGCGCGCCATGGTGCGCATCGACATGTCCGAGTACATGGAGGCCCACGCCACCTCGCGGCTGGTGGGGGCGCCGCCGGGCTACGTGGGCTACGACGAGGGAGGCCAGCTCACCGAGGCCGTGCGCCGCCGCCCCCACGCGGTCGTGCTCTTCGACGAGGTCGAGAAGGCCCACCCCAAGGTCTTCAACATCTTCCTGCAGATCCTGGACGACGGGCGCCTCACCGACGGCCAGGGCCGCACCGTCGACTTCCGCAACACGGTCATCATCATGACGTCGAACATCGCCGGGCCCGAGATCCTGGCGCGCGCCGACGCCGGCCCCTGGAGCGAGGTCGAGGACATGGTGCGCCGCCGCCTGAGCGAGCACTTCCGTCCCGAGTTCCTGAACCGGGTGGACGAGGTGGTCGTGTTCAAGCCGTTGTCCCCAAACGAGTTGGAAGAGATCGTCGATCTTCAGCTCGAACGCGTGGCCAAGCTCGCCGCAATCCGGGACGTGGCGCTCGCCGTGTCCGACGAAGCGAAGCAGGCCATCGCGCGCGAAGGCTACGATCCCGCGTTCGGCGCGCGTCCGCTCAAGCGCGCGGTGCAGCGTCTGGTGCAGGACCCGCTGGCCATGGCGCTCCTTGACGGCGGCGTGGCTCCGGGCAGCTCGGTCAAGGTCGAGCGCGGACCCGACGGGGCGCTGGAGTTCACCACCGCAGAGAAGGAGGAGGAGTGAGGGCGGCGTTGTCCGTCCGCTCGGCCGGGCCGCAGCCGAAGCGCGCCCGCCCGGACGCGGCCTCGAGGAAAGG
Organism: Longimicrobiales bacterium; assembly: GCA_965221535.1. Lineage (GTDB taxonomy): Bacteria > Gemmatimonadota > Gemmatimonadetes > Longimicrobiales > Gaopeijiaceae > Bin94. The sequence continues at coordinate 2,202,241 of OZ244894.1, read as the reverse complement.
GGGGCGCTCCCGGGCCCGGCTCCCGCGCCTCGCCCCTTGGCTTCCCTCGCTGGCGCTGGCCGCCTGCGCGGGCGGCCCCTCGGACCCGTCGGCGCCCTCGCCGCCCGGCCCGGTCCCCGCGCTGGAGCCCGCCCAGGCCGTGGCCGCGTTCCTGGAGGCCGCCGCCCGGCGCGACCACGCCGGCATGGCCGCGCGCTTCGGCGCGGGCGGCGGCCCCATCGGCGAGACGGGGGGCACGCTCGGCTGCGCGTTCGCCAAGGCCCTCTCGCTGGTCGGCCTGGCCGACCGCTGCCTCACGGCCCGAGAGGTCGAGCTGCGCATGGACTTGATGGCCGCCATCCTCGCCCACGAGTCGTACCGGGTGGGAGGGCGCGAGACCGTCGCGGGACGGGGCCGCCCCGCCGTCCGGGTCAGCGTCGAGATCACGGCGCCGGGACGACCGGGCGCCTGGGTGCCGTTCATCGTCGAGCGCGCGCCGGAGGGGGGGTGGATGGTGGCGCAGGTGGGGCTGGACGCGCTGACGAGGTGACGGGCGCGCCGGCGGCGGGGGCGCGCGCGCCCCGCGCGTCAGTGCGCCTCGACGAGCTCGACCAGCACGCCCCCGGCCGTCTTCGGGTGCATGAAGGCGATCCGGTGGCCGCCGCGACCGGCCAGGGGGCCGTCCGAGGTGAAGCGGTAGCCCTGCGCGGCCAGCGCGCGCATGTCGGCGGCCACGTCGGGGGTGCGGTACGCGATGTGATGGAGGCCGGGTCCGCGCCGGGCGATGAACCGGGCCACGCCGCCGTTCGGGTCGATGGGGCGGATCAGCTCCACCTTTCCCACGAAGCAGACTTCCACACCCTGGGATTCCACGCGTTCGGGGGACGTCGCCGCGTGGCCGGTCAGACCCTCCAAAACCCCTAGAACCTCGTCGAACGACCGCACGGCGATGGCCACGTGGTCCAGCTCCAGCGACCCCGGGCGGGGGACCCTGGGGGGCGCGCCGGCCTGCCTGTTCATCTTCGCGGCCCGGAGTGTGTAGAATACATGGCACATCAACCAGTGGAACCACTTCAAACCATCGGGGACTTCCATAATGGCCGACAGCGCGCATCTCGTCGAGCTCACCGACGACAACTTCAAGGATCAGATCGAGGACTTCGACGGCCTTTCCATGGTCGACTTCTGGGCCGAGTGGTGCGGCCCGTGCCGGATCGTCGCGCCCGTGGTGAGCGAGCTCGCCGACGACTTCGCGGGCAAGGTGCGGGTGGGCAAGCTCGACGTCGACGCGCACATGTCCACGTCGATGCGCTTCGGGGTGCGCTCGATCCCGACGATCCTCTTCTTCAAGGGCGGCCAGCACGTCGACACGGTCGTCGGCGCGGTGCCCAAGGCGCAGCTGCAGCAGAAGATCGAGCAGCACCTGTAGGCGCCGGTGGACAACGCCTCGGTCGCTCCGAGGGCGGCGGGGACGTCCTCGGCAAGTCGCCGCCGGGCTCCGCACCCGGGCACGCAGCCAGGCACGCAGCCGGGCACGCTCTACGTCGTGGCCACGCCGATCGGCAACCTGGCGGACCTTTCGCACCGCGCCGGCGAGGTGCTGGGCGCGGCCGACCACATCCTGGCCGAGGACACGCGGCGGGCCCGGGTGCTGCTGTCGCGGATCGGGGTCGCGACGAAGCCGCTGTCGCTGCACGCCCACAACGAGGCCGCGCGGGTGGCCCTGGCGCGGCGCTGGCTGGGCGCGGGCGAGGACGTCGCGCTGGTCTCGGACGCGGGCACCCCGCTCATGTCCGATCCGGGCGAGCGCCTGGTGGCCGCCGCGATCGACATGGACGCGGGCGTCGTGCCCGTTCCCGGCCCGTCGGCGATCCTCGCGGGACTGGTGGCGTCGGGACTACCTTGTGTGCCGTTCACCTTCGTGGGATTTCCGCCGCGCAAGGCGGGGCGCCGGGCCCGAACGCTGGAGAGGATCATCGAGCGAGCAGAGACGACCGTGCTGTTCGAGTCGCCGTCGCGCCTGGTTGGCCTGCTGGACGATCTGGCGGGGCGCATGGGGGCGCGCCGCGTGGCGGTGTGCCGCGAGATGACCAAGGTGCACGAAGAGGTTGTGCGGGGCAGCGCGGCCGAGTGCGCGGCCCACTTCCGGGCGCACCCGCCGCGCGGCGAGGTGACGGTGGTGGTCGAGGGGCGGGGCGGGCGGCGGGGCGAGGCGACCGAGGCCGAGCTCGACGCGCTGGCCGCCGACGCGCTGGCCGCCGGGCTGGCCCCCACGGCAGCCGCGCGCGAGGTGGCCGCCCGCTCGGGGGCGCGCCGGGGCGTGGCCTACGAAGCCGTGCGGAGGGCGAAGGCGGGGCTGGCGGCCCTGGTCGCCGCGCTGGGCGTCGGCCTTGGCGGGGTCCTGGCCGCCGGCGCGGTCCTGGCCGTCGGCGCGGTCCTGGCCGTCGGCGTTCTGGCCGCGACCCCCCACGGCGCGCCGGCCCAGGCGATCGGCCCCGTCACCATCGCGCGGCTGCAGTACGAGGGCGGCGGCGACTGGTACGCCAACCCGTCGTCGCTTCCCAACCTGCTGGCCGAGCTGCAGACCCGGACGGGCATCCCCACCGCCGAACGCGACGTGGCGGTCCGGCCCGCCGACCCGGGGCTGCGCGACTATCCCTTCCTGTACATGACCGGCCACGGCAATGTGCGCTTCAGCGACGAGGAGCGCCTCGCGCTGCGTCGCCACCTGCTCGACGGCGGGTTCCTGCACGCCGACGACAACTACGGGCTCGACGAGTCCTTCCGGCGCGAGATCGGCCGCATCTTCCCCGACCGCGAGCTCGCCGAGCTCCCGCCCGACCACCCGATCTTCCGGGCTCCCTACGAGTTCCCCGACGGCGTCCCCAAGATCCACGAGCACGACGGCGCGCCGCCCCAGGCATTCGGTATCTTCCATCAGGGACGGCTGGTCCTGGTCTACACCTACGAGACCGATCTCGGCGACGGCTGGGAGGACCCGGACGTGCACGACGACCCGCCCGAGGTCAGAGAGGACGCGCTTAGAATGGGCGTGAACATTTTTCTGTACGCCATGATGCAGAGGGCTTCGTGAGCGCCGCCGAGCGGATTGGCCGGACGGTGCAGGGCGTGCGCAGCCATGTTTCCCGCGCGCTGGGGTTTACCGTGGCGTCGTGGTGCGCCGTGGCCGCGCTGGGCCTTCTCGCGCTGGCGTCGGCGCTTGTGGGGGGAGAAGGATGGAGTCCCGGAAGCCCGGCGCCGATCCTGATCGTGGCGACGCTCGCTCTAGTCGCGCCTGCGGGAGTGTGGAGCTGGCGAAGGCTGGGGCGCCGCTGGTGCGCCGAGCGCCGGGTGGCCAATGCCATGGACCGCACGGCGGGGCTGCAGCAGGGCGCAGTGCTGGGCGGGCTCGAGCTGTCGCGGTTCGCGCCCCCCGGCACGTCGCAGGGGCTGCGCGAGCTGGCGCTGCAACAGGTGGGGAGCCGCCTGTCGGCGGCGGGAGACTCCCGGGCGCTCTCGGGCGCGCTGGGCCGGCGGGCCGGGAGCGGCCTGCGGCGGGGGCTGACGGCGCTGCTGGCCGCGGCCGGAACGGTGCTCGTCGTGGTCCTGCTGTCGCCGGCGCGCACGCTGAGCGCCTGGGGCGGGCTGCTGAATCCGCTCGCCGTGCTGGTCGAGCCGGCGCTCCCCGCGATCAGCGTCGAGCCGGGCACGGTCGAGGTGGCGCGGGGCGAGGCCGTCGAGGTCACGGCGCACGCGCCGCTCCGGGACAGCGTGGTCTTGCGCTGGACCGCGACCGGGCAGGTGGCCCGGGCGAGCACGGTGGCGCTGCTCGACGGGACCGGGCGGGCGACGCTGCCGCCGGTGGGCGCCGAGACGCGCTACTGGATCGAAGCGCCCGACGGCGCCGAGAGCGAGGTGCACACCCTTGTCCCCGTCGACCCGCTCTTCGTGAGCACCCTGACGCTCGAGGCCACGCACCCCCCGCACACCGGCCTGCCCGCGGCGGAGTACCAGGACGACATCCCCGTGCTGGCGATTCCCGAGGGCACGCACCTCAGGGTGCGCGGCCAGGGCAGCCGGGGGGTCGGCTCGGGCGCGCTGATCGACGCCGAGGGGCGCCGGGCGATGGCGCTGGCCGTCTCGGGCGCCGGCTTCGAGGGCAGCTGGGTGCCCGGGCGCAGCGGCGCCTACGACTGGGCGTTCACCGACGAGGGCGGGGGCGAGGCGGCCGTGGTGCCCGGGCCGCTGGTGATCGAGCTGATCCCCGACCAGCCGCCCGCGGTCGAGATCGTGTTCCCCGGCGTGGACACGGTCATGCCCATCGAGCTGCGCCAGCCGCTGGTCATCCAAGCCCAGGACGACTACGGGATCGCCCGGGTCGACATCGTGGTGCGGCGCGTGAGCTCGTTCGGCGAGGGCGGCGAGCCGGTGGTGCACGCGGTCGACTTGGGCGGGACGGCCGGGGCGATCGTCCGCCCGGTCCTCGACGTCTCGGCCTGGGACCTGTCGCCGGGCGACACGATCCGCTACCTGGCGAGGGTCGTCGACAACAACCCGTTGCAGCAGACGCGCGAGAGCGCCGAATACGCGCTGTGGATCGGCGGGGCGACCGAGCTGGGGCGCGCCGCCGAGCGCGAGCTGACCCGCGCGGCCGAGACGGTCGAGGAGCTGGCCGAAGAGGCGCGCCGGGCCGAAGAGGAGGCGCGCGATCTCCAGGCCCGGGCCGAAGCCGAGGGCGAACGCGACGCGGGTCGCCGGGACCGGGCCGACTTTGCCGACCGCGAGGAGATCGCGCAGGCGCTCGAACGGCAGGAGCGCACCATGCAGGCGGTGGACTCGCTGCAGGCCGAGCTCGCCGAGCTGCGCGAGGCGCTCAGGGACGCGGGACTCGCCGACCCCGAGGTCGAACAGTCGGTCGAGGATCTGGAGCAGCTGCTCGAAGACGTGGTGCCCGAGGACCGCGAGGACGCGCTCTCCGAACTCCAGGACCAGCTTGCCGGGATGGATCCGGACGAGCTTGCCGAAGCGCTCGAGCGGATGGCCGAAGACCAGGAGCGTATGCGGCAGCGCCTGGAGGACTCGCTCGAGCAGTTCCGCGACGCCGCCATCGAACAGGACTTCCGCGCCACCGAACGCGAGGCCCGGGAGCTGGCCGAGGAGCAGGAGATCCTGGCCGACGCGATGATGGAGGGCGGCGACGAGGAGCTCCGCGCCGCGCAGCAGGCCGCGCTCGAGGCCGAGGCGCAGCAGCTGCAGGCCGACTTGGAGGAGCTGCAGCAGCGCCTCGCCGAAGCCGGCGAGATGGACGCGGGCGCCGGCGTGCAGGAGGCGCGCCACCAGCTGTCGCAGGCCCGCCAGCAGATGCAGCAGGCGGCCCAGATGATGCAGCAGGGACAGCAGCAGAGCGCCGCCCAGCAGGCGCAGCAGGCCGCGGGCGACCTGTCCGAGGTCTCGCAGGAGATCGGCCAGGCGCAGATGCAGATGCAGATGCAGCAGATGGAGGCCATTCGGACGGCTTTGGGGCGCACCGCCGCCGATGCGCTCGCGCTGGCGCGCCGCCAGTCCGAGCTGCGCACCGAGATGCAGGGGGCGAACGCCGGCGAGCTGGCCGCGATGCGGGCCGACGAGGCGGCGATCGCGCAGGGAATCCGCAACCTGGCCGAGAACTACGCCGAAGAGACCGAGATGATGGCCCCGGGGGCCCGAGATCTGCTCACGGCGGTCGGCCAGGCGATGGAGCGGCTCGACGCCACGATCGCCGCCATGGAGAACCCCCGCGCGCGGGGCCCCTCGCCGATGGCCGAGGCCGAGGGGGTGGTGCGCTCCCTGAACGATGTGGCGCAGATGGCCATGACCTCGGGGCAGCAGGGGCAGTCCCAGGGTTCGGCGTCGGCGTCGGAGCAAATGATGCAGCAGCTGCAGCAGCTCGCCCAGCAGCAGGGCGAGATCATGCAGGACGCCTCGTCGCTAACGCCGATGCAGCTGGGCCAGGAGACCATGCAGGAGCAGATCGAGGAGGTGGCCGGGCGCCAGGAGGAGGTGGCCGAGGAGCTCGGCGAGATGTCCGAGGACGCGGTCGAGGAGACCGACCCGCTGGGCGATCTTTCCGCCTTCGCCGAAGAGGCGCGGCGCCTGGCCGAGGCGCTGGCGCAGGGCAGGCTCGATCCCGAAGTGCTGCGGCGCCAGGAGCGCCTCTTTCACCGCCTGCTCGACGCGGGCCGCACGCTGGAGCGCGACGAGGAGTCGGAGGAGCGCGAAGCGGAACAGCCAGGCGACTTCACCCGCGAGGGGGTGCGCGCCCTGAGCGCCGCGGATCTGGACGTGCTCCGCTTCGAGCTGCCGAGCGCGGCCCGGCTGCGGTCCCTGCCGCCCGCGCAGCGCGCGCTGGTGCTCCGCTACTTCGAGCGGCTCAACACCGGCAACCCGGGGTCGGGGTCGGCGGGCGGAGTGCCGCGCTGATGCCAAGTGCAACGGCGGTGCGGCGTGCGTCGGCGATGCGGGGTGCCTCGGCGATGCGGCGTGCGGCAGCCGTCCGGCGGGCCCTGGCCCCCATTGTGGCCGCGTTCGCGCTGGCCGGGGCCGTCGCGCCCGAGTTGAGCGCCCTCCAGTCGCGGCCCGACCCGAGGCTCGAGAACCGCATGCTCCGCCAGGCTTCGGGACAGGAGGCGCGCGGCGACCTGGACGAGGCCGAGGCCACGCTCCGCGAGCTGCTCAGGCTGCAGCCCGGGTCGTCGGCGGCGGTGTTCTCGCTCGACAGGGTGCTGCGCGCCGGAGGCCGGTCGTCCGAACTGCTCCCGGTGCTCGACGGCTTCCTGCAGCGCAGCCCTTCGGCGAGCCCCGTGTGGGCGCTCAAGCTGGAAGTCCTGGCCGAAACCGGGGCCGGCTCGGAGCTCGACGGGGCCGTGCGGGCGTGGATCGACGCCGAGCCGGCCTCGTCCGACCCGTACCTGCAGGGCGCGCGCGCTCTCCACGACGCGTTCGGGCCCGCCAGGGCGGCCGAGCTGCTCGAAGATGGGCTGGACGCGCACGGAGAGCTCCCGCAGCTGCTGATCGAGCTGGGAGACATGCACGTGGCGGCCGGCAGCGTCGAGGACGGGGCCGCCGCGTGGGCGCGCGCGCTGGGGCGCGACCGGGCGAGACGCGGCGCGATCTTCCGCCGGGTGGAGGAGCTCGGGGCCGAGACCGGCGAGGCGGCGGCGCGGATGGTCGCCGCGCTGGGGGCCGAGCCGACCACCGTCTCCCGGCTCGAAGCCGGCGCCGAGCTGGCGTTGCGCGCCGATCTGGCCGACGAGGCCGTCGCCCTGATGCAGGCCGCGCTCGAGCGGCTCGAGGAGCGCGAGGCGCGCGGGTTCCTGAACGGCTTCGCCCGCAAGGCCGAAGACCTGGGCAAGGACGAGAGCGCGCTCTGGGCCTACGCCCGGCTGCGCCAGATCACCGTCGACGCGGGCGAGGCGAGGGCGACCGACGAGCGCCTGGCCGAGGCGGCGCTGGCGGCAGGCGACACGACCGCCGCGCTGGCGGCCCTGCAGAGGATCCGCGAATCGCACGCGCAGGGCTCGACGGGCAGGCGCGCCGCGTGGACCAGGGAGCTGCACGTCCACGTCGCGGCGCCGGACGCCGACGGGGCGATCGCCGCGCTGGCGCTCTACCGCGACGAATTCCCCGAATCGCCGGATCTGGACGAGCTCTCCGCGACCCTGGCGTCGCGCCTCCTGGGTCGCGGCATGCGCGCCGAGGCGATGGAGGTGCTGAGCGGCATCGACGGCCCCGGCGCGGCCCTGGAGCGGGCCTTCCTCCTGCTCGAAGGCGGCGCGTTCCCCGAGGGGATCGCCTCGCTGCAGGCCTCGCTGCCCGAACTGGAGCCCACCGACGCGACCGAGATGCTCGAGCTCACCCTCGCGCTCAGCGAGCTCACCCCGGTGGGCGGCCAGCTCGTCGCCACCGTGGCGATCGCGAAGCACCGCGGCCAGCCGGAGCGCGCCGCGCGGGCCGTCGAGGAGCGGATCGACGCCGTCCTCGCCGCCGACCGCCCTCCCATCCTGGCGCTGGGGGCCCGCGCGGCGGACCAGGCCGGCCTGGCAGACGCTGCCGCGACCTTCCGCCGCCGCATCGTCGCCGAACACGCGGACGCGCGCGAGTTCCCCGAGGCGGCGCTCCGCCTGGCCGTCGCGGTCGCGGCCACGCCCGGCGGACGGGACGAGGCGGCGAGCATTCTCGAGGCGCTGATCGTCGGCCGCCCCGACAGCCCCGTGGTGCCGAGCGCGCGCCGCGAGTTGAGACGAATTCAGGAAGGAGGTTCACCATGAGGACCGTTGGAACAATCCGCGCCCTGTGCGCTTGGGCCGCCCTGGTCGCGGCCGCGGCGGCCTGGGCCCATCCCGCCGCCGCCCAGCTGCTCCTGGTCCCGATGGACCGCTCGCAGGCCAACCACCTCAAGGCGTACGGCCTCACCTACCGGGTGCTGGAGCAGGATGGACGCGCCGAATGGCTGCTCAACTTCCAGGGCGGTTCGTTCCTGCTCCCCGACACCGAGGGGACCCGGCGGCACGCCGCGCTCATGGGCGTCACCGTGCAGCCCGTCGGCGTGGCCGACGAGGCCAGGATCCGCGGGATCATCGCGCAGGCCAACATGGAGTCGGTGGTGCTCGAAAAGGCCACCCGGATCGCGATCTACACCCCGCCCAACAGCGCGCCCTGGGACGACGCGGTGACGATGGCCCTCGACTACGCCGAAATCCCCTACGACCAGGTCTGGGACCACCAGGTGGTCGGCGGCGAGCTGGACGAATACGAGTGGCTCCACCTCCATCACGAGGACTTCACCGGGCAGTACTCCAAGTTCTACATCACCTATGCGGGCGCCCCCTGGCTGGAAGAGGAGGTGGCGCGCAACGAAGAGGCGGCGCAGTCGCTGGGATTCGCCAACGTGCCCGCTCTGAAGAAGGCCGTGAGCCGCCGGATCCGCGAGTACGTCGAGGGCGGCGGCTTCCTCTTCGCCATGTGCTCGGCCCCCGAGACGCTCGAGCTCGCGCTCGCGGCCTCGTCGGTCGACATCGCGGCGGCATACTCCGACGGCACGCCGCCGGACCCGGACGCGACGTCCAAGGTCGACTGGGGACAGGCCATGGCCTTCGCCGGCGCCGAGATCCAGGTCGCTCCGTCGGTGAACTCGTTTTCGGACATCGACGGCCACCAGGTCAACACGCCGTGGAGCAGGGAGCTGGGCGCGTTCACCCTCTTCGACTTCTCGGCCAAGTTCGACCCGGTTCCGGCGATGCTCACGCAGAACCACGAATCGGTGCTGCCCGACTTCTACGGGCTGACCACGTCGTTCGCGGTCGACCGCCTGAAGCCGGGCGTGGTCAAGCTCGGGGTCGAGGGGGAATGGGCCAAGTACATTCACGGAAGCCTGGGCGAAGGCACCTGGACCTACTACGGCGGCCACGATCCCGAAGACCCCGAGCACCAGATCGGCGACCCCCCCACCGACCTGGAGCTGCACCCCAACTCTCCGGGATACCGGCTCATCCTCAACAACGTGCTGTTCCCCGCGGCGAAGAAGAAGACGCTCAAGACGTGACGTCGCTCCCCCTTCGGCTCGCGCCGGAGGCCGCCCGCGCCATCCGTGACGAGGTGGCCCGGGCCGGGGGCCGGGAGGTCTCCTTTCTCGCCGACGTGACGCGCTCGCGCGCGATCGTCGACCCCCGCGCGGTGGCCCGGGGCAACCGCTCGGCAGTTCTTGCGGTGGCCCGGGACGCCCGCGAGGGGTCGGTGATGATCCACAACCACCCCTCGGGCCTGCTGGAGCCCTCCGACGCGGACCTCGCGGTGGCCGCCCGCATCTACGAGCGCGGCATCGGCACCGCGATCGTCACCAACGCGGCCGACCGGATCTACGTGGTGGTGGAGCCGCCCGAGCCGCGCACGCTCGAGCCGCTGGAGGCGGACGAGCTGTCCGCTCTGCTCGGCCCGGACGGGCCGATGGCCGAAACCGAGGGCTACGAGGACCGGCGGGGGCAGCGCGCCATGCTGCGGTTCGTGGCCGGGCGGTTCAACGAGGGCGGGATCGGGCTGGTCGAAGCGGGGACGGGCACCGGCAAGTCGCTCGCCTACCTGCTGCCGGCGGCGCGCTGGGCGGTGCGCAACGGCGAGCGCGCGATCGTTTCCACCAACACGATCAACCTCCAGGAGCAGCTGGTCCGCAAGGACCTGGGCGTCGTGTCCGACGTGCTGGGCGAGCGCGTCAAGTGGGCGCTGATCAAGGGAAGGGGCAACTACATCTCGATTCGCCGCGCGCGGCTGGCGGCGGAGTCGGCGCAGAGCCTCTTTCCCGACGACCGCTCCGAAGAGCTGCGCGCGCTGGTCGAGTGGGCCGACGGCACCGACGACGGATCGCGCGGCGACCTTCCCTTCGTGCCGGGCCGCGAGGTGTGGGACGAGGTGCGGAGCGAGACCGACGCCTGCCTGCGCGCCAAGTGCCCGTTCTTCCAGCAGTGCCACTACCAGCGCGCGCGCCGGGCCGGGGCGTCGGCCGACGTGGTCGTCGTCAACCACGCGCTCTTCTTCTCGGACCTGTCGATCCGGATCGCGACCGACAACTTCACCGACGGCGCCGTGCTCCCGCCCTACAAGCGCGTGGTCTTCGACGAGGCGCACCACCTGGAGGACGCGGCCACGCCGAGGCTCGGCGCCGAGACCACGCGTCTCGCCATGTACCGCGCGCTCGCCCGCCTGGACCGGGGCGGCAAGGGGATTCTCGCCTCGGTCGAGCAGGCGCTCAGGGCCTCGGCCCGCGACGCGGCCTCGTCGGAGCGCCTGCTGAAGCGGATGGCGCGCCGGACGCGACCCCTCGCGGGCACCCTGCGCGAGGCCTTCGACGACTTCTTCGACGTGGTCGAGCCCTGGGCCGACGCCCACATGGATCGCGGTAGCCTGCGCCTGGGGCGCCCCGAGCGCCCCGACGCCCCCGCGACCCCCGAGCCCGCCGCAGACGCGGCCGTCTCCGAGGCGCTGGAGACCACGCTGCTCCTGCTGGGCGACCTGCAGCGCGAGCTCGAAACGCTCGCCGAGCGGCTGGGCGAAGGCAGCGCCGACGACCTCGGCCCCGAGCTCCAGGGGCGCCTTCTCGACCTCGACTCGTGCAGGAACCGCCTTGGCCGCGCCCAGCGCGCGCTGCGACTCTGCCTGCTCCCCGAACCCGGCGGCCTCCGCATGGTGCGCTGGCTCGAGGTGCGGCGCGCGGGCCCGCAGAGAGTGCGCAACCTGGCGTTCCTCGCGGCCCCCGTAGACCTGGGACCGGTCCTCGCCGAACACCTCTTCGGCAACGTCGAGACCGCCGTCCTGACCTCGGCCACCATGGCCGTCAACGGCGACTTCGCCTACCTGCGCCGGCGCCTGGGCCTGGCCGCGAACGCCGCCCGGCCCGCGCGCGACATGTTCCTCGACGCGGCGCCCGGGGACGCGGCGCTGGCGGGCGGCCCCCCCGCCGACCTCGAGGTGGCCGAGTCGGTCGTCGGCTCGCCGTTCGATCACGCCGGGCAGAGCTGTCTGGTGGTGCCCACGGGTCTGCCGCGCGCGGGCGGCGCGGCTTCCTCCTCGGCCTACAACGACGTCACCGCCGACATTGTGCACGAGGTGGCCGCGATCACCAACGGCGGCCTCTTCGCCCTCTTCACCTCGTTCGCCGCGCTGAGCGCGGTGGCGCGAAGGCTGCGCCAAATGGGCGCCGAGGCGCGCTGGCCCCTCTTCGTGCAGGGCGAGTCGGACCGTTCCAAGCTGCTCCGCGGCTTCACCCGCTCGGGGTCGGCCGTGCTGCTGGGCACCGCGTCGTTCTGGGAGGGCGTCGACGTGCCCGGGTGGCCGCTCCGCGCGCTGGTGATCCAGAAGCTGCCCTTCCGCGTGCCCACCGAGCCCATCGTCGAGGCCCGGGTCGAGGCCATGACGTCGCGGGGCGAGAACCCGTTCTGGGGGCTCATGGTGCCCGACGCGGCGGTGCGGCTCAAGCAGGGCATCGGGCGCCTGATCCGCACCCGCACCGACCGCGGCGCGGTGCTGCTGCTCGACGACCGGCTGCTCACCCGGCGCTACGGCCGCGTGATCCAGGAGGCGCTGCCCCCGATGCCGCTCGTGCGGGGGCCGTGGGAGGCGGTCAGGGACCGGGTGGCCGAGTTCTACGCCCCGGGTTGAGACGCGCCGCCGACATGTCTACCTTGGCGTGCCCGCCCGAGCAAGGGCCGGGGCGCCCATCCTCACTTGCAGGAGCACAGGAATGGCAGGCCGAACGTCACGTCTTTGCATGGTCGCCGCGGCTGCGGCGTCGCTCTTCGTCCCCCCGGCTCCGTGGTCCGCACTGGGCGCGCAGAGCGCGGGCTACACGCCCGACCTCTACTACGAGCTCGTCGGCGTCGGCGACGTCGCGGCGTCGCCCGGGGGCGACTACGTCGCGTTCACCGTCACCACGGTCGTCGAGGACGACAACCGGCGCCACCGCGAGGTGTGGCTGCAGCCCCTCGCGGACGGACGGCCCGACGGCGATCCGTTCCCGGTCACCAGCGCCAACGAGGAGTCGAGCGGCCCGCGCTGGTCGCCCGACGGCTCGCTGCTGGCGTTCTCGTCGTCGCGGGACGGCGACCCGAACCCGATCTGGTTCCTGAGGGTGGGCGGTCCCGGCGGCGAGGCGTTCCACATCGAGGGGGTGGACGGGCCGCCGGTGTGGTCGCCCGACGGGTCGCAGATCGCCTTTGCGAGGGCGCCCCGCGCCGAGGGCGCGGACGGCGGCGCGGGCGGCGACGCCGAGCCCCGGGACCCGCGCGAGGGGTGGATCGCGCCCGACGCCGTGAGCCGGACCCTGGACGCCGAGCGCTTCGACGGCCGCGTGATCACCTCGATCCGCTACAAGCGCGACGGCCGGCTGTCGTTCCAGCCCCACTACCTGACGCAGGAGAAGCGCCAGATCATGGTGGTCGACGCCGCCGGCGGAACGCCGCGCCAGATCACGCGCCTGGCGTTCAACGCGGGCGCGCCCGTGTGGTCGGCCGACGGCAGGGTCATCTTCTTCGCCGGCGACGAGCGCGAGGACGACGAGCTCGACTCGGAGAGCTCGGGCGACATCTGGGCGGTCGACGCGGGCGGGGGCACAGTGCGCCGCCTGACCTCGAACCCGGGCAGCGAGAGCGCGCCCGCGGTGTCGCCCGACGGCGCCGCGCTCGCCTTCCTGTCGTCGCCGGCGCGCGGCAGCCAGACCGACCTGATGGTCGCCGAGATCGGATCGGACGGCCACTTCCGCGGCCAGCCCCGCAACCTCACCGCCGACTGGGACCTGAGCCCCGGCGCGCCGACGTGGACGCCCGACGGCGCCCACGTCCTCTTCGCCGCCGGGATCCGGGGCGACAGCCACCTCTTCCGCGCGCCCGCCGCCGCCTCGGGGCAGTCAGGACAGACCAGTCAGACTAGTCAGGCGGGGCAGGCCGGGCGGCCCGGGCAGGCTGGGCAGGCGGGCGCGCCCCCGGCCCCGGTCGAGCAGGTCACCCGCGGGGCGCGGCGCCTGTCGTCGTTCTCCTTCTCGAACTCGGGCCGCTTCATGGCCTTCACCGCCACCGACCCGGTCACCCCGCCCGAGCTCTACGTGGGCGCGGCCGACGGCTCGACCGAGCAGAAGGCCACGCGCTTCAACGACGCCTGGCTGTCGCGGGTCGCGCTCCAGCCCGCCGAAGAGCTCACCTGGACCGTGGCCGACGGCACCGAGATCCAGGGCTGGGTGGTCAAGCCCGTCGGCTTCCGCGAGGGCGGGTCGTATCCGCTGGTGCTCAAGATCCACGGGGGGCCGCACTCGGCCTACGGCAACACCTTCTTCCCCACCTTCCACGTGCTCTCGGCGGCCGGCTTCTTCGTCCTCTACCCCAACCCGCGCGGCTCTTCGGGCTACGGACACGACTTCCAGTACGCCACCCTGGGCGCGTGGGGCATCGTCGACCGCGAGGACTACCTGACCGGCGTCGACGCGGCGCTCGCGGCCTACCCCGAGATCGACCCGGCGCGGCTCGGCGTCTCGGGCGGCAGCTACGGCGGCTTCATGACCAACTGGCTCACCGCCACCACCGACCGCTTCCACGCGGCCGTCACGTCGCGCTCGATCACCAACTGGGAGAGCTGGTGGGGCACCTCGGACGCCCAGGGCCTGACCGAGTACGAGTTCCACGGACCGCCCTGGGAGCAGCGCGACCTGTACCGCCGCCTGTCCCCGATCTCGTACGTCGAGAACGTCACCGCGCCCACGCTCATCATCCACAGCGAAAACGACTACCGCACCCCCATCGCCGACGGCGAGCAGTGGTTCATGTCGCTCAGGAAGCTCGGCGTGCCGACGGAGCTGGTGCGCTATCCCCGCTCGTCCCACGGCCTTTCGCGCACGGGCGAGCCGTGGCTGCTGGTGGACCGCCTGGAGCGCCTGCGCAGCTGGTTCGACCACTTCCTGATCCAGAATCCGCCCCAGTCCCGCGCCGGAGCGGCCGAGCCTCGGCGCTGAGGGTTCGCTCGACCGCCGTCCGCTCGCCTCCGCTCCCGGTGACCCGCCTTCCGCCCCTGCCGTTCGCCGACCGCCGCGAGACCGCCCTCTCGCGCATGGCCGACGGTTCCATGCTGTTGCCCGCTGCAGAAACGAGATACAAGAGCGGCGATTCGGAGTACCGCTACCGCCCCGACTCCGAGCTGTTCTATCTCACGGGGTGGAGGAAAGGGGGCAGCGCCGCCGTGCTGCGCGGCCACGCCGCAACGGACCGCTTCGTGCTCTTCGTCCCCGAGCGCGACGCCGAGGCCGAGCGATGGACGGGCCCGCGCATGTCCCTGGACGAGGCGAAGGCGCGCACCGGCGCCGACGCCGTGTACCCCATGGCCGAGTTCCGCGAGCGGGGGCCGGCGCTGCTGTCCGGCGGCGACCGCATCCACTACCGCCTGGGCGCGTCGGCGCTCTCGGACGACGTGGTGCTGGACGCGCTGGGCGCCGGGCGGCGACTGAGGGCGCGAAAGGGCGCCGGCGCGTTCATGGTGGTCGACCCCGGGGCCGTGCTCGACGGCATGCGCGTGCGCAAGGACGAGGCCGAAGTCGCGCGGCTGCGCGAGGCCGCGCGCATCTCGGTGGCGGCGTTTCGCGAGGCGCTGGCGCGCGTGCGGCCCGGGGCGGGCGAGTGGGAGGTCGAGGCCGCGCTGGAGCGCGGGTTTCGGGGCCGGGGCGCGGACGGGCCCGCGTTCGCGACGATCGTGGCCGCCGGGGCCAACGCCTGCACGCTGCACTACGGGGCCAACGCCGCCCGCATCGGGCCCGGCGACCTGGTGCTGATGGACGCGGGCGCCGAGTTCGACTGCTACGCCGCCGACATCACGCGCACCGTGCCCGTGGGGGGCTTGGGCGGGGCGCGCAGGGAGGCGTACGAGGCGGTGCGGGGGGCGCACCGGGCAGCGCTGGCGGCGTGCAGGCCGGGCGGGACGCTCGACGACGTGCACGAGGCTGCCAGCCGGGCGGTGGCGGCGGGGCTGGTGGGGATGGGGGTGGTGGACGGCCCGGTGGACGCGGTCCTCGAAGGCGCCGGCCACAAGGCCTTCTTCCCCCACAGGACATCGCACTGGCTCGGGCTCGACACGCACGACGCGGGGCCGTACCGCGAGGCCGGCGCGCCCGTGCGGCTCGAACCCGGCATGGCGTTCACCGTCGAGCCCGGCCTCTACTTCGCGCCGGGAAGCTCGGGGCGCGTCCCCGAGCTGGACGGCGTCGGCATTCGCATCGAGGACGACGTGCTGATCTCCGCGCAGGGCGCCGAAGTGCTGACGCGCGACCTTCCCGTCGCCCTCGACGAGCTGGCGCCCCTGGTCGGGGCGTCTTCGTGACCGGCGACCTGGTCGGCCGGCTGGCCCGGCCCGCACCCCTGGTCGCCGTCGAGCTGAGGCCGCCCCGCCGGGGCCTGCGCGCCGCGCGCAGCATGGGCGTGTGGATCGACATGCACCACGCCGTGCAGCGTCTGGCCCGGCGGGACGCCTTCGTGCTCCTCACCGACGACGCCGCGGGCGACCACGAGGAAGAGAGCCTGGCGCACCTCGCGGCCAACCTGGGCGACCGCGCCGATCTGGGCGCGGTCGTGCCCTTCCTGACCTGCAAGCACCCGCTCGAGTACTGCCGCCTGTTCGCGCGCCGGGCCTCGGGGCTGGGCGTGGCGGCGGTCGCGGTCGTGGGGGGCGACCATTCGGTGGGCCCGGAGCGGTGCGTGCCGCACGGCAAGGACCTGCGCCGCATCCTGCGCGCCGACCAGCCGGGGCTGCCCCTGGGGGGCTGGGCGAACCCGCTCCGCGATCCCGTGCGGCAGGCGCGCTTCGTGGCCGACGCCGACTTCACCGCCGACTTCGTGCTCACGCAGATCGTCTCGCACCACCGCCTGGACCACGTGGAGCGGTTCCAGGCCGAACTGGCGCGCCTGAACGTCGACCTCCCCGTCGTGTACGGCGTCTTCCACTACCACAGCGCCAACCCCCGCACGCTGGACTACCTGGGCCGCTACTTCCCGGTCCCCGCCCTCGAGCTCGCCCGGGAGTTCGCCGCGGGCGACACGGGCGAGGAGATCTGCGTCCGCACCATTCGGGCTCTGCGCGCGGTCGGCGCCGACAAGGTGTACGTCAGCAACCTGCCGAGCCGGGACGCGGCGCAGCGGCTGGGGCGGATCGCGGCGGGGGCGGGGTGAAGCCCCCCAGCACGGCCACCGCCGCCTCGACCCCCGGCCCCCGGTGCGCGGCGACCTCCAGCCCGGCGACCTCGCCCGCCAGCGCCGCCGCCGTTTCGCGCGCGATCGCGATGCCCTCGGCGGCGGCGTGGTCCGCGCCCCGCCCCTCGGCTCGCCGCATGCGGGCCAGAACGCGGTCGGGCAGGACCACGCCCGGCACCTCGTGCGCGAGGAACTCCGCCTGGCGCAGCGAGCCGAGCGGCTGGACGGCCGCCACGACGGGAAGCCCCGGGCCGCCGTTCCCGGCGCGGGCCAGGAACTCGAGCAGGTGGTCGGGGTCGAAGACCGGCTGCGTGACGGCGAAGTGGGCGCCCGCGTCGACCTTCCAGTGCAGGCGGCCCCGTTCGCGGTCCGGGTCGCGGGCGCCCTGGCGAAGCGCCACGCCCACGACGAAGCCGGGGGGCGGCCCGATGTCGTTGCCCGAGGGGTCGACGCCGCGGTTCATGGCGGCGACCACGTTGGCCAGGCCGATCGAGTCGACGTCGACGACGGACCGGTAGTCGGAGTAGGGCGCGGCGCCGGGCGGTTCGCCGGTTAGGAGCAGGACGTTGCGCACGCCCGAGGCCGCGGCGCCCAGCAGGTCGCTGATCATGCCGGTCAGGGTGCGGTCGCGGCACGTGTAGTGCGCCACCGGCTCGGACGGGCACGAGCGCGCGACCAGGGCCGCCAGCGCCAGGACGCTGAGCCGCGAGGCGGTGCGGTCCTCGTGGAGGCCGATCGCGTCGGCGCCTGCGCGCGCCAGAGCGCGGCACGCGTCCAGCATGGGGGCCGTGTCCCACCCCCGGGGGGGGAGCACCCGCGCCATGGTCGCGAATTCGCCCGTCGCCAGGCGGCGCCCGAGTTCGGAGCGCGAGGCCAGCGGGGGCGGGGTCTTGCGCCCGGCGGACTCTCCGACCGAGCGGATCACCCGCACCGACGCGCGCTGCGGCTGAATGGCGGCCACCACCTCGGCGACCGCGCGAATGTGCTCGGGCGTGGTGCCGCAGCAGCCGCCGACGATCCGCGCGCCCGCCTCGATCGCGCGCCGCGCGTACTGGGCCATGTACTCGGGCCCGGTCACGTAGATCTTGCGGTCGCCGATGGCGCGCGGCAGGCCGGCGTTGGGCACCGCCGCCAGGGGCAGGCGGGTGACCTCGGCCATCGCCTCGAGCCCTTCCAGGATCACCGCCGGGCCCACCGAGCAGTTCAGCCCCACCGCGTCGGCGCCCCAGACGTCGGCGGCGGCGGCCACCCGCTCGACCGTCGTGCCGAATGCGGTGAGGCCGTCCTCGCCCACGGTGGCCTGCGCGATCACGGGCAGGTCGCAGCGGCTCCGCACCGCGCCGAACGCCTGCTCCAGCTCGACCAGGTCCGAGAAGGTCTCGAGCACGAAGCCGTCGACGCCGCCCGCGAGCAGGCCGTCCACCTGGCGTCCGAAGTAGTCGCGGGCCTCGTCCAGCGAGGTCGGGCCCAGGGGCTCGATCCGTATCCCCAGCGGCCCGATCGCGCCCGCCACCGCGGCGCGCCCGGCCGCCGCCCGCACGGCGATCGCGGCGGCCCGCTCGTTGAGCTCCTCGGTGCGCGCGTCCAGCCCGTGCGACGAGAGCTTGACCGGGTTTGCGCCGAAGGTGTTGGTCTCGATGATCTCGGCGCCGGCCCGGATGTACTGCTCGTGGACGTCCTCGACCAGGTCGGGGTGGGTGGCGTTCAGCTCGTCGTAGCAGACGTTGAAGAACACGCCCCGCGCGTACAGCACGGTGCCCATCGCGCCGTCCATGACGTGGACGCGATCGTCGGCGAGCAGGCGGCGCAGGCTAGACGCGGCCATGCGCGGAGGCGGGCGCCGGGCGGGCCGGCCGGTCCTTGTGCAGGCTAGCCATGTGGGGTCTCGGCCAGGTTCGGGGACAGCCACCGCGTGGCCTCGTCGACACTCGTTCCCTTGCGCTTCGCGTAGTCGCGCAGCTGGTCGGCGTCGATGCGGCCCACGCCGAAGTAGAAGCTGTCGGGGTGTCCGATGTAGATGCCCGAGACCGACGCGGCGGGCGACATGGCGCAGCTTTCGGTGAGCGAAACGCCGATGCGGCGGGCGTCCAGGAGGTCGAAGAGCGTGCGCTTCTCGGAGTGGTCGGGCGAGGCGGGATAGCCCGGAGCGGGGCGGATGCCGGCGTACTCCTCGGCGATCAGCTGGCTGTTGGCGAGCGATTCGTCGGGCGCGTAGCCCCAGAACTCGCGGCGGACGCGTTCGTGCAGGCGCTCGGCGAAGGCCTCGGCGAGCCGGTCGGCAAGCGACTTGGCGAGGATGCTCTGGTAGTCGTCGCCGTCGGCCTCGAACTCGGCGCAGAGCTCGGCGACGCCCTCTCCGGCGGTCACCGCGAACGCGCCCACGTGGTCGGGGACGCCGGAGCCCTCGGGCGCCACGAAGTCGGCCAGGCAGAGGTTGGGGCGGCCGCGCTTGGCGAACTGCTGCCGCAGGCAGTGCAGCACCGCGAGCGGGCGGTCGCGGTCGTCGCCGTCCCACACCACGATGTCGTCTCCGCGAGCGTTGGCGGGGTACAGGCCGACCACGCCCCGGGCCTTCAGCAGCCGCTCGCGGCGAATGCGGCCCAGCAGCGTGCGCGCGTCCTTGTAGAGGCTCGTGGCCTGCTCGCCCGCGCGCTCGTCGGAGAGGATGTCGGGGAACCTGCCCTTGAGCTCCCAGGCCTGGAAGAAGGGCGTCCAGTCGATGCGCGGGGCCAGCTCGCCCAGATCGTACGAATGGAAGGCGCGGGTGCCCGTGAAGGCGGGCCGGACGGGCGCGCGGCGCGTCCAGTCGAGCGCGAGACGGTTGGCGCGCGCGGCCTCGATCGACAGCAGCGGCGCCCGGCGGCCCGGCCCCGACCGCCGTCTGCGGACGCCCTCGTACTCCTCGCGCAGGGCGGCCATGTACGCCGTCCGGCCTCCCCGGTCGAGCAGCCTGCCCGCCACGGCTACCGAGCGCGACGCGTCGGTGACGTGCACGGTGGCGCCCGAGTAGCGCGGCTCGATCTTCACGGCGGTGTGCACGCGCGAGGTCGTCGCGCCGCCGATCAGCAGCGGCACGGTCGCTCCGGTGCGCTCCATCTCGCTCGCGACGTGCACCATCTGGTCCAGGCTGGGCGTGATCAGCCCCGACAGCCCGATCAGGTCGGCGTCCACCTCGCGCGCCTTCTCCAGGATCCGCTCGGCGGGGACCATCACGCCCAGGTCGAAGACCTCGTAGTTGTTGCACTGCAGCACCACGCCCACGATGTTCTTGCCGATGTCGTGCACGTCGCCCTTGACCGTCGCCATCACGATGCGCCCGGCGGACCGGCGCCCGTCCCCGCCCTCGGGCCTCTCGCGCTCCAGGTGCGGCACCAGGCAGGCCACCGCGCGCTTCATCACGCGGGCGCTCTTGACCACCTGCGGCAGGAACATCCGGCCCGAGCCGAAGAGGTCGCCCACGGTGTTCATCCCGGCCATGAGCGGCCCCTCGATCACGTGGAGCGCCCGCTCGGCGCCCCTGCGCGCCTCTTCCGTGTCCTCGACGATGTAGTCGGTGATCCCGTGCACCAGCGCGTGCCGCAGCCGCTCCTCGGCGGACGCCTCGCGCCACGACAGGTCGGCGCTGTCGCCCGCGGCGCTCCCCCGGTACCTCCCGGCGAGCCCGGTCAGGCGCTCGGTCGCCTCCGCGTCGCGGTTGAACAGCACGTCCTCGACCGCGACCAGCAGCTCGTCGGGAATCTCGTCGTAGACGGTGATCGCGCCGGCGTTCACGATACCCATGTCCATCCCGGCCCGCCCCGCGTGGTACAGAAACGCCGAGTGCATGGCCTCGCGCACCCCGTGGCTGCCCCGGAACGAGAACGACACGTTGCTCACGCCGCCGCTCACCAGCGCGTGGGGCAGCGCCTCCTTGATCCGCGCCACCGCGTCGAAGTAGGCCACCGCGTACTCGTCGTGCTCGGCGATCCCCGTGGCCACCGCGAAGATGTTGGGGTCGAAGACGACGTCCTCGGGCGGAAATCCCTCCTCGCGCACCAGAATGTCGTAGGCGCGCTTCGAGATCTCGAACTTGCGGTCCGCGGTCTCGGCCTGCCCGTCCTCGTCGAACGCCATGACGATCACCGCCGCCCCGTAGCGCCGGATCAGCCGCGCCTGCTCGCGGAACGCCTCCTCTCCGTCCTTCAGGCTGATCGAGTTGACCACCCCCTTGCCCTGCACGCACTTCAGCCCCGCCTCGATCACATCCCAGCGCGACGAGTCGATCATGAAGGGCACGCGCGCGATCTCGGGCTCGGCCGCGAGCAGGTTCAGGAAGCGCACCATTGCCGCCTTCGAGTCGAGCATCGCCTCGTCCATGTTGACGTCGACGATCTGCGCCCCGCTGCGCACCTGCTGCAGCGCCACCTCGACCCCCGCCTCGTAGTCGCCCTCCAGAATCAGGCGGGCGAAGCGCACGGATCCGGTCACGTTCGTGCGCTCGCCCACGTTCACGAAGAGCGACTCGGGCCCGATGGTCAGCGGCTCCAGCCCCGAGAGGCGCGTGCGCACGGGCGGCGTCGGCAGTTCCCTCGGGGCGACCCCGTCCACCGCGTCGGCGATCGCCGCGATGTGCTCCCCGGTCGTCCCGCAGCACCCCCCCGCAATGTTCAGCAGGCCGGAGCGGGCGAAGTCGCCCATGGTGGCGGCCATCTCTTCGGGGCTCAGGTCGTAGCCGCCCAGCGCGTTGGGGAGCCCGGCGTTGGGGTGGGCGCTGACGGCGCGCTCGCTGACGCTGGCCAGCTCCTGCAGGTAGGGCCTGAGCGCCTCGGGTCCCAGCGCGCAGTTGAGCCCGAACGACAGCGGGTCCGCGTGACGCAGCGAGTTGTAGAAGGCCTCGGGCGTCTGTCCGGTCAGGGTGCGCCCGCTCAAGTCGGTGATCGTGCCCGAGATCATGATCGGCAGCCGCGCGCCCCGGGGTCCGTCGGGCGACTCCTTCAACGCGTCCAGCTCCTCCAGGATCGCGAAGACCGCCGCCTTGGCGTTCAGCGTGTCGAACACGGTCTCGACCATGAGCGCGTCCACGCCGCCCTCGATCAGCGCCCGGACCTGCTCGCGGTACGCCTCGCGCAGCTCGTCGAAGGTCACCTGGCGCGCGCCGGGATCGTTCACGTCGGACGAAATCGACGCCGTGCGGTTCATCGGCCCCAGAATCCCCGCAACGTAGCGGGGCCGGTCGGGCGTCCGCGCCGTCCACTCGTCGGCCGCCTCGCGGGCAATCCGCGCCGCCCGGCGATTGATCTCGCCGACCGCGTCCTCGACCCCGTAGTCGGCCATCGCCACCCGCGTGGAGCTGAACGTGTTGGTCTCGACAATGTCGGCGCCCGCCTCGAGGTAGGCGCGATGGATCCCCCCGATCACGTCGGGCCGCGTCAGGCTCAGCAGGTCGTTGTTGCCCAGCAGCGGCGTCGGGTGCGCCCGGAAGAGGTCGCCGCGAAAGTCGTCCTCGCCCAGCCCGTGGCGCTGGATCATGGTGCCCATCGCCCCGTCGAGCACCAGGATGCGGTCGGCGAGGAGGCGCTCGATGGGGGGGCGGGCGCCCACAGGCGAGCCTGCCGGATCGGAGCTTGTCGAACGCACGTCGTGTCCCGCGCTTCCCGCCACTCCGCCCGTCGGGCAGGTTCCGGGGACCTGTCGCTTCAGGCCCGTCGCCTCCCGGGCGGGCGTGGCTTTTTAGCTGTTTCCTGGCCGCAATATGCCACAAATCGCCGTCGCTCGACCCCGTCGCGCCCGCCGGGCGGCGACGAGGCCGGTATGGTCGCAACGATAGCGGAAACGGCGAGGCGATTCCAGCGGGGCGGGGCGGGGTTCGGGTGTCGTGCCCAGTGCGCTAACGCTATGGCCCTCGGACTGTCAGAGTAGGCAGTACTACGTTGCTGGCGCCCAGATTCCGCATTGCACACGCGCAGGAGACCTTCAATGAACATGCCTCGATGCTCTCGGGCTTCCCTCCGGGCCGCAGCGACGGCTGCAGTGGCCGCGACTGTCGTGACGGCATCCGCGTGCAGCCCGACCGCACCCCCCGCCTCCGATGGCGGTCTCCCCGATGCGCCGGGCATGGATCCAGCGCTCTTCGTCGGTGGTGCGCTGATGGCCCCCGCCGCTACCGAGCCCTGCGTCCTGTCCGGCGGCACGCAGGCGACCTGCTACCGACTCGAGCTCGCGGGCGCTCCGGCAACCCGGGAGGTCGGCCCCTTCTGCCCTGCAACCATCACGGCGGACGCCGACGCCGGCGGCATTTGGTTCGACGGTCGGGGCGAAGTCTACCAGCTCGACGGCAACTTCATCGTCAACGTCGCGGATCTGTATGGCGATCCGAACTGGCAGCTGTACAATCCCGAGACCGGGGAGGTCAACGTCACCGACACGCAGGTGGCATGCGAGGCGGCGGCGCGCCCCGACGTCGACCCGAGGTATCGCAACCACTGCGTCGAGTGTTCGATCGAATACTACGGCGGCGGCGTCCCGCAAACGGCGCTGATCCCGGCCAGCCCCGTAGTGCTGCCGTCCCCCGCGCCGATTGGGGGGAGCAACGTTGGCGTGTCGCTGCAGGGAGTCGTGCTGGGCCCGCCAGCGCCGGTTGCCGCGATCCTCGGTGCCTATACCATCGCGGCGTTCGACGATTGCGGCGGACATGTGAATCCATTCGAGGGCTACCACTACCACGCCGCCACGTCGTGCAACGAAACCGTCGCACAGGAGGACGGCCACGCGGCGCTGATTGGCTACGCCCGCGACGGCCACGCCATCTTTGGCACAACGAACGCCGACGGAACGGCTCCAGTAGGCCTGGACCAGTGCCGGGGACACACCGACGATCCGCGCGGCTACCACTACCATGCCGCGGCAACTGGCGACAACATGTTCATCGCCTGCTTCCACGGCGAGCAGGGCACCATTGGGTAGGGTTGGGTGGTGGGGGGGCATCCAGCGGCAAAATCAGTCCCATCCAGCCATTCCAGCGCCCCCGAATTTGGTGCACTCTTGTCCCCCGACCACCGAAGGACCCGGCGGGGCCCGGCTCTGCGACGCCGCCCCCCGCCGCCCTTCCCCGCACGGGGACACGCCCGCCAATGCCGGAAGAGCCGCGACGGCCCCAGGGCCCGAGCCACGACGCGTCGTACAAGAGCCTCTTCGCCGTCCCGCGCACCGTCGAGGACACGCTGCGCGCGGCCGCGAGCGAGTTCGCCCGCCATGTGGACTTCGCCACGCTCGAGCGGATGCCCGCCAGCTTCGTCAAGGAGCACCTCGGCCAGCGGCACGCCGACATGCTGTGGCGGATCAGGACGGTCGGCGAGCGCTGGGTCTACGTCCTGGTCCTGCTCGAGTTCCAGTCCACCGTCGACCACTCGATGGCCCTTCGCATGGCCGACTACGCGGTGAGCATCTGGCGGGGGCTCGGCGGCAAGCGGGCCAGGGCTTCGGACAAGCTCCCCTTCGTGCTGCCCGTGGTCGTCTACAACGGCAGGCGAGCCTGGAACGCCCCGACCGACCTGGGCGAAATGATCGGCCCTGCGCCCAGCGCGCCGGTCGCATACCCACCCCGGTTCCAGTATCTTCTCGTCCAAGTCCGGTCGCTCGATTCGGCCTCGCTGGACCCAGGCAACGTACTCGCCATGATTGCGAAGTTCGAGCGGGCGCCCACGACGGAGGCGCTGGTGGAGCTGGTGTCTTCCCTGGAGGAGTGGCTGGATTCGGTCGGGGTGCCGGGGCTTCGGCGGGCGTTCGTGGCGTGGGCCGGGCAGGTGGTGGCGGAGGGGCGCGGTCTGGAGGGCCGGGAGCTGGAGCGGGAGCTGAGCAAACTGGAGGGAGGAACCATGAGCATGTTGCTGGAGCGGGCGCGAGAGTGGGGCAGGCAGGAGCGGCTGAAGCGCGACGAGGCCTTCGAGCGGGGGATGGAGCGGGGGATCGAGCAGGGGATGGAGCGGGGGATCGAGCAGGGGATCGAGCAGGGGATCGAGCGGGGGATCGAGCGGGGGATGGAGCGGGAGCGCCGCCGACTGGTGCATCAGCTGGTGGTTCGCAGGTTCGGGGCAGCTGCGGCCGACGAGATCGCGCCCTTGCTCGAAGGGCTCGCCCCGTCTGACGACATGGCGGCCATTGCGGACGCCGTGATCGAGTGCCGGAGCGCCGAGGAGTTCCTGCGGCGGGTTCGCGGGGCCTGAGATTGATGATGGCGGCTAGGCGGACGTGCCCGGCTCGCCGGGCGCCCGCACCCCCGCCCGCCCTCGCCCGGTTTGCCCTTGCGGCGGCCCTGAGCGCGCCGCTCGCGCTGGCCGCCCAGGAGCGCCCCCCTCCGGCCACCCGCGCCACGATCACCGGCACGGTGGTCAACGCCGTCACCCGGCAGCCGATCGACGGGGTGACCGTGCAGATCAGCTATATGGGGTACCGGATCGAGACCGACGCCGAAGGGCGCTTCACGCTGCGCGCGATCCCCGTGGGCAACTACCGGCTGTCGCTGTCGCACCCGGGATACCACCCCGCGGTGGGCGACTTCGCCATCATGCGGTCGGGCGAGTTCGAAGCGGCCATGGACCCGGTGGGCGAGAACATCGACGAGCTCATGACCGGCATCGTGGGGGTGGTGAGCGACGAGCGCGGCGGCGGGGCCATCGCCGGGGCGGGCGTGCGCGTTGGCGGCGGGGGACAGGGGACCCGTACCGACGTGCGGGGCGCCTTTGCGCTCGACGACCTCGCGCCGGGGGCGAACGTGGTCGAGTTCTCGCAGATCGGCTACGCGACGCGCACCGAGACGATCGAGGTGCTGCCGGGCCGCGTCACCAACGTGCGCCTGTCGCTCTCAGCGGATCCGCTGCTGCTGGATCCGATCGTGGTCACGGTCGAGCGCCGCGAGGTCGCGCTCCAGAGCGCGGGCTTCTACGATCGGCTCGACCAGGGCTTCGGCGAGTTCGTCGACCGCGCCGAGATCGAGAGCCGGGGGCCGGCGGAGATGACCGACATCTTCAGCCGCGTCCCGGGAGTCGAGCTCTTCGCCGATCCGGACAACCCGATCGAGAGGTACGTCGTGCTGCGGGGCGGTCGCCAGTCCAGCTTCTCTGCGGGCCCGTACGGGCGCTGCTTCCCGCGCGTGGTCCTCGACGGGCAGGTGATCAGCAGCGGAGGCGACGAGCCCGCGGCGCTCGACCGCATGCTCGACCCCGCCGCGATCGCCGGCGTCGAGGTCTTCTCGACGGCGTCGGGAGTGCCTGTGCAGTACGGCGGCGTGGGTTCGTCGTGCGGCGTGATTCTGATCTGGACGCGGCGCTGAGGCGCGAAGCCAACGATGAGCGCCGTGCCCTTCACGCTGAAGCGCAGCTCTGACATGCACAGCCGGGGAGGGGCCTACGAGTCCACCACCGAGACCGCGCACGGGCTGGTGCGGCTGCACGGGGACCGCCTGGTGATCCAGTGGCGGCTGGAGGTGCGCACCGAGGCGGTGAAGGGGGTCGGCTACGAGACCCGCGAGGAGATCGAGCCGGTCCGGGAGATCGTGATCCCGCTCGCCAAGGTCTCGGGCGCTATGGTGACCGAGCGGCGATGGTGGAGGCTGGCCGGGCCCAGGCTCGTGATCACCGCCGCCGACCTGCTCGCCTTCGAGAAGATCGCGGGGCAGCAGGGCCTGAAGCTCAAGCACCCGTCGAAGCTGGTGCTCAGGGTGAAGCGAGCCGACCGGCTGATCGCAAGCGAATTCGCTGCCGAACTTGCGCTGGCGCGCGCGCGGCTCCCGGAAGGCGACGGGGCGCGAATGGCGCGGCTCGAGGGAGGTGGCGGGGCGGACGAGGGCCGGGGGACGCCGCCAAGCGCCCCCTGATCGCGAGGGCGGCGCGCGCCGCCGGTGCGGGGCGGCCCCGAGGGCGCACGAAAGCGTCCCCGCGACCGCCCCGGTGGCCCGCAGCCGCCTAGTTGCCGCGGATGCCGGCCGAGGTGCTCGCCGGGTTCGCCTCGGCGGGCCTCCTCCGTTCCAGCGCGCGCTCGCGGGGATGCACCTCGTCGAGCGTCATGCCGTCGTAGAGGCGGCCGTCCTTCATCACATACTGAATGTCCACCGAGTTGCGCAGATCGTCGAGCGGGTTCGAGTTGAGGACCAGGAGGTCGGCGAACTTGTCCTTTTCGATGCTGCCGAGCTGACTGCCGAACCCGATCGCTTCGGCGCCCAGGATTGTCGCCGCCCGCAGCATGTCGTGGTTCGCGGCGCCGCCGGCGGCCATGGCCCACAGCTCCCAGTGGAAGCCGACGCCCTGGATCTGGCCGTGGCTCCCGACGGCCATGCGCCCGTCGTCCTCGAGCATGCGCTTGACGAATTCGGCGTGGCGCGGGAAGACGTGCTCCTCCTCGAGGAACCAGCCCACCGGACCGGGGCTGCCCCCGCCGCCCGCCCCCCGCCGGCGGGTGCGCGCGTCGATGTTGTCCTTCGGGACGAACATGTTGAGCTTGGGGTCGTCGTGCGCGTTTTCGGTGGCGTAGAAGTAGTTCTCGCCGAACGGGCCGCCGTACGAGACCAGCAGGGTGGGGGTGTTGGTGGTCTCCGAGGTCTTGAAGAGCTCGACCACGTCGGAGTAGATGGGCGCGATGGGCAGGTTGTGCTCGATGCCGGGGTATCCGTCGATCGCGTGGGTCATGTCGATCTTGAAGTCGAGCCCGCCCTCGGTGGTGGGCATGAGCTCGAGCTCCCGCGCGGCCTGGATGATCCACTGGCGCTGCTGGCGGTTTCCGCTCATGTACATCTTGAGCGTCTTGGTGTCGAAGTACTCCGAATAACGCCTGAGGATGGTCTTGGCGTGCTCGGCGTCGCGGATGTTCTCGCCGCTGAAGACGCCGGGACCCGTCGAATAGATGCGCGGGCCGGTCATGCCGCCGGTCAGCACGCGGTCGGTGTAGCTCAGGATGTCGGTGAGGGCGGTCTGCGGGTCGCGCGTGGTGGTGACGCCGTAGGACAGCGTCGCGAGGTACTGCCACACCTCCTGCGGGTGGATCTCGGGGACGAGCCACATGGCGTGGTAGTGCGTGTCGATGTAGCCGGGCACCAGCGTCTTGCCGGAGACGTCGATCACGCGGGCGCTGTCGGGGATCTCGACCGAATCGGCTTGGCCGACGTCGACGATCCTGTTGTCTCTGACGACCACCACCCCGTTCTCGATGACGTGGGGCGCCCCGGTGGTGTCGCCGGGGGTGTCGGCCATGGTGACGATGCGCCCGCCCCGCAGGGCGACGAGGCCGCGGGGAATGTCGCGCGGCAGCTGCACCTCGATCCGGCGTTCGTGCGCCTCGTAGGCTTCGGTGGTGTCGGCCAGGATCTCCTTGTCGCCGTCGCGGACCGCGCTGGCCTTGGCGGCCACCTCGTCGGCGGCCCGGCGGATGGAATCGGCGCGCGCCATGAGCGAGTCGGCCACGACCTGCACCGAATCGGCCACCAGCCGCGTGATCTCGGCCTCGAGCTCGTCGGGCACCTCCTCGTCGGCGCGCTCCAGACTGTCGGCTTCGGCGCGCTTGTCGCCCAGGGTGTCCGAAACCGCCATGGCGCGCACCCGGATCAGGGCGCGCGCGTGCGCGGTCGCCTCCTCCTCGGCCTCCTCGGCCTCGACGTGGTCCAGGTCGTAGGTGAACAGGACGTTGCCCATCGCCCAGTGCAGCGCCGAGCCGTCGGGCGACCACGCGGGGAACTCGCCGCCCACGTCGGTGAGCTTCCGCACCGGCACCGGCGAGGCGCCCAGGTTGGTGAGCACGATGCTGGGCGGGGTCGATCCCACTTCGGCCAGATCGACCACGTAGAGGTCCTGGCCGAACTGCACGAACGCGCGGTCGCCCTCGGGGGACAGCACGATCAGGCCGGCGGGTTGCGGGAAGCCCGGCTCGGCGGGGGGATCGAGGTGAGTCGGGTCGGGCCCCCTGCGCCAGGGGTAGACGCGCCGGGGCAGGTACTCCCACTCGTGGGGGTGCGGGTTCGCCATGCCGGCGATGCCCTGGCGTCCGCGCACCACGAGGTGGCGCTTCACGTCGGTGCCGTCCCAGCGGAACGAGACCAGCCCCTCGACGGGGCTGTAGGCGTAGATCCGGTCGGGGTCGTCGGCGGCGAAGTGCGCCACGTCGCGCAGGCCTGTGGGCGAGACGACGGTGGCTTCGGCGGGCTCCGTGGCTGCTGCCGGGACCCAGACGAACTCGGCGCCCATGGGGCCGAAGAATATCCCCGACGCCTCCATCAGGTCGCGCGCGGCGCCGCGCGACGCGACGATGCGCTCGCCGTCGGGCGACCAGGCCACGTTGTAGTACATCGCCGCCGTGCCGGTGAGGCGGGCGGGCGCGCCGCCGCCGTCCGCCCCGACGCGCATGATGTGGCCGCCGTCGGCGTCGTCCCAGGTGACGTAGGCGATCGCCGCGCCGTCGGGCGACCACTGCGGGTGGAACTCGCCCACGTCCGCGTCGGTGAGCCGCATGGCCTCGCCCTCGGGCAGATCGCGCACCCAGAGGCGGTCGAAGGCCGTGAACGCGACGCGGTCGCCGTCGGGCGACACGACGGGATTCCGGATCTGGCTGGCGGTGACCATGGCCGTCGTGTCGATCTGGTAGTCGAACTTGACCGAAGGCCCGACGCCCAGCTCGACCTCGGCCTCGAACGGGATTTCGACGGCCTCGCCGCCGTCCATGGGCACGTTCCAGATCCTGCCGCCGTACGAGACGACGATCGCCGAGCCGTCGGGCAGGAAGGCGTACCCCGGATGCACGTCGATCGGCGCGCGGGACTCCTGTTCGTCGCGCTGCACCGGGTACGCGAGCCACTCCTCGTCGCCGGTCGTCAGGTTGCGCTTGCGCAGCCCGGTGTCGGCGTTGTAGCGCGACGCGTACACCAGCCATTCGCCGTCGGGCGAGACCTGGGGCCGCATCGCCGAGCCGTACCGGTTGGTCATCGGCGCGGCGCTCCCCGTTTCGCGGTCGTAGCGGTACACCTGGTAGCGGGGAAGGCGGGCGTTGTACTCCCAGTCGCCGAACGACTGCGCGTACCATATGTGGCGCCCGTCGGGGCTGAAGGCGGCGCCGATGCGCTTGACGCCGCCGAACAGCGAGGCGATGGCCGCCGAGGGCGCGCCCGGAATGGTGATCGGCGACGAGCGCTCGGCATTGTACATGTACAGGTTGGCCGCGCCGCCCAGGCCGCCCGAGCGGCTGACCACGATGTACTCGCCGTCGGGCGCCCACTCGGGCGACAGGAAGAGGTTGCTGTTGCCGCGCGAGACCTGGGTCGTGTCGGTCTTGTCGAGCCGCATGGTCCACAGGTTGTCGCCGCCGCTGCGGTCCGAGACGAAGGCGACCGACTCGCCGTCGGGGCTGAAGCGCGGCTGCACTTCGTAGGCCATGCCGGTCAGGAGCGGCGACGCCTTTCCGCCGGTGATCGGCATGGTGTAGAGGTCGCCGAGGAGGTCGAAGACGATGGTCTGGCCGTCGGGGCTCACGTCCAGCGAGATCCAGGTGCCTTCGGTGGCCGTGAACTCGGCGGTGCGGGCGTCGCGCAGCGGCAGGGGGTTCCGCTGCGGGCCGCCGGGGCCGGGCGGCTGGGCGGCGAGGGGGGTGGAGGCCAGCGCGACGGCGGCGGCGGCGGCGGTTGCGAGCCTTGCGGCGCTCAGCGGGGCGCTCATTTGTCACCTCCCGGGATGCCGGCGCGCACATTGGGCGCGGTGTTCCGCCACGGTTCGTCGGGCGCCGGCCTCTGCCGCGGCCACACCTCGTCCAGGGTGTCGCCGTCGTAGAGCCGCCCGTTCATCATCACCTGGCTGACCGTGTTGGTGTTGCGGATGTCGGCCAGGGGGTCGGCGTCCAGGATGACCAGATCGGCCAGCTTGCCCACCTCGATCGAGCCCAGATCGCCGCCCAGGCCGATCGCCTCCGCGCCCATGATCGTCGCGGCGCGCAGCGCGTCGTGCTCGTCCATGTCGCCGCTCTGCATGGCCCAGAGCTCCCAGTGGAAGCCCAGCCCCTGCAGCTGGCCGTGGCTGCCGACACCGGTCTTACCGCCGTTCTCGACAAGCCGGGTCAGCCAGGCCGCGTGCTTCGGGAAGGCGTACTCGTCCTCCATGAACCACCCGCCCGGCCCGGGGCCCGTCGTCTGCAGCCGCCGCGCCTTGGTGTCGAGCTCGCGCTTGGGCGTGAAGTGGGTCAGCTTCTCGTCGCCGAACAGGTCCTCGCGGGTGAAGAAGTAGTTCTCGGCCCACGGTCCGCCGTACGAAACCAGCAGCGTGGGCGAGTTCACGGTGCCCGAGGTCGCGAAGAGCTCGACCACGTCCCCGTACGCCGGGATGATCGGCATGGAGTGCTCGATGCCCGGGTACCCGTCGATCGCGTGCGTCATGTTCAGCCGGTAGTCCAGCCCGCCCTCGGTGGTGGGCATGAGGCCCAGCTCGCGCGCCGCCATGATCAGCCACTGGCGCTGCCGGCGGTTGCCGGACATGTACATCTTGAACGTCTTGGTGTCGTAGTAGCGGCTGTACTTGGTCAGCACCTCGAGCGCGTGCTCGTAGCTGCGAATGAAGTCCTGCGAGAAGACGCCCGGGCCCGTCGAGTAGACGCGCGGACCCGCCATCTTGCCGGCGCGCACCATGTCCTCGTACGAGAGCACGTCGGTCGTCGCGGTCTGCGGGTCCCGCGTGGTCGTGACGCCGTAGGCCAGGTTTGCCTGGTAGATCCACGGGCGCGCCCAGTGCAGGCCCCACAGGTTCCACATGTGCGCGTGCGTGTCGACGAACCCGGGGACGACTGTCTTGCCCGCCAGGTCGATCACGGTGGCGCCCTCGGGCACGCTGCCCGGCCCCGGCGAGACCGACGCGATCCGGTTGTTGGTCACCACGATGTCGGCGTTCTCGACGATCTCGTCGCCGTTCATGGTGATCGCGCGCGCCCCGCGCAGCACCACCGTGCCCTGGGGGATGTCCCGGTCGGCGGTCACCGCGATGGTCAGCTCGACGGGCTCGTAGTCCGGGTCGGCCGCGGCGGCGTCCAGGTCGTAGGTGAACAGGGCGTTGCCGAGCGACCAGTGCACGGTGCGCCCGTCGGCGCCCCACGCCGGGAACTCGACGCCCAGTTCGTTGAGCTTCCACACCGGGACGGCGGCCGAATCGGGCTTGACCACGTCGACCACCGGCAGCGCGGCGCCCAGGTCGGGCACCGTGACGGCGTACAGGTCGTCTCCCACCTGCGCCAGCGCCAGATCCCCCCGGGGGGCTATTTCGATCGACGCCGAAATGAACCGCGGGATCAGCTCCTGGGGCTCGTCGCGGCTGAAGTCGATCGGCATCACCAGGTCCGACGTCTCCGAGCGCTTGTAGCCGATCGGCACGCCGCCCGCCGAAAGGTCCACCCGCCGGGTGACCTGAAGGTGGCGCTTCCTGTCGGTGTCGTCCCAGCGCGCCGACGACAGCGCGGTGGTAGGCGGCGGCGGCGCGGGCGAGCCGGGCGGCGCGTCCGCGCGGGCGGTGCCGTAGTAGTGGATGCGTTCGGGATCCTCGGCGAAGTGGGGCGACCTGCGCCCCGCGGTGGGGCCGATCACCGTCGCTTCGCCGCCCTCGGCGGGAATCCATATGAACTCCGACCCCGGCGTGCTGACGAAGGGGTCGATGGCCTCCTGCAGGTCGCGCCTGGCCGACCGCACGCCGACGATGCGCTGGCCATCGGGCGAATACACCAGATCGCGATAGTAGGCCGGCGCCCTGGTGAGCGTCTCCGCTTCGCCGCCGCCCGCCGCCACGCGCCGGATGTGGCCCTCGCCGCTGTCGTCGTCCCACGTCACGTAGGCGACGTGGCGTCCGTCCGGCGACCACACGGGCCTGTGCTCGCCCACCTCGTCGCTGGTCAGCCTGGCGGGCGCACCGTCGGGCAGGTCAGCCACGTACACCCGGTCCAGCGCGGTGAACGCGAGGCGGGCGCCGTCCGGCGACGGGCGCGGATACCGAATCTGCTTCACGGTGAAGGTCGGCGTATCCTCGATCGGGTACTCGAACTCGACCTCGGGCCCGATCCCGATCTCGGCCTCGACCGTGAAGGGAATCTCGACCGGGTCGCTCCCGTCCACCGGCACCCGCCAGATGCGGCCCCCGTACGACAGGACCAGCGCGTCCGACCCGGGCGTGAACGAATAGCCGGGCAGCACGTCCATGGTGGCGGTCGACTCCATGTCGTCCCGCTGCACGGGGTAGGCCAGCCAGCGCTCCATCCCCGAGGCCAGGTCCCGAATCCTGATTCCCGTGTCGGCGTCGTCGCGGCTCCCGTACGCCAGCATGGTCCCGTCGGGCGACACCGCGGGCCGGAAGGCCGAGCCGTAGCGGTTGGTCATCGGCGTGCGCGTTCCCGACTGCCGGTCGTGCACCCAGAGCTGGAACTGCGGAAAGATCGCATTGTACTGCCACGTCCCCTGCCTCTGGGCGTACCACACGTACCGGCCCTCCGGGTCCACCGCGGCGCCCATCATGCGCTGCCCGGGCGTGCCGCCCACCATCTCGATGCCCGTGCCGCCGTCCACATGGTACAGCCACAGCTTCTCGAGCCCGGCGAGCTGGCGCGACCGGGACACCACGATGTACTTCCCGTCGGGCATCCACTCGGGCGACAGGAACCCGCTCCCGATCCCCTTGCTCACCTGCGCGGGTTCGCCGCCCGCCGCAGGCACCAGCCACACGTTCTGGTCGCCGCTCCGGTCCGACACGAAGACGACGCGCTCGCCGTCCGGGCTGAAGCGCGGCTGCATGTCGTAGCCCATTCCGCTGGTCAGGCGCGCGGCCTCGCCTCCGCCGATCGGCATGGTGTACAGGTCGCCGAGCATGTCGAAGACGATCGTCTGGCCGTCCGGGCTCACGTCGAGCGAGATCCAGGTCCCCTCGCTGGTCGTGAAGCGGGCCCAGCGGGCGGGCTCCAGCGGCAGGCCGCGGTCGGGATCGAGCTCGGGCTCCTGGGCCGGCGAGCCGAGCGGGACGAGCAGGGCCAGAGGGGCCGCCCAGCGGGCGCGATTGAGAGAACGCATGCGACGACTCCGGGTCCAGGGGCTGCATGGGCTTATCGTACCTTGAAATGCATACTAGCTTCAGCCTCCGCGCGCGACCAACCGCCATCCCGCAGGCGCCCCGCGCCCGCACCGCAGCCGCTCCTGAAATGCCAAAGCCCCCGCACAGAGACGTCGCGCTTCTTTCCGTGTCCATCGATCTTGGCGCGGGCCGCCGAGGCGTGGACATGGGCCCGTCGGCGCTGCGCATCGCCGGCATCAAACGCGAGATCGAGCAGATCGGGCACGCCGTTCACGAGCTCGGCACGATCACCGCCGGGGGCCTCGAGACCACCGAGTCGGGCGAGGGCGCGCTCCCGTTCCTGAACGAGATCCACGACGTTGCCGGGCGAACCCGCGCCGCCGTGCGCAAGGCCCTCGACATGGGCTGCATTCCCCTCATCCTCGGCGGCGACCATTCCCTCTCGATCGGTTCGGTGGGAGCGGTGGCCGACCACCACGGCGAGCGCGGCGAGTCGATCGGCGTCGTCTGGGTCGATGCCCACACCGACATGAACCAGCCGCACACGACGCCCACCGGCAACATCCACGGCATGCCGCTGGCGGTGCTGCTGGGCTACGGCGAGCCGCGTCTGACCCGCGGGCGCGCGTCCGTCCGCCCCGAAAACGTGAGCGTGCTGGGTGCCCGCGAGCTGGACCAGGGCGAAAAGACGCTCATCCGCGAGCTAGGGGTTCGGGTGTTTACAATGACCGAGCTCGACGAAAGGGGCGTGGCGGCGTGCATGAACGAGGCGCTGGAACGCGCGGCCGACGGCACGTGCGGATTCCACCTCTCCCTCGACCTCGACGCCCTCGACCCGGGGGTCGCTCCCGGCGTCGGCACGCCCGTCCGGGGCGGCCTCACCTACAGGGAAGGCCACCTCGTGTGCGAAAAGGCGTCCCGCTCGGGCCGGCTGCTCAGCCTCGAGCTCGTCGAACTCAACCCCGTGCTCGACGACCGCAACCGAACGGCGCTTCTGGGCGTGGGCCTGGTGGCCTCCGCTCTCGGCGCCGCGATACTATGAGGGCGCGGCCGCCCCGCCATTGAGGCCGCGGCCGCCACTGGGTCCGCGCCCGTCACCTGGAGCCGCAGCCGCCTTTGGGCGCGCCCCCCCCCGCCGGGGTGGTGAAATCGGTATACACAGGGGACTTAAAATCCCCCGGGAGCATTCCCATGCGGGTTCGAGTCCCGCCCCCGGCACTTCCGGCCCCCCTGCCGGGCGGCCCGACGCCGCCCGACGCCGCCCGGCTCCAGGGGCTGCTCGGCTAGCGCCGCCGGTACGTCCTCACCGGGGGCAGGCGCGCGCCGGTTCCGCCCGGCGGCTCGTCCTCGCCCACGACCGGGATCGTGAGCGTCCCGATCCCGTCGATGCTCGCCTCGATCAGGTCGCCGGGCTGCAGAAAGCGCTGCTCGCCGCGCACCGCGGTTCCCATCCCCACGCCCCCCGACGTGCCGTTGTTGACCACGTCGCCGGGGAACAGGGTGATGATCGACGAGCCGTATTCGATCAGCTCCCAGAGCGTGTGGATCATGTCGCCCGCGCGGGCCTCCTGCATCTGCTCGCCGCCCACGCTGAGCGTCTGCCGCAGGTTCTGCATGGGGTCGCCGTAGAACTCCTTCGGCACGATCCAGGGGCCCATCGGGGCGAAGGTGTCGTGGCCCTTGCCCACGAACCAGTCCGACGTGAGGGGGTTGCCCCCCGGGGGGCGGCCGCCCCGGTCCGAGACGTCGATCGTCACCGTGTAGCCGAACACGTGGTCCTGCGCGTCGGTCGCGGACACGTACTTGGCGGCCCTGCCGATCACGGCGCCCAGCTCGACCTCCCAGTCCGTGCGGTCGCGGCCAAACGGGATCACCACCGCGTCGTCGTCCCCGATCACCGCGCCGCGGCTGGGCTTCAGGAACAGATACGGGACCCCGCGGTTCTCGCGGCGCTGCCGCCTCGCCTCGGCGCGCTCCTCCTCGGTGCCCGTCTCATTGACGTGGCTGTAGAAGTTGACCGCCGCGTTCAGGATCTTGCCCGGATACATGATCGGCGGCAGGGTCCTGACCGCGTCGAGCTCGTGGACGAAGGCGGGGCGGGCGCTCCCGTCGATCATGTCGTTCGCGGCGAGGTGGTTCACGATCTCGTACAGGCGCGGCCTGACGCCGTACTCGTAGCGCCCGATCAGGTCCAGCATGTCGGCGGGCGCGGGAACCGCGGGATACGCCGGATTGCGCTCCAGCGCCCTGTTGGCCTCGCCGATGTCGACCACCAGCGCGTCGCGCAGCACCAGCGCGACCCGGGGCTCGCCGCCGATCTCGAAGGTGCCGACCTTGAAGGGCTCGGCGACGTCGGCGACCGTGCCCGACTGGGCCCGCGCGGGGTCGGCGCCGGCGGCCGCGGCGAGCGGTGCGAGGAGCGCCGCGGCCATTGCGGCGCGAGAGAGCCTGGCAACGTTGAGTCGCATGATCCTAGCCCTGTGCCGAGAGGTGGGTTCGCCGACCGCCCGAGACGCGTGCCGGACGACGGCGGCGTTGACGAGAACCGCAGTCTGATTCAGTACGCGGAGCCGCGGCGCCCGTCAAGGGTGGCGGGGCGGGGGCGGGGGCGGGCGGCGGCCGGGCGGGGACGGCGCGAGGGGCGGCGGGGGTCGGCGGCTAGAGCATGCCGTCCAGGTACAGTTGGACGCGGAAGCCCCTCTGGGGGCCGTTCAGCCCCTGCGACAGGTCGAGGCGCACGAGCCCCTCGAGAATGCTGCCGCCGATGCCCACGCCGTAGAGCAGGTCGCCCGCCGTGAAGTCGCTCGCCTCGCCGGCCCAGCCCGCGTCGGTGAAGAGGCTCCCCCCCACGCCGTGGAAGACGCGGCTGACCTCGACGCGCCCGCGCAGGAACGCCGGGCCCGACACGACCGAGGCGGGATGCCCGCGCAGCGACGAGGGGCCGCCCAGAAACCAGGAGCGCTGAATCGGAGCGGCGCCCCAAGTGCTGCCGCCCGCCGCCTCGAGTCCCAGCCGCCACCCGTCCCAGCCCTCGCCCCGGACGGGGATGATGGCGCGGGCGGTGGCGCTGGCCTGCACGTAGTCGCGCCGCGCGCCCCCGGCCTCCTGAGCACCGCCTTCCGCACCCTGCGCGCCGCCGACCCCGGCCTCGCCGCCGCCGACCGGGCGCCACGTCGCGCCCCGGGCATGAAACTCGACCCCGAACTGCGGCTTCAGGGGGTCGTGGCCCCACCACGGCGAGACCCGGACTTCGGCGCCCGCTTCGTTCGCCTCGTCGGCCGGCACGTTGGGCCGGAAGCTCCAGTCGCCGTCGAAGACCCGGAACAGGGCGAAGTCGATGTTGTTCTCCACCGCCCGGTGTCGCTCGGCGTACGCGCGGAACCGGAAGGACTCCCTGCTGCCACGCGGGCGTCGCCACGCGAAGTCGATCCCGGTGGCGCGGTAGTATTCGCCGTTGTCGCGGCCGAAGAACAGGGCGTCCAGCGAGTTGCCCAGCCCGAAGTTTCCGGCCTGCGGGTCGACGGACTGCAGTTCGTGGTAGGCGCCCAGCGCGAGGCGGCGCAGCACGCTCGAACGCTCCAGCTCGAGCCGCGCCTTCGGGCGCAGGTCGGCGAGTCCGAAGAACCCCGACGCGCCCAGCGCGTAGCGGTCGCCGAGCTCCCATTCCAGTCGCCCGCCCACCGTCGGCCCCTCGACCCGGTTGTAGCGGAAGAGGTCCTGGCCCCGCCAGCCCCAGTCGAACCGCCATGGGACCAGCTGGATCGGCGGGGCGGGCAGGTCGGCGAGCTTGTCGACGTACTCCGCGAGCGCCTCGGGGTCGACGAACCCGGCCGCGATGTCCCACACCGGCGGCGGCAGATGGGGGCTCTCGGCCACGAGGCTGCGGTCCTCGGGGACGATCAGCAGCGACTCGCGGTCGGCCGCCGGAGTCTCCGACTCGTCCATGAGCTCGTAGGCGATGCGGTCGTCCTCCGAGAGCAGCCCGGCGATGAAGGCCATGGCTTCGTCGCGCGACGCGAAGTGGACCTCGGTCAGTCCGTCCGGCGCGGTGGTCGCGACGCCCGGTGCGGACTCGGCGGGGGGAGCGGCCGGGTCGCCCGGTTCATCCAAGGCGATGTCGTCCTCCAGAACCACGGTCTCGACCTGGTACGCCATGTCCATCGACACCGGGAAGCGGATCACGCCCGCCCTGGCCTCTCCCTCGATGCGCATGCTGCGGGGCAGCCAGGCCTTGAAGTCCCAGAGCAGGTAGTCCACCGAAACCACGTTCAGACTGAAGGTCCAGGGCTTGAACAGGCCCGGAACCAGCCTGAACGTGCCGGCTTCCTCCTCGTCGCGCAGGTCGGGAACGTCGCGCATGGCGTCGAACTCGCGGCTCATGCGGTAGGCGGCGCGGACCAGGGCGCCCGTTTCGCGCTCGATCCAGAGGATTCCGCTGATCCGCTGGGGAGCGGCCTCGCGCGGGAGGACCTCGAGCTGGATCGCCTCGAGCCGGCGTCCGTCTGGGAACGCGAGGGTGAGCGTGTCGCCGCTCCGAAAGCGGTAGATCGTGTCCGCCCCCGCCGCCAGGGGGTGGATCAGGCCGAACTCGTTGTCTTCCGGGTCCGCGCCGAGCGCGTCGTCGCCCATGCCCAGGAACAGGCGGTCGCTGCCCGGCTCGAACGGCCCGTCGAAGGGAAGGTCCTCGAGCCAGTCCAGATCGCCCTCCTCCATGGCGATGGCGCGCCCCGGGTACTCCGAGCGGCTCCCCAGCACCTGCACCACCGCGTCGTAGTCGCGCTCCCAGAAGGTGCGCACGGCGGTCTCGCTGTGGTAGAGGACGCGGTCGCGCAGCGGCGCGCGGATGGCGGCGGCGATGCGCTGGTCGATCCTGGCCGTGTAGCGCACGACCGATTCGTCGAGCGCGCTCCAGCCGTCGAAGGCCGCCGTGTAGAGCCCGCGCGCCACGGGATCGAGGAAGGCGTCGGCGGCGAAGCGCGACTGGGCGCGGGCGCGGTCGGGGACGGCGGCCCACGAGACCGCCGCGGCGAGGACGAGGGCCGTGGCGAGGGCGCTCCTCGCGGCGCGGGCGCTCACGATCCCGAACCCTCGGGCGCGGCGCGGAACCGGGCCTCGTCCAGGTCCTCCCACGCGACGTGGTGCCAGTCGGCCCCTTCGCTCCCGACCCCCTCGCGTTCCCCGGGGCCGGCGTTCGGAAACACGAAGATGCCCCGGTTGCCCTCGTCCACGTCGCGCGACTCGGAAAGCTCGTAGCTGCGGCCGTCGAGCAGCGTGACGCGCGCGCGTCCGTCGTCGGTGCGCTGGATCCGCCGGATCCGCCCGAACTCCACGTCGAGCTCCACGTTGTCCGAGGTCCCGTTCAAGCGGTCCCACGTCCACTCCTCGTCGGCGTCCCACCGGATCCAGCCCTCGAACGTCTCGCCGGACCGGCTCGCGACCACCCCGTACAGCGCACCGGGCCTGCCCGGCGCGCCGCCCTCGCCCAGCCGGCCGCCCTCGCCCACCGCGCCACCCTCGCCGAAATCGCCGCCCTCGCCGAAGTCGCCGTATCCCGCCCCGCCCGCTGGGGTGTGCAGACGAAGGGCGCTGAAGTCGTCCCACTCCACCGTCACGATCCCGATCCCCGGGTCGGAGACGCGGATCGCCCGGCGGTACCAGCGCACGTCCGAGGGCCGGTAGCGCGACTCGAGGGGGCGGCGCAGGTCGAGCCCGCGCCCGGACGCTAGCGTCACCCGCGCGCCGCCGAAGCGCGACTCCACCGCGCTGATCTCGTCGAGGGCGAGGCGCCTCCACTCGCCGTCGTCGTCGCGACCCGGAAACTGGTCCGTCTCCAGGACGGGCGCGCCGCTCCACGCGATGGCGCCGGTGAAGGTCCGCCCGAAGCGGTCCTCGACCGTTCCGTGCACCCGGGCCGCCCGAGGCGTCGCGCCGGGCGGGGCGGGGCCGAAATCGACCCGCTCGACGTCGCGTCCGGACACGACAACCCGCCCCTCGCCGGGGTCGTCGACCACGATGTGGCCCCTGAGCCCGGCGGGCACGGACTCCGTGCGCACGCCCTCGGCCGACAGCGACACGCTGCCGACCCGAGGAGCGGGAACCTCGACCGCCGCCGCGCTCCCCGCGCCCCCCGCGCCCCGAAGCACCACGTCCATCGTCTCCTCGTCGTTCCGCACAAGCGCGGCGATCCGGCCGAAGGGAACCGCGGCGCGGCTGGTGGTGGGAAGAAACTCCCGGTACCGCTCCTCCCACGAGACCCGGTGGCCCCGGACGTCCACCGTGCGCACCGCCGGCCTGCCGTCGTGCACCGCCCGGAGCCACGCGTTGTAGTGGTCGTCGGGAACCTCGCGGGTGCCCGTCAGCACGTCGGCCCAGCTCGCCGCGCTCTGTCCCCGGCTGAAGATCAGGAACCCCTCGTGCTCGCCCCCGTCGCCGGTGACCACGCGCCCCCAGATGCGGTTGTGCGCCTGGGCGTCAAGGGTGGACGCACCGGCCAGCAGGCACGCGGCGCAGGCAAGGAGGAGCCGTAGGGGGGTGCGGAGGGAAGGAGGCATGGGCGCAGCCGGGTTCGGGACGGGCGGAAGAGGCTCCCCCGTTCTACCCCCTGGGGCGCCCGGCGGTTTCGGCGCCCGTTCCCGGCGTCTAGATTGGTCGCTTGTCTGCATAGGCCCCTTCAATCCCACAGGAGTTCAGGAAATGCGCACCCGCACTTCGATGGTCCCCGCACTCGCGATGGTTGCGACCGCCGCCGCCTTCGCCTGCGCCCCCGCCGGCGACGACGCCGGGCAGGGCGAGGCCGAAATGGCACAGGACGCCGCCGCCGAAGCCCCCTCCAACCCTCGCTTCGGCGTCTGGCAGCTCGAGTCCGACGCGCCGCCGCCCGCCAGCAACATCATGACGTACGAGCCCTGGGGCGAGGGCGGGATGAAGATCACGGTCGCGTCCACCAACGCCGAGGGCGAGACCACCGAGTGGAGCTACAACACCCTGTTCGACGGGGCTTTCCGGCCGGTCGAGGGGCGGGAGAACAGCACCAGCGCGGTCGAGGTCGTGGACGATCGCACCAACCACATCCACAACGCCCGCGACGGCGAGGTCTACCAGGTCATCGTCAACGTGCTCTCCGAAGACGGGAACACGATCAACAACGAGTACCGCACCACCCGCGACGACGGCACGGAGCGCATATCGCACGCGGTCTACAGAAGGATCGAGTAGCGCTCCCCCCGCCGGCCCGCCGCGTTCCCGCGGCCGGCCCGCGCCG
Source organism: Longimicrobiales bacterium (assembly GCA_965221535.1). GTDB lineage: Bacteria > Gemmatimonadota > Gemmatimonadetes > Longimicrobiales > Gaopeijiaceae > Bin94. The sequence continues at coordinate 2,161,217 of OZ244894.1, read as the reverse complement.
GCGCCGCTCAGGCCCGGATGTCCGGTCCGCGCGCCGCGCCGCCGCCCCTGGGCGCGCGCAGCTCGAAGCGCGGGATCGGGGCGCGGAAGACCGAGCCGTCCTCGCGGCGGAAGTGGAAGAAGCCCTCCATGTGGCCGCTGCGCCCCTCGAGCACGCAGAAGCTGTTGTACTCGTGCACGCCGCCCGGGGCCAGAACGGGGGACTGGCCCACCACGCCCTCGCCTTCGACCTCCTGGTCGCCCGCCAGCGCGTCGTGGATCTTCCAGTGCCGCCAGAAGAGCTGCGCGGCGTCGGCACCGACGTTCTCGATGCGGACGAAGTAGACGAAGACGTGGCGCCGCGGCGGCTGCGACGGGCCGCGCGCGTAGACCGGACGGACGGCGATGCGCATCTGGTCGTCCAGGACGGGCGGGCGGCGCCCCGCGTCTCCGGCCATCCTGATCACGCGCCACACCCCTGCCCGGGTCGCCGAAAATGTAAACTTGACATTACATTCTGTGAAGTTGACATTACATTTCCCGCAGTGTGTGGGGTGCTGCCGCGCCGGGACCGCCGCGCTCCCCCCCTTGGACTTGAAACCCCGATGCCGCAACAATAGTAGCCCCTCTGGCGCACCTCGCACCCACCCCACCCCCACCCCACCCCCACCCCACCCCACCCGGGAGCGTCCCCATGCCGCGCCGCCTCCTCCTCTTCGCTGCGGCCGTCTTCGCCGCCGCCCTGCTCTCGCTCGCCGCGGTCCCGCCCGGCCCGGCCCCGGCCCAGTCCCCCTCGGCCTCGCCCGGCGCGGTCTCGCGCATCGTCGCTCGCTTCGAGCCCGAGATTCGGCGCGCCATGCTCGACGGCAACATCCCGTCCGTCGCCGTCGCGATCACCGACCGCGCCGGCGAGCTGTGGAGCGGCGCGTACGGGCACTCCAACCTGTGGGCGCGCACCCCCGCGTCGACGCAGACCGTCTACCTGATCGGCTCCACCTTCAAGGCCCAGTCCACCGTGGCCCTGCTGCAGCAGATGGAGCAGGGGCGCTTCGCGCTCGACGACCCGGTCAGCGACCACCTGGACGGCCTCGTCATCCGCGGCGAGGACCTGGAACGGCCCGTCACCTTCCGGCACCTGCTGACCCACACGTCGGGCATGCCGGTCGACTTCGGCCCGCACGCGGTCTGGGGGCCCACCGCGCCGCTGCCGCTGGACGAGTACCTGGGCGACTCGCTCAGGGTGGACACGCCGCCGCTCGAAGGCGTGGTCTACTCCAACATGGCCTATTCGCTGGTCGGCCACCTGGTCGAGAGGTTTTCGGGCGAGCCCTACCGGGACTACGTGCGCGAAAACGTGTGGGGGCCGCTGGAAATGCACGCGACCGCCTTCGACCCGACGCCAGCGATGGCCGAGCGGCTGGCCGTTCCCTACGCGCCCGATCCCGAGACGGGGCGCAACCGGCCCGCAACGCGCGTCAAGGCCAACGTGTGGCCCGCGGGAATCGTCTACGGAACCGTGCACGACCAGGCCAACTGGGTGCGCTTCAACCTGGGCGACGGCAGCTGGGGCGACCGGCGCATCCTCCAAGAGGCCACGCTCGACGAGATGCACCGCCTGCAGTTCGAACAGTTCGCCGGAGAGCCCATGGGGGGCGGTTGGGGGCATGAAAAGCCCGGATATGGCCTCACGTGGTGGGTCTCCGCGCGCGACGGCGAGGCTTTCTTCGCGCATTCGGGGAGTGTAGGGGGGTACACGGCGTTCGCGTCGGGGAACCGGACGCGTGGCTTCGGTGTCGCCTTCCTCACGAACGGAAATCGCGCCCATCCCCACCTGGTGCGCCTGACCGGCCTGGTCCTCGACCTCATGGCCGAAGAGCTGGGCGAGTCGAGGTAGGCCATGACACAGTTCCTGCTTTCGGCCGACTGGCCCGCCATGCTGCTGCGCGTCGGCATTCTGGCGGTGGCCGCCCTGCTTGCGGACCGCATCGCGTCGGGGGTCATGCAGCGGGTTTTCGGGCGCCTGGCGGCGCGCACGCGCTCCAGCTGGGACGACCGCATCGCCGAGCGGAAGGTGGTGCAGCGGCTGGCCCACGTGGTGCCGGCGCTGGTCGTGTATCTGGGGATCGGGCCCGCGCTGGGCCTCGCGCCGGGCGAGGTCGATGACGCGCCCGGCGACATGCTCGCGGTGGCGTGGACGCTGGCGAGGCGCGTCGCGGCGGCCTACATCGCGTTCGCCGTGGCGCGGGCCCTCGCCGCCTTCCTGGACGCGGTCAACGACATCTACGCCGAGAGCTACGCCGAGGCGAAGTCGCGCCCGATCAAGGGCTACCTGCAGGTCGTGAGCCTGGTGGCGTGGCTCGCGGCGGCGGTGGTGATCCTGTCGGTCCTGATGGGCCGCTCGCCCGTGGTCTTCCTCTCGGGGCTGGGGGCCCTGGCCGCCGTGCTCATGCTCGTCTTCCGCGACACCATCCTGTCGCTGGTGGCGAGCGTGCAGATCGCGTCGAACGACATGATCCGCATCGGGGACTGGCTGAGCGTGCCGCAGGCCCAGAGCGACGGCGAGGTCATCGACGTGGCGCTGCACACGGTCAAGGTCCAGAACTGGGACAAGACGATCTCGACGATTCCGACCAGCAAGTTCATCACCGAGTCGTTCAAGAACTGGCGCGGCATGAGCGAGTCGGGGGGCCGGCGGATCAAGCGCTCGCTCAGGCTCGACATGAACTCGGTGCGCTTCCTGCGGGACGACGAGGTCGACGAGCTGTCCCGGCGCGAGCTGCTGCAGGGCTACATGCGCGAGGCCCGCGCGCGGATCGCCCGCTACAACGCGGCCAAGGAGACGGGCGACCCCGGCGTGATCCCCGAGGTCCGCCGCCTGACCAACCTGGGCACCTTCCGCGTCTACGTGCAGAAGTACCTCGAAGCCCACCCCAGCACCCACAAGGGGATGACGCTGCTCGTGCGCCAGCTGGCGCCGGGCCCCGACGGCGTGCCGATCGAGATCTACTGCTTCGCGAACGACACGGCCTGGGCCCGCTACGAGGCGTTTCAGGCGGACATCTTCGACCACCTGATCGCGATCCTGCCCGAGTTCGGGCTAAAGCCCTACCAGTCGCCGGCGGGAAGCGACTTCGCGCGCGCCTTGCGGTAGACGATCACCCCGACGGGCCGGGCCCGTCGCCACTCGATCTCGCGGGACACAAGAAGGTGCCCGCTCTCGAGCAGGGTGCAGACGTCGCGGATGGTTCCGCCTCCGGGGATCCTGCGCTCGATGGCGAATCCGTCGTCGCGCCAGCGCAGCCGCGCCTCGACGGGGCCCTGCGGCGCCGAGGCCTCGGTCCAGCCGCCGTCCAGCCCGAGCGCGACCGGCCCCTCGGCGTCGAAGTCCACCGAGAGCTCGGCCGCGCCCGCGCGGAAGGCCAGAAGCCGGGGCGTGATCCCCACCATCAGCATGGTCTGGCGCAAGCCGGCGGGCGTGCCCGAGACGGCGTCGGCGCCGGCGCCCTGCTCGCGCATCATCTCCATGCCCAGGTCGGATGCGCGCTGCTGCAGGTGGTCCTCGGGCCTTACCCCCCGCACGCTCCCGGCCTGGGCGGTCGCCGCTTCGTCGAACTCCCAGCTTCCGTTGAAGGCGGCCAGCCGGGCGGCCCTCTCTTCGGTGGCCGGTGCGCCCGGACCCCCCGACGCGCACGCCAGGAGGCCCGCAAGCGCGAGCGCGCCCGCCCAGCGACCGGGACGGCCCCTCGCGCCCGTCACTTCAGGAACCGGTCGAAGAAGTCCTCGGCGGCGCGAAACGCCGCCATCCAGTTGCGGTGCAGCAGGAAGCCGTGCACCTCGTCGGGGAAGACCACCGACTCGACGTGAACGCCCCTGCCGCGCAGCACCTCGGCCAGGTCGACCGACTCGCTGAAGCGCACGTTGCGGTCGTCGTCGCCGTGAACGAGCAGCACCGGCGAGGTCCACCGGTCGACGAACGCCATCGGCGACGACTCGAAGGCGCGCCGGGCAAGCTCGGGCCGGGCCGCCGGATCGTAGGACGGCACGAAGTTCCGGATCGCCACGTTCCAGTCGTGGACGCCGTGAATGTCGACCCCCGCCTTGAACAGGTGCGACGCCCGGGCGAGGCCGTGGGCGGTGAGGTAGCCGCCGTACGACCCGCCCCAGAGCCCGATGCGGTCGCCGTCCACGTCTTCGCGCGCCGCGAGGTGGACGCCCGCGCCCAGCACGTCGCTGACCTCCGACGCGCCGTCGGCGCCGTAGTGCTGCGCTTCGCGAAACGCCATGCCGTACCCGATGCCGCTCCTGAAGTTGACCGAGAGGACGGCGTAGCCCCGCGCGGCCAGATGCTGGCTGAAGGCGTAGGTGTTGTGGTAGTAGCCGCGGTGGTGGAAGCCGAGGAGCATCTGGCGGCGCGAGCCGCCGTGCAGAAAGAGCAGCCCGGGCCAGCCGCCCGGGGGAGGCGGGCCCTCGGGCAGGAACAGCTGGCCGTGGATCGCAAGGCCGTCGGCAGAAGGAAACACCACCTGTTCGGGGTCTGCGAGCCCGCCGGGAAGGTCGTCGCGCGCCGCCTCGACGAGCCACCGGCGCTCGTCCCCGGCCAGCACTTCGGCGTGGGCGGGCACGGTGCCCGACGACGCCAGGAACACCACCGATCCGTCGACGGTCGGCGCGGGCTGCCATTCGATCCCGGCGCCCGGGGTCAGGGGCCGCGCGCCGCTGCCGTCGAGCGGACCCCACCAGAGGTGCTGGCGGTCGACGTCGCCCTCGTTGGACGAGAACACGAGCGCCTCGCCGCCCGGGGCCGCGGCCACGTACTGGACCTCGAACTCGCCCGCCGCGATGGGGAGCGGGGCCGCGCCGCCGGCCGCGTTCGTCGCACCGCTACCGGCCTCCGCCGCGCCGCCGCCCGCATCGACCGAGTACAGGTTCGTGTAGCCGTTGCCCTCCCACGGGAACGCGATGCGGTTGCCCGTGCCCCAGAAGATGTTGTTGGCCGCAGACACCGCGCGGAACACGCTGCCGACCCCTTCGGGCGCGGCGAACACGGTGCGCGCCTCGCCGTCGGCCAGGCGGACGGCCCGGATGCTCCACGGGAGCCCCTCGCGCACCGCGAAGAACGGCAGACTGCCGGCCCGGTTCGGCGTGCGCACGAAGGCGATCTCGGCGCCGTCGGGCGACCAGGCCGGGCTGCCGTCGACGTCGAGCGAGGGGTCGAGGTAGCGGAGCGTCCCGGCGGCGAGGTCGAGCACGCCGACGAAGGCGTGGTCTCCGCGGCTGCTCGTGAACGCGAGATGCCGCTCGTCGGGCGACAGCCGGAGCTCGCCGGGGCTTCCGCGCGGGGCGGCGAGCGGCTCGGGCGCCGCGTCCGGGTCCCCGGTGGCGCGCCGGCGGATGACGCCGCCGTCGATGTAGACCACGTGCGCGCCGTCGGCGGTGAGCAGCGGCGAATGCCCCGGTCCCAGCCGGCGGGCGCCGCCCCCGTCCACCGGCACGACCCAGATCTCCCGCTCCACGCCCAGCGCGACCCCGGCCGGGTTGGGGACCTCGCCCGCCCGGTTCGGCGCCCCCCCGCGCACGAACGCCACGATCGTTCCAGCGGCGGAGATCGCGAGACTCCCGACCTCCTGGCCGTCGTCGCCGGCGAACGCGGTGGCGCGGCGACCCCGCCACTCGGGGCCCTCGGCCACCCAGACGTTGCGCGCGCCGCGCTCGTTGCGGACCCACGCCGCCACGGGCGCTTGCGACGCCGCCACCAGACCGGACGGAAACCCCCACCCGACCAGCGCGTCCAGGTCGGTCTCGCGCGCCTGGGCGAAGGCGGCCCCCGGGGCCGCCAGCGCCGCCGCCGCGACCAGCGCCGCCGCCGTTCCGGCGGCCCGCCGCCACCCGCGCACCCCGCAGCCGACCGCGGCCCGCGCCGCCGCCCGCCAACGCGTCACGCGGGCAGCCCGTGCTCGATGGCCCGCTCCATGGCCTCGCTGAAGCGGTCGATCTCCTCCAGCGTGGTGTACACGCTGGGCGAGATGCGAAGGCCGGTGCACTCCTCGTGGCCGATGGCGACGTTGATGATGCGGTGCTCGTCCCAGAGCCAGTTGCTGAGCTGCGCGGTGTCGAGGCCGTCGACGTGCACGTTGGCGATCCCGCAGGCAAAGCCGGGCTTGCGGCTCGTGTTCAGGCTCACGCGGTCGTTCTCCAGCAGGCGGTCCGCCCATCTGTCCCTCAGGTAGATCAGCCGTTCGGCCTTGCGCTGTGCGCCGATGCCCTGGTGGAAGGTCAGCGCCTCGCCGATGGCCAGGTAGTTTGCCGCCGGATGCGTGCCGATCTCCTCGTACTTGCGGATGTCGCCGTCCATACGGTCGGGCGCGGCCATGAGCGGCCAGATGTTGGGGATCTCGGAGCGGCGCACGTAGAGCAGGCCGGTCCCGTGCGGGGCGAAGAGCCACTTGTGGAGGCTGGTCGCGTAGTTGTCGCACTCGAGCTCGGCGATGCTGAAGGGGAAGTGCGCCATGGCGTGCGCGCCGTCGACGATGACCGGCACGTCGTGCCTGCGCGCCATCGCGACGATCTCGCGGACCGGCAGGATCTGCCCGGTCAGGTTGATCATGTGGCACATCAGGATCAGCTTCGTGCGGGGCGTGATCGCCTCTTCGAAGCGTCGCACCACCTCGGCGTCGTCCTCGGCGGGGACGGGCACCTTGATCTGCTTCATCACAATGCCCTCGCGGCGCTCGCGCTGCCGGAAGGTGGTCAGCATGCGGCCGTAGTCCTGCGTGGTGGTGAGCACCTCGTCGCCCTGCTTCAGGTCGTAGCCGAACTGCACGGTCTGAAGGCCCTCCGACGCGTTGCGCGTGAAGGCGATCTCCTCGGCGTCGACGCCCCACTCCCGCGCCATGCGGTCGCGCACGCCCTCGCGCTGGGGCTCGAGGATCTTCCACATCGTGTAGGTCGGCGCCTCGTTGGAGTAGTCCAGGCGGCGCTTCATGGCGTCCTGCACGAAGCTCGGCGACGGACTGACCCCGCCGTTGTTGAGGTTGACCAGCGTGCGGTCGACGGTGAAGGCGCGCGCCACCTCGGCCCAGAAGTGCTCGTCGGCGGCGACTTCGGCCGGCGTGCCGGGGTGGCGGCTCAGGTCGCGCGCGATCTCGGTCGCGTTGGGGGAGAAGGCGGGCAGCCGGGACGCGCCCAGCACCGCCGCGGCCGAGCCGAGGAAGTCGCGTCGATTGGGCGCCGCCCTGCGCCCGCCGTTCGTGGTGATGCCGAAGCTCATCTTTGTCCTCCGCCGTCCTTGGGGGTCCGTGGTGCCCTGGGGGGGTCCTCTGCGCGCGCCCGCAACCCGCGCTCGGCGCGCAGTCGGGCATGCCGCTCTACAATACCGGGGCCCCGATCCACCGCGCAAAGCGGGGCGGGGTTCCCGGGGCGTTTCCGACCCCGCGCGCGCGTTACCTTATCCCCCATGATTCGAGTCAAGTTCCTGGGCACCGCGGCCTCGCGGCCCACCGTCGGACGCAACGTCTCGGGCATCGCGCTCCAGCGCGAGGGCGACTCCGTCCTGCTCGACTGCGGCGAGGGGACGCAGCGCCAGATCATGCGCTTCGGCAGCGGGTTCTCGTTTTCGCACATCTTCGTCACCCACGGCCACGCCGACCACTTTCTCGGGCTCCCGGGGCTGCTCCGCACCATGGGCCTCCAGGGCAGAGAGGATCCCATGACGATCCACGGCCCCAGGGCCACGGTCGAGCTGCTGCGGTCGGCGGTGGCGATGGGCGTCGAGCGCCTGGCCTTCCCCGTCGAGGTCCGCGGCATGCGGCCCGGCGACCGGGTCGGCTTCGACGGCTGGGCCATGCACGCCTTCGATGTGGACCACGGCGTGCCCGCGCTCGGCTACGCCCTGGTCGAGGAGATGCGGCTGGGGCGCTTCGACGTCGAGACGGCGCGGCGCCTGGGCGTCCCCGAGGGGCCGCTCTTCGGCAAGCTGCATCGGGGCGAGACGATCGAGGTCGACGGGCGCGCCATCGGGCCGGACGAGGTGGTGGGCCCGCCGCGTCCCGGACGCAAGGTCGTGTACACCGGAGACACGCGTCCCGCCCGCACCACCGCCGAAATGGCCATGGGCGCCGACCTGCTCATCCACGACGCCACCTTCGGCCACGACGAACGCAAGCGCGCGCGGGAGACCCGGCATTCCACGGCCGCCGAGGCCGCGCGGGTGGCCGCGAGGGCGAAGGCGAAGCGGCTCGTCCTCACGCATCTGTCGGCGCGCTACGCGGATTCGCCCAAGCCTTTGGAGGAGCAGGCCCGCGCCGTCTTCCCGGCTGCGGTCGTCGCGCGCGACGGCCTCGAAATCGAGCTCGGGCATCGTGCCTGAAGACCGCCGCTTCCGCACGGTGACCGTGGTGGGCCTTGGCGCCGTGGGCGGCTCGGTGGCGAAGGGCATGCTGCGCCGCCTCCCCGGCGTTCCGGTCTTCGGCGTCGACCCCGACGGCGCGAGCGCCGCCCTGGCCGCCCGGGACGGCGTGCGCGTGCAGCCTGCGCTCGGCGACTGCGACGTCCAGGGCGGCGCGGTGGTCTTCGCCACGCCCATCGACGCCACGCTCCGGCTGGTGCGCGAGACGGCGCCGCTGTGGCGCGCCGCCGCCCTGGCCACCGACGTCGCGAGCCTGAAGGCGCCCGTGATGGACGCGGCGGCCCGCGGCGCGGCCACGGCTGCCACGGCTGCGGGTGCCGCAGCCCCGTCCCCCGCGGCCGCAGGCGCCGCAGCCCCGTCCCCCGCGGCTGCAGGCGCCGCGGCCCCGTCCCCCTTCGTCGGGTCCCACCCCATGTGCGGGACGGAGCGCTCGGGCTGGGAGGCCGCCCGCGCCGACCTGTTCGACGGCGCGCGGGTCTGGCTTTGCCCGGCGGCGGTCGGAGGCGCGGCGGTCGGACGCGCGGCGACCCGCGCCGATGCCGCCCGGAGCGACGCCGATACCCCCCGGAGCGACGCCGATGCCGCCGTGAGCGACGCCGGACCCGCCCGGGACGGCCCCGAAGCCGCCGCGCGCGCCTTCTGGCGCCTGCTCGGCGCGCGGCCGCGCAGCATCGGCGCCGCGCGCCACGACCGCGCCATGTCGATGGTCAGCCACCTGCCGCAGCTGCTGGCGAACGCGCTGGCCGCGACGCTGGACGATGCGGGGCTGGCCGCCGACCTGCTCGGTCCGGGCGGGCGCGACATGACCCGGCTGGCGGGCTCCAGCCCGTCCATGTGGCTGCCGCTGCTCGCCGCCGCTGCAGAGGACGACGCGGCCGCGCTGCTGGCCCTCGAAGGGTGGATCGGCAGGGTTCGCGACATGCTCAGGGCGGGAGACGCCGACGGACTGGAGGCGCTCATGGAGCGGGGCGGGCGGTGGTTGGCGGCGGGCGGCTGAGCGCCGACGGGGGGGGCGGCCCGGGCGGTGGCCTCGTGGTCCGGGTTCCCGGCGACAAGTCGATCGCCCAGCGCGCGCTGATCCTGGGAGCGCTGGCCGACGGAGAGAGCCGCATCGGGGCCGCGCCCCGCGCGGCCGACCCCCTGTCGACCGCCGCCGCACTCGCGGCGCTGGGCGTCGAGATCGAGGGGCTCGACGGACCGGCGAGCGAGCCCGTGCGGATCCGGGGCCGGGGCCTTGGGGCGTGGCGGCAGCCGGACGGGCCCCTCGATCTGCGCAACAGCGGCACCGGGACGCGGCTTCTCGCCGGCGCGCTGGCCGCGCAGCCGCTCTCGGTCGTGCTGACCGGCGACGAATCGCTGTCGCGGCGGCCGATGGAGCGGATCGCGGCCCCCCTGCGCCGCATGGGCGCCGGCGTGACCTACGTTGAGCGCGAAGGCGTGCTCCCCATGCGCGTGGACGGGGGGGCGCTCACCGAGATTCGGCACGCCGGCGCGGTGGCCAGCGCCCAGGTCAAGAGCGCGGTGCTGCTGGCCGGAGCGGGAGCGGGCGTTCCGGTCGAGGTGCTCGAGCCGCGCCGGTCCCGCGACCACAGCGAGCGCATGCTCGAAGCGATGGGCGCGGAGGTGCTGGAGGGGTGGCGGGGCGGCGCGTGGTCGGTGCGCCTGCCGGCGCCTCCCGAGCGTCTCGCGCCGCTGGACATGGACGTGCCGGGCGACTTCTCGTCGGCCGCGTTCGTGCTGGCGTGGGCCGCCCTGTCGCCGGGCGGGCCGCCGCTCACGGTGCGCGCGGTGGGGCTGAACCCCTCGCGCACCGGCCTGCTGCCCGTGCTGGCGCGGATGGGGGTCGGCGTCGAGGCGCTGCCCGGCGATGCGGCCGGCGGCGAGCCGGCGGGCGACCTGCGGGTCGGGCCGCTCGCGGGTCCGCTCCGGGCGGTCGAAGTGGGCGAGAACGAGATCCCGGGCATGATCGACGAAGTGCCGGTCCTGGCCGCGCTGGCCGCCCGCGCCCGGGGCGTGACCCGAATCGCGGGGGCCCGCGAGCTGCGGGTGAAGGAGTCGGACCGGCTGGCCGCGCTCGCGCTCAACCTGCGGCGGATCGGGGTCGAGGTGGAGGAGCATCCGGACGGGCTGGCGATCGAGGGCACGGACCGGCCCCTGTCGGGCCCGGTCGAGTGCTTCCACGACCACCGGATCGCGATGGCCTTCGGCGTCCTGGGCGCAACCCCCGGCTGCGATCTGGAGGTGGACGACCCTGCGGTCGCCGACGTCAGCTTCCCCGGCTTCTGGCCGCTGCTGGCGCGGCTGCGGACACGGGCGGAGTCCCCGGCTGCGGCGAGGCCTTCGGCGCCGCCCGCGCCCCCGGCCAGGCCGCAGTCCTCGACGCCCCCCCAGCCCCCCCGGCCGCGCCCGCCCGCGCCCCGGTGCGTGGTGCTGGCCATCGACGGGTCGGCGGGGGCGGGGAAGTCGACCACCGCCGCCGCCGCCGCCCGGCGCCTGGGCTTCCGCCACCTGGACTCGGGCGCGATCTACCGCGCCGTCACCTGGGCGCTGCTCGAATCCGGGCGCGGGATCGACTCGGCGGAGCAGGTCACGCGCGAAGAGCTGGAGGCGCTCGGCGTCGAGCTCGACTGGCGCGGCGGCGCGATGGGGGTGCGGATCCGGGGCGCGCGCGTGCCCGACCGCGCGCTGCGCGCCGACCGCGTCACGGCGGGGGTCTCGCGCGTCTCGGCGATCCCGCTGGTGCGCGCCCAGCTGCTCGATCTGCAGCGCGCGGCGGCCCGGCCTCCGGGCCTGGTCGCCGAGGGCCGCGACATGGCGACCGTGGTCTTCCCGGACGCCGACGTGAAGGTGTACCTCGACGCCGACGTGCGGGAGCGCGCCCGGCGGCGGATCCTGCAAAGAGGGGCCGGGAGCGAGCCGGGGAACGCTGAAGTCGAGGCCGAGGCCAGGCGGCTGAAGGGAAGGGACCTGCTCGATTCGACCCGCCGGGTCGCTCCTCTGGCCCGGGCGGAAGGGGCAGCCACCGTAGACACGACGGACATGGACCCGGCGGCCCAGATCGAGGCCGTCGTCGAGCTGGCCCTCCCTTTTCTTCCCCCAATCCGCTAGGTTTAAGGACTGTACCCCGGCCAAGTCCGCTGCGGCTCCCGTGGCGCGGCGCGGCGTCCCCGAAGGCGGGCGGCGTTCGGGTCGGCGGCAGTCTGAAACGATCCGCGGCCGTCGCGGGATGGCCCCGGCCCGTTGTCAATCCATCAACTCCGGCCCGCCCGTGCAGTGCGCCAGGGCTGGACCCCAACGGAGCGCCGGCAGACCCGTCGGCGAAGCGCAAACGATGACCGACATTCAAGAAACTCCGCCGACGCCCGACGAGAACGACGGCAACGACGACAACGGCAACGGCCCAGACGGCAACGGACCCGAAGAGGCGCCTTCAGAGGACAGCGCGCCCGCTCCCGAGGACAGCGCGCCGGCGCCCGACGACAGCCCGCCGGCTCCCGAGGACAGCGAGCCGGCGCCCGACGACATCTCCCCCGAGCTGCTCCACGACTCGTACGGCGAAGAGGTCCTCGACGTCTCCCGCGACGACTTCGAGGCGATGCTCTCCGACCACCAGGAGGCCCAGGGGCCGGTCAAGGAAGGCGAGATCGTCAACGCCAGGGTCCTGCGGACGACCGAGTCCGCGGTCATCCTCGAATTCGGCTTCAAGAGCGAAGGCGCGGTGCCTCGCGAAGAGTTCAAGGACGACGACTCGATCGAGCCCGGGCAGGAAGTCGAGGTGCTGCTCGAAAGCCTCGAGGACGAGGACGGCGTGGTCGTGCTCTCCAAGAAGAAGGCGGACTTCCTCAGGGTCTGGGAGCTGATCAAGGAAGCCTACGAGAGGGACGAGCCGGTCAAGGGGCTGCTGACCCGCAAGATCAAGGGCGGCGTCACCGTCGACATCATGGGCGTGGACGCGTTCCTGCCCGGATCGCAGATCGCGCTGCGCCGGGTGCCCAACATCGAGGAGCTGATCGGGGAGCGCTACAACTTCAAGATCATCAAGCTCAACAAGCGCCGCCGCAACATCGTGGTGTCGCGCCGCGTGATTCTGGAGCGCGAGCGCGAGAAGAAGCGGTCCACGCTCGTCAAGGAGCTGCTGAAGGGCCAGGTTCGCGAAGGCGTCGTGAAGAACATCACCGACTTCGGCGCGTTCATCGACCTGGGCGGGCTCGACGGACTGCTGCACATCACCGACATGTCCTGGGGGCGCGTGGGGCATCCGTCCGAGGTGGTCGAGGTGGGCGGCACGCTCGACGTGAAGGTTCTGGACATCGACTGGGACCGCGAGAGGATCTCGCTGGGGCTCAAGCAGCTCCTGCCGTATCCCTGGACGGACATCGAGGAGCGCTACCCCGTGGGCTCCAGGGTTCACGGCCGGGTCGTGTCGATCACGAACTACGGCGCCTTCGTCGAGCTGCAGAAGGGCGTCGAGGGGCTGGTCCACATCTCCGAGATGTCGTGGACGCGCAATGTGCGGCATCCGTCCAAGCTGGTGTCGATCGGCGACGAGATCGAGGCCGTGGTGCTCAAGGTCGATCCCCGCGAAGAGAAGATCTCGCTGGGAATGAAGCAGATCGAAGAGGATCCGTGGCTCGCGCTTCCGCTCAAGTACCCGACGGGCACGAAGCTCGAGGGCACGGTGCGGAACCTGACCAGCTTCGGCGCCTTCGTCGAGATCGAGTCGGGGATCGACGGACTCGTCCACGTCTCGGACATGAGCTGGACCAAGCGCGTCGAGCACCCCTCGGAGGTCGTGCAGAAGGGCGAGCAGCTCGACGTGATGGTGCTGCACGTCGACTCCGACAACAAGCGGATCTCGCTCGGCCTCAAGCAGCTCTACGACGATCCGTGGCCCGAGCTGGTGCTGCGGCTGCCCCGCGGCCACGAGCAGGAGGGCACGGTCGCCCGTCTGCAGGACAACGGCGTGGTCGTCGATCTGGGCGAGGGCGTCGAGGGGTTCGTGCCGGGATCGCACTGCGCGGTCCCCCCGGACGCGCTGGCAGACCACTTCCGGGTCGGCGAGAGCGTGTCGCTGCGCGTGATCAACTCCGACGCGGACGACCGCCGCATCGTCCTGGAGGTGACCGAGGCGCCGCCGAGAGGCGAGCAGCCGCCGCCCGAGGAGGAGGTCGAGGTCGAGGCTGAGGATGGGGCCGAGGCCGAAGCGGAGGACGCGGATGGTGCCGAGGCGGACGGCGAGGTGGAGGATGGTGCCGAGGCGGAGGCCGGGCCTGAGGAGGAGGCCGAGCCTGAGGCCGAGCCCGCAGAGGAAGCCGAGGCAGAGGAAGAGGTCGAGGCCGAACCCGAGGCCGAGGCTGAATCGGAGCCGGAGCCCGAGACGGAGCCCGAAGCGGAGGCCGAGCCCGAGGCCGAGGCTGAGCCTGAGCCGGCAGCCGAATCCGAGCCCGCAGAGGAAGCCGAGGCAGAGGAAGAGGTCGAGCCCGAGCCCGAGCCCGAGGAGGAAGCCGAATCCGAACCCGAGGCCGAGGCTGAGCCCGAAGAGGAAGCCGAGGCGGAGGACGAAGCGGAGGCGGAGGCCGCAGCCGAGCCCGAGGGGGAAGACGAGGCCGAACCCGAGGCGGAGGCCGAGTCTGACGAGGACTGAGCTGCGCCAGCGCGCCGGAGCGGATCCGGGTGCGTCGGCGGACCGACCGGGGACGATGCTCCTCGTGAGCGCCGCGCTCTTCGCGGGTCTGGCGTTCGGGTGCGCCTCCGGGGGCGTGGACCGCGCACCTCCCGTCGCAGCCAGTCCGGCGGCCGTCGAGGCCCAGCCGGTCGTGGCCGCACCCGACACCTTGGCAGAGGCCGCCGACCGGGAGACACCCCCCGGGGGGGTCGACCAGTGGCCGGTGATCGGCGCGGTGCTGCCCGAGTCGGGGTCGCCCTCGAACCGCGAATACGCGCGGCTCTTCGCCGAGGGCATGGAGGTCGCCGCGGCGGTGGCCCGCCGCGAGGGCGTGCGGGTGGAACTGTTGTTCCGGGACAACCAGGGCACCCGTTCGGGGAGCGTGCGGGGGGTCTCGGAGCTGGTGTCCCGGGGGGCGTCGGCCATCCTTGGCCCTCTCTCGGACGAGAACCTCGCGGCCGCGGCCGGAGCGGCGCCCACGCAGGTCGCACTCCTGTCCCCCACGGCCAGGCGACTGCCGGCAGGCCGTTCGGGGGTCTACACCATCGGCGCAGGCGACCCGGGCGCGGGACGCGCGTTGGCGCAGGTCGCGGCGCAGCTTGGCTACGTCGACGCTGTTGTCGTATACCCTCAAAGCCCCGAGGGAACAGTCGAGGCGACGGCGTTCCAGGACGCCTTCTTCGAACTTGGCGGGGTTGTGACGCGCAGGCTGCCCTACCTGCCCGGCACGACCACGTACGCCGAGGAGCTCCAGGAAGTCGAGTCGCTGGCGCCCGGACTGCTGGTCGTGGCCGCCCCGCCCGACGACGTGGTGCTGCTGGCGCCCCAGATCGCGTTCTTCGGACTGGACACGCTGGACATCCAGGTCGCGGGGACGGCGGGATGGACCGACGCAAGGGTGCTCGGGTCGGTTGACACGCGCCACACGGACCGGGTCATCGCGGTGAGCACTACGCTTCCCGGTGCGCCGAACGACCCGGCCGGCGAGTTTCGCGCGGCGTACGAGGAGCACTTCCGGCGCACGCTGCGCAGCCCGGTTCCCGCCGCGGGCTTCGACCTGGTTCGCATGGTGCTGGACGCGCACGCGCGGGTGCGCCGCGGCTCGGGCGGGCTCGGCGAGGCACTCGAACGGATGCGCCTGTTCGAGGGCGCGACCGCGACCTATTCCGTCGTGGACGGCAGGCTGGTCCGGGAGCATTTTCCGGTGCGGATCTTCGACCGCGAGCTCCACCTGGTTGGCCCCGACCCGGCCCCGCCGCCGGGCAGCGGGTCGGCGCGGCCCAGCGCCCCGTCGCGATTCAGATGACCATGCGCGAATCGCTGGAGCGGCTGGCGGACCTCGAACGCAAGGCGGCCGAGGGCGGCGGCGAGGCCCGGCTGAAGGCACAGCATGCGCGCGGCAAGCTCTCGGCCAGGGAGCGGCTCGATCTGCTGCTCGACGCCGATTCGTTCGTGGAGCTGGACCGGTTCGTCACCCATCGCTCGACGGACTTCGGGCTGGGCGACAGGAAGGTCCTGGGAGACGGCGTGATCACCGGGTACGGCCAGATCCGCGGTCGGCTGGTCTACGTCTTCTCGCAGGACTTCACCGTGTTCGGAGGCTCGCTGAGCGAGGCCCACGCCGAGAAGATCGTCAAGATCCAGGAGCTGGCCCTGAAGAACGGCGCGCCCGTGGTCGGGCTGAACGACTCGGGCGGCGCCCGCATCCAGGAGGGCGTGGTGAGCCTCGGCGGCTACGCCGACATCTTCCTGCGCAACACGCTCGCGTCGGGCGTGGTCCCGCAGGTGAGCGTGGTTCTGGGCCCTTGCGCGGGCGGCGCCGTGTACTCTCCGGCGATCACCGACTTCGTGTACATGGTGCGGGGCACGAGCTTCATGTTCGTGACCGGACCCGAGGTGGTGAGGACCGTCACGCACGAGGACGTCGACAAGGAGGGGCTCGGCGGCGCCGACGTACACGCCGGCACGTCCGGGGTCGCGCACTTCGCGCACGACAGCGAGGCCGAGTCGCTGGCGGCGGTCAGGCGCCTCTTTCGCTACATCCCGCAGAACAACGCGGAGCGGCCGCCGCAGGGACCGGGCGGCGATCCCCACGACCGCAGGAGCCCCCGGCTGCTCGAGATCGTGCCGGAGAACCCCAATCGCCCCTACGACATGGTCGAGATCGTCCGCGAGGTGGTGGACGACGGCGAGTTCTACGAGGTGCACGCGGCCTTCGCGCGCAATCTGGTCACCGGCTTTGCGCACCTGGGCGGGCACTCCGTCGGCATCGTGGCGAACCAGCCCGCCGTCCTGGCCGGGGTGCTCGACATCGACAGCTCGGACAAGGGCGCGCGCTTCGTGCGCTTCTGCGACGCCTTCAACGTGCCGCTGGTGGTGTTCGAGGACGTGCCGGGCTTTCTCCCGGGCGTTGGCCAGGAGCACGGCGGGATCATCCGGCATGGCGCCAAGCTGCTCTACGCCTTCTGCGAAGCCACGGTCCCGAAGGTCACGGTGATCACCAGAAAGGCGTACGGCGGCGCCTACGACGTCATGAACTCGAAGCACGTGCGGGGCGACGTCAACCTTGCCTGGCCCTGGGCCGAGATCGCGGTGATGGGGCCGAAGGGGGCGGTCGAGATCCTGTTCCGGAAGGAGATCGCCGAATCGGACGATCCCGCCGCCGCCACCGAGGCCCGCATGGAGGAGTACCGCCAGAAGTTCGCGCATCCCTTCGTGGCCGCGGCCCGCGGATATGTGGACGACGTGATCGATCCCCGCGACACCCGTCCGCGCCTGATCAGCGCCCTGGACATGCTCGCCGGAAAGCGCGACGCCAACCCGCCCAAGAAGCACGGCAACATCCCGCTGTAGAGCGCTCGCAAGAGCGTGCAACCCCGAGCGCGGGCTGGCGCGTCGGAAGTGCCGAACAGCAGTCTCGCGGCCAGCGCCCGCGTCGCCGGACGGCAAGCGGGAGCGCGCCTGCGGACTGCCGGCCCCCAAAGGCGTGTGCCGGGGGCTGCGACACCGAAGCGCAAAGGGGGAACTCGAGATGAAGATCGAGCGATTGCGGATGCATGCGGGCGGATTGGCGCCCCTTGCAATGGTGGTGGGGCTGGCTTCGCTGGCGTGGTCTCCGGCCGCTGCGGCGCAGGAGCGGATGGAGGAGCGGGGCGGCCGGGGTCGCGTGCTGTGGCTGACCGCAGACGCCCGGCCGATGCTCGGCGTGTACCTGGACGGGGACGCAGTCGGCGGGGGCGACGGGGCGGCGGTCCGCAGCGTGTCCCCCGGTGGCCCGGCCGAGGCGGCGGGGATTCTCGAAGGCGACGTGATCGTCTCCGTCGGCGGACACCTGCTTTCCGAGCCGCTCGACCAGGAGTCGTGGTCGGGAGCCGCTCCGTGGTCGCCCGCGCGGCGCCTGCGAGCGGTCATGAGCGAGGTGCGGGCGGGCGAGCCGGTTGAGGTGGGGATCGACCGCGACGGCGAATCGCTGACGCTCACAGTGGTGCCCGAGGCGTTGGCGACCTCGCTCATGCGTCCGACGCTCGACACCCTGACCATCCACCTGCGCGAGGCGAGCGAGCGCTGGCGCGAGAGGATGGAGGAGATCCGCGACCGGTACGCGGAGATCGAATGGCCCGATCTGCCGACGCCGGGCGGCGACTTGGGCGCGGACGCGGCGCCTGGCTTCGGACTGGACCGGTTCGGCGACTGGAGGCGCGACTTTGCGTTCCTGGCGACGCACGGCCTGGACCTGATCGATCTGAACCCGGGGCTGGGCGCCTACTTCGGCACGTCCGAGGGGGTGCTGGTCGCCGACGCCGAGGAAGGATCGCCGCTCGGCCTGGTTCCCGGCGACGTGGTGGTCGAGGTCGAGGGGCGGACGGTCGACGACGTGGCGGAGCTGCGCCGGATTCTGGCGTCCTACACGAGGGACGAGGAGATCGCGTTCAAAATCTGGCGCGACGGCGCGGAGACCACGATCGTAGGTACCATTGATCCGGTCCCGCCCGATCCGGCGGTGCCCGGTCCGGCGTAGCCCGATCCGTCCTGAAGCCTTGCTCGAATCCGTACTTGTCGCCAACCGGGGGGAGATCGCGCTCCGCATAGTTCGCGGCGCGCGCGAGCTCGGCATCCGCACGATCGCGGTCTTCTCGGAGCCGGACCGCGGCTCTCCCCACGTCGTGCACGCCGACGAGGCGCACTGCGTGGGTCCGGCGCGCGCGTCCGAGAGCTATCTGGCGATCGACACGATCGTCGAGGTGGCGCGGCGGGCCGGGGCGCAGGCGGTCCACCCGGGCTACGGCTTCCTCGCCGAGCGCGCCGACTTCGCCGAGGCGGTGGCCGAAGCCGGGCTCGTGTTCGTGGGCCCCGCCGCGAGCACGATCCGGGCGATGGGCGACAAGACCGAGGCCCGTCGGCGCATGGCGGCGGCGGGGGTGCCCGTCGTGCCGGGCACGCACGAGCCCCTGGGCTCGCGCGGGGAAGCGCGCCGGGTGGCCGAGGCGGTGGGCTTTCCGGTCGTGCTGAAGGCCGCGGCGGGGGGAGGGGGGAAGGGGATGCGCGTGGTGCGCGACGCGGGCCAGGTCGGCGACGCGTTCGACGCGGCGGCGCGCGAGGCGGAAGCCGCCTTCGGCGACGGGAGCGTGTACGTCGAGCGCTTTCTGGAGCGGCCCCGCCACATCGAGATCCAGCTGTTCGGCGACGCGCACGGCAACGTCGTGCACCTGCACGAGCGGGAATGCTCGATCCAGAGGCGCCATCAGAAGCTGGTCGAGGAGGCGCCGTCGCCGCTGATCGGCCCCGAGGAGCGGCGCCGCATGGGCGAGGCGGCGGTCCGCGCGGCCAGAGCCGTGGACTACGTGGGCGCCGGAACCGTCGAGTTCCTGCACGAGGGCGGCGAGTTCCACTTTCTGGAGATGAACACGCGGCTCCAGGTGGAGCATCCGGTCACCGAGCTGGTCACGGGGGTCGATCTGGTGGAGTGGCAGTTCCGCGTCGCCTCGGGAGAGCCGCTGCCGCTCGGCCAGGACGAGATTCCGCTGCGAGGCCATGCGCTCGAGTGCAGAATCACGAGCGAGTCCCCCTTCGACGGCTTCCTTCCCGTCGCGGGGGTCGTCGACGAGTTCGAGGCGCCGGGCGGGGCGGGGGTGCGCTGGGACGGCGGGATCGCCCGCGGATCGCGTATCGGGCTGCACTACGACCCCCTGCTGGGCAAGCTGATCGCCTGGGGCGCCAGCCGCCGCCGCGCGGTGGAGCGCATGAAGCGCGCGCTGGGCGAGCTCAGAATCGGCGGCGTCGCCACCAGCGCGCCGCTGCTGAGCCGAATCATGGACGAGCCCGACTTCCGCGCGGGCCGGCTCTCGACGGCGTATCTCGCCGAACATCCCGAGCTGCTCCGCGACCGGGTGTCGCCCGGCGAACGGGACGCCGCGATCGCCGCGGCGGCGCTGCTCGAGCACCGCCGCCGCGAGGAGCGCGCGCCGCCGCGCCTGGTCGGCGGCGGGGCGCCGCTGTCGGACTGGCAGCGTCGCGGGCACGGCTGAGGGGTGCCCGTGTCCGACCGGTCGAGCCGCTACGTGGTCTCCATGCGGGGCGAGGACCACGAGGTCGTCGTCGAGGAGGGCGGCGGCGTCGTGATCGACGGCCGCCGCCGCGAGGCCTCGCTGGTGAAGACCAGCCCGCCCGCCGGGCACTCCCTGCTGATCGACGGCGCCTCCGTGCCGCTGCTGGCCCGGCGGGGCGCGCGAGGCGGCTGGGAGATCGACGTGGGCGGGCGCACCGTGTCGGCCCAGGTGCTGGACGAACGGCAGGCCAGGGTGAGAGCCCTCTCCGCCATCTCGGGAGGCAAGGCCGCGATCGCTCCGCTGAAGGCGCCGATGCCGGGGCTGGTGGTCAAGGTGGCGGTGGCGGAGGGGGCGGTGGTGGACGAGGGCGGGACGGTGGCCATCGTCGAGGCCATGAAGATGGAGAACGAGCTGCGCGCCGCCGCCTCGGCACGGGTCGCCCGGGTGCGGGTCGCGAAGGGGGACGCGGTGGCGAAGGGGCAGGTGCTCGTCGAGTTCGCCGAGGTCGAACCCGAGTGACGCGCGAAGACGACGGGGCGGCCTTCGACGGGCTGCCCGAGGGGTTCCGCGCCGAGGCGGATCTGGGCGAGCCGGGGGGCTTTCCGTTTACCCGCGGCGTCTACCGCACCATGTACCGCGGACGGCGCTGGACGATGCGCCAGTACGCCGGCTTCGGCACCGCCGAAGAGACCAACCGCCGCTACCGCTTCCTGCTGGAACAGGGCACGACGGGCCTGTCCGTCGCCTTCGACCTGCCAACCCAGATGGGCCTGGATTCCGACGCTCTCCTCGCAGCCGGGGAAGTGGGGCGCGTCGGCGTGGCCATCGACTCCCTCGCCGACATGCACACCCTCTTCCAAGGCATCGACCTGGGACGCGTGTCGTGCTCGATGACCATCAACGCCACCGCCCCCGTGCTGCTGGCGCTCTACACTGCGGTTGCCGACGAGACCGGCGTGCCTCGCGGCGAGCTCAGGGGAACGGTCCAGAACGACATTCTGAAGGAGTACGTCGCGCGGGGAACATACGTTTACCCCGTGGGGCCGTCGCTGCGGCTGGTGAGCGACCTGATGGCGTTCTGCGCGGCCGAGCTGCCCCGCTGGAACACGATCTCGGTTTCGGGCTACCACATTCGCGAAGCGGGATCCACGGCTGCCCAGGAAGTCGCGTTCACGCTGTCGAACGGGGTGGAGTACGTGCGCCGGGCGCTCGCGGCGGGCATCGGGCTCGAGGGGTTCGCGCCGCGGATCTCGTTCTTCTTCGCGGCCCACAACGACCTGTTCGAGGAGGTCGCGAAGTTCCGTGCGGCGCGGCGGATCTGGGCGCGGCTGATGAGGGAGCGCTTCGGCGCGTCGGACCGGTCGTGCCGCCTGCGCTTCCACACGCAGACCGGCGGTTCGACGCTGACCGCGCAGCAGCCGCTGAACAACGTGGTGCGGGTTGCGGTCCAGGCGCTCGCGGGCGTGCTCGGGGGGACGCAGTCGCTGCACACGAACGGATACGACGAGGCGCTGTCCCTGCCCAGCGCCGGGGCGGCGGCGCTCGCGCTGCGCACCCAGCAGATTCTGGCCGAGGAGTCGGGGGTCGCCGAGTGGGCCGATCCGCTGGGCGGCAGCTTCCTGGTCGAGCGCCTGACGAACCGGGTGGAAGGCGAGGCGCTCGCGCTCATGGAGCGGATCGAGGAGCTGGGGGGGGCGGCGGGCGCGATCCCGTTCATGCAGGAGGCGATTCACCGCGCCGCCTACCGTCATCAGCAGGAGATCGAAGCCGGCGAACGGGTGGTGGTGGGGTTGAACCGCTACCGGACCGACGACGCGCACGAGCCGCCGCCCGGGCCCGACTTCGGCGGCCTCGAGGCGCGGCAGACCGAGGCGCTCCGGGCGTTCCGGGCGGGGCGCGACGGCGAGGTGGCCGAGCGTCGGTTGCGGCGGATCGGGGAGGCCGCGGCCGGGGACGCAAACCTGCTTCCCGCGATGATCGAGGCCGTCAAGGGCGGGGTCACGCTGGGCGAGATCAGCGACGCGCTGCGCGAGCTCTGGGGAACGTACCAGAACCCTCGATGACCCCGGGGAGACGCGGATCGCCCCCCGGATCCTCGCCCCCGCCGTCGTGTTATCATTGAAGCATGCCAACCTACGAGTACCGATGCCCTGGCTGCAGTCGCGATTTCGAGGTCTTCCAGAGGATGAGCGACCCGCCGAGCGCGCCCTGTCCCGAATGCGGCCAGGTCGCCGAAAGGCTCATTTCCGGCGGGGCCGGACTGCTCTTCAAGGGCGACGGCTTCTACATCACGGACTACCGCTCGGACGACTATCGGAAGAAGGCCGAGGCCGAAGCGCCGTCGTCGTCCGCCAAGGCTTCCGCAGACTCCGCCAAGGCCTCCGCGGATTCCGGGAAGGCGGCCAGCGGGACGGCGTCCGGCGCCAAGTCTTCCGACGGAGGAACGGCGGCGAAGGGCGGCTGATTCCGCATGTTCGTCGAACGACTGTCGGAAGCCCTGCGCGAGGCCGCCGCCGAGCTGGGCGCCGCTGGCGCAGGCTTCCGGGTGGAGCGCCCGAAGGACGCCAGCCATGGCGACCTGGCGTCGAACATCGCCCTTGCGCTGGCCTCGCGACTGCGCCGCGCCCCCAGGGACATCGCCGAAGACCTGAAGCAGCGGCTCGGCGGACTGGAGGGCGTCGACCGGATCGACATCGCCGGTCCCGGCTTCCTCAACTTCCACCTGGCCGCGACGACCGTGGGGGGGACGCTCCACCGCATCCTCGCGGCAGGCAGCGCCTACGGGCGCGGCGACGACGGCTCCGGCAGGCGGGTCATGGTCGAGTTCGTTTCCGCCAACCCGACCGGCCCGCTGCACCTGGGGCACGGCAGGCAGGCGGCGCTCGGAGACGCGATCGCGTCGCTTCTGGAGTGGTCCGGCTGGCAGGTTCACCGCGAGTTCTACTTCAACGACGCCGGGGCGCAGATCCGTCGCCTGGCCGAGAGCGTGTGGGCGCGCTACCAGCAGGCGCTGGGACACGATCACCCCGTGCCCGAGGAGGGATACCAGGGCGAGTACGTTGCCGAGATCGCCGATTCGCTGCGGCAGAGGGTGGGAGGGCAGTACGAGAGCGACGGGAGCGACGAGGTCCTGGACCTCATGAGGGACTTCGCGGTCTCGGAGCTCAGGGACGAGCAGAAGCGCGACCTTTCGGCGTTCGGCGTGCACTTCGACGAGTACTATCCCGAGACGCGGCTGTACGACGACGGACGCGTCGCGGCCACCATCCGGGCGCTCGACGAGACCGGGCTCACCTACCGCCTGGACGGCGCCGCATGGCTCCGCACCTCGCGCTTCGGCGACCAGAAGGACCGGGTCATGGTCAAGAGCGACGGTTCGCCGACCTATTTCCTGCCGGACGTCGCCTACCACATGAGCAAGTGGGAGCGAGGCTTCCACGAGGTCGTCAACGTGCAGGGGGCCGACCATCACAGCACCGTCGACCGGGTGCGGGCCGGGCTGCAGGCGCTGGGCCGCCCGCCGGGCTATCCCGAGTACGTGCTGCACCAGATGGTGACGGTGGAGCGGGCCGGGGCCGAGGTGCGCTTCTCGAAGCGCTCGGGCGCGTACACGACGCTGGCGGAGCTGGTGGACGAGGTCGGGGCCGATGTGGCGCGCTACTTCTTCCTCATGCGGCGGCCCGAGGCGCACCTGACCTTCGACCTGGACCTGGCGCTCGACCAGTCCGACCGCAACCCGGTCCACAAGGTGCAGTACGCCCATGCGCGGCTCTGCCGCCTCTTCGAGCTGGCCCGCGATCAGTACGCGGACGGG
Source organism: Longimicrobiales bacterium (assembly GCA_965221535.1). Taxonomy (GTDB): domain Bacteria; phylum Gemmatimonadota; class Gemmatimonadetes; order Longimicrobiales; family Gaopeijiaceae; genus Bin94. The sequence goes on along the minus strand of OZ244894.1, from coordinate 2,137,810 downwards.
CTCGACGCCGCTGCCGCCGCGGACACCTCGCTGCTGGACGCCCCGATCGAACGCGAGGTGATCAACCAGCTGGACGGCTTTCCGGACCTTGTGCGCCGCGCCGCGCGGGCCCGCGCGCCGCACCTGGTCTGCGACTACCTCGAGAAGACCGCCGGCCTGGTCAATTCCTGGTACCAGTCGGGCCACCCGTCCCGCGATCCCCGCCGCAGGGCCCTGGTGGGCGACCCTGCGCTGCGCGCGGCGCGGCTGGCGCTGGCCGGGGCTGCCCGGATCGTGCTGGGCAACGGGCTGACGGTCCTCGGCCTTGCGGCGCCCGAGCGGATGGAGCGCGCAGCCGCCTGATGTCCGTTCTGGTCGTCGGGAGCGTGGCGCTGGATTCGGTCGAGACCCCCGCCGCGCGCGTCGACCGGGTGGTCGGAGGGTCAGCGACCTTCTTCTCCGCCGCCGCGTCCCTGCTTGCAGGCGTGCGCGTCGTCGGGGTCGTGGGCGACGACTTCCCCGTCGACCGGCTGGGCTTTCTCCGGGACAGGGGTGTGGACATGGCGGGCCTCGCGCGGCGCTCCGGCGAGAGCTTCTTCTGGGCGGGCCGCTACCACGAGGGCTTCCGCGGACGGACCACGCTCGAGACGCGTCTGGGTGTCTTCGCCTCGTTCGACCCGGTGGTGCCCCCGGCCTTCCGCGACTCGCCCGTGGTGTTCCTCGGCAACATCGATCCCGTGCTGCAGCTCGGCGTCCTGGACCAGGTGCGCGCCCCCCGCCTGGTCGCCGCCGACACGATGGACTTCTGGATCGACGGCGCGCGCGATGCGCTGATCGAGCTGCTGGCGCGCATCGACGTGCTCTTCGTGAACGACGAAGAGGCGCTGCATCTGGCCGGGCGGGACACGGTGGCCCGGGCCGCCGCGTGGATTCGGGCGCGAGGGCCCGAGATGGTGGTGGTCAAGCGGGGCGACCAGGGCGCGACCCTGTTCGCAGATGGCTCGACGTTTTCGTGCCCGGCCTACCCCGTGCCCGCCGTGGTCGACCCGACCGGAGCGGGAGACGCCTTCGCGGGGGGCTTCCTCGGATACCTGGCCGGCCCGGGAACGGATCTGCGGCAGGCGCTCGTGCTCGCCTCGGCGATGGGTTCGTACGCCGTCGAGGACTTTTCGGTCGACCGGTTCAGGGGACTGGATGCGGACGCGGCGATGGCCAGGGCCGAGGCGCTGCGGGGGTCGCTGGAGCCTGCATCGTCGGTGGAGGGCGCACCGTCGGTGGGGCGCGCATCGTGGGCGGAGGGCGCACGGTCGCTGGAGCACGCATGAAGGACTCGCTCACCTACAAGGACGCGGGCGTCGATCTCGACGCCGCCGAGCGGGCGAAGCGCGCCTTCGCGCCCCTGCTCGACGCGGCCGGCGACGAGAACACCCTGTCCGGGCTGGGCGCGTTCGGGGGGCTGTATGCGGTGCCCGAGGGGCTGTCGCGCCCGGTTCTGGTGGCCAGCGCGGACGGGGTGGGGACCAAGCTCAAGGTGGCCTTCCTCACGGGACGCCACGACACCGTGGGCCGCGACCTGGTCAACCACTGCGTCAACGACATCCTGGTGCAGGGCGCCCGGCCGCTCTTCTTCCTCGACTATCTGGCCACCGGCCACCTCGACGAAGGGGTCGCGCAGGCGGTGGTTGGCGGCGTGTCGCGGGCGTGTCGCGAGAACGCGTGCGCGCTGCTGGGGGGCGAGACGGCGCAGATGCCGGACTTCTACGGCAGGGGAGAATACGACCTGGCCGGCTTCGTGGTGGGCATTGTCGAGCGGAGCCGCGTGCTCGACGGTTCGCGGGTGCGTCCGGGCGACCGTCTGGTCGGCATCCGCTCGTCGGGGCTGCACACCAACGGCTTCACGCTGGCCAGGACCATCGTCTTCGAGCGCATGGGGCTCGCCGTCGACGATCCCTTTCCCGGCGAGTCCGCATCGGTGGCCGACGTGCTGCTGCGAGTGCATCGATCCTACCTCGACGCGGCGTGGCCGCTGCTCGAGCGGGGGCTGGTGCGCGCCATGGCCCACGTCACCGGAGGGGGCATCGAGGGCAACCTCCCCCGAGTGCTTCCGGCCGGGCTGGGGGCGACGGTCGACTGCGGCTCGTGGTCGGTGCCGAACGTCTTCCGGCGCCTGAGCGAGGGCGGCGATGTTGCGCCGGGCGAGATGTACCGCGTCTTCAACATGGGGGTCGGAATGATTCTGGTGGTGGCGCCGCAGCACGAGGCGGCCGTGCTCGAGGCCCTGGGCGGCGACGCCTGGGCAATGGGCGAAGTGTCGAGGCGGGCGGGCGTCGCGCTCGAGGGAGCGGGCTGGAATGAATAGGCGAGCGGTTCGGCCACGGCGGCGGCGTTGCCTCGGCGCGGCGCGCGGGGCGCTGCTGGCGTTCCTGGCGACGGCTTCTTGGGCGGGCGCTCCCGCCCAGACTGCGGCCCAGGGTCCGGGAGGCGACTACTCGCGGGTCGAAGGCGTCGTCGATCTGGCCGAACGCTGCACCGCGGGCAGCGCGCCATTCCTGTCGACCTGCCGCGAGATGGCGCTGGCCGCCATGGCGGTCCAGCAGGGAGTCGGGCTGGCGTCCGCGCTGGGGAGCGACATCCCCGGCACGTCGAGCACGCACGGGCGGCGCCTCGGTCTCATGCCCAGGGTCGGGGTTGCGATCTCGGCGCTGGCTCTCCGCACCGGCCTGCCGAACGTGGCGGGCGCCACCTCCGCCGAGCTCGCCGAGGGGCGAACGGCCGCGCTGCTGGGACTCAAGGGCACCGCGGTGGCGGGGGTGCTGAACGGCTTCCAGCTGGCGCCGACGGTGGGCGGCATTCTGTCGGTGGACCTGGTCGGCTCCGGGTCGGTCGTGAGGCTCCCGGCCGGAGCGGGGCTGTCGGGCCAGGGCTCCGGCTTCGGGCTCGGCGCGCGGGTGGGGCTGCTGCGCGAGTCCTTTACCCTGCCGGGCATCTCGGTCTCCGCCTCGCGCAGCTGGCACGCGGACATCCAGGCCGGAAGCACGGCCGCCGGGAATCCGGGCGAGGCGAACACCGGGCTGACCGTGTCCTCGCTGCGGGCGACCGCCGGCAAGAACTGGTTCGTGATCGGCGTCATGGGCGGCGTGGGATGGGATCGCTACGAGGGCGACGTGCGGCTGTCGGTGCCGCGCGGCGCGGGCGATGCCGGTTCGATCGGAGGCAGCGTCGCCTCCGAGCGCGTCCTCTACTTCGTGAGCGGCTGGTTCAGCTTCCTCCTTACGCGGCTGTCCGTCGAGGCGGGCATGGCCGAAGGCGTGGGGGATCCCTTCGCGGGCCGGAGCCCGGGGTACGATCCGGCAGGGGCGACCTGGTTCGCCTCGGTCGCCTTCAGGGTCACGCTTTGAGCGTTGCAGCGCAGGCGCTGTCCGCCGCATCCAGCCTGAGCGACCTCGACCATCGCCTGCTGCGGCGGTCGGTGCTGCTGGGACGAAGGGGATGGGGCCGCGTCCATCCGAATCCGATGGTGGGGTGCGTGATCGCCCGCGGCCCCGAGGTGCTGGCCGAGGGATACCACGCCCTCCTGGGGGGTCCGCACGCCGAGGCCGCGGCGCTGTCCGCCGTCGACGACGCCCGCGGCGCCACTCTGTACTCGAGTCTGGAGCCGTGCAACCACACGGGCAGAACGCCGCCCTGCACCGAGGCCATCCGGCGGGCCGGCATCGAGCGCGTGGTGTACTGGGCGCCCGAGCCGGGCGAGACGGCCGGGGGCGGGGCCGAGCGCCTCCGACGATCCGGCCTGCAAGTCGATGGTCCGGTGGGCGGGCGGGCCGACTGGGCAGCCGAGAACCCGTTCTTCTTCCGGGACCCCGGTGCGGGCAGGCCGTATGTGGCGCTGAAGCTCGCCGTCAGCCTCGACGGATTCATCGCCCCGCAGGGCGGGCGCCGGGTTTGGCTTACCGGGCCCGAAGCGCGCGCCGAAGTCCACCGCATTCGCGCCGGCTTCGACGCGATCCTGGTCGGCAGCGGCACCTGGCGCGCCGACGATCCCCGGCTTGACGCGCGGGGCGACATCGAGCCGCGCGTGCCCCCGGTGCCGGTGCTGCTCGACCGGCGCGGGCGCGCCACCGCCGACCTGCGCGCGCTCAGCCGCGACGGGGGCGCGCGCCGCCCCATTGTGCTGGCGGGCGCAGATCGCGCCGCCCCCCTGGAGGGCCGCCTCGGCGCGGGGGTCGAGGTCGTGCCGACGGGTCGGGACGGCGCTGGCCTCGACCTCGGCGAGGCGCTCGGCGCGCTCGCCGAGCGGGGCATCGACACCGTCCTGTGCGAGGGCGGCGGCGAGCTGGCCGCATCGCTGCTCGCCGGTGGCCTGGTCGACCGGATCTACCTTTTCCTGGCACCGCGCTTTATCGGAGCCGGGGGCGTCCCCGCCTTTCCCGTGCGCGACGCCGAGGCTCCGGCGCGGGCCGCCGCCGCGGTCGGCCAACGCGAACCTCGCCTTCGGGAATGGCAGTCGCGCCTCGATCCGGCGAAGTTTGGACACGACACGCTGGTGGTCCTCGACCGTGGAGTCTGAAGAACCGTGGAGCCTGAAGAGCATGTTTACGGGAATCGTGGAGGCGACGGGCGCGGTCGCCTCGGTCAGGGACGGCGAGCGGGGACGCACGATCGCAATCGAGACCGCTATCGCGCCCGAGGTGGAGGCGGGGCAGTCCGTGGCCATTGACGGCGCATGCCTCACCGCGATCCGGAAGGGAGACTCGACGCTGGCGTTCGAGGTTGGCGCGTCCACGCTGGAGCGCACCATTGCCGGCGGGTACGAAGTCGGCTCCCGGGTCAATCTGGAGCGCGCAATGCGCCTCGGCGACCGGCTTGACGGACACCTCGTCCAGGGTCATGTGGACGGCCTGGCCACGCTTCTGGGCAGCCGCGCCGAGGGAGACACGCGGCTCCTCGCCTTCCGGCTCCCGCCGGACGTCTTTTCCACGACCGTGCTGCACGGTTCGATCGCGCTGAACGGCGTGAGCCTCACCGTGAACCGCCTGACCGATCCAGCCGTCTGCCAGGTGGCGATCGTCCCCTACACGTGGAGGCTCACCAACCTGGGCCTGCTCCAGCCCGGCGACCGAGTCAACGCCGAGGCCGATTTGATAGGCAAGCATGTGCGCCGGACGGTCGAGACCCGTGCCGTTTGATTCGGTGCCCGGGGCCATCCGGGACATCGCCGAGGGGAAGCTGGTCATCGTCGCCGACGACGAGGACCGCGAGAACGAGGGCGACCTGGTCTGCGCGGCCGACCGAATCACGCCCGAGCTGATCAACTTCATGACCAAGTTCGGGCGCGGCCTGATCTGCGTCGCGCTGACCCCGGGGCGCGCCGACGCCCTCGAGCTGCCCCCGATGACCGAGCGCAACACCGACCCGGAGGGCACGGCGTTCACCGTATCGGTCGACGCCACCCAACGGTTCGGCGTCACGACCGGCATATCGGCGCACGACCGCGCGAGAACGGTCCAGGTGCTGGCAGACCCGGCGTCGACGCCGGGGGACCTGCGCAGGCCCGGCCACATCTTTCCGCTAAGGGCCCGGCGGGGGGGAGTGCTGCGCAGGGTCGGCCAGACCGAGGCCGCTGTCGACCTTGCGCGGCTCGCGGGCCTGGGCCCCGCCGGCGTCATCTGCGAAATCCTCGACGAGGACGGAACGATGGCGCGGAGGGCGCAGCTCGAGGTCATGGCCCAAAAACACAGCCTCAAGTTCATCACCGTCGAGCAGCTGGTCGCCCATCGCCTGTCGCGGGAGCGGCTCGTGACCAGGGTCGTCGAGGCGCCGCTCCGTACCTGCTGGGGAAGCTTTACGGCGGTCGGCTACCGCACGGAAATCGACGACAGGGTCCACCTCGCGCTGGTCAAGGGCAGCGTGGAGGGAGAAGGCGACGTCCTTGTACGGATGCATGCCGAGGACCCGCTGGCGGACACGTTCGGATCGCTCGAAGGGCTCGAGGGCGCGGGGGGCAACCTGCTGGCCGGGGCCCTGCGTCGAATCGAGGACGAGGGCCGGGGGGTGGTGGTGTACATTCACCGGGATCGCGCGGGCGAGCGGCTGGTCGACCGCCTCCGGTCCGCCCGGGACCGCGGCGGTGCTCGCGAGGGGAGCCCGGCGCAGGGCCAGGCGGGGAAGGATGGCCCGGAACGGGGCCGGGAAGGCCAGGCGCAGGCCCCGAAGGGCCAGGGGGGCCGGGGGCAGCGCCAGGAGGGCAGGGAGGGCCAGGCCAAGGGCCAGGTCTTGAGGGACTACGGGATCGGCGCCCAGATTCTGCTTGATCTGGGGCTGAGTTCGGTGAGGCTGCTCACCAACAGCCAGCGGCACATTGTGGGGCTGGACGGGTACGCGCTCACCGTAACGGGAAGGGAGCCCTTCGCAGGTCTGCGGACGGGCCCGAAATCGATGACGACGATCGCCGCTCATGCGTGCGAAGGGGAGGTGGATGGTGCCTGACAGGATTGAAGTTGAGAATGTACGAATTGCCTTGCTGGTGGCGCGCTTCAACAACATGATCACCGAACAGCTGCTGACGGGCGCGCAGGAGATGCTCGTCGAGAAGGGCGTGCCCAAGAGCGCGATCACGGTGTTCCGCGTGCCGGGCGCGTGGGAGCTCCCGCAGACCGCTCGCTGGATTGTGGACTCCGGCCGCTTCGACGCGATCCTGGCGCTCGGGTGCGTGATCCGCGGCGACACTCCGCACTTCGACTATGTGGCGGGCAATGCGAGCGAGGGGCTGGGTCAGGTGGCGCTGACCGCCAACATGCCCGTAGTCTTCGGCGTGCTCACCACGGACGACCCCGAGCAGGCGATGGACCGCTGCGACATCTACGGGGACAACCGCGGGCGCGACTACGCCGAGACCGTGCTCGCCATGATCGAGGTCCACAATTCCGTGGGGAACGCATAGTCGCGGCGCGCGTCGTGCTCGATGCCAGGGAGCGGCGGGACCGCAGCCGGTCGCGCGCGTGGTTCCTGCAGGTTCACTATCGGTGGGAGACCGAAGGCGGCGGCCTGAGCTTCCCGGTTGCGCTCGCCGAGACCTGCGAGCACCGAATGGTCGCCCCGTCGAGGCTGCCCTACCTGGCCAGGCTGGCAGAGGCGTTCACCCAGCACAGGGCGGCGGTCGAAGAGGCGGTGTCATCGGCGCTTGACAACTGGCGGCTGGATCGACTCTCCGTAATGGACCGGGGCATTCTGCGCCTCGGCGCCACCGAGATCCTGTTCCTCGAGGACCTGCCGGGCAAGGTGGCGATTCAGGAGGCGGTGCGGCTGGCCGAGCGGTACGGCGGCAGAGACTCTCCCCGGTTCGTGAACGGCGTGCTGGACGCGGTCTACCGAAGCGCCGGGAATCCGGACGGGCCCTGAAATGCCACCCGGGAGACGACTGAGCATTCTGTTGGTGAACTGGCAGGACCGGTGCAATCCCAGCGCCGGCGGCGCCGAGGAGCACCTCCACCAGATCTTCGGGCGGCTGGCCCGGCGGGGTCACCGGGTCACGCTGCTGTGCTCGGGCTGGGACGGCGGCGACCCGACCGCCGAGGTCGACGGCATCCGCGTGCTCCGTACCGGGCGCAGGTACACCTTCAACCTCTCGGCGCCCTTCTGCCACGACAGGCGGCTGGGCGGCGAGCGGTTCGACGCGGTGGTCGAAGACCTCAACAAGGTCCCGATGCTGTCGCCCCTGTGGGCTCCGGCCCCGCTGCACCTCCTGCTGGTGCATCACCTCTTCGGCGCCACGGCCTTTCGCGAGGCCAACCCCGCGCTCGCCGCCGCGACTTGGCTCTTCGAGCGCATCATCCCGTCCCTCTACCGGGGCCTGCCCTGCGTCGCCGTCTCGAACAGCACCCGGGACGACCTCGTCCAGCGCGGGCTCCGGGCCGCCGACATCAGCGTCATCCGCAACGGCGTCGAGCTCCACCGCCTGCAGCCCGCACGCGCGCGCTATCCCTCGCCGACAATCGTCTACCTCGGACGCCTCAAGCGCTACAAGCGGATCGACCTAATTCTGAGCGCGCTCGCGCGCCTCCGGGAGCGCGGGACCGAGCCGCGCCTGATCGTCGCCGGCAAGGGCGACGCCCGCCCCGGACTGGAGGCGAGGGCCGAGGCGCTGGGCATTGCCGACCGGGTGCGGTTTGCCGGATTCGTCTCCGAGCAGGAGAAGGCCGAGCTCCTCTCACGGTCGTGGGCCCACGTGCTGACGTCGCCCAAGGAAGGCTGGGGGATCGCGAGCATGGAGGCTTCGGCCAGCGGCACGCCCACCATCGCCTCGGACTCTCCCGGTCTGCGCGAGACCGTCCGCCACGGCGAGACCGGATATCTGGTCCCGCACGGCGACGTCGATGCGCTGGCCCGGGCCATCGAGCGCGTCATGAGCCTCGAGCGCTGCAATCGGCTGGGCCAAGCGGCCAGGTCGATGGCCGAACGCCACTCCTGGGGCGCCATGGCGGACGCCTTCGAGGACTTGCTGGCGCTTCTCGTCGCACGCGCGCAGAATTCGGGCGCAGGCCGAGGGACTGCCCCCCCGGCCAGTCACGCCACTTGCCAATCATCCACTGCAATTCCGGAGACCGCGACGTGATTCCGATCAAGATCACCGCCCAGGGATGTGAAGTCACCGAGGAAGAACGCGACCACGCGGACACGCTGGCCAAGCGCTGGCCCCGCTTCGATCCGGCGGCCATGGGGGTAGGCCTCGTCTTTCGGATCGAGGGCCGCGCCTACACCGTCGAGGCCATCGTCTCCCGGCGCCGCCGCCAGAGCGCGGTGGCGAGCGGGCAGGGACAGGACTTTCGCGGCGCGCTGGACGAGCTCGACGGCCACATCAAGCGAATCCTCCGCCGGGACCGCACCAAGCGAAAGGACCACCGCGCGTAGCAGCGCCGTCCGGGGACGCCCGCAGCCGAGACCGCCCTCGCCCGGCCGACGCGCCCGGAAGCGTCGGCGATCCAGGCCTGTTCCCCTTCGCGCCGCGACGGTTATCGTAGTTGCGTCGCAGTCGCGACGCCCCCGAGCCAGCGCCCACCCTCTTCAAGAGCCAGTCCGTTGACCTCTCGCCTGTTCACCTCGGAGTCCGTTACCGAGGGACACCCCGACAAGATCGCAGACCAGATATCGGACGCCGTGGTCGATGCCATTCTGGCGGACGACGCCGAAGGCAGGGCCGCCTGCGAGACCCTTGTCACCACCGACCTGGCCGTCGTCGCCGGGGAAGTCAGCGAGACCCGCCACCTCGACGTCCCCGCGATCGTGCGCCGCATCCTGGCCAGGGCCGGCTACGACCGCCCCGGATCGGGCGTAGACCTGGGAGCCCTCAAGGTCTCGTCCACCCTCCACGGCCAGTCTCCCGAGATCGCCGCGGCCGTCGACGCCAGGGTCGCCGGAGACGACGCCAAGCCCCTGGGCGCCGGCGACCAGGGCATGATGTTCGGCTTCGCCTGCGACGACACGCCCGAGCTGATGCCGGCCCCCATCTCCGTCGCCCACGCCCTCGTCAAGCGGCTGTCCGAAGCCCGCAAGCAGGGCGAAGTCCCCTGGCTGCGCCCGGACGGCAAGTCGCAGGTCACCTTCGCCTACGACGGCGATTGGAAGCCCCTGCGCATCACGGCGGTCGTGCTCAGCGCCCAGCACGACGAATGCGACGCCCGGGGCGGCGCCCTCACGCAGCGCAGGATCGCCGAGGAGCTGAGGGCCGCGGTGATCGACCCCGTGCTGCCTCCCGAGTTCGTCCCCGACGACCCGGGCGGGATCGCCTACCACATCAATCCCAGCGGAAGCTTCACCCGAGGGGGGCCGCACGAGGACACGGGCCTGACCGGGCGCAAGATCATCGTCGACACCTACGGCGGCATGGGGCGCCACGGCGGCGGCGCGTTCTCGGGCAAGGACCCCACCAAGGTCGACCGGTCGGGCGCGTACGCGGCCAGGTGGGCGGCCAAGAACCTGGTCGCGGCACAGGTCGCGTCGCGCTGCGAGGTGCAGCTGGCCTACGCCATCGGGGTGGCCGAGCCGGTGCAGATATGGGTGGACTCGTTCGGCACCGCGCGGCACGGCCTGAACGACGCCAGACTGTCCCAGGCGGTCAGAGACGTGTTCGACTTCCGCCCCGACGCGATCATCCGCGACCTGGGCCTCGCCGGGCCGGTGTTCGAGCGAACCGCGTCGTACGGCCACTTCGGCCGCCGTCCGACCACAGCCGTGGCGCACGACACGCACGTGGGCCTCTTCGGCTGGGAGCGCGTGGACAGGGTCGACGACATTGCGGGCGCGCTGAAGCTGTAGCGCGGGTTGTGCCGCGAGGCGATCATGTCCATCATCGGCGTGCACGCGCGCACCGACGCCCAAGCAGCGAAGCCAAGGGGGACAGGAGGGACATCGTGATCGAGGTCAGGGTGCAGAGCCTCGCGTTCGACCGGAAGTCGAACACTCCGGTCGTCATTCTCAAGGACCAGGACGGCGACCGCGTCCTCCCGATATGGATCGGCCCGGGCGAGGCCAGCGCCATCGCCATGCACATGGGGGGCGTTTCGTTCCAGCGCCCGCTCACCCACGACCTTCTGGTGTCGGTGCTGGGCGGCCTGGGCGGCACGCTCCAGCGCGTGCTGATCACCAGGGTCAAGGACAGCACCTACTTTGCCGAGCTGATCATCGACCGCGGCGGAGAGATCATATCGGTCGACGCGCGCCCCTCCGATTCCATCGCCATCGCGCTCAGGGCCGAGGCGCGGATCTTCGCCCAGGAGGACCTTCTCGACGCGGTGTCCGAAGCCATGGCCGCCGAAGCGTCGGACGGCGACCGGGACTCCGAAGACGCGCAGCAGTCGGCCATGAGCAAGGAGGCGCTGGAGGAGCATTTGAAGAGGATGCGCCCCGAGGATTTGGGGCGGTTCGAGCGCTGAAGTCCTTGCTCTCCGCACGGCTCGCCTGCACGCTGGCGGCGCTGCCGGCCGCATTGGCTGCACAGACGCCGCCGGGGCTGGTCATATTGGGCGAAGTGCGAATCGGGAACGAGCGCGCCGACAGCGGAACCGTCGTGCTCCACCGCGTCTCCACGCTCTTCTCCGGCGAGGTGGACAGCGTGTCGGTGCGCAGCGACGGGCGCTTCGAGTTCGTCATCCCCGAGTCCTCCGACCCGCTCGCCGACGACGTCTACTTCGCGTCGCTGCGCTACCAGGGCGTGCTCTACTTCGGGGGCGCCGTGAGCGAGGCGGCCGACACCGTGGGCACCTACGTCATCCGCGCCTATCCCACCGTCGGCGCCGGTCCCGGCGTAAGCATCCCGGTCAGGGTCCGCAACACGTTCGCCGAACGGTCGGCCGCCGCCCCCGGCTGGCTGGTCACCGACCTCTTCGAGATCGAGAACACCACCCAGACGACCGTCGTCGCCAGCGAGATGGGCGGCACCTGGAGCCATCCGCTGCCTCCGGGGGCCACCGGCTTTTCGGTGGGGCAGAGCGACCTGTCGCCCGATGCCGCCTCGTTCAGCGGGGGCTCGGTGCACGTGTCGTCGCCGGTGCCTCCGGGCGAGCGCGTGTACCTGTTCCGCTACCGGGTCCCCGAAGGCGCGTTCACGCTGCCGGTGGAAGGCGGAACCGGCTCGATGGAGCTGCTGTTTCTCGAGCCCGCCGGCGATCTGGCCGTGAGCGGCCTGGCGTCGGTCGGCCCCATCGACATGGACGGCGCCACCTACCGGCGCTTTGCCGGCAGGGACCTCGCCGACGTGGTGGTGACGGTAGCGCCGGGACAGTCGCTGGGCCCATTCGGCTCGGTTCCGCTGGTGGCCGCGCTGCTGGCGCTGGCGCTGACCGTGGCCGGGGCCATCCTTGCCATGCGGCTGCCCCGGCGCGCGTCCGCGCGCGCGGCGGCCGGGCGGCAGGACGCGCTGATCGCGGTCGCCCGCCTGGACGAGCGCTGGCAGGCAGGGCAAATCGAGGCCGACGACTACCGCCGCCGCCGCAAAGAGCTGCTGGCAGAGCTGGACCGGTGAGCGCCGTCCAATGCGCAACGTCACGACCCACGCGATCCTGCTGCGCACCCACCCGTTCTCCGACAGCAGCCGCGTCCTGCGCTTCTACACCCGGGATCTGGGGCTGGTGGGCGTCATGGCTCGCGGCGTGCAGCGCGGCGCCTCGAGGGGGCAGGGGGGCGCGGGCACCTTCGCCGAGGGCGTGGCGGTCATCTCGTTTCGCGAGAACCGCGAGCTCCAGTCGCTGCGCGAGTTCACGCCCGCCAGGGCCAATCTGGCTCTCGCAGCCGACTTCCGGTGTCTCGCGGGCGCGTCGGTGGCAGCGGAACTCGTCCTGCGGCACGCCGGCCAGGAGCCCCACCCCGAGCTGTACGATTCGCTGTCGAACGGCCTCGAGCGCATCGGGCGCGCCGAGCCCGGCCAGGTGGTCGGGGAAGTGCTGGCGCTGGGCTGGCTGATCGTCGGCATTCTGGGCTTCGGGCCCGAGCTGACGACGTGCACCTCGTGCGGGTCGATCATCGAGGAGGACGAGATGGCCCTCTTCGACCTGGAGGCCGGCGGCCTCCGCGGCGCCAAGTGCACCGCCGCCGAGGGGTCCAGACGCGTCGGCCCGGTTGCGAGGGCGCAGCTCGGCGCGCTGCTCAGGGGCGAGGTGCCCGACGGCCTCCGCGGAGCCCGCGCCCACGTCTCCCTCCTCGACGACTTCACCACCTGCCACATGCTGGGCGGACGCCGCCTGGGGTCGTTTCGATTCCTGGATCCGGAGCCCCGGGCGCGGTCCGGCCGCGAAGCCGCAGTCCCCGCCGGGACCTGACGCGCGCCCCCCGACGCCCATGTCCCAGCCCACCGACGCCCCCCGCACGCGGGACGCCCCCCGCACGCGGGACGCCCGCCGCGCGCAGGACGCCCGCCGCGCGCAGGACGCCCCCCGCCCGCAGGAGACCGGCCCTCGGCAGGACGCCGCCCGCCCGCAGGACACCCCCCTCATCCTCGGCACCGCCGGCCACATCGATCACGGCAAGACGTCCCTGGTCCGGGCGCTCAGCGGCGTCGACACCGACAGGCTGGCCGAGGAGAAGGCGCGCGGGATCACGATCGAGCTTGGATTCGCGGCCTATTCGCCCTCAGAGGGGTGCGCGTTCGGGATCGTCGACGTGCCCGGGCACGAGGGGTTTGTCCGCACCATGCTGGCGGGCGCCACCGGCATGGACATCGTCCTGCTCGTGGTTGCCGCGGACGAGAGCGTGATGCCCCAGACGCGCGAGCATCTGGCGATCGCAAGGCTTCTGGGAATCGCGGGGCTGGTGGTGGCCATCACCAAGGCGGACCTGGTCGAGGACGAGTGGATCGAGATGGTGACCGAGGATGTTGAGCTGCTGCTTCGCGACACGCCCTACGAGGACGCCGAGATCGTTCCCGTGTCGGTGAGCGACGCCGACAGCCTGGCCAGGCTGTCGGCGTCGCTCGTGCGTTGTGGGGCCCGGGCCACCGAGCGGGTCGCGGGTGATCTGTTCCGGCTCCCGGTCGACCGCGTCTTCTCGGTCGGCGGCGCGGGCACCGTGGTGACGGGAACGCTCTGGTCCGGGGCGCTTTCTCGCGGCGACACGGTGCGAATCCTTCCCCGCGACGACGAAGCGCGGGTGCGTGCCGTGCAGGTGCACGGCAGCGCGGTCGACGGCGCCCGGGCCGGCCAGAGGACGGCGCTCGCGCTGACCGGCGCCGCCGTGAGGCGCGGGATGGTCTCCCGGGGCGACGTCCTGGTCACCCATCCGGCCTGGGCTCCCGCGCTGATGCTGACGGTCGAGATCACCGCCCTGCACGACACCGGCTGGCGCATCGAAGCGGGCCAGCGCGTCCGCGTCCACCTGGGCACGGTCGAGGCGATGGCCCGCGTCGCCCTCTTCGGCATCGACGAGATCGCGCCCGGCGAGCCGTCCCTCGCCCAGCTCAGGCTCGAGGGTCCCCTCGTCGCGCGCTCGGGCGACAGGTTCGTGATCCGCTCGTATTCGCCGACCACCACGATCGCGGGCGGCGTGGTCCTCGAACCGTCGCCGCCCAAGCGCAAGCGCCTGTCGAAGGCCGAGGCCGTCGCACTGCGCGCGCTGTCCAAGGGGGGGGCGGAGGCGGTGCGGGGCGCGGCGACGCTCGCCGGGTGGGAAGGCCTCGACCTGGGCGAAGTCGGCGTTGCGGCGGGCTGGCAGGGCGGCGACGCCGCGCTCGTCGAGGCGCTTGCCGACGATCGCTGCGACATCGCGGGCAGGCTGTACGATCCTGCGCTCCTGGCCGACGGCGAGGCGCGCCTGCTCGCGGCCGTCCGGCGCCACCACACCAGGCATTCGCTCGAACCCGGGGCCCCGCTCGATGTCCTGCGCACGTCGCTGCCCGCGCACGCGCACCCCCGCCTGGCCGACGGGCTCGCGGCGCGCCTTGCCGAATCGGGCCGGCTGGTGGTCGAGGGGAAGGTGGCGCGCCTGCCGAACTTCGCTCCCGCGCTCTCTCCCGCAGAGGAGCGGATCGAGCGCCGCATCATGGAGGTGCTCGCCCAGGCCGGGCTGCAGGGGCCCGCGACCGGCGAGCTCGCCGCCCAGGCGGCCCCGGAGCCCGGCAACGCAGCCAGGGTCGAGGCCGTGATCGCCTTTCTGGCGGCGAACGAGCGCATCCGCCTGGTCGGCGACGCCTTCTGGGTGAGCAGCGAGGCGCTGGACCTTGCCGCAGCCCGGATCGTCGAGCGCTTTGCGGGGCAGGGCGGACTGGGCCCGGCGGACTTCCGCGAGGTCGTCCCCGTCACCCGCAAGCACCTCATTCCGCTGCTTGCGTACCTGGACGGGATCGGGGTCACCGAGCGAACGGACGAGGGCCGGCGGGTGGCCGAGGCCCCCGGGTAGCGCCGCCCAAGCCCCGCCGGTCGCGCGTGCGGCCCCAGAATGCGCGCGCGCCGCGGCGCCTGGTCGTCGCCGCCCGTGCAACATTCGCGGCCCCGCCGGTGTCTAACCGGGTGGCGCTTGACGCGCCGCGCTTGCCGACAATACCATGTTCTGGAACCGCGGCCATGCAGACTGGAGGGACATCCGTACCATTGCTACCGACTGGACTGCAGGACGGGACATGAGAATCCTGCTTCCCCTTCTAGCTGTGCTGATCTTCGGGGGCGCCGCGCTCGGCGCTGCCCAGGACATTCCTCCGCCCCTGGACGAGCGGAACGTCGGGTTCACGCTGGAGCAGAACTACCCCAATCCCTTCAACCCCGAGACGCGGATCCCCTTCGAGCTGTCCGAGTCGCTCTTCTCCGACGGCGAGCCCGTAACGGTGTCGATCCGCATCTTCAACATCCTCCAGCAGTTCGTGGCCGCCCCCGTGGCCCTGGGCTTCCCGGGCGGCGAGGGACTGCCGACGATGCAGCTCGAGTACACCTCGCCGGGACGGTACGAAGCCTACTGGGACGGGCGCGACCGCAACGGAAGCCAGGTCGCGTCGGGCGTCTACTTCGTGCAGATGCTGGTGAACGGGCAGACGGCCTGGCGCAAGATGTTCGTCACCAAGTAGCCCACCGGCCGCCGGACGCGGCACTTGACCGCGGTCGCATCCGCTTGCCCGCCGTCGCCTGCGTTACCTTGGAAGTCATGGACGGTCTTCCCTTCGCGGTGCCGGGCGCCCCGGACACCCCCCTTCTGCTTGCCCCCCAGGCGGGCGTGTCGGAGTCTCCCTTCCGGAGGCTGTGCCGCCACTTCGGGGCCGACGTGGTGCTCACCGAGTTCGTGAGCGCCGAGGGGATCGTGCGCGGCAACGAGCGCACCGCCGCCTACCTGCGCTTCTCCGACGACGAGCGGCCCATCGGCGTGCAGATTTTCGGCGCCGACCCGGGCGCCATGGGCGAGGCCGCTGCTCTGGTGACCGAAGTGCACGCCCCCGACTTCGTCGACATCAACTTCGGGTGTCCCGTCAAGAAGGTGGTCAAGCGCAACGGGGGATCGGGGTGCCTGCGCGACCTGGGTCTCGTTGCGCGGATTGTCCGGGCGGTGACCCAGGCCACTCGCCTGCCGGTCACCGCGAAGATCCGGTCCGGCTTCGACGAGCGCAGCCGCGATCCGGTCGCGATTGCACGGGTCTGCGAGGAGGCCGGGGCCCGCATGGTCACCCTTCACCCCCGCACGCGCGCTGACATGTACTCGGGGAAGGCCCGTTGGGAGGAGATCGCCGCCGTGGCGAAGGCGGTTCGCGTGCCCGTGATCGGCAACGGCGACGTGCGCACCGGAGACGACGCCAGGCGGATGCGCGACGAGACCGGGTGCAGCGGCATCATGATCGCGCGCGGTTCGCACGGGGCGCCCTGGCTCTTCCGGCAGTCCCGCGCGGCCCTGGACGGTCGGCCCGTGCCCGGCGAGCCGGACCTGGCCACCCGCTTCCGCATTTGCGTCATGCACGCCGAGAACGCCGTGGCCTTCGAGGCCGACGCGGACAAGGCGGTGCGCGAGTTTCGCAAGCACCTGGGCTGGTACACGAAGGGCGTGCCCGAGGGGCGCAGGCTGCGCCAGCGGCTCTTTCAGGTCGAGGGCCTGGGCGAAATCCGCACCGTCCTGGGCGAGCACCTGCGCCGCTGGGGGGTTACCCCGGGCGGAGACCAGCATTATTGTTATCGTGGCATCGGTGCGCCGGGCGAGTCGCACAACGACCTTGCCGCCGCGAGCTAGTCGCGGGGGCGCAACGGCTTGCGCTGGCCGCCGACGGCTGATTGAAATTAATGGGGGCGAAACGGCTTCGACGTGTCTGGCGAATTCGAGGCTGCGTGCCGAGGTCCGGGACCTCGCAAAAACTCCGGAAACGCTACAAATGCCAACACTGACTTGGCCATGGCCGCCTAGCCACTAGGCAGCCCGCTTCTCGCTCTGCCCGCCCGAGGCGGGGCGAAGAGGCGTCGACAATTCGGGCTGGTCCGCCGATCCCCGCCGCCGGATCGGAGGACGAGAAGACTGGTGGCTAGCCCGGGCAGGGTTGTTCGCCGTCCCTCCCGGTAGTGAAGCCTAGCGGCGACCTACGCACGTAGACGTCTTGAAGGACCCATTCGCGGACGCGGGTTCGACTCCCGCCGCCTCCACTTTTCCGACCACCCGGTCCAACCACCCCCGCCGCCCGCGCCCGGGCCCGCTTGCCCGGGCCCGTCTGTCCGGTCCCGTCTGCCCGGCGCGGCGTTCGGCCCCGCACAAGAGAACCCCGCCTGTGAACCGAAAGCTGACGGTACTCGGCGTCATCCTGCCGGTCATCATGGCCGCCGACATCATCACCAAGCGGTGGGCGGTCGACGTGCTCCAGTCCGAGGTCTCCCGGCCCGACTTCATGGGCGGCTACGTGCCCCTCACCTTCGCCCTGAACCGCGGCGCCGCCTTCGGCATATCGATCGGCGACGATCCGCGCTGGGTGTTCATCCCGATCGCCCTGCTCGCCCTGGGGCTCATGGTCATGCTCTTCGTTCGCGCAGAGCGCAGCGACCACCTCCGCATCGTGTCGCTGGCCCTGGTCGTCTCGGGCGCCATCGGCAACCTGTACGACCGGGTCCGCTGGGACCGGGGCGTGGTCGACTTCATCGGGCCCGTCGACCTGGGATTCACGCACTGGCCCATCTTCAACGTCGCCGACATGGCCATCTCGTGCGGCGCGGTTCTACTGGCGATCTCGTTCTGGCGCGAGGAGCGCAGCCTGAGCCGGGCCGCGAAGGCGGAGGGCGCGGACGTGGGGGCGGCGCCGGAACCGACCGAGGGCTGACCCGGGGCTGTCCCGACGATCCCGGCTAGGGGTCTTCGCGCTTCGATCCCAGGGGATGGAAGGCGACGTACTCGATCCGGCGCCGGCTCACCTTCAGGACGCGGAACTCGCCCGACCCGGCGCGAACGGAGTCGCCGACCTTGCCGACCCGGTCGAGCGCCCCGAACACGTGGCCGCCGATCGTGTCGAAGTCCTCGCCAAGCTCGATCCCCAGCCGGTCCTCGACGTCCTTGACCGGGGTGCCGCCCCAGATCACGGTGCGGCCGTCGCCCAGATCGCGGAACTCGGTGGGCTCGTCGGTCTCGTGCTCGTCCTGGAACTCGCCCACGATCTCCTCGATCAGGTCCTCGAGCGTGACCAGCCCCGCCGTGCCCCCGAACTCGTCGAGCACGACGACCATCTTGGTGCGCCGCGCCCGCATCTCGCGCATCAAGTCCTCGACGGCCTTGGTGGCGGGCGCGAACTCCACCGGTCGCATGATCTCGCGGATCGCGTCGCGGCCCTCGCGGGCCGCCTTCCACAGGTCGCGCGCGAGCAGGATGCCCACGATCTGGTCGAGGTCCTCCTCGTAGACCGGCAGCCGCAGCTTGCCCCGGTCGAGCATCAGGTCCATCGCGTCGCCCACCGACGCCTCCGCCGCCACGGCCACGATGTCGATTCTGGGCGTCATCACCTCGCTGACCGCGATCTCGCCGAGCTGCATGACCCTCGACATGACCTGCAACTCGTCCTCGTCGATCGCGCCCTCGCGGTGCCCGATCTCGGCCAGCGCCCCGATCTCGGCGCGGCTGATCGTCGCGTGTCGCGCGCGCTTGGGCCTGATCCAGCGGCTGAGGTAGCCGAGCGGCACGAGCGCCGGCTTCATCGCGACCACCATGATGCGCAGCAGGTGCGCCGTGGGCCGCGCCAGCGGCTTGCTGAACGTCGCGCCGATCGTCTTGGGAATGATCTCGGAGAGCACGAGCACGGCCAGGGTCAGCGCCGCGGCGAAGACGGCGACGGCCGCGCCCCCGCCGAAGATGCGCTCGGCGAGCGCCCCGCTGACCGTGGCGCCGACCGTGTGCGCGATGGTGTTGAGGGTGAGGATGGCCGCGATCGGCTCGTCGATCTCCCGCTTCATGCGCGCCAGCATGTCGCCGGCCCGGTCGCCCCGGCCCTGGAGGACGGCGACGTAGGAGTGGCTGACCGAGAGCAGCACGGCTTCGAGGATCGAGCAGAGGAAGGAGATCGACAGCGAGATGCCGACCACTGCGACGAGCTGGATTAGCAAGCGGCGACGACCATTGGCGAGTGGGGCCTGTGAGGGACGGGGCTTGCCCGTACGGCTAAGCTGCCTCTAACCTTCGCCGGGAGCAACCATGGCAAGGCCGCGAGCAACTTGAACAGCATTCTGAACAGCATTCTGAAGAGCATCCATTCCAGCATCGTCGGGACCTGGGCGGGCGGCGTCGGGCTCCTCGCCCTCCACCTGGCGGGCCCGGCGGGTTGCGCGCCATTGCCGGCCCAGCAGCAGGGCGACGCGCACCGGCCGCCCGAGGCGGCGTACTACGTCTATGTCGGCGCCGAATCCGCCGACCTGCTGCACCGGATCCGCTTCGGCCCCGACGGGGCCACGCTCGACCGCACGATCGCGGTCGGCGAGATGGCGACCGAGACCGAGGGCCCGCACGGGCTGAACATGTCTCCCGACGGGCGCTTCCTCTTCATGACCACGGGTCACGGCGTGCCCGACGGCAAGCTCTGGAAGTTCCACGCCGGCCCCGACACCCTCGTCGCCGACCCCATCCTGCTCGGCTACTTCCCCGCCACCCTCGACGTGACCCCCGACGGCCTCTACGCCTTCGTGGCCAACTTCAACCTGCACGGCGAGATGGCGCCGTCCACGGTCTCGGTCGTCTACACGCCCGACATGATCGAGGTGGATCAGATCGAGACGTGCACCATGCCGCACGGCGCCCGCCTCGACGCAGCCGGCGCGTTCCTGTACTCGGCGTGCATGATGGACGACCAGATCGTCGAGATCGACACGCGCACCTTCGAGGTCGCGCGCCGCTTCTCGGTGGCGCCGGGCCGCGAGGGCCCGCTCGGCGCCGAGCCCGCGACGGAAGGGGCCGGTGGCCACGCCGCCGCGCCCGCTCGGCACGATGCGGCGCCTTCCTCCAACGCGCCCGAGCCGTGCTCGCCCACCTGGGTGGCGCCCGCCCGCGCCAGCGCGTCGCTCTTCGTGGCGTGCAACCGCGGCCACCGCATCCTAGAGATCGACCGCGAATCGTGGTCCGTGACGCGGGCGTTCGAGACCGGCGCCGGTCCCTACAACCTGGCCCTCACGCCCGACGAGAGGGTCCTGGTCGCCACGCTGAAGCAGGGCGCGGCGGTGCAGTTCCTCGACCTCGAAACGGGACGGTCGGCTGCGACCACGCCGTCCTCGACCACCGTCGCGCACGGCGTGGTGGTCAGCCCCGACGGCCGCTACGCGTTCGTTTCGGTCGAGGGCGTGGGCGCCGAACCCGGCAAGGTGGACATCTTCGACCTGTCGGACTTCGCGCGGGTCGCCGAGGTCGAGGTCGGGCAGCAGGCCGGCGGCATCGTCTTCTGGAAGATGGAGGAGCGCTGACCGGCGCATGCGCCTGCGCCGCCCGCCGTAGCCGCCACGGCCCCGTCAGTTCAGCCTGAGCGTTACGCTGTCCTCGTCCAGGCCGAAGTAGTAGGTGCGTTCGCGACCGCGCCGGGTCTTAAGGTGCACGAGGTTGCGCTGGTCCTCGAACATGTTGAACAGGACGCGGTTGCGCATCCGGACGCGGTCCACGGACGCATCCAGCGGGTACTCCAGCCGGTACCACCACATGACCTCGTCGGGGTTGCGGGCGTCCTGGATCCCGCGTTCGAGCACCGTGCCCGCGATCACCGCGCCCCCGGCCTCGACGACCAGCATGTCGTTGATGTACCGCTCGACCGTCGCGTCCACCTGGGCGCTCTCGGCCAGCTCGAACGCCATGTCCGACGTGTGCTCCATGACCGCGAACTGGAGGTCGTCCCAGAAGAACCGGATGCGCACGTCCAGGGTGGCGTCGCCGACGCCGACGTCCGCGACCGAGAGACGGAAGGGGTGGGGCGGGGGCGGGGCCCAGCCGCTCGACACGAAGGCGCACAGCAGCGCCGCCAGCGCCCGCCCGCCCGTTGCCGCTACGCGATTTCGATACATTTCACAGGCCGATTTCCCCAAAGGCCCACAGTTCCGCAGACATTCAATCTACCGGGGGCAACGTGCTCGAAAACAGTCGCAGTCGCTGGCGACGCGCAACCCGGGCGGCTCCGGCGCCGGCCCGGGCGGCCGCGGCGGCTCTCCCAGCGCTCGCCCTGGCAGCCACCATGTTCCCGGCCGCGCCCGTCCACGCCCAGGTCCGCGCCGGAGGCCACGCCGTCTACAAGTCCCAGGCCTTCGACGGCACCTTCGGCGTCGGAGCGCGCGCCGAGATCGACCTGGGCTTCGTGCGCCCGGGACTCATGATCTCGGGCGTCTACGACAGGCTGTTCCCCGGTTGCGACGACTGCTCGTCGACCGAATACGGGGGGCAGCTGCTGTTGGGGGCCGGGGGGCCGCTCTACCTCGGCGTGGGCGCGGCGTACCGGCTGTACGAGGACGACGCCCAGGGCACCGCCGGCGGCGATTCGCAGGACTGGGCGTTCAGCTACGCGGCCGGGGTGCGCCTCAGGGGGCTGCCCGTGATCGTGCCCTACGTCGAGTTCCGGCAGGAGTTCGGCTCCGAAACCTTGAACGAACAGTCGTTCTCGGCAGGCATCCTCTTGAGTCCGACCGGTCTGCGCGCCGCTCCCCGGCCTCCTTCCACCCCTTGACGCCACCCCGCTTGTACGAACGTCCCCTCCGGGCGATCGGCCGCTGGTGGCAGCTCTGGGCGGAGCACGCGGGGCAGATCGGGCTGCTGGTGGGGCGCACCTTCCTCGCCGCGGCCCGGCTCCGCGTCTCGTGGAGCGAATTCGTGCGCCAGCTGTACGTCATGGGGGTGCAGAGCATTCCCATCGTGCTCATCACGGCGGTGCTCTCGGGGATCGTGACCTCGCAGCAGGGCGGCTACCAGATCACCGCCACGATCCCGCTGTACGTGCTCGGCAGCGTCACCATCACCAGCGTGGTGCTCGAGCTGGGGCCGGTCCTCACGGCCGTCGTGCTGGTCGGCCGGGTCGGCGCGCGCATCACCGCCGAGCTGGGCACCATGGTGGTGTCCGAGCAGATCGACGCCTACCGCTCGCTGGGCCGCGACCCCCAGATCATGCTGGGCGCGCCCCGCATCCTGGCCGGGCTCGTGGTCATGCCGCTGCTGGTGGGCATGGCCAACGTCGTGGGCATCTTCTCGGGCATGGTCGCGGCCGACCTCACCCTCGACCTGGGCTTCGAGACCTTCCTGTACGGCGCGCGCCTCTTCTGGCACTCGTGGGACCTCTGGTACTCGTTCATGAAGGCGGTCACCTTCGGCTTCGCCATCCCCGTGATCGCCATTCACATGGGCTTTCGCACGAGCGGCGGCGCAGAGGGCGTGGGCAGCACCACCACCGCGTCGGTCATGTTCCAGACGCTCACCGTCCTCATCCTCGACGCCATGTTCCCGCCCCTCTTCCTCAACTGAACGCCGAGCGCCGCCCGCCCATGGATCCCCGACCCGTCATCCGCTACCGCAACACCTGGAAGGCGTACAAGCGCCCGGTGCTGACGGGGGTGAACCTCGAGATCCGCGAGGGCGAGATGTTCGCGCTCTTCGGTCCGTCCGGCACCGGCAAGAGCGTCCTGCTCAAGACCACGATCGGCCTTGTGGTCCCCGACCGCGGCGACGTCGAGGTCAACGGCGTGTCGGTCTTCTTCGGCGGCGAGGGGGCCAAGGACGCCGTCCGGCGCCAGGTGGGATACGTCTTTCAGCAGGCGGCGCTCTTCGACTCGCTCAACGTGTACCGCAACGTCGAAATGGGCCTGCCCGTCGACCGTCTGCGGCGCATGGGGGCGGCCGACTCCGCCAGGGAGATCTGGAGGGCGTTGGAGCTCGTCAATCTCGAACCGGCAGAGGTCCTCTCGATCTTTCCCGCCGAGCTGTCGGGCGGCATGAAGAAAAGGGTCGGGATTGCGCGCGCCATCGTGGGGCGGCCCCGCATCCTGCTTTGGGACGAGCCCACCACCGGGCTCGACCCGGTCAACACGGCGGCCGTCGAGCGCCTGATCAAGGGCCTCGCCGAGGAGCTGCGCGTCACTTCGGTGCTGGTCACCCACGACGTCGAGGGCGCGCTCTGGATGTGCGACCGCGTGGCCATGCTCGAAGGCGGCGTCATTCGTTTCTGTGGAACTCCGGGCGACTTCCAGAGCGAGAGCGACCCGGTCGTAAGGGCATTCGTGGATCGAGCGGCGGCCGAAGCCGCGCTAGACGTTGTGGAGATGACATGAACAACACGGCAGCGTCCGACGCCGGGCGCCGGCTTTCCGACGACGAGGTCATGGGGGCCGTGCCGCCCCTTTCGGGCATGCGCGAATTCCGCGTCGGGATCTTCGTGATCCTCGGCATCGTGGGCTTCTTCACGGTGCTCTTCCTCATGACGAGCCCCGCGCTGTTCCGGGGCCGCTACATGCTGGTCACCGAGGTGGCGGACGCCCAGGGGATTCGGCGCGGCGACCCCGTGCGCATGCGCGGGATCAACATCGGACGCGTGTACTCGTTCGACCTCGCGCCCGGCGGGGGCGTCTACATCACCATGGAGCTCGAGGGCGACTACCGGATACCGCGCCCGGCCACCACCGAGCTGCTCTCGATGGGATTCCTGGGCGGGATGGTGGTGTCGGTCATCCCCGGCGACGGCGACGGCTACGTCGAGCAGTGGGACATCATACCCGGCGCCACGGTCGGCGGCGTGCTCGACCAGGCGGGCGATCTGGCCGGCGACGTCTCCGACGTGATGGGCCGGGTGCAGGGGCTGCTCGCCGATTCGACGATATCGGACGTGGGCGCGGTCATGGCCTCGATGCGCGAGCTGCTCGCCGACCTTGCCGCGGTCGCGGACGGCCAGGAGGCCGAGTTCCGCACCCTCATGCAGAGCCTGCAGCGCTCGGCGGCGAACATGGAGGGGATCACGGGCTCGGAGGACTGGAGCGCGACGCTCGCGTCGGCCGACACCACGATGGCCTCGCTAGCGCGCACGTCCACCGCCGTTCAGGAATCGGTCGCCTCGCTCAACTCGGTCCTGGGGCGTCTAGAACGCGGCGAGGGAACGCTGGGCAGGCTGCTGACCACCGACGAGCTCCACACGTCGGTGACGTCCACGCTGCAGAGCCTCGAAGCGCTCCTGGACGACATCCGCGAGAACCCGGGCCGCTACGTGACGATCGAGATCTTCTAGCAGTCTGCGCCGCAGAAGCGCGGCGCGGGCGAAGCGAGCGGGAGCGGTCTGTCGCCGGGTCGGGGCGATTCGCGGCAGAGCGCGCAGGCGGCCGTCAACGCCGCCCGCGCGCCCCCCTTGCGTCCGCTGGTCCGCTACCGCGCGGCTACCACCCCGGCGCTACGTGGAAGCCCCAGTGCCACCCCTTCGCCGGGCGCTGCCACGGGTACGCGTAGTAGGACTCGAGGATCAGGTAGCCCAGCAGGTTCATGCGCGCCGAGAAGCCGCTGCTCGCCACGGGAACCCTCTCCGGCGTGTCGCGTGCCCACAGCAGCTGCCCGGGCCGCTCGCTGTCCCACGCGAAGCCGACGTCGGTGAACGCGGTCAGCTCGACCGGAATGTACGGGAAGTTGATGATCCCGAACTCTTCGATGCCCGTGAACGGCAGCCGGAACTCGACGTTGAGCACGCCCACGCGGTGGCCGTACAGCCGATCGATGGGTGGGCAGGTCGAGCCCGAGATGGTGATGCGGGTGTTCTCGGGACACTCGCCGCTGTCGAAGGAGCTCCAGTCGTAGCCGCGCACGAACCTCTCGTAGCCCATGAAGTAGGGGTTGAGCTCCTGCTCGTCGAGCCCCCGAATGTCTCCGTAGCGCCCGAGGAACAGACCGCGCATGGCCAGCGTCAGCGCCCCGCCGCCGTTGAAGTAGCGACGGTAGTCGGCGGTGAACGTGTTGAAGTTGACGGTCCCGTAGGACACCTCGGCGCCCAGCCTGAACCGCTCGCCCCGGACCGGGCTTGTCCAGGCGTTGTACGAGTTGTCGCCGACGAACGCCAGCGAGGCCGAGGCGAAGTAGAGCGGATCGCGCCAGTCCTCCTGGATCCGTTCGAATCCGACGACCCGCTG
Source organism: Longimicrobiales bacterium (assembly GCA_965221535.1). Lineage (GTDB taxonomy): Bacteria > Gemmatimonadota > Gemmatimonadetes > Longimicrobiales > Gaopeijiaceae > Bin94. The sequence goes on along the minus strand of OZ244894.1, from coordinate 2,112,800 downwards.
GAAGGGGTCGGTATAGTAGATCTCTCTCTCGAGATCGAACCCGTACCTCGTCGCCCCCAGTCCTCCCTCGATGCGCCTGGTGGCCGAGAGCGGGTACGACAGCACCCCCTGCGCGGCGTCGATGAAGAACCGGTAGTTGTAGAGCTCGTACTGGCCGAGCCCGAAGCCGAAGTACCGCTGCAGGACGGGGATGTGCTGAATGCCCACTCCCCAGTTCCATCGGTTTTCCTGGTTCAGGTAGTACGTCGAGCCGCCGATGTCCTTGATCGTTCCGTTCGCCAGCACGGAAACGCCCAGCGAGCGGTTCCCCAGCATGTCGCTGAAGTACGCGTAGGTGCCGCCCCCGACGTACGAGCCGTAGGTGTCGGCGCCCACGCCGATCGAGGGCTGTCCGACGTAGTCGAGCTGCAGCGAGGGGTTGTAGTCCTCGGCCTGGTCGCCCGTGTACACCTGGTCGCCGACCAGTCCCGTCAGGGGATCGGCCAGGAACCCGGCCACCCGGCTGCGGATCCTCTGGGCGCCCGGCGGCAGCAGCCGGCCCGGATGGGGCCCGGCGTGGGCGACCACGTCCACCAGCGTCGCCATGTCGTCGGCCCTGCCCGTGTTCACGATGTAGCCGCGCTCGTGGAAGACCGAGAACGCCAGCAGGTCCTGGGCCGGAGAGTACGACAGCGCCGGAGACAGCGCCGTGATGCCGCTGACCCCGGTGACCGCGCGGGTGATGCGCCGCATCTCGCCGTCGGAAAGGTTCAAGTGGAAGATGTCCGCGAAGCCGTCGGGGTCCGAGATGAAGTAGATCCCCTGGCCGGTGCCGTCGAAGACCGGGTTGATGTGCTTGGCGTTGTCGAAGACCGTCAAGGGCTCCACGGCCCGCGTCTCCATGTTCATGAACGCGAGCACGTAGTTGCCGAAGACCAGCTGGTCGAAGTCGGTGTCCGCGCCGCGGTCCGAGACGAAGGCCAGCGTTCCGCCGTCGGGCGACCAGGCCGCGTGCAGGTCGGCGTGGCGGTCGTTGGTGAGCTGCTCGACGCTCTCGCCGGCCAGGTCGTAGAGGTACAGATCGCTGATCCCGCCCTTCAGTCCGGTGAAGGCGATCCGCTGGCCGTCCGGCGACCACGCGGGGTTCTGGATCGCGCCCAGCCCCTCGATCTCGATGCGATCCTCGATCTCGCCGGTCTGCACGTCGAGGATGGCCAGCTGGTTGTTGCCGCCCGAGAAGATCACGAAGGCGAGCTTGCGGCTGTCGGGCGACCACGAGCCGCTGCTGTCGATGTAGCGGATCCCGTCGATGTAGGGCGTCTCGTTGCGCTGCAGCGGACGTAGGATCTCGCCGGTGGTGACGTCGGCCAGGAACAGGTCCATCGAGAAGAGGTCCTTCTCGGACTGGAAGACGATGTAGCGCCCGTCCGGGCTCAGCGACGGCGCAATGTTGGTGCGCCCGCCGCCGCACTCCACGCACAGCAGGACGTCGCCCGTCTCGTAGGGATCGGTCTTGCCCGCCATGAGCGGCCGGTACTCGGCCTCGATCGCGTCCCACCACTGCATTGCGAGCGTGTCCTCGGGCATTGCGAAGACCTGGTTGATCGCGGCCTCCCAGCCGGTCCTGAGCGCGGTGCGGAACAGGTCCTGCACAGCTTCGTCCCCGTAGGTGCCGCCGATGTACGAAATGAACCCCTGTCCGAACCGGTACGCGAAGTACTTGGGGTTGCGGGTGATCTCCTTCAGCGTGGGCTTGTCGTCGCGCAGAATGTGGTCGCGGAGCCACATGGCCGTGTGGGGGTGGTCGCGCCCCATCGACATGTATTCGGCCATGCCCTCGACGATCCACAGCGGCATCGCCGCCAGCCGCATGATTCCGCCCCCGCTGCGGCTCTGCGAGATGTTGTACTGGAAGGCGTGGACGAGCTCGTGCCCAAGGATCCTGTCCGTTTCGCGGTACGACGCGTTCAGCGGCATGATCACCCGGTTCTTGAGCGATTCCGTCACGCCCCCGGTGCCCTGGCCGATCGCCCCGGCAAGTGTGTTGGTCTGCTGGAAGTCCGGATGGTCGGCGTAGATGATGAGCGGCTTCGGGGAGTCGAAGTCGTGCTGGAAGAACCGCGAGAAGCGCTCGTACCACCGCTCGGACATGCGCGCGATGTCCTCGACCGGCGCCTCGGCCTCGTCGTAGAAGTGGATCTCCCAGTTCACGGTGTTCAGCACCTTGAAGTCGAAGCCCCCCTCGTACTGAACCTTGTTGCGTCCGAAGTACTGGGCCGAGCCCGCGGCCGGCAGGCTGGCAACAAGGGCGACCGCTCCCGCCCCGGCCAGAAGGATTCTGGTCGCGCGGTTGCGGCCGGCGCGGCGTCTGGTCGTGCGGTTCCGGTTGTCGCGGTTCCGGCTGGTGCGTCTGGTTGCAGCCATGACCAACCTCTTTTCCCTTTGTGAGCGGTCGAGCGAGCGATTCGATTCTCGCCCGCATGACCGCACGGTGTCCTGGTTTCGTTAGGCCGGCGCACGCCGACATGGCGCTCGTCGCGCAGCCCTGGTCGCCCCGGGTATACCCTGAGTTCCCGCCAGGGGTCCTCGTTGCGGGGGCACTTCCCCCGGGCGAAGCCGGGCATCGCCGAAGCTCCCGCCCCGCGCCCCGCCCGTGGCGACGCGCCCGCACGCGCTTATCTTGTGCGGCGGCGATCCGAGGCTGCGGCAGCCGCCTGGGCGCGCCGCGGCCCCTTGGACAATACACGCTTGAGAGTGCCATGACCACAGCAGCCGAACACGCAGCCGCCAGCCAAGTCGACCGGGCAGCCGCAGAGACCGCCGCCGCAGCCTCCGGCGCGGCCGCCGCAGCCTCCACCCGAAGCGCGCCCTTCGCACTGCTCGCCCCCCTGGTCCTGGCGGTCGCGTGGGGTTGCGGGGGCGACGGCGGGGCGGTGGGGGGCTCGGGCGCCGACGTGGGCGCTCCCGGGGCGGCCCGGTCGCCCGGCGTCCAGGCGGCGGTGCAGCTCGCCAACCCCGCCGCCCCGGGCTCGGGACAGCCGTTCCTGGAGCCAGCGGGCGACGGCGTGTGGATGAGCTGGACCGAGCCGTCGCCGACGGGACACCGCGTGGCCGCGGCGTTCCACCACGGGGGCGGCGACGGCTGGGGCCCGGTGCGGACCGTCGCCGAGGGCGACGCCTTCTTCGTCAACTGGGCCGACTTCCCGTCGGTGCGCGTCTTCGGCGACCGCCTCTTCGCCCACTGGCTGTGGCGCGGGGGGCAGGGCACGTACGACTACGGCGTCCGCGTGGCGTGGTCCGACGACGACGGGGCCACCTGGTCGCCCGCGCTCACCCCGCACGACGACGGCACCCCCACCGAGCACGGCTTCGTGTCGTTCTTCCCGCGGGGCGACGAGGTGTGGGCGGCGTGGCTCGACGGGCGGCAGATGGTGGAGCCGGGCGGCCCGATGTCGCTGCGCGCCCGCCGGGTTGGGCTGGCTGCGCCGACCACGCCCCCCGCTGCGGGCGGCGCGCCCGCCAACGGCCAGGCCCCCGCCGCCGACCCCCCTCCCGCCCGCGCCGCCCACGCCCTCGGCCCCGAAACCATCGTCGACGCCATGACGTGCGAGTGCTGCCAGACCGACGCGGCGGTCGCGAACGGCGTCCCCGTGGTCGTCTACCGCGACCGCGCCCCCGGCGAGATCCGCGACATCCACGTCAGCCGCCTGGTGGACGGGGCCTGGACGCCGAGCCGCGCCGTCCACGACGACGGCTGGTTCTTCGGGGGCTGCCCGGTCAACGGCCCCGCCATGGCCGCGCGGGGCGCCAGCGTCGCCGTCGCCTGGTTCACCGCCCCGGACAACGAGCCCCGCGTCCACGTCGCCTTCTCGTCGGACGGCGGGGCCACGTTCGGACCCCCAACGCGGCTCGACGACGGCGGCGCCCTGGGCCGGGTCGACGTCGTCCTGCTGGGCGACGGCTCCGCGCTCGCCACCTGGCTCGCCCAGGGCGGGGGCGCCACCCCCGGCGCGGCCATCGTGGGCCGCCGCATCGCCCCCGACGGCGCCATGAGCGCCCCGCTAACGCTGGCGGACAGCGACGCCGCGCGCGCCTCGGGCTTTCCGCGCATCGCCCGCCTGGGAGCCGACCGGCTGATGCTGGCCTGGACCGACCCGAACGGCGAGGGGCGCGTCCGCACCTCTGCCTTCGACCTGGCGCTTTGGCCGCTGCGGCAGTGACGCCGGCCGCGCTCGACGAGGCCGAAACCCCCGTCGGCGTCGTCCATCTGGGCAGGGTCCGCAAGAACGTGGAGCGCGCCGCGGCCTACTGTCGCCGGCACGGGATCGCGTGGCGGCCGCACGTCAAGACGCACAAGTCGCTCGAAATGGCGCGCCTGCAGATCGAGGCGGGGGCGGTCGGGCTCACCGTGGCCACGCCCCACGAGGCCGAGGTTATGGCCAACGCAGCCGCCGACATCCTGGTCGCCCACCCGCCCGCGCACCCGAACAAGGTCGCGCGGCTCTCGGCGCTGCCCGCAGCCGTCGAGGTCAGGGTCGCACTCGATTCCCTTCAAGTCCTGCAACCGCTCTGCAAGGCTGCGGCAGCCACGGGACGCACCTTCGGCATCCTGGTCGAATTCGACGCGGGCGCGGGTCGCACGGGCGTGGTTGCGGTCGACGACGCGCTCCGCCTTGCCGAAGCCGCCGACACGCTGCCCGGCGGCCGCTTCGACGGCCTCATGTTCTACCCCGGCGTTCGCACCCGTCGGCGCAGTCAGACCGACGCGCTGGCCCGCCTGGCCGACCGCCTGCAGACCTTTCTCGCAGCGCTCGACCGGGCCGGCCACCCGGCGCGCATCGTCTCGGGCGGCTCGACGCCGACCATGTGGGACTCGCACCGGATCCCCGGGCTCACCGAGATCCGCCCCGGCACGTGCATCTACAACGACCGCGACATCGTGCGCATGGACGCGGCCGCGCCCGACGACGTGGCCTACACCGTGCTCGCCACCGTGATCAGCGTCGCGGTGCCGGGCCAGGCGGTCGTCGACGCCGGCTCCAAGGCCATCTCCAGAGAGCTCCTGGGGCTCGACGCGCCGGGGCTGGGCGTTCTGCTCGACCGGCCCCAGGTGACCGTCAAGGCCGTCAACGAAGAGCACGGCATGCTCGATCTGGCGCGCACCGGCTGGCGTCCGTCGGTGGGCGAGCGCGTGCGCATCGTGCCCAACCACGTCTGCGTGTCGGTCAACCTCCAGGACCACCTTTGGGGGTTCGAGCGCGAGGGCGGACCGCTGCGCCGCGTCGAGCTCGAAGCGCGGGGCAGGGCGCCGGCCCCATGAACCCCGCCCGCTTCGCCGAACTCGCAGCCGCATTCCCCGAGCAGCGCGTGGTTGTGCTGGGCGACGCCATGCTCGACCGCTACGTCGAGGGCCCCGCCGACCGCGTCTCGCCCGAGGCGCCTGTCCCCGTGGTGCGGGTGGCTCGCGAATGGGAAGCCGTCGGAGGCGCCGCGAACGTGGCCGCGAACGTCCTCTCGCTTGGCGCCCAGTGCGATGTCCTGGGAGTGGTGGGGCAGGACGACGCGGGCCGCGCGGTCGAGCGCGTCCTAGCCGAAATGGGCGGTGGCTGTCACTTCGCGCCTGCGGGGAGCCGCGAGACGACCGTCAAGACCAGGGTGCTCGCGCGTGGCCAGCAGGTCGTGCGGGTCGACCGCGAGCGCACCGGGCCCGTCCCGTCCGCAGCGCGCTCCGAGCTGGCCGCCCGGCTGCGCGAACTGCTGCCCGGCGCCCACGCCCTCGTGCTCGCCGACTACGACAAGGGCGTGCTGTCGCCCCCCCTGGTCCGGCGCGCGATCCAGGCCGCCGCCGACCTGGGCGTCCCCGTCGTGGCCGACCCCAAGCGCCGCAACTTCTTCGCCTTTGGCGGCGCGACCGTCTTCAAGCCGAACGCCGCCGAGCTGCACGCCGCCTTCGACGAGGCGCCCCGCCCGCGCGACCGGGCCTGGATGGAGGCCGCGCGGGTCCGCACCGGCGCCCGGCACCTCCTCCTCACCCTGGGTGCCGACGGCATGGCGCTCGCTTCGCCCTCGGGATCGCTGACTGCCGTCCGGGCGCGGGCCCGCGCCGTATACGACGTGTCGGGCGCGGGCGACACCGTCGCGGCGGCGGTCGCGGTGTCGCTGGCGGCGGGCGCGACCCCCTGCGAGGCCGTCGAGCTGGCCGCCGCCGCCGCGGCCGCCGGGGTGGCCAAGGTCGGCGTGGCGCCGGTCACTCGGGACGAGGCCGCCGCCCTGCTGTAGATTCGAGCGCCTCGCGCGCACCCTTGGGGAAGCACCCCACACGCCAACCAACAGGAGACCACCGACACATGCCCAACCTGAACGCCATTCACACGGACAGCGCCCCAGGCGCGCTCGGCCCCTACTCGCAGGCGATCGTCACCGACGGCTGGATCTTCGCGTCGGGGCAGATCGCCATCGACCCCGCGACGGGCGACCTTCTGCAAGGCGGGGTGGCGGAGCAGGCCGACCGGGTTCTGAAGAACCTGGCGGCGGTGCTGGCGGCCGCCGGAGGGAGCCTGCAGACGGTCGTGAAGACCACGGTCTTTCTCTCGGACATGGCGCTCTTCGCCGAGATGAACGAGGTGTACGCGCGCCACTTCGGCGCACATCGCCCCGCGCGCTCCACGGTGGCGGCGCGGGGGCTCCCCAAGGGCGTCGCCGTCGAGATCGAGGCGGTTGCCCGGGTGGGGGCGTGACGGGCGCATTCGCCGGCCGGGGCGCCCCGGCCTGACGCCGACGGGCCCCTTCGTTCCCAACGCGACGGGCGCCTTCGCTTGACAGTGGCGGGGCCAGTCGCAACTATATCCTGCTGGCGTTGGACCGAGACGTCCGGACGAGGACCTGTCGGGATCTGGACCCTATGCCGGGAGAGCCCCGGTGCATATAGCAGGGTGTGTCAACATGTCCGCGAACTGAAAAAGGAGAGGACCATCATGACACGTAACTGGTTGGCAGAAAGCCTCAGGAACGGGGCGGGAGGGCTTTGCCTGGCTGTTTTGGCCAGTCTTGCCTTTGCCCCGGCGGTGGCGGCCCAGACCGGCACGATCACGGGACAGGTCACCGACGCCGCGTCGGGCCGCCCCCTCGAGTCGGCCCAGGTCTACATCGAAGGCACATCGTTCGGAACGCTCACCAACAGCAGCGGCAACTACCTGTTCGTGAACGCGCCGGTCGGCGAGCACACGGTCATCGCCGAGCTGGTCGGCTTCCGCGCCGGATCGCAGACGGTGACGGTTGCGGCGGGCGAGACGGTGAGAGCGGACTTCGGCCTGACGGTCACCGCGATCGAGCTGGACCAGATCGTTGTGACCGGGACCGGCGTCGCCACCGAGAAGAGAAAGCTCGGCAACTCCATCGCGACGGTCGACGTGGCCGAGCTCGAAGACAAGCCGATCACCAGCTTCAGCGACATGCTCCAGGGCCGCGAGCCCGGCGTCGTGGGCCTGATGGGCGCCGGAGACACCGGCTCCAGCGGCCGGATCCGCATCCGCGGCTCGGCGTCGCTCTCCCAGACCAACGAGCCCGTCATCTACCTGGACGGCGTGCGCATCGACCGCGGCAGCGGCGGCAGCTGGGGCGCCGCCCAGGCGGTCACGCGCCGCTTCGACGACATCGACCCGAACTCAATCGAGCGGATCGAGATCCTCAAGGGCGCCGCCGCGGCTACGCTGTACGGCACCGAGGCGTCCAACGGCGTCATCCAGATCTTCACCAAGCGGGGCCAGCAGGGCGCGCCGCGCTGGACGTTCCAGACGGACCAGACCGCGGTCACGTCGCCCAACGACCGCTTCATCCCGCACGCCGACTTCCCGCGCACCGCGGAGGAGGTCGCCCGGATGCAGCGCCGCTGGGGCGTTTCGCTGCAGCCGTACGAGGTGTACGAGGTCGACTACATGAGCGAGCTCTACAACACGGGCTTCGCGCAGACGTATTCGGGCTCGGTGTCCGGCGGCGGCGACCTGATCACGTACTTCGCCTCGGGTCGCTACCACTACGAGAACGGGCCGTTCAGCAAGCTCGAAGGCGTGTTCGCCGACGGCGGCAGCCTGGGCAACGAGGACACGATCGCCCGCCGCCAGGCGACGATCAACCTGAACGTCTTCCCGTTCGACAACCTGCGCCTGCGGGTCAGCGGTCTGTATTCGGAGCTCAACCAGAGCGCGCTTCGGGGCGGGAACAACATCTACGGCGTGTTCTCGCTCGGGCTCATGGGGCAGCTCCGCCTGGCCGACGACAACAACCGGTACGGCAGCCTCGCGTTCGCGACGCTGCGCGAGACCGGCGAAGCCGAGGTCCGAGAGGATGTCGAGCACTTCGCGGGCAGCGTGAACGCCAACTGGACCATTACCGACGAGGTCGTCTTCGACGGCACGTTCGGCGTCGACATCACCAACGGCGTGAACGTCTCGTTCTACCCCTTCGGCTGGAACGTCGACAACTTCTCGGTCTACAACCAGACCGGCATCCGCTGGTTCGGCGACCGCAACAACCGCGAGGTCACCGGCGACTTCAAGGTCTCTTGGGACACCGACCTCACCGACGAGCTCACCAGCCAGTTCCTGGCGGGCGGACAGGGATTCCTGACCCAGAACGTCTACCACGGCGGAAACGGGCAGAGCTTCCCGGGCCCCGGTCTCGAAGTCGCGAGCGCCGGCGCCAACCAGTCCACCTCCGAGAGCTGGAGCCGCGTGGTCAACACCGGCGTCTACTTCCAGGAGCAGATGGGCTGGCAGGACTGGGCGTTCCTCACCGTGGGCGCGCGCTTCGACGCGAACAGCGCCTTCGGTTCGGAATTCGAGACCGCCACCTACCCCAAGGCTGCGATCTCGGTGATCCCGACCGACCTGTTCGACTGGACCAACGAGACGCTGTCGACCTTCCGGGTGCGCGGAGCGTGGGGACAGTCGGGCCTGCAGCCCGGCGCCTTCGACAAGTTCACCACCTTCTCGCCGCGGCCCGCCGAGGTGGGCCCCGGACTCGCGCCGGCCAACCTGGGCAACCAGGGACTCAGGCCCGAGATCTCCACCGAGTGGGAGTTCGGCGCGGAGTTCGGCCTGTTCAACGACCGGATCGGCGTCGACGTCACGTACTTTAACCGCGTCACCACCGACGCGCTCGTGGCCCGCCAGTTCCCGGTCACGGGCGGCTTCACCTCGACCCAGCTGGACAACATCGGCCAGCTCGACGCCAAAGGCATCGAAGTGGCCGTCAACGGGTCGGTCTACAACAGCGAGAACCTGCAGATCAGCGTGTTCGCTAATACGGCGTACATCGACGAGATCGTGACCGATCTCGGCGGCGCCCCGCCGCTCAAGACCGGCGGCTCGTATCCGCGCTACCGCAACTTCCTCAAGGAAGGCTACGCGCCGGCCTCCTTCTTCGGCGCGATCCTCGACCCCAACATGGCGATTCCGCTCGACCTGAACCGGAACTGCGCCGAGCCGTCCAGGGCCGAGGCGCTCGAGTACTTCAGCGTGCCGCGCAACCCGTCCGCCTTCGAGGTCATTCCGGTCGGCTGCGCCGGCGGATCCGCCGAGTATCTGGACCAGTACATCGGCAAGCCCACGCCCGACTTCGCCGGGTCCTACGGATTCGACGTCAGCTTCATGGGCAACTTCGAGCTGTCGACCAACTTCGAATACCGGGCTGGCAACTACCACACGCAGGATCTGACCGGCGCGTTCCGGCAGGCCAACGCGGTGATCGGGCGCAACGTGCCCGGAACGGCGCGGGTCGCATCGATCATGCAGAACCCGGCGTCCACGGCCGAGCAGCGGCTCGAAGCGGCGCTCGAATGGGCGCGCGAGTACCGCGCGCTGGCGCCGATGTCCGGCATGAACCAGATCTGGACGTCCGACTTCATCCGCCTGCGCGAGCTGTCCCTTTCCTACCGGGTGCCCGCGAGCATGATCGAGGGCATCGGACTGGACAACGCCACGGTCACATTCGGCGGCCGCAACGTGAAGCTCTGGATGCTGGGCGACTACCGGGGCATCGATCCCGAGATCAACCCGGCGGCCAACTGCACCGGTGGCGGCGTGAACTGCAACTTCCTCACCGGGACCGAGGCGTTCGGCGTGCCGATCCCGCGGCGCTTCGCACTGTCCGCCCGCGTCGGGTTCTAGAGAGAGGAGAACAAAATGACGACCAAGACTTCTAGATCGGTGCTTGCGGCGCTGGGGATTCCCGTCCTGCTCGGGGCGTGCGACCTCCTGGACGTCGACAACCCGAACGCGCTGGTGCAGGAGGACATCGAGAAGATCGAGGCTGCCTCCGCAGCGGTGAACGGCGCACAGGCGCTGACCACCAACGGCATCGGCAACATCTACGCCCCCTTCTCGACCGTGGGCGACGAGATCACCTGGATCGGATCGCGCGACGCGTGGAACGAGCTGGACCAGGGCACGCCCGACAACCCGGGCAACGAGTTCGCCGACGGAGCGTTCCCGAGCATCGCGCAGGCCAGATGGATGACGCAGTTCGCGGTGCAGCTGCTAGAGGGCCACGTGGCGGAGAACGCCGGCAACTCGGAGCTGCAGGGCGATCTGGCCCGTGCGAACCTGTACGCGGGCGTCACGTATTCGGCCATCGCGCAGATGTTCGACGACTTCGCCTTCAGCGACCGGACCGAGCCGGGTCCCCTCATCGGGCCCGACAACATGTCCTCGGTGTTCGATCAGGCGATCGCCTACTTAACCGCCGCAATGGCGGGGGGTGGCGAGACCGCCATGCGGGCCCAGGCGGCGCGCGCGCAGGCTTACCACCAGCGTGCCATCTGGGGGCTGCTGAACCCGCCGGGCTCCACGCCGGGCAACCCGCTGATCAACGACTCGAACGCCAACAGCGACGCGGCGGCCGTGCTCGGCTCGGTCGCGGGCACGGACTGGGCCTACCGGTTCGCCTACAGCGGCGCCACCGAGACCAACAACCTGTCGTGGCAGGTCACCCAGCGGGGCGAACTGCAGATCGGCCCCGAATACGCCACGCAGAGCGAGTCCGACCCCACCGACCTCGTGGGCCACAACCTGATGGACCCGATCGAGGGGGCGCTGGACACGCGCTACAAGGCGAGGGTCGACGAGTTTCTCGCCGGCGAGGGCTTTTCGCCGCTCACGGTTGTGAGCGAGCGGGGGCTGCATCTGATCATGGCCGAGGCCGCGCTGGCCGGCGGCGACGAGGCTGCGTTCGCCAACCACATCAACACGATCCGCGAGGGCCTCGACGGGCTCACGGCATACTCGGGGCAGATCCCTGCCATCGACATGCTGCAGCACGAGCGGCGGGTCAACCTCTTCCTGCAGCACAAGCGGCTGCAGGACCACTATCGCTTCGGGTCTTCGAGCATGAACTGGCTCGCGGGCTCGCCTGCAGACAGCAGGCCCGGAACGATGCTGCCGATCACCAGGATCGAGATCCTGGCGAACTGTCACCACCCGGACAACGCGCTGCATCCCTGCGCGGGGTAGGCGGGACAAGACGGACATAGTCGGCTGTTCGGACGGGGTCCAGGGGCTTTAAGCTCCTGGGCCCCGTCGGTTCAATGCACCAATGAGTTCAATGCACCAAGAGGCGGGAGTTGCGCGAAGATGAAGAGGAGCTGGGCGAACATGAACGGACGGCGGCGGTCGGGAGCGCTCCTTCTGCTGCTGGCGCTCGCCGCGGCGGGCTGCGACTGGCTGGCCGACCCGAGCCCCGAGTTCGTGCGCGTCATGATCGAGAGCGACGACGACGCCCTGATGCTCATCACGTCGACCCGGTTCTTCCAGACGACCAACGAGATCGGGGAAGTGGGCGTGCAGATTTTCAGCTCCGACACCACGATCGCGACGTTTCCGTTCGACCAGAGCTGGAACATCAAGAGCGAGCAGCGGTTCCTTCTCATGGGGTTCCCCGCCGACTCGAGCGCCGCAGAGGTGCGCATGAGGGTCCTGCTCGACGGCGACGTGGACTACGACCGGTCCATCATTGTCCTGCCCGACGACCCGGTGCGCTACATCTACCTCTTCAACCAGCAGATCATCCAGGACTTCGAGCTGTTCTGAGCCATGAAACGGACGATTCGACGGCTTCGCGCCGCAGTGCCGGCCGCTGCGGCGATCTACGCGGCGGGCGGCTGCTACACCTTCGCGGCAGTGCAGGGGGCCCCGCCGGTCGGCGCCGACGTGCGCGCCACGGTCAACGACGAACAGGCGCTGCGCCTGGGCCGCCAGACCGGCGACCTGTCGCAAACCGTCGAGGGGCGGGTGGTGAGCGTCACCGACGACTCGCTTGTCGTCTCGGTCGTGACCTTCCGGGCCCAGTCGGCCATTTCGGGATCGCGGCAGCTAAGGCAGTCGCTTACGATACCCAGGAGCGGGCTCGAGCAGCTGGCGATCCGCGAGGTCTCCACGTGGCGCAGCGGCGCGCTGGGCGTGCTGGCGGCGACCGGGGTGGCCATGGTGATCAACCAGGTGGCCGCCGGCGGCTCGAACGACGCGGACTCCGACGACGGCCTTCCCACCGGGGCGCTGGTTCCCATTTTTCGCCTGACGATTCCTTCCATTCGCTAGACCAAGAGGAGGCTCGCCCGATGCGGCATCCGCACCGTTTTCCTTCCGTCATCTCCGCCCTCGCCGTCGGGATTCTCGCTTGGACGGCCCCGCCAGCCGACGTGGCCAGCGCCCAGCAGGCCTACGACGAAGCGCTCTGGGGCTCGCTCGAATGGCGCAACGTGGGTCCCCCCCGCGGCGGCCGCTCGATTGCGGCCGCGGGATCAGACGCCCGCCCGCACGAGTACTTCATGGGCACGACCGGAGGCGGGCTGTGGAAGACCACCGACGGCGGGCTGAACTGGAACCCGGTCACCGACGGGCAGATCAACAGCGCGTCGATCGGCGCGGTGCAGGTCTGCGAGAGCAATCCCGACATCGTCTACATGGGCACGGGCGAGACCCAGATCCGCGGCAACATCCAGCAGGGCGACGGGGCCTACAAGTCCACCGACGCGGGCGAGACCTGGGAGCACATCGGCCTGGCCGAGACGCAGAACATCGCGCGCATCCGCATCCACCCCGAGAATTGCGACGTGGCCTGGGTCGCGGCATTCGGCAAGCACTCCGCCGACAACCCCGAGCGCGGCGTCTACAAGACGACCGACGGCGGCGCCACCTGGCGCAACGTGCTCTACAAGAGCGACAAGGCCGGCGCCGTGGACATCAGCGTGGACGTCACCAACCCCGACGTCCTGTACGCGGCGATCTGGGAGGCGTGGCGCCGCTCCTGGGGCATGTCGTCCGGGGGCGAGGACAGCGGCCTCTACAAGTCCGCCGACGGCGGCGAGAGCTGGACCGAGATCACCGCCAACATCGGCCTGTCCGAAGGGCCGGTGGGCAAGATCGGGGTGGCGGTCTCGCCCGCGAACCCGAACCGCGTGTGGGCGCTGGTCGAGCACGAGCCCGACGGCGGGGTGTGGCGCTCCGACGACGCGGGCGCGACCTGGGAGCGGGTGAACGACGAGCGCAAGCTGCGGCAGCGCGCGTTCTACTACACGCGCGTCTACGCCGATCCGAACGACGAAGACGTCATGTACGCCCTGAACACGGGGCTTTACCGGTCGCGCGACGGCGGCGAGACATTCCCGCGCGGCATTCCGGTGCCCCACGGGGACAACCACGACCTGTGGATCGCGCCCAGCGACTCGGACCGGATGATCAACGCCAACGACGGCGGCGCCAACGTGACTCTGAACGGCGGCCGCTCGTGGACCGACCAGGACTACTCGACCGCCCAGTTCTACCGGGTGATCACCACCGAGCACACGCCGTACCACATCTGCGGCGGGCAGCAGGACAACTCCACCGCGTGCATTCCGGTGCGCGGCTGGAACCAGATGTCGGCGCGCGGGCCCGGCAACCGTGCCTGGTACTACGCCGTCGGCGGCTGCGAGAGCGGCTACGTGGCCCCCAACCCGATCGACCTCGACGTCTTCTACGCGGGCTGCTACGGCGGCGCGCTGTCCCGCTTCGACATGAAGACGGGCGCGACCCGGGCGATCAACGTGTGGCCCGAGAACCCCATGGGGCAGTCGTCCGAGGACCTGATCGAGCGGGTGCAGTGGACCTTCCCGATCGTCTTCTCGCACCACGACCCGAACGTGCTGTACACGGGCACGCAGAAGGTGTGGAGGACCACGAACGAGGGCCAGACCTGGGAGCAGCTCAGCCCCGACCTGACGCGCGCCGACCCGATGACGATGGGACCCTCGGGCGGGCCGATCACCAGGGACCAGACGGGCGTGGAGACGTTCGCCACGGTCTTCGCGATCGCGCCGTCGTACCACGACCCCGAGACGATCTGGGCGGGCTCGGACGACGGCCTCGTCCACATCACCCGCGACGGCGGCCTCAACTGGACCAACGTCACGCCGCCCGACGCGCCCGACTTCGTGCGCATCAACACCATCGAGGCGTCGCCGACCACGGTCGGCAAGGCGTACGTGTCGGGCATCCGCTACCTGGTGGACGACGACCGCGCCCCCTACATCTGGAAGACGGAAGACTACGGCCAGTCGTGGACGAAGATCGTCGCCGGGATCCCGGAGGACGACTTCATCCGCGCCACCCGCGAGGATCCGGCGCGGCCCGGACTGCTCTTCGCCGCCTCGGAGCGCACCGTATACGTCTCGTTCGACGACGGCGCGCAGTGGCAGCCGCTGTCGCTCAACCTGCCCGTGCTGCAGGTCTCCGATCTGGTCGTCGAGGACAACGACGTGGTCATCGGCACGCACGGGCGCTCGTTCTGGGTGCTCGAGAACATCGGGCCGCTCAGGCAGATGACCGACGAGGTGGCCGCCGCCCGCGCGTGGCTGTTCGAGCCCACCGACCCGGTCCGCGGGGTGGACCAGGGCGCCCAGTTCCAGTACTACCTGGCCGAGGACGCCGAGCGCGTGACCTTCGAGGTCACGGACGCGGCCGGCGACGTGATCCGCAGCTGGGAGGCGGTCGCGGGCGACGACGAGGAGGAAGAGGAGGAGCCGAACCCCTTCGCGGCGTTCTTCGGGGGTGGAGGAGGGCGAGGTCCGTCGGTGGAGCAGGGATCCCACACGCTGCGGTGGGACATGCGGTACCCGGCGTGGACGGATTTCGAGGGGCGGATCATGTGGGCGGCCCGGCCCATGGGTCCGACTGCCGTGCCCGGAACCTACACGGTGCGGATGACGGTCGACGGCGGCGAGCCCCAGACGCGCGACTTCGACATCCTGATCAACCCGAACCTCGCGGGCGTGACGGTTGCCGACCTGCGCGAGCGCTTCGAGCTGGCGATCCGGATTCGCGACCGCGTGTCGGAGGCCAACGAGGCCGTGATCAAGGTGCGCGACATCAACAGCCAGATCGAGGACCGGCTCGAGCAGACCGACGACGGCGAGGTCGAGTCGCAGGCCGCGATCGTCGAGGAGAACCTGGGGGTGGTCGAGGCCGAGATCTACCAGGTCCGGAACCAGAGCAACCAGGATCCGCTGAACTACCCCATCAAGCTGAACAACAAGCTGGCCGCGCTGCTCGGCCTCGTCGAGGGGTCCGAAGACCGGCCGACCGACCAGTCGTACGAGGTCTTCGAGCATCTTTCGGCGCTGCTGGACGAGCAGATGGCCGAGATGGACATCGTGATCCGCCGGGACCTGGGGCGCCTCAACGAGATCCTGATCCGCGAGGGGCTCGAACCGATCGAGGACCGCCGACTGGTCAGCTGAGTCGGCCGGCCCAGGGACCCAGTCACCGGTGCGCCGAACGCGCTAGGAGGTGCGCATGAGACGCCGTGCAGCAAGGTGCTTCCAATTCGCGGCGGCGGCGATCGTCGTGGCGCTCGCGACCGCCTGTGCCGGCTCGAGGGAGCTGACCAACCCCTTCGAGCCGAGGAACGGCGGCTCGCAGAGCATCCGGATCAACGTGCAGAACAACAACTTCAACGAGGCGACGCTGCGGGCCGTGTCCCGGACCGAGCGCCGCCTGGGCGTGGTGTCCGGCAACGGCAGGGAGACGTTCACCCTGAACTGGCCCGCCGTGGACGACCTGCGCATCCGAATCGACATCCTGGCGGGCGACCGCTTCACCACTAACCGGGTCTCCGTGGGGCCCGGAGAGACGGTCTACCTGCAGATCATGAACCCGGTCTATCGGTCGCTCCTGCGGCGATAGGGAGACATGCGCCGGTTCCGCTCCTTCATTCCAGCCTTCGCAGTTCCGGTCCTCTTCGCAGCATGCGAGTCCGAAGTCACGGCGCCGCCGGAGGCGTTCGAAGAGGGCGCGATCACCATCGACGCCACGTCTCCACTGGCCTCGGCGTACTTCAGCCTGGCCGACGGCGGGGCGCTGCTCACGCCCTCGGACCCGGCCGGCTCGACCGACTGGCACATGGCGTTCCGGCGCATTTCGATTCGCCTGAACGGGGGCGTGGCCGGTCCCGGATCGGTGGTGGGCGTCAACCTGGGGAACAACGCCGAGCTGTCCGCCGAGCAGGTCGTCGCGCTCACCGAGGCGGACGGCGAAGCCGCGTTTCTGGCGGTGAGCGACGCGGACATTCCCGATGCGGCGTCCTTCGCGGAGGACGGCCTGGCGCCCGATCCCGGGGCGTCCTGGTTCCGGTTCGACTTTCTCTCGGGCACGCTCGTGGCCAACCCCGGCGCCGCGTGGAAGGTGCGCGAGTCGTCGGGTCGCGGCTACGCGGTCTTCCGGATCGCCGCCCTCGAGATGGAGGGACAGCGGCCCGTGGGCGCGACCGTCGAGTTCCGGCGGCACGATCCGAACGGGACGCTGGCCGACGCCGAGACGCTGGCGGTGGACCTGCGACGCGGCCCCGCCTTCCTGAGCTTCGCCAACGGCCCGGCCGCCAGCCCCGCCGGCTGCGGCTGGGACATGGGGGTGACGCCCGACCTGACCATCGAGATCAATGCGGACTGCGGCGCCGGCACCTTTCCGCTCGACGTGACCGACGACTTCGCGGCGCTGGCCCGGGCGGACGACGCGCCCGACTACGGGGGGTTCCTCTCCGTCGTCGGCGGTGCGTTTCCGTCCACCGTGGACGACGCCCGCGGCGTCTTCTGGTACAACATTCGGGAAGGCAGCCGCATGTGGCCCACCTACAACGTGTTTCTGGTGCGGGTGGACCAGCAGGTCTACAAGGTGCAGGTGACGGGCTACTACAGCGCCACCGGCGATTCGGGCCACCCGACGCTGAGGTACCAGCGACTCAGGTGACGCCGGGCCGCTACACGCCGTAGG
The DNA here is from genome assembly GCA_965221535.1 of Longimicrobiales bacterium. Lineage (GTDB taxonomy): Bacteria > Gemmatimonadota > Gemmatimonadetes > Longimicrobiales > Gaopeijiaceae > Bin94. The sequence continues at coordinate 2,095,524 of OZ244894.1, read as the reverse complement.
GCACCCAGACGTTCTTCACCCTGGTCGCCTTGCGCAGGATCGTCTGGCTGGCCTGCCCGCCGAGCGCGCGCCAGTCGATCGCGCCCTCGCGGTCGACCCACACGCGCTTGAGGTTGCCCGCCGAGAGGCGCTCGGCCTCGCCCGACAGCTCGTCGGCGACGAAGTCCCACAGCTGATCGACGTCGTCGTGGGCGGCAAGCGTGGGGTGCACCTCGTCGTGGCGGCCCGACAGAATGTTGACCGTGCCCGCCGGGATGTCGGACGTCTCTAGGACCTGCACCAGGTCGAGGGCGGGGATCGGGCAGCGCTCGGACGCGACGACCACCGCCACGTTGCCCTGGCAGAGCGCGGCCATGATCGGGCCGACCGCGCCGGCCAGCGGCGCCTGGTCGCCGCACCGGATCGCCACCGTGCCCACGGCCTCGTTCATGGCGAAGGTGACGTTGCGGAACGGCGTGGAGTGCACGCTGCCGTCGTGCTTGTCCGCCCACGCGGCGAAGGTGAAGGCGGCGCGGACCGCCGCGTCGACCTCGGCGCTCGCGGCCACCGGCGCCATGCCGGCGGCACGCCCCAGCGCCCCGGCGAACTCGTCCGCGCGCGCCGCCAGGTTCTCGGCGGCAAAGTAGAGGATCTGCGCGCGCAGGTACGCGGTGGTCGCGGCCCAGGCGGTCCGCGCCTTCGCCGCGGCCTCGACCGCGTTGCGCACGTCCTTGCGATTGCCCCGGGGCGCTTCGCCGAGCGCTGCGCCCGACGCGTCCCGCACGGTGAGCGATGCGCCCCCGTCGGGCCGCACCTGCCTGCCGCCGATCCACAGCTTGCGCGTGCGGTCGATGCGGTCGAGCGGGCCGCCGGGGCCGCCCGCCGCGGGCCCGGCCGTTGCGGGCCCGACCGCCGCGGGCCCCTCCGCCGCCGCTGGCACTCCCCCCGCCGCTGCGGCCGCCGCCCCCGCCGCGGGCGCCCCAGCCCCCGCCGCCGCCGGCTTGAGGTACTCCCACATCCCCTCGCGGCCGCCCTCGCGCCCGAACCCGGACTCGCGGTAGCCGCCGAACCCCGACGCCGCATCGAAGCGGTTCGTGCAGTTGACCCACACCGTCCCCGCCTTGATCGCGGGCGCCACGTCGAGCGCCAGGCTCAGGTCTTCGGTCCAGACGCTCGCGGCCAGGCCGTAGCGCGTGTCGTTGGCGAGCGCCACCGCTTCGGCGGGCGTGCGGAAGGTGAGGCTGACCAGGACCGGCCCGAAGATCTCGTCGGTGACGATCGGGCTCGTGGCCGGCGCCCCGGTGCAGAGCGTGGGTGGAAGGAAGAAGCCCTCTTCGGGAACCGGGCGCGACGGCTGCCAGACTTCCGCGCCGTCGTCCTTCCCGGCTGAGAGGAAGCCCTGAATCCGCTCCATCTGGCCGGCGTCGACGATGGCGCCCATGTCGATCGACTTGTCCAGGGGGTGCCCGACCCGGATCCGCTCCATGCGGGCGCGCAGGCGGTCGAGCATCTCGTCCTCCACGCTCTCCTGCACAAGCAGGCGCGATCCGGCGCAGCAGACCTGCCCCTGGTTCAGCCACACGCCGTCCACCACGCCCTCGACGGCGGCGTCCAGGTCGGCCGAATCGAAGACGACGAACGGCGACTTGCCGCCCAGCTCGAGCGACAGGCCCTTGCCGGTCCCGGCCGTGGCGCGGCGGATCTCGCGGCCCACCTCGGTCGATCCGGTGAAGGCGATCTTGGCGACGTCGGGATGGCGCACCAGGGCGGCCCCGGCGACGCCGTCGCCGGTGACGACGTTGAGCACGCCCGGGGGGAGTCCGGTCTCGCGGGCCACCTCGGCGAAGAGCAGCGCCGAGAGCGGCGTGTGCTCGGCCGGCTTGAGCACCACGGTGTTCCCGGCGGCCAGGGCGGGCGCGACCTTCCACGCCAGCATGAGCAGGGGGAAGTTCCACGGGATGATCTGCCCCACCACGCCCACGGGCGCCCAGCCCGGGAACTCGTCGTCGAGCAGCTGCGCCCAGCCGGCGTGATGGTGGAAGTGCCGCGCCGCCAGCGGAATGTCGAGGTCGCGCGCCTCGCGGATCGCCTTGCCGTTGTCCAGCGACTCGACGACCGCGAAGAGGCGCGACCGCTTCTGGATCTGGCGCGCGAGGGCGTAGAGGTGGCGCGCGCGGGCGTGGCCGCCGAGGTCCTGCCACCCGGGCAGCGCGGCGCGGGCCGCGGCGACGGCCCGGTCGATGTCGGCGGCGGTGCCGTGGCGGAAGCTGGCGAGCGGCCGACCGTCGGCGGGGCAGCGCGTCGGGTGCAGGGCGCCCTTGCCCTCGGTCCAGCGCCCCGCGACGCAGTGGCCGAAGACGCGCTCGCCGCCTTCCAGCCACTCGTCGGCCAGGGCGCTGCTCTCGGGCGCGGGGCCGTAGTCGAGCTGGGCGAAGGCGTCGCGCACGGTGGTCATGCCGTCAGCCCAGGGGGTGGCGGTGGAAGGCCGAGTAGCGCCCCGTGGCGTGGTGCTCGAGCTGGCGCTCGATGTCGGCCAGCAGCGAGCTCGCGCCAATGCGGAACAGGTTCGGGCGGAGCCACGCGCCGCCCAGCTCCTCGTTGACCAGGATCATCCAGGCGAGCGCGTCCCTGGCCGCGCCGATGCCGCCCGCGGCCTTGAGGCCGACGCGGATGCCGGTGGCCCGGAAGTAGTCGCGGACCGCGCGCGCCATGGCCAGCCCGACCGGCAGCGTCGCGTTCACCCTCTCCTTGCCCGTCGAGGTCTTGACGAAGTCGGCGCCGGCCATCATGGCCACGCTGGCGGCGCGCGCGACGTTGGCGAGCGTGCCGAGCTCGCCCGTTCCCAGGATCACCTTGACGTGCGCGTCGCCGCACGCCTCGCGAAACGCCGCCACCTCGTCGTAGAGGCGCTCCCAGTCGCCCCGCAGCGCCAGCCCCCGCGTGATCACGACATCGACCTCCTCGGCGCCGGCCGCCACCGACTCCTCGATTTCGCCCAGCCGGGTGGCGAAGGGCGAGAGCCCCGCCGGGAAGCCGGTCGACACGGCGGCGACGGGGATGCCGCTGCCGTCCAGCGCCGCGCGGGCCGCCGGGACGAGGCCGTGGTACACGCACGCCGCCGCGACGGTCACGCGGGCGGGCTCGACGCCGAGCGCGCGCAGGACGTCGTGCCGCACGGGGCGCCTGGCCTTTCCGCACAGCCGCCGCACCCGCCCGGGCGTGTCGTCGCCTGCCAGCGTGGTGAGGTCGATCAGGGTGACCGCGCGCAGCAGCCACCCGGCCTGCCAGGCGCGCTTGACCGACCGGCGCGTGGTCAGGGTGGCCGCGCGGTGGTCGGCGGCCGCGCGGTTGACGCGCACCCGGCGCACGAGGTCGAGGTCGAGGGGCACGCCGGGATTGCGCAGGCTCGAAATGGGCGCCCCGGAGGCCGGTCGGGCCGATGCGGGAGCCGTGGCGGTCATGGTCGCGCTCGCCTTTTCATATCATTTCTTGTTGTGCATCGATGCTGGCGCAGCCAAGATAGCGAAGACGGCGCGCCGGAACGAAGGGGAGCGGCCCGGCAAGCATGAACGGAGGCGGGAGTTGGATCGGATTCCGAGGCTGATCGCGGGCGTCACCGGCACCGCCGCCGCGGTCTTCTACCGGGTCGACCGGCACGGGCCGCCGCTGCCCGACGGACCGCTGATCGTGGTGGCCAACCATCCGAACAGCCTTGTGGACGGGCTGCTGGTGTTTCACACGAGCGAGCGGATTGCGCGGCCGCTGGGCAGGGCGCCGCTCTTCGACCGGCGCGTTCTGGGCCCGGTGCTGCGGGCGCTGGGGGCGATTCCGGTCTACCGCAGGCAGGACGATCCGGACGCGACGCACCGCAACGAGGAGATGTTCCGGGACGCGGTCGGCGCGCTCAGGGAGGGTGGCGCGATCCAGGTGTATCCCGAGGGGAAGAGCCATTCGGAGTCCCGGCTGGCCGAGTTTCGCACGGGCGCCGCGCGGATCGCGCTGCTGGCGGAGGAGGATGCGGACTGGCGGCTCGGCCTGTCGATCGTGCCAGTGGGGATCACCTATTCGCGCAAGGAGCTGGCCAGGACCGAGGTCGCCGTGCGCTTCGGGCGGGCGTTCGGGTGCCGCGACCTGAGGCGGGCGTACGCCGAGGACCCGTTCGGGGCGGCGCGAAGGCTCACCGAGCGGATCGAAAGGAGGATCCGGCGCCAGACGCTGAACTTCGACCGCCCCCGCGACCGGACGCTGGTGGAGGTGGCCGAGCAGCTGTACGTCCGCGAGTCGCAGTGGGTGCCGTGGCGGGAGAGGGAGCGGCTGGGGAGCCGCTTTCCGCGCCTGCAGCGCTTTGCGAAGGGGCTCGAATGGATCCGCCGCGCCCACCCGGACGAGCACCGCAGCCTGATCGAGAAGGTCGAGCGCTACGCCGACCTCAACGCCGAGCTCCGGGTCGGCGAGGGCGACGTGCCGCCCAGCTACCGCTTTCTGCCCGTCGCCAAGTACGTGGCGGTGCGGGGAGCCCTGCTGGTGCTGGGATTCCCGGTCGCGCTCGCCGGGGCCCTGCTGTGGGCGCCCGCGACCCGGCTGCCCGGCTTCGTGGTCGGGCGCGTGCGGCCCGAGCTCGAGGTGACCGCGACGATCAAGCTGCTGGCGCTCATGGGCGGGGTCGTCGCGGCGTGGTGCCTGTGGGTGGTGCTGGGCTACCTGGCGGGCGGCACCCCGGTCGCCGTGGGCGCGGCCGTGCTGACCCCGGCGTGCGGCTTCGTCAGCATGCTGTGGGTCGAGCTTGCCCGCGAGGTGCGCCAGGACACCTCGCTCTTCCTGCGCCTGCAGGGCCGCCCCGACCTGCGCCGCCGCTTCGCCGAACTGCGCGCCGAGCTGGTCGAGACGTTCGGTCGGCTCGAGAAGCGGTGGGCCGAGGAGCGGCGCCGGGGTCGCGACGCGTAGCGCGGGCGGGCGGCGGGGGGAGTTGCCGTCGCCGCCGCTCGGTGACATCGTGTTTCCCTAGGGAGGGGGCGGATCGGGGCTGGTGTCCCGTCTGGTCTTCAAAACCAGTGTGCCCGGCTAAAACCCGGGTGGGTGGGTTCGATTCCCACACGCCCCCGCCACCCGGCCTGCGCTGGGGTCGGCGCCCCCAAGGTTGCCGCCCGGGGTCAGACGTCCGGCCGCACGGCGAACTGGTTGATCCAGGTCACCACGGTGGCCAACCGGATTCGGGTGTTGTGAATGGCCCGCGCGATCTCGTAGATCGAAACGGCGCCCCGGGCGGGCAGGCGCTGAAGATCGAAGCTTCGGATGCACGCGAACACGTGCCACACCTGCGACCATGGCTGCCCCGACAGGTCGGCCGAACGAAAGTGGCGGCGCAGGAGGGGGCCGGAGGGACGGTCGGGCATGCCGGCGAGATAGGCGCACGACAGGGCGTGGAAGAACCTGTCGGCCTCGTTGGTGCCGCCTGGCGGCATGATTGGGGTTTGGGCTCGCGGATGTTCGAACCATGCAAGGGGCAGGGGCCGGAGCTTGGCGCGCAGCTCGGGGAAGCCGTCGAACACGGTGAGCGGCTTGGAGCGCCCGCCGATCATGGAGCCGTGGGGGCCCAGTCCTTCGGCCTCGGGATCTCCGCCGCGAAGGAGACAGCGCTCGAAGCGCGTGCGTTCGTACTCCGCATAGAGCTCCTCGCGCGAAGGAATGCGTTCGGGGTCGCGCGGCGGCGGGTCGAAGTAGAAGGCTCGAACCCTGGCGAAGTCAAGCATGGGCTAGCGCTCGGGGAAGGGGGGGCGTTCGCGGGGCGGCGCGAGGCGCCTCCTGTCGTCGAGATGGCGTCCGATCACGCGCCGCACGATGTCGGCGGAGCGGACGGCGTCCTGGGGATATGCCGGCCGCATGAGGGGTTGCCGATGGCCGTCGGCCCAGCTCGGGGGCAGGAGCGCCAGCTCGCTGCGGATGTCGTCCAGGGAGGCCGATGGAATTGTGGCCAGCGCCGTCTCGAGACCCGCGGGGTCGAGGCGTCTCGCGATGGCGAGGTCATACATGTCGCGGGGAACGAAGATGTGATAGGTGGCCAGGCGGTGGGTGAGCTTCTTGGCGAGGATTTCGCCGTTGCTCTCGAGGATCACCCCCGTGCCTCGCACGGAGTCGCCGGACACGGGGTGGTCCGTGAGCGAACGGGTGGCGAGAACGGTGATCTCTCCGTCCTGGAGCGCGATGATGGTATAGCCCGGACCAACGCCGAGTTGCTCCACCGTCCCCGCATGCAGCTCGATGTTGGCCGAGAACCGGTCGCGATTACGAAACAGGGTTCCGTAGTCCGCGTGGCTGACAAACAGGTCGATGTCGGTGCTGTGTCTGTGCGCCCAGCGTGCCGCCAACGCGGTGCCGCCTCCGAGGCGGATGCGATGTTCGCCGCCAATGTGGTCGGCGAGCGGCTTCCGCACGGCTTCCAACAGTTCGGCCGGCCCCGGCGGGAGGTCTAGTTCGGCCATTTGCAGATGTGCTTCCCTGGCCACGAATGAGCGGGGTCCCCGAAGCGCTCGCGTGGGTGCGTGATCACGCGCGCGAGTGCAATGGGGTGCATGACGGAGTGCATGATAAGCTGCAAGGCGGCCGCCATGACAGCCAGCCGCCGACCCCTGCGCCGGGCGTTCCGCCCTCCCGGGCGCGACTTGCGTATCTTTCAGGCCATGCAGAACCCCCCGCCCCCGCGCCCGCCCCTGCTCGGCCTCGTCGCCCTCGCGGCTGCGCTGGCGGTCGCGCGCCCCGGCACGGCCCCCGCCCAGGAGCCGCCGCCGCCCGACGCGGCCCCCGCCGGCGCCACCGCCCCGGCCGCGGACACGCTGGCGGCCGACTCGGCCACCGGGATCGGCCCGGCGGGGGCCTTCCTGCGGGGCGCGATCATACCGGGGTGGGGGCACGCCACCACCGGATCGACGACGCGCGGCGCCTTCTACTTCAGCGTCGAGGCGCTGGCCGGGTGGATGCTCTACAAGACGCAGCGGCGGCTGGGCGCGGCGCGTGGCCAGGCGGCGACGTGGGAAAGCCTGGTCGCCGCCGAACTCGCCGCCCAGGGGGTCGTCGACCCGGAGCAGGTCGAGGCCGCGCTCGGGCAGCACGAGCAGGTCGCGCGCTTTCGCGGGCTGGTCGACGCCCGGGCGGAACAGCGCGAGGACTGGGTGGCCGTCGCCCTGTTCACGCTGCTGCTCTCGGGCGTGGACGCGTTCGTCTCGGCCCACCTCAAGGAGTTCCCCGAGCCGCTGACGATCGAGGGCAACCCGGTGACGGGCAGGTTCGAGCTGGCGCTGCGGATTCCGGTGGCCGGAATGTAATGTCAACATTACAAAATGTAATGTATACATGACAACACAGCCACACGGGCCACCGGCGTGCCGCGCGTTAGGCCGGCCCTACCCCTCCCACTCGTGCAGCGCCGGCACCCCCGACGCGCCCAGCGTGACGTAGCTGCGGCGCGTCAGCCAGTCGCCCGAGTTCACGTAGTACCGGCCCGGCGGCGACTCGACGATCGCCGGGCTGTGGGCGTGCCCGGTGGCGACGATGTCGAGGCCGGGGTCGTCTTCCAGCCGCTGGCGGGCCCACGCGGTCAGGAACGCGAGCCGCCCCTTCGCCGCCGCTTGGGCGCCGGCCCCGTCCGCCCCGCCGGCCCCGCCGGACGGCGAGGGGGTGGTGCCCGAAACGCGCCGCGCCAGGCGCGCCCCCAGGTCGGGGTGGAGCCAGCGGAATAGCCACCGGGTGAGGCGGCTGCGCAGCACGAGGCGCACGCAGCGGTAGCCCAGGTCGCCCGCGCCCAGGCCGTCGCCGTGGGCCAGCAGCACAGTCCTGCCGTGCAGCCGCATCGTGACCGGCTCCTGGCGGAAGTCGACGCCGATCTCCTCGCGCAGGAAGCGGCCCCCCCACCAGTCGTGGTTGCCGCCGACCAGGAGCACGGGCACGCCCGCGTCGACCAGGTCGGCGAGCTGGGCGAGGACCCTGACGTGCTCGGCGAGCACCACGTGGCGGTACTCGAACCAGAAGTCGAAGAGGTCCCCATTGATGATCAGGCGCTCACCCGATTCCTTTACATGCACTAGCCAGCGCCGGAACGCCCGTTCGGTTTCGGGAGGGACCGCGCCCAAGTGCACGTCGGATACGATGAAGACCGGTTTGGAGGGCATGTCGGCCGAAGCTACGCGAACGCGACAGCGCGGGGTAGGGATGGCCATGGCCGCGGCGGCGCTGGCCGCGGCCCTGGCCGCCGCCTGCGCGTCGGCGGGGCAGGGCGGACCGCAGGGCCGGCGGGGCGCGCCGTCTCCCCAGCCCCCGCAAGACGCCGCCGGGCTGGCCCAGGTGCGCGCGGCGGCCCTGGACGCGGCCGGGCGGACCCGTCCCGACCGCCCGGTGCGGCTGGACTTCCGCTGGCGGGCCCGCGAGCCCGACTTCCGGGGCTCGGGGTTCGGGGTGGCCCGGGTCGAGCCGCCGTACCGGGCGCGCCTGGACCTGTTCCTGGACAACGGCGAGGCGGCGCTGGTCGCGGCCCTCGTCGACGACGACCTGCGCGTCCCCGCAGAGCTCCCCGCCTCGCTGGTCCCGCCGCCGCCGCTGCTCTGGGCCGCGCTGGGGGTCTTCCGTCCCGGCGCCGGCGCCGAGATGTTGGGAGGGTCGGTCGAAGCGCGGCGAAGCCGGGTCGAGGTCGAGTACCGGCTGCCCGCCGGGCGTCGGGTGCGCTTCCGCCTCCGGGACGGCGCGCTGGCCGAAGCCGAGCTGCTGGAGGGGGGATCGACCGTCCAGCGCGTCGTCCTGGACGGACCCCTCGGGGCGGGGCCCGGCGGCGGCGGCGCTGGGCCCGGCGGGGGCGCGGCCCCTCCCGTCCGGGCGACCTACCGGGACCTGGCCGACTACCGCGAACTCGAGCTGAGACTGGAATCGGTGGAGCATGTGGATGCATTCCCGACGGACATCTGGAGGCCGCGTGGACCGTAGCGGTCCGCGCCCCGGGACCGGGCCGGGCGGGGGCGGCGGGCGCGCCGGGCGGCCCTCGCGCCACGCGCTGCCGCTTGCCGCGCTCTGGGCGGCGGCCCTATGGCAGGCGGGCTGCATGTATTCGTTCACCGCGGGCGCGGGATTCCCCGAACACATCCGCACCATCGCCGTGGTTCCCTTCGAAAACGAGACCAACCGCTTCGAGCTCACGCAGGAGGTGCACGAGGCGCTGCTGCGCCAGCTGCCGCGCTCGCTGGGGCTGACCACCGCGGGCGAGGAGGCCGCCGACGCGGTCGTGACCGGAACCATTCTGCGCTACGAGCTGGCCGCGCCGCTGTACAGGCGGGGAGCGCAGGAGAGCGTGCAGGTTCTGCAGCGCGAAGTGACGCTGGTGGTGCGCGTCGAGGTGCTTGACCGCGAGAACTACACGATCCTCTGGGACCAGCAGCAGCTGCGCGTGGTGGGGCAGTATCTGGACGCGAGCGAAACCGAGGACGTGGGGCGGACCGAGGCGATCGAGCTCCTGGTGCAGGAGATAGTGGACGGAGCGCAGTCCAACTGGTAGATTCGCCCGGTTGCTGGACACGTCGAGATCACGCCAACCCGTGCCTCCCCAAGGAGCGCGACGACTTGAAACGCTTTTCCAGGTGAGCGGGGCCGTCTCGTTCCGGGCGATCCGGGCCGTCTCCCTCTGGGCGATCCTGTTTGCGCTCTGGGTGGTGCTGTCGTGGCACTTCAACTTCCTCCTCCTCGGCTTCGGCGTGGCCGCGTGCGTCGTCGCGGTGTGGGTGGCGCTGCGCATGGGCACCCTCGACCGCGAGTCGGTTCCGGTGCACTTGGTTGCGCGCACCCTGGCGTACCTGCCCTGGCTCGTGTGGGAGATACTCAAGTCGAACGTGCGCGTGGCGCGGCTGATCCTCTCGCCCAGGATCCGCGTCGATCCCTCGATCGTGCACTTCCGGGCGTCGCAGCGGACCGATCTGGGCCGCTTCGTCTACGCGAACTCGATCACCCTCACGCCGGGCACGGTGACGACGGGCATCGTGGGCGACGACTTCGAGGTGCACGCCATCGTGCAGTCCGAGATCGACGGCTCGGAGGAGAACACGATGAACCGCCGGGTCGCCTGGCTGGAGGGCGAGGGGGCCGGGGGCGGGGCGGTCGGCGGCGAGGGGGCGCGCTAGATGTTCGTGGCGACCTCGGCGGCGCTGCTGGTCGGGATGGGGCTGGTCATGTGCCGGGCGCTCCTGGGCCCGACGGCGTACGACCGGGTGCTGGCGCTGAACAACATGGGGACGAAGATCGTCGTCCTCATCGCGGTCCTGGGCTTCCTCAACGGACGGCCCGAGTTTCTCGATCTTTCGCTTGCGTATGCCCTGATCAACTTCATCGGGACGATCGCGGTGCTGAAGTACATCGAGTACGGCGACCTGGGGGCCGGCTCCGTTCCGGAGGGCGCCCCGCCGCCCGAGGGCTTCCGTCCCGACGCGGCGCGCTCCGCCGGCGCGCCCGGCGGCGGCGCCGGTCCCGATGCGGCGGCCCCCGGCGGCCCCCATCCGGCCCCCCACCCGGACCCGGAGGCCACCTGATGGAGCCGATCGCGACCGCGGCGAGCTGGGCGCTCCTCATGGGCGGGGCCTTCTTCCTGCTGACCGGCTCGCTGGGCATGGTGCGTCTGCCCGACGTGTTCACGCGCATGCACGCGGCGGGAATGACCGACACCATGGGCGCGGGGATGATCCTGCTGGGGCTCGCCGTCCACAACGGCGCCGACCTGGTCACGGTGCGCCTGCTGCTGGTGCTGGCCCTGCTGTGGTTCACCAGCCCGATCGCGACCCACGCGGTCGCCAAGGCCGCGCTGTCGGGCGGGCTGAAGCCGTACGCGAGGGGCGACGGGGCCGACGGCGGGGGTGAAGGAGGCGTCCCATCGTAACCGTCATCGACATCGTGCTGCTGACGCTGCTGGCCGCGACCGGGTTCGCGCTTCTGCGGATCCGCAACCTCTTCGCCGTGGTCATGCTGGCCGGGGTGTACTCGCTGCTGTCGGCGGGGCTGTTCACCGTGATGGACGCGGTCGACGTGGCCTTCACCGAGGCGGCCGTGGGGGCGGGGATCTCGACCGTGCTGTTCCTGGGCGCCCTGGCGCTCTGCGGGCACCACGAGAACAAGCCCGGCCACACGCCGCTGCTGCCGCTCTTCGTGGTGTGCCTCACGGGCGCGGCGCTCGTGTACGGCACCATGGACATGCCGGGCTTCGGCGACGCCGACAACCCGGTGCACCGGCACGTGGCCGACCACTACATCGAGGAGAGCTACGGCGAGATCGGCATCCCCAACGTGGTGACGTCGGTGCTGGCGTCGTACCGGGGCTACGACACGATGGGCGAGACCACGGTCGTCTTCGCCGCCGCGGTCGGCGTCATGATCCTGCTCGCGGGCGGGCGACGGGCGCGGCGCTCGGGGGCCCGGGGCGGGGGCGGCGGGCGGGTGGCCGACGGGCGCGCCGGCGACGGGGGCGCACGATGAGGGAGGAGATCATTGTGCGCGTGGGCGCCAAGGTGCTGGCCCCCTTCATCATCATGTTCTCGCTCTACGTGCACTTCCACGGCGACTACAGCCCCGGCGGCGGCTTTCAGGCGGGCGTGATCCTCGCGGCGGCGTTCGCGCTGCTGGCGCTGGTCTACGGGCTCGACGAGGTGCAGCGGGTGCTGCCGCCCTGGTTCGTGCAGGGCTGCGCGGCGCTGGGCGTGGTGATCTTCGCGGGCGTCGGCGTCGCGACGATGCTGCTGGGCCACAACTACCTGGCCTACAACGCGCTGGCCCCGGACCCCTCGCACCCGGAACACGGACAGCACTACGGCATCCTGCTGGTCGAGCTGGGCGTGCTGGTCACGGTCTTCGGGGTGATGGCGACGGTGTTCTACCTGTTCGCGGGGCGCGGGAAGCGCGGGGAGGGCGGGTCGTGAGCCTCGAACTGCTCGTCAGCCACTACAACTACTGGGTCGTCATCTTCCTGATGATGGTCGGCTTCTACATCTTGATTTCGCGGGGCAACCTGATCAAGAAAATCGTTGGCCTGAATGTATTTCAGACCTCCGTATTCATGTTGTACATCACCTTGGGCAAGATCACGGGCGGGACGCCGCCGATCCTGGTGGACCCCTACGGCAACGCCGATGTCGTGTACTCGAACCCGCTGCCGCACGTGCTGATCCTGACCGCGATCGTGGTCGGGGTGGCGACGACGTCGGTGGGGCTGGCGCTGGCCGTGCGCATCAAGGAGGCCTACGGCACGCTGGAGGAGGACGAGATCACGAGCGTCGAGGCCGCGATGGAGGCGGGCGTAGAGGCGGGCGGATGATGGCCGAGCACCTCCCGGTCCTCCAGGTGGTCGTGCCCCTGCTGGCCGCGCCGCTTTGCCTGTTCGTGCGCAACGGGCGCGCCGCGTGGGGGTTGGCGGCCCTGGCGAGCTGGTCGGCGCTGGCGATCGCGCTGGCGCTGCTGGTGCGCGTCTCGTCGTCGGGCGCGATTTCGTACGCGCTGGGCGGGTGGGCGCCCCCGATCGGGATCGAGTACCGCGTCGACATCGTGAACGCGTGGGTGCTGGTGATCGTCGCGACCGTCGGCGCGCTGGTGGCGCCCTATGCGCTGGCCAGCGTGGAGCGCGAAATCGAGGCGCGGCGCATCCCCCTCTTCTACGCCGCCTACCTGCTGTGCCTGTCCGGGCTGCTGGGCATCACGGTCACCGGCGACGTCTTCAACGTCTTCGTCTTCCTCGAGATCTCGTCGCTCTCGGCCTACGCGCTGATCGCGCTGGGGCGGGACCGGCGCGCGCTGACCTCGGCGTTCCGCTATCTGGTCATGGGATCGGTCGGCGCCACCTTCATCGTGATCGGGATCGGCCTGCTGTACTCGATGACCGGATCGCTGAACATGGCCGATCTGGCGCAGCTGCTCCCGGGCGTCTGGGAGTCGCGGACGGTCAAGGTGGCGTACGGGTTCCTGGCGGTGGGATTCTGCCTCAAGCTGGCGCTCTTCCCGCTGCACCTCTGGCTGCCCAACGCGTACACCTACGCCCCGTCTCCGGTCACCGCCTTCATGGCGTCCACCGCGACCAAGGTGGCCGTGTACATGCTGCTCCGGTTCTTCCTCACGGTCTTCGGCGCGGCGTTCTCGTTCGACGTCATGGCCTTGGACCGGGTGCTGCTGCCGCTGGCGCTGGCGGCGATCGCTAGCATGTCGCTGGTGGCGATCTTCCAGACGAACGTCAAGCGCCTGCTGGCCTACTCGTCGGTGGCGCAGATCGGGTACATGATCCTCGGGCTTTCGTTCGCCACGGTGACCGGGCTGACCGCCACGCTGCTGCACCTCTTCAACCACGCGCTCATGAAGGGGTCCCTCTTCATGGCGATGGGCTGCGTGATGTACCGCATCGGGTCGGTGCACATCGACCGGATGGCGGGGCTGGGGCGGCGCATGCCGTTCACAATGGCGGCGTTCGTGGCAGGGGGGCTGAGCCTGGTCGGCGTGCCGCTCACGGTGGGGTTCGTGAGCAAGTGGTACCTGATTCTGGGGGCGCTCGAGCGCGGGTGGTGGCCCGTGGCCGTGCTGGTGCTGATCGCGTCGCTGATGGCGCTGGTCTACATCTGGCGGGTGGTCGAGGTGGCGTACTTCCGCGAGGCCGCGCCGGACAGCGAGAACGCCGGCGAGGCGCCGTGGACGCTGCTGTGGCCGACCTGGGCGCTGGTCGCGCTCAACCTGTACTTCGGGATCGACGCCGGGCGCACGGCGGGGATCGCGCGGCAGGCGGCCGAGGCGCTGATGGCGGGGATCGGGCCATGACCGCGCACCTGATCCTCTCGCTCCTGATCCCGGTGGCGGGGTCGGCGTTGGTCGTGCTGCTGCGCCGCAGCCCGAACCTGCGCGAGGCGGCGAGTCTGGCGGCGTCGGGGGCGCTCTTCGCGGTCGTGCTGCGGATCTACCAGGCGGTGAGCGGCGGCGCGGCCCCCGCGGTCGTGCTGGCCGAGCCGTTCCCCGGGATCCCCATCGTGCTCGAGGCCGAGCCGCTGGGCGTGCTGTTCGCCCTGGTCGCCTCGTTCCTGTGGATCGTGACCACCGCGTACTCGATCGGCTACATGCGGGGCCACCACGAGAAGAACCAGACGCGCTTCTACTTCTTCTTCGCCTTCGCGATCGCATCGGTGATGGGGGTGGCGTTCGCGGGCAACCTCTTCACCCTGTTCGTCTTCTACGAGGTGCTGTCGCTGACCACCTTCCCGCTGGTCACGCACGCGGGCACCCCGGAGGCGCGGCGCGCGGGGCGCGTGTACCTGGGCATCCTCTTCTCCACCTCGATCGTGTTCCAGCTGCTGGGGATCGTGTGGGTGTACGCCGCCGCCGGCACGCTCGACTTCGCGCCCGACGGGATTCTGCGCGGGAACGTGACGGCGGGCATGGTGCCGGTGCTGCTCGCGCTGTTCGTCTTCGGGATCGGCAAGGCCGCGGTCATGCCCTTCCACCGCTGGCTCCCCGCCGCCATGGTGGCGCCGACCCCGGTCAGCGCGCTGCTCCACGCGGTGGCGGTGGTCAAGGCCGGGGTCTTCGCCGTCATGAAGGTGACGGTGTACGTGTTCGGCATCGACTTCGTCGCCGAGCTGGGCGCCTCGACCTGGCTGATGTGGATCGCGGCGGCGACGATCATCCTGGGGTCGCTGGTGGCGTTCAGGAAGGACAACCTCAAGGCGCGGCTGGCGTACTCCACGGTCAGCCAGCTCTCGTACATCGTGCTGGGCGCGATGCTGGCGAACAGCCTGGGCGTGATCGGCGGCGGCATGCACATCGCGATGCACGCCTTCGGCAAGATCACGCTGTTCTTCTGCGCCGGGGCGATCATGGTGGGAGCCCACAAGTCCGAGGTGAGCCAGCTGGGCGGGCTGGGGCGCAAGATGCCGGTGGTCTTCGCCGCCTTCCTGATCGGGACGCTCTCGATCGTCGGGCTGCCGCCGACCGGGGGCGCGTGGAGCAAGTGGTTCCTGGGGCTGGGGGCGCTCGAGGCGGGGCAGGCGGGGCTTGTGGCGGTGCTCATGCTCAGCTCGCTGCTGTCGCTGGCCTACCTGATGGAGATCCCGCTGAAGGGGTTCTTCGGAAAGCCGGCGGAGGGGGCGCAGGGGGGCGGGGGCGGCGGTGGCGACCACGACGGCAGCGGCGACCCCGACCACGGCCACGGCGACCCCGACCACCACCACGACGACCACGGCCATCCACGCGCCCCCGCGTGGTCGGTGGCCGCGATCGTCGTGACCGCGACGGCGTGCCTCGTGCTGTTCGTGCACCCCGAGCCGTTCCACCGGCTCATGACGATGGTGACTGGACCATGAGCGAACACAAGCCCAACAGCGTGCCGCAGCCCTGGCGGGGCCGGATCCTGGTCTGGTTCTTCACGCTCTGCGGCATCGTGCTGGCAATGGACCTCTTCGGGCGGCCCGAGAAGCACCATCCGCTGGAAGACTGGCCGATGATGTACCCGTTCTTCGGCTTCTTCGGGATCGCCCTGCTGATCATCCTGGCCAAGGGGCTCAGGCGCGTGGTGATGCGCTCGGAGGACTACTACGATGCCGAGTAGCATCCCCCCGTTCCTGATCTTCTTCCTGGGCGCGCTGCTGGTGCCCTTCCTCAGGGGCGCCCCGCGCCTGCGGGCGGCGTGGCTGGTGCTGATCCCGATCGTGGGCGCGCTCAACGCCTGGGGACTCGAGGAGGGGTTCGAGCTTCAAGTCCAGCTGCTGGGGTACACGCTGACCCCGGTGCGGGCCGACCGGCTCAGCATGCTCTTCGGCCACCTGTTCCACCTAGGCGCCTTCATTGCGATCGTCTACTCGCTGCACCTGCGCAAGGGCGACAGCCCCACCGTGCAGCACACCTCGGCGGTTGTGTACGCCGGGAGCGCGCTGGGGGCCGTCTTCGCCGGCGACTTCATCTCGCTCTTCGTGTTCTGGGAGCTGCTCGCGATTAGCTCGGTCTTCCTCATCTGGACGCGGCGCACCCCCAGCGCCATCTCGTCGGGAATGCGGTACCTGCTGGTCCACGTGACCTCGGGGGTCGCGCTCCTCGCGGGCGCCATGATGCACGCGCACCAGACCGGCAGCCTCGAATTCGGCCAGATGGGGCTCCAGGGGGCGGCCGCGTGGCTGGTCTTCCTCGCCTTCGGCGTAAAGGCGGCCTTCCCGCTGGCGCACAGCTGGCTGATCGACGCGTACCCCGAGGCGACCCCCACCGGAACCGTCTTCCTGAGCGCCTTCACCACCAAGGTGGCGGTGTACGCGCTGGCGCGGGGCTTCCCGGGCGAGGACCCGCTCATCTACATCGGCGCCTTCATGGCGTGCTTCCCGATCTTCTACGCGGTGATCGAGAACGACCTGAGGCGCACGCTCAGCTACTCCATGATGAACCAGATCGGCTTCATGGTGTGCGGGATCGGGGTGGGCACCACGCTTGCGGTCAACGGGGCGGTGGCGCACGCCTTCAACGACGTGCTCTTCAAGGGTCTCCTCTTCATGTCGATGGGCGCGGTCATGCACATGACGGGCAAGACCAAGGCGTCGGAGCTGGGCGGCCTGTACAAGACGATGCCGGTGACCGCGACCCTCTGCGTGATCGGCGCGCTGTCGATCTCGGCGGTCCCGCTCTTCAACGCCTTCGTGTCGAAGAGCATGATCATGTCGGCGCTGCTGTACGAGCACCACTACTGGATTTGGCCGGTCATGCTCTTCGCGTCGGCGGGCGTGGTGGAGCACGCCGGCATCAAGATCCCTTACTTCGCCTTCTTCGCGCACGACTCGGGGATCCGCACCCGCGAGCCCCCGCGCAACATGCTGGTGGCGATGGGCATCGGCGCGGCGCTGTGCATTGCGATCGGCGTGCGGCCCGGCCTGCTGTACGACCTGCTGCCGGGCGAGGTGGACTACAACGCCTACACGTACACCCACATCCTCACCCAAATCCAGATCCTGTGCTTCGCCATCGCGGCGGTGGCGGCCTTCCACCTGTGGAAGATCTATCCCGCCGAGATCCCCTCGGTGAACCTCGACGTGGACTGGACGTACCGGCGGGCCGCCGCGAAGGCGACCGTGTGGGTTGGCTCGGTGGTGGGAGCGGCGGACGGCGCGGTGCGCGCGGCGTTCCTGGGCGCGGTGCGCCGCACCATGCGCGGGGCGTTCAGGGCGCACGGGCCGCGCGGGGTGCTGGCGCGCACCTGGCCTGCGGGCAGCATGGTGCTGTGGGTGTCGATCCTGCTGAGCGCGTTCCTCATCTTCCAGCTCTTCTGACGCGCTTGGGCGCCGCGGCGAGGCACTCGGGGGCGAAGGTGCTGGACCGGCGCGAGGCGGTGAGCGCGGCGGGGCCGGGCCGGTCGTTCCGGCTGGTGTTCACGAACGGCTGCTTCGATCTCCTGCACAGGGGGCACGTGGCGTGTCTCGCCGAGGCCAGGCGGCTGGGCGACGCGCTCCTGGTGGCGGTCAACTCCGACGCGTCGGCGCGGCGGCTGGGGAAGGGGCCGGGCCGTCCGCTGGTCGACGAGCGGAGCCGGGCCGAGATGGTGGCGGCGCTCGAATGCGTGGACATGGTGACGCTCTTCGACGAGGATACGCCCCGGGAGCTCGTCGCCGAGCTGCAGCCCGACGTGCTGGTGAAGGGCGGGGACTACGCCGAGGACGAGGTGGCAGGGGCCGACGCGGTGCGGGAGCGGGGGGGACGGGTGGTGATCGTGCCGCTGGTGCCGGGATGGTCGACGAGCGCGCTGGCGGCGCGCATTCGGGCGGCCGAGGGGGCGGAGGCGGCGGGCGGCGCGCCGGGCGGGAAGCGGGGCGGGGGCGGGGCTGGGTGAAGCTGCTGCTGGCGACCCGGAGCGCGCACAAGGCCCGCGAGGTTGCCGAGATCCTGGCGGGGGTCGGCGCCGACGCGCGCCGAGTCGGCGTCGGCGCGCCCCGAATGGACGAGTCCGCGCCCCGAGTCGGCGCGCTCGCGCCCCGAATCGTCACGCTCGAAGAGGCGGGGGTCGCCTGGAGCGAGGCCGAAGAGGGACTCGAGCCGCACGACACCTTCGAGAGGAACGCCGAGTCCAAGGCGCGCTACTTCGCCGGGCTGACCGGCATGGCCACCGTGGCCGACGACTCCGGGCTCGAGGTGGACGCGCTGGGAGGTCGTCCCGGCGTGAGGACCAAGCGGTTCGCGCCCGCGGGGAGGTATCCGGGGCTGGACCAGGACGGCGCGAACAACCGCCACCTGCTCGAGCGGCTCGACGGCGTGGCGCCCGCGCGGCGCGGCGCGCGCTACGTGTGCGTGGCGTGTCTGGTCGCGCCGGCGACGGGCCTGGCGCGCCACTTCCGCGGCGAGGCGCCCGGACGCATCCTCGACCGGGCTCGCGGCTCGGGCGGATTCGGGTACGACCCGCTGTTCCTGGACGAGCGCACCGGCCGCAGCTACGCCGAGCTGAGCGCCGACGAGAAGAACACAAGAAGCCACCGGGGCAGGGCCTTTCGCGCCCTGGCCGGGCACCTGGCCCGCGAGCCCCTCACAGACGGCGTGGGCGGCGCGGGTTGAGGGCCGAGGCGTAGACCAGCGTGTCGTCCCTCTTGTGGAGGGCCAGCATGACCCAGCACACCGCGAGGTGGACGGGCAGCGCGAACGCGATCAGCGCCAGATTCTCCTGACGCGTCGCGGGAACCAGGTACAGCGCGACGGCGACAAGCGCGAGCGCCGCCGAACCCAGCGCGAACCGGCGTCCCCATGCGCCGGTCGCGCCCCTGCGGGCTGCGCCGAGCAGCCCGAGCGCAACGCCCAGCCCCAGCGGACTGAACAGCAGGACGTTGCGGTTCCAGTACATGAATTCGTGGTCGGTCCAGTGCATGGCCACGAGCAGGGACCCCGCCACGAAGCAGAAGCCGCCCCAGAGCAGGCCGCCCGCGGCAAGCGCGACGCGCCCCAACGCGGATCCGGCGGCCGTGTGGCGCCCCAGGATCACGCAGAGGGTCGCCACGGCGGCGCCGACGAACAGGAACAGAAGCTCCAGCGAGCGCGACGCCGCCGGTTCGCTCCCTCGCGACGACTCGACCCACACGGCCTCGGAGCGGACCAGGCGGGTGCGGCTGCCGTCGGCGCGCGCGACGCTCAGCCCCCCCACCGTGTCGCGCAGCTTCATGGGAATCCACATCTGCTGCCACGCCGTGGTGGGCTCGTCGCCCATGGGGCCCAGCAGCAGGTCGATCCCGGCGTGGTAGTGCAGCCGCGAGGCCGTTAGGCGACGAGTGTGGTCGCGCCACGACGCGCCCTCGCCCTCGCGCCACGACGCGCCCTCGCCCTCGCCTGCGCCCTCGCCCCCGCCCGCCCCCGCCCCCTCGCCGCCCCCGCTGCCGGTGGCGTCGGTCGCGGCGCGAAGCTGTCCGTCTAGCGCCGCGTCGAGCACGTCCCGCAGCTTGGTGGAGCAGTTGTTCAGGAAGTACTCGTAGCGGTATTCGCGGTTTTCGGGCAGCGACGCCGTTTCGACCAGGCTCAGGATCTCCAGCCTGTCCGCCGGCTCCAGATCGAGCTCCTGCGCCCAGACCCGCCGGCCCGCGGCCCGGTAGGACGCGAGCATGCTGTCCAGGTTGAGCGGCGCGACCCGGTACATCATGCGGCCCTTGAAGAAGCTCCAGAGGAAGCCCGACGCCGTGGGGTCGTACAGGCCGTAGTTGAACGCCGCCTCGTATCCGGTGGCCGAGTCGCGGATCAGCAGGGCGTTGTGGCCGAAGAGCTCCTCGACGCGGTCGCCGGGGCCCACGGTGAGGAGGTGGACGGTCAGCGTCTCGCCCGGGACGGGAACGCGGCCAGGGGCGGGGGCGGGGGCCGCGGCGGCTGCGCTGTCCTCCTGCAGGCTCGCCTGCGCGACCAGGGGCGACAACGGGACTGCAAGGGAGGCCGCGGCGACGGCGGCGGCGCTTCCTCCACAGACCGCAGCTACCGCCCAGCACCCGATTGCGCGATTTTCGAAGACCATTTGCCACCTTCTTCGAGCGACACCTTCGGGGCGTGGCGCAGCCCGGTAGCGCGCCTGCTTTGGGAGCAGGAGGTCCCCGGTTCGAATCCGGGCGCCCCGACTGTCCGCTAATTATGTGTGCGCACTGGGCTTGCGGCCAACCCCGCGGGCGCGCGGGCGGGCGACGACCGGGGGCGGGGGCGGCGGCGACCTTCGCGAGGCCCGCACGCGACGCTAGCCCGGATAAGCGGGCGCCTGGAGCCGACCTGCAACCAATCGCGCGGTCGCTGTGTCCACACTGCAGCGATTCCTGTGGACGAGCCGCTTGTCCGCACGGCATCCTTGTCCTGTGGGCAACGCGCAGTTCAAGAGGTCGGCATCCATGACTCCAGCCGGGCACCCGTCCCCCGAGCGCAACGGCGCCGGGCCTCCCGAGGGCTCGGCCTTGCCGACGGATTCCGCCCCGCCCGAGGGCTCCGTCGCGCCCAACGGCGCCGCCCCGCCCGAGCCATCGGCCCGCGACCGGACGCTCGGCCGGGCGACCGAAGCGCAGCTGATCCAGCGCCTCAAGGACGGAGACCAGTCGGTCGCGCGCACGCTCTACGACGCGCACGTGGACCGCATCTTCGGGCTCTGCTACCGGTTCGCGGGCGAGTACGACCTTGCGCAGGACTTCACGCAGGAGACGTTCGTGCGCGCATTCACGAAGATCGACACCTTCCGCGGCGACGCGGCGTTCGGCACCTGGATCGCGGCGATCGCAACCACCGTGTCGCTCAACGAGCTGCGGCGGGTCAAGCGCTTCCGGACTCGCGAAGTCGAACTCGACGACGAGCTCCGGGGCCGCAACACGACTTCGCGGATCGAACCCGACGTCAAGGCCGACCTGTACCGCGCCATCGACCGGCTCCCCGAGCGCAGCCGCGCCGTTTTCGTGCTGTACGACGTCGAGGGCTACACGCACGACGAGATCGGCACCATCCTCGGCATCCATCCCGGGACCTCCAAGTCGCAGCTCTTCCGTGCCCGTGCCCGGTTGCGAAAGGCCCTGGCCGTCCACGCCGCCGAGTGGAAGCCATGAGCGCCCGCCACCCGTCTGCGGCGTTCCTGCGGCGCGCGGCCCGAAGCCGTCGCGTGCCCCCCGACGCCCCTGTGGAAGCGATTTGGAGGGGTGTTGAA
Organism: Longimicrobiales bacterium; assembly: GCA_965221535.1. GTDB lineage: Bacteria > Gemmatimonadota > Gemmatimonadetes > Longimicrobiales > Gaopeijiaceae > Bin94. The sequence goes on along the minus strand of OZ244894.1, from coordinate 2,074,394 downwards.
GAGCGTCTGGCCGGCTCTGCGGCTGCGTCCCGGGGCGCGACCGGCGAGCCTGGCCACGCAGGTGCGCCTGCGGGATCCGACCCCCTCGACGCGGCGCCGGTCGTCGCGCGTGGCGACGCTGTGGGGCCGATACCCGCGCACGGCGACGATGGGGTGCCGGTCCCCGCGCCCGGCGATCTTGGCGCGCCCGCCATCGCGCCCGGCGACGCTGCGGTGCCGGTACCCGCGCCCGGCTACCATGCGCCGCCGCCCCCCCCGCGCGACCAGATGTGGCAGCGGATCGAGGCGTCCGGGGCGCTGCGGCCCCGACTGCGGCCCCCGAGCGCTGCGGCTTCCGTCCCCGTTGCCCCGGCTTCGGCCCGGGTCCGCCCGGCATCGCGGTCGCGCACGGTCGCGCCTCGTCCGCGCGCCGCCGCCGCCTGGGTGGCGACGCTCGCGGCGGCGGCTTCGCTCGTGCTCGGCATCGCGATCGGGCGGGCGATGCGCGCCCCGGACGCGGGCGAGGTGGCCGTGCCGGAGGTGGGGGCCGGGGGGGGCGAGGTGGTGGGTGGGGGGGGCGGCGCGGCGGGGGTGGCGGTCGCCGAGGGGGAGGGTGGCGCGGCCGAGGGGGTGGCCCGGTCTGCCGAGGTGGCGGCGGCGGTAGCGGCCGCGCCCGGGGCTCCATCTGCCGAGGTGGTGACGGCAGCGGTCGCGCCCGGGGCCCCATCTGCCGAGGTGGCGGCGGCGGCAGCCGCGCCCGGGGCCCCATCTGCCGAGGTGGTGGCGGCGGCGGTCGAAGCAGTGGCCGCAGCGCCCCCGACGGCGACCCCCTCCGCCGCGTCGGCCCCGCCCGGCGCACAGGCGGCGCTCGACGGCCCTGGGACGTTCGCGACAGCCCGGCGCGACCGCTTCGAGCCCGGGCCCGACTACGTAACCGTTCGGCACATGGGACGTGCCGCCACGCTGCTCACCGCCTTCCGGACGGACCGGCGCACCCCCGAATCGCAGCAGGATCTGGCCAGGTGGGCGCGGGAGCTGCTTGTCGACACGCGCATGTTCCTGGGCCTGTACGACTCCCGTTCGCCGATCGAGCCCGACGTGCAGGATCTGCTCGAAGACCTGGAGCTCGTCCTGATCCAGATCGCCCGCCTGGGTCCCGGCGCGCCGGAGTTCGAGTGGCTGCTGGCGCGCGAGAGCATGGCGCGGCGAGGCACGCTGGCCCGGCTGCGGGCCGCGAGCGCGGAAGGTGAACTGTGAACACTGTGGACCGAACCGCGCCCGCGGTGCGGCCCTGGCACGCCAAGGAGACGAAACGATGACGACCCGAAACGCAACGATCTGCAGTGGCAGGGCGGGGAAGGCCGCCGCCTTGGCCCTGGCCCTTCTCGTGGCCGACGCAACCAGGACGACCGCGGTGTTCGCGCCCTCGCCCGCAGGCGGAGGCGTTCTCTCGGCGCAGAGTGCGGCCGAGCAGGCCGGGGAGGAGGCCAGACTGTTCCTCGAGGCGAGATCCCAGATCAACCAGGAGGAGTGGGCGGAAGCCGTCAGAAGATTCGAGGCGCTCCGCGCGCGCTTCGCCCAGGGAGAGTACTCGCGCGACGCGGCCTACTGGGAGGCCTTCGCCCGCCACCGCCTGGCCCAGAGCGAGCAGGCCGTGCAGCTGCTCGACTACGTGCTCGCAAGCGTGCCCGACACGATTGCGGTCGACGGGCCGGAGTACCATCGAATCAACGACGCCCGCCAGCTCCGTCTTCGCATCCTGGGAGAGATGGCGCTGGAGGGCGATCCGCGCGCGGCGGAGGAGGTGATCCGCCAGTCGGAGCTGGCGATCGGACCCGTGCCCGACACCGTGCAGGCCCGGACGGAGGCGGACCTGACGGCGGCCAGCGCCGACTCCGCTCTGGCCGATTCGACGCAGACGCAGGTGGTCGGGACGGTGGATACGCAGGGCCGGTTCAAGTTCTTGGGGCTGACACCGGGTTCTTACTCGTTTCAGATGACATTCAAGGACGGGAAATTCACTGTGACGTCCGGGCGGCAGCACCAGCCGCTGCCGCCACACTGCGAGGCCGCGTCGGTTCAGCAGGAGGCGCTGACCGCGCTGATGCGGCTGGACATCGACCGGGTCGAGATCCTGCGCGGCGTGATCGCGCGCGACGACGAGTGCTCCGTCAACCTGCGCGCATTCGCAGTCGAGCGGCTTGCGGGAGAAGAGACCGAGGAGGCGCAGCGGGAGCTGATCGCGCTGACCACCGAGCATCCGGATGCTGACACGCGGCGGTCGGCGGTGCAGGGCCTGCGCCGGTTCGACACCCAGGCGGCCGTCGACGCCCTTGTCGCGGCCCTCACCCTTTCGGACGACTCCGACATCCAGGACGCGGCCATCCAGGGGCTGCGCCGCAGCGAGTCCGCCAGCGCGCTCGGAGCGCTCGAAGCATATGCGGCGGACGCGTCCAAGCCGGAGGACCTCCGCGAAGACGCCATCGTGGCAATGGGCAGGCGCTCCGACGTCGACGCCGAAGCGCTGATCCGGCTCTACGCCGCGCTCGACACGGAAGATCTCAAGTCCGCCCTTGTCGCACGCATGCGGCCAGTCGTGGAGTCGGGGGACGACCGCGCCCAGGCCTGGCTCTTCAACCTGGTGCTCGACGCCGACGAGGCCACCGGGATTCGCTCGGACGCCCTTGACGCGTGGTCCAGGAGCCAGTCGCTGGACGCGTCGCGCCTGGTGGAGCTGCACGGCCGCCTGAGCGAGTCCGACTTGAGGGAGCGCGTCTTCTACGCCCTCTACCGCAATGCGAACAACGCCGACGACGAGCCCGCCAAGACCGAGCTCGTGCGCAGGATGATCGAGCTCGCCCGCGCGGAGTCCGACCCCGATGTGCGCGAGAGGGCCGTGTACTGGCTGGGCAGGACGGGATCTACCGAGGCGGTCGGGTTCCTCTTGGAGCTGCTGCGCGCGCCCGCTCGGGACACGGTGCCGTAGGGCGGGCCTGCCGCGGGAGCCGCTCCCGCCGCATTGGGGGCAGCCCGCCTTCGCCGCCGCCGCCCTAGCGGCCGCCCGTCACCCCGGCGCCACGCTCAGGCCGAACACCAGGAAGGCGCGGTCGGCGTCGGGGTTGAAGATGTAGGAAACCGTCGCCGGGGGCGCGAACGAGTCGGTGATCTCGAGCGGCCTGCTGGCGCTGACGCCCAGATTGACCACCGCCGCGCCGCTCGTCCCGTAGAATTCGCTCGCCCCCGCGACCATCCCCGCCACGAGCTGCACGTCGACTTCCGCAAACGCCGACACCGGCAGGCTGGCCTCGAGATACACGGAGTTGTCGGGGTCGTTGCGGGCCATCACGCCCCCGTAGAGGGAAATCGGGAGGCTTGCGGGTCCGGTGACGCCGACCGCCAGCTCCAGCGTGTGCGCGCTGGTGTACGAGAAGCCCTCGTCGGCGCCCGGGGCGGGGAAGTAGTAGTCGGTGACGGTGAACGCGACCGACGCCCCGTTGGAGGCTTGAATCGTGTACGACGCCCAGAGGTCGTTCTCGTTTGCGTCGGCGCCCGAAGCCGAGATGGAGTACGAGCCCCAGGCCCCCGCCTCGAAGCCTCCGAAGCCGAAGGTGAGCGCGGGCTGGATGGACATCGACTCGCCGAAGTCGGTGCCGCGCCAGACGTAGCGGCTCACGATGTCGGCGCCGATCGAGGCGGACTGGCCGGCGACCGGGCCGGGGGCGAGGACGGAAGCGAAAAGGGCCGAGATCCATGCGGCGCCTAAGCCGCGGATCGCAAGTCGAGACGAGTTCATGCGCTGCTCCTGTCCTGCAAGGGCTTGTCGTGAAGGGCGGCCGAGGCGCGACTGGGGCGCGACCTCACGAGGACGGTGGATCGGCGGCGGCGGGCTGCTCGCGCGTCACCGCGACCTCGGTGTGAAGCGTCGAGTCGGCGTCGCCGTGGAAGGTGCCGCGAACGGGGGGCACGTCGGCGTAGTCGCGGCCCACGGCCACCCGAATGTGGCGCTCGTCGCAGTCGCAGTCGTTGGCGGGATCGAAGCCGCGCCATCCGATCCCGGGCAGCCAGGCTTCCACCCATGCGTGGCTCTGGTTGTGCGCGTTGTCGTGACCGTCCGGGGCGAGATAGCCGGACGCGTACCTGGTCGGCACGCCCCAGCTGCGCAGGATCGCGGTCATGACGTGGGCGTAGTCCTGGCACACCCCCCTGCCGGTCTCCAGGATGTGCTCGATCGGGGAGTCCACCACGGTGCTCCCGGGGGCGTACTTGAAGACCCGGTGAAGGGTCGACCCGAGCCCGCGGATGCTGGCAAGGGGGTCGGCGCCCTTTTCGATCCGGTTGCTCGACATGAAGCGGGCCAGCGAGGGCGACATGCGGGCGAACCGGCTGTCCTGCAGCATCAGCCAGTGGTCGGGGCTGGCGCTCCCGCTTCGCATGGCCTGCCAGGCATCCGGCGCGAGCTGCGGCGGGAGCGGTGCAGGGGGCGCCACCTCCACCCTCGAGGCCACGCGGATGGCGAGCTTCCGGTGGCGTCCGTGGCGGTCGAAGAAGTGCCCCCTGCTCCCGAAGGCGCCCCGGAATTCGAAGACGGCGCCCGGGGGGTCGGTGCGGATCGAGAGGTCGTGCAGCACCTGCCGCCGGTTGCGCTCGGGGGACACGTGGAGCGTGGTGACCGATCCGCCGACCGGCGCGCTGTACCGGAACTCGAGCCTGTGCCGCACAAGGTAGTGCGCCGTCACGAGGGCAGCCCCCTCTCGACCGGGTAGTTGACGTAGGTGGCCATGATCAGGTCGTGCAGGCGGCGGCTGTCGCGCAGCAGCGCCGCGAACGAGCCGGGTTCGCCGCCCGGCTCCTCGTCCTCTTCGCCCAGGTCCATCTCGACCGACGCGGCGAGCCGGATCGCCATGCGGTGCGGCGCGGCCAGGGGGTACCGGGCGCCACCGGGGTCGATGCCGGCCAGCAGCCGCTCGATGCGGTGAACCGCGAAGCGCAGCGATCTGGGCAGTTCGGGGTTTCGCACCAGAAACCCGATGGCCGACTCGCGCCGGACCAGGAGGGAACGGCGGCGGCGATGGAGCTCGTGCGCGCTGCACACGCGCAGCAGGCCCGACCACGACAGGCGCGGCCCGTCGGACGGCTGGCCCAGCCTGCCCCAGGTGTCGAGCAGAACGGCCTGGTGCTGCAGGCGTTCCACGAAGCGACCCAGCTCCATGAACCGCCACGCGTCGTCCCTCGCCATCATCGCCTCGACGACGCCGGCCAGCAGCCGCAGCCGGTCGACGGCCTCGATGGCAAGCTCGGCGGGCCCCTCGGCCCACGCCTTGGCGAAGTCGCTGTCCCGCAGCCACATGAAGCCCTGGTTCAGGCACGTCCAGACCCTTACCGGAAGCCACGGACGGAGCTGCTTGGCGTTGTCCCGGGCCTGCGACCAGCACGAGAGCATCGAGTTCGGGTTGGTCTCGTCCTCGACCAGGGTCCCGGCCAGCGTGTACGCGTCCGCGACGAGGAATGCCTCGGCCTCGTCGACATCCTCGGGCAGGCTGGGCGCGGGGTGCTCCAGGGCCGCGTAGACGACGCACCATCCAAGCGCCAGCTGGTCGGCGGGGGTGTCGACCAGACGCGTCAACTGGTACTCGAGCAGACGGGCGGTGTGCTCGGTCCGCTCGATGTACCGGCCCATCCAGTAGAAGTCGGCGGCGGCTCTGGCTAGCATCGGTCTGGGCCTGCTACTCTCGAAGGATCCACAGGTCCTTGCACCCGCCTCCCTGGCTGGAGTTCACCACCAGGCTTCCCTCCCGCAGCGCCACCCGGCAGAGTCCCCCCGGCGAAATATGGGTCTCGTCGCGGCCGCAGAGCACGAAGGGCCGCACGTCCACGTGGCGTGGCGCCAGGCGCCCGTCCACGAAGCAGCCGGCGCGGGAAAGGGCGAGCGTAGGCTGCGCGATGAAGTTCACGGGGTCGGCGCGCAGACGGGCGGCGTAGGCCTCGCGCTCGGCGGCGGTGCTGTGCGGGCCCACCAGCATGCCGTAGCCGCCGGATCCGCCCACCTCCTTGACCACGAGGTCCTCCAGGTGGTCGAGCGTGTAAGCCAGTCCGTCCGGCTCCCGGCAGAGATGCGTCTCCACGTTGGCCAGAATGGGTTCCTCGTCCAGAAAGTACCGAATGATGCGCGGCACGTACGAGTACACCGCCTTGTCGTCTCCCACGCCGGTGCCGGGCGCGTTGGCGAGCACCACGTTGCCGGTCCGGTAGGCGTTGAACAGGCCGGGCACGCCAAGGAGGGAGTCGGACCGGAAGGCGACCGGATCCAGAAAGTCGTCGTCGACCCGCCGGTAGATCACGTCGATCCGCTTGAGGCCCGACGCGGTCCGCGCGTACACGGCGGCGTCGTGCACCACAAGGTCCCTCCCCTCCACCAGCTCGGCGCCCATCTCGCCCGCCAGGAAGGCGTGCTCGTAGTACGCGGAGTTGTAGTGGCCCGGCGTAAGGACGGCCACCCGCGGGTCCCGCCCCCACGACCCCAGCGACGCGAGCGTGGCGTACAGGTGCTCCGGGTACCGCGAGACTTCGCGCACGCCCTGCGCCCTGTACAGCTGGGGAAAGGCCCGCTTGGTCGCCGACCGGCAAGCGAGCATGTACGACACCCCCGACGGCACGCGCAGGTTGTCCTCGAGCACCGCGAATCCGTCGGCGGTGCGCACCACGTCCGTCCCGCACACGGCCACGTACACGTCGTGGGGCACCTTCAGCCCGCGCATCTCGACCCGGTACTGGGGACACCCGAGCACCAGATCGTGGGGAACCACGCCGTCGCGCAGGCACTTCCCCTCGTGGTAGATGTCCCGCAGGAACAGGTTCATCGCGGCAAGGCGCTGCCTGAGCCCCCGGTCGATGTGGTCCCACTCCGCTGCGGTCAGCACCCGGGGGACGCAGTCGATGGGGATGATGTGCTCCGACATCCTGGTCGCGCCGAGCACGTTGAAGGTGATCCCCTCGTGGACGAACCTGCGGGCCACGCCCTCCTGCAGGGTGGCCAGCTCGTCGGCCGACGCCCGCGACAGCGAGTCCACGAGCCTCCGGCAGGCTGCCCGCGGCGTTCCGTCGCCGTGGAAGATCTCGTCGTAGAACCGCGCGTCGAGCTCGTAGCCCGCGAACGGACCGGACCCCGCCTGCTCCACGGGCCGCTATTCCTCGCGGTAGTCGGGCTTGTCGTCCTGGTCCACCATGTGGACGAACTCGGGATACGCGTCGATGCCCAGCTCGGCCGCGTCCTGCCCCATCTCCTCGACCTCGCGGGACACGCGAACGCCGATCGTCTTGTCGAGGATGATCCACAGCACCCAAGAAACCGTGAAGACGAAGGCGCCGATGGCGGCCACGCCGACCAGCTGGGTGACGAAGCTGGCGCCCGCGGCGATGCTGGCGGCCAGGGTCCCCCAGACGCCGGCGAAGAGGTGGGCCGGAACCGCCCCGACCACGTCGTCGATCCTGCGCCGCTCCAGGAAGCGCAGCCCCATGGTGCAGAGCAGCGCCCCGACCGCGCCGATCAGGATCGCCCACCTGCCGTCGTCCAGATTCGGGCCGGCGGTGATGGCGACGAGCCCGGCGATGGCGCCGTTCAGGCCGGCGAAGAGGTCCGTGCGTCCCAGAATCGGCTTCGAAACGAAGATGGCGGTCACCACGCCGGCCGCCGCGGCGAGGTTCGTGTTGACGATCACGTTGCTCATGCCCACGGCGTCGGCGGCGCTGCCAAGGGCCAGCTGAGAGCCGCCGTTGAAGCCGAACCAGCCCAGCCAGAGAATGAAGACGCCGAGCGTGACGGCGGGAATGTTGGACGGGGGCGTGAGCTTCACCGTGCCGTCCTTGCGGAACTTGCCCCACCTGGGGCCGACCACGATTGCGCCTGCCAGCGCGGCCCAGCCTCCGGTCGAGTGGACGATGGCCGAGCCCGCGAAGTCCGTGAAGCCCAGCTCTCCGAGCCAGCCGCCGCCCCACGTCCACGCGCCCACGATCGGGTAGATGATGCCCGTCAGAACCGCCGTGAACGCGAAGAAGGCCCACAGGTTGACCCTCTCGGCAAGGGCGCCGGAAACGATCGACGCGGTGGTCGCGACGAACACCATCTGGAAGAACCAGTTGGAAGTGACCGCGTGCCCGTTCTCGATCACCGCCGAGTTCGCTCCCGCGTCGCCGGCCAGCAGCGCCAGCTCGTCCGCAGAGGATCCGTGGAAGAGGTTCAGCGCCCCGATGAAGCCTCCGTCGACGTCGGCGTACATCAGGCTGAAGCCGAAGACGTAGAACGTGAGTCCCGCGATGGCGTACAGGCCGATGTTCTTGAGGCAGATCACCGACGCGTTCTTGGACCGCACCGAACCCGATTCCAGCATGGTGAATCCCGCGCACATCCACATGACCAGCGCGCCCCAGATCAGGAACGCGAAGGTGTTGAAGATGAACGCGGCCTCCGACCCGACCGCCTGTGCGGCGGCCGCTTCCGGCCAAAGCGCCAGGGTGGCGCCCGCGGCGAGGGCTCCGACGGTGCGGCCGCGGCGGCCGCGTCGGACGGCCCCGCGCGCGCGGGGTGCTGAAGGCTTGCTGCGATTCATGGCTGCTCCATGGGCGCGGCGACGGAGTGAGGCGACGGACCCGAGGCGCCCCGCGCGCGGCGTCGGATCCCCCAGGGAACTTTGCTTGCCGACAAGTGTTGCACAGGCACAATGGGAATCCCGGGGCGGCCACGCAAGGCCGCCGGAGGTTCCCGGGCACAGCCGTCGACGGGTGCGGGCTGGTTGGCGGCTGGAGCGTTCTCGCGTGTGTGGTGGGAGCAGGTCTCGGGGTCCCAGGGTCTTGACCGCAGCCGAGCTGCGTCCTTCTGTTGGCAGCGTTCCCAGCACGGCCCAGAGGCGACCACCGTCGGGGAAGGAGCAACCAAAATGAAGACACGTGCGATGGCAACGGCACTGCTGACACTGCTGGCGCTGCTGGCGGGCCTGGCCGCGGCGGCCGCTCCCGCGAGGGCGCAGGAGTTCCGTGCGCGCGCCGGATCGAGCGTGGTTCTGGGCGCCAGGGTGCAGGTCCAGTACGAGGCTTCGGGCGAAGAGGACGTGCCCGCCACGTTCTTCATTCGCAGGGCGTGGGTCACCATCGACGGCACGCTCAACGACCTGGTCGGCGGCAGGGTTCAGTTCAACGCGCAGGGCTCATCGGTTCTGGAGGCGTACCTTCAGCTCACGCCGTCCGAGGCCTTCCAGGTGCAGATCGGCCAGTTCAAGAAGGCGATGTCGTACTTCTGGCTTGCCGCCAACTCCGACCTGCCGCTGATCGAACGGGACGGGCGCGTGACGGGGGTCGACCACTGCCCCGGAGTCGGCGGCGTGTGTTCGTTCGGTCAGTTCACGGGCTCGCTCGGCCTCGACGCCTACGAGCCCGGCCTGCTCATAACCGGTCGCTTTGCGGACCGCCGCCTGGGCTATCGCGTCACGATCACGAACGGCGAGGGCCTGAGCCGCAAGGACGTGAACACCCGAAAGTCCGTGTCGGCGCGACTCTCGACGTTCTTCGGGGACCGCAGCCGCCTCTCGGCCTACCTCGCCATGGACGAGACCCTCGACACCCACGGCGCCACCGTGGGCACGCCCGCGTACGGCGCCGAGCTGCAGGTCGGCACCTGGCGGAACGGACCCCACCTGCTCGTCAACGGCCTGCGGGGCCGAAACTGGAAGCTGGGGAACGACGCCGACTTTTCGGCATTCCAGGTCATGGGCCTGTGGTATCGTCCGTTCCCCGAAGGCTCGGCGCTGGCCGCGTGGGAGCCGCTGCTCAGGGTAAGCTGGGCGAGCACGGATTCGGACGCGCCCGACACCGTGAGCGGCATGGTGGTCACCCCCGGCGTAATGGTCTATGCCGCGGGCAGGAACGGGATTTCCGCGAACCTGGATCTCTACCGCGCCTCGGGCGACCGGAGCCACTGGTCCTTCAAGATCCAGGCCTTCACGTTCTTCTAGGCGGCGCGGCCCTTCGAGCTTCTAGGCGGCGCGGCCCTTCGAGCTTCTAGGCGGCGCGGCCCTTCTCAGGCGTGCGCGGTCCGCCGACCCGGCCCCGCTAGCCGGAAAAGCTGGCCTGCGCGTCTTCCGGCGTGTCGAAGACCTTGGTGAGGCGAACGAAGCCGCTCACTTCCAGCACCTCGCGGATGTGGTCGGGAACCCGGCACAGGGCCAGCCCGCCGCCTGCGGCGTTGGTCTTTCGAATGGCAATCAGGAGCACGCGCAGCCCGGCCGAGCTCATGTACTTGAGTCCGCCGCAGTCGACCACCAGTCCGCTCACGCCCTGGTCTATGATCGCGCGCAGGGCCTGATCAAAGTCCTTCGCGTTGGCGGAGTCGACGCGGCCGCTGACGGTCGCGACCGCGGTGGTGCCAGAGACGCTGGTTTCCACGTTCATGCATGTTCCTCCGGGTGCGCCGACAGGGGCTGCACGAGGCTAAGGCGATTCCATCCGTCCTTCCGCTCATAGTCGAGCGTCTCGACGAACGCCTTGGTGAGGTGTATTCCGAGACCACCGACGGCGCGGTCTTCGGCGGAAAGGTCCAACTCGGGCGCGGGCGCGTCCCGCAGTGGGTTGAAGGGTCGACCGTTGTCCTTGATCACAGCTTGGATTCCAGAGTCCGTGAGGTGCAGGACCACGGTGATCACCGGGTCGGAGGGCTCGTCGAAGGCGTAGGCCACCACGTTGGTCAGAAGCTCGTCGAGGGCCAGCTGGAACTTGAACGCGACGTCCATGGGAACGCCGTGCTCCACGGCCATTCCTTCGAACGCCTCCGCGACCCGTCGGGGCTCGTCCTTGTCCAGCGTGAGGTGTAGTTCACTTCTGGCCTCCACCTTGTTCCTCCTCCAGGGGGGAGCCCGCCGGGCGCTGCCCTCCTCCTTGCATCAATCGCCGATTAAGGTACTGGCGCGCCGCGCGGAAGTCCAGAACCCGCGCCCCACGCGACCGAACAGAGCGCTCCGGCCCCTTGTGGCGACAAGGGGATGCGGCGATTACACTACTACCGGTTGGTTGCAGCGGATGCAGCGGATAGTGTTTTCCACGCTTCCGGGACCGACGCCTCTACGGCGCCCGGGGCCCCCCGGACGGCGGTCAAAAACGAGGAGTGGCCCGACAGTGGCAAAGATTCTGGTGGTCGACGACGAGCCCGATCTCGAACTGTTGCTCAGGCAGAAGTTCCGCAGGCAGATCCGCAAGGGAGTCCTGACGCTCGTCTTCGCCCAGAACGGGGTCGAGGCGCTCAAGCAGCTCGAAGCGCACGCCGACGTCGACATGGTTCTGTCCGACATCAACATGCCGCAGATGGACGGACTCACCCTTCTGAACCAGCTGAACGAGCTCAACCGCGACCTGCGCGCGGTGATCGTGACCGCCTACGGCGACATGAAGAACATTCGCACCGCGATGAACCGGGGCGCGTTCGACTTCATCACCAAGCCGATCGACTTCCAGGACCTCGAGGCGACGATCGCCAAGACCCTGGCGCACCTCGAAGTCATGCGCGAGGCGCTTCGGTCGCGCGACGAGCTCGTGGCCATTCGGCGCGAGCTGGGCGTGGCCGCCCGCATGCAGGAGTCCATCCTGCCCACCGACTTCCCGACCGACGCGCGGTACGAAATCCACGCCGCGATGACCCCGGCGCTCGAGGTGGGCGGAGACTTCTACGACTTCTTCGGCCTCGAAGACGGGCGCACGGGCATCGTCATGGCCGACGTCTCGGGGAAGGGCGTCCCGGCGGCGCTCTTCATGATGGTCAGCCGCACGCTCATGAAGGGGACCGCGATCGGCGAGCCCGATCCGGCCAAGGCCCTCGCCGAAGTCAACCAGCTTCTGGTCGAGTCGAACGAGGAGTCGATGTTCGTGACCGTCTTCTACGCCAGCTTCGACCCGGAGTCGGGGCGGCTGAAGTTCGCGAACGGCGGACACAACCTTCCCTATGTGGTGCGGCGGAACGGCGACGTGCGCCAGATCGACTGCGAGGCCGGCGTGGTGCTGGCCGTGCTGCCCGGCTTCGACTTTCCAGGAGGCACCCTGGACCTCGAGCCGGGCGACGCGATCTTCTTCTACACCGACGGCATCACCGAGGCGATGAACGAAGCCGGCGAGGAGTTCGGCGACGACGCGCTGGCCGCGGTTCTCTCGGAGGCGGCGGGCTGCGACGCGGCGTCGTTCAGCGACCGGGTCGTCGCGGCGGTGCGGGAACACGCCGGCGATGCCGACCAGTCCGACGACATCACCTGCCTCTGCCTGCGCTACGCGGAGCGGGACGCCTGATGGCGCGCGCCCGCCACGCCTGGGCCCACGTCCGGAATTGCGGGGCCGCGCGGCCGGCATCCGTGCACGGCCGCCACGCTTGGGTCGCCGCGCTGGCGCTTCTCGCCGCCGTGCACGTGCCGCAAGCCGGGGCCCAGAGCGCCTCGGGCGGCAGCGGCGTCTTCCCCGACTCGATCGTCTTCGGCCAGTCGGCGGCCCTCAGCGGCAATGCGCGCGAGCTTGGCGAGAACATGAACCTCGGCGTTCGCGCCGCGTTCGAGGAGGCCAACCGCAACGGCGGAATCCACGGTCGCGCGCTGCGCCTCCTCGCGCGGGACGACCTCTACGAGGCCGAGGCGGCCGTCGCCAACACGAGAGAGCTGATCGCGCACGGGGTGTTCGGTCTGATCGGGGCGGTCGGAACCCCCACCTCGCGCGTGGCCGAGCCGATCGCCAGCGCGGCGGAGATTCCCTACATCGGGGCGTTCACCGGCGCCGAGCTGCTCCGGGGCGACGACCAGCGGCACGTGGTGAACCTGCGCGCCTCGTACTACCAGGAGACCGAGGAGATGGTGGAACGGCTCACCACCGACCTCGGCTTCCGCCGCATCGCGATTCTATACCAGGACGACAGCTACGGCTTCGCGGGCCTGACGGGGGTGCGCCGCGCGCTGGACCGGCGCGACATGGCCCTGGTCGGCGAAGGCAGCTACGTGCGAAACACGGTCGCGGTCAAGCGCGCCCTGCTCGACCTGAACCGCAGCAGGCCCCAGGCGGTCATCATCATCGGGGCGTACGGCGCCGCCGCCGAGTTCACGCTGTGGGCGCGCAAGATCGGCATGCGGGCCGTGTTCGTGAACATCTCCTTCGTCGGGAGCAACGCGCTTCTCAACGCGCTCAGGGGGAGCGGCGACGGGGTGGTGGTCACGCAGGTCGTCCCGTTTCCGCGCGACACGCGGATCCCGGTGGTGGCCCGATACCAGGAGGCCCTGCGCGAGATCGAGCCGTCGGCGCAGCCGGGCTTTGTTTCGCTCGAGGGATACCTGGCCGGCAGGCTGGTGGTGGAAGGCCTGCGCCGGTCTGCGGATCCCGGCGGGGCGCCCCCGACGCGCGAGTCCTTCCTGACGACGCTGGAGCAGTCCGACCCGATCGATCTCGGAGGCTTCGTCGTCGAGTACGGCCCCGGGGACAACCAGGGGTCGGACGCGGTGTTCCTGACCGTCATACGCGACGGGAGGTTCGTTCCCGTGACACGCCTGACGCGATGAAGGGCACCACGAGGACCCTCGATCACCGCCTGCACGCGGCCTTCGCCTGGCTGCTGGGCGCGCTGCCCGACCGGGCGGCCGCCAAGGTCCGCAAGTGGACCGGCGGACGCCTGGGCATCGGCACGCAGATTGTGGTGGGGCTGGGCGGCGGAGTGCTGCTCACGCTCGGGGCCATCGTCATTGCGCTGGGTCTCATGCGCATCATCAGCGCCCGCCAGTCCGAGGTCACGGAGCAGCACATGCCGGCGCTCGTGGGGGCGTTCGACGTGGCTCAGCAGAGCGCCGAGCTCATGCGCGCGACGCCCCGTCTCGTGGCGGCGACCGACCTGGTCGCCCTCGACTCGGTCATGCTCGACGTCCGGCGCACCGAAAACGACCTGCGGGCGGCGGCTTCCGCCCTGACGGGCGCAGGAATCGGCGAAGAGACCCAGGGGGGCGCCGGCGCGAGCGTGGCGACGCTCGACGGCCTGATCGAGATCGTCGAGCTGATCCACGAATCCGTGCAGCGGCGCATGGCCCATCAGGCCCGGTTGCGGGAGCTCGACGTGGAGCTGGCCGACGTGAGCCTGGCGCTTCAGCAGCAGGTCGAGCAGGAACTCGACGACCAGCAGTTCTTCATGTACACCGGCTTTCGGGAGCTGGCAGGGACAGCGGCGCCGCCCAGCCAGCGGCGGACCGATCTGGAGCTGAGACACTACGGCGGGCTGCTCAACTTCAAGGCCTACCAGAACGAAACCACCGCCCTGATCGCGCAGGCGATCGCGGAAAGCGACCTCGAGGTGCTGAGGGCGACCGACGAGCGGGTCGAGACCGCGCTGAGCGACGTGGTGGGCGCGCTCGACGACATCCGCGCCGGACCCAGGGCGCGGCTGCAGACCGACGTGGACCGGCTTCGGGACATCTACTCGTCGGGCGAAGGGGTGCTGGCAACGCGCACCGGAGAGCTCGAGGAGCTGGCCCGGGCGGACGAGCTCGTGGCCCGCAGCCGGGAGACGACGGTCCAGCTCGGAGCCGAGGTCGAGGGTCTGGTGGACGACGCCGAGCGCGCCGCCCGCGACGCGGCCGGCCGTTCGAGCACCATGGTCGCCCTCGGCTTCTGGTTCATGCTCGTGGTCACCTGCTTCACCGTCGCCCTGGCCGTCTTCGGCTGGAAGTTCTTCGGCGAGCGCCTCGTGGTCAGGATCGGCAGCCTGTCGCGGGCCACGCGGCGCATGTCGAAGGGCGACCTCGAGGTGCAGGTCGAGATCGAGGGCAACGACGAAGTGACCGACATGGCCGGCGCGCTCGAGGTCTTCCGCCAGCACGCGGTGGAGGTGCAGCGGCTCAATCTGGTCGAGAAGCTCGCGGCCGAGGTGCAGGCCAAGAACGACAAGCTCGAAGACACGCTGGCCAACCTGCGCCGGACCCAGCAGCAGGTCGTCAAGCAGGAGAAGCTGGCCTCGCTCGGCGCGCTCACTGCGGGTATCGCCCACGAGATCCGGAACCCGCTCAACTTCGTCAACAACTTCGCGGCGCTTTCGACCGAGCTCATCGAGGAGCTGCGCGAAGAGATCGAAAACGGAGCCGACGGCGCCGAAGAGATCGACCGCGACTACCTGGACGAGATTCTGGGCGACCTCGACACCAACGTGAAGAAGGTCAACGAACACGGCGAGCGTGCCAACCGCATCGTCGAGGGCATGCTGGCGCACTCCCGCGAAGAGGCCGGGGACGTCGAATCGGTGGACATGAACCTCATGCTGGACGAATACGCCAAGCTGGCCTACCACGGGATGCGGGGGTCCGACGCGACGTTCAACGTCGACATGGTCAAGGAGTTCGACTCGGCCGCGGGCGAGGTCGAGGGGATCGCGCGCGACCTCAGCCGCGTCTTCCTCAACGTGATCACCAACGCCTGTCACGCCACGCATGCCCGCCGGCAGAAGGCGGGCGACGAGGAGTACTTTCCGACCGTTACGGTTCGTACCAAGGGGGCGGACGACCACGTCAGCGTGTTCGTGCACGACAACGGCACCGGCATCCCCGACGAGATCGTCGGAAAGATCTTCGACCCGTTCTTCACCACGAAGGCGGGCACGGGCGGCACCGGGCTCGGGCTGTCGATCTCGCACGAGATCGTGCAGGAGCACGGGGGCAGGTTCGAAGTGAGCACAGCGCCGGGCGAGTACACCGAGTTCGCAATCACGCTGCCCCGGAAGGGACCCCTGTCCACGGGCATTCAGGGCTGAATGTCCCGCGCCGGGAGCGGCGCTCGACGCCTTGGCACTGCCGTGAATCCTCCGCCGCTGGCCGCGTTCCGACCCTCGGGATCCGAGCTGCGCGATCTTGTCCGGCTGGCGCTGCCGGTCGCGGTGGTGCAGATGGGGCTGGTGTCGCAGGGTCTGGTGGACACCGCCATGGTGGGCCGCGTCGACGCCATCGAGCTGGCGGCGGTCACGCTCGGCAATCTCTACTTCTTCGGCGTTTCGGTGTTCGGGATGGGGCTGCTCTTCGCGCTCGATCCGCTCGTGGCGCAGGCCTTCGGCGCTCAGGATCACGACCAGATCGAGGCGTCGATCCAGCGCGGCCTCGTGCTCAGCCTCGCGCTCGCCGTGGCGACCACGGTGCCGATGGCGCTGGCCGGCCCGGTGTTCGCGCTTCTGCAGCAGCCGGGCGAGGTGGTTCCCGTGGCCGCCGGGTACGCCCGCTCGCTCATTGCGGGGATGTGGCCGTTCTACGGGTTCATCGTCTTCCGCCAGGTGCTGCAGGCGCTCGGGCGCGTGGCGCCGATCGTGTGGACCATCGTGCTGGCCAACGTGCTCAACGTCTTCGCGAACTGGGTGCTCGTCTTCGGCAACCTGGGCTCGCCGGCGCTCGGCGCGGTGGGATCCGGGTGGGCCACCGCCATCTCCCGCTGGTTCATGTGGCTGTGCCTGCTGGCGCTGACCCTGCCCCAGCTCGGCCCGTACCTGCGGCGACTGCACCCCCGGGCGCTGCTGAAGGCGCCGCTCTGGCGGATGATTCGCCTGGGCGCGCCGATCGGGTTCCACCTGTTCCTCGAGTTCGGCGCCTTCGGAGCGATCGGCATCGCCATGGGGTGGCTCGGGGCGACGGCGATGGCGGGGCACCAGATCGCGGTCAACCTGGCCGCATTCGCGTTCATGATCCCGGTGGGGATCTCGCAGGCGGCGGCGGTGCTGGTCGGCAGGGCGGTCGGGCAGGGCAGGCCGAACAGGGCCAGGCGGTCGGGCGGCGGCGCGGTCATCGTGTGCTGCATGGTCATGGCGGTGACCGCCGCCGTCTTCCTTGCGCTGCCGGACGAGCTCTCGGCGCTGTTCACCACCGAGGCCGAGATCGCCGCCGTGGCCGCGGTTCTCATCCCGGTGGCCGGCATGTTCCAGCTCTGCGACGGCCTGCAGGTGGTGTGCGCGGGCGCGCTGCGGGGCGTGGCCGACACCTTCCGCCCCATGATCTACAATGTGCTGGGGTTCTGGCTCTTCGGCCTGCCGATCAGCCTCTGGTTCGGCTTCGCCAAGGGCGCCGGGCCGGTGGGGCTGTGGTGGGGCCTCGCTGCGGGGCTGGGGGCGGTGGCCGTGCTGCTCCTGCGCCGGATGTGGCAGCGCTTCCGTCGCCCGCTGACGCGGTTCGCGCCCACCGGTGCGGGTTGACCGGTCCGCGCCGTCGCTTCTGAACTTTCCTCCGCCGTCGCCCCAGAGCCGGCTCCCCCGGCGCCCGCGGCCCCTGAGCCGCCCCCGAACCGCCTCAGAATTCGCCCACGAACTCGATTTCGGTCTCCAGCTCGTGTCCCGTCTCGCGGGCCACCGTCTCGCGCGACAGCTCGATCAGGGCCACCACCTCGGCAGCGGTCGCGCCGCCAAGATTGACAATGATGTTGGCGTGCTTGTGGAAGATCTGCGCCGCCCCGCGCACATGCCCCTTCAGCCCGCACTCGTCGATCAGACGGCCCGCCCCGATTCCCTCGATCTTCTTGAAGATGGATCCGGCGCAGGGGTAGAGCCACAGGTCCGGATGGCGCTCGTCGCGCCACTCCAGATTCTCGCGCATCACCCTGCGGAGCTCCGGAACCTCGGTGGGGACCAGCTTGAGCGACACGTCCAAAACCACGTCGCCCGTGTCGTGAATGACGCTGTAGTCGTAGCCGAACCGGAAGTAGTCGACGCCTTCGCGCCGGACTTCGCCGCCGGGAGTCAGGATGGTCGCCCCCTCCATGAACTCCTCCCAGAACATGGTGCGCTCGCGGGCCGGGGCGGGGGCGAGGAAGTGCAGGTTCTGCCACACCGCGCCTCCGACCGTGCTCGGAATGCCGACGAAGTGGTGCAGTCCCCCCAGGCCGCGCGCCACCGTTGCGTTGATCAGGTCGGGAAAGGTGTCGAGCCCCGCCCCGGCCACCACCCGCCCGCCGGGCAGGAACTCCAGCGTCGCGATGTCGCACCGGACGACCACGCCCCGGAACCCGCGGTCTCCCACCAGAATGTTGGCCCCCCGGCCCAGCACGAAGCTCGGCACGCCCATCTCGCGCGCGACCCCCAGGGCGCGGCACAGCTCGTCTGCGGTGCGCGCGCGGTAGAACAGGTCCGCCGCGCCGCCGATCCGAAAGGTGGTCAGCGGCGCCAGGGGGACGTTGCGGCGAATGCGCTTCGGGTCGACCGCCTGCGCGTACCGCGCTAGGAGTGAGGCTTCGGGCTGCTTCAAAAGATCGAACCCAGGTCGCTGGAGGTGGCGATTCCGCTAGATTGACGGCGCTGGATCACTCGAACGACCGTCGCAGGAATATGGACAGATCCCTGATACGCCTCAACAATGTCGGCAAGGTGTTCCGCACCGACGAGGTCGAGACCCGGGCCCTTTCCGGCATCTCCCTGGCCGTCGAGCGCGGCGACTTCGTGTCGATCGCCGGCCCCTCGGGCTGCGGCAAGACCACGCTGCTCTCCATCCTGGGGCTTCTGGACTCGCCCACCGAAGGCGAGTATCTGCTCGACGGCCAGCCCGTCGCCGCGCTCTCCGCGCGCGCCAGAGCGAACATCCGCAACCGGTCCATCGGCTTCGTCTTCCAGACCTTCAACCTGATCGGCGACCTCACCGTCTTCGACAACGTCGAGCTGCCGCTCACCTACCGCGAGACCCCGCGCCGGGTGCGCCGGGAACGCGTGCGCGCGGCGCTCGAGCGGGTGGGAATGGCCGACCGCCACAGCCACTTCCCATCGCAGCTCTCGGGCGGCCAGCAGCAGAGGGTGGCCGTGGCCCGCGCAATGGTGGGCGACCCGCTCATCCTGCTGGCCGACGAGCCGACCGGCAACCTCGACTCCGAGAACGGCCGCGCGGTGATGGATCTGCTCCTGGAGCTGCACGCGCGGGGCGCCACCATATGCATGGTCACCCACGACCCGCGCTACGCCCACCTGGCGAAGCGAACCGTGCACCTCTTCGACGGACGGATCGCCGGCGAACGCGCGGCAGCCCCCGCGCCCGCCTCCCGGCCCGCGACTCCCGGTTCCGAGGCGTCCGGCTGACGATTATCTTTGGACATGCCCGAGTCCGACAGGAAGATTCGCGTGCTGGTGGCCAAGCCCGGGCTTGACGGGCATGACCGGGGCGCCAAGATCATCGCCGCGGCCTTTCGCGACGCGGGATTCGAGGTCATCTACACGGGCCTGCACCAGACGCCCGAGATGGTCGTCGCGGCAGCCGTCCAGGAAGACGTCGACGTGGTGGCCATGTCCGTCCTTTCCGGCGCCCACATGACCCTCTTCCCCCGCGTCCGCGAGCTCCTCGACGCCCAGGGGCTGCAGCACATCCTGCTCACCGGAGGCGGCATCATACCCCGCGAGGACGCCGACGCGCTCGCGAAGCTGGGCGTGGGCCGCATCTTCGGTCCCGGCACCACCACCGGCGAAGCCGTGTCCTACATCGGGGAGTGGTTCGCCAACCGGGAGGACCCGTACTAGCCCCCGCCTCCGCGCGCCCCGGCCGCATGGGCGAGCTCGCCCGCGAGCTGGTCGAACTGCGGGAGCGGCTGCTGCTCGGGGGCGGCGCCGCCAGAATCGAGCGGCATCGCGACCGCGGCAAGCTCACCGCGCGCGACCGGCTGCAGCATCTGCTCGACCCCGACACCGCCTGGGCCGAGGTCGGGCTGCTGATGGCGCACGACCGCTACGACGGCAAGGCGCCGGCCGCAGGGGTGGTCACCGGCGTCGGGGTGGTCGAGGGCCGCGAGGTGGTGGTCGTAGCGAACGACGCGACCGTCAAGGCGGGGTCCTGGTGGCCCGAGACGATCACCAAGATCCTCCGCGCCCAGGAGATCGCGATGCGCTGCCGCATCCCCATCATCTACCTGGTCGACTCGGCGGGCGTCAACCTGCCGTACCAGGGCGGCGTCTTTCCGGGCCAGTACGGCGCGGCGCGCATCTTCCAGTACAACTCGATCATGCGCCGCTATCTGCGCATCCCCCAGCTCGCCGCAGTCATGGGCCCCTGCATTGCGGGCGGAGCGTACCTGCCGGCGCTCTCCGACGTGATCCTCATGGTCGAGGGCACCAGCTTCATGGGTCTGGGAGGCCCGAACCTCGTCAAGGGGGCCACCGGCCAGACGGTCGCCCGCGAGTCGCTGGGGGGCGCGGCCGTCCACACCGGCGTCAGCGGCGTCGCCCACTACCTTGCCGCCAGCGACGAGGACTGCATCGAGAGGCTGCGGGCGCTGGTCGCAGACCTCCCCCGGCACGCGCGGCCCAGCCCCGAACCGAGCTTCGATCCGCCCACCCGGCCCGCCACCGACCTGTACGACCTGATCCCCAGCGATCATCGACGCCCCTACGACATGGGGGCCGTTCTGGAAACCTTCATGGACGGAGGTGGACTGATCGAGTTTCAGGCCGACCACGCGGCCGAGCTCATCTGCGCCACCGGCTCGATCTCGGGCACTGGCGTCGGAGTGATCGCCAACAGGCGGAGCGTGGTGAAGGACTCGCGCGTGGGGCCGCCCCGATTCGGCGGGATCATCTACACCGAGTCGGCGGAAAAGGCCGCCTACTTCATCGATGCCATGAGCCGCCAGGGCACGCCGATCGTCTTCGTCCAGGACGTCTCGGGCTTCATGGTCGGGCCAGACGCGGAGCACCGCGGCATCATCCGCGCCGGCGCGCGCTTCGTCGAGGCGATGGCGACGGCGGTGGTCCCCAAGCTCGTGGTCACGCTGAACCACGCCTCGGGCGCCGGCTACTACGCGATGGCCGGGCAGGGCTTCGATCCCGACTTCATCCTCACGCTGCCAACCGGCCGCATGGGCGTCATGGAGGGCGAGAGCGCCGTGACGGCCCTGTTCGGGCGCCGGCTGGAGCGGCTCGAGGCCGAGGGCCGTGAGCCCGACGAGGCCCTCCGCGCCGAGATGGACGCGGTGCGCGCCGAGTACGACAGCCAGCTCGACGCCACCTTCGCCGCGGCGCGCGGCTTCGTGGACGCCGTGGTCCTCCCCGAGGAGCTGCGCGACTGGCTCACCCTGCTGCTCGGGGCGTCGCTCAACAACGAAGGGCCGCACATAGGGCCGTTCGTGCTGCCTCCGGGGGTCGGGCGGGGCGGACCGTGACCGCCAGTGCCGCCCCGAGGGCCGCCCCGGTCCGCATCGCGAGCGGCCAGGGGTTCTGGGGCGACGACCTCGAAGCGCCCGTGCGCCAGGTCGAAGGCGGCCCGATCGACTACCTCGCGCTGGACTACCTGGCCGAGGTCACCATGTCGATCATGCAGAAGCAGCGGTCGCGGAACCCGGCGGCGGGGTACGCCCGCGACTTCGTCCCGCTCATGGAGCGGATCTTCCCGGAGTGCGTGCGGCGCGGCATCCGCGTGGTCACCAACGCGGGCGGCGTGAACCCGGTAGAGTGCGCGCGCGCGGTGGCCGAGGCCGGACGCCGCGCCGGCGCGAAAGGGCGCGCGCGGGTCGGCGTGGTCGCCGGCGACGACCTCATGGACCGGCTCGACGACCTGATCGCCGCCGGGCACCAAATGCGCAACATGGAGACCGACGAGCCCCTGGCGTCCGTGCGCGGCAGCGTCCGCAGCGCCAACGTCTACCTGGGCGCGCGCCCCATCGCGCGAGCGCTGGCAGGCGGCGCGCAGGTCGTCGTCACGGGCCGGTCGACCGACACCGCGCTCACCTACGGACCGATGGCGCACGAGTTCGGCTGGCGGTGGGACGCCTGGGACCGGCTTGCGAGCGGGGTGGTGGCGGGTCACATCAACGAATGCGGCGCGCAGGCGAGCGGCGGCAACTGCCTCGCCGACTGGTGGACGGTTCCGGATCTGGCCCAGGTGGGCTTCCCCATCGTCGAGGCCCGGCCCGACGGCAGCTTCGTCGTCACGAAGCACCCGGGCTCGGGGGGCGCGGTCTCTCTGCGGACCGTGAAGGAGCAGATCCTTTACGAAATGGGCGACCCGCAGACCTACGTCACCCCCGACGTCGTCGCCGACTTCACAACGATCCGGCTGGCCGAAGACGGCGCCGACCGGATCCGCGTGCACGGGACCCTTGGACGCGCGCCGACGCCGTTCCTGAAGGTGTCGATCGCCCACGCGGCGGGCTTCAAGGCCGTCGGCACGCTGGTGTACGCCTGGCCGGACGCGGCTGCGAAGGCCCGGGCCGCGGCGCGGATCCTGCGGGCGCGGCTCGATCGCCTAGGCCTCGCCTTCGACCGGGTGCTGGTCGAGCTCGTGGGCTGGAACGCCACCCACGGGTCTCTGGCCGGCGATCCGCCCCGCGACCTACCCGAGGTCCAGCTGCGCGTGGGAGTGCGGGGCCCCGACCGCTCCGCGGTGGAGCGGTTCACCCGCGAGATCGCGCCGCTCGTGCTGACCGGCCCGCCGTCGGTCACCGGGTTCGCGGGCGGCAGGCCGCGGGTGCAGGAAATCGTGGCCTACTGGCCCGCGCTCGTCGACCGCACGGTTGTCGAACCGCACCTTTCGGTCGACTTTGTCGACGTATGAACGGACGCACGCGCAGCAGCGCCGCGCCACGGGCGACGGCTGGGTAGCATGGCCCGGGTTCCTCTTCTGGAGCTGGCCCACGCCCGATCCGGCGACAAGGGCGACACGGCCAACGTGGGCGTCATCGCCTACGAGCCGCGCGACTACCCGCTGCTCCGGGACCAGGTCACGGTCGAGCGCGTCCGCGAGCACTTCCGCGACATGGTCGCGGGTCCGGTGGAGCGGTTCGAGCTCGACAACCTGCATGCGCTCAACTTCCTGCTGCACGGCGCCCTCGACGGCGGCGGCACCGTTTCGCTCATGACCGACGCCCAGGGCAAGGTCTTCAGCACGGCGCTCCTGCGCATGCAGATCGAGGTGCCCGACGACGTGGCGGAGCGCGTGCGGGGCAGGGGGCGAGTGCCCGCGCCACTCGTCGAGGGCAGGCCGTGAGCGCCCGGCCGGTGCTGCGCACGGACACCGAGGACGGCGTCGCGACGCTGGTCCTCAACCGGCCCGAGAAGCGAAACGCGCTCGCGGCGGCGGTGGTGGCAGAGCTCGGACGGCTGCTGGACCAGGTCGGAGACGATCCCGACGTGCGGGTGGTCGCGCTGTGCGGCGCGGGTCCGGACTTCTCCGCAGGCGCCGACCTGAACGAGATCGCGGCCTCGCAGGCCCGGGGCCCCGAGGCCGGGCTCGCCGACGCGCAGCGGCTCGGCCAGGTCCTCGTGAGCATCCGCCGGATGCGGCAGCCCGTGGTGGCTGTGGTGCGCGGCCGCGCGCTTGGCGGCGGCTGCGGGCTGGCCACCGCCTGCGATCTGGTCCTGGCGCACGAGGACGCCAGCTTCGGCTACCCCGAAGTGCACCTGGGCTTCGTGCCGGCCCTGGTCATGGGCTTCCTGAAACGGAAGGTCGGCGAGTCGACGGCCTTCGAACTCATGATGCGGGGACGCGGCATCACCGCCGCAGAGTCCGCCCGCATCGGCCTGGTCAACCAGGTCATCCCCGACGGCGCCTTCGAGCGCACGGCGCGCGACTACCTGGCCGCGCTCGCCGCGCGTCCGCCCATGGCCGTGGCGCTCACCAAGCGGCTCTTCTACGGGCTGGACGGCGCGAGCGCGGAGGACGCCGTCGCCCGGGGCGCCGAAGTGAACGCGATCGCCCGCCTGAGCGACGAGTGCCGCCGGGGCGTGTCGGCCTTCCTGGAACGGCGCCGGGAGCGCTGAGCCGCCGTGTTCCGGCCGACCAGGGAGTCCCCCCAAGCGGACCCGGCCACCGTCGCGTGGAAGGTGCGCCTCTTCGCCTCGGGCGCCGCTCTGGCGCTCGCCGGAATGGCCTTCGAGCTCCGCTGGCTCGTCTGGGCGGGGATCGCCGCGCTGCTCGCCGGCCTGGCGCTCCGGCTCCTCCCCCGGCGCACCTCCACCTCCTAGCGGCCGGCGCGGGGCCATGCCCCGGCCCCACCGGCCGCAGACCACCGCCCCCGCGGCCCCCCCCCCACCGCCCCCACCGCCCCCCCCCACCGCCCCGCGTCCGCCCCCACCGCCCCCGCGGGCCACCCCACCGCCCCCCCAGCCCCCCCCAAGGCTGTCCCATTCAGCCATTCCATCGCCCCCCGGCCTCCGTACTCTTCCGGGGGTGAACGACGATTGCAGCTCCACCCACTCTCGCCAGGCGCGCGCGGTTCTGCGCGAGCGGTTCGGATTCGACGGCTTCCGGCCCGGCCAGGAACGGCTGATCGCGGCGGTGCTGGCCGGGCGGGACACGCTGGGCGTGCTCCCCACCGGCGGCGGCAAGACCCTCTGCTACCAGCTGCCCGCCTTCATGATGGACGGCCTGGTGGTCGTGGTCAGCCCCCTGATCTCGCTCATGCAGGACCAGGTCGACCGCGCGCGCCGGCTGGGGCTCAGGGCGGCCTCGCTCACCTCGCAGGACTCGCGGGAGGCCCAGGACGCGGGCCAGCGAGCCATTGCCGAGGGGCGGCTCGACCTGCTCTTCTGCTCGCCCGAGCGGCTCGAGTCGGCGAAGCTCAGGCGGCTGCTCGGGTCTTCGCGCGTGTCGCTCGTCACGATCGACGAGGCGCACTGCATTTCGGAGTGGGGCCACGAGTTCCGGCCGGCCTTCCGCCGCATCCGCAGCCTCCGCTCGATCGTCCGCACCCCGGTGCTGGCGGTGACCGCGACCGCGACCCCCGCGGTGCGGGACGACATCGCGCAGGTTCTGGGCATGCACGACCCGGTGCGGGTGGTCACGTCGTTCGACCGCCCCAACATCCGGTGGCTGGTCGCGCGGCAGCGCCCCGGCCCCGACCGCATTCGCGCCATGGTGCGCCTCATCCGCCGGGCGCCTCCCGAATGCGCCGAGCGGGCGCTCATCGTGTACGCGCCCACGCGGCGGCAGGTCGTCAGCGTGCGGCGGGCGCTCGCCAGCCGGGGCGTGATCGGCGACGCCTACCACGCCGGGCTGCCCAAGGACGAGAGGCAGGAGGTGCAGCGGCGCTTCATGTCGCGCGAGTCCAACGTCGTGGTGGCGACCTGCGCCTTCGGGATGGGCATCGACCGGGGCGACGTGTGGGCCGTCTTCCACTACGCCTTTCCCGGCTCGCTGGAGAGCTACTACCAGGAGGCGGGCCGGGCAGGGCGCGACGGCGAACCGTCGATGGCGCTGGGGTTCGTCGACAAGGGAGACTGGCAGGTCCCGCAGGCCTTTCTCGAGCGCGCCTACCCGCCGCCCCGGGACGTGCTCCGCTTCCTCAAGCGGCTTCGTTCCCAGGCGCGCTCGGCCACCCCCGCGCCGACCTCGGCGATCGTGGGCCGCGGATCGGCCCACGTCCCCCACCTCAAGTGGCTCATGCGCTCCGGCGCCGTCACGCTCGCCCCCGATCTCGGGCGCTGGATCGAGGACTGGCCCGACGGCGAAGAGGACGGGCCGCCGTCCGTCGCGGGCCCGCCCCTCGCCCTGACCGGCGCCAAGCCCGACTTGGGCCCGCTCGTCGCGGCCCGGGACCAGGCGCGCGCCCGCCTCCGCGCCATGCAGCGCTACTGCAGCGGGCGGGGATGTCGGCGCATCGCGCTGTTGCGTTATCTTGGAGAGACCGTGCGCTGGCGCTCCTGCGCCTCGTGCGACTGGTGCGAGCGCCGCCGGGCCCCTCGATCCTGAAGCGCCGGTCCCAACCGGTCGCCCCTTTGGGGGCCCCGAGCAACCGCAGACGCTTGCCCCTTCCGGATGTACCCCTACCTTCGCCAGCCACACATCGACCTGCAGCGCGAAGTTCGCGAATTCGCGCTCGAAGCCATCGCACCCGTCGCCCGGGAGCTCGACGAGACCGCCCGCTTTCCGTGGGACAACGTGCGCGCGATGGCCGAGCGGGGCTGGTTCGGGGTGCCTGCGCCCCGCGACCTGTCGGGAATGGGCCGCGACTACCTCAGCTACATCCTCGTCGTCGAGGAGCTGGCCCGCCACGACGCCAGCCATGCCATCACCGTCTCGGCGCACACCACGCTGGCGATGGCCCCGATCGTCAGCTTCGGCGACGACGAGCAGAAGGCGCGCTTCGTGCCTCCGCTCGCGTCGGGACGGGTGCTGGGGGGCTTCGGCCTCACCGAGCCGGGGGCGGGCTCGGACGCCTCCGGCACCTCGACGCGGGCCGTGCGCGCCGACGGAGGCTACCGCATCGCTGGCAGCAAGATCTTCATCACGCACGGCGGCGTGGGCGAGATCTTCGTCGTGACGGCGGTGACCGACGCGCAGGCCGGCGCTCGCGGCATCAGCAGCTTCATCGTGTGCAAGCCCACCGCCGAGCTCGCCGAGGCCGAGCGCGCGGGCGTGGGACACCTGCCGTCGCTGCCGTACACCGAGGGCGTCGTTGCCGGCGCCAAGGAGGACAAGCTGGGGTGGCGCGCCTCCGACACGCGGCAGCTCTTCCTCCACGACGCGTGGGTGCCCGAGCAGCAGCGCCTGGGGCCCGAGGGCGAGGGGTTCGCCAACTTCATGAAGACGCTCGACGCGGGCCGGATCGGCATCGCCGCCCTCTCGCTGGGAATCGCGCAGGGCGCCTTCGACGTCGCGCTCGACTACACCACACGCCGTCGCCAGTTCAACCGCCCGGTCTGGGACTTCCAGGACATTCGGTTCGGCCTCGCCGCCCTGGCCGCCGAGATCGAGGCCGCCAGGCACCTCACCTACCACGCGGCGTGGCTGAAGGACCAGGGCCGACCGCACGGAAAGCAGGCCTCGATGGCCAAGCTGGTGGCTTCGGAGCTCGCCGCGAAGAGCGCGCGCCGCGCGGTCCAGTGCCTCGGAGGCGCAGGGTACACCTCCGATCATCCCGCCGAGCGGATGATGCGCGACGCCAAGGCCTGCGAAATCGGCGAGGGAACCAGCGAAATCCAGAAACTTGTAATCGGAAGGCACCTCCTTGCGGAGGCAGCCTCGTGAGACGATCCACGCCCGCCGTCCGTCGGAGACCCTTCGGCGGCCAGGGCGGGGGTCGACCATTGGAGAGATCAATTGCGAAGAGAAATACTGATCAGCGCCTCGGACGAGGAGTCCTGGGTGGCGCTGAAGGAGGACGGAGGGCTCGCCGAGCTCATGTTCGACCGGCCCGACCAGGGCCGGCACGTCGGCGACATCTTTCTGGGCCGCGTCGAAGCGGTCCTGCCGGGCATCCAGGCCGCGTTCGTCAACATCGGCGAAGAGAAGGCCGCCTTTCTGCACGCTTCGGACCTTGCCCGCGACGAAGACGATGACGCGGGGCGAAACGGCTCCAGGGGCCGCAGCCGCAACGGGCCCCCGATCCAGGATGTCCTGAAGAAGGGCCAGAAGGTCCTGGTCAAGGTCACCAAGGACGCGATTTCCACGAAGGGCCCGAGGGTGACCATGGAGATCTCCCTCCCGGGCCGCTTCCTCGTCTACATGCCCGACTCGAGCCACGTCGGGGTCAGCCGCAAGATCGAACACCGCGGCGAGCGCGCGCGGCTCCGCGCCATGGCGAAGGAGGCGCTCGCGGACGATCCCGGCGGCGTCATCGTGCGCACAGCCGGCGAGGAGCTCACCCAGGAGAAGCTCGTCAAGGAGCACCGGCACCTGCGCGACCGGTGGCACGCGATCAAGCGGAAGGCGGCGAAGGCCCAGCCGCCCACGCTAATCCACGAAGAGGCCAAGCTGATTTCGGGGGTCATCCGCGACCTCTTCACCAACCGCTTCGAGGCGGTCACGATCGACAACCGCAGGGTCCACGAGCAGATCGTCCAGTACGTGCGCACCTTCGACCCCGAGCTCCTCGACCGCATCCACTTCTACGACGGCAGAAGGCCGCTCTTCGACCACGCCGGCATCGACGAGGCCATCCAGCGCTCGTTTCACCGCAAGGTCGACCTGCCGTCGGGGGGCCACGTGATCATCGAGCCCACCGAGGCGCTCGTTTCGATCGACGTCAACACGGGCAAGTTCACAGGGAAGAAGAAGGATCCCGAAGAGACCATACTCAAGACCAATCTGGACGCCGCCCGCGAGATTGCCGCCCAGTTGCGCCTGCGGGATATCGGCGGGATCATTGTCATCGACTTCATCGACATGGAATCCCAGGCCAACCGGGACCGGGTGCTGCACGAGCTCAGGAGCCATCTGGGGCGCGACCGCGCGCGGACCCGCACCTTCGAGATCTCGGATCTCGGGCTCATCGAGATGACGCGCCAGCGCGTGCGCCCCTCGCTGCTCCAGGCGCTCACCGAGTCCTGCGCGGCGTGCGACGGCACGGGCCACATCTGGACCGCGCCGACGCTGATCCGGGAGATCGAGCGGTGCGTGCACCGCGCCGCCGCCGCCGGAGACGACACCGACCTGCTCGTGCGCGTCCACCCCGAAGTGGCGCTGCAGGTCATGGAGTCCGAGCCGCGATTCCTGCGCAAGCTGGCCCGGCGGACGCGGCTGCGCGTGGATCTGCGCGACGATCCGCTCATGCGCCACGACGAATTCCGGCTCCTCGCCGGGCGCTCCCGCATCGATGTCACCGCCAAGTACAAGGTCGCGTAGCGGCCCGCGGACGCTGGCCCGCGGGCCCGCGGGCCGGGCGACCGACCAGGAAGCTTCCACCACAAAGGGAGAACACCGAATGACACGCCACCGCCGCCACGCGCCGCGCTGCCTGAGCGCCATCGCCCTCGCCTCGGTCCTCTCGGCCGGGCTCGCGACCGGTCTCGGCGCGCAGGCGCCCGTCCACGTGCCCGACCACGTCCCCGCGCGGGTCCAGCCGCTGCCTTCGCTGCGGGAACAGGCCACCGAGCTGCAAGCGTGGCTCGAGCTGCGGATCGGGAGGGTCCTGCCGCAGCTGATGGAGGAGTACGACGTGCGCATGTGGATCCTGTCGATGCGCGAATACGCCGAGGACCCCGTCTTCTGGTCGATCACCGCGCCCACGACGTTCGCCGCGCGCCGCCGTTCCATCTACGTCTTCACTCGTCGCGACGACGGCACCGTCGAGCGGCTGGCGCTGGGCGGCACGAGCCAGGGCGGCGTCTTCGAGGCGTACCGCTCCACCCGGCCCGCGCCCACGCAGCCCACCGCCGAGCTCGTCGGCGACGAGCAGTGGCGGCTGCTGCGCGAGCTGGTCGAGGACCGCGACCCCGAGAACATCGTGCTCAACATCGATCCCGACTGGGCCTTCTCGGACGGTCTGCACGCGGGCGAGCGCGAGGCGCTCGAGGAGGCGCTGGGGCCCGAGCTGCTCGGCCGCGTGAAGCGCGAACCGCGCCTGGCGATGAACTACATCGCGCTGCGACTGCCCGAGATGATGCCCCGCTACCGCAAGATCCAGGAGACCGTGCACGCCGTGATCTCCCAGGCCTTCTCGAACGCGGTGATCACGCCCGGCGAGACGACCATCGAAGACGTAGAATGGTGGATGCGCCAGCGCGTCCGCGACCTGGGCTACACGGTCTGGTTCCAGGCCAACGTCGACGTGCAGCGCGCGGGCGCGGTCCCGTCGTCGGGCCCGGTGGTCATTCAGCCGGGCGACCTGCTGTGGACCGACTTCGGCGTGGTCGCGCTCAACCTGCACACCGACACCCAGCACCTGGGCTACGTGCTGCGCGAAGGGGAGACCGGCGCGCCCGCGGGACTCAAGCAGTGTCTCGCCAACTCGAACCGCCTGCAGGACATTCTGCTCGAGCACATGGAGCCGGGGCTGAGCGGCAACGTCATCCTGGCGAACACGCTTGCGCAGATGCGCGCCGAAGGCATCGACGGGACCGTCTACACGCACCCCATCGGCGACCACGGCCACGGCGCGGGCCCGCTGATCGGACGCTGGGACGGACAGGAGGGCGTGCCGGTGCGGGGCGACGCGATCCTGCTGCCGTCGACCTGGCACTCGATCGAGCTCCAGGCCACGACGCCGATTCCGGAGTGGGACGGCAAGCCGGCCAGCTGTCGCCAGGAAGAGGAGGCGTACCTGGACACCGCCGGCGAGCGGCACTGGGTGTTCCGCCGCCAGAGCGAGTTCCACCTGGTCTGGTAGCAGGGCGGGGCGGGCGGCCCGGCGGCGCCCGCCCCTCCAGCGAGCCCGCGCGCTTCGCCGTTTTCCGCGCGGACGCACGCCCGCGCTTGATCCTGCTTGGAGCTTCGCTACCTTTAACTGCTGTGCAGCACGCCGCCCGCAGGGCGGAACCCACCACACATTCCATGGCGGAACCATCATGTTCGCGGTTATCAGGACCGGCGGGAAGCAGTTTCGGGCCGAGCCCGGCGCAACGCTGCTGATCCCCACGCTGGACGCCGAGCCCGGGACCACGGTCACCTTCGAAGACGTCCTGCTCGCATCCCAGGGCGACGACGTGTCGGTGGGCGAGCCCCTTGTCGAGGGCGCCAGCGTCACGGCCGAGGTGATTGCCCACGACCGCACGCGCAAGATCACCGTCTTCAAGCGGAAGCGCCGCAAGGGCTACCGGCGCAAGCAGGGGCATCGCCAGGGGTTCACGGTGGTGCGCGTGGCCGAAATCAACGTCTAGCAGTCCCAGGAGAGATCCCATGGCTCACAAGAAAGGCGTAGGCTCGTCCCGGAACGGCCGCGACAGCAACCCGCAGCGCTTGGGCGTCAAGCGCTTCGGAGGCGAGCGCGTGATCGCGGGCAACATCCTAGTCCGGCAGCGCGGCACCAGGCTGCACCCGGGCAGCAACGTCGGTCGGGGCAGGGACGACACCCTGTTCGCCCTCGCCGACGGCGTGGTGAAGTTCGAGAACCTCCGGCGACGCAAGGTCGTATCGGTCTACCCGCCCGCCAGCTAGCGGGCGGAAGCCCAGCCGGCCAGGCGAAAGCAGCGTCCCGCCGGATTTCGGGCGGCGGTCGGCCCCTCGATCCGCCCAACGGGGCGACGCGGGCCCCAACGGGGGGGTGTTCGGGCCAAACGTAGCGACGGAGGCCCCAACGGGGGCGTTTTCGAACCCAACGGGGGCGATGGAGGGAGCCAACGGGGGCGTTTTCGAGTCCAACGGGGGCGACGGAGGAGCCAACGGGGGTGCTGCGGGGGCGAAATTGGCCGGATTTTGCCGCTTTTTGGCCGTTTTTCGACCATTTCCCTTGATTTGGCGAAGATTTTCCTTGCAGATGGCGGCGAGAGGTGTTACGCTTGTTGTCCGCGACTGAAGGCGGTGGGCCGCAAGGACCGGCGCTGAAAGAAGCGGGACGGGTTCCAAAGAGGGCCCTCGAAGGGGGAAGCTCCGACGGGGAACCGATTGGACCCGAGGCGCCGAGAATGCCGGAGACGGAATTCGAGGCGAGCGCGGATCCGGGTTCGGCGGAGGCCGCGACGGCTGCGAGGTCGCTGGATGCAGCCGAAGCCTCAGGAGACTGGGGCGACCGGGCGGCGGAAGCCGCCGGGTAGAGAGACGGGAAACCGGCCGTCGCACATGGCGGCGCCGAAACGGAGCTTCCTGGCTCGCCAGCGAGACGAGGCCCCCGCGCGGGTGGTGTGCTGCCCGCCGGGGGCTTTCTCTTTGCGCCTAGCCTACGGGGGGGTGCTTATCGCGCGCCGAGGTGGGCCTCGCCCGCGAGCGGCGCCGACCGGTCGCGGCCAAGCCTACGGGCGCGGGCGATCGTCCGGGGCTGGCTTCGGCGGGTCCGCGCCCGCTCCGTGCTGCCGCGCCCGGGCCGAGGACATGACCTGCCAGATCAGGCTGCGGATCAGCTCTTCGTCCAGACCGGCCCGGCGCGCCCGCTCGGCGGCCTTGCGCACGACCGCCGCCTCGCGCTTGGGGTCGGTGACGGGAATGCCCAGGCCGGCCTTCACCTCGCCGACTTCGCGCACCAGCTCCAGACGCCGGCGCAGGACCGCGATCAGCTCCCGGTCGCACTCCTCGATGCTCCCGCGAAGCTGGTCCAGGCGGTCGAGCCCGGCGGCCCGATCGGCGGCGCGGTCGTCAGACACGCAGGTACCCGTCCACGTGGTCGTCGGCCTGGGGCTTGCCGCACAGGCTCAGCCCCACCAGCACCGGGACATGAACCAGCAGCCCCAGGATCCCCTCGTGCATGCCGAAGGGCTTGAGCTCGGGCATCAGGAAGAAGAAGACCGACACCGCCGAGCCCGCCACGAGCCCGGCCGCGACGCCGGCGGTCGTCGCGCGCCGCCAGTACATGGCCGACAGCACCCCTGGCATGAACTGGCAGATGATCCCGTACGACGCGAGCAGCAGGTCCACCAGCGAGAACCCCTCGCTCAGCGCGAAGAAGTAGGCCGCCGCGCCGACCGCGACCACGAGCGCGCGCATCAGGCGCCGCTGCGCGCGGTCCGAGAGCTTCACGAACGGCTGCACCCCGTCCTCCACGGTCACCGACGCGGCCCCGTGCAGCAGCGCATCGCCGGTCGACATCGAGGCCGAGAGCGCGCCCGCGCAGAAGAGCCCGACGACAAGGGCGGGCAGATCCGAGCGCAGAATCAGGAAGGGGAGGATGAAGTCCGACTGTTCCGGCCCCTCGGGCAGCAGGACGCCGGCAAAGCCGATCAGGAACACGGGAATGAGAAAGAGCTGGAAGGTTGGGAAGAGGATGACCGTGCGGCGAATGGTGGCGTCGTCGCGCGCGGTGAACGCCTTCATGAAGAGGTGCGGCCACATGGTGAGCCCGATCGCGCTGGCGAGGATCGCCGTCGAGTACGCGCCCCAGCTCCAGGGATCCCCGCCGGCGTCGAGGCCCGGCAGCGAGAGAAGCTCGGGGCGCTCGGCGAGGATGCGTTCGAACATCGGGCCCACCCCGCCGTAGAGCCGGTTGGGCAGGTAGATGCCGAGCGCCCAGGCGATCCCGACCATGAACACGCCCTGGAAGGTGTTCGTCCAGCCGACGGCCGACACGCCGCTGGTGAGCACGTAGAGCATGACGATCCCGTAGGCGACCGCGGCGCCCGCCCAGAGCGGAATGGCGCCGTCGGTCACGGCCTCGACGACGATCCCCGCGCCGCGCATCTGAATCGTCACGTAGGGGACGAACGCGGCCAGGGTCAGCAGCGCCATCAGGGCCGACAGCCCCTTGGACGGAAAGCGCCCCACCAGCAGCTGCGACTGCGTGACGAACCCGAACCGGCGCCCCAGCGCGGCCGCCCTGGGCCCCATGGCGTACCAGGGCGCCATGCCGAGAACGCCGTATGTCAGGATGTAGAACGCCGCCGCGCCGCGCGAGTACGCCCAGCCGGGACCGCCCAGGAAGGCGAAGGCCGAAAAGACCGTGGCGCCGGTGATGAAGTACATGACCAGCAGGCCGAAGTCGCGGTCGCCGGCGACGTAGCCCTGAACGCTGCGCGAGGCGCGGCGCCCCGCGAACAGCCCGACCCCCAGGGTGACCGCCAGGTAGACGAAGATTACGACGGTGATCAGCGTGGATCTGTCCATCAGCTGTCGCCGACTGCCGGGGCCGACTGGCGCGCCGCCCGGCTTCGGGCCGAGTCGAGCCGCCACAGCACCACCAGGCTGCCCACCAGCCAGGCCGCGCACCACGCCATCTGCCTGGGCAGGCCGAGCACGAAGGGCTCAGGCGTGTTCACCAGCGCCTGGAGCGGCCAGGTGACGGCCGCCGCGAACGCGATGAAGTAGGCCCAGGCGATGCGCTGCCAGCTCCGGAGGGACATGGGGCGGTGCTCTCTCAAGGTGCGGGACGTGTGGACGGCTACGATTGTACGCCGACGCGGGCCCCCCGGCGAGTGCTCGGGCGTCGGCGCTGCGGGGCGCGCGGGTGTCGGCGCCCCGGCTGGCGCCCCGGCGACCCCGCGGGCGTCAGCGCCCCGTGAAGCGCGGCGGCCGCTTCTCGACGAACGCCTGGACGCCCTCCCGCCCGTCGCGCGAGGCGAAGGCTTCGAGGAACAGCTCCTTCTCGGCGTCGAGGCCATCTGCGAGGTGGCGCTCGGAGGCTTCCCGCACGGCCTTCTTGACCAGCCGCAGGCTTGCCGCGCTCCAACGGGTCATGCGGCGTGCCAGCCGACGCGCCGCGGCCAGATGTTCGCCCTCTTCCACAAGAACCTCGACCAGGCCTATGCGGTGCGCCTCGTGCGCGTCGACAAGGTCGCCCGAAAGGCCGATGCGCAGCGCCTGCCCCGGCCCCACCAGGCGAGCCAGGCGCTGCGTGCCTCCTGCGCCGGGAATGAGGCCCAGGCGGATCTCGAACTGGCCGAAGCGGGCCGTCGCGTCGGCGACCCGGATGTCGCACGCCAGCGCGAGCTCGTTGCCGCCCCCGATGCAGAAGCCGTGGATGGCGCAGATCACCGGCTTCGGGAACTCGGCGAGCGCGTCGTACACGCGGCGGCGGCGGTAGACCTCGCGCTGCTCTTCGGCGGTGCGCGCCGCGAACTCGCCCACGTCGGCGCCGGCCACGAAGGCCTTGTCGCCCGCGCCGTGCAGGATCGCGACCCCGACGTCGTCGCGCTCGGCGAGGTGGTCGAAGGCTTGGGCGAGCTCGGTGCGCACGGTCTCGTTGAGCGCGTTGAGCTTGGAGGGGCGGTTGATGGCGACTTGGGCGATGCCGTCGCCGACCGAGAGCAGGATCGTCTTGTGGGTCACCGTTCGTCGCTCCAGTCGTAGAACCCGCGGCCCGACTTCCTGCCGAGCCTGCCCTCGGCCACCATGCGCTCGAGCAGGGCGGGGGGGCGGAAGGCCTCGGAGTCGAGCGTCCGGTGCAGGTGGCGGGCGATGCCCAGGCGCACGTCGAGGCCGACCAGGTCGGTCAGGCGCAGGGGGCCCATGGGGTGGCGGTATCCCAGCACCATCGCCTTGTCGATGTCCTCGGGCGACGCGACGCCGGCCTCGACCATGCGAATGGCCTCGAGGCCCAGCGCCAGGCCCAGCCTGGAAGAGGCGAACCCGGGCGAATCGGCCACCACGATCGGCTCCTTGCCGAGCTCGCGCACGAAGGCCAGGGCGCGCTCGACGGTGGCGGGCGCGGTGCGCGTCCCCACCACGATCTCGACCAGTGCCATGATGTGGACGGGGTTGAAGAAGTGGAGGCCGACGAAGCGCTCGGGACGGGCCAGCCCGGCCCCCATCTCGTCGATGGACAGCGACGACGTGTTCGTGGCAAGGATCGCGCCGTCGTCCGCGCACGCCTCCACCCGCGCCAAGACGCGCCGCTTGAGCGCCATCGCCTCGGGCACGGCCTCGATCACCATCCCGGCGCCCGCCACCGCGTCCTCGATCCCGCCCGCCCCCGAGAGGCGCGCAAGCGCGGCGTCGCGCGCGGCTGCGTCCACCTTGCCCAGACGCACCCCCTTGTCGAGCGTGGCCTCGATGGCGGCGAGCGCGCGCGCGAGCTGCCCGGCGTCCACATCGCAGAGCACGGCCTCCGAGCCGCACATGGCCGCGACCTGCGCGATCCCGCGGCCCATCGTGCCCGCGCCGACGACGGCCACCCTGCCGGTCGCGGGCGCGGCTGCCGCTCGGTCGGCCACCTTGCCGGTCACGGGCACGGCCGCCGCCTCGTCATCGCCGCTCCACCAAGGCCGCGATCCCCTGGCCGACGCCGATGCACATCGTCGCCAGCCCCAGCGCGGCGTCCCGTCTCGCCATCTCGTGCACGAGCGTGGCCATGATGCGCGCGCCCGAGCACCCAACCGGATGGCCGAGCGCGATCGCGCCGCCGTTGACGTTGACGCGCCCGGGGTCGAGCCCGAGCTCGCGCATGCAGGGGATCGCCTGCGCCGCGAAGGCCTCGTTGAGCTCGACCAGGTCGAGGTCGGCGGCCGCCGCTCCGGTTCTGGCCAGGCAGCGCCGCGTGGCGGGCACGGGGCCCAGGCCCATGCGGTCGGGCGCCACGCCTGCCACCGCCGTCCCCCGAATCACCGCCATGGGCTCCAGGCCGTGGTCGCGCGCCGTGGCGCCCTCGACCACAAGCAGGGCGGCCGCGCCGTCGTTGATCCCCGACGAGTTGCCCGCCGTGACGGTGCCGCCGCGTTCGAACACGGGGCGCAGCCGGGCCAGGGCCTCGACCGTGGTGCCCGGCCTGGGGTGCTCGTCGCGGTCGACCACGAGCGGCTCGCCCTTGCGGCGCGGCACGCTCACCGGCACGATCTCGGCGTCGAAGCGCCCGGCCCCGATCGCGGCGGCGGCCCTCAGCTGGCTCTCCGCGGCGAAGGCGTCCTGCTCCTCGCGCGTCACGCCGCACTCGCGCGCCACGACCTCGGCCGTGCTCCCCAGCCCGATCGTCCACTCGGGCGGCAGCTGGGGGTTCGCGAACCGCCATCCGAGCACGGTGTCGGCCACGTCGGGCACGCCGCGCGCGTAGCCCCGCTCGCTCTTCAGCATCACGAGGGGCGCGCGGCTCATCGACTCGACGCCGCCCGCGACGAAGGCGTCGCCCTCGCCCGCGCGGATCGCCTGGGCCGCGCTGGCCACCGCCTGCAGCCCCGAGCCGCAGAGCCGGTTGACCGTCTGGCCCGGGACCTCGACGGGGAGGCCGGCCCGGAGCAGCGCCATGCGCGCCACG
Organism: Longimicrobiales bacterium; assembly: GCA_965221535.1. Lineage (GTDB taxonomy): Bacteria > Gemmatimonadota > Gemmatimonadetes > Longimicrobiales > Gaopeijiaceae > Bin94. The sequence goes on along the minus strand of OZ244894.1, from coordinate 2,037,953 downwards.
TTGCGGTTGTCCTCGCCGGCCTGGTTGGTGCACCCGAAGATCACGTCGTCGAGACGGTCGGCGGGCAGCGGGTTGCGGTCGAGGAGCGCGCGGATGGTCAGCGCGGCCAGGTCGTCGGGCCGGACCGGCGCGAGGGCGCCGCCGTGGCGGCCAATCGGGGTGCGAACCGCGTCGACGATCCAGGCTTCACGCATGGCGGAGGGGCGGGCTATCTGTCCAGCGCCACCCAGACGCTCTTGAGGTGCGTGTACTTCTCGAGCGCCGAGTGGAAGCCCAGATCCCTGCCGAAGCCGCTCTCCTTGTAGCCGCCGAAGGGCGATCCGGGCGCGTACTGGTTGTAGGTGTTCACCCACACGGTCCCCGCCTCGATTTCGGCCGCCAGCCGGTGCGCCTTGCCGATGTCGCGGGTCCACACGCCGGCGGCGAGCCCGTACAGCGAGTCGTTGGCCTTGGCGACGGCGTCTTCAGCGTCGTCGAAGGGAATCACCGCGGCGACCGGGCCGAAGATCTCCTCGCGGGCGATCGCCATGGCGGGGTCGACGTCGCTGAACACGGTCGCCGTCACGAAGTGGCCGCGCCCGTCGACCTGCACGCGCTCGCCCCCGGCCACCAGGTTCGCGCCGCCCTGCCTGCCGGCCTCGACGTACCCCATGATCCGGTCGAGCTGCTCGCCGCTCACGATCGCGCCCAGCCGCGTGGTGGGCGCCATCGGGTCGCCCACGGTCGCCTTCGCGGCCAGCCCCGCCAGCCTGTCCACGAACTCGTCGTGCACCGCGCGCTCGACGAGAATGCGGCTCCCCGCCGCGCAGACCTCGCCCTTGCCGTAGAAGATGCCCGTGGACGCGCCCTTCACCGCCGTCCTCAGGTCGGCGTCGGCGAACACGATGTTGGGCGACTTGCCGCCCAGCTCCAGCGACACCTTCTTGAGCGTCCCCGCAGCCTCGCGCATGACCGTCCGGCCCACCTCGGTCGAGCCTGTGAACGCGATCGCGTCCACACCCGGGTGGCGCACCAGCGCCGCGCCCGCCGTCTCGCCGAAGCCGGGCGTCACGTTCAGCACGCCCGGAGGGAACCCCGCCTCGGCGGCCAGCTCGCCCAGGCGCAGCGCCGTCAGAGGCGTCTGCTCGGCGGGCTTGAGCACCACCGCGTTCCCGCAGGCCAGCGCCGGGGCGACCTTCCACGCCGCCATCGACAGCGGAAAGTTCCACGGGATGATCGCGCCGACCACCCCCACCGGCTCGCGCAGCGTGTAGTTGAGAAAGGGGCCGGGCACCGGAACCGTGTCGCCCTGCACCTTGTCGGCCAGCCCGGCGTAGTAGCGGAACGTCTGCGCCACGCTGGGCATGTCGATCCGGCGGGCCTCGAAGTACGGCTTGCCGTTGTCGCGCGTCTCGAGCCGCCCGAGCTCGTCGGCGTGCGCGTCGACCAGGTCCGCCAGCCTCCAGAGCAGCCGCGACCGCTTGTGCGGGTCGATGCGCCGCCACGAATCGTCGCGGAACGCCGCGCGCGCGGCCGCCACCGCGCGGTCGATGTCGGCGGCGCCCGCCTCGGCCACCTCGGCGATGGTCTCTTCGGTGGCGGGGTTGACCGTCGCGAAGGTGCGCCCGTCGCCGGCGTCCGCCCACTCGTTGCCGATCCAGAGGCGGCTCGGAACGGTCTCGGTCGCGCTCACCGGTGCCTCAGCTGCCGGAGAACTCGGCCTTGCGCTTCTCGACGTAGGCGTTGAGCCCCTCGCGCGCGTCGTCGCTGGCGAAGAGCTGCTGCTGCAGCTCGCGCTCGAGCGCCAGCCCCGTCTCGAACGGGATCTCGGCGCCCGTCTGCACCGACCGCTTGATCAGCCCCACCGCCTTGGACGCGCGTCCCGGCGGGCAGAAGCCGCGCGCGTAGTCGATCACCCGGGCCATGAAGTCGTCGAGGGACTCGGCCTCCCACACGTCGTTGACGATCCCGAGCTCCTTCGCCCGGTCGAACCCGAAGGTGTCGCCCGCAGCCATGAGCTCGATCGCGCGCGCCTTGCCCACGAGCCGGGCAAGACGCTGGGTGCCGCCGGTGCCGGGGAGCACGCCCAGGTTCACTTCGGGCAGCCCGCACATGCTGCGCCCGGCCCGCGCGATGCGCATGTCGGCCGCCATGGCGATCTCGAGCCCGCCGCCCACGGTGTGGCCGTTCAGCGCCGCGATCGTGAGCTTGGGCGTGTGCTCGAGGCGGTTCAGGGTTTCGTTGGCGTGCAGGCAGAAGCAGTACTTGAAGCCGGTGGTGACCTTCGCGAGCATCCCGATGTTGGCTCCGGCCGAGAAGAACTTCTCGCCGTTGCCGGTCAGGACGATCACGTGCACGTCGTCGTCGAAGCGCGCCTTGAGGATGGCGTCGTCGAGCTGCCGCATCATCTCGTGCGTGTACGTGTTCGCCGGGGGGTCGTCGAGTGTGACGAGCGCGACGCCGCCGCCGGCGTCGGAGTAGCGGACGAGGGTCTTTTCGGTCATTTCCGGGGTTCCTGGGGGTTGGCGTGACGGGGGAAAAGATAACACGGGTTACATTCAACCCCATGGAAACGTTCGCACGAGCCGCCGCAGCCGCGCTGGCCGCCGTCGCGCTGGCGGGGTGCCACGAGACGCTCACGCAGCTGGAGCCGCAGCTCAACCCTCCGGCAGGCGAGGCCGCGCCCGGTCTCGCAGCCGCCCTGCCCGGGCTCTCGGCCATTGTGGCCGGGGACACGCTCCATGCCACTCATCCTTGGATTGCCGAGAGGCTGATCGCTGCGGCCGAGGAGGCGCTTGCCGCAACCGAAGTCCCGGGTGGGGAGACGGCTCCCGACGCTTCGCGCCCAGGCGGGGCGGGCGGCGCCGAAGAGCGCGGGCGGGCGCGCGAGCTTGTGCGCTGGGCCAAGGCGGCGCTGGCGGCGGGGGACCACGCGCGGGCCGTTCAGCGCGGCTACTACGCCTGTCGTCTGCTGGGGGCGCTGCCCGGGTGAGTTGGGTCGGGCGCGCGCGGGCGGGCGGCCGATTAGATTGTATGGGAAGCGTGGGACGTATGCTGCGGTTGCGAAGTCGGCGCCTGTGCCGTCGACTGCCGCCGACGCGTTCACTTTGCCGCGGGAATTGATCGCATGGCTGGAATCCGTCTTGCGGGGCAGGCCCGTTCGGGGTCGCTCCCACTGCTGCTGCTCCTTGGCGCCGCCGGTGCGGACGCGCAGGAGCAGGTTGTCCGGGTGCCCGTGTCGGGCGTGGTGGAGATGGGTCTGGCGCCGTTCATCGAGCGCACGCTGGACGAGGCCGCCGCCGCCGGAGCCGCCGCCGTGGTTCTCGAGATCGAGACGCCCGGGGGGCGCGTGGACTCGGCCGAGCGGATCACCAACGCGATCGGGCGCTCGCAAGTTCCGGTCTACGCCTGGGTCAACATGCACGCGTACTCCGCGGGGGCCATGATCGCGCTGGCGACCGAAGGCGTGCTGATGCAGGAGGGCGCGGTGATGGGCGCCGCAACGCCGGTCGATGGTAGCGGAACCAAGGCGTCTGAGAAGATAGTGTCGGCCATGCGGGCCCAGATGCGCGCGCTGACCGAAGCCCGGGGCCTCGATCCCGTGATTGCGGAAGCGATGGTGGACGAGGACATCGCCGTCGAGGGGGTGGTCGAGGAAGGCAAGCTGCTCACCCTGACGACGGGCGAGGCGGTCTCTCTCGGCTACGCCGTGGCCGTGGACGGCTGGGACGACGTGCTGGCCGCCATCGGGGTCGCGGGGGCGTCGGTCGTGCAGGCCGAGGTCAACTGGGCCGAGAGGATCGTGCGCTTCTTCACCAACCCGGTGGTCGCACCCTTCCTGCTTTCGCTGGGCTTCCTCGGCCTGCTCGTCGAGATCAAAACGCCGGGACTGGGTCTGGCGGGCGGCGCGGGCGTCCTGTCGCTGGCCCTGTTCTTCGGCTCCCACCTGCTAATCGGTCTCGCCGGCGCCGAGGACCTGATCCTCGTCGCGGCGGGCATCGTGCTCATACTTGTCGAGGTGTTCGTCATCCCCGGCTTCGGGATCTTCGGCATCGCCGGCGGGCTGGCGCTGGTGGGCGGTCTGTTCATGGCGCAGATCGGAAGCCTGCCCAGCCAGCAGGATCTGGGCGAGGCGGCCGCCGTGATCGGCGCGGCCGCGCTGCTCGTGGCCCTGACGTCGTGGTTCTTCCTGCGCTCCGTGTTCGCCAGCCGCCGCCTCGGCAAGAGCGGCATCGTGCTCCCCGAGGCCACGGACCGCGACGAGGGCTACACCTCGGCCGATCTGCGTCCCGAGCTTGTGGGCGCGAAGGGCGTCGCGATCACGTCGCTGCGTCCGGCGGGCGTGGGTCTGTTCGCCGACGAGCGCGTCGACGTCGTCTCCGAGAGCGAATGGATCGAAGAGGGCACGCCGATCCGCATCATGAGCGCCGAGGGATACCGGCACGTCGTGCGCGCCGTCCGTCCCCGGCAGCTGTCCGAACAAGCCTGACCGCAACCCCAATCAACCGAACCTGCAAGGATCCGCATTCATGAGCCAGCTACCGTTCCAGTCGTTTGTCCTTCTTGCGATTCTCGGCTTTGTCGCCGTGGTCGTGCTCTTTTGGGCCGTGCCGGTCCGTCTCTGGATCGAGGCCACCTTCTCGGGGGTGTCGCTCAGCCTGGGCAGCCTGGTCGGAATGCGGCTGCGCAAGGTGAGCCCGCCGGCCGTGGTCCGGCCGCTGATCGCGTCCACCAAGGCGGGGCTGCCCCTCGACGTGCCCCACCTGGAGGCCCACTACCTGGCGGGCGGCAGCGTCGACCGCGTGGTGCGGGCCCTGATCAGCGCCGACAAGGCGGCGATCGAGCTGCCCTTCCAGCAGGCCGCCGCGATCGACCTGGCGGGCCGGGACGTGCTCGAGGCGGTGCAGGTGTCGGTCAACCCGAAGGTGGTCCAGACGCCGCGCGTGGCGGCGATGGCCAAGGACGGCATCCAGCTGATCGCGATCGCGCGGGTCACGGTTCGCGCCAACATCAACCGCCTGGTGGGCGGGGCCGGCGAAGAGACGATCCTGGCCCGGGTGGGCGAGGGCATCGTCTCGACGATCGGGTCGGCCAACTCCCACAAGGCGGTGCTCGAGAACCCCGACGCGATCTCCAAGACGGTGCTGCAGAAGGGGCTCGATTCGGGCACGGCCTTCGAGATCCTGTCGATCGACATCGCCGACGTCGACGTCGGGAAGAACATCGGCGCCGAACTGCAGACCGACCAGGCCGAGGCCGACAAGCGCGTCGCGCAGGCCCGGGCCGAGGAGCGCCGCGCCATGGCGCTCGCCCGCGAGCAGGAGATGCGCGCCCGGGTCGAGGAGATGCGGGCAGAGGTGGTCGCCGCCGAGGCCCAGGTGCCGCTGGCGATGGCCGACGCGTTCCGGAGCGGCAACCTGGGCGTAATGGACTACGCCCGGTACCGCAACGTCGAGTCGGACACGACCATGCGCAGGGCCATCGCCGAGGGCGATTCGTCCGACGAGCTCGCCGAGACCTGATGGACATTCGGTTCATCGCGGCGATCATGGTGATCGCCATGATCATGGACCTGCTCGGCCGCATGGCCAGGAAGCGCGCCGAGCAGCAGGGGCGGCTGCCCGGCGACGAGCCCGCGCCGGGCGAGGGCGCGGTCGGCGAGTCGGCGTGGGACCTGTTCGGCGCGGTTGCTCCGGATGCCGTCGAGCGGCCATCCGTCGTCGGCGCGGTCGAGCCCGAGCCGCCTGCGGCGTCCGAGGCGCTTTCGCCGTCCGAGGCGCTTGCTCAGCCAGCGCCGCTTGCCCCGCCGGCGCCGATGGAGCCCGCGCCGCCGGAGCCGCCGGTCCGCGACCGGGCCGCCAGGCCGATCGTCGTCCGCTCGAGAGAGCCTCGGCCCGCGGTGCAGGATCGGCCGGAGCGGACCGCCGCCCGACCGGCCGCCGCGAAGGCGAAGCCGACCCCGGTCGGCCGCCGCCGGCGCACGAGCGCCGCTCCCCTCGACGACAAGCTCGGCATCGGGACGCGCCGCGGCCTGCGGCGGGCGCTGGTGGCCCGCGAAGTGCTCGGCTCGCCGGTGGCCCTGCGCGACGAGGACGGAGGGGCGCGGATCGGGTAGGGCGGGGACGACCGCGACTCGGCCGCCGCCCCCCAAGGGCTGCTCCGCCGTCGGCCCTCTGGCCTGGCGACTCGGCCGTCGGCGACTCGGCCCCCGGGCAGGGGCGACTCGGCCGCCGGCTACTCGGCCGCCAGCCTCCTCAGCACGGTGTGCAGGATGCCGCCGTTGCGGTAGTAGTCAAGCTCGACGTCCGAGTCCAGCCGCACCGTGGCGCGGAAGTCCACCGTGGAGCCGTCGCTCCGCCGCGCCGACACCGGAACCTCGCCTCCGGGCTCCAGCCCCTTGGCGATCCCGCCGATGTCGTAGACCTCGGTCCCGTCGAGCCCGAGCGCCCCGGCGCCCTCGCCGTCCAGGAACTGGAGCGGCAGCACGCCCATGCCCACCAGATTGGAGCGGTGGATGCGCTCGTAGCTCTCGGCGACCACGGCCCTCACCCCCAGGAGCATGGTGCCCTTCGCCGCCCAGTCCCGGGAACTCCCGGTGCCGTACTCGCGCCCGGCGAGCACCACGAGCGGCGTCCCTGCGGCCCGGTATCGCTCGGCGGCCTCGAAGATCGTGGTGGTCTCGCCGCTCGGCATGTGCACGGTGTAGCCGCCCTCCTTGTCTTCGAGGAGCAGGTTGCGCAGCCGCACGTTGCCGAAGGTCCCGCGCATCATCACCTCGTGGTTGCCGCGCCGCGCGCCGAAGGTGTTGAACCGGATCGGCGTCACGCCCTTGTCCTGCAGGTGGCGGCCGGCGGGCTCGTCGCGGGGGATCGCGCCTGCGGGCGAGATGTGGTCCGTGGTGACGGTGTGGCCCAGCAGCGCCAGGACCCGCGCCCCCTCGACGTCGGCAAGAGGGGCCGGATCGGCGGTCATCCCCTCGAAGAAGGGAGGATTGCGGATGTACGTGGAGTCCGGGTCCCACTCGTAGAGGTCTCCCTCCTCTGGCAACGGAAGCGCCTTCCAGTGCTCGTCTCCGTCGAATACGCGCGCATACCGGCGATGGTACATCTCGGGCTTGAGCGCCGCGCCCACCGTGTCGCGCACCTCTTCGGGCGAGGGCCAGATGTCGGCCAGGAAGACCGAGCGGCCGTCGGCGCCCCGGCCCAGCGGCTCGTTGTAGAGGTCGATGTCGATCCGCCCGGCCAGCGCGAACGCCACCACGAGCATGGGCGAGGCCAGGTAGTTGGCGCGCACCAGGGTGTGGATGCGGGCCTCGTAGTTGCGGTTCCCCGACAGCACCGACGCCACCACCAGCCCGTGCTGCGAGATCGCGTCGGCCACCGGCTCGGGCAGGGGACCGCTGTTGCCTATGCAGGTCGTGCAGCCGTACCCCACCAGGTTGAAGCGCAGCTCCTCGAGCGACGTCATGAGCTCCGCCGCCTCCAGGTAGTCGGTGACGACCTGGGAGCCCGGCGCCATGCTCGTCTTCACCCACGGCTTCACGTCCAGGCCTAGCTCGCGCGCCTTCCTGGCCATGAGGCCGGCCCCCACCATCACCGAGGGATTGGAGGTGTTGGTGCAGCTCGTGATCGCTGCGACCACGATCGTGCCGTCGCCGATCTCCATGCGCTCGCCGTCCATCTCGATCTCGACGGTTCTGCGCGCGCCGGCATGCACCGCGGTCCCGCCGCCGCCGTTGTACCCGCCGGCCGCAGCCACGCCGCCCACCGCGCCCGCGCCGCCGGCCGCACCGCCGCCCAGGTCGAACCCGGCCGGCACCAGCGCGGGCAGGTCCCGCTCGAACGCGGGCCGCACGTCGGTCAGCGCGATCCGGTCCTGGGGGCGCTTCGGTCCGGCAACGCAGGGCTCGATGCTGGAAAGGTCGAGCTCCAGCGTGGACGTGTATTCGGGGTCGGGGGTGTCGTCGGTGCGGAAGAGGCCCTGCTCGCGGGCGATCCGCTCCACCCGCCGGACCAGCTCCGGGCTCCTGCCGGTGCCCGACAGGTAGCGCAGCGTCTCGTGGTCGACCGGAAAGAACCCCACCGTGGCCCCGTACTCGGGCGACATGTTGGCGAGCGTGGCCTTGTCGGGCAGGCTCAGGCCCGAAAGCCCGGCCCCGTAGTACTCGACGAAGCGCCCCACCACGCCGTGCCCCCGCAGCAGCTCGGTGACCCGCAGCACCAGATCGGTGGCCGTGGCGCCCTCGGGCAGCGCCCCGGTCAGCTTCACGCCCACCACCTCGGGCAGGAGCATGTAGTACGGCTGCCCCAGCAGAACCGCCTCGGCCTCGATCCCGCCGACGCCCCAGCCCACCACGCCCAGGCCGTTGATCATCGTGGTGTGCGAATCGGTTCCCACCACCGTGTCGGGGTACGCCAGATGGACGCCGTTCGCCTCGCGCCGGTGTACCACCGAGGCCAGATACTCCAGGTTGACCTGGTGGACGATGCCGGTCCCGGGCGGCACCACGCGGTAGTTCTCGAAGGCCTCCTGCGCCCAGCGCAGCAGCGCGTAGCGTTCGCGGTTGCGCTCGTACTCGCGCGCCACGTTCTTCTCGAACGCGTACCCCGTGCCGAAGTAGTCGACCTGGACCGAGTGGTCGATCACCAGGTCGGCCGGGACCAGCGGGTTGATCCGCGCCGGATCGCCCCCCATCGCCCGAATCCCGTCCCGCATCGACGCCAGATCCACGATCGCGGGCACGCCGGTGAAGTCCTGCAGCACCACGCGAGTGGGCATGAAGGGGAAGTCCGCCCCGGCGTTCGTCGGGCTCCAGGCGGCCACGGACTCGACGTGCTCCTCCGACACATGGCCGTCGCCCGCGTTGCGCAGCACGTTCTCGAGCAGGATCCGGATCGAGAACGGCAGCCGGTCGAGCGACGCAAGGCCCATCTCCTCCAGGCGTCCGAGACGGTGGAAGGAGGTGGGTCCCTCCGGGAGGTCGACGGTGGCGAGTGCGCCGAAGGGGTCTGCAAGGTGCGGCACGCTGTTAGCTCCGGGAAGAGGGGAGGGTCGGGACCGCCGAGCGGCGCGTCTCCTGTAGCATAGCGCGCCAGTTCCCGCGACAGAAGACGAGTTGCGCCCGGGGGCCTGTTACCCCCCCGGGGGGGTAGGGGTCTGGGCCGGCGCGTCTCTTCACCCCCGCGGCGCGCCTGCGTTAGCTTGAACGGACGCCCTGCCACCCCCGGGGAACGCCCCCTCGGCCCCAGGGGATGGCGGCCTTGGCCGAGGTGGCGAAACCGGTAGACGCGAAGGTCTCAAAAACCTTTGCCCTTGCGGGCGTGAGGGTTCGAGTCCCTCCCTCGGCATTCCCAGCCGTCCGGCAGCCAGTGGAACGGGTCCCGGCTGCGTTCGGGCGGCGATCCATCCATATCCGGAGGAAACCATGAGTCTAAAGAAGCTTGTCGCCGCGGCGCTGCTGCTGGGCGGTGTGGCGCTGGTCGTGTCCTTCCGCCCCGCACCTGCCGATCCCGCTGCGGAAGTGGTCGTCTACAAGTCGCCCACCTGCGGGTGCTGCTCGCTCTGGATCGACCACATGCGAGATGCGGGGTTCACCGTGAGGGGCGAAAACGTGGCCGACATGAACGCGGTGAAGCATCGCGAGGGCGTGCCGATGGACCTGGCGTCGTGCCACACGGCGATCATCGGCGACTACGTTTTCGAGGGGCACATCCCCCCGCGCGTCATCCGGGAGTTCCTGGACGAGGCCCCGGATCTGGCGGGTCTCGCCGTTCCCGGCATGCCGATCGGGTCGCCCGGGATGGAGGGTCCGAACCCGACGCCGTACGACGTCATCGCGTTCGACAGGGACGGCAACCGGGGGGTGTTCGAGCGCATCGTGCCGTAGCGGCCGCCGCCCAGTTCGAGCGGCGGGCGGCAGGAACCGTTCCCCGGGGCCGCCGGACGGGGCGGCGCGAACGGGAGGGCGGCGGCGGCAGGCGTCCGGTGCCTTTGTTCCATGCGCTTCCCTTTGTAGAATACGGGGCTGTGCAGCACGGCTGCGCGGCTCCCCACGCGCCCGCCTCAGCCCGGCACCGACCGGCACGGAGACGAGATGTCCGACCACGCTCAGCGAAACACCCTTTCGATTACCGACAACCGCACCCGGCGACAGTACGAGGTGGAGGTCCACGAAGGCGACGTGATCCGCGCCATGGACCTTCGGCAGATCAAGGTCGACGACGGCGACTTCGGGATGATGGCCTACGATCCCGGCTTCACCAACACGGCCTTCACCACCAGCCGAATCACCGACGTCAAGGGCGGCAAGGGCATTCTGGAGTACCGCGGCTACCCGATCGAGCAGCTGGCCGAGCAGGCGAGCTTCCTCGAGGTGGCCAGCCTGATCCTCGACGGTGAGCTGCCGACCCGCGACGAGCTGGACCGCTTCGTGCACGAGGTCACCTACCACACGTACGTGCACGAGAACGTCACGACGATTCTGCAGGGCTTCCGCTACGACGCGCACGCCATGGGGATGATGATCTCGACCGTGGCCGCGCTGTCCACCTTCTACCCCGAGGCGAAGGAGGTCGACGACGCGGAGAACCGGCGCGCCCAGATCGTGCGGCTGATCGCGAAGATGCCCACGCTGGCCGCCTACACCTACCGGCACCACAAGGGGCTGCCGTACGTCTACCCCGAGAACGGGCTCTCGTACACGGCCAACTTCCTCAACATGCTCTTCCGCATCGGCGGCCGCGAGTACAAGCCGAACCCGGTGCTCGAGCGCGCCCTCGACATCCTCTTCATCCTGCACGCGGACCACGAGCAGAACTGCTCGACGACCGCCATGCGCGTGATCGGGAGTTCGCGGGTCGACCCCTATTCGGCGATGGCGGGAGCGATGGCGGCGCTCTACGGGCCGCTGCACGGCGGCGCGAACGAGGCCGTCCTCAGGATGCTGACCGAGATCGGGACCAGCGACAACATTCCCGACTTCATGGAGAGCGTGCGCCGGGGCGAGCGGCGGCTCATGGGGTTCGGCCACCGGGTGTACAAGGCCTACGACCCCAGGGCGTCGATCATCAAGCGCACCGCCGAGGAGGTGTTCGAGGTCACGGGCCGCAACCCCCTGCTCGACATCGCGCTGGAGCTCGAGTCGATCGCGCTGCAGGAAGAGTACTTCGTGAAGCGCAATCTGTACCCCAACGTCGACTTCTACTCGGGGCTGATCTACCAGGCGATGGGCTTCCCGGTGGAGCTCTTCCCGGTCCTGTTCGCCATCCCCCGCTCGGTGGGCTGGCTTGCGCAGTGGGAGGAGATGGTGGTCGACCGCGAGCAGAAGATCGCGCGGCCCCGGCAGGTGTTCAAAGGGCAGCCGCGCCGCGACTTCGTGCCCATCGACGACCGCTGAACCCTGCGCCCCCCGCGGCCGCCCGGGGCTAGGACACGGGCCGCCGCTCCGTCGCGTACCGGTCGAACCACCCCTTGACGGTGGTGATCTTCGAGATGCCGTGCGAGGGTCGGCCCCAGATGCCGTGGGCCTCGCCGGGCACCCTGACGAGCACCGCTTCGACCCCCACCATCTTGAGCGCCTTGTAGTACTGCTCGGATTCGGACATCGGCGTGCGCCAGTCCTCTTCGCCGGTCATGATCAGCGTCGGGGTCTTCACGTTCTCGACGACCGACAGCAGCGACCGGCTCTCGTAGTGCTCCACGTTGTCCCAGGGAAGCCCGGGGAACCAGTACTTGACGGCCACCGGGGCCATGTCGGCGGTTAGCGCGAAGCTGTACCAGTTGATCACGGGGTAGAACGAGACCGCCGCCCTGAAGCGGTCGCTGTTGCCGATCATCCAGGCGGTGAGGACGCCGCCGCCGCTGCCGCCGGTGACGAACAGGTTGTCCTCGTCCACGTACCCCTGCGCGATGATCGCGTCGACGCCCGAGTCGAGGTCGTGGAAGTCGTCTCCGGGGTAGGCGTGGTGGATGAGGTTGCCGAACTCCTCGCCGTAGCTGGTGCTGCCGCGCGGGTTGGCGTAGAAGACCACGAACCCGGCCGAGGCCCAGAGCTGCTTCTCGACGTCGAAGCGGTCGCCGTAGTTCGCGAACGGCCCGCCGTGGATTTCGAGGATGAGCGGGTACTGGCGGCCGGGGTCGAACCCGGGGGGCTTCATGATCCATCCCTGAATGGGCAGCCCGTCCTTGGACGACTCCCACCAGATCTCCTCGACGGTCGCCAGGGCCTTGCCGGCGAAGAGGTCGGCGTTGACCGCGGTCACGTACCGCGTGGCGCTGCCCCGGCGGCCCACCGCGATGTCTCCGGGACGGTCCGGCAGGCTGCTCGTGTACGCGAAGGTCCCGTCGCCGGCCAGCGTGTACGAGGCGCCGAAGCCGCCATAGGCCATCGAGCCGCTCCCGCCGTCTTCGGCGACCACCTCGTGGGCGCCGTCCAGCCCGAAGAAGGCGAGCTTCGTGTTGCCCTCGTCGTCGAAGAAGCCGAAGACGCCGCTGCCGTCGGGCGCCCATTCCGCCATGTAGACGCTGCGGTCCAGCGAGCCGCTGACGACGCGCGGGTCCGACCCGTCGCGGTTCATGACGTGCAGGCGCGTCACCTGGTAGCCCTGGTAGCGGTCGTCGAAGCCCAGGTAGGCGATCCGGCTGCCGTCGGGCGACACGACGGGCGAGGTGTCGGGGCCGCGCCGGTCGGTCAGCTGGCTCACCGCGCCGTCCGCGAGCGACACTTCGTAGATCTCGGAGTCCAGCCACTCCATGTCGCGGTCGGCCCTCAGGTTGGCGTCCAGCACGATGGCGTCGGAGTCGGGCGTCCACTTGGGGCCGCTGCCCGGGAGGGGCGCGAACCCCGCCGTGTAGCTGATCTCGCCGGTCGTGAGCTGGCGCGGGGTGCCGCCCTCGGCCGGGACAACGAACACGTGCCAGGCGCCCGGGGGCACGTCGCCGACTCCGTCGAAGCGGAACACGATTTCGTCGGTGTACTTGGCCGGTTCCGCCCACTCGGCGCCCGGCGGGGGCGCGGGCATCTCGCCGATTGTGAGGGGCGCCTCGGGGACCAGCTTGCTGAAGGCCAGGTGGGAGCCGTCGGGCGACCAGGAGAGGCCCGCGGACGGATCGGTCAGGTTGGTGATCGCGGCGGTCTGCCCCGATTCGAACCAGTGCATGTAGATCTGCCCGACGCCGTCGCGATTCGACATGTACGCGATCCGGGAGCCGTCGGGAGACCAGCGCGGGCTGCTGTCGGCGAACTTCCCCGTCGTGAGCGGCCGGTGTTCGCTCCCGTCGCTCCCGACCACCCAGAGGTTGGAGTAGTTCATGTCGGTCATGACGTCGGCGAACTGCCGCACGTACACCACCCACTCACCGTCGGGCGAGATGCGCGGATCGACGGCGTACTCCAGATCGAAGACGTTCATCTCGGTCAGGCGGTCGATCTGGGCGGCGAGCGGCGCCGCCGGGACGGCGAGAAGCAGGCCGAGGGGCAGGCGGGCAAGGGCGCGGATTCTCATGGAAGGCCTCCAAAGGGGGGGCGTCGGGGGCAGGCGGGCCCGGCGTCTCGGGCCTGCGCGGTCGGCGTCGCAGACAGGGAACGGCCCGGCGCGGCCGGTGTACAACCATTATTGTACGGGGTCACGCTGGAACAGGCACGGACCATCCGGGAACAGGCAAGGGACCATGCTCGGCACAAGACACGCAATCGACCGCAGCCGCCTTCTCGCGCTTGGGCTGGCGCTTCTGCTGCCCGGCCTGGCCGGTTGCGCAAGCACGGGGCGGCCGGCCGACAATCCCATGGATCCCGCGACGCTGGAGAGCGACGAGATCCAGCTCCTGGTCCGCAACCTGAACTTCAACCAGGTGACCATCTACACCGCCCGGGGCACCTCGGTCCGCCGCCTGGGGACCGTGCCGGGCAAGGGCGAGGCCACCTTCCGCCTGCGCTGGCACCTTCCGGACATCCAGCTTCGCGTCAAGGAGCTGGCGGGGGGCGACTACCTCACCGACACGCAGCCGGTCAGCCCGGGCGACTTCCTGGAGCTAATCCTGCCGGTCCGGTAGCGCCGCACCGGCGCCGCCGTCTGGCGGCCCGGCGCTTCGGGCCACAGTTTTCTCTGGTCTCGACGCGCCCGCGCCGCGCCCGGATCTCCTTCGGCGCCGCGGGCCGCACGCAACGCTGGATCGCCGCCCGGAGCCGTCGCCATGTCCAGGAATGCCGCCGCCAGAGTCCTTGTCCTTCTCGCCACGGCCGTCGCGCTGGGCGCTCCCCGCGCGCACGCCCAGACGGCCACGGGGGCCGCGCTCACGATCGACGAAGTGATCGACATGGTGCGCGTGTCCTCGCCGCAGATCTCCCCCGACGGCACCCGCGTGCTCTTCTCCAAGAGCGAGCTCGACTGGGACGACAACGAGCGAAACAGCCGCATCTGGGTGGTCGGCGCCGACGGGCAGGGCGCGAGGCCCTTCACCGGATCGACCGACGACCGCGCCGCGCAGTGGTCGCCGGACGGGCGGTGGGTGTCGTTCACGCGCCCCGCCGGAGAGGGCGACCGCAGGGCGCGGCAGCTGTTCGTGCTTCCGGTCGACGGGGGAGAGGCGGTGCAGCTGACGCGGCACGCGACGGCGGTCGGCAACCATCGCTGGGCCGACGACGGCCGCTCGGTCTTCTTCGTGGCCAACGACTCGCTTCCCGACGACAGGGAAAAGGAGCGCAAGAACGGCGACGACGCGGTGTTCATCGACGAGGGGCCGAGCGGGCAGACGCAGGGCTCGTGGAACGGCGTGTGGATGGTCGAGGTCGAGACCGCCGACGCGCCCCGCGACGCCACCCGCCTGACCCCCGAGGGGCGCCGGGTGGGCTCGTTCGCGCCCTCTCCGAACGGCAACTTCCTGGCCTATTCCTACCGCACCGAGAATCGGCGCAACGCGAGCCATCTGTCGGAGATCTGGCTGCTCGCGATCGGCTCGGGCGAGGAGGAGCGAATAACCGAGAACGACGCGCCCGAGGCGAACCTGGCGTGGTCCCCCGACGGGGCGTCCCTGACCTTTGCGGCGCCCGACCTGGAAGTGTGGGAGCTGGACCAGGGCAATCTCTACCTGTACGACATCCCGACCGGCAACGTCCGCCAGCTGATGCCGGACACCGACGTGGACATCCGCGGGTACCGCTGGAACCCGGGCGGACGGTCGATCGACCTGGTCGCGCTCGACCGCACCGACGCCAACCTGTACCGGCTCGACGTCCGCTCGGACGAGCTGGAGCAGCTCACCGACCTGCCGGGCGTGGTCTCGGCCGCGTCCTACGACGCCCGCCACAACATGGCCGCCTTCCAGTTCGCCTCTCCCACCGAACCCGGCGACATATGGCTGGCGGACCTGGGCGACGGCGCGCGCACACGGCTCACCGAGGCCAATCCATGGATTGCGGACAAGGACCTGGTGGAGCCCGAGATCATCCGCTGGAACAGCCACGACGGCCTCGAGATCGAGGGCGTGCTGTACGCGCCAGCGGACCGGTCGGCGCCCGGCGCCACCATCCTGGAGATTCACGGCGGGCCCGCCGGCGTCTTCACCCGGGGCTTCGACGCCGACGCGCAGCTGCTCCTGGCGCAGGGGTACGCGCTGCTTCAGCCCAACGTCAGGGGCTCGTCCGGGTACGGCGACGAACTGCTGCGCGGCAACATGAACGACATTGGCGGCGGGGACTACCACGACCTCATGACGGGCGTCGACGCCATCGTCGAGCGCGGCGTCGCGCACCCGGACTCGCTCGCCGTCAAGGGTTGGAGCTACGGCGGCATCCTGGGCGGCTGGACGATCACGCAGACCGACCGCTTCAAGGCGGCCAGCCTGGGCGCGATGGTCGCCGACTGGCGGAGCGAGTTCGGCGCGGGCTTCAACCACGACGTGGTGCGCTGGTACCTTGGCGGCGACCCCTGGTCGAACCCGGAGCAATGGATCGAGCGCTCGGCCTACACGCATCTGGACAGGATCACCACGCCGACCATCCTCTTCCACGGGGCCGAGGACCGCACCGACACCATGGAACAGACGATGAACTTCTTCGCGGGGCTTAGGCACCTGGGCGTGGACGCGCGCTTTTTGCTGTTCCCGCGCGAGGGCCACGGGATCGCCGAGCCCCGGCACAGGCGCACGCTGATGATCGAGGAGCTGCGCTGGCTGAACCAGTACGTGAAGGGTATGGAGGACTGGGAGGCGCCGGAGCGTCCCGATCCGACCAAGGAGGTGGTGGCGCCGATCTCATGAGCCGGTCGGCCGAAGGGCCGCGCCTGCCGTCCCTTGCCCGGGTGGCCGGGGCGGCGGACGCGGCGGTGCGCAGGTTTCCCGAAGTGGCCGTCTGCGCGGCCCTGTCCGCCCTGTCGGCGGCGGTGCTGGTGGACGCCGAGACGCGCGACGTCTGGTGGGGGCTGCTGCGCGCTGCCACGCTCGGGGTGCCGCTCTTCGTGGCGGTCACGCTCTTCTGCGAGCGCAACGGGCTGCCACATGGACGCCGGTGGGCGCTCCGCGCGGTGGCCGCCCTGGCCCTCGTCGCCCTCTACCTCCTCTTCGAACGCTGGCAGTGGGGGAATCTTGCCCAGCGCTACGCGCACCTGAGCGCGACGTTCCACCTGCTGGTCGCGGTGGCGCCCTTTACCGGGCGCGATGAGCGGGGCTTCTGGCAGTACAATCGCGCCATGCTGTTCCGCTTTCTGCTCGCGACGCTGTATGCGGCGGCACTGTACGCAGGGCTCGCGCTCGCGCTGGCGGCGCTCGACAACCTGTTCGGGGTCGACGTGCCACCGCTGCACTATCTGCGGCTGTTCTGCCTGGTCGCGCTGCTGTTTCATCCGCTGTTCGTCGTTGCCGGGGTTCCGCATGACTTCGAAGCGCTCGCGCGGGACCGGAGCTATCCGGGCGGGCTGCGCGTCTTTTCGCAGTACGTGCTGCTGCCGCTGGTGGCGCTGTACGTCACCATCCTCACCGCCTACCTGGCGCGAGTGCTGCTTACGGGGACGTGGCCGAGCGGCTGGATCAGCTATCTGGTTTCGGGGCTGGCCGTGGTCGGCATCTTCTCGCTGCTGATGGTGCACCCGGATCGCGTGGCCGGGGGGCACGGCTGGATCGACCGCTACGCGTGCGCCTTCTGGATCGCGATCCTGCCTTCGGCGGCGATGGTCCTGACGGCCCTGTGGCAGCGGGTGGACCAGTACGGGACGACCGAGCGGCGGTACCTGCTGGGAGTGCTGGCGACATGGCTGGCCGGGGCCGCCCTGTACGCGGCGATCACGCGGACGCGGCGGATCCGGTGGATTCCGCTCACGCTGGCGGGGCTGGGGCTGCTGACCTTTGTCGGGCCGTGGTCCGCCTATGCGGTCGCGGAGCGCAGCCAGGCGAAAAGGCTGGAGGACATCCTGGCCGCGCACGGCGCGGTCGTCGACGGGCGTGCGGCGGGCGAAGCGGTCGAGATTCCGTTCGACGACTGGGAGCAGGCCGAAGCGGTGGTGGCCTATCTGGTGGGGCATCACGGCGCGGACGCGGTCGAGGCGTGGCGGATGGGGGCGGGGGCGGCGGCGGGGGAGGCGGAGGTGGCGGGGGAGGTGCCCGAGGCGGTGGACGCGCTGTCGGCGGCGGTGGACACGCTGCCGGAGCTGCCCCGGGGGCTGGGCGCGCGCGTGGAGGCCGTGATGGCCGAGCTGCCGGTCAGGTCGGCGCCGAGCGACAGGCCGTTCCAGCTGGTGGCGGGCGAGCCGACCTCGCCGATTCCGGCTGCGGGCTACGACTGGATGGTGGCGGCGGGGGCGGGCGGGGGCGGCGAGGGGGTGGGGGGCGAGGGCGGTGAGGGCGGCGGGGGTGGCGGTGGGGGGGCGGTGGAGGCTGCTGCTGCGGTGATCGACGGCGACACGCTGGCGTTTGGCCTTTCCGAGGATGGGCGCGAACTGGTCATGCGCCTGGCCGGGCGCGAGGAGGCGCGCGGTTCGCTGGCCCGGGTGCTCGAGGCGGCCGAAGGGCTGCGCGCCGACGCCCCTGGAGACGTGATGGCGACTGGGCCGGGCGTCGAGACCGAGCGGCGCGAGGTTGCGGCCGCCCAGCTGGTGGTCGACCTGTCGGGCGAGCGCTGGGACGCCCGGGTCGCGCTCCGCAGCCTGACGGTGAGGCCGGGCGGCGACGGCGCCGGTGCCACGGCGGAGGGCTTCGTCGTGGAGGCCGCCCTGCTGCGGGCAGTCGGGCCGCCCCGGTGATTCCGCAGCAGATCATCGCGCGGAAGCGGGACGGCGACGCCCTCGCTCCCCAGGAGCTGACCGCGTTCCTAAGCGCCTACCTGGACGGCGCCGTCGGGGACGACCAGATGGCCGCCTTCCTGATGGCAGTCCACTTCAACGGCCTCGCCGGGGACGAACTCGACGCCATGGTCGAGGCCATGATCCGCTCGGGCGAGGTGATCGAGCGCGGCGAAGGCTGGCCGGGACCCCGGGTGGACAAGCACTCGACGGGCGGGGTGGGTGACAAGGTCTCGCTCGTCCTGGCGCCCCTCGCCGCGGAGATGGGCATGGTGGTGCCGATGATGTCGGGGCGCGGGCTGGGGCACTCGGGGGGCACGCTCGACAAGCTCGAATCGATCCCGGGGTTTCGCACCCGGCTGGCGCTCGACGAATTCGACCGCGTCCTGCGCGAGGTCGGGTGCGCGATGATCGGCCAAACCCGCGAGATCGCGCCGCTCGACCGCAGGCTCTACGCGCTGCGCGACGTTACCGCAACGGTGCCGTCGCTTCCGCTGATCACCGCCTCGATCATGTCCAAGAAGCTGGTCGAAGGGCTCGACGCCCTGGTGCTCGACGTGAAGGTGGGCCGAGGCGCCTTCCTGTCGCGATTCGAGGACGCGAGGGCGCTCGCTCGCGCGATGGTCGACGTGGGCGTGGCGCGCGGGCTGGCGGTGACCGCCGTTCTGTCGGCCATGGACAGGCCCCTGGGCAGGGCTGTGGGCAATGCGCTCGAGGTGCTCGAGGCGATTGCGTGCCTCACGGGCGGCGGACCGGCCGAGTTTCGCGGGCTGTGCGTCGAGCTGGCCGCCGAGATGGCCCTGTCCGGCGGACTGGTGGACGACGTGGGGGAAGGGCGGAGGAGGGCGGAAGCGGCCCTGGCCGGGGGTGCCCCGATGGAGCGCTTCCTGCGGCTGGCTGCGGCCCAGGGAGGACGCATGGACCCGTCCAGGGGCGACTATGGACTGCCCCAGGCGCCGCTGCGCGAAGCCGTGCACGCCGAGGGGGCTGGTCTGGTGGCCGGGATCGATCCCCTTGCCCTGGGGTACGGGGTGCTCGCGATGGGCGGGGGCAGAACGCGCCAGGACCAGGAGATCGACCCTTCGGTCGGATTCGAAGTCGAGGTCGCCGTCGGCCAGCGCGTCGCGGGGGGCGAGCCGCTTGCAGTGGTGCATGCGGCTACGACGGACGGGCTGGCCGCGGGTGTGCGCGCCGTCCGCAGCGCGATTCGCCTCGATGGGGATGCGGGTGGAGGTGCCGATGGGGGTGGGGAGCCCGATGCGGAGCCCGATGGAGGGCTCGATGGAGCGCGTCCCCCCCTGCCGCTCGTGATCGAGACGATTCGGGCCAAGCCCTAGCTAGCTAGGCGGCCCGCGGCCCAGGCCTGTGGCGCGCCAACGGGTGGCCTACGAATCCAGCACTCGGTGGGGGATCCCCTCGCTGCCGAGCGCGGCGGCCAGCTCCTCCCTCTGCCGCCTGTCCACGCGCAGCGCGGCGCCGCACTTCGCCCCTCCGTCGGGAGGCGCCGGCACCACCTCGGCGGCGATCGCCTGCTCGCGCGCCACGTCCTCGGCCCACATGGCGTGATGGGTGGTGTCGAAGGTGAAGACGCTGGTTCCCGAATCCGTGCTCATGGCGTGGCCCCCCCGGGCCGGGGCTCTGGGTTGATGGGTTGCGCCTGGCGGTCGCAGACGGCGCTGGGTTCGGTGCCGGGAAGGTACACTTCGTCGTAGGCGTCTTCGGCGGGACACCACCTCGACGCGAGCGTGCCGGTCATCGAGTCCACGCGCCGCGTGACCAGGCCTCTCGGCATCGGCCAAGGCTCGGGGATCGGGAGCAGCGGCCCCAACGCCGGCGCGCCCTCTTCCCCGGTCTCGTCCGGCGAATCGCCGAAGTACACCTCGCGCATGAACTCGCCCCACACGGGCGCCGCGAATCCGCCCCCAGTGGCCCGTTCCACGATCGACACCGGCACGTCCATGCCGAACCAGACGCCCGCGGCGAGCGTGGGCGTAAGACCCATGAACCACACGTTGCTGCCCTCGTTGGTGGTTCCCGTCTTGCCGGCGGCGGGGACGTCGTAGGGCAGACCCGCGACGACGCGCACGCCGACGTGGCCCGTTCCCCCCGCCGAGACAGCGGTCTCCAGCAGCGACACGGTCAGGCGCGCCACCAGGGGGTCCAGCACGCGGGTCCGTTCCGGCTGGGGCGCCCAGAGGACCTCGCCGTCGGCGCTCTCCACCCTGACGATCGGGAACGGGCGGACGCGCGTCCCCAGATTCGCGAAGGTGGAGTACGCTTCGAGCATCTGGATCGGGACCACCTCTGCCGCCCCGATGGCGGTCGACGGGAAGCGCTCGACCTCGGTGCGAACGCCCAGTCGGCTCGCCATCTGGCCGACCGCTTCGAGCCCGACCCGCATGCCGACCTTGATCGCGACCATGTTGATCGACCGCGCCAGCGCCCGGCGCATCGTGATCGGGCCCAGGAACTCCGGGTCGTAGTTGCTGGGCCGCCAGGTGGTGCCGTCGACCTGGTCGAGGACCACGGGCGCGTCGACGATCACCTCGGAGGCGGGGATCCCGCTCTCGATCGCGGCCGCGTACACGATGGGCTTGAACGAGGACCCGGCCTGGCGGCGCATGTCGGTCGCCCGGTTGAACTTGGAATGGACGTAGTCGCGACCCCCGATCATGGCCCGCACGTGTCCGGTCTCGGGCTCGGTGGCGACGAACATTCCCTGGACATAGGGAAGATTCGGCAGGTTGGCGCCTTCGTTGGCAGCGGTGAACTCGGCGTAGCCGGGGTGGTCGTACCCGGCCCACTCCTCGATCCGGGTCCAGCCCCGCTCCATGGCCGCCTGGGCCGCGGCCTGCATGTCCAGATCCAGCGTCGTGTGGATTTCGAGGCCGTCGGTGTACAGCTTCGCGCCGAACCTGTCGTCGAGGATGCCCCGCACCCACTCGACGAAGTAGGGGGCCCGCGCCCTGGGGACGCTCGCCGCCTCGAGCGGCACCGGCTCCTCCTTCCACATCGCGGCTTCGTCCTCGGTCAGGAAGCCTTCGCGCGCCATCACGTCGAGCACGAGGTTTCGCCGGTTCAGCCCGGCCTCGGGGTTGTTCAGCGGGCTGTAGCGCTCCGGCAGGTTGGCGATCGCGGCCAGCAGCGCCCCCTCCGCCGGGTTCATGTCCACGGCGTCCTTGCCGAAGTAGCTGCGCGACGCCCGCTGAATGCCGTACCAGCCGTGCGCGTACCCGATCTGGTTCACGTAGGCCTCGAGGATCTGCTCCTTGGTGTAGGCGCGCTCCAGGGCCATGGCGACCTGCCACTCCTTGAGCTTGCGGAGCAGTCGCTTCTCGAATCCGATGCGCTCCGTCCACATGTGGCGCGCCAGCTGCTGGGTGATGGTGCTTCCCCCCGCCCCCGACAGCGACCGGTTGCGGATGACGCCGAGCGCCGCCCTGCCGATGCCCCGCCAGTCCAGGCCGTTGTGCTCGTAGAAGCGCCGGTCCTCCATGGCGATGAAGGCCTGCGGCACATGGGGCGGAAGGTCGGCGAGCGGCACGACGGTGCGACGCTGCTCGCCGAACTCGTACACCAGCGTCGAGTCCCTGGCGTAGAGCTTGCTGGTCTGCCGGGCCTCGAAGGTGTAGATCTGCGCGACCGAGGGGCAGTCGGCGCAGAGGTTGCGCCAGCTTCCCACGGCGACGCCCAGGCCGGCGGCGCACAGGAACACGCAGGCCAGCCACGCGTAGCGCGGCACCCGAACGAGGCGCACCCTCTTCATAAGAACCCGCAATGCGGCTTGTGGCGCCACTGGTCCAAAGGCCTCCCCGGTTGGAATCCCGCCGCTCCTTCGCATTACCGTGTCGCAATCTAGCAGGGCGGCGACCGTCGCGGGGCGGATGGCCGCCGCGGCGAACCGTCCCGCGACGCAGAGAATCCCGCCTGGGGCCGTCCCCCGGGCCGTCCCTCCGCGAGCGCGCCGCCCCCAGCCCCGCCGCCGCCTTGACCCCCGCGACGAGTGGGTCAAGCTTTAGCGCGGCACTGGACCGCGCTCAGGGGGGCCGTGGCTGTGCGGCGGCTTCCCCTTGTTCCCGTCGGCGGGCGCTCCCGTGCTTCCTATCCGACGAGGCGAGGATTCTGATCCGTTGCACCGAAGTCCCTGTACGTTCCGCCCACGGGCAATACGTGGTCAGGGTGGGGAGCGGGGTGCGCTGCGAGCTGCCGGCCGCGGTCGGAGCCGCCGCGCCTTCGGGCCGGTGCGCGCTGATCTCCGATCGCACCGTGGCGAGGCTTTGGTCCGACGAGGTGGCCGGGATACTCGATCAGGGCGGGTTCGATGTGGTCCGGGCCCTTTTCCCCGCGGGAGAGGCGAACAAGACGCGCGAGACGTGGTCGCGGCTGACCGATCTGCTGCTGAACGCGGAGCTCGGGCGGGACTGCTGCGTCGTGGCGCTCGGGGGCGGGGTCGCGGGCGACGTGGCCGGATTCGTGGCCGCGACGTACCTGCGCGGCGTGCCGGTGGTCCAGGTCCCCACCACCACGCTGGCCATGATCGACGCCTCGGTGGGGGGCAAGACGGGGGTCGACCACCCTGCGGGAAAGAACCTGGTGGGCGCCTTTCACGCGCCGTCACGGGTGCTGGCCGACCCCGACTTCCTGGGCACGCTCGACCGGGGCAGGCGCGCCGAAGGCTACGCCGAAGCCGTGAAGCACGGCGTGATCCTCGACGCCGCGTACGCCGAGTGGCTGGCAGCGCGCGCGCCCGAGCTGCTGGACGGCGAGACCGGTGCCGTCGAGCGGGCAGTGGTGCGTTCGGTGCAGCTCAAGGCCGAGGTGGTGGCGACCGATGAATTCGAATCCGGGCGGCGCAAGGCCCTCAACTTCGGCCACACGGTCGCCCACGCGCTCGAGCTGGACTCGGGATACGAGCTGCCGCACGGCCACGCGGTGGCGGTCGGCATGGTGGCCGAGGCGCGCATCGGCGAGGCCCTCGGATGGACGGCCGCCGGGACCGCCAAGGCCGTCCGGGGCCTGGTGCGGGCGTTCGGCCTTCCCGACTCGCACCCCTCGCTCGGCCGGGCCCGCCGCATCGCCCGCCTCATGGTCGCCGACAAGAAGACGCGCTCGGGCGTCGTGCACATGGTTCGGCTGGCGGAAGTGGGGCGGACCGGCGGCACGGCCGGCAGCGGCAGCGCGCCCGACACCGGCGCCGACACCGGCAGCGCGCCCGACACCGGCACCGGCGGCGCGGTCGACAGCGCGCGCGAAACCACGGTTCCGATCCCCGAGGACGAACTGGTGTCCGTTCTGAAACTGGCTGGAGGTTGAATGGCGCCCATGGAGCGCTTGAGCAAGCACACGATCGCGTCCGCACTCGCCCATCGTGCCGCGAAGGATCCGGGCGCCCCGTTCCTGCTGGCAGGGGACTCGGCCCTGACCTACGCCGAGGTCGAGGATCAGGCCCGGGCGCTGGCGGCGTCGCTCGCCCACCTGGGCATCGGGGCGGGGGAGCGGATCGCCACCGTGCTGCCGTCGTGGCCCGAATTCGCCGCCACCGTCTTCGCCGCAGCCAAGCTCGGCGCCCTCGCCGTGCCCCTCGATCCCAGGCTTCCCCGGAGCGAGCTCCGCTACATGCTGCGGCACTCGGGCGCGGCGTGCGCGGTCACGGCCGAGGACGCCTTCGGCAAGGACTACCTCCAGCTCTTCGAGGACCTGCTCGAGGAGCTGCCCGAACTGAGCCACGTGGTCACGGTGGGCGAGAAGGACCTCTGGTACGACGACCAGATCTTCCAGTGGGAGGACCTCATCTCCGCGGGGGCGGGCCGCCGCCTCGAAGCCGCTGCCGCCAACCCGGACGACGCCTTCGCCATCGTGTACACGGCGGGCACCACCGGCAAGCCCAAGGGGGTGGAGCTCACGCACCGCAACCTGCTGCACGCGGCCGCCGCCACCGCCAGGGCGGTCGACCTGGAAGCCGACGACGTCGTGGTCGGGGTCCGCGCCCTGTTCCACGCCTTCGGGCTCGGCCCGGGGCTCCTGGGCACGCTGCTCGGCGGCGCCAGCCTGGTTCTCGCCGACGGCGCGGACGCGGCCGAAACGCTCGATCTGGCCGAGCGGCGCCGCGCGACCGTGCACTACGGCACGCCGAGCCTGTTCGCGAGGGAGCTGCGCGAGATCGAGCGCCGCGGAGGCCGCCCCGGGTCGATCCGCGCCTGTCTGGCGTCGGGCGCGCCGATGAAGGAGGAGCTGGCGCGGCGCATCGAGGCCTCGTTCGGCGCCCCGGTCGTGGCGGCCTATTCCCTGACCGAAGCCGCCTCGACGCTGGCCGTGGGCCGCATCGACGATCCGCCCCTAAAGCGCGCCCAGACGCTTGGCCGACCCATCGCCGACACCGTCGTGAGGGTCACCGAGCCGGACGGCGCCGACCTTCCGCCCGAGAGCGTCGGCGAGATCCGGGTGCGCGGCCCCGGCGTCATGCGGGGGTACCACAGGCAGCCGGGCGAGACGTCGGCGGCCACGGACGGGCAGGGCTATCTGCGCACCGGAGATCTGGGCATGCTGGACCAGGACGGATACCTGCACCTGCTGGGACGCCGGGCCCATGTGGTGATGCGCGACGGCTTCAACGTCTACCCCCGCGAAGTCGAGGACCGGCTCGTGGCGCATCCCGCCGTGGACAGGGCGGCGGCGGTCGGCGTGCCCGACGAGGCCCTGGGCGAGGCGATCTGCGCCTGCGTCGTCAAGGTGGAGGGCGGCGTGGCGACCCCCGAGGAGCTCCGCGAGTGGTGTGCGGCGGCCCTGGCCGAATACAAGGTCCCCGATCTTGTTACCTTCATGGACGATCTTCCCCTGACCCGCACCGGCAAGGTGTGGCGCACCGAGCTTGCCCGCCGCATGTCCCGCATGCCGGCGGAGCCCCCGGACCGGGTCGACGGGTAGCTGCAAGACACGCTGGACAGAAGACGGAATGGTCAATCCCTACATGAAGGCCCCGCACGCCGAGCCTGCGCGGCCAAGCTCTCCCGACGCGCCCAACGCGGCGCTGCTCATCGACTTCGACAACGTCACCATGGGCATGCGCAGCGATCTGGCCAAGGAACTCAAGAACCTTCTCGACTCGGACATCATCAAGGGGAAGGTGACCGTGCAGCGGGCCTACGCGGACTGGCGCCGCTATCCGCAGTACATCGTCCCCCTCTCCGAGGCCTCGATCGACCTCATCTTCGCGCCCGCCTACGGCAGCTCGAAGAAGAACGCCACCGACATCCGGATGGCCATCGACGGAATCGAACTGGTCTTCATCCGTCCCGAGATCGGCACCTACATCCTCCTCACCGGCGACTCCGACTTCTCCAGCCTCGTGCTGAAGCTCAAGGAGTACGGCAAGTACGTGATCGGGATCGGCATCCAGGAGTCCAGTTCGGACATCCTCGTGCAGAACTGCGACGAGTACTACAGCTACACCGCGCTGACCGGTCTGAGCAGGGCCACCGACGACGGCGCCTCGGCGCCCGATGCCTGGGAGTGCGTCGAGGAGGCGGTGGGCCGCATGGTCTCGCGCGGCGACGTGATGCGCTCGGACAGGCTGAAGCAGGTCATGATGGAGCTGATCCCCGGGTTCGACGAGCGCAGCCTCGGCTTCAAGAGCTTCTCGAAGTTTCTGCTCGAGGCGGCGAAGAAGGGGATTGTAGAGATCGAACGAGGCGAAAACGGGCAGTACCGGGTCGCACCGGCGGGCGGCGGCGGCGGTGCGCCTGCGAAAGGGTCGAAGTCCCGGCCCGGCCCGTCGGCGTCGAATGGCGCCGACCAGCGCGGCAGGACCAGGCGCGGCGCGCCGGCGAGGCGATCGCCTCCCGACCGCGAGGCCAGGGAAGCGCGGCCGAAGGCGCCCGCCTCCCAGGGCCCGCAACGCGCGGGCAGCGCCCAGCCGGCCGAGAGCGCTCCGGCAACCTCGGTGCGCGAGCGCCATGGCAGGCAGCCCGACCGGGCGCCCGCGCTCGAGCTCCTCGCCAAGGCCGTCCGAGAGCTGGGCGGCAGCGATTCGGAGGCCGCCCGCGACTCCGACGTCAAGCGCCGGATGCTCGCCATCGACCGACGCTTCAACGAGGGCGCCCTGGGCTTCGGCAAGTTCAGCAAGTTCCTGCTGTACGCCGAAGCGGAAGGGGCGATTTCCCTCGAGCGAGGCCAGGGCGGGAGCTTCGGCGTCCGGATCGCGGCCGCGAAGGCCGCCCCGTCGTCCGCTCCCGTCGACGCCAGGGCGCTCGGGCTGCCCACCACCGAGAGCTCGATCAAGAGCTACCTCGCCCACCGCTACAAGGGCGTGGGCGTCAAGACGGCGGGGCGGCTCGTGGACCACTTCGGCGCCGAGGTTTTCCAGGCGCTCCAGAACCAGCCCGAGCGCGTGGGGAAGGTGCTGCCGCGAACCCGGGCCGAGAGCGTGCTGTCGGCGTGGAGCGTCGACTTCAAGCGGCGCAGCGAAGCCATGGCCAAGGAGGCCGCCGCCGCTCGGCCCGACGCGGGCAAGGGCCCGGCGGCGCGTGCCGAGGCCGGTCCGCGCGGCGCACAAGGCCGCCCCGCAGGCCGCGGCGGCCAGTCGCCCGGCCGCGATGGCCGCGATGGCCGTGCCCCGGGCCGCGACGGCGGAACCGTTTCCGCTGGCCGGGGCCAGCCTTCGCCCGCCGGCGATGGCGCTTCGGAGCAGCGCGCAAGCAGGGGAGCGCCCGACGAATCGGACGCTTCCGCCAAGCAGGGCCTGCTGGGCCTGTTCCCCTGGGGTCGTCGCTCCAAACGCCGACCCGATGCGGGGAACTGATCCCGCTCCGACCGGGACCGCTTCGTCCCTCTCCGGCCTCCTCGCGGGCGACGCCGCGGCTGCGGCCCGCCGGCTCCTCGGCTCCACGCTGGTCTCCACGGTGGACAGGCTCGAGACCCGGGGCGCGATCGTCGAGACCGAGGCCTATCTGGGGCTCGACGACCCGGCGAGCCACGCGCACGCGTCCAAGGGACGCAACTCCCGCAACGACGCGATGTTCTCGGGCCCCGGCACCCTGTACGTCTACGTCTCCTACGGCATCCACCACTGCATCAACGTGGTGACGGGCGCCGAGGGCGACCCGGCGGCGGTGCTGATCCGCGCCTTGGAACCGGTCCGCGGCCTCGAGGCGATGGCCGAGCGCAGGGGCCGTTCCACGGAGCTGTGCAGCGGTCCCGGCCGCCTCTCCCAGGCGCTGGGGATCAGCATGCGCCACAACTACCACGACCTCGCGCTGCCTCCTGTCCGGCTGCTTCCCGGGACGGCCGTGCCCGACGCGGACATCGGCGTCTCGGGCCGGATCGGCATCTCGCGCGCGGCCGACTGGCCCCTCAGGTTCTTCGTGAAGGGCCACCCCGCGGTCAAGTCCCCCCGGTGGTAGGCCGCGCCCCCCGGTGGCAGGCCACGTCCCCCCGGTGGTAGGCCACGCCCCCGTGCTGGTACGCCACGCCCCCTCGACGGTAGGTTGAGTGCCATGAACGAAGCGACCTGGATCTCGATCCTTCCCCCGCTCCTCGCGATCGCGCTCGCAATCGGCACGCGGCAGGTCTACCTGTCGCTCGCCGGCGGCATCTGGCTCGGCTGGACGATTCTCGCGAGCTGGAACCCCGCCGCCGGCGTGGCCGAGTCGATCGAGGCCGCGGTAAGGGTGCTCAGCGACCCGTACGACGCCGGGGTGATCATGTTCACCCTGGTGATCGGCGCCCTGATCGCGACGCTGTCGTCGTCGGGCGGGGTGGCCGGGTTCGTGGCCTGGCTGGAGCGCAACCGATGGGTCGACAACGGGCGGCGCGCGCAGCTGCTGGCCTGGCTGACGGGCGTGCTGATCTTCATCGAGTCGAACATCACGGTGCTGGTCGCCGGCTCGGTGTCGCGGCCGCTCTTCGATCGCTACCGGGTCTCGCGCGAGAAGCTCGCCTACCTGATCGACTCGACGAGCGCCCCGATCTGCATCCTGATTCCCCTGAACGCCTGGGGCGCCTACAACCTCGGCATACTCAACGGCCTGGGCGTCGAGAATCCGCTCGACGTCTTTCTGCGCTCGATCGCCTACAACTTCTACGCCTTCGCGGCCGTGATCCTCGCCCTGATGGTGGTGCTCGCCCGGCTGGACTGGGGCCCGATGAAGCGCGCCGAGGCCCGGGCCGCGAAGGGCGAGGTGCTGTCGCCCGGCGCGATGCCCATCATGGACGAGGGGATTTTGGGCTCGGGAGACGATGCGCCGATCCCGCCCCGGGCGGTCAACATGGTCGTGCCGGTGGTGGTGCTGGTGGCGCTCATGCCACTGGGGCTCTGGGCCACGGGCGACGGCGACCTGAGGGCCGGCGACGGCTCGATCGCCGTGCTTTGGGGCTCGCTCGGCGGCTTGGCGGCGGCGTGGATCCTCCTGCTGGCGCAACGGGCCTATTCGGTGAACGAGCTGGTCAAGATCGCGCTGCGCGGAGCGGGCGGACTCGTGCCCCTGGCACTCATCCTGCTCCTGGCGCTGGCGCTTGGCGACGTTACGGGCGAACTCGGAACCGGGCAGTACGTGGCCGGCCTCGCCGAGGGCGTGCTGACCCCGGTCTGGCTGCTTCCGCTGGCCTTCCTGGTGTCGTCGGCGATCGCGTTCTCGATCGGCTCGAGCTGGGGCACCTTCGCGATCATGATCCCGATCATGGTGCCCGCGGCCGCGGCGCTGCAGCTCGATCTGGCGCCCTTCCTCGCGGCTGCGCTTTCGGGCGGAATCTTCGGCGACCACTGCTCGCCCATCAGCGACACCACGGTGATATCTTCCATGGCGTCGGCCACCGACCATGTGGACCACGTGCGCACCCAGCTTCCCTACGCGCTGGCGGGAGGGGCGGTCGCGGCGGTCTGCTTCGCGGTGGCGGGAGCATTCCTGTAACGGGGTCGCGGCACAAGCCCCGCCGGCCCGCCCGAGGAGCGCCTTGAACATCACCGTGTGCGTGAAGCGCGTGCCCGACACCGCGACCCGGATCCGGATCGCGCCGGACGGCCGCGACATCGAGAACGACGGGGTGAAGCACGTGCTCGGCCCGTACGACGAGTTTGCGGTCGAGGCCGCGCTGCAGCTGGTCGAGGCCGCCGGAAGCGGCGAAGTGACCCTGCTGAGCCACGGCCCCGAAGCGGCGCAGGAGTCGCTGCGCTCGGGGCTTGCGCTGGGGGCGCACAAGGCGGTGCTGCTGGCCGGCGCGCCCGGCATGGACGGTTGGGCGACGGCCCGGGTGCTGGCGGCCGAGCTGGCCGACGACGATGCCGGGCTGGTGCTCTTCGGCGTGAAGGCGGTCGACGACGACCAGCAGCAGGTGGGCCCGATGGTGGCCGAGCTGCTGGGCCGGCCGTGCGCGACTTCGGTGGCCGCGATGGACGTGGAGGACGGCGTGGCGACGTGCCGGCGGGCGGTCGAGGGGGGCCACGAGGTGGTCGAGATGGACCTGCCGGCGGTCGCGACGATCACCAAGGGGCGGTACGAGCCGCGCTACGCGTCGCTGCGAGGCATCATGATGGCCAAGCGCAAGCCGCTGGAGGTGAAGCCGGCGCCCGAGTCGGCCCCGGGGATCGCCGTGGAGAGTCTGGCGCATCCTCCGGAGCGCCCCGAGGGGAGGATCGTGGGCGAGGGCGTCGGCGCGGTGCCCGAGCTCGTGCGCCTGCTCAGGGACGAGGCCAAGGTGCTCTGATGGCGAACGTGCTCGCGGTGGCAGAGGTGCGGGGCGGCGTGGTGGCGGGCGTCTCCCGCGAGGTGGTTTCGGTGGCGCGCGGTCTGGCGGACGGCCTGGGCGGCAGCGTCGATGCGGTCGTGGGGGGTGGCGGGGGTGGCGACGGCGGGGGTGTGGGCGCGGGTGGCGGGGGTGTGGGGCTGGGTCGGCACGGCGCCGACCGTGTGCTGGCCCTCGATGGCGTCGAGCGGGTGGACGCGCGTGCGGCGGCGGTGGCCGAGGTGGTCCGCGGCGGCGACTACGGCGCGGTCGTGTTCGCGGCGACCGGGCCGGGCCGGGATCTCGCGCCCAGGGTGGCGGCGAAGCTGGCGGTCCCGCTGCTTACCGATGTGGTCGAGGTCGAGGTGGACGGCGGCCAGGTGGTGGCGACCCGCCCCGTCTTCGCGGGCAAGGCGCTGGCCCGGGTGCGGGCGCTGGCCCGCCCGGCGCTGGTCTCGATCCGGCCCAACGTGTTCCCGGTCGCCGACGCGCCCCGCGCCGCGGAGTCGGTGAGCGTGGCCTCCTCGGCGGACGGGGCCGCCGACGGCTACCGCGTGGTCGGCTTCGAGGCTTCGGCCGGCGCGGCCCTCGACGTGTCCGAGGCCGCGATCATTGTCTCGGGCGGGCGCGGCATGAAGGGGCCCAAGAACTGGCACCTGCTGGAAGACCTGCGCGACGCGCTGGGAGAGACTGCCGCGCTCGGAGCGTCGCGGGCCGTCGTCGACGCCGGATGGCGCCCGCACGCCGAGCAGGTGGGCCAGACGGGCAAGACCGTGACGCCCAAGCTGTACGTTGCCGTGGCGATCTCGGGCGCCATCCAGCATCTGGCCGGGATGCGCACCTCGGGCGTGGTCGTCGCGGTCAACCGCGATGCGGAGGCGCCCATCTTCGGGGTGGCCGACTACGGGATCGTCGGCGACGCCTTCGAGATCGTGCCGGAGCTGGCCGCGGCCGTTCGCAGGCTGCAGGGGGAATAGAGGGGCGCGTCCAAGTACGGGTGCCCCCCCGGGGGCTACCCCTCCGGAGGCCGGCCCAGGAAGTCGACCGGGTCAACCTCGCGCCCCCAGCGCCACACCTCGAGGTGAAGGTGCGGGCCCGTTGCCACGCCCGACTGGCCGGTCAGGCCGATCACCGTCTCCCACGAGACCTCTTCCCGCGCCTCGACGGAGATCTCGGAGAGGTGCCCGTACACGGTGATCAGGTCGTCGCCGTGGTCGATCCAGATCACGCTGCCGTAGCCGCTCATGGTTCCGGCAAATCGAACCCGGCCCGGGAGCACCGGCCGCACCGGCGTCCCGATCCGGGCAGCGAGATCCACGCCGCGGTGCAGGTCGGCGCCGTCGTTCGAGCGGATCCCGAACGGCGACCGCAGCGCCCCCTCGAGAGGCCACTGGGGGGTTTGGCACGACTGAACGCCCAGGGCCGCGATGGCCAGGCACAGAAGCCGCCGCGCGCCCCGTGGCCCGCGGAGTGCCGGCGCCCCGCGGACACCCAGCGTCCGGCGGAGTACCGGCGCCCCGCGGACACCCAGCGCCCCGCGGACGCCGCCCCCGCCGCGCGCGCTCACTGCCGCCCCGGCAGCAGCAGGACCGATACCGTGCCGCCCGCCTCGATGCGCGCGGTCCCCTCGGGCACGATCGCCAGCCCGTCGGCGTCGCGCAGCGACCGCACGAGTCCGCTGCCCTGGGGGCCGGTGAGGGCGCAGCGCGCAGCCTCGCCCGCCGCGCGCCGGGGCAGGAGGGCGACCCGGTGGAACTGGGTGAGGGCGGGCGGCGAGCCCAGCGCCGTCTCGGTCACGGCGGCGACCGTCGTGCCGCCCGGACGCCGCGATCCCGTCATGGCCCTCAGGTAGGGCGCGACGAAGACGTGGAAGGTCACGAACGCCGACGCGGGGTTGCCCGGGAGCCCGAACACGGGGAGGTCGCGGGCGCCCGGCTGCATGTGGCCGAACGAGACCGGGCTGCCGGGGCGCACCCGCGCGCGCCAGAAGTCGAGCCGGAAGTCGAGGCCGAGCAGGATGCGCTTGAGCAGGTCCTTCTCGCCCATCGAAGCCCCGCCGGTCGACACCAGGACGTCGATCCCGTCAACGGACTCGAGCGCACGCTTGAGCGCGTCCGGGTCGTCCGGAGCGACGCCCAGGTCGACCGGGACGCCGCCCGCCTCGGCCACCGCCGCGGCGACCATGGCCCTGTTGGTGTCCGGGATGGCCTTGCCCCGGACCACCAGATCGAAGCGGTCCTGCCCCACCAGCTCGTCGCCGCTCGACAGCACGCCCACCCTGGGACGGCGGAAGACGGCGACGCGATCGGCCCCGCTCGCCATGATCACCGGCAGCGTCCCCGAGTGCACCACCGCGCCGGCCGGCACGGTTTCGTCTCCGGCCGCCATGTCCTTGCCCGGCGACCGGATGTGGCGGCCCACGTCGTCGGTGCGGCGGATCTCGACGACCCCGTCCGCGGCTTCGCCGTCGGTGTGCTCGACCCGGATCACCGAATCGAAGCCGGCGGGAACGGGAGCGCCCGTCATGATCCGCACCGCCCAGCCGGCCCCCACGCCTTCGAGCGGCACGGAGCCGGGGTAGGCGCGGGCCCGGACGGGCAGCCGGATCGGCTGCGACGGCCCGGCAGACGCCCCCTTCAGGTCTTCGCTGCGCACGGCGAAGCCGTCCATCGCGCTGTTGGGCCAGGAGGGCAGGGTGGCGCGGGCCACGACCGGCCGGGCCAGCGACCGCCCGAAGGCGCGCTCGGGGGGCAGGGTCGTGGTGCCGGTGGGGCGGGCGTCGGCCAGCACTCGCGCAAGCGCGTCCTCGTACGAGAGCCAGTCCGCCTCGAGGCGTTCGAACTCCGCCACCTGGGCTCAGCCGCTCAGAACCGCCAGCCGGCGCTGAGCACGAGGCCGTACCCGCGCACCCACTCGCTCTGGACGACCGCTTCCGGTTCCAGGTCGTCGGTCTGAGGCCGCTTGGCCGGATCGTCGAAGCCGTTGGGCGTGTTGATCTTCCAGAGCGTCAGCCCCGCCTCGGCGCGCAGCATGAGCTTGGATGTGACCGCGACCCGGAGTCCGGTGCCGGAGCTTGCGGTGAAGGCGGTTCCGAAGTCGTAGACGTCCTCGGGCAGCAGAAAGTCGCCGAACGCGCCCGGCCCGGCGAGGTCCAGGGCGATCCCTCCGCCGAAGAAGAGATGCGGGCTGATTCCGCGCCAGGTGCGGCGGCCGGTCAGATTGAAGTCCAGGCGCGCGTCGGCCATGAGCAGCTGCACGTCGGTTTCGCCGATGACCCGGTCTCCGACGGCGCGGCGGGGATCGACCACGTCGCGGGTGGTGGGCAGGTACGTCACAAGCCCTTCCAGGAAGAGCGGTCCGCTGGCCGCGATCGAGTAGCGCGCGCCGGTGAAGGAGCCCGACTTGGGGCCCAGGTCGAGCGAGCCCGCGCTGAGCGACATGGCGCCCCAGAAGATGGAGGTCTCCTGGCGATGCTCGATGAACTCGTAGGACGACGGTATGGTCTGGGCCCGGGCATCCTCGGCGGCGGGGAGCGGCAACAGAAGAAGTGCGAAGGCGCGGGCGATTCTGGACAGGATCATTGATTCGGAAGCGGGGGCCTGGTTTGCGCTCGACTGGAGTGAATGTAATCTGATTCTGCTGGACAGGTTCCCGAATTCGACTCGCGGTGTGACTCTTAGCGGTCGCGGCGCGACCCCGCAGCCGCCGCGGCGCGACCTTCGGGGGAGCGCGGCGCGACCTACGGCGGTCGCCCGGGTGACTCTTCGGGGTAGGGATTTCGTAGTGAGAGCCTGTTTGGACGATCATGCGTTGCCGGCGCGGGCGCCGGCGAAGGGACGAGGGCATTGATGCGGTGTTCGACTTGCGGCGAGAACCTTCTGGCGGGCGAGGATCGCTGTCCCACGTGCGGCGCCGTCGCCGAGCGCCGCCGCCCGGTCCCTGTGCCGCAGAGCAACGTCCGGCGGTGTCCCCGCTGCGGGTATCGCGGCGACGGCGTTCCCTACTTCCGCAAAACCGGCCACCTGTCGCTGCTGGTCGGCCTCAGCGTGTTCACCTACGGGATCGGCGGCCTGGTCTACTACGCCAGGTGCCGCAAGCGCCAGGTCTGTCCCAACTGCGGCCTGGGGTGGGAGCACGCGCGGGCCGAGGGCGACCCGGAAGGGTGGCAGGTCGGCCCCGGCGCGCCGAACCCGGTGACCGCGACGAGGCATCCGGCGGTTTCGCTGCGCGACGAGCCCCTTCCGGGGAGCGGCATCGGCAGGCGCGTCTTCGGCGCGGGACTGGGCGTCATGGGGACGCTCGTCATCACCGCCGGGATCGCCGGGGGGGTTGCCGTCCCCATCGTGTTCGGGGCGTTCCTGGGCATGGCCGGGTCGGGCATGTTCCTGTGGGGATGGAGGTCCTTGCAGGAGCGCAGGCAGGCCGTCCTCCAGACCCTCAGCCGCAAGGTGCTCCAGCTGGCGACGCAGCGCGGCGGCGTGCTGACCGTGACCGACGTCGCGGCCGAGCTGGACCTCAGCCTGGAAGCCGCCGAGAAGCTGATGATCGGCATGGACGACGGCTTCCGCGTAAGGTCGGACATCAGCGAAGAGGGCGTCATCTACTACGAATTCCCCGAGGTTGTGCACCAGAGGAAGCTCCGGAGCGGCCAGCCGGCGTAGTCCAGCTCGCCGACGGCCGGCGCAGTCCGCCGCCGGCCCGGCCGCGCCGCACGGTTCGCAGTTGCCGCCGCCGTCGGGTTATAATGTTTGCCGGGAACCAACCTAAGGACGGCCAGTTTGAGACAATTCACCGATGAACAGGGCGTGGGCTGGGTGGCTTCGGTGGCCGCCGAGCAGGGCGGCGACTACAAGGGCCGGTACTACCTGGTCCTGAGGCGGCCCGGGGCGGACGACGAAGCGCCGGTGGCCTTGGAAGACGTGCGCTGGAACTCGTGGAGGACCGCCGAGCGCACCATGAACACCATGTCGAGCGCCGAGCTGCGTCGCCGCCTGCGTTCGGCGCGGGGCCGCGCGCAAATCGGGGCGGTTGCCTGACGCCGGGCGAAGCAGCCCGAATGCGGCGGGCCCCAGCGGCGCAAGCGCGCGCCCGGCGCAGAATCTAGGCGCAGGCCTCGCAGACGCCGGTCAGCTCCAGCCGGTAGCCGGTGACATGGAAGCCGGGGCAGATGTCCGCGTCGGCGACGATCTCCGGAGGCGGACCCCCGGGCACGTCGACCACGGCGCCGCAGCGGTCGCAGCGCGCATGGTGGTGCGGATCGGTCCGCCCGTCGTACCTGGACGAGCCGTCGGACCACGCGAGCTTGATCGCCATGCCGCAGTCCACGAGCGTCTCGAGGTTCTTGTACACGGTGGCGAGCGAGATCGCGGGCAGCTCCTCGCGCACCCCGTGAAAGACGTCCTCGGCGGTCGGGTGCGCGTCGGTGCCCGCAAGGAAGCGGTGCACCGCGCCCCTCTGCTCCGTGAAGCGATGCCCGTGCGCCTCGAGCGCTTCGCGCAGCCCGTCGATCTCGACCGTTCGACTGGATGGGGACACGCCGGTCCTCCTTCGAGCCCTCGTTCGCGCCCCGTTCCGGGCGAAACCGCCGGCGGCGGGCACTCGTTACAGGGGTTCGCGACTCACATGCGGTTACGGTGCGGCACGGGCGGGCGCGTGTCAACAGCCGGCCGATGTTGCACCGCGCGCACGCCCCTGGGCATGTTCGATCCAGCGATTCGCACACCCGCAGGCGCACCGGGCCGGCGCGGGCTCCCCCGGGGCGGCTCGGACTCGCCGCAGAGCCCTGGCGCAACCTTCCCACCTCTGGAGAGACCCGCATGACCCAGGACCCCGCAGCGCTCGACGCGCTTCTCACCGAGAGGCGGAAGTTCGCGCCGCCCGCCGAATTCGCCGCGAACGCGGTCGTTTCCGACCCTTCGATCTACGACGCCGCCGAGGACTTCGAGCGGTTCTGGGCCGACTGGGCCCGCGAGCTCGACTGGTTTCGCAGGTGGGACACCGTGCTCGAGTGGACGCCGCCGCACGCCAAGTGGTTCGCGGGCGGCAAGCTCAACGCGTGCCACAACTGCGTGGACCGGCACCTGGACGCGCGCGGAGACAAGCCGGCGCT
Source organism: Longimicrobiales bacterium (assembly GCA_965221535.1). GTDB lineage: Bacteria > Gemmatimonadota > Gemmatimonadetes > Longimicrobiales > Gaopeijiaceae > Bin94. Next base: position 2,001,884 of record OZ244894.1, on the reverse strand, counting down.
GCTCTGGGAGGGCGAACCGGGCGACAGGCGCGCGTTCACGTACGGCGAGCTCGCCACCCATGTCGGTCGCTTTGCGAACGTGCTCAAGGGTTTGGGAGTGAAGAAGGGCGATCGGGTCGCGATCTACCTGCCCATGATCCCGGAGGCCGCCTTTGCAATGCTCGCCTGCGCAAGGATCGGCGCGCCGCACTCGGTGGTGTTCGGGGGATTCAGCCCCGATTCCCTCGCGGACCGGATCAACGATGCCGAAGCGAAGGTGCTGATCACGGCGGACGGCGGGTACCGGCGCGGCGGCGTCGTGCCGCTCAAGCGCAACGCCGACCGGGCCGTGCGCCGCTGCCCGTCGATCGAGCATGTCGTGGTGGTCGCCCGCGGAGGACTCGACGGCAAGGTCGACGCCCGGATGAACGTCGGGCGCGACCACTGGTACCACGACCTCGCCGCGGGCGCGGACGCCGACTGCGAAGCCGAGGCGATGGACGCCGAGGACATCCTGTACATCCTCTACACGTCGGGCACGACGGGGAAGCCGAAGGGGGTCGTGCACACGACCGGCGGGTACCTGACGCAGGTGCACGCCACCACGCGGGTCGTGTTCGACCTGCGCGAGGACGACGTCTACTGGTGCACCGCCGACGTGGGCTGGGTGACGGGGCACAGCTACATCGTCTACGGACCGCTCGCGGCGGGGGCCACTGCGGTCATGTACGAGGGAGCGCCCGACTGGCCCGACAAGGCGCGCTTCTGGAAGATCTGCGAGGACTACGGGGTCACCATCTTCTACACCGCCCCCACCGCGATCCGCGCCTTCATGCAGTGGGGAGAGGAGTGGCCGGGCGGGCACGACCTCTCGCGGCTGCGCCTGCTGGGCACGGTGGGCGAGCCGATCAACCCCGAGGCGTGGATGTGGTACCACCGCGTGATCGGCGGCGAGCGGTGCCCCATCGTCGACACCTGGTGGCAGACCGAGACGGGAGGCATGATGATCACGCCGCTCCCGGGCGTGACGCACACCCGGCCCGGCAGCGCCTGCCGCGGCTTCCCCGGCGTGCGCACGGCGCTGCTCAACGACGCGGGCGAGCCGGTCGACGCCGGGTACCTCGCCGTCACCAGGCCGTGGCCGGCGATGCTGCGCACGATCTGGGGCGACGACGCGCGCTACCGCGAGACGTACTGGTCGAAGTGGGACGGGATCTACTTCCCCGGCGACGGCGCGAAGATCGACGAGGACGGATACCTGTGGATCCTGGGGCGGGTGGACGACGTGCTGAACGTCGCCGGCCACCGAATCGGCACCATGGAGGTCGAGAGCGCGCTGGTGGAGCACCCCGCCGTGGCCGAGGCCGCCGTGGTGGGGATGGCGCACGCGGTCAAGGGCCAGGCGATCGCGGCCTTCGTCACGCTTATGGGGGGCAGGGAGGGGAGCGACGCCCTGGCAGCCGAGCTGAAGGCCCATGTGGCCGACGCGATCGGGCCCATCGCGCGGCCCCAGGCGATCCTCTTCGCCGCCGACCTGCCCAAGACCCGTTCGGGCAAGATCATGCGGCGCCTGCTGGGCGACATCGCCGCCGGGCGGGCGCTCGGCGACACCACGACGCTGGCCGACCCGGCGGTGGTCGAGCGCCTGAAGGCGCGCTACGAGGGGAGCGAGGGCTGAAGGGCCCTTGCGTCGCCGATCCATCGGCGGCTTCTTAGTTGGCATGCACGATGTACTGCGCGCCCGCGTCATGCGGAAGATCGAGAGTCTGCCGGAAGAGCAGGTCTACCAGGTGCTCGACTACATCGAGTTTCTGGAGTCGCGGTACGGGGCGCCCGAGGCCGGGACGTCGAGGAGCGGCTTTCAGAAGATGGGCGAGGGGCTCGAGGACCGCATGCGGAAGCGGTCGTTCAAGCCGTCCAACCTGCGCGAGGCGTTCCAGGTGATCGCCGCCGCCGACCGCGCGCTGAGCGGCGTGGCCAGGGCGGGACGCCAGCTCTTCGAGGACTTCGCCGGGGCGCCGGGGGGCGGCGAGGCGAAGGGGGAGCGGGGGGAGGGGGGCCGCGAAGAGGACCTGCCGATGGAGGCCGACGCGGAGTTCTCCGACCCGTCGGCGCCGCCGGGCGCTTCGGACGCCTCGGATGCTTCGGGGCCTGCGGACGCTTCGGACCCCTCGGCGCCTGCGGACGCGCCGGCAAGCCCGGACGCCGCGCCGCGGGAGCCTTGGCAGTCGCGGGACCGGAAGCCGCCGGACACGGAGGTCGACCACCGTTGACCCGGAATCCGCCCCGGCCCGCCGCCTCGCCCCAGCCGCCGCTGCGCGGCACGGTCGTCAAGGAGGCGCTCACCTTCGACGACGTGCTGCTCGTGCCGGGACACTCCCGGATCCACCCGGCCGACGCCGACCTGTCCACGTGGCTGACCCGCCGCATCGCCCTCCAGGTCCCCCTGGTCTCGGCGGCCATGGACACGGTGACCGAGGCACGCATGGCCATCGCGGTCGCGCGCGAAGGCGGCGTCGGCGTGATCCACAAGAACATGTCGATCGAGCGCCAGGCCCAGGAGGTGGACCGGGTCAAGCGCTCCGAGAGCGGCATGATTCTGAAGCCGATCACGCTGGGTCCCGCCGCCTCGCTCCGCGACGCCCACCAGCTCATGGCGCGCTTCTCGATCAGCGGCGTGCCGATCGTCGAGGCCGACGGGACCCTGGTCGGGATCATCACCAACCGGGACCTGCAGTTCGAGTCCAACCTGGATCGCCCGGTCGGGTCGCTGATGACCTCGCAGGGGCTGGTCACCGCCCCGGTCGGCACCACCCTGGGCGAGGCCGAGCGCATTCTGCACCGGCACCGGATCGAGAAGCTCCCGGTCGTCGACGAGGCGGGCAAGCTGAGGGGGCTGATCACGGTCAAGGACATCTTCAAACGCCGCCAGTTTCCCAACGCCTGCAAGGACGAGCACGGGCGCCTTCGCGTGGGCGCCGCCGTGGGCGCCGCCCCGGCCGAGCTGGAGCGCGCCCGGGCGCTGGTCGAGTCGGGCGTGGACTTCCTCGTGGTCGACACCGCGCACGGGCACGCCGAGGGCGTGCTCAAGGCGGTGGCGAGGGTGCGCGAGGCGTTCCCGGACCAGGATCTGGTGGCGGGCAACGTGGGCACGCCCGAGGGCGCCCGGGCGCTCGTCGAGCGCGGAGCCGACGCGGTCAAGGTCGGGGTCGGTCCGGGCTCGATCTGCACGACGCGCGTCGTGACGGGCGTGGGCCTGCCGCAGCTCACCGCCATCATGGACGCGGTCGACGGGGCGGAGGGCCGGGTTCCCGTCATCGCCGACGGCGGGATCCGCTACTCGGGCGACGTGGTTAAGGCGCTGGCCGCCGGCGCCCAGAGCGTCATGATGGGCTCGGTGCTGGCCGGCACCGAGGAGTCGCCCGGCGAGGCGTTCCTGCTCGAGGGCCGGCGCTTCAAGACCGTGCGCGGCATGGGCTCGCTGTCGGCCATGGAGGAGGGCTCCGCCGACCGCTACTTCCAGGAGGGCCGCGAGCTGCGCAAGCTGGTGCCCGAAGGGATCGAGGGCCGCGTGGCGTACAAGGGGCCCGTGGCCGACACGGTCTTCCAGCTGGCGGGCGGACTCAGGAGCGGCATGGGGTACTGCGGCGCCGGATCGCTCGAGGCTCTGCGCGCCACCGCCCGATTCGTGCGCATCACGCCGGGCGGCCTGCGCGAGTCCCACCCCCACGACGTGGCGATCACCCGGGAAGCTCCGAACTACAGCCATTGAGCCGATGACGCCTCCCGCACGTGGCAGCGCTGCCGTACGGCATGGTTTGGCCGTGGCGGCGCTGCTGCTGGCGGGCTGTGCGAGGCAGCCGCCGCCGCTGCCCCCGGCCCCCGTCGGCGATGCGCTCGGCAGCCCGGCGGACGACGCAGCGCGGGCCGACTCGCCGCCGGTCGAAGGGCGGCGCGCGCTGCCCAACGCGGCCGAGGCGCTGGACCCCCTGGCACGGGCCGCGTTCGATCCCATCGCGACCTCGCCCACCGTCCGCAACGAGGCCATCCGAAGCCGGATCGACTGGTGGCTGGAGCACTGGAGCACGAGGTCGAGCGCGGGCTTCATGCGGGGCCTCGCGCGGATGGGACAGTACGAGGACTTCGTGAACGCCGAGCTGGCGAAGCGCGGCCTGCCCGAGTCGCTCGTGTACCTGCCGCTCATCGAAGCCAACTACTACGCCCCGGCGGTGTCCCCGGCCGGCGCCGCCGGGCTCTGGCAGTTCATGCCCCACACGGCGCGCGCAATGGGCCTAAGGGTCGACGGCATCGTGGACGAGCGCCACGACCCCTTCGTCTCCACCCCCGCGGCCCTCGACTACCTGGTGCAGCTCAACCGCCGCTTCGAGTCGTGGTTCCTCACGCTCGCGGCCTACAACGCCGGTCCCAGCCGGGTTGCCTCGGTCATCCGGCGCCACGGAGGCGACCATCCGCTGGGCGACGACCTCTTCGCCCGTATCTTGGAACGCCTGCCGTCCGAAACCCGCGACTTCATCCCCAAGTATCTGGCTGCGGTCCGGATGGGCAGCGCGCCTACGGGCCATGGTCTCCCCGATCCCGTCAAGTCGCCGCCCCTGCGCTTCGACACTGCCGCGGTCGCCGGCGCCGCAACGCTCGACGTGATCGCCATGGCGGCGGGTGTGGAGGAGGAGGAGCTCGAGCAGCTCAATCCACACCTCGTTGCCGGGATCACACCGGCCACGGGATCGACCACGGTGCGCCTGCCCGAGGGTCGGGCGGACGGCTTCGGCGAGCGCTTCGCCGAAATCCCGCCTCACGAGCGCGTCGCGTGGCACGTCGTCTCCGCGGGCGAGACCCTGACGCACATCGCGCGCCGCTACCAGGTCTCGGTCGACAACCTGCAGGCGGCCAACCCAGGCGTGGAGCCCCGGCGCCTCCGGATCGGCGCCAGGCTGGTGATCCCGGTGCAGAGCCGCGCGCCACGGCCGTCCAACTGACCCCTTCCGGGCACCGACGACGGTTCCTGGCAGCCTCGACAGCCCCGGCGCCGAGCCGCGGGCCGCCCGCGCCGCCCGCCCGACCCCTGCCCGCGTCGCCCGCCGCCCGCCCGACCCTTGCCCGCGCCGCCCGCCGTCAGGCCGACCCCTGCCCGGACCAGCTTCCCGAGCGCCCCCCCGACTTCTCCACCAGGCGAATCGACTCGATCGTCATGCCCTTGTCGGCGGCCTTCAGCATGTCGTAGGCCGCGAGCAGCGCCACCGACGCGGCGGTCAGCGCCTCCATCTCGACGCCGGTCCGGCCCGCGATCCGGGCCGTGGCGGTCACCCTGAGCCCGGGCAGCGCGGGATCAGGGCTGATCTCGACGCCGACGCTCGCGGCGGGGAGCACGTGGCACAGCGGGATCAGCTCGCCCGCGCGCTTGCCCGCCATGATCCCCGCGACGCGCGCGACCTGCTCCACGTCGCCCTTGGGGTTCGCCCCGCCGACCAGCAGCTCGTAGGCGTGCCGGGAGCACCTCAGCGCCCCGCTGGCCACCGCCCGGCGCGAGGTGACCTCCTTGTCGCCCACCTCGACCATGGCCGCGGCCCCCCCGGTGTCGAGGTGGGTCAGCGGGCGGGCGGATCCGGGGCCGGTGTCGGGGTCCTTCATGCTCGTGTCCGGGCTGGCGGTCTTCCACGGGGCGGGGCGGGCTCGAAGATCTTCTCGAGATCCAGGAGCAGGGCGGCCATGAAGAGTTGGGGGTTCACGTTTCCCTGCGCCAGCCGTCTGGCCTCCTCGACCCGGCCGACCGCGCGCGCGACCTGGTCGGGGGTGAGCGCCAGCCGCCGCGCCGTGTCGCGCAGGAACGGCAGTTCGTCGGCGTTGACGATCTGGTCGTCCCGCTCCAGGCCGGCCGCACCCAGGTCGCGGATCCAGAGCTGGAGCGCCCCCAGAAGGTCGAGGAGGCCGCGCGCGCCGCCGGGAGGGAAGTCCAGCGCGGCTGCGTACGCGTCGGCGCGCTTTCCCCCGGTGGCCGCGCGGAGCAGGGCCAGGGCGCGGTCGCGTCGGCGCGATGGATCGCCCTCGGGCTCGAGGTGTCCCAGTGCGGCCCCGATCGAGCCCTGCGACAGGGTGGCCGCGCGCATCGCGGGGCCACCGTCCGCGCCGCACTCGTCGCGGAGGAAGGCGGCCACCTCCGCCACCGGCAGGGGGGGGAGGTGGATCGGCAGCGTCCGCGACCGGATGGTGTCGAGCAGGCTGCCCGGCCTGCTCGAGGTGAGAATGAAGCGGCTGCCGTCGGGGGGCTCCTCGAGCAGCTTGAGCAGCGCGTTGGCGGCTTCGGGGCTGGCCTCCTGGGGAACGAGCCACTCGGCGTCCCCGATGATGAAGATCTGCTCTTCGCCCAGGGCGGGACGGCGATGGGCGTGGTCGCGGATCGTCAGCACGGCGGCCAGGTAGATGCCCTTCACCTCGCCGTTGGACGCGGGGCGGAGAGGCCGCCTGCGGAACTCGCCGAGCTTCTCGAAGCGCGCGTCCTCGAGCGCGGCCGCCAGTCTGGCGGGGCTCGAAGCGCGCTTGGGGCGGGGCAGGGGAAAGTGCCAGTGAATGTCCGGGTGTTCCAGACGCCCCGCCCGCCGACAGCTGTCGCAGTGGTCGCACGGCCTGTCCGGTCCGGTGCAGAGCCGCGTGCGGGCCAGCCACAGGGCCAGCGACTGCTTGCCGCACCCGGGCGTCCCGTGGATCAGGATGGTGGCGGGCAGCGTGCCCCGCGCCAGAGACCGGCCAAGCGACGCGCGGAGCGCTTCGTGCCCCCGGAACCGGGGCGGGTCCCCTCGCTTGGCCGCCGGCGTCACTGGCCGGAGGCCGCAGCCGCCCCGTGCGCCGCAGCCGCCCCGGGCGCCGCTGCCGCCCCGTGGGCCGCTGCCGCCCCGGGCGCGTGGGCGCGGGGACTCCGGCCCGCGCCGCCCAGGCGCACCGCGAGACGCACCGCCTCGATCATCGAGGCGGGGTTCGCGACGCCCCGCCCGGCGATGTCGAAGGCGGTTCCGTGGTCGGGCGACGTGCGGACGAAGGGCAGGCCGAGGGTGACGTTGACGCCCCGGCCGAACGCGGCGGTCTTGAAGGCGGCCATGCCCACGTCGTGGTAGGGCGCCACGACGGCGTCGAACTCGCCCGAGAAGGCCCGGACGAAGACGGTGTCGGCGGGGACGGGTCCGGAGACGCGCCACGGATCGTTGGCGAGGGCGGCGAGGGCGGGCTGGTAGACGTCGCGCTCCTCGGTGCCGAACATGCCGTTGTCCGACGCGTGGGGGTTGAGGGCGCAGAGCGCGATCCGCGGCGCCGCGATGCCCCAGTCGGCGTGCAGCGCCGTGCCGAGCAGGCGCGTCTGCCTCACGAGCAGGGCCTGATCGACCGTGGCGGCAACCTTCGCGAGCGGAATGTGGATCGTGGCGAGCATGACCCGCTTGGGCGCCGCGCCCGCGCCATCGCCCTCGTCACACATCAGCATGCCAACCTCTGCCGCGCCCGCAAGCGCCATGAGCATCTCGGTGTGCCCCGGAGAGTACCCTGCCGCCGCCAGTCGGGGCTTGTGCACCGGTGCGGTCACGATCGCGTCGACCTTGCCAGCAAGCGCCAGCTCGACCGCCCGCTCGATCGCCAGCCCCGCCGCGCTCCCGGGGCGGAGTCCCGCGGCGCCTCCGCCCACCGCCTCGAACCGCCACGCGGAGAAGTCGCCCGCCCGTTCCGCCGGACCGATCACGCGCACGCGGTCGGCGTCCAGCGGCGGGTCGAACCGGCGCCCCGCGGCCAGGGCCTTGGCGGCCACCTCGGGGCCGATCCCGTCCGGATCGCCGAGCGTGACGGCCAGCCGAACCTCGCCGGGTCCGCGCGGCGCCTCGCCCATTCTCCCGGCCAGTCGAGTCCCATCCGGTCCGCGCGGCGCCTCGCCTATCGTCCCGGCTCCTTGACTTCGACGTAGGTCCTGGCCCGCAGCCCGTCGAGGAGCGCCTCCTCCCTCTTCTGCGCGATAAGGGTGGCGCGGATCTGTGGCTCCAGGTCGTCGTAGCTGAACTCGCCGGCTTCGCGCAGCCGCTCGATCCTGATGATCGCGAAGAGCTCCTCGCCCTGGAATGTGAACTGGATGGGGCCCACGATCTCGCCCGGCTCCCGATCCGTGAGCGCCGCCACGTAGGCGGGGGCGAGATACTGGGCAATCTGGCGCTGCGGCACGGTCGCGGAATCGGGCAGGCTGGAATCGTGGTACTCGTCGATCAGCGACTCGAATTCCTCGGTCAGGGCCCGCTCGGCGACGTTGGCGGCGATCGCGCGCGTGGCGCCCACGTCGCCCAGCCCGATCTCGGGCCGGATGAGGATGTGCCGGGCCCTTCGCTCGGCGTAGCGCACGCGCTCCACCAGGATGATGTGGTACCCGAAGTCGGTCTCGACGATGTCGCTGATCCCGCCTTCGAGCAGGCTGAAGGCCGCCTCGTCGAACTCGTCGACCATCAGGCCGCGGCGGAACCACCCCAGGTCGCCTCCGGCCTCGGCCGAACCGGGATCCTGCGAGTGCTCGGTCGCCAGCGTCGCGAAATCCTCGCCCGCGCGGACGCGCACGAGCAGCTCTTCGGCCCTGGCGCGGGCTGCGGCCAGGGTCGAGTCGGAGGCCTGCACGGAAAGCAGGATCTGCTTGAACGTGACCGTGGCGGGTCGCTCCCCCAGTGCGGCGCGCTGCGCTTCGAAGAACTCGCGGATCTCGGCCTCGGTGACCTCGACCGCGCTTTCGCCGCTGTATCTGGCCACGTACAGCTGGACGAGCATGCCCTGGGTGATCTCGTCCCGGAGCAAGTCCCGATATGCCTGCATGGAGAGCCCCTCGGCCTCCAGCTGACTCTCCATCGCCGCGCGTCCGCCGAACGACGCCTCGACGGTGTCCAGCCGCTCCTGCAGCTGGCCTTCCACCCGGTCGTTGTCCACCTCGAGCAGCGTGTCCTGCGCCGCGGCCTGGAGCACGATCTGGTTCGCGATCAGGGCGTCCAGCAGGTTCCGCCGGTATTCCTCTCCTTCCGGCGTTCCCTCGGCGGGCACGGGAGCGCCGCGAGCGCGCTGCTGGTTCTCGGCCTGCACCAGCTGGGACAGCAGTACGACCGAATCGCCGACGATCGCCACCACCCGGTCCACCGACTCCTCCTGTGCGCCCGCAGGCGCGGCGGCCCCTGCCACGGCGACGCAGGCGGGCAGGGCCCGGGCGAGCAGGGCGCGCGGCAGTCGGCGGACCGCCCCCGACCCAATGCGATTCGTTAGGCGATGCATCCGCGCTGAACCCCGCGCTCGCCGATTCCGATTCCGAAATGTCACGAAAACATTACATTTTGTCATGTTGACCTTGCATTCTTGATCGCGCATCTTCCCTGCTGCGTCGGCTAGCGAACTTCGACCTCCCGCGCGCGCTCCAAGGTTGCACCGATGCGCGACTCGTGGATGCGCCATGCGCCCGTTTCCCTCAACAGGAAGGTAACCGCGCCCAGCGGGAGGATTTCCTGCTGCCCCGAGACGATCCGGGCCAGAGCGCCGCGCACTAGGTCCTGAACCGTCGGCACGGTCGGCGCGGCGCTGTCGGGGCCGTCGACGGCGTCGGCTCCGCCGACGCTGTCCGCTCCATCGACGCCATCGGCGCCGCCTCCTCCGTCCGCTTCCCAGCGCCGAATCAGCCCGATCGCTGCGGCGCGGTCCCTGATCGCGGTCCGCGCCTCGGACGACACCGAATCCACTTGCGCGGCCGTCGCGTCGAATCCGGCTTCGCGCGCGTCGGAAAGCAGGAGTTCCTGCTGCGCGAGCCGACGCAGCAGCGCCCGCAGCTCGGCGTCGGGGGCGGCCGCCAAGCCCTCGGCGAAGCCCTCCGGCGAGGTGCGGGCCAGCTCCAGGAACTGTCCGGTCGTGTAGACGCCGCCGTCCGACCAGGTCATGAGCGGTCGCTCGGCCGCGCTCCGCGAGAGACGGGGCGGCAGGCTTTCGATCAGCGCCCGGGCAAGTTCCAGCGCGTCCGGCGCGAAGGCCAGCTGGGCCGCCGAGTCGATCCGCGCGATGTACATCCCCTCGGCCCGGGTCAGCCGCTCCTGCTGGATTTGGGCGCGGAACTCGGCGCCGACTTCGGACAGCTCCGGAACCGCGAGCGCGTCGAGGCGCAGCAGGTGGTAGCCGAGCCGAGTCTCGACGGGGGCGCTGAGCTGGCCGGGTTGCATGGCGAAGACAGCCGAATCGATCGGCGCCAGCATCTCTCCGCGCCCGAAGGTGCCCATGCTGCCGCCGCGGCTGCCGCTGCCGGGGTCTCCGCTGTAGCGGCCGGCCAGGGTGGCGAAGTCGCCGCCGCCGACCAGCTGGTCGCGCAGCGAGCGCGCCAGGGTCAGGACGCTGTCCTGCTGCCGGATCGTGGCGCCCGGGGGAAGCAGCAGCAGGATCTGCGACGCGGTGGCGCGCGCGCCGGGAAGGTCGGCCGCGAAGCGCTCGGTGAGCTCCTCGTCGGTGACGACCGTGTCGACGTCGATCACCGCGTCCCTGAGCCCGTCCAGCAGGATCTCCTCCAGGGGCTGCTCGACGATCGGCCCCACGTCGAGTTCTCCCAACATGCTGTCGGCGGCGAGGTGCGTGGAGAGCAGGGAATAGTCCACCCACAGCTCGGCCACGACCCGCACCACCTGGGTGTCGGCGGGAAGGGCGCTGTGCTCGGCGATCAGCCGGGCCGCGTCGTCGACGGTGAGCCGGTGGCCAGCGGCCTCCGCCAGATTCCCCGGGCCGCACCCCGACGCGACGAGGACGGCCAGCAGGCCCGCGCAGCCCAGACCCGCCAGACGGGCGCGGGGGGGGACCGGGACGCGCCGAGCCCGGGTGGCGACAGTGCGGGCGACGGTGCGGGCGGCGGTGCGGCCGACGGTGCGGGCGACGGTTCGCAGCCAGTCAGAGTTGCGCATCATGCGGGGAATCCACCGGAAGGCGTGTCGTTGTGCCCATTCAGGAAGCTACCAGCACCCTGCCGTCGGCGCGCGCCGCGAGGGTCTCGGCCCCCCCCGCGCCCTCCCCCGCGTTCGAGGCGGCGCCCCCGCCCAGGGCATCGATCGCTCTGACGGCCAGGGCGGCCAGACGCCGACGATCCGAACACCCCAGGATCACCGACAGCGGAGAGACCCGGCGCACTTCGATTTCCACCGGTTCGCCCGCCAGAGCGTCCTCGAGCGCGGACATGCGGGGCGCCACGCCCGCAGCGAAGTTGACGCGAACGCGGTTGCGCCGGACCAAGATTCTGGTCACCCCGGCCCGCCGGCCCGAGATCGCGAGCAGGGACTTCTCGAGCAGCCGCTCGGCCTGAACGGGGACCCTGCCGAAGCGGTCGCGGAGCTCTTCGCCCAGCTCCCGGACCTCGGCGCGGTCCGACATCTTCGAGAGGCGCCGGTAGAGGTGCAGCTTCTGGTGCTGGTCCGGGACGTAGTCGTCCGGCAGGTAGGCGTCGCCGTCCATGGTCACCTCGGGACGCGGGTGGTCGCGGTGGCCCGGCCCCTGGCGGATGCTCCGGACCGCGTCCTCGATGAGCCGCATGTACGCGTCGATCCCGACGGCGTGCGCGAACCCGCTCTGGTCCTCGCCCAGCAGGTTGCCGGCGCCGCGCACCTCGAGATCGCGCAGGGCGATCTGGTAGCCGCTCCCAAGCTCCGTGTAGTGCTCGAGCACCCGCAGCCGCCTCTCGGCCTCGGGCGTGATCTTCTCCGGGACGATCAGGTAGCAGTAGGCGCGGCGGTCCCAGCGGCCCACCCGGCCGCGGATCTGGTAGAGCTGCGAGAGCCCGAACCGGTCGGCGCCCGACACCATGAGCGTGTTGGCGTTGGGCACGTCCAGCCCGTTCTCGATGATCGACGAGCAAACCAGGATGTTCGCGTCGCCACGAACGAAGTCGGTCATGGCGCGGTCGAGCTGCCGCGCCGGCATCTGGCCGTGGGCGACGCCGACGGTGGCGCGCGGCACCAGCCTCTGCACCCGCTCGGCGGCGGTGTCGATGGACTCGACGCGGTTGTGCAGGAAGAAGACCTGCCCGCCCCGGTCCAGCTCCTGCTGGCAGGCCTCGGCGATCAGCCGGTCGCTCCACGCGATCACGTGGGTGACGATCGGCATTCTGTCCCGGGGCGGTGTGCGGATCAGCGACATGTCCCGGACGCCCGTCAGCGAGAGATGCAGCGTTCTCGGGATCGGCGTGGCGGTCAGCGTCAGCACGTCGACCGTCGTCCGCAGGCGCTTCAGGCGCTCCTTCTGCCGCACGCCCATGCGCTGCTCCTCGTCGATCACGACCAGGCCGAGATCGTGGAAGGCCACGTCCGACGACAGCAGGCGCTGCGTGCCGACCACGATGTCGGCGGCGCCCCGGGCGAGTTCGGCGACCACCTCCCGCTGGCGCGACGGCGGATCCAGCCTGGACAGCGAGAGCACGCGCACGGGGTAGTCGGCAAGCCGGTCTCCGAAGGTCTTGGCGTGCTGCGCCACCAGGACCGTCGTCGGCGCCAGAACCGCCACCTGCTTCCCGTCCTGGACCGCCTTGAATGCGGCGCGCACGGCGACCTCGGTCTTCCCGTATCCTGCGTCGCCGCACACCAGGCGGTCCATGATGCCGGACGACTGCATGTCCCGCTTCACGTCCTCGACCGCCCGGCGCTGATCGGGCGTGTCCTCGTAGAGGAACGACGACTCCATTTCGCGCTGCCACCTCGTGTCGGCCGAAAACGCGTGGCCGGGGCGGGCGCGGCGGGACGCGTAGAGTTCGAGGAGTTCGGCGGTCATCCGATTGATCGCCGCCTGCGTCTTCCGCTTCAGTCCCTTCCAGCGCTTGCCGCCGATGCGGTGGAGGCTCGGGGGCCGGTCGTCCGGATGGGCTCCGACCCAGCGCTCGACCTGGTCCAGCAGATACACCGGCACGCGCAGCAGCTCGTCCCGGTCATAGACGATGACCAGCGATTCGATCGACTCGTCGCCGATGGCAACGCGCTCCAGCCCGCGGAAGCGCCCAATGCCGTGCTCCATGTGGACCACATAGTCGCCCGGCGTGAGCTGAGCCAGGCTCTCGAGCGCGGCGGCGCCGCGGAAGCGCTTGCTGCGTCGCAGCTTGCGGCCTCGGCGGAAGATCTCGTGGTCGGTCAGCACATTCACCGGGGGGCTGGCGTCCGACAGCGTGAATCCGCCGGCAATGGAGCCGACCACGACATGACACCCCCGGGGGGGCATGCCCTTGCGATCGGCGACCAGCTCCTCGAGCCGCGCCGCCTGCCCCTCGTTGTCGCACAGCAGGTGCGTGGTGGCGCTGCGGGCCGCGGCTCCGGCCAGGAAGGACGCGAGTCGGCGGATGTCGCGCTCGATCGGAGGCGGACGGCGGGCCTGGAAGACGGGGTCGCCCACATGGGCCTCGGCGAACACGAGCTGCGGGTGGCGGCGCGCGCGGCCGGCCAGCGTCTCGGGGGCCAGGAAGAGCCGGGCGGGCGGCGTGGCCGAGTTGCCGTGGCGGACGGCCTCGGCGTGCTTCCGCTCGGCCTGGCGCCAGGCCCTCTGTGCGCCGTCGGCCCAGGGCCCGTCGGAGATCCGGACCAGCACGGCGTCCTGCGGCAGATTCTCGAGGATCGAGCACCTCGACTTGCCCGCCGACTCCTCGCGTTCCGCTGCGCCGAAGCGAACCGGCAGGATGTCGGCGCGATCCGTCGTGTTGGTGGAGCGCTGGTCCAGGACGTCGAAGGCGCGGACCGATTCCACGTCGTCGCCCCAGAACTCGACCCGGGCCGGCGCGGCGGCTCCGAACGAGAAGAGGTCGACGAGGCCGCCGCGCACGGCGTACCGCCCCGGACCCTCCACGATCGGCGCCCGTTCGAATCCGCGCGCCTCCAGCGCCTCGATCAGCGCGTCGCGCCGCAGCCGCTGGCCCGTCCTGACGGTGAACCGGAGCGACGCCAGGTCGTCGGGGACGGGCGCCACCTCCTGAAGCGCGCGCCGCGTGGTGACCATGACCGTCGCGCGCCCGGTCATGAGCGCTTCGAAGGCCTCCACGCGCCGACCGGCCAGCGTGCGCCGGGGACTGTCCTCGGTGTCGTCGCCCTCCGCGTCCTCGCGCTGCGGATAGTGCGCGACGGCGTCGCGGCCCAGCAGGGTCTCCAAATCGCCCAGGTGCTCGCCCGCCTCGCCCGGCGACGAGGCCGCGACGACCCACAGCCGATTGGGGAGCTGCTCGGCGAGCGCGGCGACCACGACGAGCGGAAGGGAGCCGATGGCGCCCCCCACCGTGCGCGCGGCGCCGGGCGCCGGCATGCCATGCAGCAGCGCCCGGAACGCGGGCGTGGAGGCGACCGCCCCGGTTGCCGGGTGCGAGTCGCGGCCGATGCCCTGCCGCTCGAACTTGGGCGGACTGCTACGCACGCGCCGCCGGGTTGCTGCCGACGCGCCTCGGTCTCGTCCCGTCGGGCGTTCCCGCACGCTCGCGCGCCAGACGGTCGCCCTCTCCGCCGGCCCGGGCGCGCAGGCCGCGCGCAGCGGCCACGACGGTCTCGACGAGCAGAAGCGCAAGCAGCGCGGCGGCCAGCGCGCGCCACGGCTCCGTTCCGCTGCCGGCCCGGAAGATGTGGCTGGACCAGGAGGCCGCGTCGTCGACGATCGCCCGGGTGCCCGGGATCGCGCGCCGCACCTCGGCGTCCGACGCGGGGGCGAGATCGGTCTCGGCCGGCGGCGCGTTGACCGGCACCGCGTCGAGAACGCTGTCTCCGGCCATGGGCCGGTACAGTCCCGCCACAGCGGTCGCCAGGAACGGCTGGTCTCCGTCGACGGCGTGCTCGGTCTCTTCCGGGTCGCGCACCGCCGTGGCCCCCGGAGGCGGGCGGAAGCTCGCCCCGGCCGTCACCGACGCGCTGCCGTCGCCGCCCTCCGACCAGCGATCGATCGCCCACTCCAGGAGCGGCACCATTGCCGCCGAGGTGGGCAGGCTCGTGGATTCCCCGTCCAGCGGCGACGCCAGGAGCACGTAGGGGCCCGCCGCGGAGCTCCCGGCCACCAGCCAGGGCTCGCCGTTGGCAAGCGTGATCGCGGCCGCCGCCGTCGATGAACCCTGCCCGCGCCCGCCGCTCGCCGGATCCTGGGCATCCCGGGCCGCGTCGCCAGGACTCCGGCCCCCGTCGCCAGCGCTCCCCTCGCCGCGACCACCCTCGCCGCCCCCAGCACTCGGCGCAGCCTCGGTCGAGACCAGCGAGAAGAACCGCCGGACTTCGAGATCGCTCAGATCGATCGGGACATCGCTGCCGGCGACGCGCGCCCCGCCGACCCTCTCGGGCTCGTAGCGAAAGGGGATCCCGGCCTCGGCCAGGCGCCGGTTGAGCGCAGGAAGCTGTGCCGGGTCCGGGTGCGGGGCCACCAGCGCGCTCTGCGCGAGGCCCCGGCGCTCGAGGCCCGCACCGCCAATGCTCACCAGGGTCGCGGCCGGTCCGGCGCCGCCCAGTACGATGCGGTCATTCTCCTCCAGCACCGCCAGCGCTTCGTCGAGGAAGAACGAGGCTTGCCCCAGCAGCGCCACCGGGGTGGGTTCGCGCACGGCGAACGAGAAGTAGCGGCGGTCGTCGGCGGTGAGCGGATCGGGGTCGATCTCGGCGTACCCGTCCACGCGGCCCGCAGGGAACGGGCCGGCCGGAAGCCGAACCGTTGCACCCACCGGCACGGTGGCCGCGGCCCGGACCTGCCCGTCGATGTAGAGCCGCACACCCGCCGTGTCGGCCCCGCCGCCCCCGATGACCGAGATCGCCGCCTCGGTGCGCCGGCCCGCCAGCGGCGAGAGGCCCCCGCCAAACGAGACGCTCGCGATGCCCCGGTTGTCCGCAGCGCGGGCCGACGCCCCGAAGACCACGACGGGGACGAGCTCGGCGGGAGGTGCCGCGTCCGAGGGGGCCGCCGCCTCGGAACCCGCCGCCGCCTCGGAACCCGCCGCCGCCTCGGAACCCGCAGCCGCCTCCGAACCCGCCGCCGCCTCCGAACCCGCCGCCTCCGAGAACCCACCCGCCGCCTCCGAGAACGCCGACGCCTGCAGGTCGGTGAAGAGGTGGACCTCGCGATTCGGCAGCGCGCTCTGCGCGACCAGGGTCCCGGCCCGCTCGACGGCGCGGGTCAGGTCGCCGCGGGTGTGGGCGGGGCGCGTTGCTTCTATGGCCGCGAGCGCCTGATCCCTGCCGCCGGGCACGGCGGGATCCCACGGCGTCCCCGCTCGCACCACCCAGATCAGGTCGTCGTGGCTCGCGGCGGCAACGCTCTGCCGCGCCACCGCCTTCAGCGTGTCGAGCCGGCGGCGGCCGTCCTCGATGATCGTGGTGCTCATCGAGTTGTCGATGACGAGCGCCAGCGCGGTCGGGTCGTGGCTCCCCCCGGGGCCCGGGAAATGGACGCGGGCCCCGAGCAGCACCGCGACCACCACGATCGCGGCGCGCAGAAGAAGGAGCAGCAGCTGCTGGGTGCGGATCTGGCGCGCATGGTCGCGCTCGGTCCTCAGCAGGTAGCGGATCGCCGGAAAGGTGAAGATCTTGCTCTCCTGCCGATAGAACAGGTGCAGCACGATCGGCACCAGAACCACGGCGCCCGCCACGAGGAAGAGGGGATTCAGGAAGCCCATTCAGAGGAAGCCCATTGGAGGGTGCCCGCGTCAGGGGAGGCGCTGGCGCTTCCACAGGTAGAAGCGGAGCGCGCGCGACAGGGGCTCGTCCGTTCCGATGGTCGAGTAGGCGATGCCGCGGCTGGTCAGGCTGGTCGTCCAGTCGGTCACGGCCCCCTCGACGGCGTCGCGGTACTGGCGCCGCACGTCGGCCACCGAGACGCGCAGCGAGTCCCCCGTTTCGGGATCGACGAAGCGCGTCTCCCCGGTCGTGGGCAGGTCGCGCTCGCCGGGATCGATGAGGTGGAAGACCAGCACCTCGTGTCCGGTGTGCTGGAGGTAGACCAGCGCCTTGGCCGTCTCGGCGGGATCCACCAGCATGTCCGAGATCAGGATCACCAGCCCCTTGCGCTTGAGCTGCATCGCCACCTTGGTGATCGCCGACTCCGCGTCGGTCCGCCCTCCGCCCTTCAGCGCGTGCAGGTGCTGAAGCAGGAGGCGCCAGTGCACCTTGCCCCCGCGTGCGCGGACCCGCCGCACGATCCTCTCGTGAAAGGCCATGAGGCCCACGATGTCGCCCTGGCGGGTAAGGATCAGCGAAATCGCCGCCGCCAGATGCTTGGCGTACCAGAGCTTGGTGGGAAGATTCGGCCTCGACGACCAGTCCATCGACTCGCTGATGTCGATGAGCATGTACGCGCGAAGGTTGGTTTCCTCTTCGTACTGCTTGACGTAGAAGCGGTCGGAGCGGGCGTACATTCGCCAGTCCAGGGTCCTGAGATCGTCGCCGGGCTGATAGGCGCGGTTCTCCGCGAACTCGGCCGAGAACCCGCGGTTGGGCGAGCGGTGCAGGCCCAGGAGGAAGCCGTGCACCACCTGCCGCGCGATGATGTCGATGCCGCTGAGCTGTGCGAGCGTCGCGGGGTCGATCAGGTCGGCTCGCCGGTCCCGGTGGGGCGTGACGGTTTCGTTGGTAGCCATGGCCCTTGAATCTGAACCCGCGCCGCGACTCGGGGAAGAGCGCGGGTCCCCGGCCAGCCCCGCCGCTCCCCCGCGATTGACCCGCCAAATCCGCCCCGGTTAGCTTCCGGCGCCCCGCTGTCCGGAAGCGCGCACGCCGGGCGACGCCAAGCGCGCGCCTTTCGGGTGCACGGATGTGCCAGGCGGGCGCCTTCCCCCGTTCCCCGGCCTTGCTGACACGTGCGCACCGACCTGATTCGCAACTTCTGCATCATTGCGCATATCGACCACGGCAAGTCGACCTTGGCCGACCGCCTGCTCGAAGCCACCGACACCGTGGAGCGGCGGCGCATGCGCAACCAGATCCTGGACTCCAACGAGCTCGAAAGGGAGCGCGGGATCACGATCAAGCTGCACGCCATCCGCATGGACTACACGGCCCGGGACGGTCGCGAGTACCGCTTCAACCTGATCGACACGCCCGGCCACGTGGACTTCGCCTACGAGGTGTCGCGCTCGCTGGCGGCGTGCGAGGGCGCGATCCTGGTCGTCGACGCGACCCAGGGGATCCAGGCGCAGACCCTGTCCAACCTCTTCCTCGCGCTCGACGCCGACCTGGAGATCGTGCCGGTGCTCAACAAGATCGACCTTCCGGGCGCGGAACCCGAGCGGCGCCGGGCAGAGGTGGCCGATCTCATGGGCATCGACCCCGAGTCGGTCCTCGAGGCGAGCGCCAAGGAAGGGAAGGGCATCGACGCGATCCTCGAGGCCCTCGTCGAGCGCATCCCGCCGCCGTCGGGCGACCCCGGCGCGCCGCTGCGGGCGCTCATATTCGACTCCTACTACGACCAGTACCTCGGCGCCGTGCCCTCGATCCGCGTCGTAGACGGCACCGTCCGCCCCGGCGCCACGATCGGCTTCGGCACCGTCGACGCCCGCTACGAGGTCACCGAAGTCGGACACATGCAGCTCGGTCGCTTCCCGTCCGCCTCCCTCGGCCCCGGCGAGGTCGGGTACCTGGTGGCGGCGATCAAGGCGGTGTCCGACACCCGCGTCGGCGACACGGTCCTCGACGCCGACCGCCCCGCCGACGAGCTGCTGCCCGGCTACCAGGACGTCAAGCCGATGGTCTTCGCGGGCCTCTACCCCTCCGATTCGGACGGCTACGAGGAGCTGCGCGACGCGCTGCACCGGCTCCAGCTCAACGACGCGTCGCTCAAGTTCGAGCCCGAGACCTCGCGGGCCCTGGGGTTCGGGTTCCGCTGCGGCTTTCTCGGTTTGCTGCACCTCGAGATCGTGCAGGAGCGGCTGGACCGCGAATTCGGCGTCCGTCTCATCACCACGGTACCCAACGTGAAGTACCGGGTCGACATGCAGGGCGGCGGCGAGGTCTGGGTCGAGAACCCGTCGGGGCTGCCCGACCGGGCGCTCGTGGAAGCCGTCGCCGAGCCCGTCGTGCGCGCGCGCATCGTTGTGCCTTCGACGTACATCGGCAACGTGCAGAAGCTCTGCCACGACCGTCGCGGGGTCTTCAAGGGCATGAGCTACCTCGATCCCAACCGCGTCGAGCTCGACTTCGAGCTGCCGCTCGCCGAAATCGTCCTCGACTTCTACGGTCGCCTCAAGGGAGGCACCCGCGGCTACGCGTCCCTCGACTACGAGTTCCAGGAGTATCGCGCCAACGACCTGGTCAAGCTCGACGTCATGGTCAACGGCGACCCCGTCGACGCCTTCTCGGTCATCCTCCACCGCGAAAACGCCTATCGCCACGGACGCGCGCTGATCCGCAAGCTCAGAAAGCTGATCCCCCGGCAGCAGTTCGAGGTGGCGCTGCAGGCCGCGATCGGCGGCCAGATCATTGCTCGCGAATCCGTCAAGGCGCTGCGCAAGAACGTGACCGCGAAGTGCTACGGCGGCGACATCACGCGCAAGCGCAAGCTTCTCGAACGCCAGAAGGAGGGGAAGAGAAGGATGAAGCAGGTCGGCTCGGTGGAGATCCCGCAAGAGGCGTTCATGGCCGTGCTGGAACTGGATAGCGTCGAGACGTGAGCGCGGCGCCCCCGCCGGCCCCTGGCTGCGCACTCCGCCACGGCGGCCCCCGCGTTGGCTGAGCGGCTTCCCGAAGAGGGGTGGATCGGCGGGGTCGACATCGGCGGCACCAACGTGCGGGTCGGAATGGTCCCCTTCGGCGGCGGTCCGCCCGTCGCGGTCTCGAGCGTCCCGACCCGTCCCCGGCGCGGCGCGGGCCCCGTCGTCGCCGAAGTGGTGGCCATGCTGCGCGCCGCTGCCGCCCATGTCGGCCCGGCGAACGTGCTGGGCGTCGGGATCGGGGCGCCCGGGCCCCTCGACCCGGCCCGTCAAGTGGTGCTCGAGACGCCCAACTTGGGATGGCGCGACGTCCCCCTGGTCGACATGGTCGCCAGCGGGGCCGGGCTGCCGGTCGTGCTCGACAACGACGCCAACTGCTTCGCTTTCGGCGAATGGTGGCTGGGCGCGGGGCGCGGGGCCGAGCGGCTGATCGGCGTCACGCTGGGCACGGGCGTCGGCGGCGGGATCGTCCTCGGCGGCGAGCCCTACCGTGGCGCGTCGAACGCGGCGGGCGAGGTGGGGCACATGTGCGTCGACTACGCGGGAAGGCGCTGCGCCTGCGGATCGCGCGGCTGCGTCGAGGCGTACGTTTCGGGTTCCGCAATCGCGGCGCGGGCCGCCGAGGGGCTCGCCGACGGCGCCGAATCGACGCTGACTGCGGCGGTGGGCGACCCGGCCGGAATTGCCGACGACGCCGAATCCACGCTGTCGGCGACCGTGGCACACCCGGCCCCGATCACCGCCGAAGCCGTCTGCGAAGCCGCCGCCGACGGCGATCAGTTCGCATCGTCAATCATCGATGAAACGGCACGCCTGCTTGGAGTTGCAGTCTCCGATCTCATCCATCTTCTCAATCCCGATGTGGTCGTGATCGGGGGTGGCGTGGCCGTGGCGGGCGAGCTCCTCTTCGCTCCCATGCGCGACGAAGTTGCGCGTCGGACCTTCCGCTCCGCCGCCCGGGCGTGCCGAATCGTCCCGGCCCGGCACCCCGCGACCGCGGGACTCGTCGGCGCCGCCGGGATCTGCAAGCTCGCCCTCCATGGACGCGTCTGAAACGGCGCCGGGCGCGCCGAAGCGGCTGGGCGTTCTGGGCACGCTGGTGCGCGACACCATCCATCTCCCGGGGAGGGGGCTTGTCCCGGAAGGGCGGCGTGTCCCGGGCGAGGGCCGTGTCCCGGGAGGGCGGCGTGTCCCGGGCGAGGGCCGTGTCCCGGGAGGGCGGCGTGTCCCGGGCGGCGGCGCCCAACCCGCGCGACTAGCCCCGCCCACCAAGGCCTGGGGCGGCATCGCGTATGCACTGGCCGCCCTCGACCATGCGCTGCCCCGCGGCTGGACGGTCCTCCCGATCGTCAAGGTCGGGAGCGATCTGGCGACACGGGGGCGGCGTCTGCTCCGCTCCTTCGCAACCGTCGGCGACCTGGGGTTCGTGCGCACGGTGCCCGAGCCGAACAACCGGGTCGAGCTCGACTACGTCACGGGGTCCGACCGCGTCGAAGTGCTTTCCGGCGGCGTGCCGGGGTGGACGCCGGGCGAGATCGCCCGGGTGCTTCCCGCCCTCGACGCGCTGTACGTCAATTTCATTTCCGGGGCCGAGCTCGACCTCGACGGGGCGCTCACGGTGCGCGACGGGCTGCACGGCCCCAGCTACGCAGACCTGCATTCCCTCTTTCTAGACGTCGCAAGCGACGGACGGCGGAGTCCGCGTTATCTTCCTGCAAGCGGGAGATGGGCGAGCTGCTTCGACACCGTTCAGATGAACGAGAGCGAATTCGAGCTCTTCGCCAGGCGAGCGCCCGATCCCTGGACGGTGGCAGAGAGAGCGATGGCCGGCCGGCTCGGCGGCATCGTCGTCACTCGGGGAGCCGATGGAGCCGAGATCATGACAGTCGCGCGGGACGGCGCCCCGCCCTCGCGCGAATTCGTGCCGGTCGCGACCGGGCGGGCCGCAGGCGACCCCACCGGCTGCGGCGACGTCTGGGGCGCGGCCTTCTTCGCCTCGCTGCTCGGCGGGACGGCCCTCCGCCAGGCCGCCCGGCGAGCCAACGACGCGGCACGCGAGAACGTGCGGTGCAGCGGCGCCGAAGCCTTCCGCGACCTTGCCCGCGGCGCGGCCCCCCGCCGCAACCCCGCCCCCCGCGACTCCACCCGCCCCGCCCCCGGCGACTCAGCCCCCCGCCACGACCCCGCCCCCCGCCACGACCCCGCTCCCCGCCACGACCCCGCCCCCCGCGACCCCGCCCGCCGGAGCCGCTAGCGTGCAGGTCGTCCAGGTGCCGAGCAAGTTCGACCATCGCAACACCGAGGCGCTCCACGAGCAGCTGGATCCCGACTTCGCCGGTCCCGTGCTCTTCGACGCTCGCAGGCTCAGCTGGATCGACCCCAACGGCATGTTGTGCCTCCTTGCCGCGGGGCAGGTGGTCGCGCGGCGCGGTGCCACGCCCCGGATTTCGCTCCCCGACCAGTCGCAGGTCCTGGGATACCTGGACCGCATGGGCTTTCCCGACGCCGCTCGCCACATCTTCCAAGTCGGCGCGGCACCGTCGCGGCGCCGTCGACCTTCGAGGCCTTCCGACGTGCTGCTCGAAGTCACGCCCATCACCAGGAACTCCGACGTGCACGAGGTGGTCGAGCGCGTCCAGGAGCGCGCCGGCGCCATCCTCTCGAACACGCTCAAGTATCCGGCTTCCGCCGTCGTCCAGTTCTCCGTGATGCTCTCCGAGGTGTGCCAGAACATCATCGAGCACGCCGAGGGGCCGGGCTGGGTCGCGGCCCAGGCCTACAACTGGCAGCGGAGCCTGGGTCGGCATGTCGCCGTGATCGCCGTCGCCGACGTCGGCCGCGGCTTTCGCGCGTCGCTCGAAGGCGAACACGCGGGCCGCTTCGGCGAAGCATGGGGCGACGCTGCGGCGCTCGAGGCCGCGTTTCTTCTGGGCCTGACCCGCTTCCCCGACACGGGCCGGGGCCAGGGCATTCAGCAGATCCGCAGGCAGGTCTCCCGCTGGAACGGCCTCTTCTCGATTCGCAGCGGCACGGCGCGCATCGCGGACAAGCCCGACTGGAGCAGCGTGCCGCCGACCGAAAAGGGACTGCGCCGCGTTCCGGGCGCTCGGATCAACATCATTCTGCCGGAGCGCGCCAAGTGAGCACGACCGGACTCGAAGCCGTCACGATCGACGTGCGCGCGCTCCTGAGGAACACCCTCGCTTCGCTGCGCCCCAACCTCGTCACCCGTCCCACGGGCCGCGCGGTGCGCGACGCCATCGAGGGGCGGCTGACAGGGGCCGGAAGGGCGCCCCTCGTCTCGCTGATCGACTTCGCCCGGGTGCCCGTCCTCGACTTCAGCTGCGCCGACGAGGTCGTCGCCCGGCTTCTGGCCAAGTATCTGCCCCCGGATCGACCCATCGACGCCTTCTTCCTCTTTCGGGCCGCCGGAGACGTTCATCGCCACACCGTCGACGCGGTGCTGGACAGGCACAATCTGGCCGCGGTGTGCGACTTGGGCGACGGAAGCTGCCAGCTCCTGGGCACCGCGTCCGAAGACGAGGGCGCGGCGTGGCGGGCGCTCGAACGCCGGCGCACGATCCCCCCGGGCGGCCTCGCCCCGTTGCTGGGCGGCCGGGGCGACGCCGTTCTCGCCAGACTCGCCGAACGGCGGCTCGTCTACCGAGAACCGTGCGGCACCACCCTGGCGCTGAGCTGGGCGGCCTCGCGGCGCGCGCCCGGTCCCCCACCTCCACCAACGCAGAATAGCAATCCCGGAGCATCGACATGACGTTCGACCCACCGAAGCGCCCCGAACGGGGCGCCGCCACCCACGCCATCCACGCGGGACAGCCGCACCCCGTTCCCGGCGATCCCGTCGTCGGTCCCATCGTGCGCAGCTCGACCTTCCACTGGTCGGGACCGGGCGACGGCATCGACCTGATGTACAGCCGCTACGGCAACAACCCCAACCAGCGGTCCGTGGCGGGCAAGATCGCGGCGCTCGAAGGCACCGAGGACGCGCTGGCGCTGGCGAGCGGAATGGCCGCCATCTCGATGACGCTGCTGGCCGCCGCCGCCACGGGCGACCACATCGTCGCCAGCAGGCATCTCTACGGCGCCACGCACGCGCTGCTGGCCGACGAGCTGCCCAGGCGGGGCATCACCACCACCTTCGTCGATCCCCACGACCCGCACTCGTGGCAGGCGGCCCTCGAGCCGCGCACCCGCGTGGTGCTCGTGGAGCTCCCCACCAATCCCACGCTGCGGGTCTTCCCACTCGGCCCGGCCCTCGAGGCGGCGCGCTCGGCCGGCGCGATCCTGGCCGCCGACATGACCTTCGCGACGCCGATCAACATCCGCGCCGCCGATCACGGCGTCGACGCCGTGATCCATTCGGCCACCAAGTACCTGGGCGGCCACTCCGACCTCATCGCGGGCGTGGTGGCCGGCAGCGGCGCCCTGATCGCGCGCGTGGCGAAGATGATGAAGCTCTACGGCGGCTCGATCGACCCGCAGGCCGCCTGGCTGCTCGAGCGCGGCATCCGCACGCTGCCCGTGCGCATGGCGCGCCACAACCGCAACGCCCTCGCCCTCGCCCAGTGGTTCACCCGAGTCGAGGGCGTGCGCCGGGTGATCCACCCGGGTCTCCCCGACCACCCCGACCACGCCTGCGCGGCCGACATGCTGGACGGGCACGGCGGCATGGTGTCGATCGTGCTCGAGGGCGGAGGCGAAGCCGCCGACCGGCTCTGCTCCCATCTGAGCCTGGCCGCGCCCGCGCCCTCCCTGGGCGGCGTCGAGACGCTGGTGTCGCAGCCGCGCTACACCTCGCACGTCGACCTGGACGCCGCCGAGCGCGAGGCCCTGGGCATCCCCGACGGCTTCGTGCGCATCTCGGTGGGCCTCGAGGACCTTGACGACCTCAAGGCCGACTTCGGCGCGGCGCTCGCCGCCGCCTCGCCCTTGGGCGCTGGCTACTCCTCGGACATGAACGCGTAGCCGGAGCTCGTCGGGGGCGCCAGATTCTCCTTGATGCTGCGGGGCGAGAGCCATCTGGCGATGTTGGATGCGGACCCGGCCTTGTCGTTTGTGCCCGACGCCCTGCCGCCCCCGAACGGCTGCTGGCCCACGACTGCGCCCGTCGGCTTGTCGTTGATGTAGAAGTTGCCCGCCGCGTGGCGCAGCCGGCCCATCGCCTCGCGCACGGTGGCGCGGTCGCGCGAGAACACCGCGCCCGTGAGCGCATAGGGCGACGTCGAATCCACGATGTCGAGCGTGTCCGACCAGGCGTCGTCAGGGTAGACCAGGATGGACATGACCGGTCCGAAGATCTCGTCGCACATGGTCTCGTGGTCGGGCCGCCTCGCCTCGATAATCGTGGGACGGACGAAGTACCCGTCGGCGTCCGACCAGCGCCCTCCCGCGATGACCTCGGCGTCGGCGCTGGCGGCTGCGCGCTGGATGTACCCGGTGATCGAATCGAAGGCGCCCCGGTCGATCACGGCGTTTACGAAGTTGCGGAAGTCGGCGGGGTCGCCCATCGCGAGCTCCTCCGTCTCGGCGACGAGCTGGTCCTTCATGCCCTTCCACATCGACTGGGGAACGTAGGCTCGGGAAGCCGCCGAGCACTTTTGCCCCTGGTACTCGAAGGCGCCCCGCACGATCGCGGTGCGGACTGCGTCCGCGTCCGCCGACGGGTGCGCGACGATGAAGTCCTTGCCCCCCGTCTCGCCCACCAGGCGCGGGTAGGTGCGATACGTCGCGATGTTGCGCCCCACGGTGGTCCACAGCGACTGGAACACCTCGGTGGACCCGGTGAAGTGAAGCCCCGCGAAGTCGCGGTGCTCGAGCGCCGCGTCCGTGATCTCGACCGGATCGCCCGGCACGAAGTTGATCACCCCCGGAGGCAGGCCCGCCTCGTCGAGGAGCCTGTAGGTGTGGTAGCCGGACAGGACGGCGTGCTTGGACGGCTTCCACAGGACGCCGCACCCGACCATGGCCGGGATGCCCGCCAGATTGGCGCCGATCGCGGTGAAGTTGAAGGGGCTCACCGCGTAGACGAAGCCCTCGAGGGGCCGGTAGTCGGTGCGGTTCCAGACGCCCTTCTCCGAGTGGGGCTGCTGGCCGAAGAGGCGCTCGGCGAAGTGGGCGCCGAAGCGGAAGAAGTCGATGATCTCGCAGGCGGCGTCGATCTCGGACTGAAAGGCGTTCTTGCTCTGTCCCAGCATGGTGGCCGCGTTCAGCCGCGCCCGCCATGTGGTGGACAGCAGCTCGGCGGCGCGCAGAAAGACGGCCGCGCGGTCCTCCCAAGGCCAGGATGCCCACTCCTTCTGCGCCTCGATCGCATCGGCGATGGCCTGGCGCGCCTCGGCGGCTCCGCCTTCGTGCCACACGCCCAGGCGCAGGCCGTGGTCGTGCGGCGCGTGGATCGCGTGCGTCCTTCCCGTTCGGATCTCCCGGCCTCCGACGATGACGGGAATGTCGGCCTCCTGGCCGCTCATCTGCCGCAGCGCAGCCTTCAGTTCGGCCCGCTCCGGCGTGCCGGGCTCGTACGAAAAAACCGGTTCGTTGACGGGCGGGGGTACTCGAATCATTCCAGACATGTCTTCTTCCCGGACGGGTTTGCATTGGGCGGGGAGCACTCGAGCTTCCGGGATTCGATGCCCGGAATCGGAGGCAATTTCACCAGCCGGCGGGGCATTGGCAACCCGTCGGCGCCAGCCCGTTGACGCCCCGGAATTGGCTTCGGTAGCTTCTTGCCGGATCGCGCCCTTCGCGGCCCCTTCCGACGCGGCTCGGGGCCTTCGCCGACGCGGGCGCGAGTTCCCGGGATCCGAATCGAACCAGAGGCGGCCGCGCGCCGCTTATCATCCAGGGTGGTGACCGTTGACGCAGGCTGAATCGCAGGCACATCAAGAGGCAGTCGTCCGGAATCTGACGCGCGCGCTGACCGCCGTCGTGAATCCCGTCACGGGCAAGGACGTCGTGGCCGGGGGCCAGGTGAGCGCCGTGGCGGTGGACGGCTCGGGCAACGCGACCTTCGCGTTCGCGCTGAGGAAGGGCGACCCGGGCGCCCTCGTTCGCGAGGCGCGCGCGGCGGCCAGGGCGGTCGAGGGCGTCGGCGCGGTCAAGGTCAACGTGCAGCTCCCCCAGAGCGCTCCCGCGTCCGCCCCGGCCTCGGGCGCCGCACAGCCAGCCCCCCCCCGCGGCGCGCGTCCCGCGACCGGTCCGGAGCGCCGCCCCGCCGCCGCCCCGCCGCCCAAGCCCGGGCTCCAGCCCGGCTCCGTCCCCGCGCCCACCCCCCGTCCCGGCATCCTCGCGGGCGTCAGGCGCGTGGTCGCGGTGAGCTCGGGGAAGGGCGGCGTGGGGAAGTCGATGGTCGCGACCAACCTGGCCGCCCACGCGGCCTCGAAGGGTCTCGCAACCGGCCTCCTCGACGCCGACATCTACGGCCCCAACATCCCCACCATGTTCGGCGAGGGGCGCCGCCCCTCGGTGACCGGAGCCAAGGGGTCCGAGATGATCGTCCCCCTCGAGGCCCACGGCGTGCGCCTCATGAGCCTCGGCTTCCTTCTCGAACAGGAACAGCCTGCAATCATGCGCGGGCCGCTCATCGCCGGGATCCTCAAGCAGTTCATGGAGCAGGTGTCGTGGGGACGCCTCGACCTCATGATCGTGGACATGCCCCCTGGCACCGGCGACGCCCAGCTGTCGCTCGTGCAGACCGTGGATCTGGACGGGGCGGTGATGGTGACCACGCCCCAGAAGGTGGCCACGGGCGACGTTCGCCGGGGCGTCAAGATGTTCGAACGCGTCAACACCCGGATCCTCGGCGTCGTCGAGAACATGTGCGGCTTCCAGGTGCCCGGGTCCGCCGAGGTCATCGACCTGTTCGGCCGAGGGGGCGGAGAGGACCTTGCCCGCGAGCTTTCGATCCCGTTCCTGGGCAGAATCCCTCTGGACATCGAAGTGCGACGTGCGGGCGACGCGGGTCGACCCACCGTGGTTGCCGCGCCAGACTCTCCGGCGGGCGCGTCGCTGTCGCAGATCGGCGACCGTCTGCTGGCCGACCTCGATGAACTGCCCCAGCGGACCTAGCTGCCTAGCGCCCCTCTTCGAGCCACTTTCGGTCGGCGGGCGACAGGGCGTCGCGGCCTCGCACCTTGGCCAGCAGCTTGAGCACGGCCCAGCCCACCAGCATGATCGGCGCGACCTTGAAGAGCAGGAAGCCCGCGATGCCCAGCGTGAGGCCGAGCAGCGCGCCGACGACGGAGAGCACGATCCACACCACGACGATGCTGACGATCCCCATCGCCAGGAATGTCAAGAGGGTTCCGATCATGCGTCCTCCAGAGAAGCCGTCCTGATCCTCCGCAAGCGGACCGTCCGCCCCGGTTCGCAGGGCCGCCAGCGCGCCCTGCCTAATCTCAAGTATAACACGATTGAACGTCAGGGGATCCAGACCACGTCGATGTCGCCGAGGGCCGCGCTGATCCGCAGGTCGATCCTGCGCCCGGCGGATTCCCAGTTCCTGGAGAGATAGGTTCTTCCGTCGCGATCGAATCCCTCCGCGTCGATCGAGGTCAGAAAGCTGGCGCGGTGGATGCGCACGCCCAGGTCGGCGGGGATGCGGACTTCGAGCGCGCCCACCCCCATCTCGACGGAGACCTCCGCATTCTCGGGCCAGTCGCCCTCCAGCCCCAGCGTGATGGATCCGACTCCCGCCTTCAGGACCACCCGGTCCGCCCGCAGGTTGCCCATGCCGCTGAAGTCCAGGTCGGCGGCCCCGGCGTTGATCGAGGCCGAAGCCATTCGCTCGGAGTTCGCCTGGTCGATCCGGACCTCGGAATCCGACGCGCCCGTGTTGAAGTCGAAGCCCCGGAGCGGGATCCCCGACAGGTCCACGTTCGCCTCGGCCGCGCCGACGTCGAGCCGGAGGTCCACGGGAACGCTCCCGGGCAGCCACAGGTCGAGCGAGGACTCGACCGAACGGCGCGACCCGGAGCGGTTCCGGTCCTGCATCCTGATCCCGATGTCGAGGCGACCGTCCCGGTAGCTGTGCCTGGGCGTCGTCGTCGCTTCGTCGTGGTTGAAGACGGCGCGGTAGAGGAGGTCGGGCGCGCCGCGCTCGATCGTCAGCTCGCCCGCTCCGTAGCCCACGTCCACGTCCAGGCGCGCCTCGTCGGTCACCTGGCGCGACCAGGTGGTGGTCTTCAGCTGCGCGGCGCGGGCTTCCCCGGCGCCGAGCAGCACCATTGCGGCAAGCAGACGGATCATCGTTCCTCTCCAGTTGCGGGGGTGGGGTCGTCGGCGGAGGCGGTGTCGTCCGTGTCGGCGGGCGCGGCGTTCCAGTCGCCCATCGAGGACCACTCGGCGGCGGTCTCCAGCTCGTCGTCCACGCTGCCGGGCCAGCGGGTCGAATGCCTGCCGCCGCGCGTGACGACGACAGCCCCGAATCCGACGCACAGCGCGGCGACGCCGACGATGGTTCCCAGCAGCTCGATCAATCCGCCGACCCAGCCGATCAGCGGAAGCGCGCCGAGCGCGCCTCCGGCCGCGAAGGGCAGCATGAGCGCCGCCAGTCCGGTGAGCACGACGTGCGCGTCCCGGTGGCGGTCCACACGGTCCAGCCACGGCCAGTCCTGGTCCAGAACCCAGCGGCCAACGTGTCGGCTCACGCCGACGTAGCCCGCGAACGCCGCCACCCCGACCGCGAGCGGGAAGAGGGGCAGCCACGCCAGGAGCAGCGGTATCCCGAGCAAGGAAACCGCAAGCACCACCGCCCCGATCACGAACGTCGGCAACAGGAGAAAGCCGCCTGCAAAGCCCACGACCGCAGCTCGCCCCGGACGGCGCCCGATCTCCCGGGCGACCGCGTCCAGCCGTGGCCCGGCGAAGCGCAGCAGCAGCAGCGCCAGCGCGCCAGCCACCAGATAGGTGAAGACGGTGCCCAACACGTCTCCCGCGGCCCTGAGCGCCCGTGGCGCGGAGTACCCCCGCGACGACTCCCGTTCCGACGCCACGCGTTCGAACTCGCGGCGCAGCTCCGCCCGCACCTCGTCCCGGATCTCGTCGCGCATCCGGGCAAGGTCGTCGGGGGAGGCAGGGGCGGGCGGCGCCGCGGGCCGCGTGCTGGGAGCCGTCGCGGCCTGGTCGGGCGTCCGGGGAGCCGTCGCGGCCTGGTCCGGTGCCGCGGGGGCGGGCGCGGCCTGGTCCGGTGCGTCGCCTTGCGCGGACCCGGGCGACTGTGCGTGACCGGCGAGGCCGGATTCGAGCGCGGCGTCGACCCGCTGGAGGAGCTCGAGGGCGTCGCCATCGAGTTCGGCGCCCGGGCTCCATTGCTCCAGCTCGCCGGCCAGCGTGCCGTCGGACAGGGACATCGCGTCGGCGAGCAGTCCGCGCCAGGCGCGTTCGGCGTCTCCGCCCGGCCGGTAGGTGCCCAGCGCTTCGCCGTCGAGCAGGACCACGCCGTCGGCGAAGCCCAGCGCGAGCCGTCCGCCGTCTGCGAACTCCAGGCGCAGCGACGCCTCGCGGCTCGAGACTTCGATCTGGGTCGACACCACGTCGCGCTGCTGCGCCGTGGCGTCGTGGGCCGTCCAGGCGGTTGCCGCGAGGAGGGCCGCGGGTAGTGGGATGAGCTGTCTAGACCGATGCATGGCGACGTTCCGATGCCGTGGGATGCTCTGCCGGGGTGCGGAAGACGTTTCTATGAAGAATCCAGGCGGAAGCCAGCGTGAGCCCGCCAACAAGGAGCAGGCCGCCCAGAATCGCCGGAGGGAAGACCGTCGGCGCGAGGCCGCCGGGTGCCGACGGGAAGGCCAGGCCGAGGTCGAAGAGGCCCTGGGAGATGCCCAGGAGCGCGTCCATGCCCCTGTCCACGAGGAAGGCGCCGAGATTGGACAGGGTGACCAGCGGGTGGTTCAGGAAGAGCAGATACGCCACTCCCGCCACCGTCGCCGTGGGTCCGAAGGCGATGCCGGAGACGGCGGCCAGCCGCTCCTGCCGGCGCGGCCAAAGGCCGAGAGGCCGCAACAGGCGGCCGCGCCGGGAGGCGACGGGTTCGGGCAGCCGCACCTGGGCCATCACGCGGTCGGCGAACCCGTTGGAAGGGGACAGATGCGGCAGCCGCGAGAGCTCGCGTCCCAGCCTGCGCCAGCCGTCGATCGCCTGGGCGGCCTTTGCGTCGCGGGCGGCCAGCGCGGAAAGGGCGGCGGCGTGCCGCGCGGCGAGGCGGCCATCGAGCATGGCGTTGAAGGGGCCGGGCGGCGGCTCGTGCAGGCTCCCCGCGAGCCAGTGCCACAGTCGGCGAAGCGGTGCGGGACGCGTCTGCAACGCCGCGATGACCCCCGCCTCCAAATCGGGCGGAGGGCTGGGACGGCGCATGCCTTCGATGGATGCGAAGATGGAGCGGAATGCGCGTACCTGCGCGCCGAGCGCGGGATTCGCGGCGGCTTCGGCCTCGAACGCGGTCCGTTCGGTCGGCGACATTTCGCCGTCGAGGTACGCGAACAGCCGGGCGGCCTGCGGGTTGGGCGCGGTCGGCCGGTGGGGCGCGGCTTGCGGGTTGGGCGCGGCCCTGGCGTTGCGCTTGTCGGTTGTGGGTCGATTCTGCTTCACGATTCCGGCTCCTAGGTTCACACCGGTCCCAGTACGCCCCGCGTCGAGCGGCGGTTTCAGCCGAATCGGGCCCGTCCGCGCCACTCAGACAAGGTGAGCGAGCGCGGCCTTGAGTTCGAGTCGCGCGCGGTGGATGTAGGTCTTCACCGTCCCCAGGGGCAGTTCCAGAATATCGGCGATCTCCTGGTAGGAATAGCCCTCGACGTGGCGCAGCAGGGTCACCGCGCGGTATTCGGGCCGGAGCTCGGCGATGGCGGCCTCGATCTGGTCGCCCAGTTCGATGTTCTCCACATAGGCGTCGGGGCGCTCGTGGCTCGACTCGAGGACGAGGCGCGTCCTGGCCTGCTCGTCGGGCGTGACCGCGTCGGGGGCGCCGTCGATCGAGACGGTGTCGATGCGCTTCCGGCGCAGATGGTCGATGGTGAGGTTGTGCGCGATCTTGAAGATCCAGCTGGAGAACTTGTAGCTGGGGTTGTAGCTGCCCAGCGCGTTGAAGGTGCGGATGAAGGTCTCCTGGGACAGGTCCTCGGCGATGCCGCGGTCCCGCACCATGCGGTAGATCAGGCTGAAGACCGGCTTCTCGTACCTTCGCAGCAGCTCGCGGAAGGCCTTTTCGCTGCCCTGGGCGGCCTTCGCGGCGAGTGTTCTGTCGTCGGGAACGGGGCTGTCCAAGGTGGTGCGCGTTCCTCTCGGTCGTTGGGGTGGGGGTCGGCCAACAATGCACTACTACGCGCAATGCGTCCATTCCCATTACACTCCGCTATGCGGAAAGGTGACAAGTGACCGCTCCCGGCGAGGCGGATCCGGCCGACGGGCGCGCGCGCGCCGCGCAGGTGCGCACGATCTTCAGCGAGATTGCGCCCCGCTACGACCTGCTGAACCATGTCCTGAGCCTCAACGTCGACAGGCGGTGGCGCCGCCGCGCGATCCGCGAGCTGGGCTGGGAGCGGGCTCCCGCGGGGACCTTCCTGGACGTGTGCTCGGGAACCTTCGACCTGGCGCTGGAGCTTGCCGGGCGCAGGGGCTTTCGCGGGCGCGTGGTCGGTTCCGACTTCGCGTTCCCCATGCTGGCCGAGGGGCGCTCCAAGATCGATGGCCGGCCGGTGTCGCCGGCGTGCGCGGACGCGCAGCTGCTGCCCTTCGCGAACGACGCGTTCGACGGGGCCACGGTGGGCTTCGGGGTCCGCAACCTGTCGGATCCGGCTGCGGGGTTTCGCGAGGTGCTACGGGTGCTGAGGCCGGGGAGCCGCTTCGTCGTGCTGGAGTTCACGGTGCCGCCGGGAAGGCTGATGCGGCGGGCCTACCTGCTCTACTTCAACCATGTGCTGCCGCGCGTGGGCAGGTGGGTGTCGGGGCATCCGTGGGCGTACACATACCTGCCCAGGTCGGTCGAGGGCTTTCCCGGGCCGGACCGGCTGGCCGGGCTGCTGCGCGAAACGGGATTCGACCCGGTGCGCTGGTTCCTGGTCAGCGGAGGGATCGCGGCGATCCACGTGGCGACGAAGCCCCTAAGCGGTTGAAGGGTCGGGGCGGACTCCGGCGCCGCTTGGGCCCGCTCCGGTTCAGCGCGTCGCGGGCCCGATCCGGTCCGCCAGAATCGTCACGGCCCCCAGCTCCGACGGCGAGCCGTCGAAGCGCGTGGTGTCGCCCACCAGCAGCACCGTCATGCGCTCGGGGTCGACCTGGCGTTGAAAGACCTCCTGGACGCGGGCGGGGGTCACGTCGCGAATTCCGTCGACGTATCGCCCGAGCCAGTCGGGCGGCAGATCCAGCCTTCGGTACGCCATGCCCCGGGCGACGATCTGGAGCGGGGTGCGGAAGTTGAAGACGAAGCCGTTGACCACCTCGTCGACCGCGTGCGCGACCTCGGCCGGGGCGGGCGGCGAGGTGCGCATGGCGTCGATCGTCGCCAGCAGCAGCCGGGTGGCGGCCAGCGTGGTTTCGGGCTTGGTGCGCGTCAGGGCGCCGACCAGGCCGTCGTCGCGCCGCGACGTGGTCCAGATGGACGAGGCGCTGTAGGCGAGGCCCTCGCGCGTCCGGACCTCCGAGGCCAGGCGGCTCGAAAGGCCCGAGGCCCCCAGGATCGCGTTGCCGATCCGCGAAGCGAAGTAGACGTCGCTGTCGCCCTGCCTGACCGAGGTGGCGTGGGCCATGACCACCACGCTCTGTTCGATCTCTCTGTGGAGCACGAAGACGCCCGGATCGGGCCGGATCTCGGGGCTCGGGTCGTCCTGCAGGTCGCCGGAGCACGGCGGCCAGTCGGCCAGCATGTCGTCGAGCAGGGCGCGGGCGCGCGGCCAGGGGATGTCGCCGGCCACCCCGAACACCATGTTCTGCGGACACACCACCGCCGCGTGCACATGGCGGAGCCGCTCTTCGGACAGGTCGGACGGCTCCAGGTCGCCGGCGCCCATCTCCCAGCCCACCGGGTGTTCGCCGTACATGATGCGGTTGAAGCGGCCGAAGGCGAGCGAGGCCGGATCGTCGCGCCTGCGCCCGACGCGCTCCAGCTCCGATCCGCGCCACAGCTCGACCTGCGCCGAGTCGAAGCGCGGGCGGCGGAGCATGTCGGTCCAGAGCTGCACCGCGGGGGCGGCCTGCGCGGACAGCGCGTTGACCCACGACGACGCGCTCCCGCCGCCCTGTCCGAAGCTCATCGAGAGCGCCATCCGCTCGATTCGGGCGTCGACCGAGTCGGGCGGAAGGTAGAGGGTGCCGCCGGTTCTGAGCAGGGCCGGCATGGCCGAGGCCGCGGCGAAGAAGTCGCGGGGGAAGTGGCGCACGCCCCCCTCGAAGGTGGCGTAGAAGGTGACCAGGGGCAGCTCGCGGTCCTCGAGGAAGTACACCGGCACGCCCCGAACGCTCTCCTGCCTCGGCTCGACCGGGCTGAAGCGCAGCTCGGGGTAGCTCATGCCGGCGATCCGGTCCCGCACCGAGTCCTGGCCGGAGAGGGGCGGGGGGGTGCCGGCGGAGGCGAGCGCGAGCAGCAGCGCGACTGCAAGGAGGGCGCGCGGAGACGGTGGACGAGCGCGCGTCACCGTGGCTCCCGTGGGTCCGGCGGGTCGGGCGGGTCCGGCGGGTCGGGCGGGTCGGGTGGGTCCGCCGGATCGGGCGGCTCCGGTGGCTCCGACGGATCGGGCGGGCCCGTGCGCACCATGGTGGCCACCGTGCGCGAGCGGTCGACGAGGTACTTCGCGGCGACGCGCCGCACGTCCTCGGCCGTGACCTCGCCGATGCGCCGCGAAAGGCGGAAGGTCTCGCGCCAGTCGCCCAGCGCGGCCTCGGATTCGCCAAGCTGCATGGCCAGCTCCAGGTTGGACGACAGCCGCCGGAACTCGCCGGCCCGCAGCTGGTTCCTGATCCTGGCCAGGGCGCCCGGGTCGGGGGCGGTCTCCTGAATCCTGCGCACCTCGTCGTACACGGCGGCTTCGATCGCCCCGGTCGTGTGGGGCGCCTTCGGGGCCGCCGACACGATGAACAGCCGGTCGTGCCGGAAGCCCGGCCCCAGGTACGCCGCGACCTGGAGCGCGGACTGGTCGTCGGCGACCAGGCGCCGGTAGAGCGGCGTGGTGCGCCCCCCGCTCAGCACGTTCGCGAGCATGGTCAGCGCCGGCGCGTCCTCGTGGAACCCCGAGACCGCCCGCCACCCGATCATGACGCGCGGCTCGGCGTCGTGCTCCACGACGATCCGGCGTTCGCCCCGCTGCTCGGGCTCGCGCGCCAGCACTTGGGGCGCCCCGAGCCCCGCGCGGACCGGTCCGAAGTACTCCTCGGCCCACCGCACCACCGCATCGGCGTCCACATCGCCGACGACCGTCGCGACGGCGTTCTGCGCACCGTAGTAGTCGCGGAAGTACTGCACGGCCTGGCGCCGCGTCAGGGCGTCGAGGTCGGCGGCGTGGCCGATCACCGGGACGCCGTAGGGGTGCACCTGGAAGGCGGTGGCCAGGAAGGCCGCCTCGAGGATTCCGCCGGGATTGGACTCGAGCCGCAGGCGGCGTTCCTCCTTCACCACGTCCAGCTCGGTGAAGAACTCGCGGAAGACGGGGTTCCGCATGCGGTCGGACTCGAGCGCGAACCAGAGCTCGATCCGGTTGGCGGGCAGCTCGACGAAGTACCGCGTGGCCTCGTGCGAGGTCGTCGCGTTGAGACCCCGGGCGCCCTCCGCCGACAGGATGCGGTCGTACTCGTTCGGGATCACGTGGGCGCGCGCCCGGTCCTCGAGCGCGGCGATCTCGCCGTGCAGCCGGCCGATCAGGGCCGTGTCGGGGACGGGCTGGCCGATCGCGGCGACCATCGAGTCGCGAAGCGCGTCCATCGCGTCGAGCAGCGGCGCTTCGAGGGCGCGGTTCGAGGTCCCGATCTCGTCGGAGCCCTTGAAGAGCATGTGCTCGACCACGTGCGCGATTCCGGTGTTGCCCAGCCGCTCGTTGACCGAGCCGACGGGGTAGTGCACGACCAGTGCCGCGGTGGGCGACTGGCGTCGCTCCAGCACCAGAAAGGTCATGCCGTTGCCCAGAGTGTGCCTGACGACGGGCAGCCGCGTACCGGGGGCGGGCGCGTCGGGCGATTCCGGCTGCTGGGCCGGGGCGGCGGAGAGGGGCGGGGGGGCGAGGAGGCCGGCGCAGGCCGCGAGCCCGCACAGGGTGGCACGGGCGGGGCGGCGGGGGCGCGGGCGAGCCTGCGTGATGGGGGGCGCCTTCACCGCGCGGCCCCTGGGTCGCGCGGTTCCGGTTGGCAGCGCGGGCAGACGTGCGCGGAGCGGCCGCCGAACACGATCCGCACGATCTCGGCCCGGCAGCGGAAGCACGGGAGGCCCTCGCGCCCGTACGCGTGCAGCGCGCGGCGGAACCGCCCCTCGTTGCCGTCGGGGGCACGGTAGTTGCGCAGCGTCGTGCCTCCGGCCTCGACCGCCCGGCGCAGCACCTTCCTGAGCGAGCGGTGCAGGCGGGCGCCGCCGCCGGCGTCGACCGAGTTGGCCGGAGTGCGCGGGTGGATGCCGGCGAACCAGAGCGCCTCGACCGCATAGATGTTGCCCACGCCGGCGATCCGGCGCTGGTCGAGGAGCAGCGAGCGCACCGGCGACCGCGAGCGTGCAAGGATCGCGCGCAGCCGCGCCCCGGTGAAGGACCGCGAGAGCGGCTCGGGGCCCAGGCGGCGCGACCAGCTGGGCCACTGCCTGGCCGGGAGGTGGGTGAGCAGGCCGAACCTGCGCACGTCGTCGTAGGTCAGCGAGCTGCCGCCCTGCAGCCGAAAGACGACCGCGGGGTGGGTCGCGGCGCGCGCCGGCGCGTGGGTCGAGCCGGGCACCAGGCGGCCCGTCATGCCCAAGTTGACGACGACGCGGTCGACAGTCGACGTGCGCGGGTCTTCCAGTGCGAGCACCACATTCTTGCCGCGCCGCCCGGTCGCGCCGAACCGCTTGCCCGCCACCGCCTCCGCAAAGCGGCCGGGCGCTCCGCTCACCACGTCTTCGCGCAGCACGGCGACGGCGCTCACGACCTTCCCGGGCAGCAGCCCGTTCAGTCCCCGCGCGATGGTCTCGGCTTCGGGAAGCTCGGGCACGCGGCTACTCCAGCGCGACCGCGGTGCCGGTCGACGACACCATGAGCATCCCGTTCGACGAGCCCAGCACCTCGTAGTCGAGATCGACGCCGATCACCGCGTCCGCGCCGCGGGACTGCGCCTGCGTCGCCATCTCGCGGAGGGCCTCTTCGCGGGCCGTCCTGAGCGCGTCCTCGTACGCCCCCGAGCGGCCTCCCACGATGTCGCGGATGCTGGCCATGACATCCTTGAACACGTTCGCGCCGATTATCGCCTCGCCGGTCACGATGCCGAGGTACTCCCTGACTCGTCTGCCCTGCAGCGTGGGCGTCGTCGTGATGATCACAAGCTCCTCCTCTTCGTCTTCGTTCGTTTGGCCGGTGCGGGAGCGGCGCGCCGCGGCGCTTGCGCGCTCTCGCCGCCCTCGGCTCGGCGCCGTGCCTCGCGCCACCCGATGTCCCTGCGAAAGCGCTTGCCCTCGAAGCCGATCGCGTCGGCCACGGCGCGGCTCCTGGTCCGGGCGCGCTCGAAGTCGCGGTCGACCGCGGTGACCGCCAGCACGCGCCCCCCCGACGCGACCAGGCGGCCAGAGGCGCGAGCCGTGCCCGCGTGGAAGACCTCGACGCCCTCGGGCAGGGGCGGGATGTCGATCGGCGCCCCCTTTCCGTAGCTGCCCGGGTAGCCGGCCGCGGCCAGCACCGTGGCGACGGCGGCCCCGTCGGCGAACACCGGGGCGTGGTCCGCGAGGCCCGACCCCTCCGCCACGGCCATCATCGGTTCGAGCAGCGACGACTGCAGCAGCGGCAGGACCGCCTGCGTCTCGGGGTCGCCGAAGCGGCAGTTGAACTCGACCACCTTCGGCCCCGCATCGGTGATCATGAGGCCGGCGTAGAGCAGGCCGCTGAAGCGGCTGCCGCCTTCGGCCAGCGCGCCGAGCACGGGCGCGACGATCCGCGCGCCCACCTCGTCGATCAGCGCGTCCGACGCGAATCCCACGGGCGCGTAGGCCCCCATTCCGCCCGTGTTGGGCCCGGTGTCGCCCTCGCCGATCCGCTTGTGGTCCTGCGACGCGAGGAGCGGCACGTACGCCTCTCCGTCGGCAAGATAGAACACCGAGAGCTCCTCGCCCTCCATGCACTCTTCGATCACCACCTTGCGGCCCGCCTCGCCGAACGACCCCGAGAGCATGTCGCGCGCCACGCCCACGGCCTCGCCCACCGTGGAGCACACCACCGCGCCCTTGCCGGCGGCCAGCCCCGAAGCCTTGACCACCACCGGCGCGCCGAACGACTCGATGCAGGCCCGGGCGCGGTCGGCGTCGGCGTGCACCTCGTAGGCGGCGGTGGGGACGCCCGCGCCCGCCATGAGATCCTTGGCGAACGCCTTGCTGGACTCGATCCGCGCCGCGGCCGCCGACGGCCCGAAGACGGGGACGCCCGAGCGCCTCATGCGGTCGGCCATGCCTGCGGCCAGCGGCCCCTCCGGGCCCACGACGGCCAGGTCGATCCGGTTCGCCGCCGCCCAGCCGGCCAGGGCCACCACATCGGTCGGCGCGATGTCGACCGCGGTGCAGCGGGGGGCCATGCCTCCGTTGGGCCGGGTCGCGTAGAAGGCGGCCCCGGGCGCGTCCCGGCCCAGCTTCCACAGCAGCGCGTGCTCGCGGCCGCCGTTTCCGACGATCAGGATGCGCATCGGCGCCGCCTCGCCGCCATCGGTGCAACGCGGGGACTGTCCACCGGCCGCCCTAGGGCTGCTTTCTGAAGGATTCCCAGAAGCTCTCGCCGGCACGCTTCGCGGCGCCCGCCATCTGCCCCAGCATCTCGCGGGCGCCGGTCCTGTAGCTGTCGGCGGCCTCGGCCAGATCTTCGGCGTACGCCGGGTCGGGGTCGCCGCGCCGCTGGTACTCGCCGCGCAGGATCCGGTCGTACTCGCCCGTCTCGATCCAGCCGCGCAGCTCCGAGACGCGCAGCACCCAGAACGGGTGCGACTGGCCGAGCAGATTCAGCACCTTGAAGACCTGCTCGGCCATGTCGCCCGTGTCGCGGTAGTCCTCGGCCTGGCGGATGAACTCCGGGAGGGACATCTCGTCGTCGCGTCCGCCCCCGGCCATCTTCAGCATCGACCCCATGACCTCGTCGGGCTCCTGTATGGCGAGGAGCCCCGCCCGGTCCGACGACAGTTCGCTCCTCCTCGACCATTCGAGCAGCGCGATCAGGATCGCCCGGGCGGCCAGCCCCACCAGCGGGAAGCCCAGCTTGGCGAGCTCGGTGAGCAGCACGGTCATGGTGCGGTAGAGGACGTGGTCGCTCATCACGTGCCCCACCTCGTGGCCCATGACGTAGCTGACCTGCCGGTCGGTGAGCAGCTCCAGGGTGCCCGAGTTGAGGATGATGAAGGGGTGCTTCATTCCATAGGCCCCGGCGTTGACGACCGGGTTCTGGGACACGAACAGGGGGTAGCGCTCGGGGGTGTCCAGGGTGGTGCAGACGTCGCAGTACAGGTCCCAGATGCGCGGAAACTGGTTGGGACCGACCCGAACCGCGTTGGCCTGAAATGCGAGGCGCACCGGCTTTTCGCCGAAGATGCCGAAGATCGTGCGCAGCACCTGGTCGAAGCCGGGCAGCTTGCGAAGCGCGGCCAGAGCGGCGCGGTCCGCGCTGTGCTCCCATGCCCGCGACGAGATGTCGGCGAGGATCCGGGCGGACCGGGGTTCGCCGTTGGCGTCGCCCGGGGCCGCGTGCCCGTAGGACGTGTCGAAGTCGTCTTGGTTCATCGGGATGTCCAGCCTCTTCTATGCCTTTGCTCTATGCCGCCCCGAGGGCGCGCTCGATGTCCTCGACCAGGTCGCGCCCGTCTTCGATGCCCACCGAGAAGCGGACCAGGCCGTTGGTGATGCCCATGCGCAGCCGGTCGGCTTCGGGGACCGAGGCGTGGGTCATGAAGGCCGGGACGCTGATCATCGATTCGACCCCCCCCAGGCTCTCGGCGAGCCGGAAGAGGCGGGTGCCCTCGGCGAGGCGCTTCGCGCCGGCCTGGGAGAGCTCGGCCGACAGCATGCCCGAGAAGCCGCGCATCTGGCGCCGGGCCAGCTCGTGCTGCGGGTGGTCTGGCAGCCCCGGGTAGTGCACGGCGCGCGCGGCGGGGTGGGACTCGAGGAACTCGGCGATCCGCGTCGCGTTCTCGTTGTGGCGCCGCATGCGCAGGTGGAGCGTCCGGGCGCCGCGAAGGGTGAGCCACGAGTCCATCGGGCCGGGAAGGGGACCGGTGGACTTGCGCACGAAGTGGAGCTCGTCGGCCAGGTCGTCGGAGTTCGCCACCAGGATGCCGCCCAGCACGTCGGAGTGGCCGGCCAGGTACTTTGTGGTCGAGTGCACCACCACGTCGGCGCCCAGCTCCAGGGGGTTCTGGTTCGCGGGCGACGCGAAGGTGCTGTCCACCGAGAGAAGCGCGCCCCCGCCGCGGGCGATGGCCGCGACGGCCTCGATGTCGGCGACCCGCATGAGGGGGTTGGACGGGGTCTCGAGGTGGATCAGGCGGGTCTCGCCGCGCACGGCGCGCCGAACCGCGTCGAGGTCGCGGGTGTCGACCAGGGTGACCGAAATGCCCAGGCGGTCCAGGACCTGGGTGAACAGCCGGGTGGTGCCGCCGTAGGTGTTCTCTTCCGAGACGATGTGGGCGCCGGCCGCCACCGTCTTTGCGAGGCACTCGATCGCGGCCATGCCGCTCGAAAAGGCGATCCCGTGCCGCCCGCCCTCGAGCGACGCGATGTTGGCCTCGCAGGCCTCGCGGGTGGGGTTCTGCAGCCGCGCGTATTCGTAGCCGCTGTGGCGTCCCAGTCCGTCCTGCACATAGGTGGACGTCTGGAAGATCGGGGTGGCGATCGCCCCCGTGGTCGGCTCCGGGGCCGTTCCCGCGTGCACGCAGCGCGTGTCGAAGCGTCGATTGGGATCGGGCAACGGTGCTCCCTTCGGGATGCTTGTGAATGCGAAGCGCGGCGAATGCCGGACCGACAGGCCGATGCGGGCCCGCAATCGCGCCTGCCAAGGCATGCCCTGCAATATACGCTAACTTCCCGCATGCCCCTTCTCCTTCCCGAAGATCTGATGGTCGGCGTCTCCGGATTTCGCGGCCGCGTGGGCAGGGCGCTCACGCCGGAGCTGGTGGCGGGGCTGGCGGCGTCGTACGGGGCGTTTCTGCGCGACGAGGGGGACGACGGGGCGGTGCTGGTGGGCCGCGACTCGCGCACGTCGGGGCCGATGCTGATGCGCGCCACGGTGGCCGGGCTGCTCTCGGTGGGGTGCCGGGTGGTCGAGCTCGGGGTCGTGCCCACGCCCACGCTCATGCTGGCGGTGCGCGACGCCGGCGCCGCGGGCGGGCTGTGCGTCACCGCGAGCCACAACCCCGCTGAGTGGAACGCGCTCAAGTTTGCGGCCAGAGGGGGGACCTTCCTT
Organism: Longimicrobiales bacterium; assembly: GCA_965221535.1. Taxonomy (GTDB): domain Bacteria; phylum Gemmatimonadota; class Gemmatimonadetes; order Longimicrobiales; family Gaopeijiaceae; genus Bin94. Next base: position 1,960,640 of record OZ244894.1, on the reverse strand, counting down.
GGACCCGACCGCATGAGGCGCTTCCAGGCGCGGGTGCGGGAGCGGGATCCGGAGCGGGCATCCTGGCAGGCGATCCCGCGTGTGGTGCGGGACGGGGGCGCGGTGGAGCGCCACGTCGAGCAGATCCTCAACCTCTCCCTCCTCGATGCGGAACGCGTTCGCAGGGAGGGGATGCGCGTGGCGATCGACTGTGTGAACGGGGCGGGGGGCACGATCCTGCCGCAGCTGCTGTCCGCGCTGGGCTGCGAGGTGCACGCGATCGGGACCGAGGCGACCGGACGCTTCCACCGGGACCCCGAGCCGACGGCGGCCAGTCTGGCTGCGCTGGCGGAGCTTGTGCGCGAGTCGGGCGCGCGGATCGGGATGGCCGTGGATCCGGATGTGGACAGGCTGTCGCTGGTGGACGAGCGGGGTCGCGCTCTGGGCGAGGATCTGACGCTGGCGCTGGCTGCGGGCGTGGTGCTTGGGCGGCGTCCCGGGAGCGTGGTCACCAACCTGTCGACGAGCCGGGTGGTCGACGACGTGGCCGACGCCCTGGGCTGCCGGACGATTCGGGCGCCGGTCGGCGAGATCAACGTCGTGGAGCGGATGATCGCCGAGGGCGCGGTGGTGGGGGGCGAGGGCAACGGCGGGGTGATTCTGCCCGAACTGCACTGCACGCGGGACGCGCCGGTGGGCGCTGCGCTGATTCTGCAGTTCCTGGCCGACGAGCCCGGGGTTCCGCTTTCGGCGCGGGTGGGGCGCCTTCCGGCATACCGGATCGTGAAGGAGAAGGCGTCGTTTCCCCGGAAGCTGCTCGGCGACGCCTATGCGGCCCTGTCCGGCGCCATGCCTGCGGAGGAGTCCGACCGGAGCGACGGGCTGCGGCTCGAGTGGCGGTCCCGGCGGAGCTGGCTGCATGTGCGGCCCTCGGGCACCGAGCCCGTGGTGCGGCTGATCGCCGAGGCGGGCGATGCGGGCGCGGCGCGGGCGCTGGTGGAAGAGGCGCGCGGCGTGCTCGCGGGCGTGGCCGGCGCCTGATGTGCGGCATCATCGGGTATGTGGGGCCGCAGGCGGCGAGTCCGATCCTTCTCGAGGGACTGAAGCGACTGGAGTACCGAGGGTACGACTCGGCGGGGCTGGCCGTGCTGGACAACGGTCGCATGACCGTCGAGAAGCGGCCGGGGAAGATCGCCGAGCTCGAAGACGCGCTCGACGGTCGCCTGCCCGCGGGCGGCTGCGGGATTGCCCACACGCGCTGGGCGACGCACGGCCCGCCCACCCGGGTCAACGCGCACCCCCAGCTCTCGGCTGCGGGCGACATTGCGCTGGTGCACAACGGGATCATCGAGAGCGCGGCGCGGCAGCGCCCCCGTCTGCGGGAAATGGGCTGCGAGTTCCGAAGCGAGACCGACACCGAGGTGCTGGCGCACCTGATCGACCTTGCCTTTCGCGACTGCGACGCGCTGGAGGATGCCGTCGCCGACGCGCTCGCCAGCATCGAGGGGACCTACGGGATTGCGGTCGTGAGCTCGCGCGACCCCGGCAAGATCGTGGTGGCTCGCCACGGCAGTCCGGTGCTGCTGGGAATCGGACGAGGCGACGAATTCTTCGTGACCTCGGACGCGGCCGCGGTGGTGGCGCACACCCGGAAGGTCGTGCGGCTGCGCGACGGCGACTCGGCGGTGCTCACCCGGGACGGCTGCCGCACCTTCGACCCGGCCCGGCGCGCGGTCCGGCGCGGCTCGCAGATCGTCGCCCTGGACGTCGAGAGGATCGGCAAGGGCGGCTACGACCACTACATGTACAAGGAGATCCGCGAACAGCCCTCGTCCCTGCGCGACGTCATGCGGGGGCGGCTCCTCGAAGACGAGGGGATGTCGCGGCTGGGCGGGATCACGATGTCGGACCCGGACCTGCAGGCGGTCGACCGGATCGTGATCACGGCGTGCGGCACCAGCTGGCACGCGGGCCTGATCGGCGCGCGCATGATCGAGGACATGGCGCGGATTCCCGTGAGCGTCGAGTACGCCTCGGAGTTCCGCTACCGCAATCCCGTGCTGCACCCCGGCACGCTCGTCATGGGGATCAGCCAGTCGGGCGAGACGGCGGACACGCTGGCGGCGCTCCGCGAGGCCAGGCGGCGGGGCTGCCGGATCATGGGGATCGTGAACGTCGTGGGCTCGACCATTGCGGCCGAGACCGACTTCGGCGTCTATCTGCACGCCGGCCCCGAGATCGGGGTGGCCTCGACCAAGGCGTTTTCGAGCCAGGTCGCGGCGCTGGCGCTCTTCGCCCTCTACCTCGCGCGCCGGCGCGGCATGTCGCTGCCGGACGGGCGCCGGCTGGTGCGGGCGCTCAAGGCGCTTCCGGGGCAGGTCGAGGAGACGCTCCAGGTCGACGACCGGGTCGCCGAGCTGGCCCGGCGCTACGGCAATGCGCCGAACTTTCTGTATCTGGGCCGGGGATACCAGTTTCCGGTGGCCCTCGAGGGAGCGTTGAAGCTGAAGGAGGTAAGTTACATCCACGCAGAGGGTTATCCCGCTGCCGAGATGAAGCACGGACCCATTGCGCTCATCGACGAGAACATGCCCGTGGTCGTGCTCGCGCCCCGGGACGCCGTCTACGAGAAGACCCTCTCGAACATCGAGGAGGTGCGGGCCCGCCGCGGCCGCGTGATCGCCGTCGTGAACGACCCCGGCAGCGAAGCGATCGAGCGGGTGGACGACGCGATCGTGATCCCGCGCACGATTCCGGCGCTGATGCCCGTCCTGGCCACGGTGCCGCTGCAGCTGCTGGCGTACCACATCGCGGTCATGCGGGGCTGCGACGTGGACCAGCCGCGCAATCTGGCCAAGTCGGTGACGGTGGAGTGACGAAGCGGTGAGGGTCCTGGTGCAGCGGGTGGCAAAGGCCTCGGTTGCCGTCGAGGGCGAGATCGTGGGCGAGATCGGGCCGGGGCTGCTGGCGCTGGTAGGCTTCGTTGAGACCGACGATCGCGACGCCGTGTCGTGGATGGCCGAGAAGCTGGTCAACCTGAGGATCCTCGCCGACGCAGAGGGACGGATGAACCGGTCGCTGGCCGATGTCGGCGGCGAGGTGCTGGTCGTCAGCCAGTTCACGCTGTACGGCGATGCGCGCAAGGGAAGAAGGCCGTCGTTCGTGCGCGCGGCGCGGCCCGAGGCGGCGATCCCGCTGTACGAGCGCTTCGTGGCCGAGCTCGAGGGGCGGTTGCCGGGCCGGGTCCAGTGCGGCAGCTTCGGTGCCCACATGCAGGTGGCCCTCGTGAACGACGGACCGGTGACCCTGATGGTGGAGCGATAGCGTCGTGGTGCAGGCGAGCGTGGCGGGCGGCGCGGTCGCGGCGGGCGCCGCCGACCGAGAAGCGGGGCGCGGCGTGCCCTTGGTGCTGGCGTCGGCCTCGCCCAGGCGCGCCGAGGTGATGAGGATGCTCGGCCTCTCGTTCGCGGTGTCGCCGCCGGACGTGGAGGAGCGCCGCCGACCGGGCGAGGCGCCGGCCGCCTACGCGGAGCGGCTCGCTTGCGAGAAGGCGCGGGCCGTGGCGCCGATGCGCGCCGATGCGCTGACGATCGCCGGCGACACGATTGTGGCGCTGGACGGGCGCGTACTGGAGAAGCCGGCGGACCGGGAGGACGCCGCCCGCATGCTGGCGCGCCTGTCGGGTCGCGTCCACACGGTGCATTCGGGTCTCGCGCTGGTCCGCGGCGGGCGGCTGGCGTCTTGCGTGGCCGGGGCTCGCGTGGCCTTTCGCCGCTTGGAGCCCGAGCTGATCGAGAGCTACCTGGAGACGGGCGAGTCGCTGGACAAGGCGGGCGGCTACGGAATGCAGGGCTACGGGTCGGCGCTGGTCGAGAGGATCGAGGGCGACTACTTCGCGGTGGTCGGCCTTTCGGTGGCCGCCTTCGTGGAGCTGCTCCCTGAGCTCGGCCTCGCCTACCGCCCGGGGCGGGTGCTGGCGTGAGCGACGCCGTCCTCGCCATCGACCAGGGCACCACGGGGTCGTCGGCGCTGGTCGTGTCGGCCGACGGCGAGGTGGTGGGCCGCGCGTACGCCGAGTTCGCGCAGCACTTCCCGCGGCCGGGGTGGGTGGAGCACGACGCCGACGAGATACTGGCCGCCACTGTGCGCGTCGCGCGCGAGGCCTTGGCGGCGGCGGGCGCGGGGGTGGCGGGCGGCGGGGCGGTGGGAGGGGGGAGGCCGGGCGTCAGGGTTTCGGGCGTCGGGATCACCAACCAGCGCGAAACCGTCGTGGTCTGGGATCCGGCCACCCTGAAGCCGCTGCACCGCGCGATCGTGTGGCAGGACCGCCGCACCTCGGCAATGTGCCGGGAACTCAGGGCGGCCGGCCACGAGGATCGGGTCCGGCGCCGCACCGGGCTCCTACTCGACCCCTACTTCTCGGGCACCAAGCTCCGCTGGCTCTTCGAAAGCAATCCCGAGCTGGCCGCCAGGGCCGAGAGCGGCGAGCTGGCCTGCGGCACCATCGACTCGTGGCTGATCGCGCGGCTCACGGCGGGCGCGGTGCACGCGACCGACCCCACGAACGCCTCGCGCACGCTTCTCTTCGATCTGGACGAGGGGGGATGGAGCGACGATCTCCTCGACCTGATGGGCGTTCCCCGGCGCATCCTCCCGGAGGTGCGTCCCAGTTCGGGCGACTTCGGGGTCACCGACGGCGGCGTTCTCGGTGTCGAGGCGCCCATCGGGGGCGTCGCGGGCGACCAGCAGGCGGCGCTGTACGGCCAGGGATGCTGGGAGGCGGGGATGGGAAAGTGCACCTACGGGACCGGTGCGTTCCTGCTCTTCAACACCGGCTCGACGCGCGTGCCTTCGCGCCACGGACTGCTGACCACTGCGGCCTGCGACGCCGAGGGCGGCCCGGCCTTCGCCCTCGAAGGCTCCATCTTCGTGGCGGGCGCGGCGATACAGTGGCTGCGCGACGGCCTCGGGATCCTGGAGGACGCCGCCGAGAGCGAGCGGATGGCGCGCGCGCTGCCGGGGAACGACGGCGTGTACCTGGTTCCCGCCTTCGCCGGGCTGGGCGCCCCCCACTGGCGGCCCGAGGCGCGCGGCGCGATCACCGGCCTGACGCGGGGGGCCACGCGGGCGCATCTGGTGCGGGCCGCGCTCGAAGCCATGGCGTACGGCACCCGCGAGATCCTGACCGCGATGGAGCGCGATTCGGGGGTGCGCTCGACCGGACTCCGGGTCGACGGAGGCGCGGCCAGGAACGACTGGCTCCTCGAGTTCATGGCGGGGGTGCTGGGCGTCCGCGTGAGCCGCCCGAAGATGGTCGAGACGACCGCGCTGGGGGCCGCGGGGCTGGCCGGCCTGCACACGGGGCTGTGGCGCTCGCCGGAGGAGTTTTCGCGGGCCTTTGCGGCGGGGCGCGGCTTCGAGCCGGGGTTGGACGCGGGGGAGCGCGAGGAGCTGTGGGCGGGGTGGCAGCGCGCGGTCGAGGGGGTTCTGGCGGCGTCGGGGCTGCCCGGCGGCGCGCGGTTTGGGTAGATTGTCCGTCCGGGACCCGAGTGCTTTGGGACATGGTCCCCGGGGCGCAAGTGGAACGCTGGGAGAGGATGCTCATGCAGGCGGGAGGGTGCTCATGAAGAACGGACGATTTCTTGTCGGGCTGGTCGGCGTCGCCGCGGTCGTGGCCTACTTGATGTGGACCGGGATCAGCGACAGCATGGTGTACTACCTGACGCCGGTCGAACTGGTCGAGCGCGTGGAGGCCGACCCCACGTTCCATGAAGTGGGCGTCAAGGTGAGCGGGCGGGTCGTCGAGGGCTCCTGGGAGCGCCGCGTGGCGGGCACCGGGACGCACGCCTTCACCGTGGCCGATCTGGACCGCCCCGAGGTGGTCTTCGCCGTGCGCTACGACGACGTGCTGCCCGACACCTTCAACGACAAGGCCGAAGTCGTGGTCGAGGGCACGTACGGGACGGACGGCGTCTTCCGCGCCCACACCGTGCTCACCAAGTGCGGCAGCCGCTACGAGGCCGCCGAGGAGGACTTCGCGACGTGACGATCCTGGGCGAAATCGCCCTGTGGATCGCGCTTCCGGTCGCCCTGTGGGGCACGGTCCTCTCGTTCATCGGGGGAAGGTTCGGGCGCAGCGACCTGGTGCTGAGCGGCGAACGCTCCGTCCATGTGCTTACGCTGCTGATCCTGCTCGCATCGCTGGGGATCATCGCCGCCTTCGTCGGGAACCGCTACGAGTACAGCTACGTCGCCAACTACTCCAACCGCGAGCTCGACACCTACTTCAAGGTCGCGGGGCTGTGGGCCGGGCAGCGCGGGTCGCTCGTATTCTGGACGCTGCTGCTGTCCGGGTTCTCGTCGGTCGCGGTGTTCCTCAACCGCGCCCGCAACCGCGAGTTCATGCCCTACGTCAGCGGGACGCTCCTGGGAATCCTCGCGTTCCTGCTCTTCGTCCTGCTCTTCGCGGACGTCAGCCCGTTCGAGCGCATGGGGTTCACGCCGCAGAACGGAAGGGGCCTGAACCCGCAGCTGCAGAACTACTGGATGACGATTCATCCGCCCACCCTGTACCTGGGCTTCACGGCCTTCGCGGTTCCCTTCGCCTTCGCGGTCTCGGCGCTGCTCACCGGACGGCTCGACTCTCGCTGGATCCAGATCACCCGGCGCTGGATTCTGCTCAGCTGGTTCTTCCTCACGTGCGGGATCATCTTCGGCATGCGCTGGGCCTACGAGGAGCTGGGCTGGGGCGGATACTGGTTCTGGGACCCGGTCGAGAACGCTTCGCTGTTGCCATGGCTGACCGCAACGGCCTTCCTGCACTCGATCCAGATCCAGGAGAACCGCGGGATGCTCAAGGTGTGGAACATGGCCCTGGTGGTCGCCACGTTCCTGCTCACGCTCTTCGCCACGTTCCTCACCCGGTCGGGGCTGATCGAGTCGGTGCACAGCTTCGCCGAGAACCTGACCATCGCCTACATCTTCCTGGGGTTCATGGGCGGGCTCGCGGCCTTCGCGTGCCTGCTGATCGTCCATCGGCTGCCGCTGCTCAGGTCCGAGAACCAGATCCAGTCCTTCCTGTCGCGCGAATCGGCGTTCCTGTTCAACAACCTGTTGCTGATCGGGGTCACCTTCGCCGTGGCGTGGGGCACGCTCTTCCCGCTGATCACCGAGGGCTTCTTCGGCGAGACGATCAACGTCGGCCCGCCCTTCTACAACCGCGTGAACATCCCGATCGGGCTGATTCTGCTGGCGCTCATGGGGATCGGGCCGGTGATCGCGTGGCGGCGCGCCTCGCCCCGCAATCTGCGCAGGAACTTCGTGGTGCCGCTTCTGGTCGCCGGGGCGACCCTCGCCGTGCTGTTCGGGGGGGGCGTGCGGCACGCCATGGCGCTGACGACCTTCACCATCTCGGCCTTCGTCATGACGATCGTGGTCACCGAGTTCTGGAAGGGGACCCGGGCGCGTGCGCGGATCGCCGGCGAGGGCGTGTTCAGCGCGCTGCGCAGCCTGGTCAGGCGAAACCGGCGCCGGTGGGGCGGCTACATCGTGCACGCCGGCGTGGTGGTGGTCTTCACGGGACTGGCCGGGGCCGCCTTCGACGAGGTGGTGGAGCAGGAGCTCGCGCCGGGCGAAGCGATGACGATCCGATCCGCCTTCGGCAACGAGTATCGGCTTGTGTACGAGAGCCTCTCCCATTCGCGGCCCCGGGTCGCCGAGAACGTTGCCGAGAACGACTGGCGCTGGACCGCGCTGATGACGGTCCACCGCAACGGAGAGCGTGTCGGGATCGTGCGCCCGGAGCGGCGCATCTACCCGGTCATGGAGCAGCAGTCCACCGAGGTCGGCATCGTGAGCGCCGCGCTCGAAGACCTTTACGTGATTCCCAAGGAGGTGGACCTGAACAGCGGCGAGGACCGCGTGCTGTTCGAGGCCAAGGCGCTGCCGCTCGTGCCGTGGATCTGGTGCGGGGGACTGGTCGTCGCCATCGGCGCGATGGTGGGCCTCTGGCCTGCGGGCGCCGTGCCGGTCCGGGCGGCGGCGAGGCGTCGGCACCGCGGGCCGCTCCCGGCGGGAGCCGCCGGCTGACGCTGCCATGACCGCGCTGATCGGCGGGATTCTCCTCGCCGCTGGAGTCATGCTCTACCTGCTCGAACCCGTCTTCTCGGGTCGGCGCGCGCCCGCCGGCCTGGGCGACGACGACTACGACGAGGGGGCGGCGCGGCGGAGGATCGCGCTCACGGCGCTCCGCGACCTGGAGTACGACAGGTTGACGGGCAAGCTCGACCGCAAGGACTACGAGGAGCTGAAGGGGGAGCTGTCGCGGGACGCGCTGCGGCAGCTGGGACCGGTTGACGACGAGCGTGGGCAGGTGCGCCGAGACGTGGGGGACGGCGAGCGCGGGGGCGAACGCGCGGAGGAGCGGGCGAGCCTTCCCGCGGTGGATCGGGCATCTAGGGATCTCGAGGAGGAGATCGCCCAGATTCGCGGCGCGCTCCGCGAGGGCCTCCAGTGCGTCGAGTGCGGCCACGTCAACCGCAGGGGCGCGCGCTTCTGCGGCCGGTGCGGCAAGGCTGTGGGCGCGGCGGCCGACCCGACCGACGCGGTCGAGACGCGGGCCGGGGCGCAGGTGGCGGGCGAGGCGCCGACAGAGACGCCGCCCGAGACGCCCGCAGCCGAAACGGGGCGATGAGGCTCTCGGCGCGGGGCCTGGTCTGCGACTTCGGCCCCACGCGCGCGCTGGACGGGGTGGACGTCGACGCGGTCGGCGGATCGATCCTGGCGGTGTTCGGGCCGAACGGGGCGGGCAAGACCACGCTGCTCCGGGCCCTGAGCGGCGAGCGCAGGCCCGAAGCGGGCCAAGTCGCGCTGGACGGTGTGGCGGTCTCGGGATCGGACCCGGCGTGGCGAGCGCGCGTGGGGCTGGTCTCGCACCGCACCGGACTCTACACCAAGCTTACGGTCGGCGAGAACCTCGCCTTCTTCGGCGCGCTCCACGGGCTGGCCCGCGATCGGCAGGCCACGCTCCGCGCGCTCGACGCGGTGGGCGCGAGAGACCTGGCAGGCGTTCCCGTGGAGAACCTGTCGCGGGGGCAGCGGCAGAGGGCCGCCCTGGCACGGTCGCTGCTGCACGGCCCGGACGTGCTTCTGCTCGACGAACCCTTCACAGGTCTCGACCCCGCCGCGGCCTCGGTTCTCGAGACCGTGCTGTCGTCGCGCCGGAAAGCCGGGACGGTCGTGGTGCTCGTCACGCACGATCTGGAGCGGGGCTTGAAGCTGGCCGACAGGGTGGCCGTGCTGCGCCGGGGAAGAACGGTGCTGGACGCGGACGCCCGGGGCCGAGGGGCCGAGGATCTGCTGCCGTTCTTCACGGCGGGCGGGAACGCGGCCGCATGACGTCGCTGCGCTGTGCGGGGATGATCGCGTGGAAGGACCTGCAGGTGGAGTTCCGCTCCGGCGCCCGGATTCTGGCCATGATCGCCTTCGTCGTGCTCGCCTGCTTTCTCTTCGCTCTGGCGCTGGACCGGAGCCAGGTCCCCGCCAGAAGCGTCGCCGCAAGCCTGGCATGGCTCACCGTGCTCTTCGCTGCGACCACCGGCGCCGGACGAACGTTCGACGCCGAAGAGGAGGACGGCGCCTTCCGGCACCTGCTGCTGACCCCGGTTCCCAGGCACGCGATCTTTCTCGGCAAGTCGGCGGCGAACCTGCTGCTGGTTTGGATCGTCACGGCCCTCGCCTTCGTCGCCCTCACGAGCTTCCTGGGCGTGCGGGGCGCGGGTTCCATAGTCCAGCACGGGGCCGTGCTCCTGCCCGGAACGATCGGCCTGGCGGCGGTCGGCACCTTCTTCGGTCTCATGTCGCGCCACAGTTCGCTGGGCGACACGCTTCTTCCGGTGCTGACCTTTCCGCTTCTGGTTCCGGTTATCTTTTTCGGGGTCACGGCTTCGGCCCGAGTCTTCATGCAGCGTCCGTGGACCGAGATTTCGGGGTCGGTGCGGCTGCTCTGGGCCTTCGCCATCGGGTTCGCAGCGGTCGGTGCCGTGCTGTTCAAGCATCTGGCCGAGGAGTAGAGCAAGCAGACATGAATGCCGGGCGCGCGACAACGCTAGGGCTGGCGCTGGTGGCCGCCGGAGTCGCCACACTGCTGCTCGTGCACTGGATGGTGGTGTTCTGGGTGCCGACCGAGGCCGAGCAGGGGATCGTCCAGCGGATCTTCTACATCCATGTGCCGGCCGCGTGGACGACCTTCCTCGCCTTCGGCGTCGTCGCGCTCGCGAGCGCGGCCTACCTGTGGCTCGAGGACGAGCGAGCCGACGCCGCTGCCGTGGCGGCGGCCGAGGGCGGCCTGATCTTCGGTGCGATCATGCTGATCTCGGGGCCGCTGTGGGGTCGGGTCGCGTGGGGCACCTACTGGACCTGGGAGCCGCGTCTGACGCTCACGCTGCTGCTCTGGTTCACCTACCTGGGCTACTTCCTGGTGCGCGGCTCGGTTGCCAACCCGCGCAAGGGCAGGAGATTCGCGGCCGTTCTGGCGATCGTCGGGTCCCTGAACATCCCGCTGATCCATGTGAGCGTCGTCTGGTTCAGGTCGCTGCACCCCGAGCCGGTCGTGATCAAGGCCGACGGACCTACGCTCCACCCCGACATGCTGGCCACGCTGCTGACATCGCTGGCGGGATTCACGATGTTGTTCTTCGGACTTTTCCTCTTTCGCTACACGGTCGAGCTCCTGGCGCGGGAGCCGGCGCCGCGAAGCGCTCGCTTGGCCGACGGAGTGTCGACATGATCACGTGGATCTTCACCGGGGCGGCCGCTGCCGCCGTGGCGGGCCTGTGGGGTGTGTCGGGCCTGTGGGGCCTGCCGGAGCTGTCGGCGCAGGGCGGCGGGAGTCCCTCGCTCAGGCCCTACGTGCACATCTTCCTCGCCTACGCGGCGGCCTGGATCCTGATCCTCGTCTGGGTGTGGCGGATCTGGCGCAGCCTGAGGCGGCTCGGATCCTCGTCTTCGACAGCGGCAGCGACAGAGCGCACAGCCGAAGCGCCCAACGCCGAAGCGGGATGACGCGCCCGCGCGGCCGGGCCGGCGTCATGCCGGGGCGGCTCCGGCGGCTCCGAGGCATGATGCGCCCGCCCATCCGGTCCTGCCTGGCGGGCATCGCCTGCGCGCTGGCTTTCGCGCCTGAGCTCGTCCCGGCGAGCGCCCAGACCGCCCGAGTCCCGTCGAGCCTGCGGCACGGCTCGGGGCTGCTCGACATCCCCGTGGCGTCGGTGCTGCCGCACCTGGCGGCCACGGCAACCTATTCGGGTTTCCGCGTCGCTGGCCCGCACCGCCGGACCCTGGACCGCCACGGCAAGCGCTCCTCTGCGCGCGAGACCTTCCACGGATGGCGCTCGGACGGCTCCGTCGCAATCGGGCTCTTCGATCGCGTCGAGTTGGGGGCGACCTTCCACCGTTTTGGCGATGGGGCCAAGGGCGGCCGGACGGTGGGGTCGTTCGGCAGGATCTCGGTGATGCCGTCGTCGATGCAGGTCCTGGACGTCGCGCTGGGGGTGCGGCACGGGTCGGCGCCCGCCTCGGGCACCCGCCCCTACGTCGTCGCGACGGCGCGGCTCCCCGGACCGGCGCCCGATCCCGGCTACGACGTCACCCTGACGGCGGGCTGGGGGAGCGGGATGTTCTCGGACGGCGGAGAGCCCGGGGAGCGGGACCCCGACCGCCGGGGCTCGACCGGAGGCCTGTTCTTTGGGTCCGCGGCCCACCTTTCGATTGGGCGCGGGCGGCTGCTCCATGTCATGGCCGAGTTCAACGGCTTCGATGCCAACGCGGGCGTGCAGTTCGATCTGGGCGGCGTGCGGATCGGCGCGTTCGCTCTGGGTCTCGGCGGCGACGGACGCGCCACCCGCCGCAACGGCGGTTTCGGGGTGGTGGCCTCGCTGGCGTTCTGCGCCGGCGACATGCGCCCGTGCCGTCCGGGCCGCCCGGAAGGCCCCGTGCCGGACACGGTCGTGCTGCCCGCGCCGCCGCCGGACACCGTCGTGATCGAGCGGGCGCCGCGGCCGGACACGGTCGTGGTCGAGCGAGCGCCGCCGCCGCCGCCGGACACGGTCGTCGTCGAGCGGGCGCCGCTACAGTCCCAGGCGCTCCAGCATCTCGTCGGTCAGGTCGTCCACCGTGTCGACGTCCGCCTCGACTTCCAACCAGGTCAGGCGCATTCCGGCCGCCCCGACACGGGCGACGGTGTCGCGAAGGACGGTGTCGGTGCTCCACCGGATCCCTTCGAAGAGCGCCGGGCACGGGGCGCGGAGGCCCATCAGGTAGTAGCCGCCGTCGGTGGCCGGCCCCAGCACCACGTCGGCCGACTCCAGGGCGTGGAACGCGCGGTCAACGGCTGCCGCGTCGACGGCGGGCGCGTCGGTGCCGATCACCACGACCCGGTCGGCGGAGTCGAACGCGCGCTCGAACATGCGGGCCATGCGCTGGCCCAGGTCGCCGGGCGGCTGCGCCGCATACCGGGCCGGGACGTCGCCAAGCCAGGCGCGAACCTCGTCGCCGGCGCCCGGCGGATCGTAGCAGACCGTCACCGCGGCCTGCACTCCGGCCAGCCGCTCGACCACAAGGCGGCCCATGCGCCGGTACACCTCGGCCGCCGCCCGGTCGCCGACGCTCCGCGCCAGCCGCGTCTTGACCTCCCCGGGGCGCGGGGCCTTGGCGAAGACCAGCAGGGCGGCGCTCGGATTGTCGGGGGGGGCGCCCGCGTGGGGGCGGCCCGCGCCGTCGTGCAGGGCGGCGCCCCGGATGGGCCGCCCGGCGCCGACGCGTGGCCTGCGCGGCGGGTACCGCCTGGCTAGCGCGCGGGGTCGGGCGCCCAGCAGGAACCGCGAGATCAGGGTCGCGTTGCGGACCCAGGCGCGCAGGCGACCCTCCTCTTCGTAGCGGCGGGCGCTGGTCGCAATGGTGGCGGGGAGGGTACGGAGCAGGCCGGCGCCCAGCAGTCGGCGGTTGAGGACGACGTCCTCCATGATCGGCTCGTCGGGGTAGGGGCCGATCTCGAAGAAGAGGTCGCGCGGGATAAGAAGGCCCTGGTCGCCGTAGACAAGGCCCGCGCGCCGCGCGCGAACGCGCTGGCCGGCCTCGATGAGGCGGTAGAAGGGGTGCCTGTGAGCGATGGCCAGCGAAAGGCATGCGGCCTCTGCGCGCCCGCCCCGCACATGGCGCTCCAGGGCGCGAAGCGCGCCCGAATCCAGGCGCGAATCGGCGTGCACGAAGAGCAGCCAGGGCGTGTCGAGGAGGCGCGCGCCCGCGTTCATTTGGGCTGCGCGCCCCGTGCGGCCCCTCATGACGCGCGCCCCCGCGACCCGGGCGGCCTGCACGGTTCCGTCGCGCGAGCCTCCGTCGACGACCAGCACCTCGCGACCCAGTTCCATGCGCGCAAGATCCCCCAGCAGGGGGGGAAGGGCCTCGGCCTCGTCGAGAGCCGGGATGACAATCCCGAGCGGCGGGGTGTGCATGGTTGGGGTGGCGGGCGGCTTCTGCTGCGGGGTGGCGGGCGGCTTCTGCTGCGGGGTGGCGGGCGGCTTCTGCTGCGGGGTGGCGGGCGGCTTCTGCTGCGGGGGTGGCGGGCGGCTCCGGTGTGGCGGACGGCTCCTGCCTCGGGCGCAGCAGGCGGCTCCGGCGCGGCGGGCGGCCTACCGCCGGGCGTCGTTCAGGCTCCAGTCGTAGTCGATGAACTCGAGGCCGGTGTTCGGGTCCTCGAGCGCCTCGGCGTCGGCCGCATCGGCGTAGCGCGCCAGAAACGCCCGGAGCCCTTCGAGCCCGCCGAAGTCCTCCTTGAACCAGTCGAGCACCACGTTTACGCGAACGGTGCGCGCCCCTCCCTCCGCAGCCACCGAAAAGTGCACGGGGTCGTTCACGAACGCGCGCGCCCGCTCGTCCAGCTGCGAATCGAGCGTGGCGGCGCCGTAGGCCTCGGGAACGAGCGGGGGACAGCTGATCGCGGCGCAGTTGATCGCGAAGTGGATGCGCGGGTCGCCCAGCGGGCGGATGATCTCGTGTTCGATCTCGTCCTGCGAGCGCACGCCGCCGGCCACGGGGCAGTGGTCGCCCGTGAAGACGTCGGGGATCTGCCACACCGAGTTGGACGGGCGCCCGGCCAGGGCGTTCCTGATGCGCTGGAACCCGCCGGCGGGCCTGATCGGGTAGTGGTCGACCACGCGCTTGAGCATGCAGGCGTTGTAGGCGTTGATCCAGAAGGCCAGCCGGGCGTCGGCCGATGCGGCGCGAAGATCCGCCGGGTCGGTGGCGTCGAGCGCGGCGATGTAGGCGTCGAGGGCGTCCCGGTTGGCCGAGAGCCCCGCGTAGTCCACCATGGACCCGGAGACAACCGGCGCGAGCACCGCCGTGAACGCCTCGTGGTCGGGCAGCCGCCCACCGCCGGCAGCCTGCGCGCCGTCGCCAGCCTGCGCGGCCACGGTCCCGACCGGCGCGAGCGCGAGCCCCGACGCCAGTGCCGCCAAGCCCGCCGTCCGACCCATCCCCGGCAGCCGCACCCCCAGCCGCTTCAGCAGCGCGGGCAGGAAGCTCAGCAGCAGGAGCAGCACGCCGGCGACGGCCACCCGGGCGAGCGCCTCGCGCGAGGCCTCCTGCGAGCCTTGCAGCAGCGCGTCGGCGAAGAAGGTGTAGATGGCCGTTCCGGGCAGGATGCCCACGAGCGTGCCAAGGGCGTACGTGCGCCACCCGAGCGGCAGCAGCCCGGCCCCGAAGTTGAGCGCGTTGAAGGGAACCAGCGGGATGAGCCTCAGCGTCAGGAGCCCCCGCAGCCCGTGCCGCCCCACCACGCGGTCGAGCTTCGCCAAGGCGTCGGAATCGGCGCCCATCAGGTGGCGGACGCCGTCGCGCCCAAGGGTCCGGGCGATCGCAAAGGCCGCGTTCGCGCCGATGTTGGCGGCGGCGAAGTTGAGCAGCGTGCCCCACCAGAACCCGAAGATCGCGCCGCCCGCCAGCGTCAGGATCGCACCCGGGACGGCCAGCGCGGTGGCGGTTGCGTAGAGGGCGACGAAGATCGGGGGCGCCCAGGGGCTTCCGCGGAGCCAGTGAACGAGCTCGAAGACCCCTTCGCGGCTCAGGTAGCCGCCCAGCGGCGTCCGTGTGGCCACGACGACGCCTGCGACGATGAGCAGGACCAGCGCGCCCAGCTTGAAAAGCGCGCCACGCGACCGCTTCTTGGCGGGGACGGTCGGCGCGGCGCTCGCTGCAGGCGCAGCCGGGTGGGGGCGCGCCGCGGGCTCCGGAGACGCGGGAGCGTGGTTCGGTCGGTCTACTTCAGCCATTGGATCGCTCGCTTCAAGGCACGCCCCGACGCGGTGTCCAGGCGGGAGCGCAGATGGGCCCTGGCGGCTCGCTGCACCCCCTCGGCCATGGTGGGGTAGGGGAAGATTGTGTTGGCGATCCTGCCCAGCCCGAGGCGGTGCTGCTTGGCCAGAACGAAGGGCACGATGAGCTCGCCCGCGCCGTGCGCGACAACCGTTGCGCCCATGATCCGGCCCCGGCGGTCGGCCGAGACCTTGACGAAGCCGGTCGCGGCGGCGTCCACGATTGCGCGGTCGAGGTCGTCGAGCTGGTACGCGTAGGTCGTGCCGCCCCTGTCGGCCGCCTCGGCCCCGGACATGCCGACGTGGGCCACCTCGGGGTCGGTGTAGGTGACGCGCGGCACGTTGTCGTAGCCAACCGCGGCCTTGAGGGGCAGCACCGAGTTGCGGAGCGCCAGCTTCGCCATGTGGTCGGCCACGTGCGTGAACTGCATGGCCCCGGTCACGTCGCCCACCGCCCAGGCGGACCGGGACGTGGTGCGGAGGCGGGCGTCGACGACGATGGCGCTCCGTTCGGTCTCGATGCCCGCGGCCTCCAGGCCCAGGCCGTCGGTCATGGGGCGGCGTCCGGTGGCCACGAAGATCTCGCGCGCGGCGATCCGGGCCCCGTCGGCGGTGTGCACGACCTTGGGCGCGTCGGCGCTGTGCTCGCCCCCGGCGTTCTCCATGCTAACGCGCTCCACCGCCGTGTCGACGCGGACATCGATGCCCTCGGCCTCGAGGAGCTTCTGCATGAACGCCGAGGCGTCGGGGTCCTCGCGCGTCAGGATCGACGGCATCGCCTCGACCAGGGTGACCCGCGACCCCAGGCGGGAGAAGATCTGCGCGAACTCGGCCCCGATCGGCCCGCCGCCCACCACCACGATCGACCGCGGCAGCTCGTTCTCGTCGAAGACGGTCTCGTGCGTCCAGTAGCCGGCCTCTTCCAGCCCTGGGATTGGGGGCGCGGCGGGCACGGCGCCGGTCGCGACCACGAACCGCTTGGAGCGGATGCGGCCCACGCCGGCGACTTCGACGGTGTTCGGGTCGAGGAAGCGCGCAGAGCCGAAGTGGACGTCCACGCCCATGGCGCGGAAGCGTTCCGGGTCGTCGTGGTGCGCGACGGTGCGGCGGGCCGACCGCATGCGCTCCATGACGGTTCGGAAGTCGTGGCGGCGCTGCTCGCCGGTCGCAAGGCCCAGGTCGGCGGCGCGGTTCATGCGGTGCGCCAGGCGGGCCGATGCGATCAGGGCCTTCGAGGGGACGCAGCCGGTCCACAGGCAGTCGCCGCCCAGGGCGGCCTTTTCGACGATCGCCGCGTCGAGCCCCAGGTAGGCCGCGCCCGCCGCCGCGACGAGGCCTCCGGTGCCGCCGCCCAGCGCCACCAGGTCGTATTGTGGGTGCATCGGCGCTCCCCGCGCTTCGAGGCGCGAAGTGGTGTTGACGGTGGGGGCCCCGGGCCCAAGGCGAAAGTTGGCGCATTCAGCCATGGTACCGCCCCCCGATAACGATAGCTTGTATGTCGTCGCCCCGGTCCCCCGTCCGAGGGGGGATTGGCGGTTGTTGACGACAAGCTATTTCGTGTTATCTTCGGTTTTGGGAACCCGGACTGCAAAGGAGCAGGGAAAATGTCCAGAAAACAGACGAAGCCCGCCGCGAACGACAGGGACAGGGAGTTGAAGAACAAGGAGAGAGAGCTGAAGAGCAAGGCCCTCGACACGGCCCTCACCCAGATCGAGCGATCGTACGGGAAGGGGGCGATCATGCGCATGGGCTCCGACCAGCCCAGCCTGAAGATCCGCAGCATATCGACGGGCGCGATCAACCTCGACGCGATGATCGGCATCGGCGGGGTGCCGCGGGGGCGGATCAGCGAGATCTACGGTCCCGAGTCGTCGGGGAAGACGACGCTCTGCCTGCACATCATCGCCAACGCGCAGGAGGGCGGAGGCGTGGCCGCGTTCATCGACGCCGAGCACGCGCTCGACATTCAGTACGCGCGCAAGCTGGGCATCGACGTGGACGACCTGCTGGTCTCGCAGCCGGACACGGGCGAGCAGGCGCTCGAAATCGCCGAGGTGCTGATCCGCAGCAACGCCGTCGACGTGATCGTGGTGGACTCCGTCGCGGCGCTGGTGCCCAGGGCGGAGATCGAGGGCGAGATGGGCGACTCGCACGTCGGCCTCCAGGCCCGCCTGATGAGCCAGGCGCTCAGGAAGCTGACCGGGGCGGTGAGCCGCTCCAACGCGGCGATCATCTTCACCAACCAGATCCGCGAGAAGATCGGGGTGATGTTCGGCAGCCCCGAGACCACTTCGGGCGGGCGGGCGCTCAAGTTCTACGCGTCGCTGCGCATGGACATCCGCCGTATCGGCGCGCTCAAGGACGGCCCCAACATCATCGGCAACCGGACCCGGGTGAAGGTGGTGAAGAACAAGTGCGCGCCCCCGTTCAAGCAGGCCGAGTTCGACATCCTGTACGGCAGGGGCATCAGCCACACGGGGCTGCTGATCGACATCGGGGTCGAGCACGGTGTGGTGGACAAGTCCGGGTCGTGGTTCTCGTACGGGGACCTGCGGCTGGGTCAGGGCAAGGAGAACGTGCGCACCTTCCTCGAGGAGAACCCGGACGTGGCGGAGGAGATCGAGGCGCGCCTGCTCGTCGCGCTGGGGATCGTGGAGCCGGCGGCCGAAGAGCCGCAGAGCGCGCCGTCGGTCAAGGTGGTGTAGCGGTGAAGTCCGCAGAGATCCGCCGCAGGTTCCTGGAGTACTTCGGCGCGCGCGGCCACGAAGTCCGGCCGAGCTCGTCCCTGGTGCCCGCGAGCGACCCCACGCTGCTCTTCACGAACGCGGGAATGGTGCAGTTCAAGGACGCCTTCCTCGGGATCGAGAGGCCCGGGTTCGACCGGGCCGTCACGTCGCAGAAGTGCGTCCGGGCGGGCGGCAAGCACAACGACCTGGAAGAGGTCGGCCGCACCGCCCGCCACCACACCTTCTTCGAGATGCTGGGCAACTTCTCGTTCGGGGACTACTTCAAGCGCGACGCGATCGCGTACGCGTGGGAGTTTCTGACCGGAGAAATGGGCCTGGAGCCGAACCGGCTCTTCGTCACCGTGCACTTCACCGACGACGAGGCGGCCGCGCTCTGGACCGAGGTGGCGGGCGTCGCGCCGGACCGCGTCTTCCGGCTCGGCGACAAGGACAACTTCTGGCAGATGGCCGACACGGGGCCCTGCGGGCCCTGCTCCGAGGTCCACTACGACCTGCGCCCGCCCGAAGAGTGGGGCACCGTGCCGGAGACCGACGAGTTCGAACGACGCGGCGAGGCGGGCGAGTTCCTCGAGCTGTGGAACCTGGTGTTCATGCAGTTCGACCGCGACGAGGGCGGCGTGCAGACGCCCCTGCCGGCGCCGAGCATCGACACGGGGCTGGGGCTGGAACGGCTCGCGGCGGTCATGCAGGGGGTCGATTCCAACTACCACACCGACCTGTTCGCCCCGCTTCTCGAGCGTGTGGCCGAGGTGGTGGGCCGCCCCTACGACCCCGAGGGCGACGCGGGCGTTTCGCACCGGGTGCTTGCCGACCACGCCCGCGCGGTGGCGTTCCTGCTGGGCGACGGGGTGTTTCCGTCGAACGAGGGGCGGGGGTACGTGCTGCGGCGGATTCTGCGCCGGGGCGTGCGCCATGCGTGGCTGCTGGGGCGGCGCGAGCCCACGCTCGCCCAGGTGGTCGGCGCCGTGATCGACCAGATGGCGGACGCGTATCCGGACCTGGCCGCGCAGCGGGACAGCGTGCTCGCCGGCGCGCTTCGCGAGGAGGAGCGCTTTCTGGCCACGATCGACGGGGGAATGGAGCGTCTGGAGCAGCTCGCCCCCCGGCTTGCGGGCGGCGCCTCGCCCGAGCCGATTCGGGGCGCGGACGTGTTCAAGCTCTACGACACCTTCGGGTTTCCGGTCGATCTGACCCGGATCGTGGCCGAAGAGCGCGGATACGATCTGGATCTGGAGGGGTTCGAGAAGGCGCTGGAAGCCCAGCGGTCGCGGTCGCGGGGCGCGCGCTCCGCGGGTGGGCTCGGCGCGGGCGCGGGCGGGCAGGCGACGCTGAGCGCGACCATGATGCCCGATGCGCCGGGCGAGACCTTCGTGGGCTACGACGCGCTGGACGGGCAGACCAGGATCATCGGCTGCCGGGACGGGGCGGAGGGCGAGTTCGAGCTGGTCGTCGAGCACCGCCCCTTCTACCTCGAGGCCGGCGGCCAGGTCTCGGACCGGGGCCGCGTGGTGGCGGCTGAATGGAGCATGGAGGTGGAGGGGCTTGTCCGCCGCGGCGATCATGTCGCGCTGCGGGGCCGCCCCGTCGGCGACTTCCCCGGAGAGGGCGTGCTGGGGGCGACGGTCGCCGTGCAGGTCGACCCGCGCCATCGCCGCGACACCGAGCGCAACCACACCGCCACCCACCTTCTCCACGCGGCCCTGCGCTCGGTGCTGGGCGCCCACGTCCGCCAGCGCGGCTCCCTGGTCGCCCCGGACCGCCTGCGCTTCGACTTCGCGCACCCCGCCCCGATGACCGACGCCGAGCTGGAGGAGGTGGGCGCGACGGTCGCCGAGGGCATCTGGGCGAGCCAGCCGGTGCGCACTGCGGTGCGGCCCTACCGCGAGGCGGTCGAAGCCGGGGCGACCGCGCTCTTCGGCGAGAAGTACGGCGAAACGGTGCGGGTCGTCGAGATCGCCGACGTGAGCATGGAGCTCTGCGGCGGCACCCATGTCCAGCGCACCGGCGAGATCGGGCCGTTCGTCATCGTCTCCGAGAGCGGGGTCGCCGCCGGAGTCAGGCGGATCGAGGCGCTCACGGGCCGGGGCGCGTTCGAGCATCTCGCCGAGTACGGGCGCAGGATCGGCGAGCTGGCCGAAACGGTGAAGGCCCAGCCCGCCAACGTCGAGCGGCGCGTCGGCGAGCTGCTCGCGGACAAGGCCGCGCTCGAAGCGATGGTCGAGGACATGCAGCGGCGCGGGGGCGACGGCGCGGAGACGCTGGTCGAAGCCGAGTGCGACGTGGGCGGAACGCGGCTCACCTACCGTGCGGTGCGCCTGAAGGCGCGGGGGGCGCAGGACGCGAGGAGCTGGGGCGACCGGTTCCGGGACTCGGGGGGCGCGGGCCTGGGCGTGGTCGCCGCCGAGATGCCGGGCGACAAGCACGTGCTGTTCGCATTCGCCACCGACGGCGCCATTGCGGCGGGCGTGCGCGCCGACGTCGTTGTGCGCGAGGTGGCGGCGGTCGTGGGCGGCAGGGGTGGAGGCAGGCCGCACATGGCCCAGGCGGGGGTTGCAGATGCCGCGCGGCTCGTCGACGCGGTGCGCCGGGGCGCCGAAGTGGTCGGCGGCCTGGCCGGGAAGTGAGTGGAGCGCCCGTGGCCGCGTTGACGATCGGCGAGTGGATCGTCCGGGGGGAGCGCCCGGTTCCCGAACCTCTGCGGCGTCGGCTGGTCGCCGATGGGTCGGAGGCTGCCGACGGGCCGGCGCCTGGCGCTGGAGATGTTGAGGCCGATGGACCCTTGGCGGCCGCCGGGCCTGTCGCCGCCGACGCCTTGATCCAGGCCGCCGAACGCGAGGCGCGAGCGTGTCGCGCCGGAAGGCGCCGGGACAGGGAGGCCGCGTTCGGGCTGCTGGCCGCCGACGCCTACATCACCTATGCCTGCCTCTGGCTCGTGCAGGGCGGTGGCGGCGGCGAAGAGCTGAAGCGGGTGGCGGGGCGAGTGGGCGGCGCCGTGTGGGGCGAGTAGGGACTTGGGCTCGCTGCGCGATTCGGCCCGGTTGGCCGACGGACTCCTTGAACTCGCCCAAGTGGCGCAGTCGGCCGCCGCCGCTTGCGGCCAGGCAATGGAAGCGTACGCGCGGAGCGCGGCGGAGGCGCTGGCCGGGGGCGGCAAGCTGCTGCTGTGCGGAAACGGCGGGTCGGCGGCCGACGCCCAGCACCTTGCAGCCGAGTACGTGGTCAGGCTCTCCGACGCCCGGAGCGCGCTGTCGGCCGTCGCGCTCACGACCGACAGCTCCGTGCTGACCGCCTGCGCGAACGACCTGGGCTACGAAGAGGTGTTCGCCCGCCAGATCGAGGCCCTCGGACTGCCCGGCGATCTGGTGGTCATGCACTCGACCTCGGGCGAATCCGAGAACCTGCTCCGGGCCGCCCGGGCGGCAAGGGCCTTGGGGATCGGAACCGTCGCGGTGCTCGCGCGCGGCGGCGGGCGCCTCGCCGATCTCGTGGACACGGCCGTCGTGGTTCCCACGCGGTGCACGAGCCGCGCCCAGGAGGTGCAGCTGGCGATCGGCCACATCGTGTGCGGCTACGTTGAGGGTGTGGTGGATCGAACCTGAACATGGAGCACCCAGTGACGGGACTGAATCTTCAGCTTGCCGGAAAGCGCGCGCTGGTCACCGGGGGGTCGCGCGGCGTCGGCGCCGCCACGGTCCGCCTGCTGGCCCGGGCCGGCGCCGACGTGGGCATCTCGTACCGCAGCCGTGCGACCGACGCGCGGCAGGTGGTCGACGAGGCGCGCAGGGCGGGCGTGCGGTGCTGGGCGGCGGCGGGCGACCTTGCGGAGCGGGGCGCGGTCGACGCCCTCTTCGAGCGGGTCGACGCGGAGTTCGGCGGCCTCGACATCTTCGTGGGCAACGCGGGCGTCTGGCCGCCCGAGGACGTGCCCGTCTCCGAGATGGACGACGAGCGGTGGCACCGCACCGTGGCCGTCAATCTCGACTCGATCTTCTTCACGACCCGGGCGGCGCTGCGGCGCATGGGCGACGATGGGCGGGTCGTCCTGGTGAGCTCCACGGCGGGGCAGCGCGGCGAGGCCTATCACGCCGACTACGCGGCCACGAAGGGAGCGATCATCTCGATGGTGAAGGGGCTGTGCGTCGAGGTGGGGGGCCGGGGCATCACGGTGAACGCCGTCGCGCCCGGGTGGGTCGACACGGAGATGTCGCGCGACGCGCTGGAGGGGCCCGGGCGGGCGGCGATCGACGAAGCCATCCCGATCGGGAGGGTCGCGACCGCCGAGGACGTGGCCGGGCCCATCGTGCTCCTGTGCTCGACCCTGGCGCGCCACATCACCGGCGAGATCCTGAACGTGAACGGGGGCTCGGTGCTGGTCGGGTGAACGTGGATTTGGAGGTTCCGGGCGCGGTCGCGGAGCTCGTCGGCCGCCTGGAGGCCGCCGGCTTCGAAGCGTGGACGGTCGGAGGCGCCGTCAGGGACGCGCTGCGAGGTAGCCCGGGCGAGCGGGAGGACTGGGATCTCGCCACGCGCGCCACGCCGCGCGACATGCGGAGGCTCTTCCGGCGCACGGTGCCGCTGGGCATCGAGCACGGCACCGTGGGGGTCTTCGGGAGGGACGGGGTCGTCTACGAGGTCACCACCTTTCGTCACGACGTGATTTCCTACGGACGCAAGGCGGTGGTGGCCTTCGCCGATACCCTGGACGAGGACCTCGCTCGCCGCGACTTCACGATCAACGCCATCGCATGGCACCCCGAGCGCCGCGAACTGCGCGATCCCCACGGCGGACTCGACGACCTTCGCGACGGGGCGCTGCGCGCCGTGGGCGATCCAGCGGCCCGGTTCCGCGAGGACTACCTCCGCGTGCTCCGCGGTCTCCGCTTCGCGGGCGCGCTCGCGCTCGACATCCACCCCGACACGTGGAGCGGCATGGTCGATGCCGTTCCCGGCCTCGCGGGCCTTTCCATGGAGCGCGTGCGCGAGGAGCTGCTCAAAGTGCTGGGCGGCGCCGTCCCGTCGCGCTCGCTGGCGCTCTACGAGCGTTCCGGCGCTCGGGCGGTGGTGCTGCCCGATCTGGTGTGCGGCATCGGTGCCGAAGCGCTCGCCACGATCGATGCCGTGCGATGCGGGGCGCCCCCGGGGCGCCGGGCCGAACTTCGCCTTGCAGCGCTGCTCGTCTTTGGGACGGGCGCGCGCGTCGGCACTTCCGAGATCGCCGCGATCCTCGGCGGCCTCCGGTTCTCGAACGCGGAGGCGGCCCGGATCGCCGCCGCCGCAAGCGGAGGGCTCGGCCCGCAGGCGCATGTGGTGGGCGATCCAGCCGCGAGGCGTCGGTGGCTGGCCCGGCTGGGCGCGCGGGGCGCTCGCGACGTGCTGCGCATATGGCTCGCCGCGCTGCGCGCGGGCGCCGGACCGTCCGGCCCCGAGGACGTGCGACGCGTGCTGGCCGGAGCCCGGGACGACATGCGCGCAGGCGTGCCGCTGGCCGTGGGCGACCTGGCGGTTGCGGGCAGGGACCTGCTTGCGCTGGGTTGGACCGCGGGCCCCGGGATCGGACGCGCGCTGCGCCGTCTTCTAGAGGCGGCATGGGAGAACCCCGCGCTCAACGACCGCGCCACGCTGCTGGAACTGGCGGCTCGGGAGGGTCCGACCCGATGAGCGAGAGCTTCGAGCTGTTTCCGGACGCGGGGCAGGGTGCGCGCGGCGGGCGCGCCGCCGGGCGGGAACCGGGCCCTTCGGCTCCTCTGGCCGCGCGGATGCGCCCGCGCACTCTGGACGAGTTTCGGGGCCAGGAGCGGGTGGTGGGCCCGGGCGGCGCCATTCGCGCGATGATCGACTCGGGCCGGATCTCCAGCTTCATCCTCTGGGGGCCGCCGGGGTGCGGGAAGACGACGCTGGCCAGGCTGGTGGCCGAAGCTGCCGACGTCGCCTTCATCTCCTTCAGCGCAGTCACCGAAGGCGTTGCGCGGGTTCGGGAGATCATTGCGGAGGCGCGCACGCGGAGACGCGCCACCGGGCGGGGGACGATTCTGTTCTGCGACGAGATCCACCGGTTCAACAAGGCGCAGCAGGACGCGTTTCTTCCCCATGTCGAGTCCGGCGACGTCGTGCTGATCGGCGCGACCACCGAGAACCCGAGCTTCGAGGTCGTGCGCCCGCTCCTGTCGCGCGCGCCGGTGGTCGTGCTGGAGCCCCTGTCGCGGGCCGATCTGCGCGAGCTCCTGCGGGGCGCGCTCGCGGACGGCGAAAGAGGGGTCGGCGCGGCCGGGGTCGACGCCGCGGACGAGGTCCTGGACAGGATCGCGGAGGCTGCGGACGGCGACGCCCGGCGAGCCCTCGGAATTCTGGAACGGGCGGTCCAGGCGCTGGGTCCGGGCGAGGCGCTGACGGTCGAAGGGGTCGAGACTGCCGTCCAGCGCCGGTTCGCTGTCTACGACAAGTCGGGCGACCAGCACTACGGGCTGATCTCGGCGCTGCACAAGTCGGTCCGCGGCGGCGACCCGGACGCCGCCCTCTACTGGCTCGGGCGGATGCTCGACGCGGGCGAGGACCCCATGTACGTCGCGCGGCGCCTGGTGCGGATGGCGGTCGAGGACATCGGGCTCGCGGTTCCGGGAGCGCTGGCGATCGCGATTGCGGCCCGGGATGCCTACCGCTTCCTCGGTTCGCCCGAAGGGGAGCTTGCGCTCGCGCAGGCCGCCGTGTATCTGGCGGGCAGCCCCAAGTCGAACCGGCTGTACAAGGGGTGGGGGAGCGCGCTCGACCGGGCCAGGGAGACGCCGGGCGCGGCGGTGCCGCTGCACCTCAGGAACGCACCCACGCAGCTCATGAAGGATCTGGGTTGCGGAAAGGGGTATCTTTACGATCCGGATCAGCCGGGCGGGGTGTCTCGCCAAAGCTACCTGCCCGAGGACCTGCTGGGCGAGGAGTTCTACCGCCCCGGCGATTCCGGCTGGGAGTCCTCTCTGCGGGAGCGCCTGGTCGAGTGGAAGCGGAAGAGGAGGTAGCGTCTCTTGCCAACCCAGCTGATGGATCCGCGCAAGCCGGCCGAGCGCGTCGTGCTTGTGGGGACGCCGCGCGGACCCGAAGGGTGTGCGGACGACGACGGGCACCTCGCCGAACTCGGTCGCCTGACGGACACCGCGGGCGGAGAGGTGGTGGGCGAGGTGGTCCAGCGGATCCGCTCGCCGGGCCCGCAGTACTACGTGGGCAAGGGCAAGGCCGCCGAACTGGCCGAAGCGGTGCGTTCGCAGCGGGCCGATCTGGTCATCTTCGACGACGAACTGACGCCGGCGCAGGCGAGAAATCTCGAGAACCTGTGCGGGGTGCGGGTGATGGACCGGGCCGAGCTCATCCTGGACATCTTCGCAACCCGCGCGCGCACCTACGAGGCGCGCCTGCAGGTCGAGCTCGCGCAGTTGCAGTACCTCCTTCCGAGGTTGCGGAGGATGTGGGTCCACCTTTCCCGCATTCGCGGGGGAATCGGGTTTCGGGGGCCGGGCGAAACGCAGCTCGAGACCGACCGCAGGCTGATCGGCGTGCGGATCGCCGACCTGCGGCGAAAGCTGAAGTCCGTCGCGCAGGCGCAGGCGGTCCAGCGCAAGGGGCGGCGCGGTCACTTCCGAGTGGCGCTCGTTGGCTACACCAATGCGGGCAAGTCGTCGCTCCTGCAGGCGCTGTCGGGCTCGGAGCAGTTCGTGGAGGACAGGCTCTTCGCCACCCTGGACGCGTCCACGCGCATGGTGTCTCTGGGAGACGGGCACAAGGCGCTGCTGACCGACACGGTCGGCTTCATCCGCAAGCTGCCCCACCACCTGATCGCGTCGTTCCGCTCGACGCTGGCCGAGGTGCGGGAGGCCGACGTTCTCCTTCACGTCGTCGACGCGTCGCACCCGGACCGGGAGCGCCACGGGCGGGTGGTGCGCGAGGTTCTGGGCGATCTAGGGCTGCACGGAAGGCCCGCAGTGCTGGTCTACAACAAGACCGACCTTCTCGCCCCCGACGACCTGCTAGCCCTCAAGAAGAGGGCCGCCGCGGGAACGGCCGGGACGACCGCGCTGTACACCTCGGCTTTGGTGCCGGCCACGCTCGAGCCGCTGCGACGCGAACTCAGGTCCCGCATCCGCGCGGGGTTGCGCGAGGTGCGCGTGGAAATGCCCGCCACCGAGGGCCGGACCCTGGCGGCGCTGTACGAGGAGGGCGAGGTCCTCTCGCGCAGCGAGGACGGCGCCAGCGTGAGCGTGGTGGCGAAGGCGCCGCCCGCGCTGATCGGCCGTCTTGCGGGAATTGCGGGCGTGCAGGTCGCCGAAGTCGGCGAGGGAGGCCCCAAGTGACCAACGCCGACGCCGCCCAGGTGAGTCTGTGCAAGTGAGTCTGTGCAAGTGAGTCTGTGCAAGTGAGGCTGTGCATCGAATGAGGCTCTACATCAACGTCGACCACGTCGCGACGGTGCGGCAGGCGAGGATGACGGACGAACCCGACCCGGTTCGCGCTGCGGTGCTAGCCGAGCTCGGCGGCGCGGACGGCATCACCATTCACCACCGTCGGGACGCCCGTCACATCTCCGTTCGCGACGTGGAGCTCCTTGCGCGGACCGTGCGCACCGGGATCAATCTCGAGGTCTCGTCCAGCGAGCGCATGATCGAGCTCGCCGTGCAGACGCGGCCCATGCAGGTCACGCTGGTGCCCGAAAGGCGCGAAGAGGTGACCACCGAAGGCGGCCTGAACCTGACGTCGGCGTCGGTGCGGGGTTCGCTGGCCGCAGGGCTGGCGCGGCTGGCCGAGGCCGGGATCCGCACGTCGCTCTTCATCGATCCCGACGCGGTGTCGGTGGACCAGACCAAGGCGCTGGGGGCGGACGCGGTCGAGCTGCACACGGGGGAATACGCCAACGCCAAGGGCGACCGGGAGAAGGCGGACGAGCTCACCCGCCTCGCCGAGGCGGCGGAGCGCGCCCACGCCGCCGGGCTGGCGGTGCACGCCGGTCACGGGCTGACCTACGAGAACGTGGTGCCGGTCGCGGCGCTGCGTCTGATCGAGGAGCTGAACATCGGTCACAGCGTGGTGTCGCGGTCGGTCTTCGTGGGCATCGAGCGCGCCGTGCGTGAGATGAAGGAGATTGTGGACGGGGCGCCCGGGCGCGTTCGCCGCACAGGCGAATGGGTGCCTCCCGTCGGCTTCTAGGACGGGACCGGCCGACACGCCTTATGCGCGCGCGATTGACATCCGTGCTGGGGCTCGCGGTCGCCGCGGTCCTGATCTGGTGGGTGTTGCGCAACGAGGATCCCGCCGAGATTTGGGCGAACGTCCGGGGCGCGAACTTCATTCTGCTGGCCGTTGCAGTGGCGGTGGCGACCGGGGTCTTCGCCGTCAGGGCGATCCGGTGGCGGCATCTCCTTGCGCCCGTGCAGCCAAATAGCCCGTTCCGCTCGCGCTTCGCCGCGGTCTGCGTCGGGTTCATGGCCAACAACCTGCTGCCGGTTCGAGCAGGGGAGGTGGCCCGCGCCTACGCGTACAGCCGCCTCGAGGGCGTGTCCACGGCCACCGCGCTGGCCACACTGGTCGTCGAACGGCTACTGGACGGCGTCGCCATCCTGTTGCTGCTGGTGGTCGCCATGGCGGGCCCGGGCTTCCCGGCCGCCGAGCTGCCGGAAGAGATTGCGGCGGGCGTGCGCTGGGCGTCGGGGGTCCTGGCCGCGATCCTCGGCTGCATCCTGCTTCTGGCTGCATTTCCGCGCCGTGCGCTGCGCGTGGCCACGGTGGCCGCCGAGACGCTGCTTCCGCCGCGGCTGGCGCGGGCTGCGGCGACCGCCGCCGAAAACGTTGTGGCGGGCCTGGCTTCGCTGCGCGGCTGGCGTCTCATGCTGCCGGCCTTCGGCTGGAGCGTGGCGGTCTGGCTCCTCCAGTCGCTCTCGTTCTGGATCGGCTTCCTGGCGTTCGGGATCGAACTGCCCTTCGCGGCCGCCCTGGTCACCAACGCCGCCGTCGCGCTCGCGGTCGCGATCCCGGCGGCCCCCGGATTCGTCGGGAACTTTCACGCCGGGGCGAAGGTGGCCCTGGTCCGGATCTACGGGGTCGGCGCCCCGGCTGCGGTGGGCTTTGCCTTCGGCTGGCACCTGGGAGGGTTCTTTCCCGTCACCTTCATGGGGCTGTGGTACGCGCGCCAGATCGGTCTGACCATGCGGGAGCTGCGGGGCGGCGAAGGTGCCGAGGACGGCGTGAGCGCCGGGGGCACCGAGCACGTCGACAGCCCTCCCGGCGGCGACGGCGCCGAGGAGAGCGCCACGGGGTCCCGCAAGCAGGACGCTCCGGCCCCGTGAGCGGCGTCTCGGTGGCGTGCCCCGCCAAGGTCAACCTCTTCCTGCGCATCCTTGCGCGCGAAGACGCCGGGCACCACCAGATCGAGACCCTGTTCCAGGCCGTCGGACTCTTCGACCGGGTGGAGGCGCGCCGGCGGGCGCAGCGCGGCATCTCGCTCGAGGTTCGCGTGGCCCCCGCCGGTCGCGTGACAGGCCAGGCCATCGGCGACCTGGGGGATCCGCGCCACAACACCGTGACCCGCGCGGCGCGCGCCTTCTTCGAAGCCGCGGGGATCGCGCCCTCGGTCCGCATCGTCCTCCACAAGGAGATTCCCACCGGTACGGGGCTCGGCGGCGGCTCTTCGGACGCGGCCGGCGCGCTCGCCGCCCTGAACCTGCTCCACGGCGAACCGCTCGGGCGCAGAGAGCTCGTCGCGGTGGGCGGGCGGATCGGGGCCGACGTGCCCTTCTTCTGCGCGAGAGTTCCCACAGCCCTCGCGTGGGGCCGAGGCGACCGGCTCCTGGCCTGCGCGCCGCCCCCGGCCGCTCACGCGGTCCTGGCGGTTGCGCGGGACCGGGTGTCCAGCGCCCAGGCCTACCGGCAAGCGTCGTCGCGCCTGGACCTTCCGGCGCCTCCAAGCCTGGTCGAGCGGCTCGATCCGCTGGACTGGGGCCGGATCGGCACGATGCAGGCGAACGACTTCGAGGACTCCGTCTTCGATCGACTCCCAGGCCTTCGCGAGGTTCGCGACACCTTTGCGGAGCTCGGGGCCGACGTCGCGCGTCTGACCGGAAGCGGCTCGACCGTCTACGGCGTGTTCGGCGACGAGCGGGACGCGCGGCGCGCCGCCGAACGGATCGGGCGAAGCCAGAGCGTGGCGGCGGCGCTGACCGTGCCCACGCTGACCGCCATCCCCGCGCCGTCGACCGCGCCGGACCCGGCCACGCCTTGAATCCGTCCCCGCGCTTCCGCTACGATTTCTAGCGCAGGCGCACCCGCTCCGCCCGCCCGCCGGGCGCCGCAGCCAAGTGGGAAAGCCCGTCGCTGGCCCGTCGTCTAATGGCAGGACACCGGTCTTTGGAACCGGCGGTGGTGGTTCGAGTCCACCCGGGCCAACTGACGCCATGATCCTCCACGCCACCCTGTCCGCCGCGCTCTCGCTGCCGTCGTTCGGCGCGCCCCCGCCCCAGCCGACCGACTGGGCGGCCGCGCCCCTTCAGGTCGGAGACTCGGCGGACGCGCACGACCACGCCCTGAGCGCGCAGGCGCTGTTCGAGCGCCGCCGGCTGCGCGCGCTGCCCCGCTCGCTCTCGGGAAGCGGCCACGGCTGCGACGAGATGATCGGGCGGCTGTGCATCTGGGACGACGGCGACGATGGCTGGCGGCCTCGCGAGGAGCCCGACGCGATCCCCGCGGCGCGCGCCGAGCTCCTGGCCTCGCTCGACTCGCTGGCCCGCCTGATTCCCGGCGACCACTGGATCTTCGGTCAGCGAATCCGCTACCTCGTCGAGGCGCGGCGGCTGCACGACGCCGAGTCCCTGGCCGTGGCGTGCGGACTGCCCGACCGGTGGCGGTGCGACGCCCATCTGGGCCATGTGCGGCATCGGGCCGAAGACATCCCGGGCGCGGAGCGCGCCTTCGCGCGGGCGCTCGACGCCATGCCCGCCGAGCTGCGCACGCAATGGACGACGCCGGAGCCGCTGCTGGACGGCGACCTTCGAGACTGGCTCTCGGCTCAGCCCGACTCGGCCCGCGCGGTGGACCGGCTCTGGACGCTGGCGGACCCGCTGTTCCTCGCCGACGGCAACGATCGCTGGACGGGGCACCTTAGCCGATGGGCCTACGCCATGAGCTCCGAGGGAGCGCGCAATCCGCACCGCCTCAGGTGGGGCGACGACATGGCCCGGGCCACGGTCCGCTACGGGTGGCCGGTCGCCTGGGAGCGCTCCTGGCCGCGCGGCGGCTCGCAGACCTTCACCGTGACGGGGCGCGACAATCCGGCGGCGATCAGGACCTTCCCGCCCCGCCGCGTCCTAGAATCCGCCGAGGCGGACGCCGTTCTCTGGGAGATCCCCGCGGGACATGCACGCAGCGTCCACATTCCGCCATTCCTGGACTCGCTCGCCCCCCTGGACGGCCAGGTGGGCCGGTTCTGGCGCCCCGGCGGGGTGGTGGTGGCGGCAGCCTGGGCGCCGCCCCCGAAGTCGGCGGCCGACAGCGCCGGCTTCGCTCCGGGGCCCGTCGAAGCAGGACTGTTCGTGGAGCAGCTCGGCGAAGTCCATCTGGGCGCCCGGACCGAGGCCCCCGCCGGCGAGACGGTGCGGCTTCACGGCCGCGCTCCCTGGGCCGACTGGGGGATCGTCAGCTTCGAGGTGCTGGCCCCGGCGATCCGGCGGGCATACCGCCTGCGCACCGGCGCGGGGCTCAGGCGCCTCCCGCCCGACGTGCTCTCCATCTCCGACCTCATGCTTCTCGAAGACGACGCCGAGCCGGAAGACTTCGACCAAATGCTGCCCGTGCTGCGCGGTTCCGGCGAAGTGTCGTCCGGAGATGCCCTGGGGGTCGCCTTCGAGGTCTACGGACTCGGGTTCCAGCCCGAGACCATCGCCTTCGACGCTTGGGTCGAGAGGCGCGGCGAGGGCGTCTTCACGCGGGCGGTCAGGTGGCTGGGCTTCGGGGGCCCGAAGGAGCAGGTGTCGCTGAGCTGGGAGGAGGTCGGCCCGGACCGACCGCAGCCGCTCTTTCGCGCCTTTCGGATCGGTCTGCCGGAACTCGACCCGGGAACGTACGAGGTCGTCGTGGAGGTCTTCGTCCAGGGGCGCTCGCCGCTCGCCGGCCGACGGACCTTCCGCGTGCGCTAGCCCCACGGAATCGCTATATTTAAGGGCTATGCCATACGGCCGTCACGGAATCCACGGAATCGACAGGCATCCGTTCCCCAGCGCACCGTTTCATGGAAGAATCGATCGGGCCGAATCCGCTGCTGCTCCTCGCGGGCCGGGCCAACCGGCCCCTTGCGAGCGAGATCGCCGACAACCTCGGGACATCGGCGGACGGCGTCACCATCCACAACTTCGCCGACGGCGAGATCTTCGTCCGGATCGACCGCAACGCGCGCGGCAGGGACGTGTTCATCATACAGCCGACGGTGGCCAACGCCGACAACATCATGGAGCTGCTCCTCCTGATCGACGCCGCCCGGCGCGCGTCGGCGGCGCGGGTCTCGGCGGTGGTGCCGTACTTCGGCTACGGTCGCCAGGACCGCAAGGACCAGCCTCGCGTGTCGATCGGCGCCAAGCTTGTGGCCAACCTGATTGCGGCGGCCGGGGCCGACCGGGTGGTCAGCATCGACTTCCACCAGCATCAGATCCAGGGATTCTTCGACATTCCGGTCGACCACCTCTACGCCGCGCCCGTCTTCACCAGCTATTTCAAGCAGAAGCGGCTGTCCGATCTGGTCGTCGTCGCGCCCGACGTGGGGTCGGCCAAGATGGCACGGGGGTTCGCCACGCGGCTGGGCGCGTCGTTCGCCATCATCGACAAGCGCAGGCCCGTCGCGAACGTGTCCCAGGTCCTCGACGTGGTGGGCGACGTGAACGGGCGCACGTGCCTGATCACCGACGACATGATCGACACCGGCGGCACCATCGCCCAGGCCGTCACGGCGCTCAAGGAGCGCGGGGCCAGCCGCGTGTACGTGGGGGCGACGCACGCGCTGCTGTCGGGCGAGGCCGTGTCGAAGCTGGCGGCGTCGCCTCTGTCCGAGCTGGTTGTCACCAACACCATCCACATCCCCCCCGAGAAGCGTTTCGACCGGCTCACCGTGCTTTCGGTGGCCGACCTGCTCTCTCGGGCAATCACCTACATTCACACGCATTCGTCGGTCAGCCAGCTGTTCGAGCTGACGAACCAGTACGGGCCGCCCAAGGTGGTCGGCGGCTGAGCCACGGTGCCCCTACGCACGAAACTCCGACGCACGGAACGCCATCCAATGGAACCAAGACTGAACCTCGAGACCCGCACCGATGCCGGAAAGGGAGTCGCCCGCAAGCTGCGGCGCGCCGGCCGCGTCCCCGCCGTCATCTACGGCGACGGCCAGGACGCGGTGCTGGTCTCGATGGAGGCCCGCGAAGCCCAGAACCTCTTCCACTCGATTTCGCTGGACGACACGGTGCTCCAGCTGCTGGTGCACAAGGGTGCCGAGCAGGAGGCGGACGAGGGCGCAACCGAACTCGCGATGGTGCAGGAAGTGCAGGTGCATCCCTACCGCGCCGAGCTGCTCCACGTCGATTTTCTCCGCGTTGGAACCGAGGGATCCGGCGGGGACAACGGTTGACCAAGGGTGGGGAGGCGGAGTGCGTCGCTACGGGGCCTCCCGCCGCCGGGGAAGCGGGGACCGATGGAGGAGCCCGCACCGATCGGGAAGCCCGCACCGATGGGGACGCCCGCGCCAGGGTAGTGGTCGGGCTCGGCAATCCGGGACCCGAGTACGACGCCACGCGCCACAACGTAGGCTGGTGGGTGCTGGACCGCTTCGCGCACGACCATGCCTTCGAGCCGTTTTCGCGCCGCGCGAGGCGTCTGGAGACCACCCGCGAGGTTGGCGGACGGACCGTCGTGCTGGTCAAGCCGAGAACCTACATGAACCGCAGCGGGCAGGCCCTGACCAACCTGTGGCGAATCGACGGATTCCGGGTCGAGACCGACCTTCTGGTGGTGACCGACGATGCGAATCTGGATGTGGGCCGGGTCAGGTTCCGTCCTCGGGGCGGAGCGGGCGGCCACAACGGCCTCAAGTCCGTCAACGGGGCTCTGGGCACCACCGAATACGCCCGCCTTCGGATCGGCGTGGGGATCGCCCCGGCCGGAGCGGACCTGGCCGACTGGGTGCTTGCGCCGATGCCCGAAGAGGACGAGGACCGAATCGTCGCGCTGCTCCCGGAGCTGGGAGAGGCGATCGGCGTGTGGGCCGAAGACGGCGTCGAGGCGGCGATGAACCGCTTCAACCGATGATGCACCTCTGCAACCGATGATGCACCGCTGCAACCGATGAACCGAATCAACATCCTTCACAAGAGAGAGACGAAGACCGCATGAATCCCCTTGACTGGACCGAGTGGGCGTGGGCGTTCGGCGCCCTGGGGCTGTTCGCCGCGCTGCTGGTGTACCGCTATGTCGTCCGGCAGCCGGAAGGCACCGACATGATGTCCGACCTGGCCGGACAGATCCACGACGGCGCGATGGCGTTCCTGCGCCGCGAGTACACTGTGCTGGCCGGGTTCGTGGCCGTCGTGGCCGTGCTTCTGTACCTGGCCATCGGAGGGCCCTCCGCGCTCGCGTACGTGGCCGGCGCCGGCAGCAGCGTGCTCGCGGGATTCTTCGGCATGAAGGCGGCGACGCGGGCCAACGTTCGCACCTCCGCCGCAGCCAACGAGGAGGGGCAGGGGAAGGCCCTGCGCATCGCCTTCCTGGGCGGCGCGGTCATGGGCCTGTCGGTGGCCGCTCTGGGCCTCCTCGGCATCGGCGTCCTGTACTTCGCCCTCGCCGCCGACGCCATCCCGGGCACGGGCGACCTGCCGCGCTTCGCCGAGATCATCGCGGGCTTCGCCATGGGCGCGTCCTCGATCGCCCTCTTCGCGCGCGTGGGCGGCGGCATCTTCACCAAGGCCGCCGACGTCGGCGCCGACCTGGTCGGCAAGGTCGAGGCGGGCATCCCCGAGGACGATCCCCGCAACCCGGCCACGATCGCCGACAACGTGGGCGACAACGTGGGCGACGTGGCGGGCATGGGCGCCGACATCTTCGAGTCCTACGTGGGGTCGGTCGTCGCGACCATCGCGATCGGGGCCACCTCGGCGGCGCTGGCGGCGAGCACGGTCGAGGCCGTGGCGCTGCCCATCGTCACCGTGCTCGTGGGCCTCGTATGCTCCCTGATCGGGATCGGCTCGATGAGGCTGCTCGAGCGCACGGACCCCGGCGCCGCGCTGCGCAACGTGACCTTCGTCGCGGCCGGGCTCTTCCTGGTCGTCATGTTCTTCGTCGTGCGCGCCCTCGACATGCACATCGAGGACCTCGCGACCGGGTCGGCCCTCTCGCCCATGGGTCCGTTCTGGGCCATCCTCGCCGGGACGCTGGTCGGCATCCTCATCGGCGTCACCACCGAGTACTACACCGGATCCCGCCCCGTCAGGAAGATCGCCGGCTCGTCCGAGACCGGCTCGGCCACCAACATCATCACCGGACTGGCCGTGGGCATGGAATCGACCGCCATCCCGCTGCTGCTCATCTGCGCGGCCATCCTCGTCTCCTTCCTCGCAGCCGGCCTCTACGGCATCGGCATCGCCGCGGTCGGGATGCTCGCGACGGTGGGGGCCACCATGTCGGTGGACGCCTACGGCCCGGTGGCGGACAACGCCGGGGGGATCAGCGAAATGGCCGGCCTCGGGTCCGAGACCCGCAAGGTGACCGATTCGCTCGACGCGATCGGCAACACCACCGCCGCGATCGGCAAGGGCTTCGCGATCGGGTCCGCCGCGCTCACCGCGCTCGCGCTCTTCTCCGCCTACTCCACCTCGGTGCAGCTCGAGGCGATCAACCTCATCAACCCGCTGGTGGTGATCGGCCTCTTCATCGGGGGCATGCTGCCGTTCCTCGTCGCGGCCTTCACCATGACCGCCGTCGGGCGCGCCGCAGCCGGCATGGTGGCCGAGGTCCGCCGCCAGTTCCGCGACATCCCGGGCTTGATGGCGGGCACGGCCAAGCCCGATTCGGCGCGCTGCGTGGACATCTCGACCCGAGCCGCGCTGCGCGAAATGCTGCTGCCGGGGATCACGGCGGTGCTCGCCCCGGTGCTGGTCGGCAGGTTCCTCGGCGTCGAGGCGCTGGGCGGCATGCTCGCCGGGGCCACCGTCACGGGCGTGCTGATGGCGCTGTTCATGGCGAACGCCGGCGGCGCCTGGGACAACGCCAAGAAGTACATCGAGGGCGGGGCGCACGGAGGCAAGGGCTCCGATCCCCACAAGGCCGCAGTCGTCGGCGACACGGTGGGCGATCCCTTCAAGGACACGTCCGGGCCGTCGCTCAACATCCTCATCAAGCTCATGAGCGTGGTGTCGCTCGTGCTCGCCTCCTGGTTCGTCGGCGCAAGCTGACATGGCCGCGCCCAAGACCGCATCGTTCGACGCCGCGCTGGCGTTCGCGCAGGACCTGATCCGCATCCCCTCGATGCCGGGCGAAGAGGGCGAGCTCGCGCGCCGCGTGGTCGCCGAAATGGAGGACCTGGGCTACGACGAGGCCTGGACGGACGAGCTCGGCAGCGTGGTGGGCGTGGTGCGCGGCGGCGCCGGGCCCACCGTCATGCTCAGCGCCCATCTGGACATGGTGGCAGCCGGAGACCCCGACGAGTGGGAGCATCCGCCCTTCGACGGGGTCATCGCCGACGGCTTCCTGCACGGACGCGGCGCAATGGACATCAAGGGCCCGCTCGCCATCCAGACCCACGTGGCCGCGGCGCTCAGGGGGCGCGTGCAGGGCGACATCGTCGTCGCGCACCCGGTCTACGAGGAGCGCGGAGGCTGGGGCATGGACCACCTCACCCGCGAAGGCGGCGGTCTGCGCCCCGACGCCGCGATCATCGGCGAGTCGACGCAGGGAGACATCGCCATAGGGCACCGGGGCCGCGCCGAGGTCGAGATCGTGGCCCAGGGCCTGGCCGGCCACGCGTCGGCGCCCGAGCGAGCCCGCAACGCCCTCGACCTCGTGCCTCCCATCCTCGCCGGCGTGCGCGACCTCGCAGCCCGCCAGCAGTCCGACGACGTCCTGGGCGCGGCATCGGTGGTCGCCACCGGCATCGAGGCCGTCCCCGCCAGCCTCAACGTCATTCCCGACCGGGTCACCGTCACCCTCGACTGGCGCATCCTGCCCGTCGACACCGAAGACACCCTGCTCGGTCGCCTTGCCGACGCCGTCCGCCCCCATCTGGCGCGCTTCGACGCCGACGAGGGGGGAAAGCGCGGCCAAAGCGTCGAGTTCCGCCTGGCCACGCAGATCCAGCGCTCCTGGACCGGCGTCGAGAGAGAGCGCCGCATCCTCAGCCCGGGCTTCCTCATGGATCCTGGCCACCCCATCGTCGCCGCGGCGGCGCGAGCGGTGGGCGCGCGCTCCGGCAACGGCGCCCCGGCCCGGGTGCGACCCTGGACCTTCGCCACCGACGGCGGCTGGACGTGCGGCGTGCGCGGCGTCCCGACGATCGGCTTCGCGCCCGGCGAGGAGCGCCACGCGCACACCAACACCGAGCGCCTCGATCTGGCCGAGGCGCGCTGGGGCTACGGCAAGTACCTGGACCTGGTGCCGGCGGTGCAGGCCGCCGCGCGCCGCGCCTAGTTCATCGGCACCGTCTGGACAATCCGCGCACCCACGCGCTCGAAGATCTCGTCCAGGCTGGTCCCGGTGATCGTCAGGCCGTGGTTCTTCAGCCCCACCACGCACCTGCTGGGGTCCGGCGCCTCCCTGACGATGTCCGCGACCGCCTTTCCCAGCTCCCGGGTGCCGCACGGGTAGTTGAACTCGGTCGAGGGGACGCCGTCGATCCAGCCGTGGACGTGCAGGATCGCGCCGACCTGCGGATGCTCGCGATAGATCATCCAGTGCTCGATCGCGTCGACCGAGACGCGGCGCGGCTCCACCCCCGGGGGGTGGCTCACCCGCATGCCGTTCCGCTCGGCGTCGTAGTCCTTGACCATGAGAATGTCCCGCCCGACGTCGGTCAGGCTGGACTTGTCGACCCCGCTGGCGCTCATCCAGAACCAGTTCTCGTCGTAGCGCGCCGACAGGTTGCCGTAGCTGAGCCCCCCGATCCCGAAGAGCCGCTTGAGGTGCCGCAGATCCCTCTCGGGCAGGTAGTCGTGGATGGGGAAGGGCGCAGGCAGCAGGTTCAGGCCTTCGAGGCGCTTCCCGGCCCGGTGAATCGACTCGGTCAGGCGGTCGCCATGCCAGAGCTCTTCGGGCAGGTCCGGCTCGAAGATGTTGTCGATGACCAGCGTCGATGCGGCCAGCGGCTCGATGCGCGCGTAGACCTCGCGGAAGAAGCTCTCGCGGTCCAGCTGGCCGGACACCACGTAGTGGCCCTGCTCCGGCGTGACGAAGTGGATGTCGGGACTGCCGCCGTCGGGCGACGGAACGAACCCGGCCACCAGGTTGGCCAGCGAGCGCAGCAGAAACGGGTATCCCTGCGAGAGGTGCTCGTTGAAGGGCGCCGGAAACTCGGTGACCGCACAGACGAACACGGCGTTCGCCTTCCGCCGCACGGGCCTGGGCCGCTTGGGCGGGAAGAAGTTGAGGACCAGCTTCGCGTCGCCCGCGTCCTCCATGTACCGGTGGCCTTTCGATTCCATCACTTCCCGCAAGCCACGGGCGAACCAGCCGAAGGGTTCGCTGCTCGTGGCGCCTGCGAACGCAAAGTCCATGTGCGACGGGGCCTCTCGGGTTCAGGGTGGCGAAGGTAGCGTAAACAAGGTCGCCTTCCCGCGCCAGATGGCAAGGTGCTACATTTCGCGGACAACTGCACCCGCTCCGCCCGGGAAGCGGAGCCCGTAGATCACCGCGGTCCAAGGGAGTTCCCGCGAATGAGACAATACGAAATCGTCTACATCCTCGATTCGGCCCTGAGTCGGGAAGCCGTGGACGCCAAGCTCGAAGCCTTCCACGCCGCCCTTGGCGGGGAAGTCGGCGCCGTCGACCACTGGGGCGTGCGGCCGCTCGCCTACCCGATCCGGAAGGCCGCCACCGGCTACTACGTGGTCGTCCATGTCGTGGCGGACCCGGTCGGCCTGCCCGAGTTCGAGCGTCTGGTCAAGCTCGACGAAGAGACCATGCGCTACCTGGTGGTGCTCAACGAGGGCCAGCCCATTTCGGGCGAGTCGGTTCTGGCCGACCGGGCGCAGCACGGCGCCGGAGGCGATGCCGGGGCCGATGCCGGAGCGCCGCAGGCTGAAGCCGAAGCCGCGGGCGCGGACGACGAGGGCGACGGCGACGGCGAGGTCGGAGCGGACGGCGAAGCGGAGGCGTCGAGCGACGAGGGCGAGGCGGAGGGCGCAGCCGAGGCGTCGGGCGAGGGCGGCGAGGGCGAGGGCGAAGGGGAAGCCTCCGCCGAGGGCGGCGATGACGAGGGTGAAGGAGAGCCCTCCAGCGCGGGCGGCGAAGGGGCGGCGTCGGCCGCTGCGTCGCCCGAAGAGGGGCCAAGGTCGGGTCCGCCGGTGTTTTCCGGCGCCCGCGGGCGTCGGCGTCGCCACGAAGGGCCGCCCGTCGTGCTGCTCAACTACAAGGACGTCACCACGCTGTCCCGCTTCCTCACCGAGCAGGGCAAGATCCTTCCCAAGCGGACGACCAAGGTCACGGCCCGCTTCCAGAGGCAGCTCGGCGTGGCGGTGAAGCGCGCCCGGCACCTCGCGCTTCTCCCCTACATCAGGGATCACGAGAGCTGAGTCGGCCCACCGAGCCGGCGCACAGGAGTCGGCCCACCAAGTCGGCGCAAGGCAGTCGGCCCACCTGAGTCGGCGCACCACAAGAACCGGAGCAACCAATGAGACTGATTCTGCGCGAAGGGGTGGCGCATCTGGGAAAGGCCGGCGATCTGGTCTCGGTCAAGCCCGGATACGCGCGCAACTTCCTGATCCCCAAGGGACTCGCCTACCGGGCGACCGAAGCGAACGTGCGGCGAATCGAAGAGGAGCGCCGCGTCGGCGAAGAAAGGGCCCGCAAGGCGTACCTGGAAGCCAACCGCCGCGCGTCGCGGCTGGAGGGCGCTACCCTCACCTTCCAGGCCCGCGCGAGCGAAGAGGGAACGCTGTTCGGTTCCGTGGGCATGAAGGACATCTTCGACCGCCTGCAGGAATCCGACATCGGCTTCGAGCTGGACAAGCGGTCGGTCCTGCTCGACGAGCCGATCAAGTCGGTCGGCGAGCACGTCGTGCCGGTCAGGCTGCACGCCGGGGTCGAGACCGAGGTGCGGGTCATCGTGGAGGCCGAAGAGGATTGACCGCGCCCGGACCGTGAACGGATCGGCCGACTTCGAGATGCCGCCCGAGGTGCGGAGCGCGGCCGGCTACGCCCTCGACGGGAAGGCCGTGGACGTCACGGTGCTGGACCTGCGCGACCTGTCGAGCGCAACCGACTTCTTCGTGATCGCGACGGGGCGTTCCGACATTCACGTGCGCGCCATCGCCGAACACGTCCTCGACTCGGCCAGGGGCGACGGGCACCGCCCCGAGCACACCGAGGGACTGGACGGGGGTCGCTGGGTGCTGCTCGACTACATCGACCACGTCGTGCACATCTTCCATCCTTCCGTCCGCGACTTCTACCGTCTCGAGGCGCTCTGGGGCGACGCGAGGTCGATTCCGATTCAAGACTCGCCGGCCCTATGAAGCTCAAGTCCATGAGGCTGCACGGCTTCAAGTCCTTCGCGGATTCCACCCGCGTGGAGTTCCACGAGGGGATCACGGCGATCGTCGGCCCCAACGGGTGCGGCAAGTCCAACATCGGCGACGCAGTCCGCTGGGTCCTGGGCGAGCAGCGTCCCACCGCGATCCGCGGCGCCAAGATGGAGGAGGTGATCTTTCAGGGCACGGCCTCCCGGCGTCCGGTGAACCGCGGCACGGTCTCGATGGTCGTCGACAACGACGACGGAGCCCTCGCGATCCCGTTCGAGGAGGTGGAGATCGCCAGGACGGTGTACCGGGACGGCGGCAGCGAATACCGGCTCAATCGTTCCGCGTGTCGCCTGCGTGACATTGTGGATCTGTGTCGCGACACCGGTCTCGGCGCCAACGCCTACTCGGTGATCGAGATCCGCATGATCGACGCGATCCTGTCGGAGCGCACCGACGAACGCCGCTCCCTCTTCGAGGAGGCGGCCGGAATCGGGAAGTACAAGGAGCGCCGCCGCGCGGCCGTCCGGCGCCTGGAGACCGCCGAGGTCGATCTCCAGCGGGTCGAGGACGTCATTGCCGAGGTGCAGACCAAGGTCCGTTCGCTGGCGCGCCAGAAGGGCAAGGCCCAGCGCCATCGCGAGCTGCGGGGGCGGCGCCTGGCGGTCGAGGTGGCGCTCGCGCGGGTCGAGCTCGACGAACTCGATCGGCTGCTGTCGCGCGTGGGGGCCGACCTGGAGGCGGACCGCGAGGAGTCGGCCGGGAGGGCGGCGGCGCTGGCCGCGGCCGAGACCGGACTCGAACAGACCCGTCTGAAGCAGCTCGAGGCCGAGAAGACGAGGGTGGCGTGCGCCCAGCGGCTGGATGCCGTTGCGTCCGAGCTGTCGCGGATCGAGACCGAGGTCGCGGTCGCGGACGAGCGGCTGGCCAACGGCAGGCGCCGACTGGCGCAGATCGCCGAAGAGCGTAGGTCGGTGACCGCGCTCGGCGCCAGCACGCAGGATGAATGCGCGGTGCTCGAGGATTTGCAGGCAGAATGCAAACTTTCCTTTACATCATTACAAGCAGACCTTACAGAACGTACCGAGACAGCCGACGAAGTTCGCGCAACAGTGGATGCGGCGAGGGCCGAGGTGCGCGCTCTGGAAGAGGCCAGCAGGGGCGTCGCCGCACGGGTCGCGCGTCTGGAGGCGGACCGGGACGGCGCGCGGCTTCAGGCGGCGGAGCTCGGGCGCAGGCTCGAGCGCCTGGAGCAGGACGCGCGCCGGGGAGCGGGGGCGCTGCGCGAAGTGGAGTCGCAGCGCGACCTGTTCGCCGACCGGCGGGCCGCCACCACGAGAGCGGCCGAGCGGGCGACTCGCCACTTCGAGGCCTCGCGCCGGCGTCTGGCCGTGGTGCGGGGGCGCCTGGAGGCCGCGCGCGCCGAAGAGATGCGGGCCGAAGCGCGCGTCTCGGCTCTTGAGGCCGAGGTTGCGGCGCTGAGCGGCCTGACCGGGTCGGACGAGGACCGGGCAGAGGTGGCGGCGGCCGCGCAGAGCGCCTTCCCCGAGGCGGTTCGCGGCGCGCTGTCCGATTTCGTGCGGGTCTCGGGCCCGGCCGCGCGCGCCGTGGACATGCTGCTCGGGGCGTGCGGATCGGCGCTGGTTGTGGGCGGGCGCGACGACGTGGACCGAATCGCGCGCTGGTACCACGGCGGCGAAGAGCGCCGGGCGGCCCTTCGGCTGCTGCCGCTCGACGGGGTTCCCGCGCCGCAGGGGCCGCTGCCCGACGACGTGTTCGCCCACGGCGAAGGGGCGCCCTGGGTCGAGGCGCTGCTCGGGGGAGCGGACGGCGGCGGCGGCGGACGCGGCTGGACCGATGCGCGCGGCGTTCTTCACCTGCTTCCCGACGCGGGGGCCGCGGGCAGTTTGGAGCGCCGCGAACGGATCGAGTCGCTGTCGGTCGAGTGCGAGCTGGCCAAGGAGCGGCGGGACGAGGCCCGCGAGGCGCGGCTCGGCTGCGAGCAGGAGCGGGAGGCGGTCGAAGCCGAGGCGGACGGCGCCTCGGAACAGGTGCTGACGGCTCGGGACGAAGCGAGAGCCGCCGAATCCGGGGCGACGACGCAGAGCGAACGGCGGGAGCGGCTCTCGCGCCACCAGGAGGAGGTACAGCGTCGGCTGGTCGAGACTCGGGCATCGCGCGACAGGGCGCTGGAACGCGAGCGCCAGGCAGCCGAAGAAAGAGACCGGCTCCGAGGCGGCGAGGCCACGGCTGCGGACAGCGTGCAGCGGGCGCGCGAGGCGCTCGCGGCGGTCGAGGCCGAGTGGGAGCAGGTGCGCGAATCCGCGTCCGAGGCGACCATCCGGTCCGCGCGGCTCGAGAGCCGCATGGAGAGGCTCGACGGCCAGCTGGAAGACGCGCGGGCCACGCTGGAGGGCACGGCGTCCCGCCTGGACGACCTTGCACGCGAGGAGCGCGAGCTCGCCGATGCTTCGACCCGCGTGCGGGCAGCGCGGCAGCAGGGCGGGGAGGCGCTCGAGGGCCTGTTCGCGAAGCGCGACGAGCTGAGGGCGGTGCTGTCGGAGCAGGACCGGGTCCTGGGCAACGCTTCGGCGGCGGTCGCCGAAGCCGAGCGTCGTCTGAGGGACATGCGCGCCGGCGAGCGCGAGGCGGTGGGGCGCCGGCACCAGCTCGAGATGACCGAGCAGGACATTCGCAATCGTGCGGCCCGGATCGGAGAACGGCTCGAGACGGAATGGGGCCGGCCCGTGTCGGCGCTGCTCGACGAGGCCGGGGAGGTCGAAGGCGACGCCGAGGCGCTCGGCGACGAACTTTCGGAGATCGTCCGACGCCTGGAGCGGATCGGACCCGTGAACATGCTGGCGGTCGAGGAGCACGCCGAAGAGAGCGCGCGCCTCGAATTCCTGGTGCGGCAGCGCGAGGACCTGGCCACGGCGAGAGACGACCTCCGGTCCGCGATCCGTCGGATCAACGCGACGGCCACCGAGCTCTTCACGACGACGTTCGAGGCGATCACGGAGCACTTCCGGTCCACCTTCCAGCATCTGTTCAGCGGGGGGCGGGCCGATCTTCGCCTTTCGAATCCGGACGAGCCGCTCGAGTCGCCCGTCGAGATCCATGCCGCGCCCAAGGGCAAGCGCACCCAGAGGATCGACCTGCTTTCGGGCGGCGAACGCGCGCTCACCGCGCTTTCCCTGCTGTTCGGGATCTACCTGGTCAAGCCCAGCCCGTTCTGCGTCCTCGACGAGGTGGACGCGCCGCTCGACGACTCCAACATCGGGCGCTTCATCCGGTTGCTGCAGGGGTTCAAACAGCAGACCCAGTTCGTGGTCATCACCCACAATCCGCGCACGATCGCGGCAGCCGACTGGATCTACGGCGTGACGATGGAGGAGCCCGGGGTCTCATCGATCGTGGGGGTGCGCCTCGAGTCCGCGCCCGAGGCCTCCGGCGCGACCGCATGAAGGACCGTTTGACCGTCATCGGTTCGGGGACGCTGGTTCCCTCGGCGGACCGGGCCAGTCCCTGCCACCTGGTCGAGACCGGCGCCGACATGCTGCTCCTCGACCTGGGGCCCGGCGCGGTTCACGGACTGGCGCGCCACGGGAAGCCCTGGTGGAAGGTCAGCCACGTCGTCGTCACGCACTTCCACACCGACCACATGGGCGATCTTCCCCACCTCCTCTTCGCCTTGAAGTGGGCGGCCCCCGCGCCGCGCCGCCGCGCGCTGCACGTTCTCGGACCGCCTGGTCTGAACGCGCGCGCGGAGGCGTTGCGCGCCGCGCACGGCGACTTCATCGTCGCCCCCGGGTTCCCGGTCGCGTACGAAGAGATCGACGCGCCCGCGACCTGGACCGGACCGGACGCGTCGCCGCGGCTGGGCTTCATTCCGACGCCCCACGCCGACGGCTCCGTCGCGGTTCGCGTGGACACCGAAGACGGCTCGGTCGGGTACACCGGCGACACGGGCCCCAATCCCGCGCTGGGCGCATTCTTCGCGGGCGTGGACACGCTCGTCAGCGAGTGCGCCTACGCCGATCCGCCCCCTGCGGACAACCACCT
Source organism: Longimicrobiales bacterium (assembly GCA_965221535.1). Lineage (GTDB taxonomy): Bacteria > Gemmatimonadota > Gemmatimonadetes > Longimicrobiales > Gaopeijiaceae > Bin94. The sequence goes on along the minus strand of OZ244894.1, from coordinate 1,916,759 downwards.
TTCGCCGGTTTCGGTCGCCGCAATGGCGCGCGCCGCGGGACCGGCCACCCTCGTACTCACGCACCTGTATCCGCCGCTCGAAGCCGACTCCGTTCCCGAAATGGTGCGCGAGGCCGGCTATTCGGGGCGCGTGGTCTGCGCCCGCGACGGTCAGGGCTTCCACATCGGAAAGGCGCAGCCGTGCTCATCGTGATGGATCATCGGGCCACGCCCGAAGACATACAGCGAGTCGTCGACACGATTTCGGACATGGGGTACGGCGCGAAGCCGATGCCCGGCAAGCAGCGAACCGCGATCGGGCTGGTCGGCAACGACGGCAGGGTGGAATCGGCCCGGCTGGCCGGGCTTCCAGGCGTGCGCGAGCTCATCAAGGTGAGCCAGCCGTACAAGCAGGTTTCGCGCGAGTGGCGCGACGAGGACACCCTGGTCGACCTGGGGAACGGCGTTGTGGTCGGCGGCCCCGAAGTGGTCGTGGTCGCGGGCCCCTGCGCCGTCGAGAGCCGGGGCCAGATCCTGGACATCGCGGCGAGCGTGCGCGACGCCGGCGCAAGCGCGCTCCGGGGCGGCGCGTTCAAGCCCCGCACCTCTCCCTACTCCTTTCAGGGCCTCGGGCCCAAGGGTCTGGAGCTTCTCGCCGAGGCGCGCGACGAGACCGGCCTGGCGGTCGTGACCGAGGCGGTCGAGCCGGAAGGCGTGGCGCTGGTCGCCGAATACGCCGACGTGATCCAGATCGGCGCCCGGAACATGCAGAACTTCCCCCTCCTCAAGCGGGCCGGGCGTTCGGGCAAGCCGGTGCTTCTAAAGCGCGGCATGTCGGCGACGATCACCGAACTGCTCCTGGCGGCGGAATACCTGCTCAGCGAGGGCAACCCCAACGTCATCCTGTGCGAGCGCGGCGTGCGCAGCTTCGACAGCCGGACGCGCAACGTGCTGGACCTGACCGCCATACCCCTCGTCAAGTCGCTGACCCACCTCCCGGTGATCGCCGATCCCAGTCACGGGACCGGCGTGCGAGAAAAGGTCACGCCCATGGCCCGGGCCGCGGTGGCGGCGGGGGCGGACGGACTGGTCGTCGAGGTGCACCCCGACCCGCCCGCTGCCCTCTCCGACGGCGCGCAGAGCCTGTACCCGGAGCAGTTCGACCAGCTGATCCGCCAGTGCGGCCCGATCGCCCGCGCGATCGACCGATCGCTCGCCCGGCTTCCGGAGCCGGCGGGGGCGTAGCCAGTCCCGGCCCCGGTCACCCCCGATCCCGCCCGTTGGTCAGCCGGTCCTCCGCCCCCCAGTCCCGCGATTGTAAACATTTGTTTGCAATCTGGCCCATCCAGCCATTCCAGCGCCCCCGCCGCCGGCCCACCTTGTACGCCATGAAGGCGAAGACCGAAACCGACCGGTGGGCTTCCGGGCGGAGGGGCGAGGCGATCGCGGCCGCCCATCTGGAGGCGCGCGGGTGGACCGTGCTGGCCCGGAACTACCGGGCCGGATCGATGGAGATCGACCTGGTGGTCCGCAGGGGGCGCATCGTCGCGTTCGTCGAGGTGAAGACGAGGACGACCTCTTCGGGGGGCACGCCGCTGGAGCCGATCGGATGGTCCAAGCGCAGGATGGTCGTGGCGGCGGCGAGACGGTGGATCCACGAGCACGGCGCGGCCGGCGCCGCCTATCGGTTCGACGCGGTTGGGGTCAGGATTCGCGGAGAGGAAGTCGAGATCGAGCACATCCCGGACGCCTGGCGCCCCGGTTGACGCTGGTTTGCGAATCCCGGTAGCTTTCCACCGTGCCCCAGGTCCGCGGGTCGGAAGCGCATGAACCCCGTCAGGACCCCGCCGGTAGCAGCGGTAAGTGTTGCGACCGTCGCCGCGGAGTGCCTGGGGCACCTGCGCGGCCACCCGAAGCCTCCACCGACGGCCCCTTGTCCTATCTCGCACTAGCCCGGAAGTACCGGCCCCGCCGTTTCGGTGAGATCTCCACTCAGGAGCACGTGTCCGAGACGCTCAGGCGGGCCGTGGCCGGCGACCGCGTGGGGCACGCGTATCTCTTCTGCGGACCGCGCGGCGTGGGGAAGACGACGGTCGCGCGGATTCTCGCGATGTCGCTCAACTGCGCCGACCGGACGCCCGACGGCGAGCCCTGCGGGCGCTGCGACAACTGCGAACGCATTTGGGGCGGCCACACCTCGCTCGATGTGGTCGAGATCGACGCGGCGTCGAACCGGGGCGTCGAGGACGCCCGCGACCTGAGGCAGCGCGCCATGTACGCCCCGTCGGACGAGGGCCGGTTCAAGGTCTACATTCTCGACGAGGCCCACATGCTCACGCGCGAGGCGTGGAACGCGCTGCTCAAGATCCTCGAAGAGCCGCCGCCGCGCGTGATCTTCTGCTTCGCCACCACGGAGGCGCGCCGAATCCAGCAGAGCGCCTCGCCGATCCTGTCGCGGTGCCAGCGTTTCGACTTCAGGCGCATCGGCGCCGACGACATCGTGGAGCGCCTGCAGCAGGTGCTGACGGCCGAAGGCATCGCGTTCGACCCCGAAGCCCTTCGGGCGATCGCGCGCAAGGCGAACGGGGGCATGCGCGACGGCCTCTCGCTGCTGGATCAGGTGCTCGCGCTGTCGGACGAAGACGTGTCTCTCGACGCGGTGGTTCAGGTTCTGGGCGTCGTCTCCGAGGAACGGTACCTCGAGATCCTCGACATCATCGTCGGCAGGCGCCACGGGGCCGTGTTCGACTTCGTCGAGGCGCTGATCGACGAAGGGTACGATCTGGTGGAGTTCTACCACGGCCTGACCGAGAAGCTCAGGGTACTGCTGCGCATGGCGGTCGACCCGGAGGGGGCCGCCGGGGGGGTGGGCGCCGAACTGCGCGACGCGTTTGCCGAGCGCGCGGCCGCCTTCGCCCCGGGCGATCTGGTGCGCATGCTCTCCATGTGTTCGTCGCTCGAAGCGGACGGGAGCCTGCGGCGGACGGGCCGTCCACGGGTGCTGGTCGAAGTGCTGCTCCTGCGTATGAGCTATCTCGACAGGACGGTCGAGCTCGAGGATGTCATACAGGCTCTCGGCGGCGCCCCCGCCAGATCGCCTGCGCCCGCGGCGCCAGCGCCGAAGCCTGCGGCGCCCGCCGCGAAGCCCGGGTCGGCCCCACCGAAATCGGCCGCGCCCGCCGCTAAGCCCGGGTCGCCCCCCCCGAAGTCGGCGGCTCCCGCGCCCACCCCCGCACCCGCGCCCCGGGAACCGGCGCCGCCCGCCTCCCACCCGGCACCTCGCGGATCGGCGCCTGCGGCCACGCGCCCCCTCGCAGCCGCCTGGAGGGAGCTGCTCGACGACGGACCGCGCCTGCCGCGCGGACTCGCCAGCATTCTGCGCGGCGTCAAGGCCAGGGAAGAGGGCGAAGCGCTGGTGCTGCAAATCGAGAAGGATCTTGCGGACGGAATGCTCGGAGACGGATCGATCCGCCGAAGGCTCGAAAAGGGGCTGGCCCTTCATGCCAACCGCAAAAGTGCCAAGATTCTATTTGCGAGCGAGGCGGCGGCCGGCGCGCCGCAGGCCGTGCGGGTCACGAAGGAGACGGTCCGCCGACAGCGCCTGCAGGACTTGATCGACCGCGCGCCCGTCGTTGATCGGGCAGTCAGGGAACTGGACCTGGAGCTGGTCGACTGACCCGACTTCCGGGACCACAGCAACGAGAGCCAACAGATGACGAACATTCAGCAACTCATGAAGATGGGGCAGCAGCTGCAGGCGAGGGTGCAGGAGCTGCAGGACAGCCTGGCCACAGAGCAGATCGAGGCGTCGGCGGGAGGGGGCATGGTGAGGGCCCGCGTGACGGGCAAGGGAGACCTGATCGGCGTGTCCATCGAGCCCGAAGTGGTCGATCCGGAAGACGTGGAGATGCTCGAGGACCTCGTCGTCTCTGCGGTGGCCGAGGCGCAGCATCGGGCCCGGACCTTCTCGGAAGAGCGCATGCGAAGCGCGGCTGGCGGGCTTCCGGTGCCCCTGCCGGGCCTCTTCTGAAGCGCGGACCGTTGCAGTGTCGGCCATCGGGAATCTCACCCGGGAACTCGGTAGGCTGCCGGGCGTGGGCGCCAAGACCGCGCTGCGCCTCGCCTACCATCTGGTCAAGGGATCCAAGGGAGATGCGCGGCGCCTCGCGCGCGCCCTGGAGGAGATGGCCGACAGGGTGCATCCGTGTCCCAGGTGCGGCAACTACTGCGAGGCGGAGCTTTGCGAAGTGTGCCGGGACCCGTCCCGGGACCAGGAAACCATCTGCGTCGTCGAGGAGGCCTACGAAGTTGGCGCGATCGAGCGCGCGGGCCGCTACAGAGGGCTCTTCCACGTGCTGGGGGGCCGTCTCTCGCCGCTGGACGGGATCGGTCCGGAGAATCTCGCCATCGCCGGCCTGCTCGAGCGGCTCGAGGGTGCGGGAGCGCCCGCGCGGGAGGTGATCCTGGCCACCAACGCGAGCGTCGAGGGCGAAGCCACCGCCGTGTATCTGGAGGGCCTGCTGCGGGCCAGGGCGGTGCGCGTCACGCGCCTTGCGCGGGGCATTCCGGTCGGCAGCGATCTGGAGTACGTCGACGGAACCACCATAGCCGAGGCCCTTGCGGGCCGAAGGGAGATGTAGCCAGCCGATGGACCGCCGCATGCGCAGGTTCGGATTGTTTCTGCTCGGCGCCGGCGCGGTCGCCGCCATCTCGGCGCTGATCCTGCGCGATCAGGTGTCGCGGCATCGCCGGAACCTCTTCAACCCGAGCCCCTTGCGCCGACTGGCCGCCCTGCGGCATCTCGCCGGCGAACCGGCCAGCGTCGGCGCGGTGACGCTTCTGCGCGACTTCCGGGCGTGGGAGCCGCGCGGACTGCTTCGCAGCAGGGCGGCCGCGACCCTGGCCCGCATGGAGAACGAACTGCGGGGGATGGCTTGAGGTCCGTGAGCATTCCCAACGTCATCTCCATCGCCCGAATCGCACTGTGTCCCGCGATCGCATATCTGGCGCTGTCGCCCGACCGGCAGCTGCGGTACGCTGCCTTCGTCGTTTTCGTGGTTGCGGCCCTCTCCGACGTCTGGGACGGCTACCTGGCCCGGAAGCACGGATGGATCTCGGACGCGGGGAAGCTGCTGGACCCGATCGCGGACAAGCTGCTCATGGCAAGCGCCTTCGTTCCTCTCTACTTCATCACGCGCAGAGACGACGCGTTCAGCGAATTGCCGCACTGGGGCACGCTGCCGGTCTGGGTCATCGCGGTGGTGTTCGGCAGGGAGCTCTTCGTGACCGTCTTTCGTAGCTATGCCGCCCGCCGCGGGACGGTGATCGCGGCGGGGAAGTCCGGCAAGCACAAGTCGCTGGCGACCAACTTGTTCATCGGTTCGCTCCTGCTCTGGTATCCCCTCCTGCTCTCGGGGGCCGAAGCAGGGTGGACGCACGCGTTCTGGGGCGCGTGGCAGCGCTTCCACGCCGGCTTCGTCGCGGTGGCGCTGGCCGTCGCCGTGTTCCTGACGCTCTTCTCGCTCGCCGACTATGTCTGGCGCTACAGGTCGGTGGTCGCGCAGTCCGGATGACGGGAGCCGGGGGAAGCGCCGAGGCGGGAGCCGCCAACCACCTCTCGACCGCGGAAGCGGTGCAGCGTCTGGCGAACCGCGCGATCGCGCGCGGCCTCAAGCTGGCAGTCGCCGAGAGCTGCACGGGCGGACTGCTCTCGAAGGTCCTCACCGACCTTCCGGGCGCGTCCGCCTGCTACCGCGGCGGTCTGGTCGCCTACTCCAACGACATCAAGGTCCGGCACCTGGACGTCGACCCGGCGGCGCTGGAGCGTCACGGCGCCGTCTCGCGCATCGTCGCGCTCCAGATGGCCTTCGGCGCCTGCCGCTTCTTTTCAGCCGACCTGGCCATGTCCGTGACGGGCGTCGCCGGCCCCGGCGGCGGCACGAAGACCAAGCCTGTGGGCACGGTGTGGGTGGCGGTGGCGCGGTCCACGGGCACGGGCGTCGCGCGGCGCGAGCTGTTCGACGGCGACAGGGCCACCGTTCGCCGCCGCAGCGTCGCGAGCGCGCTCCAAATGGCGAACCAGGCCATCGCGGGACCGTAGGCGCGCTCGCCGGTGCGCGGCTGCGCGAGCCCCGAACGCCCATGTATGGACCAGGGTAGCCGAATGCACGACCTTGGAGGGCACCCGTTCGACCTGCCGTCGGCCGCGCGCGCGGCCTGAGGCGGCGGGGTGTCACAAGACCGACCAAGAGAGAGGCGATGAAGGTTCACGACGACTTTGGCGAAGAAGAGGCGGACCGCGAGGCCGGAGCCGAGACGGGCCGCGAGGGCGAGGAAGAGGCCGAAGCCGAGGCCGCTCCCGGCAGCGGGCAGGCGCGCCGGGCCGACGAACCGTCGCCCTCCGCGGACGAGACCGCCGACGGCACGGAGTCCGACCGCGACCGGTTGGCGGAACTGACCGCCGAGCGGGACCGTCTAAAGGATCAGCACCTGCGGCTTGCCGCCGACTTCGACAACTACCGCAAGAGGACGGAGGACCGGCTGCGCCAGGGAAGGGACCGCGCGCAGGCGGATCTGGTATCCAGTCTGCTCGATCCTCTGGACGACCTGCTGCGCGTAACCGCGCTCGAGCCCGAGAACAAGTCGTCTGTGGATTCGATCGTGGAGGGGGTGGATCTGGTCGAGCGCAAGTTCTTCCGCGCGCTGGGCGACGCCGGGGTCGAGGTCGTGGACCCCGTCGGCGAGGCGTTCGACCCCAACACGATGGAGGCGATGATGCGGGTTCCGGCCGAGGCGGAGGAGGACGACGACACCGTGGCCATGGTGTTCCAGCGAGGGTACGCGCTGCGGGGGGTGCTCATTCGTCCGGCACGGGTGAGCGTCTTCAAGCACGACTAGCGATGACGAAGACGGACAAGGACTACTACGCCATCCTCGGCGTCGATCCGAAGGCGGATTCGGAGGCGATCAAGAAGGCCTATCGCAAGCTGGCAAAGCGGTATCATCCCGACGCGAACCCGAACAATCCGAAGGCGTCCGAGCGCTTCAAGGATGTCGGAGAGGCGAACGCGGTTCTGTCCGACCCAAAGAAGCGCGCCAAGTACGATCAAGTGCGCAAGCTAGGAGCGTTTGGATTCAAGGGCGCGCGTCCGGGAGCCCGCCCGGGGCCCCAGCAGTCGACGAGCTTCTCGTTCGAGGACCTCGGCGGGCTGGGCGGCTTTTCGGACATCTTCACATCGATCTTCGACCGGGGACGGAAGGAACAGGCGCGCAAGCCGTCGGGGCCCGCCAAGGGCGAGAACGTCGAATACACGGTCGAGGTGCCCTTCATGGTTGCGGCCACGGGCGGCAAGGTTCCGGTTTCCGTCTCGTTCAACGAGGAGTGCGCCACCTGCAAGGGCACGGGCGGGGCGCCGGGCACAGGCTGGAAGCAGTGCGAAGAGTGCAAGGGGTCGGGCACCGTCTCGTTCGGCCAGGGCGGCTTCGCGGTCAGCCGTCCGTGTCCGGCGTGTGTCGGACGCGGCCGCAAGCCCGAGGTCGTCTGCGGCGCCTGCGGGGCGGACGGCAAGGTCCACCAGACCCGCAAGATCGAGGTGTCGGTGCCGGTCGGCGCCGACACCGGCTCGAAGGTCCGCCTGACGGGCCGGGGGGAGCGCGGCACCAAGGGCGGCGCTCCGGGCGACCTGATCATCACCTTCAAGGTCCTGCCGCATCGGTTCTTTCGCCGCGAGGGCAACGACATTCACGTCACCGTGCCGGTGAATCTGGCGCAGGCGACCCTGGGTTCCAGGATCCGGGTGGGCACGATCTCGGGCAGGAAGGTCGTGCTGCGCGTGCCTCCGGGCACCCAGCCGGGCACGCGCTTCCGCATTCGGGGCCAGGGGATCAGCCGCGAGGGACGGCGAGGCGACCAGTTCGTCGAGGTGAAGGTGGAGGTCCCCGAGTCCCTTACCGACGAGCAGCGGGAACAGATGCGGGGGTTCGGCGAGTCGTCGGGGATGAAGTGGTAGCCCGCCGGATCCTTCCGCCCCCGATGACTCGGTCGCCGTCGAAGACCACGCTCGACTGTCCCGGAGTCGCCGCGCTCGCCGGCTCGTCGAAGGCGAGCCGCACGAAGTCGTCGCCGTAGGCTTCGACCCGGCAGGGCAGCAGCGGCGACCGGTACCGGATCTGCACGTGCAGCTGCGTGCCCGGCGGGGGGGGCGCTGCGAGCCAGTTCAGGTCTCCGACCACCACGCCGCCGGCCTGCAGCTCGCTCCTGGGGCCCACGACCACCTCGCGCGACTCGGGCCTGATTTCGAGCACGTAGAAGGGCTCGCTCAGTCCGCCGCCGAGCCCCTTGCGCTGGCCCACGGTAAACCCGGAATAGCCGTCGTGGCGGCCCAGAACGCGGCCGCGAAGATCGACGATCGCCCCGGGCAGGAGCGCTGGATGGACCGGGAGCAGCTTCCTGGCGAGGAAGTCCCGGTAGTTGCCGGTCGGCACGAAGCAGATCTCCTGCGATTCGGGCTTGTCGGCGGTCGCCAGCCCCAGCTCGCGCGCCTTCGCCCGCACCTGGGTCTTGGTAAGCTCGCCTAGCGGGAAATGCAGCAAGCCCAGGAGGTCGGCGGGCAGGCCCCAGAGGAAGTAGGACTGGTCCTTGGCCGGGTCGAGGCCGCGCAGCAGGCGAGGCTCGCCGGCGTCCCGGTCGATCCTGACGTAGTGCCCCGACGCGACGCCGTCGCATCCCAGAACGCGCCCCCGTCGAAACAGGTCCCGGAACTTGGTGTTCGAGTTGCAGCGCACGCAGGGGTTGGGCGTGCGGCCCCGGCTGTACTCGCTCACGAAGTCGTCGATCACGTCGCGGGTGAACTCGCGCTCGACGTCGAACACGTAGTGCGGAATCCCCAGCCGGTCCGCCACCCCCTTCGCATCCTGAATGCCGTCCAGGCCACAGCAAGTGCGGGCGCCCTCGGCGACAGCCTCGTCGCTGTAGCAGAACGTCTTCATGGTGGCGCCCACGACCTCGTGCCCGGCCTCCACGAGCAAAGCCGCCGCAACGGACGAGTCCACGCCCCCCGACATGGCCACCAGTATCCGCTGCCTGGCGTGGGCGCCGCTCATCGGACCACCAGCGCGCGGGTTCGCTCGACCGCGCCTGCCACGGCGGCCACGATCCGGTCCACCTGGCCGCGCGAGTTGAGCCGACCAAAGCTCAGGCGCAGCGCGGCCCCGGCGCCGTCCAGCCGCAGGGCCTCGAGCGACGGGCTGGGCGCGCTGGATCCACTGGCGCACGCAGCCCCTCCGGCGGCGGCCACCCCGCAGGCGTCGAGCGCGGCGAGCAGAGTGTCCGAATCCGCGCCCGCGATCGAGACCGACAGGATGTGGGGCGCCCGCGGAAGTCCCTGCCCGTTCACGCGCAAGTCCGGCACCGCTTCGACCAGCGCCGACTCGACCTCGTCCCTCAGCCCGGTCAGGCGGGCGGATTCGGCGGGCGCCTCCGCGACCGCGAGCTCGAGCGCGACGGCGAGGCCGACCGCGCCGGCCACGTCCTCGGTGCCCGGCCTGAGTCCCCCCTCCTGACCGCCGCCGAAGTGCAGGGGAGCAAGATCGTGTCCATTTCGCACGACGAGGGCGCCGGTCCCCTTGGGGCCGCAGATCTTGTGCCCGGAAACCGCGAGCAGATCGGCCCGGGCGCCGACCGGAGACGCCGGGATCTTTCCCACCGCCTGCACGGCGTCGCAGTGAAGCGGAACGCCGCGAGCACCGCACTCGGCGGCGATTTCGGCCACGGGCATCACCATGCCCGTCTCGTTGTTGACCCACATGCACGAGACCACCGCGGGCTCTTCGCGGAGTGCGCGGCGAAGCCCGTCCATGTCGAAAACGCCCGCGTCGAAGCCCACGACCGTGTGCCTCCCGCCCTCGCGGACCGCCTGGCGCGCGGCCTCGAGCACCGCGGGATGCTCGATGGACGAGGTGACGACGTGCGCCGCGCCGCGCGCGGCCGCCTGGCTGCGCGCGCGCCCCAGCACGGCCAGATTGTCGGCCTCGGTGCCCCCGCGCGTGAAGTGCACCGTGGCGGCGGGCACGCCCAGCGAGGCGGCGACCCTGGAGCGCGCCTCCTCCAGCCGACGCCTGGCGCTTCGACCCCACGCGTGCCTGCTGGACGGGTTGCCGAACTCCCCGACCGCGCACGCGGCCATCGCGTCCGCGACCTCCGGGCGAACCGGCGTCGTGGCGGCGTGGTCGAGGTAGATCGCCTGGGGGTCGTCGTGCATCGGAGTGTCCGTCGCGGGCTCGGGGGGCCAGGGGCTCGGGCGTCCGCCGGGCTCGGGGGACCCACGGGGTCCTTCAGTGTCGGGGACCTCTGTAATATGATATGAAGGCAGCTCGAAGGCCGTCTCTCCGAGGCGTCCTCGCCCGGACTGGCAGACGGTCCGGGACGCTCGTCCCAAAGCCCGCTTCCCCGCAACCTCACGCCTCCATGGACCTTCACGAATACCAGGCAAAGCAGCTCTTCCGCGCCGCCGGCATGGCGGTCAACCCCGGCGAAGTCGCCGACAGCGCACCGGCCGCACGCGAGATCGCGGAGCGCTACGGGGGCGGCGTCGTCGTAAAGGCGCAGGTCCACTCCGGCGGCCGCGGCAAGGCCGGCGGTGTGAAGCTGGCGCAGGGGCCCGACGAAGCCGCCGCCCGCGCGGACGCCATTCTCGGCATGGAGATCAGCGGTCTGGCGGTCGAGAAGGTGCTCGTCTCTCCGATCGAGGACATCGCGTCGGAGGCGTACGTCGGCGTGCTGGTCGACCGGGAGGGGCAGTGCCCCGTCTTCATGGTGTCGGCCGAAGGCGGCGTGGACATCGAGGAGGTCGCGGCTTCGAACCCCGAAGCGATTCACAAGGTCCGCGTCGATCCCCGCTACGGCCTGATGCCCCACCAGGCGTATCGTCTCGCGACGCGCCTGTACCGCGACCCTTCGCTTGCCAGACAGGGGGCGAAGGTCATTTCGCAGCTCTACGACGTCTTCGTCGGCAACGGCGCTTCGATGGCCGAGATCAACCCGCTCATCTCGACGGCGGCGGGCGAGGTGAAGGCCATCGACGCCAAGGTCAGCATCGACGACAACGAGCTCTTCCGCCGTCCTGCGATCGCCGCCCTGAGAGACGCCGGCTCCGAGGCGGGGGCCGACGCGCGGGCCCGCGAGGCCGGGCTCAGCTTCGTCAAGCTCGACGGGAACGTGGGCTGCTGCGTCAATGGCGCCGGACTCGCGATGGCGACCATGGACCTGGTGAAGTACTACGGCGGAGAACCCGCGAACTTCCTCGACATCGGCGGGTCCTCCAACCCGGACAAGGTGGTCGCCGCGATCGAGATCATCACTTCCGATCCGGCTGTCGAGGTGATCCTGTTCAACATCTTCGGCGGAATCACCCGGTGCGACGACGTTGCCCGCGGGATCGTCGAGGCGACCGGGCGGATCGACATCGAGGTTCCCATCGTGATTCGGCTTACGGGAACCAACGAGGACCTCGCACGGCAGATCCTCGCCGACGCCGGCTTCGCCGCGGGCACCTCAATGGACGAGGTGGTCCAGGAAGCGGTGCGGCTGGCCGGCCGGCGCGCCCACTGACCCTCCGACCGACAAGGCACACCGAGAGAGAGCATGTCGATCTTCGTTGACGAGAACACCCGCGTCGTCGTCCAGGGAATCACCGGACGGGACGGCTCGTTTCATACCCGCCAGATGATGGCATACGGCACCCGCGTCGTTGCCGGCGTGACGCCGGGGAAGGGCGGGCGCGACTTCGAAGGGCCGGAGCGGCTGAGCGTGCCCGTGTTCGACACGGTGGCCGACGCGGTCGCCGAGACCGGAGCGGACGCGTCGGTCGTCTACGTCCCGCCCGCGTTCGCCGCGAGCGCCATCATGGAGGCCGCCGATGCGGGCGTTTCCTTCATCGTGTGCGTGACGGAAGGCGTTCCGGTCCTGGACATGACGAGGGCCCACGCGCTGGCCCGGGATCGCGGGAGCCGCGTGCTCGGCCCCAACTGTCCCGGCATCATCTCTCCGGGCAGGACCACGCTGGGCATCATACCCGGCCGCATGACGACGCGGGGTCCCGTGGGACTCATATCGAGGTCGGGCACGCTCACCTACGAAGCGGTGCACCACTTGACCCGCGAAGGGCTGGGCCAGACCACTTGCGTCGGAATCGGAGGCGATCCGCTGATCGGGACCAGCTTCGTCGACTGCCTCTCGGCGTTCGCGGACGACCCCGAGACCGAGGCCGTGGTGATGATCGGCGAGATTGGCGGAACGGCCGAGCAGGAAGCGGCGGAATGGGTCAGCGCCAACCTGAACATCCCCGTGGTCGGCTTCATCGCCGGCCGAACGGCGCCCCCGGGCAAGCGCATGGGACACGCCGGCGCGATCATCAGCGGATCGGCGGGAACCGCCGCCGAGAAGACGCGCGCCTTCGAGGACAACGGCATCAGCGTCGCCAGGCGCCCGGCCGAGATATCGGCGCTCGTCGCCGAGGCGCTGGGCCGGTAGCACCCGCCCGGGGCCGCTCCCGCCATGGCTGGCACAACGCTCGGTCGACTCCTGGTCCCGCCTGGGGTCGTCGCGACATCGGGCCCCGATCCGCTCGCCTGTCTCGATGCGAGCGAGACGAGCTTGCCCGGCGACCATCCGCTCGCCGCCGCCGCCGCGAAGGCTCGCCATGCCGGACTGCCGTCGTGGCGGGTGCCGCTTGCAGGCCACATCGACTTCGCCAACCTCGGCGGGGATCATCCCGAGCCGGGACTTGTCGTCTGCCTCGGCACGGCCCGGGACGCCGGCGCGAACCGCAGCGCGGCCTGGGTGGCGTGGGGACTGCCCAGACCGTCGGTCAACCTTTCTCTCGCGCCGACGCTCGTCCGGCTTTCGCGCGAGATCGCAGACAATCCCACTCACGAGACATTGCTGGAACTGACGGCGTCCAAGTCGTTTCAAGAGAGTAGCTTGGAGACCGAGGTCCGAGTCGAGCACGTCATGGAGCCGCTGACGTACCGCATCTACCCCGACACCCCCGCCGCAGAGGTCCAGCACCTGATGCTGCGGCGCGGGCTCGGCGTGCTGCCGGTGGTTGGCAAGGACCACGAGCTGCTCGGCGTGATCACCGCCGCCGACATGCTTGGCCATGTGCTCGGGCAGCGCGAGGGCGGACGGGCGTCGGGGCGCGGCGAGCCGAACGCGTGCGACCTCATGACCCGCTCGGTGCTCTGCGTTTCCGAGAGCGAGACGCTGGCCGCCGCGAGCCGCACCCTGATTTCGCGCGGGGTTCCCCGCCTTCCCGTGGTCACGGACGGCCGACTCGTCGGCTTCGTGTCCGACCACACCGTAATGCAGGCGTATGCCGAAGCCTTCGTGTCCTCGCGGTCGCCCAGGCGGGTCGACGCCCCGTCCACGCTTTGACTACGCTGCCGCCCCTACCCAATCCGCTCCTAGGAGAACCATGAACCAGACGCTTGCCATCATCAAGCCCGACGCGACCGGAAGCGGCAGCGCGGGCCGGATTCTCGCCCACGTCGAGGCCGCCGGATTCACGCTGCGGGCCGCCCGCATGACCCGCCTGACCCGAGCGCAGGCCCGAGCCTTCTACGCCGTGCACAGCGAACGCCCCTTCTACGACGCGCTGGTCGACTTCATGACGTCCGGTCCGTGCATTCCGGTGGTGCTCGAGGCGCCCGACGCCGTGTCCCGGTTTCGCAGCGTGATCGGCGCCACCGACCCAGCCGAGGCGGCCGAGGGCACCGTGCGGCGGCTCTACGCCGAGTCCAAGGAGCGCAACGCCGTGCACGGGTCCGACTCTGACGAGAACGCGCGCCGGGAGATCGCCTTCTTCTTCTCGGAGGCCGAGCGCATCGGTTAGCCGGGGCGCAGCAAGGGCTGTCGCCTGGCCGCAGCAGGGCTGTCGCCGGGCCCGTTGCAGGGCCACCACCGGGCCGCAGCAGATTGACACGCGTTCCGCAAATGCGCTAGCTTTCAAATCTATGTTGCAAATCGACTTGCCGCGTCTGCGGCGCGACCGAACGTTGGCGCTGAACGGGGCCGTCGCTCCTGAATCCGAGATCTGGAAGGGTTCGGAACTCGAGTTTGCGGGCGCGGTCCAGGTGAGCGCTTCCGCCATCCTCACCGCCGAGGGCGGGGTCGTCGTGCGGGGCTCCTGGAGCGCGCCGGTTCGCTACGAATGCGGACGGTGCCTGGATCCTCTGGACGTCGCCGTCGAGCGTCCGTTCGCCGTGCTCTACCTGGCGGGCGACATGGCGGGCGACGAGTGGGGGGGGACGGACCCCGACGTGCGGACGGTGGGCCGTCTGGACAGGGTGCTGGACTTGAGGGAAGCCATTCGGGAAGAGGTGCTGCTCGAGGTGCCGCGCTACCACTTGCCGAAGGATCAGGATGGACGCTGCACTGCGTGCGGCGATCCAGTCGAACGATGCACGCACGTGGCCGAGGACCCCCGCGAGGGGGCCGCCGACCCCAGGTGGTCGGCGCTGACGGCCCTGCAAACGGACTAGGAGGGACTCGGATGGCCGTTCCCAAGAAGAGGGTGTCGAAGCAGCGGAAGCGGAAGCGCCGCACGCACTACAAGGCTGCCGAGGCCACGCTGGCGACATGCTCCAGCACCGGCGCTCCCACGCTCCGCCATCGGGTGTGCCCGACCTCGGGACGGTACCGCGGCAAGCTCGTCTACGAGGTCGACGAAGAATAGCCCGCCTCTGAGCGGGCCATCCGGGCTTCGAGAATGCGGATCGCCCTCGATGCAATGGGCACCGACCACGCCCCCGCCAGCGAGGTCGGCGGCGCCGTTGCCGCCGTCGAGCTCGACCCCGCGCTCAGCGTCGTGCTGATCGGGGACGAGGCCGCCATCGGGCGCGATCTGCAGGCGCGGGGCGGGCACGACCGGATCACGGTGCTGCACACGCGCCAGAGCATCGGGCCGGGAGATTCGCCGGTCTCCGCGCTGCGCCGCAACCCGCGCGCGTCCATCAGGCTTGGGCTCGAGCTGCAGCGCGCGGGCGAGGTGGACGCGTTCGTCTCCGCCGGCTCCACCGGCGCAGTCATGGCCGCGTCGCTGATGGCGCTCAGGCTGCTGCCCGGCGTGGACCGGCCCGCGCTTGCCGCGCCGTTTCCCACAACCGAGGGCAAGACGCTCGTCGTCGACGTGGGCGCCAACCTTCAGTGCAAGCCGCGCCATCTGGTGCAGTTCGCCCGTCTGGCCTCGATCTACATGCAGGACGTGGAGGGGCTCGACCGCCCTCGCGTCGGCCTCCTCAACGTGGGGGCCGAAGAGGTCAAGGGACCCGGCGTGCTGAAGGCCACCCACCGGATCCTCGCCCAGAGCGACCTGAACTTCGTGGGCAACATCGAAGGCCGCGACATCATCCACGGCGCTTGCGACGTTCTCGTCTGCGACGGCCTGAGCGGCAACGTGCTGCTCAAGTTCTACGAATCGCTCGCGCACTTCTTCTTCGAGAGCTTCCGCGCGCGGCTGGACTCGGACGTGCTCGGCGCCAAACTCGAAGAGCACTTTCGCGAATTCGACTACGCCGAGTACGGCGGCGTGCCCCTGCTCGGAGTCAACGGCGTCTGCATCGTCTGCCACGGGGCCTCGTCGGGCAAGGCGATCGGGAAGGCCGTGGGCGTGGCGACGCAGGTGGTGCGCACCGGCATGGTGGCCCACGCCGAGCGAGACATTGCAGCGCACAGGAGCGCATGATGAGCCCAGGAACGCCCGTTGCACGCATCTCCGCCACGTCCCGGTATCTGCCCAGCCGGGTGCTCACCAACGCCGACCTCGAGAAGATGGTCGACACCAACGACGCGTGGATCCGCGAACGGACGGGCATCCGCGAACGGCGCATCGCCGACGACGAGACCGGCGCGGCGACCATGGGCGCCCATGCGGCGTGCGGCGCGCTCCGGAAGGCCGGACTTTCCGCGCGGGACGTTGACCTGCTGATCGTCTCCACGGCGACCCCGGACAGGCTGCTCCCGACCACGTCCTGCGAAATCCAGGCTCTGATCGGCGCCTCCCGATGCTTCGCCTACGATCTCCAGGCGGCCTGCACGGGCTTTCTCTACGCGCTCACCATGGCCGAGGGCCAGATCGCCGCGGGCCGCGCCGAGAACGTCCTGGTGGTCTCGACCGAGAAGATGTCGACGATCGTGGACTGGGACGATCGCGCCACCTGCATTCTGTTCGGCGACGGGGCCGGCGCCGCGGTGGTGCAGCCCTCCAGGAACGGCGAGGGGATCCTGTCCAGCTTCCACAGCTCCGACGGCAGCCTGGGCGAGCTGATCACCCGGCCCGCGGGCGGCGCCGCGCTGCCCCTCACCCCGGAGCGCCTCCGCAGACGAGAGCACATGATCCAGATGTCGGGCCCCGCGGTCTTCAAGGCCGCGGTGAAGGCCATGGCCGGGGCAAGCGCCAAGGCACTCAAGGGCGCCGGGCTGAAGGCCGACGACATCGACCTGCTCGTGCCGCACCAGGCGAACGCGCGGATCATCGAGGCGACGGCCAAGTACGCCCGGGTGCCCATGGACCGCGTGTTCGTGAATCTGGATCGCTACGGCAACATTTCGTCCGCCACCATACCCGTGGGCCTGGACGAAGCCGTCGAGCAGGGAAGGATCGGGCCGGGGTCGCACGTGCTCATGGCCGCCTTCGGCGCCGGGCTCACCTGGGGCGCGGTGGCGATGCGGTGGTAGCCGGGTCCGGTTCGGTGGCGCAGGACGGACAGGGCGGCCGGAGACCGGTTCCTTGAGCGTCGGGTTGCTGTTCCCGGGACAGGGTTCGCAGCACGTGGGCATGGGCGAGGCGCTCGCAGGGCGCTTCCCCGAGGCCCGCGAGGCGTTCGAAGAGGCGGACGACACCCTGGGATTCGGCCTCTCGCGACTGGCGTGGGAAGGCCCGATCGACGCGCTCACCCGGACGGAGAACGCGCAGCCCGCGCTCTATGTGCACTCGCTGGCGGTCTACCGGGTGCTCCGCGGCCGCCTGGGGCCGATCGCCGCCGCCGCCGGGCATTCGCTGGGCGAACTGACGGCGCACGGGGCGGCGGGCACGTACAGCTTCCGGGACGGCCTGCTCGCGGTCCGGCGCCGGGGCGAGCTGATGGCGCGCGCCGGGGATCGGGCGCCGGGTTCGATGGCGGCGATCCTGGGCCTCAAGGACCGGGACGTGGACGCGCTGTGCCGCGAGGCGGCCGAGGCGGGGATGGTCCTGGTGGCGCCAACCTCAACGCCCGGGGCCAGGTGGTCGTGAGCGGCGAACGCGACGCCATCGACTGGGTGGACGGCGCCGCGCGCAAGAGGGGCGCGAAGCGCGTGGTCGAGCTCACGGTGTCGGCGGCCTTCCACTCGCCCCTCATGGGACCGGCGGCCGAAGAGTTCCGGCAATCCCTCGAGAGCATTCCGTTTCGGCGCCCGGACTTTCCCGTCGTGTCCAACGTCGCCGCTGAAGAGGCCGACGACCCCGCAGAGGTCCGGGAGCTGCTCGTGCGGCAGCTCACCTCGCCGGTGCGGTGGATCGACTGCATTGGCCGCATGCGGACGCTGGGCGTCGCTCGCTTTGCGGAGCTGGGGCCGGGTCGCGTCTTGACCGGATTGAACCGGAGGAACGCCAGAGGGGTGCCGACCAGCGCCTTCGGCACTCCGGAGTGTCTCGAAGGAGCCTGAAGATCAAGGGAGGCGAGCGATGACGAATGCGCGGGAGCTTGCGGGCGGGGTGGCGGTCGTGACCGGCGGGTCGCGCGGAATCGGATTGGCGGTCTCGAAGGCCCTCGCAGAGGCGGGCGCCGCCGTTGCGATCGTCGCGCGCGATGCCGACAGGGCGGCGGACGCGCTGGCGAGCCTTCCCGGCGACGGCCACGCGGCCTACTCGTGCGACGTCGCGGACCCTGCCCAGGCAAAGAAGACGGTGGCCGCCGTCGAGTCCGCCCAGGGCCCGGTCTCGATCCTGGTCAACAACGCCGGCATCACGCGGGACAACATCCTTCTGCGCTTGCGCGACGACGACTGGGCGCAGGTCGTCGGCACGAACCTGGGCGGCGCCTTCAACATGGTTCGGGCCGTCGCGCGCGGCATGATGAAGCGGAAGGCGGGCTCCATCGTGAACGTCACCTCGGTCGTCGGCCTGACGGGGAACGCCGGGCAGGCGAACTACGCGGCCTCGAAGGCCGGGCTGCACGGACTCACCAAGTCGGTCGCCAAGGAGCTGGCCTCGCGCAGCGTCCGCTGCAACGCGGTCGCGCCCGGCTTCATCAGGACCGACATGACCGCCGAGCTGGCCGACGCCGTGGTCCGGGACCTGCACGGCAGAATCCCCCTGGCGCGCTTCGGCGAGCCCGAGGACGTGGCCAGCGTCGTCCGGTTCCTTGCGGGGCCGGAGGCGCGTTACATTACGGGCCAGATCCTGGCGGTCGACGGCGGAATGGCCATGTAGCGCCGGATCGCCGCGCGAGCGGCCCGAACACCCCCCAAGCACCAGCACCCCCCACGGAGAACACAAGCATGTCCGACACTGTGGCAGCCAAGGTCACGGAGATCATCATCGACGAACTCGGCGTCGAGGCCGACAAGGTCAGCGCCGACGCCTCGTTCGTCGAAGACCTCGGGGCCGACTCCCTCGACACGGTCGAGCTGATCATGTCGTTCGAAGAGGAGTTCGAGATCGACATCCCCGACGAGGACGCCGAGCAGATGCGCACCGTGGGTGACGCGATCGACTACATCAAACAGAACGCGGGCTGAAGCCGGGCGGTCCGGGCAGCCCGGGCGGGCTGGGTCGCCGAGCGGGGACGATGAGCAGCGCAAGAGGAACGCGGCGCCGGGTCGCCATCACCGGGATGGGGATGGTCACGCCCGTCGGACTCGACGTGCCGTCGAGCTGGCGGGCCCTGCTGGCGGGCACGTCGGGCGGCGGCCCGATCACGCGCTTCGACGCCACGGACTTCGCGACCCGGATCGCCTGCGAGGTCAAGGGGTTCGACCCGGCGGCGCACATTAGCCGCAAGGAGGTGCGCCGGTACGACACGTACCTGCACTTCGCGATCGCGGCGGCGGCAGAGGCCATGGACGACGCAGGACTGTCGGGCCCGCCCCCCGGATGCGACCCCGGCGCCTTCGGCGTCATCATCGGCAGCGGCGTCGGCGGCATCGCGACCCTGGAGGAGAACTGCCTCACACTCTTCCGCAAGGGGCCCGGGCGGGTGAGCCCCTTCTTCGTGCCCATGTTCATCCCCGACATGGCCTCGGGGCTGGTCTCGATCCGCTACGGCCTTCAGGGGCCCAACTACGCCACGGTCTCGGCGTGCGCCTCGAGCGCCCACGCGATCGGGGACGCCGCAAGGATCATCCAGCGGGGAGACGCCAACCTCATGCTTGCCGGAGGCGCCGAGGCCGCGGTCACGCCGATCACCATCGCCGGATTCGCGGCGATGAAGGCGATGTCCACCCGCAACGACGACGCGGAGGGGGCGAGCCGGCCCTTCGACGCCACGCGCGACGGCTTCGTCATCGGCGAAGGGGCGGGGTGCTTCGTGCTCGAAGAGATGGAGCACGCCCGGGCCCGCGGGGTCGAGATTCTGGGCGAGGTCGCCGGCTACGGCGCTTCGGGCGACGCGCACCACATCACCGCGCCGCCGCCGGAGGCCCAGGGCGCCAGATCGGCCATGCGCACGGCCATCGAAGACGCAGGCCTGACGCCGGCCGACGTGGGCTACGTCAACGCGCACGGGACCTCGACGCCGCTCAACGACAAGTCCGAGACGCTCGCGATCAAGGCCGTGTTCGGCGAGGCCGCGCACGACATCGTCGTGGCGTCGACCAAGTCCATGACGGGCCATCTTCTGGGCGCCGCCGGCGCGGTCGAGGCGGTGGTCTGCGCCATGGTTTGCCGCACGGGCATGATCCCGCCCACGATCAACTTCTCCACCCCGGACGACGACTGCGATCTGGAGTACGCCCACGGCGGCGTGATCGAGCGTCCGGTGTCGGCCGCGATCAGCAACTCGTTCGGGTTCGGCGGGCACAACGCCTGCCTGGTCGTCAGGAAGCACGAGGCGTAGCCGTGGGCGGCGCGCCCGGCGCTCGGGGGCGGGGCGAGGACGCCTCCCTCGGCGTGCGGGTGGGGACCGGCTACGATTCCCACCGCTTCGACCCCGACCGACCGCTCAAGCTGGCCGGCGTCCACTTTCCCGACAGCCCGGGGCTGAAGGGGTTCTCGGACGGCGACGCCGTGTGCCATGCGGTGACCGACGCGCTCCTGGGCGCAGCGTGCCTGGGCGACATCGGCGCCCACTTCCCGCCGGGCGAAGAGGCGTGGCGCGACGCCGACTCGACCGAACTGCTGGCGGCGTCGGTCGCCATGCTGCGCGACGCCGGCTGGGCGGTGG
Organism: Longimicrobiales bacterium; assembly: GCA_965221535.1. Lineage (GTDB taxonomy): Bacteria > Gemmatimonadota > Gemmatimonadetes > Longimicrobiales > Gaopeijiaceae > Bin94. The sequence goes on along the minus strand of OZ244894.1, from coordinate 1,896,362 downwards.
GCAACGTCGACGTTACGGTCGTGTGCGAACGGCCCCGCATTGGGCCCCGCGCCGCCGAGATGCGTGCGCGCCTGGCGGGGCGGATGGGCGTGGGGGCGGGGGCCGTGTCGGTGAAGGGGAAGACCAACGAGGGAATGGGGTGGATCGGGCGCGGCGAGGGGATCGCGGTGCACGCCGTCGCGACGGTGGTGCAAGCCTCGCCCCGCTAGCGCGGCACGGGCGGGCAGCGAAATGGACGGGGCCGTCGACCTGCTGGCCGGGCTGCCGCCTTCGCTGGTCTATCCGCTGCTGGCCGCTGGCGCGGTCGTCGAGAACGTGCTGCCGGTGCTTCCAGCCGACACCCTGATCGTGGTGGGCGGCTTCGTCGCCGCGCTCGGCCGGGTCGACGTCGTGCCCGTGTTCCTCACCGTGTGGCTCTTCAACGTGGCCGGCGCGGCGGCGGTCTACCTGCTCGGCCTGCGCTACGGACGCGCGTTCTTCCACAGCGGCGCCGGCCGGCGTCTGGTGCCGCACGGAGGCATGCGGCGCATGGAGTCCTTCTACAGGCGCTGGGGGGTCGCGGCAATCTTCGTGGCCCGCTTCCTGCCCGGCTTTCGCGCCCTGGTTCCGGTCTTCGCGGGCGTCGCCGGCGTCGGCGCGTTCCGGGTGGTTCCCCCGATGCTCGCAGCGTCCGCGCTCTGGTACGGCGCCCTGGTTCGCCTCGGGTACCTGGCGGGCGACAATCTGGACGCCGTGATGGACTCGTTCGCCCGTGCGAACCGGGGGCTGCTCGCCGCGTCGGCGCTGCTGGCGGCCGCGCTGGCGGTCGGCTGGTGGCGGTTCAAGAGGCGTGCGGGGGTCTCCGCGCAGGCTTCGCTGGATGGAGGGGAGGAGGGTCCGGCTGAGCCGGAAGGGTGAGCGCGTCGCCGGGCGGCAGGCCTTGGGGGCCAGGCGCGAGGAAAGGGGTCGCGCCCTCGAGCGCCGCTTCCACCTCGAGCCTTTCCTCGACTTTCTCGCGCTCGAAAGGGGGCTTCGTCCTCGCAGCTGCGACGCGTACCGGAGCGATCTGGCGCGCTTCCTGGCCTACCTCGGCGATCTCGACGGCGTGGACGGGCCCGACGACGTCGACCATGTCGTCCTGCAGAACTACGCGGGCCACCTCCGCCAGGCGGGAATGGCGCCCGTCTCCATCCGCAGGGCTCAGTCCGCGCTGCGCGCCTACTTCGGCTTCCTGGCGGGCGAGGGCGTCGTCGCCGAGGACCCGTCGGACAGGATGGAACGCCCGGCCACGGGCCGAAGGCTGCCGAAGTTCCTGACCCAGGACGAGGCGGCCCGCCTGATGGAGGCGGTGGACCCGGACTCTCCGGTGCACTGGCGGGACCGGGCCGTCCTGGAGCTGCTGTACGGCACCGGCATGCGGGTGAGCGAGCTGACCCGGCTGGGGCTGGTGGACCTGGACGCTGAGCACGCGAGCTGCGTGGTGTTCGGCAAGGGCGGCAAGGAGCGTCTCGTCCCGGTCGGGGCCAAGGCGCTCGACGTGGTCGGGCGCTACCTGCGGCAGGTCAGGCCCGCCCTGGACCGGGGCGGGGGAGAGGGTCTGGTCTTCCTCAACCAGCGCGGCACGCCGCTCAGCCGCATGTCGGTGTGGACGATCGTGACGCGCGCCGCGGCCAGGGCCGGAATCGAGCGCCGGATCTCACCCCACACGCTGCGCCACAGCTGCGCCACGCACCTGCTCGAGGGAGGAGCCGACCTGACGGTGGTGCAGGAGCTGCTGGGGCACGCCGACATATCGACCACGCAGATCTACACCCACCTGGACCGGGAATACCTGCGCCAGGCGCATCACAAGTATCACCCGCGAGGCCGAATGGAGGACGGCTGAGCGCCCAGGCCGAACGGCAGGGCGGAACAGGCCCCCCCGCGGAACAAGCTTCCGCCGCGGTCGGGGCGCGGGGCGGCTACCCCTGCGGCGGCTGGTTCCCCCTGGCTTCGTCGACGAGCGTGAACAGCTCGTCCGGCGTGCGCGCCGAGCGGGCGAGCCGCAGCGCCTCGGCAAGCGCCTGGTCGCGCTCGGCCTGGACGAGGAGCCTGAGGGCGGGGGCGTCCGCGCGGTACAGGTAGTGCAGCTGGGTCTGGCTGTCGAGGTACGCCCTGGCCACGGGGTCCTGCACGATCTCCGGGTCCATGCCGGACTCCACCAGCGCGGCGGCCAGATCGTCGAACGCCGACGAGGGCAGCACCTCGACCTCGCCCGCGGCCAGCGCCTTCTTGGCGAGATCGAACGCATAGTCCCGCACCAGGGTCCCGAACGGCACCTGCGCCTGATTGGCGTTGTCGACGAGCCGACGCTCCTCTTCCGCGAACCTCGTCTCGACCTCCAGGTCCGGAATGATCCCGCCACCCGTGGGCAGCTCCCTTCCGGCTGCGGTGCGCACCGGCTCCGCCAGACCGGGATCCTCGGGCTTGAGCGAGCCGTCCCGGTGGCGAGCGCGGGTGAGCGATCTGCCGAGCGGCGTGTACCAGGAGCCGGTCGTGATGCTGATCCGGCGCCCGGCGGGCAGCGGGTAGTGCGTCTGCACGGCGCCCTTGCCAAAGGTCCGTCCGCCGACCACAACGGCGCGGTCGTTGTCCTGGAGGGCCCCCGAGATGATCTCGGCCGCCGACGCAGTGAACGCGTCCACGAGGATCACGATCGGCGTCTCGGCGAGGCGCGCCGGGCTTCTGGCCGCCCATTCCTGGTTGGCAGTTCCGCCCGCGGTTCCTCTCGAGTCCACGCTCGCCAGCTTCTCGCCCGGCGCGAGCAGCATGTCGGCAACTCGCAGCGATTCGTCCAGATAGCCGCCCGGATTGCCCCTCAGGTCGAGGATCAGCGCCCTGGCGCCTTCGTGCTCGTTGATCGCGGCTTCGAGCTCCTGCGACACGCCCCGCGCGATCCTGTCGATCCCGAAGTAGGCGATCCCGTCCTCGACCCATGTCGCGGCCACCGCCTCGACATGGACGTTGTCGCGCACGATCGAGAAGGGAATGGGCTCCGTGACGCCGTCCCGGGCCACGCGGATCCGAACCGTCGAGCCCGGCGCCCCCCGGATCGAGTCGCGCGCCTGGTCCAGCGTCCAGTCGCGGGCGTCCATGCCCTCGACCCAGACGATCCGGTCCCCCACCATCATCCCGACGCCTTCGGCGGGGGTGTCGCGGAACACGGCCGTCACGGTCACCCGCGCGTCCATCATGGTGATCTGGACGCCGATGCCGGCATAGTTCCCGGTGTTGGTCTCCTCGAACCTGTCGTATTCGGCAGGCGTGTACACGGTCGCGTAGGGATCGTCGAGCTGGTCGAGCAGGCCGTCGAGCGCCCGGTCCCAGAGCGCCGAGTCGGCCAGCGCCGACGAGTGGTGCTTGGAAATCGCCGACAGGGCCTGGAGAAAGACCTGCGCCTCGGGCGATTCAAGGTTGACGGACTGCTGACGGGCGCCCCGCTGACCGGGCGCTCCGGCGCTCTGCCCGGCGGCCGGGGCCAACGGGGCTGCAACGGCGGCCACAGCCGCCAAGAGGAGGGTCGGGCGAAGGAGGGTCGGGCGGAGGAATCTTTGCATTGTGACGTTCTTTCTGTGGTCCTTCTGCGGCCTTCTGTGGTCCATCTGCCGCGTGGAAGCACACCTCGGTTGCGGAAATGCACCTAGATTATGGCGCGAAGTCAGTCGGCGGGGCCAGCCCCCGCACAGCTCGCCCACAGCCTGCGACAGCCGAGAGCACTCCATGGGCAACGGCCACGACCTCAGGGTGGCCCTCTGTCAGGTCAGGCCCCGCAAGGGGGCCGTGAAGGCCAACGTCGCCATGGTTCGCGACGCCCTGCCTGCCGACGCGGACCTTGCCGTGTTCCCCGAGACCGTGCTCTCGGGCTACTTCGTCGAGGGGGCGGCCCACGAGGTGGCCCTCGCTCGCGGGGCGCTCGTCGAGGCGCTGGGAGCGCCTCCCGAGGGGCGGACCTGCGACGTGGCGCTTGGCTTCTACGAGCGCGGGCGGCGCGGCGTCTACAACAGCATGGCCTACCTGACCCCCGATGGGGAGCGGTACGAACTGCTGCACGTGCACCGCAAGGTCTTCCTGCCGACCTACGGGCTCTTCGAGGAGGGCCGCTTCGTCGAGCCGGGCCGGCAGGTGGCCGCGTTCGACACGCGTTTCGGCAGGCTTGGAATGCTGATCTGCGAGGACCTCTGGCACTCGATCACGGCTTCGATTCTCGCACTCGACGGCGCCGAGCTGATTCTCGCGGGCTGCGCGTCTCCCGCGCGCGGATTCAACCCCGCCAACTCGCAGCCCGCGTCCGCCGCGCCCCGGCCCGGGGCGGCCGCCTCTCAGCCCGCGTCCGCCGCCGCCCGCCCCGCCAACCTCGACGAGTGGGACCGCATCGCCGCGCGGGCGGCGCGCGAGCACGGCGTCTTCATGATGGTCGCGCAGCTGGCGGGCTCCGAGGGCGGCAAGCTCTTCCCCGGTGGATCGTCGGCGTGGGCGCCCGACGGGACGCTCCTCGCGAGGGCGCCCCTCTTCGACGATGCCCGCACCGTGGTGGCGGTCGACTTCGACGAGATCCTGCGCGTGAGGACCGAGTCGCCCTTCCTCGCGGACCTCAGCACGGCCCTCCCTCGCCTGCGGAGGTCCCTGGACGTGGCCTGGACCGGAGACCGACCGCCGACTCGGCCAGCGGCGGCGGAGGCCGAAGATGGCTCGGCCAGAGCCGACCGTGGCGCCGCCGCCCGGCGGGGGGGCGCGCCGGATCGGCCCAACGACACCGACTTCGCCCTGCTCGAGATCGACGCGGCGCTCGTCGAGCAGGCGCTCGTCGAGTTCATCTTCGACGAGGTGACCCGCCACCGGGGCTTCGAGAGGGTGGTCGTCGGCGTGTCCGGCGGCGTCGACTCGGCGGTGTCGCTCTTCCTGGCGGCCAAGGCGCTGGGACCCGAGAACGTCCACGGCTTCCGGCTCCCCTACGCGACGTCGAGCCCCGAGAGCCTGTCCCATGCGGCGCTGGCCATCCAGGCGTGCGGGGCCAGGCAGCGCACGATCTCGATCACCGAGGCCGTGGACGGCTACCTGGAAGCCCACGAGCCGGACCTTTCCCCCCTCAGGCGCGGCAACCTCGCGGCGCGGCTGCGCTCGGTCGTGCTCTTCGACCAGTCGGCGAAGCTGGGCGCGCTGCCGCTGGGCACCGGCAACAAGAGCGAGCGGCTTCTGGGCTACTACACCTGGCACGCCGACGACTCCCCCCCGATCAACCCCCTGGGCGACCTCTTCAAGACCCAGGTCTGGCAGCTGGCGCGCCACCTGGGCGTGCCCGGCGAGATCGTCGACAAGCCGGCGAGCGCCGATCTGGTCCGGGGCGTGCACGACGAGGACGAGCTCGGCATCTCCTACCACCGGGCCGACCCGATCCTGCACTGGCTGCTGAAGCGGCACAACGTGGAGTCGCTCGTCGGGATTGGGTTCGACAGGGCCGAGGTCGAGACCGTCTGGCGGCGCCTCTCGTCGACCCACTGGAAGCGCGAGCTCCCGACCGTGGCGCTGCTCTCGGACAGCGCGATCGGCGAGTCGTACCTCAGGCCGGTGGACTACTAGCGGCGGCCGGGCGCGTCCCCGCCGCCCCCGCGACCCGACCCTCAGTCGGCGATCCGCCCCCGTGGGGCGCCGCCCCCGAGCGCCGCGTCCGGCGTCAGCTCTCCGTCGATGATCGCCGCGAGCTCCTCCTCGCGCCGCCAGTGGGCCTCGAGTTCCGCCACCTCCATCGACAGGAGCAGCCGCTCGTGCTCCTCGTGGACAGCGATTTCGAGCGCGACCTGACCCGTGTTGCTCAGGCTCCCCAGCGCCGCTCCGGGCCCCAGGATCCGCGACGGCAGCCTCTCGGTGCCGCCCGCGAAGTCGATCAGCTTGACAGCCCCCTCCACGCGCTGCTCGGACGACCCGGCGAAGTGGTGATACGCCAGGACGCGCCGCAGCAGGCGTCCCGCCTCGTGGCCCTCGATGCGCTGGCCCGCGTCCTCGCGCCCCCGGCAGCGGGCGCATGCGACCACCACGCCGGGCGCCTCCTCGTCGCCCGTGACGACCAGGCGTTCGCGATCGCGGTACCGCACCTTGGCGAGCGCGTCCCCGCAGCGAAGGCAGTGCGCGCGTCCCCGCCACGCTGTGCCGCCGAACCGCAGCCACCGGGCCCCGCCGGTCACCACCCCCGGCGCCCAGCGCCACAGAAGCCACGCCCCCACGAAGCTCATCCCGCCCGTTGCCGCCGAGCCCGCGATCGCGCCCGCCGCGCCGGCCGCCGCCGCCACGGTGAGCTTGCGGTAGTTCTCGCGCCGCTTGCGGAACTCCCGCCCGTACCGCCACCACGCCTCTTCCCGGAGCGCCGCCTGCCCGACGCGCACGATCTCGAGCGGCCCGGCCCGCATGAGCGCCACGTTGTCCGTCCGCGACAGCGCGCGCCCCTTGTCGGCGACCAGCTTCTCGAGCTCCTCCAGCGCCTCCCAGCGCGACTCGATCGGCACCAGCGACCACCTGGCGCAGGCGCGGCACACCTGCCACAGACGGCCCTTGAGGGGGTCGTAGGCCACCCTGCGCCCCCGATCGAGGTGCTCGAGGGCCTCGTTCGGCGCGAAACCGGCGCCGCAGACGAGACAGGAACGGTACATGTCGGCCATGATGGGCAGTATTATACGGCCATGCTGGCGGTCATCGACAACTACGACTCGTTCACCTGGAACCTGGTGCAGATTCTGGGCGACCTGGGCCAGGCGCCCCGCGTCTACCGGAACGACGAGGTCACGCCGGCCGAGCTGCGGAGCGCGGGGTGCACCCGTCTGGTGATCTCGCCGGGCCCGAAGACCCCGTCCGAGGCGGGGGCGAGCGTCGCCGCGATCCGGGAGCTGGGACCGGACGTGCCCACGCTCGGGGTCTGCCTGGGCCATCAGGCGATCGGCGAGGCCTACGGCGGGCGCACGATTCGCGCCGCCCGGACGGTCCACGGCAAGACCTCGCGGATCGTGCACCACGGAGACCCCCTGTTCCAGGGCATCCCGTCGTCGCTGGAAGTCGCGCGCTACCACTCGCTCGTGACCGCGCCCAGGCTGCCGCCGCAGCTCGTCGCGATCGCATGGAGCGACGATCCCGCCGACCGGGGCGAGATTCAGGCCATGCGCCACCGGAAGCACCCCGTTTGGGGCGTGCAGTTCCACCCCGAGTCGTGGTTCACGGAACACGGGCGCCGACTGCTGGCCAACTTTCTGCGCGCTGCCCCTGCGGGGGGTGGCAGAGCCCCGTGAAGCGCGTCCTGGGCGTGATCCCGGCGCGCATCGGGTCGTCCCGCCTCCCCCGCAAGCCTCTGCAGCCACTGCTGGGCAGGCCCCTGGTCACCTGGGTCTGGCGGCGCGCGCGCCAAATGGACTTCCTGGACGAGGTGGTCGTCGCGACCGACTCGGACGAGGTGGCGGAGGTCTGCCGCAAGGCCGGCGCAAGCGTCGTCATGACCTCGCCCGAACATCCGTCGGGGAGCGACCGCGCCTGGGAGGCCGCAGAGCGCATGGGCGGGGCATTCGACGTCGTGGTCAACATCCAGGGCGACGAGCCGCTGATCGCGCCCGAGGTCGTTCGCGCAGCGGTCGCGATGGTCGAGAGCGGCTTCGAGGTGGGCACATGCGCGACGCCGATCGATTCGGACGAGGCGTTCCGCGACCCGGCGGTCGTCAAGGTGGTTCGGGCCCGGGATGGTCGTGCGTTATACTTCTCAAGGGCGGCGATCCCCTTCCGGCGTGCCGATCCGGCCCGAACCGGCAGCCGGACCTCGCTTCGCCGCCTGCGGCATGTCGGCGTTTACGCGTACAGGCGGGCGGCGCTGGCCCGATGGGTCGGATTCCGCCCTTCGGCGCTCGAACTGCAGGAAGGACTGGAACAGCTGCGCGCTCTCGAAAACGGGATGCGCATCGGCGTGGCGATTGTGGCCGAAGCGGCCGGCGGCGTTGACACGCCGGAGGACCTGGCGCGCATGGAGCGCCGCCTGAAAGGAGCCGGGGCAGACAATGACGCCGAGCGGACCTGACGAGACCAGGTACATCTTCGTGACCGGGGGCGTCGTGTCCTCGCTGGGGAAGGGCATCGCCGCCGCTTCGCTGGGCGTTCTGCTCAAGGAACGGGGGCTGCGCGTCACCCTGCAGAAGCTCGACCCCTACATCAACGTCGATCCGGGCACGCTGTCGCCGCTGCAGCACGGCGAGGTCTTCGTCACCGAGGACGGGGCCGAGACGGATCTCGACCTGGGCCACTACGAGCGCTTCATCGACGGGAACCTGTCGCAGGAGAACAACACCACGACGGGGCGCATCTACCGCACGGTCATCGACCGCGAGCGGCGCGGCGACTACCTGGGGCGCACGGTCCAGGTCATTCCCCACATCACCGACGAGATCAAGCGGTCGGTGCGGGTGCTGTCCGAAGGCCGCGACGTCGTGATCAGCGAGGTCGGCGGCACCGTCGGCGACATCGAGAGCCTCCCGTTCCTCGAGGGCATCCGCCAGTTTCGCCAGGAGGTGGGCGACCGCGCCCTGCACGTGCACCTCACCCTGGTGCCCTACATCCAGGCCGCCGGCGAGCTCAAGACCAAGCCGACGCAGCACTCGGTGCGCGAGCTGATGCAGACCGGCATCCAGCCCGCCGTGCTGGTGTGCCGCACCGAACACCCCCTGGGCGACGAGATCAAGGGCAAGATCGCCGGCTTCACCAACGTGGATCCTGCCGGGGTGATCGAGGCGCTCGACGTCGACACCATCTACGAGGTGCCGCTGCAGTTTCGCCGCCAGCGACTCGACGACTTCGTGCTCTCGCGCTTCGGGATTCGGGCGCCGGCGCCGGATCTCACCGCGTGGAGGCGCATCGTCGAGCGCATCAAGGCGCCCGGAGGCGGCAAGGTGCGGATCGCGGTGGTCGGGAAGTACACCGAGCTGGTCGATGCCTACAAGTCGGTCGAGCAGGCGCTCGTGCACGGCGGCATCGCCCACGACGTCGACGTGGCGATCGACTGGATCGGGAGCGAGAAGCTGGAGCGCGGCCTGGACGCCTCGTTCCTGGCCGGGTACCACGGGCTCCTGGTGCCGGGCGGCTTCGGGCGGCGCGGCATCGAGGGCATGATCGCCGCGATCCGCTGGTCGCGCGAGAACGGGCTGCCCTTCCTGGGGATCTGCCTGGGGCTCCAGTGCGCGGTCATCGAGTTCGCCCGCAACGTCGCGGGTCTCGAGGGCGCCCACTCCTTCGAGTTCGACCGGAGCACCCCCCATCCCGTCATCTGCCTCATGGACGAGCAGCGCAGGGTCACGACCAAGGGCGGCACCATGCGCCTGGGCTCTTACGCGGCCCGTCTCGCGCCCGGGACCGCGGCGGCCCGAAGCTACGGGGCGGTCGACATCACCGAGCGGCACCGCCACCGGTACGAGGTCAACAACGACTACCGGACCGTGCTCGGGGAGCGCGGCATGGCGTTCTCCGCCACCACGACCGACGGAAAGCTGGTCGAGATGATCGAGCTGCCCGGCCACCCCTGGTTCGTGGCGAGCCAGTCCCACCCCGAGCTGAAAAGCCGGCCCACGCGGGCCCATCCGCTGTTCGCATCGTTCATCGAGGCGGCCGCCGCCCGTGCGTCCGGCGTCGGCTCACCGAAGGCGGCGGCGCTGGGGGCCTGAGGTCGTGTCCATCTTCGATGGCTTCACCCTCGTCTCGGGCCCGTGCGTCCTCGAGGACCCCGAGCTCAACCTCGCGGTGGCCGGAGAAGTGCGCGACGCCGCGCGCGAGGCCGGCATGCGGGCGGTCTTCAAGGCGTCCTTCGACAAGGCGAACCGCTCGCGTCTCCGCTCCCACCGGGGACCCGGGCTCGAGCGGGGCCTGGAGCTCCTGGCCGACGTTCGCCGGCGCACCGGTCTGCCGGTCCTGACCGACGTGCACGAGGCGCATCAGGTCGAAGCGGTGGCCGAGGTGGCCGACATCCTGCAAATCCCCGCATTCCTGTGCCGGCAGACGTCGCTGCTGGTGGCGGCGGGCGGCACGGGCCGCGCGGTGAACATCAAGAAGGGGCAGTGGATGCCGCCCGGCGCGATGGCGGGCGCCGTCGAGAAGGTCAGGTCGGGCGGGGCCGCCGAGGTGGCGGTGACCGAACGCGGGACCGCTCACGGGTACGGCGACCTCGTGGTCGACATGCGAAGCTTCGCGCTCGTCCGCGAAGCCGCCGGCGTGCCGGTGATCTTCGACGGGACGCACTCCGTGCAGCGCCCCGGCGCGGCGCGGGACGGATCGACCGGGGGGGCGCCCGAGCACATCCGTCCGCTGGTTCGCGCGGCGGTGGCGGCCGGCTGCGACGGCCTCTTCCTGGAGGCCCACCCCGATCCGGCGGCGGCGCCCTCCGACGGCTCCAACATGCTGCCCCTGGGCGAACTGAGGCCGCTGCTGCGCGAGGTGGCCGCAGTCCGCCGCGCGCTCGTCCCCGAGGATCCGCGATGACGGCCGCCCCGATGCCGATCCCGGAGGCAACGGCGCGCCGGATTCGCATGGTCGTACTGGATGTCGACGGCACCATGACCGACGGCGGAATCTACGTGGGCGCGACCTCGAGTGGCGGCGCGGCCGAGTTCAAGCGGTTCGACGTGACGGATGGCCTGGGAGTCAAGATGCTGCAGAGGGCGGGAATCCACGTTGCGATGGTCTCGGGCAGGGTGTCGGCGGCGACCGATCTGCGGGCGCGCGAGCTGGGCGTCGCCGACGTCTTCCAGGACGGCGGCGCGCGCAAGATCCCGATCTTGGAGAAGCTGCTCGCCGAGCGGGGGATCGCATGGAACGAGGTCGCGCTGCTCGGCGACGACTTGGCCGATCTCCCCGTGCTTGGCATGGTGGGACTGCCCGCGACTGTGGCCAACGGAGTCGACGAGGTGCGGCGCGCGGCCGAGTGGCAGAGTTTGAAGGAGGGGGGCAGGGGCGCCGTGAGAGAGTTCGCGGAGGCGCTGCTCAGGGCCCGAAACGAATGGACCGGACTGGTCGATGAGTACTGTCGCGAGCGTGGCGGCTGAGGCGCCGCCCCGGACAGACCGCGAGGCGGTCGTCGGCGAGGGGCGTCGCGTGCTGCGGATGGAGGCCGAGGCGGTGGCCGCGCTGGCCGACCGCCTGGGCGCGGGGTTCGCGCGCGCCGTCGATCTGATCGCCGGTTCGGAGGCCATGGTGGCCGTATCCGGGGTCGGCAAGTCGGGGCTGGTGGCGCGCAAGGTGGCCGCGACGCTCACCTCGACGGGGACGCCCGCGGCGTTTCTTCACCCGGTCGACGGGCTGCACGGCGATCTGGGGCTGGTCGATCCCGGCGCGGTCGTTATCGTCGTCTCGCGCAGCGGGGCCACAGCCGAGCTGAACGGCCTGCTCGCCTTCGCCGAGTCGCAGTGCATGCCCGTGGTCGCGCTGGTCGGCGATCCCGCCTCTCGGCTGGCTGGCCAGGCGGACGCGGTGCTCGACTGCGGCGTGAGCGCCGAGGCATGCCCGATGGACCTGGCCCCCACGTCGTCGACCACCGCCGCCCTTGCCATGGGCGACGCGCTGGCCGTGGCGCTGATCCGGCGGCGCGGCTTCCGCCCCGAGGACTTCGCCCGCATCCACCCTGGCGGCGCCCTGGGACGCCGCCTCACGCTGCGCGTCCGCGACATCATGGTGGACGCGGACTACCCCGCCGTGGCCGCCGACGCCACGGTGCGCGAGATCATCGTGCCGCTCGCCCGCATGCGCGGCACCGTGCCGGTCATCGACGACGGCAACGCGCTCGTCGGCGTGGTCACGGCCGGCGATCTCGCGCGGCTCATGGAGCGGACCGAGGACTTCCTCGACCTGCCCGTCTCCCGCTTCATGACCCGTTCGCCCAGGACCGCGCTGCCCGACGAACTGGGCGCCGCCGCGGTCCGCCGCATGGAGGAGCACGGCGTCATGGCGCTCCCCGTCGTGCTGGGCGGCGGCCTCCTGGGCATTGTTCACCTTCACGACCTGCTCCGCGCCGGAGTGCTCCGATGAACCATCGCATCTTCGTTCCGCACCGCCGCCCGCCCTTCCTGGCTCTCGCCGCCCTGGCGCTCGGCGGCGCCGCATGCTCGACCGAGCCCGAAGCTGGCCCCGCAACCGAGCTCGCCGCGGTCGACGCCGACGAGATCGTATACGGCGTGTCGCGCCGGATCACGCAGGAGGGGGTCCAGGAAGCGCTCCTGTACGCCGACAGCCTGTACATGTGGCGGGATTCGGCCTACGCGCGGGTGATCGGGCTGACGCTGTTCGTGTACGACGAGCAGGGTAGGCGGCGCGCCCAGATCGAGGCCGACGGAGGCCGTCTGAGCAGCGCCGGCAACGAGCTCACCGCGTACGGCAACGCAGTGCTCACGATCACGGGCACGGATCAGGAGATTCGCACCGAGGAGCTCAACTTCGCGCCCGACGACGACCGCGTCTGGTCGGACCGGCACGTGGTCATGCGCGAGTCGGGCTGCGTGGTCGAGGGCGACCGCTTCCAGGCCGACATGTCGTTCGACGACCTGAAGATCTGGGGCACGAGAGAAGGGGAGTGCAGCGAGCCATGAGGCGGCTCTCGACCGTCGCCCGGCGGTCGCTCGCGCTAGCGGGGACGGTGGCGGCCCTCCTGGTTCCGGCGCCCGCTGCGCCGCAGGGGGGCGACTGCGAGCTCGTGAGCGTGGGTGGATACACGCTGCGGGCCCGCTTCGACTCGGTAAGCTTCGTGCACCACGCCACGGGGGGCATCGACTACCGCTGCGCCGACGGGATGCGCCTCCTGGCCGACTCGGCGGTCGTCTTCGAGGCGAACGAACAGGTCCACCTCTTCGGCCGCGTGTACCTGGTCGACGCCGAAACCGAGCTGGACGCCGACACCGCCCAGTACTTCGGCGGGCTCAGACAGCTCAACGCCTGGTCCAACGTGACGGTGCGCGACCTTGCGAGCGGGGCGGTGATCAGCGGCGAGAGGCTGGTGTACGACCGCGCCGGCGAGGTGCGCGCGCTGGACCGCATGCAGGTCTACGGCGGGACGCCGCACGCGACCGTGTATCCGGTGGCGAGGGCCGAGGCGCCGCCGGAGGATGCGGCCGCGGGCGATTCCGTGCCGGAGGAGGGCGGCGCGACGGCGGGGGATAGCGCCGACGTCGAGGAGGCGGCGGCAGCGGGCGACTCTGTGCCCGAGGCGGACAGCGTGCCCGTGGGGGACAGCGCCGAGGTGGCGGAGGCGGTGGCCGCGGGCGACTCTGTGCCCGAGGCGGACAGCGTGCCCGTGGGGGACAGCGCCGAGGTGGCGGAGGCGGTGGCCGCGGGCGACTCTGCCGCCATCGCTCCGGCGCTCGACAGTGCGGGGGCCGAGGCCCGCAACGCGGTGCCCGACAGTGCGGGCGACGCAGCCATCGAGCCGACGCTCGACAGCGCCGAGGCGGCGGAACCTCTTCCGGCGGAGGTCGGGGAGGAGGTGGATTCGGTCTTGGGCGACCCGCCGGTCGTCGACACCGTCGCGCTTTCTCCCTACGAGATCGACGCGGAGCGGTTCGTCCTGGAGGGAAGGCGCTACTTTCGCGCCGGGGGGAGCGTGATGGTTGTGCGCGATTCGCTGACGGCGTTCGGCGACTCGCTCGACTACGACCAGGAGGTTGGCTCGATGTCGATCGTGGGCGGGGCGCGCGTCGAGGGGCAGGACTACCTGCTGACGGCGCGGACGATTTCGGTGACGCCGTCGACCGGGCTCAGGGAGGAGCTGCTGGCCAGGCACCGGGCGATCCTGTCGGGGCGGCAGGTGGACATGAACGCGCCGGCCATTCGGATGTACCTGGACGGGGGTCTGGTGAACCGGCTCGTGGCGATCGGCACGGTCCCGGCGCTGCCCGGCGAGCCGCAGCCGTTGGACACCGAGGGACTGTCGCCGGGCGACGCGGCGCGGGTGCAGGCCCTGGCGGCGGACCCTGGCGACACGGAGGAGGCGGCCCCGACGGACTCGCTGTTCAAGCCGACCGTGGCTGCGGACGCCTTCAACCTCAGCGGCGACTCGATCGACGTGCTGTCGCCCGGGCAGGTGCTCCAGCTCGTGACGGCGGTGGGGTCGGCGCGGGCCGAGGGCGAGGAGGACGACACGGCGGCGGTGGCGGCGGCGGCGCTCCCCGATGCGGCTCGGCGCGACTGGATGGAGGGAGACACGATCTACGCGCGGTTCGCCTCCGCCGGCGACTCGGTGGGGGGGGCTGTTGCGGGCGATTCGGCGGGCGGCGCGGGTGCGGGCGACTCGGCGGACAGCCTGGCCGCGGGCGATTCCACGGACGATGCGGCGGACAGCAGGGCCGCGGGCGACTCGAGCCTTGGGACCGGCGGGGAGGGATCGCGGCTGGAGACGATGACTGCCGTGGGCGGGGCCCGCAGCCTGTATCGGCTGGTGCAGGCGGACACGCTCGGGACGGACTCGGTCGGGGCCGATCCGATCGGCGGGGGCGCAGACGTGGACAGCGCGGGGACCGCGGCCGACCCGGGCGGCGCGGGGGCCGGGGCCGATAGCGCGGACGCGGACGCGGGCAGCGCGGACATGGCCGACGGGCCGGGCGGGCCGGCGCTGCACTGGGTCGAGGGGAACCGGATCATCGTGTACCTCGAAGGCCGCGAAGTGGTCAGGATGGACGTGGAGGGCCAGACCGTGGGATACCATTTGGAGCCGCTGCCCCCCGGCACCGAGCCGGATTCTACGGAAGTTGCGGATTCTACGGAAATTGCGGATTCCACTGTCGTCGCCCCCGACACCACGGTCGTGGCCCCCGACACCACGGGCGTGGCCACGGACACCACCGCACCTCCCGATGCCGCCACGCCCCCTCGGGGTTCCGCCGCCACCCGCCCGGACACGCTTTCGACCGCTCGGGACGCGACCGCACACCGCACGCGCGCCCTGCCCGCAAGGAGACGCCTCAGATGACCACGGAACAGCTGCTGGATCGGGACGCGGGCGAGTCGGCCACGCCGGACATGGGCGAAGCGGCCACGCCGGACATGGGCGAAGCGGCCGCACTGGACGCGAGCGGATCGACCGCGCCGGACACGGACGCCGCCGCGGGCGCCGCGACTGCGAACGCGTCGGTGCTTCGGGGCGAACGGCTCACCAAGATCTACAAGAAGCGGCGGGTCGTCTCCGAGGTCGACATCCAGGTCCGGCAGGGAGAGATCGTCGGCCTGCTGGGTCCGAACGGGGCGGGGAAGACCACCACCTTCTACATGATGGTCGGGCTGATCGCCGCCGACGGCGGCAGGGTGTACCTGGACCGGGCGAAGCTGACCGGCGTGCCGATGTACAAGCGGGCGCGGATGGGCGTCGGCTACCTGGCGCAGGAACCGTCCGTCTTTCGCCGGCTGACGGTGGAGCAGAACATTCTGGCGATCCTGGAGACGCTCGGGATCAGCCGCCGGGAGCGCGCCGAGAGGCTGGAGGAGCTGCTCGGCGAGCTCTCGATCGGGCACCTGCGCAAGGCCAGGGCGTTCTCGCTGTCCGGAGGGGAGCGCCGCCGTCTCGAAATCACCAGGGCCCTGGTGCAGCGGCCCAAGTTCATGCTCCTCGACGAGCCCTTCGCCGGCATCGACCCCATTGCGCTGCACGACATCCAGGAAATCGTCGGCCAGCTCAAGACGCGCGACATCGGCGTCATCATTTCGGACCACAACGTGGAGCAGACGCTGGAGATCGTGGACCGCGCGTACATTATGTACGAAGGGCGCATCCGCGTGCACGGAACGGTCTCGCAACTCGTCTGGAACGACGAAGTTGCCGATCTTTATCTGGGGCCGACGCTGACGGCCCGCATGAGATCGAGGTTTCCGCAGCCCGGGAGTTGACTTCGCGTGAGCCGGATGAGGACAGGCCTGTACCAGGGGGCCGACCTACGGCAGGACCTGAGGGTCAATCCGCGCCTGTACCAGGCGATGGATCTGCTGTACATGCCCCTGCTGGAACTTCAGACCCGTCTTGAGCAGGAACTGTCGGAGAACCCCTTTCTGGAGCTCTCGGAGCCCGACGCCGACGACGAGTTCGAAGTCGACGCCGAGGAGGACGCCGGCGACGAGTCCGACGACGAGATCGACTGGGACGAGGTGTTGCTGGACGGGTTCGACACGGGCGGCGCGCGGGAACGGTACGAGCCGCGCGAGGAGTTCGAGGCCCCGATCGTGGGCGTACGGCACCTGCAGGACCATCTGAACGAGCAGCTCGGCTTCCTCCGCCTCGACGACCGGCAGGCCTGGATCGCGGGCGAGATCGTCGGCAACATCGACGACAACGGCTTCCTCTCGTGCACCCTCCAGGACGTGGCCGACGGGCTGAACGGCTCCGGCAAGGAGGTGCGCGACGCCGCGTACGCGAACGCCCGCGAGATCGAGGACGAGCAGGAGCGCGAAGAGGAGCTGGCCGAACTGGCGCGCATCTTCGCCACGCACACGCCCGAAGAGGTGGCCTCGGTGCTGAAGGTCGTGCGGTCGCTCGACCCGCCGGGCGTGGGCGCGCGCGACCTGCGCGAGTGCCTCGAGATTCAGCTGCGGCGCCTGGGACACGAGGATTCGCTGGCCATGGCGATCGTGCGGGATCATTTCGACGATCTGGGCAACCACCGCTGGACCGAAATCGCGCGCGCGCTCGAGGTGTCGCCCAAGGAGGTGCAGGACGCGGCCGACGAGATCGGCAATCTGGATCCGCGCCCCGGGCGCCGGCATGCGGCGGATCCCGACCACTACGTGATCCCCGACCTCATCGTCGACAGGGTCGGCGGCGAGTACCTCGTCTTCGTCAACGACACCGGGCTGCCCCGCCTGCGGCTCGCCCAGGCCTACCGCGAGGTGGCGGCCGACCGCGCCAAGTTCGTGGGCGAGAACCGCGAGTTCATCGCCAACAAGCTCAACGCGGCCAACTGGCTGATCCAGGTGATCGAGCAGCGTCGCCAGACCATGCTGGGGGTCATGCGCTTCATCGTCGAGCGGCAGAGCGACTTCTTCGAGAAGGGGGTGCAGCACCTCAAGCCGCTCACGCTGCGCGAAGTCGCCGAGCACATCGGCATGGCCGAGTCCACGGTGTCCCGCGTCACGAACGAGAAGTACGTGCAGTCGCCGGCGGGAGTCCATCCGCTCAAGTTCTTCTTCTCGAGCGGGCTGCCCACGGCGATGGGCAACGAAGTCTCCAGCCGGGGCGTCCAGGCAAGGGTGAAGAGCCTGGTCGACGCCGAGGACCGCCGTCGGCCGCTGACCGACCAGGCGATCGTGAACCTGCTCAGGGGAGAGGGCGTGAAGATCGCCCGGCGAACGGTGGCGAAGTATCGCGACCAGCTGGGAATCCTCCCGGCCCGCATGAGAAAGCGCATCTGAGTGGCGGAGGCGGATCGGGAGACGGCGCGAGGGACGCCGCCGCGGGCGGGTCGGGAGACGGCGCGCGGGACGCCGCCGCGGGCCTACCGCGACTTCGCGCTCGTGGTTCCGGCCTTCAACGAGGCGCCCAACATCCCCCACCTGATCCCCGAGCTGCGCGCCGCCTTCGAAGAGTTCGGCCTCACCGGCGAAGTCCTCCTGGTCGACGACGGCTCGACCGACCAGACGGCGGCGCTGGCCCGGGCCGAGGGCGCAGGGTGGGACCGCCTGCGGGTGCTCCGCCACCGGGCCAACCAGGGCAAGACCGAGGCGCTGCTGACCGCGGCGGCGGCAACCGAAAAGCGCTACCTGGTGCTGTTCGACGCCGACCTACAGCACCTGCCCGCCGAGATCCCCCGCTTTCTGGACAAGCTCGCCGAAGGCTGGGACATCGTCGCCGGGCGGAAGGTGGGGCGGTACGACAAGCGCGCCGTGTCGTCGATCTACAACGCGCTCAGCCGACGGATCTTCGATGTTCCCGTCAGCGACCTCAACTCGATGAAGGCCTTTCGCGCGGACATCCTGCGCGAAGTGCGCCTGCGCCACGACTGGCACCGGTTCTTCGTCGTGCTCGCCCACCGCAGGGGCTTCAGCGCCACCGAGATCGACATCGAGCTGCACCCGCGCCGCGCCGGCGAGGCCAAGTACTCGGGCAAGAGCCGGATCGTCGGGGGCGTCCTGGACCTGCTCGCCGTCTGGTTCCAGCTCCGCCTTTCCCGCAAGCCGATGGTCGCCTTCGGCCTTCCGGGGGTCGTCCTGATGGGGGCCGGCGTGGCAACCGGCCTCGTCGCGCTCTACTACCGGTTCGTCGAGCAGCAGGGGTTCCGGCCGCTGCTGTACCTAGTGGTTCTTCTGGTGACGGTGGGCGTTCTGTTCTTCGTGGCGGGCTTTCTGGGCGAGATGATCGCCGGCGTTCACGACGAGCTCGACGCGGCGCGCCGCGAGCGCCAGGGCTCCGGGCGGGCCGACGGGGGCCGCCGGGCAGCTCCGTGAAGCCCCGGATTCTCTCGGTCGTCGGCACGCGCCCCGAGGCGATCAAGATGGCCCCGGTGATCGCCGCGCTCTGCGACCGCGGCGGAAGCGAGCACCGGCTGGCCCTGACCGGGCAGCACGCCGAGATGGTCGACCAGGTGCTGGGCGTCTTCGGGGTGGAGGCCGACTACGACCTGGAAATCATGAAGCCGGGCCAGAGCCTCTACGACGTCGGCCACGCCTGCATGGACGGACTGCGCGAGGTTGCGGACGAGTTCCGGCCCGACGTGACGATCGTCCAGGGCGACACGGCGACCGTCTTCTTCGCCGGCCTGGTGACCTTCTTTCAGCAGGGCACTCTGGCGCACGTCGAGGCCGGACTGCGCAGCCGCCGCAAATGGTCGCCGTTCCCGGAAGAGATGCTGCGGCGCATGACCGACACCGTCTCGGACTTCTGCTTCGCGCCGACGCCCGCCGCCGCCGCCAACCTCGCGGCGGAGGGCGTGGAGGCGGACCGCATCTTCGTGACCGGCAACACGGTGGTGGACGCGCTTGAGCGCATTCGGGCCCGGCCCCCGGCCGTCGAGGAGCCCCGCATCGCGCGCCTCCTGCAGTCGCCCCGGCGCCTCGTGCTGCTCACCGCCCACCGGCGCGAGTCGTTCGGCGCCCCGCTCGAGGGCGTCTTCGGCGCGGTCGCCGCCCTCGCCGACCGCTTCGACGACATCGAGGTGGTCTGCCCGGTGCACCCCAACCCCAGCGTGCGGGAGCCCGCGCTGCGCATTCTGGCGGGCAGCCCCAGCGTGCATCTCGTGGAGCCCCTGCGCTATGGCGATCTGATCGCCGTGCTAAACCGCGCCGCCCTCGTCCTGACCGATTCGGGGGGCATCCAGGAAGAGGCGCCCGCATTCGACGTGCACACCCTGGTGCTGCGCGAGGTCACCGAGCGGCCCGAGGCGGTGCATGCCGGCGCCGCAACGCTGGTCGGGACCGATCCGGAGCGGATCTTCGCTGAGGCAAGCGCGCGCCTGGCGGCGGAAGGGGGGGGCGCCCCGGTGCGCAACCCGTACGGCGACGGACGCGCCGGAGAGCGCATTGCCGACATCCTGCTCGCGTCGCTTGCCGGGGAGCGGCGCCGAACCCGCGACTGGGAGCCGACGTGAAGATCGTCGTCCACTGCGTGTACTACCCGCCCGAGGTGGGCGGGCTCGAGAGCCATGTTCGCGGTCTGTGCGCGGGGCTGGCCAGGCGTGGCCACGAGGTCACGGTCGTGACGTCGCTCTCGCAGCCCGGCCTCGCCGCCGAAGAGGTCGTCGACGGCGTCCGCGTCCACCGCACCCGGCTGCCGTCGCGCACGCCGTGGGGGTGGTTCGCGCACGCCGCCGGCTCCACGCCGCGCACGCGGGCGGCGGCGGAGGGCGCCGATGTGGTGCACGCCCAGGCGTTCCCCTCGCTGCTCCCCTGCGCGCTCGCGCTCGCGGGCCGGAGCACCCCGCTCGTCTGCACGCTGCACACGTCGCACTTCCTGCGCCTCGCGGCGAACCGGCTGGCCGCGCCGGCGCTGGGCAAGCTGGTCGAGCTGAGCGACCACAACTTCGCGGCCAGCGGCGAGATCGCCGACGTGGGCGAGAGCCTGGGCCCCACGATCGACGTCGAGGTGCTGGTCAACGGCGTCGAGACCGACGTCTTCCGCCCGCAGCAGGGCGCCGTGGCGCGCTCGGGCGGCCGCCGCCGCCTGGTGGTCCCGCGCAGGCTCTTTCCCAAGAACGGCGTCGAGTTCTTCGTGCGCGCGCTGCCGGAGATCGTCGCGGGGGCCGACGTGGAGGCGGTCGTTGTCGGCGACGGCCCCGAGCGGGCCAGGCTCGAGGCGCTCGCCCGCGAACTGGGCGTCGCCGACCGGATCGACTTCCTGGGGGCCCGTCCCCACGCCGAGATGCCCGCCCTGCTGTGCTCGGCGGACATGGCGGTGTTCCCGTCGCTGGTCGAGGCCACGTCGGTCGCCGCGCTCGAGTGCATGGCGTGCGGGCTGCCGGTCGCCGCTTCCGCCGTGGGCGGGCTGCCGCAGATCGTGGACGACGCGGTCGGGGGGCTCTTCCCGCCCGCCGATCCCGGCGCCCTGGCCGCCAAGGTGCTGGAGCTGCTGTCGGACGGCGATCTGGACCGGCGGGGCGCGGCCGGCCGCCAAAACGTAGTTTCGATGTGGAGCAACGAGCGGCTGGTCGACCGGCACCTGGAGGTCTATCGCAGCCTGAAAGAGAGGACGCCAGCGTGAACCCCCGGACAACCACCGCCGCCAACGCCGCCGCGCGCGAGCCGGTCGCGGTGCCGTGGTGGCTCACCTGCGCCCTCTTCGCGGCCGTCACCGTCGTCCTCTTCGCCGAGTTCATCTTCTCGGACCAGATGCTCTACGGCGAGGACTCGCTCTCGCTGGGCTACATGATCCGGGCGTACTTCGCCGAGCGCCTGGCCGCGGGCGACTTTCCGCTGTGGAGCCCGCGCCTGCTCGGCGGCTTCCCCTTCGTCGAAGCGCTCGCCGCGGGCGACTCCGTCTATCCGACCAGCCTCCTGTACCTCTTCGTGGAACCCTACCGCGTGCTCGGCTGGAAGCTCGTCCTTCACGTGCTGGGCGGCGGCTTCTTCATGTACGGGTGGTCGCGCAGCCTCGGCCTGGGCCGCGCCGCGGCCACGCTCGGCGGCCTGGCATGGCTCATGGCCCCGGTCGTCGTCACGCTCGCGCTCCCCGGCAACGACGGGAAGCTCATGGTGGCCTCGCTCGCGCCGCTGGTCTTCTGGGCCGCCGAAGCGGTCCTGCGCTCACCGTCCGGGCGCACCGCGGCGGGACTCGCTGGCGCCGTCGCCCTTGCAAGCCTCACCACCCAGTTCCAGACGGCCTACTTCCTGTTCGGCACGGTGGGCGCGTACGCCGTCTTCCGCACCGTGCAGCTCCGGAAGGGACGGGCGACCCCAACCGGCCCCGGCCGCCCCGGCCCCCGCCGCCCGGCGCGCGCCCTCGCCCCCTTCGCCATCTTCCTCGGCAGCTCCGTGCTGGGCGCGGGCATCGCCGCCGTGCAGCTGCTTCCCGCCGCGCAGTACGTCACCGAGTCCTCGCGCCGCATCGCGACCACCGTCGACGCCACGCCCGAGGAACGCCTCGCCTACTCGGCCTCGTGGTCCTTCCACCCCGAAGAGGCGGTTGCGCTGGTCGTCCCCGAGTTCGTGGGCAACACCGCCGCCGACGCCGACTGGGCGCGCGGCACCTACTGGGGACGCAACGCCCTCAAGCTCAACCACGAGTATCTGGGCGTCACCGTCCTTGCGCTCGCCATCTTCGGCTTCTGCGGACGGCAAAGAAGTGGACTGCGCTGGTTCATGGCGGGCGCCAGCCTCGTCTGGCTCCTGTTCGCGCTGGGCACGCACACCCCCGTCTGGCGCATCTTCTACGAAGTCGTGCCCGGCATCTCGATCTTCCGCGTCCCGGCGATCGCAGCCTTCCTGGTCAGCTTCGGCGCAACCACCCTCTTCGCGCTGGGCGTCGACGACCTCGTGCGCGAAGGCCCCTCGCCCGGGTTCCTGCAAGACACGCGCGCACGCGCCCTCCTCGGGTTCTGCGCACTCCTCCTCGTCGGCGCCCTCCTCCAGGCCAGCGGCGCGCTCGGCGGCATCTGGACCACGCTGCTCTACAGCGACGCGAGCGAGCGCAGCCTGGCCGCATTCGCCGCCGCAACCCCGCACATCACGCGCGGCTTCGGCATCGCGCTTGTTCTGGGCCTTCTCTCGACTGCGCTGGTCTGGGGGGTGAGAGAGGGCAGAGTCCCCCTCTCGGCGGCGCTCGCCGCGCTTTCCCTCCTTGTGGCGCTCGACCTCGGAAGAATAGACCGCCCCTTCATTCGCGGCTTCGACTACCACGCATGGGCCGCGCCCGACAACAACACGCGCTACCTCGCGGAGCGCCGCGACGCCGGTCCGCCGTTCAGGGTCGCCGATCTGCGCGGCAGCGATCAGGCCGTCGACCTGGCCATGCATGGCCTCGACCTGGTGGCCGGGCACCACCCCAACGACCTGGCGCGCTACCGCCAGCTCCTCGGGCTAGAGGGCAGCCGCGCCTCGGGCGAGCATTCGCGCCACCCCAACGTGCTGCGCATGATGAACGCGAAGTACATCGTGTGGCCCCAGGAGGCCGCCGGAGGGCCGCCCTACGCGGGCGCGCAGGCGCTGAGCTCGGCGCGACGGGGCAGGGGGCTGGAGGCGGTGTACGCCTACCCGGGGCTGGACCGCGCCTGGCTCGTCGACCGGGTGACCGTGCTGGACGACGACGAGGCCGCGCTGGCCCGCATCCTCTCGCAGGACTTCGACCCGGCGCGCGAGGCCGTCGTGGCGGCGCCGCTGGACCGGGTTGCCGCGAGCGGCGGCGGGGGGGGACAGGTCGCCTGGCAGCGCTTCGAGCCCGACGAGCGGCGCCTCAGCGTGGCCACGAGCGGGCCCGCGCTCCTGGTGATATCCGAGAACTGGTTCCCCGGGTGGGAGGCCGAAGTCGACGGCGAGCCCGCGGCGGTGCGCCGCGCCAACCTGACGCTGCAGGCCGTCGAGATCCCCGACGCCGGCGACCACACGGTGACGCTGCGCTTCACGGCCCCCACGGTGGCGAGCGCGCTCCGCGTCAGCATCGTGGCCGCCCTGGTCGCCGTCCTGCTCGCTGCCTGGTCGTGGCTGCGCGGCCCGCCCGCGTGGTTGCGGTCGCTTCGCCCCGGGCAATGACCGGAGCGGGCGCAGGGAGGGGAGGGGGCGCGGCGGGGCCCGGCGCGCGGCCGCTTGCCGCCGATGAGCACGCGGCCGCGGGAAGCGACGCGGGTGCGCGCCGTGCGGGCATGGGGCGCCAGGTTCCCGCCGCCGGGAAGCGGTGGTGGACCACGCTCGCCAAGCTGGCGCTCACGGTGGCGGCAACCGCGCTCATCCTCCGGGGCGCGGGCATCGGCCTGGCCGAGGCGGGGGCGGCGGACTGGTCGCTGGTGCGGCTCCGGGCCGGGCCGATCGCGCTCTCCGTGACGCTGCTCGCGTTCACCTTCCTCATCGCCTCTGCGCTCTGGTCGCGCATCCTGCCAACGTTTGGAGAGCGCCGGGTCGGCCTGACCGAGGGCGCCGCCATGCTCGTGGTGGCCAACCTGGGCCGCTACGTCCCGGGCAAGGTGGCGCAGCTGGCCGGGATGGCCATCCTGGCCCGCCGCCGGGGCATGTCGGGCGTGCGCACGACCGCCGCCGCCGTGACGGCCCAGATCGTCAACCTGCTCGCCGCGGCGGCGGTGGGCGGGTGGGTGGTAGTGCAGGCCGGCGAGGCGATTCAGCGGCAGGATGTGGCGCTGTGGCTCGCCATCCTGGCCGCCTTGACCGCATTCCTCAAGCTCGGCGGCGTCGGCATGCTGCTCCGCTGGGCTCTCGCCCGGAGCGGCGACGCCGGGCCGCCGCCCAATCCCGAGGGCCTGCGCCTGCTGACGCTCTTTCCCGGCTACCTCGTCCACTGGATCGCCCACGGCGTCGCCTTCGTGCTTCTGGCCCGGGGTCTCGGCATGGAGCTGGGCTTCGTCTTCGGCGCCACGGCCTTTGCGGCGGCGTACTTCGCGGGCTATGCGGCGCTTGTCGCGCCCGGCGGCATCGGCATCCGCGAGGGGGCGCTGGCCGCGCTGCTCGCGCCCGTCCTGGGGGTCGAGGCGGGCGTGGTCCTGGCCGTCCTTCAGCGCGCGTGGGCCACCGCCGTCGAGCTGTGCTGCGCGGCGGCGGGCGCCTTGGTGCTGCGCAGGCCGGCGACGCCATGAGCGCCCGCACCGGCCCCCCCGCAAGCGCGCAGGCCTCGGCCCCCGAAAGCCGGCGGGCCACGGCCCCTGCAGGTGCGCAGGCCGACCCCCCCGCGCGCAACGCGCGGCACGTCCTGGTGGTCGTGCCCACCTACAACGAGCGCGAGAACCTGCCCCGCGTCGTGCCGCTGATCCTGGGGCAGGGGGACGAGTTCCACGTCCTGGTCGTCGACGACAACTCGCCGGACGGGACCGGCGACCTCGCCGACCAGCTTGCGGCCGAGAGCGGGCGCGTGCACGTGCTTCACCGCGCCGGGAAGCAGGGCCTGGGCGCGGCGTACGTGGCGGGGCTCGGCTGGGGCCTCGAGCGCGGGTACGGCATTCTGATCGAAATGGACGCCGACCTGTCGCACCCTGCGGACCGGCTGCCCGCGCTGGTCGCGGCGCTCGCCGATGCCGGCGTGGCCGTTGGGTCGCGCTACGTCGGGGGGCGGATCACCGTGGTGAACTGGCCGCTCAGCCGCCTCATGATCAGCCTGTTCGGGTCGTGGTACGCCCGCGCGATCACGCGCGTCCCGGTCAATGACGCCACCGGCGGCTTCAACGCCTTCCGGCGCGAGGTGATCGAGGCGGTGGGGCTCGACCGGATCCAGTCCAACGGGTACGCCTTCCAGATCGAGCTCAAGCTTCGCGCGTGGCGGGCGGGGTTCGCGCTTCGCGAGGTCCCGATCGTCTTCACCGAGCGGGACAGCGGCGAGTCCAAGATGTCCGGCGCAATCATCCGCGAGGCGGTCTGGAGGGTCTGGAAGCTGCGGCTCATGGACCTCCTGAACCGGCTGTAGGCGCTCTTCTTGGCGCTCCTGGACCTCTGCTACCGCTGTCCCGAATGCGGCCACGACCCCATGCAGGGCCAAGGCGAGCGCGCCGCGTGCCCCCGCTGCGGCATCCGGATCCAGCGCGCCAGAGGCGAAATCGTGCTCATGCGCCCCGGAAACGATATGCAATACAATATCAATGCAGCAGAAATATGTCGAAAAATATATGAACATGGCGGTCCCATATCGCGCGCGACTCAAGAAGACGGCACCGTGGCCTATTCGGCCGAGGCGCGCGTGTCGTGGCGCGATTCGGAGGCGGCCGTGTGGCATCGGGGCGCGCTGCTGGGCTTCGCCGAATCCATGGGCCCGGCCGCCCCGGGCCGGATCTCGGTCGACGCCGACGCCGTGTCGGTTGCGGTCTCCGTCTCCGGCAAGGGCGGGCGTCGCGCTTCGGGCCGCTGGGCCCACCTCGACGTGCGCGCGGTGCAGGCGGCCTCGTCGTCGCTCCAGCTGTCGCTGCCACGGCGAAAGCTCGTCGAGCTGCGCTTCGTGGCCGATTCGCCGAGGCGCTGGGAGAGGCTCATGCAGCGCCTGATCGCCGACGCCTGGGCGCGGGCCGGGCGGGGCAGGGTGGTCGAGTTCCAGCCGCGGGTGGTGGCGGTCGGCCCGGGCGCCCCGTGAACTGGTACGCGGTCTTTCGCGTGCCGGTGCGCTGCGCGGCGCTGCTCCTCACGCGGCCGACGGTGACGGGTCTGGAGAACGTCCCCAGGAAGGGCGCGTTCTTCCTTCTCCCCAACCATCTGAGCGTCCTGGACCCGGTGCTGGTCCAGGGCTTCTGTCCCCGCCAGGTCCATTCGCTGACCAAGAGCACGCAGTTCGCCTCGGGCAAGGTCTCGCGCTGGCTGCTGCCGCGCGTCAACGCCATCCCGACCCGGCGCTACCAGGTCGATCCCCAGGTCGTGCGCACCGTGCTACGCACCCTCGCCCGGGGGGAGGGGGTGTGCATCTACCCCGAGGGCGAACGCAGCTGGGACGGCACGCTGCAGCCGCTCCGGAGGGGCACGATCCGGCTCCTGCTCAAGGCGGGCGCGCCGATCGTGCCGTGCGGCATCTCGGGGTCGTTCGAGGCCAGGCCGCGGTGGGGCCGCAGATTCCACAGGCGCCGAGTGTTCCTGCGCTTCGGCGAGCCGATCCGCTTCGGCGTCCACGACACGCGGGCGGAGCGGGAGCGGGCCCTGGCCGCGGCCACGGAGCGCATCGAGGCGGCGCTCCTGGAGCTGGGCGCCGCAGCGCCCGGGGGCTTGTTCCACGGGCCGTGGGACGCCAACTTCCCGTCGCCATGATACGCTCGACGCTGCTGTGGATCTCGGAGAACGACCGGTGCCGGAACACGCTGCCAAGGTTCGGATTCGTCCGCCGGGCGGTGCGGCGGTTCATGCCGGGGGAGACGCTTCAGGACGCCCTGCAGGCGGCGCGCGCCATGGCCGACCGTCACGGGATCGCCGGGCTTGTCACCTTCCTCGGGGAGAACGTTGCGGACAAGGCCGAGGCGCGTGAGGTCTCGCTGCACTACGCCCGCGCCGCGGAGGAGATCGCCGGGATGGGGCTCGACGTGGAGCTGTCGGTCAAGCCCACGCATCTGGGCCTCGATCTGGGCCTCGACGTCGCCGAGGAGAACGTCCGCAGGCTGACCGAAGCGGCTTCGGCGCGCGGCAACTGGGTGTGGCTCGACATGGAGCACAGCCGCTACGTCGACGCCACCCTCGACCTGTACCGCGCCGTCCGGGCCGACCATCCGAAGTTCGGGATCTGTCTGCAGTCGTACCTGCACCGCACGTCCGACGATCTGGAGTCGCTGATCCCGCTTGGCGCGGCGGTCCGGCTGGTGAAGGGCGCGTATGCCGAGCCTCCCGAGATCGCCATGCCGGTCAAGGCCGACGTGGACCGGGCGTTCTTCGACCAGGCGGTCCGCATGCTTGCGCCCGACGCTCGCGAGGCGGGCGTGCGCGTAGGACTGGCGACCCACGACGCGGCCATGATCCGTCGGGTCAACCAGTGGGCGGACGCCAGCGGGCTGGAGGGCGACGCCTTCGAATACCAGATGCTGTACGGAATCGCCGACGCCGAGCAGAAGCGCCTGGCGCGGGAGGGCAGGCAGGTGCGGGTGCTGATCAGCTACGGCGCCCACTGGTTCCCCTGGTATGTGCGCCGGCTGGCCGAACGCCCGGCCAATGTCGGATTCGTGTTGCGAAGTCTCTTGACGAGGTAGACACACATGCGTGCAATCGATCGCCACCAGCGGGTGGCCGCGGCGCTGGGCGTCGTGCTCGCCGCGTTGCTTGTCGCCGCCTGCGGGCAAGGTTCCCAGTCCCCGCCCGCCGACCCGACCGACGGAAGCGCGTCGTCCGGCGTTGCGGCCCCCGAATACTCGGCGGCCATTGCGTCGGCGCGCGACATTCTGGGCGCGGTCATGGAGGAGGAATCGATTCCCGGGCTCTCCGCGGCGGTCGGCAGGGGATCGGAAGTGCTGTGGTCCGAAGGATTTGGATATTCCGACCTTACGCATCGTGTAAGCGTCACGCCGCTCACCAGATTCCGGGTCGGAAGCGTGTCCAAGCCGATGACGGCGGCCGCGCTCGCGCTCCTCGTCGAGGCGGGCGCGCTGGACCTGGACGCGCCGGTGCAGACGTACGTTCCGTCCTTCCCCGAGAAGGTCTGGCCGGTCACCACCCGCCAGCTGGCCGGGCACATCGGCGGCATCCGCCACTACCGGGGCATGGAAAACCTCTCGTCCGTCCGCTATCCCGACGTCCTCTCGGGCCTGGAGATCTTCAGCGACGACCCGCTGATCAACGAGCCGGGCACCGAGTTCGTGTACTCGTCGTACGGCTGGAACCTGATCAGCGCCGTGGTCGAGGGCGCCGCCGGCGAGCCCTTCCTGGAGTACATGGAGCGCGAGGTCTTCGACGCGCTGGGCATGGAGAACACGATTGCGGACTACACGCAGCCCGTCATCCCGCACAGAACGCGCTTCTACGCGAAGGGGTTGGGAGGACAAGTGGTGAACGCCCCCTACGTCGACAATAGCTACAAGTGGGCAGGGGGCGGATTCCTGTCCACCCCGGAGGATCTGCTCGTCTTCGCCGCCGCGCACGCGGCCCCTGGCTACCTTCGGGGCGAGACGCTGGAGCTTCTGTTCGCGTCCCAGACGCTAAGCGACGGAACCGAAACCGGCTACGGCATCGGCTGGCGCTCCGACACCAACGACCACGGCGAGACGATCGTGTCGCACACCGGCGGATCGGTGGGGGGCCGCACGGTGATGACGCTCAACCGGGACACCGGCCTGATCGTGGCGATCGTGGCCAACCTGTCCAGCGCACCGATGAGCAACGCCCTGGCGGGCAGGGTCGAAGAGCTGTTTCGGTAGGGGGGTGCGGCGCGGCGCGCGCGGCGCGGCGTGCACGGTCGGGCGCGCAAGGCGGCATGCCTCAGCTAGCCTGCGAGGCGGCGTGCCTCAGCGAGCCTGCGAGACGGCGAGCCTCACCAGGCGATTGGAGGCAGCGAATCCGCTACTTTACATAATATACATTATATGAAGTAAATTGCCGCTGCACAGGCGGCAACCCACCGCCGGGCTGGCCACGATCTCGGCCCGCCGCGTCACCGAAGCATGGCCGCGATC
The DNA here is from genome assembly GCA_965221535.1 of Longimicrobiales bacterium. Classification (GTDB taxonomy): domain Bacteria; phylum Gemmatimonadota; class Gemmatimonadetes; order Longimicrobiales; family Gaopeijiaceae; genus Bin94. The sequence continues at coordinate 1,867,662 of OZ244894.1, read as the reverse complement.
TCGGCCCGCCGCATCTCGACGACGCCGCGGCCGGGGTCGGTTTCGTCCATTTCGTCGAGCAGCCGGTCGTACAGCGCGAGCGCCCCGTCCAGATCGCCTTCCTCGCGATGGAGGCGTGCGGCGTCGGCGAGCGCGTCCTGGACCTGGAATCCGAGGGCGGCCCGGTCGGCGAGGCGTTCATAGAGGCCGCGCGCCATCGGACGATTGCCCGCGTCCTCGGATATCGCCGCCAGCAGGCCGGCCGCCTGGGCGCCCAGCGGGTCTCCCAGGTCGCGCGCCACGGGCTCGAGCACCTCTGCCGCGGCTTCGTGGTCTCCCATGCCCGCGGTGATCTGGGCCAGCGACACGCGCGCCTCGTCGGCGAACGGCGTGCTGGCGAAGCGCTCCAGGTAGAGCTGCAGATCGGCCTGCACGCCGACCTGATCGCCCTGTTCCAGCCTCTGCTGCAGCTGTTCGAGCTGCGCGGCGGCGGCCGTGTTCAGGGTCTCGCGGTAGTTGCGGTAGTAGAGGAGCGACACGACCCCGACGGCAACGATCACCATGCTCAGCGTAAGGATGGGCCGGTTGCGCTGCGCCCAGTCGCTGAACTCGATCGTCTTGGCGACGAAGACGTCCTCCTGCTCGGCCGGATTCGTCGGGGCCTCGGGTCGCGTGCCGGGCTTCCGGTACTTTGCCATGTGGCTCTCCCACTCTTTGTGGTCTGGGGGGTCTCTTTGCTCTGTGGTCTGGGGGGTCTCTTTGCTCTCGTGGGGCTCTCCTGCCGCCGGAGCCCCGGCAGAGCGGCCGGGGCGGCCCGATTCCGGAGCGCCTGATCCGGTCCGAACACTAATGGCTTGCCGGATTTCGGGTCAATGACACCCGCCCGCGGCGGCAACCGCCCGCGACGACCGCGGCAAGCAGCGCAGGGTCGATGTTCCCGCCGGACACGACGACGGCCGCGCGCCCGCGGGGCCTGTGGCCCGACCAGAGCGCCGCGATCCCGACCGCCCCCCCGCCTTCCACGACCAGACGCCAGTCGCGAAACGCCCGGGCCACCGCGGCCCTGATCTCGTCCTCCTCCACCACCACATGCTCGTCCACCAGATCCGCCACGGCATCGAAGGTGAATCGGTTGTCCAGCCCGATGCCGCCCCCCAGCGCCGACGCGATCGTGTCCTCGTCCGGCACGCCGACAGGCCTGCCCGCGCGCAGGCTCCGCAGCATGACCGAGGCGCGCCGGGCGGTCACCGCCACGACCCGAATGCCCCGCGCCCTCGCCGCCAGCCCGATTCCCGCGACCAGGCCCCCGCCGGAGAGCGGCACCAGCACCTCGTCCAGGTCGGGGAGCTGCTCGGCGAGCTCCAGGGCGATGGTCCCCTGCCCTTCGATCGTGTCGGGGTGGTCGAAGGGGTGAACCAGGGCGGCGTCCCCCGACGCGGCCAGCGCCGCCGCACGCTCCTCTGCCGCATCGTAGCTGCCGCCGCAGAGAACCACGTCGGCGCGCGCGGCCCGCATGGCGGCGAGCTTGGACGGGTCCGCCCAGTCGGGAACGCACACGGTCGCGGCGATCCCCAGGCGCCGCGCCACCTCGGCGACCGCGCGGCCATGGTTGCCCGACGACTCGGTGACCACGCGGCCCGGGCGCGCGCCCTCGGCCAGCTTCAAGATGCGGTTCGCCGCGCCGCGCACCTTGAACGATCCGGTGCGCTGGAGCGACTCGAGCTTGAGCGCAACGGCGCCCGCGGGCGTGTCCACCGGGAGCACCGGCGTCCGCCACGCAATGCCCCCGATTCGCCGGCGCGCGGCCTCCAGGTCGAGCACGGCCAGGGCGCCCAGGCCGGGCATCGTCCGGGAGACGGTCCGCCGCCCCGCTACGAGATGATCCTCTGGCCCTCGACCAGCTTGACCACCCAGAGCCCGGAGTTGAGATCGGAGGTGAAGATGTGCCCCTTGTGGATCTGCGCTCCCCAGGTCATCCCCCAGTTGGGCACGGTGGACTCGGAGTCGGTGGTCTTGAGCACCGCGATCTCGCGGCCCTGCCGGTAGAGGTCGCCGCGCAGCTCGCCCGAAATGTCCACCACCCTGAGGCCCGCCTGGTAGTACCCGACGTAGAGCCGGTCGCCCTCGACCCAGATGTTGTGCGCGCCGGCCTCGGGCACCTCGTAGCGCGCCACCTCGACCGGGTTCTCCGGGTCCTGCATGTCGAGCACGTGCACGTAGCCGCGCGCCTCGATGGGCTGGTCCGCGTCCCACACGTCGGGGAAGATCTCGTCGCCCACGAACAGGTAGCGCCCGGACCGCCAGGCGGTGTGGGTGTTGCCGATCGGGTAGCTGTAGCGCGACACGAAGGCGGGTTCGGTGGGGGTGCCGCCGTGCGTTCCGGCGCCGACGTCGAGCATGACGGCTCCGTCGTCCCAGTACGAGAGGTAGGCGTACCCGTCCTGCACGATCACGTCGTGCAGCGACTTGCGGTCGGATTCGGGCAGCCCCCAGCGGCCCACCTCGTCCGGGTTGGCCGGGTCGGAGATGTCGATGATGTGGATGTCGCTCGTGCCGTTGTGGACGGCGTAGACCAGGTCGCCCTCGATCCACACGTTGTGAACGCCGCCGGGAACGGTGCGCTTGTACTCGGAGAGGATCTGGGGGTGCGCCGGGTCGGAGAGGTCGAGCACGACGATCCCGTTGCGGCGGTCGGACGCGCCCTCGCGGGTGAGGATCCCGATCCGGTTGCCGGCGTGGATCTTGACGTCGTTGATGCGCCTGGCGTCGAGCTGCACCGAGTCGGTGAGCACCGGCGCCGACGGATCGGTCACGTCCCAGGCCTTCATCCAGTCGTACATGAATGTGCCCACGTAGGCGTAGTCCCGCCCGTCCACGCCCTCGAAGACCCACGTGTCTCCCGAGTGGTGGTCGGCGGCGGCGCCGCGCCCGACGCGAACCAGCTCCGCCTCCTCGATCCGGGGCGTGATCTCGGCCGAGGCCACCGCGGCGCGCCCCTCTCCGTACATCGCCGTGACGCGGTAGATCCCGGGGCGCTCGGCCACGAAGACGCCCTGGCTTCCCTCCGCCTCGATCTGGGCGCCGGCCCCGCTCACGCTCCATTCGGGGTACAGTGCCGTGGCGCCCCGCGCCTCGAAGCGGATCACGTCGCCCGTGCGCGCCCGCACCTCGCCCGGGGCGATCTCCACGCGCCCCGGATCCCCCTCCCTGACCTCGACGGCCACGGTGGCGGTCGCACCTGCGGACCGGACGGTCACCACGGCCCGGCCGGCGCCGCGCGCATGCACCCTGCCCGCGGCGTCCACCCCCGCCACCGCCTCGTCGCTGGACGAAAACGACAGCGACGGACTGGGCACGGCCTCCCCGTCGCCCGCGCGCGCCGCGACCGTCACGGGGGCGCTGGTCCCCGCCACCAGCACCTGCACGGGCAGCGCCGCCTCGAGCTCGGCGACGGGAAGCGCCCGCACGATCACGGTCGCGAAGCTCATCTGGTTGCCGGAGCGGGCCGCGATGCGCCCCTCGCCCGGCGAGATCGCCGTCACGACCCCGCCCTGGTCGACCTGCGCGACCTCGGGCGTCATCGACATCCACAGCACGGGCGCGTCGGCGAGGACGGCCCCGGCCTCGTCCCTGACCGTCGCGGTCACGGTCGCCCGGTCGCCCGAATCCAGCGTCAGGCTCGACGGATCCAGATCGATGCGGTCGGTCCCGGTCTGGATTCCGGCCAGCACCATCAACAGCGCAGTCGTCGTCATCTTGCAGGCACTCCCCTCGTTGCGGCTTCGGCTTGTCCGTGGCGTCGCCCACAAGATACCCTGCGGCCCCGCCGCCTGTCACTTGCGCCGCGATTCGCGCTTCGGCCATCTTTGTCGCGCATTCGGCGCCGCCCGCCTCCCGGGCTGCCGCCCTTCCTGCCGGTCCCCGTAGCTCAGATGGATAGAGCGACTGCCTCCTAAGCAGTAGGTCCCAGGTTCGAGTCCTGGCGGGGACGCTTCTTCATCCACCGCCCCACCCCGTCGAGCACGAGCACGGCGGCCACGCCCGCCCCGAAGGCCACGGCGATCGACGCGTTGGCCGGATCGCCGGCGGTCGGCCAGACCAGCGCTTCTGCGCCCTCGGGCGACGACTCCGTGAAGGGCCAGAGACGGCGCAGCGACCCGAGCATGAGCCCGACCAGGACGGCGAGCGTGCCGTCGCGCCACCGGGCGAAGAGGTGCTTGAGCGCGCGCGTCACCGACAGCAGCCCGATGGCGAGCGCCAGCACGAAGGTTGCCACGACGAGGGCGGCCCCGGGGTCGCGAAACGAGACCAGCGTGCCCAGCGTGTACAGCATGAATTCGTAGAGGCCGAGGAGCAGGAGCACGAACGCGCCGGAGACGCCGGGAAGCGCGAGCGCCGACACCGCGAGCAGGCCTCCCAGGAAGACGTAGCCGAGGGCGGGGTCCCTCCCGCTGGCGAAGGCCGCCGGCTGGGCCACGCGCGCGAACGCCACCGGCCCCGCCGCCTCACGGATCGTGCCGGGCGGGACGTTGGCGACCGAACCGGCCATGCGGGCGACCACCTCGATGTCCACGCGGGTCGTGCCGGCGGGCACGGTCACGGCGGCTCGCAGGCCGTAGTCGATGTCGGGCCGAGTGCCGTCTTCGGGGGCCCGCAGCGTGAGGTTGGCCGGGGTCAGGGCGAGGTCGGCCAGCGGCGCCGCTTCGAGCTCCAGCGTGACGGCGCCCCGCGCATGCCCTCCGGACGGGGCCGGGAGCGCCACGAACCACGCGGTGACCCCGGCGGCGCCAAGCGCAAGCAGCCAGCGCGACGGGCCGCGGCGCTCCAGTTCGCGGAACGGGACGGCCACAGAGGCGAGCACGAGGCCGAAGAGGAAGCCGTTCATCTGCGCCGGGTACGCGCCGAGCAGCGGGGGCAGAACGTTGGCGCCGGCGGCGATGGCGGGAAGGACGCCCGCGGCGAGCGAGGCCAGCAGGAGCACACGGGCCGCGTCGGCGCCCGCCGGCGTGCCGCGAAGGCGGGCGGGATCGCGGAGGCCGGCCGCGGCCAGCGCCCAGAAGGAGGGGGCGCGCAAGCGGCCCAGCATGGTCCGCCCGACGTTGCCCACCGCGTCGATCAGGCGGGGATACAGCCCCAGAATGAGCGCCATGGTGCCGCCCGAAACGCCGGGAACCACGTCGGCGGCGCCCATGCACAGGCCCCGGAGCGAGACCCCCAGCCAGTGCCTCAAGGGTTCGGCCGCCCGCGCGCGCCGTGCGCGGCGCTTGCCGCGAGGCGGGGCGCCCGGGCGGCAAGGCGCCTCAAGGGTGCAGGCGCCACCCTCGCACCTCGTCCAGACGCTTGTAGCTGGTGAGGTCCAGGTGCAGCGGCGTCACCGAGATGTACCCCTCTTCGACCGCGTGGTAGTCGCAGTCCGGGCCGCCCCTCCAGTTCACGACCCCGCCGCCGATCCAGTAGTATTCGCGGCCCGACGGATCCGGCGCGCGCGTGATCGCGTCGCGGTAGCGGCGTCTGCCCAGATTGGTGACGCGCACGCCGCGGACCTCCGACGGCGGCAGGTCGGGAAGGTTGACGTTGAGCAGCTCGTGCTTGGGGATGCCCCTGGCCACGATCTGGCGCAGGAGACTGCCGACGATGGGCTGCCACCCCTCGAGTTCCTCGATCCGGCTCCCCACGTACGAGAACGCGACCGCCGGAGTGCCCAGGATCGTGGCCTCCATGGCTGCGGCGACCGTTCCCGAGTAGAGCACGTCCTCGCCCATGTTGGGCCCGACGTTGACGCCGGATACGCAGAGGTCGGGCTGTGTTCCCAGCACCTCGCTGACGGCCAGAATCACGCAGTCGGTGGGCGTGCCGTCGACGATCGTGGTGCCGTCGTGCGTCTTGCGCATCCGCAGCGGCCGGTGGAGCGTGAGCGCATTGCTGGACGCGCTCTGCTCGCGGTCGGGGGCGACGATGTCGACCGATCCGATCTCGTGGGCGGCCTCGGCGAGGATGCGGATCCCGGGCGACAGGTATCCGTCGTCGTTTGTGCACAGGATGCGCACTACGCGCCGCCCTTGGGAAGGGTGAGCTCGTCGCGCAGCGCGGTCAGTCCCTCCCTGATCGCGGCCAGAACGGCGGGTTCGGCGTTGAGCTTCCTGACATCGGCGATCCGGCCGCCCTCCTGCATCTTCTTCAGCTCCTGTCTGGCCCCTTCGATCGTGAAGCGCTTCTCGTAGAGCAGATGCTTGACCAGCAGAATCGTCTCGATCTCGCGGTTTCGGTACACCCTCGTCCCGCCGCGGTTCTTGGTCGGCGCCAGGGTGTCGAACTGCGTCTCCCAGTAGCGCAGGACATGCGGCTTGAGTCCCGTCAGGTCGCTCACTTCGCCAATCGAGTAGTACGTCTTGCGGATGATCGGTTCCATCGTTTCAGCTCCGTCGTGCGGCGGCTTGCCCCCCCGGGGGCCTGCCCTCCCCTGTGCTCGTCCGGGACGCTCCACGGACCGCCAGGAAGTCCGGGCGCTCGGATCTGGGCTCCCTAGTCATCAGGCGATGCAGCGCCTCCATCGGATCCGCGCCCTCGGCCACGATCCGGTGGACTTCGGACGACACAGGCATCTCGACGCCGAGCCCCAGAGCAAGTTCGTGGACCGCCCGCACCGTGGCCACCCCTTCCGCGACCGTGCGGGCCTCGCCCAGGATTTCGCCGATGCTCTCGCCCAGCCCCAGCCGATGCCCCACGGTGCGGTTCCTGCTCAGTCCCCCGGTGCAGGTCAGCACCAGGTCGCCCATGCCGGCGAGGCCCGCGAAGGTCGCGGCGTCGGCGCCCATCGCGACGCCCAGGCGACAGATCTCGGCCAGCCCCCGGGTCATCAGCGCGGCCACCGCGTTGTGGCCGAGCGCCAGTCCCGAGGCGACCCCGGCCGCCAGCGCGATCACGTTCTTGAGCGCGCCGCCGAGCTCCACGCCGATCACGTCGGGGTTGGTGTAGACCCTGAAGCGGTCGGTCTGGAAGAGCGCCTGCATTGCAAGACCCGCCGCCTCGTCCCTGCTGGCCACCACCACCGCCGTCGGCGCGCCGGCCACGACCTCCTTCGCGAAGCTCGGCCCCGACAGCACGCAGAAGCGGCGCGCCTGGTCCGCGTCGATGGCTGCGGCGAAGATCTCGTCCATGCGGCGCAGCGTGGCGACCTCGATGCCCTTCGACGCGCTCACCACCGTTGCCCGGGGCGCAATGTGCGGCGCCGCCGCCGCCAGAACGCGGGCCGAATGCTGCACCGGCACCACCCAGACCACGACGTCCGCGCCGTCGAGCGCGTCGGGCAGCGAGTTCGTGACGCTCAGGCGCTCGCGGTTGAGCGAGACGCCTTCGAGGTAGAGCGCGTTCTCGCCATGCTCGCGGAAGGAATCGGCGACCTCGCGCTCGCGGGCCCAGAGACGAACGCGCGTGCCGGATTCGGCCAAGAGCTGGGCCAGGGTGGTGCCCCACGCCCCCGCGCCAATCACCGCCGCGCGCGTGCGACCTTCGGGCGCGCCGCCCGCATGGAGGGTCACGGGTCCCCGCCGTCCGCTTCGCGCGCCTGGTGGATGGTGGGCTCCTCTCCGGCGACGAGGCGCCGGATGTTGGTGCGGTGCGCCCAAACGACAAACAGCGCCATCAGCGCCAGGAAGGTCTGGAGCGCAGGATTTGCGGGGAGCGCGACGAAGCCCGCGACCGCGACCGACAGCGCGGCGGCGATCGACGCGACGGACACCGTGCGCGACACGGCCAGGACGAGCAGCCAGGCGGCCGCGCCGACGGCCGCCGCGACGGGGGCGACGGCGATCAGGACGCCGGCGCTGGTGGCGACCCCCTTCCCCCCCCGGAAGCGAACCCAGAACGAGAAGCAGTGGCCGACGATCGCCGCGCCGCCGTAGACGATCGGCCACCACGAGGCCGTCTGGTCGTCGAGGTGGTGAAACCACCAAGCGGGGGCGAAGCCCTTGAAGACGTCGAAGAGGCCGACGGGAATGGCGGCCCGCCAGCCGAGCACGCGCTGCACGTTGGTCGCGCCCAGATTGCAGCTGCCCAGCGTGCGAAGGTCCTTCCCGTGCAGAAGGCCCGCCCAGTGGGAAGCGGGAATCGCCCCCGCGGCGTATGCAGCGAGGACCAGCAGCGGCGCGTTCATCGTCTGGAGCCTCTCCCCGATCGGCGGCGGGTCTGGCGAGACCGCCCGGCCCCCTCCGCCGCGCTGCTGGCGCGCACCCGGATGCGCACCGGCACGCCGTGGAAGTCCCAGCGCTCCCGCATCGCGTTCACAATGTAGCGACGGTAGTTCGTCGGCACCTCGTCGGGCATGTTGGCGAAGAGCACGAAGGTGGGGGGGCGGGTGTCGGCCTGCGTGGCGTACTTGATCCTGACGGGTTGCCCTCGCGCGTGCGGAGGCGGCTGCCGCCGGACCAGCTCGGCCACCACCTCGTTGACCTCGTGGGTCTCGACCCGCCGGGCGCGCCGGTCGGCCACCTCGAGCACCAGGTCGAGCGTCTTGCGGACCCGCAGGCCAATCAGCGCCGAGGCGAAGAGAAACGGCACGTGCCTCAGGAAGGGGGCGCGCCGGGCCGCCTCCTTCTGGAACGCGGCCGCCGTTCCCGTCTCCTTCTCGACCATGTCCCACTTGTTGCAGACGGCGACGACGCCGCACCCCGCATCCCAGGCGGCCTCCGCCACCTTGACGTCCTGCACGTGCAGCCCCTCGGCCGCGTCGATCACGACGAGGCACACGTCCGCCTGCTTGACGACCCGGGCGGTGCGCAGGCTGCTGTAGTACTCGACCGAGTCCTGGATGCGGGCGTGGCGCCGCAGCCCCGCCGTGTCGACGAAGGTCAGGTCGAGTCCGTGATACCGCATTGCGAGGTCGACGGGGTCGCGGGTCGTCCCGGGCTGGTCGCTCACCACCACGCGGTCCTGACCGAAGAGGCGGTTGACCAGGGTGGACTTCCCCGCGTTGGGCTTGCCGATCACCGCGACGCGCAGGTCGCCCGCGGGGTCGTCGGCGCCTTCGTCCGGAAGCAGCGCGACCATGGTGTCGAAGAGGTCGCCGAATCCCCTGCCCGACATTGCGCTCACCGGGTGGGGCTCGCCCATGCCCAGCTCCCAGAAGTCCAGGTGCGTCCGCTCGAGGGGGTGGTTGTCGACCTTGTTGACGGTCAGGAGGACGGGCTTGGCGCTTCTGCGCAGGACCTCGGCCAGCCTCTGGTCGAGCGGATGCACGCCGGTTCGGGAATCGACCAGGAAGAGCACCACGTCGGCCTCCTCCACGGCGGTCATGGCCTGCTCGCGAATGAGCCGGTCAATCGTGCGGTCCGAGCCCTCGATCACGCCCCCGGTGTCGACCACGAAGAACGCCCTGCCGGCCCAGTCGGCCCGTGCGAAGTTGCGGTCCCGGGTCACTCCGGGGGCGTCGTCCACGATGGCGACGCGCCGCCCGATCGCGCGGTTGAAGAAGGTGGACTTTCCGACGTTGGGGCGCCCCACCACCGCCACCACGGGAAGGCTCATGGCGGGCCGCTTCCCCCGCCCCGCACCGCCCCCGACCCGTTGGCGCGCCCCTCGAGCAGGAGCTCCGCCAGGTCGTGGCCCACCGCGACCCGCGCCGGATCCAGCCTGCTCTCGACATCGGCGAGGGACGCCCCGTCGATGAAGAGGCCGTCGGCGTTGAGGGCCTCGCCGGGCAGCAGCACCAGGTCGCCCTGGCGGGAGTCCTGCACGCTCCCCGCGATGTCGGCGCCGGGAAGCAGTCCCGCCACGGTCACCGACGGCCCAAAGTACCGGTTCTCGACCGCGACGACATCCACGGCGCACGCCATCCTCTGGGCGACCCGCGGGGCGAAGTCGTTGAAGTACGGCGACATCGAGGTGCCGGTGACAATGCGCACCCGCTCCACGCCTGGAAGCGGAGCCAGCTCGGGCTCCTTCGCGCAAAACCCGTCCACCAAAGTGCGCACCGCGCCGACGCCGTTCTCGAGCAGCTGCCAGTCGTCGTAGTAGCCCGCCCCGGGCACGTCCCGGCCCGCGATCAGGAACAGCTCGTCGGCGACGTAGCACCAGTGCTGTCCGCGTTCGCCCAGGGCCTTCGCGCGGGGGGCCTCGGTCTGCCGAATCGCCTGCGCGGCCTCGTGACGGTCGAGCAGGCGCACGGGCCGCCCCAGATTGTAGCGGGTCAGGCCCACGGGAACGATCGACAGCGAGAGCACGCCGTCGCCAAGCGCATAGAGGTCGCGGATCGTGCGGTCCAGCTCGGCCCCGTCGTTCCACTCCGGGCACAGAACGACCTGCGTGTGCACCTCCAGGCCGCCCGAGAGCAGCTGCGAGAGCTGGTCGAGGATCATGCCGGCCCGGTCGTTTCCGAGCAGTCTGGCCCGCAGTTCGGGGTTCGTGGCGTGGACGCTTACGTACAGGGGCGAAATGCGCTGGTCCAGCAGCCTCTGCAGGCCCCGGGGGCCCAGGTTGGTGAGCGTGACGTAGCTTCCGTAGGTGAACGACAGCCGGAAGTCGTCGTCGCGCAGCCAAAGGGGGTCGCGCGCGTCCGGCGGATTGCCGTCGATGAAGCAGAAGACGCATTCGTTCGCGCACTCGCGGATCTTGTCGCGGGCCGGCACGATCCCGAGGCTTTCCGACGGATCCCGCGAGATCTGGCAGACGAGCCGCGTTCCGTCGGGGTCGACGGTCTCGAGCTCGATTTCGTCTTCGGCCGTCAGGAAGTGGAAGTCGATGCTGTCCCGCACGCGGGCGCCGTTGACCCTGAGGATGCGCGTGCCGATGCGCAATTCAAGCGCTTCGGCTATGGAGCCCGCCCCGATTTCGCCTATGCGCACCACGATCCTGCGCCCTGTCCGGCAGCCAGCCGGCGAGTCCCCGCGAAACGGCCCGCGAGTCCCCGCGCCGCGGTCACCGGTTGCGGGAGAGCATCTCCTGGAAGACGATGTTGTTGCGAACCGGCTCCCAGGTGTAGCGCGTGGCCAGACTGTGGACGGTCACCAGCGTCGAGCTCGCGATCAGGGGCTCGAGGAGGGCCACGGCCTGGTCCACGTTGCCCAGTTCCGCGTACGTCTGGGCCCACCGGCGCTGCACGTCGGGCCGGGCTTCGCCGCTCACGTCCATCGACATCGCCTTGTCGAGCGCGGCCATGGCGTCGGCGGACCTGCCGGCTCGCGCCAGATTGCGGGCGTACTGGCCCTGCCACTCGGCCTGGGCGTCGGGGTCGTCGAACTCCAGCGGGTTGCGGTCCCAGGCTGCGACCAGGTCTCCCCAGAGAATGCGGGATTCGTGCTGGCGGCCCGCGACCCTGTGGACCCATGCCTTCTCCGCCTGGCAGGCGCACCGGTAGGCGGGGTCGGGATGGTCCTCCCGGAAGCTCAGGATCATCTCGTCGTACTCGCCGCCGATCAGGAGCGAGGGGAAGTTGTTGGTCACCGACGCGATCTGCTGCGGGGACATGCGGATGCGCCGCTGGGCGTCGCGGAAGGCGCGCTGCATTCCGTTGACGCCCTGCCCCGACGCCAGCGCGAAGAAGATCCGCTCGCTGACCCAGGCGTTTTCGGCCTGGTCGAGCGCCGTCGTGGCCCGCTCCATCAGCGCCTCGGCCTCGGCGAAGCGCCCCAGGAGCCTCGCTGCCGACGAACCCCTGAGGAGCACGTCGTAGTCCACCGACGCACCGGCCTCCTGAATGCGCCGTTCGAGTTCATCGGCGGGGGTTTGCGCCTGGGCCGGCAGGGTCGCGCCGAGCCACAGTGCCGCCAGGAGAGCGAAGCGTCGCATGTCTGTCCTGCGCATGTCTACCCCCTAAGGTTGAATTGAACGGGACTGCACGCTCCGAAGGTACGCGCCCGGCCGCCTTCGCGCCAACGACCGGGCCGGCGCCGCGGCGGACGCAAAGCGGGAGACGGGACTCGAACCCGCGACCCTCAGCTTGGGAAGCTGATGCTCTACCAACTGAGCTACTCCCGCGTGGGCGCCTAGCGCCGTGCCCGGCGCGGATGCGTCGCCGCCCGGCCGCCCGAACGCAGCCCGCGCCCGATCCACGGGCCGCGCGGGCCGCTAGTTCGGGTCGACCACCTCGTAGTAGTACCCGAGGACTTCCTCGTTGCTGGAGAAGTCCGCGCGGAAGGCCACGGCAGCCTCTTGGGCCGGGGCTTCCACCCGGATTTCGGTGGTGCCGATCTCGGCGCCGTCCATGCCGTTGAAGTGCACCCGGATGGTGACGGTCGTGCCCGGCTCCAGCGTCTTGTTGACCAGCTCTCCCATGACCGAAGCGCCGTCGGTGCGCGGCTGGAACTGGGTGTTCGCGAGCTGGAAGCTGAGGCCTTCGCCCACCTCGTAGATCTCCTGCGCGGCCTCGCCGTTGCCGGACAGCAGCAGGGCCCGGCTCAGGATTAGGTAGCTGTCGTTGTTGTACCCGTCCAGCTCCACGAGCTGCTCGGCGATGGGAACGAGCGCCTCCCAGTCTTCGCCCTCGTACAGGGACTGCGCCAGATTGAAGAGGGCGTCGCGGTTTTCGGGCGCGACCTCGACGATTTGGCGGAACGCCTCGGCGGCCTGGTCGTACACCTCGGCGTTGTAGAGCCCCGCCCCGATGTTGAAGTAGTCGCGCATTCCCAGACCCTGCGCCGAGAGCAGGTTGTCGTAGATGGCCTGGGCGGAGTCGGCCTGTCCCGCCTGCGAGAGGACCGACGCCAGATTGGCGAGCGCGGACATGTCGTCGGGGCTGGACTGCAGGTAGGTCTCGTAGGCCGTGGCCGCCTCGTCGTAGCGCTCGGCGTTGCTAAGGAGCAGCGCCATGTTCATGGTGACGCTCTGCTCCCTGCTCCGCCAGTCGTCCGCCGTCGCGCTGTCGGCCGCCTCCATGGCGGGCCCGCGTATGACTTCGAGCGCGGCGCGGTAGGCTTGGATGGCGTCGTCGGGGCGCCCGGCGTTGTTGTACGTGACCCCGAGGTTGATCAGCGCCTCGGGACGCTGCCGGCTGTAGATGGCCTCGGCCGCCTCGAGCAGCCGGATGCCCTCTTCGTTGTTGCCGGCGTCAAGGGGCCCGATCGCCTCGTTGAACAGGTTGATCCACGCCGACTCGCGCTCGACCCTGATCTCTTCGTCGTAGCCGGGATAGAGCGCGAACGCCCGCTCGAAGAGCGTGTCGGCCGCAACCTGGTCGCCCAGGCCGACCTGCGCCCTCGCGGCCAGGAAGTAGCCCTTCGCGTTGCTCGAATCGTTGAGGATCGAGTTCATGGCGGCCTCGAGCGCGTCGGAGTACCGCTCCGGCATTCCCAGACTCTGGGCCTGGGTCAGGAACAGCTCGGCGCTCCTCGTGTAGTCGTTGTCGCCCGGGGCGTCTCCGCCCGCGCCGCCACCGCCGCCCCCGCCCGAAGCGCAGCCGGAGAACACAAGCACACCGACGGTCAGCGCGACTCCCAACCTGCAGTTGGTCACAACAAGCCTCCTTGGATCGTTCATTCCGGGATCGTTCGTCCCGACGCGGCCCGCCCCCTTCTCTCGGACGCGGGCGCAGAAAGCGCGTCAGGAAATGTATTGGCGACCCCGTACCGGGTCAAAGGCGTGCGGGTTGCCGATCGGTCTGCCGGGCGGGCGGCGGTCCGGAGCGCGGGTCGCGCCCGGCGGGTCCCGGGACTCAGTCGGCGGGGGTGGTCAGGTAGTGCAGGATCTTCACGCCCATGGCCTCGCTGAAGCCCGGGACGCGACCGATCTCGGCGGCGGACGCCTGCCTGACGCCCTTCAGCGAGCCGAAGCGCGAGAGCAGCGCCTGCTGCCTGCGCGGCCCGATGCCCGGAATGTCCGCGAGCTCGGAGCGGACCGTGCGGCGCGATCTGAGCTTGCGGTTGTAGTGCACGGCGAACCGGTGCGCCTCGTCGCGGATCCGCTGGAGGAGGTGCAGGGAACGTGCGGTGCGCGGTATCCGCAGCCAGGCGCGGCGGCCGTGCAGGAAGACCTTCTCTTCCCTCTTGGCAAGCGCCGCCAGGGTGATGTCGCCGAGTTCAAGCGCGTCGAGGGCCTGCCGTGCGGCGGACAGCTGCCCTCTTCCTCCATCCACAACCACCAGATCCGCCAGCGGACCGTCTGCGCTCGCCGCGCGCCGGAAGTAGCGGGTCACGGCCTCGGCCATGGACCGGTAGTCGTCGTTGCCCCAGCCGCCGCGAATGCGCATGTGGCGATAGCCGGCCTTGTGCGGCGCTCCGTTGAGGAAGGTCACGGCGCTGGCCACGGCGTCGGCGCCCTGGATGTGGGAGACGTCGAAGCAGGCGATCAGCCGGGGCACGACCTTGAGCCCCAGGAAGTCCTGAAGCTCGTAGAGGACCTCGTCGGTGCCCGGACCCCCCGCGCCTCCCTTGCGCACGCGATCGTCGAGGACATGGCGCGCGTTGGCGACCGCCAGATCGACGAGCCGGGCCTTGGCTCCGCGCTTGGGCACGTGCAGCCGGACACTGCGCCCTCCCCGGGCGGCCAGCGCGGCCTGAAAGAGCTCGCGATCGGCGAAGTCGGTCGGCAGCAGGATCTCCTGGGGGAGCTGCCGGAGCTGGTGCGACCCGCCCGAGAGGTACGCGTGGGCGAGGGACCGGGCGACGAGCTGCGCGTCCGATGCGTCGTCGGCGCCGGTGATCGTGTGCGTGTCGCGGCCGATCAGCACGCCGCCCCGCACTCGCAGCGTCGAGGCCACGTTGAGCGGCCCGTCCCGGGCGAGGCCCAGGACGTCCCGGTCGCCGCCGCCCACCGCCTGGACGCGCTGCTGCCGGGCGATGCCGTCCAGTCCCGCGAGAACGTCGCGCCAGTGCGCCGCCCGCTCGAAGTCCATGGCGTCGGACGCCTTGTGCATCTCGGCTTCGGCCTCGGCCTGGACCGCGGCGACGTCGCCCGAGAGGACGCGCACGACCGCATCCACCTGCGCCGCGTAGCTCTCGCGCGACTGGAGGCCCACGCAAGGGGCGGCGCACCTGCCGATGTGGTGGTCCAGGCAGGGGCGCGCCGGGGCCTCGGCAGGGAGATTGTAGCGGCAGGACCGGATGCCGTGGTTTCGCTTCAAGACCTCGAGGGCGCGCCGCACGCGGCCCACCGACGTGAACGGCCCGAAGTACCTGGAGCCGTCCTTGCGAACGCGGCGCGTGACGTGGATGCGCGGGAAGGCCTCGGACGCCGTGACCTTGATGTAGGGGTACTTCTTGTCGTCGCGCAGCTGGATGTTGAACCGGGGCTGGTGCTCCTTGACGAGGTTGGCCTCGAGGATGAGCGCCTCCGCCTCGGAGCCCACGACCAGCGTCTCCACGCTGGCCGCCCGCCGCGCGAGCTCGCGGGTCTTGAGGGTGGCGTCCTTCGCGCGCGACAGGTAGGAGCGAACGCGGGGGCGCAGCGACTTGGCCTTGCCGATGTACAGGATCTCGCCGCGCGCGCTTCTGAACATGTACACGCCCGGCGCGAGCGGCAGCCGCGGCACCGAAGCCGCGTCGAACGGCACGCCGCGCATCTACAGCCGGCCCCGGGGCGGCCGCTGGAGCGACACGCCCATGGCGTCGGCGATCCCGGTGGCGCGCGAGATGCCCAGGTAGGTCAGGCCGAAGGGAACCAGCGTGGCCGCGGCCGAGACCACGGGGTGCGCGTCGGGCGCGAGCGCGCCGGCGCCCACGCCGACCAGCGCCGCGGCCGCGGCCACGGCCAGACAGCGCCCTGCCGGGCCGGCGGCGAGGACGGGGCCGGGAAGCCGGCGCCCGAGGCGCCGGACGAGCAGGTGCAGCTCGAGCCAGGCGCCGGTCGTCGCTCCGAGCGCCAGACCCGCCGCCCCCATCGCGAACCCCCCGACGGCCCAGCCCTCGAAGGGGAACATGAGGGCGGCGCCGACCAGCGCCGAGACCGCGAGGCGGAGGTACGCGATCCGTGCGGGGGTCCGGGTGTCGCCCAGCGCGTAGAACGCCGAGGCGGCGACGCGGGAGGCGCCGGACGCGGGAAGCCCGATGGCGTAGGCCGCGAGCAGCACGCCCACCGCGGCGGCGTCGGCGGAGCCGAACGCTCCCGACGGCAGGATCCGCAGGTAGGCGGTGACCTGGTCGCCGAAGAGCGCGTAGCCGACTGCCGAGGGGACTAGCCAGAACAGCACCTTCGATACCGCGCCCCGGGTGCGCTCCCGCACCGCTTCGAGCCCCGCCAGGCGGTCGCGCGAGAGCTCGGGCAGTTCGGCGGCGGCGACCGACATGCCGAAGAGCGAGATCGGCAGCAGGTAGAGCGTCTGCGCGTACCCCATCATGCTCACCGCCGCCTCGGCGAGCATGGAAGCGAGGAACAGGTCGAGCAGCGCGCTCAGGTTCAGCGCCCCGCGCGCCGCGACCGCGGGCAGGAAGTTGCGCGCGACTTCGCGGATGGCATGGACGCCGCGGCCAAGCGAAAGCGCCAGGCCCTTCAGGTGGGGCGCCGCGAAGGGGAGCTGGAAGAGCAGCTGCAGCGCCCCGCCGCCGAGCGCGCCCCAGGCCATGGCGAGCAGGAGGTCGATTCCCATGAGGCCCCGTGCCGCGCCCGCCAGCAGCGCGCCGATGATGGCGACGTTCCAGAGCGCCGGGGCCACGTACGCAACGAAGAAGCGACGGTGGCTGTTGAGGATGGCCAGCGCCCACGCCGACACCACGAGCAGCGCCACCATGGGAAAGAGGATGGGCAGCAGCGAGGCCAGGGCTTCGGCCCTGAGGGGGTCGTCGACGAAGCCAGGGGCGATGACGACGGCCAGGAACGGCGCGCCCCAGGCCCCCGCAGCGGCGAGCAGCCCCGCCACCAGACAGAGAAGTCCCAGCGCGGCGCCCGCGACCCTCCCCGCCTCGCGGTCTTTGCCCTCTTCCAGCAGGCGCACGTACACGGGAATGAATGAGGCGCTCAGGCTTCCCTCCCCCAGGAGGTTCTGGATCACGTTGGGGATCCTGAGCCCGGCCCGCCACGCGTCCGCCAGCGCGCCGTTGCCGAAGTAGTGGGCGAAGACGCTCTCCCGCGCCAGCCCCAGCACCCGGCTGACCAGGATCCCCGCCGCTACCCTCGGGGCTGCCACCGGCCGCTTGCGACTACGGGTCGGCCGAGTCGCCGGGGGGCAGCGAGCCGGTTTTGGGGCGCTGGTCGAGGAGCTTGTGGAGGAACTGGCTCTCCTCTTCGAGACGCTCGACGTCACGCGCCAGGCGATCCAGTTCGCCCTCGAGGTAGCCCATTCGCTCGTGCACCGCGCCGTCGGCCCCATCGCGCTGCCCGCGCTCGAGCCGCTTGGCGAGCGCCTTGCCCAGGTCGGAATCGAGAAAGATTGCGAGGACCGGGATCAGCAGAATCAGGACGAACAGAGAAGGCCACATAGGGTAATCCTACGACTTCCCGGAACGGAGTTCCACCGCAACCTCGCGGAGCGCCATGGAAACGAAGTCCCGTCCGTAGCGCATCAGGTACTGCATCGGCCCCAGCACGCGATCCTGCGGCTTGCCCGCCGGCCAGAGGTTGACCTGCACCTTGGCGATCTGGCTGCCGACGACCTCGCTGCGGCGCTTCACCGCCTTCACGATCTTCTTCTCGAGCGCTCCCACGGCGGACAGCCCCGCGTTGCGCGCCTTCGCGACCGCTCCCTTGAGGACCGGGTCGATGTCGTCGACGGCGCCCGCGAGCTCGGCCGCAAACGACTCGACCGCGCCGCGCCACGCTGCAACCGCCCCGCTGACGCGCTCGGGCACCTGGTCGCGCGCAACGCGGCTCAGCAGCGCGTCGGCGTTCCGCAGCTCGTCGATTTCGAGCCCGTGCCTGTCGAGTGCCCGCGCCACCTTCTTCTCGACCGCGAGGAGCGACGCGCGCGGAACCACGACCGGCATGCCGACGCCGTGGCGGCGAAAGAGGCGTCCCAGCTGACCGAAGTAGGCCAGCTCGCCCGGTCCCCCGACGTAGGCCAGCGTGGGGAAGACGAAGCTCTCGACGACGGGGCGGAGCAGCACGTTGGGCGACACGCGGTGCGGCTCGTCGTCGATGAGCCCGAGGACGTCGGTGCGTGCCATGGCCCTTCCCGTGCGCCTCAGCTCGAAGCCACCGGCGGCGTGCTGCAGGCGGTCGCGGCCATCGGCGGAATCGAGGAACAGGTTGGTTGCGCCGGGAATGTGGGGGACCTGGTGGTGGTACCCCCGCCGGGTGAGGTCGTCGCAGCTGCGGCCGACCGCGGCCTCCGAGGCCGCAGGGTCTTCGGCCTCGGCTCTGAGCAGCGGTTGCGAAGCCTGCTTGAGAGCCGGGTGGGCCGCGTCGACCAGCCCCACGGGGGTGTCGCGCAGCAGGGCGGCCATGAGGTCGGAGAACGCGGCGGCCATCGTGGCCGAAGGGCGAAAGGTCTCGCGCAGGAGATCGACGCAGCGCGAGTGGAAGTCGTTCGGCGGGAAGTGGCCGGCGAGCCCGTTCACCGCGTCGAGGACGCCGTCGCCGAGCTGCACGCGGTTGAGCGGTCGCCCGGCACGGACGGGTCCGGGGCCGAGCTCGATGCGGTGGAGCTGGTTGGACGCGCCGATCACGTGCGTGTGGTTCGCTTCGTCCCAGTCGTGGTCCTCCGATGCGACCCAGAAGAGGGGCATCACGGGGCGGTCCAGCGCCTCGGCCAGCGCCTCGGCCAGACGCACCGCCGTCAGCGCCTTGTAGACGCTGTAGAGCGGCCCGCCGAACAGCCCCGGCTGCTGTCCCGTGGTGACGAAGCATCCGCCGCCGCGAGCGACCGCCCGCAGGGCCCGTTCCGCCACGGGTCCGACCGGCCTGATCATGGGCGCCGCGCGGGCGACCCGGTCGGGTCCCGTGGCTCGCTCCAGCTCCGCGGCCTTTTCCCGGTAGGTGTCGAGGCGGAACGGCGAGCCGCGGAAGAGCGAGGCGGCCGGTTCGGCCTCGTCCAGGTAGTCCCGCACGATGGCGGGCCCGCCGAGGGGTCTTGACAGGAGCTGCATCAGGAGGCCGCCGCCATGACGATGCACCGGGGGGACAGCGGCGAGAACTCCGACCGGTCGTAGCCGCCGAATCGCGGGCCGGGGGCGAAGCCGGTCTCGACGAGCATGTCCACCAGCTCCTCGGGGTGGTACAGGCGCACCCGCTCCACGAACTCCCTCTGCCGGGCGCTGCCCGCTGCGGCAATCGTAATCCTCTTCTCGACGATCCTCCCCTCTTCGACCAGCCGCCGCTCCTGCCACACGTCCGACCCGGAGACGCTGCGGTGGTCGCGCTCCCGCAGATTGGCTACGACGTGGTGCGCATTCATGAAGTCGAGGAGGAACCACCCTCCGGCGTCCAGCACCCTGCGCACCTCGCGCAGCACCCGAAGGTCGTCGACTTCGTCGGCGAAGTAGGCGAACGAGGTAAAGTACGAGGTCACGATGTCGAATGCGCCGGTCCTGAAGGGCAGCTGCCGCATGTCGCCGCGCGTAAGCGCCGCCCCCTCGGCCGTGTTGCGGGCGGCGTCGAGCATGGGCATCGACAGGTCCAGGCCCACGGGGCGAAACCCCACGCGAGCCAGCTCGGCCAGGTGGCGCCCCGCTCCGCAGGCGAGATCGAGCACTCGCGCGTCGGGCTTCAGTCCGGTCGCGCCGTGCAGCAGGGCCACTGCGCGGCGGGCCTCGGCGCGGTCCCGGTGGGGATACAATGCCAGATACTCGCTGCCGAACCAGTCGCGGAACCACGGGATGGAACCCTCGCCCGTCCGGGCGTCGCCGCTCATCGGGCGTCCGGCCTCATTCGGATCTTGCCTTCATTGTCGGCGCCCGTTCATTCGCTCGCCTTGTGGTAGGGTTCACGCCTGAGAATCGTCCCCGCCCTGTACAGCTGTTCGGTCAGCACCACGCGGGCCAGATCGTGCGGCAGCGTGAACGCGGACAGGGACAGGGAAAGATCACATTCTTCGATGAGCCGTGCGTCGAGACCGAAGGAGCCTCCCACAATGAAATGGACGCCCCTCTCCGGCCCGGACGCCAGCCTTTCCAGCCAGCGGGCCAGCTCGCGCGACGACATTCGGCGCCCCGATCGGGCGACGGCGACCCGCAGATGCCCGGCGCGCAGACGTTGCCTGATGCGCTCCGCCTCCCGGCGCATGACGTCCGCCGCCACCCTGCCCCGCGCTTGTGCCACCTCGACCGCCTCGAAGCGCCAGTAGCGCGCCGCGCGCGCCTCGTAGTCCCGAATGGCGGGCGAGAGCTCGCCCGCCCGCCCCACCGCCACCACCGAGATGCGCATCACGTTGCAGCCACTTCCGCGAGCGCGCGGCGCAGGGGCTCGTCGGGGTCGCCCACCACCTCGAACCCCACCACGGCGCACCGCCGCGCCAGCTCGGGCCAGGCGGCGAGCTTCACGGCGTCCTTGGCCGTGCACACCAGGGTGCGGCCTCCCAGCCGACGGAGCATCGCCGAGACGTCGCGGCGGCCGTAGTCGTGATGATCAGCATATGCCAGCTGCTCGATGCGGGCGCTGGGGAGCAGCGCCCGCAGCCCCGACGCGAACGGCCCGGGGCGCGCGATGGCGCAGACGGCCAGCACATCGCCTTCCGGGGGCGCGCACGGGCCGCCGTCCAGCTCCGTCCAGCCCCCCATCCGGATCTCCAGGTCCAGCACGGGCACGTTGGGGGCCACCCGCGCCAGCCTCTCGCGCCATGCCGCCTTGCGCCGCGCCGCCTCGGCCCGGGCCCCCTCGCATCCCGCCGCCTCGGGCCCGGCCCCCGCCTCGCGCGATTCCACCGCCGCAGCCCCGGCCCCCGCCCCCCCGCGCCGCCCCCCCGCCCCCCCCGACGGCGTCCTGTGCGTGAGCAGCGCCATCGTGGCTCGCGCGGCCGCTGCGGGCGGCTCCCGATACGGCCCCCTGGGCAGCATTCGCGCGCGCAGGGGGTCCTCGGCCGCCACGAGAACAATGTCCAGCGCCCGCGCCAGCCGCCGGTGCTGGAAGCCATCGTCCAGAACCGCGACGGTGAAGCCCCGCTCCGCCGCCCGGCGCACGCACCGGGCCCGGTCGCGGTCCGCGAACACCGCGCGCGCCCCGAACCAGCGCCGGTACAGGGCCAATTCGTCCTGCCCGTAGCCGCGGGCGACAATGGCCGGACGGGCGCCCGTCCGCTGCAGCCATTCCGCCAGCCAGCGCACAACGGGCGTCTTGCCGGTGCCGCCGACGGACAGGTTCCCCACCGACACCACGGGCACCGGAGTCGCAGCCGGGGGCCGCCGGTCATGCCAGGCGTTCCTCGCAGCGACGGCAGCCCGGAAGGGGGCCTCGGCCGGGGCAAGGAGAGCGTCCGCCAGCCGCGCCGCCCCACCGGCGTGCTCCGCGGCCCAGAAGTCGCGGACCGAACGGCGCACCCACTCCATCACGCCGTCCGCGTCGGCGCGAGGCCGCGCCCGCCCGCCGCCGACTCGCCCACGATCGCGGACATCATGTCCACCACCCTGCGCGCCGCCCCCGGGGCGCCGAGCGCGCCTCGAACCTCGGCCAGACCCGCAGCGGCCGCGCGCCTGGCGCCCGAGTCGGCCAGCAGAGGTTCGAGCGCGTCGGCGACCGCCGCCGTGGTCACGTCGTGCTGAACGAACTCCGGCGCCACGACCCTGCCCGCCACAAGATTCGCCAAGGCGACGTACGGCACCCGCACCCACCTTCGCGCCAGGAAATAGGTCAGGGGATGGGTGACATAGGCCACCGCGAAGGGCATTTCCGCGAGCGCCGCCTCGAGCGTGCCGGTGCCCGACTTGACCAGCCCGGCGGTGGCCAGGGCGCGCAGGGAGTGGCCGTCCGTCGTGGACGGAAAGGGCAGCGTGCGATAGGCCGCGTCTGGCAGGAACGACACCCGGCTCACGACGACCTGGAGGCCCGGGACGCGCCTCTGCAGATCCCGGGCGATGGCCGCGAAGGGGGCGCCGTGGCGCTCCAGCTCCTGCTCGCGAGATCCGGGGAACAGGGCGAGGACGGGCATCTTCGGGTCCAGTCCCAGGTCGTCCGCCAGGCCCTTTGCATCGCACTTCGGGGCTTCGTCCAGCAGCGGATGGCCGACGAAGACGGCCCGACCGCCGTGGGCGGCGTACAGTTCGGGCTCGAAGGGCAGGATCACTGCGATCCCGTCCGCAATGCGCGCAAGCCGCTGGGCCCGACGCGCCCGCCAGGCCCATACCTGCGGTCCGATGTAGTAGAGCACGGGCGTGCCGAGTCTGGCCGCGTGCCGCGCGATCCTCAGGTTGAGCCCGGGGTAGTCCACGGGCACCACGATGTCGAAGTCGCCGGACCCTAGAAGCCTTCGCAGCGTGCGCTCGAGTCGCCGGAAGAACCCCAGCCGGCGCACGACCTCGGCAAATCCCATGACGGACAGGTCCTGCAGGCCGAACAGCAGCCGCACCCCCGCCGCAGCCATTCGCTCGCCGCCCAGCCCGACCAGCTCCGAGCGCGGCCACCTTCTCAGGATCTCGGCCGCCACCCGGGCCCCGTGGGCGTCGCCCGACGCCTCGCCGGCCAGGATCATGACCCTGAGCCTGCGCGATGAATCGGAAGCGGGCGGAGAGGCCACCCTTGTCAGAAGGCTCGCCCGAGGTACCAGACAATCAGAATGACGACGACCAGCAGGATGACGAGCGTGCCCGGGGACTTCCCCTTCTTCGCGTCGATCCAGTCCCGCTTACGGCGACGCCGAACGCGTATGAGCGACATGGTCTTCAATCTGCTGTTCAATGGCCAGTGCGAGCTTTAGCGCCCGGCGTCCATCCTCGCCTGTTACCGGCGGCGGCGCCAGCCCGGCGATCGCGTCGCGGAACGAGGACTGCTCCGCGACCAGCGGCTCGACGCCGGCGCCGCGAATGGGGATTCGCTCGACCACGGACGCGAGGCCGGCCGGTTCGGGGGCGCGCCGGGGCATGGGCGCGGCGTCCAGGATGGAGACGCCGTCCCTCAGGCGGTAGAACTCTCCCTCTCCCGCCGCCAGGTCCAGCGACAGGTACCCGGACCGCTGCCAGACCCGCAGCTTTCTCACCTTCTTGACCGATATGCGACTCGCCGTGAGGTTGGCCACCGCTCCGCCACGGAACTCCACCCGCGCGTTGGCGATGTCCGCGTAGCGCGACAGGACCGGCGCGCCCGCCGCCGCGACGCGGGCCACGGGCTGCTCGATCAGGCTGCACAGCAGGTCCACGTCGTGGATCATCAGGTCGAGCACCACCGCCACGTCGAGCGAGCGCGGCGCGAACGGCGCCAGGCGATGCGACTCCACGAACAGCGGGCGCTCGATGTGGGGCCGGGCCGCCACGATCGCCGGATTGAACCGCTCCACGTGCCCCACCTGCACGACGACCCCGGATGCCTGCGCCGCCGCCAGCATCCTGTCCGCGCTCGCCACGTCCGCGGCCAGCGGCTTCTCCACGAAGACGTGGACGCCCGCTTCAATCGCCGCCAACGCGACCGCTTCGTGCGCAGTCGTCGGGACCGCGATCACTACGCCGTCGCTCTCGGCCAGCAGCTCTTCGAGCGAGGACCGGACCTTCACGTCGAACTCGCGGCCCACCGCTTCGCTGCGATCGCGATCCGTGTCGAAGATGCCCGACGACGTGGCGCGGGCCAACCCCCGGGCCACGCGCGCGTGCGAGCGCCCGAGTGCCCCGACCCCCACGACTCCAATCCGGGGCCGGGCAATGCCGGGATGCGGCGGCGACGGGCTCCTAGGTGATGATGCCGCGCTGGCTCTTGCGGACGAATTCAATGAAGTAGCCGACCTCGGGATCCCGGAGCGCGGGATCCGCCTCCACGCGGGCGAGGGCCTGGGAGAGGTTCAGGTTGGACTGAAAGAGGATGCGATAGGTCTTCTTGAGCCGACGGCGCACATCGGTCGAGAAGCCCTGGCGCTCCAGTCCCACGGTGTTGAGTCCGTAGAGCTTGGGAGACGGGTTGCCCACCGCCCGGCAGTAGGGCGGCACGTCCTGCGGGATCCGCGAACCGCCGCCGACAAACGCGTGCGCGCCGATCCGGACGAACTGGTGAATCCCCACGATTCCGCTGATGATCGCCCAGTCCTCGATTGTCACGTGGCCGGCGATGTTGGTGGCGTTCGACAGGATGACGTGGTTGCCGAGCTCGCAGTCGTGCGCGATGTGGCAGTACGCCATGACAAGGCAGTCCGAGCCGACGACGGTGGTGCCGGCGGCCGCGGTTCCGCGGTTCAGCGTGGCGAACTCCCGGATCACCGTGCGGTCCCCCACCTTCAGGAAGGTCCGCTCGCCCTCGTACTTCAGGTCCTGGGGGTCGGTGCCCAACACGGCGCCGTTGGCGACCAGGCAGTCCCGGCCCAGCGTGGTGTCCCTCTCGATCAGCACGCGCGGCCCGATCCGCGTGTTGCGCCCGATCGACACGCCGGGTCCCACAATCGCGAACGGACCGATCTCGACGCCGCGGCCCAGTTCGGCCGACGGATCGACGATCGCGGAGGGGTGAACGGCGGCGGCCGCGCCCCTGTCGGTGCGAGAGGTCCTCACTTGTCCACGATCCGGGCAGTCATCTCGGCCTCGGCGACGACCTTGCCGTCCACCCTGCCCTTCCCCTTCATGCGGCAGATGCTGCGCCTCAGCGTCTGCATTTCGATCTCGAAGACCAGCTGGTCTCCGGGAGTCACCGGCCGACGCCATTTCACATTGTTGAGGGACATGAAGTACACGACCTTGTCCTCGGGGTTGCTGACGGTGTCCATGAGGAGAAGGCCGCCCACCTGCGCCATCGCCTCGACAATCAGTACCCCGGGCATGATCGGATGTTCGGGAAAGTGTCCCCGGAAGAACGGCTCGTTGATCGTCACATTCTTGAGACCAACGATGCGCCGACGAGGTTCGAACTCGAGAACCCGGTCCACCAGCAGCATCGGGTAGCGGTGCGGCAGGTGTTCCATGATGCGTCTGATGTCGATCTTGGGCACGCTCTCCCCCTTGGGACGGCTGGCCTGGATCGCCCGCGCCAGGGCGATGTTGCCGCTGTGGCTCGGACGCTCGGCTACAATGTGACCCCGCACCCTTCCCCCCAACAGCGACAGGTCGCCCACCAGGTCGCCCACCTTGTGGCGCAGGAACTCGTCCGGGTAGCGGAGGCGCTCGTTCATCACGCCGTCGCCGTCCAGAACGACGGTGTTCTCCAGCGACGCCCCCCTGGCGAAGCCCCGGGCGCGCAGGGCGTCCGCGTCCTTGCGAAAGCCGAAGGTGCGGGCGGTCGAGATCTCCTCTTCGAAGCCGGCATCGTCCAGCCTGAAGTCGCCGTACTGGCGCCCGATCTGCGCGTGCTCGAAGTCAATGCTGGCCGAAATGCGGAGCCCGGCCTGCGGGAGCGCCACGTAGGACTGTCCGTCCGGGCCGGACACGCTGACCACCTCGCCGATGTCGAAGAATCTGGCCTTGGCGGGCTGCGAGACGAAGCCGCACTCGCGCAGCGTGCGCACCCAGGGCGCGAAGCTTCCGTCCAGGATGGGCAGCTCCGGCCCGTCCAGGCGCACCACCGCGTTGTCGACTTGCAGCGCGGCGAGCGCGGCGAGCAGGTGCTCGACGGTGCGCACCTCGACGCCGTTCGAGCCCAGCCGCGTGCCCAGCTCGGTGCCCGCAACGCACTCCAGCCGGGCCGGGACCTCGGGCGCGCCGTCGATGTCGGTGCGCCGAAACACGACGCCCGTCCCCGGCGCGGCGGGTTCGATGCCGACCTCGACTGCCGCTCCCGAGTGTATGCCGATCCCGGCGACCTTGATCTCCCGCGCGATCGTGCGCTGGTTCTCGCTCGTCATCGGTCCCGCGTCCCGGGCGCTTCCAGGCGCCGCTCGACTCGCCGAATTCGCTTCGCCATTTCGGGCAGCCGCATCAGCCGCGCCATCGCCCTGAGGTAGCTGCGGTGGTCGCGCGCCGGGTAGCCCGACACCACCTGGCCGGGCCCCACGTCGGAAATCACCCCCGCCTGCGCGCCGATCTTCGCCCCGGCCCCGATCTTCAGGTGCCCCACCAGCCCGGCCTGCCCCCCCACCGCAACGCCGTCGCCCATCCGCGTCGATCCCGCGATTCCCACCTGCGCCACCACCAGCGAATGGCGTCCCACCACCACGTTGTGGCCCAGGTGCACCAAGTTGTCCAGCTTGGACCCCGCTCCGACCCGCGTGCACCCGATCGAGCCCCGGTCGATCGTGCAATTCGCCCCGATCTCGACGTCGTCCTCGATCACGCACCCGCCCACCTGGGGCACCTTCACGTGTCCCCCGTCCTGCTGGACGTACCCGTAGCCGTCGACCCCGATGCGCGTACCCGCGTGGACGATCACCCGCTCGCCCAGCACGCAGTTCGGATAGAGGGTGACCGACGGAAAGAGCACCGACCCCGCTCCCACCCGGGCCATCTCGCCCACGACGCAGTTGGCGCCGATGCGAACGTCGCCGCCGATTTCCGCTCCGGCCCCGATCACCGCGTTGGGACCCACGGAAGCGCGCCCGGCAAGGGTGGCCGACGGGTCGATCACCGCCGACGGGTGGACCTCCCACGCGGGCGCGGACGCCGGATGGAGCAGCGCCAGCAGGGTGACGAGCGCGTGGTCCGGGTCCGCCGCCACCAGACGGTCCGCGGGTCCGCCTTCGAGCGCGCTCAGCTCTTCGGACACCAGCAGCGCCCGGGCACCGCACTCGACCAGATCGGCCGCGTAGCGCCGGTCGACCAGCAGCGCCAGGTCGTTCGGCCCGGAATCGTGCACTGGCGACACGCGCTCGAAGGCTGCGCCGCCATCTCCCACAACCCGTCCGCCCGTGGCTTCCGCGGCCTGGAACAGCGTCAGCACGGCGCGCCTCGAGCCCGGGCCGGAAGCGTCATCCGCCTCCGGGGCCGGGAGTGTCCGCCGCCTGCAGTCGGGCAAGGACATCCTGCGTGATGTCCAGGGCCGGATCCGCGGCCACGATCGCGCCCGACGCCGCATCCAGGATGACCGCATAGTTGCCCTCGACGCGGATCTCCTCGATGACGGCCGTGATCCGGTCGTTGATCGGCTGGAGGAGCTCCTGCTGCCGCTGCGCGATTTGCAATTCGAGCTCCTGCTGCCTGCGCTGGACCGCCAGCTCCTGGTTCTGCAGCTCCTGCTGGCGCGCCTGCCGAGCCTCCGGAGTCATGCTCATCGCCTGCTGCTGGAACTCGCCCAAGGCCGTCTGAAAGCCGGAATTCAGCAGCTGGAGCTCGGAGTCGGCGTCCTGGGCCGCCGCCTGCAGCTGATCCCGGGCTTCCTGCGCGGGACCGTACTCGGCGAGCACCTGGTCGGAGTTCACGTACGCCACCCCGGCCCCCTGCGCATCGAGAGACATCGCGCAGCAGAGCAGCAGGACGCAGGCCATTCCCAAGCGGGAAACGCTCATCAGTTCAATTCTCCTAGAAGTTGGGACCCATCTTGAAGTGCAGTTGCCACCCCGGTTCGGCCTTGTCGAATCCGTAGGCGTAGTCCAGTCCAATCGGCCCGAAGGGCGTTACGAGCTGCACGCCGAAGCCGGCGCCTCTGTACAGCCGCGAGGTGTTGAGATGCCCGGGACCTTCCCAGTTGTTGCCGGCGTCGAAGAACGCGGAGATGCCGATGTTGGAGCTGATCACGGTCTTGAATTCCGCGGTCGTCGAAAAATAGGCGTTCCCCAGGCGCTCGATCTGCCGAATGCCCCCGCCCCGCTCCGGAAAATAGCCCTGGGGCGTGATCGATGTCTCGTCGTAGCCCCGGAGCTGCTCGCCAAACTGCACGCCGCCCATCCAGAACGACTCGAACGGGAACCGCGAGGCGTCGCCGAACAGCGCCCCCCCTCGGACGTGCAGGCCCATGGCGAACTGCACCGATCCGGGTGTCGCCCCCTCGCCGCCGAGCTGGCCCACCGGGATCATCCACTGGGCCTGCGCAGTCTGCTTGATGAAGTCGCCCGCGCCCCCGAGCGGTCCGCCGTTCAGCTCCACGTTCCAGGTCTGCATCGAGCCGGAGGTGGCGAAGAGGGGGTGGTTCAGCGTCTGCCGGGTGATTCCGAGCGACACCGAGCTGAGCAGTCCGGGGGGCAGCCCGAAGAGCGACGTGTCGTCGGCGCTGCGGAAGGCCTCGTAGCTGGTGCGGGACAGGGAGTATCCCACGAACACCCTGGTGCGCAGCGATCCCGGGAACGGGACGCCGAAGCGCGTGGTGAAGCCCGCCCGCCTGCGGCGTCCGGTGGCGAACTGGAAGAACCGGTCGGTCGAGTTGAAGAGCGACACCGAGCCGCTGACCGTCGTCTGGAACAGGGCCGGATCGGTGAAGCTCACCGTGGCGCTGTTGATGTAGCGGCCGAAGTCCCACCGGAGGTTCAGAATCTTGGCCTGGCCGAAGAGGTTGGGCTGGTCCCAGCCCAGGAAGCCCGACAGCCCCACCCCGCCCCCGACCGCGGTGCCGAAGCTCAGAGAGCCGGTCTGCTTCTCCTGGACGTTGAAGACGATGTCGACGTCGCCCGTTTCGGGGTCGGGGCGGATGTCGGGGGGCGGCATCGGCGCTTCGAAGAAGCCGAGGGACTGAATGTTCTGGTAGGATTGCAGCAGGCGGGCCTCGCTGTACACGTCGCCGGGAAGCAGAAAGACCTTGTCGCGAATGATCCTGTCGAAGGTGAAGTCGTTGCCGGCGATGATGATCCGGTTGACGTACGCCTGCGACTGCTCCTGGATTCGCCAGCCCGCCCGGACCGTCGGATGCCCGGCGACCTCGTCTCCGGTGCGCTCCCAGTAGGGCTCGAGCTGGGCGTACAGGTACCCCTCGTTGCGGTACAGTTCGCGCACCCGCTGGGCCGCCTCGTCGAACGCGACCGCGTCGAACACCCTTCCCGCTTCGTCTCCCGAGTCGTCGCCGCCGAAGCCCAGGGCCGAAAGGATGCCTCGGGACTCCTCGCTGAAGTACCTCTCCAGCTGTTCGGTCTCGAAGGCGCCCGCGCCCTCGACTTCGAAGTCCGACAGGCGGTACTGGCGGCCCTCGTCGACGCTGATCTCCAGGCGCGCCTTTCCGGTCGCGGGGTCGACGATGAGCGTGTCGCCCAGGACCCGGAAGTCCAGGTATCCGTCGCGCTGGTACCGCGTGGGCAGCGATTCCAGCAGATCCCGTTCGAAGTCTACGTCGTTGTAGCCTCCGGTGCGGAACCACAGGAAGCCCTCCTGCTTGGTGTTCATCGCGCCGCGCAATTCTTCGTCGGCAAAGTGCTCGTTGCCGCTGAAGGTGACCTGGGCGATCGTGACCCGCTGCCCCTCGTCGACCTCGAGCACGACGTCCACCCTGCCCTCGTCGCCCGGAACCGGCTCCTCCCTCCGTTCGATGAGCGCGAAAGGGACCCCGTTCCGCCTCAGCTCCTCGCGGATGAACGCCTCGGCCTTGGCCAGGGCGTTGCGCGACAGCGGCACGTCCTCCTGCAGGGACGCCTCCTCGATCACGTCGTCTTCGGACACCGACTCCAGTCCGGTGATCCGCACGAGCCGCGTCATCGGCCGCTCCACGACCTCGATGATCAGCACGTTGCGCCCAGAGGATCCGTCGACGCTCACGGCGATGTCCTCGTACTGGCCCGTGGCCCAGAGGTTCTTGATCGCCCGCTGGATGTCGTACCCGCTGTTCATGGTGCCCGGCTGGATGCCCGCCACCCCCGTGACCGCCTGCTCGGCGAGCCGCACATTGCCGCGGGCGGCGATCGAGTCGACGCGCACCAGAGATCCCGCTGCCGGGTTCTGCGCCCGGGCGGGCGCCGCGGTCGCCGCAAGCAGAGCGAGGGCCGCCACAAGCCCCGTGGCTGGCAGCTCGAACCACCGCCGCGCTCCAGCTCCGCCGCCGCGCCCGCTCATGTCGTGGTCGGAGAGGCGGCTCCGATCGAGAGCGCCTTTCCGTCCTCCGAAACGACAACCTCGAGCTCGTCGCCGTCGGCGAATTCGGCCATGAGGATCTTCTCCGACAGCGGATCCTCGATGAAGCGCCGGATCGCCCGCTTGAGCGGCCTGGCGCCGTATCGCTCGTCGTATCCGTGCTGGACCAGGAAGTCCACCGCGTCCTGGGCGAGCTCGAGCGTGAGCCCCGACTCGCCAAGCCGCTCGCGCAGATCTCCGAGCATGATCTGGACGATCTGGGCGATGTGGTCGCGGCTCAGCGGGTGGAAGACGATCGTGTCGTCCACCCGGTTCAGGAATTCGGGGTTGAAGGCGCGGTTGATCTCCTCGTTCACCTTGTCGCGCATGGCTTCGTAGCTGGAGCGCGGATCGGCCTGCTGGAAGCCGAGGCCCCCCTTGGCGATGTTCCGCGCCCCCAGATTCGAGGTCATGATCAGCACCGTGTTCTTGAAGTCGATCTTGCGCCCGTAGTTGTCGGTCAGGTGCCCTTCGTCCAGCAGCTGGAGCAGGACGTTGAACACGTCGGGGTGCGCCTTCTCGATCTCGTCCAGAAGCACGACGGAATAGGGCCGACGCCTCACCGCCTTGGTGAGCGCCCCCGAGTCCTGGTATCCCACATACCCCGGCGGCGCGCCGATGAGCCGCGACACGGAGAACCGCTCCATGTACTCGCTCATGTCCACCCTGATCAGCGCCTCGCCGTCCGCGAACAGGAACTCGGCGAGCGTGCGCGCAAGCTCCGTCTTGCCGACGCCGGTCGGGCCCGAGAAGATGAACGAGCCGATGGGGCGATTCGGATCCTTCAGCCCCGCCCGGCTGCGGCGGATGGCCCTCGCGATCGCGGTGATCGCATCGTCCTGCCCCACCACGCGCTGGTGCAGCTCCTCCTCCATGTTGACCAGCCGCGCGCTCTCCGCCTGACGAATGCGCGTCAGCGGGATGCCAGTCCAGCGGCTCACGATGAACGCCACGTCCTCGGCCGTGATCTCGGGGCGGAAACGGCGGCGCTCCTCCTCCCACGCGACCTTCTCGTCGCGAATGCGGCGCTGGATTTCGCGCTCCTCGTCGCGGAGCTGCGCGGCGCGCTCGAAGTCCTGGTCGCGGATCGCGGCCTCCTTCTGGTCCGCCACCCGAGAGAGCTGCTCCTGCAGGTCGCCCACCTCCGCCGGCGGAACCCGGCTCGCAATGCGCGCCCTCGCGCCCGCCTCGTCGATCACGTCGATCGCCTTGTCCGGCAGGAAGCGGTCCGTGATGTAGCGGTCGGAGAGCTGGGACGCGTGGGACAGCGCCGCGTCGGGGATGGTGATCTTGTGATGGTCCTCGTAGTGGCCCCGCAGGCCGGCGAGGATCTCGATCGTCTCCTCGACGGACGGCGGTTCGATCATGACCGGCTGGAAGCGCCGCTCCAGCGCGCCGTCCTTCTCCACGTACTGCCGGTACTCGTTCAGAGTCGATGCGCCGATGCACTGCAGCTCGCCCCGGGCGAGGGCCGGCTTGAGCATGTTGGAGGCGTCGATGGCCCCCTCGGCCGCGCCCGCCCCCACGAGCGTGTGCAGCTCGTCGATGAACAGCACCACGTTGCGGTTGTTGGTGATCTCGTTCATGACGGCCTTGAGCCGTTCCTCGAACTGTCCGCGATACTTGGTGCCCGCGATTACCGCGGCCATGTCGAGCGCCAGCACGCGGTGGCCGGCAAGGCTCTCCGTCACCTCGCCCCGCGAAACGAGCTGCGCCAGGCCCTCGACGATGGCGGTCTTCCCTACGCCCGGCTCTCCGATCAGCACCGGGTTGTTCTTCTTCCTCCGGCACAGGATCTCGACGATGCGCTGAATCTCGGACTCGCGCCCGACGATCGGATCGAGCTCGCCCTGGCTGGCAAGCCCCGTCAGGTCGCGGCAGAAGTGGTCGAGCGCCGGTGTCTTCGACTTCTTGTCGCCGCGCATCGGACCGGGCGAGGGCGCCGCCGGACCGGGCGCAACAAGCCCTCCGGCACCGGACGAACTCGCGGACCCCACGTCGGACCCCAGCACCTTGAGCGTCTCGGAGCGGGCCTCGTCGGTCGTGACCCCGAGAGAGTTGAGGACCTGCGCCGCGATGCCCTTGCTTTCGCGCATCAGCCCCAGCAGCAGGTGCTCCGTGCCCACGTACGAGTGGTTCAGCTCGCGCGCCTCGGCCATTGCGAACTCCAGCACCTTCTTCGCCGGATTTGTGTACGGCAGTTCGCCCAGCGCAATGGTGGCCTTGCCCTTCCGCACCGACTCCTCCACTCGCTCATGGATCTGGTCCACTTCCACATTCAGGTTCCCGAGCACATGGGCCGCCACGCCCTCGCCCTCGCGGACAAGGCCCAGCAGAATGTGCTCGGTGCCCACGTAGTCGTGCTGGAGACGAATGGCCTCCTGCCGAGCCATGGAAAGAACCTTGCGGACGCGTTCCGTGAAATTGTAGTTCATCGTGATGGACCCTCTTCGCGTCCTTTCCGTTGCTCACCCGTCAGCCGCCCGATGCCAAGTAAGGTCGCCATCAGGGGCCCGGATCGGTAGTGGTGGACCCGCTTTCCCCCCTGAGAGTCCGGCGCACGTACTGGGCCCGGTGGGCGCGCCGCTCCTGAGTCGACAGCGTGCGACCCGCTGCTTCCGCGAGGTGCGCGGCCTGCGACAGGATCATGATGCGGTTGAGCCAGTACAGCGACGGCGAGGGCAGAAGCTTCAGCGAGACGCCCAGCCGCACCCCCGACAGCAGGTTCATCAGCTCCACGTAGTCGAGCGTCCGGGCGTAGCGGAGCAGCCCGTACGCTCGCCAGATCTTGTCTTCCGTGATCGTGCCCGCGTCGCGCATCAGCACCTGCCGCGCTTCGCGCTCCTTGGCGATGACCGTGCCCACGACCCGGCTCAGATGATCCAGAAGATCCTCTTCGCCCTGTCCCAGCGTCGTCTGGTTCGAGACCTGAAAGAAGTTGCCCACGAACTCGGAGCCTTCGCCGTACAGTCCGCGCGTGGTGAGCCCGAGCTGGGTGATTCCCCTCAGCGCCCGCTCGATCTCCTTGGTGAGCACGAGCCCAGGCAGGTGAAGGAGCGCCGACGCCCTCAATCCGGTCCCGACGTTTGTGGGGCACGAAGTGAGAAACCCGAACTCGTGGTGATAGGCCAGTTGAAGGAGGCCGCCCAGCTCCTCGTCGAGCTTGTCGACCTGGTTCCAGCCCTCAACCAGCCTCAGCCCCGACATCAGGCACTGCAGTCGCAGATGGTCCTCCTCGTTGATCATGACCGACAGGGCGCTGGCGCCGCACACGGCCACGCCCACCCCGCTGTCCGGCGCGGCCTTCCCGATCAGTTCGCTCGAGACCAGGCGTCGCTCGTGAAGGATCTGCTGGGTTCTCCGGCCCAGTTCGTCCATCCGCAGGACGGCTGCGTCGGAGGGCAGCGCGCCGCGCGCGACCGCCCTGGCCACCGACCTGAAGACGATCTCGCGGTCGTCGGCGGTTGCCCTGCAGACGTAGCGGTGTCCCTGAAGGTTGCGCGCAAGCCGCACGCGCGTGGACAGGGCGATGTCGGCGTCCGGACCATCGGCGTCAAGCCAGTCCAGGCCGAAGTCCGGATTCAGAACCTGGTCGGCGCTCATCGCTCCGCCCGTTCTGCGGTTTCGTGTCGCTCCACAGCTTCGTGGTCGCGGATCTGGTCCCGCAGCACGGCGGCCCGTTCGAAGTCCTCGGCTTCGACCGCATGCTCGAGGCTGCGCCGCAGCCCGGCGATCCGCCTGTCGAGGTCGGCGGAGCTGGGATCCGGCTGCAGGTACACCTTGCCCGCGTGCTGGGCGGCCCCGTGGATGCGGCTCAGCAGCCGCCGGACGCGACGCTCGAACGAAGTGTAGCAGTGCGGACACCCGAGACGCCCCGATTCCCGAAAGTCGTCGAAGGTCATCTCGCAGAAGCTGCACGGCTGCGGAGTCCCTTCCGACTCCTCGGGTCCGGATTCGCCGAGATGGGCGAGGAAGTCGGAGACGTCGAGAGCGGAGGGCGGCTCGGCGCTGATTCCCTTGGCCTTCGCGCATTCCTTGCACAGGTAGTGCGTGGTCGACTTGCTGTCCACCACCTGGGTGAGCTGGACGACGGCGGGCTTGTCGCACCCCTGCGCGTCACAGGCCCTCGCCGTCTCAGACATCTTCCAGTACGCCCAGATTGAGCCTCAGCACCCGTTCGGCCCGCGCCGCCAGGCGACGGTTGTGCGTCACCACCACCAGGGCCACGCCGTAGCGGTCCTTGAGCGCGAAGAGGACTTCCTGGACCTGTTCGCTGGTGTCGTTGTCGAGGTTTCCGGTCGGCTCGTCCGCAAGGATCGCCAGCGGGCGGTTCACGAGGGCGCGGGCCACCGCCACGCGCTGCTGCTCGCCCCCCGAGAGCTCGCCGGGCTTGTGGCCCAGGCGGTCGCCGAGTCCGACCTGGCGCAGAAGCTCGGCGGCCCGCCCCCTGGCCGCCGACGAGCTCTCGCCCCGGATCAGCCTCGGCACCATCACGTTCTCCAGCGCCGTGAAGTCCAGCAGGAGGTGATGGAACTGGAACACGAACCCGATGCGCGAGTTTCTGGTCGCGGCCGCCTCGTCGTGGGTGAGCGCGCCCAAGTCGACGCCGTCCAGGATCACCTGCCCTCCGGTGGGCGCGTCCAGGGCGCCCAGAAGGTGAAGCAGCGTGGACTTCCCGGATCCGCTCGCCCCGACGATCGCAACCGCCTCGCCGCGATCCACCCTCAGGTCCACGCCGCGCAGAATGTCGAGGTCGGGTCCCGACACGCCGGCGTAGGAACGGCGGAGATCGCGCGCCTCGAGGACTGCGGCGCCCGCCGCCGCCTCAGTCATGCCGAATCGCCTCGACCGGCTCGAGCGCCGCCGCCTGCCTTGCAGGATGGATGGTCGCCACGATGGAGACGAGCAGGCTCCCCCCCGCGATCCACGCAATGTCCCACGGCGTCAGCTCCACGGGCAGCCGGTCGACGAAGTAGACCTCCGGCGGCAGCCGTATCAGCCCGTACCGGCCGATCAGCACCGCGATGGCCAGCCCCATCGCCGTGCCCAGCAGGGTCCCCGCAACGCCGATCCACATGCCCTGGAACATGAAGGCCCGCAGCGTGTCGCCGCGGGTTAGCCCCATGGCCTTCAGGATCCCGATCTCGCGAGTCCGGTTGACCACCACCATGGCCAGCGTCCCGACGATGTTGAGCGCGGCGACGATCACGATCAGCGACAGAATCAGCGCCATTGCGAGCTTTTCGAGCTTCAGCGCCGAGAAGAGCTGGCGGTTCTCCTGCGTCCAGGAAGTGACCACGTACGGCCATCCCCCCAGAGCCTCGAGCACCGAGTCGGCCAGAGCGTCGGCCCGCCAGGCATCGTCGGCCCGCGCCCCAACGATCGACGCCACGCTCCCGTCCAGCTCCAGCATGCGCTGGACGTCCTCGAGCTTCGCGTAGCCCTGCCGAAGATCGAAGTCGTACATCCCGGTCGAGAAGACTCCCGACACGACCCAGTCCTCCGGTCGGAACACGGGATCGCCGTTGGGGCCGAACTTCAGGTTCTCGTACGCGATCACGGTCACCGTGTCTCCCGCCATCAGGCTCATGCGGCTGGCCAGCTGGACCCCAAGCACCACCGACGGGGCGCCTCCGCTGTCTCCGTCGAGCGCAATGCGTCCGGCGCGAAGGCTGTCGTGCATCGGCGTGATCGGCGCGCCCCGGTCGTCGAGGTCCACGCCGTACAGGTCCATGACGTCCACGAAATCGTTGGCCAGCACGCCCACGCGCGTGAACCCGACCGCCGATGCGCCCACGATTCCGTCCACGCCCTCCACCAGCGCCTCGACCCGGTCGCGGTCCTCGAGCCGCAGGGACATCCCCGCCTGCCGCACCGTCAGCTGCGGCAGCGAGCCCAGGATCTTTTCGCGCAGCTCGTTCTGCATGCCCGTCATCACCCCGATCACGACGATCAGCGCGGTCACGCCCACCGTAACGCCGCCCAGCGCGATCCAGGTGATGAACGACAGCAGCTTGCCCCGCTTGCGCGAAGCCAGGAACCGGCCCGCGACGAACCACGCAAAGCGGGTGCGCGACGTGGGGGCCGCCGAATCCCTCACGGGGTCTTCCTCGCTGGGGCCTCCCGCACCGGAGCCTCCCTCATTCCACCTCCCGCAGCGTGGGAAACAGGATCACGTCGCGTATCGACCGCTGATCGGTCAGCATCATCACGACGCGGTCCATCCCGATCCCCACCCCTCCCGTCGGCGGCAGTCCATACTCGAGCGCCCGGATGTAGTCCTCGTCCACGACCTGCGCCTCCGAATCGCCCGCGGCGCGCAGCGCGGCCTGCTCCTCGAAGCGCGCCCTCTGCGCAATGGGATCGTTCAGTTCGCTGAACGCGTTGGCCAGCTCCTCGCCGGCCATGTACAGCTCGAAGCGTTCGGACAGCTCCGGAACGCCGCGCTTGGCCTTGGCCAGAGGACTCAGTTCCCGCGGGTGGTCGATCACGAACGTCGGCTGGACGAGCGACGGCTGCACCAGCGCGCCGAAGAGCTTGTCCAGGAGCTTCCCCCTGCCGGCGCCTTCGAGGTCGTCGGCCCCAACCGCCGCCGCGCGGGAGCTGAGCGACGCCACGTCCATCTCCATCGGATCTCGACCCAGAGCCGCCCCTAGCCCCTCGACGAAGGACAGCCTGGCAAACGGGCGCGACAGGGTGATCCCGGCCCCCTGGTATGTGAATCCGGCACGCCCCGTCGCCGCCTCGGCCAGCGCCACCATGAGTTCCTCGACCATGTCCATCATGTCCCCATAGTCCGCGAAGGCCTGGTAGAACTCCAGCATCGTGAATTCGGGGTTGTGGAAACGGTCGATCCCTTCGTTGCGAAAGTCCTTGGAGAGCTCGTAGACCCTGTCCATCCCTCCCACAATCAGCCGCTTCAGGTACAGCTCGTCCGCGATCCGCAGGTACAGGTCCCGGTCCAGCGCGAAGTGCCTGGTCACGAACGGGCGCGCCGAGGCGCCGCCGTACAGTGGCTGCAGCACCGGAGTCTCGACCTCCACGAAGCCTTCGTCGTCCAGGAAGCGCCGGGCCCTGGCGACAATGCGCGCCCGGGTTCGGAACACTTCGCGCACGCCTGGGTTGACTGCCAGATCCGCGTAGCGCTGGCGGTAGCGCGCCTCGCGGTCGGCAAGGCCGGAGTGCACGACCGTCTCGCCCGTCCGGTCGTCCACCTGCACCTTGCCCAGCGGAAGCGGCCGCAGCGACTTGCACAGCAGCTGGAAGCTCTCCGCACCGATCGTGACCTGGCCCATCCGCGTCCGGAACAGGCGCCCCTCCACGCCGATCCAGTCGCCCAGGTCCAACAGGTCGAGGATCGAGTACGCGTCCTCGCCAAGCACGTTGCGCTTGAAGTGGACCTGAATCCGCCCGGTGTGGTCTTCCAGGTCGGCGAAGGCGCTGCGGCCGTGCGACCGGTACCCCACCAGACGCCCCGCCCAGCGCCCGCTCCCGCCCACACCCTCGCGCAGGTCGCCCCTCTCCTCGTCCCGCTCGAAGCCGGCCGTCGACGGAGCGGCGCGCCGCGTCACTTCGAAGGAGTAGGCGAACGGCTCCACCCCCATCGACCGGAGCGCTTCGAGCTTCTCGAGCCGCGCCCTCATGACCCGCGAATGATCGCTGCCCAGCGGCTCGGTCACGTGCCGCCCACCCGTCCGGACCGCGGCCCGGCCACCTGCCGTCCACCCGTCGTCACTTGCCGTCCACCCGTCCGAACCTCTTCAAGTAGGTCTCGATGAACGGGTCCAGCGCGCCGTCCATCACCGCGTTCACGTCGCCCTTCTTCACTTCGGTGCGGTGGTCGTTGACCATGGTGTACGGCGCGAAGACGTAGGACCGGATCTGGTTGCCCCAGCCGATGTCGGTCTTGGACGACTCCAGCGCCTGCTTCTCCTTCTCCTTCTCTTCGCGCGCGCGCTGGTAGAGCGCCGCCTTCAGCATCTTCATCGCCGTCGAGCGGTTCTTGTGCTGCGATCGCTCCTGCTGGCACGAAACCACGATCCCGGTCGGAAGGTGCGTGATCCGGATCGCCGAATCCGTCTTGTTGACGTGCTGTCCCCCGGCGCCCGACGCGCGGAACGTGTCCACCCGCAGGTCCGACTCGTCGATCTCGATCTCGATCTCGTCGTCCAGAACGGGGTACACGAACACAGACGCGAACGAAGTGTGGCGCCTTGCCTGCGAGTCGAATGGCGAGATGCGGACCAGACGGTGCACGCCCTTCTCCGCCTTGAGGTAGCCGTACGCATGGTCGCCCCTGATCTCGACCGTCACGCTCTTGATCCCGGCCTCCTCGGCCGGCTGGAGGTCGAGCAGCTTGAGCTCGTAGCCGCGCCGCTCGGCCCAGCGCATGTACATGCGGGACAGCATCTCGGCCCAGTCCTGCGACTCGAGGCCTCCCGCCCCCGGGTGGATGGTGAGCATGGCTTCGCGATGGTCGTCCTCTCCGCCCAGCATCGCCTTCAGCTCCAGGCGCCCCACCGCGTCGTCGAGCCCCGCGATCTCGTCCTCCCACTCCGAGCGCAGGTCGGGGTCGTCCTCGTCCGCCAGAAGCTCGCCCAGCTCGTCGAGCTCGCCCATCTTCAGGTCGAGGTCCCGGCAGGGGCGCACCCACTCCCTAAGCCCGTTGGCCTCGCCGATCAGTCGCCGCGCCCGGTCGCGGTCGTCCCAGAAGCCCTGGTCCGCCATCTTCTCTTCGAGCACGGCGATGCGGCTGTTCATCGCGTCTATGTCAAAGATACCCCCGGAGCTCGGCGAGCCGTCGCCGGGCGGAGTCCAGGCGCTGTGTCTGTTCTTGTGCTGAAGCCATGGGAGTCACCAGCGCGGTTGACCGGAAGCGAGGCCCGGGGTTCGGTAGCAAGGAATGCGGTCCGCCACGAGAAAACATAAGACAGCGGCCCGTTGAATTGGACCCCCGCCGACGGGTCCGGCCGCGTCCGCCCGCCCCTTCTGCAGCGGGTGGCGCGGCGCCCCTCCCGAATGCGGACGGAACGAGCGCCGCGCGCCGAGGGACTAGGGAATCGTCAGCGCGAAGGTCAGCGCGACGCCGTCCACCTCGGGCAGCGCGCGCAGGCGGGCGGTGATGAACCCGTCGAGCGCGCTCACCACATGGTTCGCCACCAGCACTCCGACGGCCAGCCGGGCGTCGCGGAAGCGATCGTCGCTGCTCGCGATCAGACCTGCGAAACGGCGCTGGGCGTCCGAGCCCTCGGGCCATGCCCAGAGGAGGGCCGGGCCGTAGCCGTGCTCCCGGTAGTAGTCCAGCGCGCGCACGTAGGCCGGCGACCCCGGCGGCGCCCCCGGGTCGAGGTTGTAGATGTCCATCGCCAGGGCCCAGACCGATCCGTTGTAGGTGAAGGGGTCGCTCTCCGGCTGCAGCCCGTCGAGCGTCGGGTCCGAGTCCCATTGTCCCGATGTCCTCCACCGGCCAAGTCTCTCGTAGTACTCGAAGCCGGGGTCCTGGCGCGGCTCGGCGCTGAACCCCGCCCGCGCCTCGAACCAGGCCAGCGCGCGATAGTCGTCTCTGAGGCCCAGCGCGTCGGCGCGAGCCCCCAGGTACAGCACCGCCGAGAGGACTTCGGCGCCGGCGTACGCCAGCCAGCGACGCTGCCCCTGCCGGTACTGGGCAAGGCCCGGCGCAATCAGCGAGCTCAGAAACGCCTCGCCCTGCCCCAAGCCGACATCGGGGCGCGGGAACGCGGGCACGGCATCGGCACGCCCGTGGTACGGCGCGCGCATCGACCACGGCGCCTCGGGCGGGCGTCGCGGCACAGGCGCTGCGACGGGGCGAGACAGGCGGGCGGTCGCGGAACGCTGGGGCGCGCCGGACAGCTTGGCGGGCAGCGCCCACGCAGCCGCGACCAGCGCGCACGCAAGGAACGGCCCCAGTCGCAGGCCCGCGCATCGCGCGCCAACCCACCCTGCATCCGCACATCGCGCGCCAACCCTCCCTGCATGCGCGCATCTCCCGCCGGTCGCCACCCGTGTCGCCACGCGCCGCTAGTACGTGGCGGCCAGCGTTACGTGAATCGGCTGGCTCTCGCCCGTCACCATCGAGCGGGTCAGGGACTTCGCGAAGTTGAGATCGAAGCGATCGACGCTGAACCCGACCCCCACCGAAGCTCCGTTCGTCTGATCATACTTGCCCGCCACGTAGCCGGCCCGCAGATGGAAGAGGTCGGCGGCGGAAAAGTCCAGGCCGGCGTACAGCGACGGCGAACCGGGATTTCGCGCCCGCTCCTCGCCTTCCACCGTCACCCAGAGGCTCATGG
>OZ244894.1:0-1822500 GCA_965221535.1 Longimicrobiales bacterium | reverse complement strand
CGGCGCCGGTTCCCGAGTGGCAGTCCGACGGCGACCCCCGGCAGGCCATCCGCATCGGCGACATCATGAGGATGTCGTCGGGGCTGCGCTTCAGGGCCCCGCAGGACCCCGACTTTGATCCGGACGTGGGCTATGCGGACCACATCTACGTGTACACCGGCACGGTGAACTCTTTCCACTGGGCCGCGAGCAAGGACCAGCAGTGGGCGCCCAACACGGTGGGCCGGTACCGGAACTCGGACCCTGTCATCACCAACTATCTCGTCCGGCTCGGCGTCGAGGGGGGGCTCGGGGAGAACTACCACGAGTTCCCGCAGCGGCACCTGTTCGACAAGCTGGGGATTCGCAACCTGGTGCCCGAAACCGACCCCTACGGCAACTTCCTGCTGCAGGGGTACGAGTTCGGCAGCGGTCGGGACTGGGCCCGGCTGGCCAACCTGTACCTGACCGACGGCGTGGCGCCGAGCGGCGAGAGGATTCTGCCCGAGGGGTACGTCGAGTATGCGTCGACGCTGGCGCCCGCCTGGGAGGCCGACGGTCGCCACCAGTACGGGGGGTCGTTCTTCTGGGTGAACGCGAACGGCGCCCGCCCGGTGCCCGAGACGGCCTTCTTCATGGCCGGGGCCGGAGGCCAGAGCACCACGATCATTCCCTCGCACGATCTGGTGGTGGTGCGCCTGGGCCACTACAGCGGCGCCGGTCCGGGAGGCGCTGCGCTGAACCGCGCCTTCGAGATCCTCATGGAGGCGGTCCCCGAGAGCTGACCCCCGGCGAGAGCCGACCGCGCGCGGGAAGAGGGTCGGCACGCCGGGAAACACGCCCGCCAGGACTCGAACCTGGGACCCTCGGCTTAGAAGGCCGATGCTCTATCCAGCTGAGCTACGGGCGCATGGGGCGAAGCAGGCGCAGCAAGTGGGTGAGACCGCATGTGCCGACCACGGGTGCAACCGCTTCGCGAAGAAGCTAACTTGTCGCCCGGCTCCGCTCCAGTGTCGGGGGCCCGGCTGCACTGGCGGGGGCTCCGCTCCAGTGGCGGGCGCCCGGCTGCATTGGCGGGGCTCCGCTCAGGTGGCGGGCGCCCGGACCGACACCGATCCACCCCGGAAGAGACCCGACTGCCATGAAAGACCGAAAGTCCACCGACCGAAAGTCCCAGTGGGAGGACACCGCCTTTTTCGTCGGCACGCTGCTTCTCACGGCGGGGGGCGGGCTGATGATCCAGGCCGGGCTCGATCTACCCCTGACGTACGCGCGCGTCGTGTGGGGCGCGGTGGGGCTGGTGTGGGGCGCGGTGCTGATCCGGGTCTGGCTGTTCCGGGAAAGGGGCCGCTGACGCCCACGCCCGCAGCTCAGCCCCCGGCGCCCGCCGCCACTCTGGGCTCTTCGGCCTCGCCCGTGCCCAGGCTCGCCTTCAGCGCCTCCATCAGGTCGATGATCTTGGTCTCGGGCTCCTCCTGCGGCGCGAGCGTGATCTGCTCGCCCTCGATCTTGCGGTCGATGAGCCCCTGCACCCGCTCCTTCACCTCGTCCCGATAGCGAGACGGGTCGAAGCCGTCGCTGGCGGCCTGTTCGATGAACTGCTTTGCCAGCGCCAGCTCGGCCTCGCCGACCTCGCCGTCCTCCAGCGGCACCTCGTCGAACGAGCGCACCTCGTCGGGGTAGTAGAGCTGCTCCAGGATCAGGCCGTCGCCGCGGGGGCGGATCATGACC
Source organism: Longimicrobiales bacterium (assembly GCA_965221535.1). GTDB lineage: Bacteria > Gemmatimonadota > Gemmatimonadetes > Longimicrobiales > Gaopeijiaceae > Bin94. The sequence goes on along the minus strand of OZ244894.1, from coordinate 1,820,790 downwards.
AGCCGCTGCTTGCCGCGCGCCGAATGCCGGGCGATCGCCACCCGGTCCATCTCGCGCAGCGCCGCCGACAGCAGCCGGTAGGCGCGCGCGCCGCCCCGCGCGGGACCCAGGTAGTAGGCGCGCTCGAGGTAGATCCGGTCGATGTCCGCCGCCGGAACGAACTCGGTGATCTCGATGGTCTCGGTCGACTGGGCCTCGATGGCCTTGAGCTCGTCGGGCTCGAAGGTGACATATTGGTTCTTGGCGAACTCGTAGCCCTTCACGAGCTTGTCGCGCTCGACCGGGTCCCCGCTCTGCGAGTCCACATACTGGTACTTGACGCGGGCCCCGGTGTCGCGGTTGATCCAGTTGAAGCGCACCTTGGCCGAGGACTGCCCGGTCGAATACAGCTTCACCGGCAGCGATACCAGACCGAACGAGACGGTCGACGTGGAAATGGGACGGGCGGCCATGGGAACAACGTACAAACATATGGCGCACGGGTCCAACGACGAACGCCTCGCCCGCTACCGCGAGAAGCGCTCGGCATCGGGGACCAGCGAGCCCTTCGGCGGAGGCGAACCGGGCGGCGGCGCGGGGGCGGGACGCCTGTTCGTGGTGCAGAAGCACCGGGCCTCTTCGCTGCACTGGGACCTGCGCCTGGAGATGGACGGGGTGCTGGTCTCTTGGGCCGTCCCCAGGGGGCCGTCGCCCAACCAGGCCGACAAGAGGCTCGCGGTGCACGTCGAGGACCACCCGCTGGAGTACGCCGACTTCGAGGGCGTGATCCCCGAGGGCAACTACGGCGCGGGACCTTCGATCGTGTGGGACCGGGGCCTGTGGGTTCCTGTCGAGGACCCGCGCGAGGGCATGGAGAAGGGCAAGCTCCTCTTCGACTTGAAGGGCTACAAGCTGCGGGGGCGCTGGACCCTGGTGAAGACGAAGGGCGGCGCCGACAACCACTGGCTCCTGATCAAGGAGCGCGACGCGCTGATGGACCCGGAAGGGGGGACCGAGGACTACCCCGACGACTCGATCCTGTCCGGGCTGACCGTCGAGGAGCTGGGCGCGGGGGGGGACTTCGGAGCGCGGATCCGCGGGCTTTGCGCCCAGGCCGGCGCCGTGCGGGCCCCCGTGTCGGCGAGCGACGTGGAGGTGATGAACGCGGAGCCGTGCGAGGCGCCCTTCTCGCGGCCGGGGTGGATCTTCGAGATCAAGTACGACGGGTATCGTCTGGTCGGCGACGCCGGAGAGGGCGAGGCCAGGCTGGTTTCGCGCAACGGGAACGACCTGACCCACGTCTTCCCCGAGGTGGCTAGAACGCTGGCGAAGCTTCCGTACCGCTCGGCGGTCCTCGACGGCGAGGTGGTCGTCAACGACGCCGCCGGACTGCCCTCGTTCGAGCTCATCCAGAAGCGGGGCCGGCTGCAGCGCCACGCCGACATCGCCAGGGCCGCAGTGGCCCTGCCCGCAACCTGGTACGCCTTCGACCTGCTCGCCTTCGAGGGCTACGACCTGCGGCGGCTGCCGCTCCTCGAGCGAAAGCGCCTGCTGCGCGAGGTGCTCCCCACCACCGGCCCCGTTCGGTACTCGGACCACATTCCCGAGCGGGGCGAGGCCATGTTCCGGCAAGTCGTGGAGCTTGGGCTGGAGGGAGTGGTCGCGAAGCGCGCCGATTCGATCTACGTGGGCGGCCGCAGCCGCTCGTGGCGGAAGGTGCGCATGGTTCACACCGCCGACTTCGCGGTGCACGGCTTCACCGAGCCCGAGTCCGGTAGGACCGGCTTCGGGGCCCTGCACCTGGCCCATGCGCACGAGGGCGCGTTCGTCTACGCGGGCCGGGTGGGCACCGGGTTTTCGGCCGCACAGCTGGAAGCGCTGGGGGAGAGGCTCCGCGGCCTGCCTGCGTCCGAGCCGCCCCAGGGCGCCGAGGCCGCCGGCTCCGGTCGCCACCGGTGGGTGTCGCCGCAGTTCGTGGCCGAGGTCAAGTACAAGGAGGTCACCGCGGCCGGGGTGCTGCGCCATCCGTCGTTCCTGCGCCTGCGCGACGACAAGCCGCCCGAGGACTGCCTTGCTCCGACCACGGGCAAGCGGCTGGCCGAGCCGCCGCCCCCGGCCGAGGCGGAGCCCGAGCGCGTCGTGCACTTCACCAACCTGGGCAAGCCGTTCTGGCCCGAGGACGGCTACGCGAAGGCCGACCTGGTCGACTACTACCGCCAGGTGGCGCCGCAGATCCTACCCTACCTAGCCGACCGTCCGGTGGTGCTGACCCGCTTCCCCGACGGCATCCACGGCAAGTCCTTCTTCCAGAAGAACGCCCCCGAATTCGCCCCGTCGTGGATCCGCCGCGTCCGCTTGTACAGCGAGGGCTCGGAGCGCGATCTGGACTACTTCGTCGCCGACGACCTGGAGTCGCTCCTCTACGTTGCCAACAGCGCCTCGATTCCGCTCCACATCTGGCAGAGCCGCGTGGCGGAGATCGGACGTCCCGACTTCTGCGTCCTGGACCTGGACCCCAAGGACGCGGCCTTCGCCGACGTGGTCCGCATCGCACGCTTCCTGAAGGAGCTGTGCGACGGGATCGAGCTTCCCACGTTCGTCAAGACCAGCGGCTCGACGGGGCTGCACGTGCTCGTGCCGCTGGGCCGCCGGTTCACCTACGAGCAGTCCCGCAACTTGGGGCAGCTGCTGGCTCTGATGGCGGTGCGGGAGCTGGCGGACATCGCCACCGTCGCCCGCCGCCCCTCTCAGCGCGAGGGCAAGGTCTACGTCGACTACCTGCAGAACGGCCACGGCCGCCTCATCGTGGCCCCCTACTGCGTGCGGCCGCTCGCCGGCGCCCCGGTCTCGACGCCGCTCGAATGGGACGAGGTCGACGCCGGCCTTGCGATCGCCGACCACAACATCCGGACGGTCCCCGAGCGCATGGCGACCCGTCCCGACCCGATGCGCCGCGTGCTCGAGCTCAAGCCCGACCTGGCCACCAGTCTGGGGCGGCTGGCTGCGCTGGTCGCCAACCCCGGCACAGGATCAGGCCGACCCGAGATTGCGCCGCACTAGCGCCCCCGGATCCGGATCGCGCCCCATGAAGTCGCGGAAGAGATCGCCTGCGTCGCGGCTGTCGCCCAGCGCCAGGATTCGGTCCCGGAACGCACGCCCCACCGACGGGTTCAGCACGCCCCCGCTCGCGAAGCGCGAAAAGGCGTCCGCCTCGAGCGTCTCCGACCAGAGGTAGGAGTAGTAGGCCGACGCGTACCCCCCGGCGAAGAGGTGCGCGAAGGACGGCAGAATGTGGCGCTCGACGAACCTTGCGGAAGGGACGAACGGGCGGAGCGCGGCGGCCGCGTAGTCCATCACCGCGGGGTCGCCGCGGTACGTGCGGTGCAGCTCCAGGTCGAGGTTCGCGAACGACAGCTGCCGCATCTGCAGCCATCCCCCCATGAAGCGCCGCGCGGCGAGAAGGCGCTCCAGCAGCTCGTCGGGCAGCGCTTCGCCGGTCTCGTGGTGGCGCGCGAAGAGGTCGAGCGCCTCGCGCTCCCAGCACCAGTTCTCCATGATCTGCGACGGCACCTCGACCCAGTCCCACGCCACGTTGACCCCGCCGCGCGCGGGGATCTCGACGCGGGAGCAGGTGTGGTGCAGCAGGTGGCCGAATTCGTGGAAGAGCGTGCACACTTCGCGGTGCGTGAGCAGCGCCGGGCCCGACGCGGTGGGCGGCGTGAAGTTGCCGCCGATGAAGGCAAGGTGCGGCCGAAATCCGCCCCCGGGCCCGGGACCGCCCGAGATCAGGGCGTCCATCCAGGCGCCCTGCCGCTTCGTGTCGCGCGGGAACCAGTCGGTGTAGAACGACCCCAGGTGCACGCCGTCCTCGTCGCGCACCTCGAAGTACTGCACGTCGTCGTGCCAGACGGCGGCGTTGTCGACCCGCTCGACGCGGAGGCCGAACAGCCGCCGGGCGATGCGGAACAGCCCGGCCTGCACTTCGTCCAGGGGGAACCAGGGGCGCAGCATCTCGTCGTCGACGTCGAAGCGCTCCCTGCGGAGCCGCTCCATGAGCCAGGACACGTCCCAGGGCTCGAGCGCGCCCAGGCCGGCTTCGCGCGCCCGCCCTTCGAGCGCCGCCGCGTCGCGTTCGTGGAAGGGGCGGGTGCGGTCGATCAGCTGGTCGAGGAAGCCGCGCACCCGGCGCCCCGAGCCCGCCATGAGCGTTTCGAGGCGGTAGTCGGGGAAGTCCGGGTAGCCGAGAATCTCGGCGAGGCGCCGGCGAATGTGGAGGATTCGGGCGACGATGGGGGCGTTGTCGCGGTCGCCCGACGTGCACCGGTCCAGGTAGGCGGTGTGGATCTCGCGGCGCAAGCGCCGGTCGTCGGCGTGCTGGAGCACCGCCTGAACGCTGGGCATGTCGAGGGTGAGCAGCCACCCCTCTTCGCCCCGCTCCGCGGCAAGCTGCCGGGCGCGCTCCAGCGCCGGCTCGGGCAGCCCGGCCAGCGCGTCGCCGTCGGAGACCACCTTCTTGAAGGCGGCCGTCTCCTCCAGGAGGTTCTCTTCGAAGCGGCGCCCGAGCTCCGACAGCTCGACGCGCAGCCGCTCCAGCGTCGCCTTGTCGTCGGGGCCGAGCTCCGCGCCCGCGCGCCGGAAGTCCTGGAGCGTGCGGTCCAGGTGGCGGCGGCGCAGACCGGAGACCGCCCCGCCCCGGGGCGACGCCGCGAAGTCGCGAAGCCTGCGGTGCAGCCCCTCGTGGTGATGCAGGCGGCTCGAGAAGCGCGTGATCTCGGGCAGCGCCTCGCCGTGCGCCGCGCGCAGCCCGGGCGTGGAGGCCACGTTGTTCAGGTGCGAGACCGGCCCCCACGTGCGGGCCACCGACTCGGCGACGTCGTCCAGCTCGCCCACCACCTCGGCGTACCCGCCTCCGCTGCCCGCGCCCAGCCGGTCGATGCGCCCGCGCGCGCGCTCCAGCGTCTCGGCGACGGCGGGGACCACATGGTCCGGGCCGATGCGGTCGAACGGGATCGGGAAGCCCCGGTCCAGCAGGGGGTTGGAGGCGCCGCTCACGTCGCGGCCCCGCTCGCCGCCGCGATCCTGTCGAGCCAGCGGCGCGTGACCCCCGCCACATCGGCGAGCACGCCCTCCAGGGTGCGGCCCGAGCGCTTGAGCGGGTTGAGCGAGTGGTCGCCGCCGTCCACCACATGGAGTTCGGCGCCCGCCCCCAGCCGATCGAGCAGCGGCCCGAGCAGCGCAAGGTCGGCCAGCCTGTCGCGCGTGCCCTGGTGGAAGAGCATGGGACAGGGGACGCGCGCTAGGTGGTCGCCCCGCTCGGTGGCCGGCCGGCCCGGGGCGTGCAGGGGGAAGCCGAAGAAGACGAGCCCGGCGGGCGGAAGGAGGCGGGCGGGCGGGCGTTCGGCGACCAGCGTCGAGGTCATGCGGCCCCCCATCGACTTGCCGCCGGCCAAGAGGGGGAGCCCGCCCGCGAGGCGGCGGCCCGCGCGCATGGCCGACGCGACGACGGCGAGAAGGCGGGGCGCGCGGTCGGGTCGGCGACGCCCCGCTTCCGCGTACGCGAAGTTGTAGCGCAGCGTGGAGATGCCGCTGGCCGACAGCGCCAGGGCCAGGGCCTCCATGAACGGGTGGGTCATGGGGGCGCCGGCTCCGTGGCCAAGCACCAAGAGGGCCGCCGGGTCTGCCGCCTCGACCATGATCCCGGAGACGGGCGGGTGCCCGTCGCCTTCGATCGCGAGGCGGTGGCCGTGCGGTTCGGGGTCGCTCTCCTCCCCCCTCCCAACCCCCCCTCCGTTCACCACGCGATGCCGTAGTCCTCGCCGTGGTTGCTCGAGCCGCCCCACATGGTTCCCGTCTGCGAGTCGAAGAAGATCGCGTTGATGGGCCCCGAGGTGCGCGGCGCGAAGCGGGGGTCGTAGCCCATGGCGCGCAGATCGGCGCGAACCCACTCGGGCACGCCGTCGTGGAGCAGGATGCGTCCGGGCTGTGACTCGTGCGAGCCGAACGAGCTCCGCATCTGGTAGCTGTTGAAGTTGGCCGCTTCGGCCGCCTGCTGAACGTTCATGCCGAACTCGACGACGTTGAGGAAGAACTGGAGCAGGTTCTGGTCCTGGCCGTCGCCTCCCTGCACCGCGAACGAGAGGTAGGGTTCGCCGTCCTTGAGCGCGAGCGAGGGGGTGAGGGTCGCGCGCGGGCGCTTGCCCGGCTCGACCACGTTGTAGGGGCCGTCGCGCTCGTCGAGGACGAAGCTCTGCATGCGCTGGCTCATGCCGACGCCCGTGCGGCCGGCGATGACCGCGGGGATCCAGCCGCCCGAGGGCGTGACGGAGACGATCCAGCCGTCGGCGTCGGCCGCCTGGATCGAGGTGGTTCCGGCGTAGAACGCGTCCTCGTAGCTCATGGTCGCTGCGCCGCTCAGGCCTGCTTGGGCGCCCGCGTCCGCCTCGTCGGGCGTTGCGACGGGGTCGGCGTTCCATCCGTCGATCAGGTGCAGGAAGGGGTTGACGCCTCCCTGGAAGGGATAGGGATCGCCGGGCAGGACGCCGGGGTTGTTTCGATCCCAGTCGATCTCGGCGGCGCGGGCGGCGGCGTACTCCTTCGAGAGCAGTCCTTCGATGGGCTCGTCGGGCGGGTAGTACGGATCGCCGTAGTAGAAGTCGCGGTCGGCGAAGGCCAGGTTCATGGCCTGGTAGACGGCGTGGATGTATCGGGTGGAGTTGTAGCCCATGTCGGCGACGTCGAGCTCTTCCAGAATGTTCAGCGCCTGGAGGAGCACCGGGCCCTGGACCCAGGTGGTCAGCTTGTACACGTCGATGCCCTTGTACGACGTGCTGACGGGCTCTTCCAGATGGACCCGCCAGTCGGCCAGGTCGGCAAGCGTGTGCAGGCCGCCCTGCTCCTGCGAGCCGCGAACGAACTCCTGGGCGATGTCGCCCCGGTAGAAGCGGTCGTAGGCGGCCATGATCGCGTCCTTGCGCGACGCGCCCGAGGCCAGCGCCTCGGCTTCGGCCTCGACCAGCTTCTCGAGCGTGGCGGCAAGGTCCTCCTGCACGAAGATCTCGCCGGCCGAGGGCGCGGCGCGGTCCTGGCCGTAGTGGGGCAGGAAGACGGCCTTCGAGTACGGCCATTCGGCCAGGCGTTCCTTCTGACCCTCGATGGAGTTGGCCGCCTGCGCCTCGATGGGGTAGCCGCGCGCCATGTCGATGGCGGGCTCGAGCACGTCGGCAAGGCTAAGCCGTCCGTACTCGGCCATCATCACCATGAGTCCGCCCGGCGTGCCCGGCGTGACCGCGGCGAGGGGTCCGTGTTCGGGGGGGATCTCCATGCCGCGCTCGCGGAAGAATGCGGGCGTGGCCCCTGTCGGCGCGGCGCCCAGAGCGTTGACGCCGATGACCCTCCCCGTCTCGGGATTGTAGATCAGCGCCTGGGTCTCGCCCCCCCAGCCGAGCACGTCCCACATGGTTGCCGTGGCGCCCAGCATGGCCGCGGCGGCGTCGACTGCGTTGCCGCCCTTGAGGAACATCATGGCCCCGGCGGTCGCCCCGAGCGGCTTCCCCGTGATCGCCATCCAGTCCTTGCCGTGCAGGACGGGCTTCTGGGTGCGCTGCGCCTGGAGGTCGGGGGGCTGGGCGGCGGCCGCTGCGATGGCGCATGCCCAGAGGGAAAGGGTCGTGATCGCTCTGCGAGACATCTTGCGTGACTCCTGTCGTTGGTTGGCCCGAGTGCCGCCCGGGTGTGCCGCTTGCCTGTGCCGCCCGCGTTGCATGGGTGCGCCGCCTGCGTGCGCCGCCCGCGTGCTCGAAGCCTACCAGCAGCGCGCGGGTCGCGCCAGATTTGCAACGCGCGCGGTCACCCCCACGGCAGGAAGGCGGCGAATGGACTTCATACGGACCATGGTGCTCAGGGATCTGGAGACAGGCAAGTACGACGGTCGCGTCGTGACGCGGTTCCCTCCGGAGCCGAACGGCTTCCTCCACATCGGGCACGCCAAGTCGCTCTGTCTCAACTTCGGCATCGCGTCCGAACACCCGGGCGGCCGCTGCCACCTCCGGCTCGACGACACCAACCCCGACACCGAGAAGGCCGAGTTCGTCGAGGCGATGAAGCGCGACATCCGCTGGCTCGGCTTCGACTGGGGCGAACACCTGTACCACGCGTCGGACTACTTCGAGCAGCTGTACGGGTATGCGCTGACGCTCATCGACAAGGGGCTGGCCTACGTCGATTCGTCGAACGAGGACGAGATCCGCGAGCGGAGGGGTTCGGTCACGCGTCCGGGGCGGGACAGCCCCTGGAGGAACCGCTCGCCCGGCGAGAACCGCGACCTGTTTCGCCGGATGCGGGAGGGCGAGTTCGCCGACGGCAGCCATGTGCTGCGCGCGAAGATCGACATGGCCCACCGCAACATGGTCATGCGCGACCCGATCCTCTACCGGATCCGCCACGCCAGTCACTACAGGCATGGAGACGCCTGGCCGATCTACCCGATGTACGACTTCGCGCACTGCCTTTCGGATTCGCTCGAGCGGGTCACCCATTCGCTCTGCACGCTCGAGTTCGAGAACAACCGCGAGATCTACGACTGGCTGCTCGAGCATGTCGACGCGCCGCGCCCGCGCCCCGAGCAGACGGAGTTCGCGCCGCTGGCGCTGGACTATGTGATCACCAGCAAGAGCAAGCTGCGGCCCCTGGTCGAGGGGGGCCACGTGCGCGGTTGGGACGATCCGCGCATGCCCACGCTAGCGGGGCTGCGGCGGCGCGGGGTCACGCCCGAGGCGATTCGCGCAATGTGCGACATGGTGGGCGTGGCCCGGGCGCACTCCCGAGTCGACATGGCCAAGCTGGAGTTCGCCATACGCGCCGACCTGAACGACAAGGCCCCGCGCGCCTTCTGCGTGCTCGACCCCTTGAAGGTGGTGCTCACCAACTACCCTGAAGAGCGAAGCGAGACGTTCCGGGCCCCGCGCTTCCCCGGCGGCGCGGGCAACGAGGGGGTGCGCGAACTGCCGTTCGGACGCGTGGTGTTCATCGATCGCGCCGACTTCCGCGAGACGCCGCCTCCCGGCTTCCGCCGCCTGGCGCCCGGCGGCGAAGTGCGCCTGAAGTACGCCTACGTCATCCGCTGCAACGAAGTCGTGAAGAACGCCGAAGGGAAGGTGGTCGAGCTGCGCTGCACGGTGGATCCCTCGACGAGGGGGGGCGTGGCGCCGAGGGGGCGCAGGGCCCGGGGGGCGGTCCAGTGGGTCGAGCCCGAGAGCGCGGCGCGGGCCGAGATTCGGCTCTACGATCGGCTCTTCTCGGTGGCGGAGCCCCCGCTCGACGACCTTCTCGGCGCGCTCAACCCCGCGTCGGAGCGGATCGTGCCGGGCGCGTTCCTCGAGCCCTGTGTTGCCGACGCGCAGCCGGGCGCCCGCTTCCAGTTCGAGCGGATGGGGTACTTCTTCGCCGATCCGGAGGACTGCGGCGAGGGCGCGCTGGTGTTCAACCGCACCGCGACGCTCCGCGACGGCTGGAAGGCGCGCGGCCGCGGCGGGCGGGTCGATGCGGACGGGGGGGTGGCCGGGGCTGGCGCTGCGCGTGCGCGCGAGGCCGTGGGCGGCGGGACCGGCGCGACCGGCGCGACCGAGCGGCAGCGGCCGCTGGAGGATGCGCTGCGCACCGACGAGGAGCGGGGGTGGTTCAGGGAGCTGGTCGCGCTGGGCGCCAGCGAGGCCGCGTCGATGAACCTGGCCCGGGCACCCGAGCTGCGAGCGCTCTTCCTGGCGGCGCGGTCGGAGTATCCCGAGGGCGCCGATTCGATCGCGGCCTGGCTTGTGAACGAATTCACAAGGTTGCTGGGGAGCGACGGGGGGTGCGACATCGCGCGGCTTGCGCCCCAGGCGCTGGCGGACCTGGTCGAGGCGGTGGACAACGAGGATCTGTCGCACAGGCAGGGGCGCACCGTGCTGGCGGCGCTGCTCAGGGAAGGCGGAGGGTTCGAGGACGTGCGCCGCCGACTCGACCTGGAGGAGATCGGCGACGAGGCGGCGCTGCTGGCCATTCTGCGCGAGATGATCGGCGCCCACCCCGATAAGGCGGCGGCGTACCGGGCCGGGCAGCGCGGCCTGCTCGGCTTCTTCGTGGGCGCGGTGATGAGGCGGACCAAGGGCAAGGCCGATCCCCGAAAGGCGAGCGAGCTCGCGGCTCGGCTGCTGTCGGACCCGGAGGCCGTCGCGGCGGCGGCGCCATCGGCGGACGAGCGATGAACTCGCTCGTTTCCGCCGACAGTGTTCTCGCCGTGACCGGGATTCTCTTCGCGGTGGTGGGCATCTGCATCCACCTGGAAGCCAGGTTCGCATGGGCTGGAACGCTCTCGGCCGCGCTGCTGGCCCTGCTGGGCGGGCTGGTCCTTTCGAACACCGGCGTGCTGCCCTTCGCGTCGCCTGCGTACGACTTCATCAACGAGTACTTCATCCTGATGGCGATCCCGCTCTTGCTCTTCAAGTCCGATCTGCGGGTGGTTCTGGCCCAGGGCGGCAGGACGCTGGCGGCCTTCGGCTTCGCGGCGGTCGGCATCGTGACCGGAGCGGTGCTCGCCCACTGGCTGATCGAGGTCCCCGAGTCGGCCAAGTACGCCGGGATGCTCGTCGGCGGCTACACCGGAGGCGGCCTGAACTTCGTGGCGGTCTCGCAGGCCGTTGGCATGGAAGACCCCAGCCTGGCGACCGCCGCGCTCGCCGCCGAGAGCCTGGCGGGGATCGCCTACCTGTTCGTGCTCGCTCTGCTGCCCACCGTTGCGGCCATCCGCCGGTGGCTTCCGCTCCGCGGGCCCGAGCTGGAGCGCCCGGGCGGCGCCGGTCCGGTTCCCGGCGACAGTCCGGCCCAGGGCGTCACCCCGGCCCCCAGCGTCGCCCAGGCCCACCTCGAAGCCGCCCCGGCCCAAGCCGAAGCCGGCCCCAACGCGGATGCAGCCGCTTCGAGCCGGGGCGGATGGTCCCTGCATGCGGCGGCGGCCATCGCGCTCAGCCTGCTCATCTGCGCCGCAGGGGTGTGGCTGGCGACGGCGATGGGACGGCCGAACTACGCGATCCTGGCCACAACCGCGCTGACGGTGCTGATCGCCAACTTGTTCCCCCGCGCTCTGGCCAAGCTGAAGGGCGACCAGGAGCTGGGCATGCTCCTGCTCTACGTCTTCTTCGTGGTGTACGCCGCCGGGGCCGATGTCCGCTCTCTGCTTGGCGCCGCGGCGCTGCTGCTCACCTACGCGGGCATCGTGATCGTCGTGCAGGTGGTCTTCTCGGCGGTGGGCGCGAAGATCTTCCGCTTCAGCTATGCCGAGATTCTGACCGCGTCCAACGCGTGCGTGCTGGGCCCTCCGACGGCTGCGGCGCTTGCCGCCGGGCGAGGGTGGCACGGCCTCGTGACTCCGGGCGTGCTGACCGGGGTCTTCGGCTACGTGGTGGGCAACTTTCTTGGCGTGAGCGTCTGGGCCTGGCTGAGCTGACGCTTGGCGGACCCCGGTTGGCCGTCCGGCGGGCCGGGCCCCAAGCCCCGCGCAACGCGCCTGCGGTCAGTAGGTCGCCGAGGCGCCGTCCGAGTCCCGCGGATCGGGCACGCCGACCAGCTGGCCGGTGGCGTCGTCGACGAAGATGCAGTGGGCGATTCCCTGCCCCCTGCTCCAGCCCACCTCGTGGCCCATGGCCTCGAGCACGGCCGCGTCCTCTTCCGACATGAAGCCCTCTTCCAGGCGGACCCTGTCGGGGAGCCATTGGTGATGCAGCCGCCTGGCGGCCACGACCCCCTCGGGCGATTCGCCGAAGTCCACCAGGTTCACCACGAGCTGGAGCACCGTGTTGATGATCGTGCGTCCGCCCGGGCTGCCGATCACCGCAACCAGTTCGCCGTCGCGCGCGACGATCGTCGGGGTCATCGACGAGAGCATGCGCTGTTCGGGGCGCGCCAGGTTGGCCTCGGTCCCGATCAGGCCGTTCTCGTCGGTCAGGCCGGGGCGGCCGTTGAAGTCCCCCATCTCGTTGTTGAGGAGGAATCCCGCGCCCGGCACGGTAATGTACGACCCGTAGCCACCCTCGAGGGTGTAGGTCACCGACACGGCCATCCCGTCCGCGTCCACGACCGAATAATGCGTCGTTTCGCTGCTCTCCCACCCCGGCGCGGCTTCGACGTCGCCCGGGCTCGAGGCGCTGGCCGCGCCGGCCTCGATGGTCGCGCGAATCTCGGCGGCGTACTCCTTGCTGGTCAGGCGCTCGACGGGGACGTCGGCGAAGTCGGAATCGGCGAGGAAGGTCGCCCGGTCACGGAAGGCGCGCCGCATCGATTCGGCCAGATGGTGCGCCAGCTCGGGGCTTCCCGCGCCCATTGCCGCGACATCGAAGCCCTCGAGCACGTTCAGCATCTGCACGAGCGCCGTGCCCCCCGAAGACGGCGGCGGCATGCTGATGATGTCGTAGCCGCGGTAGGCGCCCAGAACGGGCTCGCGCTCGACGGCCTGGTAGCGGGCGAGGTCCTGCTCGGTGATCCAGCCTCCGCCGCGCTCCATTTCTTCGGCCAGCAGGCGCGCGGTCACGCCCGTGTAGAATCCGTCCCGGCCCTCTGCGGCAATCCGCTCCAGCGTGCCCGCCAGGTCGGACTGCACCAGCACCTCGCCCGGCTCGTATGGCGTTCCTTCCTTCGAGAACTGGGCCAGAGTCGCCGGATAGTCGCGAAACGCGTCGAGCCGCCCCGACAGCGAACCGGCCAGGCGGTCGCTCACCACGAAGCCGTCGCGGGCCAGGGTCACGGCCGGGTCCACCAGGGCCCGCCACTCGGCGCTTCCGTACCGTTCGTGCGCAAGGGCGAACCCCGCCACCGTGCCGGGCACGCCCACCGCAAGATGGCTGCGGTGGTGGATCTGGTACGAGTACTCGCCGTCGTCCCCGACGAACATCTCCGGGTGCGCCCTGAGCGGCGCCTTCTCGCGGAAGTCGATCGCGGTGGCACGGCCGTCGGGGAAGCGGATCACCATGAACCCCCCTCCGCCGATGTTGCCCGCCGCTGGATGCGTCACGGCCAGCGCCAGCCCGGTGGCGATCGCCGCGTCGACGGCGTTGCCGCCCGATCTCAGGACTTCGGCCCCCGCCTCGCTGGCGTCGGGGTAGGCCGACACCACCATGCCCGACCCCGAGGAGACAACGCCCCGAACGGCGTCGACGCCTGGCGCGTCGCCGGCCGTACCGCCGCATGCGGCCAGCGCCAGGGCGACAAGGAACGTTGCGGACACGTACGATGCACGGCTCTTCGAAGCGCGGCTCTTCATTTCAAGCACCTCCAGCCCCGGATTGCGCACCCCCGGGATTGCACGTGGAAACATCGGCCATCGGGAACATCAGCTCCGCACTGCCGCCGCCACCTCGGGCTCCGCTTCGGGCCCGGCGGGCAGCGGCGGGACCAGAATGGGGGCGGTGGCGCCCGCGCGCGAGTCCCCGGCCTCGTTCCGGGCGTCCGTGCGACGGAAGAAGCGGACAAGGTCGTCCACGAGGCTGTACAGCACGGGAACCAGAATCAGCGTCAGGAAGGTGGCGAAGATGATCCCGACGATCACCGCGACGGCCATCGGTCCCCACCAGGCCGCCTGCTCCCCGCCCCAGTAGAAGTCGGGCGCGAGGCCGGCGAAGAACCCGAAGAAGTCGAAGTTGAGCCCGATCGCCAGCGGAACGAGCCCCAGAGCCGTGGTGATGGCGGTGAGCAGAACCGGGCGCAGGCGCGTCTTGCCGCCCTGCACGAGCGCTTCGCGGGCGTCCAGCCCGTCGCGCTTGCGAAGCACGTCGATGTAGTCGATCAGCACGATGGCGTTGTTGACGACGATTCCGGCCAGCGAGATCACCCCCACGCCGGTCATGATGATGACGAAGGGCATCTCGAAGACCATCAGCCCGATCAGCACGCCGGTCGTGGACATGATCACCGACGAGAGAATGATGAGCGGCTTGACCACCGAGTTGAACTGAGTCACGAGAATGAGGGCGATCAGCATGAGGGCCGCGAGGAAGGCGCCGGTCAGGAACGCCATCGCCTCCTGCTGCTCCTCCTGCTCTCCGGTGAACGAGAGCGAATAGCCGGGAGGAAGCGCCGCCGTGAAGTCGGCGAGGACCGCTGCCACCTCCTGGCGCACCGCGTTGCTGTTGTAGCCTGCGGCGACCTCCGCGCTCACCGTCGCCATCCGATCCATGTCCTTGCGCTGAATCGAGCTGTAGCCCCGGTCCACGGACCACTCGGCGACGGACGGAAGCGGAACCTGCCGCCCCTCGGAGAACACCGTGAGCTGGGCCAGCGACGTCAGGTCGCGACGGTCCTCCTCGCGCAGCCGCACGACGATGTCGTACTCGTCGTTGCCCGTGCGGTACTTGGCCGCTTCGAGTCCGTTGATCGCCCCGCGCACCAGGAATCCCACATCGTTCGTCGAGAGGCCGTACAGGCTGGCCCTCTCGCGGTCGACCACGACGCGCAGCTCGGGTCTGGCATCCTCCATGTCGCTCTCGAGGCCCACCAGCCGGGGGTAGACCGACGATCCCTCGATGAGATCGACGACCTCGGCGGCCAGCCCCTTCAGGAGCTCCGGGTCCTCTCCCGAAACCTCGATGTTGATCGGCGGCCCCGACGGAGGCCCTTCGGTAACCTTGTCGACCCGCACCTCGGCCCCGGCGAGCGCGGTTCCAACGGTCTCCTGCATCTCGGCGAGCGTCGCGAAGACGTCGTACCGGCGTTCCTGGTAGTCGGCCATGCTCAGGGTCACGCGTCCCGCTTCGGGACCCGACGGGCCACCTCCCTCCATGGGGCCGCCGCCGCCGGTGGAGCCGACCGTGGTGACGATGGTCTCGGCGTCGCGGACGCCGGCCAGCTCCTCGACCTCGCTCTTGAGTCGCCGGGCATAGCTGTTGGTGACCTCGGCCGACGTTCCCACCGGAGCGGCCACCGAGACGTACAGCACGCCCGGCGGGATGTCCTCGGGGAAGTACTCGACCGGTGCTGCGAACATGCCGTAGAGAAGAACCGATCCGACGAGCGCCGCCGCCGAAGCGAGGAGGATGGTCGGACGGTGGTTGAGCGACCAGCGAAGACGGCGTTCGTACCAGCCGACCAGCCGGGGCATGCCCCTGGACATGAAGATGCGGCTCATGCGGTCCAGCACGAACGAGTGGAGCAGCCAGACGGCCGCGCCGACCCCCACGAAGAGCGCCGCAGTGAGGGGATTCGAGAGCGCAATCAGCCCGAGGGCCGCGATGCCGAGGACCCAGACCGCCAAGCGCGAGTTGCGGTTGAGGCGGCGGGGGCGCCCCCCTTCCCGGGTCAGGAAGATGGAGCAGAGCGTGGGCACGATCACCAGCGCGACGAACAGCGAGCTGCTGAGGGTGATGATCAGCGTGAGCGGCAGGTAGCTCATGAAGTCGCCCGCCATGCCCGGCCAGAAGAGCAGCGGCGTGAAGGCGGCAAGGGTCGTGGCGGTCGCGGCGATCACCGGGACGGCCACCTCGCCCGTGGCCTTCTTGCACGCCGACTTGCGGTCCCAGCCCTCTTCCAGGAATCGGTAGATGTTCTCGACGATCACGATCGCGTTGTCCACCAGCATCCCCAGCGCCAGGATCAGCGAGAAGAGCACCACCATGTTCATGGACACGCCGAGCAGGCCGATGACGATGAAGGACAGGAACATCGAGGTGGGGATCGAGAGCGCGACGAATATCGACGTGCGCAGGCCGAGCACGAACAGAAGGATGCCGACGATGAGCACGAGGCCCGAGATGATGTTGTTCTGCAGGCTGTTCACCATCTCGCCGATGTCGTCGGACATGTCGGAGGTGATGGACACGACCGTGGAGGCGGGGAAGAGCGGGCGCATGGCTTCGATTTCGGCCCGGACCGCCGCCGCGGTCGCGATGATGTTCTGGCCCGAACGCTTCACCACGTCCAGCGTCACCACCGGCTGATCGTCGAGCCAGGCGTAGGATTCCCGCTCCGTGAAGCCGAACTCCACGTGGGCGACGTCCCTGACGTAGACGGGTCGGTCCTCGACCGTGGTGACCACCAGGTCGCCGACGATCGACGGGTCGTCGAACTCGCCGTCCACGCGCACCAGGTACTTGACGCCGTTCACGTCGATGGAACCGCCCGGCACGTTGACGTTCTCCTGCCGGATCGCGCTCAGCACGTCGTCGAACGAGACGTTGTAGTACTGCATTCGGGCCAGGTCCACATCGACCTTGACCTCGCGCTCCAGCCCCCCGCGCAGCCCCACCCTGAGCACCGCGGGAATGGATTCGATGCGCTCCTGCAGATCCTCGCCCAGCTCCTTCAGGCGCACGAGTCCGTAGCCGCCCGAGAGGTTCACCTGCATGACAGGCGCGTCGGCCATCGAGAACTCGACGATCATCGGGTCTTCGGCGTCGCCGGGAAGCTCGGGCCGGGCCAGGTCCACCTTCTCGCGCACCTGCTGCAGCGCCTCGTTCATGTCCACCGACGACTCGAACTCGACGACGACGCTGGAATACCCTTCGACCGAGGTCGAGGTCAGCTCCTTGACGTCCGAGATCGAGTTCAGCTCCTCCTCGACCTTGCGCGTGACGAGCGTCTCCACGTCCGCCGGCGACACACCGGGATAGACCGTGTTGACCGCGATCGTCGGGATCTCGGTCTCGGGGAAGGACTCCTTGGGAATGGCGCGGTAGGCAAGGAGTCCGCCGATCGTGACGAACACGAAGAGCACGATCACCGACGTCGCGTGGTCGACGGCGAAGGATGTCGGCAGGAACTCCTTGAAGGGGCCCCTGCCGCGGCTTTCGGGCGGGCCTCCCCCGCTTGACAGGTTGGCCATTACCGCCCCCTCCGCGCGTCGAGCGCGCCTGGAACCACTCGGACTCTGTCGCCGTCGGTCAGACCCTGCTGCCCCACAACCACCAGCAGGTCTCCTGCGTACAGCCCCGACTCAAGGACCAGATCGTTCCCCTGACTGACCGCCACGGTGACCGGACGGGCGACCGCACGGGCCTCGTCGCCCTCGCCCTCGACCACGAAGGCCACATGCCCGGTCTCCATGGCCACCAGCGCCTGCTGCGGCACGACGATCGCGTCCGCAATCTCCTCCTGGACCACCGAAATCTCGGCGATCATCCCCGGCTTGATCAGTTCGCCCGGGTTGAGGAGGTTGAGCTCTATGGGGAAGGTGCGGCTCTCGGAATCCACCACGGCGCCCACATAGCCGATCGTTCCCTCGAAGGCCTCGTCGCCGAGCGCATCGAACGAAACCGAAGCCAGCGCCCCGACGGGCAGCGCCAGGGCGTGTCGCTCCGGCGCCCCGGCCATGATCCTGATCGTGTCGGTCTGGACGATGCGCGCGACCGGCGTGCCCGGCGAGACCATCGCGCCGACCTCGACGAGCCTGTCGTCCAGGACGCCGCTGATCGGCGCCCTGACGGTCGTTCGCGCGAGCCTTTCTTCGAGAGCCGCGAGACTGCCGCGCGCCTGTTCCGCGTTGTACCGGGCTTCGTGGTAGCTGAGCTCCGAACCGATGCTGTCCTGCTCGTAGAGCCTCTGCCTGCGCTCCCAAACCTCGCGCGCGTACTCGGCCTGCGCCGTCGCGGCCTCCACCTGCGCGCGCAGAATCGCATCGTCGAACTGCAGGATCGCCTGCCCGGCGCGCACGCTGCGCCCCTTGTCCCGAACGACCCGGCGCACCACCCCGGCCTCTTCGGCGGACACCATCACGTCTCTCATGGCCCACGCCACTCCGGGAAGGCGGATCACGCGCGTGAAGCCGCGCGGTTCCAGCCGGTCCACCTCGACGTTCACCACCCGCATGTATCCCGGGTCCGCACTCTCGGGAGAGGGCTCGCCACCCGCACTGCCGCAGGCCGCCGACCAACCGGCCGCAAGCACCGCGGTCGCAAGCAGTCGCGCATGCACCATCTTCGCGCGCGAGTTGCTCGCACGCTGCTTACAGATCTTGTTCACATCACCTCTCAAGCACTCGAAATTCTCGTTCATCATCCGCACCCGCTCGTCTAGCGCGCGGCCACTTCCCCGCTCCCCCACCGCTCCACGTCGACGATCGGAACCTGTCCGGCCGCCTCGTCGAGTCTGGCGCGAGCGGCCAAGTAATCATAAACCGCCTGAGCGTAGTTGAACTCGCTCTGTCGAAGCGCCACCTCGGCATCGGTCAACTCCAGCTGGCTCGCAAGCCCCTCGCGGTACTGCGCGCTGGCAATCTCGTATCCGCGCTCGGCCTGGGTCACCGCAAGGCGCTGCGCACCCGCCCTGGCCCGGCCCTCGTGCACCTGATCGACCAGATTGCGAAGCTGCATCTCGGCCTGGTCCATGGCGATTTCGGTCTGCGTGCGCGCCTGCCGCAGGGCCGATTCGCGCTGTTCAATCCTCGCCTCGCGCCGGAACCCGGAGAAGATGGGGAAGCTCACGCGGAGCCCGACCTGCTTGGTCGAGCCGCGCTGCAGGTCCGTCCCGAAGAAGTCGGGCATTCCGTTCTGCTGTGCAGCCAGCCCGTACGTCCCGAAGGCCGACACGCTGGGAAGATAGTCCACCTGTTCGATCCGCACTTCCGTCTGTCTGAGGCTCTCGGTGATCTCGAGCTGGCGGATGTCCGAACGACGCAGGGCGCCCCCGCTCACGAACTCCATGACGTCGATGCCCTCGTCCACCTCCACGCCGACGAACGCAAGAATGTCCTGGTTCGCGGGCGAATTGGCGTCGAACCTGTCCAGATCCATGCGGGCCAGCTCTCCGGCCACGTCGAACCGCGTTTCCGGGGAAAGCGCCATCTCCGATGCGATCGTCCTCCGCACGGCGCTGCGCTGATTCTCCGCGCGCCTCAGATTCGGCTCCAGATTGGCGAGCTCCACTTCGAGCCGCAGCACGTCGTAGTACTCCGCCAGGCCGACCTCCTGCATTGCGCGCGTCTCTGCGAGAGACTCCCTGACGCGCTCGATCGAGTTCTCCGTCAGCCGGACCTCTTCCTGGGCGAGGAGAAGGTCGTAGACGGCGATGCGAACCCGCGTCACCACCTGCTGGCTCCTGCCGCGCAGGGCCTCTTCCTGGAGCCCGCGGAACCGCGACGCGGCGCCCACGCCCACCACCACGCGGGGATCGAAGATGGACTGCTCGGCGTTCACCGAGAGGTTCCAGAGGTTGTCGGCCCCAAACTGCACAGGAATGAAGTCGCCCTGCGACGCCGACGGATCGAAGATCTGCGCCGGGAGGAAGCTGACCTGCGGCGAGACGTTGCGCGTGTAGGACGAGGACAGACTCAGGCTGGGGTAGACATCGGCCCAGGCCTCGGTGACCTGTCCCCGGGCGACGTCGAGCGCGTAGCGCGCGTCGAGCACGTCTCGATTTCGGTCGACGGCCAGCCGGGCCACCGTGCTCAGCAGGACTGGGCCCGCGTCCAGCGCATCCACAGCCGAAGGTTGCTGGGCGCCCGCCGGGCCGAATGCGCCCGCCAGCGCCGCCAGCGCCAGCACGACCGCCGTTCGCCTCACTAAGCGGCCTGTCCTCGCCAGCGCCCCACCCGCCAATTCTCCACCCGCCGACTCTCCCCCCGCCAATCCATGCATGAAACCTCCACTGATTTCCTATGATATATGCGTTCCGACACCAGAATTGGACGACACGCGGCCCGGCCCTTTCGTTGAACGTCCACTTGCTCGCCGGGCCCGTCGCCCCCTCGCCCAGGCGCCGTGGGTTGTCCACGAACTGCCCGCCTGCAACGCGCCATGCCCGCACGCTGTCCGCCGCTGGTATTGACGAACGGGCTCCATCCCGGTAGTCTGTTCGCGTGAGTCCGGCGGGATGCGCCGGAGAAGTCTACAGTTGCCCAGAAGGAGCAGAGGATGCGGACCACGGGGACCGTGAAGTGGTTCAACGACGCCAAGGGATTCGGATTCATCAGCCCGGAGGCCGGGGAGAGGGACTGTTTCGTCCACTACTCCTCGATCGAGGGGGATGGCTTCCGAAGCCTCACCGAGGGAGACCAGGTCGAGTTCGACATGGTGGACGGGCCGAAAGGGCCCGCTGCGGAGAACGTGGTCCGCACGGGGGCGATGGCCTAGCCTCCGGAACGACGCCACAATCCGAAGAGAGGGGAGCCGGCGGGCTGGTGCCGTCGGCTCCCCTCTCTTGTGGGCTTCCCTGTGCGGCAACTTGGGGGCGAGCGCGCGCAGGTCAGGCGTCGAAGAAGGCCGCGTGCCAGCGCTCGCCGGCGGGGCCCTCCCAGCGCCCGCCGCGCAGGTGCGCCAGCACGGTGATCGAGTTGTCGAAGACGACCGATTCCGGCGTCACCGCTCCCGATTGGGCGAGAGCCCGGAACTCAGGTCGCGATGCCTTCCGGATGCGCGCCTGTTCGTCCCTGTACCAGACGGCTTCGTTGCCGAGAAGGCGCACGCCGAGCCGCCCTTCCACCTCCTTGAGTACATGGGCCAGAGCGTCGATCGAGCAGCCTGAGGGCGCGGTGGCGCTCACGTCGGCGCCTACGATCAGGAATCTCCCGTAGCGCCAGGCGCGTCCCGCCCGCAGACGCGCACCGTGGGCGGCCCACCCGGAGATGAATTCGTCGACGGCCTCGAGCAGCGCCGCCGTCTCGACGCCGTCGAGCTCCCGCTCCGCGCCGAAGATCCAGACGCGGGCGTTGTCCGGGAAGCCGTCTAGCGCCGGCAGCTTCATGCGGGGTCGTCCTCCCGCCTTCATGCGGGGTCGCCCGCGGGCTCGGACTGGGTCTCGGGGGGGGTCTTGTCGATCAGCACCGCGATCCAGCGCAGGTCCTTGGTGTTCTCGAGCATGATCTTCACCACCATGGTGAGCGGCACCGAAAGCAGCGCTCCAACGGGCCCCCAGAGCCACCCCCAGAACACCAGCGACAGAATGACGACCAGCGTCGACATGCCCAGCCGCCGCCCCAGAAGCATGGGCTCGAGCCAGTTGCCCAGCACGATGTTGACCGCTAGGTACCCAAGCACCATGACCGCCGCCCCCTGGATGTCGATTCCCACGAACGACGCCGTCACGGGATCCACCTGCACCAGCGCTAGCGCCACCGCCGGCAGGGCGGCGATGATCGACCCTATCGTCGGCACATAGTTGAGGATGAAGGCGATCAGTCCAAAGAGCACCGGCAGGTCCAGTCCCATGACCCACGTCCACAGCCCAAGCAGGAAGCCGGTGCACAGGCTGACCACGGTCTTGATGACGAGATAGCCCTGGACTTCGTCGACGATCTTGAGATGGCGCCGGTCCGAACCGAGCGCGTCGCCGGAGATTGCGCTCAGCTTTCGCGGAAGCACCGCAGCCTCGCTCAGCGCGAAGACGAGGATCAGGAATACCAGGAAGGTGCTGGAAACGAATGACAGCGCCCAGGTGGTCGCTCCCGTGGCCAGCGTCGTCAGGGTCGCCACGTTCAGCAACCCGAGAAGCGCCTCTTGCAGCTCGCCTTCGCCGATGAAGGGCACCCACGCCTCGATCTGCTGGACCAGCGAATCCAGGTGGGGTCTGACGGCGTCGATCTGGAGCAGCACCTGGGTCTGAAGCGCCTGCAGCTGCTGGCTGCCCACCAGAATGAGGAGGCCGAACACCCCGGCCGCCGCAAGCACCGTTGCCAGAATGGCCAAGTTCAGCGGCACGCGCTTCCGGGCCAGCCAGAAGACCAGCGGCAGGCAAATGACCGCCAGGAAGCCCGCCAGCGCGATCGGCAGGAGTATGGGGGCCGCAAAACGCAGGCCCTGGGTCAGAATGAAGGCTGCGGCGAGCGTGATCAGGAACCGCAGACCGGGATTCTGATCGGACTGATCTAGGATCATCTCACTCGTCTGAACTGGTTATCGAGTAGCTTGAGTCTATGGACAATACGCCCATTGGAAAAGCCCCCGCGCGACCGGCCAATCCCGGGCGGGACGACCCGCCGCCAGAGCGAGGCGACGCCGACCTGCTCCGTCACTGCCGCGTGGACACCTTTCACTCGGGCGGCCCGGGCGGACAGCACCAGAACAAGGTCGAATCGGGGATCCGGCTGACGCACTTGCCGACGGGCGTCGTCGTCGTCTCGCGCCGGCACCGGTCGCAGCACCGCAACCGGAGGGAGGCGCTGCGCAGGCTGCGCGAGGAGCTCGACAGGCGCGCGCGCGTCGAGAAGCCGCGCATTCCCACGGCGGTCCCGCGGGCCGAACGCCAGCGGCGTCTCGAGGGCAAGAAGCGGCGGGCCCGGACCAAGCTCATGAGGAAGACGCCTCAGCCGGACGACCAGTGATGGATCGTTGCCGGGCGGGCGGCGGTGCGCTTCGCGCGCTCGGGGGACGCGGCGGCGCTGGGCCCGGCGCCTGCCTTGTCGCGCCCGGTCAGCAGATGATCGGGAGCAGCGGGCGCTGCCGGACCGCCGTTCCCTCGACGTAGGCGTTGGTGTACACCCGAATCTGCCCGCATCCCCGGATGACCTCGACGCGGTAGATCGCGGTTGTCGGCAGCGAAGCCAGTTCCTCGACGCCACCGAAGGCCGGCGCGTCGTCGATGTAGATCCGGGGACGCTGCGCCATGGTGCCGCGGGTGCGAATGCAGTTCAGGCGCTGGCCGAAGATGCTGGTGCCGGAGTTGTCCTCGAAGCACGGCACGAACTCGAACGCAGGCTGGCTGTGGAGGTATTCGGCCACGTTCAAGTCGGGCGCCGCCTTGAGTTGGGGCTCGCCCCAGGTGTTGGTCACGTACGGAAGCTCCCGCAACCGGGTCTCCAGTCTGTCCACATAGACCTCCAGCCCCTCCAGAACCACGGGCTTGGGGATCAGGACGACCTCCGTGAACTGTCCCTCGCGAATGTCCAGCACCTGATGAAGCTCCGCATAGCCGATCCGCGCAACCGACACGAGACTCGGCCCCGGCGGCACGCCCGCAATCTCGAAGCGGCCGTCGGCGCCGGTGATCCCCACGATCCGCGAACCATCGGCGCGCAGCGTCTCGGCGAGCCGCACGACGGCGCCCTCCACCGGTTCGCCCCAGTAGGTGTCGATCACCCGGCCGGCGAAGGCGACGCCCGCTCCAGCCTGACCCGAGACCTCGAGCGCCGGGGCCGCCGCAGCCAGCAACGCGAAGCACCAGGCCAGAAGCCCGTGGCCAGCCCCGGCCCGAATGCGGCGGTGCCTTGTGCCGCGGACCCCCGATAGCAGGCGCAACACGGCGGGCGCCTCTAGGCCAGGGACCGGACCGCCCCGACGACCTCGTCGAAGGGCGGAAGCACGCCCGGGTTGTCGCTCACCCAGGCGTACGCGACACGGCCCTCGCCGTCCACCACGAAAACCGACCGCTTTGCGACGCCGTGCAGCCCGAAGAAGTCCTCCTGCAGGACTCCGAATGCGCTTGCGGCCTGCTTGTTGAAGTCGGAAAGGATGGGGAACGGTACGTCCATTTCCTTGCGCCACTGCTGGTTCGAGAAGGGCGAGTCGATGCTGATCGCGTACACCCGCGCCCCCAGCGCGCCCCATTGCCTCCAGTTCTCGCCCACGTGGCAGAGCTCCTCGGTGCACGTGCCGCTGAACGCGAGCGGCACGAACATCAGCACGACCGGCTCGCCGCGATGCTCCGCAAGAGTCACGGGATCCTTGCCCAGTGCTTCGAGCAGCGAGAAGTCCGGCGCTTCGTTTCCGACTTGAATGTGACCCAAGGTGATCGCTCCAGAATTGGTGGGGTTGCGCCAAGGCGGACCGCTAAGCTAACACCCCGGTCCGGGGGGCGGGGGTCGGCCTCGGCGGGCGTTGGGGCGGCTGCATCCCGGAGGAACGGGCGCCAGCCTGGACCGCGGGGCGCGGGTCAGCCTCCGACATGCCGGCGTACGGACGCTGCGAAGCCACCTCTAGCCGCTGCGCGCGGGTGTCAGCCCCTGCCGCGGGGCGCGGGCGAGGCGCTGCCCACCGCCTGCCGTGTCCAGATGACCGCGGACCCGCAGCCGCCGTTGAACTTGCCCCGGAACTCCGGGGGCGTCCGCGAGCCCCAGTAGACTTCGGCCACCTCGACCCATTCCGGGGGGATGTGGTCGATGTTGACCGTCCCCTCGATGTCCACGCTCCACTCGACGCCGTCGACGAAGATCGCGAGCTCGCAGTCCCTCGCCTGGAGGAACGCCCGATCCGTCGAAGGCCGGTTGATCCGGAGGCCCGGCACCCGCGCGAACGCGTCGGAGATTCGTGGCGATCCACGCTCTTCGATCGTCTGCCGCGTAAGGAGGCGCGTCATGATTCCGTCGTCGAGGCGGCGGTAGAAGCCCCGCGCCTCCAGAAAGCGCGACCGCACCTCGACCGTGATGGGCCGCAGCGCCACCGCCTCGACGGTCATCGCCACCTCGGCCACGGTGGTCTGGTCCGGGTGCAGCGCGATCGGCTCCTCGCGCGTCGCGTAGCCGATGCGTTCCACCGTCAGCGTCGTCAGGTCGGACTGAAGGCCCCCGAACGTCGCGCGTCCGCCGGCGTCGGTGAACCCCCGCCGCCCATCGAGGACCGAGACCGCCGCGCCCTCGACCGGCGCCCCCGAGGCCGCATCCACGACCCTGACCAGGAGCCGCGCGGGTGCGGCAAGCTGGTCTCCGGCCTCCCCCTTTCGCATGGACAGGCTGAAGTCGCCGGGACGGATCACCCGAAAGCCGCCCCGCAGCGTGACGTAGCCTGCCCTTCGGATGGTGAGCGTGTAGTTGCCGGTGGGCGCGGAAAACGTGGCCCTGCCGTCCGCACCTGTCACATGGCGATGCACGAGGCCCGACAGTTCGAGGACGGCGCCCTCCAGATTGGATCCGGTGTCCAGGTCGCGGATGTGCCCGGTGATCGTCACGGTGTTCGCCTGCTGCGCCTCCAGGTCGGCCCCGCCCCCCGCAACCGCCACAGCCCCCGCAACCCCCAGGCATGGGCCCGCCAGGAGAGCGACCCTTCGAAGCATCGGCACCGTTGGTGACTTGCGCGCGCTCATTTGCCGTGGTATTCCCCATGTGCACCGTGTTTTGCTACCTTCAGATGTAGCGGATCACGGTGCGCCGGGACAAGGGTCGGAGCTGTTCCGCGTCCGTGTCCGCTGGCCGAACGCCCGCCCGCCACCGTACCTTGGAAGCCATGAACAAGTACACGCTTGCGCTGCTTGCCACGGGCGCCCTGGGGCTGACCGTGGCCACTCATGCCGGGGAGCGGCATCTGGTCGTGGGGTCGCCTGGCCCGCAATGGTCGACCTCGCCCGCGGTCCAGACCGCCCTTCACGCCACAGACGCCCCAAGCGCCGAGGCCGAGGTCGCGAACGAGATCGTCGCCGAATACTGCGTGCGCTGCCACAGCGAGCGGCGCCAGGTGGGCGGCCTCTCTCTCGAAGGGTTCGACATCGCCGAAGCCGCCGAGCGCGGCCCGACCGTCGAGAAGATGATCCGCAAGCTCAGGGCTGGAATGATGCCCCCGCGCGGGATGCGCCGCCCCGAGCCCGAGACGATCGCCGCGATGGCGACCGAGCTCGAGACCACCATGGACGAGCTCGCCGCCCAGGACCCCAATCCCGGCAAGCGCGTCTTCCAGCGCCTTAACCGCGCCGAGTACGCGCGGGCCGTGAAGGACCTGCTGGGCATGGACATCGACGTGAGCCCCTTCCTTCCGCTCGACACGAAGAGCGCGAACTTCGACAACATCGCCGATGTCCAGATGCCCTCGGCCACCGTGGTGGAGGGCTACCTGAGGGCGGCGGGCCAGATCAGCCGGTCCGCGCTCGGCGACCCGGACGTCGAGACCGCCTCGACCATCTACCGGGTTCCCCGCGTGGCTTCGCAGAAGGAACGCGTGGAGGGCGCGCCCATAGGCACGAGGGGCGGGCTTTCAGTCCTCCACAACTTCCCCGCCGACGGCACCTACGTATTCCACATCATGCCCTACGCCGCCGTCGAGGGCGAGGTCTTCGGCCGCACATTCGGAACCGAGCAGATCGAGGTCTCGATCGACGGAGCCAGGGTGGCGCTGCTGACGATCGACCGGTGGATGTCCGAGTCCGAACCCACGGGCCTCAACATTCGGACCGACTCGATCTACGTCACGGCGGGCCAGAAGCGCGTTTCGGTCGCGTTCATCCGCCAGTTCGAGGGGGTGGTGGACGACTTGATCCGACCCATCGACCATACGCTGGCCGACGGGCAGATCGGGATCGGCCTCGGCGTGACGACCCAGCAGCACCTGCAGCGGCTCACCGTTCTGGGCCCGTTCGGCGTCACGGGCGTCTCGGACACGCCCGCGCGACAGGCGGTCTTCACCTGTCGGCCCACGTCGCCCGAAGAGGAAGGGCCCTGCGCCCGCGAGATCATCGCTCGCCTCGCCACCCGGGCCTATCGGCGGCCCGCGGTCGACCGCGACATCGACGGTCTGATGAGCTTCTACGAGCAGGGCGCGTCCGACGGCGGCTTCGAAAAGGGCGTGCGCACGGCGCTGCAGGCGATCCTGGCGAGTCCGCACTTCATCTTCCGCATCGAACAGCCCCCCTCCGAAGTCGGGCCCGACGGCATGTACGTAATCGACGACTTCGATCTCGCGTCGCGCCTCTCGTTCTTCCTCTGGGGCGCGCCCCCCGACGACGAGCTTCTGGCGGCGGCCCGCGACGGGTCGCTCTCCGAACCCGACGAGCTGGATCGACAGGCCCGGCGCATGCTCGCCGATCCGCGCGCCGAGGCGCTGGCCACGCGCTTCGCATCGCAGTGGCTCCGGCTGCAGGACATCGAGGACATCCACCCGGACGCGCTCACCTTCCCCTACTTCGACCAGACCCTGGCCGACGCGATGGTGCGGGAGACCGAGCTGTTCTTCTCGCATCTGGTCAGGGAGGATCGACCCGTCCTGGAGCTGCTTACCGCGGACTACACCTTCGTCAACGAACGGCTGGCCAGGCACTACGGGATCACCGGCGTGCTGGGGCCCGAGTTCGAGAGGGTCACGTATCCGACCGAGCATCGGCGCGGCCTTCTTGGGCAGGGCAGCGTGCTCACGCTGACCTCGCACCCCGACCGCACTTCGCCGGTCCTGCGGGGCAAATGGGTGCTCGAAGTCCTGCTGGGCGCGCCCCCGCCGCCCCCCCCGCCCGACATTCCCGCCTTCGAGGAGACCGCCGCGGCGGACGAGGGGCGCTTCCTCACGGTCAGGGAGCGCATGGAGGAGCACCGGGCGAACCCGGCGTGCAGTTCCTGCCACAACGTGATCGACCCGATCGGAGTGGCGCTCGAGAACTTCGACGTCACGGGCGGCTGGCGGATCCGCGACGAGGGCAACCCGGTCGACCCGGTCGACGTCATGTACGACGGCACCGAGCTGCGGGGCCCGGCCAACCTTCGCGACGCTCTCCTCGACCTTTCCCCCGTCGTTGTGAGCACCTTTGCCGAGAACATGATGGCCTACGCGCTGGGCCGGCGCGTGGAGTACTACGACATGCCGACGATCCGGAAGATCAGCCAGGAGGCGGCGGCGCACGACTATCGCGTATCAAGCTTCATCCTGGGCGTCGTGAACAGCATGCCGTTCCGCATGGCGCGCGTCGGCACGGCGACCGAGGAGCAAGCCGAATTCTGACCCCTTTACGCACGCAATCCACCCACAGGCGAGGTCCGAACCGATGAAATACCTGACTGGCAAGCACATTTCGCGGCGATCGATGCTGAGGGGCGCCAGCGCCGCCATCAGCCTGCCCCTGCTCGACGCCATGATTCCGGCCGGGCGCACGTGGGCTGCGACCGAGGCCGGCAGAGCGGCCAGCCGAACGCGACTGGTTTGCATCGAGCAGGTTCACGGCGCCGCCGGCTGCAACGACTGGGGGCGCACGCAGAACCTCTGGTCGCCGGCCGAGACCGGTCGCGACTTCGACCTGACGCCCAGCAGCCTGCGTCCGCTGGAACCGTTCAGGAAGTACCTGACGATCGTGAGCGACACCGATGCCAGAATGGCCGACGCGCACGCGCCCTCGGAGATCGGCGGAGACCACTTCCGCACCAGCGCGGTCTTCCTCACGCAGGCCCATCCCAAGCAGACCGAGGGGTCCGACGTTCGGGTCGGGACCTCGTTCGATCAGATGTACGTGCAGCGGTTCGGCCACGAGACGCCGATCCCTTCGCTGCAGCTGTCGATCGAGAACGTCGACCAGGCCGGCGGATGCGCCTACGGCTACGCGTGCGTGTACACGGACACGATCAGCTGGGCCTCGCCGACCGAGCCGCTGCCGATGATCCGGGACCCCCGAGCCGTCTTCGAGCAGCTGTTCGGGGCCGGGGGAACGCCCGAACAGCGCGCCGAGCGCCTCACCACCGACCGCAGCATCCTCGACTGGGTCATGGGCGAGATGTCGAGCATGCGTCGCAAGCTCGACCCGGTGGACGCGCATCGCCTGGATCAGTACGCGAACAACATCCGCGAGCTCGAACAGCGGATCCAGCGCATCGAGGCGCAGAATTCAAGCGGCGCGGAACGCGCGATTCCCGAGGCCCCGGTCGGCGTTCCGGACTCGTTCGAGGAGCACGTGAAGCTCATGTTCGACCTGCAGGTTCTGGCGTTCCAGTCGGACACCACGCGCGTGTTCTCGTTCAAGCTGGGCCGCGACGCCTCGCCCCGGGTCTACCCCGAGTCCGGCGTCGAGGCGCCGTTCCACGCGTCCTCGCACCATGGCGGCCGCGAGGACCGCGTGCGCCAGTTCGGGAAGATCAACGAGTACCACGTGTCAATGGTCCCGTACTTCCTGGAGAAGCTGCAGGCGGTGACCGAGGGCGACGCCACGCTCCTCGACAAGACGCTGCTCATGTACGGCTCGGCCATGGCGGACAGCAACCTGCACAACCACACGCGCTGCCCGCTGTTCCTGGCCGGAGGCGCGAACGGCATGCTCGAGGGCGAACGGCACATCCGCGCCCAGCCCGGCACGCCGATGGCGAACGTGATGCTGAGCCTCCTGCACAAGCTGGGGGCCGAGGACGTCAAGAGCCTCGGAAACAGCACGGGCCACTTCGACATCTAGGAGGCGGACGCATGACCGGTCGACCGATGACCACCGGCGGGTCGGACGAAGTCGGGTTGCGGCGCACAGGCGCGAGGCGCCGTGTCGGACGCAGGGTGGCGGGGGTGCTGGCGCTTGCGTCGCTTGTCGCGACGATCGGCGCCGTGGCGCCCGGCGAAACTCCCGTCGCGGCCCTCGTCGAAGCCCCCGTGGCCGATGCCGCCGAACGCGGAGATCTCGAAGCGGTGCGCTCGCTGCTTCGACAGGGCGCCGACGTGAACACGGCGCAGCCGGACGGCATGACTGCGCTGCACTGGGCGGCGAGCGCCAACGACATCGAAATCGCCACAACCCTGCTGTACGCCGGGGCGACCGTTCGCTCCACGACGCGCGTCGGCGGGTACACGCCGCTGCACCTTGCCAGCCAGGGCGGCCACGCCGAAATGGCGAGCCTGATCCTGGAGCGCGGCGCCGACCCCGACGTCTTCACCGCCACCGGCGTCACCGCCATGCACTTCGCCGCCGAGGCCGATGCGGCGGGCGTGATCAAGGAGCTCACCGCACACGGCGGCGATGTGGACGCGCGGGACGCCTTCGCCGAGCGGACGCCGCTCATGTTCGCCGCGGTGCGCGGGGCGGACGCGGCCGTGCGCGCCCTGTTGGAGGCGGGCGCGGACGTGTCGCTGGTCACGCGGGTCAAGGACTACGAGGTCATCAACCAGGAGCTGCGCGCGGAGCAGATCCAAAGGGCCCGGGTCAGAGCGGCCGCAGAGGAGCCCGAGGAAGAGGAGGAGGTCAGCGAGGCCTCCGCTTCGCCGATTCCGGCCCAGGGCCAACAGCCCCCCCGCCCCGCCCAGGCCGCCCAGGCCGCGCAGCCAGGCAGCCCGCAGCAGCCGCCCGCCGCCCGCCAGGCCCGGCCGGGACAACCGCCCGCACCCGGAGCGGAGCCGTCCGCACCCCCGGCCGAACCGGCCGAGCCCCCTCCCGAACCGCCCGTTCGCGCGTTGAGCTCGGCGCAGCAGATCGGCAAGCAGGGCGGCTTCAGCGCGCTGCACTACGCGGCCCGCCAGGGCCACCGCTCCACCGCCGCCCTCCTCCTGGACGCCGGCGCCGACATCGACCACCCGACGGGCGGCGACCAGTCCTCGCCCATGCTGGTGGCGGTCATCAACGGCAACTACGACCTGGGGCGCGACCTGCTCGAGCGCGGCGCGGACCCGAATCTGCTGAGCGACGACGGCGCCGGGCCGCTCTTCGCCACGCTGAACATCGAGTGGTCGCTGCGCACGTGGTACCCGCAGCCGCAAGCGTTCCGCCAGCAGGAGACGGACTACCTGGAGCTCATGCGGCTGCTGCTCGACGCGGGCGCGGACCCCAACCAGCGCACGAAGACGCACATCTGGTACGCCGCGTACAACGCCGGGCGCATGGGCGTGGACTTCACAGGCGCCACGCCGTTCTGGCGGGCCGCATACGCCACCGACGTGCAGGCCATGCGGCTTCTGGTCGAGTACGGGGCCGACCCCAACATCTGGACCATGAAGCTCCCCAGCCGGCGCCGCTTCTTCGACCCGAACTTCCCGGACACGCGCCCGGAGGCCACGGTCACGGACCCGTCCGGATTGCCGCCCGTCCCGGTCGGCGGCCCGGCGGTGCACCCCCTGCACGCGGCGTCGGGCGTGGGCTTCGGCACATCGAGGGTGGCGCAGCAGCACCGGAGCGTTCCGGACGGCTGGCTCCCCGCGGTCCGCTACCTGATCGACGAGCTCGGCGTGGACGCCGACCTTCGCGACCACGACGGCTACAACGCCATCCACCACTCGGCGGCCCGAGGAGACAACGAGACCATCCTCTTCCTGGTCAGCCGCGGCGCGGACATCCACGCCATAAGCCGACGGGGGCAGACCACCGCCGACCTTGCCAACAGTCCCGAGCAGCGCGCGCAGCCCCACCCGGCCACGGTCGCGCTGCTCGAGAAGCTCGGCTCCCACAACAACCACCAATGCCGTTCGTGCGGAGGCAACTGATGCCTGGAAGCACCTCGGGCTGGCCAGCGGCGCCGAGCCGCGCAGGCGCGATCCTGCTCTTGCTGGCCGCCGCCGCGATTGGGCGCCCCGCCACCGCCGCCGCCCAGAACACGGAGTGGAACCGCTACACCCTGGAGGATCTGGTGGGCGTGTACGTCCGGGCCGAGATCAACCAGGGCTGCGAGGGCGCCGGGCTTTCGGCCGAGTCGATCCGCACCGACGCCGAGGCCGCTCTGGAGACGGCCGAAGTGCCGCTCCTTACCGAGCGCGAGATGCTCGAGAGCCCCGGGCTGCCTGAACTCAGGGTGACGGTCGAGTGTGGCGGCGGGGTGGCCGGCGCGGTCGGCTACTCGGTGTCCGTCCGCATGCAGCAGGCCACGCAGATGATCCGCGACAACCAGATCACGCTGTCCGAGGCCGTCACGTGGTGGACGAGCGGCGTGGGGGTTGCCGAGGCCGGAACGGTGACGGACGCGCTGGGCGGCGAGCTACAGGCCAGGCTCGGCGTCTTCGCCGAGGCCTTCGCCGCCGCCAACGCCGACGACGAGGGCTCGGGCTAGCGGTCCGGCTAGCGGTCGCCGACCGGGGGCCCGGCGGCGCAGCCGCAAGGTCCAACGGCTTAGCGCGGGAGCTGACCAGAGGCCCAGCGAGGGGTCCGGCGACCTACCGCACCTACCGCACCGCAGGCAGGATCCGGTCCTCGAGCGCCGTCCAGCTCGACAATTCCGGGCGCTCGTGCAGCGTCCAGCCGTTGAAGACCGAGATCAGGTCGTGCTCGGGGACCACGTGCAGGAACTGGCCGCCGTACCCGTTGGCGGCGAACACCCGCGTCTCGCCGTCCTCGTGCACGGGCACCCACCACTGGTAGCCGTAGCCGCCGTCGGGGCGGTCGTTGTCGGGAACCAGGTCGGGCACCACGGGCGAAGTCGACGCCCGCACCCATTCGCGCGACACGACCTGCCGCCCGTCCCATTCGCCGCCCCGCAGCATCAGGTAGCCGATGCGCGCCAGATCGTGGGTGGACAAGTACAGGCCGCCCTCCGAATCCACCTCGCCGCCCGGCGTGATCTTCCAGTAGTGCTCGTCGATCCCGATCGGGCGGAAGAGCCGCTCCTCGGCCCAGGCGTCCAGCCGCTGCCCCGTCGCCTCGCGCACGATCTTGCCGAGCAGCACGCTCACGCCGTCGTTGTAGTCGAACCGCTCCCCGGGATCGGTCCCGACGGGCTGCGACGCCACAAACTCGATCCACGCGTCGCTCGCTTCGAGCACAACAGTGGGGTGGGTGTCGTCGGAGTAGGGCTGCCCCGGCGTCGCCCAGTCGATCCCGCTCCGCATGGTCAGGAAGTCCTCGACCGTGGCCTGAGCCCGCCGGGGATCGGCCAGATCGACGCCGTAGTCGGCAAACCAGGGCCACGCCGCCCCGCCGACGCCCGGAATGCCGCCTTCGTCGACCGCGATCCCGAACGCCACCGACATCACGCTCTTCGTGACCGACTGCAGCGTGTGCAGATCGGTGTCCCGGTAGTACGGGTGCCAGGCCGGGTGATCGTAGTTGTACTGGTGCAGCGTGGTGTCGGTCTGTTGGGTGAGGAGGTCGGCGTACCTCTCGCTGTGATCCCACTGGTAATCGGCAATCACGTATCCGTTGCGGACGAGGAGGAAATGGTCGATGAGGCCGTAGCGGCCCCCCTCGATGTCCTCGACCAGCGCTTGAATCGCGGCAGGGTCCACGCCTTCGGCCTCGGGCGTCGAGGCGGGCCATTCGTCGCCCGGCCACGGTGCGCCGGCCCCTTCCCCCCCGCCAGACGGAGCGTCGGGGGGCGCACACGCCGCCGCGAAGACGAGCGCCGCCGCGAATGCCGGCGCCGCCACGAAGATGAGCGCCGCCATCGCCTGGCGCGGGCCGCGTCGGCCCTGGTGTCGGCTGGTCGTCATGGGTGTTCCTTGTCAGAGGTGGGTCTGGGCGCGGCGCGGGCGGCGGGTGCCCCCTCGCTGGACGCGGCGCGGGCGGCGCGGGCATCCACGCCGGGCGCGGCGCGGGCGGCGGGTGCGGCCATGCTGGACGCCCCTGCATCGTGCGCCGCGATCACCGCGAGGAAATCGTCGCCGTAGCGCTCCAGCTTGGTCTCGCCGACCCCGGTGAGCCCGGCGAAATCCTCGCGCGTGCGCGGGCGCCGCGCAACCATCTCCCGCAGTGTGCCGTCGTGGAAGATGACGTAGGCGGGCACGCCCTGGGCCCGCGCCAGCTCGGTCCTGCGCGCGCGCAGGGCGTCCCAAAGCGCCTCGTTCCAGGTGGCGGGATCGGGAGCCGGAGGCGGCGTCCGCGCCTTGCGCTTCCGCTTGGCCGCGCCGCGACGCACGTCCATGCGCATGTGCACCTCGGCCTCGCCGCGCAGGACCGGCCAGCTCGCGTCGGTGAGCCGGATCGAACCGTACTTCTCGATCTCGACGCTGAGCAGCCCGCGGGCCACGAGCTGGCGGAACACCGACCGCCACTGGTTCGCGTCGAGATCGGCACCGACGCCGAACGTCGGGAGCTCGTCGTGGCCGAAGCGCCGAACGCGGTCGGTGTCGCGGCCGCGCAGCACGTCGGTCAGGTAGGCGGCGCCAAAGCGCTGCCCCGTGCGGTAGACACACGACATGGCCTTCTGCGAAGCCTCGGTGGCGTCCCAGACGGCCACCGGCGTCAGGCAGTTGTCGCAGTTGCCGCAGTTCTCGTCCAGGGATTCGCCGAAGTACGCCAGCAGCGAGCGGCGGCGGCACGTTGCCAGCTCGCAGTAGCCGAGCATGGCGTCGAGCTTGCGCACCTCGAGGCGCTTGCGCGCTTCGCCCGCGTCCGAGTTCTCGACCATGTTGCGCAGCGTGACGACCTCTTGCAGCCCGTAGACCATCCACGCGTCGGCGGGCTCCCCGTCGCGGCCCGCCCGGCCCGTCTCCTGGTAGTAGGCCTCGACGCTCTTGGGAAGGTCCAAGTGGGCGACGAAGCGCACGTCGGGCTTGTCGATGCCCATGCCGAAGGCGACCGTGGCCACGATCACCACGCCGTCGTCGCGGACGAAGCGGTCCTGGTGGCGCTCGCGAGTCGCGCCGCTCAGGCCGGCGTGGTACGGCAGCGCCCGGACCCCCTCGCCCGAGAGCCATTCGGCGGTCTCGTCGACCTTGCGGCGCGACAGGCAGTACACGATGCCGGCGTGGCCGTCGTGGTCCCTCAGGAAGGCGCGCAGCTGGGCCCGGGCGTTGTTCTTCGGGACGACATGGTAGCGGATGTTCGGGCGATCGAAGCCGCTGACGAAGAGCGGGGCATCCCGCAGGCTCAGCCGGGCGACGATCTCGCGGCGCGTGGGTTCGTCGGCAGTCGCGGTGAGCGCGATCCTTGGCACATCCGCAAACAGCTCGGGCAGCACCGAGAGCTGGAGATACTCGGGACGGAAGTCGTGGCCCCACTGCGACACGCAGTGCGCTTCGTCGATGGCGAAGAGGGCCAGCCGGGTGCGCGCCAGGAGGTCGAGCGTGCGTTCGCCCAAGAGCCGTTCGGGGGCGATGTAGAGCAGGTCGAGCATTCCCGCTTCGAGCGCGGCTTCGGTCCGCTGCACCTCGCGGTAGCCGAGGGTCGAGTTGAGGCATGCGGCTCGCACGCCGGTCTGGCGGAGCCCTTCGACCTGGTCGCGCATGAGGGCGATGAGCGGCGAGACGACCACGCCCACCCCCTCGCGCACGATGGCGGGGATCTGGTAGCACAGCGACTTGCCGCCGCCGGTCGGCATCAGCACAAGACTGTCGCCGCCGGCCACGGTGTGGTCGATCACCGCCTCCTGCTGCCCGATGAAGCCCGGGAAGCCGAAGGTGCGGCGGAGGACCTCGCGGACCGCCGGAGCGCTAGAAGACAACCCGGTAACGCTAGAAGACAACCCGGTAGGTCAGGCTAAGGCCCCTGCCGGCCTCGGGCATGATCTCCTTCACCCGGGAGAGGTGGTTGCGGTACTCGGCGTTGGTGGCGTTGTCGAGGCTCAGGGTCAGGATGTTCAAGCGCCCGCCCAGCGTGAGACGCGCGCCGGCCGCGACGTTGAAAACCACATAGCCGTCGGTCGGCTGCTCGAACTCGCCGACCCGGTCCTGGCGGGCCGCCATCTCGGTCTCGCCGCGCAGAAACCACTGCGTGCGCTCGTACTTGAGGGCCGCGTGTCCGTTCAGCGGGGGAACGAGCGGGAGGGGCTGCCCGGTGTCCTTGAGGCGTCCCGTCACCGACGACCCCACCGCCTCGAACGCGAAGCCGCCGCCCAGGTCCGCGTCCAGCGCGGCCTCGAAGCCGCTGAACACGGCATCGTTGCCCCGGAACTGGTAGATGGGCAGGAGCACGCGGCTCAGCCGGCCCGTGTCTTCGCCGTAGACGTAGTCCTTGATGTCGTTGTGGAAGACGGTCGCTTCGCCGCGCAGCCGGTCGGATTCGTAGCGGACGAAGACGTCGATGCCTCGGCCGATCTCGCCCGCGAGCGAGGGGTTGCCTACCTCGAAGGCGTAGGCGGCAAGGTGCGGCCCCTCGGAGTACAGCTCGTTGATGTCCGGCGCCCGGAACGCGTGGACGAAGCTGGCGCCGAGCGTGAGCCCCGAGGCCGCGTTGTAGAGCGCGCCGAGCGATCCCGAGAGCGAGTGGAAGCCGCGGTCGCGGACGTCGCCGATGTCCGAGTCCTGGTTGTCCTGGAGCGGATCGGTGCCCGTCCAGTCGTAGCGCAGACCCCACTCGACCTGGGTGGCGCCCAGGTCGATCTCTTCCAGGACGTACAGCGACGCCTTGCCCCGGCGCGTGTCGGGCGTGTAGAGGCCGCCGCCGTATTCGTAGCTCTCCCACGACACCCGGGCCCCGAGCGCGCCCGCCGAGAAGGGGCCCCACGCGCCGTGGCGACCGAGCGCCTCGCCGCTCAGCGTCTGGTGGTGGTACAGGGAGCCCAGAATGCCGCCGGACTCGATCTCGCGGTGCTCGTACCAGGTGTGGTTCCCGTCGAAGCGCACGTCCCGAAGGAACCCCTCCGGCTGTTCGACCACTGTGCGGAGCTTCGAGGCGAAGCGCTGCATCTCGATGCGGACGCCTCCCTCGTGCCCCCCGACGAAGCCGCCCGGGATGCCGTAGTCGTTGAGGTAGCCTCGAAACGACGCCCCCACATGCCCCCAGTCGGCCACGTGGGCCGACCCCACGCCGCCGCTCCGCACCTGGCCATCGGTGTTGAGCAGGGTGCCGAGCGGCGTCGCGAGGTCGCCCCCCGCTCGCCCGGACACCTCCACGCGCAGCGGCGTGCTCTCGGTGACCGGGAGGACGACGGTCGCGCTGCCGCCCACCGAGGTCGTGGCCGTCTGGCTCTGCAGGGTCGCCGACCCGGTGACGTGGTGCGGCACCGCCGACGGGATCTCGTCGCGGATGACGTTGACCACGCCGCCGAGCGCGTTGCCGCCGTAGAGCAGCGCCCCGGGACCCCGCACGACCTCGATGCGCCGCGCGGGCGCCGGGTCGAGTCCGGTGGCGTGATCGGTGCCGGAATTGGAGGCGTCCTCGACGCGGGCGCCGTCTTCCAGCACGAGCACGCGGTCGCCGCTCAGGCCGCGCACCACGGGCTGCGAGACGCCCGGGCCCGTGGTCGTTGCGGCCATGCCCGGGATCGAGGCCAGGGTCGCCGCGACGGTCCCCCGCAGGTTGCGCTGCAGCTCG
Organism: Longimicrobiales bacterium; assembly: GCA_965221535.1. Taxonomy (GTDB): domain Bacteria; phylum Gemmatimonadota; class Gemmatimonadetes; order Longimicrobiales; family Gaopeijiaceae; genus Bin94. The sequence goes on along the minus strand of OZ244894.1, from coordinate 1,784,100 downwards.
TCGCCGGCCATGACGCTTACGGGTCGCAGCGCCCGGGCGGCGTCGCGCTCGCTGAGGGTGGCGGTGACCACCATGCCCTGCAGCGCGATCGGGGACGCCGCAAGCTCGATCAGCACCACGGGGGACTGGTCGCCGACGACCACCTCGCTGGTCACGCTGTGGTAGCCGAGCCGTTCGGCCCGCAGCGAGTAGCGACCCTGGGCGATCCGTGTGAGGTGGAAGGTGCCGTCGCCGTGCGTGACCGCCATCGTGCCCGTGCCGACCACCGAGACGAACGCGCCCGCAAGCGGATCGCCCGTTTGCGCGTCGCGCACCACCCCCTCGATCTCGCCCTCGTGCTCGGCTTCCTGCGCGGACGCGGGCGCGGGCGCGGATGCGGCGACGAGCGCGGCAAGCGCGACCAGCCCAGCCACCGCCGTGGACAGTGAATGGGAAACGGGCTTCAAGTTGCGGTGCAAATTGCTGGGAATGCGCTGGGGACGGGGCTGGGGACGCGCCGGGATAAGGCTGGGTGAAGGCTTGAGGCAGGCGATCTTCCGGGAGCCTGCCGCGATGGGCCCAGAGGGACTTGAACCCCCGACCGTCGGATTATGAGTCCGCTGCTCTAACCGCCTGAGCTATGGGCCCACTTAAGGGTAACCGCGGGGTGAATCCATGGCCAACAGCGCGTGGCGGCGACGCCCGGCGCCTCGCCCCGTTCGCTGCGGCGCGGGGATTGTCGACCGGGGTTGCCTGCCGGCGACGCCGGGACTGTGGCGGACCGGTCTATTCGGTGCCGAACAGCCGGTCGCCCGCATCTCCGAGCCCGGGAAGAATGTACCCGTGCTCGTTGAGCTCGCGGTCCAGGGCGGCCGCGTAGACAGTGACGTCGGGGTGCTCCGCCGCCAGCCGGGCGGCCCCTTCGGGCGACGCGACCAGACACATCATCGCGATTCGCCGCACCCCGCGCGACTTGAGGTCCGCGATCGCCGCGCAAGCGGTCCCTCCGGTGCCGAGCATCGGGTCGACCAGCAGCACGCTGAACCGCTCGGGACGCGGGGGCAGCTGGTCGTAGTAGCGCACAGGCTGGAGCGTCTCTTCGTCCCGGTAGAAGCCCAAGTGGCCCACCCGCGCCCCGGGCACGAGCCCGAGCACGCCCTCGACCATGCCCAGCCCGGCCCGCAGGATCGGCACGACCAGGAAGAGGTCCTCGCGGAGTCGCCGCACCCGCGTCTCCTCGAGGGGCGTCTCCACGGCAACCTCGTCGCCCCTTAGCCCCTCGGTCGCGCGGAAGGTCATAAGCAGCGCGATCTCTTCGACCAGCCTGCGCATCCGTTCCGGCCCCGTGTTCCGGTCGCGCACGAACGAGAGCTTGTGCTCGATTAGCGGATGCTCGACCACCTCGATTGTCCGGTCCTTCATGCTCGCCTTCCCTTTCGTCCGCCTCGCCTTCGCCGCACGGCGGCGCGCGCCTGGTCGAGTTCCGATCGCCGCGCCGGCCTCCAGTCGCCGGGCTTCAGGCCTCCTAGGCGAAACGGGCCGAAGCGCACCCGCTCCAGCTCCGCCACCGCGTGCCCCACCGCCTTCAGCATTCGGCGCACTTCGCGCTTGCGCCCCTCTGTCAGAACCAGCCTCACGCCCCACTCCTGATCTGGAAGGCGGACCTTGCGCACCGCCCTCGGGCGCGCGACGCCGTCCTCGAGCTCCACGCCCTGCCTGAGCGCGCGCACCGCCTTGGCGGTGACCTGCCCCTTCACCCGCGCCACGTACTCCCTCTCGATCCCCCCGCTGGGATGCGCCAGCGCGAAACCCAGGTCGCCGTCGTTGGTAAGGAGAAGCAGCCCGGAGGTGTCGCGATCGAGACGGCCAACGTAGCGCAGCGCGCCGGCCCACGAGGGTAGGAGGGCGTAGATCGTCTCGCCGCCGTGGGGATCGGCGCGGGTGCAGAGCGTCCCCGGCGGCTTGTGGAAGACGATCCAGCGCCTCGGCGCGGCTTCCACCACACGCCCATCCACCGCCACGGTGTCGGCGCCGGGGGTCACGAGCGTCCCCATCTCGGTCGCGGGCACGCCGTTGATCGCCACACGGCCCTCGCGCATCAGCGCCTCGGCCTGCCGGCGCGACGCCACCCCCGCCTGCGCGACGTACTTCTGGACGCGCATCGCCGCGGGGCCGCCTCCCCTACCCTTCCGCATCGTCCCTGCGCTCCAGCGGCGCGCCGTCGCGGAGCACCACGGGCAGCTCCTCGGGCCGCGGCAGGTCGTCGAGCGACTTGAACCCGAAGTGCTCCATGAAGCGTCGCGTGGTGCCGTACAGCACGGGACGCCCCACGCCCTCGCCGCGCCCGACCGCATCGACCAGGCCCCGGTCGACCAGGGTGCGGATCACGCCGGTCGAGTTGACGCCCCGGACGTACTCGACTTCGACCCGGCTGATCGGCTGCCGGTAGGCCACGATCGCCAGCGCCTCGAGCGCCGGGCCCGAGAGGCGCGACGTCTTCGGCACCGTGTCGAAGCGCTCCAGGTAGGGGGCGAACTCGGGCCGCGTGATCAGCTGGTACCCGTCGGCCAGCTCGCGCAGCTCGAACGCCCGGCCCGAGCGGTCGTACTCCTCCTTCAGGTGGGCCAGCGCGGCTTCGACCCGGTCCTCGTCCAGCGCCTCGTCGGCCCGGACGATGTCGCCCGCCGCCAGCGGGGCGTCGCTCGCGAAGAGGATCGCCTCGACGATGCCGGCGTCGTTCACCGGGGCGCCTCGTCTTCGCGGGGCGGCGCTGCGCTGGACGGATCGGCCGCGCCAACGCCCGCGTTCGGGCCCCGGTAGATCCAGAGCGGCGCGAACGGCTCCGTCTGCCGCAGCGTCACCACGCGTCGCCTGCCCAGCTCCAGGCTGGCCAGAAACGTCATCACGCCGTGGAGGCGCCCCTTCCACGGGGCGACCAGCTTCGCGAACTCGATTCTGCGCCGTCGCAGCACGGCGGCGACGATCAGGTCGACCTTCTCGCGCATCGAGACGGGGCGGGTCTCCACGCGGTGCTCCCGCTCCCGCTCGACCGGCGCCTCGATGGCCAGCGCCGCCGCGAGAACCTCGTCCCAGGTCGCGGTCAGGGGGGCGTCGGCGAGCGCGGGGCGGCTGCGCGGCTGCACGAACCCCTTGGCGAAGCGGCGGCCCCGGTCGTCCTCCGCACTGCGCAGCCGGCCGGCGATCTCGCGGATCTGCTCGTATTCGAGGAGACGCCTGACCAGCTCGGCCCTGGGGTCGTGGTCCTCTTCGTCCGCCGGGCCGGGCAGCAGCATCCGCGCCTTGATGCGCACCAGGGTGGCGGCCATCTCCAGGAACTCGCCCGCCTGGTCCACGTCGGGCCCGTGCAGCACCTCGATCGCGGCGAGGAACTGGCGCGTGATCTTCGCGATGGGGATGTCGAAGATGTCGATGTCCTGGCTGCGAACCAGGTGCAGAAGCAGGTCGAGGGGGCCGTGAAAGCGCTCGGTCTCGACGACGAGGAGGCCGTCCTGGCCCGCGTCGGCGTCGCGGGGCTTAGTGTCGCCGAGCTCGGCGTCGCGGGGTGCTGAGCCCGGGAGCACGGGGTCGCGGGATTCGGCGTCGCGGGACTGGCCGCGTTCGAGGATCATCCCAGCGTGGCCTGCAGGATCCACTGGAACGCCAGGAAGACGGGGGACAGCGCCACTGCGAACGCGCCCGGGAAGAGCACGACGGTCAGGAACAGCACCGTGATGCCGTACCGTCCCGCGCTCCGGTAGCGCGCGGCCAGCGGGGGCGGCAGCAGATGGTACAGCACGTGGGAGCCGTCGAGCGGGGGGATCGGGATGAGGTTGAAGTAGGCGAGGATCAGGTTGATGAAGACGCCGTAGGTAAGCATGAGCGAGATGCTGGCGGCCAGCGACCCGGGCGCACCGCCGTCCGCGGCGGCGAGGCCGAGGGCGGCCATGAGCCAGAGCAGACCCGCGCAGACGACGACGAGCGCGAGATTCGCGACGATCCCCGCCAAGGAGACCCGAATGTCGCCCGCGCGATAGTCGCGGTAGTTCCGCGGGTTCACCGGGACCGGCTTCGCCCATCCGAAGAGGAAGTCGCCGGGCAGGAAATGGAGGACCGCTGGAACCAGAATGGATCCCATCAGATCGAGGTGCGGCAGCGGGTTGAGCGTGATCCGCCCCAGATCCCGCGCGGTGGGATCGCCCTCCCGGAGCGCCTGCCACGCGTGCGCGACCTCGTGGACGACCACGGAGAACAGAAGAACCGGTACGATGAGCAGGAAGTCCATGTCGATGGTTCGGGGCGGTCCGTGGCTCGGGGGGCGTCGATGGTTGCGGGGCGATCGGTGGCTTGGACCGCAGCCGGTTCTCGGGGCGACGCCCGTTGATCGGATGGGCCGGTGCTTCTACCTTTGTTTCCGCAATGTAAGCACATGGCGGCGAAAGCACACAGCGCCGAAGCGGAAGCTCGAAGAGACGCTCGCAAAGGAAGCACGAGAAGAATGCCCAATATCAAGAGCGCGAAGAAGCGGATGAAGCTGAGCCGGGTCCAGCGCGGCCGCAATCGCGAGACGCGCTCGAAGATTCGGACCGCGATTCGCCGGGTGCGCGAAGCCGCGTCGCCCGAACAGGCCGAAGAGCGGCGGCGCGTGGCCGTGGCGCTTGTGGACCGGGCCGCGACCCGCAGGATGTTCCACCCGAACAAGGCGGGCCGGATGAAGGCCCAGCTGGACCGGGTGGTCAAAGCGCAGCAGTAGCCCCGCGGGCCGGACCTGGGCCGGGCGGTCGGCCGGGCCCGCCGCCATCTGCGCCGCTGGTCAGGGCGCGGCAGCCGCCTCCCAGACGGTCTCGCCTCCGACGAGGGTGCGCACGACCCGCCCCGTCGCCTCTACGCCGCCGAACGGCGTGTTCCGGCACTTGGAGAGAAACGCGGCCGGCTCGATCGTCCATTTCGCGGCGGTGTCGATCAGCGCCAGGTCGGCGGGCTCCCCCGGCGCCAGGACGCCGCCAGGCAGACCCATCGCCCGCGCCGGGCCGGTGGACATGCGGGCCAGGAGCTGGGGGAGCGTCAGGATGCCCTCGAGCACGAGCCGCGTGTGCAGAATCGCGAAGGCGGTCTCGAAGCCGACCACCCCGTGGGGCGCGTCGTCGAACGCCTGCTCCTTCTCGTCGTAGGTGCGGGGTGCGTGGTCGGTGGCGACGCAGTCCAGCGTGCCGTCGGCGAGCGCCTCGCACAGCGCGGCCGCGTCGGCCGGGGTCCGGAGCGGCGGGTCCACCTTGTACTCGGTGCCGTATCCCGCGACCCGCTCGTGCGAGAGAAGAAGGTGGTGCGGGGTCGCCTCGGCGGTGACGCGCACGCCCCTGGCCTTCGCACGGCGCACCAGCTCGCACGCCGCCGCCGTCGAGACGCGCTGCAGGTGCAGGCGCCCCCCGGTGGCTGCGGCCAGGGCAATGTCGCGCGCGACGCCGATCTCCTCCGCGGCGGCGGGCTTGCCGCGAAGGCCCAGACGCGTGGACATCTCGCCCTCGTGCATGACCCCGCCCCGGGCGAGATCCGCGTCCTCGGGGTGCGACAGCACCGGGACGTCGAACGCCTGCGCGTAGTCGAGCGCGAGGCGCATCAGCATGGACGACCGCACGGCCCTCCCGGCGTCGCTCACCGCGATCGCGCCCGCGTCCACCACCTCGCCGAACTCGGTGAGCTGCTCGCCGCCGCGACCCGCCGACACGGCCGCCACCGGGAAGATCCGGGCGCCCCGCGCCCGCCTCCCCGCGGCGACGACGAACCCCACCGAGGCGGGATCGTCCACCACCGGATCGGTATCGGGCATTGCGCACACGGCGGTGTACCCCCCCGCCGCCGCCGCGAGCGCGCCCGTCGCGATCGTCTCGCGGTGCTCCCAGCCCGGCTCGCACAGGTGCGCGTGCGCGTCGACGAACCCGGGCGCCACCACCAGCCCCCGCGCGTCCACCACCTCGGCGCTCTCCGGCGCAAGGCTCGGCCCGACGTGCACGATGCGCCCTTCGTCGACCACCACGTCCGCCGCCGCGTCCGTCCCGGCCGCCGGATCGATCACGCGCCCCCCGCGAATCAGCAGCCGCGTCACGCCCGCGCCCCCTTCCCCGCCCCCCGGCGCGCGAGCGGCGGCGGTGCAACGCCCGGCCGCGTCACGCCCCCGCCTCCTTGGCCGCTTCGGCCAGATCGGGCGCGCCGCCCGCCAGCAGGTAGAGCACTGCCATACGTATGGCAACGCCGTTCGTCACCTGGCGCAGAATCACCGAGTGCGGCCCGTCGGCCACGTCCGAGTCGATCTCGACGCCCCTGTTCATGGGCCCGGGGTGCAGGATCAGCAGGTCGCGCGGCGCCCATTCCAGCCGTTCGCGCGTGATCCCGAACACCCGGTTGTACTCCCGGAGCGACGGGACGAAGCCGTCGTGCATCCGCTCCAGCTGGAGCCGCAGCACGTTGAGCGCGTCGGCCCACTCGATCGCCTCCTCGACCCGCCCGAAGACGCGCGCGCCCAGCTCCTCGATCCCCGTGGGCATCAGCGTGCGGGGGCCGCACACCGCGACCTTCGCCCCCAGCGTGACGAGCCCGAAGAGGTTGGAGCGCGCCACGCGGGAGTGGAGCACGTCGCCCACGATGCAGACCTTGAGCCCGTCCAGGCTGCCGAAGTGGTCGCGCAGGGTCAGAATGTCGAGCAGCCCCTGCGTGGGATGCTCGTGCGCGCCGTCGCCCGCGTTGATCACGTTCGACGGGATGCGCGCGCCCAGGAACGACGCCGCTCCCGCGCACCAGTGCCGGATCACCACCATGTCGATCCGCATCGCCTCGAGGTTGCGCGCCGTGTCCACCAGGGTCTCGCCCTTCGACACCGACGATCCCACCGCCCCGATGTTCACCGTGTCGGCCGACAGCCGCTTCTCGGCGAACTCGAACGAGATGCGCGTCCGGGTCGACGCCTCGAAGAAGAGGTTGACGATCGTCTTGCCCCGCAGGACCGGCACCTTCTTGATCCGCCGCTCCGAGATCTCCTTGAACGGCTCGGCCGTGTCCAGAATCATCTCGATCTGTCCACGGCTCAGCGGCTCCAGACCGATCAGGTCCTTGCCGAGCGGCGCCGCGGACCCGGTCACCGCCCCGCCGCCTCCGCCGCCTCGGACGCCTCGCTCAGCACCACCGCCAGCTCTCCGTCGCGCGACGGCACCAGCACGTCCACGCGCTGGTTCGGAAGCACCGGGCACTCGCGCCCCACGATGTCGGCCTGAATCGGCAGCTCGCGGTCGCCCCGGTCCACGAGAACGCAGAGCAGAATCCGCCGCGGGCGTCCCCAGTCCATGAGCTCGTTGAGCGCCGCCCGCACCGTGCGTCCCGTGTAGAGCACGTCGTCGACCAGCACCACGGCCACGCGCTCCACCCCCCCGGGGGGCAGCTTGGTTTCGCCCACCACGGGCTTGGCCCCGAGCGCCATCAGGTCGTCGCGGTACAGGGTGATGTCGAGCGTGCCCGTCGCGACCTCCACGCCCTCGGCCTCGACGATGGCCGAGCGGATCATGTCGGCCAGATCGACCCCGCGCCGCTGTATGCCCATCAGCGCCACGCGCTCCGTGCCGCCGAGCTTCTCGAGAACCTCGTGGGCCATGCGTCCAATGGCGCGCCTGACGGCTGCCCCGTCCATGAGCACCGTGGGTTTCGCGGCGGTCACCTTCGTCGTTCGCTCCTGCTCCGCTCCTGCCGTGAGATGCCGGTCGCGCGTGCCACCCCCTGCCCGGCCGCCGATAAGCTAATTGCACTCCGGCGCTCCGGCCAACACAATGGAGGCACCGCAGCGTCGGCCCGCCGCCCCCGCCAGACCCGAACCCAAACGAGCACACATGTTGACAACAAGCTTCTACCGCCTACGCGCCGCCCCCTGGCTCGCCGGAATCCTGCTGCCGCTCGCGGCTCCGCCTGCTGGGAGCGCCCAGGAGGTGGTCGAGGCTCCGGCCGTGATCCTGGCCTCGGTTCCGTTCACGGTGGCCGTGCGCGGCGGCGACGACTTCTCCACCCTCGTCGAGATCCGCGACGCGGGCGGAGCGCTGCTCGCATCCGGACCCGTGGCCGCCGGCGAGGTCCGCGCGTTCGGCGACGTCCGCATCTCGGCGCGGGACGCGCTGCCGCTGCAGGTGCGCGCGGGCGACGCCGTCGAGGAGATCTCCCGGCCCTTCGCGCCGGCGTGGTTCTCGATCCTGCCCCCGCTGATCGCGATCGTGCTGGCGCTGGTGTTCAAGGAGGTCGTCACGGCGCTCCTTGCGGGCATCTGGCTGGGCGCTCTGGCCGTGGCGGGGTACAATCCCCTGCAGGCCACCTGGCGGCTCGTCGACCAGTACGTCGTGCCGGCGCTGGGCAACACCGACAGCGGCCATACCCAGATCGTGGTCTTCAGCCTGATGCTGGGCGGCATGGTGGGGATCATCAGCCGCAACGGGGGCACGCGGGGGGTGGTGCGGGCGGTGGCGCCCCTGGCGCGGAACCGCCGCCGCGGCAAGGTGGCCACATCGCTTGCCGGGCTCGCCATCTTCTTCGACGACTACGCGAACACGCTCGTCGTGGGCAACACCATGCGCCCCGTGACCGACAGGCTCAGGGTGTCGCGCGAAAAGCTGGCGTACCTGGTGGACTCGACCGCGGCCCCGGTGGCGGCGCTGGTGCCGGTCTCGACGTGGGTGGGCTACGAGGTGTCGCTCATCGCGGGCGGACTTGGCGCGGCCTCGAGCGAGGCCACCGGGGCCGACGCCGCGTTCCTGGCGGACCTGAGCCCCTACACGGTCTTCCTCGAGACGATTCCCTACCTCTTCTACCCCCTGCTCGCCCTGTCCTTCGTGTTCCTCACATCGTACATGAACCGCGACTTCGGGCCGATGGCCCGGGCCGAGGCGCGCGCCGCGTCGGGGGGCGGGGTGCTCCGCCCCGGGTCGCGCCCGGCCGCCGAGATCTCCGAGAGCTTCGTCAGCTCGAAGGAGGGGGTGTCCCAGCGCTGGTGGAACGCGGGGCTGCCGGTGGCGACAGTGGTGCTGGTGGTCCTGGGCGGCCTCTACGCGTCGGGGCGCGCGGCCGTGGGGGCCGACGCGTCGCTGCGCGACATCTTCGGTGCGGCCGACCCCTTCGTCACGCTGCTGTGGGGGTCGCTTGCGGGCTGCGTCGTCGCGGCGGTGCTGTCGATCTCCCAGCGCCTGCTCGACATGAAGGAGTGCGTGGACGCGTGGCTCGGCGGCGTCAAGGCGATGATGATCGCGATGGTCATCCTGACGCTGGCGTGGTCGCTGGGCGCCGTCACCCGCGACGTCGGCACGGCGGCGTACGTGTCCCAGCTGCTGGGCGGCAACCTGCCGCTGTTCCTCCTGCCGGCGCTCGTGTTCGTCACGTCGGGGGCGATGGCCTTCGCCACGGGGACCTCGTGGACCACCATGGCCATCCTCATCCCGCTGGTCATTCCGCTCACCGTGTCGCTGGCGGGCGGCACCGGCTTCGCGGACGGCTCGGTCTACGGCATTCTGCTGGCCACCACCAGCTCGGTGCTGGCGGGCGCGATCTGGGGCGACCACTGCTCCCCCATCTCCGACACCACGGTCCTGTCCTCGACCGCGGCCGCGTGCGACCACGTCGACCATGTCCGCACCCAGCTGCCCTACGCGGTGCTGGTCGGCGCGGTCGGCCTCGTGCTCGGCAGTCTCGGGACGTCGCTCGGGCTCCCGACGTGGGCTGCGCTCGCGGGTGGCGTGGCGATCCTGGCGCTCTGCCTGAGGGTGTTCGGCACCCCGATCGACGAGGTTGGCGAGGCGGCCGGGCTAGAAGCCTGACCTCGGGGACCTGGGCCGCCGGGCGCGAAAGAACGACCGCAGCAGCTCGGCGGACTCGGCGGCCAGAACGCCCCCGAGCAGCTCGACGCGGTGATTGAGGCGCGGATCCTGCACCAGGTTCTCGAGGCTGCCCGCCATTCCCGCCTTGGGGTCGGGCGCGCCGAAGACAAGGCGTGGAACGCGAGCCAGCACGACGGCGCCGGCGCACTGCGCGCAGGGCTCCAGGGTGGCGTACAGGGTGCAGCCAACGAGGCGCCAGTCGCCCAGGCGCCGGGCGGCGGCGCGGATGGCCACCAGCTCGGCGTGGGCGGTGGGGTCGCGCCGCTCGACCGTGCGGTTGTGCGACTCTGCCAGAACGCGGTCCCCCCGCACGATCACCGCGCCGACGGGCACTTCGCCGCGCAGCCCGCCTGCCCGGGCCACTTCGAGCGCGCGAGCCATCCAGGCCTTGTCGACGTCGCTAATGGGCGGTGGCGGAAGCCGGGACGGGGGGCGCGCTCATGGGCCGGTACAGCACGGCCAGCCTGCCGATGATCACCGGCTCGGCCCCCTGGGCGCCGTGCGGAGGACCCGCCGGGTCCCGGCCGACCGCGCGGAAGAAGAACCGCGAACGCCGCATGGTGAGCTGGAAGTACTCGGCGGCGCCCCCGACCCTGCCCACGACGATGTCGCCGTCGGCCAGCTCGTCGGCGCGGACCGGCTGAATCACCAGGACGTCGCCCCCGCCGATCCCTGCTGCGGCCAGCCGCTCGCCGGGCGCGCGAACCGCGAATCCCGCCCCGCGCCCCGCCAGCTCGCGGTCGAGCGAGATGCGCCCTTCGGCCCGGCCGTCGCGGGACGGGGTGGTGGCGTCGCGCAGGTTGCGGAAGCAGGGGAGCGAGACGGTCCGGCCGTTCAGGTCCATCCCGAGAATGCGGAGGCCGCGGGCGCGCGCGGGGTCGCGCTCCACGTATCCCTTGTCGGCGAGCGCCTGGAGGTGCTCCGACACGGTCTTGGTGCTCTTGATGCCGAAGCGGTGCCCGATCTCCCTGACCGACGGCTGGTAGGTGTTCGCGAGCAGGTACGACACCACGAAATCGAGGATTTCGCGTTCGATGCCGGTTAGGCTCGGGACGACCCGGACTCCGGTCGATTCGTGAACCGTATGGGACGAGTTGGGACCGGGCGGCATGCTGTCCGGGTGCGGGAGCGGTCGGGCGGAAAGGAGTGGTGAACGATACGCCCCGGCGCGCGGGTTGGCAAGCTTCCCGGCGACGGCCGAGGGGCCGCCTACGCGTCGGCCTCGATGTGGCGAATCGCGCGCGCGACGCGCCGGAGCGAACGCTCGCGCCCGAGGATCAGAAGCACGTCGAAGATGCCCGGAGAGGCGGACAGGCCGGTGAGCGCGACGCGCAAGGGCTGGAAGATCTTCCCCGCCCCCGTCCCGCGCTCGGCGGCGAGGTCGCGCAGCGCGGCCTCGAGCGGGTCGGCGTCCCAGGGCGCGGCGGCCAGGACGCGGTGGACGGCCGACAGGGTGGCTGCCGCGGCCGCGGGGTCGCGCTGCCAGGCCTTCCGCGCCGCCTTGGGGTCGTACTCGCGCACGGGGCCGATGTAGGGGCGCGACATGGCCGCCATCTCCTTCAAGGTGCGGCTGCGGGGGGCCAGGGCGGTCGCCATGCGCTGGAACGCCCCGGGAGAGAGCGCGGCCTCGTCGGGGTCGGCGCCGTCCGTGGCCAGCCGGGCCCGCAGCGCGGCCGCGAGGTCGCCGGGATCCATGCGCGCGATGTGCTGGCCGTTCATCCACCAGAGCTTCTCGCGGTCGAAAACCGCGCCCTTCTTCAGGACGCGCTCCAGCGAGAACCGCTCGACCATTTCTTCGCGGGAGAACAGCTCCTCGTCGGTTCCGGGCGACCAGCCCAGCAGCGCGAGAAAGTTCGCCATTGCCTCCGGCAGAACCCCCTCGTCACGGTACGCCTCGACCGCCTGAGCGCCGTGGCGCTTCGAGAGGCGCCTGCCGTCGGGGCCCAGAATCATGGGCAGGTGGCCGAAGGCCGGCACGGTCGCGCCCAGCGCCTCGTAGAGGAGGACCTGCTTGGGCGTGTTGGAGATGTGGTCGTCGCCGCGCACCACGTGGGTGATCTCCATCGCGGCGTCGTCCGACGTGACGGCCAGGTTGTAGGTGGGGGTCGCGTCGCTGCGCAGGATCACGAAGTCGTCGATCTGGGCGTTGTCGAAGCGCGTGGGGCCGTGCACCAGATCGCGCCACTCGGTCGTGCCGTCGGGCACCAGGAAGCGGACGGCGAAGGGCTCGCCCGCCTCGGCGCGGCGCTGGCTCTCGTCGGGGGGGACGCGCGCCGCAAGCTCGCGGGAGAGCCGCGCGACGGTCCCCGTTCCGGCCGCGACTGCCTTGTCCCGGAGCTTCGCGAACTCGGCCTGGGTGGTGAAGTCGCGGTAGGCGCGCCCCGCGCTCAGCAGCCGGAGCGCGTCCTGCCGGTGCCGCTCCAGCCCGTCGGCCTGGAAGACGGGCTCGCCGTCCCAGTCGATGCCCAGCCAGCGGAGCCCGTTCAGGATGGCGTCGACGTGCTCGGGGCGGCTGCGGTCGCGGTCCGTGTCCTCGATGCGCAGCAGGAACGCGCCCCCGTCCCGGCGGGCCAGCAGCCAGTTGAAGAGCGCAGTGCGGGCGCCACCGACGTGCAGATGCCCTGTCGGCGAGGGGGCGAAGCGGAGTCTCACGGGGTCAGGGCGACCGCGCGGGTCTCACGTTGCGCGCCCACTTTGCCGTGACGGCGAGGAACGGCCACGCCACGACCATGCCCGCCCAGGCCACGCCGGCCCAGATCAGCACCGTCTGAAGCTGTTCGGGGATGCCCTCGACCGTATCGAACAGGAAGTCCACGACCGCCACGTCGCCGCGCAGGCCCGAGACGAAGTCCCACAGACCGATCGCCCCGAAGACGAAGCCGACCAGCACCACGCCGTACAGCACCATGTGCGTGAACCAGTGGACCGTGCTCGCCTCTCCGGAAGCCGAGAAGTGCCCCGACAGCGTCTCCCGCGCCTTCGCGCTCTCGAAGAGGTAGTACAACGCCGGGGTCGCCGTGAGGACGAGGAAGGTCGACGAGGCCAGGCCGCCGATGAGCGAATAGGTCACCGCGTTCCAGACGTTGGCGTCGGCGTGGGCGCTGAACAGGACCAGCGGTAGGAGCGCGAGGATGGTCGTGGTGGTGGTCATCAGGACGGGCCGGACCCGCTCCTCGGTTCCCTTCACGATGGCATCCATCAGCGGCAGCGAGGACTCCCTGCGGTGCCGGTTGATGTTGTCCACGAGAAGGATGGCGTTGTTGACCACGATCCCGCACATCATGATCACGCCCGCCCAGCCTTCGCCGGTGAAGTTGGCGTCCAGGAAGAAGAAGAGCAGGAACACGCCGATCAGCGCCATCGGCACCGTGAGGAGCACGCACAGCGGCTGTCGCAGCGACTCGAAGAGGGCCGCCGTGACCATGTAGACCAGGATGAGCGCGAGGACGAGCACCATTGCCAGCTGCGACTGCTCCTCGACGCCCCACCGCCCCCAGCGGTCCGACTTCTGGACCGTGTAGCCCGGGGGGACTTCGGTCCCGTCGATGATTGTGTTGTGGTACACGTCGCCCAGCTTGTAAGGGCCCCGGAACTCGTAGGCCACCGTGCGCTCGTACTGCTGGTCCTCGCGAAGGATCTCGGCCAGCACCTCCCTGGACTCGATCGTGACGAGCTCGCCCAGGCGGACCGGGTCGCCCTCGGGGGTGAGGAGCAGGGTCTGCCTCAGCTCGTGGAGATCGATGCCGCGGTTCCCCTCCAGCTTGACCTCGTACCGAAGTTCGTCTCCGCCGATCTTGAGCTGGTTCCGGCTGACCTGTCCTGCAACGGTCCGGCCGATGTCGTTGACCAGCTGCTGCACGGTCAGGCCCTGGCGCGCGACGATGTCGCGGCGGATGTCGACGACGAACTCGGACGCCCGATCCCGGCTGAAGAAGCCGGAGGCGTTCGGGTTGACGTCCCGCACGCGCGGGAACCGCTCCAGCCGACCGGCCAGATTCTCGGCGATTTCGCGAACCTTCTCGTAATTGTACCCGAGGACCTGGATGCTGTAGTTGGGCGGAGAGCTTCCTCCGCCGTAGAACGACGGGCCGAAGCCCCTGACATGGACGTCGACGCCCGAGAAGCCGAGCGAATAGGCGAAGAGCTGGTCCTTGATGCTCACCGGAATGTTGGTGCTCTGCAGCTCGTCCGGGAAGGTGACCACGATTCGACTGTTCTCGCTGGAGACGTTCGTGACGAACTTCTCGACTTCGGGCATCTGGCGAAGGCGCTCCTCGAAGTAGTTCGTGAGCTCGTTGGTCCGCTCTATGTCCGTTCCCTGGGGGAACCGGATGGTGATGTCGATCCGGTCCTCCGGGACCCGGAAGCCTCCGAAGAACATGCCCCGGTTGACGTAGTTCTGGAACAGGTAGGTCGATCCGCCCAGCGCCGACAGCCCGAGCGCGGCCACCATCCACGGCCAGCGCAGGGTCAGCCTCAGAAGGCCGCGGTAGAAGCGCAGATAGGCGGGCGCACCGGCCTCGGAGCGCGCTGCGGGGCCGTCGCCGGAGTCCCGGTCCGGGAGGACCTTGCTCACAAGCGCCGGAATGAAGGTGAACGCGACCAACAGCGACGCCACCAGGGTCAGGGCGACGACGACGCCGAGAGGCAGGTAGTAGACGCGGAGGTCGCCCTTGAGGTACACGAACGGCGCGAAGACGATGAGCGTCGTGGCCGTCGCGGCGACCACCGGCAGCAGCACGTCCGACGCTCCCTTCGTGACCGAGACGGTTCGCGCGTCGCCCTGCTGCCAGCGTCGGTAGATGTTCTCGAGCACGACAATCGAGTTGTCCACGATCAGGCCGAACGCCAGCGCCAGCCCCATGAGCGTCAGGATGTTCAGCGAGTAGGCCGAGAAGAAGATCAGGTTGAGCGAGATCAGGATCGAGAACGCGATCGACGCGCCGACCACCACCGCCGAGCGGATCGACCGCAGGAAGAGAAGGAGCACGCCGAGGACGACGAACACCGAAACGGCGGCGCGGCTGCGCAGGTCGGAAAACGTGGCGCGGATCTCGCGGCTCTCGTCGCGGTCTAGGATGAAGCGCGTGTTGGGCGGATTGCGCGCCCCGATGTCCCGCATCCGCTCTTTGACCCGGTCGGCCACCCGCACGGCGTTGGACCCGATCTCCTTGATGATCCTCAACCCGACGGCGGGGCGGTAGTTGACCCTGTAGTAGCCTCTGACGTCCTCGTACGTGTCGCGCACGACCCCCACGTCAGAGAGGCGCACGATCCGGCCGCCGTCGTCCTTGACAATTGTGCGCTCGACGTCGAACGCCGACCCGGGCCGGTTGCGGATGGTCAGCGTCCACTGCCGCTCCCCCTCGCGCACCGCCCCCGCTTCGCGCACCAGATCCAGCTCGCCCACCCTGATCGCGACATCGGCCGGCTCGACGCCCATGGCGTTCATGAGCTCGCGGTCGAGCTCGATCTCGAGCAGGCGGTCCCGTCCCCCGCGGGCCTCCGCGAGCGCCACGCCCTCGATCTGGCTCAGCTCCGGAATCACCACGTCGTTCAGGTGGTCGCGCAGCCCTTCGAGGGTGCGCGCGCCGGTGAAGGTGTATTCCAGCAGGGGACGCCCCTGCTGATCCGCGAACTCGCGAGGCACGTAGGGCTGCACGTTGACGGCAAGGACGCCCGGGGGCAGATCGCGCTCCTCGAGTGTCGCAATGCGCTCCGACAGGTCCAGCCGCGCGAAGTCCATGTCCGTGTCGCGCGCAAACTCCACGCTGATGAAGGCCGTGCCCTGCCTGGATCTCGACGTGACCTTCTCGACGCCCTGGATGAGTTGCACGGTCGCTTCAAGCGGCGAAGTCAGGAACGCCTCGACCGTCTCGGGCGAGGCGCCGGGCCAGCTGCCCGTGATCTGAAGGCTCGGCAGGTCTGTGTCGGGGAACAGCTCGATGGGGATGTTGCGCCAGGCGAACAACCCGAGCGAGGCCACCGCGAGGTAGGCCATGGCGACGGCGACGGGACGGCGAACGAAGAAGCGAATCATGACGAGGCAACTCCCTGCGTGGCCAGTTCAGCGGCGGCGTCCGAGCCCTGCCCCGAGCCCCGAGCCCCTCTCTTCCAGACCGTGCGAACGTCTTCGACTACGGAATACACCACCGGCACCACGATGAGCGTGAGCGCGGTGGCGACGATCAGGCCCCCGATCACCGAGATGGCCATGGGAGCGCGCAGATCGGCGCCGCGCCCGAAGCCCAGCGCCATGGGAAGCAGGCCCAGCACCGTGGTGACGGTGGTCATCACGATCGGCCGCAGGCGCACCACCCCGGCCTCCAGGATCGCCTCGCGGAGCGCCAGGCCGCGTGCGCGGCCCTGGTTGATGAAGTCCACCTTGACGATCGCGTCGTTGACCACAATTCCCACAAGGATCACCACTCCGATCAGGCTCATGGTGTTCAGTCCCTGCCCGGTCAGCGCCAGGGCCAGCACGGCGCCGACCAGGGCCAGCGGCACCGCCATGAGGATTGTGAAAGGATGCACAAACGACTCGAACTGGGCGGCCAAGATCATGTAGACCAGCAGAATCGCAAGGCCGAAGGCGAAGGCCAGGTCGCGGAACGAACGACGCATCTCCTCGTTCTCGCCCCCCACCTCGACGCGCGTTTCGAACGGCACCGGCAGGTCCTGCAGCGCGCCCTCGACCGAGGCGATCGCCGCGGCCAGCCCGCCCGAGGCGACGTCGGCGTACACCGTGATCACGCGCCCCTGGTCCTCGCGCTTGATCTCGGCCGGCCCCAGCGTCTGATCGACGGTGACCAGCTCGCGCAGCGGGATCCCGCCCACGCGCAGCATGTCCAGCGTTTCGGCGTCGTAGCGAAGGAAGTCCGGCAGCCGCACCATGACGGCGATCTTGCGGTCGAAGTCGACGAACTCGGTCGCGCGGTCTCCGAGCATGGCCGACTGAATCGTCTCGGCGATGTCCCGCCGCTCCACGCCGTACTCTGCGGCCACGTCCTCGTTGACCGAGATCTGGAACTGCGGCTGGCCCCGCTCTGCCCCGATTCGGACGTTGCGAATCCCGGGCACGGTGGCGAGCCGCCGCTCGACCTGTTCGGCGAACGGATAGGTGCGCTCCAGGTCCTCGCCGCGAATGCGCACGGCGATGTCCGCCTCGCCGCCGCCCAGGATCTGCCCCAGGGCCGTCGCCTGGCCGGTCTCGAACGAAAGGGCGCCGGGCGGAAAGTCGCCCGCCAGGCCCTGCAGCCGCCCCACCACCGCCCCTGTCTCGGCGCGGTCGTCCAGGCGAACCTGGATGTGCGCCGTGTGCAGGCCCGACGCCTGCCCCTCGTCGCCCTTGGCCTGAACGTCGCGCCCGATGTGGCTGAACACGGCGACCACTTCGGGATCTTCCTGCAAGCCGCCCTCGAGCGACTCCACGGCGTCGGCGGTGGTCTCGAGGCGCGAGCCCTCGGCGAGCTCGACGCGCACGTCGAAGGCGCCCTGGTCCACGTCGGGAAGCAGGTCCCGCTCGAGCGCCAGCGAGATTGCGGCGATCCCGGCGAGCGCGAGCCCTGCGATGCCGACCACCAGGGCGCGCCGGTCGAGCGCCGCAGAGAGCACGCCGTGATACCAGTCGGCAAACACCCCGAACACGCGGTCGAACGCGCGGATCCAGGGGCGAAAAACGGTGGCGAGCGCCCCGCCGGCGATCTCCGCCCAGAAGACCACCAGCTGCCGGGCCAGCGACGCGGCGCCCCGGGCCAGCCAGAACGGCAGCGTCGCCACGCGCGCCGCCGCCCCGGCGATCCGGGGGCCCGCGGTGGCGCCCGATGTGCGGGCGGGCGCATCGGCGAGGTCCCGGGCGCCTTCTTGGGCGCGGTCCCGGCCCGGGCCGCCCTTGAAGTGCCCCGCCATGGCCGGAAGCAGCGTGACCGCGACCGCGAGGCTGGCGAGGAGCGAGAACGCCACCGCGAGCGACAGCGCCCCGAAGAGCTCGCCGGCCACGCCCTGCACGTAGATGATCGGGCCGAACACCGAGATGGTGGTCAGCGTCGAAGCCGTGATCGCGCCCTGCACCTCTTCGGCGCCGCGGGCCGCCGCCTCGAGTGCGCCCATTCCCGCCTGGCGGTGCCGGAAGATGTTCTCGAGCACGATGATCGAGTTGTCGACGAGCATGCCCACGCCGAGCGCGAGCCCCCCCAGACTCATGATGTTGAGCGACACGCCGAAGGCGTCCATGAGCGCGAACGTGCCGATGACCGAGATCGGGATCGCGAGCGCGATGGCGACCGGGTAGCGGGGGTCGCGCAGGAAGAAGAACAGCACCATGAACGCCAGAACGCCCCCGAAGACGAGCGCCTGCACCACGTTGCTGATCGATTCGTCGATGAAGGTGGCCTGGTTCGACGCGATCTCGGCGGTGAACTCGGGGTACTGCTCCTTCAGCAGCGCCAGCGTGGCCTGCACGTCCTCGGAAACGGCGACCGTGTTGGCCCCGGACTCCTTGAAGACGAGGATTCCGACCGACTCCGAACCGTTGTACCGGGCGATTTCCTCGCGCTCGGCGTAGCCGTCGACCACCCGGGCCACGTCGCGCAGCCGGACCAGGCGAAAGCCGGCGCCCTCCTCGTCGGACCCGCCGTTGGCCGACCCGCGCGAACCGCCCAGCTCCTGCCTGCCCACAACAACGTCGTTGATCTCCTGGACGGTCTGGAATTCGCCCAGAGTGCGGAGCGGGTAGCGGTAGCGCCCACGGAGGATCGTGCCGCCGCGAGCCGAGTAGTTGGCCTGGGCGAGCGCAGCGGACACCTCGGCCAGCGAGACCCCGTTGGACTCGAGCAGCTCGGGAAACACCTCGATCTGAATCTCGCGGTCCAGCCCCCCGGTGACCGAGGCCTGCGCGACCCCGTCCAGCTGTTCGAGGCGCCGGCGGAAGACGTCTTCGGCGATCTCCTTGTTGGCCAGGAGGTTGCCGCCGCCCGTGAGCGAGATGGTGAGAATCGGCTCGGCCTGCGGGTCCACGCGCAGAATGGTCGGCCGCTCGGCGGTCTCGGGCAGCTGCTCGCGAATGTTGTCGAGGCGCTCGCGCACGTTGAGCGTGGCGAAGTCCATGTTGGTGCCCCACGCGAAGCGCAGGGTGACAAGGCTCACCCCCTCCTGCGAGACCGACGTGACCTTTTCCACCCCCGGCACCGCCGCCGCCTGCTGCTCGATCCTCTCGGTGACGAGCCGCTCGATCTCGGCGGGCGCCACGTTGGGGTAGCTCGTGTGCACGACCAGACGCGGAAAGCTGACCTCGGGAAGCAGGTCGATCGGCAGCCGCGCGTACGAAATGCCTCCCAGAAGCACCACCGCCAGCACCAGCATGGCGACGGCCACCGGACGCCGCGTCGAAGTTCTTGGAATCGACAAGGGGCTCAGTCCTCTTCGCGGGTGGTCTCCAGGCCGGCCTCCCGAGCCACGATCCCCGCGGCTTCGTGCAGGTTCAGCAGAGCGGACGCAAACTCGAACCGCTGGTCCACGGCGTCGCGCTGCGCCGTGGCCTGGTCGCGCACGGCGGCTCGCAGGTCTTCGATGTTCTTCGTCGCCAGCCGGTACTCCTCCTGCACAATGCGCAGCCGCTCGTTGGCCACGCCGAGGGCGACCTCGCGCTGCCGCACGTTGGCCCAGGCGGTCCCGAGGTCCACGAACCGGGCCCGCACCTGCTCTTCGCGCTCTAGCTCGGCCTGGCGGACCTGCTCTCCGGCGTTGCGCAGGTTGACCGAGGCGCTCGCAATCCGCTGCGAGGTCTGGAAGCGGGTGAAGACGGGGATCGAGACGCTGAAGCTGAACGAGCCCCTGAAGTCGCCCGGGTCGAGATCGAAGAACGCGCTCCGGTCGGGGCCGAACGCGCTTCGAGAGACGCTGGAGCTAAGGGAGAGGGTCGGCCAGCGGGCGGCCTTCGCCGTGCTCAGTGCGGCCTGGCTTGCGGTTCGCTCGGCCTCGGCGGCTCCCACGAAGGGGCTCTGGCGCACCGCCGTCGCCACGAGCGCTTCGAGATCCAGGCCCGCCGGGTCGAAGGGCTCCGGGAGCTCCTGTTCGACGCGCACGAGCTCGAGCGACGGGTCGCCGATGGCCCGGCGGAGGGCCAGCATGGCCTTTTCGACCTGGCCGCGGTATTCCGTCACGGCAACGCGCTGCCCCTCGAGGTCCAGCTCGGAGGCCAGCAGATCGGAACGGCCAACCGAGGCCAGCTCGAACATGCGCAGCTGGACGTCGTAGTCGCTCTCGCGCGCCGCGAGGAGCTCCTCTTCGACCGCCAGCCTCGCCCGCTGCCGCTGCGCGATCAGAAACTGCCGGTGGACTTCGGCCAGGACCCGGTTGAGGTCCCTCTCCGCCCCCAGACGATTGACGCGGGCTTGGGCGCGGGCCTGGTCGTACGCGTGGAAGCGCTCGCCCCCGCGCAAGAGATCCAGACCCAGGCTGGCGCCTTGGCTCGAGGTCGAGGTTCCGACGGTCCTTGTAGCCTCGTTGTCGATCGGGTTGCCGAAGAAGTCCACGGCCGTGCGCTGCTGCGTGAAGCTCTGGCCCGTGCCGAAGCTCAGCCGCAGGTCCGGCAGGAACGCGCCCAGCGCCTCGCGCCGCTGCGGCTCCTCGAGCTCCATCCGGTTCAGCGCCTGGCGGTACTCCGGATTGAACTGCGCGGCCCGCTCCAGCGCCTCGCGCAGCGTCACAACCGTCGCGGTCCGGTCGCGGTCCGGGGCCTGCGCTGCGGCCCCGCCGACCGCAAAGACCGCGACCAGCCCCGCCGCCGCCCCCACTGCCGCCGCCCTCATCGGGTGGGCCTTCCGCCCGCCGCGACCGGGTCGTCGACCAGCTCGACGGCGGCGTCGTGGGGCAGCATCTGGTGGCCGTCCACAAGCACGACCTCTCCCGGCGCGACCCATTCCACGTCTCCCTCCATCAGCTCCACGTAGTAGTCGTTCTCCATGCCGACGGTCACGTAGCGCCACTTCGCGCGACCGTCCTCGAGCACGAAGAGAAAGTCGCGCCGGTCATCCGTCTCGCGGATCGCCGTCTTGGGGACGAGGATGCGGTCCGGGAACTGCTGGGCCTCGAGGTCGGCCTCGGCGTACATGCCGGGCTTGATGCGCCCCGCCGGGTTGGGTATGTGAATGATGACCCGCGCCGTGTTGAGCGCCGGATCGATCACCGGGTTGATGCTCTCGATCCGCCCCGAGAAGGTCTCGCCCGGGAAGGCCGTGAACTCCACGGTCGCCGCGCGCCCCTCGTCCAGCAGCACCACCTCGGTGGCGAGCACCTGCGCCACGACCTTGATCGGGTCGATGTCCACCACCGTGAGCAGCTCGTCGCCCTCGCGCGCGTACTGCCCCGCCACCACCCTCAGGTCGGCGACCCTGCCGCCGAAGGGCACGCGCGCCGCCGTCTTCTCCAGATCGAGCTGGGCCCGGCGCAGGTCCACCTCGGCCTGGTCGAGCCCGGTCTGGGCGCGTGCCAGCATGTCGCGCTGCCGGCGCACCTCGGCGTCTTCGAGCTCCTCGTCGAAGAGCACGCGCGTCTGGTAGTCGGACTGCGCCTTCCTGAGCGCCGCCTCCCTGGTCGCGACTTCGAGGGCGTACTCGGTTGTGTCGATCTGCACCACAAGCCGACCCGAGCCCACCGCCTCGTTCTCGCGCACGCCCACCTGGGACAAAACGCCCGACTTCTGCGCGGTGATCGTCGCCTCGCGGAAGGCCTCCGCCCTCCCCCTCGCTCGCACTGAAATCCAGAGCGTGTCCTGAATCGCCACGACTCCGGTCACGGGCTGCGGCAGCTCGGTGCTGAACTGCTCGCGCACCGACTCGACGACCTCGCCGACCTCCTCGGACACCTCGGGGGTCTGCTCCTCCTCTTCGGGAGGGGGCCGCAGGCGCCACCAGATGCCGCCGGCCAGCCCCCCCAGGATGATCAGCGTGGTCAGGATTCCCAGAGTGGATCGCGATTGCGCCATCCGTGCAACTCCTTTTCAGTGAATGTGTCGCAGCTCGTCCGGCATCCCCCCGCCCTGCAATTGGACACCCCGCGGGCAGCGGGAGGTTGCAATTCCGGCACGCGTTTCGACCTTGACCTCCATCTATACCGAACGACCGCCCCGGCTCTTACGCGCCGCCGGCCCGCCCGCCACCGCCGCCGCACCCCCGTCCCCCCCGTAGCGGCGCTCCACGTACTCGCCCAGAATCTCCTTGAACTCCTCGACCACGCGGTCGCCCTTCAGCGTTCTCAGGTGCTCGCCGTCCATGTACACCGGCGCCTTGGGCTCCTCGAAGGTGCCCGGCAGGGAGATCCCCAGGTCCGCGTGCCTCGACTCTCCCGGCCCGTTCACCACGCACCCCATGACCGCCACCTTCAGCTCCTCCACGCCGGGGTAGCGCCGCCGCCACTCGGGCATGCGCTCGCGAATGTGGCCCTGGATGTCCTCGGTCATCTCCTGGAAGAAGGTGCTCGTGGTGCGTCCGCAGCCGGGACACGCCGTCACCTGCGGTTCGAAGCTCCGGATCTCGAGAGACTGCAGGATCTGCTGCGCGATCTGGACCTCCTCGGTGCGGTCGCCGCCCGGACGAGGCGTCAGCGACACGCGCACGGTGTCGCCGATCCCGTCGAGCAGCAGCGGGGCGAGCGCGACCGAGGTGGCCACGATGCCCTTCGAGCCCATGCCCGCCTCGGTGAGGCCCAGGTGCAGCGGATGCTCGGTGAGCGGCGCAAGCTGCCGGTACACCATGATCAGCTCGCGCACTCCCGACACCTTGGCGCTCAGCACGATCCGGTCGGCGCCCAATCCGGTCTCTTCGGCCAGCTCGGCCGACCGCGTGGCGCTCTCGACAATGCAGTCGCGCAGCACCTCGCCCGCGTCCTTGGGACGGTCCAGGCGGCTGTTCCGGTCCATCATGCCGGTGAGCAGGCGCTGGTCCAGCGACCCCCAGTTCACGCCGATGCGCACCGCCTTGCCGTGCTCCATCGCGATGCGCACGATCGCCTGGAAGTTCACGTCGCGGCGGCTCGTGCCCACGTTGCCCGGGTTGATCCGGTACTTGTCCAGCAGCGCCGCCGCGCGGGGGAAGTCGCGCAGCAGGATGTGCCCGTTGTAGTGGAAGTCGCCCACGATCGGCACCGAACAGCCCAGGTCGGCAAGGCGCTCGAACAGCTCCGGGACCGCCGCCGCGGCGTGCTTGTTGTTGACCGTGACGCGCACGATCTCGCTGCCCGCGTCGGCCAGCGCCTTGACCTGCGCCGCGGTGGCGGCCGCATCGGCGGTGTCGGTGTTGGTCATCGACTGCACGACGACCGGGTTGCCCCCGCCGACCT
Source organism: Longimicrobiales bacterium (assembly GCA_965221535.1). Classification (GTDB taxonomy): domain Bacteria; phylum Gemmatimonadota; class Gemmatimonadetes; order Longimicrobiales; family Gaopeijiaceae; genus Bin94. Next base: position 1,760,893 of record OZ244894.1, on the reverse strand, counting down.
TCACGCCGCCGACGGCGACTTCGATGGACCTTCTGGACACGCATCCCCTCCGTTCCGGCGCTCGCACAGGGCCGCTTCGCGCAGCCGCAGCGCCCCTAACATACTAGGAGCGAGGTCGCGCAACCGTCATCGGCGCGTCATACTGTTTCGGGTGCCGCCGCTCGCGCGCGCAGGCCCGCCCCACAGCCGGGCCCGTTCCCACAGTCGGGCCCGTCCCCGCAACGCACGGTGAAGACCATGAAGAAGCCCCCGCTCGCCGCCCCCCTCGCCCTGGCCGCCTCGGCCATCCTCGCCCTGGCCGCCCCGGGCACCCTCGCCCCGGGCGCCCTCCACGCCCAGCAGAAGCCCACCCTAACCCCCGACGACTACGACAAGTGGGAGCGGCTGGGCACCGCTGTGCTGTCCCCCGACGGGCGCTGGCTGGCCGCCGGAGTCTCGCGCGTCGACGACGAGAACGAGCTGCGCGTCCACTCGACCGACTCGGACTCGGTGGTCGTGGTGGCCTACGGGTCGCGCCCCGTCTTCAGCGACGACGCCGCCTGGCTGGCCTACGCGATCGGCGTCTCGCCCGACGAGCGCGACCGCGCGCAGGAGTCCCGGCAGCCGGTCCGCAATTCGCTGGGCCTGCTGAACCTGGCCACCGGCGAGCAGGAGACGATCGAAGAGGTGCAGTCGTTCTCGATCTCGGACGACGGGCGCTACCTGGCCTTCCGCCGCTACAAGCCCGAGGACAAGGAGAGCAGCGGCGTCGACGTGATCGTGCGCGAACTGGCCACCGGATCCTCGCTCAGCTTCGGCAACGTGTCCGCCATGTCCTGGCAGGACGAGGGGCGCCTGCTGGCCATGACCATCGACGCCGACGACCGGATCGGCAACAGCGTCAAGCTGTACGATCCCGCCACCGGCCGCCTGCGCTCGCTCGACATGGACGACGCGACCTACCGCGCGCTCTCCTGGCGCGAGGCCTCGGCCGACCTGGCCGTCCTCAAGACCTACGCCGACGAGGCCTTCGAGGACACCGCGCACGTGGCGCTGGCGTGGCGCAACCTCGACGCCGACGAGCCCCAGTCCTTCGTGCTCGATCCGCGCGAGGGCCCCGCGCTCCCCGAAGCCACGCGCGTCGTCGAGCACCGCGCCCCGTCGTGGTCCGAAGACGGCGCGACCGTGTTTCTCGGCATCCAGGACCGCACGCCCGTCGACGAGCCAGTCGCAGAGGACGAGGATGAGGAGGCGGAGGAAGAGGGCGACGAGGCGGGCGACGGCGACGACGCCGAAGGCGACGGCGAGGACGCCCGGCCCGGCGGCGGCAGAGAGGACGACGAGGACGTGCCCGGCGTGGAGATCTGGCATAGCCGCGACGTCGACCCGGTGCCGCAGCAGCGGGTGCGCGAGCGCCAGCTCCGTCAGGTGAACCACATCGGCGCGTGGAACCTGGATCGGGACGACTTCCTCCAGCTCGGCGGCGACCACGCCGACCGCGCCTCGATCGTCGAGGGCGGCGCCCACATGATCGCCCGCGACGAGACGCCCTACGACGTCGAGGCCATGTTCCGCCAGCAGTTCTACGACCTCTACGCGGTGGACGCCGCGACCGCGCAGCGCAGCCTCGTGCGCGAACGCGTCACCATGGACTACGGCGGCAGCCCCGGGGGCCGCTACGTCGTCTGGTTCGAGGGCGAGGACTACTGGACCCACGACCTGCAGGACGGCGAGACCCGGAACATCACGGGCGACCTGGACGGCACCTTCGTCAACCTCGACGTGACGCCCACGCGCGAGCAGATGCCCTCGTTCGGCCTCGCCGGCTGGACGGAGGACGACGAGGCCGTGCTGATCAACGATCGCTGGGACGTGTGGGAGGTGGCCCCCGACGGCTCCGGCGGGCGGCGCCTGACCGCCGGCGCCGAGGACGAGGTGCGCCACCGGGTCGTGCGCACCGACCCTGAGGCCGACGCCTTCGACCCGGACGAGCCGCTCTACTACGCCACCTACGGCGAGTGGACCAAGAACGCCGGCTTCTCGCGCGCGCGCCCCGGCGACGCCCCCGAGGCGCTGATCTGGGACGACGCCGCCTACGGCTCGTTCTTCGCCGGACTGACCAAGGCCGCCGACGCCGACGTGTACGCGTTCCGCCGCGAGCGCTTCGACGACTCGCCCGACTTCCATGTGGCCGGACCCGACCTGTCGGACGCCCGCCAGGTCACCAGCACCAACCCCTTCCAGGACGACTACGCCTGGGGGCGCACGCAGCTCGTCGACTACGAGAACGAGTGGGGGCGGCCTCTGCAGGGCTTCCTGACCTATCCCGCCAACTACGAGCCGGGCACGCTCTACCCGATGATCGTCTACCACTACGAGATGCTGTCGCAGAACCTCCACCGGTACGTGGTCCCCGACGCCACCAACTACTACAACGTCCAGGCGTGGAGCCAGAACGGGTACTTCGTGCTGCAGCCCGACATCGTGTACCGCGACCGCCGCCCGGGTCAGTCCAACGTCGAGACGCTCCGGCCCGCGGTCGCCGCCGCCGTCGAGACCGGCATGATCGACCCCGAGCGCGTCGGCCTGATCGGCCATTCATGGGGCGGCTACCAGACCACCTTCTTCGTCACCCAGGACGACCTCTTCGCCAGCGCCGTGGCCGGCGCGCCGCTCACCAACCTGATGAGCATGTACCTGTCGTTCTACTGGAACAGCGGCGGCACCGACGCGCGCATCTTCGAGATCAGCCAGGGGCGCATGCAGGTCCCGTGGTGGGAGGACTACGACTCGTACCACGCCAACTCCCCCCTGCACCACATCCAGAACATGGAGACCCCGCTGCTCATGATGTTCGGCGACAACGACGGCGCGGTCGAGTTCAACCAGGGCGTCGAGTTCTACAACGCGGCGCGCCGGATCGGCAAGGAGATGGTGCTGCTCGTCTACGGCGGCGAGAACCACGGCCTGCGCGAGGAGGCCAACCAGCGCGACTACCGCGACCGCATCATGCAGTGGTTCGCCCACTACCTGAAGGGCGAGCCCGCCCCCGACTGGATCACCAAGGGGCTGCCGTACATCGAGCAGCAGGACGGGCTGAAGAAGAGAAGGCGTCCGATCAGCTGAGCGGACGGCGGGCGGGGGGCCGGGGGCGCCGAAGCGCGCGCTCAGCTCCCCGCCCGTCGCCAGGCGTCCTCGTAGACGTCCGCGCGCACGTCGAGGTAGCCGGGGTACTCCTTGCGCGCGGCCTCGAGCGCCGAGCGCTCCAGGGTCGCCACCGCGACCGGGTCGGCGGTCTCGACGAGCACTTGGCCCGACGGCGCGATCGCGACCGACGGGCCGCCGACTACGCCGCCCGACCCCTCGCCGGGCCGATTGACCGAGATCACGTAGGCGCAGCTGGTCGCCGCGTTCGCCCGCAGGATCAGCCGCCAGCGCGCGTACGTCTCGGGCGGCGTCGCGCGCGGCACCAGGACCACTTCGGCGCCCATCGCCGCGAGCGCGTTGCAGCCCTGCGGCCGGTTCGCGTCCGAGCAGATCTGGACGCCGATGCCCCAGCCGCCGAGCCGCGCCGGGGTGTGCAGGCGGTTGCCGGGCTCGTAGTGGTGCGCCTCCCAGTAGCCCTCCTCGTCCGGGAGGTGGAGCTTGCGGTAGCGCAGCAGCGCCCCGCCGTCCGCGCCGAAGAGCAGCGCGGTGTTGTGACGGCGTCCCGTGTCGGGATCGCGGACGATCGCGCCGCCCAGCACGGGGAGGCCGGTCTCGCGGGCCGCGTCGGCGAGCGCCTGGTGGCGGGGGCCGCGCGGCGGCTCGGCGTCGGCCCGGGATGGCCGCCGGGTGAGGGGCACCCACGCGTCGAGCGGCAGCTCGGGCAGGACCGCGAGGTCGGCGCCCAAGTCCCTGGCTGCGCGGAGGCGTTCGCCCAGGCGCGGGCGCGCGTCGGCATCCGGGAATGCGTCGGTGATCAGCGCGACCGAGAGGCTGCGCCCGTCGGTTGCCCCGTCGGCGTTCGGCCCCGCTCGGAGTCGTCCGGCGGGCACGCATGCGCCTGGCTCCCCGAAATGTAATGTTGACATGTCAGTTTGTAATGTTGACCTTACAGTGTGGATGTGCACGCGCGACAGGGGTCCGTTGGTTTGCGTGGCCCCGTGCGCATAGACTCCATGGCTATGTACTCTATGCGCCCGAATCGCCGACGCCAAAACGGGAGCGCCCCCGGCATGGACCCGACTGACGAGCGGGGTGCGGGCCGGCGGGGCCGGGGGTGGGCGGTGGTGGCCGGGACGCTGGCCGCGATGGCGGGGTGCGTGGAGGGCGAGCCGCCGGAAGTCGAGGGGGCCGCGGTGGTCGCCGAAGTCGCGCGCGAAGCCACGGCGCCCGAGACCGGGGCCGGGCCGCAATCCGCACCCTCTTCCGGTCCCGGGGCCGGGGGCGGCGCGGTCGGCGAAGCGGCGGCGCCGCAGGACACCGCGCCGCCCTCCCTCCCCCAAACCACGCTCGACTCGCTCGCGGCCGCGGTGCGCGGGGTTGCGGACGCCCAGGCGCTGATTCTGGCGCGGCTGGACGCGATCGACGATGCGGGCGAGGCGGCGGGCCCGGCCCCCGACACGGCCACGGGCGTCGCTTCGCTCGAAGAGGCCACCGACGGGGTGCGGAACCTGGGGGTGAAGATCTTCTGGGCGCTTGTGATCCTGCTGATCTTCAACGTGCTGATCCGGGTGGTGATCTGGGTGCTCGAGACGCTGTCCGAACGCAGCGTGACGCGGCGGCTGGCGTTCAAGTGGCTGATCCCGATCACGCGCATGTCGCTGTGGGCGATCGCGACCTACCTGATCGTGCTGAACGTGTTCAGGGTCGACGCGCAGGGGCTGCTGGCGGCCGGCGCGGCGCTGGGGGTGGCGGTCGGGATTGCGGCGCAGGACATGCTCAAGAACGTGCTGGGCGGGCTGATCGTGGTGTTCGACCAGCCGTTTCAGGTGGGCGACAAGATCCGGGTGGGCAAGAGCTACGGCGAGGTCGTGTCGATCGGCCTGCGGTCTACGCGGGTGGTGACGGCCGACGACGACCTGGTGACGATCCCGAACTCGCAGGTCGTGGGCGAACAGGTCGCCAACTCGAACGCTGGCCAGCTCAACTGCCAGGTGGTGACCGACCTTTACCTGCCGGGACGGGTCGACGAGCGCACGGCGAAGGAGATCGCCTTCGAGGCGGCGGTGACGTCGCGCTACGTCTTCCTGGACAAGCCGATCGTGGTGCTCGTGCAGGACGACTTCCGCACGACGTTCGTGACGCGGATCCGGGTGAGGGCCTACGTGCTCGACCCGCGCTTCGAGTTCGTCTTCCAGAGCGATGTGACGGAGCGTGCGCGGGAGGGCTTCCGCGCGGCGGGGCTGATGCCCGATCGCGACTGGTACCCGGTGGTCGATCCGGCGGGGGTGGGGGCGGTTGGCGGGGGCGAGGGGTGATGGGGGGCGAGGCGGGCGGCGCGGCGGGCGGGGGCGTGGCGGGCGAGAGGGTCGCGCTGGGAACCGACGCCGAGATCGTCGCGCGGATCGCCGGGGTCGTGCATACGCCGTTCCGGGAGGCGTGGCGGCGCTACGCCGAAGGGGTGTGGGGGCCGGTGCGCGGCGTGCTGGACGCGGGGATCGCGGCGCACGAGCGGGCGCTGGAGGAGCTTGCGGGCGCGTCGGGTGGGGGCGGGGCCGGGTCCGGGGACGCCGAAGCGGCTGGGCGATACCGCCACGCGGTCGCGGCGGGGGTGCTCGAGCCGCTGGGCGGCGCGCTGCGGGGTCGGGACGCCGCCGGTAGGCTGGAGGCGTTGCTGGCGCAAGCGGTCGAAGAGGTGCTTGCGGGGGCCAAGGGGCTTCCCGCGCTGGTGCGCGCGCCGCTCGCTCCGGACGCCCTTGGGCGCGCTCGGGGACTTGGGGTGCGGGTGGCGCTCAAGCGCATGGTTGCGGTGGCGCTCAGGCCGATCGTGTGGCGGCGCGAGGCCCGCGACATCCCTGTGGGCGTGGTCGCGCGCCGGCATGTCGCCCGCGCTGTGCTGCCGCGCCAGGTGCGCGCCTTTCTCGACAGCCAGCGTCTCTGCGCCCAATGGCTGGGCGGCGTCGAACGGAGCTGGTCCGAATGGCTGGACGCGGTGCTCGCGCACGAGCGCGACGACCGCAAGGCGTGCCTGGAAGCCGGCAGAGCGCTGCAGCTGCGGCTCGTTGCTCTCGCCGGGCAGGTGGCGCGCGCTTCCGGGCAGTCCCTGAACCACGGCCTGGACCGATGCGACGGAGCGCTGAGCGCGAGGGTGGCCGTGGCCGGCACGTTCGTGTCCCCCCCGGAAGCGGGGCGCCAGCCCGGCTGGAGGGGTCACAAGGGGCTTGCCTCGGAGTGGGACCGGTGGGCGGGGGAAAGCGCCGCCCGCCTCGATCTGTGCCTGGCGCTGCTCGAGGCGCGCCACCGTGCCGACGCCATCCGCCGGGAGCTGATTGCGGGGTGGACCCGCTCGGTGCGGGAGATCGAAGCCGGCCTCGACGGGATCGACGCGCGGCTGGCCGAGGGGCGCGACCGCGCGGGCGCGCTGGACGCCGGAGACGCCGGCCTCGCCGACGGGCTGAAGCGCGAAATGGTGCGGAAGGGCGCCCGCCTCGACGAGGCGGCGGCGACGCTTCCCGATGCGGGAGCGCTTCTCGACGCGCTCGCAGGCGCGGCGGCGCGGGCCGACTCGGGGCTGCAGAAGCTGGCCGCCCCGTTCCCCGAGAAGCTGGTGGTGCACCGGGTCCCGTCCGCGGACGCGAGGATTCGGAAGCCGGGAGGGCCCGGCGGCGCGGTGATGTTCCGGGAAGCGATGCGCCAGGCCTTCGACACGCCCCGGATCGAGCGCATCCGGGCGGCGGCCGCGGTCGTTCCAGGGGCGATGGATCGCGTGCACGAGGTGGTGTCGGAGCTTCGCGAGGTGGCCGCGTACGGGTACGAGGCCGCCGTCGCCGAGCTGGCCGAGGGAAGCGACCCGGCAACCGTGCATCCCGCGCTGGCGGCCGACGGGCTCGCGCGCGCCGCCGCCGGAACCGGCATCGCGCGCGGGGCGGTCCGGGACGCCTTCGACGAGGCGCGCACCCGCGTTGTGGACGAGTTCGCCGACGGGATGGCGCGCCTGGTTCACCGCACCACCACCGACCGGCTGACGGGCCGCTACCTGGACGCGCGCTCCCAGGTCGCCGCCGAGGCCTCGCGGGGGCGCGAGAGATGGCGACGCCGCCTGGCCGAGGCAGTGCGCCGGGGCGCCGCCGCCTTCTCGTGGATCCGCCGCCGCCTATGGCCGGTGAAGCAGGCGCTGGGGATCGGCGGCGAGGTCGAGAGCCGCGCGCAGCTCGGGCATTGGTCGCGTGCGGCGGTCGCGGAGGTCGAGAGCGGGCTGCCGGTGCTCTACCGGCGGCTCTTCTCGTTCGAACCGGTGACCGATGCGCGCCTTCTGGCCGGGAGGGACGAGGCGCTCGGCGCGGTCGAGGCGGCGTGGAATCGGTGGCGGCGCGAGGCGAGGGGCGCGCTGGCCCTGATCGCGTCGCCGGGGGCGGGTGCGACCAGCTTCCTGAACATCTTGACGGGGCGGCTGGCGGTCGAGCCGGCGCGCGTGGCGAGACAGGTCCTGCGGGAGCGCATCGGGGACGAAGCCGCGTTGGCCGGGCGCCTCTCGGGCTGGCTGGGCGTGGGCGACGGCGGCGACCTGGACGAGATCGCGCGCCAGGTGCTGGACGCTCCCCGCGACGCCCTGCCCCACCTTTTCCTCGTGGAGGGCACCGAGCACCTCCAGATGCGCGTGGCGGGCGGAGGCGCGGCCTTCGCAACCCTTCTGTCCTTCATCCAGAGAACCAGCCCGCGCATCTTCTGGGTGCTGTCCGTTGGAAGGCCCGCCTGGCAGCTGCTGGAGCGGCGGAGTCCGGCGCGCGTGGGCGACATCGAGCGGATTGGGCTTCAGGCGCTGGGGGCGAATGAACTGAAGCAGGCGATTCTGGCCAGGCACCGGCTAAGCGGCCTGCCGCTTCGCTACGTCGAGGGGCGCACGGGACTGGAGCTGCTTAGGCGCCGGCCTGGGCTGCGCGGTTCGGCAAGGCACCAGCGGCTGCTGGAATCCGACTACTTCGAGCGGCTGCACCGCGCTTCGCTCGGTTCCGTCCGCACGGCGCTCTTTCTGTGGCTGCGCTCCGCCGACTTTCGCGGCGAGGCGGGCGGTGTGGTGGTTCGGCCCCTGGGCGCGGCGGCCTCGTTCATGCACGTGCTCGGCCTGGAGCAGAGCTTCGCGCTCAAGGCGCTGCTCGAACATGGAACGCTCACGGTGCCCGAGTACAGCGAAGTGGCCCGCATGTCGGTGGCCGAGGCCCGCCACCTGTTCCGCGCGGTCCGCGAACTGCACGTGGTCGAGGCGGTGTCCGAGGGTGGCCGGGGTGCGGGGGGAGGTGCGGAGGGCCTGGTCGGCGCGGATGCCCGCTACCGGGTGCGTCCGCTGCTGGCGGGGGCGGTGGCGGCGCACTTGAGGTCGCTGAATATTCTGCATTGAGGGGGGCGCCTCCGGCTCGACGCCGTTCGCCTCCATTCCCTCAGTTCGCTAAACGCTCACGGAGGGAGTGGGATTGGCCTGCGGGCGGCTGGCGCCGCCCTCGGCCGTCTCCGGCGCTCGCGCCTCGCGGCGCGACCGCCTCCGGCTCGACGCCGTTCGTCTCCCATTCCCTCAGTTCGCTACCGCTCACGGAGGGAGTGGGATTGGCCTGCGGGCGGCTGGCGCCGCCCTCCGGCCGTCTCCGGCGCTCGCGCCTCGCGGCGCGACCGCCTCCGGCTCGACGCCGTTCGTCTCCCATTCCCTCAGTTCGCTACCGCTCACGGAGGGAGTGGGATTGGCCTCCGGGCGGCTGGCGCCGCCCTCGGCCGTCTCCGGCGCTCGCGCCTCGCGGCGCGACCGCCTCCGGCTCGACGCCGTTCGTCTCCCATTCCCTCAGTTCGCTACGCTCACGGAGGGAGTGGGATTGGCCTGCGGGCGGCTGGCGCCGCCCTCCGGCCGTCTCCGGCGCTCGCGCCTCGCGGCGCGACCGCCTCCGGCTCGACGCCGTTCGTCTCCCATTCCCTCAGTTCGCTAAGCGCTCACGGAGGGAGTGGGATTCGAACCCACGTGTCCTTGTTGGGACGCCGGTTTTCAAGACCGGTGCATTGAGCCGCTCTGCCATCCCTCCTGGGCTGTGACACTAGCGGCAGGCTAGTGGCGAAACAACCTCCGGGCTGTGAACGCCATGGCGATTCCGTGCTCGTCGGCGGCGGCGATCACTTCGGCGTCGCGGATCGAGCCGCCTGGCTGGACGATCGCGCGCACGCCGGCCTGGGCGGCGGCGTCGATGCCGTCGCGGAACGGGAAGAAGGCGTCGGAAGCCAGGGCGCAGCCGTCAAGCTCGGACTCCAAGCCGGTCTCGCGGGCCTTTTCGACGGCCAGGCGGGACGAATCCACGCGGCTCGTCTGGCCTGCCCCGATGCCGACAGTCGCGCGGTCCCGCGCCAGCAGGATCGCGTTGGACTTGACGCCCGCGACGGCGGCCCACGCGAACGAGAGATCGGCGCGCTCGGCCCCGGTGGGGCGACGGGCGGTGACCACGCGCCAGCCTTGGTCGCCGACGGCGTAGAACGGCGGGTCGGGCAGCGACTGGAGCAGGACGCCGCCGTAGACCGACCTGAGCGACCGCGCGCCCGCGTGGCCCGCCGCGCGCGCCAGGAAGCGGGCGGCCGAGCGGACCGAAGCGTCCAGGGCGCTCCAGACGCGGTCGCCGACGGGTTCCGCCGGGTGGGGGCGGGGCGAGCCCGGGAAGCGCAGCAGTCGAATGTTCTTCTTCCGGCGCAGCACGCCAAGCGCGTCGTCCGCGAAGCCCGGGGCCGCAACGCACTCGACGAACATGCCGCCGATCCCCTCGGCGGTCTCGAGGTCGACGGGGCGGTTGGTCGCGATCACCGAACCGAAGGCCGACACGGGGTCGGTGGCCCGGGCCCGCTCGAACGCGGCCGCGAGCGAAGGGCGCACCGCGAGTCCGCACGGCGTGGTGTGCTTGACGATGCAGACCGCGGGATCGACGGAGAAGGCAAAGGGCGCGAGGCTGAGGAGCGCACCGTCGAGGTCGAGCAGGTTGTTGTACGAGAGCGGCTGGCCGTGCAGCTGGTCAAGTCCCGCCAAGCCCTCGGCGCCGCGCGTCGCCGCCGTGTAGAACGCCGCCTCCTGGCCGGGGTTTTCGCCGTAGCGGAGCACGTGGCCCCTTTCCAGTTCCAGCGTGACCCGTTCGGCCATGCCGCCGCCCGTTCCCGCGTGCGCGTCGCCGCCCTCCTCCAACCCCTCCAAGTACGCTGCAATCGCCTGGTCGTAGGCCGAAATCTCCCGGAACACCTTGGCTGCGAGCCTCCGGCGCAGGGCGGCCAGCGGCGCCTCGGCCGCCGCAGCGGCCTCGGCCGACGCCACCGCCTCGAGCACCGCCCCGTAGTCGGCGGGATCGACCACCACCCACACGTCGCGGTGGTTCTTCGCGGCGGCGCGGATCAGGGTGGGGCCCCCGATGTCGACGTGCTCCATGGCCGTCGCGAGGGCAACGCCGGGCGCTGCGACCGCCTGGCGGAAGGGGTAGAGGTTGACCGCGACCAGGTCGATCGGGCCGTAGCCCTGCCGCTCGAGCTCGGCCATGTCGGACGGGTGCCCGCGCCGCGCAAGCAGGCCGGCGTGAATCGCCGGATGCAGGGTCTTCACGCGCCCGTCCATCATTTCGGGGTGTCCGGTGACGACCGCGACCTCGGTGACCGGAACACCAGCCTCGGCCAGCGCCCGCGCCGTCCCTCCGGTCGACAGCACCTCCCAGCCCCGCTCCGCCAGCGCCCGACCGAGCATGACGACGCCCGTCTTGTCCGACACGCTCAGCAGCGCTTTACGCCTTGGCATGCTCGCCTCCGGCACCCGCGCCCCGAAAGGCGGCGGCAATCGATCGTCGCAGCCCGGCGGCGGCCGTCGCGTCCGGCGATCCCGCCCCGGCAACTGATCCCGCACGCGCCTGCGCACCCGCACCCGGCCAGCAGAACGAAGGCCCAGCGGGCCGCCCCTCCAGCCGCTCGTCGGACGCCCCCGCCTCCCCGTCGGGCCATCCGCGCGCCAGCGCACGGGCCAGAGCCTCGGCGGCCTCCGGGAAGAGCACATGCTCCACCTCGAGCACCCTCGCGGCCAGCGTGTCCGCGCTGTCGCCCGGGCGCACCGGCACCGGCCACTGGGCCAGAATCCGGCCCTCGTCGTAGCGCTCGCTCACAAAGTGGATCGTGGGCCCGGACACGGAAGCTCCCGAACGCAGCACCGCCTCGTGCACGCGGCGCCCGTACATTCCCCGCCCGCCGAACGACGGCAGCAGCGCCGGATGGATGTTCAGGACCCTGTCCCGGTAGGCCCGGCAGACCTCTGCGGGCAGCAGCCTGAGGAAGCCGGCCAGCAGGATCCCCTGGGCCCGGTGGCGCGCCAGAAGAAGCAGCAGCTCGCCGCTCGCCCCGTCGGCATCGAAGTCGACCCGGTGCACCGCCCGCCCCCGCGCCCGCGCCCGCTCCTCGGCCGCGCAGGGCCGGTCCGTGATCAGAAGCTCGACGCGGTAGGCCGCCCCCTCGGCCTCGCGGTCCAGCAGTGCCTGCATGTTGGTTCCGGAGCCCGACGCGAGGACTGCGAAGGGGACGGTCATGCGGCGGGGCCGCTGCCTGCGGCGTCGCTCCCGCCCGCCACGCCGCTCAAGCGAATTCGCCCCCGTGGACGGCCGCTAGAAAGGGGTTGGTGCGCTGTTCGTGCCCCACTGTGGTCTCCGGGCCGTGCCCGGTGTAGAGCCGCGTTTCGGGGGGAAGCGTCAGCACCGCCCGGTGGATCGAGTCGATGAGCGTGCGGTAGTCGCCGCCCGGCAGGTCGGTCCGCCCGATCGACCCCAGGAAGATCACGTCGCCGACGATCGCGACGGGCTCGTCGGTCGACACGAAGATCACATGCCCGGGCGCGTGTCCCGGCGCGAACACGACCTCGAACCCGGACCCGCCGAAGGCGAGCGTCTCGCCCGGCACGAGCTCCGCGTCTGGCGGGGGCGGCTTCTCGAACGGGACGCCGAAGGCCGCCGCCTGCGCCCAGGCGTTGTCGTAGTGGACGCGGTCGGTGGGGTGCAGATGCACGGGGGCGCCGGTGGCCTCCTTGGCGCGCGCCACCCCCTCGACGTGATCCAGGTGCGCGTGCGTGAGCAGGATCGCCGCAATCTCGAGCCCGCGCCCGCTCGCGGCGGCAAGCGCGTCGGGCGTCGCGGCGCCGGGGTCGATCAGGACGCCGGTGCGCCCGTCGGCGCAGACCACGAGCAGCGTGTTCTGCATGAAGGCGCCGCCGACAAAGGTGAGGATCTCGATCGTCGACCCGGCGCCGCTACACGGTGAACGAGCTCCCGCAGCCACAGCCACCGGTGGCCTGCGGGTTCTTGAAGGCAAACCCCGAGCCCATCATCGACGACACGTAGTCGATCTCGATGCCCTCCAGGTACTGCGCGCTGAACGGGTCCACGAAGATCCGGATTCCGGACCGCTCAAGGATCTCGTCGTCGCCCTCCGGCGCCGCGTCGATGTCCACGCCGTACTGAAATCCCGAGCATCCGCCGGGCAGCACGGACACGCGCAAACCGGCGTCGGGGCTCTCGCCGAGATCCGCGAGAAAACCCTTGACCTTGCTGGCCGCCTCGGGTGTGAGTGTGAGTTCCATAGCCTATAAAGTTATTCGAGTCGCAAAACCCGGTCAACGAGCGGTCGAACCTCGGCTCAGCGGCACCCGCTACGCCCCCCCGCGGCCCGCCTCCAGGCGCCCGATCAGGTCGGCAGCCGCAGCCAGGTCGTCGACCACGCGAAAGTCCTCGTCCAGACCGTCGGCGTTGGCCGCGCCGTGTCCCGTGCGCACCAGGATCCCCGTGCCGCCCAGCCTTCGCGCCGGCAGCACGTCGCTGCGCTTGTCCCCGACGAAGTAGGAGGAAGAGAGCTCGAGGTCCAGGTCGCGGGCGGCCTCCCGGTACATGGCCGGGCTTGGCTTGCGGCAGCCCCTGCGGGGATGGCCGCCTGGGCCGTCGGGGCAGAAGTACGTCGCATCGACCGCGATTCCCGCGCGGGCGAGCTGCCGTTCGGTCTCGGCTGCCACGCGCCGATAGTCGGCCAGCGTGTAGAGCCCCCGGCCGATCCCCGACTGGTTGGTCACGACCACCAGCGCAAACCCCATCTCCCGCATCCGCTGCAGCGCCGCCGGGGCGCCTGGGATCAGCGCCACGTCCGCCGGGTCGGCCACGTAGTGCCGGTCCTCGATGATCGTCCCGTCGCGGTCGGCGAACACGGCGCGGCGCGGCATCAGGCCACCGACTCGGCCAGCGCGGCAAGCGCCGCCGCGACGACCGCGTCCTCCTCGGGCGCGATCGTCCTCAGGTCGAGGAACAGCCGACCTCTGCGCCGCCGCGCGATCACCGGCGGATCGTGCGCGCGCAGCCGCCCCAGCCACTCCTCCGCCCCCGACCCCGCCCCCAGCGAAATCGCCGCGCTCGGAATGCGCGCGCTGGGAAAGGTCCCGCCCCCCACCATCGACTCCGCGGCCACCACCTCGGCCCGAATCGCGCGCCTCAGCCCGGCCCCCCTGCTCCCCACCGCCGCGAGCAGCGCCTCGGCCCGGTGCGCAAGCCGCTCGGGCGGCGCGCAGATCATGCGCAGCGCCGGAATCCGCTCGCGAGCGCGGTCGGGGTCCCGGTACAGCGCCAGCGTGGCCTCGAGCCCGGCCAGCGCGACCTTGTCGCTGCGAAGCGCCCGGCACAGCGGGTGCGCCTTCGCCCTGGCCACGCCCCCCGTCGTCCCCGCCAGCAGTCCCGCCTGCGGCCCGCCCAGCAGCTTGTCCCCCGAAAACGCCACCAGCTCCGCCCCGGCCGCGACGCTGTCGGCCGGCGTGGGCTCGTGCGGCAGCCCCAGCTGGGCGGCGTCCACCAGCAGCCCCGAGCCCAGGTCGTGGATCACGGGCACGCCGTGCCCCGCGCCCAGCTCGACGAGCTCGGCCAGCCCGGTCTCTTCGGTGAAGCCCGAGATCGAGAAGTTGGACCGGTGCACCTTGAGGATCGCGGCCACGTCTTCGCGCTCGATCGCGCGCGCGTAGTCCGCGCGCCGGGTTCGGTTGGTGGTCCCCACCGTCACGAGCCGCGCCCCCGCCGCCTCGACCACCTCGGGAATGCGAAACCCGCCCCCGATCTCGACCAGCTCCCCGTGCGAGACCGCCACCCCCCGCCCCGCGGCGAATGCCGTGAGCGCGAGCGCCACCGCGCCGGCGTTGTTGTTGACGACCACGGCGTCGTCGGCGCCGGTGAGCTCCCGCACCAGCGCCACGCAGTGCTCGTAGCGCGATCCCCGCTCGCCGGCCTCCAAGTCGAACTCGACGTTGCCGTACCCCGCTGCCGCCGCCATCGCGCGGCGCGCCTCGGGGGCGAGCGGGGCCCGGCCCAGGTTGGTGTGCAGCACCACGCCCGTCGCGTTGACCACCCGCCTAAGCGAGGGCGAGGCCGCCCGCCCCACCTCGGCGCGCACCGCCGCGGCCAGCCCCTCGTCGGAGTCCGGCACCGGCCACCGCCCCGCGCGCATCCCGTCGAGCACGGCGCGCACCCGCCCGGTGATCCAGCGACGGCCGTAGGCCGCGATCAGGTCGCGGCACCACGGCCGCTCCAGCAGGCGATCAACGCCCGGGATCGACCGGCGGGGGTCGGGCGCGCCCACCGTTGCTCAGCCGGGCTCGGCCCCGCGCCCTCTCAGGGCTGGGAGTCGCCTCGCCGCACCGAGGCGGGGGCGCGCCCGCGTCGTGTCCGGCCCCACCCGCGTTGTGTCCGGCCCAGCCCGCGTCGTATCGGGCCCCACGCGCAGCGTGTCCACCGGCAGCGTGTCCGGCCCCACCCGCGTTGTGTCCGGCCCCACCCGTGTTGTGTCCGGCCCAGCCTGCAGCGTATCGGGCCCCACCGGCAACGTATCCGGCCCCACCCGCAGCGTATCCGGCCCCGCCTGCAACGTGTCCACCCCCACCGAGTCCTCCGCCACCGCCGCGCTGTCCGCCGTCGTCGTGTCGGGCGGCGGCAGCTCCCAGAGCACCACGGCTGCGCCCCCGCCGCCCGGCAGCCCCCCGATGTTCACCACGCCCGACACGGACGCCTCGTACGGCGCCCCGCGCACCAGCGCCTCATCGAGCACGCCGGTCAGGGTTTGGGCGGGCAGATACTCCCCGGACAGCCCGACGGGACCAAGGGGCGCCTCGGCCGTGTCGAGCTGCTGCTCCTCCTCCGTCGCCTCCGCGCGGGCGGGCGGCGCCTCGCCGAGCCGGGCGAGCGAGTCGATCCGCGCCTGCTCCTCGGCCTGGGCCGCGCGGGCCAGCGAGTCGGCCACCTCCCGGTTGCGCCGTTCGTACTCGTGGGCGTGGAAGAAGCGGACGACGATCGTGTCCTTGCCCGGCGGCACGGTCACCGTGTCGGCGAACTCGACCTGCACGGAGTCCCCCGGCGCCGCGTCGAGCGTGTCGGCAGCCGCAGCGGCACTGTCGCCCGCCGCGGCCGCGGCGGCGCTGTCGCCGGCCACGCCCTCCACCGCGCCACCCGCCGCCTCCCCTTCCACCGCGACCTCCGCCGTGTCGGCGAGGCGAGCCAGCACCAGCCGCCCCGTGAAGACGACGCCGGGCATTCCAGGCTCAAGGTAGTCGTCGAACTCGAAGCTCAGCGTGACCGAGTCCTGGACCTCGACGCGGGCCAGCCGGGCCGGGGTCGTGTCGGGCTCGACGAGCGTGAGGATCGTGAAGGTGGTGTCCGGCGAGCCCTCGAAGGCGCCGGCGGAGAGCGCCGACTGCGGCTCGAACTCGCCCACCGCCCCGTCGCGGTCCCGGTCTTCCCAGGCCACCAGCTGAAACGGCTCGCCCGGCACGAAGCGCATCGAGAACACGCCGTCCGAGCCGGTCAGGTTCCAGTGCGTCAGGGTGTCGCCCTCGCCGTTGAAGCGGGCCTCGACGCGGGCGTCGGGCACGCCCTGCCCCGTGATCCGGTCCTCGACCATTCCGGCCACGACGTTGGGCACGAACTCGCCGCCGGTCGAGATCACCAGATCGAAGGGGTCGCGCAGCGTGTTGCTGAACATGTCGTTGATCACCGGCAGCACCGTCACGCGGTACAGGCGACCCGGCGCAAGCCCCTCCTGCGCCTCGATCGAGATGCCGTCGCGCCCGTGGCGAACGCGCGCGGCCCCCAGCGGCGGCGAAATCACGACCGCGGCGTCCAGCTGCCCGGCCGAGGGGCGCTCGCTGATCCGTTCGTTGAAGCGGAAGAAGAACTCGCGCAGGCCCGGCTCGACGACCGCGAAGGTGTCGGGGACCGTTTCGATCACGACGGGCGGCACGCGGTCCTCGGGGCCGCCGGGGGGCGCCTCGGGATTGGCGCAGGCGGCCGCGAGCGCCAGCAGCGCCGCGCCGAACGGACGGACCACGACGCGCGGGGCGACCGAACCGGCGGCGGCGCGCCCGCGCACCGGCAACGCCGCGCCAAATGCGCGGATCACGACCCCTGCCCCGCCAGAAATGTCAACTTCTCTTGTAGTTTTGTAAACTTGACTTTACATGACTGGAGCTTTTCGCGCTCGCGGTCCACGACCTCCCGCGGCGCGCGGGTCACGAATTTCTCGTTGGCCAGCTTGGCCTCGAGTCCGCGCACCCTGCCCTCGAGCCGGGCGGCCTCGCGCGCCAGCCGCTCGCGCTCCCGCTCCAGGTCGATCACGTCCGCGAGCGGCACGAAGAGCTCGGTTCCGTCGCGCAGAACGGCGCTCGCGCCGACGGTGCCCGGGGCGGCCCGATCGGTCTCGACGCGCCCGATGCGCGCCAGGCGACGGAGCACCTCGCCGCGCCCGTCCAGCTGAACCCTTTCTTCGCCGCCGAACGCATGGAGCACGACTTCGCGCCCCTCGGCGACGCCGTACTCCTTTCTCATCGCCCTCACGTTCACAACGAGATCACGCAGCCAGTCGAACGACGCCTCGGCGTCCGCGTCGACGAGGTCGCCGGACGGGACGGGCCAGCGCGCGACGATGCACGGGCCTTCGCGGTCGCCGGAGCCGGGCAAAAGGCGCCAGAGCTCCTCGGTGACGAAGGGCACCATGGGGTGCAGCAGCCGGCAGACGGTGTCGAGGACGTGCACCAGCACCGAGCGCGCCGCGTCGCGGCCAACCCCCCCGGGGGGTAGACGGTGCTTGATCGACTCCAGGTACCAGTCCGCGAACTCGCCGCGGAAGAAGTCGCGCAGGACCTCGGCCGCTCCGTGGATGCGGAAGGAATCGAGCTCCTCGTTCACGCGCTGGACCGCGCGCTGGCGGCGGGACAGGATCCAGCGGTCCTCGAGCGCCAGGTCGTCCCTGACGTCGGCGAGCGGCGGGACCGGGTCGTCGCCCAGCGCCATGAGGGCGAAGCGGCCGGCGTTCCAGAGCTTGTTCACGAAGTTGCGCCCGGGCGAGAACGCGGCCTCCAGGTCCTCGTGGTCGAGCCGGATGTCGGCGCCCACGCCCGCGTTGGCGATCAGGGTGAAGCGCAGCGCGTCGGCGCCGTAGAGGCCCACCACTTCGAGCGGGTCGATCCCGTTGCCCAGCGACTTGGACATCTTGCGGCCCTGGATGTCGCGCACGGTCCCGTGCAGGTAGACCCGGCGGAAGGGCTCGGCGCCCATGGCCCGGCACCCCGCCATGATCATGCGCGCGACCCAGAAGAAGAGGATCTCGGGCGCGGTCGACAGCGTGTGGCCCGGGTAGAAGGCCTTGAGGTCGCGGGTGTCGTCGGGCCAGCCGAACACCGAGAACGGCCAGAGCCACGACGAGAACCAGGTGTCGAGCACGTCGGGGTCCTGGTCGAGCGCGCCGCTCCCGCACTCGGCGCAGGCTTCGGGGTCCTCGCGGCACGCCATCGTGGCGTCGCAGTCGCGGCAGTACCACACCGGAATGCGGTGCCCCCACCACAGCTGCCGCGAGATGCACCAGTCGCGGATGTTCTCCATCCAGTGTTCGTAGACGCGGGTCCAGCGGTCGGGGACGAAGACGACGTCGCCGTCGCGGGACGCCTTGAGCGCCGGGCGCGCGAGCGGCTCCATGCGCACGAACCACTGCTCGCTGAGACGGGGCTCGACCACCGTGTCGCAGCGGTAGCAGAGCGGCACGGCGTGCTCGTGGTCGTCGCGCCCGGCCAGAAGCCCCTCGCGCTCCAGCGCGGCCACAACCGCCGTGCGCGCCTCCTCGCGGGCGAGGCCCCGGAACGGGCCGGGCGCGTTGTCGTTCATGACGGCGCGCTCGGTCATGACTTCGAGGACGTCCAGGCCGGTGCGCGCCGCGATGTCGAAGTCGTTGGGGTCGTGGGCGGGCGTCACCTTGACCATGCCGGTGCCGAACTCGGCGTCGACGTGCCGGTCGGCGACCACGGGGATGGCGCGGCCCGTGAGGGGGAGCTCCACCGACGCGCCGACGAGCGGGCCGTAGCGCGGGTCCGACGGGCTGACCGCCACGCCGGTGTCGCCCAGCATGGTCTCGGGCCGCGTGGTGGACACGGTGAGGTGCCAGCGCCCGTCCGGCAGCCGGTCGACGGCGGCGGCGCCGGCGGCCCGGGCCTCTCGGGCGGCCGCCTCGTGCCCGGGCGCGAGGGGGTAGCGCAGGTGCCACAGCGACCCCTGCGACTCCGCGCCCTCGGCCTCCTCGTTGGACAGCGCGGTCAGGCAGCGCGGGCACCAGTTGATGATGTACTTCCCCCGGTGGATCAGCCCCTCTTCGTAGAGGCGCACGAAGATCTCGCGCACGGCGCGCGAAAGCCCGTCGTCGAGGGTGAACCGGGTGCGCTCCCAGTCGCAGCTGCACCCGATCGCCTTGAGCTGCTCCAGAATCCGGCCGCCGGTGTCGTGCACGTGCTCCCACACGCGCTCCACGAAGGCCTCCCTGCCAAGGTCGTGGCGCGTCATGCCCTCGGCCGCAAGCCGCTTCTCGACCACGTTCTGGGTCGCGATGCCCGCGTGGTCGGTCCCGGGCACCCACAGCGCGACGCGCCCCTGCATGCGGCGCCACCGGACGAGCACGTCCTGGATCGTGTTGTTGAGGCCGTGCCCCATGTGCAGCACCGCCGTCACGTTCGGCGGCGGGATCACGATCACGTACGGGTCGCCGCCCTCCTCGACCGCGGCGGCGGACGCGCCGAAGTGGCCCCCGTCCTCCCACATGCCGAGAATGCGGGACTCCACGGCGCGCGGATCGAAGGTCTTGGGCAGGTCCTCTGCCCGGGAGCGGTCCATGGTCAACGGGGCGCTATCGGCGTCGGCTTGTGCCCGTCGTGTCGGGCCGGACGACCGGAGGCGCGTTCGCCTTCTCGGCCTCCTCCTCCGCCCGTCGCGCCTCGCGGCGGCGGCGCATGATCTCGACCCGCTCCTTCCAGCTCATCCGGGCCGCGATGCTTCCGGCGGCGCGGTTGATGTCCGCCATGCGGAACGCCCAGTCGGCCTGGTCGCCGTTGTAGTCGGGCGGCGGCCCGAAGCCGAACGGCAGCGGAATCTCGGTGTCGCCCAGGTGGATCGTGCCCGGCGAGATGCCCCAGCGCCTGCCCTGCTCGTCGGTGTGGGTCCAGTCGGCCGACTGCGCGAGCCGCTCGGCCTCGGCCAGGGCCGAGTCGTTCGCCGCTTCGATCGCGGCCGCCAGCCGGAGCTCGAGCAGCTCGTGCGGAGTGGGCGCCAGGAGCTCGGGATCGTGCGGCTGCCACAGCCTGGGATCTCCCTCGCCGACGCGCAGCCGCTCGCCAGGAGACGGGTAGCGGCCCGGGAGGAAGACGTCGAGCTGCCCCTCCAAGTCAGGCGCCTCCACCTCGGCGTCGAGCCGGTCCGGGTCCTCGATCTCGATCGGGTCGCTGGGATCCCCAACCTGCGCGTCCGGGATCTCGACGATTCGAATCGACCGCATGCCCTCGACCTCGCGCACGGCCGGCACCACCAGGACCTCCGCCCGCTCGGAATCGCGCGCGGTCAGGAACGGGTAGATCGCAACCAGGAGCAGGTGGGCCAGCGCGCTCAGCGCAAGACCCGCCAGCAGCGGCGGACGGCTCGCCCGGCGGCGGTCGCCCACTCCGGGCGTCCCGCTCTGCTCTGCTCCGTTTCGCGTCATGTGACTACCTGCCCAGCAGTCGATCGCCCTCTTCGACCGGGTTGCTCACCGAGGAGCCGCACGAGAGCGACACCTCGACCACGTCGCCGGGCGAAAGCGGGCCCACCCCCTCGGGCGTCCCCGTGGCGACGAGGTCTCCGGGCTCCAGCGTCATGATGTGCGAGATGTAGCTGAGCAGGTGGCGGATGGAGAACACCATCTCCGCCGCGCCGGCCCGCTGCCTCGCTTCGCCGTTGACCCGGGTCGTCAATTCCAGTCCCTCGGGTTCGACTCCGCCCGCGTCGACAACGTTGCCCACGGGGCAGAAGCTATCGAGCCCCTTGGCCCGGGTCCACTGCGAGTCCCTGCGCTGCAGGTCGCGCGCGGTCACGTCGTTGACGGCCACGACGCCGCCCACGCACTGCCAGGCGTCGGCCTCCGAAACGCGCCGGCAGCGCCGCGAGACGACCAGGCCGATCTCGCCTTCGTAGTCCACCCGCCCCACGTCGGGAGGGCGCGCGATGGGGTCGCCCGAGCCGATCACCGACGACGGGGGCTTCAGAAAGATCAGCGGTTCGGACGGCACCGTGCCGCCGAGCTCCGCCGCGTGTTCGGCGTAGTTGCGTCCGACGCACACGATCTTGCCTGGCCGGGCGGGGCGGGCGCCAACGGCCTGTCCCGGGCCGGCGCGCTTCGCCGATCCCGCGCTGTCGGAGTGGCCGGGCAGGGTCACGGTGGAGGGCCGCTAGTCGGTGCGGCGCGTGTGGATCGCGGTGCCGACGACCGCGCCCGTGCCCGCAATGCCCAGGAAGCAGGTGATCACCGTCCACCAGAAGCCGACGTCGCCGTGGCCTCCCGACCACCCGATCCAAGCCGTTTGGAAGGCGCGGGCGGCCAGCGTCAGCAGCAGCAGTCCAGCAAGGAATCCGAGAGCCTTCTTCATCGCGTTCACCAAGGTTGGAATGTGGAGACCAAGCAGTGTGGAGACTGAATAGGAATCTACCGAGCCCGTGCGGGGTAGCAAGACGCGCCGACTCCCGCGTGTTACCTTGGAGTCCCGACCACCACCAGCCGGAGGCACCTGTGCGGGGCTCCTGCGCACCCCACGCGATCCTTGTTTCCCTGCTTCTGCTCCTCATGGGCGCCGACGCCCGGGCCGCGGGCGCCCAGGTGGTGCGCGGAAGGCTCCTGGACAGCGACGGGACCACCGCCATCGGGGGCGCGATGATGACCCTGGTGGACGGCGGCGGCCAGGAGCGCGACCGGAGTCTCACCCGGGACAGCGGCCTGTACCAGCTGGCCGCGGCGGCGCCGGGCCGATACCGGGTGAAGGCCGACCGCATCGGATACGCCACCGCCTGGTCGGACCACTTCGAGATCGCGGCCGGCGACACCGTGCTCGTCGACGTGGTCGCCCGCGTCGAGGCCATTTCGCTAGCGGGGATCGAGGCCGAGGGCGAGCGCCGCTGCCGGGTGCGCCCCGAAGAGGGGCTGGCGGTGACGCGGCTCTGGGACGAGGCCCGCAAGGCGCTGGAAGCCGCGGCTTGGACCCAGGAGCGCGGGTACTACCGGTACGAAATGATGAACATCGTGCGCCGGATGGACCCCGAGAACCGCCGGGTCCTTTCCGAGGACCGGAGCTACGGACAGGGCTATCGCCTGGCGCCCTACATCGCGCTGCCCGCCGAAGAGCTCATGGCGAACGGCTTCGCCAGGCTGACTCCTTCCGAATCCGTGTACTGGGCGCCCGACGCCGCCGTACTGCTCTCCGACGAATTCCTGGACACGCACTGCTTCCGCGTCGACAGGAACGACGCCCGGGCGCCGGGGCTGATCGGCCTCGCCTTCGAGCCCGTGCGCGGCCGCAGCGTGCCGGAGATCTCGGGCACGCTGTGGATCGATCCGGGCACGGCGCAGCTGGAATGGCTCGACTTCAGCTACCGGAACCTGAACCTGCCCGAGACGCTGCTGGCCGCGCCGATCGGGGGGACGGTCGAGTTCGCCGCGCTGCCGAACGGCACCTGGATCGTGGATTCCTGGCGCATCAGGATGCCGCGCGCCCGAAGCGCGACCAACCCGCTCACGGGGCGGGTCCAGGCAATTCTCGACGGCATGACCGTGCAGGGCGGCGACGTGCTGAGAGTGCACGGGAACGAGGGAACGGTCCACGAGGCCGACCGCGGCGGCCGCATTGTGGGCGCGGTGTTCGACAGCCTGCGCGCCGGGCTCCCGGGCGCGCGGGTGTACATCGAGGGCACGGGCGCCGAAGTCCTGACCGACGGCCAGGGCAGGTTCGAGCTGGCGAACCTCGAGCCCGGGGTGTATTCCGTGACTTTCTCTGCGCCCTACCTGGAGCGGTACGCCTTCGTGCCGGCGCCCTTCGAGGTGGAGGTCGCCGCGCAAGCTTCGGCCCCGGCGCAGATCAACTTCGCCGCGCCGACCATGACCAGGGTCGTCGACAACCTGTGCCGCGACGAGGAGCGGCCCAAGGAAACGGCGAACCTGCCGGGCGGCGGCGCGCTGACCAACAACGGCATCCTGGTCGGGCAGGTCACCGACAGCACCGGCGCGGGCGTGTCGGGCGTCATGGTGCGCGTGCTCTCCCGCGACTTCGACGTGGGCCAGGACGTCTCCGCATCGTCCGTGGTCACCCGCACGCTTCGGTCCGGGCGCAGCGGCTTTGCGGTCCAGACGAACGCGTCGGGCCACTACCGCGCCTGCTGGGTCCCGGTCGACAACTGGCTCCGGGTTGCGATCGTCAACCCGGGCGACGAGCTCGATCCGGCCGGCCTTCAGGTCGGCTACACCATGACCGACCTGCGCGCAATGCGCGAGGAGCGGGTCATGATTCCCGCCGGCGCGCCCCTGCAGCGGCTCGATCTGCGACTTCCGCCCGATCCAGACCCCGCCCCCCACCCCATCGACCACGGAACCCGGCCTTGAGCACCTCGCCCCGCTCACACGCGCTTTGCGCCCTCGCCGCCCTCGTCGCCCTCGCCTGCTCCGCGCCCGCGCTCTTCGCGCCACGGGCGGCCCTCGCCCAGACCGAAGCCGAAGACACCGTAGAGCTCGCGCCGATCGTCGTCGAGGTGCTCAGGTCGCCGGTCCGCCTCGACCGCCTTCCCTTCTCGGCCTCGGTGCTCGCGGGCACCGCCCTCTCCGAAGGCAACGCGGGGCTCTTCATCGAGGAGGCGCTGCACAGCCTTCCCGGCGTGCGCGTCCAGAACCGCTACAACCCCGCCATGGGCGAACGCCTTTCGATTCGCGGCTTCGGCGCCCGCGCCCAATTCGGCGTGCGCGGAATCAAGATCATGGTCGACGGCATCCCCGCCACCCTTCCCGACGGGCAGACCACCCTCGACCACCTCGACATCGGTTCGCTGGGACGCGTCGAGGCGCTGCGGGGCCCCGCCGCGGCGCTGTACGGCAACGGCGCCGGCGGCGTCATCCTCTTCGAGAGCGCCGCGCCGCACGCCGGACCCTACCGCCAGCAGATCTCGTCCGTGGCCGGCTCCGACGGACTGCTCCGGCTGCAGGCCACCGGCTCGGGCACCGCGAACAACCTCGCCTTCCGCGCCAGCGTCGCGCAGCACCAGTTCAGCGGCTACCGCAACAACCCCACCGATTCCGGCGAAGACCCCTACAGCCGCGCCACGCGCACCACCGTCAACGCAGGGACCACCTCGTCCGTCGCGGGCGGGATCCTGAAGCTTCAGCTGAGCGGCCTCGACCTCGACGCCCTCAATGCCGGCTCGCTTCCCGCTGCGCTCTTCGACGAAGGCAGCAACGAGGCGTGGGGCTTCAACGTCCGCAGGGGCACCCGCAAACTGGTGCGGCAGGGCCAGGCGGGGGCCAGCTGGCAGGGTCCGCTGGGCGGCCTCCTGGGCGCCGTCTCGGCCTACGCGGTCAGGCGCGAGCTCGACAATCCGATTCCCAGCGCCGTCATCGACCTCGACCGGAACGGGGGCGGCGTCCGGGCTGCCCTGGCGCGCGAATGGGAGGCCGGGTCGGGCGTTGGCCGATTCGATTTTGGGGTGGAGGGCGAAGTCATGAGCGACGCCCGCCAGAACTTCGCGAACGACGGCGGCGAAGCGGGCGCACTCACGCTTGCGCAACAGGAGCGCGTCCGCGCGGCTGCCGTGTTCAGCCAGTTCCGCGTTCCCCTCGCGGGACGCCTCGACGTGGTCGGCGCGGTGCGCTTCGATCACTTCAGCTTCCGCGCCGACGACAACTTCACCGCCCCCGACAACCCCGACGACTCCGGCACGCGCAGCATGAGCGGGCTGAGCCCCTCTCTCGGCTTCCATCTCGACCTGGGCGGCCAGGGGCTGTTCGCCTCGATCGCGCGCTCGTTCGAAACCCCCACCACGACCGAGCTCGCCAACCAGCCCAGCCGCGCGGGAGGGTTCAACCCCGACCTCGATCCGCAGCGCGGCTGGACCGTCGAGGGCGGGCTGCGCGGCGACCTGGGCGGCGGCTTCGCCTACGATCTGGCGGCCTTTTCGTCGGCGCTGACCAACCAGCTCGTGCCCTTCGAGGTCCCCAGCGCGCCCTCGCGCCGCTTCTACCGCAACGCCGGCCGGTCCCGGCTGCGCGGCTTCGAGGCCTCGGCGCGGACCGCCCTGTCGCCGTCGCTCGGCGCCCGCATCACGTACGGCTACGTCGACGCGCGTTTCACCGAGTTCGCGGTCGGCGACAACGACTTCGCCGACCATCGCATTCCCGGCATCGCGCCCCACCGCCTCGAGGCCAGCCTGCGGGCCGACCGCGGCCCCTGGTTCGGCGAGCTCCGGGTC
The DNA here is from genome assembly GCA_965221535.1 of Longimicrobiales bacterium. Lineage (GTDB taxonomy): Bacteria > Gemmatimonadota > Gemmatimonadetes > Longimicrobiales > Gaopeijiaceae > Bin94. The sequence goes on along the minus strand of OZ244894.1, from coordinate 1,735,931 downwards.
GAAGCCCGCGACGACGTCCCGGCCAACGACGCCAACGACGCGGCCGCCGAGAGCTTCACGCTCGTCGACCTCCGCTTCGGAGCTTCCGAGCTGGCCGCCGGACGCACGCGGGTCTCGCCGTTCTTCGGCGTCACCAACCTCACCAACGTGCGCTACGCCACCTCGGTCGTGGTGAACGCGTTCGGCGGCCGGTACTTCGAGCCGGGGCCCGACCGCGGCGGGTATTTCGGCCTGTCGCTGGCCTGGGAGCGCCGCTAGTAGGCTAGGCAGGCTGGCCGACGCCGCAGCCGCGCGGGTCCTCGACCAGCCAAACGCTGTTGCCGACCAGGCGCTCCCCCTGCGCGTCCGACGGGCGGCTCACGACCTCCGCGCCCAGCGACATCACCGACGAACCTCCGCCGTCCAGGTTCAGCGCCTCGTCCACGCCCAGCCACAGGAACAGGTTGGCCAGCTCGGGCAGCGTCATTCCTGCGGAGTGCGGAGGCTGGCGCCCGTCCACGACCACCACCCAGAGCCGCCCCCGCCCGCTGTCGAAGCCGACCGCCGTGCGCGGATGCCTGGCGGCCGCGAACGAGGGGCGGTCGGTGACCGCAAGGTCCCCCACCACGCTGCCGCCGTCCAGAAGCTCGGGGTAGCCCCCGACCACCTGCACGCCGTCGTGGGCGGCGCCGGGCGCAAGCGTGTCGGGTCCGAACGCCATCCCGTCGCCCACGGGCACGGGAACGCCGATCCACGGCGTACCCTCGGCGTCCCAGGCCAGGGCGGGACGCGTCGAGAGGCGCGTGGTGCGCTCGGTCACCTCCGCCCCAAGGGGGGCGCCGTTGTCCAGGCGGAAGAAGTCGCCGTTGACGCCCGCCAGGGCTTCCCGGGGCGCGGCGGGCATCATGCGGGTGACCGCCGATCGAACCCGCGTTGCGCCGTCCGGACCCGTGGCCGGCACCACCACCAGATCGAGGTCGCAGCGCGCCACCTCGGCCGACACCAGGTGAATCGCCCAGGGACCCCGGGCCGACCAGACGTAGCGATAGACGGCCCCGTCGGCGAGGCGCCGCTCGCGCAGCGAGTCCGGCGCCAGCTCGGACAGCGCGGCGGCCGGGAGCGGTCCGGCCTCGGGCGCGGCGCGGGGCGAGAACTCGCAGGCGATCAGCATCGCGCCGAGCGCCAACCCTGCACCCGTGCGCTCCCGACCGAAAAGACTAGCTCGGGGCATTGATTCGACTATCTGTGGGCATCGCTTCGAAGATGACGCCCCCGGCCCCGCCGTCAAGCGCAAGGCGGCGCGGCCCGCCTGGAATCGAATGCCCCGGGCGGGTATACTCTCCGGCATGCGAATCTCCGGCATGCGAACCCTGGGCATCCTTCTCGCCATGACCGCGCTCGCGGGCGTCGCCCGCGCGTCTGCGCAGCATCGCTTCGGCATATCGCTCGGGGGCGCCGGATTCGTCTCGATCGTGGCCGAAGCCCGACGGTCGCACCTCGGGCTTGAAGTCGCGCTGGGCACGCTGCGCTTTCGCGACCTGAGCGTGGCGGTGACCGGCAAGCAGTACGTCGGATCCTACGCCGTGCAACCCTACGTTGGCGCGGGGCTCTGGGGAATCGTGGCCGGCAGCCAGGCCGGGACCGGATTCGGCCTCATCGGCCGCCTGCCGATCGGGCTCGACTGGAACTTCGCGTCCGGCCATTCCGTGGGCGCCGCGCTCCACTTCAACCGCGCGCTCCTGGTCAAGCGACCCGACCCCGAAGACCGCCGCCCGCCGCGGGGCGCCTTCATTCCCCTCCCCGAGATCGGCTACCGCTGGGATCCCGGCGGCTGACGCGGGTTCCGGCGGCCCACCGCAGGCCCGGCAGCCCACCGCGGTTCGCCCCCGGCGGCCACCGATCACCCAGCCGGGTCGCCGGGTTCCTCGATCGGCTCCATCCCGACGTACTTCAGGCCGCTCCCCGTGTTGAAGAGCACCACCTCGTCGTTCGCGCCGATCAGGCCCATCTCCATGAGCCGGGGCACCGCGGCCGCCGTGGCGCCCCCCTCGGGCGCCGCGAAGACGCCCGTGGCCGATCCCACGATCCCGACCCACTCCTCCATCTCGGCGTCGGGCACCGCCACCGCGCCGCCGCCCGATTCGCGGATCGCGCGCAGGATCAGGAAGTCGCCCACGGCGCCCGGAACGCGCAGCCCGGCCGCGTACGTCGTCGCGTTGTCCCACATTCCCGCATCTTCGCGGCCCTCTTCCCACGCCCGCACCATGGGCGCGCACCCCGTGGCCTGCACGCTGAACATCCGGGGCCGACCCGACCCGATCCACCCCAGCGCCTCCATCTCGTCGAAGGCCTTCCACATCCCGATCAGGCCGGTCCCGCCCCCGGTCGGGTAGACGATGGCGTCGGGGAGGCGGCCACCCAGCTGCTCGAAGAGCTCGTAGCCCATGGTCTTCTTCCCCTCCACCCGGTACGGCTCCTTGAGCGTGGACAGGTCCCACCACCCGTCCTCGTCGCAGCGCCGTCGCACAACGCGGCCACAGTCGCTGATCAGCCCGTCCAGAAGCTGCAGGTCTGCGCCCAGCGCACGGATCTCGGCCAGAATGGGCGGCGGCGTGTCCTCGGGCACCACGACGTGCACGGGCAGGCCCGCAGCGGCCCCGTAGGCCGCGCTCGACCCGGCCGCATTCCCCGCGGACGGGATCGCGAGCTCCGTCGCGCCAAGTTCAAGCGCGCGGGACACCGCCATGCACAGTCCCCGGTCCTTGAAGGACCCCGTGGGATTCTGCCCCTCGTCCTTGACCCACACGCTCCGCACGCCGAATCGACGGGCCAGGCGGGGCGCGTCGAGCAGCGGGGTGAAGCCTTCGCCCAGGGTGACGCGGCACGCCGGGTCGCGCACCGGCAGCACCTCTCCGTAGCGCCAGAGCGAGGGCTCGCGGCCCACCAGTGCGGCGGGCGTGAAGCGCTCGCGCAGCGCGTCCAGGTCGTAGCGGGCGAACAGGGGCCGGCCGGCCGGCGAGAGGCCGATCAGCTGCTCGGAGTCGCAGGTTTCTCCCGTTGCGGTGCATTCCAGGAACGCTGCTCCGGGCAGGGGGTAGGCGTCGGATGGCATCGAGTGTTCTCTTGAAGTCGGAGGAGCCGGTCGAAGGCGCGCGCGCGCCCGGGCAACCATTCCCGGACCGCATTGCGTCGGAAGTCACGACCGCTGAAAAGGTAATGCGCCACGAATCGAGCGGGGGCAGCGTGGAGTCATCCGTGGAACGGACATGGAGGATCCCGCGTTGAGCCAGCCGCCGAGCGCCACAACCGGATCCGGAGACATGGAAGCGCAACTCATCCGCCGGGCTTGCGAAGGAGACGGACGGGCCGTCCGAGCCCTCTACGACCGATACGCGCCCAGGGTCTACGCCGTGGTGCGGCGCATCGCAGGCGACGACGACCTGGCGCAGGACTACGCGCAGGAAGCCTGGATTCGGGCCATTCGGGCGCTGCCCACCTTTCGGGGCGAGGCGCGATTCTCGACCTGGCTGCACCGCATCGCGGTCAATTCCGCGCTGCAGTCGCTCAGAAAGGCCAAGACGCGGCGCATGCGCGAAGTGGCGGTGCACGACGAGATCGCCGTGGCCCCGCGCATGGGCGATCCCCTGCTGAAGCGCAAGCTGGAGGAATCGCTGGATCTGCTCCCGGACGGGATGCGCAAGGTCCTGATCCTCCACGACGTCGAAGGGTACACGCACGAAGAGATCGGGGCCGCCCTGGGGGTTACCGCGGGCACCTCGAAGTCGCAGTTGTTCAAGGCACGAGCGAAGATGCGCCGCATGCTGCGCGGATTCGAGCCCAGTCCAAAGAAGGTCGAAGCATGGAGCGTTTGAAGCTTGAAGATCTGGCCCGTCTGGTCGACGAGCAGCCGACCCCGCGGGAGCAGGCGGCGCTGGACGCCGACCCCGCGCTGCGCCGCGAGCTGGAGTCGCTGAAGGCCCAGGCGCGTTCGCTGCGGAACCTGCCGTCGGTGCTGCCGCCGCCGGGCGGCTGGCGCGAGCTGGAGCACGAGCTGGTCACGACCGGCCTCATTCGGGGGCACGTTCCCGGCGCGGGCATGTGGCGCAAGTGGATGCAGATCGCCGCGGCATTCGTCCTCTTCATCGGCGGCACCGCGTTCGGCTGGATCACCGCCGCGGCGCCCGGCCTGGACGGCGGTCCGCCGCAGCTGGCGTCTCGGGAACTCGAAGCAGCCGCGCCTGCCGCGCCCGTCTCGATGGACGATGCCCGCAGGAACGTCGAAGAGGCCGAGCGGGCGTGGCGGAGAGCCATTCGCCAGCATCAGGAGCTCTACCATGCGGTCAACGGACAGCAGCAGCGTCGCGATCCGGTCGCGCGGCTGGCGGGAATCGAGACCCTGGTGGCGGCGAGCGAGGTGGCCGTGAAGGAGTCGCCCGACGACGAGTTCTTCAACGCCCTGTACGTGAACGCGCTGATGGAGCGGGAGCAGGCGCTCAGCCAGATCAGCCTGGAAGCCTGGCACTGATGGCGACCACCATCCGCTCGCTGGCGCTGCTCGGCGCCGCCGCTGCCGCACTCCCGGGCTTGGGCCACGCGCAGGCCGCGCGCGCGCCGGAAGAGAGCCGGGCCTGGATCGGCGTGCTCGCAGAGGCGGCCGCGCTGCCCGGGGACGAGGCCTTCGCGGTTCTCGTCGCCGACATCTACTTGAACGGACCGGCGCACCTAGGCGGCGTCCTGCCCGGAGACCTGATCGTCGCGGCCAACGGCGCCGCGCTGAGCAGCTACGACGAGTGGCTGGCCGCCGTTTCCAACATGGAGCCGGGCCAGCCCTTTCGGGTGGGCCTGCTAAGGGACGGAGCCGCCCTCGACGCGACCATCATCGCCGACCGGCGCCCCGGCGCCCCGTTCGACGTGGCCCGCTTCGACGCCTTTCGGGCGCAGTTCGCCAAGTCCGTGGACTCGGTCCTTCAGCTGGTGGTCGGGGGCGGTCCCACCGACTCGGTGATCATCGACTTCATGAGCTCGGGCGAACGGCTGCGCGCGGCCGAAGCGCGGATCGAGACGAGGTGGCGGAGCTCCGGCAGCATTCGGCGGGCGGACGCCCGAAGCGAGCGCGAGGCCGAAGAGCTGCGCCGCCTGGGCGAGCATGAGCTCGCCCCGCCCGTCGGCGGCGGTGGCGGCGATCTTCGCGCCGTGGCCGAAGCGGCGGACACGGTTGCGCCGCCCCCGCTGACCCTCTTCGCCGTGGGCCACCCCATCGTGCTGGGCGGAATCCGCGTGCGCGACCTGAACGCCGAGCTGGCCCGCTACGTCGGCGTCGCCTCGGGGCTGCTCGTGACGGACGTGGCGTACATGAGCCCGGGCGCCCGAGCCGGGTTCCAGGAGGGCGACGTGATCGTGGCCGTCGACGGACACGCCGTGGAGTCGCTCGCTCAGCTGCGGGCGGCGCTGGCGCTGGCCGTCCTGCCCACCACGATCTCCGTGGTGCGCCGCGGCGAAGAACTGGATCTGACCTACCCGTCGGGCTGAGACGCCCCGGCGCGGCGCAGCCCCCTACTCGTAGCGAAGCGCGTCGATCGGATCCAGTATCGAAGCCCGCCTGGCGGGCCAGATCCCGAAGAACAGCCCGATTGCGGCCGAGAACCCCAGCGCGACGGCCACCGCCTCGGCGGCCACGGCGGTCTCGGACCCATACAGCCGCGTAATCAGCTCGGCGGCCCCGAAGCCGCCCGCGACCCCTAGTATGCCGCCCAGCACGCACAGCACGAGCGCCTCGACGAGGAACTGGAACAGGATCGTCTTGCGGGTGGCCCCCAGCGCCTTGCGCACGCCGATCTCGCGCGTCCGCTCGGTCACGCTGACCAGCATGATGTTCATGATGCCGATCCCGCCCACCAGAAGGCTCACCCCGGCGATGCCGGCGAGGAGCAGCGAGAAGGTCTGCGTGGTCTCGTTGAACGTCTCGAGGATGTCCGAGGACTGCTGGATGCTGAAGTCGGCCTCCTCGGTCGGGAGGATGCGGTGCTCGCGCCGGATCACCCGGTCGATTTCGGCCCACGCGGGATCAAGCTCTTCGGGCGACGGCGCGGCGACGTAGATCGAGCGCAGCCGGTCCCGGCCGCCCATGACCCGGTACATGGCCGTCGACAGGGGAATGAAGATCTGATCGTCGGGCTGCATCCACATCGCCCCGCCCTTCTCCTTCAGCACGCCAACCACCTCGAAGGGAATCCCGCGTATCTGGATGGTGCGACCGACGAGCAGCCCGGCGGGGGTCTCGAGGTCATCGGGGACATTGGAGCCCAGGACCGCCACCCGCCGCCGCCCCTGCACCTCGCCCTCGTCGAAGAAGCGCCCGTGCTCGAGCTCGTGGCTGTAGAGCGAGAAGAAGGAAGGCCAGGTGCCCACGATCGAGTTGGACGAGTTTGAGCGCGCGTACGTCACCTGATACCGGCTCTCGATCTCGGGGGCGATCTGGTAGGTGTGGCCGATCTGGTCGCGAAGCGCGAGCGCGTCGTCCTCCTCGAGGCGCCGGCTGCCGCTCGCCACCCCGCGGAAGAAGCCCTGTCCAGGGCGGACCGTGAGGATGTTGGTCCCCATGTTCTCGATCTGCTGCTGGACCCGGCGCTGCGCGCCCTCTCCCAGCGCCACCATGGTGATCACCGCCGCCGTGCCGATCACGATGCCGAGGGTTGTGAGCCCCGAGCGGAGGGCGTTGGCGCGGATCGACGCCATCGCCACCATCACGACTTCGCGCAGAATGAACATGCGTCGCTCTCCGTCAGAAGGGCCGGAACCGGCCGCGCATCTGTTCCATTCGTTCCTGCTGCCTCGCCTGAAGCTGGGCCGCGCCGATCAGGGCCAGCTGGTCGCCTTCCTCCAGGCCGGCCAGGATCTCGGCGTAGTCCCAGTCGCTGACGCCCATCACGACCGGGCGCGGTGCGATGTTGCCCATCTCGTCGACGACGAACGCAACGGCCGGACGGAATGCCGGGTCGCCGCTCGAACCGCCCATCGCCGCCATCATGGCGCCCCCGAAGCCCCGCCCCGCCCCACCGCGGCCACCCGCCTGGCCACCCGGGAACCGGGCCTGCCCAGCCTGGCCGGCTTCGGCCCGGCCCCCTGCCGCCTGGCCGTCTCCGTCGCCGCCAGACACCGCCTCGCCAACCTGGCCCGGCCGCTGGCCGCCGCCCCGCTGCTCGCGCATGGCGGCAAAGAGCGTCCGCGCCGAATCCGGGCTGATGTCGCCCGACTCGATCGCGGCCCTCAGCTCGGCCATGCGGCTGCCATCGCCGCCCGCGCCGCCCGGCGCCGCGCCGTTCCCCATCGCACCCGCGCCGGCCATCCGGCCCTGCGCCGCGGCGCCCGCCTTGGCCGCCGCTTCGGCCATGAGGGCGCCCCACGCGCCCCGGTCGACGGTCGCCAACTGCGGATCCAGCCCCAGCACCTCGGCCGCGGGCGCGACCTCCTGGGGCTGGACGACCGCGTTGTTGGGCGCCGTCAGGGTGGCCAGCCGCTCGCTTACCAGCACCTCGACCTCGGCGTTCATGCCCGGCTTCAGCAGTCCGGCGCGATTGTCGAGCAGCACGATGACCGGGAACATGGTGACGTTCTGGTTCACCACCGCCTGCGGCTCGATCTTCTCGATGGCGCCTTGGAAGGTGCGGTCGGGGAAGGCCTCGACGGTCACGGTCGCGGCCATGCCGGCGGTGAGCTGGCCCACGTCGGTCTCGTCGACGAGGGTGCGCACCCGCATGTCGTCCAGGTTGGCCATGATGAACAAGGTCGTGCCGCCCGACACGTTCTGCGTGGCGGACTGGATGACCTGGCCGTACTCGACCTGCTTTTCGAGGATGGTGCCGGACATGGGCGCGCGGATGGTCACGTCCGAGAGGCGCAGCCTGGCCAGTTCGAGGTTGGTGTGCGCCCTGACGAGCGCCGCCTGCGCATTGGCGTGCTCCAGCTGCCGCGACTCGAACTCCTGCGCGGTGATGACCTCCTTGTCGAGCAGCTCCCGGGAGCGCGCGAGCTGGTCCTCGGCGATGTCGATCCTGGCTCGTGCAACCACCGAATCGGCCCTGGCCTGGTTGAACGCGTTCTGAACGTCGCGCGGATCCACCCGGGCCAGGAGCGTGCCGGGCTCCACCTCGTCGCCCGAGTCCACGAACAGGTCCAGGATTTCGCCCGACGCCTTGGACTTCACCTCGACGCGCAGCACAGGCTCCAGCTCGCCGGTCGCCTCGGCGGTTATTCGGAGATCCCGGATCTCGGCCGGCGCCGTCTGGACGGCGATCTCCCCCGCGGCCTCCTCCTGCACCTCGCAGCCGGCAAGCCCGACGGCGAGCGCCACTGCGCCCAGGGCCGAAGCAGTCCTGCCACAGTCGATTCTTCTGTTCATTGGTTGGCCTTTCCTTCGTTTTCGAAGTCGCGCTCGACCAGCCCGTCGTTCAGATGGATCTGACGGGAGGCCCAGGCGGCGATGTCGGCTTCGTGCGTCACCAGCACGATGGTCTGCCCCGTCCGGTTCAGCTCGGCCAGCATCTCGACGATCTCTCGCGAGGTGTGCGAATCGAGGTTGCCCGTGGGTTCGTCGGCCAGCAGCAGCGCCGGGTCGTTCACCAGAGCACGCGCGATCGCCACGCGCTGGCGCTGGCCGCCGGAGAGCTCGGGCGGCCTGTGGTCCATGCGGTCGGCCAGGCCGACGAGCGTCAGCTTCTCTTCGGCCCGCTTGCGACGGTCGCGCGCGGACACGCCCGCGTAGATCAGCGGAAGCTCGACGTTGTGCAGCGCCGTCGCGCGCGGAAGCAGGTTGAAGGTCTGAAACACGAACCCGATGTCGCGGTTGCGGACCCGGGCGAGCTGGTCGTCCGAGAGCTCCGACACCTTGCGCCCGTTCAGCCAGTAGTCGCCGCCGGTGGGCGTGTCGAGGCAGCCGATCAGGTTCATGAAGGTGGACTTGCCGCTCCCCGACGGACCCATGATCGCGACGAATTCGCCGCGCTTGACCTCGAGGTCCACGCCGCGCACGGCGCGCACGGTCTCCGCGCCCAGGACGTAGTACTTCCGCAGGCCCTCCGTGTGGATGACCATGCCGTTCTGAACGGCACCCGTGCCGTTGCGCCCCCGCCGCCCTCCGTTCTTCATCACAGTTCCCTCCCCACAATCGATTCCAGTTGTGCCTTCGCCACCATGTAGTCGTACCTGGCGGAGACGAGATTGGCTTCAGCCTGGTCGAGCGCGACCTGGCTGGTGATCACGTCGAGAATGGTCGCCATCTGCACCGAGTAGCGCTCCCGGATGAGGCGCAGATCCTCTTCGGCGACGAACAGCGCCTCCGCCGCGATCGCGATGGCCTGCTCCTGCGTTTCGAGCGTTCGGAGCGCGGCGTCGACGTCCTGCCTGACGCCCCGGCGCGCGTCGCTTTCGGTTAGGCGGGCGACCCTGCGGCTCTCGGAGGCCTGCGAGATGTTCTGTTCGCGCTGAAAGCCGTCGAAGAGCTGGTAGCTCCCCGATATGCGAAAGCTCCAGCTGCGGTTGCCGCCGGTGAAGGACCGGTCCTGGTTGGCCCACGTGTACCCGGAGTTCACCGACAGATTGGGCAGGTACGAGCTTCGCGCGCTGCTCACGCTTGCATTGGCCACGGCCGACGAGGCCTCGGCCGCGCGCACCGCCGGCGAGACCGACTCGGCGAGCGCGAGGATCTCGGGTTCGTCGAGTGCCAGCGGGGCGGGCTCGAGATTCTCGGGCAGCGCCGGCAGCACCGGGCCGTCCGCGCCGACCTGGCGCCCAAGCGCGAACCGGGCCGCCCGCAGCTGGTTCTGGGCTTGGAGAAGGCTCTGGCGCGCGTTGGCCAGCTCGAGCCGCGTGCGCAAGCTGTCGGAGCGCGTTCCCGTGCCCACCTGGACCTGGGTGCGCGTGATCTCGAGGCTTTCTTCGGCGCGCGCCACGCTGGCCTCGGCCACCTGGACGAGCTCGTTCTGCCTGAGCGCGTTCAGGAAGAGCGTGCTGGTCTGGAGCAGGACCGCGAAACGCTGGTTGCCCAGGCGGGCCTCGGCCTCGATCAGCGCCGACTCGGTGCGGCTGAGCTCGTGGAACTTTCTGCCGCCCTGGAAGATCTGGTAGTTGGCGTTGAGCGACGCGTTGTACGAATCGCTGCTGCCGGTCACGAGGCGCTGCGTGGCGGCGTCGAAGCGGTTCTGGCTCTGCACGGACGCGCCGGAGCTCATGCTGAGGTTGGGGAGGAAGGACCCCCAGGCGCGCTGTCGCGTCCCGCCCGCGTTGTTGAGCGTCGCCTGGCTCTGGGCCAGCTGGGGGCTGTGCACGAGCGAGAGGCGCAGGGCCTCCTGCAGCGTCATCGTCGATTCGGGCTCCTGGCCGGCCGCCGGGCCCGCCGGACCCGCGAGGCAAATCGTCGCCAGCGCGGCCAAGGTCCACTTCGTGTCGCGGCAATCCATGTCAGCTGTCCTCCCCACCCTGTGGGCTAGCGATCGTCCCGCCGCCGTTCGCGGCGTCCGTCGCCCCGCCCGTCCCTGTTCCGGGGGTAGTGCACGGCCAGAAGCGAATCGTAGACGGCGATCTGCTGCGGGGTCAGGATCGCCCTGATCGAGTCCTGCGCGTCTGCGATGAGCGATCTCTGCATCCGGTTGTGCTCGTGGCGGGCTTCTTCGATCGCGGCCCACTCGCTCCTGAAGTGTCCGATGATCTCGTCGACCGCGTTGTGCTGTGCGGGCTCCATGCCCACCTCGTAGATGACCGCGCGACCCCGGTCGGCGTTAGCCTCTTCGGCAGAGTCCGTGGCCGCGGGCTCGACCGCGACCTCGGCGGCCTCGGCAGGCTCGGCAGCCTCCTCGACGGGCGCGACATCGGCCCCCTGGCGGGCGTCCCAGGCCAGCCCGAACATGAAGCCCACCGCGAACGTGAGGCCGAGCAGCACCACCGAGATGAGTCGCTCCCGGCTGTGTTGCGCCGCCATCAGGGTGCGCCGCCTTCCACCAGCGCCATGAATGCGCCGGCGCTCGCCGTTGCGTTGGCTGGCGGCGGGGACTCGAAGGCGGGCTCGCCGGGATCGACGCCGAAAATGTCCTGCAGGACCAGCTGCGGCTCGGGCTGCGCGTCGCGCCGCGCCTCGGTCGCGACGAGCACCGCCGCGATCGCCGCGGCCGCCACCGCCACCGGAATCAGGCTGCGGGACCACCCGGTGAGCACCGCGGCCACGGACTCGCGAGCCGCCGCGCGCCTGCGCGCCAGCTCGAAGGCCACCCGCTCCATGATCTCGGCGCGGAATTCGCGCCAGTACCCCGGGCGGTCTCGGCCAGGGTCCAGATGCCCCAGCTCGCTGATGCGATCGTTGTCCTGCATGCTCACGTCGACGGGCTTACGCATGTCCCCTCCAGTCGGACAGCTGTGCGCGCAGCGCCTTCCTTGCGAAGTGGAGGTGCGACCGGACGGTGCCGGACGGGATCCCCAGGCGCGCCGAAATCTCGTCGTGCTTCCACCCCTCCAGGTCGTGGAGGAGCACGATTTCCCGTTGCAACTGCGGCAATGTGCTCAAAGCCTCTCTCAGTCGGGCCCGAAGGGCCGACAGGTCCGCCATTTTGTCCGGACCCGGATCGGAGGTCCGCGCGCTGACGGGGATCTGCTCCCCGCCGCGCAGGCTCTCGCGCCGGATCAGGTTGCGCGCCCGGTTTCGGACGATGGTCAGGAACCACCCGGCGAACCGGGCGGGATTCCGACAGTCGTCCAGCCGCTGCAGCGCAACCATGAACGCCTCTTGCGCCGCGTCCTCCGCGTCCTGGGGCCTCCCGGTGACAGAAAGTGCCACGGCGTATGCCGCCCGCTGGTATCGGCGGACCAGCTCGCCGAATGCGTCTCCGTCGCCGGAACGCGCCAGGATTACGAGTTCCGCGTCTGACTGCTCGCTCATTCCTGGAGACTAGACACCTCTCGCGGCGTACCTGTTGAAGCTCGCCTGCCGAGGCTTACCCGCTGGGGTCCGGCGCACGGCTCGCTTCCCTGACGAGCGACACCAGATCCTCCTCGGCGACTTCGCTCAGGGACCGGGCCAGCACGTAGCGGGTGGCGTCGGGACCCTCGCCGTCCACGCGGGCCTCGACGCCGACGCTCAGAATGCGAGCCCCCCGCGCCCCCCGCGCGCCCCCGTACCCCACCTTGCCCGCCCCCTTCTGCCGCACCACCCAGACGCGGTCGTCCACGGTGACCTCGCGGGCGGGGGCCGGAATCTCGACCGCGCCGGCCGCCTCGCGCACGGAGAGGGGGGGCGAGCCGGGCCGCGGCTGGGGGGGATAGCCGGGCGCCCGCGCAGGGGCGGAGCCGGGCCGCGCCGCGGCGGAGGGGCCGGGTGCCCGCGCCGGGGGCGGAAGCGTGTCGCGGGCCGAAGGCAGGCCGCCGTCGCGCGCCGGGGGGGAGGAGTCGTCCGCCACGCGCCCTGCTAGCCCTGCGCCAGCGGCACCGCATCGTCCCCGAAGAACATGCGGATGTACTTGGCCTGAATCGGCGTGACCCGCCTGACCGCCCACACCAGCTCCACGTGATTGGGCTCGATCGGGCGGGTGGCCAGGCGCAGGCCCGCCTCGTGCGGAAGGCGGTTGCCCTTGCGGTGATTGCAGGTGGAGCAGGCCGTGACGACGTTCTCCCACGTGTTTTCGCCGCCGCGCGAGATCGGAAGCACGTGGTCGCGGGTCAGGAACTCGCGGCTGCGCAGCGCTCGCTTGGGGCGTCCGCAGTACTGGCACGCGTAGCCGTCGCGCGCGAACAGGAAGGTGTTCGTCACCTGCCGCCGAAAGCGCCGCGGCACATGGACGAACCGCACCAGCCGAATCACCAGCGGACACGGGTGCTCGGTGCGGACCGTGCGGAAGGCGCGCTGCGCGTCGTGCTCCAGGATCTCGGCCTTTTCGTCCAGCACGAGGCGGATCGCCCGCCGCGCGGGGACGATCATCAGAGGCTCGTAGGACACGTTGAGGGCCAGGCAGCTCACAGCGCCAACTCCGGTGGGGTGCATGGAAAACCATTCTGACGATAACGCATCCGGCTTCCCTGGTGAATCCGCACGCCCCGCCCGAGTCGCGCATTTTCGCCTGCGCGAGTGCCTACATGAGGTTCAGGGGATCGCGGTCGAGCGAGACGCGCACGTCGCCGCCCCGGGGGCGAAAGCCCTCGGCCACGGCTGCCAGCGCCCGCCCCACGGCCCGGGCGCTCCCGCGCAGCAGAAGGTGCCAGCGATAGCGTCCGTGCAGGCGCTCGATGGGGGCGGGCGCCGGGCCCAGCACTTCGGGCTCGGTGCGGGCGTGGGGGCGCAGCCACGCGTGCAGGTCGTCGGCGGCGGCCAGGGCGGCGGTCTGGACGGGGCTGCTGAGCAGGATTCGGGCCATGCGCACGCGGGGCGGGTAGAGCGGGTCGGCGCGCGCGGCCAGCTCGCGGTCCACGAAGCCGTGATAGTCGTGGTCGACTGCAGCACGCACAACATAGTGGTCGGGCACATGGGTCTGAATGACGACCTCGCCGGGCCGACGCCCCCGCCCTGCCCTTCCAGACACCTGGGACAACAGCTGAAAGGTGCGCTCGCTGCTGCGAAAGTCGGGCAGATGCAGCCCCACGTCGGCGTTGATGACCCCGACCAGCGTGACGCGGGGGAAGTCGAGCCCCTTGGCGATCATCTGGGTGCCGAGAAGGATGTCCACGTCGCCCTTGCGGACGCGCTCGAGGATGTCGTGGTGCGACCACTTGCCGCCGGTGGTGTCCACGTCCATGCGCGCGAGACGCACGGACGGCAGGCATTCGAGCAGGATGCGCTCGACCTGTTCGGTGCCGAGCCCGCCGAACGAGAGGTCGGTCGAGCCGCAGCGCGCGCACCTGCGGGGCGGCGGCCTGCGGTGGCTGCAGTGGTGGCAGACCATCTCGCGGCGGGCCCGGTGCAGCGTCAGCGACACCGAGCAGTGGGCGCATTCGAGTACGTCGCCGCAGCTTCTGCACTGCGCGAAGGTGGCGTAGCCCCGGCGGTTGAGCAGCAGGATCGTCTGCTCCTGCCGCTCGAGACGCTGGCGGAGGAGCCGCAGCAGGCGGGGCGACACCACGTGCGCGGGAGGGGTGGGGGCAGCGGCGGGCGCTTGGACTGCCCCGGGCGCTGGGGCAGCGGCGGGCGCGCCCGAGTTCTTCGGCGCCGGGCCGCCGCCGGGCGCGCGCAGGTCCACGACGTGCACTTGCGGGAGCGTCCCCCCGCCCACGCGCTCTGGGAGCTCCAGCAGCGCGTACTTGCCCGACTTGGCGTTGGCCCAGCTCTCAAGCGACGGGGTCGCCGAGCCCAGCACGCAGACCGCCCCGGCCAGGCTGGCGCGCACAACGGCCACGTCCCGTGCGCTGTACCGCGGAGCGTCGGACTGCTTGTAGCTGCCGTCGTGCTCCTCGTCGACCACGATCGCGCCAATGCCGGGGAGCGGGGCGAACACCGCCGAGCGCGCGCCCACGGCGATGCGCTTGCGTCCGACCCGGAGCTCGGTCCAGGCGTCGAACCGCTCGCCGTCCGACAGGCCGGAGTGGAGCACGGCCACCATGTCCCCGAAGGCGGCGCGGAAGCGCGAGACCGTCTGCGGCGTCAACGCGATCTCGGGAACCAGAACGATTGCGCCGCGTCCGTCGGCCAGCGCCCGCTTGATGAGCTCGATGTACACCAGCGTCTTGCCGGAACTGGTCACGCCGTGCAGCAGGAAGGCGCCGCCGCCGCCCTCCAGCGCCGCGGCGAGGCGCTCCAGCACCGCCTTCTGCGCCGCGGTCGGATCCAGCGCGGGCGCGTCGCGCGGCGGCTCGTGCCGGAAGGGGTCGCGCAGCACGACCTCGCGCCCCACGGTCACCAGCCCCTTCCCTTCGAGCGCCCTCACCATCTTGGAGCCGAACCCGTTCTCGGCGAGCGCGGCCAGCGTCTGCGAGCCGCCCGCCTCGAGAAGGCGCTCGAAGGCTTGCCGCTGGCGCGGGGCGCGCCGAAACAGGTGGTCCAGCTCGCTCAGCGTGCCGACGTCGCGAACCACGCGCGCGACCAGCTGCCGCCTGGGCCCGCTTGTGCGCGCGGCGGGCAGCATCGTGTTCAGCACGATCCCGAGCGGCGCCACGTAGTAGTCCGCGATCCAACGGGCCAGCTCGAGCAGGTCGGGCGGCGCGGGGGGCTGGTCGCTCGACACGGCCTCGACGTCGCGCACGCCCGGCACCTCGACCCCCGGGCCGAGCGTCCAACCGGCGAGCGTGCGCTCGCGGAACGGAACCCTGACGCGGGTGCCCGGCGGCGGCACATCTCCGGCGATCCGGTAGGTGAACGCGTGGCGCACCGGCACCGGCAGCGCCACCTCGACGAAGCGTTCGCCGCTCTCCGCCATCCGGGGCGCGCTCGGGGGCCGGAGCGGGGGCCGGGCCGCCCCGGTCAGTCCTTCAGGAGCAGGAAGACGTCCTGCTGGGGCTCGTCGACCGTGACCTCGGGGCCGTCCGGCCCCATGTGCATGTTGAGCTCGGTGCGGATCCCGATGTCGCCCTCGATGTAGATGCCCGGTTCGACCGAGAAGCCGACGCCGGGCACCAGAATGCGGTCGTCGCGCGTCTCCAGGTTGTCCAGGTTGGGGCCGCGGCCGTGGATGTCGCGGTCGATCGAGTGGCCGGTGCGGTGGATGAACCACTCGCCGTACCCCGCCTGGGCGATGATCCCGCGCGCCACGTCGTCGGCCTCGAAGCCGCGAATGACCTCGCCCCTGGCGTGCCGCTCCCGGAGCGACGCCACGACCCCGTCGCGCGCCGCCTTCACGATCTTCCACAGCTCGGCGATGCGGGGCGGGAGCTCGCTGCCCAGGTAGCCCATCCACGTCTGGTCGGCGGGGACGGAGTCGTCGTTGCAGGCGCCCCACAGATCGATCAGGAGGAGGTCTCCGGCGCCGATGGGCTCGCCCGCGGCCCCGGGATCGTAGTGCGGGTCGGCCGCAGTGCGCCCGATCGCGACGATGCAGTCGGTCTGCGACGGGGCGCCGAGCGCGGCCAGCTCGGAGCGGATCCAGGTGGCGAGCGCGCCCTCGGTGATGGTCTCGCCCCGGGAGACGTGGCGGGCCGCGCGGGCGAAGGCTTCGCGCGCGACGGTCTTGACCAGCTGCGACGCGCGGCCGTGCTCCTCGCGCTGCGCGGGGGTCCACACCGCGTAGAACGTCGAGACGAGGTCGCCCGAGCTGCAGAGCTCGACGCCCGTGTCGAGGATCACGTCGCGCATGCCCGCCGGGATCAGGTCGAGGTAGGGCACGTCGCCCCTGGACGAGGTCTCGGCCGCCACCTTCGCGCACCCGTCCAGCAGCTCGCGCAGCCCCTGCTCCATCTGCTGGCGGCTCGAATAGGTGGCCTTGGGCCAGTCCAGGTGGCGCCACGACGAGTGCTCGATGGCGTGGATCAGCAGGCGCGGCTCGCCGTCCGCCGGCACCAGCGCGAACCCGCGCCGCGTCGTCCATTCCAGCCCCAGCAGCGACCGGCCGATCGGATTGCGGTCCTTGAAATCGTAGATCAGCCAGCCGTCGAACCCCCGCTCGCGCAGGGCCGCCTGCACCCTCGCAACCCCTTCGGCGCCGGCCAGCAGCACGCCGGAGGCGTCGGTCTGCAGCCTCGTCATTCCACCTCCTCCATCGCTTCCATTTCGGCCAACGCCTGGTCGATCCGCGCCTGTTCCTCTTCGGTGAGCCCGCCGCCCCCGGCCACGCCGGTCTCGCGGCGCATGAGCCGCCGAAGCGCGACCACGACCACCGCAAGCCCCAGAAGAAGCGCCACCGGCGGGCCCAGCCAGGCCAGCAGTCCGGTGCCGCTGCGCTTCGGAAACGCGCGGTACTCCTCGCCGTGGCCCGCGATCATCCACTCGATCAGGCTGTCTGCGCCGATCCCCTGTACCGCCCCCATCTGAATGCTGTCGCGCAGGGCCTCGGCCTCGAACGACGGGCAGACCTCGAGCATTAGGCCGGGACAGAAGGGTGAACGAAGCTTTGAGATCGCCTCGCTGGCCTCCGGGTGGAGCGCCTCGGCCACCGACTGGGCATCGCGCGAGGAGAGCTCCGCCCGTTCGGACGGGCCACCCGGTCCGCACGCCGCCAAGAGGGCCGCACAGAGCAGAACGGGTGCGGGACGCGCGTCGCGCACCCGCCGCCGGGGCCGCCACGCGCACCCGCCGCGCCACTTCGCCCTGTCTTGCTCAGTCATCCATCGACACCCCGGCCAGCGCCCGAACCACCGCCACGCACCCCTCGCCGAGCCGCGCGGGGTCGTAGCCTCCCTCCAAGAATACCACAACGCGCCCCTGACAGCAGTCATCGGCAGCCGCCATCACCATCAGCGTCGCTTCGTGGAGGTCGGCGGGCTCCAGCAGCTGGCCGCCCAAGGGGTCGCCCGCGAGCACGTCGAAGCCGGACGACACCAGCACGAAGTCGGGCGCCGCGCGCGACACCGACGCCCGCAGCGCCTTCTCGAACGCCCGCAGATACTGGTCGCGGGGCGTGCGCGGCGCCAGCGGGACGTTCAGCGTGAACCCCTCGCCCCTTCCCCTCCCCGTCTCGTTCGCGGCGCCCGTGCCGGGATAGTGCGGGTACTGGTGGAGCGACAGGAAGAACACGTCGGCGTCGTCGTAGAAGGCGTCCTGCGTTCCGTTGCCGTGGTGCACGTCCCAGTCGACGATCAGCACGCGCCCGGCCTGGCCGGTCGCCCGGAGACTCGCCGCCGCGAGGGCGACGTTGTTGAACAGGCAGAACCCCATGGCGCGGCCCGGCGTCGCGTGGTGCCCGGGCGGACGCGCGGCCACGAAGGCGTTGCGGTAGCGGCCATGGGCCGTGCCGCGCACGGCTTCGAGGCCTGCGCCCACGGTGCCCAGCGCCGCGTCCCACGAAGCCGCCGAGACCATGGTGTCGGCGTCCAGGGCCGTGGGGCGGCCCCGCTCCCGGGCCTCGTCGACGGCGCGGCGCACCTGCGCCGCCAGCGCGTCCGTGTGCACCAGCGCCAGATCGGCCGCCTGGGCCGGACGCGGCGCCACCTGCCGCACCCTGCCGTGCAGCGCGGGCAGGTCGTTCTTCAGGGCGGACGCGATCGCGCGCAGCCGCCCCTGGTGTTCGGGGTGGCCCCAGCCGGTGTCGTGCAGCACCGCCGACTCGTGCATCAGGAAGGCGGTCGGGGGGGCGGGCGGCGGCGCGCCCGGGCCGCCGGTCACGATGCCTGCGCGGCGCCGACCGCTTCGGGCGCGGGACGCCCCGCGATCCGCTCCTGGATGCTCAGCACCTCGGCCCGGCGCGTGCGCATGGAGGTGAGCGCGTCCACCGCCGCGCTCGTGGCCGACATGGTCGTCAGGTACGGAACCCCGTACGCGATCGCCGCGCGCCGCATGGCGTAGTCGTCGTACTGCGACTGCTTGCCCAGCGGCGTGTTGATCAGCAGGCCCACCTGTCCGCTCACGATCCGGTCGACGATGTGGGGGCGTCCCTCGCCGACCTTGTGAACCTTTTCACAAGGGATGCCGAGCTGGCGCAGGTGGCTGCGGGTCCCGGCGGTGGCAAGGATCCGGAACCCCAGGTCGGCGAGGCGGCGGACCAGCGGGGTCACCGTGGGCTTGTCCGAGTCGTTGACCGTCACGATGACCGAGAGCTCGTGCTCGCCCTCGGGCAGGCGGTTCCCCGCCGACACCTGCGCCTTGGCGAACGCCATCCCGAACGAGTCGTCAACGCCCATGGCTTCGCCGGTGGAGCGCATTTCGGGCCCCAGCAGCGTGTCGACGTCGAAGCGGTTGAAGGGGAAGACCGCCTCCTTGACCGCGACGCCGTGCACCTCGGGCTCCGACGCCACGCCAAGGTCGGCCAGCTTCTCGCCGGCCATGAGGCGGGCTGCCAGCCGGGCGAGCGGCACCCCGGTGGCCTTGCCCACGAAGGGCACCGTGCGCGAGGCGCGCGGGTTGACCTCGAGGACGTGGACCTGGCCGTCCTTGACCGCGTACTGCACGTTGAGCAGCCCCACCACGCCCAGCTCGAGCGCGAAGCGCCGCGTAAGGCGACGCATCTCGTCGAGCTCGGCGCGGCCGAGCAGATACGGCGGCAGCACGCACGCCGAGTCGCCCGAGTGCACGCCCGCGTCCTCGATGTGCTGCATGATCCCGCCGATCACCACGTCGGTGCCGTCGGAGAGCGCGTCGACGTCGGCCTCGAAGGCGTCTTCGAGGAAGCGGTCGATCAGCACCGGGTGGTCGGGCGACGCCTTGACCGCCCGCGCGAAGTACCCCTCGAGCGACGCCTCGTCGTACACGATCTCCATGGCGCGCCCGCCCAGCACGTACGAGGGCCGCACCAGCACCGGAAAGCCGATGCCGCGCGCGATCCGCACCGCCTCGTCGACGCTCATGGCCGTGCCGTTCGCGGGAACGCGCGCGCCGATGACGCGGCAGACCTCTTCGAACCGGCGCCGGTCCTCGGCCCGGTCGATCGCGTCGACCGGGGTGCCCAGGATGGGCGCGCCCAGATCGGCGAGCGCGCGCGCCAGGTTGAGCGGCGTCTGCCCGCCCAGCTGCACGATGACCCCGACGGGCCGCTCCCGCTCGACGATCTCGACCACGTCCTCGAGCGTGAGCGGCTCGAAGTAGAGCTTGTCGCTCACGTCGAAGTCGGTCGAGACGGTCTCGGGGTTCGAGTTCACCATGATCGTCTCGTAGCCCGCTTCGCGAAGCGCGAGGACCGCCTGGACGCAGCAGTAGTCGAATTCTATCCCCTGCCCGATGCGATTCGGGCCGCTGCCCAGTATTACGATCTTGGCCCTGTCGGACGGGTCGCTCTCGTCCTCCGACTCGTACGACGAATAGTAGTAGGGCGTCGCGGCCGGAAACTCGCCGGCGCAGGTGTCGACCACGTTGTAGGTGGGCCGGATCCCCCACGCCCAGCGCTGGGAGCGGATGGCGGCTTCGTCCACGCCGCGCAGGGCCGCCAGCTGGGCGTCTGCGAAGCCCTCGCGCTTCATGCGGCGGAGCGACGGCTCGTCGAGCGACGGGAGGCCGGCGAACCAGCGTTCGAGCTCGACGATCTCGAGCAGCTGGTCGAGGAACCAGGGGTCGATCCCGGTGGCGCGGCGGAGCTGCTCGATGGGGATGCCCGCCTCGATGGCGCGCTTCAGCTGGTACTTGCGGAACGTGGTCGGCCTGCGCACGGCGGCGAGCAGGGCGTCGGGCTCGGCGGACTCCAACCCGTCGTCGGAGGGCGCGGCCCCGGCGACCCAGCCGATCCGGCCCACCTCCATGCCGCGCAGCCCCTTCTGCCAGGCGCTACGGAAGGTGCGCCCGATCGCCATGGTCTCGCCCACGGCCTTCATCTGCACGCCCAGGGTGTCGTCCACGTCCGGGAACTTCTCGAAGGCGAAGCGCGGGAACTTGACCACCACGTAGTCCAGGGCCGGCTCGAACGAGGCGGGCGTGGTGCGGGTGATGTCGTTGGGGAGCTCGTACAGGTGGTAGCCCACGGCCAGCTTGGCGCCCACGCGCGCAATCGGGAATCCGGTCGCCTTCGAGGCCAGCGCCGAGGAGCGCGACACGCGGGGGTTCATTTCGACGACCAGCATGTCGCCGTCTTCCGGGTTGACGGCGAACTGGATGTTGCAGCCCCCCGCCTCGACGCCGATCTCGCGGATGATCGCGATCGCCGCGTCGCGCATGCGCTGGTACTCGACGTCGGAGAGCGTCTGCGCCGGCGCCACCGTGATCGAGTCGCCGGTGTGCACGCCCATCGCGTCGAAGTTCTCGATCGAGCACACGACGATCACGTTGTCGAGCCCGTCGCGCACCACCTCGAGCTCGTACTCCTTCCAGCCGATCACGGAGCGGTCGATCAGCACCTCGCCAATGGGGCTGGCGTCGAGCCCCCTGCGCACCTGCGCCTCGAACTCGGCCAGGTTGTACGCGGTTCCGCCGCCGGTGCCCCCCAGGGTGAACGACGGCCTGATGATCGCGGGGTAGCCGGTGTGCTCGACGATCTCGAGCGCCTCTTCGACGGTGCGCGCGAAGCCGCCGTGGGGCACCGCAAGCCCGATCCGGTTCATGGCCGCGGTGAACTGCTCGCGGTCCTCGGCCATGACGATCGAGCGCTCGTCGGCCCCGATCAGCTCGACGCCGTGCGCCGCGAGCACGCCGTTCCTGTGCAGGTCCATGGCGATGTTGAGCGCGGTCTGCCCTCCCATGGTGGGCAGCAGCGCGTCGGGCTTCTCGCGCTCGATGACCCGTTCGACCCACTCGGCCGTCAGCGGCTCGATGTAGGTGCGGTGCGCCAGGTCCGGGTCGGTCATGATCGTCGCCGGATTCGAGTTGACCAGGACGACCCGGTAGCCCTCCTCCTTGAGCGCGCGCACGGCCTGTGTGCCGGAATAGTCGAACTCGCACGCCTGGCCGATGACGATGGGACCCGATCCCAGGATCAGGATCGAGTCGATGTCTGTGCGTTTAGGCAAGGAATTGGGGAGAAATGTAAGGTTTAGATGTCAAATTGTAATGTTGACATTACAAATTGGAGGATGCCGGTGGGTGGCTAGGGGTCGGGGGGGGACGGAGGGGTGGCGGGGGCCGGGGCGGGGGTGGGGGTGGCGGCGGCGGGGGTGGCCGCGGCCTTTGCCGATTCCTTGCGGATGGCGGTGCGGACGGCCACGGCGAGGCCGCCCCATACGAACGCCATGATCACGATCATGGTGATCCAGGTTGCTGTGGTCATGGGGTGGCTCCGTGGGGGGGGTGGTGGCGGGGGCTGGGGCGTGTTTCGTGGCCGGATTCAAGGTGCTGGAATGGGGGGGGCGGGGCAAGGATGGGCGGAGTGGGCCGGGTCGGCGGGGGGGGGCCGGGTCAGCGGGGGTGGCCGACTTCGAAGAACGACTCGCGGCGGGCGAGGGCGTGGCGGAGGCTGGCGGGGTCTGCGCGGACGAACCGGACGGGGGTGCCAGGGCGCGCCTGGGCGAGGGCGTCGAGGGCGATGGGGTCGACGGAGCCGAGCTTGGGGTAGCCGCCGATCGTGGGGCGGTCGCGCATGAAGACGAGCGGGAGCCCGTCGCCGGTGACCTGGACGGCGCCGTCGACCAGGGGGGCCGAGTCGAGGACGCGCGGCCCGGTGGCCAGGGCGGGGCCGGCCAGACGGGTGGCGGTGCGGTCGCTGGAGGGGCCGACGGTCCAGGTCGCGTCGAATGCGCGCCGCCGGTCGGCGGTGGAGAAGTCGAGCCATTCGTAGCCGGTGACCAGGGGCAGGGTCAGGGAGGTGGCGGCGGACGGGACGAGGTCGGGGGGGACGCGCCGGGCCGGACAATGGTGGCCGGGAGCGTGCCAGCGCAGGGGTTCGCCCGCGCGCAAGGGGCGTCCCAGGAGGCCCGGCAGGCCGTCTCGCACGACGGCCGAGGCCGAGCCGAAGGCGTGGGCCGCGTCGAGGCCGCCGGGGAAGGCGAGGTAGGCGCGCATGCCGGCGGCGCCGTACCCGAGGCGTAGGACCTGGCCCGCGTCTGCCCGCACGGTGCGCCACGCCGCCGTCGCGATGTGGTCGAGGGTCGCCGTGCAGCCGTGTCCCGCTAGGGCGACGGTGGTGGCCGTGGCGAAGCGCAGGGCGAAGCCGCCCAGGGTGACTTCGAGGCCGGGTGCGCGGGGGTGGTTGCCGAGTAGGCGGTTGGCCCACAGGAGCGCGCGCTGATCCATGGCGCCCCCCGGCGCGAGCCCGGCGCGGCGCCCGGTGGCGCGGCCAAGGTCCTGGATGGTGCAGAACGGCCCGGGGCGGTCGACCACGCCGTGCGGGCTGCGGGGCTGGCCCGGGTTCATTTGCTCTCCGCGTCGTACGCGCTGCGGTCGATCATGCGGAACCTGACCGTGCCGCCCGGGCGGAATCGGGCGATGCGCTCGGCGGCGTCCGCGAAGTGCGCCGCAGGGACCCTTCCGACCAGACGCCAGCCACCCGGCCCCGCCGTCGGATAGACGCCCGTGCGCCGGTCGGCGATCCCGACCGAGCCCGCCTCGACGCGCTCCCGGGGCGTGGCCAGGCGCGGCGCCGCGATGCTCGCGTCCAAGTCGCCCAAGTATGCGAACCCCGGGGCGAACCCGGTCGCCAGCACGACGTACTCTGCGCCGCTGTGGAGCCGGGCTACCTCGTCCACCGCGAGCCCCGCGCCCGCGGCCAGGTCCTCCAGATCCGGCGCCAGCTCCGGGTCGTAGCACACGGGCAGCGACACCGGGTCGCCCGTCTCGGAAGCGGGCGGCTCTCCGCGCGCACACTCCTTCGCGGCCACCGTCAGCACGGCCTCGACTTCCCCGGGGTCCCAGCTGTCCGGCGATCCCTCGACCAGCAGCCGGTTGAACGCGGGAATCGTCGCGCGCACGTCGGGCAGCGCCTCCCCGACGGCGCGCTCCAGGCCGAGCACGCGGGCAATGCCGTTCCGGTCGGCGGGCACTGGCAGCGTGACCAGCGCGCTGACCGGACCCGGAAACGCGATCACCCGCGCCGCGGCACCCGCTCGCGAATGCGGCGCAGCAGCCCCACCGCCGACGGATTGTCGCCGTGCACGCACAGCGTTTCGGCCCGCACGGGCAGCGTGCCCCCGGGCGTCTCGACGAATCCGGCGAGAAGATTGGTCACATGCGCATCAACGGCGTCGTGGTCGCTGAGGACGGCGCCCACGATCGAGCGCGACTGGAGGCGTCCGTCGGCCGCGTACGCCCGGTCGGCGAAGGCCTCGAACGCCAGCTGCAGCCCTGTGTGTTCGAGCATGGCCGCGTGCCGCTCCCAGTCGGGCGTCGCCTGCAGCACGAAGACGAGCGACGGATCGACCGCGGCGACCCCCTCGGCGAGCCTAGTGAGCAGCCGGCCGTCGGTCATCATGGCCAGGTAGAGCGCCCCGTGGGGCTTCACGTGCCGAACGTGCGTCCCGACCGCCTTCGCGACCGCCAGCAGCGCCCCGATCTGCGCCTGAATCTCGCGCACGAGCGAATCGAGCGGCCAGTCCAGCCTGAGGCGCCCGAAGTTGCGCCGGTCGGGATAGCCCGGGTGCGCGCCCGCCTGCACCCCGTGCTCGGCCGCCAGCGAAAGCGTGCGCGCCATCGTGTCGGGGTCTCCCGCATGGCCCCCGCACGCGATGTTGGCCCAGTCGATCAGCGGCATCACGGCTTGGTCGGCGCCCTTCTCCCAGGGGCCGTAGCTCTCGCCCATGTCGCAGTTGAGGTTCATGGGTGGTGGCCGGGCGTGGCGGCTGGGGGGGGCGGAAGCGAGATGCACCGCCCAACCTACGGGGCATCGGCTGCGTCGCGCGAGCCCAATGCGTCTGGTGGAGGATCGGAAATGTTATGTCAACATTACACTTTGCTATGTCAACATTACATTCTGGCGCTCGGGGAGCGGGACGCCAGCTAGCTAGCTAGCGGTTTGGGCAGAGCTCGCGGCGGTTCAGGACTTGGTGGCGCATCCGGGATGCGTTGCGCGATTCGCCGGGCGGGAGAAGTATGCCTTCCGGCTTGTCAACGAGGCGGGGGTCTTTGAAGTCGTCCTGGAGCTTCCGGTCTTTCGAGTAGAGGATCCGTGCCCCGCTTGCGCGGGCAAGGGCGATGACGTGCAGGTCGTTGGAGCGGACATGGTCGTGCGGGAGCGCGGATTGTTCCGTCTCGACTTTTCGGCTGGATATCTCCCGAAGGCGCCCGTCCTTCTGAGCCTCCTCCGCCCACTTCTTGAACCTGTTGGCGTTCCGCATCTCCTCCCGCAGCTGACCGCCGGCAACAAGGCGCGCGCCGCTGTTCTTCAACCACTTGGCGAGGTCACGCCCCGCGGCGGAGCGGTTGGTCCCGAAGACCTCGCCCACGCAATTGGCGTCAATGATCAGGCACACCGTCAAAGCCCGAGCGAGCGATGGCGCTCGGTGCGGAAGAAGTCCCGGTAGCCGGGCGGGATTCCGCCGTCGCGCGAGACGAGATTGCCTTCCTGGTCCCAGCCGAGCGCGTGGATGCTCACCGACAGGTTCTTGCGCTCGAAGTAGAGCAGTGAGATGTCGTCCAGCTTGAGGTCGTGCTTGCCGTCGCGCACGTCCATCCGAATCCGGTCGATGAGGTGGTCGCTGTGCGTCTCGATGAGGAGCTGCCTGCCGTCCGCTGCCGCCCGGCAGAAGAAGGTCCCCAAAGCAGCCTGGGCGCTCGGGTGGAGGTGCACCTCGGGCTGCTGGAGCAGGAACGCTGCCGGGCCGCCGCTCCGCATTAGCTCGGCGAGGACCGGGAGGACTTGGCTCACGCCGTAGCCCATGTCGACCAGGTTGCGCATCGGGCCTTTCGCGCGCTTTCCGGGCCGTCTGACCTGCACCTGAAACGGCCCACCGGCACCCCTGTCCAAGTGTCTGATCTCGATCTTGTCGAAGAGGCCGGCTTGACGGCCGAAATCCGCAAGTTGTGACTTCAAACCGCGCCACGCTTCGGGATCGCGGCGGGCAATGTCGGCAAGGAACTGCGGCACATGCGTCCCTTCGGGGTCCCGGATCACGGGGGAAGGGTCGTAGGTTCGCCGCGGTTCCGAACGGACGGGGGCACCGGCAAACGGCGGGGGCTGTCTCTTCCGATGCGGGAAGGCCAGCAGCAACAGTTCCTGAAGGTCTTTGTCAGAAGGGGGGCCGTTCGTAGCGCCGCACGGGCTGAAGTTCCTCCCTGTCGGAGTCCCGGGATGGTGGGCACCGAGCAAGAGATACTCTAGCGATCGCATCGAGTCGCCACTGATGGCGGATTCCGACACAGCGAGCGCGCTCGCACCGAGGCGATCATCGCTCACATGCCACTCGCGATCACCCAGGCCCACGCGCATCGACGCCTCAGCGGACACTGGAGAATGCACTTCCACGAAGCCGTCATCGGTCCCGATCCGCCGCTTCACCGGCACTGGAGACGCCCCGCTTCTCGCGAACGTCGTATCGAAATGATGACGCCAGCCGAATTCGAACGTGAACCCCGCCGAAAACTCTCTGGCCCTGCCCGCGCGGCCACCCCGGTAGTGCGCGATCTCGTCGAAGCTCCCTAGGTCGTACGGTGGTTCCTTGAAGTTAGGGAACGCGTTCTGGAACGCCATGTCCCAGAGCACGCGAAACAACGCCAGGAGGGAGGTCTTGCCGGTGCTGTTCTCGCCCACGAGCATCGTGATCGGAGCGAGCGGAACGCGCTGCTGGTCCCGGAAGCACCGAAAGTTCGACGCGCGCAGCTCCCGGATCAGAGGCACCTTCCTCTCGCGAAGCCGCTCCCGCAACGACGGCGTCACGCTTCCACCACCCGCATCGGGCAGCCCCGGTTGTAGTGGATCATCATGGCGTTCTCGCTAGGAGCGAAGGGACTCGACGGCTCTCCGGCCTGACCGCCAATCTTCCAAGGGTGTCCGGCCTACACAAGGCCGGGGTCATCAGCGGAGAAGCGGGACGTTCACCCCCGCCGCGCCGCCTGGTCCACCCCCCGCACCTCCAGCACGTCGGCCACGGTCTTCAGCCCGTCGATCACGTTCTGGATGTGCTCGGCGCGGGGGAGGCCGATCAGGTCGATCCCGCGCTGGACGGCGTCGCGGTGCACGCCGCGCGCGAAGCCCTTGTCCTTCATCTTCTTGGCCACCGACTTGGGCTTCAGGTCGTCGATGCCGTTGGGGCGGACGAGGCAGCACGCGTAGACCAGGCCGCTCAGCTCGTCGCAGCCGTAGAGCACGCGGTCCAGGGGCGACGTGGGCTCGACGTCGGTGCGGTCCGGGTAGCCGTGCGCCTCGATGGCGTGGACCACCTCGGGCGGATAGCCCAGTTCGCGCAGGCGGGCGACGCCGACGTGCGGGTGCTCGTCGGGGTGCCGCTCCCAGTCCAGGTCGTGGAGGAGGCCGGCCAGGCCCCACAGGTCCTCGTCCTCGTTCATCAGGCGGGCGTAGTGCCGGACGGCGGCCTCGACGGCGTACATATGCCGGCGCAGCGCGTCGCTCGCGACCCATTCCTCCAGGAGCGCGACGGCATCGGATCGGGTGGGCATGGTCAGGGTGTCCTGGGCGGGGGTGGGCGGGTTGGCGGCGGCGGGCCCGTCACACCGAGCTCGACGGGCACAGGTGCGAGACCGGGCACTGGTTGCAGCGCGGCTTGCGGGCCGGGCACACCTGGCGGCCATGATGGATCAGAAGGTGCGCAAGCATGGTCCAGACGCCGCGCGGGAAGATGGCCATCAGGTCCTTCTCGATCTTGTCCGGGGTGGCCTGCGTGGTGAAGCCCAGCCGTCCCGAGAGGCGCTTCACGTGCGTGTCCACGACCACGCCCTCGTCGATTCCGAAGGCGTTGCCGAGGATCACGTTGGCGGTCTTGCGCCCGATGCCGGGGAGCGCGGCGAGCTCCTTCATGGTGCGGGGCAGCTCGCCGCCGTGCTCGTCGACCACGAAGTTGGCCATGCCGATCAGGCTGCGGGTCTTGTTGCGGAAGAACCCGGTCGAGCGGATGACCTCTTCCAGCTCCTGCGGCTGTGCGTCGGCCAGCGACTCGGCGTCGGGGTAGCGGCGGAACAGCTCTGGCGTGACCATGTTCACGCGGGCGTCGGTGCACTGGGCCGAGAGGATGGTGGCGACGGCCAGCTCGAACGGCGACTCGTGACGGAGCGCGCACTCGGCGTCGGGGTATTCGGCGAGCAGGATCTCGTAGATCCTGGCGGCGCGCTCCGTCCGGGCCTTCTTCGATTCGCGGGGGCTCACGGGGCGGTCACAGGGTGGCGTAGGCGAGGGCGGACGGGACGGGCGTCGCGGCCGCGGCGAGGTCTTCGGGGGCGGGGGTCGCAACCGCCGCGACGCCGTCGGGGGCGGGGGTCGGCGGCGCGGGGCGCTCCAGCACCAGACGGCCCAGCAGCAGCGCGGCCAGCTTGAACGCCTCGGCCGGGGTGCGGATGCCGAGCAGGCCGTCGAGCTCGGCGCCGGGCAGCGCGGTGCCGAAGTCGCCGCCCCCTTCCCGAGCGGGTCCGGCGGCCCAGCCCGGCAGGGCGTCGAGCGGCTGGGGCGGTACCGGCACGACGGCGAAGCCGGGGCGGTCGCCGCGCATGCCCGCCGCCAGCGCAAGGTGCAGCGCGCCGCGGGCGTCGCCGAACCAGAAGAAGCCGTCCACGGACTCGGGCGGGTCGTCGCCCGCCCCCTCGATCCACACCAGATGCTGCGGCAGCTGGACGTACCCGGCGCTGTCGGCAAGCTCGCCCGGCCACACCTGCGCGCCAGTCGTGCTCGCACCCCCGGCGCCATCGGACAGCAGGCCGCGCAACGTTTCGTGTTGCGCGAGCACGAGCGCACCGCCCGTCCGCCAAAGGTGGTAGGCGAAGAAGAGCACGCCCCCGAGATCGTGGACCGACTCGGGCGGGGTGTCCTCCTCGCGCAGGTCCGACAGCACGCCCTGCACGGCGCCCAGCATGACGAACGCCGCCGGGTTGGCGGCGTCGACCCCCTGCTCCGCCGCCTCCTCGCCGATCGCGGGAAAGCGGCGGTCGGCGAAGTCCGCCTCCGGAAGGATCAGCTCGTAGGGCGTGAGCCGGGCGTATGCGTCGTGAACGGCCACTCGCCGGACTCAGCTCGGCCTCAGTCGGCCGCGCCGCCGCCCTGGAGGGCCACGATCCGGTTCGCCATCCACCGGTTCAGCGCGAGCAGGCCCACGAGCACCGCGCCGAACTGGATCAGCACCGAGCCCACGTTGTAGGGCGAGAAGAGCGTCCACGTGTCGGCCGACCAGAAGTTGTCGCCCCCGGCCTGCACCAGGAACCAGACCATCAGCACGACGGCCTCGACCGCCACGAGCCGCATCGCCCAGTCCCACCACCGTCCGATCTTCACGTCGGAGTCGCTGGTGTTGATGAACTTCTCGCGCCACTTGGTCACGCCGTACCGGAGCACGGCGAAGGCGAAGAAGAACCCGGACAGCATGAGCCCGACTCCCCACACCCAGTCCTGGTTCTGGAAGATGCCCAGGCGGAGCGCCGAGGGGATGCCCAGCAGGAAGCCCGCCGAGCCGACCGCGACGATCGCGCGCTTGCGGGTCATCCCCAGGTCGATCAGGATGCGGACCGCGAGCTCGATCATCGCCACCAGGCTGGACCAGGCGGCGAACACGAGCGCCAGAAAGAAAAGCCCCATGAAGAACTGCCCGCCGGGGATCTGGGCGAAGAGCTGCGGCACCCAGATGAAGGTCAGCCCCTCGTTCCCCGCGCCCACGATCTCGCCCGCCGCCTCGGGCATGACCGAGAAGATCGTGCAGAGCACCATGATCCCCGCCAGCAGCGACATCGAGTTGTTGCCGAAGCCGATCACGAAGGCGTTGAGCGCCGTGTCCTCGCGCGAGCGCATGTACACCGCGTAGGTCAGGACCAGCCCCCACCCCGCGCCCGTGTCCCACGCGTTCTGGGTGAGCGCCTCGAGCCAGATCCTGACGTCGCCGAGTTCGCTGAAGTCCGGGGTGAAGAGGAAGGCGAGCCCTTGGGACGCGCCCGGCAGCGTGAGCGCCTTGACGGCGAGCACCACGACCAGCACCACGAGCGACGGGATCAGGAACCGCGCCGCCTTCTCGATTCCGCGCACCCCGCGAGCCACCACGAAGACGCCCAGCCCCACCGCCACGGCGTGAAAGAGCACCGCCTGCGGCGTCGAGTTGAAGGCGTCCCAGAAGCTGCCCGGCATGTCGGTCGGGATCTCGCCCGCGACCGTCGCGACGAAGAACCGGATGGTCCACCCCATGACCACCGTGTAGTAGAACAGGATGGCGACCGCGACCCACGCGATCCACGCCCCCATCCACGCGAACTTGGGCCCGATCGTCTTCACGAACGACCCGATGCTGCCCCGGCGCGTGCCCTTCCCCATCCCGAATTCGA
Source organism: Longimicrobiales bacterium (assembly GCA_965221535.1). Taxonomy (GTDB): domain Bacteria; phylum Gemmatimonadota; class Gemmatimonadetes; order Longimicrobiales; family Gaopeijiaceae; genus Bin94. The sequence continues at coordinate 1,706,083 of OZ244894.1, read as the reverse complement.
GGATGAGCAGGGGGATCGACCACAGCAGCAGAAAGATCGCCCAGGCCACAAGGAACGAGCCGCCCCCGTTGGAGGCCGCGATCCGCGGGAAGCGCCAGATGTTTCCGGTCCCGATGGCCATCCCGAGCATGGCGAGCAGCATTCCCCATCGGGAGGTGAAGACTTCGGATCTCGTGGACAAGGTCGTTCAGCTCCTGGTTGGGAGGTTCCGGTCTGGCTCGGAACTTCGGAGGAAGGAGCTTCGGGCTGCCCGCCCCGGCGCGCGCTCCCCCCGACCGGCCACCGGATAGGCTACCGTCAAGCCTGCCGGGACGCCAGCGGGGCAGACTCTACAGGCGCTCCCGAATCCATGGCACCACCTGGTCCAGCCCGACGCGCACCTGCTCGAGCGTGTCGCGGTCGCGGATCGTGACGCTGTCGTCGTCGCGGGTCTGCCCGTCGACGGTGATGCACCACGGCGTGCCCGCCTCGTCCTGCCTGCGGTAGCGGCGTCCTATCGAGCCGGCTTGGTCGTATGCCGCCGGGACGCGCGCGCGTCGCAGGTCGCCGACAAGGCCCTGCGCGATCTCGGGCAGCCCCAGCTTCTTCATCAGAGGGAAGACCGCGGCCTTGATCGGCGCCAGGCGCGGACTGAGTCCCAGCACGACCCGGGGCTGCCCTCCCACCTCCTCTTCGCGATACCCGTCCACCAGCGCGACCAGGGTGGCCCGTCCGACCCCCATCGCTGTTTCCACCACAAACGGCACGTAGCGCTCACCGCCCGCGGGATCGACATAGGCAAGGCGCTTGCCGGAATACTCCTGGTGCCGTCCCAGGTCGAAGTCGGTGCGGTTGTGCACGCCTTCGAGCTCCTGCCATCCAAAGGGGAACTCGTACTCGATGTCTACGGCGGTCTTGGCGTAGTGGGCCAGCTCGCCCGGGCCGTGGGCGTGCTGCCGGAGCTTCTCGGGGCGGATCCCGATTTCGCGGTGCCACGCCATGCGCTGGTCGAGCCAGTAGTCGAACCACTCGTCGTCGCTGCCCGGCTTGACGAAGAACTGCATCTCGGCCTGCTCGAACTCGCGCGTGCGGAAGATGAAGTTGCCCGGCGTGATCTCGTTGCGGAACGCCTTGCCGAGCTGCGCGATTCCGAAGGGCACGCGCTGCCGCGAGGTCTGCTGCACGTTGAGAAAGTTGACGTACGACCCCTGGGCCGTCTCGGGCCTGAGGTAGACCACCGACGCGTCCTCCTCGACCGGCCCCATGAAGGTCTTGAACATGAGGTTGAAGAGGCGGGGCTCGCCGAGCTCGCACTCCGCGTGTGCGCCCGGGGCGACCGAGGGCTTCCGAGCGCAGCCGGCCTGCTCGAGATCGTCCGCTCGCCAGCGCTTCTTGCAGGTCTTGCACTCCAGAAGCGGGTCGGTGAAGCCCGACACGTGCCCCGACGCCTCCCAGACGCGCGGGTGCATGAGAATGCCTGCGTCCAGCCCCTCGACGTCGTCGCGCCCGTGCACCATCGCCGACCACCAGGCGTCGGCCACGTTCTTCCGCAGCTCGACGCCGAGCGGGCCGTAGTCCCAAACCGACGCGGCGCCGCCGTAGATCTCCGACGACTGGAACACGAAGCCCCGCCGCTTGGCCAGCGAGACGATCTTCTCCATCAGGTCCGCCACGTCGCGTCCCCCCAAGGTGTCGTGTGGGTTGGTGCGGGGTGCATGATGCGCGCCCCCAAGGCGAAGGAGCCCGCCCGGGGCGAGCCAGCGCGCCCGAAAGTTACCGAAGACGCGCCGAGTTGCCACCTGGGGTCTCGGCCGACGGCCGGCGGGCTCGGGCCCGGGGGCGGCCGGGTACCAAGTCACAGCGGCGCTCCCGCCAACCCGAATGTAATGTTTACCTGACAATCTGTAAGGTTGTCATTACATCATATCGTGTACAATTCCGTGTCCACCCTGATGCATCGCCCGCCCGAGCGCAGCGGAGAAATCAGTCCCATTCAGCTATGTTAGCGCCCCTCGGATTGGTGTACGCTGTATGGCGACGGCAGGAGAGATGCTGTAGCTTCACGCCGGGCGGTGCGATGGCCCGCCCCGAACGGGAGGATGTGATGGAATCCTGGCAGCTGTTCGCCACCTTGGGCACGACGCTCGCTGCATGGGGCACGCTGGTTGCGCTCATGTGGCGAATGCACACCAGCATGATGAAGGGCATGGAGGCCCTGCGCACGGAGGTCAAGGGCGACATCGAGGCCCTGCGCACGGAGCTCAAGGGCGAGATCGAGGCCCTGCGCACCGAACTCAAGGGCGAGATCCAGGGCCTGCGCACGGAGCTAAAGGGGCGACATCGAAGGCCTGCGCGGCGGATTGGAAACCCTGCGTACGGAGCTCTCAGAGAAGATCGCGAACAACGAGACTGCGCTTGGAGCGTTGAAGGAGGACCTCGCTGAGTTTCGCGGCGAGACGCGCGCGAGCCTGAACGGGATCGAAGGGGCCCTGGATGTCCTGCGAGAGGACTTCCGAGCTCACGTTTACGGAGCGCACGCCGGCTGACGCTCGCCGGACGTCGCTATCCTCGTCGGCCCGATCTGCCGGGGCCTGCGTCAACGGCGATTCCCACCGCTCTCGCGCTCCATTCCCACAGCCGTTCCTGGGCCTCCGAGTCGCGCGCCGCCTTCGAAGGCCTGTCCACGGCGCCCTTGTCGAGGTAGGCTCCGCCGAGGTTCTCGCTCCGTCGCCCGGCGGCGATCTCCGCCAGAATGGGAGCGGCCTTCCCTGCGTCGCCTGCGAAGACGCCGGCCACGGCTCCGCTGCCGGGGATTGCGCCCATGTAGTCCCTTAGCAGCCCGGTGTCGTAGATGCCCGGATGCAGCGCCACCGCCTCCACGCCGGCGCCCTCGGCGCGGCGTTCGGCAAGTCGGCGCGCCAGCGCAAGGGTGAAGAGCACGTTCGCAAGCTTGCTCTGCTGGTACGCCCGCGTGCGCCTGTAGGGGCGCGCCTCGAAGTTGAGGTCGTCGAAGTCAAGGGGGGGACCCGCGTGCGCGGCGGAGGACACGGTGACGACGCGGCTCTTCCCCTCGTGTCGCTCCAGGAGCGGCAGAAGCTGGTGCGTGAGCAGAAAGTGGCCCAGGTGCGTGACGGCGAGCTGGATCTCGAAGCCGTCGTGGCTGAGCACGCGCCTGGCTGGCAGGACGGCGGCGTTGTTGACCAGGGCGGCGAGCGGAAGACCGAGCTCCAGGATCTGCCGCGCGCCCTCGCGCACGGAGCCCAGGCTGGCGAGATCGGCCACCACGAGGTGGTGTCGGGCGCCGGTCGGGAGCGGCGTCAGCGAGGCGAGGGCTTCTCGGCCGCGGTCCCCGTCCCTGCACACGAGGACGACGCGATGACCCTGGGACGAAAGAAGGCGCGCGGTTGCGTGGCCGATTCCGCGGTTCGCTCCGGTGATGGCAATGGTGTGCATGGGCGGGGCCGGGCCGTTCACCGGATGCCCGGCGGCAGCCTCTTCACCTCGATGACCTCGAATCCCCACAGACCCCCCGCAATCACATCGGCCATGGATTACGTCGCTTCCGCGTGCGCCGCGTGAATCGTCAAGAGCAGCTCGGCATCGTCGAGCAGACGGTATTCTGGCTCCCGCCCGGCCAGGTGCAGGCTGTTCTCCATGATGATGCGCACGCCCTCGCCTCTGCGGTCCATCAGCGTCCGGCGGTCCGAATCCACCCACGGCAGGTCGTCCGGAACGGGGCACTTCGCCAGCAGACTCGTGACCACCTCGTTCCTGGACGCTTGAAGGTGGACGAGATTCTCGGGGGTCATCGAGTTCATTAGGGAACCGGGTGAATAGATCTCCAAGCGGTCTTCGAACAGGCGCAGTCGAATCTTGGCGCCATGGATCGAGTAGTCGCGGTGGGCCACGGCGTTGACCATGGCCTCGAAGACCGCCGTAATGTCGAATTGCGGACGGTCGACGCGCCCCATGTCCTTGAAGCCCCGGACCTTCATGTTCCTCGCGACGAACCTGCACGCAAGCTCCACCTGCTCATCGAGCGGTCCGGATATGTCAGACGCGTCCATCTGATAGAGCCTGCTCATCCCGCCCGGCTGCACCTGGGCGCCCCGGTACGCGACCGCCTGCACAAAGGCGTTGGGGAGCCACTGGCGGGGATCCCTCGACGCCATGAGGATTCCGGCAAGGGTCGGTCTCAGCGTGCCCTGCCGGTCTCGCCGGGCCATGTGGAGTTTCGACAGCAAGCCGTCTCGGTCGTCGCCCGTGCGGGACGTCCGGAACCTCTCCCACAGCGCGGGATCCAACGCATCGAGGCGCGCCTGGTGGACGATCTGCTCGTCAAACCGAATCATGCGCGTTTGGCTTCGCTGCTGAAACTGCCGTGCCAGGTACTCCTGCGACATCTTCCGCTTGTGCTGGTGCTCTCGCATGACCCACCTTGGTTCCGAGGCGTCGCCGGCGCGCGCGGCGGCTGACAACCATAGAAACCATATGGCGATATGGCAACCAAGCCCTCCCCGACGGTCGGCTGGCCGGGACGCACTTGCGCGCACCGACGCGGGCATGGCGGGCGCTTCGGCGCTGGAGGGACTGGTGGAGCAGCCGGGGTGGAGGCCCGCTTCCGCGGCTTGTTAGATTTCCAACACCCACCCCACCACAGTTGAGGAGATCAATGAAGCTGACGTTTACGGACAAGGCCCGGGACATGGTCACGTCGTTCATGGACGTGGAGGAGGACGGGCCCCAGGCGCTCAGGATCGCGGTGGACGGAAGTCCGTTCGCGCCGAACTACGAGCTCACACTGGTCGAGGCGGAGGCGCGCGGCGCGTCCGACGTGGAGGTCGACGCCGGCGCGTTCACGGTGCTGGTCGACGAAGCGAGCGTGAAGCGGCTGGACGGGGCCAAGGTGGACTTCGTCGAGACGATCCAGGAGAGCGGCTTTCAGATCACGCCGGACCCCGACGCGGTGAAGGCCGCGATGGACGACGCCGGGCCGGGCGGCGAGCTGGCCGAGCGGGTGACGCAGGTGCTGGACGCCGAGATCAATCCGGCGATCGCGGCGCACGGGGGCGTGATCAACCTGGTCGACGTTCAGGGCACCGAGATCTTCATCGAGATGGCGGGCGGATGCCAGGGCTGCGCCATGTCGCGCATGACCCTGCGCCAGGGGGTCGAGCGCATGGTGTCGCAGTCGGTGCCCGAGGTGACCGCGATCCACGACGTCACCGACCACGCCAGCGGCGACAACCCGTACTTCACGTAGGCCAAGGGCCCGGGCCGGGGGCATGCGGCACCGGATTCTGATCCGCGGCGCGAGGGCGGTGCTGCCGGGCGAGACGGTCCGCACCAGCGTGCTCGTCGAGGACGGGCGGATTCTGGGGATCGACGCGCCGCCGCACGCGCGCGCCGACGAGATCGTGGACGCGACGGGGCTGCATCTTCTGCCCGGCGTGATCGACGACCAGGTGCACTTCCGCGACCCGGGGCTCACCCACAAGGAGGATCTGCGCACCGGCAGCCGGGCGTGCGCGGCGGGCGGCGTCACGTCGTTCCTGGAGATGCCCAACACCGTGCCGCAGACGGTCACGGTCGAGGCGCTGGCCGACAAGCTGGCCCTGGCCGGGCGCCGGTGCGTGGTCAACTACGGCTTCTACATGGGGGCCACGACCGACAACCTGCACGAGCTGCTCCGGGCCGAGCGCACCCCCGGCGTCTCGACCCCCGGGATCAAGATCTTCATCGGGTCGAGCACCGGGAGCATGCTGGTCGACGACCAGGCGGCCCTCGAGGCGATCTTCGCCGAAACCACGCTGCCGATCACGGCCCACTGCGAGGACGAGTCCACCGTTCGGGCCAACCGGGCGCGGGTTGCCAGCGAGCGCGGCGGCGCCCTCACCGTCCACGACCATTCGCGCATTCGCGACCGCGCCGCCGCCGTCGCGGCCACCACGCGCGCCATCGACCTCGCGCTTCGCCACAACCACCGCTTTCACGTCCTGCATGTCTCGACCGGCGACGAGGTCGAGATTCTGGCCCGGCTCCGGCGCCCGCCCGGCGGCGGCCGCCCCGGACCCCGCGACCTGATCACCGCCGAGGCCTGCCCACACCACCTCTTCCTCGACGCGTCCGACTACGACCGCCTCGGCACGCTGGCCCAGATGAACCCCTCGCTCAAGACCGCCGACGACCGGGCCGCGCTGTGGCGGGGGCTCCACGACGGCGCCATCCAGATTCTCGCCACCGACCACGCCCCCCACACCCTCGAAGAGAAGCGCGCGCCGTACCCCGAATCGCCGTCGGGCGTGCCGGCCGTCGAAGTCGTGCTGCCGCTCATGCTCAACGAGGTGAACCAGGGCCGCTGCACCCTCCAGACCCTCGCCGCATGGATGAGCGACGGACCCGCGCGCGTCTGGGACATCGTGGGCAAGGGCCGGATCGCGGCGGGCTTCGACGCGGATCTGGTGCTTGTGGACATGTCCGAGGAGCGAGAGGTGAGAAACGAGCTTCAGCGAACTCGCTGCGGTTGGAGCCCGTGGCATGGCGCCCGCCTCCAAGGCTGGCCCGTGCGGACGTTCGTGGGGGGGCGCACGGTCTTCGCCGACGGGCGCGTGGCCTCGGAGCCACACGGCCGCGAGCTCGTCTTCGATCGCGAGCGCGGCGGCTACTGGGCTACGCGGGGGTAGGCGCAGGGTCGCCCGGCCCGCTGGCGACGCCGGGCCCCACCGTTCCCACAAGGGGGTAGTGGTCCGACCCGAACGCGTCGTCCAGCCGGCCATACTCGGCGCGCCACCCCGGCGGCAGCCGAAACACGAGGTGGTCGGAGAGCCGCAGCGAGCCGCCCAGCTCGAAGTGGTGGGTCGGCGCGGGGTCGGGGCGCAGCGGAAGCGGAAACTTCGCTCGCGCAAGCCGGTAGGCGGCCTCGCGGCGGCCCCGCACCCACGTGTTGAAGTCGCCGCCCAGAACGTGCGCGCCGGACCCGCCCTCTTCGGGGAAGACATCGAGAAGGCCGGCCATCTGGCGGCGGCGGGCGGCGCCCAGCGTGCGCCACGCCCGTCGCCAGGGCGACCGGTTGTCGAGGTGGACGGTGCAGACTGCGACGTCCGTGCCCGCGATGGTGGCGTTCGCGGCCACCGCGACCCGGCGCTGCCGTTCGAACGGGAGCTCGATGGCGCGGGGCGCCGACAGCGGCACGTTGGCCAGGATCGCGTTGCCGCGATCCTCGGGCGGGTCGCGGTCCGGGCGGCCGTTGCGCATCGACGGGACGTAGACGAGCGAGAGACCGGCCTCGCGCGCGAAGGCGACGATGTCGGCCCGGGGCTCCCCCGGCGGCGGCGGCGCGATCCTCGCAGCCCAGGCGGCGCCGCGTTCCGGCCGGGGCGCGCCGGCAGCGAAGACCTCCTGGAGCAGCAGCACGATGGGGCGCGCCCCGGCCCCGGCGGGCCCCGCCCCGCCGCGCACCCGGTCCCACAGGGCGTGGATCGCCCCGCCCCCCACATTGGCGTTCCATGCCACGACGGTTAGCGGCCAAGCCGCCGCGCGGCCGGGTGCGGCGGCGCGGCACCCGGCGTCCCCGACCTCGACCCCGACCCTGGCCGGCCCCGCGGCGGCCCTCCAGCGCTCGAGCGCCGGAAGGTCCCGGGGCGGCGCGGCACAGGTCCACCGCACCGGCGCTGCGGGGCGGTTCTCCAGATCCACGCTCTGCCGCCAGGGGTCCCCGCCCTGCCGCCAGTCGTGGCTCGCGGGGGGCGGGGGCGACGGGCCCGATTGGGGCGAGGGAGCGGGGCCGGTGCCGGACTTGCGGAATGTCATGTTGTCATTACAAAATGTCATGTTGTCATTACATTCTGGCGGTGGACGGCGCCAATGGCAAACCGATGCCCGCCTGCCCCGGCACAGCCGCTCGCCCTTCGCGACATATTGGGTGGGCGAACATCAACATGACGGAACCAACCATGCGCGACAAAGGCCGACCCCCCCCCGCGGCGCCGCCGCGCCCGGTTGCGCTGGTCGTCTGCGACGGGTGGGGCGTGCCGGCGACGGACCCGGACGAGATCGCCCGGCGCGGCGATGCGGTGGCGATGGCGCGGACGCCTGTGCGCGACCGCCTGCTGGCTTCGTGCCCGTGGGGCCTTCTCGCCACCTCGGGCGAGGCGGTGGGGCTGCCCGCCGGCCAGATGGGGAACTCCGAGGTCGGGCACCTCAACCTGGGGGCGGGCCGGATCGTACATCAGGACGTGGCGCGCATCTCGGCGGCGATCCGGGACGGTTCGTTCTTCGAGATCCCGGCGCTGCGCGAACTGGGCGCCGCGCTTCGGCGCACCGGCGGAGCGCTCCACCTGGCGGGCCTGTGCTCGGACGGGGGGGTGCACAGCCACGTCTCGCACCTGCACGCGCTGCTGGACTGGGCCGAGCGCACCGGCCTTCCGGCGCGCGTGCACGCGTTCACCGACGGGCGCGACACGTCGCCGACCTCGGGGCTCGGGTGGATCGAGGAGCTGGAGACGCGCGCCCGGACAAGCCCGGGCGACATGCGGATCGCCACCGTTGCGGGGCGCTACTACGCCATGGACCGCGACCGCCGCTGGCCCCGCACAGAGCGCGCCTACCGGGCGGTCGCCGAGGGACGGGGGCCGTCCGTGCAGTCCGCGTCGGCGCATGTCGCGGACTGCTACGCGCGCGGCACGACCGACGAGTTCGTGCCGCCGGTCGTGGTGGCGCCGCGGCGAGAGGCAGAGCCGGCGGCACACGGCATCCGCCCGGGCGACGGCGTCCTCTTCTTCAACTTCCGCGCGGACCGCGCCCGCCAGCTCGCCGCCGCGCTGACCGACGACGACTTCCCCCACTTCGACCGCCGACCGGGCCCCTGCGACCGCCTGGTCGCCATGACCCGCTACCACGACGACTTCGCGCACCCCGTCCTTTTCCCGCCCCGCGTCCTCGGCAACGTCCTGGGCAAGGTGCTGGCCGCCGCCGGGCGCACCCAGCTGCGAGCCGCCGAGACGGAGAAGTACCCCCACGTGACCTACTTCTTCAACGGCGGCGTCGAGGAGGCCTTCCCGGGCGAGGACCGCCTTCTCGTGCCGTCGCCGAAGGTCGCCACCTACGACCTGCAGCCCGAAATGAGCGCGCCGGAGCTTACCGGGGCACTGCTGGGGCGCCTCGCCGAGCGGCGGCACGACTTTGTGCTGGTCAACTACGCCAACGCCGACATGGTGGGCCACACGGGCAGCCTTGCGGCGGCGGTCGCCGCGGTCGAGGCGGTCGACGCCTGCGTGGGGAGGGTGGTCGAAGCCGTGGCCCGAGCGGGGGGGGCGGCGCTGGTGACGGCCGATCACGGCAACGCCGAACGCATGCTGTGCGACGACGGAACCCCCTTCACGGCGCACACCACCGGGCCGGTGCGGCTGATCCTTTCTGCCGGGGCCGGGCAGGCCCCCGCCGCCGTGCGCGACGGGATCCTGGCCGACGTGGCCCCCTCGATCCTTCATCTCCTGCACATCCCCCAGCCGCCCGAAATGACGGGGCGGAGCCTGCTGGTGACCGGCGAGGCAGCCGCGCGATCCTTGCCTCGCGCCCACCACCCGTGATAGAGTGGGCGTCGGCTGAACCGCGCGGCCGCCGACCAGCCACCCACCCCCAACCCCCGACCAGGGGACAGCGAACCGCCATTGCGTGACAACCCGTACTCCCGCTTCGTCGACCGTCTGACCGGCGGCCTGGGGCGCTTCATCGCGTGGATGGCGCTGCTGATGGTGCTGATCGGCGCGTACAACGCGATCGCGCGCTATCTGGGGCGGTTCATCGGCGTCAACCTGAGCTCCAACCTCTACCTGGAGCTGCAGTGGTACCTCTTTTCGCTGATCTTCCTGCTCGGCGCGGGGTTCGCGCTCAAGGAAGACGCGCATGTCCGGGTCGACGTGGTCTACGGGCGGCTCAGCGCCAGGGCCAGGGCGGCGATCAACGTGGTCGGTTCGGTGTTCATGCTCCTCCCCTTCTCGATCTTCGTGCTGTGGGTGTCGTGGCCCTCGATCCGCAACTCGTGGGCGGTGCGCGAGGCCTCGCCGGATCCGGGCGGACTGCCGCGGTATCCGCTCAAGGCGGTGATCATCGCGGCGTTCGTGCTGCTTGTGGCGCAGGGGGTGTCGGAGTTCCTGAAGGACTGGGCGACGCTGCGCCGCAAGCCGGACGCCCAAGGCGGGGGCGGCGACGGCGGCGGGCTCGGCGAAGGCGGCGAGGGCGGCGAAGCGCCCGCCGGAGGGATCGGACTCTAGATGGAAGCGAACGTTCTCGCCCCACTGATGTTCGTGGTGGTCTTCCTGATCATCTTCTGCGGCTATCCGGTCGCGTTCGCCCTGGGCGGCGCCTCGCTGATCTTCGCGTTCATTGGCGTGCAGCTCGGGTTCTTCGACTGGAATCTGCTGTTCGCCATGCCCGAGCGGATCTTCGGGGTCATGTCGAACTATGTGCTCCTGGCGGTGCCGTTCTTCATCTTCATGGGGCTTGTTCTGGAGAAGGCAAAGCTCGCCGAAGACTTGCTGACCACCATCGGGACGCTCTTCGGGAGGCATCGCGGGGGGCTTGCCCTAGGGGTCGTGGTGGTGGGCGCGATGCTGGCCGCGGCGACTGGCGTCGTGGGCGCCTCGGTGGTGGCCATGGGCAGCATCTCGCTGCCGGTCATGCTGCGCTACAAGTATTCCGCGCGGCTGTCGTCGGGGGTCATCCTGGCGTCGGGGACGCTGGGTCAGATCATCCCGCCCAGCATCGTGCTCGTGGTCCTCGCCGACCAGCTGGGCATCTCGGTGGGCGACCTGTTCATCGGCGGCCTGGTGCCGGGGCTGATGCTGGCCGGCATGTACGCGCTGTACGTGTCGGGGGTGGCCGTGGTGAAGCCCGAGGCCGCGCCGGCGCTGCCGCCCGAAATGACCGACATCGACTTCCGGGTGCTGATGCGCCGGGTGGCGGTGGTCATGCTGCCGCCGCTGCTGCTGATCCTGATCGTGCTGGGCTCGATCTTCGCGGGCGTCGCGACGCCGACCGAGGCCGGTGCGATCGGGTCGGTGGGCGCGATCCTGCTGGCGGCGGCGCGGGGCCGCATGTCGATGGGCGTGCTGCGCGAGTCGTGCCTGGGGGCGACCAAGCTCACCACGATGGTGATGTTCCTGCTCATCGGCTCGACGGCGTTCGCGCTCGTCTTCCGCGGGCTCTACGGAGACATCTGGATCGAGGACCTGCTCACCACGCTGCCCGGAGGGCGGATCGGCCTGCTCCTGGTCGCCAACCTTACCATCTTCGTGCTGGGGTTCTTCCTGGACTTCTTCGAGATCGCCTTCATCATCATCCCGCTGCTGGCGCCCGCCGCCGCGGTGCTCGGCATCGACCTCGTGTGGTTCGGCGTGATGATCGGCATGAACCTGCAGACCTCGTTCCTGACGCCGCCCTTCGGCTTCGCGCTGTTCTACCTGCGGGGTGTGGCCCCCCCGGAGGTGAAGACCACCGAACTCTATCGAGCGGTGATCCCGTTCATCATCATCCAGCTGATCGGCCTGCTGCTGATCATCCAGTGGCCGGCGCTCGTGACCGGGCTGGTGAACTGACGGTCGAGCCGCCGGTCCCGGCAGCGTCGTCGAGTCCCCGCTCCGGGTGCAGATTGCGGAGGAACCCCTCGACGGGCACGCACAGCACGCCGTTGCGCAACAGGGTCTGGCGGCCGCCGTACAGGAGGACCCGGCTTGCCTGGGGGTATTCGTCGCCGAACGAGGCGAGACCCCGGAGATCGGCGGGTCGCACCTTGTCGGCGTTCATGACGTCGAAGGCCCACAGCCCGGTGGCCCCGTAAACCACGAAGTCGACTTCGGCTCCGCCCCGCGTGCGCCAGTAGTAGAGTCGCGCATCGGCCCGGGAGTAGGCCAGCCATGCCCGCAGGTGCTGCGCGACCAACCCCTCCAGCGCCGGCCCGGCGATCTCGGCGGACCGGTCCAGGAAGCCCCTCGGACGCAGACTCCGGTAGACGCCACAGTCGAAGTAGAAGAACCGGGGGTGCGCGACCAGGCGGCGCTTGGCTCGCCGCGTGAATACGGGAAGGCGAAAGGAAAGCAGCAGGTCCTCGAGCAGTTCGAGGTAGCCGGCCACCGTGCTTCGGCTGGTTTCGCACTCGCGCGCGAGTTCGCTGACGTTGAGCGTGGCCGCGTGGGAGAAGGCGGCAGCTTCGAGAAACCGGGAGAAGCTGCCGACGTCGCGCGCCAGCCCCTCGGCGCGGACCTCCTGCTCGACGTAGAGAGCCGCGTACGCGGCAAGGGTCGATCCGGGGTCCTCGGACGACACCACCGTGGGGACGGTGCCCAGCCGGGTGCTGGCGGCAAGATCGAATGCGGATCCCATCTCGGCGGCCATGAAGGGATGCATGGAGCGCAATACGGCGCGGCCAGCGAGCAGGTTGACCCCCCCGCGCCGGAGCTTCCGCGCGCTCGACCCGGTGAGCACGAACCTGTGCCCGCCGTCTGACTGCAGGAGTTCGTGAACCACATTCAGGAGCTCGGGCACGCGCTGGATTTCGTCGACCACGATGTCGCTGCCCGGCGCCGTTGCCCGCACGAGTTCGCGCAGCCGCTCGGGGCGCGCCGCCAGGCGTCGGTGCTCCTCCGGCCTGAGAAGGTCCACGACGAGCGCGTCCGGGAGAACGGAACGCAGCCATGTGGTCTTGCCCGTCCCACGGGGACCGAACAGAAAGAAGCTTCCCCGCGAAAGGGGGAGAAATCGCGGCAGAGTCGTCATAATGACAGGCAAAATGACGACAGGGCCGTCAAATTGTCAACAGCGCAATCCCGCGGCGCTAGACAGGGTGGGGCGCGTTCGTCGCTGCGCCAAGAAGCTCGCGGCCCGCGCGCGGGTGCGACGGGACCCCCGCCCCAGTGCTACGCGGTGCCGTCTCCGGACGAGGCCGCGTTGAAGGCAAAGCTGGCGAAGCGCAGCTCGGCCGTGCCGAACCAGCGGTACGACGCCTCCTTGAAGCTGCGCCAGTGATCGTAGACCTGGCGGTACTGCTGGTCGGCGGCCGCGTAGTCTTCGAGGATCTCGCCGATCGTCGTGCGCGCCAGCTCCATGATGTCGTCCGAGAACGAGCGCATCTGGGTGCCGCCGTCGATGAGGCGCTGCAGCGCGCCGGGGTTCTTGGCGTCGTAGTAGTAGAGCATCCGGCGGGCGGTGGCCTTGGCCGCCACCTCGAAGACCGCCTGGTAGTCGCTCGGGAGCTGGTCCCACGCCTGCCGGTTGACCTCGTACGAGACCGAGGCCGACGGCTCCCACCAGCCCGGGTAGTAGTAGTACGGCGCGGCCTGGTGGAGCCCCAGCTTCTCGTCGTCGTAGGGGCCCACCCACTCGGTGGCGTCGATCGCGCCGCGTTCGAGCGCGGGGTAGATGTCGCCGCCGGCCAGCACCTGCACCGTCACGCCCATGCGGTCCATGACGTCGCCGCCCAGGCCGGGGATGCGCATTTTCAGGCCGCGCAGGTCCTCGGCCGAATTCACCTCGCGGCGGAACCAGCCGCCCATCTGGCCGCCCGTGTTGCCGCCCGGGAACGAGATGATGCCGAAGTCCGCGAAGACGCCGCGCACCACGTCGAGCCCGCCGCCCTCGTTGAGCCAGGCGTCCTGCTGGCGCGCGGTCATGCCGAAGGGCACGCCCGCGTCGAAGGCCAGAGCCTGGTTCTTGCCGGTGTAGTAGTAGCTCGTGCTCTGGCCGACCTGGACGGTGCCCTGCTGCACGGCGTCCATGACCTGGAGGCCCGGCACGAGCTCGCCGGCGGGATAGGCGCGAATCTGGAAGCGACCCCCGGTGAGCGACGCGGTGATCTCGCCGAGCATCTCGGCCGACCCGTAGATCGCGTCGAGGCCGCGCGGAAAGCTCGAAGCGAGCCGCCAGGTCACGCGCGGCTGCGTGACCACGGCCGGGCCCCCGCCCGACTCGCCGCCGCCATCGCCTCCGCACGCGGTGACCAGGCCGGCGCCGACGCCGGCTGCGGCCGCGCCGAGGAACTTGCGGCGGCCGAGTGATTCGTCGCTGCTGGACGGGGTGGAGGCCGCGGCGGCCTCGGGGGCGGTGCGCTTGTTCATGGGGTTGCCTTCCGGGAAGGGCCAGGTTGTTCGCCCGGGACGGTCGCCGGGCGGGTCCGTACGGGCCGCACCGGCGCTGGGGGCCGATCCGGCGGTCAGCCGTATAGATTAGCACAAGTGCGCCGCGCCCGGCCAATTTCGCGGGGCGGTCGGCGGGCCGCACGCTTCACCCGAGGAGGCAGACGAATGGCGCGCAACGTGGTCGTGACGGGAGGGGCCAGCGGGATCGGGCGCGTGATCGCGCAGCGGTTCTCGGACGCGGGGCACAGAGTGCACATCTTCGACATCGATGCGGAGGCCGTGGCGCTGGCGCTGAGCAACAACGCCGCCCTTTCGGGCACGGCGGGAGACGTGGCGACGCCCGCCGACGTGGCCCGGGGCATGCGCGACGCGAGCGCGGCCATGGGTGGGGTGGACGTGCTCGTGAACGACGCGGCCATCCCCGGTCCCCGCGCTCCCGTGGAGGAGATGCCGGACGACGAATGGGACCGCGCGATGAGGGTCAACCTCTTCGGCCCCTTCTATTGGACCAAGGCCGTGGTGCCGGGGATGAAGGCCAGGCGCGAGGGCTCGATTGTGAACATCTCGACGGGCAGCGTGCGCACCCTGCCGCCCAATCGCTCGGTCTACAACGCGTCGAAGTGGGGCGTCGAGGGGCTGACGAAGACCCTGGCGCGCGAGCTGGGGCCGTGGGGCGTGCGGGTGAACGCGATCCAGCCGGGAATGGTCAACAACGAGCGCATGCGCGGGATCGTGCGGCGGATCGCGGACCAGGAGGGGCGGCCGCCGTCCGAGGTCGAGGAGGAGTTTCTACAGTTCATCTCGATGCGGTGCAAGGTGGAGCCCGAGGACATTGCCGAGATGGCCGTGTTCCTGGCGTCGGAGGCGGCGAGCCGGGTGACGGGCCAGGTCATTGCGGTCGACGGGCACATCGAGTGGGAGCGGTAGGGGACGGAGCGCGCCGCCGCCCCAGCGCGGCCGGGGATCGTGCGCCGGGCAGGCCGGCGTCCGCCCCGCTTCAGTCGATCCGCCGGTGCGTCGTTTCGATCACCGTGCCGTCGGCGCGGGGGGGCGACAGGTAGACGTACGCGTCGCGGTCGAGGCGCGCGATCGGCTCCTGGCCCTCGACCCCGATCCAGAACGGCTCGATGGACAGCACCCTGGGCCCCACGACGAACACCGAGTCGCGGATCGCGTAGGTGCCGCCGCTCGCCCAGAACACGGGCTCGTGCCGATCGTTCCAGATCTGCGCGTAGCGGGCGGCGACGCGCTGCTCCGGCGCCATGCGCCCGAGCTGGGCGGGGGTGACGACCGGCCGGCCCTTTTTCATCCAGACGTAGGTCCAGTGGGTGTCCGTGACGTGGAACCAGGCCGTGCGATGCTCCCAAACCTCGTCCACCTCTTCCGTCGCCAGGTTGCGCGTGGAGGTGATCTGCCAATTGCCCCGCAGGTCCGCCGGATCGATGTCGCCCTGACGGGGCGCGGCAAGCTCGCCCATCGTGTCCAGACGGCGGTGGGTGTACTCCTGCACGGCCTCGCCGTCGGAGGGCACCGTGCGGTACGCGTAGGCCGAGTCGTTGACGAAGACGACCTGCTCCACGCCGCCCATCTGGACCTGGTACGGCTCGATGGACACGACGTTGGTGTAGCCCATCATGTCGCCGTCCAGCCACCACTCGCCGCCACTGCCCCAGAAGCGCCACTCGCCCTCGTCGTCGAGCATCTTGGCGCGGTTCTCGGCGCGCTGGGCCGCGGGCGCGAGTTCGGCGAAGTCGGCGGGGGTGCTGCCCTCGCGGCCGGCGTCCATCCACACGTAGGTCCAGTGCGAGTCGGTGTACTGCGTCCAGATGGTGCGGCGGTTGGCGATCGAGTCGACCGCGCCGGTCTCGAGGTCGCGGACCGTCATGATCTGCCAGACGCCGTGCAGCTTCGCCTTGTCGATCCCGGGGGGCTGGTCGGTCGGGGCGGGCGCCGGGGCGCAGGCGGCGGCTGCGAGCAGCAGCAGCGCGGTGGTGGCGGGGCGCGTCATGGGGGCCTCGTGGGTGGTGGGGTGGTGGGGGGGGGGGTGGGCGGTCGGTCGGGCGAGGGGAGGTTGGGCGGGGGGCGGGGGGGAGGGAGGTCGGGCGGGGGGTGAGAATGGCGGCGAGGCTGGGGTGGCGGCAAGGTTGGCCGGCCGCGGCGTCCGCGACGGAAACGGTTGTTCGGCCCCCGCCGATCCGCCATCGTCGTACGGCCGATCTGCAGGGGCAACCAGCCGTCTGCGGCCACCAGGCACTTCCACGCACTTAGGGAGGCGCTGCCAAGCCTGCCTGGCATCGCGATCTTCACTTCATTGCGGACTACTTCGGGCGTCTGGGTCTCCGCAACGTTATGCCGAAGAGGAGCTACCACGTCCTCGCCCGCCACGTCCCCAAGGAAGAGATCGACGCTGAGGTGGCAGACACGCTGGATGCGATTGCGCGGATCGCGGAGGGGGCGAAAGCGCTAGCTTAATGGAACCCCTCCCGCACAAGGAGTCCGGATCCATGAAGAAGCTGCCCACAGCGGTTGGCTGCGTCCTGCTTCTCGCCCTGGCGAGCGCGCCGGCGGCCGGCCAGGTCCTCGACGGCCCCGAGGGCCCCGTCGAATTCCTCGGTCTGGAGCGCTGGGGCGCCCAGGAGCTGTTCGACACCATCCAAGAGCGCGATCCGGCCCGCCCGTTCAGCGCTTGTGCGGCGGTCATGAGGTTCGAGCTGGGCTTCGCCGACGCGGGCGCCTTCAGCTACCGGAACGTCGGCTCCAGCGAAGTCTACACGGTCGTGGTCGGCGTCGAGGACAGCGCGCGCGTGCGCTTCCGGCCTGCGGGAAGCGAAACGGTCGCGCTGCCGGACGCCTGGGTTGTACTGAAGGCCGTAGCCGCCGAGGACCCCCGTGCGCTTGACGCAGCCGCGCGCACGCTCCACTTGAAGGGGCGGCTGAATCGCATGCTCGACCGGGTGGGCCGGTTCTTCGGGGGCATGGATGCCGGTTACGAGGGGGCCAAACAGGTGGTGGACTTCGTGGAGCGAGCCGATGGCGACCGTGATCGGCGCCTTGCTCTCGAAGTGCTTGCGAGGGACTCGTCGATGGCGGCAAGGGCGGTCGCGACGCTCGTGCTCGGCAACTTTCTCCACGACGACGTCGTTTGGCACAGCCTGGTGGGCTCGGCCATCGATCCGGATGCGCGGGTCGGCGGCACGGCCCTTGCCATGCTGAGACCCCTGGCCAATCAGGATCTGGGGCCCGTCGATTGGTCGGGGGGCCGGGCCGCGCTCTCTTCCGTCTTTGCGGGCACGAATCCGTTCGCGTTCGAGAGTGTGCTGCGCATCCTGGTCGCCACCCACGTCGACCCCGAGTTCGGACAGGGGCTTGTGCGCGATGACCCCCGGCTGCTCCTCGCCTACGCCGGGGCCGAACACGACATGACTCGCGACCCGGCGATCGAATTCCTGGAGGCCGTGAGCGGCGAGGACTTTGGCACCGACGTCTCGGCCTGGACCGCGTGGGTGCGCTCGCTGCAGGACTGACGGGAGACAATGAGCCCGCGATTCGCGGCGAAGGCAGTTCCGCTTCTTTCGCTTCTCCACTTCGCCGGTCCACCGCTCGCATCGGCGCAGACCAGCGAGCTGACGGGCCGGGTCAGGTCCAGCGACGGTCGTCCGGCCGAGGGCGCGCTGGCCGAGCTTCACCCCGCTTCCGACTCGACGCTGGTGGTCTACACGCTCTCGAACGAGCTCGGGTACTTCGCCTTCCGGGATCTGGCGCCGGGCGACTATGTGCTTGGCGTGACCCTGCTCGGCTTCGCCGAATACCGCGAGCCGGTGGTGGTCGGGGCCGGATCGACCTCGGTCGAGGTGGTGTTGAACCCGCAGGCGCTCGAGCTCGCGGGGGTGACGGTCGAGGCCCAGCGCAGCCGCGCCAAGACCCGCTTCGAGGAGTCGGCGGGGATCACCGTGCAGGAGATCGAGGGCGGCGACCTCAAGTCGATCCCGGTGCTGATCGAGTCCGACCCGCTGCGCGCCGTCGAGGTGCTGCCGGGAGTCACGACGGTGTCGGACTTTTCCGGGTCCTACAACGTGCGGGGAGGCTCCGCCGACCAGAACCTGATCCTGCTCGACGAGGTGCCGATCTTCAATCCGTTCCACCTGGGCAACATCTTCTCGGTCTTCAACGCCGACATGGTCGACCGCGTCGAGCTCCAGTCCGGTGGCTTCCCGGCCGAATACGGCGGCCGCGTGTCGTCGGTGCTGACGATCGCCAGCGACCCGGGCGACGGCGCCTTCGGGGTCGACGCGGGCGTGAGCCTTCTGGCGACCCGTGTCGCGGTCAAGGGGGCACTCGCCGAAGGCGCAGCCGAGAAGCTCGGCTTCACCGCGACCCGCTGGCGCGCGTCGGCCCGGCGGTCCTACCTCGACGTGCTGATCAAGCCGTGGGCCGACTTTCCGTACCACCTGACCGACCTGCAGGGCGTGTTCGAGGCCTGGACCGAGGGAGGAAGCAGGCTCCGGTTCGTCGGGTACCATGGCCGGGACATCGTCGACCTGTCGGACGTCGACGACACGCCGCTGCCGATCCGGTGGTGGTGGGGCAACGACGCGATCGGGGGCTCGTGGACCCAGTCCATGAGCGGAGGCGCGTCGATGGCGGTCCACGCGTCGTTCTCGCGCTTCGGGTCCGACCTGGCGTTTCCCGAAGTCGACACGGAGTTCCAGACCGGGATTGAAGAGGCCACCCTCCGCGCGGACGTCGAGCAGCGTCCCTCATGGGCCACGAGCTGGAAGTCGGGCGTGTCGGCGAAGCGGGTGGCGTACGACAACGGCCTGGTTGGCGGCGGCGCGACCTTCCTGGACCAGCGGGGCAACGGCCTCGAGGTCGCGGGCTACAGCCAGGCGAACTGGAATCCCAACCCGGGCTGGCTGGTGGAGGCCGGCGTGCGGATCGACCACTGGCGGCCGAACGCCGGCCCCTCGGAGTGGACGCTTTCCCCCCGCTTCGCGGTCCGGCGCTTCCTGCGGGACAGGAACTCGGCGGTGCGTCTGGCCGCGGGCCGCTACAGCCAGTTCATCCATTCAACCCGTGACGAGGAGTTCCCCTTCGGCCTGGACACTTGGATCCTTGCGGGCGCCGAAGCACCGCGCATCGTGTCGGACCAGGTGCAGCTGGGCGCCGAGACCTTCTTTGGCGACGACGACCAGTGGTTCGCCTCGCTCGAGGGCTACGTCCGCACCTTCGACGGAGTGGCCGCAGTGAACGCCGCCGAAGACCCGAACGACGCCACCGACGCGCTGGTGGCGGGCAACGGCGACGCGTACGGCATCGACCTCTTCCTGAAGCGCGACCGGGGCAACACGACCGGCTGGCTCTCGGTCTCGTTCCTGAAGACCCTGCGGTCGTTCCCGGACACGCGCGTGGGCATCGATCCCCTGCCTTGGATCACCTATCCGCCGGTCTTCGACCGCCGCTTCGAGATCGATCTTTCCCTGCGCCGTGAGATCGGCTGGTGGGGACTGGACACGGGCGTCAGGCTCAACGTCGGGACCGGCCTGCCGTACACCAAGCCGCTGGGCACCTTTCAGATCTACCGCACACAGTTCGTGACGGGGGCGCTCGAGGTCGAAGACGACAACGCGGTGGTGCTCGGGCCGCGCAACGGCTCGCGGTATCCCGCACGGCACCGGCTCGACCTGTCGCTGCGCAAGACCGTGACGAAGAGCTGGGGCACGATCACGCCCCACTTGAGCATCATCAACGTGTACAACCAGAAGAACGTGCTCTTCTACTTCTTCGACTACCAGTCCTCCCCTCCCACGCGCGAAGGCGTGTCGATGATCCCCTTCCTTCCCACAGTGGGCGTCGAGGTGTCGTTCCGATGAGGGCGCTGGCTGGCCGGGCGGGCGGGCGTGCGCGCGTCCGCAAGCTGAAGGCGGGCGTCGCGGCCGACTGCGCGCGGGAACGTGCGCGGGTCCGCAGGCTGAAGGCGGGCGTCGCGGCGCCGGTCGCGCTGGCCGCTGCGGCGACGCTGGGCGGATGCGCGCTGACCGAGGTGGTGGTCACGGAGTCGGAAGACGTGGTGGTCGCCGAGGTGCAGGTGACGATCGACCTGGACCATGACGGGGGAGCGTCTCTCGGCGCGTACGCCTACCTTCACCGCACACTGAGCGGGGAGCGCGCCGACGAAGTGGAGGGGGCGCAGGTCCGCGTTTCGGGAGCGTCGGGCGTGGTCGTGAATCTCGCGGCGGCGGACAGCGGCGGGGTGTGCCTGGCGCCGCTGTACGGTCGCGAGGACGAGGAGGAAGAGGAGGAGGAGGACTTCCAGCTGGATGTCGGCTCGTGCTACCGGGCCAGCGTCTCGCCTTCACCCTTCTCGCCGGGCGAGACCCTTGAACTGGAGATCGTCGTCCCGGACGGCCGCACGCTGACCGGGGTCAGCCGCGTGCCCGACGCCTTCGACTTCATCGGCCTTGTCCAGGAGGACGGGCAGTGCCGAGTGGAACCCGGCACGAACTACCGCTTCCGCTGGACCGAGGCCGCGGGCACGTGGTCGTATCTCTCCGACACGTGGATCGAGGGGCTGCCCGAGGCGCTTGCCGGACAGGACGTCGAAGCGCCCGACTCGCTGTACCTGACCGGGTTCTCGATCGGGCAGAGGGACACCGACATCCTGTTTCCGGGCGAATACGGGCTGTTCAACCTGGGCGAGCAGGCCGACGCCGCTCTTCTCCGGATCCTCGACTCCGGACTCCCGGCGGGCGCCTCGGCGCAAATCGCGTTCGCCGCCACCGACCGAAACTGGGTGAACTGGGCCCGCGGCGGGAACTTCAACCCCTCGGGACTGATCCGCATCCCCTCGGTGCTGGGCGACGGGACCGGCTTCTTCGGCACGGCGACCCAGCGGTTGCTGCGCGTCGCGTCGGCGGCGGGCGGCGACGGCATGCCGCCGCTGTGCGGCCCCGCCGAGCCCTAGCCCCCCCCGCACCTAGCGGGCGAGGCTGCCCCGCTCAGACCAGGTCGAAACGGTCCAGGTTCATCACCTTGACCCATGCGGCCACGAAGTCCCGCACGAAGGCCCCCTGGCCGTCGTCGCACGCGTAGATCTCGGCCAGCGCGCGCAGCTCGGAGTTCGAACCGAAGACGAGGTCGACGCCGGTGCCCGTCCACCTGAGCTCGCCCGTGTCGCGGTCGCGCCCCTCGAACCGGTCCTCGGCTGCGTCGGACGGCTGCCACGCGACCCCCATGTCCAGCAGGTTCACGAAGAAGTCGTTGGTCAACGCGCCGGGCCTGTCGGTGAAGACGCCCAGCCCGGACCCGCCCCAGTTCGCGTTCAAGACGCGCATGCCGCCCACCAGCGCGGTCATCTCGGGAGCGGTCAGGGTCAGCAGGTCCGCCCGTTCCACGAGCTGCTCCGCGGCCGAGCGCCCGTTGCCCGCGCCAGCGAAGTTGCGGAACCCGTCGGACCTGGGCTCCAGCACCGCGAACGACTCGGCGTCGGTCTGCTCCGGCGTCGCGTCCGTGCGGCCGGGGGTGAACGGCACCTCGATCGCGTGCCCGGCCTCGCTGGCCGCCTGCTCCACAGCCGCACATCCGCCCAGCACGATCAGATCGGCGAGCGAGACCCGCTTGGCGCCGGCTTGCCCCTGGTTGAAGTCCTGCTGGACGCCCTCGAGAACCCCGAGCGCCCGCGTCAGCCTTGCGGGCTCGTTCACCTCCCAGCCGCTCTGCGGCGCAAGACGAATGCGGGCCCCGTTCGCCCCACCCCGCTTGTCGGTGCCGCGGAAGGTCGACGCCGAAGCCCAGGCGGTCGAGATCAGCTGCGCGGTCGACAGCCCCGACGCGAGCACCCTGGCCTTCAGGTCGGCGATGTCGCCCTCGTCGATCAGCTCGTGGTCGACGGCGGGCACGGGATCCTGCCACAGCTGCTGCTCGGCCGGCACCATGGAGCCGAGGTACCGCGCGACCGGCCCCATGTCTCGGTGGGTCAGCTTGTACCATGCCCGCGCGAAGGCGTCGGCGAGCTCGTCGGGGTTCTCCATGAAGCGCTTCGCGATCGGCGCGTAGACCGGATCCTCCCTGAGCGACAGGTCCGTCGTGAGCATCATGGGGGCGTGCGCCTTCGAGGGGTCGTGCGCGTCGGGCACCGTGCCCACGCCCGCGCCGCCCTTCGGGGTCCACTGCGCCGCGCCGGCGGGGCTCTTCGCCAGCTCCCAATCGTAGCCGTGCAGGTTTTCCAGGAAGTTGTTGTCCCACTTGACCGGGTTCGTGGTCCATGCACCCTCGATCCCGCTGGTCACGGAATCGGCGCCCTTCCCCGCGCCGTGGCTGGTCTTCCAGCCGAGGCCCTGCTCCTCGACCTCGGCGGCCTCTGGCTCGGGGCCCACATGGCGGGCCACCTCGGCCGCCCCGTGCGCCTTGCCGAAGGTGTGCCCGCCCACGATCAGCGCCACGGTCTCCTCGTCGTTCATCGCCATGCGCCGGAAGGTCTCGCGGATGTCCCGGGCCGCCGCCAGCGGATCCGGCTTCCCGTTCGGCCCCTCGGGGTTCACGTAGATCAGGCCCATCTGCACCGCGCCGTAGGGCTCGTCGAGTTCGCGGTCGCCGCTGTAGCGCTCGTCTCCGAGCCATGTCTCCTCGGCGCCCCAGTCGATGTCCTCCGGCTCCCACACGTCCTCGCGTCCGCCGCCGAAGCCGAGCGTCTTGAAGCCCATCGACTCCAGGGCGCAGTTGCCGGCGAAGATCATCAGGTCGGCCCACGAGAGCTGGCGGCCGTACTTCTGCTTGATCGGCCAGAGCAGTCGCCGCGCCTTGTCGAGGTTCGCGTTGTCGGGCCAGCTGTTGAGGGGCGCGAAGCGCTGCGTGCCGGCGCCGCCCCCGCCGCGGCCGTCGCTGATCCGGTAGGTGCCCGCGCTGTGCCACGCCATGCGGATGAACAGCGGGCCGTAGTGGCCGTAGTCGGCGGGCCACCAGTCCTGCGACGTGGTCATGAGCTCGAAGAGGTCCTTCCTGAGGGCGTGCAGGTCGAGCGACTTGAACTCTTCGGCGTAGTCGAAGCCCTCGCCCATGGGATCGGCGGAGCGGGCGTGGCGCCTGAGCGGCTTGAGGTTCAACTGGTTCGGCCACCAGTCCTTGTTCCTAGTGTGCATGTCCTTGGTATTCCTTGGGGTTGAGAGAGATGGGGGTCGTGGACTCCTACGTCGCCGCTTCGCCGGTGTAGAACGCGGTCGTGCGCCGCTCGGCTGCGCGGGCGGCGTCCGGGTCGGCGCCGGCGGCGATGAACGCGTCGCCCCACGCCTCGCTGCTCCCCGCAAGAAGCGCCCTGCCGTCGGGCGTGGTGTGGAAGGTGGCCGCGTCCGGCTTGGGCTGGTCCGGGTGGTCGATGTGCAGCGCGAGACCCAGCAGGCCCATCTCCCACCCCACGCCCGTCGCGCCGGGGCCGTACTGGTCCCAGTGCTCGGTGAGGTGGGCGGTGTGCGCCAGCGCGAGGCGGGCGCGGCCGTCCGCATCGGCCGACACCCGCGCCTCGACCCAGGTCGTCGACGGCCCGAACTCCCAGGTGACCGAAAGGCGGGAAGGCGGCGCGCAGGCCGTGATCTCGCCCCCGGCGTTGCCCTCGAACTGGAAGCGGCCGCCCAGCTGCAGGTCTCCGCTGATCGGCAGGAACCAGCGCGGGATGCGCTCGCCGTTCGTCAGGGCGTCCCACAGGTCCTCGGGCGTAGTCGCGTAGCTGCGGGCCACGACGACCGCGCTGGCCTTCTGTCCGTCGCGCTCCGCATACGACACGGAGCGCTCGGCTGCGGCAAGGTGACTCTGAACGTCGAGGCGCATGGATCTGAAGCCCAGGGAGGTGGGAACGGTAGTTGCAACCGAAGTGTACGCTCTTCATGATAGCACCCCCGGCGGTGCGCCCCCAGCCCCCGCCCACCCCCGCGAAAGGTACCGGCATGACCCGCCTCGCCACGCCCAGCATCGAGCAGCCCGCGAAGCGCCTCCCCGCCCCATTCTGCCGACGCGGCGTCCGCGCCGTCCCCGCGCTGCCGGCCCTCGTGCCGCTTCTGCTTCTCGCCGCAGCGCCCGCGGCCGCGCAGACCACCCTGTCGCTCACAGCGGGCGGCAACATCGCGTCGGTGGACCTGTACCACGAATTGGCTGGCAACCAAGAGCTCGATGCGCTCTCCGGGGTGTCGTTCGGGCTCGCGGCCGACTTCTCGCTGTCCGACCGATTCGGGATTCAGCTTAGCGGTCGCTATTCCCCGAAGGGCGCCAGCCTGCTGTTCGAAACCGAGCTCTTCCCGGAGGACGCGCTCGACATCGACATAGACACAGATGGCAGCCTCGGAATGAACTATCTGGAGTTCGCGGCGTTGGCGCGGCTGCGGTTCCCCGTGGCAGGCGATCGCGTGTCGATCGACCTTGTGACCGGGCCCGCAGTGGCTGCGATGGAGGACTGCACGATACACTTTGCCCTCGCCTTCGAGGAATTGACCCTCGACAGAACGGCACCGTGCGACGAGTCGGGGCTCGACGCGTCGGCCGCCGACTTCGGCTGGACGGTGGGCGGGGGGCTCGACATCGCGCTCGTGGGGAACGTGAGCGCGTCGCCGCGGTTCCTCTACACCCACGGGCTCCTGGACGTCGACAAGGAAAGCGCCACGTCCGCGAGGCACCGGGCCATGACCCTGCAGATCGGGCTTGCCTACACGCTGAGGTGACGCCGGCGGCCCGCCCCGCACCCGCAGCGGCCCGCCCCACCCCGACAGCGGCCCGCCCTATCCCGCCGGCTGCCCGCCCCCGTCCGGCACAGCCCCGCCCCCACCCCCCGCCTGCCTGATGTACAGCTCCCGCTTGGGGTACGGGATCTCCACGCCCGACTCCGAGAACTTGATCATGGCGCGCTCGGTGATCTCGTCCGCGATCCGGCGCCGGTTCCGCGCCTCGTGGATCCACACGCGCAGCTGCAGGTTCACCTCGGACGGACCGAAGCCGCGCACGATCACCAGCGGGGCCGGGTCCAGCTTCACGCCCTCGACTTCGGCCGCGGCCTCCTTGAGCAGCGCCTTGGCGCGGTCGATGTCCGCCTCGTAGGCGCACGAGAACGGAATGCGCAGCCGGATGTCCTCGCCCGACATGGTGTAGTTGATGATGTCGCGCCGCATGATCTCGTTGTTCGGCACCACCACGACGAGGTTGTCGGGGTTGCGGATCTTGGTCGCGCGCAGGCCGATCTCGATCACGTCGCCCCAGGTGCCCGTCTCCCGGGGCGCGTTCCACAGCTCGATCCGGTCCCCCACCTGGAAGGGCCGGTCCATGATGAGGAGGACGCCCGCGATCAGGTTGGACAGGGTGTCCTTGGCGGCCAGCGACAGCGCCAGACCCGCCACGCCGGCGCCCGCGAGCAGGGGCGCGATCTCGAGCCCCAGATGGGTCATGGCGAGCAGGATGCCGATCGCGACCACGATGAAGCGCACGAAGCGGTTGATCATCGGCAGCGCGGTCTCGTCGAGCGCCGTGTCCGAGGAGCGCGACAGCACCCGCGTCTCGAAGCTGCGCATTAGATGGCCGACGAAGCGGCTGAAGGGGAAGAAGACCACGCCGATCCACACCCCCCACACCCAGTCCCGGGGCTGCCGCGCATACGGCACCCACGCGCCGTCTGCGTTCTCCGCGCCCAGGATCGGCACCCACAGATCGATGCACTGCCAAAGCGCCCACGCGACCACGGTGAGCCGGAACGCCTGGCGGATCGTCCGCACCAGCTCGTCGTCTAGGTCGGTCTCGGTCTTGGACGCGAACCTCCTCTGAATGCGCTTCAGAATCCGCCCGCCCACGAAATAGGCGATCCCGGCGCTCAGCAGCACGCCCACGGTGGGCAGCCACCGGGTCGACACGTACCCCACCGCGGCGTTCCACCAGTTCACCACGTCGGCCCAGCCGAAATCGATGCTCAGCACGTCCATCCGCTTGGTCTCCTCCCTGCTTCTGCGTCCGCTACCGCCTGAAGCTGCCGACCGCGCCCGACCTCAGCAACCCGGCGATCTCGTCGCTCGTGAACCCGTACTCGCCCAGCACCTCGCGCGTGTGCTCGCCCATCCGCGGCGCGCCCCTCTCGACCCGCGCCGGCGCCGACGAGAACTTGACCGGCATGCCCAGCGTCCGGGCGGTTCCGTCCCCCTCGGGCACCTCGACCACCATCTCGCGCGCCACCGTCTGGGGGTGCCCAAGCATTTCGGCAATGCTCGCCACCGGCCCCGCCGGCACGTTCGCCGCCTCGAGTCGCCGCAGCCACTCGCCGGTGGTCGCCGTCCGCAGCCTGGCCGCGAGAGTCTCGCGCAGGCGGTCCAGGTTGGCCATCCGGTCGGCATTGGTCGCGAAGCGGGGGTCGTCGGCCAGCCGCTCCAGCCCCAGCGCCCGGGCCAGCCGCAGCCAGTTCACCTGGTTCCAGCCGCCCACCGTGATCCAGCCGTCCGCCGTGGGCAGCGCCTCGTAGGGTGCCGCCAGCGGGTGGGCGGACCCCAGCGGGCCGGGCGACTCTCCGGTCGCGAGCGCCACCGCCGACTGCCAGAACGTCTGCACGATCCCCGCCTCGTAGAGCGACGTGTCCACCCGCTGTCCCACGCCCGTCCGCTCGCGCGCGTGCAGCGCGGCCACAACCCCCATCGCGCCCAGAATGCCGGCGGTGATGTCGGTCAGCGGCGGTCCGCACTTGACCGGAGGCCTCCCCTCGCCCTCGCCGGTCACGCTCATCAGCCCCGTCATGCCCTGCGCGATCAGATCGAAGCCCCGTTGGCCGGCGAGTGGCCCGGTTCTGCCGTATCCCGTGATTTGACAGTAGACAAGCCCGGCGTTCTCGGCCCGGAGCGACTCGTACCCGAGCCCCAGCGCCTCCATTGCGCCCGCGCGGAAATTTTCGATCACCACGTCGCAGCGCGCGAGCATGCGCCTGGCCGCGTCCCTGCCCGGCGTCGACTTCAGGTCGACCACAATGCCCCGCTTGTTGCGATTCATCATGACGAACGCCGCGGCGGCCCCGCCCATTCGCGGCGGCGCGAAGGCGCGCGTGGGGTCGCCCCCGCCCGGCGGCTCGACCTTGACCACGTCGGCGCCCATGTCGGCCAGCATCCGACCGCACACCGGCCCCGCCATGACGTGCGCGAGCTCGACCACGCGGATCCCTTCGAGCGGCTGCGCCACCTTGCCTACTCGCCCGTGAAGCGGGGCCTGCGCTTCTCCATGAAGGCCGCCGTGCCCTCGCGGTAGTCGCGGGTGCGGAAGGCCTCGTAGGCCTCGGCGCGCTCCGCGCGCCCGATCGCGCGCGGGTCGGCCATGCGGCGCACGAACCTCTTGTGCCACCGGTTCACAAGCGGCGCGCCCTCTGCAATTCCGCGCGCGATCGCCGCACCCGCCGCGGCCACCTCGTCGTCGCCCACCACCCGGTTCACGAGCCCCACCTCGCGCGCCCGATGCGCATCGAGCAGGTCGCCCGTCAGCAGGATCTCGAGCACCGCCCCCGCCCCGACCGCGGCGAGCAGCGGCGCCATCTCCTCGTAGGCCATGGTGAGGCCCAGGCGGTTGATCGGCGCCCCGAAGCGGCTCGACTCGCCGCACACCGCCACGTCGCAGCACGCGGCCAGGATCAGGCCGCCGCCGACGCACAGCCCCTCGATCACGGCCACGGTGGGATGCGGGCAGTCGTGCACGCCGCCCAGGCCGCGCTCCAGGGCGGCGGCGTACCGGGCGACCTGCTCGGGCGTGCTGCGCTGCTCGCCGAACGCGCCGATGTCGGAGCCGGCCGAGAACGCCCTGCCCCCCGCCCCGCGCAGCACCACGCAGCGCACGCCCTCGTCGTCGGCAAGCTCCTCGAAGAGGGCGCCCAGCGCATCCCACGCGGCCATGTCGAGCACGTTGAGCTTCTCGGGATGGTCGAGCGTGACTGCGACCACGTCGCCGTCGCGCTCAGCGGCAATTCGAGGCTTCGTCATCGGTAGAACAGCTCCACCAGGGCCATCGGGATGGACGGGATGTACGTTACGGCCAGCAGCACGACGGCGAGCACCGCGATGAAGCCCAGATTGGCCTTCGTGACCGCCCAGATGTCGGCCCTGGCCACCGAGCAGGCCGTGACCAGCACCGACGCCACGGGCGGCGTCTGCTGCCCGATCCCCAGGTTGAGCGTGACGATCAGGCCGAAGTGCACCGGATCGACCCCCATCGCCACCACGAGCGGCATGACGATCGGCACGACCAGGATGATCGCCGCCGCCGAATGCAGGAACAGGCCGACCGCGAGCAGGAAGGCGTTGAGCAGCGCCAGGATCGCGAGCTTCGAGTCGGTGAAGCCGATGATCGCGCCGGCGATCCGCTGCGGCACCCGCGCCTCGGTGAGGAAGTCGCCCAGGAGCGCCGACGCGGCCACCAGCAGCATGACCACCGCCGTCTGGCGCCCGCACGCCACCAGCGCCCGCCCGAGGCGGGCCATGTCCAGATCGCGGTAGACGATGCCGCCGATCGCGAGCGCCGCCACCACCGCCATCCCCGCCCCCTCGGTCGCGGTCACCCAGCCCGAGAAGATGCCGCCCAGGATGATCACGGGAAGCAGCAGCGACCAGCCGGCGTCGCGGAAGGTCTCGGCCACGCGCTTCAGCTGGAACGCCTCCTCGACCGGGAGGTTGGCGCGGCGCGCCCACAGGTACGCCACGAACATCATGAGGAGGCCGCCGGCGACGCCCGGGACGATCCCCGCCACGAAGAGCTCGACGACCGAGGCGCCCGACATCACGCCGTACAGGATCATGGGGATCGAGGGCGGGATGATCACGGCCAGCGTGGCCGACGACGAGGTGACCGCCGCCGCGAAGTTGCGGTCGTAGCCGCGCTTGCGCATGGCCGGGATCAGGATCGAGCCCATGGCCGCCACGTCGGCCACGGCGCTCCCCGAGATCTCGGCGAAGAACATCGAGGCCGAGATGCTCACCATCGACAGGCCGCCGCGGATGAACCCGAAGAGCGCCGACGCGAACGCCACCAGGCGCTGCGAGATGCCCGACGAGTTCATGATCGTGCCGGCCAGAATGAAGAGCGGGATGGCGATGAGGGGGAACCGGGTCGCGCCCGAGAACATGACCAGGCCGACGTTGGGAATCGCGTCGAGTCCGCCCGACGCCACGATCGCCGCCACGGCCATGAGCCCCAGCGCCACCGCGATGGGGACGTTGACGAGGATGAGCAGCAGGAGAAGCAGGGCGAGCCCGACGCTCAACGGTCGCCGCTCCCCGCCGCTCCCCGCAGCGCGTCGGGCAGGCTCAGCAGCTGCGCGATCACGAAGAGGGCCGCCCCGATCGGGATCACCGACTGGGCCAGCGCGGTGGGCACGGCGGGCAGGCTCACGAGCGGGACGCCGCTCAGGGCGGCCTGCACCTGGAGGCCCGCCCAGGCCAGCACGACGAAGAACGCGACGACCGCCGCCTCGCCGATCAGCACCGCGACGGTGCGCGCGCCACCGTGCAGCCGCTCCACCAGCGCCGAAACGCCGATATGCTCCCGCCGCAGGGCCACGAGCGCGGCGCCATAATAGGTGAGCCAGGCCAGAAGGACCGCGGCGACCTCGTCATACCACACAAGCGCGGCCCCCGCCTTCCGAAACGCGACGCCCACGACGACCACCAGCACGAGCGCGACCACGATCGTCGCCACAACAATGTTGAGGACCTTCTCGAAGACGGCTCGCAGCTTGGCCACGGCCTAGTCTTGCGCCAGCCGCAGGACCCGGTCGATCAGGGCGCGCCCGCCGTCGACGCTCGCGCTGAACTCTTCGTACACGCGCTCGCTGGCCCGCTCGAAGGCGACCCGGTCGGCCCAGTTGACCTCGATGTCGGTGTCGGCCAGCTCCACCAGCAGCTCGCGGTCCAGGCGCCGGGCGGTCTCGTAGACGAACCCCTGGGCGGCGCGCGCCTCCTCTTCGACCACGGTGCGCACGGCCTCGGGCACGCCGGGCCAGTGCCGGGCCGAGACGGTGACGAACGCGGGCGTGTACACGTGCTCGGTGAGCGACAGGTACCGCTGCACCTCGTTGAGCTTGGCGGCGTGGATCTGGGCGAGCGGGTTCTCCTGCCCGTCGACCACGCCGGTGCGCAGGGCCAGCAGGACCTCGGAGAACGCCATCGGGACGGGATTCGCGCCGAAGTTCTGGAATAGCCGGACGCGCCAGGTGCCGCGCGGCGTTCTGAGCTTGATGCCGGCCAGGTCTTCGGGCGAGCGGACGGGGCGCTGGTTGTTGGTGACGTGGCGGAAGCCGTTCTCCCAGACGGCGAGGAAGCGGTAGCCCTGGGACTCGGCCAGCGGGGCCAGGTCGGGCCAGACGACCTCGGACTCGATGCGCGTCATGTGCTCGCGGTCGCGCACCAGGTACGGCATTTCGAAGAGGCCGAACTCCGGGATGCGCGACGACAGGATCGAGGACGGGAGCGCCAGATCGACCGTGCCCAGCCTGAGCTTCTGGAGCAGCACGTCGTCGCCGCCCAGCTGGCTGGATCCGTAGACCACCACCTCGGCGACGCCTTCGAGACGCGCGTTGACCCGTCGCGCGAACTCCTCGGCCGAGAGCGCGAAGAGCGACCCGGGCGCCCCCACGTGCCCGAACGAGAGCTCGAGCAGCCCCTCGTCCGCATTGTCCGAACCCGACGGCGCGCAGCCGGCGGCCAGGAGCGCCAGCGCGGAGGCGAACCCGAGCCGGATCCCGGCGGCGGCGAGCCGTTGCGAGCGCGAGGCTCTACGGCCCCCAACGATGGACGGCCCGCCGGCAACGGACGGCTTCTCGGCAATGGACGGCTCCGCGTGCATGTCGCCTCCCCCTGTAGACCGCATCCTCTGTAAACTCAAGTTTACATAACGTAATGTTTGCTTTACATCGCCATCAGTTCCGGAGGCGCTGGCTGACCCCCAGGCCCACCCGCAACCTACGTTCGATCAGGCCCTGCCAGCCACCCGGGCGGGCGTTGAAGAGATTGTCGACGCCGACGACCAGCTCCAAGCTCCGCCAAATGTCGACCGACGCCTGCACGTCCGTCGCGACGAAGCGCTCCTGGGTGCCGGTGCGCGTGGCCGGGCCGCCCAGAGCGGCGCCGAGAACGGGCGCTTCGCCGGTCAGGTGCACGGTCGCGTCGAGCCGCAGGTTCGCCGGGCTCGCCGGCATCCAGGACCCGCGCACGCGGGCCGAGTGGCGGGGGCGGCGGTCGAGCGGGGTGTCCGAGGTGGGCGAGCGCGCGTCCAGGTAGGCGTATCCGGCGGTGACCGCGGCCCGGCCGAAGACCGACTGCACGCCGACTTCGAAGCCGCGCGTCGTGACGTTCGACACGTTGCGGGGCGAGTAGACGAGCAGCCCGCTGGGCGTGTTCCCCGTGAATCCGGCCTCGATCAGGTCGTCGATCCGGTTCCAGTAGCCTTCGGCGTCGATGCGCACCCCGGCGCGCGGATTCCACTCGACGCCGCCCGACGCGTTCCACGAGCGCTCCGGCTGCAGGTCGGGAAACCCCTGCAGCACGTAGCCGGCTCCGAGATTGGCGAAGCTCCAGGTCAGCTCCTTGAACGAGGGCGCCCGGAACCCCCGGGCCACCGTCGCCCGCGCGCGGAATCGCGCGCCGATCGAACGGACCCATCCCAGCGTGGGCGACAGGTTCGACCCCCAGCGGCTGTTCCACGTCACGCGCGCGCCGCCCGAGAGCGTGGTCGCGCCCCGCTGCCACGCGTCCTGCACGAAGAAGGCCGCCTGCGAGTCGCCGACCCGGTCTTCGACCAGCTTGTCGGGCGACCGAATGCCGCGGCTCGACGCCTCGACGCCCAAGTCGAGCCTGTGGCGCCCCCGCGTGGCAGAGTAGGTCCCGGTCGCCCTGGCCTCGCGCTCCCACTGCGGCTCGTCGCCCTCGCTCGCGATGGGCGCGTCGCCGCGGGCGCTCCGGTACAGGTGTTCGTAGTCCTGCACGAACGCCGAGCCCTTCCACTCTCCGTCGCGCACGAACCGGCGCGCTTCCAGCCACCCTGCAACGCCCGTGTTGTCGTTGAACCCCGAGAACCCCCCGCCGACCGGCCAGCGCTGCCGCTCCCGCACCAGGTTCGCCCCGCCGCTCAGATCCCACGCCTCGCCCGCGTCGAAGCGCAGGTCCGAACGCAGATCCCACACGCGCGCGAAGCCGTCGCCGCTGGCGCTGACTGCCCCCGGCATCTGGTCCTCCTGCCGCCAGGCGCCGGTGGTGCGGTGCCTGAGCCGCCCGCCGCCGCTTGCGGTGACCTCCGCCTGGCGGCGGCCGGCGCCGCCCGAGAAGGCCCGCCCGTCGATCCGGAGCCCCGAGTCCGGCGCGCGCGTGATCACGTTGACCACCCCCCCGAGCGCGTCGGAGCCGTACAGCGAGGACAGCGGGCCCTTCACCACCTCGACGCGGTCCACGCCCGCCAGCGACATGCGGCTCAGATCGCGGTTCTCGATCAGGGATCCGGGCGCGGGCCTGCCGTCGAGAAGCACCAGCACGCGCGCTCCGCCGATTCCGCGAATGAGCAGATTGGACCCGGTCGGCACGCCCGGCGAGACCTGCACCCCCGGCAGCTCCGCGAGCAGCCGGTCCACCGACGGCGCCCCCGACCCCTGGATCTCGGTCGCCTCCATCGTCTCGATCGGGACCGCGACCTGGGAGCGCGGGCGCGCCCGTCCGCCCACGGTCACCACGATCGCGTCGAGGGCGAGGGGGTCGCGGTCCAGCGCGATGCGCCAGCCGTCCGCCTCGGCTTCGCGGACGTCGACGGTGCGCGGGCGATAGCCGAGCGCCGAGACGACGACGGCGCCGTCCGGGCCCCAGCCGGGCAGGGGCGCGAAGGCCCCGCGGGCGTCGGTGGTCGTCTCGGCTGGCGCGGATGCCGCGTCGTCGGTCCCCGGCGCCGCGTGCCAGCGCAGCCGCGCCCCGGCGACCGCCGAACCCGACTCGCGGTCGTGCACGCGCCCCTGCGTCTGCGCGGCGGCCCCGGACGGGAGGGCGAGTGGGGCCAGAAGGGCGGCGAGGACGAACGCCAACTTCATGGCTGACCGGGGCTTCATGGTGGACGGGGCTCCTTGCATGGTCTGGCTTCGACCTGTAATTCTACCCGCTTCAGCGGCCCATCCGTAGTGTGCGCCGCCCCTCGACGCGCGGAGGTTCCCCCAGCTTGCCCACCCGGCCATTCGCGTCCGATCCGCTCGCCGAACGAATCGCGCGCCGCCTGCGCGGCCACGTCTCCGGCCCGGTGCGCTGCGACGCGCTCGCCCGCGGCCTCTACGCCACCGACGCGTCCATCTACCAGATCGCGCCGCTGTGCGTCGTGCTCCCGCGCACCCTCGACGACATCGACGCCACGCTGCAGATC
Source organism: Longimicrobiales bacterium (assembly GCA_965221535.1). GTDB lineage: Bacteria > Gemmatimonadota > Gemmatimonadetes > Longimicrobiales > Gaopeijiaceae > Bin94. The sequence goes on along the minus strand of OZ244894.1, from coordinate 1,672,604 downwards.
GCGCGGGAGGAGGGCGTGCCGGTGCTGCCCCGGGGCGCGGGAACGTCCCAGTGCGGCCAGACGGTGGGCCGCGCGGTGGTGGTCGACACCTCGCGCCACCTCGACGGGGTGCTCGAAGTCGATCGCGAGGCCCGCACCGCGACGGTCGAGTGCGGCGTCGTGCTCGACCAGCTCAACCGCCGGCTGGCGCCCACCGGGCTGTTCTTCCCGGTCGACGTGGCCACCGCCAGCCGGGCCACCATCGGCGGCATGGCGGGGAACAACAGCGGCGGCGCGCGGTCGATCCGCTACGGGATCATGGCCGACAACGTGGCGGCGATCGAAGCCACGCTGGCCGACGGGCGGATCGCGGCGTTTGGGTCGGGGGGCGCGGGCGGGGGGGGAGCGGCGGGAGCCGAGCTCGCCGACACGCTCCAGCGCATCGCCGCCCGCGAGGCCGACGAGCTGCGGGCGCGCGTGCCGGACGTGCTCCGCCACGTGGCCGGATACATGCTTCACCGCCTGCTGAGGCCGGGCGCGTCGGCCGCCGAGGCGCTGGTCGGGTCCGAGGGCACGCTGGCGTTCTTCCGCACGCTCAAGCTCAAGCTCGCGCGCAGGCCGGCGCGGCGCGTGCTGGGCGTGTGCTCGTTCCCCACGCTCCTCGACGCGCTGGACGCCGTGCAGCACATCGTCGAGCTCGACCCGCACGCCGTCGAGCTCATGGACCACGGCCTGATCGCGCTGGCCCGCGAGAACCCGGCGTTCCGGTCCACCGTCGAGGCTTCGATTCCGCCCGCCGCCCACGCCGTGCTCCTGGTCGAGTTCGCCGGCGAAGAGGCGGCCCCGCTGACGCGCAGGCTGGCCCGCCTGGGCGAGGTCGCGGGCGGCACCGGGCCGGGCCGCTCGGCGGTCGGCGTAGAGGATCCAGCCGCCCAGGCCGCGATCTGGGCCGTGCGCAAGGCCGCGCTCAACATCGTCATGTCCATGAAGGGCGAGCGGAAGCCGGTCTCGATCGTCGAGGACTGCGCAATCCCGCTCCCCGCGCTGGCCGAGTTCGGCGCCTTCGTCGAGGACGCGTTCGCGCGCCACGGCACCAGCGGCACCTGGTACGCGCACGCCTCGGTCGGCCTCCTCCACGTGCGCCCGGCGCTGAACATGAAGGACCCCGCCGACATCGCGGCCCTCCGCTCCATCGCCGAAGAGGTGCTGGGCGAGGCCCGCCGACTGGGCGGCTCCTGGTCCGGCGAGCACGGCGACGGCATCCTCCGCTCCGAGTTCATCGAACCCCTGCTGGGCGAGCGCCTGGCCCGCGCCTTCGCCGAAGTCAAGCGCGCCTTCGACCCCGGCGGGCTCATGAACCCCGGCAAGATCGTGGACCCGCCGCGCATGGACGACCGCACCCTGTTCCGCTACGGCCCCGACTACGCCGCCGCGCCGACTTCCCTGCCCACGCCGCCCTCCCTGCCCACGCTGTCCTCCGCCCCGAACGCCCGCTTCGCCCGCAACGTCGAGGCCTGCAACAACAACGGCGCCTGCCGCAAGCTGCACGACGGCGTCATGTGCCCGTCCTACCGCGTCACCCGCGAGGAGTCCGACACGACCCGCGGCCGCGCCAACGTCCTCCGCCTCGCCATGACGGGGCAGCTCGGCGCAAGGGGTTTGGAGGGGGAAGAGGTCGGCCAGGTCCTCGAACTCTGCATTGGCTGCAAGGCCTGCAAGCGCGAATGCCCGGCAGGGGTGGACATGGCCATGCTCAAGGCCGAAGTCCTCCACCTCGCGCATGGCCGCGCCTGCATGCCACTTCGCGAGCGGCTCTTCGCGTCCCTGCCCCGCCTTGCCCCCGCCGCGTCCCGGCTGCGCCGGCTCGTCAACCTCCGCAACCGCAGCCGCGCCCTGGCCCGGCTGGGCGAGCGCACCCTGGGTGTCGCTGCGGCAAGAAGGCTGCCCGAATGGCACCGCCGCCCCTTCCGCGACGCGGAGATCGCCCCCGCCGACCCGAATTCGCCCCCCGAGGGGTCCGTCGTCCTCCTTGTCGACACCTTCAGCCGCTACTTCGACCCCCGCGTGCCCCGCGCAGCCGCCCATCTCCTGCGGCGACTCGGCCACGAGCCGGTGTCCCCCGCCCCGCCCCGTGCGCGAGCGCGCCCGCTGTGCTGCGGCCGCACCTACATCGGCGCCGGCCTCCTCGACCACGCCCGCGCCGAAATCCGTCGCACCCTGGCCGCCCTCGCCCCCCTCGCCCGGCGCGGCCTGCCCATCGTGGGCCTCGAGCCCTCGTGCCTGCTCACCCTGCGCGACGAAGCCCTGCACCTCTGCCCCGGCACCGACGCGCGCGCCGTCGCCGACCACGCGTTCCTCGTCGACGAGTTCCTCGCCGCCCGCGACGATCCCCACACCAACGCCGCCCCCCACAGCCGCTCCGCCCCCGACACCCGCACCGGCCCCCACGGCCACACGGTCCCTCGCGCCCACGACCGTCCCCCGGCGCGCCCCCACCCGACCGCCCGCATTCACGGCCACTGCCACCAGAAGGCCGCCGGGACGGCCACCGCCACCGCCGAAGCCCTCTCGGCCGTGGCCGACGTGCAGGGCACCCTCATCGAATCCACCTGCTGCGGCATGGCGGGCGCGTTCGGCTATACCGCGAAGCACCTGTCCACCTCGCGCGCAATGGGCGAACTCGACCTCTTCCCCGCCGTGCGCGCCACCCCCGCCGACCAGCCCATCATCGCCAACGGCTTCAGCTGCCGCGCCCAGATCCGCGACGGGACCGGGCGGCGGGCGCGGCACGTGGTCGAGGTGCTGGCCGAGGCGGTGGGTTGAGGGGGAGCCTCAGCCCAGCCTGGGGATGCCGCCGAGCACTCCGGCGCGGTACTTGTTGTACAGACGGACATCGCGCCGCAGGCCCTTCACGTCCTGTGCGCCGTGCAGCCGGGTGCCGCCGTCGTCGTCCTTTTCGACGATGAAGACCTCCTCCTTCTCCAACGTGTCTAGGAGCCCGACGTGATGTGAAGTCATGAGCAACTGCGCGTTGTGCGGATTGCTCTCCGGCGACCGGAACAAGTCGAGCATCTCCTCCACCGCCTCGACATGGAGGTCTCCGTCGACCTCGTCGAGTACTGCGAGGGTTCCCCGTTGGAGCGCGACTCTGATCAGTGGCAGCATGTCCAGCATTGTTCGCGTCCCTCTGGACTCCAGTTCGAGGAAGACGCGATCATCCAGTCCCCTGTGATGACACAGGATCTGCGAACCGGGAAGGCCGCGATCAACGTCGATGTCGGTGATCCCCAGATCGCTTCGCTGCAGTTGCAGCCTGACCCACTCGCGGCTCGCCGGGTCCTGCTCCAGCCAGTCGGCAAGCCGATTCGTGTCGGGCCGCCATCTGGCGCCTACAGCGACGTTCGTGGTCACCCAACTTGTCATGAAGTCCATGAATCGCTTGGCGACCGGAACGTTGAGGAATCCAAGCGTGGCGAAGGCGGATTGGTGGGGTCCTATTGCCTTGAGCCGGGGGTCCCGTGCCGTGAGCCCGAGATCGCGCGACACATAGGGGGGCGTGCTCACACCCTGCCGTTCAAGCAGCCTGCGTCGGCGCCCCCGCGGATAGTGCACCAGCGTTTCGCTACTTACGAACAGTCGCTGTTCGACCTCAACGCCGGTCCGCTCACGTCCGACTTCTAGCTCGTAGCGAAACCGGCGTGGCGTCTCGCCGGGCTCGATGAAGTCCGCTTCGCCCTCGATGGTGAACCGTGTTGGATTCCATCTTGTGCAATCCGACATGAACGGCTCCATCCAAACACACTTCTCGAGTTCTGACCGATGCGACACGAACCGCCCCAAGTCCCCCAGAGCCCGCAGCAGCGTGCTCTTCCCCGACCCGTTGGGACCCATGAGCACAGCCACCGTCGGAAGCCGCACGTCGGGACAGGCGACGCTCCGGCGAAAGCGCGCAAGGTCCGGCGCGGTGCCGGGAATCCGCAGGTCGAGCGTGACCTCGTCCCGTATTGATCCGTAGTTGGATACCGAGAATGTGTGAATCATGGTGCTTTTCTCACAGTTTTTTGTCGTTATACTGGTATAATATGCACTGCTGCCGCCAAGATCAAGACCTCATCCTCGGCCCCGCGGCCACTCCTTGCCCGAACCGGCCCCCCCAGTGCATGCGCTCCGCCCCTGACGCCACCACCCCACCCCGCGACGAACTCGGCGCCCACGTCTCGGTGGCGGGCGGCGTCCATCGCGCTCCGAGCCGGGCCGCCGAAATCGGCGCGGCCGACTTCCAGATCTTCACCAAGCAGCCCAGCCGCTGGGCCGAGCCGTCGATCCCGGATGCACGCGCAGCGCGGTTTCGCGCCGCCGCCCGGGACAGCGCGTTCGTCGCCTCGCACGACTCCTACCTGATCAACCTGGCAAGTCCCCGGCCAGATCTGTGGCGGCGTTCGGTCGACTGCTTCGCCGGCGAGGTCGCGCGCGCCGCGCTGCTTGGCCTGGACGCGGTGGTCACGCACCCGGGCAACGCGACCGACGGCGACCGGGCGGGCGGCATCGAGCGCAACGCGGCCGGGCTCGTCGAGGCGATGGAGGCTGCGCCCGGCCAACCTCGCGTGCTGCTGGAGCTCACCGCGGGCGCGGGCACGTCGATCGGCGGCTCGCTCGAGAACCTGGGCAGGATCGTCGAGGCGGTTCCCGAGCCGCATCGCGACCGTCTGGGCATCTGCTTCGACACCTGTCACGCCTGGGTGGCGGGGCTCGATCTGCGCGGCGACTTCGAGGGGGTGTGGATGCGGGCGGACGACGCGTTCGGCGCCCGCCGCATCGAACTCTTCCACGTCAACGACGCAAAGGCGGAGTTCGGCTCACACCTCGACCGTCACGCGAACATCGGCGAGGGCACGATGGGGCTCGCGCCCTTCCGACGGCTCATGAACGCGACGCGCTTCCGCCACGTGCCCAAGATCCTCGAGACGCCGAAGGGCGACGACGGCGCGAGCGCCGACCGCGCCAACCTTGCAGTGCTGAGGGGCCTGCGGGAGGGGGGCTGAGCGCCGATCCCCCCACCTTCACCGCCGCCGCTCCCGCCGCTCGGCGGCGATTTCGACCAGGCGGCGCAGCTCGGCGATGGGGTTCTCGTGGTCGTCGACCTGGAGGCGGAGCACGACGTCGTTGTTGAGCCAGACGCCGCCGTCCTCCTGCACGATCAGCATGGCCGCCGACTGCATGCCGCGCGTGTCGCCGCCGGCCGCCTGGCCGGCCTCGAGCGCCGCCTGGAGCCGCAGGGACAGGTGTCCCCCGGTGGATTCGAAGGCGGCCACCATGTCGTCCACGACGGCGGGGCCGGCCAGGATGTTGCCCTGGGCCGAGCAGTGCTCGCCGATGCGGTGGCCCGCCCAGTCGCTGGCGCGGGGGCCGGTGTGGGTCGCGACCTCGCCCCGGGCGTTCATGATCGAGAACTGGCGGCCCTGCTTGGTCCACCGCTCCGGGTCGGGATCGGGGTCGCGGGCGAGGATCTCGCGCACCGCGTCGGCGGGGGAGTAGCCGTCGCGCAGAAGGGCCAGCGCCTGGGGGCCGTAGCTGACATCGACGATGGCCTGGGTGGCCACCACGCCGACGCCCGCCTCGCCCCACACGACACCGTTGCCCACGGAGAAGACGCGCGACTGCACGGCAACCCCGACCTCTCCCGTGTCAGGGTCGTAGCCGACGATCGAGAATGTTCCCGCGGGCGGCCATCTCGACCCTTCCTGAGCGACGACGGGCACAAGCCCCGAAGCGGCGACGGCCACCGCCGCAGCGACGATCCGCAGGAACCTGTTCATCTTCAAATCTCCTCTTGGGCTGGGCTGAAATGAGCGGGCTTGGCCCGAGCGGGGTCGGCGCCGGCTTGAGCGGGCCTAGGCTGTGGCGGGCGGCCGGGCTGGAGCCATTCCCGGGAATCTGGCATTCACCCTTGTCGATTGGCTAGGTTGCGCACATGACGATCATACCCATGCGACCCCTCGGATTCGGCGAAATCGTCGACGGCGCGCTCCAGCTCTACCGTCGCGACTTCGGTCTCTACTACCTGATCGCGCTGGTTGCGGCGTTCCCGGGATACGTGCTGCTGCTCGTGTCGGGGGTGGACATCACGTCGGCGGCGGCGGGCTCCGGCGCGGACCCGATGGAAGGTTTGGCTGCGATCCTGCCCGCGTTCGGGGTGACGTTGGTCGGTGTGGCGATTGCCTGGGTCGGCTCGATCGCCCTGGCGGTGGCGATGGCGGAGCGGATCGCGGACAGGCCGGCCCGACTTGGGCACGCCTACCGGGGCGCCCTCCGGCACCTGCCGTCCGCGGCCGGCGCGACGATCGTGTCATTGCTGGGCCTGGCGGTCCTGGCCTTTGTGGTGGCGACCGTCGGGGGGACTCTGATGGCGGTGTTCGGTCTGGGGGGCAGCGTGCCGGGGGCTATCGCCAGCGTCTCTGTGACGCTGGTGGGCGGCGGGGTGGTTGTGGCGCTGTGGCTGGGCGCCACATTCGGGATCCTCCCCGCGGTCATCATCGAGCGTCGCGGGGCGATGAGCGCGCTGGGGCGTTCGCTGAGCCTGTGCAGGCGCGGCTGGCTGCGCGTGGTGGGCATCATGGTGGTCGCGATGATCATCAACCTGGCGCCTTCGATAGGCATCACCGCGCTGTTCGGCATGGGCGACCTCTTCGTTTCGCCCGACGCGCTGGGCGAGGTCAGCTCGACCCAGCAGTGGCTGCTGAACACGGTGGATCTGTTGGTCGGGCCGCTGACCGCGCCGTTCATGGTGGGCAGCATCATGGTGCTGTTCCACGATCGCAGGGTGCGGAGCGAGGCGTTCGACCTCGAGACGCTCGCGAGGGGCATGGACGAGCTGTAGTGCTGGGATTGCAGGCGCCCCAGCAGCCGCTGCCCTCGGCCGAGCGCGTGTCCGAGGTGATGCGCGAGGTCGTGGCCGACCCCGACTTCGTCACCTTCGGCGAGTCTCCGAGGCAGGCGTTGATCCGGTGGGTCCTGGATGTGCTGGACGAGTTCTGGCGCTGGCTGCGACGGCTTGTGGGGGGCGACGGGGGCGTCGCCGCCGAGATCGTGGTCATCGTGGTGGCGCTGGCGGCGCTGCTGATCATGGTGCGGATCGGGACGAAGCACGCAGGGGTGCTGCGCCGCGCCGGCGGCGAGGAGGAGGAGGAGGAAGAGCCGGAGCCGGCCACCGCCCAGGAGTGGCTGGGGATCGCCGCGCGGCGGGCCGACAAGGGGGCTTTCCGGCGGGCGGCCACCGCGCTCTACCAGGGGTTTCTGCTGAGCCTCGACCAGCAGGGCGCGCTGTCGTTCCACAGCTCCAAGACGCCCGGGGACTATGCCAGGGAGATCGCCCGGGGCGGGGTCGGCGGGGGGGGCGCGGGGGCGGGGGGTCGCTTTCTGGGATCGTTCCAGGGCTACTCCTTCGGCATGGAGGAGCCGACCCCGGAGGGATACGCCGAGCTGGCGACCATGGCCCGGCGCGCGGGATGCGCGGTGGACGGATCCTCGGGCAACGCAGACAGCGAGGCGCCCGACGCATGAGCGACTCCGGCGAGAAGCGGGCGGCGCTGCGCACGCGGCCCATGTTCTGGGTCGCAGTCCTGCTGGTGGCGGCGCTTGCGGTGGGGTTCCTGTGGCGGCCCGAGGGACAGCGCGGAAGCACCGCCCACAGCTCGTTCCAGACCACGCCGGGCGGGGTCGCGGCCCTCGCGCGGGGGATCGAACGGCTCGGGCGGCATGCCGAGCCCCGGATCACGCCGCTTGTCGATGCCGATCCTGTCCGCGGAACCGTGGTGCTGCTGCGTCCGCGGCTGTCCCCGAGCCCGAGGGAGATCGGCGCGCTCCTGGACCGGGTGCGGGCGGGCGGCGCGCTCATATACGCGCCTCCGTACATCCCAGAGCGTCGCTCGACCGGACGGACGCCCCTCATGGATTCGCTCCGCGTCTACCACCGCCTGCTGCCCGGAATTACGCAGGGTCCGGGCATGCTCCTGCAAGAGCCGCGCTGGCACGACCACCCCCTCGCCGAGTCGCTTGCCCTGCCCGAGACGCTGGGGCACGGGCTCCGTGTCGTCGACGAAGAGGGGCGAGACGCCGGTCCCGACTCGGCGAGCGCCGCGGGCGCCCCGTTCGTGCAGCCGCTGCTGACCGCGCGGGACCGCGGGGGCCGCGAGTGGATGGTCGCGGCCGAGCTGTCGCTGGGCGAGGGTCGCGTCGCGGTGTTCGCGGACGCGTACCCTCTGTCGAACGCCAGGGTCGTGGACGACCCGCGGGCGGCGCTCGCCGTGCGGGCCGCGCTCGCCTACACAAGCGAAGCCGACACCGTGTTCTTCGACGAGTACCACCAGGGCATCCGCACCTCCCGGACCCGCGCCGACATCCTGGCCGAGTTCTTCTTCGACACCCCGGGCGGACGCGGGCTCCTTCACCTCATCGTCGTCTGCTTCGCGGTGCTGGCGTGCGCGGGGCTCCGGTTCGGGACGCCCGGGCCCGCCGTCGCGCCGCCGGACCGGGAGCGTCGCTCGCCGCTCGAGCACGTCTCGGCGCTGGGGGACCTGTACCGCAAGGCCGGGGCTGCGGAGACGGCGGCGCTCCTGCTCGTCGCGCGGCTCGCCAGGGTTGCCCGGCATCCCCCGCCGCGCGACGCTGCGCAGGCGGACGCGCTGCTGCGCCGGCTGAACGCCGACGAGGGCGCGGACACGCCGCTGGCCCGGGCTCGAAGGGGCCTGGGCGCGGATCCACCCGACCTGACGGCGATCGCCGCCGGGATCGACGAACACCTCTCACGGAGATTTGGCACATGACACCGCCGGAAGCGGCACTTCGCCTGCTCGGGGACCTCGAACAGGTCGTGCTGGGCCAGCACAGCGTGCTTAGGCAGCTTATGATCACCCTCCTCGCGCGCGGCCACGCGCTGGTCGAAGGCGTCCCGGGCACAGCCAAGACGCTCGCCGTGCGGGCGCTGGCCAAGGGACTGGGCCTCGACTTCGGCAGGGTCCAGTTCACCCCTGACCTGATGCCCACGGACCTGGTGGGCGTGAACATCCTGGGCGACTCGGGGTTCACCTACCGCCCCGGTCCCGTCTTCGCCGACCTGCTGCTGGCCGACGAAGTCAACCGCGCGCCGCCCAAGACGCAGGCCGCCCTGCTCGAGGCAATGGAGGAGCGCCAGGTCACAGTCGACGGGAAGACCCGCCCCCTGCCCGCCCCCTTCACGGTGTTCGCCACGCAGAATCCGGTCGAGTACGAGGGGACGTATCCGCTGCCCGAGGCGCAGGTCGACCGGTTTCTGATGAAGATCGTGGTGGACTACCCGCCCGCCGAGGCGGAGCAGGCCATTCTGGACCGCCACGAGGCCGGGTTCCGGGCCGACGACGAGGGCACCTACGCCATGGGCGACCCGATGACGCGCGAAGAGCTGGCGGAGATGCGCGCGGCGGTCAACGGCGTGCACGTGGACGAGCGCGTGCGCCGCTACGTGACCGACATCGTGCGGGCGACCCGCGACGACGCCGCGTTCGTGCTGGGGGCGAGCCCCAGGGCCGGAGTCGCGCTCTTCCAGGCCGCCCGGGCCCAGGCCTACCTGGAGGGGCGCGACTTCGCGACCCCCGACGACGTGAAGTCGCTGTCGTTTCCGGTGCTGAGGCACCGCGTGGTGCTGACCGCCGAGGCCGAGGTCGAGGGCCGCTCGTCCGACGACGAGCTGACGTCGCTGCTCGAGACGCTCGAAGCGCCGCGCTAGTGCGGATCGCGCTCATGCCCAGCGGGCGGACGCTGGCGATTCTGGGGGCCGCGTCGCTGCTGTTCCTGGCGAGCGCCCCGCTGGCTCTCGCGGTGGACGCGGTGGTGGTGGTGCTGGCGCTTCTGGACGGGCGCCGGACCCGCGCGCCCGCGGCCGGGCGCGAGGCGCCCCGGATTTCGGCGCTGGCCGCCAAGACGGAGGTGGCGCTGACGCTGACCAACCCCGCCCCGCGCACGGTGGTGGTCCGCGTCACGGACGACCTCGACCCCTGCCTTCGCCGCGTGGGCGGGCCGGGCGGCGCGGACCCGTGGGAGAACGGGCACGAGGTCTCGATCGCGCCCGGCGCGTCGGTGCGCTGCCGCTACCGGGTCACGCCCCGCACCCGCGGATTCCTGTCGCTGGGCGCCATTCATCTGCGCACGCGCTCTCCCTGGGGGCTCGCCTGGCGCCGGGACAGCGTCGCGGCGTCCGACACGCTGCAGGTGCAGCCGGGCGTGCGCGACCTGCTTCGAGACCGCGCCGGGTTCGCGATCCGGAGGCGGCTGCGCACGCCGGGGCTGCGCCGCAACCGGCAATGGGGCGAAGGGCGCGAGTTCGAGAGCCTGCGCGACTACGTGCAGGGCGACGACCCGCGCACCATCGACTGGAAGGCGTCGGCGAAGCGGCAGAAGTTCGTCGTGCGCAACTACGAGGCCGAGCGCAGCCAGAGCATCGTGCTGGCGATCGACGCCGGACGGCACATGCGGGAACGGCTGTCGCCGGTGCGCGAGCGGATCGACTACGCGCTGGGCGCCTGCATGATGCTCGCCAGCCGGGCGCAGAGCTTCGGCGACCGGATCGGCGTCGTGGTCTTCGACGAGCGCATCCGCCACGTGTCGCCCCCCAGGCGGGCCGACCCCCCCTCGCTCGCCAGGGTCCTTGCCGGCGTCGAGACCCGGCTGGTCGAGCCCAACTACCCGCTGGCGCTGGCGACCCTGGGACGCACCTTCCGCAAGCGCTCGCTGGTCATCCTCTTCTGCGACGTGATCGACGGGGCCGTGTCCAGGGCGCTGGTGAGCTCGCTGGCCCGCATCGGGCGGGCCCACCTTCCGCTGGCGATCGCCATTCGCAACCCCGCGCTGGAGGCGGCCGCCGCCCAGCCCGTGGCCGAACCCGACCACGCCTACGCACGCGCCGCCGCCGAGGAGCTGGTGCAGGCCCGCGCAACGACGCTTCAGGTCATGCGGCGGTCGGGGATCCTGGTCGTGGACACGCCGCCCGGGGACGCCCTGGTGCGCACCCTGGACAAGTACGTCGAGATCAAGGAGCGGGGGCTGCTGTAGCCGCCGGCGCCGCCGCACGTCCGGGGCCGCGAGCCACGGGGGCCGCGGGCGCGGCGGGCACCGCCGCCGCACGCGCCGCCGCCCCCCTTCCCCCTAGGCCGAAGTAGAGCGCCAGCAGGACCGCGGTCGCCCCGCCGAAGGCGAACTTCCACACTGCGCGCAGCTCCAGCGGCGAATAGAAGCCCTCGACGAGCCCGGCCACAACCAGCATGAGCGCCGTCCCCGCGATCAGAGACAGGAACGTGCGGCCGCGCTCCATCAGCGCTTCGCCCCGCGTGCGCCGACCCGGCATGAGCAGCGCCGACCCCAGCCCGAAGCCGGCGCCGCCGGCGATGCAGATCGCGGTGAGCTCGATGAAGCCGTGGGGGAACACCCAGCCGAGGAGCACCACGGCCACCCCCTCGTTCGCGTAGACGCCCAGGACGGCGCCCAGCAGAACGCCGTTCATCAGCATGATGTAGAGCGTGCCCAGCCCGGCCAGCAGCCCCCCGGCGAAGGCGAAGAAGGTGACGCCCACGTTGTTGGTCATCAGCGACGAGGCGAACACCGGCATGTCTTCGCCTTCCACATCCGCTTCCACAAGGTACCTGGCGTCGATGTTGCCCTCTTCCGTGTTCTCCACGCGGTTCATGAGCCCCGGTCCCGCAATCGCGCGCCCCATCAGCGCGTCCTCGCGCACGGCGAAGTATGCGACCGCCCCGGCGCCGTAGAACAACACGGTGGCAAGCATGATCGGCCTCCACAACCGGCGCACCGCGCGCGGAAACTCGGCCGCCACCCAGTGCCCTAGCGACACCGCCCCCCGCCCCCTCGCCCGGTACAGCAGGTTGTGTCCCGCGCCCGCCCACCGCCGCAGCGTCCCCAGCAGGCCCGGCGACGCCCCGTAGGTCTGCGCCCGGGCCAGATCGGCCGTGACGCCGCGGTAGAGCTGCCCGAAGGCGCGCACCTCGTCCTGGCTCAGGCTCTTCAGGCCGCGCTTCCTTCCCCTCTCCACCAGATCCACGTACCGGGCCCACTCCTCGCGCTGCTCGCGGGCCATGGCGGCCGCCTGCAGGCTCGCGCCTCCGCGCCGCGCCGCGTGCCGGGGCGCCTCCAGCCCGTAGAGCCGCGCCAGCTTCTCGTCGGCGGTGCGCGCGTACGCCTTCGGGTCGTTCTCCAGCGCAAACGCGAGCGCATCGACCACCGTGCCTGCCACCCGACGCCGGATCTCCCGGCTCAGCCCCTCGCGCCGCGCCACGTAGCCTGCAAGCAGCTCGAACTGCGCCGCCGAAAGCACGGGACGCCCCACGCGGGCCGGGGGAAGCTCGTCGCTGCCCAGGCGGTCGCTGCCGGCCGCGTCGCGGACGACCATGGTTCCGGCAACGAGGTCGCCCAGCCGCTGCGCGCGCCGGTTGACCAGGATGCAGACGCCGCCGACCAGCCCGGACACAGCGGGCTGCAAGTCGACCACCCGGACGAGGTTGCGCAGCACCGCGCCGCGGAACGAGAGAGGCTCGCCCCCGAGGTGGAGCACCCGCAGCCCGACGACGCGCTTCCCTGGCGTTCGCCCGCCGCCGAGCCCCTCGAAGAGCAGAAAGTACCCCCACTGCGCAAAGAAGGTGGCGAAGACCAGGATGGTCCTGCTCGCCGACTCCAGGACCGCGCCCAGATCCCCGGCGTAGTAGACGCCCAAGCCGATGGCGAGGCTCGCGGCGACAAGGATCGCGAAGTCGATCGCGAGCGCGGCGGCCCGCGACCCCAGATCCGCCAGGACGTAGTCGAGGCGAACGTGCTCGGGGGTGTCCACCGCGACCCGGCGGTGGAAAGCGCTTGAAGACGAAGTTGCTTTCATCTGCGATCGGGCCTGCGGCGCGGGCGGTGCGGGGCCGCGCCGGGCCCAGTGCCGGAGGAGGGACTTGAACCCCCGACACGCGGATTATGATTCCGCTGCTCTGACCAACTGAGCTACTCCGGCCAAGGGACATGAAAGGTCCAAATCCGGCGCACCCTTGTCAACCGCCCCCGCCCGCCCCCTTATTCCGGCACCACCCGGCGCCACCCCCGTGACCGGGAGCCACGACCCGCGGCCGCGGAAGCCACGACCCAGAGCCCCGGGAGCACAAACAGCCAACCACTGGAGCACAGCAAATGGACCTGGGCCTCTTCCTCATTCCGGGCCTCACCACGCTCGGCGTCGTCGGCCTTCTCAGTTCGCTCCGCATCCTCTGGGAGTACGAGCGCGGGGTGGTCTTCCGGCTGGGCAAGCTCACGCGCGCGAAGGGCCCCGGCATCGTCTTCCTCGTGCCCTACGGCGTCGAGCGCATGCGAAAGATGGACCTGCGCATCATCGCGCTGGACATCGCGCCCCAGGACACCATCACCAAGGACAACGTCAGCTGCACGGTGAACGCGGTGGTCTACTTCCGCGTGGTCGACCCCGCCAAGGCCGTCGTCGAGGTCGAGGACTACTACTTCGCCACCAGCCAGATCGCGCAGACGACCCTGCGCAGCGTTGTGGGCCAGTCGGAGCTGGACGAGCTGCTCGCCGAGCGCGAGCGGATCAACGAGATCGTGCGCCGCATCATCGACATGGAGACCGATCCGTGGGGGATCGAGGTCACGTCGGTCGAGATCAAGGACATCGACCTGCCCAAGGAGATGAAGCGCGCCATGGCCAAGCAGGCCGAGGCCGAGCGCGAGCGCCGCGGCAAGGTGATCGCGGCCGAGGGCGAGTTCCAGGCTTCGCGCAAGCTGTCCGCAGCCGCCCAGGTCATCTCGCAGCATCCGGTGGCGCTGCAGCTGCGCTTCCTGCAGACCGTGGTCGAGGTGGCCGCCGAAAACAACTCCACCACCCTGTTCCCGATCCCGGTCGACCTCTTCGCCCCCTTCATCGAGAAGGCGACCGGCGTGCAGGGAGGCGGATTCCCCACGGCGATCGGCAAGGACGACGCGGCAGAGCTCGCCCAGGCGACGGTCGAGGCCCTTGGCGCGGGTTCGGGCGAGGTGATGGAGGCGCTGGAGGCGGGAGACGCCGAACGCGTCCTCGAAGGCGCCAAGCGGGCGCTGGGGCTGGGCGATTCGGACGCGGCAGAAGAGAAAGGTGGGACCGGCCAGCCCGGCTAGCGCAGCCACCCAAGGAGCGCTGGCCGGTCCGGCGCGTCATCCTCGGACTCGGGCGCGGCCTCCGGCTCGGAGATGCGGTACAGGTACTCGCCGTCCCGAATGAAGCCGTAGCGCTCGCGCGCGTAGCGCTCCAGCGCCTCGTCGTCGTCGCGCAGATCGGCGATGCGGGCGCGGAGCGAGTCGATCTCGCGCTGCACCTGTCGCGTGTCCGCGCGCCGGGCGGCGAGCTCGTCCTCGGCGCGGCGCGCGTCCAGCACCGAGTGCTCCCCCCCCGCCACGGCGAAGTAGACCGCCACCGCGACCGCGCCCGGAAGGAGCAGCCGCCTGGACCGGCGCCTCTTCACGGCAGCACCCCCCTTCCGGCGTAGCGGGCCCGCGCCCCCAGCGCCTCTTCGATGCGGAGCAGCTGGTTGTACTTGGCCACGCGGTCGGTTCGGCTGGGCGCCCCCGCCTTGATCAGCCCGGCGCCCGTCGCCACCGCCAGGTCGGCGATGAACGCGTCCTCGGTCTCGCCGGAGCGGTGCGAGATGATGGTGGCGAACCCGGCCTCCTGCGCCGCCCGCACCGCGTCGACCGCCTCGGTGAGCGTGCCGATCTGGTTGACCTTGACCAGGATGGCGTTGGCGGCGGCGCTCTCCATGCCGCGCTCGAGCCGCTCCAAGCTTGTCGCGAAGAGGTCGTCGCCCACCACGTGGCAGCGCGACCCCAGGCGGCGGGTCAGCGCGGCCCACCCGTCCCAGTCGTCCTCGTCCAGCGGGTCCTCGAGGCTCGCCAGCGGGAACCGCCCCGCCATCTCCTCCCAGAACGCCACCATCTCGCCGGTGGTCAGCGATTCGCCCGAGGACTTGCGGAAGGTGTAGCGGCCGTCGGCGTACAGCTCCGAAGCGGCCGCGTCGACCGCCAGGGCAAGATCCTCGCCGGGCCGGTACCCCGCCGCCTCGATCGCCTGCAGCACGACCTCGGCGGCCTCTGCGTCCGACCCCAGATCGGGCGCGAATCCGCCCTCGTCGCCCACGGCGGTGCTCTTCCCCGCCGCGCCTAGCACCCCCTTGAGCGCATGGAACACCTCGGTCGCCATGCGCAGCCCGTGCGAAAACGACGACGCGCCCACCGGCAGGATCATGAACTCCTGGATGTCCACGTTGTTCGAGGCGTGCGCACCGCCGTTCACCACGTTCATCATCGGGACGGGAAGCGTGTGCGCGTCGTCGCCGCCCAGGTAGCGGTAGAGCGGCAGGCCGGTCTCCGAGGCGGCCGCCCGCGCCGCCGCCATCGACACGGCCAGGATCGCGTTCGCGCCCAGCCGGCCCTTCGCGGCGGTGCCGTCCAGCTCGCACATGGCGCGGTCCAGGTCGCGCTGCTCCCGCGCCTCGAAGCCGCGCAGCGCGGCCAGGATCTCGCCGCCCACGTTCGCCACCGCGCGCCGCACCCCGCGGCCCAGGTACCGCCCCGGATCGCCGTCGCGCAGCTCGACCGCCTCGTGGCGCCCCGTCGAGGCGCCGCTGGGCACGGCCGCGCGACCCCGGTGGCCGGACTCCAGGATCACCTCGGCCTCGACCGTCGGGTTGCCGCGCGAGTCCAGGATCTCGCGGCCGCGGATGTCGATGATCGCCGACATGGCTAGCGGCCCCCGGGCAACGCGCGCGTCGCAGCGGGGGGGCCGGGCCGGCGGCCCGCGCGACACTCGCGCACATCGTTCACTGGGCCTCTCCGTTGATCAGGCCGACCAGCGCGTCCCGACACTCGCGCGACAGGCGGTTGCGGTCCCTCAGCGTCATCCCGTCGGTGCTGATCGGGTCGCCCACCACGAGCGTGGCCGTGCCCGGGCGAATCTCCCAGCTGCCCTTCCGCATGATCGAGCGCGTGCCCAGAATCGCCACCGGAAGCACCGGCACCTGCGACTTGATCGCCATCACGAACGCCCCCTTCTTGAAGCGCCCCAGCTCGCCGTTCGGCGAGCGCGTCCCCTCGGGGAACATGA
Source organism: Longimicrobiales bacterium (assembly GCA_965221535.1). GTDB lineage: Bacteria > Gemmatimonadota > Gemmatimonadetes > Longimicrobiales > Gaopeijiaceae > Bin94. The sequence goes on along the minus strand of OZ244894.1, from coordinate 1,656,460 downwards.
TGATCGTGCGCCCCTCGCGCAGCAGGTCGTCGGCCCGCTTGAGCGAAGCGATCGCCGCCTGCTGGTCGGAGCGGTCGATGGCGATGTTGCCCACCCGCTCCCACGCGGCGCCCACCACCGGAATCTTCGACACCTCGCGCTTTCCCACGAACGCGAACTGGCGCCTGAGCGCGCCTCCCAGCGCAAAGATGTCGAACCAGCTCTGGTGGTTCGCGACCAGAATCTGGCCCCGTCCCAGAGCGATCCGCTCGCCGTTCCTGACCACCAGCCGCGTCCCCGCCCCGCGCAGCACGATCGATGCCCATTCGCCGGTCAGGCCGTCGGCGAGGCGGCGGAAACGGCCTGGCCACAGAACCGAGTACAGCACGGCGCGCCCGCCCGAAAACAGGGTCGCGCCGACCATGACCGCGTAGGTCCAGGCGATCCGGATCAAGGCCGCTCCGCTGCGGGATGCCGCGCGTTCGCATGGTGCTGCTTGTCCGAAGGCCGCCGACCGCTCGCGGGTTGCCGCTCGTGCGCGGGATGCCCATCGCTCGCGTCCCGCCGCTCGTGCGCGGGATGCCCACCGCTCGCGTCCCGCCGCAGGTCGCCGTGGGGGGGCGCGAAGTGGTCGTATCCGCCTTGGCCGGGGTCGATGCGCCGACCGTCGCGGTCTTCCAGCACGACGCCCGCGCCACGCTCGACCGACCCGATTCGTGTGAGTCGCACGGCCATCTCCCGTCCCAGCGCCAGAATGCGGGTTCGCGCGCCCGTTGGGGCAGTAAACATTAGTTCATAATCTTCGCCCCCAGCCAGGGCAAACTTCAAGTCCCCCCCGGCCACGGGATCGAGCGGCAGCAGCGCCTGCAGAAGGTTCAGCTCCACGCCCGACGCGCGAGCGATGCGCCTGGCGTCGATGGCGAGCCCGTCGGAAACGTCGATCATCGCCCGGGCCAGACCCTGCCCTGCCAGCGCCGCCCCAAGCGGCACCCGGTCGGGCGGCGCGGCGAAGCGGTCCCTTGCAGCGGCAGCGGGCCGCCCCCCCGCCGACCACGCCGCGACGGCCGCCGCAGCGCCCCCCAGCTCGCCCGACACCCAAACGTCGTCGCCCGGCTCGGCACCGCTCCGCAGCACCGGCGCGCGCGACCGCCCGACGGCCACCACGTCGACCACCGCCGGACCCGGCGAGCGGCTCACGTCGCCCCCCACGATCGGCGCCGCCACCCGGTCGCCCGCGCGCCGAAGCCCGCGCTGCAGCGATTCGCACACCGCCGGGTCGCCCGCCACGGCCATCGAGACCAACAGCGCCGACGGCTGCGCCCCCATGGCCGCCATGTCGCTCAGCGCCGCGGCCCCTGCGCGAAACCCCGCCTCGTCGGGCGCGATCCAGTCCAAGTCGAAGTGCACGCCCTCGACCATCAGGTCGGTCGACACGACCAGCCCCCCGCGCAACACCGCCGCGTCGTCGCCGGGACCCACCAGCACCCCGCGGCTCCCCTTCCAGCCAATGGCGACGAGGCGCTCGACGAGCGTGGTCTCGTCCATCAGGCGGATCCGGGGTGCGCTGCGCCCACCGACGCTACCGCGGCGCGGCCTGATCGAAGGTTACGAACGGGAAGGGCAGTCCCGTGACCGGCGCCCCGGCCCCGGTGTCGGCGAGCGCGGCGGGAATCCCCTCGATCACGTCGGACGGCATGAGCGACGGCCCCAGCGCGACGGCGGCGGCGGCGCGACCGGTCACGTGCAGGGCGAGCCCGCACGCCGGCGCCGGCGCGGCCCCCTGGGCCAGGAAGCAGCCGACCGCGCCGGTCAGCACGTCGCCCATCCCGGCCACGGCCAGCGACGACGTCTGCTCGGTGGCGCTGATCAGCAGCCCGCCGCCCGGATCGGCCACGAGCGACGGCGCGCCCTTGAGCAGCGTGACCACCCCGTGCGCGGCGGCGAAGGCGCGGGCCGCCCCGATGCGGTCGTCCTGCACCTCGCGCACCGACCTGCCCGTCAGGCGGGCCATCTCGCCCGGGTGGGGCGTGACCGCGATGTCGCCGCCCGCGCCGAGGGCGCCCCCGCCCGCCAGCAGCGTGAGGGCGTCGGCGTCGAGCACGGCGGGGCGGGCGCCGCGCGCGTCCAGGGCCATGTGCAGCTGGCGGGCCGCGTCCCGGTCCGTGCCGAGTCCCGGCCCGACGGCGAGCGCGTCGCTCGCGCGGATCGCGTCCCGTGTGGCGCGGTCGTCGCCCGCGTCCACGAAGATCGTCTCGGGCACCGTCAGGATCGCGTCGCGGGCGGACGCAGAGGCGCACACGCGCACCAGGCCGGCGCCGCACCGGAAGGCGGACCGGGCGGCCAGGATCGCCGCTCCGGGCATGGCCGACCCCGCGACGATCGTCAGGGCGCCCACCGCGTTCTTGTGGGTGGCGGGGCCCCGGTGCGGCAGGCGCCGGGCCGCCCAGGCCGGGGTGACCAGGCGGGCCCAGTCGGTGGCGGGGCCGGGGCCCGGGGCGGGGGCGGGGGCGGGCGGGAACCCGATCTCGACCGCGACGATGCGGCCGCTGTGCAATCGCCCCGGGTGGAGGAGGGTGCCGAGCTTGGGCCACCCGAACGCCACGGTCACGTCCGCCCGCACCGCGGCGCCGGCAACGGCCCCGGTCGCGCCGTCGACCCCCGAGGGAGCGTCGAGGGCCACGATCGGGCGCCCCGCGGCGGCGGCCGCTTCGATCGCAGCGGCGTACCTCCCCCGCGGCGCACCGCGGATCCCGGTACCCAGCAGGCCGTCGATCACCACGGCGGCGTCCCCGAGCGCCCGTCGCACGGCCTCGGCAACGGCGTCCGGCGCGGCCCCCGGCCCGGCGTCGGGCGCAGCCTCCGGCCCGGCGTCTGGCGCAGCCTCCGGCCCGGCGCCCGGCGCAGCTTCCGGCCCCGCCCCCGGCCCGCCCTCCCCCACGGTCCCCTCCCGGTCGAAGCGCACGGTCGGCACCTCCCACCCGTGCAGCACGGGGTCGTCGGCAGGGCGGCGCCCCACCGCGACCGAGCAGACGCTGCGCCCCCACGCGGCGAGCGCCCGCAGGCAGACCAGCGCGTCGCCCCCGTTGTTGCCGGACCCGACCAGGGCCGCCACCGGCCCCTCGGGGAACAGGTGCTGCACGATCAGCGCCGCCTGCCGCCCGGCGTTCTCCATGAGCGCGGACTCGGGAACGCCGCGCCCTTCGATCGCGTGGCGGTCGAAGTCGGCGGCCTGGCGCGAAGTGGGCGCAAGAACTCCCGGCGGGCCGGGCGGCCTCTCCGGGCTGCTCGAGGCCATGCCTACTTGTAGCTCTGTCCGATCGACCGGCCGAAGGTGATTTCGCCGTTGTCAATGCGAATGTTGAAGCCGCAGTCGGGGTTCGAGCAGACCCACGCCTTGTACCGGATCGGGGCCCCGTCGCGCCCGTAGTCCGACATCGGCAGCAGGACTCCCTCGTTGCACTTCAAGCACGCCGTGAATCGCTTCTCCGTCATCGCGTCAGCCCCCTGTGTAGTTGGTCCGGCAGCCTGAAGCCGTCGAGCAGCACACTTGGTCCTTCACTGATATTCGAACTGCGCTTCATCTGCAACCATCCAGGGGTACTCGCTGTCGAAGACCTCCTCGAAGTCGAAGACGTCGCGGAAGTCCTCGAGCCGGTCTTCGGGTCGCTTCACGAGCATGCCGACATCGACCAGGGCGAAGACGATCTCGCCAAGGTCGTCGGTGCAGTGAATGCCCCAGTGCTCCAGCACCGTGCGCGCAAGCGGGCCGTACTGGTCGATCGCCAGACCGCACGCGCCCTCGGCGAGCTCGCGGCCCGATATGTGCCGCCGCCGGTCCAAGTCCGAAATGACCAGCCGGAGCGAATCGAGCAGAAACGCGTAGGCCTGCGGATGGTAGCGGGGACAGCTTTCCCGCAACCGGGACATCAGTTCGGCCGAATCGCACGCGTTCATGGTTCTGCAAACCTAACCCGTGGCCCCGTTCGCGCCAGCTTGCGGGGCGTCGGACGCTGCATCGGTCGCGGCCTCCGCGCGCCCGGGTTCGAGAAACAGCGGGAACCCCGCGCAGAGCTCGCTGGTGCGGCCCCTGACGCGCGCAATCAGCGTCTCGTCGGCGGGCCGCTCGAGGACGTCGGCGATCCAGCCGCCGATGCGCGCCATCTCGCCGGGCCCCATGCCGCGCGTGGTGAGCGCCGGCGTGCCGATGCGCAGCCCCGAGGTGACGAACGGCGAGCGGGTCTCGCCCGGCACCGTGTTCTTGTTGACCGTGATCCCGGCGCGCTCGAGCGCTTGCTCGGCGTCCCTGCCCGTGAGATCCCGGTCGCGCAGGTCCACCAGAATCAGATGGGTGTCGGTCCCGCCCGACACCAGCTGGACGCCCCGGTCGGTCAGCGTGCGCGCCAGCGCGCGGGCGTTCTCCACCACCCCTGCGCCGTACTCGGCGAACGTCGGCGAGAGCGCTTCGCCCAGCGCGACGGCCTTCGCCGCGATCACGTGCATGAGCGGGCCGCCCTGAATGAACGGGAAGACCATCTTGTCGATCAGCTTCGCGTGCGCCCCGCGGCACATGACGAGGCCGCCCCGGGGGCCGCGCAGCGTCTTGTGCGTGGTTGTGGTCACCACGTCGGCGTGCTCGACCGGGCTGGGATGGCGCCCCGCCGCGACCAGGCCCGAGAGGTGCGCGAGATCGACCAGGTGGACGGCGCCCGCCTCGGCGGCGATCTCGGCGAAGGTCGCGAAGTCGAGCGCGCGCGGGTAGGCCGAGGCCCCGGTCACGATCAGCTTCGGGCGATGGCGGCGCACCGTGTCGCGGACCATGTCGAAGTCGACCCGCCCGTCGGACTCGCGCACCCCGTAGGCCGCGACCTCGAAGAGGCGGCCGCTGAAGTTGACGGGCGATCCGTGGGTCAGGTGGCCGCCGTGGCTAAGGTTCATGCCCACAATCCGGTCGCCCGGCTGCAGGAAGGCGAAGTACGCCGCCATGTTGGCCTGGGCGCCCGAGTGGGGCTGCACGTTGGCGTGGTCGGCGCCGAAGAGCTCGACCGCGCGGGAGCGCGCCAGCTCCTCGACCCGGTCGGCGAATTCGCAGCCGCCGTAGTACCGCCTTCCGGGCAGTCCCTCGGCGTACTTGTGCGTGAAGACCGTGCCCATGGCCTCGCGAACGGCGGGCGAGGCGAAGTTCTCGCTCGCGATCATCTCGAGCTGCCCAAGCTGGCGCGAGGTCTCGTCGAGCACCGCCCCGTGAACGACGGCGTCGGCCCGCTTCAGATGTTCCATGGCGTCCCCCAGCAGTCCGTGCACAGTCCCGTCGCCGCGCTAGGCCGTGAGCGCGCGGCTGGTGAGCGCGCGGCCAATGACCAGCCTCAGAATCTCGCTGGTGCCTTCGTAGATCTCGGTGGCCTTCGCGTCACGCATGAGCTTTCCGACCGGGTATTCGAGCATGAAGCCGTAGCCTCCAAAGATGCGCACCGCCTCTTCGGTGACCAGCCCCGCCGTCTCGCTGGCCATGAGCTTGGCCATCGCCGAACGGGCGGCCACCGGAAGCGCGCCGGGGCCGAGCTCGCCCCGCGCCTCCCACGCCCGCGCGCCCTCCATGACCAGGGCCCTGGCGGCGGCGACCCGCGTCGCCATGGCGGCGAGCTTGCTCCTGATCGCCCCGAAGGCCGCGATGGGGCGGTCGAACTGCCGCCGCTCTCGCGCGTAGCCCACCGCGTGCTCCAGCGCCGCGCTGGCAATGCCGACGGCCTGCGCGCCGATCCCGAGCCGCCCCAGGTCGAGCGCTTCCAGCGCGTAGCCGAGCCCCCCCGCCGGGTCCCCGACCAGGCGGTCGTCCGCGACCTGCACCGCGTCGAGCTCGACCTCGACCGTCTCCGAGGCCCGCAGCCCCATCGTGCGCTCCCGCCTGCCCACCCGGTACCCCGCCGCCGACGTGTCGACGAGAAACGCCCCGATGGGGTTCCGGCGCGCTTCGCCCTCGCCGGTGAGCGCGAACACCAGCACCACGTCGGCCCGCCCCCCGTTCGTCACCCACTTCTTCGCGCCCGAAATCGTCCAGCCCCGCGCGCTCCTGCGCGCGGTGGTGGTCATCGAGGCCGGGTCGCTCCCCGCCCCCGCCTCGGACAGCGCGAACCCGGCCAGCTTCGCCCCCGAGGCGAGCCGGGGGAGCCAGGCCGCCTTCTGCGCGTCGGTCCCGTGGGCCAGGAGCACGAAGGGGACCGGGCCGTTCTGGATGTGAAGCGTCAGCGCGAGCGCCGCGTCGCCCCGCGCCAGCTCCTCGAAGGCCGCCAGATAGGTGGGCAGGTCGAGCCCCAGGCCGCCGTACCGCTCGGGCGTGAGCATTCCCATGAACCCGAGTTCGGCCAGCTTGTCCAGGACGCCGCGATCGAAGGCGCCGCCCTTGTCCCAGTCCGGCGCGCGGGGCGCGATCTCGCCCTGGACGAACTCGCGCGCGAGGTCCCGGATGGCCAGCTGGTCGGCGGTCAGGCCGATCATGGCGACCGGGGCGGGTAGGCGTGGAAGCCGCGCCCCGTCTTGCGGCCCAGCCACCCCGCCGCCACGTGCTGCCGCAGCAGCGGACACGGGCGGTAGCGGTCGTCGCCCAGGTCGCGGTGCAGGACCTCGAGGATGTTCAGGCACGTGTCGAGGCCGATCAGGTCGGCGAGCGCCAGCGGTCCCATGGGGTGGTTCATCCCCAGCGTCATCACCGTGTCGATGGCCTCGGCCTCGGCGACCCCCTCCATGAGCGCGAAGACGGCCTCGTTGATCATGGGCATGAGCACGCGGTTCGACACGAAGCCGGGAAAGTCGCGCACCTCGACGGGCGTCTTGCCCAGGCGGCGCGACAGGTCGGTCACGGCGCGGGTGGTGGCGTCGTCGGTGCGGAGGCCCCGGATGACCTCGACCAGGCGCATGACCGGCACCGGGTTCATGAAGTGCATGCCGATCACCTGCCCGGGCCGCCCCGTCCGCGCCCCGATCTCGGTGATCGAGATCGACGACGTGTTGGACGCGAGGATCGCGTGCGGCGGCGCGACGGCGTCGAGCTCGGCGAAGATGTCGCCCTTGAGCCGGGCGATCTCGGGGACCGCCTCGACGACGAGGTCGCAGCCGTCCGCCGCCGAGAGCGCGCCCGCGGGCTCGATCAGCGCAAGGGCCCGGTCGCGGTCGTCGGCGGCGATCCGCCCCTTGGCCGCCTGGCGGTCCAGGTTGCGCGCCACCGTGGCCAGGCCGCGCTCCAGGGCCGCCGGGTCGGCGTCGACGAGCGCCACGCGCAGCCCCGCGACGGCGCAGACGTGCGCGATGCCGCTCCCCATGGTGCCCGCGCCGATCACCGCAACCCGCTCGATGGTCAGCGCCGCCGCCCCCTCGCCACCATCTGGCGCGTGGCCACGAAGCAGATCGCCGCCTTCACGACGGCGCCCAGCAGGAACGGCTGCACGGCGGCGAGGAACAGCGCGCCGGATCCGAGCCCGGTCACGACCGACAGCCAGCCCGCCCCCATCGCGAAGATCACCGCCGAGCCGACGACCACGGCGATTGCGGTGCGCAGCGCGCGCCCCTCGGCGCCCGAGATCCAGCCGGCGAGCGCCGCGGCGAGCGGGAATGCCATCAGGTAGCCGCCCGTCGGGCCGAAGATCCACGGCAGGCCCGCCCCGCCCATGGCGAATACGGGAACGCCCGCCACGCCCAGCCCCAGATACAGCAGCTGCGACGACGCCCCGGCCACGGGACCCAGCAGCGTGCCCGACAGCAGCACGAACAGGGTCTGCAGCGTCATCGGGACCGGGGTGACGCCCAGCGGCACCGCCACGCGCGCCCCGAGCGCGGTCAGCAGCGCGAACAGCGCCACGGCGATCGGCATCGCCAGATGCCGGACCCCCGCCGCCTCGGGCGCCAGAAACGAAACTCTCGCATGCGAATTGATCATTCCTCTAGGTCCTTGTTCAGTTCCTTCTCACGGCCAGCGCAACGGCGTTGCCGCCGCCCAGACACAGCGTGGCCAGGCCGGTTTCGACGTCGCGGTCGGACATCGCCGCCAGCAGCGTAACCAGAACCCTGGCGCCGGACGCTCCCAGCGGATGGCCCAGCGCCACCGCCCCGCCGTTCACGTTCACGCGCTCCGGATCGATCTCCAGCTCGCGCATGTCGGCGATCGCCTGCACGGCGAAGGCCTCGTTCAGCTCGACCAGCCCGTAGTCGCCCATGCCGGTTCCCTCGCGCCTCATAAGGTTGCGCACCGCGACCACGGGCGCAAAGAAGAGATCGCGCGGCTCGGTGCCTCCCGCCGCCTGCCCGGCCACCCTCGCCCGCCACGCAAGCCCGTTCGCATCCGCGTACTCCTGGCTGGCCACCACCAGCGCCGACGCGCCGTCGTTGAGCCCGGGCGCATTCCCCGCCGTGACCACCAGCTCGTCGATTCCCTGGGGGGCGTCGCCCGCGAAGGCCGGACGCAGACGGCCCAGCCGTTCCAGCGAGGTGTCCCTCCTTGGGCTTTCGTCTGTATCGACGACCACCCTGCCCCGGCGCGTCTCCACGCCCACCGGCGCCGTTTCGGGCCCGAACCTGCCTGCGTCGATGGCCGCGACCGCCTTGCGGTGCGACGCGAGCGCAAAGGCGTCGGCCTCTTCCCGCGTCACGCCGGCCTTGGCTGCGGTGTACTCCGCGTGGCCCCCCATGTGGCACTGCCCGAACGAGCACCACAGCCCGTCGTGCACCAGGCCGTCCTGCAGGGTGCGGTCGCCGAACTTGACCCCGCTCCGGTGCCCGCGCACGTAGTGCGGCACGTTCGACATCGACTCGAAGCCCCCGGCCACCACCAGCCGCGCGTCGCCCGCGCGGATCGCCTGCGCGGCCAGCATGACCGCCTTGAGCCCGGATCCGCACACCTTGTTGACGGTGACCGAGGGCACGCCGGGCGGGATCCCGCCGTGCACCGCGGCCTGGCGGGCGGGCGCCTGGCCCAGACCGGCGCTCATCACGTTGCCCATGATGACCTCGTCGACCTCGTTGACGTCGATGTCGGCGCGTGCCACGGCCTCGCGCACCGCCACGGCCCCGAGCTCGGGCCCGGACAGCCCGCTCAGGCCGCCGAGAAAGCGCCCGATCGGCGTGCGGACGCCGTCGATGATCACGGGTGTTGTCGCCGGGTGGCTCACGGAAGCTCCAGGGTGGGTTGCCTTGCGCAGCGCGGGTCGCGGGCCGGACGGGCCGGGCCGCGCGCGCCGAATTATACCAGCGTGCGCGAGCGCGGCGGTAGGCCGCTCGGGGCGAAGAGATCGCGCTGGCCCCGCTGGGGCTTCGCGGGCCGGTAGCGCTTCAGCGAATGGAGGTCGCCGACTCCCAGGCTCTCGGCGCGGTCCAGCAGCCGAAGCAGGATCCTTGCCGTTGCGAGCGCGTCGTCGTAGGCGCGGTGTCGCCGATGCATGGAGACGTCGAAGTGCTCGGCCACCGCGTCGAGGTTCCGGTAGCGCAGCTCGGGGGCCAGGCGGCGTGCGAGGCTGATCGTGCAGAGGCGCGGCACCTTGGGCACGTCGCCCAGCGCGTCGCCGAGCTGCGCGCGGATCCAGCCCCAGTCGAAGGTGGCGTTGTGCGCCACGAAGACGCGGCCCTCGATGCGCCGGAAGACCTCGTCGGCCACCTCGTCGAAGGCGGGGGCGTCGAAGAGCATCTCGTCCGAGATGCCGGTCAGGCGCTCGGTGGCCGGATGGACGCGGCGGCCCGGCTGGACCAGCGTGTGGAACGCGTCCGCGACTTGGCCGCGCCGCACCTCCACGACCGCGACCTCGGTGATCCGGTGGCCGGCTTCGTGGCGGCCGCCCGTGGTCTCGACGTCCACCACCGCGTAGGAGAGGCGGGACAGGGGCGTGCCGGGAGGACGGGCGCCGCCGCGCAGGCTCCACTGGCCGTCGGCGTCGACGTGGAAGCGCGGGTCGTCGCCCAGAAGCGCGAAGACCGCCTTGGCGGCGGCGCCGGCGTGGCCCCGCAGCCCCAGCACGTCGCGGGCCAGCTCGGCGGTCGGCGCCGGGCCGCGCCGGAGCACCGTCCAGGCAAGCTGGAGGAGCGACCGGCGACCCTCCGCCGCGGTCACTGCCGGCTGCGCGCCAGTGCGTGCGAGAGGCTCTCGAGCTCGACGAGCATGCTCACGTTCCGCAGGGCCACGTCTTCGGGGACGCGCAGCTGGACGGGCGCGTAGTTGAGCACGGCCTTGACGCCCGCGGCGACCGCCCGGTCGACCAGGGGCTGTGCCACCCCCGCCGGAACCGCCACGATCACCAGGTCGATCTCGTCCTCCTGCAGCACGCATTCGAGGCCCTTCTCGTCGCGGATCCGGACGTCGCCCAGGCGCTCGCCGACCTTGCGCGGGTCGTTGTCCACCACCGTCACGATGTTGAAGCCCCGCCGGCGGAAGGGCCGGTACTCGAAGAGCGCCGTGCCGATGCGTCCCGCCCCGAGCAGCGCGACGCGCCATGTCGAATCGAGGCCGAGCACGGTGCGGAGTACGCGCGTGAGCTCGCCGACCGGGTAGCCCAGCCCGCGCTTGCCGAAGGACCCCAGGTGCGAGAGGTCCTTGCGCACCTGCGCCGCGGTGGTGCCACCCCGCTCGGCGAGCGCGCCGCTGGCCACGTTGTCGACGCCCGAGCGCCCGAAGTGCTCCAGGCCGCGCAGGTAGAGGGAGAGCCGCCGAAGCGTGGCGTCGGGGATCCGCGCGGCGGGAATCCCGGGTGCGGGCCCCTCGCCTGCGGAAACCTCGCCTGCGGAAGCCTCGCCTGCGGAAGCCTCGCCTGCGGAAGCCTCGCCTGCGGAAACCTCCCCTGCGGGCTCCTCGCCTGCGGGCCCCCTCTTGCTTGTGAAAGTGTTCACAAGCGGAAGCTAGGAGGTGTCCCCCGGTCCCGCCAGCAGCGCGGCGGCGAGGGCCACGAAGTCGTCGGGCGCGAGCCGCTCCGGCCTGAGCGTCGGCGCCAGCCCCCTGGCCCCCAGCGCTCTCTCGACGGCGGCGGGCGAGAAGCCCAGGGCCGGGTGGCGGCGCAGGATCGTGCCCATCTGCTTGCGGCGCCACGAGAAGGCGGCCCGCGTGAGTACGCGGACGCGCTCGGCCTCGGCCGGACCCACGCGGGGCGGCGACCGCGGCGTGATCCGCACCGCCGCCGACTCGACCCTGGGCACGGGCCGAAACGCCCGCCGGGGAACCCTGCACACCGTCTCGGCCCGGGCGTGCACGGCCACGCCGACCGAGAGCGCCCCGTAGGTCTTCGTGCCGGGCCGGGCCAGGATCCGCGCCGCGACCTCGGCCTGCACGGTCAGGACGATGTCGGCGGGATAGGGGTGCTGCAGAAGCCGGAAGAGGATCGGCGTGGTGATGTTGTACGGGATGTTCCCCGCGACCCGGGTGCGGCTCCAGTCGTCGACAAGGGCGGCCAGATCGACCGACAGCACGTCGCCGTGCACGATCGTGACCCGGGGGTGGCCCTCGTAGCGCGCCGCGAGCGCGGCGGCCAGCCCGTCGTCGAGCTCGACCGCGGTGACCACGGCGCCGGACTCGACCAGGTGGGCGGTGAGCGCCCCCTGTCCCGGGCCGATCTCGAGGACGGCCTCGCCGGGCGGCGCGCCGACCGCAGCCGCGATCTTGCGCTGCAGGTTGGGGTCGACCAGGAAGTTCTGCCCCAGCGAACGCTTGGCGCGCCGCTTCACGACGCGCCCCAGTCGGCGAGCGCCTCGTCCACCGAGCCGCGAATCTCGAAGAGGCCGTGCAGCTCGGTGAGCGCGAAGAGGCGCTGCAGATCCTCGTTGAGGGCGGCCAGCCGGAGCTCGCCCCCGCGTTCGCGCACTCGCCTGGCGAGGCCGATCAGCGCGCCCAGGCCGGACGAGTCGATGTGGCCGGTGCGGGCGAAGTCGACCACGAAGCGGCGCTCGCCGCCCTCGAGCCTGTCGAGCACCAGCCGCTTCAACGTCTGGCGGCTGCCCACGATCAGCCGGGCATCGGCTTGGACGACCGTGGCCCCGCCGACCCTTCTCGCCTTGAACGCCATGCGCCCCGTCGCCGCCCGCGCGCGCGCCGCCAGCCGCTAGCCGGCCGTCGCGGCCGCCCGGGCGGGCGTGGCCATGAGCGCGGTGATCGCCGCGACCAGGACGATGTCTCCCGCCGAGGCCCCGCGCGACAGGTCGTTGAACGGCGCCTTCAGGCCCTGGAGGATGGGCCCCAGCGCCACCGCCCCGGCCAGCCGCTGCACCAGCTTGTAGGCGATGTTGGCGGCGTCGAGGTTGGGAAAGACGAGGATGTTGGCGCCTCCGCGCACGACCGAATCGGGCGCCTTGACCCGGGCCACGCCCGGCACGAGCGCGGCGTCGGCCTGCATCTCGCCGTCGGCCTCGACTTCGGGGTGCCGCGCGCGGAAGCGTTCGACCGCTTCGCGGACGGCCTCGACCGCCCGCCCCCCCGCGCTACCCAGGGTGGAGTACGAAAGGAAGGCCACGCGCGGCTCGTCGCCGATCACGCGGCGGCGCAGGCGAACCGCCTCGGCGGCGATCTCGGCAAGGACGCGGGGGCCGGGCCGGGGCACCACGGCGGGATCGGTGAAGGTGAGCACCTCGGCGCGGGGACCGCGGAAGGCGGGCACCTCCATCAGGAAGGACGAGGACAGCGTGCGCACGCCGTCCCGCAGACCGACGTCGCCGAGCGCGGCCCGCACCACGCTCGCGGTGGTGTGCGCCGCGCCGGCCACGACGCCATCCACCTCGCCGCTGCGCAGCATGCCCGCCGCCCTTTGCAGGGCGGTCGCCGCGGGGCCTTCGCCGCCCTGCTCCTCCATCTTCTCGGCAGCTGGGAGAGCGGGGGCGCGGCTGTTCAGCAGCACCGGGCGGACCACGGACCGCCGTTCGAGGATCGCGGCGGCCTCGGCAACCCGCGGGTCGTCGCCCTCGGGGAAGGCGATCGTGCGGCCCAGCGGCGCGGCGCGCGCGAGCAGACTGTCGGCGAGGGTCATCCGAAGCGGCGGCGCAGACGTTCGTGCACAGGAGGCGATACGAAGCTGGCGACGTCGCCCCCGAGAGAGGCCACCTCGCGGACGAGCGATGCGGAGAGGAACGAGTGGGGCACGTCGGGGGCGAGGAAGACGGTCTCGGCCTCGGGCCAGAGCTCGCGGTTCATCTGCGCCATCTGGAATTCGTATTCGAAGTCGGATACCGCCCGCAGGCCGCGGACGATGAACCGGGCGCCCATTCGGCGCGCGAAGTCGACCAGGAGTCCGGAGAACGAGACGCACTCGATGCCGGCGTCGCCGGCGAAGACCTCGCGCATGATTTCGAGGCGCTCGGGGACCTCGAAGAGATGGCGCTTGGACTGCGACGACGTCTCGGCGACGGCCACGATCAGGCGGTCGCAGACCCGCAGCGTGCGGCGCGCCACGTCCTCGTGGCCCAGCGTGACCGGGTCGAAGGAGCCGGGATACACCGCAACCGTGGGGGGGGAGGTGGTCATGGGTGGTCTCCTGTGCGGGGGAGCGGTCGGGTGCGGGGGTCCGTGTGGCGTGCGGGGTCGTCTGGCGTGTGGGGGCGCACGGGCGCGGGCGTCACGCGGGCGGGCGCGCCACCCTGGTCAGCGCCGTGTCGCCGTACGTTCGCTGCTCGGCCACCGCGTCCGGGGGCGGCGCCTCGCGCACGTCATGCTCGATCCACAGTTCGCGCGCGAAGGGCGCCTGCCGGTACGCGGCCACGAGCCGGTCAACGTAGCCATGCTCGTACGGGGGATCGGCGAGGGCAAGGTCGTAGCGGTTGGGGGACGAGGATCGGATGTGGGAAAGGGCGTCGATTCGGACGACCGTGGTGGCGGCGCGGACGCCCAGGGTGCGTATGTTGCGCTCGATCGTGCGCACCGCGCGGTGGCTGCGCTCGACGAAGGTCGCGTGGACCGCGCCGCGGCTCATCGCCTCCAGACCGAGCGCGCCCGAGCCTGCGAAGAGGTCCGCCACGGCCGCCCCGCAGAGACGGTCGCCCAGAATCGACATCCAGGCCTCGCGGACCCGGTCGGCGGTGGGGCGCACGCCGCGCCCCTTCACGGTGGCCAGCGCGCGGCCCCTCCACTGCCCGGCAATGATCCGCACGGCGCGCCGTCACCCCGCCGGCTTGATGTCGCGGACCCGCGCCTCGATGGTCGTGCGGCCCCTGAAGGCATTCTCCATCAGGGTGAATGCGACGTCCACGGGGGGCAGGCGGGCGCCGTGCCAGGGGGTGGGGGGGGTGGTGGGGGTGGCGGGGGGCGTGGGGGTGGGGGGCCTGGTCGGGGGGGGCGTGGGGGTGGGGGGCTCGGCGCCGAGCGACTCCGGCGTGATCCGGTGGGCGAGGCCGAAGCCGATGGCGGGGAGGTGGGGGGTGGGGGCGGGGGCGGAGCCGCTGCCAGGGGCGCTGCCGGTGCCGCGGCGAGCGTCGAGGCCGGGGCCGCCATCGGGGGCGCTGCCAGCGCCACCGCCGACCCCGCTGCCAGCGCCGCTGCCCACCTCGCCAGCGCCGCCGCTATTCATGTGAAACTTTAAGTGGCTATTCTTAACCACTTTGGCGGATTGTATTTGCAAGTTTCGTGCCACGAACACGGGCTCTGGATTGCCAACGCCGAAGGGGCCGAGGTAGCGCAGGTAGCGGTAGAAGTCCGGGTCGATCTCGTCGAGCTCGATGACCATGTCGGCGCGCAGTTCGGGGGTCGGCTCTTCGCCGTCCAGCGCCCGGCGCGCCTCTTCTTCGAACGCCGCCCGGAACGCGGGCAGCTGCTCGCGGCGAACGTCGAACCCGGCCGCCTGGCGATGGCCGCCGAAGCGCTCCAGGTGGCCGGCGCACTTTGCAAGGGCCGCGTGCAGGTCGAACGCGGGGATCGAGCGCGCGCTGCCGCGGCCCATGTCGCCGTCGAGCGCCACCACTGCCACGGGGCGGAAGACGCGCTCGACCAGACGCGACGCCACGATCCCGATGACGCCGCTGTGCCAGCCCTCGCCCGCCACCACGACGCCGGCCCCGGGCGCCGTGCCGTCCCGGGGGTGAAGCGCCGCGAGCGCCTCTTCGACGACGCGGTCCTCCAGCTGGCGCCGACGCCGGTTGGCGAGATCCAGGCTGCGTGCCAGGTCGTGCGCCTCGGCCGGGTCCGGCGTGAGCAGCAGCCTGACCGCGTCGCGCGCGTCGCCAACCCGCCCGGCCGCGTTGATCCGGGGCCCAAGACGGAACGAGACCGAGGCGGCGTCGACCGGCGTTCCGGGCCGGATTTCGGCTTGCCGCTTCAGCGCCTGCAGCCCGGGGCGCGACGTGCTCTCGAGCGCCCGGAGGCCGTAGCGGGCGATCGTGCGGTTCTCGGCTTCCAGCGGCACCATGTCGGCGACCGTGGCCAGCGCCGCCAGATCCAGGTATTCCCAGCTCTCGTCGGCGGGGCGGCCCAGCTGTTCGGCCACGAGCTGGCCGATCTTGAACGCCACGCCCGCTCCGCACAGGCCCTTGTTGGGGTACGGGCAATCGGGCCGGTTGGGATTGACCACGGCCAGCGCCTCGGGCAGCGTGTCCGCCGGGCGGTGGTGATCGGTGACGATCACGTCCATTCCCGCCCGGGCGGCCCGCCGAACTGGCCCGTGCGCCACGATGCCGCAGTCGACGGTGACCAGAACCCCCGCGCCGCGCTCCGCCGCGCGCGCCACGCCCCGGTCCGACAGATCGTAGCCGTCCAGGAGCCGGTCGGGCACGATGGCGTCGGCGCGTCCGCCCAGGGCGCGGATCCACGAGGTCAGCAGCACGGCTGCGCAGATGCCGTCGACGTCGTAGTCGCCGTGGACCACCACCATCTCGCCGTCGCCGACGGCGCGCGCGAGCCGCCGGGCCGCCTTCGGCGCGTCCAGCAGCAGGCCCGGGTCGTGGAGGCCGTCCAGCATGGGGCGCAGGAAGGCCTTGGCCGCGTCGGGGTCCGCGTGGCCCCGGACCGCCAGAAGACGGCAAAGCGGCGCGGGGAGATTGAGGGCGTCCTCGAGCGCGCTGGCGACCTCCGGGTCGGCGGGCGGGGAGATCGTCCAGCGGGGGCGGGGGGGCGGTGGCGCCGCTTGTGCCTGGGGGCGACGCGGAGCAGGCGCGGGCGGGCCTCCCCGGCGAGGGGACATCACCCGCCGTTCGCCGACTCCGTCGCCGCTTCGTCCTCTTCGGGCAGCGGCGCGGTCACGATCACGCCGCACGCCTCGCAGCGGATCAGGGGGGCCGTGGTGAGGATCTCGTTCTGCTGCTGCAGGGGGATCAGCGAGAAGCACACGCCGCAGGCGCCGCTGGTCGTCATGCGGGTGACGGAGCTGCGGCGTCCGCTGCGCTGGAGGGCGTCGTAGATCGAGAGGTAGCGCTTGTCGATGCTCGCCGCGAACAGGTCGCGATCCGTCTCGATGGTGGCCAGATCCGCCTGCGCGGCCTCCTGCTGCGCCAAGATCTCGTCGCGCTTCGGGCCAACGACCTGCTTCGCCTCTTCGAGCTCCTCGCGCTGCGTCGCCAACCGGTCCTCGAACTTGGCGATCTGGTCCAGCAGGCTGACGAACTCGGTTTCGTCCTGGTCCAGGGCGCGCCGCACCAGACCGAGCTCCGCCTGCACCGCCGCTTCCTCGCGAAGCGTGCGCACCAGGTTCGCCCGCTCCTCCAGCTTCTTGACGCGCTCGCGCCGCTCGTCGACGACCAGCCGCAGGCGACGCTCTTCCAGGTGCAGTTCGCGCACCCGGTTCGACGTGACCTCGACCTGTTCCGCGAGCTGGCGTGCAGGTTCGTCCAGCTCTTCGAGCATCGGGTCGAACGCGCCAACCCGGTCGCGGCCTTCGCGAATCCTGTCGTCGATGGTCTGTAGCTCCAGCAGCTGGCTGGAGATCTGGCCGGTTTCGACCGTCACGGCATGCCTTCTCCTTGGTGTTGCGGACGCTCCGCGGCCCTGCGCGCGGACCTGCGCCAGTCGGGGCGGCGGGACCTCTTTTCGTTCACGAGATCCTGCTTGTGCTTCAGCAGTCTGGGCTTTTCGAGGTCGCCGGCCCGCGCGATTTCGTTGTCGAGCACCTCGAGACGACGGTCGAGGGCCGTGGTCTCGATCTGGAGCACGGCGTCCTCGAAGATGGTCTCGGCGGGCGAAGGAACCTCTCGGTCGCTCATCAAGCGTTCAAACTGACGTACCGCTTCCGGCATGGTTCCTTCCGGCAGGGCCCTGAGTTCGGGATCTTCGATCAGACCCTCGAAGATCGCACGGTACGCGCCGTCCTCCAAGTCCGAAGGGCCGACGCGCTCGGCTGCCCGGTCGATCCACTCCCGGTTCTTGAGGAGCAGCAGGATGAGCAGGCGATCCACGCCCAGGCCGTGAAAGCGCGGCGCGGGACGCCGCCTCGGCGTGCGGGCGCGTCGAGCCGCCTGCGTGCGGCGGGGCGCGGACCCCTGGCGCATCTCGGCCTCGAGCGTCTCTGCCCTGACCCCGGTGCGCTCGGCCACCCTGGCGACGTAGATGTCCCGCAGCCGGGGGTCCTTGACGGCCCTGAGCGTCGGGAGCAGCCGGTCGAGGGCGTCGCGCGTCTTCTCGATCGTGGCGAAGTAGTCGCGCTCTTCGAGCATTGCGAGCTGCCGATCGAGGACATCGACCGCCTGCTTCACGTACTCGAGCACCCCTTCCGCCCCCTCGGAGCGCGCCACCGAGTCGGGATCCTCGCCGTCTGGAAGCGTGGCCACGGACGCGCGCAGCCCCTGGGCCAGCAGAATGTCGGCGGCCCTGAAGGTGGCGCGAAGCCCCGCGGGGTCGCTGTCGAAGAGGATCCGCACCTGGCTCGTGTAGGTGCCGAGCAGTCGGGCGTGCTCCTCGGTCAGCGAGGTGCCCAGGGGCGCGACGGCGTTCTCGATGCCGACCGCGGCGAGAGACACCACGTCCATGAATCCCTCGACCAGCAGCGCGCC
The DNA here is from genome assembly GCA_965221535.1 of Longimicrobiales bacterium. Classification (GTDB taxonomy): domain Bacteria; phylum Gemmatimonadota; class Gemmatimonadetes; order Longimicrobiales; family Gaopeijiaceae; genus Bin94. The sequence continues at coordinate 1,638,562 of OZ244894.1, read as the reverse complement.
GCCCTGTCGGCGAATGTGGTTCCGCGCGCGACCCAGCCCGTACAGAATGGTTCCTTTCTGGAAGATCGGGCTCTCGGGCGAGTTGAGGTACTTGGGCGCGCCCTTGCCGGCCTGCCCCAGGATGCGGCCGCCGAAGCCCAGCACCCGCCCCGAGACGGACTCGATCGGGAAGACGATGCGGTTGCGAAACGCGTCGTAGGGCCGGTCGCGGCTCTCGCTCTTCTTGATCAGGCCGAGTTCCAGCAGCATTCCCTCTTCGAGCCCGTGCACGGAGGCCGCGTCGCGGAAGGCCTCCCACTCGTCGGGGGCGTAGCCGATGCCGAAGCGCTCGCCAACCTCGCGGCCGATCCCGCGCTGCTCCAGGTAGTCGCGCGCGTCCCTGCCGCCGTCGCCCTCCCAGAGGCGCTCGCGGAAGAAGCTCCCCGCGAAGGCGGCGGCTTCGTAGTAGGGACGCCAGGGATCGTCGCCGCGCTTTCCGCGCCGGACCTCGCGCACGTCGACGCCGCTGCGGGCCCCGACATGCTTGACCGCGTCGACGAAGCTCATGCCCTGGTGCTTCATGAGAAACGAGAACACGTCGCCCGATTCGCCCGACGAGAAGTCGTGGAAGAACGCCTTGGCGGGAACAACGTAGAACGACGGGGTCTTCTCGTCCTTGAACGGGCTCAGCCCGCGGAAGTCCTTGCCCGCCTTCTTGAGCTGGACGAACTCGCCGATGATTCCGACGATGTCCGCGCGTGCGCGCACCTCCTCGACGACGTTGTCCGGAATCATCTACCTGAGCCTCGCCACAGTCACCCCGTAGCCTCCCTCGGACGGCGCGCCCGCTCGAAACGCCTCCACGCGCCCGTCGGACTCGAGCACCGCCGACACCCTGGTGCGCAGCGCGCCCGTGCCCTTGCCATGAATGACGCGCAATTCGCGCAGGTCCGCCACCTGGGCGGCGTCGATCGCGCGGCTGAGCGCATGTTCGGCCTCGTCGGCGCGCTTGCCGCGCAGATCCAGTTCCTGGGCGGGATCGGGGGCCACGCCGCTCCACGATCCGGCCCGGGGGGCGGCCGGCGCGCCCTTGGCAGCCCCGGCTTCGTCGTCCCCCTCAATCGGCGCGACCCGCGCCCCGTCCACTTTCATTCGCACCCCGCCCACGCTCACCACCACGCGGGTCCCGTCGACCGACACCACCGTGCCCACCGAGTCCATCCCGGCGACGCGCACCGCCCCGCCCGGCGCGAGCGCGGCCCGGTCGCTGCCGCCCGCCCCGCCCCGGCGCGCTCCACCCTCGCCCGGCGGCCCCTCCAGGGCGCGCGCCGCCGCCTCGACCGACCGTCGGGCCTCCCGGGCGGCCTCTTCCAGCTCCGCCGCCGACTCCGCGCGCGCGGTCAGCCCGGCGATCGCGTCGTCGACCTCGCGGCGGGCGTCCAGAAGGAGCTGCCGGGCCTCCTTGCGCGCGCGCGCCGCCCCCGCCTTCTCCGAGCTGCGGAGCTTCTCTTCGCGGCGCTGGATCTGCCTGCGCCGCTCTTCGGCGCGCTCCCTCTCGGCCGTCAGCTCGGTGAGCAGGCCCGTCACCTTGGCCTCCTTCGCCTCGAGCGTCTCGAGGAGCTCGTCCAGGCGGGCCTCGGCGCGGTCGCGGTACGCATCGGCGCGGTCGAGCACCTGGGCGGGGAACCCGAGCCCCCGGGCGATCGCCAGGCCGTAGCTGCGACCGGGGCGGCCCTTGCCGAAGCGGTACGTGGGCGCGAGCCGCTCGCCGTCGAAGCGTAGCGACGCGTTGACGATGCGGTCGCCGGGCCGCGCCAGCCGCTTGAGCCCGCCCAGGTGCGAAGTGACGATCGCGACGCACCCGCGCTCGGCCAGCACCTCGATCACGGCGCGGGCCAGCGCCTCGCCCTCTCTGGGGTCGGTTCCCGCGCCGGGCTCGTCGATGAGCACCAGGGAGCGGTCGGTCGCGCGCTCCAGCACCTCCTGGAGGTTGCAGAGGTGCGCCGAAAAGGTGGACAGCGAATCTGCGATCGACTGGTTGTCGCCCACGTCGGCGAAGAACCGGTCGAACACCGGCAGCCGCGATCCGGGCCCGAGGGGGGGCACCACGCCGCAGTGGGCCAGGGCGGCGATGAGTCCGACGGACTTGAGGAAGACGGTCTTGCCGCCCGCGTTGGGGCCGGTGACGACGACCACCCGTTCGTGGGGATCGAGATCGAGATCGAAGGGGACCGCGTCCACGCCGGCGGCGAGCAGCAGCGGGTGGCGGGCGCCGCGGAAGGCCAGCGGTCCCGCGGTGATTTCGGGCGCGCTCCCCTGCCAGCGGTCCGCCGTCCGGGCCAGAGCCACCAGCTTGTCCATCTCGGTCAGCGCCCGCATGGAATCGGCGAGCGACGGGGCGACGGGGCGGCAGCGTTCGGCCAGGGCGCGCAGGATCCTCTGCACCTCGCGCGCCTCGGCCCGCTCCAGCTCCCGAACCCGGTTCATCATGTCGATCGCCGAGGGCGGCTCGACGAAGACCGTGGCGCCCGACGCGGACTCGTCGTGCACGTACCCGCCCACGGCCCTCTTCCCCTCCCTGCGCACGGGCACGACGTAGCGGCCCTCGCGGATCGACACCGAGGCTTCGGGCACGCGGTGGCGCTCGTCGAGGCCTCGAAGCAGGGCCTCGAGGTGGGACACCACGCGATTGTGCGCGCCGACCAGCTGGCCGCGCAGGCGGCGGAGCTCGGCGCTTGCGCCGTCCAGGACCGTCCCCTCGGGGTCGACGCTGCGGACGATGGCGCGCTCAAGCTCCCGGTCGGACACCACGCGCGCACCGAGCGCCCGCAGCGCCGGCAGCGGCTCCTCCACCGCCGCGAGGGCGCCGAGAAGCGTGCGCCCCGCGGCGAGCAGGACGCCCACTTGCGCAAGCTCCGAGGCCTTGGGCACCGAGCCCTCGACGGCGAGCCGCCGCACCGCCGCGCCCGAGTCCGGGAGGGCGGGAAAGGCCCAGTCGCGGCGTTCGGCGAGGAACAGCCGCGCCTCCTCGACCGCGTCGAGGCGGGCCTGGACGGCGGCGCGGTCCGAGCTCGGCTTGAGCGACAGCACCGCCCTCTTCCCCGCCGCCGTGCACGCGAAGCCCGCCGCGTACTCGAGCGCGGTGCCGAACTCCAGCACCTGCAGGGCCCGCCCCGACATGCCAACAACGCCCGCGTCGCGCCACACGGCGGCCGCTACGCGAGCTCCTCCCGCACGATGGCCGACGCGGCCTTGCCGTCGAAGCGGCCGCGGATGCGCGGCATGAGCGCGGACATGACCGCACCGATGTGGGCGGCGCCCCCGCCCACGATCTCGCGCACCATGGCCCTCACGTCGTCGGCCGAGAGCTCGGGCGGCATGTAGGCCCGGAGCACCCGCTCCTGCTCGGTCTCCCGCTCGGCCAGATCGCGCCGCCCGCCCTGGGTCATCTGGGCGGCGGCGTCCTGGCGCTGCTTGATCGCCTTGGCCAGCACCGAGCGGACGTCCTCGTCGTCGAGCGCGGCGCCGGTCTCGATTTCGCGGTTGCGCAGCTCGGCGAGCGTGGTGGACAGGACGAGCGTCCTCACCTTGTCCCTGGCGCGCCGGGCGTCGTTGAGGTCGAGGCGCAGCTTCGCCTTGAGCGGCGCCTCTGCGTCGTTCGTCGGCGCCTGCGCGTTGTTCGGCGACATGTCCGCCCCCTTCGGCGACGTCTCCACGGGCTCCTCCCCCCTTGTTGATGACGAGACGATGTTCCGACGCATCAATATGGTTCAAACGATGCGCTGGGGTGGAACATCGAACCGACAGGCCGAAATGAACCGAACAACGGAGATGATGGTGGACATTCTGCGGCGAAGCGGACCGGGAACCCTTCCGTCGACCCGGCTGCTCGAGGAGCTGGGCCGATGCCATCCACCGATTCTGCTGACCGCGCACGAGCTCCGCCTGCTGGTGGACGAGACCGGAGGCCGCGTCGAGCTGCTGGAGATCAGCGCCGACGACCTCGGGGGCACGACGCTGGACAGCTGGGTGCTGCTGATGGACCCCGAGGACGGCCCCCCGCGATCCTGGCTCGCGAGCATGCTATGGCAGAGCCTGGCGGCCATGGCCGAGGAGTTGGACCCCGCGTCCCGGACCGATGTCGTGCGCTGGATCCTCCACGCCGAGCATGCGGTGCGGGTGAGCGTGTCCGCCGCGAGGATGGGGCTGGATCTGGCCAGCCCGGGCCGCCGCGGCACGTAGGGCGGGCGGCGGCGGAGCCGGGGCGCGGCGAGCTACCCGAGCGCCTCCTTCACGCGCGACCAGAAGCCCCGGCGGCCCTCGGCTTCCAAAGTCTCGGGAGCGCTCTCCTCGACCTCGCGGAGCTCCTGGATCAGGCGCCGCTGATCGGCGTCGAGCCGGGTCGGCACCCACACGGCCAGATGCACCAGAAGGTCGCCGTGCCGGCGGCTGTGGAGTTCGGGCACGCCCTCGCGCGCGACCCGCACGACGTCGCCGTGCTGCGTCCCGGGCGGGATCTCGACGGTGGCGCTGCCCTCCACCGTGGGCACCTCGACCCGGTCTCCGAGAGCGGCCTGAGCGAAGGTGATCGGCACCTCGACGGCCAGGTCGTTTCCTGCACGCGTGAAGCGTGGATCGTCGGCCACTTCGAGGAGGACCACGATGTCGCCGCGCGGTCCACCTCTCGGTCCCACACTCCCCTCTCCGCGCAAAGTGATGTAGTTCTCGGAGGACACCCCCGCCGGGACGTCGATTTCGACCTGGCGCTGGACCCTTGTGCGACCCTCGCCCCGGCAGTCGGCGCAGGGCTCGGAAATGAGGGTGCCCTCGCCGCGGCACTGGCGGCACGGGATCACGCTGACGAAGCGTCCGAAGACGGAGCGCTCGACCACGCGCTCTTCGCCCGAACCCTGGCAGGTGGGGCAGGTCCGCGGCTGGGCTCCGTCCTTGACGCCGGTTCCGGCGCACGCGTCGCAGCGGTCGAGCACCGCCACCCGCACCTTCCGCGAAACGCCGGAGCGAACGTCCTTGAGCGTCAGGGGGAGCGTAAGGCGCAGCGACTTGCCGCGTGTGGGCCGATTGTTCCGGCGGCGCGCGCCGAACAGGTCGTTCAGGCCGCCGAAGCCGCCGAAGTCCCTCATGAAGACCTCGAGGGCGTCGGAGAAGTCCATGCCGCCCTGGAAGCCGCTCGGCCCCCTCAGGCCCTCCTTGCCGTAGCGGTCGTAGCGGGCGCGCTTGGCCGGGTCCCTGAGCACCTCGTAGGCCTCGGTCACCTCCTTGAAGCGCTCCTCGGCCTCGCCCGACCCGGCGTTGCGATCGGGATGGTACTTGAGCGCGACCCTGCGGTATGCCTTCTTGATCTCCTCCTGATCGGCGTCCTTCCGGACCTGGAGGAGGGCGTAGTAGTCGGTCATTCCGCGAGCCCCGACGGCTCGAGCATGCTTGTGACGAGCGAAGAGGTGTAGTCGACGATGGCGATCACCTTCTCGTATGGCATGCGCGTGGGCCCGATGACGCCGAGGATGCCCCGGAGGCTGCCGAAGCGGTAGCCCGAGGTGACGAGGGTGAACCCCGACAGTTCGGGTCCGTGCTCGCTGCCGATCGTCACGCAGGGTCCGCCCTTCACCGCGCGGGCCCCTAGGACCTTCGCGAGCAGATCCTTCTGTTCGGTGAGCGCGATCAGCTCGCGCAGCCCCTCGTTGGTCGCGAATTCGGGCTGGTCGACGATGGCCGAGGTCTGCCCCAGGACGACCTGGTCGGAGTCGGGGGCGCCCGCGGCGAAGAAGTCCTCGCTGGACTCGATGAAGATGTTGAGAACGTCGCGCGCGGCCGGGTCCTCGACCGCATCGCGCAGCCGTGCGCCGAACGAGCGGCGGATCTCGGCGAAGCCAAGGCCGCCCAGGCGCTCGTTGAGCACGCGCTCGATGCTCTCGAGGGCGTCCTGCGGCGCCTCGCCCGGAAGGTCGACGTAGGCCGTGCGGACCATCCCCGACTTGATGGTGACGACCATGAGCACCTTCTGGGACGAGACCGGGATCAGGTCGATCTTCTCCAGCCGGGCCTGGTCGAGCTGCGGCACCGACCCGACGCCGAGTTCGTTGACGAGGAGGCCGAGGGCGCGCGTGGCGTTGCGAAGGATGCGCTCGAGCGTGCCGTCGCCGGACAGGATCTCTCTCTCGATCCGGATCTTCTCGGACGGCGTGAGCGACTCGGGGCGCACGACCCGGTCGACGAAGAACCGATAGGCGAGGTCGGTGGGCACCCGCCCCGCCGAAGTGTGCGGGTGGGTCAGGTAGCCGTCCTCTTCGAGGTCGGCCATGGTGTTGCGGATGGTCGCGGGGGACACGCCGAAGTCGAAGCGGCGCGCCAGGGTGCGGCTGCCGGCGGGCTCGGCCGTGTCGACGTAGGTGCGCACGACGGCCTCGAGAACGTGCCGCTCCCGCTGGGAGAGCGCGCCCCTTCCCTTGCTAGGCGTCGAGTTGCGTTGAACGACCATGATAGAAAAATCCGCCGTCCGCCGATGCCGTCAACCTGTGGCCGGCAAGGGCCCGGTCGAGCTCGACGGTGAGATCGTCCAGGACCAGCCAGCCCTCGGGCGTGAGGCGGACGCGGCCATTCGACCGGTCGGCGAGGCCTGCGCCGCGCCACCGTTGCAGGACTTGGCAGCCATGTGGGTCGAGCGCTGCCGGGTCGATGCCGTGCGCTGTGCGGAGCGACAGCCACAGGGTCTCGAGCCTTCGCTGCCCGGCGGTGAGCTCCTCGCCGCCGGCCCGACCGCTGCCGGACGCCTCGACGCGGGCGGCGTACGCGGCCCAGTCCCGCTCGTTCCACCAGCGCCGTCCCGCGAAGCAGCTGTGGGCGCCGTTGCCCAGCCCGAGATACGGGCGGCCGCGCCAGCAGGCGCGGTTGTGGCGCGAGGCCGAGCCGGGACGGGCGAAATTGGACACTTCGTAGTGTTCGTAGCCCGCCCTGGACAGCACTTCGGCCGCCAGCAGGTATTCGTCCCGGTAGCGGTCGTCGTCCGCGGGCGCGACGCGTCGGCTCCGCACCTGGCGGGCCAGCGCCGTGCCCTCTTCGACGGTGAGCCCGTACAGCGAGATGTGCGGCACGTCGAGCTCGAGCGCGCGGTCGAGGTCATCCGGCCAGCTGCGCTCGACGCTCCCCGGCAGGCCGAAGATCAGGTCGACCGAAAGATTCCGGACGCCCGCCCGCCGCGCCCTGCCAACCGCCCGGGCGGCGTCGGCGGGGGCGTGCAGGCGTCCCATCCACTTGAGCGCCTGCCGGGAGAAGCTCTGCACGCCGAACGAGACGCGGTTGACTCCGGAATCCGCCCACTGGCGCGCGACGGGACCCGTGAACGATTCGGGATTGGCCTCGGCGGTCCACTCCGTGGCGTGGTCGCCCCCGGGTCCGAGACCGAACAGGCCTGCAAGCGCCCCGAGCGCGTGGGGATCGAGCAGCGACGGCGTGCCCCCGCCCACGTAGAGCGTCTCCAGGCGGTCGGCGAGCGGCGCTTCGTTCGCCGCTGCGAGCGCCCTGAGCTCGGCCCGGATCGCGTCGAGCCAGCGCTGGCTGTCGGGCCGCTTGTCGACCGTCACCGCGAAGTCGCAGTAGCAGCACCTCCGCGCGCAGAAGGGCGCGTGCACATACACGTGGCCGATCCGGTCGCCGGCGGCGTCCATGCGGCCCGCACCTGCGCCGCCCGCGCTGCCTGCGCCGCCTGCGCCGCTCGCACCGCCTACGCCGCCTGCGTCGCCGCCGCCTGCGTCGTTCACGCCGCGCCCTCGCGCGCCACCATGCTGCCCCGTCCCGGCGTGCGCATCACGCGGCCGTCGCGAGTGGGGGTGAGGTGGCCCCTGATCTCGAGGATCGTGATGAGCGGGCCTGCCTCGCCGGGGTCGAGCCCCGCCAGTTGCGCCGCCTGATCGACCGTGACCGGCGACGGCGGAAGCGCCAGGAGCAGCTCGCGCAGGCGGGGCTCGTCGGGGAGCGCGACGGCGTCCTGCGCGCGGCCCGCCGGTCCGACCTCCGCAACGATCGTCGCGCCGTCGGCGATCAGGCGGTTGGTCCCCTCGCTGTTCGGACGGTCGATCGGGCCCGGCACCGCGTGCACCTCGCGACCCAGGTCCAGCGCGACTTCGGCGGTGATCAGCGCGCCGCTCCTGAGCGTCGCCTCGACGATGGTCACGTCGCTCGCCAGCGCCGCGATGATGCGGTTTCGCCGCGGAAAGTGATGCGCTTCGGCACGGACGCCGGGCGCGAACTCCGACACCACCACCCCCTGCTCGACGATCTTCCGGTACAGCGCCCGGTTGCGCGGGGGCGACGCCACGTCCACCCCCGAACCCAGCACGGCGGCGGTGGGACCCGGCAGGGCGCCCCGGTGCGCCTCCGCGTCGATCCCCATGGCCATGCCCGAGACCACGCACCACCCCTGCCCCGCCCAGGACGCGCCCAGGCCCCTCGCGACCCGGCGCCCGTACGCGGTGGCGCGCCGCGACCCAACGATCGCCGCGCACGGGCCCTGCAGCAGCTCGGTCCGGCCCAGCGCGAACAGCACGGGCGGCGGATCGTTGAGGTGGCGGAGCTGGGCCGGGTAGCCCCTGGCGCCGTACACGACCGCGGCGATGCCCACCCGTGCGCACGCCTTCTGCACCTCGCGCGCGCGGCGGAACGCGTCGGACCGGGCCGCCGTGCCGCTCGCGCCGCGCTTCAGCGTCCGCACGAGACCGCGTCCCGCCCCTCCCGCCGACGATCCCGCCCGAGCGGCGACCTCGTCCGCCGAGGCGGCCAGCACGGCCGCGGGGCTGCCCAGAGCGTCCACCAGCGCGCGGAAGCGGGCCGGACCGATGCCGGGAAGTCCCTGCAGCGCAAGCGCGTCGACAAGGTTGCGCGTCTCGCTCACGGGGCCGCCTCCGCTTCCTCCTCCAGCCGACGGGCGGCCCGGAGCTGGCGCCAGCACCCCTCCAGGAACCGATCAAGTCCGCTGCCCGTTACCGCGCTGACCGGGTAGCTGTCCCAGGCGCCGGCGGCCTCCACCGCGGGCTGCGCCTCGCCCGGCGCGAGCAGGTCGGTCTTGGAGAGCACCACGGCCCAGGGAAGCGACGCGAGCCCGGGCGAGTACTCCTCCAATTCGCGGCGAAGCCCCGCCAGCTCCGCGGCCGGGTCGTCCGCGTCCACCGGCAGCAAGATCGCGAGCGCCCGAGTGCGCTCGATGTGGCGGAGGAAGCGATGGCCGAGACCCCTGCCCTCGTGCGCGCCTTCGATGAGGCCGGGGATGTCGGCGACGACGAAGGAGCGATGGTCCGGCAGCTCCACCACGCCCAGGTTCGGCGTCAGCGTGGTGAACGGGTAGGCCGCGATCTTGGGCCGGGCGCGGCTGATCCGGGAGAGCAGCGTGGACTTCCCGGCGTTGGGCGCGCCCACCAGACCGATGTCCGCGAGGAGCTTCAGCTCGAGGCGAACGACCCGCGCCTCGCCCGCTTCGCCCGGCTCCCAGCGCCGGGGCGCCTGACGCGTGGCCGAGGCGAAGCGGGCGTTGCCCCTGCCCCCCCTTCCGCCCCGCGCCACCACCAGCATCTCGCCCGGCGCCACGAGCTCGCCCAGCGGTTCGTCGCTGCCGTCGTCCAGCGCGATCGTCCCCGGCGGCACCCTCAGCTCAAGATCCTCGCCGCTTCGACCCGTGCGGTTCGACCCCTCGCCGTGCATTCCCCTCGGGGCGCGGTGGTGGCGACGGTAGCGGAAGTCGCTCAGCGTCGTCAGCCCCGCATCCACCACCAGCCGCACGTCGCCGCCCCGCCCCCCGTCGCCCCCCGCAGGACCCCCGTGCGGCACGCCCTTCTCCCGCCGGAACGCCTCGGCGCCCGAGCCGCCGTCGCCCGCGCGCACCTCGATCGTGACCGAATCTATGAACATGCGCCGACCATTTCGCCATCCTCGCCCCAAACGTGGCACCGAACCGTCGACATCATTGTGCAACGATCACGGGGGCGCATCCATGGCTGAACGGGCCAGATTTCGGCTCGGGAAGCGCAGGGCCGGGGCCAGGCCGCATCCGGAGCGCGGCCGGACCGCACGCTCAGCGGCGCGAGCCGCCCCCTGCGGCGCCATCTGCCGCCGCGCCAACCCCCGCGGCACCGGCCCCCGCCCCGGGAACCTCGCCCGCGGGACGCGCGTCGGCGTCTTCCAGCGGCGACCCCGCCCGCAGAAAGAGTTCCCGCTGGTTCGCCGACTGGGCGAGCAGCTCCACCGCGCGGCGCAGGGGAACATCCGTTTCCGCGACGCGCTCGAAGCGGCCCCCGTCACCCCACGCCTGCAGGGCCACCTCGCTCTCCATGAGGAGGATCACCGACCGCCGGGCGCGCTGCAGGTCCTCCATGGCGATTTCGGCCCCGCGTTCCTCGAGCGCCGCGCGGAAGTCGGCCACATCCGCCTCGGTTATGCGAAAGTCGCGGCCCAGGTCGGGATTCGCCTGAAGGTAGCCCACCGCCCAGCCCTGAAGGGCGGTCACGAACGCGCCGCCCGAAGCCAGAATCTTCGCGAACGCGTCGCGTTCGATCGCCCCCAGCATGTCCTGCACGACCCAGAGGTCGGGCACGATCCCCCCGCCCCCGCGCACGAGCCTCCCCCCAGCGGACCTGAACTCGGGCTTGTCCGACAGGTCCTCCAGCTCGGCCATGTCGCCCCGCACGGTGAGCGCGCCGCGGTCCCTCCTGGCAGCCTGATCCGCCGCGTCCATCTCGATGGAGCGCCCCGACGGCGTGAACCACCGGGCGGTGGTGAGCTTGAGCACATTGCCGCCGGACAGGGGAAAGAGCGACTGGACCGACCCCTTGCCGTAGGTGGTGGAGCCGATCAGCAGCGCCCTGTCGTGGTCCTGAAGCGCGCCGGCCACGATCTCGGCGGCGGACGCGCTGCCGTACCCCACGAGCACGACGACCGGCAGCTCCGGATAGGCCTGGCTCGCCGTGGCGGCGTACTTCTCGGGCACCGAGGCGCGGCTCCTGATCTCGACGATGTCCATGCCGGGATCGAGGAAGAGGTCCGTCAGCCCGACCCCTTCGGTGAGCAGACCGCCCCGGTTGCGGCGCAGATCGAGGACGAGCGAGGTCATGCCTTCGGCCGCCAGCGAATCGATGGCGGCGCGCACTTCGGTGGTGGTGGTGCGGTTGAAGACGAGGAGCGGCACGTATCCCACGCCGTCGTCGAGCATCGACGCGAAGGGAACCGAAGGGACGTGGATCTGCGCGCGGGTCACGTCGAAGTGAATGACCGCATCGGCCCCCGGGCGCCGAATGCCCATCCGCACCGTCGTGCCCGGCCTGCCGCGCAGCAGGTCCACCGCCTGGTCCGTCACCCAGCCGTCCACCGACCTGCCGTCCACCTCGACGATCCGGTCGCCGGGCCTGAGCCCCGCCCTCGCGCCGGGCGTCCCCGGGATGGGGGCCACGATGGTGATGTAGCCGTCGCGGTCGGCCACCTCCAGGCCGACGCCGCCGTACTCGCCCTGCGTCCGTATGCGCTCGTCCTCCCACCTCGCCGCGGGCAGGAACTGGGAATTGGGGTCGCCCAGATGATCCACGACGCCGGTGATTGCGGCCTCGTACAGGTCGTCCACGTCCACTTCTCCAACGAAGTGGCCCTCGATGCGTTCCACGACCTCTTCGAAAACCCGGGCGTGCACGTAGACGTTGGCGCGCATGCCGACGCCGCGCTGGAGCAGCCAGCCTCCGCTCGCGACCGCGAAGACCACGATCAGCGCCGGCACCAGCACAGCTCTGGTTCTAGTCATGCGCACTCCCTTGCCCGGCCGGCCCATGCCGGCAGCCCCGAAGGAACAGTCCCCCTAAACCCCGGCGCCCCCAAAAGTTCCTGGGAACCGGGCCGCAACCTCGCGGCGGATCCGCCCATGGACTTCCGCTGGACTCCCGTCGGCGGCCACGAGCACGGCCCGCTCCATGGATCGGGCCAGTTCAAGATACCCATTGCGCACCGCTCGTCGAAAGTTCGCATCCTCGGCCTCGAAGCGGTCGAGGGGCTTGGCCGCGCGCGCCTGCCGGGCCATTCCCTCCTCGACGGCCAGATCCAGCACCACGTAGAGGTCGGGCGCGAGGCCGCCCGTTGCGTACTCGTTCAGACGCCTCACCACATCGGCGCCGATGCCTCTGCCGTAGCCCTGGTAGGCGAACGAGCTCAGGTCGAAGCGGTCGGACAGAACCCACCGGCCCGCCGCCAGCGCCGGCTCCACCACCTCGCGCACCACCGACGCCCGCGCGGCCAGGATGAGCAGTAGCTCGGCTTCGCGCGAAACGGACCCCTGGCCGCCGTCCAGCAGCAGGCGGCGGATTCCTTCGCCGACCGGCGTCCCCCCCGGCTCGCGGGCAATGACCGGGGGCAGTCCCGCTTCCTCCAGGCAGCGCGCGAGCAGCCCAGTCTGGGTGGTCTTGCCCACGCCCTCGGCGCCCTCCAGGACGATGAACCGGCCCCGGCGCCGACGAGGCCCGGCTATTCGTAGTACTCCCGGCCCAGGTGCGTGATCTGCTCCTCGCCCGCCAGCCACCGAAGGGTGTTCTTCAGCTTCCGATGCTGGATGAAGAGGTCGTGCTCAGGGTAGAGGCCCTCGGGCGTGTGCGGGCTTTTGAAGTAGAAGGACAGCCATTCCTGGATGCCTCCCATGCGCGCGCGCCCGGCCAGATCCAGGAAGAGCGCCAGATCCAGGACGATCGGGGCGGCCAGGATCGAGTCGCGGCACAGGAAGTCCACCTTGATCTGCATGGGATACCCCAGCCATCCGAAGATGTCGAGGTTGTCCCACCCTTCCTTGTCGTCCCCCCGGGGGGGGTAGTAGTTGATGCGGACCTTGTGGTACAGCTTGCCGTACAGCTCGGGGTACATGTCGGGCTGCAGGATGTACTCGAGCACGCCCAGCTTGGACTCCTCCTTGGTTTTGAAGGACTCGGGGTCGTCGAGAACCTCGCCGTCGCGGTTGCCCAGGATGTTGGTGCTGAACCAGCCGCTGACCCCCAGCATCCTCGCCTTCAGCCCCGGCGCCAGAATCGTCTTCATGAGCGTCTGGCCGGTCTTGAAGTCCTTCCCGGCGATCGGCACGCCGCGATCGTGGGCCAGCTCCTCCAGCGCGGGCACGTCCGCCGACAGGTTGGGTGCGCCGTTGGCGTAGGGCACCCCCTCCATGATCGCCGCCCACGCGTAGATCATGCTGGGCGCGATCGCGGGGTCGTCGTCGCGCATCGCCTGCTCGAACGCCTCGGCGGTGGCGTGCGCCGGCCCCGCGCGCTGGAACACCTCGGTCGAGCCGCACCAGATCATCACGGCGCGCTCGCAGCCGTGGTCGGCCTTGAAGCGGCGGATGTCCTCGCGCACCGCCTCGGCGAGCTCCATGCGGTTCCCTGCCCGCTTCCGGTTGGGCCCGTCGAGCCGCTTGACGTATTCGGTGTCGAAGACCGCCGACATGGGCTTCACCGACTTCAGGAAGTCCTGGATCGGATCCAGGTGCCGCGTGCGGTCGAGGACGCCGGCGTTGACGGCGCTGTCGAAGGCGTCGTCCGGAATGGGGTCCCACGCGCCGAAGACCAGCTGGTCGAGCCCCGCGAGGTCGACGAAGTCCTTGATGAGCGGCGTGCGCTCGTCGGTGCGCTTGCCCAGGCGAATGGTGTTCATCTGCGTCAGGCTGCCGAAGGGCTGCGCCAGGCCGCGCCTGACCGCCTCGACGCCGGCCACCACCGTGGTGGCGACCGCGCCCAGGCCGGGAAGCAGAACGCCGACGCGCCCGCGCGACGACGAGATTGTGGGAGGCTGGTCCACTGTGGCTAGCTCTTTCCGGCGGTCGAGCCGCCGTTTCCGGCGGTCGGGCCGCCGTCGTCAAGGGGAACGCCGCTGCCGTGCCTGTACACCCAGAACATGCGCTGCACGGCGGTGGCGTTGGTCAGTACCGCGACAATCACGATAATGGAAGTCAGGACCATCCCGTTCCAGGCGAGGCCGAACACGAGCGATCCAAGGCCCAGCAGCACAATGCGCTCGCCCCTCTGCATGAGCCCCACCGAGCAGTCGAACGAGAGCGACTCGGCCTTGGCCCGCGTGTAGCTCACCATGAGCGAGCCACCCATTGCGAGCGGAATGACGTACATCATCCACACGTCGACGGACTCGAGCTGGTAGGCGTTGTAGAGCGTCATCAGGCCGATGTACATCGCGATTTCCGAGATCCGGTCCAGCGTCGAGTCGAAGAAGGCGCCGAACTTGGACGCGAGACCGGACACGCGGGCGACCCGACCGTCGAAGACGTCGCAGAGCCCGCCGAACAGAACCATGAACCCCGCCGTGCGCACATGGTCGCGCGAGTACATGACCGCGGCCCCCACGGTGACGAGAAAGCCCAGAATCGTGATTGCGTTCGGATGGACGCCGCGGCGCACGAGCCATTGGGTGACGGGCTCGATGATGCGATAGACCGGGGCCCTCAGGCCGCTGATCCCCCTTGGCCTCGCGGGCGCGGCGGGAGGCCGGGACCGGTCGCTGCCGGGGTTCACTGGTCGTTCATGAAGTGAGGATGATGCTGGAGCGGGCGCCTTCGAGCATGCCCTTCTCGATGGCCGCGTTCACTCTGAGCATGGTCTTGTCGAAGTTGGTCTGCGCCGCCACGAGGCTTTGGTAGACCGACAGGGCCTGCAGGCGGCCCAGCAGCGCCTCGTACCCCTCCACGTCGGCCTGCTCGGGCTCCCTTCCCTCCCGAATCGCGGACTGCAGCGTCGCCTCGGCGCGTTGCAGCTCGTTGGTCAGCTCCGCGATGCGCCGGTCGTCGTCCGCGCTCTCCCTGGCCCGGGCAAGGGTCCGGTACTCCGGCGTCTGCCCCAGGGCGCGTCCCAGGGACTGGGCCAGCTCGTCAATGTCGGTCATGCTTCAACACCTCCGTGCAAGAACATAGCGCGGGCGCCCGGAAAGGTCCTCATGCACCTGGATGGACCGAAACCGCCCCGCATCGTCGAGGAGGCCGGCCACGGCATCTCCCTGGCCGCAGCCCACCTCCACCCCGAACCACCCGTCCGGCTGCAATGCCGGCGCCGCCCCCGCCACAAGCGCACCGACGACGGCCAGCCCCCCCTGCCCGGCCACCATGGCGCCGCGCGGCTCCCACTCGCGCACCTCGGGTTCGGTCCGGCGCCACTCCGCCTCGCTCAGGTACGGCGGGTTGGACAGCACGAGATCGAAGGTGAGGCCATCGACCGGATCGAGCAACGAGCCCCGGCGGAAGTCGATCGCGCTCTGGCCGCACGCCCCCGCGTTCCGGCGCGCGACCTCGAGGGCGTCGGCGGACAGCTCGGTGGCGGTGACGGACCGGGCCAGCCCCTCGGCGGCCAGTGCGATCGCGATGGCCCCCGAACCCGTGCCCACGTCGAGGGCGGACTCGAACACCCGGTCCGGGCCGGCGACCCGGGCCAGCACGTCGAGCAGGTACTCGGTCTCGGGGCGCGGTATGGCGACGCGGGGGTCGACGCCCAGTTCGAGGCTGCGGAACGGCGCCGACCCGAGCAGGTACTGCAGCGGCTCGCGCGCCGCCCGGCGGCGCAGCAGGGGGCGGTAGACGGCCAGCTCGGCGTCGGAAAGCGGCCGGTCGAAGTCGAGGTAGAGCCGCAGGCGGTCGATCCCGAGCACGTGGGCCAGCAGGAACTCGGCGTTCAGGCGTCCGTCCTCGACCCCCTTGCCGCCAAGATAGTCGCCGCTCCAGCGGGCGACCTCCATGACCGCCCACCGTCGCTCGGCCACACCTTCGGGCGACCTGTGACGGGGCGCGGCCGAGGGCGAGCGCGTCAAGGCCGCCCCGGGTCCGGGCCGAGGCGCTCCTCGTCCCTGGCCAGGCGAAGCGCGGCCACGAGCTCGTCGAGGTCGCCGTCGAGGACGTCGCCCAGGCGGTACAGGGAGAGGCCGATCCGGTGGTCGGTGACCCGGTTCTGCGGGAAGTTGTAGGTGCGGATCTTGGCCGAGCGGTCGCCGGATCCGATCTGGGACCTGCGCGCCGCCGCGCGCTCCGCCTCGCGGGCCGCAACCTCCTGGTCGAGCAGGCGCGAGCGCAGCACCTTCATGGCCTTGGCCTTGTTCTTGTGCTGCGACTTCTCGTCCTGGCAGGTGACGACGAGGTCGGTCGGGAGGTGGGTGATGCGCACCGCCGAGTCGGTGGTGTTGACCGACTGGCCGCCGGGACCCGACGAGCGGAAGACGTCGATGCGCAGGTCGGCCGGGTCGATGGCGATGTCCACCTCGTCGGCTTCGGGCAGCACGGCCACCGAGGCCGCCGACGTGTGAATGCGGCCCTGGCTCTCGGTTTCCGGCACGCGCTGCACGCGGTGGACGCCGGACTCGTACCGGAGGCGCCCGTAGGCCCCCTTCCCCCGCACGGTGAAGATCGCCTCCTTGATCGACCCCGGGATCCCTTCGGACACGCTGGCCAGATCGACCGACCAGCCGCACCGCTCGGCGAGCCTGCGGTACATGCGCATCAGGTCGGCGCCGAAGAGTCCCGCCTCGTCGCCCCCCGTCCCGGCGCGTATCTCGACCACAGCCGGCCGGTCCTCCATCGGGTCCGGCGGCGCCAGCGCCCCGCGCAGCTTGGCGGCCTCGCCGGTCAGCCGCCCCTCCAGGTCGGCGATCTCCTCCTGGGCCAGCTCCTGCATCTCGGGATCGCTCGACTCGGCGAGGATCTCGCGCGCGCCCCCGAGCTCGGCTTCGAGCGCCACCACCGCTCTCCCCGCGAGGACCGCGGCCTCCAGACCGGCCCGCTCCTGCCCCAGGTCGCGCAGACGGCGGGGGTCGCGCAGCACCTCGGGCCGCGCCAGCTCGCGCTCGATGGCGCGGAAGCGCTCTTCGACTTCGTCGAGGCGTCGGGCGAGGCGGGGATCGATGGTGGCGCTCCTTGCGGCGTTCGGGCGGCGGACTTGTCAGCCCAACAATGTAGCCGACCGCCCGTCCCCGGTGAACGCCGACGGCGACGCCGCCCGGCGGCGCGGGCGACGGGTCGGCATGGCGCCGCCAACGGCCCCGGCCGCGAGAACGGCGAAGCAGAGCAGGCCAAGGAGGTCGCCGGTGCGCGTGAAGAGCGTGGCCCCGCGCCGGGGCGCCGCCGGGAGGACCGCGACGCCCTCCACGCCGGGTTCGAGCGCATGGGGCGCCCCCCGGCCCGCTGGAGACACAGCGAAGCTGTAGCCGGTCGCGCCGACCTGAATCACCGACACTCGGTTCTCGATCGCGCGAAGGCGTGCGTGCGTGGCGTGCTGCCAGTACGCCCAGGTGGTGCGGAAGGGCTCGGCGGGGTCGAGCCAGTCGTCGTTGGAGATGACCGCGAGCCACTCGGCGCCTGCGCGGGCGAGGGCCCGGGCGTCGGCCTCGAATGCGGAATCGTAGCAGATCAGGACCCCGGCGCGGCGACCGCCCACATTCAGCGGACGGGGGTCGTTGCCCGCGGCGTAGCCGTCGGTGGGGAGCGGGCGACCTGTGGCCGGCCAGACGCCCGTGGCTTCGAGTCCCGGCACCAGGCGGGCCTTGCGGTGGGGCGGCGGCGGCGGGGCGTTGGGGGGCTGCACGAAGGCGGCGTTGTACCACAGCGTGTCGGGGCTGTCGGCGAGCGGCTGGGCGTCGAGTGCGCCGATCAGGACGTCGGTGCCGAGCGCGTTGGCGAACCGGGCGAGGTCGGGGCCCGGGACCGCGAGGAATCGCTCGGGGAAGGCCGCCGCGTCGAACGGCCGGGCGTCGAACTGCCGCTGGAGCGGTCCCAGCCAGCGATCAAGGCCCCCCCCGGCGCGTCCGGGCTGCACGACGGCGATGCGCGCTGCGGGGGCCGTGTTCGGCGCGGCGTCGAGGCGGGCCTGGCGGATGGCGCCGGCAAGCGCGGGAAGGGCCAGCAGGATGGCGGCGAGGGCAATGGTCCGGGGCGCCGGGGGACGCGACTCCGACGTGCCCGGAGCGAAGAACCCGAGCGGGGGACGCCGGCCGGGGCGCGACCCGGTCCCGCGCGAGGCGGCCCCGCGCGAGGCGAGCAACGCGGGCACGGTGGCCGCAAGCGCCCCCGCCGACACCGTCCAGAAGGTCAGGAAGCGAGCCCCGAGCACCTCGGCGCCGGCGGCCAGCGCCGGGTGCCAGGCCAGCGAGCTGCCCGCGTTGAGCCAGGCGTAGGGAACCCAGGGCACCCGTGCGGCGAGCCACTCGAAGCCGGTCCAGCACGAGGCGAGCGCGAGCGCCAGCGGCCATCCCCTTCTGATGTGCAGGGTCAGGGCGGCGCCGCACGCTGCGCCCGCAACGACGCCGATCAGAAGCAGGACGAGCAGGTAGGTGGGAACGGCGAGCGGCGTTCGCCACGAGAGCGACGGGACCATCCAGTAGAGCCCGATCCCATGCGCGACGACGGCAGCCGCGAAGCCGAGCGCAAAGGGGGCCAGCGGGGGCGACTGGGCGTCGCGCGCCGTGCCGGAGAGCGCCGCCGCGAGCGGGGCGAAGGCCAGGAACGGCAGCACGGGGCCGCCGTGGGGCGAGAAGGTGGCGCCGATCGCGAGGCCCGAGACGGCGGCTAGGACTAGCCGTCCGGTCGCAGCGCCGCTCTGCGCCATCAGGAAAGCCGGACTTCGCGACCCTCCTGCGCCGACTCGTAGGCGGCCTCGACGAGCGCCATCAGCGCGACCTGGTCGGCGGGGGGCCGGGCGGCGGCGGTTCCCGCGACGACCCGCACGAATTCGTCGAGCAGGCGGCGGTAGCCGTTGGTGAAGTGGTCTTCGCCGCCGCGCGGCGTGGGCTGGCGGGGGGTGACGTCGACGGTGCGTCCGCCGATCTGCTTGTAGATCGCCAGCGGCGACAGGCGCGCGCTGCCCTCCGAGCCCAGCGCCCAGAGCCGGTGGCGGTCCTCGGGCGCGTGCAGGCGCCAGCTGGCCGCGAGCGTCACGGCCACGCCGTCGCGGGTTACCGCGTGGATGTGCGCCTCCTCCTCGACGTCGAACCCGTCGCCGCCGGTGGTCGCGGTGATGCGCGCGATCTCGGGATGCCCGAGCACCCAGAGCGCCAAATCCAGCGCGGGGACCCCCAGGTCCATCAACGCGCCGCCGCCCGATTCCAGCGCGCGCCGCCGCCACCCCGTCCTGGGGCGACGCGCGGCGCGGTTCAGCCAGGTCACCCTCGCGGCGCCGATCTCGCCCAGCGCACCCTCGGCGATCGCGGAGCGCAGCGCCCGCGCGTTGGCCTGATAGCGGTGCGACAGCCCCGGCACCACCCCCCTGCCCGTGGTCCGCGCGACTTCGAGCAGGTGGCGCGCCCCGCCGGGCGAAAGCGCCAGCGGACGCTCGACCAGCACGTGCTTTCCGGCCTCCATGCACGAAGCCGCGAAGCTCTCGTGCAGGAAGCTGGGCGCGCAGACCACCACGCCCTCGATCTCGTCGTCGGCGATCAGCTCGTCGTCGCTCAGCACGCGCGGCACGCCGAAGCGCTCGGCCACGGTCCGGCCCTTGACCGCGTCCAGGTCCGAGATCGCGGCCACCTCCACGTCGGCGCGCTCGGAAAGAATTGGAAGGTGCATCAGCTGGCTCGTGGCCCCCGCCCCGATGACGCCGATGCGCACCCGCCGCGGCCCGCGCTCAACCATCGATCACCCTCCCGAACAGGTCGTAGTCTTCCGCCTCCACGATCTCCACCTCGACGATGTCGCCCGGTCGCGCCGCTCCCGCCGAGGTCAGCAGCGTCTGTCCGTCCACCTCGATCGCCTGGCCCTGGGTGCGCCCGACCGCCTCGTGGCCCGCCTCGCCCGGCGTGAGCTCGTCGACGAGCAGCGACGCGCGAGTGCCCACGCGCGCCAGGTTCGATTCGAGCGAGAGGTCGCGCTGACGCTCCATGACCCGCTCGAGCCGCTCGGCCTTGACCGCCTCGGGCACCTGGTCGGGCATCTCCGCGGCCGCCGTGCCCTCCTCGATCGAGTAGGCGAAGGCGCCCACCCGGTCGAAGCGGATCTCGTCGAGGAAGTCCATCATGACGTCCACGTCGTCGTCGGTCTCGCCCGGGAAGCCCACGATCACGGTGGTGCGCAGCGTGAGGTCGTCGATCTCGTCCCGCAGCCAGCGCACGCGCTCTCGCACCGTGGCCTGTCGCTCGGGCCGCCGCATGCGTGCCAGAACCGCGTCGCTTCCGTGCTGCAGCGGCATGTCCAGATAGGGAATCAGCCGCGGCTCGCGCGCGATCAGCCGCACCAGCCCCGGCGTGATCCCCGACGGGTACATGTAGAGCAGCCGGTACCAGTCCACGCCGGTCCCCTCCACAAGCGCCTCGAGCAGGTCGGGGAGCAGCGGGGCGGAGCGGTCGCGGCGCCTGAGGTCGCGGCCGTACCAGGTGGTGTCCTGCGAGACCACGTTCAGCTCGCGCACCCCCTGCTCGCCCAGCGCGCGGGCCTCGGCCACCAGCGCGTCCAGGTCCGCCGAGCGGTGGAGTCCGCGCATGTGGGGGATGGCGCAGAAGGCGCAGCGGTGGTCGCAGCCCTCGCTCACCTTCAGGTACGACACGTGCGGCGTCTCGGAGGTCAGAATGCGCAGCGGCCGCTCCATGTTGGGAACGAACGCGTCGCCGATCAGTCCCCGCGCGCGCAGCTCCGGCACCAGACGCCCCATCTCGGCAATGCCGAGAAACAGATCCACCTCGGGGATCTCCGTCTCCATCTCGGCCCGGTAGCGCTGCACCATGCAGCCGACGGCCACCACCGCCGTCACCTGCCCGCGCGCCTTGAGCTCGCACGCGCTCAGAATCGTGTCGACGGACTGCTCCTTGGCCGCGTCTATAAAGCCGCAGGTGTTCACCACCACCACCTCGGCGTCCTCGACGTCGCTCGTCACCCTGGCCCCGGACGCCGCCAGCGCGGCCATCATGTGCTCGGAATCGACGGTGTTCTTGTCGCACCCCAGGGTGACCAGCCCAAGGCGCGGCCCGTCCTCGGGGCCGATCGCGAACGAGCGCGGATCGACCGCGCGCACGTCGGGGCGCACGTCCGGCCGCACCGGCCCGGCACTGACCGGAAAGACCGGCAGGTCCCTCGTGCGAAGCCTCATCCGCCCCCTCCGGGCTGTCCGCCCCCTCCGGGCCCTCCGCCCCCTCCGCGGACCCGCGCCCCCGCCGGCACCTCGAACACGAACGTCCCGGGATCGATCGCAGGCGCCAGATCGACGCGGTGCAGCGTGACTGTGCGCACGTTCCCGTTCTTTTCGTGGAGCTCGAGCCGACGGATCACATGACGCTCCGCGTCCACCCAGAGGCGCGCCCTGTCGTAGGCCGCGTCCGCGCGCGGAGTCAGCGTCACAACCCGGCAGTCGCGTCCCGCCACGCTCTCGATCCCCCCCTCTTCGGCCACGTACTTGACCCCGGGATCGTCGAGCAGCTCGCGCAGGAAGTCCCGCCCCCCGGGCCCGTCCGCCAACGGGTAGCGGTTGACCTGCGCCTCGTCGATGCTCGGATAGTAGACCCAGAAGAATGCCCCGTCCGAAATCACCATGTCGCCGTCGGGATCCGTGAAGCGCATGGAGAACAGGTTCGGACGCTGCTGGCACATCCGCCCGGCGCTCTCGATGGTCCGGCGCGCCAGGCGCACCTCGATCGCCTGCTCGAAGTCGGCACACAGGGCGCCGACGTCCCGGTACAGCTCGGCCGCCGCCTCGATCGCGCCAACCGGCGCCTGGGCCGCCGCCCCCTCGGGCCCGAACGCCGCCACACAGAGGCCAACCGCAAAGCCCCCGAGCAGACCCCGCAAACCCAGCCGACTCCGCAGGCTCCGCAGACCCCCCAGACCCCGCGGACCCCCCAGACCCCGCAGACCCCGCCAGCCCCCCCGCCCCCGCCTCACGACGGACACACCTCGTCCAGCCCCTGTTGATCGAGCAGCACTTCGCGGGGCTTCGACCCGTCCGGCGGACCCAGCACCCCGGCATCGTGCAGCTGATCGACGATCCGGGCCGCACGCCCATACCCGATCCGCAGCCGGCGCTGCAACAGCGAAGTCGATCCGACCCCCTGCTGGATGCACGCCTCGGCCGCCTCGCGGAAGAGCTCGTCCCAGTCGCCCCATCCCTCGCCCCGTCCCCCTCCGTCGCCGTCCTCCTCCATCGCCTTCAGCTCTTCGAGAATGTCGCCCTCGTCCGACTTCACCCGCGCCTTCAGACCCTCCATCGTGTCGGCCTGCGCGCGATACCAGCCCATGAGCGCCTCGGTCTCCTCGGTCGAGATGAACGCTCCCTGCATCCGCACCGGCTCGCTGCGGCCCGGCGGCAGAAACAGCATGTCTCCATAGCCTAGAAGCGAGTCTGCGCCGTTTTGGTCAAGTATGGTCCTTGAATCGGTCTTCGACGCGACTCTGAAGGCAATCCTGCAGGGAAAGTTCGCCTTGATCAGCCCGGTGATGACGTTCACGCTTGGCCTCTGCGTCGCCACAAGCAGGTGTATCCCGATCGCGCGGGCCTTCTGGGCCAGCTGCGTTAGCGGCTTCTCCACCTCTGCCTGCACCGTCATCATCAGGTCGGCGAGCTCGTCCACGACCACCACGATCCAGGGGAGCGGCCCGGCCTTGTAGCGCCAGCGGTCCTCGTCCTCTTCGGGACCGTCGGGCTCGGGCAGGCCCAGCTCGACCCCCTTCTCCACTCGCTCGTTGAACTCCTTGAGCGACCGCACCCCGTTCGCGCTCAGCAGCATGTAGCGGCGCTCCATCTCCATGACCGCCCACTTGAGAACCCCGGCGGCGTCCTTGGGGTCCGTGACCACCGGATGGCGCAGGTGCGGCAGTTCGGCGTAGGCCGAGAGCTCGACCATCTTGGGGTCGATCAGCAGAAGCCGGAGCCGGTCGGGTCCGTGCCGGTAGACCAGGCTGGTGATGATCGTGTTCAGGCACACCGACTTGCCCGAACCGGTCGCGCCCGCGATCAGCGCGTGGGGCATCTTCGCCAGGTCCGTCACGTAGGCGTCGCCGGTCAGGTCCTTGCCCATGCCCAGCGGAAGCGCGCCCCGCGAGCGCTCAAAGGCTGGCGCCTCGAGAATCTCGCGAATCCGCACGATCTCGGGCCGCGGGTTGGGGATCTCGACGCCGATGGCCCCCTTGCCCGGGATCGGCGCGACGATCCTGACGCTGCGTGCCCGCATCGCCAGCGCCAGATCGGCGTCCAGGTTGGCGATCCGGTTGACCTTCACGCCCGGCTCGGGCACCACCTCGTACTGCGTGACCGCGGGGCCGGTCGTCCGTCCCGCCATGCTGCACTTGATGTTGAAGGTCTGCAGCGTGTTGACAAGAACGCGCCCCAGCCGGTCCAGCTCGCGCTCCATGCCGAAGCGGTTCTCGCGGGCGGGCGCGGTCAGCAGATCCAGCGGCGGGCACGGGGCGTCGCCCTGGGCGTGCCCTGGGGCGGCGGGGGCGGCGGCGGCCGCCACGGCGGCGGCATCTGCGCCGGCGCCCACGCGCTCGGGCGCCGCACCCGGCCCAGCCGCCGCGTCGCCGACCCCGGCGCCGCCGTCCACATCTCCGGCGGCCCAGGGGCCTTCCCCGTCGGCCGCCCGCGTCGCCGCAATCTCGCCGGCGCCGGCGCGCCCGTCCGCAGTCCCGGCGGCCCACGCCTCCTCCCCCTCGGCCTCCGCGCCCTCCAGGCCCCCGCCCGCCTCCGCCGCCGCGCCCAAATCGTCGCCCGCCCCCTCCTCGCCCCGGCGGCGCCGCTCCCCCGGGGCCAGCGCGCCGCCGAAGGGCCGTCTGCGCGCCTTCGCCCGCTCCGCCGCCGCACTCTGCCTGGCTTCCCGCCTGGCACGTGCGGCGCTCCTCCGCTCCGCGCGGCCGCCCCACCAGTCCCGGGCGGCGCCCCCGGCGCGGCGCAGACCCCGCCCCGCCCCGCGCGAAGCGGATCCGAGCGCCACAGTCGGCAGCGACAGCGGGTTCACGCGGAACGCCGCGATCGAGGTCAGCACCACCGCCGTCCCGAAGAGCATCCACGCGCCCAGCCACCCCGTTGCGCGCCGCAGCGGCTCGCCGACGAACTCGCCGACGAAGCCGACCCCGGTCTCGCTGCCGCCTGCGAGGAACGCGCCCACGGGCAGGAGCAGCGCAAACGCGCAGGCCAAGATCCAGAGCACCCGCCGGACCTCGGACGACCACCAGGCCGCGATCGACGCCGCGCCCGCCACGAGTCCCAGCGGCACGGCGGCGGCTCCGAGCCCGAGCCACGTCAGCAGGAACCGGTCGATGACCTCGCCGAGGGCGCCCACGGGATTGTCCGCGGGGAAGAACCCTGCGATGCGCGAGCCCAGAAGGTCGATCGGGAAGAGCGCGGCGGCGATCAGGAACGCGAGGATGACGAGCAGAAAGGCGACCGTGCGACCGGCGTCACCCCTGTCGCCCTGGGCGCCCGGTCCCCGCGGCGGCTTCTTCGCGGCCCTTCGCGCGGTGGCGCGACCCGTCCCGCCGCGCTCCCCGCCCCCGCGTGCGCGCAACTTTGCCACGGGCGCCTCAGGGGCGCGGGACGGCAATGATTCCATCTCGCATCATGGGTACAATCTTATGCCTGTCGGCGCTGGCGCACAGTGCCAGGTCGCCGCCAAGCCCCACGTCCACGAGCGCCCGGCCCGCCTCCGTGCGCGCCAGCATCTCGGCCGACACGGGGTGCAGGCCGGCGAGATCGACCGCGGCCCGCGCCCGCTCGTCGAGCGCAACGGGCCCGCCGAGGCCGTCCAGGACACGCCGCACGAGGTGGCCGGCGCACACCGTGTCGTCGATGGCGAAGCGGCCCGCGCGGCCTGCGCAGACCACCACCACCGCGCGGTCGCCGCGCACCGCGTCCGCGACCGCGCCAAGGTTGAGAAAGGAAGCCGGAAGGACGCGGTGGGCATCCTTCGCGGCGGCGAGGGCCTTCGTGCCGTTCGTCGTGGTCATGACGAGTCGCCGGCCTACGACGACCTCTCTCCCAAACTCGGCGGGCGAATTGCCCAGATCGAAGCCATCGATCCGCAGACCGCCCCGCTCCCCGCACAGCAGCACCCGGTCGCTGGCGGCAACGTCGCGCAACCGGAGCGCCTCGTCGACCGAAACCACCGGCACGATCGCCTCGGCGCCGTTGGCCAGGGCCTCGACGATGCAGGACGTGGCGCGCACCACGTCGATCACGACCGCGCTCGCCCCCTCGACGTCGCTGGCGCGCACCTCGGCCGGCGCGAAGCACACGCGTATTCGCACGGGCCCTGGCGTCCTACGCCTGCCCGGCGCCGGAACGCCGTCTGTCCTGCAGGCGCTGCACGAAGCTGGTGTCCACGTCGCCCGAGCGGAACTCCTCGTCGCGCGTGATCCGGGCCAGGTAGTCGATCGTGGTCGAGACCCCCTCGACGACGAACGACTCCAGGGCCTCGCGCCCCCTCACGACCGCCTCTTCCCGGGTGTTGCCCCAGACGACCAGCTTGGCGAGGAGCGAGTCGTAGAAGGGCGGCACGCGGTACCCCGAATAGACGTGGGTGTCGACGCGGACGCCCGGGCCGCCCGGCTGGTGAAAGGTCGTGACCAGCCCGGGCGACGGCGCGAAGTTGCGAGCCGGGTCCTCGGCGTTGATCCGGAACTCGATGGCGTGGCCCCGGTGCTCCTGTTCCCCCGGCGGAAACGAGAGCGGCTCGCCTGCGGCGACGCGGATCTGCTCCTTGACCAGGTCGAGGCCCGTCGTGGCCTCGGTGACGGGGTGCTCGACCTGGATGCGCGTGTTCATCTCGATGAAGAAGAACTCGCCCGAGCGGTCCAGCAGGAACTCGACCGTGCCGGCGCCCTCGTAGCCGATCGCTGCGGCGGCCTTCACCGCGGCCTCGCCCATCCGCTCCCGCAGCTCCGGGGTGAGCGCAGGCGAGGGCGCCTCCTCGACCAGCTTCTGGTGGCGGCGCTGAATCGAGCAATCGCGCTCTCCGAGGTGCACCACGCGGCCATGCCTGTCGCCGAAGACCTGGAACTCGACGTGCCGGGGCCGCTCGATGCAGCGCTCCAGGTACATGCCGCCGTCGCCGAAGGCGGCCTCGGCCTCGGCCCGCGCCGCCGCGAAGTTGCGCCGGAACGACCCGTCGTACCCGGCAATGCGCATGCCCTTGCCGCCCCCGCCCGCCGCGGCCTTGATCATGATCGGAAACCCGATCTCCCTGGCGATCGCGATCGCCTCGCCCTCGTCCTCCACGATGCCGTCCGAACCCGGCACGACCGGAACGCCGGCGGCGCGCATCGTTTCGCGGGCCACGGCCTTGTCGCCCATGCGGCGGATCTGGTCGGGTGTCGGCCCCACGAACACCAGGTCCGAGCGGCGGCAGATCTCGGCGAACTCGGCGTTCTCGGCCAGGAAGCCGTAGCCCGGGTGCACCGCCTCGGCCCCGGTGATCTCGGCCGCGGCGACGATCCGCGTCACCTTCAGGTAGGACTGGGCCGGGCGCGCGGGCCCGATGCATATCGCCTCGTCGGCGAACCGCACGTGGAGCGACTCCTGGTCGGCCTCCGAATGCACGGCGACGGTGGCGATGTCGAGTTCGCGACACGCGCGCACGATGCGGAGCGCGATCTCGCCGCGGTTGGCGATCAGGAGCTTGCTGAACATGCGTTCCGGGCGGTGCGGGGGCGCGGGCCGGGCGTCAAGCGGGGTCGACGCGGAAGAGCAGCTGGCCGTAGTCGACCGGCTCGGCGTTGTCGGCGCAGATCTCGACGATCCGCCCCTTCACTTCGCACTCCAGCTCGTTCATGAGCTTCATGGCCTCGATGACGCACAGCACGTCGCCCGCCGCGACCGACGCGCCGACCTCCACGTACGGCTCCGCCTCGGGCGAAGGGGCGCGGTAGAAGGTGCCCACCATGGGCGAGGTGACGTCGACCAGGCCTGTCGCCGGCTCGGGCCCGGCAGCGGCCTCTGCGGCCGGCGGTTCGGAGGCCGCCGCGGGCGCGGGCTGAGGCGGCGGGGGCGGCGGCGGGGCGGCCGCCGGCACGGCCTGCGGCACCACGACGCCCCCGCTGGGAGACTTGCACAGCCGGATCCGGGTCGATCCCCGCTCGATCTCGAGGCTGTCCAGCGACGACTTGTCGACCAGACGGACCAGCGCTCGCATAAGGTCGATGTCGATCATCGGTTCACCCGTGTCAGGTACTTGTCCTCGCGCCGGTCGATCTTGAGCCGATCGCCCGCCTCGACGAAGAGCGGGACCTGCACCACCGCTCCCGTCTCGAGCCTGGCGGGCTTGGTGGCGCCCTGCGCCGTGTCGCCCTTGAAGCCGGGATCGGTCTCGACGACCTCGAGCTCCACGAAGTCGGGCAGCTCGACGCTGAGCACGCTGCCGTCATGGACCAGCCCGTGGCACTCCATGTTCTCCTTCAGGTACTTCAGCTGGTCCTCGCCGAGCATGTCGCCGCTGATCGGGATCAGGTCGTAGGTTTCGGTGTCCATGAAGTGGAACAGCTCGCCGTCGGTGTAGGAATAGGTGACCGGACGCCGCTCCAGCCTGACGCTGTTCACCCGCTCGCCCGCCCTAAACGTCTTGTCCACGACCGCGCCCGAGAGCACGTTCTTGAGCTTGGTGCGCACGAAGGCCCCGCCCTTGCCGGGCTTCACGTGCTGAAAGTAGGTGATGGTCCACAGGACCTGGTCGATTTCCAGGACCATCCCGTTGCGGAAATTTGCAGTTGTTGCCATGGAGAACGCCGCTAGTCGGCCGCGGCGCGCCGACGCGAAAGGTGGTTGATTAGACAGCGAAGCCCCGAAAGGTAGCTGTCCGCGCCGAAGCCTGCGACCACCCCGACCGCCGCCGCCGTCAGGTACGAGCGGTGGCGAAAGCTCTCCCGGCTCGCGGGATTGCTGAGGTGAACCTCGGCGAACGGCCTGGACGTGGCCAGCAGCCCGTCGAGCAGCGCCACCGAGGTGTGGCCGAGTCCGGCGGGGTTGATCAGCACGCCGTCCACCCGGTCGCGGATCTCGGCCAGATGGTCGAGTATCGCGCCCTCGCTATTGGACTGGAAGCACTCGACCCGGGCGCCCAGTTCGCGTGCCAGCTCCTCGAGCGCGCGGTCCACGTCGGCCAGGGTTGCAGTGCCGTAGACCTCGGGCTCCCTCGTTCCAAGAAGGTTCAGATTCGGGCCGTGCACCACGGCGATCCTGACCACTGCGTTCCTTTCGGTTGGGAGACGCCCCGCGGGCTGCCTGCGCGAAGCCCGATAAGGTAGATTTTGGCCAACAGGGGTGTCAACGCGTTAGCTTCCCTGTCACTGCAAGGAGGTGGCAACCGCCATGATGGAACAGCTCAGAAGAAGCACGAAGTGGATCATGATCCTCGTGGCCCTGGCCTTCGGGGGGCTCATGTTCTTCGAGTGGGGCATGGACATCACCGGCCAGACGTCGGGGTCGTTCGGGGAAATCGGCCGCGTGGACGGAACGCCCGTAAGCTACGAGCAGTACATGGCTTCGTACCGGAATCTGTACGACCAGCTAGCGCAGATTCAGGAAGAGCCGATCACCGACGCCCAGAACTCCGACCTGGAGGACCAGGCCTGGGACGAGGTCGTCAACTCCATCCTGATCCAGCAGGAGCTGGAGCGCAGGCGGATCATCGTGACCGACGAGGAGGTGCAGACCGCGGCGCTGCTGAGCCCGCCGCCCGACCTCGCGGCCAACGTCGCGTTCCAGACCGACGGCGTCTTCGACATCACCAAGTACCAGCAGTTTCTCGCCGCCGCCGACAACCTGACGCAGCTGCAGCTCGAGGCCTACTACCGCGACGTCATTCCGCGCGGCAAGCTGCTCCGCCAGGTGTCGTCCGGCATCCACGTCTCCGACGCCGAGCTCTGGAGCGCCTACAGGGACCTGAACGAGCGCGCAAGCGTCAGCTACGTGTCCTTCGAGCCCCTGACGCGCGTGTCCGACGACCAGATCGAGATCACGGCGGACGAGGTCGCGCGCTACTACGACGACAACACCGACGAGTTCCTTGTGCCCGCGAGCGCCGAGGTCGTCTCGGTCGCCTTCACCAAGGCGCCCACGCCCGCCGACACCGCCGCCGTGATCGACCGGGCCGCCGAGCTCCGCCAGTCGATCCTGGACGGCGAGGACTTCGGCGAGGTCGCAATGCGCGAAAGCGCCGACGAGGCCACGGCCCCCGACGGCGGCGACCTTGGCGTCTTCGCGCAGGGCACCATGGTCGGACCGTTCGACTCGACGGTCTTTGCCGCCCCGCTCGGACGGATCACCGAGCCCGTGCGCACCAACTTCGGCGTGCACCTCGTCGAGGTGGGCGAGCGCTGGGGACAGGACTCGGCCCAGGCGCGCCACATCCTCCTGCCGTTCGCACGCACCGACGAGTCCGAGATCGACCTTCTGGCGACCGCGGACTCGCTCGAAGAGCTCGGCGAATCCATGACGCTCACCGACGCCGCCGTCTCGCTCGGCCTCGAGACCGACACGGTCGAGATCATCGCGACCCTGCCCATCGTGCCCGGCGCCGGCGACGCGGCGGAAGGCGGCGAGTGGGTGTTCGACCCCGAGACCATGGTTGGCGACGTGAGTCCCGTGTTCGAGAGCCGCACGTCGTTCTACGCCGTCGAGGTGGTGTCCATCGACCCCGAGCGCACTCTGTCGCTGGATGAGGCCGAGGGCGCCATCCGCGGCAACATCGGCACCGAGAAGAAGGTGGCGGCCGCCATGGAAGAGGCTCGCGAACTGGCGGCCGAGGTCGAGGCGGGCCGCACGCTGGCCGAGGTCGCGCGCGAGTTCGGACTCGAGGTGCGCGACGCGGGCCCCTTCGCGCGCAACGACTTCGTGCCGGGCCTGGGACGTCACAACGCCGCGGTCGGCACGGCCTTCGGTCTGGAGATCGGCGAGGTCTCGGACGCGGTCGAAGCGAACCGGAACGCCTACGTCATCGAGCGCACCGGCTCCGAGGCCGCCGACAGCCTGGCCTGGGTCGAACAGGTCGACGTGCAGCGGGTGCAGGCGGTCGGGGCGATCCAGCAGCAAAGGCTCGCCCAATGGATCGAGGCGCTGCGCGCCAACGCCAACATCGTGGACCGCAGAGAGCAGGTGCTGGCGCCGCCCGACGAGGACGCGCTGCCGCTACCGCCAATGTTCTAGGGGCGGGCGGAGGCGACGGGCGGGGCGGCCGACTTCGGCGCCGACGGCGGCGCGCTCGCCCCGGGGCCCACGGCGGCGCGCTCGCGCCCGGGCGATCAGCTCGTTGTCAGGCGGCGGGGAGAACCCTCGTCCTGGCTCTCGGAGGCGGCGGCGGGCTCTTCGCGGGCGGGCGGAAGCTCCCTGTCCACCTGAACCGACGACTGCACTTCCCGCACGGACGACTTGAACTCCCGGATTCCCTTGCCCAGCGAGGTTCCGATCTCCGGCAGCCGCTTCGCTCCGAAGAGGAGCAGGACCACCAGGAAGACCAGAATCATTTCGCTTACGCCAAGACCGAATGGCATTTTCTTCTACCTCCTCTGCCCGGCAACCCCGGAGGGACTTTCCCTGATCGACCGGCCGGTCGCGGGCTGGATGGACAAGATAATCAGATCCAGGAGCGGATCGCCACCGCCGCGATCAGAATGCCCACGAGCGTCAGCACGTTGAGGGCGAACGCGATCGGGCCCAGCGTGACGCTCACGGCGACCAGATCCACGAAGAACGGACCCACCGACAGCGACACCGAAGTCGTCAGGAAGGCGTGGGTGGCGCTCTGAGGCAGGAAGATCTCGGCGAGCTTGGTGAACAAGCCGCCCAGAAACAGGCCGAAGACGAGGGCCAGCAGGCCGCGCCCCGCGATTCGTCGGCGAGTGTGTCCGGATTCAGCCATCGTCAGAGCGACCGGTCCGCAACGTAGAGAACGGCCTCGCGCAGCGCGTCGAGCGCGGGCCCCGGACAGAGGTCGGCGATCTCGTCGCGCGCGGCGTCGGCGTACGCCTCGGCCTTCTTCCTGGCGTATTCTATGCCGCCGTTGCGCCGCACCAGCGAAATGACCCGGTCGACCCCCTCGTCGTCCGGCTCGGGCATCGTGAACAGGTGCCGCACCTCGTCCACCTCGGCGGGCGACATCTCGCGGAGCGCGCCGACCAGCGGCAGCGTCACCTTCCTGCCGCGAAGATCCAGCCCCGCCGGCTTGCCCGTGATGTCCTGCGAGCCCACGTAGTCCAGCACGTCGTCTGTGATCTGGAAGGCCATGCCGAGCGCGTGCCCGTAGTTGCGGAGCGCAATCCGGTGCGACCGGTTCCCGGCCAGAGCGCCCAGCTCGCACGCCGCCGACATGAGCGAGGCGGTCTTCGCCGAGATCAGGCGGTAGTATTCGGCCTCCGAGTAGGAAAGGTCGTCGTAGGAGACCAGCTGCCGCATTTCGCCCACGCTCATGGCGTTGGCCGCGTCGGCCAGCACCCGAACCGCGCTAAGGTCGCCCAGGCGCGCCAGCTCGGTCACCGAACGGCTGTACAGGTAGTCCCCCATGATGATGGCGATCTGGTGCGTCCACACCGAGTTCACCGTCGGCATGCCGCGCCGCAGCACCGAATGATCCACCGCGTCGTCGTGCACCAGCGTGGCGATGTGCACCAGCTCGACGACGGCGGCCAGCGTGATCGCGTCGTCCGAGGGCTCGGCCTCGATCTCGCTGCAGAGCAGCACCAGGGTGGGGCGGAACATCTTGCCCGGCACCCTGAGGAGGTACTCGTTGACCTCGTCGACCATCGAATAGTCGGCGACGGCGATCCGGCTCAGCTCCTGCATCACCCGGTCGAGGCGATCCTGAACCGGTGCCCTTATGCCAGCAATGCCCGCCGGGGCCGTCTTCAAGGCCGTGCTCCGATCCATTCGTACCGGGTGTGGTGTGCTCGACGATTGCGGTGTGCTCGACGATTCGTCGCGGCGCCGTGCCCCGCCCAGTCGCGAGGCGGGGGGCCGGACGCGCGCCAACAGCCACAAATGTAGCAAGCTTGCGCACGCGCGGCAGCGTCCCTGCGCCCTGGCCTACCCGCGCGCGCGGTCGACGAAGGCGCTTACCCGACGTCCCAGGAGCCGCTCCTCGGACCAGTCCCGGACCGCCATCTCGCGCGCGACGGCGGGGTCCGACAGCTGGTCGGGACACATCCCGACGACCTCGGTGCCCGCCACCGTGCCCCCGCTTCGCCGCACCCGGCGCTCGATGGCGCGAAAAACCTCGCCGGGAGGCGTGCCGACCGGATCTTCCAAGTTCATCGAGATCTGCATGCGGTTCTGCGCGGGGAGCGCCAGCGCAAGGGCCCTCAGCCCGGCAAAGCCGCCCCCCGCCTCGCGGATCCGGGCCGCAATCGCGCGGGCCGACTCGAGCGACAGGCCCTCCACGTCCACGTTCCAGGCCAGGAGCACGGCGCGCGCACCCACGCAGGTCGCGCCTGCGCTGGGGTGCGCGCGCGCGTGCTCCGGCCTTCCCCGCACGTCCCGGCCCGGCAGGTCCGCCTCGGGCCTCCCGGGCCCGCTGCGCCGGATCGGCGCCAGCGCGCGCCCCGGAGGCCGCGAGGCGAACCCGTAGAAGTGCACCGGAATCCCCATGCGCGCGATCCGCCGTCCCACCCGGCGCGCCAGCGTCGCCACCGCGTCCATGCCGATGCCGTGAAGCGGCACCAGGGGGAGCACGTCGAGCGCACCCACGCGGGGGTGCACCCCCTGGTGCCGCGCGAGGTCGATCCGCTCCAGGGCGAGCGCGGCGGCGGCCAGCGATCCCCGCTCCACCGCGGCGGGCGACCCGATGGCCGTCACCACCGAGCGATGATGGTCGGGGTCGCGCGTGGTGTGCAGGACTTCGCACCCGGCGGCGGCGAACGCGTCGGCCGCCGCCGCCGGGAAGGCGGGATCGCGGCCCTCGCTGAAGTTGGGGACCGCCTCGACGACCTGAATCACGCCGCCGGGCTGCTCACGTTCCGCCGCCTGCGCCGGCGCGGCTGAGCTGCGTGTTGCCGGGCTGCGTCTGGTAGGCCCAGTCGAAGACGATCAGCTCGCTACCCTCCTGGTCCAGCCCGGTGACCGTGGCGCGGAGCGCGCCGAACCGGATCTCGCCGTCGTCACCCGGCACGCGGAACATGTAGGTGTTGCCGGGGCGCAGGGCGGCCCTCGCGGTGGAGTAGCCCGAGCGCGGCGCGACCTCCCACGAGTCGCAGTCCGGATCCGCGCCGGGACCGCACTTCAGCGAGGTGGTCCAGCGGCTCTCGGGGTGGATGCGCGCGCCCGGCCCCGGCGCCATCCAGAGCCCTTCGCCGTCGCGCTCGAGCCGGAAGTGCCGATCCTCGCTGTCTCCCCCCATGACCGCCTGCGCATCGTCCGATTCCTGGAAGCGGAAGCCCGACGCGGTTGGAACGTCGTCGTGCACGTACAGGATCTCGCCCGCGTAGTCGGGGCGGGGCGTGCAGTCGACCGCCTCGCTGCCGTCGCTCTCGTGACCCTGGTCGTCGACCGAGGTGACGAAGTACGACGTGGTGCGGCCATTGTCGACGAGCAGATCCACGAAGCCGGGGGAGTCGGTTTCGCCCGCAAGATAGTAGGCGCCGTCGGCCGAGGCGTAGACGCGGTAGGCCAGGAAGTCGGCCTCGGACGCGGGCGAGTCGTCCCAGTGCAGGTAGGCGGCGCCGTCGAGCGCGACCGTGCGCAGCCGCTCGGGCACGGGCGGCGGCACCGGCTGCGGCACCAGCACCTCGACGGCATATTCGCTCGGCGTCTCCACGCCGGAGTCGGGGTCGAATGCGGCCACGTAGTACTCGTAGCGCACGCCGGCCCTGACGTTGATGTCGCGGTACACGCACACCGCCTCGATGCAGCTGGTCACTTCGGCGATGAAGAAGTAGTCGGCGTCGCTGGCGCGCTTGCCGTAGACGCGAAAGGGCTCGCCGTACCAGTTCGGCCCCTGCCGCCACGAGAGGTCCACGCCCCGGTTGTAGTACGACGCGGCCAGGTCCCGGGGCGCGTCGGGCTCG
Source organism: Longimicrobiales bacterium (assembly GCA_965221535.1). GTDB lineage: Bacteria > Gemmatimonadota > Gemmatimonadetes > Longimicrobiales > Gaopeijiaceae > Bin94. The sequence continues at coordinate 1,604,616 of OZ244894.1, read as the reverse complement.
GGCGCCACATCGACGATCTCGAAGCTCTCGTCGCAGGCGGCCTGCAACCCGGCGGCGACGGCCGCGATCAGCAGGCCGGTCGTGAATCTGCGCGTCATGTCGCGCCTCCTCTTCGGCTGGATTGGTTGGGGCGCGATCCGCCTCAGCGCCCCTGGATCCCTCCGGTGCGCTGCTCGTAGTCGAAGTGCAGGTCGCGGTTGTCGGTGAGTGCTACCTCGAAGAGGAAGGTCCAGTTCCCGGTGGCCGTCTGCCGGAACGAGAAGTCGGCCTCCCAGCGGTGCATGTCGCGCTGCAGGCTGATCATGTGGTCGTTGAAGACGCCCGCCACCACGTCGTACGAGGTGCGCCACCGGACCGACCACTTCTCGGTGGGCTGGAAGTTGAGCGTGCCCTGCAGCATCTGGTTGTCGGTCGCGCCCATTCCGCGGTTGCGGGCCAGCGAGTACGAGACCGACGCGTCCCACTTGCCCACCTCGCCTTGCTGACGGCGCGGTCCCGCCGCGCGGTCGCGGCCGCCACCGGGCACGATCGTGGATTCGCCGAGGTCTTCGCTCTCAAACCCCGCCGGGTCCCGCTGGGCATCCTGCGCTTCCGGGGTCTGAGCCGCTTGGGCCGCGCCGCCCTCCTCTCCCACCTCTCCTCCGGCAAGGCCTCGCAGCCAGCGGAACAGCGCGGTCTGGCTGCCCATCGAAAACCCCAGATTCAGGTTCGAGATGAAGGGCGAGAAGCTTCTGGCGCCTTCCGGCGCGAGCCCCACGTCGTCGAACACGAGGTGCTCCAGCGACAGGGTTAGGCCGCGCAGGTAGTCCGAGCTGATCTGGTGCGAGATGCGCAGGTTGTCGGCGAAGCCGCGCGTGAAGTGCCCCAGCTCGCTGGCTCGCTCGAAGTCGTAGGTGACCGCGCTCGAACGCAGCGCCAGCACCGTCACCTTCTGGGCCTGGGGAAGTCGCCGGGGGCCGCCCGACGGGTCGGCGGCCGCGGTCTGGGCGGCTGCGGAGTCGGCCTCTTCGTCGCCCACCTTCATCTCGAAGGTCTGCGTGATGCCGAAGCGGATTTCGTTCTTCGGCTGGACGGCCCGGTCGCCGAAGATGGCCGCCTGGACGGCGCTGGGCGTGGCCTGGGGGGTGTACGCGTAGTCGAAGGTGGGCGAGACCTTGTGGCGCAGCGTGCCGTCGAGGAAGAAGCCGTAGAAGTCGGACTTGAGCTGGGCGCCGAGCGAGAACCTGCTGGGCGCCGCGACGAAGCCTCCGCCTCCGGCCGACAGGGTGTCGGACCGGATCGAGCGCCCCGAGAACGAGATCTGCGGCGTGATCGTGGTCGAGCCGACGAGCGTCTGCTGGTAGTTGACGCTGGTCGACCAGGTGAGGTTCTCGGCCGTGAAGTCGATCTCGTCCTGGGCGGCGGCGTGCGGGTAGACGATCGAGCGCTGCAGGTCGGCGACGCTGCCGACCCCGGCCCGCTGCGCCGGCATTTCGGGATCGAAGAAGTTGCCCGGCAGGTCGAGCTTGCTGTTGCGGTTGAAGTCCAGACTCTGCGATATCGAGACGTTGCCCGCCGCCAGGCTGACCGACGCGCCGCCGCGCCAGCTGTTCTCGTCGGCCATGGCCAGCGTGAACGGCTGCTCCGCGGTGATCATCGGGGCGGGCAGGTCGCGGATCGAGCGCGCGAGCCGGACCGAGCCCGACACCGTGGCGTTGTTGTAGAAGCGCGCGCGGTTGGGCGGCGCGGCGAAGAGCGTGATCGTGGACAGCGAGAAGTTGGCGGTGGGGAGCGTCATCTCCACCCGGTCGTCCGACAGGAACTGCCGGCGGTTGGCGCTCAGCGAGAGCGTGCCGAAGTCGAAGCGCCGGTTGAAGCCGCCGTCCGAATCGATGGACTGCGTGACTTCGCGGGGATCGAAGGAGTTCTGCCGCACGAAGGACGCGCTCGAGGCGTAGCGGGCGGAGAGACGCAGCTTGGTGCGCTCCGAGATCTCCCAGTTGTACCTCGCGTCGAACGCCAGCTCGGACGAGCCGTTGGTGCGCCAGAACTGCCGGAAGTTGATGTCCGAGTCCATGAACTGCCGGAGCCAGCGGAACTGCGTGCCCCCGGTCATCGCCGTGTAGTTGCCGCTCCACCAGTCCAGGCTGACCTGGGCGTCCAGATAGTCGTTGATCGCCCAGTAGTAGCCCACGTTGGAGAGCCGCCTGGCGTAGGTGCCCGACGTGCGCACGATGTCGTTCACCGAGAAGCGGATCGGCAGCAGTCCCGAGCGCCGCCCCTGCTCGGTGCTCTGCGCGATGAAGGGCAGCCACATCACCCCCACGTCCGCGAAGTACAGCAGCACGTTGCGCGCCACCAGCGTGCCCCCCTCGGTCATCTTGATCTCGCGCGCGACGAAGTGGTAGTGCGGCTCGTCCTCGCTGCAGCTGGTGAACATGACGTCGTGGCCGAACGACACGTCGGCGTTCACCCAGGGGAAGTCGCCCTTCACGATCCACTCGCCGAGCCCCGCGTCCATGGTGGTGTTGACGTCCGACGCGGTGCCCCGGTCCTCGTTGAGGTCGAAGATGATCCTGCGGGTGACGACCTCGTCGCCCTGGTCGGGCCGGTATCTCGCCGTGTCTCCGATGGTCACGAGCCTTCCGGTGGTTTCGTTGAAGACAAGCGCGGAATCGGCCGCGAGCTCCAGCCCCTCGCGATTCATCACCGCTTCGGTCCCGTCCGCCCCGTAGAGGGTCAGCAGCCTCGATGCGGTTTCGAAGGTGGCCGCCTGGCCGCGGTACTGCACAAGGTCGTAGCCCGGCAGCGCGAGCAGCTCGAGCAGCGTGGAGTCGGACGTGGCCACCTCGCCCAGGTTGTTGTCCACCGAATCGACCGGCGCCAGCCCGGTGGTGTCGCCGAGCCTCCGCGTAAGCCGCTCGAGCCGCTCGCGCACCACGTTCTGCAGCGAGTCGCGCATTTCCTGCGCCGCCAGGGGCTGGGCCAGCGGCGCGGCCGCGCCCGTCAGCGCCAGCGCGAGCCCCAGCCGGGCCAGGAGCGCGCCGGGCCGCAGACGGCGAGCGCCGCGTCCACGGCGGTACGCTCCGCGTCCGGGGCGGATGCATCGCCGCCCGCGTGCAATCAGGAATCGTTCCACGGGCTGCTACCCGTCTCCGTCCGGCTTCGCGGGCGCGGCGCCGCCGGCCGGGTCGCCGTGCCCGTACGGCGAGACATCGGCTTCGGTGTCGTCGTCGTCCGCTGCCGCCACCGAATCCTCGGGCGGCGACGGGTCTTCTTCGGGCGGCGGCGGATCGCCGGCATCGTCGTCGGCTGCGCCGGCGTCGTCGTCATCGGCGTCGCGGTTCCGCCATACCAGCGCCGAGAGCAGGATGCTGAACTCGTAGAGGGCGACCATGGGCACCATCATCAGGAATGTGACGTTGATCATGTCCCCCGGAGAGAGGATGCTGGCGAGCACCAGCATCCCGACCAGGGCGTGGCGCCGCTTCTTCCTGAGAAACTCCGGGGTGACGATCCCGAGCACGCTCAGCACCAGAACCACCACGGGCAGCTCGAAGACGATCCCGAACGCGAGCAGCATTTTGACGACGAAGCCCAGGTATTCGTTGGCCGTATAGCTGGGCACGAGGATGTCCGACAGGAGCCCCGAGAGAAAGCGGAGCGCGATGGGCAGCACGATGAAGTACGCCAGCACGACCCCCGCCGCAAACAGCACCAGGCCCATGATCAGCGCGGGCACGATCGCCTTCTTCTCGCGGTCTTCGAGCGCCGGCGAGAAGAAGCACCATGTCTGGTAGACGACGACCGGAGACGCCAGCACAAGTCCCACCAGCAGCGCCAGCTGCAGCACCCAGACGAAGCTGCCCTGGGGAGACAGCACCTGCAGCTGAAAGTCGGGGCCGAAGATCTCCAGCGCAGGCCTCCGAAGGAGCTCGAACACTCTGAAGTACATCACCAGCACCACCCCGATCACGAAGCCGAAGACCAGGGCGAGCACACTCCACAGAATCCGCCAGCGCAGCTCTTCGAGGTGGTCCAGGAACGGCATCTCGGCCTTCGGATTGGCGCTCCGCGCCAGCAGGCCGTCGCGCAGCCGCCTCATTGCCCGTCGCCCTGCGAAGCGACGCCCGCGTCCAGCGCCAGTTCAACCTGCAGCCGATCCTGCTCCATCCTGCGCTCCTTCACGTTGAGTTCGTCAACGGCTTCCTGGAATTCGTCGATGTGCTGAAAGTTCCTGTACACCGAGGCGTAGCGGATGTAGGCGACCCGGTCGAGCGGATCCAGTCCCTGCATGACCGCCTCGCCGATGGCGTCCGAGGGGATCTCGACGCCCGCCGAAGCCGACACGTCGTCCTCTATGCGGTCGACCAGCGCCTCGATGTCGGACGGCGACACCGGGCGCTTGGCGCAGGCCGTCGCGATGCTCGCCTCGAGCTTGTCGCGCTGGAAGCGCTCGGCGCTCCCGTCGCGCTTCAGCACCATGAGCGGGCGCTGCTCGACGTTCTCGTATGTTGTGAATCTACCGCCGCAGCGCAGGCACTCGCGCCGACGGCGCACGGCGCGCCCGCCCTTCGCGGCACGCGTGTCCACCACCTTCGTGGATTCGCTCTCGCACGACGGGCATAGCACGGGCGGCCCTCACCAACCCCGCACGCCGACCCGAGCCGCCTGCGGACCGGTCTCGCTGCAACCCGTCAGGGAATCGCCTCGAGCCGTTCCCTGGCCAGTGGGACGAGACGGTGCTCCGGGTAGGACTCGACGAGCCACTCCAGGTAGCCGCGCGCCCGCTCGAAGTCCTCGATCGACGCGCACAGCAGGCCAGCCTGGAACAGCGCCTGCGGCACCTCGGGCGCCTCCGGGAAGAGATCCGGGATCAACATGTAGGTGTCGATCGCGTCTTCGATCTCGTCGTCCTGGAGGGCCTTGATCTCCGCAAGGCGAAGGTGCGCGCCCGCAGCGAATTCGCTGCTCGGATACTCCTCGAGGAACTGCTCGAACCCGTTTCTCGCCACCGACATGCTGCCCCGCTCCTGCAGGGCCACGATTTCGTTGTACGCGTCTTCGGCGGGGTCCGGGCGGGCGGTCTCGGGGGGCTCCTCGGCGTCCTCTTCGGCCACCGCCTCGGTCGTGTCGGCCGGCTGCCGGCGGGAGACGCGCTCGATTTCGCGGCGCTGCGCGTTCAGCTGCTCGGTCATCAGCGCGATGCTGCGCTGGCTCTGGCCCACCAGCTCGCCCATGCGGAGCTGCTGGTCCTGGATGTCAAGCAGCCGCCTGTTGACGTCGCCCCGAAGCTGGAACACCAGCTCGGTCAGGTCGGCCACCGAGTCCAGCGCCTCGTCGCCGGAACTCTCGACCAGGCGCTGCAGAGCCCGGAACGCGGAGTCCTGCCGGGCCGCCAGCGAGCGGATCTCGAACTGGAGCTCGCGCAGATCGCCGCTCGTGGCGCAGCCGCCCAAGCCGAGCACGGCCAGAACGAGCGCTGCACGTCCGCGTCTGCCAATCCGGTGCGACACCAATTCACCTCCGCCCAGCGCAAGCGCAAGCCTGCGCACGCTGCAAGTCAACCCCGCGACGGGCCTGCCATCGGGCCCAGCACGCTACTGGCCGATGTCGTCGCCACCCGCCGTGATGATGAACTCGACCCTTCGGTTCTGGGCCCAGGCCGTCTCGTTGGACCCCTGCGCCGCGGGGCGCTCCTCGCCCAGCGACACCGAGCTGAAGCGCGACGCGTCGAGCCCGAAGCCGGTGAAGAACTGGATCACCGCGTCGGAGCGCTCGTTGCCCAGCGCGAGGTTGTACTCCGACGTTCCGCGCTCGTCGGCGTGGCCCTCCATGCGCAGCTGCACGCCGGGGTTGGCGCGCAGGATGTCGAGCTTGGCGCGGAGCCTGGACTCGGTGTCCGACCGGATCGCGGCCTCGTCGTAGTCGAAGTAGACCGTTTCGCGCAGCGTCTGGCGAGCGGCCTCGGCGCGACGCTGCCGGTCGCGCTCGGCGGCTTCCCTCTCGGCCCGAAGCCGCGCTTCTTCGGCCTCCTGGGCCATGCGGATCGAATCCTGCCGCATCCGCTCCAACTCTTCGGCGGTGGGGCCGGTGGGCACCGGATCCGTCTGCGGCTGGGGCTCGCTGCCGCAGGCGGCGAGGAAGGCCGCGGTCGCGAAGGCGGCGAGAACGAAACGACGGTTAGACATGCCAGCTCCCTGTGATGGTATGAGTGACGCCCGCGATCGAATCCATCTGCTCGATCGAGTCCATGTTCGACACTCGTTGTATATACGTGATCGGCCGGGGCTTATCAAGTGCGGGGGACAAGCGCCGGAGACCAGTCCGTGTCGGCGGCCCTGACGCTTGCCACGACGATGCGCGCGCGCCCGGTCCCCGAGTCGATCACGAACACGCCGTGGCCGTTGCTCCGCTCTCCCGTGAAAACGACGTGCCTGCCGTCGGGCGCCCAGCTCGGGTCTTCGTTGCTGCCTTCGTGGGTCAGCTGGATCAGGCGGTCGTCGCCCACTTCGGTGTCGGCCACGAAGATCTGGTAGCGGTTCAGCACGCGGCGCCGCACAATCCCGCCCGCAAAGGCGACCTTGCCCGAGACGGGAGACCAGTCGGGATCGGCGAAGTAGCCGCCCTGGCCGAAGCGGTAGGGGGACAGGAGAGCGGCGTTGCCGCCTCGGGAAGGCATGATGTAGATCTGCGGCGTGGCCTCGCCGAGACGGTTGGACAGGAAGACGAGCTCGTCGCCGTCGTGCGAATACGACGGCTGGAGGTTCTCGGCCCGGCCCCCGACCAGCTCGACAGGGCAGCAGTCTTCGCGCAGATCGTACCTGAAGAGCCCCGTGCCGAGAATGTTGAACGCGAGCTCGTCGCCGCTGGGGTGGTAGGCCGGGGTGATGTGCTGCCCCTCGCGCCCGACGTCGATCAGGCGCTCCGTGCCGTCCGCAAGATCGAGTTCGTATATGCGGGGAAGGCCCGTCTTGTACGAGACGTAGGCGATGCGGCTGCCGTCGGGCGACCACGTCGGCGAGATCGCAAGATCCTCGTCCCAGGTGAGCCGCCGCAGGTCTTCGCCGTCGGAATCGACCATGTAGAGCTCCTTCGCCGAGGGATTCCCGAAGGGCCTCATGGAAAACACGATGCGACTCGCCGCAATGCCGGGTTCGCCGGTGACCCACTCGACGACCTGGTCCGACACCCGGTGCACGGCCATGCGGAAGTCCTCGTCGTCGCGGGACGGCAGGGGGAAGCTGCCGCGCTCCACGCTCGCGAAGACGATGTCGTGCAGCTCGAGCGACAGGAAGTGGCGCCCCCACGCGGTCTCGACCTCGCCCACAAGGACCCAGTCGGCGCCGTACTGGTCCCAGATTTCGTACTGGACGCCCTCGTCGGCCAGGCCCTCGGGAAGGGAGTCGAGCACCACGAAGCGGTCGCTGTAGTCCAGGTCCCGCGCCACGATGCCCTGGATCTCGGACACGAGGCCGGCGTCGGCGTTCAGCCCTGTGAACGGCAGGATGGCCAGCGGCGGAATGTACAGGTTTTCGTACGCAAGCCCGAGCTGAACGCCGGGGATCGCGCCCTCCTCCTGCGCGGCGGCGGGTCCGGCGGCGGCGAGGACCAGGGCGGGCAGCGCCGCCAGGGCGAGCCCGGCAATCCTGCGCCCGCGCATCGGCACGTCTCCGGCATCCGCATGTCTCCGGCATCGGCATGGCGCCGGCATCGGGCAAGTCTTCGGCATCAGCATGTCGCTTCGGATCCGGGTCTGAATCTGAACTGGACCGGCAGCACGTCCCATGTGTATCCCTCGGGCAGCGGACCCATGCGGCCCGGTCTGCCCGCGCACTCGATCGCCTCCTGGGCGGCCAGATCGAAGATGAAGCTTCCCGACCGCTCGGCAACATCGATGCCGCTGACGCTGCCGTCCTGGTGGACCATGAACTCGACCACGGCCAGCCGGTCCCCGCCGCCCGGGGGCCGGAAGCAGCGTTCGATCTGGCGGATGATGTTGTCGTAGTAGGCGGGATAGTCCCGCTTCAGCCCCTCGAGGCGCACGTTGATGTCCTCGCCCCCGTCCTCCTGTTCGCTCTCGTCCGCCGCCGCCGGGACGGGCTCCTCCTCGGGCGGCGGCGGGTCGTCGTCCTCGACCTCCGGGGGTGCGGTCTCCTGCGGCTCCGGCGGCGGCGCCTCCTCTTCAACCGGGACCACGGCCTCCTCCTCGTCGACCGCCTCTTCGACCGTCTCGACGACGAGCTCCTCGGGCGGCGCGGGCGGCGGCGCGTCCTCGGGCGGCGGCGGCGCGGGCGCGGGCGGGGCCGACACCACCCTGATCTCGATCGCCTGGTACGCGACCGGGTCGCGGGCCAGCACCGGCACGCCCCAGATCAGCACCACCAGGGCGGCCGCGTGAATCGCCAGGGAAAGCGCCAGCGAACGCCGGTTGAGCGGATCGGCGGCCGGCCCGTCGGCGCCTGCGCCCTGCGCGCGCGGAGCCTGGCCTGCGCTCGTCGCACCCTCGCCCCCGGCACGCCCGCTCATGGCACCTCGTCCACGCCGATCAGGTTCAGGCTGACCCCCTGGTGGCTGGCCACCGTCGCGATGATCCTGAACACCGGGCCGTACTGGGCCAGCGAGTCGCCCCTGATGTACACCGCGTCCTGCTGGTTCGCCTCGAGCATCTGGCCAACGACGGCCGCCACGTCCGCCGCCTGCACCTGGGTGTCGCCAAGGTACACCGAGTTGTCGGCCGCGATGCTGATGATGATGTGGTTGTCGGAGGCCTCGATGGCGCCCACTTCGCCCTGCGGAAGCGCGACGTCCACCCCGCCCTGAAGCACCGGGGCGGTGATGATGAAGATGACCAGAAGCGTGAAGGCCACGTCGACCAGGCTGGTCACGTTGATCTCGGCGCGAACCGGAATCCGCGCCTTCCCGCGGCTGCGGCTCATGCGACGCCGCCCCCGCCGCCCGCCGCGACGCCCGCGCGCAACCAGCCGCCCGCCCGCTGGTCAGACATGTCCCCCCCTTGCCAGCGTCCCGATGAACTCGCTCGCGAAGCCCTCGAATTCGCCCAGAATCAGGTTGATCTGCGAAGCGAAGTGGTTGTACGCGATCACCGCGGGGATGGCCACGGCGAGCCCCGCCACCGTGGTAATCAGGGCCTCGGCAACCCCCGGCGCCACCGCGCTGATGTTGGTCGAACCGAACCGGGTGATGCCGATGAACGTGTTCATGATGCCGATCACGGTGCCCATCAGCCCCAGCAGCGGAGAGACCGAACCGATGACGGCGAGCCAATTCAGCCCCCGCGAGAGGTCGTCGATCTCTTCCGCCTCGACCTTGTCGATCATCATGCGCAGCGCTTCGAGCTGGGTGAGCGACAGCCCCGGCGCGTTGTTCACGCCGGACAGCGCCCCCGGCCTGAGCTCGTCGAAGAAGCCGAGCCCGCTGCTGAACAGCCGGGTGTACGGCGAATCGTCGAGCTGGCGAACGACCGCGTAGGCGTCGCCCAGGTTGGACGCCGACTCCAGCTGCGCGACGAATTCGTCGCCGTCGCGCCGCACCCTGCGGAAGTGGCGCACCTTGGCGAGGATGACCGAGAGCGAGAGGACCGAGAAGAGGAAAAGCACGCCGAGAACGATGTGCGTCGGGGGGCTGGCGCCCAGAATCATGTCGAGCACGCTGCGCGGCGCGCCTGCCTGGAGCATCAGCACGCTCACGAAGCCACCTCCGCCACCCGTGGCGTCGCGCCCTGCCCGGCAATGTGCCGAAAGGTGCGGTCCAGTCCCTCTCGCAGACCGAAGCGCGGCGCCCAGCCGCGTTCCCGGATGCGGGCCGCGTCCAGCACGCTGCAGCGGACGTCACCCGCCCGGGCCTCGCCGAAGACGCGCCTGGCGCGCGCTCCGGACACCTCTTCCAGCAACTCGGCCAGCCTGTTCACGCTCGTCGCCTCTCCGGTTCCGATGTTGAACGCCCGCGCGTCGATGTCCGCACCCTCTTCCAGATGCATGTCCGCCGCCAGGACGTTGGCCCGCGCCACGTCCTCGACGTACACGTAGTCCCGCATCTGCTCGCCGCCGCCGTAGATCGCGAGCGGCTCGTCGGCGAGCAGCCGACTCGAGAAGATGGCCACGACGCCCGCCTCGCCGTGCGGATCCTGGCGGGGGCCGTAGACGTTGCTGTAGCGCAGCGCGACATAGTCGAGCCCGTGCGCGGCGCGGTAGCAGTCCAGGTAGTGCTCCCCCGCCAGCTTGGAAACCCCGTAGGGCGAGACGGGACGCTTGGGGGCGGTCTCGGGCGTCGGGAACACGGCGGGCTCGCCGTACACCACGCCGCCGCTCGAGGCGAAGACCACCCGCTTCGCGCCGGCGCCGCGGGCCCCTTCGAGCACGTTGACGAGCCCCATGACGTTGGTGCGGGCGTCGGCTGAGGGGTCGGCCACCGAGACCCGCACGTCGACCTGGGCGGCGTGATGGCTGACCAGGTCGAAGCGCCCCTCGCGGACGAATTCGCGCGTGCGCGGGTCCGCGATGTCCATCTTCACGAACTCCGCGCCGCTGGGGACGTTGCTCCGGCGGCCCGACGACAGGTCGTCCAGAACGCACACGCGGTCTCCATGCGCCAGATGCGCCCGGGCGACGTGGCTGCCCACAAACCCCGCGCCGCCGGTCACAAGAACCCGTCGGCCTGCACCGGAAGTCATCGTCTGTAGAGTCCCCGGGACATTCCCTGTGCGGTCCCCGTGATCGTGTCGGCCCCGGGCGGTCCGTGGACCGCGCCCGCGTCGCACCCAAAGTCCACTTCCGCCCAACAGCCCAGTATGGTAACCAATCCCGGGGGCCTGCGAGAACGCTTGAGGATTTCCGAATGGGCGCGGCGTCCGTATATTGCGCCGCGCAATGGACATGTGCCGCGCCGAGCTTTGGAGCGGGCGCGGCCTGGGCCATTGCGCAAATGAGCGGCTGTTCTCATCGGAGAGTCCGTGGAAAACCCGTCATGATCGCTCTGGATCCGTGATGATCGCGCGAGACCGGCGTCAGCTGGCCGACTTCCTCCAAGGTCGGCTGACGGGAGCGTACGCCACGGGCAGGTCGGGCAGGCCTTCCGGGGGCGACGCGATTCCGGTCAAGACGTACCTGCTCGAGTGGCACCCGCCGAACGGAGCCGGCGGCGACGAGAGCCTTGCGCGCAAGCGGACGCTGCAGCAGCTGCTGTCGGACGTCCGGCTTCGTTCCAAGTTTCCTGCGCGAACGCACCGCTCCGAGAGCGCCGGGCTGTTCACCATCGAAGGCAGCTACCGCCGCCGCGCGCCCGTGCACTTCTACGCGGACCTGCTGGATCCGCGCTTCTGGCTGATCCACACCCTGGCCACGAGCGAGACCGCGGACTGGATCGTGGGGCGACTCACCGGGGTCGGGACGAGCCTGGCCCGCATCGCGCTGCCGGGACAGATGCTCGAGGCGGCAGCCGGTCTGGGCGAGGCGCAGGGCTTGATCACCGTGCACGACCGGCGGATGTCCGGGACCAACGGGACGGGCCCCGAGGACGCCGACTTCATGTCGATGCAGCTGTGGGGCCGCAAGTCGCATCAGGTCATGTCCCTGCTCCGGACCGACGACTCGCTGAACCAGTTCCTGTCGCTTTCGCGCGTGCACGTGCAGTACTGGGCCGACGAAGAGGACAGCGAGGCCTACTGCGTCGACGACATCCGCCGCGACGGCAGGCTGGAGGCGCGCGGAACCTCGATCGCGGCCCACTTCCACCTTGTCGACAGGATCAGGCGCCGCTACCGGCGGGACGTGGACCGGATCGAGTCGCTCTACCGGGTCGACAGCGAAGGCGGGAACGGCACGCTGTCCGGCCGGTCCGCCACCCTTCGGCTCTCGCGTCCGGTGGGCGATGCCGCGGCCTTCGCCGAAGCGATTTGCTCGGCGACGCCGCCGTTCAGGTACTGGGGCGCGCCGACCATGTCCTCGCCTTCCTACACGCGCCTGCGCGTGCTCGACCTCAACGTGGGGGGGCTGCTCGACTTCGAGATCACGGCGGACTTCATCCGGGTGTTTCTTCCCGCGGGAAGCAGCGCAAGCACGCTCATTCGCCTGTACGCCGCCATGCAGCGACACGTCGATTCGCGGGTCCGGTGGGTTGGCAGGGACATGCAGGATGTCTTCGAACTTCAGGCTTAGCGTCGTCAACCTCCTCGTGGGGATGTGCCGCGGGGCGCCCGGCGTTTCCGGAGCCCTGCGCCGCCTGGGGTATCGCGACGTGTGGCTCAGCCGCAGGCTCGGTCGGGACCCGAGGGCCCGCAGCCACCCCGTGCTGGTGCTGGCCTCCCGCAGGACGCGCCATTCGCTGCTGGTCGAGGTGACGGGGGATCCGGAGATCGACCCGGGCCGGCTGGAGCGGTACGCAACGCTGACCGCAGTCGAACTGCGGCAGGGCATGCAGCTGTCGCGGGAGCAGACCGAAACCTACGGCTTCGCGGTCTTCGGTCGTGAACGCCACCGGGAGACGCTGCGCGCCTGCGTTGGGCAGGGCGAGGTGCGGCCGACGCTCATTCTCGAAACAGCCGAAGGTCTGGTGCTGGACGCCAATCCCTTCGCCAAGGTGGCGCTCACGCACATCTTCCAGCCGCTGCTCGCCGTGGACTGGGACACGACGCCGCTGAGCTGGATTCCCTTCGACCACGAATCGTCGTCGGTCGAGGTGGCCGGCGCCGTCGTGCCGGAAGTCGTGAGACACCTGCTCCACGGCGCGTCCAGGATCGAGGTCGACGAGGTGTGCAGGCGGCAGGTGCTGTGGAACCTCACCACCGCCACCGGCCGCCGAAAGCTGCGCAGGCGGATCGTGGATGTGCTGGCGGACGCCGCCAGTGGGGAAATGCATGCGTACTTCCGCCTGCGCGACGATGTGATCGAAGGGGCCGCCGCGAAGGGCCGAGGCGCGGCGGAGGGAGAGAGCAGGACGCCCGTCAACCTGAAGACGCTGCGCATGGCGTCCATCCGGTTCGAGAAGCTCATGGCCCGGCTGCGCGCGGCCGAAGAGGCGGAACGGGTGCCGGACCCGCCCGCCGATCAGCCCGGCGAGCCCGTCGCCGCCGACGAGCCGGAGAGCTCCAGCACAAGGACGCGCGCGTCTTCGGCAGGGTCCCTGTAGTAGGCGCGGTGCGTTCCGACCTCGGCGAAGCCGAAGCGCTCGTACAGCCTGATCGCCTCTTCGTTCGACGCCCGCACGGCCAGGTACAGGCACCCCACGCCTTCGCCCAGCAGGACCTCGGTCGCGCGGTCGAGCAGCGCCTTGCCCACGCCCCTTCTTCGCGCCGTCGCGCTCACCGCGAGGTTGGCGAGCTCGGCCTCGCCCGCGCCGCTCGTCAGCAGCACCATGTAGCCCACCACCGACCCGGCTTCGGTGGCCACGAACATCGCGGCGTCGGCACGGTCGCGCAGGTCGGCGAACGTCGCCCGGCTCCAGGGCCGGGCGAAGGTCGCGGCCTCGATTTCGAGCACGGCGTCGAGGTCGCTCGCCACCGCGCCCCGCACCGCCACCCCCCGCCCCGTCACCGCGGCCTCCACTCCCGCACGTAGTCGGGCTCCCACGCCGCGGCGTCCACCGCCGCCCAGTCGCAGCAGCGCAGCACGCCCCCGGCACCGGGCACCCCGGCGGGAGCAGGCCGCACCTCGTACCCCGCCGCGCGGATCAGCGCCGCATGCGCCGCCGCCCCGTCGCCCATGAAGACCGCGCCGCGAGGCGGCCGCCGATTCAGCACGTCCAGGATCGTGCCGCCGTGCGGCGCGATCGCCTCGACCGGCCCGTCCGCGCCCACATCGTAGCAGGCGCCGTACACCCTTCCGCCGCGCGCATCGAAGAGCACGTAGCGGATCTCGGCGGGGGTGGCGGTGGTGGCGGCGGCGGTGGCAGCGGCGGCACCGGCATCGGCGGCGGCATCGCCGGCACCTGCGGCGGCCGCCGCGCGCAGGCTCGACGTGGCGAAGAGCGGCACGTCCAGGCTGCACGACAGGCCCTTCGCCGCCGCCGCCGCGATCTTCACGCCCGTGAACGACCCCGGCCCGGCCCCCACCGCCACGCCGACAACCTCGCCCACCCCCACCCCGCGCTCGGCCAGCACCTCGCGAACGGCCCCGATCAGCCCCACCGAGTGGCGGGCCGGCTCGGACAGCACGCGCCGCGCCACCACCGCGCCGCCCACCGCGAGCGCCACCGACCCCACGCTACCCGACGTCTCGATCCCCAGCACCGGTCCGTCCGGCGCCCCCCGGGCGGCGTCCGCCCCCGGTTCGCGCCTCACTCCACCACCACCGGAAAGCCCGGCAGGGCCGGGGGCTCGCCGTGCCGCTCCACCTCGACCGTGCGCAGCCCCGCGTCCGCGTCGGCGTGGCCCAGCGTCACCACCCAGCGGTCGGCGGGGAGCTCCGGGCCTGCACGGTCCGGCCACTCCACCAGCACGATCGCCCCCTCGTCGGTCACCAGGTCGTCCCACCCGATGCCACCCAGCTCGTCCGACGAACGCAGGCGGAACAGGTCCGCGTGCACGATCACGGCCGGCAGCGCCCGCTCCGGCACCGGATACCGGAAGACCAGGTTGAAGGTCGGAGACGGCAAGTGCTCCTGGACCCCGGCCCCCCGCGCCACCGCCCGCGCGAGCACCGACTTCCCCGCCCCCAGGGGCCCCCGCAGCCCGATGAAGACCGGGGCCTCGACCTGGCGCCCGATCCGCAGGCCCCACGCGCGCAGCTCCGCCTCCGTCAGCAGCATCCCGTCACCCCACGGCCGCCTTCAGGTCGAAGAGCTGGTCTCGCAGCGCCGCCGCCCGCTCGAAGTCGAGCGATTCGGCCGCCTTCGCCATCTCCTCCTCGACGATCCTGATCAGCTGCTCCGTGTCGAGCTCGTCGGTGTAGCCCGGCACCGGCTCCGCCACCTTCGCCATCGGCTTGTCGCGCGCGTCGGCCACCCTGGTCGACAGCTCGATCTGCTCGACGCTCTTGCGGATCGTCTGCGGCACGATTCCGTGGCGCTCGTTGTGCGCAATCTGCACCGCGCGGCGGCGCTCCGTCTCGTCGATGCACGCGCGCATCGACTCCGTCACCCGGTCCGCGTACAGGATCGCGCGTCCGTTCGCGTTCCGCGCCGCCCGCCCCACCGTCTGAATCAGCGAGCGCGTGTTGCGCAGGAACCCCTCCTTGTCGGCGTCGAGGATCGCGACCAGCGACACCTCGGGCAGGTCGAGCCCCTCGCGGAGCAGGTTGATCCCCACGAGCACGTCGATCCGGCCCAGCCGCAGCATGCGCAGGATCTCCATGCGCTCGATCGCGTCGATGTCGGCGTGCATGTAGCGCACCTTCACCCCCACCGACTGGAAGTACTCCGACAGGTCCTCGGCCATCCGCTTCGTCAGCGTCGTCACCAGAACGCGCTCGTCGCGCTCGGCGCGCTCCCTAATCTCGGCCAGCAGATCGTCCACCTGCCCGCGCACCGGCCGCACGTCGATCGGCGGGTCCACGAGGCCCGTCGGGCGGATGATCTGCTCGGTCACCACCCCCTCGCACTGCTCGAGCTCGTAGTCGCCGGGCGTGGCCGAGACGAACACGACCTGGTTCAGCAGCGAACGCCACTCCTCGAACGTTAGCGGCCGGTTGTCGATCGCCGAGGGCAGGCGGAACCCGTGCTCCACCAGCGTCTGCTTCCGCGAGCGGTCGCCCCGCCACATGCCGTGGATCTGCGGGATCGTCACGTGCGACTCGTCGACGATCAGCAGAAAGTCCTCCGGGAAGAAGTCCAGCAGGCACGCCGGTCGCTCGCCGGGACGCCTTCCGCTCGTGTAGCGGCTGTAGTTCTCGATGCCGGGGCACGTCCCCATCTCCAGCATCATCTCCAGGTCGAAGTTGGTGCGCGTCTCGATCCGCTGCGCCTCCAGCAGGCGTCCCCCCATTTGAAACCGCGCCACCTGGTCGGTCATCTCGTCGCGGATCAGCGGCGCCATCTCCTCGATCGTGCGCCTGCGCGTCACGTAGTGCGACGCCGGGTAGATCGCGGTCCGCTCCAGCGCCGCGATGGTCTCGCCGGTGAGCGGGTCGAAGCGCGTGATCCGCTCCACCTCGTCGCCCCACAGCTCGACCCGCACCGCCTGCTCCTCGTAGGCCGGGAAGATCTCGACGGTGTCGCCGCGCACCCGGAAGGTCCCGCGCTCGAACGCGATGTCGTTGCGCTGGTAGAGAATGTCGACCAGTCCGCGCAGAATCTCCTGCCGCGGGGCCTCGTCGCCGACCGACAGGTGCAGCATGAGCCCCCGGTAGTCCGCCGGGTTGCCAAGGCCGTAGATGCACGAGACCGACGCCACGACAACCACGTCCCGCCGTTCGATCAGCGACGAGGTGGTCCGCAGCCGCAGCCGCCCGATGTCCTCGTTGATCGAGGCGTCCTTCTCGATGTAGGTGTCGGTGGACGGGACGTACGCCTCCGGCTGGTAGTAGTCGTAGTACGAGATGAAGTACTCGACGGCGTTCCCGGGGAGCAGCGACTTCAGTTCGCCGTAGAGCTGCGCGGCGAGCGTCTTGTTGTGTGACATGACCAGGGCGGGGCGGTTCAATTCGGCGATCACATGCGCCATGGTCAGCGTCTTTCCGGTCCCGGTCGCGCCGAGAAGGGTCTGGAAGCGGGTCCCGGCGCGCACGCCGTCCACTAGCTCGCTGATCGCGCCGGGCTGATCGCCCTGGGGCGTGAACGGCGCGCGAATCTCGAAGTCAGGCACCGTCGAAGAGCTCGCTCTCGCCAATGCTCTCGCGCCGGATCACCGAGGTGACGCCCTTGACGCGGTGCACTGCGTCCATGACGCGCTTGAGGTGGGGAAGGTCCTGCACCTCGACCACGAACGCGGCCGTCATGCCGCCGTCCGTGCCGCGCATGTCGGCGTGCTGGATGTCGGTCGCCGTCTCGCTGATCGTGCGGGCGACGTCGCCGAGCAGCCCGCGGCGGTCGGTCCCCTCCATGTACAGGTGCACGAAGAAGCGGTCGTCCCGCTCCGCCCGCCACTCGATGTCCACCCTGCGCCCCGGGTCCGTGTCCAGACTGAGGACGTTGGGGCAGTCGGTGCGGTGGATCGAGATCCCCCGGCCGCGCGTGATGTACCCGATCACCCTGTCGCCCGGGACCGGCTGGCAGCACTGCGAGTACCGCACCATCAGGTTGTCCACGCCCTGGATGGTCACCCCGCGGTTCGACTTGCGGATCTTCGCGGCGATGCGCTCCAGCGCCGAGGGCGTGCGCTTCACCACCTCCGAAGGATCCTCGTCGGGGTAGAGGGCGCGGATCACCGCCGAAGGGCCGATGTCGCCGCGCGCGAGCGCCGCGAGCACGTCGTCGAAGTCCTTGAACTGCAGCTTGCGGGCCGCCTTCAGCATCTGCTGGTCGCCCGGCTTGGGCCGCTTCGCCTTGCGCAGCTCCCGCTGGAAGAACTCCTGGCCCAGCCGACGCGCGCTGTCGTACTCCTCGCGGCGGATCCACTGCCGGATGCGCTGGCGCGCCCGCGAGGTCTTGACGAAGCCGAGCCAGTCGCGGTTGGGCCGCTGGCGCGGATTGGTGATGATCTCGACCGAGTCCCCGCTCTTCAGCTGGCGCGACAGGGGCGCGATCCTCCCGTTCACCTTGGCGCCCGCGCACCGGAACCCCACCTCTGTGTGCACCGAGAACGCGAAGTCGATCGGCGAGGCGCCCACGGGCAGCTGCTTGACCTCGCCCTTGGGGGTGAAGACGAAGATCTCGCCCTGGAAGAGGTCCATGTGCAGAAACTCCATGAACTCCTCGGGCTCGCTGGCATCCTTCTGCCACTCGAGCACCTGGCGGAACCACGTGAGCGCGTCGTCGACCGTGCTGCCCTTCCCCTCCTCCTTGTAGCGCCAGTGCGCCGCGATGCCGAACTCGGCCGTGCGGTGCATCTCCTCCGTGCGGATCTGGATTTCGTAGCGGCGCCCGCCCGTGCCCAGCACCGTCGTGTGGATCGACTGGTACATGTTCGACTTCGGCGTCGCCACGTAGTCGTGGAAGCGCTCCGGGATCGGGGTCCAGCGCCCGTGGATGATCCCCAGCGCCGCATAGCACCCCTGCACCGAGTCGGTGATCACCCGCAGGGCCATAAGGTCGTAGATGTCGTCGTAGCTGCGGTCCTGTCCCACCATCTTCCGGTGGATCGACCACAGGTGCTTGGGCCGGCCCGTCACCTCGGCCACGACGCCCGCCTTGTCGAGCGCGTCCTCCAGCGGGCGCCGCATCTCCACGATCAGCCGTTCTCGCGCGCGCCGCCTCTGCTGCACAAGCTTGCGCAGGTCGTCGTAGGCCTCGCGGTCCAGGAACTTGAAGGCGAGGTCCTCGAGCTCCCACTTGATCGCCGCCATGCCCAGCCGGTGCGCCAGCGGCGCGTAGATCTCGCGCGTCTCCCGGGCGATCGGCTGCTGCTTTCTCGGTGGCAGGTACTCGAGCGTGCGCATGTTGTGCAGCCGGTCCGCCAGCTTGACCAGGATCACCCTCGCATCCTGAGCCATCGACAGCAGGAGCTTGCGATAGTTCTCCACCTGGCGCTCGGTGCTCGAGCGGAAGCGCACCTTGCCGATCTTCGTGACCCCGTCGACGATCGCGCCCACCTCGTCGCCGAAGAGCTCCCGGATGCCCTGGAGCGAGACCGCCGTGTCCTCGACCACGTCGTGGACCAGCGCCGAAACCACCGTCCCCGTGTCGAGCTGCAGATTGGCCAGGATCGTGGCGACCTCGACCGCGTGGTTGATGTACGGCTCGCCCGAGGCCCTGAACTGCCCGGCGTGCGCCTCGACGGCGAGATCGTAGGCCGCCTGGATCGCATCCACGTCCAGCCGCTCGGCGTACGCCTCCATCGCCCGCGCCAGCGGTCGAGGCAGACCCCGGATCGTCGTTGCGCGTTCGGCCGCCGCCGTGCTCGCCATGTACTAATCTACGATTGGCGGGACTGGGGGCCAGCGGTCCGCGAGGGATCCGCCCTAAATGCTGCGCCCGACCGTGCACGTACTTGCGGTGTGGCGATCCACGATCTCACGCCGTATGTTGGCAGCCGTATGAGTCGGATGGGTGGACGGCAGCGCGGTGTCCCACCACCCAGCAAGCGCGGGCGCCGTTTCCTGGTTTCAAGGAGGAGACCATGGAGCGCTTGCGCACAGGCATTCTCTCCTTTCTGGCCCTCGCCCTGGTGTCTGCGCCTGTCGTGGCCCAGACGGGCACGGTGACTGGAGCGATCCGCGACCAGGCGGGCCAACCGCTGGCAGGAGCCCAAGTTTCGCTGGAGGGCACCGCGATCGGGGGCCTCTCCGGCGACAATGGCCGCTACCTCCTCAACAACGTTCCGTTGGGCAATCACGATGTCACCGTGGTGCTCCTGGGGTATGCCGCCACGACCCAGTCCGTGACGGTCCGAGCGGGCGAGACCACGGTGCGCGACTTCGTGCTGGGGCTCATCGCGCTGTCCATGGACGAGATCGTTGTGACCGCGACTGGAGAGCAGCGTCGGCGCGAGATTGGCAACGCCGTCGCCAAGATCGAGACCTCCACTCTCACGGAGGTGGCGCCTGTAACGAGCTTTCAGGAACTGCTGCAGGGCCGTGCGTCGGGGGTCTCGGTCATCCCGTCGGACGGCACGGTCGGCACTGGCGCGCGCATCCGCATTCGCGGCATTTCGAGCGCCACGCTTTCGCCCGATCCACTGGTCTATGTCGATGGCATTCGGGTCAACTCCGGGTCGCCTGCGCTGGGAGGAGACCAGTACATCGGCGGCGGCGAGCCCTCGTTCTTCAACGACCTCAATCCCGAAGAGATTGAGAGCATCGAAATCGTCAAGGGGCCGTCCGCAGCCACGCTGTATGGGACTCAGGCGGCGAACGGCGTCATCTGGATCACGACCAAGCGCGGCACCGAAGGGCCCCCGCGCTGGAACATCTGGATCGAGCAGGGGCTGACCGAGGATCCGGCGGAGTACCCGGGGATCTACTATTCGCAGGGTCGCGGAGCCAACGGGCGAACGCGTCTCTGCCTGCCGATGCACCAGGCGATGGGACAGTGCACAATCGAGCAGCTCTACACCCGCAATCTGCTCACCGAGCCAGAGTATTCGCCGATCAAGAACGGATACCGGCAGCAGTACGGTGCGCAGGTCAGCGGCGGAAACAATGTGCGATACTTCGTGTCGGCCGAGTGGGAGAACGAGACCGGGGTCGTGCAAATGCCCCAGATCAGCCGCGAGTTCCTGTACGAGGAGCGCGGCACCGACGTGATCCCCGAGCGGCAGCTCTATCCGAACGAGATCAACAAGGTCAACCTTCGGGCGAACCTGAGCGCCGATGTGCGCGACAACATGGGCCTGAACGTGTCCATGGGCGTGGTCAAGAGCGACCTCTACCTGCCACAGACCGGCGACAACCTTGAGGGGATCTACGGCACGGCCATCTTCGGCACCGCCAACCCGGACGCCCCCAGTCCCTTCGGCTTCGCGCCGCCGGACCAGAACTTCGCGCACATCGTATGGCGCGAGACGGACCGCTTCATCAACAGTGGTCGGCTTGACTGGCGGCCGACCGAATTCGCCACCGCGCACGCAACCGTGGGGCTCGACTATACGGGGTACAGCGACGAGTCGTTCAACGCGCCTGGCCAGGGATGCGCGATCTGCGGACAGCAGCGGCAGGGCATCCGTGCAATCGACTCCTTCACGCAGTACAAGTACTCCGTGGATCTGGGCAGCACCGCAAGCTTCGATCTCACCGACCGGATCAGTTCGCGGACGTCGATCGGCGCGCAGTACAACGAGGACCTGCTCGAGGGCACCCTCAATTCTGCGGCGGTCTTCCCCCCGGGCGGCCAGTCAATCGATGCAGGCGCGACTAAGAACTCGGGCGAAATCACCGTCGAGACCAAGACCGTGGGCAGCTACGTCGAGCAGCAATTCGGCTGGAACGACCGTTTGTATGTAACCGGCGCGATGCGCGTCGACCAGAACAGCGCGTTCGGCGAGGGCTTCGAGGCGGCGTGGTATCCCAAGGCTTCGGCATCGCTCATAGCGCTTGACAACCCGAACGGTCGCTGGGTCAATTCGCTGCGCCTGCGCGGCGCCTTCGGCCAGTCTGGATTGCAGCCCGACGCCAATGCCGCGCTGAGGTTCCTGCTGCCCGTCACGAGCTCGATTCTGGTCGGCGATCAGCCCGCTTCGCAGCCATCCGTCACCATCGGCGGACTCGGCAACGTCGAGCTCCGGCCCGAGCGCTCAACCGAGTACGAGGCCGGGTTCGACGCCACCGTCCTCTTCAGCCGAATCGATCTCCAGTTCACCTACTACCACAAGAGCACGACCGACGCCCTCGTGAACCGCGAGCTCCCCGGATCGCTGGGCGCCACGCAGACGCGCGTCGAGAACCTCGGCGAGGTGATGAACCAGGGCTTCGAAGTCAGCGTTGACGCACGCCTCGTCGAACGTGACGAGCTCAACTGGACCCTGACGCTGACCGGCGCCAAGAACGAGAACGAGCTCATCGAACTCGGCGAAGGCGTGACGCCGCTCCAAGGCTTCGGCTACAAGCAGGCCGTCGGTTTTCCGCTCTACGGACTGTGGTGGCCCGCGCTCGAGTCGTGGGAGGACGCAAACGGAGACGGGATCATCGTCCCGAGCGAGGTCGTCGTTTCGGATACGGCAGTCTTCAACGGAAGCACGATTCCTACTCAGAACCTGCAGCTCGGCACCAGTCTGTCGCTTTGGAGCGACCGGGTCGAAGTTGGCGGCCTGCTCGACTACCAGGGCGGATACGTCTCGCACAACGTGAACACCCTCTTCCAGTGCGCGTTCGTGCAGAACTGCCGCGACCTCAACGATCCCAGCGCGTCGCTGGAGGCGCAGGCAAGGGCGGTCGCAGGCTCGCGGGCGTTCGGCGCCTACGCCGAGGACGCTTCGTTCCTGAAGGTGCGCGAGGCTCATATCCGCCTTAACACGCCGCGCGAGTGGGCTCAGCGGATCGGCGCGCGCTCGGCATCGCTGATCCTAACAGGGCGCAACCTCTACACCTACACCAACTTCACGAGCTGGGACCCGGAGGTGAACACTTCGGGCGCGAGCACGGACGGACCCAACTACAACTTCGTGCAGGCGGGCCAGCTGAGAGCGTTCATGCTTCGAGTCAACCTCGGCTATTGAACCCATTGCGATCACGACTCAAGAGAGGCAGCCCGACATGAACAAGAACGGAAGACATTGGAACGGTAGGGTAACAGGCATCGTGGCGCTGGCGCTGATCGCAACCCTTCCAGCCTGCGACGCCATCCTCGACGTTGCGGACCCCGACATCATCGAACCGGATCAGCTTCGCACGCTCCAAGGGGCGTCCGCCCTGTACAACGGGGCCATCGGCGAGTTCGCGCTGGCCAAGGACGGCGCTTCCGGCGGCCCCGGCGCGGCGCTGGGTCTGGTCCAGGCCGTGGGATGGTTCACCGATGAGTTCAAGTTCGGGGGCACCCCGCCGCTGATCCGGGCGATGGACCTTCGTGAGATGGACCCCCAGAACGCGTCGTGGGACCAGATGTACCAGAACCTGCATGTGGCGCGCGTTGCAGCCGAAGACGCCGCGGCGCTGCTGCAAGACGTCTCTGCAGATCCCACCGGCGACCCTCGCATCGGCGAGCTGTACGCGGTTTCGGCCGCCGTGCACATCCTCATGGGCGAGGCCTACTGCGGAGCCGTGCCCTTCGGGAGGACCGAGCCCGAGATCGAGTACGGCGCACCTCTTGGCACGGACCAGATAATGGACCGGGCAATCGAGCGACTGAGCATGGCCGATCAGTTCAGCGGCGGCAGCGCCCGGATCGCCGACTTCGCCAGGGTCCTCAGGGGCCGGGCGCTCCTCAACCAAGGGAACTACGCGGCTGCGGCCTCCGCCGTGGCGACCGTGCCGACGGACTTCCTGTACGAGACCGTCCACTCTACCAACTCGGCGCGCGAAGAGAACTTCATGTACGTCGACAATTGGGAGCTGGACCGCTACTCGGTGTCCGAGAACGAGGGCGGCAACGGCCTTGACTTCGCAACCGCGGGCGACCCGCGCGTCCCCACCGAGTTCGTCGGCGTCTCAAGGTTCGATTCGGAAACCCCGATGTACCGCTACCTAAAGCTAACCAGCCGCGCCTCGCCGGTCGAAACCGCCAGCGGATCCGAGGCGCGCATGATCGAGGCCGAAGCGCAACTGAACGCTGGAGACGCCACCGGATGGCTCGCGACAATCAATGCCGCGCGGGCCATGGTGGGACTCGATCCGGTGCCGGATCCAGTAGGTCAGGACGCGCGGGTCGATCTGATGTTTCGGGAGCGGGCGTTCTGGCTCTTCAACACGGGACACCGGCTGGGCGACCTGCGACGGCTTGTGCGGCATTATGGCCGCGCCGCGAGCACCGTGTACCCGTGGGGACCCTATCACAAGGACAACCTGCAGCGCGGAACCGACCTGTCGCTGGTGATTCCGGGCAACGAGGCCAACAACCCGAACTACGATCTGACGGACTGCAGAGACGGGGAAGCGTAGCCGCGACTACTGCATCGCCCCGCCTGGCGAGAGCAGGGCCGAAGTCAGCAGGAAGCGGCCGAAGATGTTGAGCTGGAACTGGGTCGAGCCCGCGCCCAGCCCCACGAAGGAGCGCCGGTCCAGGTACCTGAGGCGGACGCCGAGCTGGAAGTCCTGCACCGAGGAGTCGAGGGAGATCGACACGTCGCGCTCCAGCTGGTTGATGAACGCGACGCACGCGTTGTCCAGGCCCGCAATCCGGCACTGCACCTCGTCGAGGTACCTGAGGCTCAGCGTCACGCGCAGCGGCGCGCCACGCTCCCGGAACCCGCCCAGCGGGGAGCGGAACCGGGCGGACGCCTCGAGCGAATGGGCGTTGGCTTCGCGTCGCGTGTCGCCCGTGGGATCGCGGCTCTCGCCCCGGTTGACCCGCCCCTGGTAGCCCAGCGCGAAGCCGCGCGCCAGGGTGAGCGCGACCGACACGGGCACCTCCCGGTCCTCCCGCTGCCGGTCCTGCACCGTGCCCGCGCCGAACTCCAGACTTCGCTCCTCCCTCCGGTACCCCGATCCCAGCGACAGGCGCTCGATCGCCGCCGAAACGAACCCCGGGAGCGGCACGTCGGCGATCGTCGCGTCGATGTCGGGCCACACCCGGCGCGTCCCCTCGCGGTCGGAGCGCGTGTCGAGCGTTTCGTTGAGGGAGCGGTCGTAGGCCAGGCGGAGCGTCGCCGATCCCGGCAGGCGGAGTCCTCCGCGGACACCGACGCGGTCGCGTTCGCTGAGCGTGGACGCCGAGTCGGCCCCGATCATCAGGAAGTCCTCGCGGCGGCCCCAGCCAAGCTCGTAGATCGCCCCGGGGTCCACCGCGTCCCGGTTGAAGCGCGAGGTCACGCCGCTCGACCACGTCAGGGTCACGGGGTCGAAGGCGCGCGTCCACCACCCCCCCGCCCCGCCCCCCCCGCCGCCACCGCCGCCCCCACCCCCCGGCAGCCCCATCCGCGCCGGCACGAGCGAGAACGAGGCCGCCATGTTGCGCTGCCCGTCCACGTTGCGCAGCAGCACCCGCGCCGTGCCGCTCGGCGTTTGGCGCGTCTCGACCACGTCGGCGTTCCTCTGCGACAGGTAGATCGTGGTCACCTCGACGCGGGTGCGCGCCCACTCCGACAGCCTTGGCTGGAACGCCAGCCGGGTCCTCAGGCGCCGGTCGACCTCCCACCCCAGATCCACGCCTCGGACGCGCCTTCGCTCCGCCTCTAGCAGGCCCCGCGTGGCCGGGTCGGACGAGAGGCGCGCCACCTCCAGCAGATCCCGCCCGCTCAGGAAATCGACCTCGGCGGCGACCGACTCGACCGGGCGGAACGACACGCGCGCGGATCCGGTCGCCTGCCGCCTGGGCGCCTCGGTGGCGGCCACGAGCGAGTCCTCGGCGGTGCGGATGATCCTGTCGAACCGGAAGATGCTCAGGTCCCGGCCGAGCAGCTCGCTCTCGAGAGCCACGCTCTCGGGCGTCCAGCGCAGCCGCGCCCCCGCAATGCGCTCCTCGATGAACGAGGGCAGGACCCAGCGCACCAGCGACCCCAGCGCCCCCGGGAAGATCGGCAGATCGCGCCGGGGCGGACGCAGCCCGTAGCCCAGGAAGCCGTCGAGCCCGTCGCCGTGGCTCTCGGTGGTGATGGTCCTGAGCGACGAGCGCACAACCCCCGCCCTCAGCGTGAACCCGTCGAGGAACGCGTTCCAGAAGCCGCCCTGGCCGGCACCGGGCCTCCGCACCGAGAAGTCGATCCGGCTGCGGTGGAAGCCGGGTTCGCGCACGCCCTCCAGACGGTCCGCGCGCACATCGCTGCGGCCCAGAAAGATCGGCGCCTGGCTCTCTCGCTCGTAGCTCAGCGTGAGCGGCGCTTCGAGACCCCAGCCCTCGGGCGCCAGGCGGTCCAGATGCAGGGTGGCGCTCGCGTTCAGCGCACGGTCGTTCTGGAAGGTCGGGGCCGTGCGCAGCTGCCGAAAGTAGCCGCCCCGGCTCTGGAAGCTCGCGCGGGACTCCAGGAACTCCCCGCCCCGCAGCTCGGCGTCGAACGCCGACGCCAGCCCCGCATCGCGGATGCCGCGGGAGAGCCGGAATTCGTCGACCCACACCTCGCCCGAAGCGGGCACGCCCGACTCGTTCAGCACGCCCAGGCTGATCTCGCGCACCGACGCGAGGTTCGGCGCCCGGCCTCGATCCTGCAGGACCACCGCGTAGGCGGAGTCGGCGGACCAGAGCACCAGCGGCGGATCGCCGGGAAGCCTCGGCTCCAGAATCAGCTGTTCCTCGGCCTCCCGGCGGAGCTGAAGCCACGGCTCGAACGCGATCACGACCTCGGGCAGCCAGTCCGCCTCGGTCACGGTCCCGGGCGCCCGGGACGGGTCCAGGCGGGTTCGGTACATGTAGAAGTTGCGGTCGTCGGTGCCGAGCTTCGCGAAGAACCAGAGCGGCGCCTGCGATCCGAAGTCCCCCCGGGCCGCGACCGCCCACAGCCTCGCCTCCCGGTACAAGAGAAAGTCCCGCGGCCGCTGCGGGAAGCGGTTGTACACCTCCACGCGGTCGCCGGGCGGCACGTCGTCGAAGCTGATCGCCAGCGACCGCTCGTTGAACTCGATCCCCTGTCCGCCGAAGGCCACCGTCGGATCGTCGAGCTGCTCGATCACCCCGGGCGGCGACACGTACGCGTCCCCGGCCGTCAGGCGCGACACGGGCCCCACCTCCACCCGGCCCTGCACCGACGCGGTGTCGCCGCCCAGCCCGGCGAGCACCCCGGTCAGCGAGCGGCGGATCCACGTCGACCCCACGATCCCCATGCGCGTCATCACGAACGAGTCGCTGCGCCGCCCCGTCACCGTGAGGCGCAGGTGCCGCACGGCGCGAAGCTCCGCATCGGTGATCGCGCCGCCCACGTCGACCCCCGACGGGTCGCGGATCGGCACCCGGTAGAGACGGAACGCGGTCCCCGTCTCGTCCCGGTCCCGCACCAGGTAGCGCGACGACCCGTCGAGCCGGATCACGAAGCGCCGATGGCGCTCCAGCGTGTCCAGATTGCCGTCTTCGTCAAGATCCTCGGTGTCGGGCCGGCCGTTCCCCCGCGTGCAGTTCGCGTTCGGGTCGCCCAGCCGGTACACGCGCCCCCGCTCGGCGAAGCAGTCCTCGACCCACACCCCCCGCCCGTCCGCCGTCCTGCCCCACACCTCGCCCCGCCGCGGGTCGGCCTCCTGGTCCAGCACGCCCTGTCCCCACGGCACGTGCGCGATCGGCTTCACCCCGGTCACGGCGCCGGTCGTGTCCACAAAGAAGGCGTCCTCGCTCACAACGCCCAGGTCCAGCACCAGGGTCAGGAACTCGCCGTCCCTCGCGTAGAACTCGATGAAGTCGCTCTTCGTCAGGTCCGTCCCGGTGGGACTCAGCACCGTCGTGATCGACGACCACGCCCCGGGCCCCTCCACGTCCCCGCTCTCGGGCCGGAACCTCACGAACAGGGCGGGATCGCGAAGCGCGCTCCCCGTCACCCGAATCTGCTGGTCGATCTCGGCGTTGGGGTTGAAGCCCTGGAAGACCCCCAGGCTGTCGCCCCCCACCCCCTCCCTGATCCACGTGTGCTGCCAGGTCAGCGCCGCAGCCGTCGACTGGGAGAGCTCCGGCGGCAGCACGCCCTCGGCCCCGTCCGCGAACCCGGGACGGCTTCCGTGGCGCCAGTCGTGGCTCTGCACCGAAAGCGGACGCGCGTTCAGGGCGTCGTAGTCGTCGATGTACACGTCGCCCTGGGTGTTCGGGTTCGGAAGCGACACCGCCGCCTCGCCCGACAGGTGGATCGACGAGGGACCGCCCGCATCCAGCCCCGGCAGCGCCTCCAGCGCGCGCGTCAGCAGCGGCGCGTCCAGGTCCAGGGTGGCGTTCACCCCGCCCAGCCCCACCGCCCCCGCCTCGACGCCCAGCTGCGGCCGCCTCACCAGCTCGCTCTCGGTCTGGTACAGCCCGACCAGGTTCACGGCGCCGTAGTCGCCCATGTCGTAGCGCGCGTCCAGCCCGAAGACCGACGACGGCGCGACCTGGAAGAAGCTCCGCTGCTCCCACGAGACTTCGAGGAAGCGGCCCGGGTTGGCAGCCAGCAGCACGTCCGGGTCGAGCAGGGTCAGCTGCCCCACGTCGTAGTCGATCGCGTAGTCCGCCCCGCGCACCAGCGGCCGCCCCTCCAGCGTCACGCGCTCCGTGCCCTCGCGGATCCCGACCGCCCCCAGCACGAACGACGACACCAGCCCCTCGCCCCGCACCTCGTACGACAGGTTCAGCCGAAACACGCCCCCGTTCTCGCGCTCGAAGGGGTCCGGGTCGCGGTAGATGCGCGCATTGCGGTTCGCCCCCAGGATCCGGCGCGCCTCGACCGTGTCGATCGGCAGGCTGGCGAGCGGCGCCGGGTCGGCGAAGGGCTCGAGCGCGGGGAAGACGATGAACGTCCCCGAAACGGGAGGCTGGTCCTCGAACGAGTCCAGCGCGGGCCGGTAGATCTGCGACGGGTCGATCCGGTCCGCCGGGGCCTCCTCGTCCAGGCCGAAGAGCCGCAGGTAGGTCAGGTCGTCGCCGTTGGGCCGGCGCGCGAAGGTCCGGCCCGCGCTCGCCTCCCCGAGCGAGATCGTCAGGTCCACCGATCCTGGCTCGACGTCGCCCGACGACGACACCCGGTAGACCTGGTGCATCTCGTGCCGCCAGGTGGGCCTCCCCGGCTGGTGCTGGGCCGAAGACGCCTTCAGCAGCTTCAGCTGCGGGCGCCCGCCCATCAGGTAGGTGCGCTCGGGGTTGTAGGTGCCGATCGTGTCGCCCGATTCCGTCACGTACGTGACCGCGAGCAGCTCCCCGGGCCCCACCGGCGAGCGCAGCGCGACCCACAGGCCGCTCGGGTGCACCACATAGTCCTGCCCCGGCTGCAGATACCGGAACCAGGCCGACTCGGCCACCGTGTCCGCGCCCGTCCCCGCGAAGGCGTCCGCCTGGATGTAGCCCTCGACCTGCTGCCGCGCATACAGGTCGATCTCCGAGCGGTACAGCTGGATCGGCTCCGCCCCCGGGCTCACGGTCGGCGGCGCCTCGGACCGCGTCAGCGCCAGCGCGTCGACGTGCGGATAATCCGCCAATGCCGCCGGATCGAAGAGGAAGAAGAACTGCCCGTCCACGTAGTCCGCGTCGTCCAGCACCAGCGTGTCGGCCCTGGCATGCCCGCGGCCCGACCCCTCCAGCCGGAACCGCCGCGACGTCACCTCGCCGTTCTGCTGCGCCCAAACCGACCGAATGTCCACCGGACCGGCCCCAATCGCCGCCTGAAACCCGAAGTTCCCCGTCGGCACGGCCTCGCCAAGAAACCGCGACGGAGGCAGCGCAAAGTCCACGTCGCCCACGTCGAACCGCTGCAGCAGCTCGCCCGGCAGCCCCTGGTAGCGCACGTTGACCCGGTTGGCCCCCTCGAATTCGCGCGTCTGGTCGTAGTCCACATCGACCTGCACGCGGTCCGCGACCATACCGTCCGCGCTCGCCGCGAACCGGATGTCCGGCGTCAGCTGGGGCAGCAGCGACACTTCGCACGTCACCTGCACCGTCTCGTCGCAGGGCCGGTAGCGGGTCCAGTCGCTCCCGAACTGTCCCGTGCCCCGCAGCGAGAACCCCAGGTCGGCAAACTCGTTCCTGAACCGAATCTCGTCCGGCGCGCGCACCGAACCCGCACCCCCGCTCCCACGCGGAATGTTCCCGTAGTGGATCGTCCGCCCCAGCGTCCCGAAGCGCATGCCGGGGCTGGTCGCCCAGTCCGGTGGTTGGGGTGGAGGAAGCGCGACGTCGGTCGCATCGGCCTCCGCGTCCATAAGGAGCAGCCCCAGCGACGGAGCCCGGCGCGCCAGCACGATGCCGAAGCGCGCGACCGGGATGCTGGCCATCCCGAGGCGGACGGTCGGCGCGGGGACGGGCGGCGGCGCCAGCAGCGATCTGGGCGGCCCCCTCAGCTCGGGAATTGTCCACAACACCGTGTCCGGCAGCGGCGGCGCCTGCCGCGCGGCCGCCTCGGCCGCCCCTCCCGCCACCGCAAGCGCGAGCGCGCACGCCGTAGCGCACGCGCGCACGGCCCCGGCGCGGCCCCCAATCCCCCGGCCCGCTCCCCCCAATCGCCAATCCGCGCTCGCCAATCGCCAATCCGCGCTCGCCAATCTGCGGCCCGCCCCCCCCAATCCGCGGCCCGCCCCCCCCAATCCGCTATATTTCATGGTTGGGCCCGGGGCAGCGCCCTGGTCCCGGCGCGCGAGACAACCGCTGGCCGCCGCGACCACATCCAAGCGGCGGCCACCACCCAAACGGCGACCACCGACCAAGCGGCAACCACCACCCAAACGGCGACCCCCGACCCCAAGCGCACCCGAGTCCCGGCCCGACCGACCATGACCATCCTGACCCGCTACCTGCTGCGCTCCATGACGGGTCCGTTCCTCTTCGCCTTCAGCCTGCTGACCGGCCTCCTCTTCGTGAACACGGTCGCGCAGCGGCTCGAAGATCTGGTCGGCAAGGGGCTGCCCAAGGAGATCATCCTCGAGGCGCTCGTCCTGTCGCTGCCCCACACCGTCGCGGTCACTCTGCCCATGGCCATCCTCCCGGCGGTTCTCTACGCCTTCAGCGAGCTGGCCACGCACAGCGAGATCGTGGCCATGTCGAGCGGCGGAGTCCGGCCCCGCCGCCTGTTCCTGCCCGTGCTGGGTCTCGGCGCCCTCCTCACGCTCGTCACCTTCGTCTTCAACGACCAGGTGCTCCCCGAGGCGAACCATCAGCTCAAGAACCTTCGCAACTCGATCCGCCAAAAGAGCCCCACCTTTCAGCTCCGCGAGCAGGCGGTCAACCAGATCGAGGCCGAAAACGGCATCGGTCCCTATTTCCTGGTTGCCGACGCCATCGACCAGGACGCGTCCGAACTCACGGGCGTGACCATCTATGATATGAGCCGACAGGGCGTTCGGCGCACCACCTACGCCGCCCGGGGCGAAATGCAGCTCAACAGCTCCTTCACCGATCTGCACCTGCGCCTCTACGACGGCAACGTCTACGAGGTGGGCAGCGGAGAGGTGGGAACGTTCCACCAGTCCGATTTCGAACGCCAGCTCTATGTGCTGCGAGGCGTGGGCAACCTGTTCGAGGAGTCGGGCACCGACCAGCGCAGCGACCGCGAGATGTCGGTCGCGATGCTCATGGACGCCGAACGGACTCGGCGCACCGAACTCGACTCGGTGCGCGCCGAGTCCCGGGAGCGCGCCGTGAACGCGGTCGACCGCGCGCTGGGCCTGGGTCCGGCAGCCGATTCGGCCCGCGACGCCGGCCCGCCGCTCGCCAAGACGCTGGCCATCGCCGGGTCGTCGCAGCTGCCCTCCGACGACCTTGCGCGCACCCTGGCCACCGCCGCCCGCACCAACACCGCGCGGGCCGAGGCGCTGAGCCGACAGGCGAACCAGTACCGCGTCGAGATCCACAAGAAGCTGGTCATCGCCACCGCCTGCATCGTCTTCGTCCTGGTGGGCGTGCCGGTCGGCATCCGCTTCCCGCAGGGCGGCGTGAGCATGGTCATCGTGGTCTCGGCGCTCGTGATCGGCGTCTACCAGTGGGGCCTCACAAGCGGCGAGAAATGGGCCGACCGCAACCTTGCCGACCCCGCCTGGAGCATGTGGGCGCCCAGCGTCATCTGGTTCGTGGCGGGCGCGCTCATGGTTTCGCGCATGGGGCGCTGGATCGCGTCGACGCGCAGCGGCGGCTGGCACGAGATCTGGCTGGCGGTCCGGGGGCTGGCCTCGCGGGGCCGCGCCGCAGCCGAGCCGGCGTCGTGATCCGCACCCTCGACCGCATGGTGGCCCGCAGCTTCGCGTGGCTCTTCGGCATCTTCGTGCTCAGCGTGCCCGTCATCTTCGTGCTCGGGAACCTCTCCGAACGGCAGGGCGAGTTCCTGGACCGCGGCCTCGCGGTAACCCAAATCGCGCTGGGGTACGTCTTCATGTACCCGCACTTCATGGTCTGGTCGGCCCCGATCGCGGCATTGGTCGCGGCGGTCTTCACCGTCAACAACATGACCGTGCACCGCGAGATCATGGCCGCCAAGGCGGGCGGCGTCTCCTTCCACCGGCTCGTCCTGCCGCTGTGGCCCGTGGGCGCCCTTCTGACCGCGGGGGTCTTCTTTCTCGGGTCGCTGGTGCCCTCGTCCAACCGGCGGGCCGCCGAGATCTTCGGCGACCGCGAGGTGCGCGGCGACTGGCGCAACAACTTCGTGCACCAGACCGAGGACCAGGAGACGCTCAGCGTTCAGCAGCTCTTCGTTACCAACGGCTCCATGGACCGCGTCCTTCTCGAGAGCCGCGACGACGACGGATCCCTGCGCCACGTGTGGGCCAACCAGGCCTTCTACGCCGACGGCGAGGGGTGGACGCTGCAGGACGGCTACCTCCGCGTGATCCACCCGGGGGGGCAGGAGACGTCGTACACCTTCGAGCGCTACCGCCGGCCCGGCCTGTCCGTGCCCCCCGAGGAGCTGCGGAACGACCCGCCCGACGAGAACGAGATGGGCTACCAGGAGCTGGGACGGCGCGCCGCGTCGGTCTACCGCTCGGGCGGAGACCCCGGCGACCTCCTCGTCAAGCGCGACCAGAAGCTCTCGATCCCGGCGGCCACCCTTGTCATCATGCTCTTCGGAGCGCCCCTGGCGACCACGGTGAAGAAGGGGGGCGCGGCGCTGGGCGTGGGCGTGTCGCTCGGCTCCACCATCCTCTACATCATGCTGCTCAGGCTCTTCGGCGCGATCGGGGCGTCGGGCGGGCTGCCCCCCTTCTGGGCCGCCTGGATCCCGAACATGGTGTTCCTGGTGGTCGGCCTGGCGCTCATGGCGCGGGTGCGAACGTAGCAGCCAGCTCGCCCCGGCACGCCTCCGCGACCGGCCCTCGCAGCCGCACCGACCAGTCGGGTCGCAGATCGACCTCCATGTCGCCGCCCTCCATCCGGACGGTCGCGGGTCCGGCTGCCATGCGCCCCGACCTCACCGCGGCGGCCACCGCCGCGCACGCCGACGTCCCGGACGACAGCGTGGGCCCCACGCCGCGCTCCCAGATGCGGATCGCGATCTCGCGCCGGTCGGGCGCCGCGGCAGAGCTCCCCGGCGGCTCGGCAAACTGCACGTTGACGCCCTGCGGGAAGGCGTCGGCGGTGGCGATCAGGGGGCCGTAGCGCTCCACCTCGGCCCGGGTCCAGCCGTCGCCGAAGACCACCGCGTGCGGGTTGCCCACCGCCACGGGCACCGCCTCGAGCACGGCTTCGGTCCCGTCGGGCGACGGCAGCGTTAGCGCCACCGTCCCGCGCGCGAGCGCGCGGGACGGCGCCACGAACGGCGGTCCCTGCGGGAACGCGACCCTCCCCATCTCCACGCTGGCGTCCCACACCCCCGCCTCGTCCGGCCCGGCCACCCGCATCCGCACGCGGTCTCCCCCCACGGTCACGGCGAACCACCCGTCGCCGACCCTGCCCCGGCGCCGCAGCCACACGCCCGCGATCCTGAGCCCGTTGCCGCTGCGCTCGAACTCGCCGCCATCCGGATTGAACATGCGCAGCTGCGGCGCCCCGCCCCCGCGCGCCCGCTCCACCACCACGATCCCGTCCCCGCCGGGCCCCCGGTGGCGGTCGCAGATCCGCCTCGCGAGCTCGCCGGTCAGCTCGGGCCCCGGCCCCTCCTCGAAGACCAGGTAGTCGTTGCCGTGGCCATGGGCCTTGAAGAACTCCGGACCGATCCTCGGGCGCGCTTGCAACCTTTTCGACCCCCGTCTCGTCATTGCCACGGTCGCGGCGCCGACGGCACTCGCCGGAATCGCCGCCTTCATCGCCGAGCCGCCCAAAGCCGCGGCGCGGCACGATCCAGGAAGTCTACAAGACCGGCCCGGGGGGGTCGAAGACACGGGGAGGGGACGATGACGAGGGGACGCATTGGGATGTGGGCAGGTGTGGGTGTGGCGGGCGCAGTGGCGGTGGCGGTGGCCCCTCTCTCCCTCCCGGGCCAAAGTCTGGACACGGGTGCGGAAGCGTCCAGCGCCGCAAGGGGCGCGCTTCCTCCATCCCTTCTGGCACAGCGGCTCACGCAAGGGCCGCCGACGATCGACGGGCTGCTCGACGAGCCCGACTGGGCGCTCGCCATGGTGGCCGGAGACTTCGTCGTCTTCGAGCCCAACGAGGGCGAGGCGCCGCGGCAGAGAACCGAGGCGCGGGTGCTGTACGGAGCCGAGGCCGTGTACGTCGGGATCCGGGCCTTCGACAGCGCGCCCGACTCGATCGTCGCACAGCTGGCCCGCCGCGACGAACGCCCCCACTCCGACTGGGTCGACGTCGTGATCGACAGCTATCACGACCGGCGCACCGCGTTCCGGTTCGGCGTCAACCCGGCGGGCGTCAAGTCCGACGGCTACATGTACGACGACACCAACGAAGACGACTCGTGGGACGCGGTTTGGGAGGTCGCCACCCGGACCGACGACCGGGGCTGGACGGCCGAGTTCCGGATCCCCTACTCGCAGCTCCGCTTCGACGGCGCCGCGCGCCAGACCTGGGGCATCAACTTCGCGCGCTTCGTCGCGCGGCACATGGAGCGCAGCCTCTGGGCGCCGATCTCTCGCGGCGACGGCGCGCTGGTGTCCAAGTTCGGCGACCTGGAGGGGCTGCGCGACCTGTCGCCGCCCACGCGGCTCGAGGTGCTGCCCTATTCGCTGGTCGGCATGGAGGCCGCGCCGGGAAGCAGCGCCGACCCGTTCTACGACGCGCGCGCCTTCTCGTCGGCGGTCGGGGCCGACGTCAAGTACGGGATCACCACCGACCTGACCCTCGACGTCACCATCAACCCCGACTTCGGGCAGGTCGAGGCCGACCCCGCGCAGGTCAACCTGACGGCGTTCGAGTCGTTCTTCCCCGAGCGGCGGCCGTTCTTCGTCGAGGGCGCGAACATCTTCGCCTTCCAGTTCATGGAGGGCGACGGCGACATGGCGCGCGAGGGCCTGTTCTACTCCAGACGCATCGGCAGGGCGCCGCGGGGCCGCGTGTCCGACGCGCCGTATGCGGACGTGCCCGAGCGCACGCGGATTCTGGGCGCCGCGAAGCTCTCGGGGAAGACCGACGCGGGGTGGTCGCTCGGGCTCCTGCACGCGGTCACGGGCCGCGAACAGGCCATGGCGGCCAACGAGTCCGGGCCTCTCGGCGACCGGATGGTGGAACCCTCCGCCCAGTACGGCATGGCCCGCGTCAGCAGGGACTTTCGCGACGGCAAGAGCGCGGTCGGCCTCATCTCCACCTGGACGGTGCGAAACAGCGAAGAGGCCGACGCCCTCGCGCTCCACAGCGGCGCATGGACGTTCGGGGCCGACGCCCGCCACCGCTTCGCTGGCGACCGGTTCGCGCTGTCGGGATACCTGCTGGGCTCCGCCGTCCGGGGCTCGGCGGACGCCATTGCGCGCACCCAGCGGTCCCCCGCGCGGTACTTCCAGCGCCCCGACGCCGCGCACACCGAGTTCGACCCGGCGCGCACCTCGCTGAACGGCTGGGCCGGGTCGCTCGTCCTGGGCAAGATCTCAGGCGGCTACTGGCGGTTCGCCACCGGCGCGATGGCGCGCTCGCCCGGCTTCGAGTCCAACGACCTCGGCTTCATGCGCGAGGCCGACTTCGTGGCGCCCTTCGCGTGGGTCGGGTACAACCACTACCAGCCGACAAGACACCTTCAGCGCTGGAATCTCAACTTCAACGCCTGGACCCCGTACAGCTTCGGCGGCGAGGCCTTCCAGCGGGGCGCGAACGTGAGCGGCAGCTTCACGCTGAACAACTTCTGGAGCGGCTACATGGGCGTCAGGAGGGAGAGCGCGGGCCTGAGCAACACCTCGCTGCGCGGCGGCGAGATGCTGCGGATCGACCCGTCGTGGGGCGGCTGGTTCGGGCTGTCGTCCGACTCCCGCCGCGCGCTGCAGGTTCGGGCCGGCAACAACTGGGCGGTCGTTCCCGCAACGGACTCCTGGAGCTACGGCGCGGACGCGAACCTGCGGTGGAGGCCGTCGTCCCGGGCCACGGTGTCGGCGGGGCCGTTCCTGAACTGGCGCCGCGAGGGCGCGCAGTGGGTGGGCCGCTTCGACCTGGCGGAACCGCACTACCTCTTCGCGCGGCTCGAGCAGACGACCGTGGGCGTCACCGCGCGGGCCGACTGGACGTTCTCGCCCACGCTGTCGCTGCAGCTCTACGCCCAGCCGTTCGTGTCCGGGGGCGCATACACCGAGTTCAAGCAGGTGGCGGACGCGCGCGCAGAGGCCTACGCGGCGCGGTTTGCGGGGGTGGACGCGCGCTTGGGCGACGGCGGCGACGTGCAGGCCGACCTCGACGGCGACGGAGCCGCAGAGTCGTTCCGCAGCCCGGACTTCAACGTCAAGCAGTTCCGCTCGAACGTGGTGCTGCGGTGGGAGTACAGGCCCGGCTCGACGCTCTTCGCGGTCTGGTCGCAGGGGCGCGACCACTACGCCGCCGACGGCGCGTTCTCGTTCCGCAGCGATCTGGGCGCCCTTCTCGACCAGCCCAGCGAGAACGCGTTCATGCTTAAGCTGAGCTACTGGATCGGCTGAGCACCGGGCGCCCTCCGCCGGGCGGCGTCCGGCCGAGGGCGGCGGCACCCGCCCCCCCGCCGGTTGTCCGCCCGGGGCCGCCCGCGCATCTTCACCAACGCCATGTCCGACTCCACCGACTCCACCGCCTACATCGCCGTCGTCAAGGACGAGTGCGAGACCTGCCACCTGGCCGCGCCCGCGCTCGCCGAAATCCGCCGCTCCGGCCGTCCGCTCACCGTCTACTGGCAGGACGACGGCGCGTTCCTGGGGGGCGACCTCGCCGACGCCGCGGTGGACGACCGCGCGCTCGAGCGCTCCTTCCACCTGGGCATCGAGACCGTCCCCACCCTGATCCGGCGCGAACGCGGGGCGGAAACGGGCCGCACGGTCGGCTGGAACCGCGAAGACTGGCGCGCGCTCACCGGCATCTCCGCGCTGGGGGCCGGGCTCCCGCCTGCCCGACCCGGATGCGGCTCCCGCTCGGTCGAACCCGGCATGCCCGAGGTGCTGCTCGCGCGCTTCGGCGACACGGGAATCCGGGCCCGCACGGTCGACCTCCCACCCGGGGCCGACGCCGTCGAGGCGTGCTTCGACCGCGGCTGGACCGACGGCCTCCCCGTCGTGCCGCCGACGCCCGAGCGCATCCTGCGAATGCTGGCCGGCACGCGCCGGGACCCGCGCGAAGTCATCGGCGAGATCCCGCCGGAACTTGCGCCCTGCACCGTGGAAAAGGTCGCCATCAACGCCGTCATGGCGGGCTGCCGGCCCGAATACATGCCCGTCGTGCTCGCGGCCATCGAAGCCGCGCTGGACCCGGGGTTCACCCTGCACGGCGTCACCTGCAGCACCTGCTTCTCCAGTCCGGTGATCATCGTCAACGGCCCCGTCGCCGGGCGCATCGGCATGAACGCCGGAGTCAACGCGCTCGGACAGGGCAACCGGGCCAACGCCACCATCGGCCGCGCCGTGAACCTGGTGGTC
The DNA here is from genome assembly GCA_965221535.1 of Longimicrobiales bacterium. Taxonomy (GTDB): domain Bacteria; phylum Gemmatimonadota; class Gemmatimonadetes; order Longimicrobiales; family Gaopeijiaceae; genus Bin94. Next base: position 1,567,450 of record OZ244894.1, on the reverse strand, counting down.
CGCAACGTCGGCGGAGGGCGGCCGGGCGAAATCGACCGCGCAACGCTGGGTTCGCCGGGCAAGTACACCTTCTGTTTTGCAGAGGATGAGGGCGACGAGGGCTGGGAGCCGCTGGCAGTCTCGCGCGGAATCGCCCCCGGACGGAGCGCGGTCACGGTGTTTGCCGGCGACGGGATTCAGGGCGTCACCGACCAGAAGGCGCGCACGCCGCGCGAACTCACTTTGTCGCTGGCGATGGGGCTGCGCGCGGTGGGACACCCCAAGCTGTGCGAATGGGCGCCCGCCGTGCTGGTGCTGTCGCCCGAGCACCACGCCGTCTACCGCGAGGCGGGGTGGGGCCGGGCCCGGATAACCGACGCGCTGCACGACGCGCTGCTGCTTCCCGGCAACCGGGTGGCGGCGGGAGCGGACGGCGTGGCCGAAGGAATGCCCCCGTCGCGCGCCGAGCAGCAGATCCCCAAGTTCCACCCCGGCGCCCTGCTCCTCGTGCGCGCCGGCGGCCCCGCCGGGCTGTTCTCGGCCATCCTGTCCGGCTGGCCGGGAGGCCGCCTCTTCGAGGAATCCCACCCCGTCACGAGAGAGATCCGCGAATGAACCACCACCCCGCCCCCCACCACCTCACCCTGCACGACCCCACGTCCGAGGCCGCGCCCGCCACCCGCCCGCGCTGCGCTCCGCCGGAGTCGCTCGACGGCACGACGGTCGCCCTCTTCGACATCGGCAAGTCCCGCGCGGACGAGTTCCTCGACTACCTGGAAGCGCGCCTCCGGGCCCGGGGCGTGGTCACGGCCCGCTTCGCGAAGCCGACCAATGCCAAGCCCGCCACCACCGCCATCCTGGACGGCATCGCCGCCGGGGCCGACGCGGTCGTCGAGGCGCTGGCCGACTGAGGATCGTGCGTATCGTGCGGTCTGCACGACATCAAGGCGCTCGACGAGCGGGGGCTCCCCGGCGTCCTCGTCGCCACCACCGCCTTCCGCGACGCGGCTGCATTTCAGGTCCCGTCGCTCGGCTTCGAACCCGAGATCGTGTGGGTGCCCCACCCGGTCCAGAACCGCCGCCCCGACGAGCTCGAAGCGCTGGCCGAGGCCGCGCTGGACGGGGTGCTGCGCGGACTGACGGCGGACTGACGGCGGCCTGACCGGGCGCGCCACGGCCTTGCCGACCGCCCGACGGCCCACCCGCGCCCGACGACCCACCCGCGCCCGACGGCCCACCCGCCGCGCGCCCCGCCCCGGCGCTCCTCAGCGCCGGTCGTATGCCAGGACCAGCGGCTCTCCGGCGGCGGACCCGGTGATCACGCGCCGCATGATCATGCGGTCGCCCACCACTTCGAGCGTCTCGCGCACCATCGCACCCGACACGACCTGGTGCTCCAGTGCCAGCAGCGGCCCGTCCCACTCGACGCTGGTGCGCACCCGGTGCTCTCCCTCGCGGAGCTCGACGTCGGTCCCGTCCATGGGCACGGTCAGCGTCTCGCCGGGAATGGGCGTGTACACGAGCTGGGCGGCGTCAACCGTCAGGACCAGCGTCTCGGGGCGCCGGCGCAGCACCTCGATCGTCGTCCTCATGTGCGAGACCGAGATCTGCCGCGACTCGTACATGCGCCGGTAGCGACGCATCTCGCGGGTCTCGTTCCGCGCGATGTCGGCGACCGGCGCCTGGTCCTGCACGCCTTCGAGCTGGTTGGGGATCTGCGGCGTGCTGCTCGACTCGTCGAGCTCCCAGCGACCGCTGTAGCCGGCAAAGAGAGACGCGGCCGCCTCGCCCGAAACCGGGGGCCCGCCGCCCCCGCCCGCACAGCCGAGAACTGCGGCAGCCGACAGCGATGTCGCGAGAAACGCATGAACACGATTCATGGGTGCGCCCGTGGTCCGAAGTGCTCTTCCTGGCAGCGGACCCCAAAGCTAAATCGCGGCCGGCGGCCCCGCCACCGGATTCGCGCGCACGGTCAGTCCCTGCGCAGCAGCTCCTCGATCTCGTGCACCCGCCCCGCCTGGACCACCACCCGCACGTCGCGCACGGCGCGGATGTCCGACAGCGGATCGCCGCCCACCACCACCAGGTCGGCGAGCGCCCCGGGCGCCACCTCGCCCAGCAGCCCGCCGTACCCCAGCGCCTCGGCCGAGACCGACGTGGTGGCCCTCAGCACGTCGACCGCGCGCATGCCGCCGTAGCGCACGAGCGCCTCCATCTCGGCCTGCAGGCTCACGCCCGGCGGGTTGATCGGCGCGTCGGTGCCGACCACCACGTGGCCCCCCGCGGCCAGCACGCGGCGCGGCAGCGAAGCCATGTCCCGCACCAGCCGGCGCGCCACATCCAGATCGCCGGGCACGCGGGCGGACTCGGGCGCGAACGGGAAGAACGCAGCCACGCGCGGATCGTCGAAGAGCGACGGGTCGGCGGCGGCGAGCAGGCCGTACGCGCCGTAGATCCCGATCGTGGGGGTGATCGTCATGCCCGACGCGGCCAGCAGGTCCACCACGTCGCCGTAGCTGCGCGACAGCTCCGAGACCTTCGTCGAGTAGCCCCGCCGGCTCGTGCCGCGCACATGCTCGACGCCGTCGACGCCGAACGCCACCGCGGGGTAGAGCTCGTGCGACGTGACCGGGAGGCCGAGCGCGTGCGCGGCCTCCACGACGCGCCGCTGCACCGGGTCCGACAGGCGCACGTAGGTCTTGACCAGGTCGTAGCCCAGGTCGCGCGCCTGGGCCATCTCGATGTCCACCTGGGCCGACCCGCCGAGCGCCGGCGCGCCGGGGTAGTAGACGCGGCTGCCGTCGATCGTGCCGCCGGTCCCGAACACCCGGGGCGAGATCCGCCTGCCGGACTCTCCCGCCTCGCGCGCTTCGGCGATTTCGTACGGGTCGCAGGCCGGGCAGCGAACCGAGGTGGCGCCGTACGCGAGCCAGATGCGGCCCGCCTGCTCGCCCGACGAAAGGCCGCCATGCGCGTGCATCTCGATGAGCCCGGGCATCACAACTCCCCCGGTGGCGTCGACCACGCGGTCGGCCGTGCGCGTGGGGTCGCGCGGCGCGACCTCCGCAATCCTTCCTCCCTCCAACACAACGTCGACATCGCGAACCAGGTCGTCCGCGCGTCCGTCCCACACCGCGCCCGCGCGAATCAGCACCGACCCGGGCGGCTGGGCGCGCCGCCATTCGAGCGCCACCGGGATCTCGTCGGTCCGCCCGTCCCGGAGGTCGACGCGGCGCAGCCGGGCGCCCGATAGGTGCACGATCGAGCGCGAGTCTCCGGTCCACGTCGGATCGGCGGCGGCGTCGTTGGTGAGCCTGCGCGCGGTCCCCGCCACAGGGTCGCCGTCGGCGTCGGTCGGCACGGCCCACAGCACGCCGTCGGACACGTAGGCCGTCCAGCTGCCGTCGGGCGAGCGCACCGGACCGTCCGTGCCCCGCGTGCCCACCGAGAGCGCGGGCAGGTCCAGAAACCGTTCGCCGGCCTGCTGCTGCCCGTGCAGCGGCAGCGCGCCCCAGCCCGACGCGCCCCAGCCCAGCGCGCCCCAGCCCAGCGCGCCCCAACCCGACGCGGCCCAGCCCGACGCGCCCCAGCCCAACGCCCCCCAACCCGACGCCGTCGGCATCAGCGGCGCCGCGGGCAGCAGCAGCGCGCGGTTGACCCCCTCGCGAAACCGCTCCGAATAGCGCCAGTGGGCGGACACGACGAGCGAGCGGCCATCGGGCGACCACGAGGGACGGCCCGCGCCGTTGAGCCCCGAGCGCACCACGCGAACCCGCCCGGTGGCCAGATCCACCACGTTCACGCCAACCTGGTAGCCCACCCCCGCAAACGCGATCCGCCTCCCGTCGGGCGACCACGATGCGAGCGTCGCGCCAACGCCCTCGGCCACGCGCTCCACGCTCCCGTCGCCGACGTTCAGCACATGCAGCCCCAGCGTGCCGCCCCGGTCGGACGAGAAGGCCAGCCGCGCGCCGTCGGGAGACCACGCGGGATCGACCTCGACCCAGCGGTCGTCGGTGATCCGTTCGGTTTCGCCCCCGATGGCGTGTATCCACAGGTCGCCGAGCGCCGAGAACGCAATCTTGTCTCCGTCGGGCGAGACAGAGGGGGAGACAAGTCCGCGTACCGGAAACGGCCCCGACTCGGTCAAGTCGCGGGGCCGGCGTGTGTACGGCTCCCGGTGGAGGGTGACCGTGGCCGAAAAGGGAACGTCCCGCGCCTGGCTGCCGTCCGGGGCGCGGTGGCGTATGCGCCCGTCGCCGGTGTAGAAGAAGCCCTGGGGCGTGGATGCGGCGCGAAACGGAAACACGTCCTCGTCCTCGCCCGTCAGCACCGTGGCCGTCCCGCCCTCCGCACCGACCCGCAGCAGCGTCGAGCGCCCCTCGCCGATGGCGTTGTAGATCAGCGCGGCGCCGTCAGCGCTCCACGCGGGGGCGTTCACCTGCGCTCCCCGGGCCGGGGCCACCCGGCGCGGAGCGTCGGGCGCGTCCACGTCCGCCACCCAGATCCCGGCGGCCTCGGCGGCGGCCTCGCCCGCGCCCGCCGCGCCACCCACCGCCGCGCCGCCCGCCGCCGCATACGCGATCCTCGCGCCCGTCGGCGAGTATGCGGGACCGTATTCGCTGCCGTCGGCGTCCGTCACCCGCTCCACCGCCCCGTCCGCCACCGCGAGCGTCCAGACGTCGTAGCTGCCCCCCCGGTCCGAGCTGAACGCGATCCGCTCCCCGTCGGGCGACCAGTGCGGCTCGCGGTGGTCGAAGGGCCCCCGGGTGTGCTGGCGCAGCCCCGAGCCGTCGGCGGCGACGCTCCAGATGTGGTAGTTGCCGTCCCAGTACGCCTGGAACGCGATCCGTCCTCCGTCGGGCGACCAGGAAGGCTGACGCGCGTCGCCCAGCGGGTCGGTCAGGGCCTGCGCGGCGCCGCCCCCGGCGGGCACCACCCAGATGCGGCCCACCAGGTCGAAGGCGAGCGTGCGGCCGTCGGGGGCGAGCGCGACGGCGATGTTGGTGCCCTCGTCAAGCGTGACGTCGACGCCCTGCGACGGCGACTGGGCGCGGGCCGCCGCGGGCGCCAACAGCGCGAGCGCCAGAACGCCGAGGCACAGGTCGTTGCGTCCCCTCATTCGTCGGCTACGGAATCAGGTTCCGCCGGCCGGTGTTCCTCACGATGAAGAGCCCGTCGCCGGTGCTGGTCATCGCCACCACTCCGCTCGCGAAGTACGGGTAGTTGCTCCACGACGCGCCCCCGTACGGCGAGTTGTCGAAGTACGCGATCTCGACCGGCTCGGTGGGGTTCGTGATGTCGAGGATCCGCAGGCCCGCCCCGTAGTTCGACTGGTACATCAGGTTGTCGCGGATGTACAGGTTGTGGTCCGTGTCTGGCGTCGACGCAATGTACTCCCCCGCCAGAATCGGCTCGTCCAGGTCCTCGACGTCCCAGATCAGCGTGCGGGTGCCCTCGACCAGCCCCTGCGGCTCGTCGCCCTCGTCGTTCATGTAGAAGAAGCGCTGGTCTTCGGTCAGCCACCCCTGGTGCGCGTAGGCGACCGCGGGGTAGCTCGTGATCGAGACCAAAACGGGGCGCTCCTTGTCGGTCACGTCGCTAATGCTGAGCGCGTTTTCGTTGGACCCCAGGCAGATCTCGCGGCCCTGGTAGTCCTGGTCGGGGCCGTCGTAGATCACGCACTGCGCGTCGTGCGAGTACCCCGTGCCGCGCCGTCCAGTCTCGTCGTCGCTGAAGCACCCGGCGAACGTCGGCTCGGCCGGCTCGCTCAGGTCGAGCATGTGCAGTCCGCCGCCGCACGTCACTCCGCCCCCGCTGCTCCCCACCACGTACCCGAAGCCGGTGTCCTCGTTGATCACGATGTTGTGGGCGCTGGCAATGCCGTCGTACAGGAAGTCGGGCTCGAAGGTCACGGGCTCGCCGCGCACCTCGCGCAGGCGCCGCAGGTCGAACACCTGGACCCCGTGCTGTCCGGCGCCGTCGGCCACGATGTAGGTGTGATCGCTGTGCACCTTCATGTCGCGCCACGGGGCGCTGCGCGAACCGGGCGTCTTGGGCAGGTCTCCCAGCATGACCGGGTTGTACGGGTCGGTCAGGTCGACGAAGGCCGTGCCGTCGGTGCGCCCGACGATTGCGATCTCGCGACCCGTCTCGGGATCGGTCCAGCCCCAGATGTCGTTGAGCCGGGCGCCCCGTCCGCCCGCCATGTCCTTGATCGGCAGGAACGAGATGATGTTGACGTTGTCGCACTCGTACCCGGCGGCGGCGTTCTCCATGCAGGGGATCTCGTCGTCCAGCCCCACGATGGCCGGCAGGCCCCGATGGTCGCCGATCACCAGATCGCCCTCTCCCCAAGCGCCGCCGGCCTCGCGGTCCAGGATGACCGCGCCGCCCGCGCGGCTGTCGATCCCGCCCGCGCCCACGACGGCCACGTCGCCCGCAATCGCCACCGAACTCCCGAACGACGCGTTGTCGGGCAGGTCGTCACGCGCCGCGCGGGTGGCGCCGACCCACCCCGAGGCCCCGTCGCTGGCGAAGCGGTGCACGGCTCCGTTGCCGCGGTTCGCGCCCGGCGCGCCGACCCACAGCCCCTCGCCGTCGAAGCCGATCGACGACCCGAACCGATCGAGCCCCGCCGAGAAGAAGGGCCTGAGCACTTCGCCCGCCGTCCAGGCGCCCGCATCGGCATCGAACGCGAGGACGCCCACGGCCCCGGCGTTGCCGGAAGCCCGCGGCGCGCCCACCACGCCAACCGACCCCCGCACCGCCACCGCGGCCCCGAAGCCGTGTTCCTCGCCGAGTTCCGCGTGCGGCTCGATCCGCGCCATCGGGCCCACCGCCCCGGACCCCGCGTCAACGCCGAACCCGTACACCTCGGTCGGCGCGTCGCGGCTGGCGGCCGTGGTCGCTAGGACCGCGCCCCCGCTCAGCGCCACGGCGTTGCCGAAGCCCTGCCCCGCCCCCTCCATGGCCGACACCACCGCGCTCTGCATCCAGTCGTCCCCGCCGCCGGTGAACACGTGGATCGCTCCGGCGCCATCGTTCGCCCCGGCGGCGGCCACCAGGACCACACCGCCATCAATGGCCACGGCCGACCCGAAGCGAGCGTCGTCGCCCAGCCCCTCCGGCGACAGGCGCGCGACCTCGGCCCATTCGCCCCCCTGGTCCCGCCGGTAGATCATGGCCGCTCCGCGCCCCCCGTCCCACGCCGGCGCGCCGATGACCGCCACCCCCCCGTCCGCGTCCAGCGCGCGGCCAAACCCGTCGGGCGCGGCGTCGATGGCCGACACGGCAAGCCGGCCCGCCTCGGTCCACCCCCCGCCCGAGCGCCCATACACGTACACGATCCCGGGAAGCGTCTGGTTGCCCGGCTCCCCCACAAGCACCTGGCCGTCGGCCACGGCGGCCACGCCCCCGAACTGCTGCGCCGCAGCGCTCGGGGCGGCCATGTGGGCGTACGTCAGCACGGCGGCCGCGGCAACGGCGGCCGCAAGGCGCGGCGTCGAGAAGACGGGAAGCTTCTGGCGTCGGCTAGTCATCGCTTGTGAATCCTTTCACATGCTCGCTCTGGCGCGAGCGTCGGCGTGGGCGGCGCGTCGGCGACCGGCGCGGCGCGACGACTGGTAGTATGGGGCGGATTCCGGCGCGGGAACAGGTTGGGGGGGTGGCGCCGGCGGCCCGGCGGTCGGCTGCTGCCGGCGGCGGGCCGGTCAGCCCCCGCCGGCGGCGGGCCGGTCAGCCGCCACAGGCGGCGGGCGTCCGTGCGGCTCGCGCGCTAGCTAGCGACGGTCGATGCGATACATCGCCAGCGTAGAGCCGAACTCATCGGCACCGATGGCAAGAAACCTGTCTTGCCCGGCAAAGGCTGCCGGGAACGGCGACCCCTGAGGCAGGGTGCCAACGAGCTCGCCGGTCGCTGTGAATACATCGACAATCGCCGGTTCGTCACGGACCCGCCCGCGCAACACCCAGATGTTGTAGTACGGTAATCACCTGACAGTAGGCCAGAAGAAAGGACGGTGGCCAGACCGGCCTCGCCGGGGTTAGTTGAGAAGTGCTCAAACCACTCAACGACCACTGGAGAGGAGAACGAGAATGACCACCGTCCAAGCAGAGAAGATAGCGCGCCGGAAGCTGTCCTTGCTACAGCTCGCCCAGGAACTCGGCAACGTCTCGAAGGCGTGCCGGATCGTGGGCTACAGCCGCCAGCAGTTCTACGAGATCCGGCGGAACTTCCAGGTGCACGGCGCCGATGGCCTGCTCGACCGGCTGCCGGGGGCGAAGGGGCCGCACCCGAACCGCGTTCCCGCGCCCGTCGAGGAAGCCATCCTGGCCCACGCGCTGGAACACCCCACGCACGGGGCTCAGCGCGTCGCGGACGAGCTGATGCTGAGAGGGATCCAGGTCAGCTCCGGCGGTGTGCGGGGCGTCTGGATGCGCAACGACCTTCTGACCCGCCACCACCGGCTCCTGCGGCTGGAGGAGACGGTCCGGAAGCGGAAGATCAAGCTGAGCGAGGAGCAGATCCAGGCGCTGGAACGCTTCGACCCCGAGTATCGCGAGCGGCACATCGAGGTGAACGCCACGGGCGAGCTGGTGGCCGTGGACACCTTCTTCGCGGGTACGCTGAAGGGGGTGGGCAAGGTCTACATCCAGACCGTGCTGGACTGCTTCAGCCGCTTCGTCTGGGCCCGGCTCTACACCTCGAAGATGCCGGTGACCGCCGTTCAGGTCCTGAACAACCACGCGCTGCCGTTCTTCGAGAAGCACCGGGTGAAGGTCCGGACGATCCTGAGCGACAACGGCCGCGAGTACTGCGGCCGGCCGGACAAGCACCCCTACGAGCTCTTCCTGCAGCTCGAGGAGATCGAGCACCGGACCACCAAGGTCGGCAGGCCCCAGTCGAACGGCTTCATCGAACGGTTCCACCGCACGCTCCTCGAAGAGCATCTCCGGATCAAGGGCCGGACCACCTGGTACGAGAGCCTCGAGGAGATGCAGAAGGACCTGGACGGCTATCTTGAGACCTACAACACCCGCCGGCCCCACCGCGGCCGCGGGATGGAGGGACGGACGCCCTACGAGGTCTTCAAGGCCGGGATCCCGCGGAAGCCACGCACCCGGAAGCCCGCAGCCAGAAAGGAGGTCAAGACCGCAGCGTAGAACTGACCTCGGCGAGGCCGGGTGTCAGGTGATTACCGTACTTGTACAACCCAGATCTCCTCGCTGGGCGAGATCAGCACATCGGCCACGGGGGCCAATGTGTCCGCATGCCCCCGCGCTTCGATGACTTGATCCGCAGGAATAATGCAAGGATTGCCTGGAGGCCCCCACTCCAGGTCCTCCACCTCTCTTTGGAGCATCGCCCGCGTCACGAGCCGCGGCACGGTGTTTCGCGCAATCCTTCCAACAGGCTCGCCGTCTCGCAGCACGTCGGCGGCGTAATCGCTGTAGCTCGCGATGACCATCAGGTCGCCGTGCGAATCCCACACAAGGACTGGTTGGAGTATCCTAGGCATCACGACCCCAGCGATGCACGCTGGAGCCTCGAACGGCGTGTATACGGACACCGGCCCGTCGGCAATCCTCCGGTACTCTCCCTGATTCCAGTCGACCAGATACCGCTCCCACCGGTCGCCGCCGTCTTGCGACCCGTTCCACACGGCCTCTGACGCGAGGAAGCCGTTCACAGTCCCGCGAAATCGCCCCGACACGTTGAGATGCTCCCGCAAGGCCAGGCGTGGCAGCAATTCCATGCTGGGAAGACGCCAGCGCTCAACCCGCCCGGTGCGATCAAATACATGCAGGACGCCACCGGACACGTCTAAGAGCCCGGGGTTCGCGAATTCGCCAGGCCCCTGCCCTGCGCGTCCAATCGAGTCAATGAGCTCGCCGGACTCAGACACCACGAATACCTTCATCGCCTCCTGGCTCAAGATGTACACGTTGCCCGCCGCATCCGAGTCGACATCCGACTCCAGCAGGTTGCCCGATGTCATAAAACCGTGGGATGCTGGGCCCAATTGCCACAGCCTGGAGAGCACCCACGTCGAGTCGCCGACGCTCGATTCAAGGTCGAGGTTATTCTGCTCACCAAGCCCGGCCGACAGACTTTGCCGCACTGCCTCATGAAGACGGTCGAACCCGGGATACCCCTCGAAGAGCCCTTCGTCTACGGAAAGGGCCGGCGTGACGGTGGCAAGCGATAGGCACAGGGCCGCCAAGGCGGAAGCCGACCAATGACAAGCACGAATCATCGCTTGTGAATCCTTTCACATGCTCGCTCTGGCGCGAGCGTCCGTGGGCTCTGGCACAACGCAACGAAAGCGAGGACTGGGAACACCAGCACGCGTCTACCGAGGTACATCGGGCACCCCTGTGCTCACCAGGGTGACGGTGGTCGGGGCCGTCCCTTGCCCAGCCGCATCTGCGGCCGCCTCCGCAGCAGCCCGCTCCGCCGCCTCCCCTCCCAGGATCGAGCGGATCCGCCCGGTGGTCCGGTCGATCACCATCGCCACCGGATCGACCGGGGTGCGCCCGTCGAGCGCCACCGACCCCTCCGGCCCGGCGAGCTCGATGCGCGACAGTCCGGCAAGCCGCCCCGCTTCGAACGGGAGCAGAAAGAGGAAACCGCCCCCGCCCTGGGAGTCGCGCGTCATGTCGAAGTTGAGCGCGAAGAGCTCGCGGCCGTCGCGCGCGTGCCCCCGAATACGGTACGGCCCCCCGCCGCCGGGCGTCAGCGCGGGCGCGTCGAGCACGAACGCCGGGTCGAGCCGCAGCTCGCCCTCCGGGCTCACCCCGCCACGAAGGAGGAGTCGGGGGGCGCGGCGGTCATCTGCGGTGGTGGCGGCGGTGGCGAAGCTCGACCCATCCTCCGACAGCCGATGCTCCATGGCCTTGCCGAAGTGGTAGTCGCTGATCCACTGCGGCGGCCCGTCCCGAAAACCGCCGCCACAGTAGGACATCAGCTCGGGGGTCGCGGGCTCGCGGAACTCGCTCGTACGCGGGTCCCAGCCCCACACGCCGATGCTGCCGTCGCCGTGCGGGTAGTCGGGGTCGACTTGTGCCGGGCCGCCGCACGGCGCGTGCAGGAGACCCATGTTGTGGCCGATCTCGTGCGCGAACACTTCGGCGTCGGGGATGCCGGCGCTCGCCCTCCGGCCATCGATGTAGGCCATGCCGACGATGCGCCCGAAGGGATTGCCGTCCGGCTCTCCCAGCTTCACGGCGCCATACCAGTACCCAGTGCCCCCCTCCGTGGTTCTGAGCAGGTCAATGTCCTGCAGCAGGCCCTCCCACGCCACTCCCCCATCCGGTTCATTGCTCACTACCAGCGGCTCCCGCACCGCCACAGCCAGCTCACCCACCGGAAGCACGGCGCGCATGAACTCTACCGGTGCATCGCCTGCGTCCCGGATCCAGCCAAGGACGCTCCTGTCCGCCGCCGATTCGACCAGCACGGGTACGATCGTAAGCGCCATGGGCGGCATCTCGCGCACGTCCAGCGCTAGCCGTCCCTCGCGGGGGAACCTCAGCGGACCGCGAGACAAGCGCGGCACTTCGGAGTCGGGGTCCAGCTCGACCACCAGCTCCGCTCCCGGTGCGAGTCCGGACCCGGGAATCACTACGGGCGTGCTGGTGTCCAAGCGCGCGGCATTCAGGGTCGCGGGAATCCCCCGGTGCGACCCTAAGGTAGATTCCTCGACGCGCGTGCTTCCTGCACCAGAGTGGATCGTGATCCGCACCTTCGGGCGCAGGTCGTTGGCCCGGTCCGCCGCCGCGAACACCGGCACCGCCGCCGCCCGTCCCGCGATCAACGGGATCGGCCCGGCCATGCTGTTGCTGGCTTGCGTCACCGCGTCCGCACCGAACTTGAGCGCGAAGGGTCCTCCGCAAAAGGGCCCCGAGCGGCGAGCCAAGCCGGAAAGCCAGCCCTGGAACCACCCCGCCTCGGGGGCGCAGGCGCCGCTGTTCGCCCAATCGAGTTCCCGGAGCGCCCCGAGGTCTGCGAGGCCACCCGGCAGCGTGCCCTCGAACTCGTTGTCCGAGATGTCAAGCGTTACGAGGCTGTCCAGCACGGCCAAGTCGTCAGGGAGGACTCCCGCGAGGTTGTTGCCGCTCAAGTTCAAGCGCTGCAAGTCCGCGAAGTCGCCAATCGCGGGCGGGAGCGAGCCCTCGAGGCCGTTGTCCTGCAGCTCCAGCGCGATCACCAGGCTATCCTCCACGGTGATTCCGTGCCACGACGACACGGGCGCGTCGGTCATCCAGTTTGTGTTTGCCGCCCAGCTCCCGCCACCGGTGGCTTCGTAGAAGGCCGCGAATGTCTCGCGGGGCAGGAGCCTACAGGATCCTTCTCCATACTGGTGTCCGATGTCCGCCAACCAGCCTTGGAATTCGCGGTCGCGCGGGGAACAGAGCCCGGTAACGTACCAATAGAAGGTGTCCAAAGGAAGACGTGTCAGCGTGCGCGGGAGGCGTCCCTGCAGGGAGGGATTGGCAGAAAGATCAAGACTTTCCATCCGAATCAAGTTGCCAAGCTCCGATGGAATCGGACCCACCAAGTTGTTGGAGTAGAGGTAAAGACTCACCAAGCTCGTCGCATTGCCAAGCTCCGGCGGGATCGGACCCGATAGATCATTCCTCTGGAGTGTCAGAGTCTCCAAACCCATTAGATTACCCAGTTCGGCCGGGATCTGCCCAGACAGCTTGTTCTCACCGAGCCACAGAGTCGTCAAGTGTGGTAGGTTGCCGAGTTCCCGAGGGATCGGACCCGTCAGCTCGTTGAAACCAAGCTGTAGGTTCACAAGACTCTCGAGATTGCCGAGTTCCGGCGGGATCGGACCGGACAGGTCGTTGAGGACCAGGTTGAGCTGCATCAAGCTCGTCAGATTGCCCAGCTCCGGCGGAAGTCCCGTTATACTGTTCACACCAAGGCCCAGTTTTCTCAAACTGGTCAGATTGCCGAGTTCGGGGGGGAGCGAACCCGTCAAGAAGTAGTTGGAGCTGAAGTCCATCTCTCGCAAGTGAGACAGATGGCCTATTGATGCAGGTATCTCACCGGAAAACTGGTTGCCGGACATCCAAAGGCGCTCCAATTGGCGCAGCTCCCCAATCTCCTCGGGAATGGGGCCGGTCAAGTGACTGCAGGTGAAGAACAAATCTCGCAGGTCAACGAGGTTCCCAATGATGGACGGAAGCGAGCCAACAAAGTCGTTGCCGCCGGCAATCAAATGCGTCAGGCGCGTGAGGCTTCGCATCTCGAGCGGCAGCGTGCCCTCGAGGTCGTTCTCGGCCAGATCGAGGAATTCGAGTGCACGCAAACGTCCAATCGCGGGAGGCAGCACTCCAGACAGCAGGTTGTGACCAAGTGCCAAGACGCGAAGCTGCGCGAGATCTCCCAGGCTCGATGGAATGTGCCCGGAGAGCCGATTCACGGCCAACCTCAATTCCTCGAGCCTAGGGATCTGGCCCAGCTCGCCGGGGATGGGGCCCGAGAAGCCGTTTGCGGACAGGTTGAGGAACACCAGATTGCGCAAGTCACCGAGTTCAGGCGGGATGCGGCCGGTCAATCTATTGGGCGGCCCTTGGCGCAACTGCAACGGCGGAGGAGCTTCCGGGCCGCTCCCGCGCGTCCAACCGTCTCCATCGTATGCCGTCCACGACCAAGTGGACTGCCACGTCTCCGCGCTCGATTCGGGTGGTCCGAATCCATCAAGGGCGTCGCTAGTTGCACGAACCGGGGATCCGGGGGGTTCAAACGGCCGATAACAATAGCCATAGACCCGATAGTCACTTCCCAACTCAAGCCACTGAAGCTTCTCAAGCGCTCCGATCTCGGCTGGCAGGGTTCCGATCAGGCCGTTCTGGTACAGCTCAATGCGTTGAACCCGGCCCTGGGGGTCGGTTGTGATCCCATACCAATCCCCAATTGGGGCGTCGCTCAGCCAATTGTCGCTTCTCCTCCACGACGGGCCGCCCGCCGCTTCGTAGAACGCTTCCAGAATCCGACGATCGCTGGCTTCGCCCGCCCGGACGAAGACGGTTGCTCTCCCCACCAACTCCCCACCCACCGCCGCCACGGTCGCGTCGCCGTCACCCACCGCCGTCACCAAGCCCCCCGAGGCCACCACCGCCACAAGCGTGTCGCCCGACGACCATGCCACTTCCACATCGGCCACAACGTGCCCGTTCGCGTCCACCGCGATGGCCGCGAGCCGTGCCGTGTCGCCAATCGCGGCGAACGTCACCGAGTCCGGCGACACGCGCACCTCGGCCACAGCCTGATCGACCGTCACCGCCGCGCTCCCAACCACTTCGCCGCTCGCCGCCGTCACCGTCGCGGTCCCATTGCCCACTGCCGTGACCAGACCAGCTCCGTCCACCGTCGCGACCGCCTCTTCGCCCGACGACCATGCCACCGAAACGTCGGTCATGACCCGCCCGGCCTGGTCCCGCACCTCGGCGGTCAGCCGGACGGTGTCGCCCAGGGCGTCAAAGGAGGCTTGGGCTGGCGCCACCACAATCGTGGTCGCCACGCTCAGCGCCGGCTCCGTAGGCGCATCGTCCGCGCACGAACCCACCACCACGACAGCGGCCACCAGGCAGACACCGACCAGCACGGCACGCATCGCCACGCCGCGCCGGCCCCGCGCTCGTTCTACGCTGTGAACCCGCTGACCAGCGCCGGACACAGCCACGATCGGCCCCGTGTCAACGTCGCCGGGCGGCCGCCGCATCGGCGAGCGTCGACTCCTCAATCAGCCGCTTGTTGGTCCCCAGATCGTCGCGACCGCTCTGGACCGAGCCAACGAACTCGCCGGCCAGCTCGGCAAGACTGGCTCTGCGCCGACATCCGGGAGCAAGGGTGTCCGTGAGGATTCCGCGAACGAGCGCGGAACGCGTCACATTGCGTCGGCGAGCCTCGGCGACCAGCGTGGCGTGCAATTCAGGCGGCAGCTTGACAGATAGTGGGTACATCCCACGAGCGTAATCCGATCGGTTACAGATCGCAAATACCGAGCCTCGTCCAACGGCGAGCATGCGGCGACAAAAGCGACGGCTGGGAGCACCCAGCATGCGTCTACCGGGACACATCGGGCACCCCGGTGCTCACCAGGGTGACGGTGGTCTGGCCAGTCCCTTGCCCCGCCGCGTCTGCGGCCGCCTCCCCAGCGGCCCGTCGCGCCGCCTCCCCTCGCAGGATCGAGCGGATCCGCCCGGTGGTCCGGTCGACCACCATCGCCACCGGATCGACCGGGGTGCGCCCGTCGAGCGCCACCGACCCCTCCGGCCCGGCAAGCTCGATGCGCGACAGTCCGGCAAGCCGCCCCGCCTCGAACGGGAGCAGGAAGAGGAAGCCGCCACCGCCCTGGGAGTCGCGCGTCATGTCGAAGTTGAGCGCGAAGAGCTCGCGGCCGTCGCGCGCGTGCCCCCGAATACGGTACGGCCCCCCGCCGCCGGGCGTCAGCGCGGGCGCGTCGAGCACGAACGCCGGGTCGAGCCGCAGCTCGCCCTCCGGGCTCACCCCGCCACGAAGGAGCAAGCGGCTAGCGCGGCGGTCATCTGCAGTGGCGGCGGCGGTGGCGGAGCTTGACCCCTCCGCCGACAGCCGATGCTCCATGGCCTTGCCGAAGTGGTAGTCGCTGATCCACTGCGGCGGCCCGTTCCGAAAACCGCCGCCACAGTAGGACATCAGCTCGGGGGTCGCGGGCTCGCGGAACTCGCCCGTACGGGGGTCCCAGCCCCACACGCCGATGCTGCCGTCGCTGTACGGGTAGTCGGGGTCGACTTGGGCCGGGCCTCCGCACGGCGCGTGCAGGAGACCCATGTTGTGGCCGATCTCGTGCGCGAACACCTCGGCGTCGGCGATTCCGGCGCTCGCCCTACGGCCATCAATGTAGGCCAATCCGATGATGCCCCACGCCACCTGCCCGACGGCGCCGTACCAGTAGCCGGTGCCGCCCTCCGTAGTTCTGAGCAGGTCAATGTCTTGCAGCAGGCTGTGCCAGCCAGCTCGTCCCACTGGTTCTGCGCTCCTTTTCAGCGGCTCCCGCACCGCCACGGCGAGGTCGCCCACCGGAAGCACGGCGCGCATGAACTCGACCGGCGCGTCATCCGCGTCCCGGACCCACCCAAGGACGCTGCTGTCCGTCCCCGACTCGACCAGCACCGGCACGATGGTGAGGTTCATGGGCGGCATTTCGCGCACGTCCAGCTCTAGCCGTCCCTGGCGGGGGAATCGCAGTGGAACACGGGGCGAACGCGGAATCGCAGATTCGGGATCGAGCTCGACCACCAGCTCCGCCCCCGGGGACAGCTGGCTTCCAGGAATCACAACCGGCGTGCTCGTGTCCAGGCCCGCAACGTCGAAGGTCACGGGGATCCCTCGGTGGGACCCCAGGATCGATTCCTCGACGCGCGTGCTCCCGGTTCGGGAGTGGACCGTGATCCGCACCTTCGGCCTCAGGTCGTTTACCCGGTCGGCCGCGGCGAACACCGGCACCGCCGCCGCCCGCCCCCCGATGAGCGGTATCGGACCTTCGATGCCGCTTGTGGCTTGCGTTACAGCATCCGCGGCGAATTCTAGCGCGAATGGTCCTCGGCAGTCCGGCCCCGAGCGGCGATCCAGGCCGGAGAGCCACCCTTGGAACCACCCCGCCTCCGGGGCGCACGCTCCACTGTTCGCCCAGTCAAGTTCTCGGAGCGCTCCGAGGCCCGTGAGGCTTCCCGGCAGCGTTCCTTCGAACTGGTTGTCCGACAGGTCCAGCGCTCCAAGGCTGTCAAGCACGGCCAGATCGTCGGGGAGGGCCCCAGACAGGCGGTTGCCGCTCAGGTCCAGGCGCTTCAGGTCCGCGAAGCCGCCGATCTCGGGCGGAAGCGCGCCTTCGAGGCCGTTGTCGGGCAGCCTCAGCGCGACCACCAAGCTATCCTCTACGGTAATCCCGTGCCACAACGACACAGGCGCGTCTGTCATCCAGTTTGTGTTTGCCGTCCAGCTACCGCCGCCGGTGGCGTCGTAGAAGGCCGCGAGCGTCTCGCGGGGCACGAGCCTGCAAGATCCCTCGCCCCAGCGATTCGGAATCCCAGCCAACCAGTCTTGGAACTCGCGACCGCGTGGGGAGCAGAGGTTGGTCCCGCGCCAATAGAAACGCTCCAGAGGAATGCGCATCAACGCTCGCGGCAGGGGCCCATTCAAGAGCGGGTTTTGCCAAATGAAGAGAGTCCTCAGACGGGTCAAGCTTCCCAAGGCAGGTGGAATTGAACCCGCAAGGTTGTTGGCGAAGAGCGAGAGACTCTCCAAGCGTGTAAGGTTGCCAAGTTCAGGTGGGATCGGGCCCGATAGGCCGTTGCGGCCGAGTAACAGGGTCTTCAAGCTCGTCAAGTCCCCGAGTTCCGGCGGGATCGGGCCGGTAATGCTGTTCTCACCGAGGCTGAGACCTTCCAAGCTAGTCAGGTTCCCCAGCTCCCGCGGCAGCGAACCCGAGAGGTTGTTGTTAGCTAGCTCAAGGCTCCGCAGATTCTTCAGCTTCGCCAGCGTCCGAGGGATCGAACCAGTGAGGTTGTTTGCACCGAGGCTGAGAAACTCCAGGTTGGTCATGTTCCCCAGCTTCACGGGGATGGTGCCGGTAATGCTGTTAGCACCGAGCGCAAGAGCCTTCAAGTTCGCGAGATTCGCCAGCTCGCTTGGCAGCGTCCCCGTGAGGTTGTTCTGACCGATTTCGAGGCTCCGCAAGCTTGTCAGATTCCCTAGCGTTGACGGAAGCAAACCTGTCAGGTCGTTCCCCAGCAGGTCGAGGGATTGCAGGCTCGCCAACTTGCCCAGTTCGGGCGGAAGTGCCCCCGCGAGATAGTTCCTCGACAGGTCGAGGGTCCGCAGACGCATCAAGTTGCCCAGTTCGGGCGGAAGCGACCCCTTTAGGTTGTTCCCCGCGAGGTCGAGTTTCTCCAAGCTCGCCAGATTGCCGATTTCCAGCGGGAGGGGCCCCGTCAAGAAGTTGTACCCGAGATTCATCTCTCGCAATTGAGAGAGATGTCCGATTGACGCGGGAATGTCACCGGAAGACTGGTTGCCAAACATCCAAAGGCGTTCAAGTCGGCGCAGCCCCCCAATCTCCCAAGGGATCGGGCCGGTCAAGTGACTGCAGGTGAGGAGCAGATCTCGCAACTCCACCAGGTTCCCGATCGTGGACGGAAGGGACCCTACGAAGCCATTGCCAAAGGCGCTGAGCTCCTGGAGCCGCCTCAGGTTGCCCAGCTCGGGCGGAAGCGGGCCACTTAGGGCGTTCGCGGCCACACCGAGGATCTCGAGCGCGCGCAGCCGCCCCAGCGTTGCCGGGAGTCCTCCCGAAAGGCTATTGCCGCCGAGACGCAACTGGCGTAGCGCGCTCAGGTCCCCAAAGGTCATCGGGATTGATTCAGAAAGGAGATTCGCGGTCAAGAACAACACTTCCAGCTTGGACAACTGACCCAGCTCCTTGGGGAGGGGGCCTGACAGGAGGTTTCCCGACAAGTCGAGCAACTCGAGATTGGCCAAGCCTCCGAGGGCTGGCGGGATGTGTCCAGAGACCTGATTTGGCGCTCCTAATCCTACCCTCAACGGTGGAAGATCCTCCGATCCGTTCGCGTGGATCAATCGACCATCCTCGTACCGCGTCCAAACCCGCACTGATCCCCCCGCCGGGCTCTGGCCTCCGGTGGCCTGCAAACCACCAGAGGGGCTGCGCATTGCTCGGGCAGACAGCCGGGGGGGGTTGGGCCGAAAACAACCGGAACCGAAAGACCAGTTGTCGTTCCCCAGATCGATCGCCTTCAGCTCCCCAAGCTCTCCGAGTTCATCTGGCAGAACTCCGGTCAAGCCGTTCTGTCGCAGACGGATGCCGAGCACCCTGCCCATGGGCTGGACCGCGATCCCATACCATGTATCGAGTGGTGCACCTGTGAGCCAGTTGTCGCTTCGGACCCAGTCTGCGCCTCCGGTGGCGTTGTAGAACATCTCCAAGACCGCTCGTTCACGACTGAGGATCGCCCGCTCGCCAACGAGAACAGTCGCGTTCCCGCCTACTCCACCATTCCGCGCCGTCACGGTGGTCTCTCCGTTTCCAACAGCCCTCAGCAGGCCTGTCCGGTCCATCACCACGGCCACTGCCTGGTTGGCCGACGACCACTCGAGTACCGCCCCATTCAGCACATGCCCGTTCGCGTCCAAGACCTTGGCAATGAACCGCGCCGTGTCGCCAACTGCGCCAAGCGCCACCGAGTTCGGCGATACTTGCACCTTGGCCGCCGTCTGCACCACCGTCACGGCCGCGGCACCCGCCACCCCCTCGCTTGCCGCCGTAACCGACGCGTCCCCGTTTCCCACCGCCGTCACCAAACCCGCCGAGTCCACCACCGCCACCAGCGTGTCGCCCGACGACCATGCCACCTCCGCGTCGGCCACAACATGCCCGTTCGCGTCCAAGACCTTGGCAATGAACCGCGCCGTGTCGCCGATTGCGCCAAACGCCACCGAGTTCGGCGATACTTGCACCTTGGCCGCCGTTTGCACAACCGTCACGGCCGCGGCACCCGCCGCCCCCTCGCTTGCCGCCGTAACCGACGCGTCCCCGTTTCCCACCGCTGTCACCAAACCCGCCGAATCCACCACCGCCACAAGCGTGTCGCCCGACGACCATTTTACTTCCGCGTCGGCCACAACGTGCCCGTTCGCGTCCACCGCCATGGCCGCGAGCCGCGCCGTGTCACCAATCGCGGCAAACGTCACCAAGTCCGGCGACACGCGCACCTCGGCCGCCGCCTGATCTACCGCCACCGCCGCGCTGCCAGCCGCCTCCCCGCTCGCCGCCGCCACCGACACGTCACCGCCGCCCACCGCCGTCACCAAACCCGCCGAGTCCACCACCGCCACCAGCGTGTCGCCCGACGACCATGCCACTTCCACATCGGCCACAGCGTGCCCGTTCGCGTCCACCGCCATGGCCGCGAGCCGCGCCGTGTCGCCAATCGCGGCGAACGTCACCGAGTCCGGCGACACCCGCACCTCGGCCACCGCCTGATCGACCGTCACCGTCGCGCCCCCAGCCGCCTCCCCGCTCGCCGCCGCCACCGACACGTCACCGTCGCCCACCGCCGTCACCAAACCCGCCGAGTCCACCACCGCCACCAGCGTGTCGTCCGACGACCATTTTACTTCCGCATCGGCCACAGCGTGCCCGTTCGCGTCCACCGCCATGGCCGCGAGCCGCGCCGTGTCGCCAATCGCGGCGAACGTCACCGAGTCCGGCGACACGCGCACCTCGGCCGCCGCCTGATCTACCGCCACCGCCGCGCTGCCAGCCGCCTCCCCGCTCGCCGCCGTTACGGTCGCGGTCCCGTTCCCCACTGCCGTGACCAGACCCGCTCCGTCCACCGTCGCGACCGCCTCTTCGCCCGACGACCACGCCACCGAAACGTCGGTCATGACCCGCCCGGCCTGGTCGCGCACCTCGGCGGTCAGCCGGACGGTGTCGCCCAGGGCGTCAAAGGAGGTTTGAGTTGGCGCCACCACAATCGTGGTCGCCACGTTCAGCGGCGGCTCCGTAGGCGCATCGTCCGCGCACGACACCACCAAGAAGGCAGCGCAGGCCCACCACCGGCCCCGCGTCAACGTGCCAGGGCGGCCGCCCCCACAACCCGCCGCCGCCACCTCAGCACGTCAGGCACCGGTGGCTGTTCGACGAGCCAAGCTTTTCGAGCAGGGCCACGGTGGCCGGGCGCGGCGAGACGCGCTGCACGGGGCCGTTGGCGAGGTCGGCCACGGTTTGGCCGCGGCGGCTGATGGCGCGGATGTCGGCGCCCTGCTCCACCAGGTAGATGATTAGGGGGTGGTCGCCGCGGGCGCCTGCGTGGTGCAGGGCGTTGTAGCCGTTGTGGTCGCGGGCGTTGATGTCGACGCCGAGTTCCTCGACGAGGTAGCGCACGGCGGGGAGCCAGCCGTCGGGGACGTGGCGGTGCGCGTTGCCGGCGAAGCCTTCGCCGTAGCCGACGCCCGAGGCCGCGTGGATGGGCCAGACGCCGGGGCCTCCGGCGGGGACGGGGGGCAGGCCGGAGGCGTCGGGGGCGAGGGCGCGCAGGGAATCGGCCACCTCCGAGACGCGGATCAGGTTCTGCCTCACCTCGTCGTCCGGGGCGGCGAGGAGGTCGTCGGGGAAGTCGGCCTGATCGTCTTCGGGAAGGTCGTCGCGCACCGACTTGAGCAGGGCGACGCGGGCCGAGTCGGCCAGTTCGCTGTAGGTGGAGTCCGAGGCGAGCTGGGTCCGGTTCTGCTGACGGAGGAACTCGTCGGTGGAGAGGCGGCGGCGGCTGGGCGGGGCCACGGTCGGGATGCCGGGGTCGGCCCCGTGCGCGACCAGCAGGCGCATGGCCGCCACGTCGGTTGCGTAGGCAGCGCGCCAGAAGGCGGTTGCGCCGTCGGTGTCGACGAGGCCGCAGTTGCGGTTGCCGCAGCCGCTGTACTCCATGTACCACGGGTGGCGCGTGAGACGGGCGTCGGGGTCGGCGCCGGCTTCGAGCAGCGCCTCCATGACGTCGAGGTAGGTCGCCGTCTGGAGCCCCATCTCCTGGGGCTGGGGGTAGCGGGTGCGGGGCTGCCAGCGCGCGTTGACCGCGCCCCAGAGCGGGGTCGCGCCGTTGAGCGTCGAGGCGATGTCGGGATCGGCGCCCCGCTCGATCAGGGCGAGCGCCAGGTCGAACTGGCCGTTGATCGTGGCCATCAGCAGCGGGCTGGTGCCGTCGCTCGCCGAGACCGCGTCGATTTCTGCGCCGCCGTCCAGCAGCGCCATGGCTGCCTCGGCGTGCCCCTGCCGCACCGCGTGCAGGAGCGCAGTCAGGCCGCCCTTGGCCTCGATCCGTCGCGGCCGGAAGGGGCTCTCCTCTTCCTCTTCCTGGTCGTCGGGAAGGCCCTCTGCGTAAACCTGGCGCGACGCGCGCACCGCCGTCTGGAACTCGGTGGGGGTCGGAGCGCGCGATCTGCCGGCGGTCAGCGCCTCGACCGATTCCGTGCGCCGGCGCCCCGCGATGCGGTCGAGCTGCGAGAGCTCCTGCAGGTCCTCGACCCGGCTGGCAATGTCGGGGTCGGCGCCCGCGTCCAGGAGCGCGCGAATGGCGTCGGCGCGGTTCATCGAGGCCGCGAACATGAGCGGGGTCTGGCCCCAGCGCGCTTCGAGCGCGTCGGGGTCGGCGCCGCGTTCGAGAAGCGCGGCGACCAGGGGCGCGGAGCCTGCGGTCGAGGCCAGGTGAAGCGGCGTGGCGCCGGTGCCGGGCGCGGGGGCGTCCGGGTCGGCGCCCGCGCCCAGGAGCATGAGCGCGACATCGTGGCTGCCGGTGCGGGCCGCGATGTGAAGCGGCGTGTAGCCGCCGATCCGCGTGACGGGCTCGACCACCGCCCCCGCGTAGAGCAGCATGGCCGCCAGGTCGGCGTCGCCGCGGTCGGCGGCCCAGTGCAGCGCGGTCATGCCGTCGCCCTGCGCCGCGTTCACGTCTGCGCCGTCGGCGAGCAGGGCGCGCACCGTCGCGAGGTCGCCCTCCATGGCCGCGTCGGCCACGGGGGAGTCCGCAAGGCGCGGGGCGGCGGCGGGCAGCGGGGTGGCCGCGTCGGCCGCGGGGGAGTCCGCACGCTCGGGGGTGGCCGCGGCGAGGGCGGCGGTCAGCGCCGCGGCGACGAGCGCGCCACCGGTCCGGCGGGCTTGCCGGGTGGCCATGGCGGTCATCCCTGCGTTGCCGCCGAGGACGGCTGGACGAGAGAGAACTCGCCCGTGCTGTCGCCGAAGCTTTCGAGCTCCATCCCCAAACCATTGAGAGCCCACAGCATGGCGTTGGCCATGGGCGTGGCGTCGGGGGCCTGGAGGTGCAGGTTCCCCTCGAGAAGGCCGTTCGCGCCGCCCAGAAGGACGAGCGGGCAGCGGCGGTGGTTGTGCAGGTTGGCGTCGGCCATCGGCGAGCCCCACATGACCATGGTCTTGTCGAGCAGGCTGGCGTCGCCCTCCATGCTGTTCTGGAGCTTCTCGAGGAAGTACGGCAGCTGGCCCACGCGGAACTGGCAGATCTTGTTGAACTCGAGGATGGCCTCCTCGCGTCCGCCGTGGTGCGAGGCGGGGTGGAAGGGGCGGTCCGAGCCGCTCTCGGGGAAGACGCGGTTGTCGGCGTCGCGGCCCGTCTTGAACGAGATGATCCGCGTCATGTTGGTCTCGAGCGCCAGCACCTGAAGGTCGAACATGAGGCGCATGTGCTCGGTGAACGAGTCGGGCACGCCGGCGGGCGCTTCGGGCAGCTCGCGCGCCTCGCCGCTGGTGTTGCGGGCCTCGATGGCGCCGATCCGGCGCTCGATCTCGCGCACGTTGTCGAGGTAGCGGTCCATGCGCAGGCGGTCGGTTGCGCCCAGCTCGCGCTTGAGCGCGGCGATCTCGTCGGCCATCCAGTCCAGGATGCTCTTGCGCGAGGCCCGGCGCGCGGACCTCTCCTCGGGCGTGCCGCCAGCGCCGAAGAGCATGTCGAACGCGACGCGCGGGTCGCGGATCATGGGCAGCGGCTCGTTGGGCGACGCCCAGCTGATCGTGTCCGTATAGGCGCACGAGTAGTTGTAGGTGCAGCCGCCCGCCTGGTCGAGGTTCTCGATGCAGAACTGCATGGACGGGAGCGGCGTGTCCTGTCCGAAGCGCTGCGCGTACATCTGGTCGAGCGAGGTGCCCACCCAGATGTCCGAGCCCTGGGTCTGCTTGGGGTGCGACTGGGTGAGGAACACCGCGCTGGAGCGGAAGTGGTCGCCGCCGATCTCGGGGGCCGAGAAGGCCTCGGCCTGGCGGCAGTCGGTGTTGCTGACGATGGTGAGGTGCTCCTGGAACGGGCGCAGCGAGCTGAGCGCGCTTTCGGGCAGGATCTCGAAGTCCTTGCCCGTCGTGGCGGGCGCGTACAGGTGCTGGGTCGCGCCCCACTCGTTGCAGCCGGCCAGGCCGTGCACCTCCTCGATGCATACGAGCCGCGTGGGGCCCTCGTCCGGGCGGTGCCGGGCGCGGATCCGTCCCGCGGGGATCATGGCGTCGAGAAGCGGGAGGGCGGCGGTGGCGCCGACGCCTCTCAGGAAGGTGCGTCGCGCGATGTGGGTGCCGGTGATGAAGTGCATCGTCGTCTGTTCTCCTTGCCTACGAGTCCCGGAACGTCTCGGTCCCGGCTCCGGTTCCGGCCTGTTCCTCGGCTGCGGCCAGAGGGGCTCTCTTCATTCTGAACGCATCGCTCTTCACCACGCCCAGCACGAGCGAAGAGATGCTGTAGTCGTGAACTTCGGCCTGCCGCACGATCTCCCGCACGGCGGGCTGGTCGTAGTGCTCCACCCGGCGGCCCAGCGCGTAGGCCATCAGGTTCTCGGCAAAGTTGCGCACCAGCGGCAGGGGGCGCTTCAGCAGCACGGTGGAAAGCTCCGCCGGGGTCTGGACCGGCGTGCCGTCGTAGAAGTCGCCGCGCGTGTCGAGCGGAATGCCGTTTTCGAGCGATCGCCATTTCCCGGTGACGTCGAAGTTGTCCAGGGCCAGGCCGATCGGGTCCATGAAGCGGTGGCAGGACGCGCACGCCGGCTTCTCGCGGTGGATCTCCATGCGCTCGCGGGTGGTGAGCATGCGTCCGTCGAGCGACGCTTCGGTCTCCTCCAGGTCCGGCACGCCGGGCGGAGGCGGGGGCGGGGGCGTGCCCAGCAGCACCTCCATCACCCACTTGCCGCGCAGCACCGGCGAGGTGCGGTTGGCCAGCGATGTCAGCACCAGCACGCTGCCGTGCCCCAGAAGGCCGACGCGCCGGCTGTCGGGGTAGTCGACCCGGCGGAGTTGCGAGCCGGCCACCGGCGGGAAGCCGTAGTGCGTGGCCAGGCGCTCGTTGACGAAGGTGTAGTCGGCGCGGAACAGGTCCAGGATGCTGCGGTCCTCCTGGACGAGGTGGTTGAAGAAGGTCTCGGTCTCGAGCCTCATCGCGTCGGCGAGCATCTCGTCGAAGTTCGGGAAGAAGTTCGGGTCCGGGCGCACCTTGTACAGGTCCTGCAGCCGCAGCCACTGGGCCGCGAAGCGGGGGCCGAGCGCGCGGGAGCGGGGGTGCCGCAGCATGCGCAGCGCCTGGCGCTCGAGCTCGTCGGCGTCGTGGAGGCCTTCGTCGGCCGCCGCCGCGAGGAGCGCCCCGTCGGGCGGCGCGCCCCACAGGAAGAAGGACAGCCGCGACGCGAGGTCGACGCTCGCGATCGGGTAGACCTCGCCCGGCCTCACCCCCTCGGGCTCGCGCTCGGTGCGGAACACGAAGCGCGGACTGGCCAGCACGGCCTCGAGCGCCATGCGGATCCCGGTCTCGAAGCCGTCGAGCCCGGCGCCCTCCTCGTAGAACGCCATCAGCCCGTCGACGTCGGCGTCGCTCGCGGGACGGCGGTAGGCGCGGGTCGCGAGCGACTCGACGATCCGGCGCGCGCACGGAAGCTCCTCGGCCGCCGATGTGGGGCGGCACACGAAGATGCGCTGGCGCGTCGGGTTGTCCGAGACCCCGCTCGCGTTGTAGGGCCCGCCCACGATCAGCTCGCGCACGTGCGGCAGCGTGGTGATCCCTCCCCCGCCCGATCCGCCGCCCGCCATCGACCAGTCGTGGGGCCGGATCAGGTCCTCGTAGGGTCCGTCGAAGCCGCGGATGAACGCCGCCGAGACCTTGCGCTGGCCCGCGCGCACGAAGATCCGCCCCGTGCTGATCGGCGCCGCGCCGCGCCCGTCGGCCCCCGCCCCGGTGCGCGCATGGTGCAGCAGCGCCACGCTCTCGCCGTCGATCGAGACGTCGATGTCCTCGAAGCGCGTGTTGGACCCAGACGAGAACCCCAGCTCGAAGACGTACTCGCCGTCGGCGGGGAACACGTGCTCGACGACCACGCCGCCCCGGGTTCCGTACGGCGTCCCCTCCACATGGTCCCACGGATGCTGCGACGTGTACTCGGACACCTTGTACGAGCGGTCCACCGCCGGCGCCGTCCGGTCGCCCACCGCCCAGCGACTGATGTCCGCCGCAGCGTTCAGGTACGACTCCACCAGCGTCGGCGACATGGCCTGCACGTCGGCGATGTTGTCGAAGTTGGCGCTCATCTGGTCGAGCGGCAGCCAGCTGCCCGCATCCACGACAAGCCCGAGCAGATCGTGGACCGCGCGCTCGTACTCGGCCCGGTTGAGCCGCTGGAAGGTCCGTTCTCCAGGTTCAGGATGCGCGTTGGCCGCCCCGTCGAGGATCTCCTCAAGC
Source organism: Longimicrobiales bacterium (assembly GCA_965221535.1). Classification (GTDB taxonomy): domain Bacteria; phylum Gemmatimonadota; class Gemmatimonadetes; order Longimicrobiales; family Gaopeijiaceae; genus Bin94. The sequence goes on along the minus strand of OZ244894.1, from coordinate 1,541,188 downwards.
CGCTCCACCAGAACGGCAAGCGTGTCGCCTGCGGGTTTTCGCGACCCCGGCGGCGGCATCATCCCCGCGCGTAGCTTGCGCACCATGCGCTCCGCGATGTCGCCGTTGCGGTCCGCCTCCTCCACCACGAACCCCTCGAGCGAGAGGTTCCCGGTCAGCCGACGCTCGTTGTGGCAGCGCACGCAGACCTTCTGCACCACCTCGGTCTCGGTGGAGGTGGTGGGGGCGGTGGCCGTCGGGGCGGCCGCCGTTGCCGCCGCGGGTGGCTGCCAGGAAGACACGTACGCGTCGCGGGGGGCCGTCCAGACCACCAGCGCGCCCAGCGCCACGAGAGGAACACCGAGTGATTTCATGCCGTTCGGCTTCCGAAAGGGGGCATTCGCTACCGTATACAGGCTAGCGACGTTGGCACGGAGTGTGCAAGAGGCGCGGGGTTGTCTTCGTGCGCCCTATCCGGCCAGCGCGGGCAGCAGCACTGCTCGGACCCATGCATAGCCGGGCTCGATCTCCAGCGCCCGCTCATACGCCGCGCGAGCTTCCTCGACCCGGCCAAGCGCCGCGTACGCCTGTCCGAGCCACGCATGCGCCTCCGCGTGACCCCATGCGGGAAGCGGGGGTTCGGACGGGTCATCCGCAAAGAGCTCGATCGCCAAGAGGAAGTGCTCCAGCGCAGCGTCTTGACCGCCCCCCAACATCGCTGGCGTATGAAAGGCCGAAATCCCTTCCATGAGCCTGACGCGCGGGTTGCCGGGCCCCAGCTCCTTCGCTCGGCCCATTGCCGCGCCCGACCGCATGCCGAGCGACATGGCCGAAAGGGGACCGCCGACTCGCATGCCCAGGGCGGACGCCAATAGAGCATGCGATTCGGGGATTGGCTCGATCTCGATCGAACGATCCAGAAACGACTCCGCTTCCTCCAGCAGCGCAGTCGCCCCATCCCGGTCGGACCCCATCATCGGCCCGGCCAAGCGGTAGAGAGCGTAGCCCATGTAGTGGTTGACCAGCGCATCGTCGGGGAAGGCCGTAACCGCTCGCCGCCCAAGGACGACGGCTTGTTCAAGTCCGTCGGTGTCGCCGGCGATGTCGGCGGCGGCGATGCCCGTCCGCAGACGTTCCGCGAGTTGAGTGGGATCGAGCGTCTGTCCGTGCAGGGAGTGGCAAGACGACAGCGCGAGTGCGGCGGCCAGGGCGACCGCGACGGTCCTGCGTATATGGGCAACTGGCATTGGATGTCTCCTAGCGGTCGAGTCAAAGTGGAAGCGAAGTGGTCACCCCGAAGTAGATGGCGCGGGGCAAGGGGGTCTCTAGGTCAATGCGGGTCTTGTAGTCCGGGCTGTACCGAAACCCCTGCACATTCGACCGGTCCAGCGCGTTCATCACCGAAAGGAAGAAGACGGTAAGATTGTCCTGCCAGAAGCTCCTAAGCACAGTGGCGGACAGGTCGACGCGCGAATACCTGGGGAGTCGACCGGACATAGGCGGCCCGTACGTCGGCTCCCATGTCCCGCGCGACCCGTCGAAATCCGCGTGTGCGACCGGCGTGAACGGCGCTCCCGTCGATGTTCGATAGGCGATTCCCGTCTCCAACCATTCGCCGAACGTGCGGTTGATGACGGCGCTGAAGGCGTGGGTCGCGTGGAACGGCGACGGAGCCAGGAGCCCGCTGTCGGGGTCGGTGCGTTCGGAGCGGATGAGGCTGTAGGCGATGCGCCCGTCGAGGCCCATCAATCCAAGCTCCTCCTTTACAAAGAGGTCCAATCCGGTGGCCGTCCCGCGGCCGCCGCCGACAACGACCCCTTGTCTGGTCTGGGCGGCGAGCGACGCATAGTCCTTTCGGTACGCCTCGATTCGAACGAGGCGTCCATCGTCGTTGTCCCAAGTGAGTCCGCCTATTACGTGCCGGGCCCACATGGAAGGCAGGTCGGGGTCGCCCAGCGTCGGTTCGTAGAGCAGGACGTCGGGAACCTGGTGGAAGACGCCCCATGCTGCGGTCAATGTGAGCCGACCGGTGGCCAGATAGGTCACCGACAGTCTGGGGTCGGCGGTTACCCGCCCGGTGAACGAAGACCGGTCGGCCCGCGCGCCGAGTATCAGGCGGAGAGCGTTGGAGGGCTGGAGCTCGACCTCGCCGAATGCGCCGAGCCTCGTCCCCGACTCGGCGCCGGAAAAGACGATCGCCGGAGACCCCGGAGCGTTGTCGTGCGGGGCCGTCGGCACGGACCCGGCCAGATCGGCTCCGCGGTGCTCCGCTTCGGCCCCGAGCGTCAGACTGATCCCGCGGGCCATGGGCAGCTCGACTTTCGCGCGCGCCTGGCTGAGTCGGTCGTCCCGATTGAGCCGAAACGCACCGAAGTCCTCATCCTTTCGGGACCCGCTCGTTGCCACGCCCCACGAAAGGCCCAGCGTCCCGAAGATGTCGAACCCCGAGAGCGCGACGAGGTCGGAGCGTGCGTCGGAACTGTAGACGCCCGAGTAGGCGGGATCGTCGAGCCGGACGCCAACCAAGTCCGTCTGGAGCATCGCGAACGACTTGACGCTACCGTCGTCACCGTAGGCCCATTCAAAGCTGCCGCTGAGATCCGTGCTCCTGGGGACACGGTCGAACTCGTCCCTCCGCCCGTTCATCCGCATCAGAACGTCGGTGTTGGTGTACGTCCCCGTCACGCGCGCGCCATGCGACTCCGTTGCGTCGAAGTCCAGGCTTCCAGAGAGCCCGCCGATCGCTGCTGTGACTTCGAGCTTGCTCTCAAGCGGCTTGTCCACAGTCTGAAGGTCGACGATCGCGGAGAGGGCGTCGCTGTATTCGGCTCCGAAGCCGCCCGCCGAAAAGTGGACGCCCTTGAGCATGAACGGGTCGAAGCGGCCTTGCGAAAAGGTGTGATCAGTGTCCAAGCGAAAAGGGGAAATCACCGTGGCACCGTCCAGCAGCACCCTGGTCTCGGCGATGTCTCCGCCTCGCACGAAGAGCCCCGCTCCGTCGCCGAAACTTTGGACGCCGGGAAAGGTCTGGATCGCCCGAAACGGGTCGGCAGCGGAACCCGGCGTGCGCACCACATCGAGGTCGTTCAGGGTGACGTCAGGCAGGTTGCCCAGCCGAAAGGTGCCAGCCTGGACGCCTATGGGTTCGAGTGCGACCGGAGCCAGCTGCATCACGACCGTGATTGGACCGTCGATTGGGAGCGTGACCGTGCGGCGAACCTCGAGGTAGCCGACCCTCTGGGCGACGAGGGTGACCGCTCCAGTCGTCGCGGAGCTGAAGGTGAAGGCGCCTGTGGAGTCGGAGGGCGCGCCTTCGAGTGTTTCCAGGAGAAAGACGTCGGTTCCGCTCAACGGCTGGCCTAGGAAGTCGCGGACATCGCCGGTCACGACGGCGGTCGCCTGGGCCGCTGCGGCCTTGGCGGGGCAAAGGGATGCAATGGCCGACGAAAGTGCGCAGGCCGCGAACAGGAATGGGGCCAAGAGGGCAGGCTGGGGGCAAGGCCGGAGTCTCATAACGGGACCTATTCGCTTGTGTGTGCAGAATCGGTGGGAGAGGAGCGGAGCATGGTCTCGAGGTGGTCGACATATTCGCGGAAGGCCTGGGATCCCTCCGGTGTGATCCGGTAGCGGGTCACCGGCTTGCGGGCGACGAAGCCCTTGGTGACATCGACGTATCCAGCTTCCTCGAGCTTGCGCAGGTGCGCCCCGAGATTGCCGTCTGTGGCTCTGACCTGTTCGCGCAGATAGGTGAACTCGGCATCCTCGACGCTCGCGAGAATGGCAAGCACCGAAAGCCGGATTCTCGAATGAACCAGGGGATCGAAGCGGCGGTAGTCGTAGTTGGTCATGCGATCGCTGCGGACTCGGACGAGGTGGAGCGCCTGAGTCTCAACACCAGCCCAGGAACGGCCACGAACGCGACCAGCGCGCCCGACATCACGAGCCTAGCCCCCGGGAAGGGCCAGATCAGCAGGGCGCCCGCGATGACCCACCATACCGTTGCCAGCAAACGGAACATCCTGCGACCGGGCAGGAAGGAGGACGCGAAGAAAGCCGCTCCGAGGAACGCCGCGCTTACGCCCGGCCACGCCAGCATCGGCAGCGATCTGCCGATTCCGGTAAAGCCCACCACGGACATCGCGACACCGAAGCCGATCCAGATGGCCCCGAGGATTCGATCGACCAGCGAATTGACGGGAGCCCGCAACCGGGCCCGGCGCTTCAGGATACTCGAGCCTGCGAAGCCGAGTCCTACCGCAAGGGCCCACACGAGAGTGATTGAAGCGTTGATGATGCTGAGTCCAACCAGATGCGTGGCGACTTCCGCAACTGCCAGCAGGCAGCCCCACAGGATGAGGTGGGCGCTGTTGTCGTGGGTGTTCTCCCTTGCGGTTTCCATCACGCGGCGGATGAAGGCCAGATCGGCTTCGGGCCGGTGGGTGGGATCTGGGTTCGTCATGGTCGCTCCCGGCGGGTTCGATGTGGATGTCAGAGGTTCCGCGAATAGGTACGGTCGTAGAGTACTCTAGTTTACAGAGTATCGGGATCGGAGTCAACGCGCTCGGTGTGTTGAGTACCAGTGGCGAGCGTCCGCAGCTCCACTGGCGCGGGGTTGTGCAGATCCGCGCAGGGGACTCACTTGCGATCTTTCGGGAGCTTCCCCCACCCCCACCCCCCCACCCCCACCACCCCATGCCCCCACCGCCCCACCGCCCCCCGCCCCACACGGCTGCCGCCCCATGCGAGCGCGCCGCCGCCATCGCGCGGGACGTGTTCGGCTTCCCGGGCAGGGCCACCGCGCTTCCCGGCGAGTTCGACCTCAACTTCCGCGTGGTCGGGCCCGACGGCGGCATCGTCCTCAAGCTGAGCCCCGAGTCGCGGCGACCGGTCCACGATCTCGCCGCGGCCAGCCTGCAGCACCTGGCGGGGGCGCGGCTCTCGGCGCGGGTGCCGCGCCTCGTGCCGCCGGCCCGTCGGGGCGACGCCTCCGACCGCTTCGCCATTGTCGACTTCGAGGGCGCGCCGCACGTCGCCTGCGCAGTCACCTACATCGACGGGACGCCCCTCGCGGACCTCCGTCCCCGTTCCATGCGGGTGCTGGGCGACCTGGGGACGCTGCTGGCCGAGCTCGACCTGGCGCTCGACGGCTTCGACCACCCCGAGCTCGACCGCGACTTCGCGTGGCGCATGGAGACCGCGCCCGAGACCGTTCGCGCGCGCCTGGACGATCTGGCCGGGGGGCGCGATCTGGTGGCGGCCACCCTCGACCGCGCGCTCGCGCGCCTCGCGCCGGTGCGGGACGCGCTGCCGACGTGCGTCATCCACAACGACGCGAACGACCACAACGCGATGGCCGCGCCGTCGCTCGAGGGCGCGCGCCTGGCGGGGCTGATCGACTTCGGCGACGTGGCGCGCGGCTGGCGCGCGACCGAGGTGGCGGTGGCCGCGACCTACGCCATGATGGGACTGCCCGACCCCCTCGAAGCCGCGTGCGCGATCGCCGGCGGCTACGCTTCGGTGGCGCGGCTCGAGGCGGAAGAGTGCGCGGCGGTCGTGCCGCTGGTCGCGCTCCGGGCCTGCCTGTCGGTGTGCGTGCAGGCGCGCGAGATGGCGCTGCAGCCCCACAACAGCTATCTGGCCATAAGCCAGGAGGGGGCGTGGGGGCTGCTTCGCGACCTCTCGCGCGCCGACTGGAGGGTCGCCGAGTTCCGCGTCAGGGAGGCGTGCGGCCTGCGCCCCAACCCCGCGCTGCCGCACATCGTTTCGTGGGCCGAGGGCGCCGGCGCGCGCGCGCCTGTCATGCCCGCCCAAGTGCTGGCGCGGCCCCATACGCTCGACCTATCGGTGGCAAGCCCCGACATGCCGCACCCCGACGACGGGCCCTTCGACCGGACGGTCGCCGACCAGATGGCCGCCGCCGGAGCCACCGTGGGCGTGGGGCGCTACGGCGAGGCCCGCCTTGTCTACGCCGCCCCCGGCTTCCGCTCGCCCGGCAACGACGGCGACGAGGCCCGCACGATCCACCTGGGCCTCGACCTCTACGCACCGGCGGGCACCCCCGTCCACAGCCCCCTCCCCGGCGCCGTCGTCTCGGTCGCCGACAACGGCGGCCCCGGCGACTACGGCCCCACCGTCATCCTGCGCCACGCCGCCCCCGACGGCGCCGGCTTCCACACCCTGCACGGCCATCTCGACCGCGCCACCCTCGACCACCTCCGGCCCGGCCAGCGCGTCGACGCCGGCGACGTGATCGGCTGGCTGGGCGACGCGGGCGTCAACGGTGGCTGGCCGCCGCATCTGCACCTGCAGATCATCGCGCTCGACCCGCTGCACGACGACGGCCAGACCGTCGCCGAGCCCGGCAACTACCCCGGCGTGGCGCTGCAGCGCCTCCGCACCGTCTGGGAGGCCGTGCTCCCCGACCCCACCGCGCTTGCCGGGCTCCCCGCCGCGACCGTCACGGCGGTGCCCCCCGCCGCCCAGCCCGTCCCGCTGCGCCGCGATCTAGCCGCAAGGCGCAGGACAGCGCTGGGACCGTCGCTGAGCCTGTCGTACCGGCAGCCGCTGCACATCGTGCGGGGCCGGGGCGTCTGGTTGTACGACGATGCGGGCCGCGCCCACCTGGACACCGTCAACAACGTGCCGCACGTGGGACACGCGAACGCGCGCGTGGCCAACGCGACCGCGCGGCAGTCGCGCATCCTGAACACCAACACCCGCTACCTGCACACCGAGATCGTCGAGCTGGCCGACGAGCTGCTCGCGCACTTCCCCGCCCCGCTGGCCGTCGCGTTTCTGGTGTGCTCGGGGAGCGAGGCCAACGAGCTTGCGCTGCGCATGGCGCGCGTTCACACCGGGCGCGACGGCGTCGTGTGCCTCGAGGGCGGGTACCACGGCAACACTGGCGGACTGGTCGAGGTCAGCCAGTACAAGTTCGACGGCCCCGGCGGCGCGGGCGCGGGGCCCCGGGTTGCGGTGGCGCCCATGCCCGACCCGTACCGGGGGCGCTTTCGGCGCGGCCAGGGCATGACCGACCGCGAGCTGGGCGCGCGCTACGCCGACGCGGTGCGGCGGGCGGCGGCGCGGCTGGCCGACGGCCCCGGCGTGGCGGCCTTCATCGCCGAGCCCATCCTGAGCTGCGGGGGCCAGATCGAACCGCCGCCGGGCTACCTGCGCGCGGCCTTCGAGCATGTGCGCGCGGCGGGCGGCGTGTGCATCGCCGACGAGGTGCAGGTGGGGTTCGGGCGCGTGGGCGACGCCTTCTGGGGGTTCGAGCTCCAGGGCGTCGTGCCCGACATCGTCACGCTGGGCAAGCCCATGGGCAACGGACACCCCGTGGCCGCCGTCGTCACGACGCGCGAAATCGCCGACTCGTTCGCCAACGGCATGGAGTACTTCAGCACCTTCGGCGGCAACCCCGTCTCGTGCGCGGCGGCCCGGGCGGTGCTGGCCGAGATCCGCGAGCGGGACCTTCGGCGCCACGCGCGGCGGGTCGGCGACGGACTGCTCCGCAAGCTGCGTTCGCTGGCCGAGCGACACCCGGTCGTGGGCGACGTGCGGGGCCGCGGCCTGTTCCTGGGCATCGAGCTGGTGCGCAACCCCGAGACGCGCGAGCCGTTCCCCGAGGCGTGCCGCTATCTGGTCGAGCGAGCGCGCGAGCGGGGCGTGTTGCTGAGCGCGGACGGCCCGGACCGCAACGTGATCAAGATCAAGCCTCCGATGGTGTTTGAGGAGGGCGACGCGGTCCTTCTGGCCGAAACCCTGGAAGTGCTGCTGGCCGAATCCGCGCTGCGCGGGTAGAGGGTGGGCCCTACGGATGCAGCCTCCGCAGCCTCCAAGCGGCGCGTTGGCCGCGCTCGTACCCCCCCCCGTTGGCCGCAACCCGCTCGTACACGAAGCGATCGTGCAGCCTGGACGCCCCCTCCTGCCAGAACTCCACCTGGTCGGGCACGATGCGGTAGCCGGACCAGTGGGGCGGCCTAGGAACGTCGCCGCCTGCGAAGCGCTCCTCGGCGGCGCGCAGCCGGGCCTCGAGCGCGGCGCGGCTTTCGAGCTCGCGGCTCTGGTCCGACGCCCACGCGCCCAGGCGGCTGCCGCGCGGACGGGTCGCGAAGTACGCGTCGGCCTCGTCGCGCGACACCGGCTCGACCGCGCCGCGCACTCGCACCTGGCGGTCGAGCGGCTGCCAGTAGAAGGTCATCCCCGCGCGGGAATGGGCCGCGAGCGCGCGCCCCTTGCCCGACTCCAGGTTGGTGTAGAACACGAAGCCGCGCTCGTCGAAGCCCTTGAGAAGCACCATGCGCCCCTCGGGCGTCCGGTTCGGGCCCAGCGTGGAGAGGCAGACCGCCTCGGCGAAGACGATGCCGGGGTGCGCCGCGGCCTCGGCGAACCAGCGCGCAAACTGGTCGATCGGGTCGGCGGCGAGGTCGCGGCGGTGCAGGCCGCGCGGCGGGGGCGCCATTGGTCAGCCCGGCTGCCGGTCGGGCGCGGCCTGCCCGAGCTGGTGCGCCAGCGATTCGCCCAGGCCCTCGAAGTCGAAGCGGAAGCCGCTCCGCACGGCGGCGTCCGGAAGGACGCGCGCGCCCTCGAGCAGCAGCGCCGAGCCCATCTCGCCGAACATGCCCTTCACCGCGAGCGACGGCACGGGTAGCAGCGTGGGGCGCTTCAGGACGCGGCCGAGGATCGTGGTGAAGGTGGCGTTGGGGACCGGGTGGGGGGCGGTGGCGTTCACCGGCCCCTTGAGCGACGGCGTGGTGATGGCGTGGAAGATGAGCCCGACCAGGTCGTCGTGGTCGATCCAGCTCACGTACTGCCTGCCGCTGCCCAGGCGGCCGCCGATCCCCAGCTTGAAGGGCAGCAGCATGGTCCCGAGCGCGCCCCCGGCGGGGCTGAGCGCCAGTCCCGTGCGCAGCTGCACGACCCGGACGCCGGCGCGGCTCGCCTTGGCGGCCTCGCTTTCCCATTCGCGACAGAGGTCGGCGAGAAACCCCTTCCCGGGACGGCTGGCCTCGGTGAGGCGCTCCGTGCCCCGGTCGCCGTAGTACCCGACCGCCGACGACGAGACGAACGCGCGCGGCGGCCGGCGCAACCGGTTGAGCGCCGTCACGAGCAGCCGCGTGCCCACGACCCGGCTCTGCCAGATCGCCTTCTTCTTCGCCGGCGTCCACCGGCCCCGCGACAGGCTCTCTCCGGCCATGTGCACCACCGCGTCGACGCCTTCGAGCCGCTGGCCCTCGATGCGGCGCTCCATCGGGTCCCAGTAGATCTCGCCGAGCTCGCGGTTCGGCTTGCGCCGCACGATCGGCAGCACCTCGTGGCCGCCCGTGGTGAGGAAGTGGCGCAGCGCCGACCCGACGAACCCGCTCGCGCCCGTCAGCGCAACGCGGAGCCTCGGCCCCTCGTACGCGGCGTGGCGCGCCATGTCCATTGCGATCCGCCTGCCGCGGAACGAGAAGAACCGCCTCAGCTCGGCTTCGATGACCCCGCGCGTGAAGATGTTCGCCGCGGCGCCGAGCGGCGGCTCCCACTCGATCCTGTCGCGCAGCAGCGTCGCGCCTTCGCCGCGCGGCTCGAATTCATGATCGTGAACCCACGACTCGAGCGGCCCCGACACCTGCTCGTCGCGAAACATGCGGTCGCGTTCGAACGCCGTGTGCCGAACCACGAGGTTAGCCTTCAGCGGCCCCCGCCGGGCCCGCACCCGGACCACCCCGCCGCCGTCGATGGTCCCCTCGCGGCCCACGACCTTCACGTCGTCCCAGGGCGGCAGCAGCCGCTCCAGCGCGCCGGGCCGCATGTGCCACGCGAACACCTCGTCCACCGGGAACGGCACCTCGCTTTCCTGCACGAACTTGGGCACGGTTCAGCCTCCTTCGCTCTCCACCGCCGAACGTATGGCGCGGACCCCAGCCGCCGCGCCGCGCGGATGACCAAAGATGGCGGAACCGGCGACGAGCGCGGTGGCCCCCGCGCGCACCAGCGCCGGAGCGGTCGTTGCATCGACCCCGCCGTCTACCTCCACCTCGATCGCGCCCGGGCCCCGCGACTCCGCCAGCGCCCTGGCCCGCGCCACCTTGTCGACCGACTGCGGAATGAACGCCTGCCCGCCGAAGCCCGGGTTCACCGACATGATCAGCAGCAGGTCGATCCCGTCGATCACCTCCTCGACGGCGGACAGCGGCGTCGACGGGTTCAGCGCCACGCCCGCCCGCTTCCCCAGCCCGCGGATCAGGTCGAGCGTGCGGTGAAGGTGCACCGAGGCCTCGGCGTGCACGGTGATCACGTCCGCCCCGGCCTCTGCGAAGTCGGCCACGTACCGCTCGGGCCGCTCGATCATGAGGTGCACGTCGACCGTGCGGCGCGTCACGCCCCGCACCGCGTCCACGATCAGCGGCCCGATCGTGATGTTGGGCACGAAGTGGCCGTCCATCACGTCCACGTGGATCCACTCGGCCCCCGCCTCGTCGACCTCGCGCACCTCGCGGCCCAGCTCCGCGAAGCTGCAGCTCAGCAGCGAAGGCGCAATCTTGACGCCGCCGACCCCCGGGCTCACGTCGCCCCCCCTGCCGGCCGCTCCATGCGCCGCACCCCGTCGGCGCCGGCCACCACCACCTCGTCGGCCATGCCCAGAAACAGGCCCGACTCCACCACCCCCGCCCGCCGCGACAGCCGCCGCTCGAGCGCCGCCGGGTCGGGGATCCCGCCTTCGAAGCGGCAGTCCACGATCAGGTTGCCGTTGTCGGTGCGGTACGCGCCGCCCCCGCGGTCTTCCCGCAGCGTTGGCTCGGCCCCCATGGCCGCGAACCACGCCATGTGGCTCTCGAACTCGAACGGCACGACCTCGACCGGCACCGGCGCCAGCTCCCCCAGCCGTCGCACGAGCTTGGTGTCGTCCACAATCACAATGAACCGCCGCGACGCCTGGGCCACCATCTTCTCGCGCAGCAGCGCCCCGCCCAGCCCCTTGATCATGTTGAGCCCGGGATCCACCTCGTCGGCCCCGTCCACCGCAAGGTCGAGCGGGGCGAGCTCGCTCAGGCTGCCCAGCGGTATGCCCAGCGCCCCGGCGGTCCTTTCGGTCCGCACCGAAGTGGGGACGCCGGCGATGCCGCCCAGCTCGCCGCGCTTCAGGCGCGCGCCCAGGCCATCGAGAAAGTGGGCGATCGTGGACCCGGTCCCCAGGCCCAGGCGCATCCCCGGGGCGACGGCTTCGGCCGCCTCGCGCCCCGCCCTGCTCTTCAGCTCTTCAACCGAGGATCGGACCAAGGATTCGCAGGGGGGTTCGGGGGTCGTCGTTGCGCGCCACGCCGACAAATCTACCCGGTCGCCGTCAGGGCAACCAGTTGGGGCAAGTCGCCGGTCGGGGCGGGTCACCGGTCCGGGCGGGTCACCCCGTCGGGGCGTGCCACCCCTCTGGGCGTTTTGCCGGCGAAGAGATTTCGCCATCTTCCCAACCGACCTCTCGCAAGCGCGGACTCGGGGGCGCCCGCCCCGGAGCCGCGCCACCCCCGCTCGACAACAACCGCAAGCGCGCCAACACATGATCATCGTTGCCAGGAAGGGCATCACCTCGGACGAGCTCGACCACATCCGCGAACGGGTCGAAGCGCTCGGCCTGCGCACCCACGTCTCGATCGGCGAGACCCGCACGATCGTCGGCTGCATCGGCGACGAGGCGCGCCTTGGCCAGGTGTCGCTGCTCTCGATCCCCGGGGTCGATTCGGTGCACCCGGTCATGCGCCCCTACAAGCTGGCGGCCCGCGACTTCGCCGCAGACCCGACCAGCCGCGTGCAGGTCGGCAACCGAACCTTCGGCGGCAAGGCATGCCTGGTCGCGGCGGGCCCCTGTTCGGTCGAAGGCGAGGAGATGATGAAGGCGACGGGGCATGCGGTGGCTAGGGAGGGCGCCGCTCTGCTGCGCGGCGGCGCATTCAAGCCAAGAACGTCCCCCTACTCCTTCGACGGCATGAAGGAAGAGGGACTGCGCATCCTGGCGCGGGTGCGCGACGAGACCGGACTGCCGGTCGTCACCGAGGTGCTGGACCCGCGCCACGCCGAGCTGATCGCCGGATACGTCGACATGCTTCAGATCGGCACGCGCAACATGCAGAACTTCTCGCTGCTGCGCGAAGTCGGACAGCTTCAGCGGCCCGTGCTGCTCAAGCGCGGGATGTCCGCGACGCTAAAGGACCTGCTTCTCGCCGCCGAGTACGTGATGAGCAAGGGCAACATGCAGGTGGTGCTGTGCGAGCGCGGCATCCGCACCTTCGGCACGGAGACGCGCAACACCTTCGACCTGGCCGCGATCCCCTGGCTCAAAATGGAGACGCACCTGCCGGTGATCGCCGACCCGTCCCACGCCGGGGGGCGGCGCGATCTGGTGGCGCCGCTCAGCTTCGCCGCCGTGGCCGCGGGCGCCGACGGGCTCATCGTCGAGGTGCACCCGAACCCCGAAGAGGCGGTTTCGGATGGCGACCAGTCGCTCGTCTTCGACGGCTTCGCCGGGCTGATGCGCGACCTGAAGGTCTTCGCGGAGGCGGCCGGGCGCACGCTCTAGAGGCGGCGGCGCCGACCCCCGCTACGCAGCGGGGCCCGCGCCGTCCATTGCGCTCGACAGCGCCGCCGCCAGGGCGTCGAGCTGCCGCTCCACCGCCCGCGCCGAGGTGCCGCCGCGCACCGCGCGCGACTCCGCCGAGGCGGCCACGTCGAACACGTCGCGCACATCGTCGGCGAAGCCGGGGTGCACCGACCTCATCTCGTCGAGCGTGAGCGCGCTCAGCTCCCGGCCCGACTCCTCGGCCATGCGCACCAGCGCGCCCGCAATGTGGTGGCTCTCGCGAAACGGAACGCCCCGCCGCACGAGGTGGTCGGCGAGGTCGGTCGCCAGCATCTCGACGGCGAGCGCCTCGCCGATGCGGGACCGCACCACCGTCATGCTCTCCACCGCCCCGGCGACGGCGGGCACGACCAGGGCCAGCGTGTCCGCCGTGTCGAAGACGGCCTCCTTGTCCTCCTGCAAATCGCGGTTGTAGCCGGTCGGCAGCCCCTTCAGCACCGTGAGCATGGCGGTCAGGTTCCCCACCAGCCGCCCCGACTTGCCGCGGGCGAGCTCGGCCACGTCCGGGTTGCGCTTCTGCGGCATCAGCGAGGAGCCGGTGGTGAAGCCGTCGCCCAGCCGCACGAAGCCGAACTCGGTGGCCGAAAACAGGACCAGATCCTCGGCGAGCTGCGAGATGTGCACCCCCGCCATGGCCCCGCCGAAGGCCAGGCCGGCGGCCCAGTCCCGGTCGGACACGGCGTCCATGGAGTTCTCCGAGACGCGCCCGAACCCGAGGTCGGCGGCGAGGCGCGCCCGATCGACGTCGAAGGGACAGCCGGCGATCGCACCCGAGCCCAGGGGCAGCACGTCGCACTGGCGGTGCACGAAGCGCAGCCGCTCGATGTCGCGCACCAGCGGCCATGCGCGCGACAGCAGCCAGTGCCCCACCGGCACGGGCTGGGCCTGCTGGAGGTGCGTGTAGCCCGGCATCACGATCCCGGCCGACTCCCTCGCCTTCGCGGCCAGCGCCTCGACCAGCGCGCTCAGCTGGCCCGACAGCGCGTCGATCGCCTCCCTGCCCCACAGACGGAAGTCGGTCGCCACCTGGTCGTTGCGCGAGCGGCCCGAATGCAGCTTGCCGCCCACCGGCCCGATCCTCTCGGTCAGCAGCCGCTCCACCAGGGTGTGCACGTCCTCGTCGCCGAACGCCCCGGGACCCGGCTGCCCGTCCAGGAGGCCGGCGACTTCGGTCAGGCCCCGATCGATCTCGCCCGCTTCGGCCTCGGACAGGATGCCCGCCCTGGCGAGCCCGCGCGCCCACGCGCGGCTGCCCCTTATGTCGTGCCGCCAGAGGCGCCAGTCCACGTCGAGCGAGCGGTTCAGCGCCTCCATGTCGTCGGCGAGGCTTCCGTCGAACCGTCCGCCCCACAGCGCGTGACCCGATCCGCCCTCCGGCGATCGCATGTCGCTATCCCAATCCGCGGGGCTCGCCTGCGGCCGAGTCCGCGGGCGTCAGTCCGTCTTCGCGGCGGTGGCGGCCATGGTCGGAGGCGCCTGACTCGCCGGGTTCCCGTTCGCGGCACGACCGGCCATTTGCCGCTGCACCGCCAGGGCGCGCTGGGGCAGGCTGAACAGCTTCACGAAGCCCGACGAGTCCGAGTGCGCATATCCTTCGCTGGCGCTGAACGACGCCAGATCCAGGTCGTAGAGCGACGCGTGCGCCTTCCGGGACAGCACCGAAGCCTGCCCCTTGTACAGGCGGAGCCGCACGGTGCCGCTGACGTGCCGCATCATGCTGTCGATCGTCGCGTCCAGGGCCTCCCGCTCAGGGGTCCACCAACGCCCCTCGTAGACCAGGTCGGCGTAGCGCGGGGCAAGCTCGTCCTTGAGCCCCAGGCAGCGCCGGGAAAGCACCAGCTGCTCCAGCTCCTGGAGCGCCGTCAGCAGAATCGTGCCGCCGGGCGTCTCGTACACGCCCCGCGACTTGATCCCCACCACCCGGTCCTCGATCACGTCGGCGCGCCCCACTCCGTGCGCGGACCCCGCCTCGTTCAGCTCGTTCAGGAGCGCCATCGGCGCGAGCGCGCGCCCGTCGACCGAGACCGGCACCCCGCCCTCGAAGCCCAGCTCGAGCTCGTGGGGGGCGTCGGGCGCGTCCATCGGGTCGGTCGTCCACACGAACACGTCGCGCGCGGGGGCGTTGGCCGGATCCTCGAGCGGCCCGCCCTCGTGGCTGATGTGCCACAGATTCTCGTCGCGCGAATACAGCTTCTCCTGGTCGATGCCGTCGAGACAGATGCCCCGGGCGCGGGCGTAGGCCAGCGCGTCCTCGCGCGAGTCGATGTCCCATTCGCGCCACGGTGCGACCACCTTCAGATCCGGCGCCAGGGCGGCGAACGAGACCTCGAAGCGCAGCTGGTCGTTGCCCTTGCCCGTGCAGCCGTGGGCGAGCGCGTCGGCGCCGGTCCGGCGGGCCACCTCGACCATCCTGCGCGAGATCAGCGGACGCGCCATGGCCGTGCCCAGCAGGTACTTGCGGCTGTGCACCGCGCCCGCGCGCAGGACGGGGAAGGCGTAGTCCGCGACGAACTCCTCCTTCAGGTCCTCGCCGAAGAACGCCGACGCCCCGGTGGCGAACGCCTTGGCGGCCAGCTTGTCGACGCCGCCCCGCTGCCCCACGTCGGCGGCCATGCACACGACGTCGGCGTTGTAGTTCTCGCGCAGCCACGACACGATGACCGACGTGTCGAGCCCGCCCGAGTATCCCAGCACGATCTTCATGACTTACGGTCCCGTTGAGCGTTGCCGTTGAGCGTTCCCGTTGAGCGTTGAGGGGTCCCCTGAGGGTTTCCGCCCCCTCCACAATGGGGAAAAATACATCCATTCTGAAATAATATGCAAAACAGCTTCCGGGCGCAAGAACACGGCCACCCGGGCGCGGCACGCCCTGAGCACGAACGGCCACCCCCGCGCAGCGCGCCCCAAAGCGCGGACGGCCACCCGTCGCCAAGCGCGGCCGACTACCCCGACCCGCGCTCCGCGAGGGCGCGCAGCTCCTCGGCCACCGCCTCGGCGGCCTCGTCGCTGCGCAGAATGATCAGCACGGTGTCGTCGCCGGCGATCGTGCCCGCGAGGCCGTCGAACTCCTCCCAGTCGATGCCGGACGCGATCGCCTGGGCGGCGCCGTTCAGCGTGCGCACCACGGCCAGGTTGCCCACCGTCTCGACCGACACGAACAACGCAGGCACAATCGTGTCGAGCGGGGGTACGTGCTCCCACTCGTCCGGCAAAGTGTAGTACGACCTTCCCCCGGCCCCCGTAACCTTCACCAGTCGCAGATCCCTCACGTCGCGCGACAGCGTGGGCTGCGTCACGGGGATGCCCCGCTCGGACAGCAGCTCGCGGAGGGCCTCCTGATGCGATACCCTCTGCTCCCGGATGATCTCCAGGATCGCGGCCTGTCGTCTGCGCTTGCCTCCGGACGCCACCCGTCTCACCCCGTGGACGACGTCCGCGCCGCGCCGGCGTGCGAGGCGTCGGCGCGGCGCGTCGGTCGATCGCCGGTCAGAAGTCGCGCCGCACGCGAAGGAGAAGCAGCCTGCCGATTTCGGGGGCGCCCACGAACTCGCGGTGCATGTTGTTCAGGACGTTGTTCGCCGCAAGCGACACCTGCGTGTCGGGCTGGAAGGGCAGCCGGTAGCCCAGCGAGGCGTCGAAGATGCTGTAGCCGTCGACGTTGCCGATGTAGACGCCCGAGTTCATGGGGAAGCCGTCGGTGTAGCGCACCCGCCCCTGCAGCGTGAAGCCCGACGTCACGTCGTCGAAGGTGAGTCCCAGCGAGCCCTTGTGGCTGGGCGCGTTGAGCGCGATGTCGTCGATGCTGGCGCAGTTGCCGTCCTCGTTGAAGTCGAAGCACTCGTCGCTCACGAACGAGTAGTTCGCGTTGATGCTGACGCGGTCCGAGGCGAGGATCTCGGCGGACAGGTCGACCCCGTAGAAGTCGACCTCGCCGAAGTTGCGGTAGGTGAGCAGCAGGTCGCCGCTGTCGACCTGGTCGGGCACGATGGTGCCCAGCGGAATGCCCGCGGCGGTCTGCACGATCGTAGCGACCTGCTGGGGCGACAGTAGTCCGGCCTGGATGAGCGGCGCGAGACGGCCGCCCACGTAGGCCTGGAGGCTCGCCGGGTCGAAGAAGACGTTGGGCGTGATCGGGCGGAGCGGTCCCACGAAGTTCTCGATCCGCGAGTAGTACGCGTCGGCGGCCAGCAGGACGCGGTCGCCCAGCAGCCCCTTGTACCCCACCTCGAAGGTGTTGTTGATGGTCGAGGTGAGGTCCGAGATGCCGGTGATCGGCTGCGTGTCCAGCGGGAACGCCTCGGCGGGCGTGGCCGCCGACTGGTCGAGCCGCCGCAGCACCGTGCCGATCGCGGGGTCGCCGGGCAGCGCGCCCGGGTTCGCGAGGAAGGGCACGACCGCCGCGAGCGCCGGGTCGAGGCTGGGCAGCAGCTGGAGCAGGCCCTCCCAGAGCACCACGGCGTTGGCCGGGATCGGCCCGCCCGGCGCGAAGGGCGAGCGCATGCAGTAGCCCATGAGTCCGGTGGGACACTGGGCCGAGAAGGTGAATCCGCCGTCGGGCACGCCGAGCGCGCGCACGTTGTAGCTGAGCGGCAGCGGGTCGAGCGGGATGCGGCCCGCGACGATGTCGAGGAAGAGGTTCGTCGACGTGGGCGTGGCGAAGGCGCGGTTGAAGGTGAAGCGGAAGTTCTGCGCCTCGGTCGGCTTGAGCACCAGAGCCGCGCGGGGCGAGATGTTCACGTCGGTGAGCCGGTCGTGGTCGTCCACCCGGATCGCCGCGACGAAGTCGACCTTGTCGCCCAGCGAAGTCTCGGAGTGCAGGTAGGTGCCGATCTCGGTGATGATGTCGTCGTCCTCGTTGCGCCCGAAGATCGTGCCCCCGCTCCTGGGCTCGGTCCGCTGCCAGTCCACCCCGTAGGTGAAGCTCTGCCACGACCCGAGGTCGAAGCCGTACTGGAACTGCAGCGCCATGGTGCGGGACTGGTCGACCACGGGTTCGTCGGTCCTGAGCAGGCGCGTGCCGTCGTGCATGGACACGTCGCCGCCCGAGTTCGTCTGGTTCAGGAAGGCCTGGGCGAAGAGCCGGCCCTTGGTCAGGCGGAGCTGGCCGTAGTCGTACCGCCAGCCATCCACCTGGGCGGCCCCGATTCCGGTCATCTCGACGCCGCTGTTCAGCGTGGACGAGCCGCCGTTGACGATGAACTCGCCGTCGCCTCCGAAGCGGAAGTCCATGCGCGCGTCCGCGCTGTAGCGCTCCGCGAGGTTGTCCCGCGCGATGACCTCCTGCGGGTCGACGTACTCCCAGTCGTTCCCGCGCGCGTACTGCCCCGAAACCTTGAGCCCGAAGCCGTCCGAGACCGAGTGCGCGCTGCGAAACTGGCCCTGGAAGTACGAGCGCTCGCCGCCGGTCAGCGAGATCGAGCTGCCCTGCTCGTCGATCGGCGAGGGGGTGATGATGTGCATGACCCCGTTGGCCGCGTTGGGTCCGTAGAGCGCCGCGCCCGGCCCCAGCGACACCTCGATCCGGTCGATGTCGAGGTCGTTGGTGGGGAACATCGAGTAGGCGTTGAACCGCAGCGACGGGATGCGGGCGTAGCGGTTGTCGATGATGGTGAGCAGCGTGCCCGAGAAGACGTTGTTGAAGCCCCGCGCCACCAGCGTTCCCGAACCGATTCCGGTCTGGGCGGCGTCGATGCCGACGACCGTCCTGAGGTGGTCGGCGACCGTGGTGGCCGTGTTGCGGGCGATGTCGGCCGACGAGACGGTCGTGATCGAGGCCGGCGCGTCGAGGGCCTTTTCCTGGCGCCGCGAGGCCGTGACGACGACGGGGTTGAGCACCAGCGCCTGGGAGCGCATGGAGATCATGATGTCGGTCGTCCCGCCCGCCCCCACGCCGACCCCGTCGACGCGGGTCGTCTCATGTCCGATGAAGGTCACGACCACCGAATGCGTTCCCGGCGGCACGGCAAGCGAGAAGCGGCCCGAGTCGTTGGTCGCCTGGGCCCCGCCCTGTCCGAGCGCCTCGACGGCGGCGCCGGCGATGGGCTCTCCGGTCTCGGCGTCGGTGACCTGGCCGGTTATCGTGCCCTGCTGCGCCTGCACCGCGGCGGACGGAGCAACTGCCGCCGCCACGATCCACAACACTGCGGAAAGCCTTGATCTCAAGTCCATGAAACTCCATCCTCGCATGGGGAATCGACGGAATCCGACGACTCGGCGGGGGCCGGTTCGACCGGACGGGGAACGCCTCCAATAGTACGGTTGGCAGTGCGGGCAAGGCAACCTTGGGAAGGACGCGACATGAACCCACGGCGCTCGGGCGAGGCTTCCGGCGCGGCACTGTGCGGACGCGGCGACTTCGAGGCCGCGCGGAGGCGCGTGTCGCCCCGCCTGCACCGCACGCCGCTGCTGTCGTTCCGCACCCTTGGCGCGGCGACGGGCGCCGACACCCTGCTCAAGTGCGAGAACCTCCAGAAGACCGGGTCGTTCAAGGTCCGGGGCGCGCTCAACGCGGTCGCGTCCCTGGGCGCGGCCGAACGCTCCCGGGGCGTGATCACGATCTCGGCGGGCAACCACGCGCAGGCGGTCGCGTGGGCCGCGCGCAGCGCCGGGATCAGGTCGGTGGTGGTGATGCCCGAGGGCGCGTCCGAGATCAAGGTGCGGGCGACGGAGGGGTACGGGGCCAGGGTGGTCCTGCACGGCAATGCCATGGAAGCGTTTGCCGAGGCCCGGCGACGCGCCGGGGAAGAGGGGCTGACGTTCCTCCACCCCTTCGACGCGCCCGAGGTGGTCGCGGGCCACGGCTCGACCGGGCTCGAGATCGCCGAAGAGGTCGCCGGGGCCGCCGCGATCGTGGTGCCGGTCGGAGGCGGGGGCCAGATCGCGGGGATCGCCGGCGCGCTCGACGCGGCGGGGCGGCTGGGGGGCGGTCGGGGCGGCTGCCGCGTGTTCGGGGTCGAGCCGGAGGGCGCGGCCGCGATGCGGCGCAGCCTCGACGAGGGGGCGGCGGCGCACCTCGACCGGGTCAACACGATCGCCGACGGGCTCGCGGCGCCGATGGCGGGCCGGCTGAACTACCGCTACGTCGCCGAGTTCGTCGAGGACGTGGTGATTGTGACCGACGCCGAGATCCTTGCGGCGATGCGGCTGCTGATCACGCGCGCCAAGCTCGTGGCCGAGCCGTCGGGGGCGGCGGCCGTCGCCGCGATCATGCACGGCCGCGTTCCGGTTGCGCCCGGCGAGACGCTGGTGGCGGTCGTCACGGGGGGCAATGTGGACGACCGGGTGCTGGTGCGGGCCCTGCGCGAGGGCGCTTCGTGGCCCTGATCAGGGTGGAGAACGCCGTCAAGCGGTACGGTGCAACCGTGGCGCTTGACGGCGTTTCGGTCCGCGTCGAGGCGGGCGACTGCCTGGCGCTGGTCGGGGCCAGCGGCTCGGGGAAGACCACCCTGCTGCGCGCCGTCAACAGGCTGACGCGGCTCGACGGCGGCAGGGTGCTGGTGCGGGGGGAGCCGGTAGAAGGGCAGGACGCCGTGCGGCTGCGCCGGTCGATCGGGTACGTGCAGCAGGACGGCGGACTCATTCCCCACTGGACGTGCCTGGCCAACGCGTCGCTCGTTCCGGGACTGCTGGGCCACCGCAACCCGTCCGAACTTGGTCGCCGGGCCCTGGCCGCCGCGGGCCTGGATCCCGACGATTTCGGCGGGCGGCATCCCCGGGCGCTCTCGGGGGGCCAGCGGCAGCGGGTGGCCATGGCGCGCGCAATCGCGGCGCGTCCCGACATCGTGCTGCTGGACGAGCCGTTCGGGGCCCTCGACGCCATTGCCCGCACCGAGGCGCAGGAGCTGTTCGTGCGGCTGCGCAAGTCCGCCGGGACGACCGCCTGCTTCGTCACTCACGACGTGGCGGAAGCGCTCCGCGTGGCCACGCACGTCGCGGTCATGCGCGAGGGCCGGGTCGTGCTGCAGACCCCGGCGGACCAGCTTGTTCAAGAGGCCACCGGGTACGCCGCCGAGCTGCTCGAGAAGTCGGGAGCGGTGCCATGACCCGGCGGCGGAGGACGGCCGCGGGCCGGGGAACGAGGGCGCTGGCCCGGGGCCGGGGATGCCGGACGCTTGCCGTCTGCGTCCTGCTGGCTTCGGCGGCGCCGCTTTGCGGCCAGGACGGCGGCCGTCCGATTCGGGTGGCCTCGAAGCCGTTCGCGGAGTCGTACCTGCTCGCCGAGGTGTTCGCCCAGTTCCTGGAGTCGAGCGGATTCGCCGTCGAGCGGCGGTCCGGGTTCGGCATGACCGAGCTGCTGATGCAGGCGATGATCGCCGACGAGATCGATGTCTACCCGGAGTACACGGGGACGGGGCTGGCGGCGGTTCTCGGCGAGACGGCGCAGGGGGGGTCGGCCGCCGTCTTCAACCGCGTCAGCGACGCGTACGAGACGCGCTGGGGCATGCGCTGGCTGCCCCCGCTCGGCTTCGAGAACACCTTCGCGATCGCGATGCGCCGGGAAGCGGCGGACTCGCTCGGAGTTGCGACGCTGTCGGGACTCGCGGCGGTCGCCCCGGGGCTGGCAGGTGGGTTTTCGCCCGACTTCATGGGGCGCGACGACGGTCTGAGCGGTCTGGCCGCCGCGTACGGGATCGAGTTCCGCGAGACGCGCAGCCTGCTCCAGGCGGTCAAGTACCGGGCCATCGAGGCGGGCGAGGTCGACGTGATCGACGCCTATTCGACGGACGGCGCAATCTCGCGCCACGACCTGACCGTGCTGACGGACGACCGCGGCTTCTTCCCCCCCTACGACGCCGCGCCGCTCGCCAGCCGCGGCTTCCACCAGGCGCGCCCGGAGGCCGTTCTGGCGCTCACGCGCCTTGCGGGCAGGATCGACGTCGACGCAATGCGGCGCGCCAACGAGCGGATCGAGGTCGAGGGCGCGCCGGTCGCCCGGGTCGCCTCCGAGCTGCTGGCCGAGGTGGGACTGGGCGCGCCGCCCGGCGCGGAGGCCGCCCCGGGCGCCGACCCCGCCCCCCCCAGCACCCCCGCTGCCCCCGAGGCCGCCACCGCCGAGAGACCCGTGCTCGGCGCGCTGCCCGCCCGCATGTGGAACAACCGGGGCGAACTCGCCCGGCAGGCCCTGCGTCATCTCCTGCTGGTGGTCGCCTCCCTGGGCGCGGCGATGGCCGTCGCGCTTCCCGCGGGCCTGGCGCTCGAACGGCGGCGGTCGCTGGCCGGCGCCGCCCTCAGGGTCGCCGGCGTCCTGCAGACGATCCCCAGCATCGCCCTGCTCGCCTTCATGATCCCGCTCTTCGGCATCGGGGCGCTCCCCGCCGTGGCGGCGCTCTTCCTGTACTCGCTGCTGCCGATCCTGCGCAACACCTACGTCGGCATCGTCGAGGCGGCGCCCGACGCGGTCGAGGCGGGGCGCGCCCTGGGCATGACCGAGCGGCAGCTCCTTGCGCGCATCCGCCTTCCGCTCGCGGCGCCGGTCATCATGGCCGGGATCCGCACTGCGGCGGTGATCAACGTCGGCACCGCCACCCTTGCCGCCTTCGTGGGGGCCGGCGGGCTCGGCGACCCGATCGTGGCCGGGCTCGCCCTGTCCGACTCGGCCGCGATCCTCTCGGGCGCGGTCCCGGCGGCGGCGCTCGCCCTTCTCGTGGACTGGGGACTCGGGCGCGCCGAGGCGCTGGTCGCGCCGCAGGGAGTGGCGGAACGGCGGCCGTAGCCCCAAGTTCACGCCCGAACGCCGTCCGCCCACGGCGCACCGCAAACCCGCGCCTGGCGGACGCGCCATCCATAAGGAGACCCCGACGTGGACACTCTGCGCCGATACCTGCTGCCCGGCTTCGTCTTCCAGTCCGTGGTCATCGCAGGAGGGTACGGCACCGGGCGCGAGCTGGCCGAGTTCTTCCTGTCGCGCGGGCCCCTGGGCGGCCTCCTCGCGATGGGCCTCGCCACCGTGGTTTGGAGCGCCGTCTGCATCGTGAGCTACGAGTTCGCGCGCGTCTTCGGCGCATTCGACTACCGGAGCTTCTTCCAGCGGCTGCTCGGCAGATTCTGGGTGCTGTTCGAGCTCCTCTACATCGCGCTCATGATGATCGTGATCGCGGTGATCGCGGCCGCGGCGGGGGCGATCCTGCAGGAGACCTTCGGGCTGCCCAATCTGATCGGCGTGATCGGGATCATGGCGCTCGTCGGGCTCCTGGTCTTCGGCGGCAACGAAGCCATCGAGCGGGCCTTCGCGAGCTGGTCGGGCGTCCTTTACCTGGTGTACGTGCTGTTCTTCGTGGGGTGCGTCACCCTGTTCGGCTCCGAGATCGGCGACGCCCTCGCCTCGCGCGCCATCGAGGGCAGCTGGGTCCGGGGGGGACTCGAATACGCGGGCTACAACCTGGCCGTGATCCCGGCCGTGCTGATCACCATTCGGCACCACAGGAACCGCAGGGACACCTTCGTGTCGGGGCTCGTCACCGGTCCGCTGGCGATGCTGCCCGCGCTGCTCTTCTTCCTGGCCATTGCGGGCGAGTACCCGGAGATCGTCGCCGAAGAGGTCCCGGTCAACCACATGCTCGAGATGCTGGGGTCGCGCACCTTCCAGATCGTCTTCCAGATCATGCTCTTCGGGACGCTGGTCGAGACCGGGGCCGGGATGATCCACTCGGTCAACCAGCGCGTCGCGCAGGCGTACGGCGAACGAGGCCGGGCACTGCCGGGGGCGACGCGCGTCGTAGTCGCCGTGGCGATCCTGGCGATCGGCGCCGGGCTGGCCCAGTTCGGCCTGATCCCGCTGATCGGGCAGGGGTATGGCATACTTACGTATGGCTATCTGGCGGTCTTCGTTCTGCCGGTGCTCACCTGGGGCGTGTATCTGATTCGGCGCGAGCGCGCTTCAGGCGGTTGATCGCGGCGATCCCCGCGGCCGGCCCCAGCGCCAGCACGGCGAACGCCCAGCGCCATCCGACCGCATCCGAAACGGCGGGCAGCGCCTGCACCGTGACCGAGGCCAGCAGAAAGCCCGCGCACGTCTGCAGCGTCAGCGCCGTTCCCGCGGCCTCGGGCGGCGCGCACTCGGTGACGAGAGCGCTGAACTGAGCCGAGTCGGCCACCACGAAGAACCCCCACACCAGCGTGGCCGCCGCCACCAGCGCGAACGGCCCGCCGAACAGCAGCCCGACACCCAGACAGCACAGGCCGCTCATCGCCATCGCCCGGTTCACAAGCCGTTCGCGCCCCATCCGGTCCGCGGCCCACCCGCCCCACACGCAGCCCAGTCCACCCGCCGCCAGCGCCCCGAAGCTCGCCAGATCGACCCAGGCGCCGCCCTGCCCCGCCGCCGCGCTGGACGCCGCCAGAAAGACCGGCGCCCACGCCCACATGGCGTACAGCTCCCACATGTGGCCCAGATATCCCGCCGTCGCCAGCCGGGTCTCGCGGTCGCGCACCACCCTGGCCGCCAGTCCCCACGAGAAGGGGCCCCGCTTGAAGGGATAGGGCCCCTCGCGGTACATGAGCAGCACCAGCAGCCCGCCGCCCAGCGCCCCTGCCGAAGCCGTCCGGATCACGACCTCGGGGCCCGCCGCGGGCAGCGCCTTCAGCAGGTACGGCACCGCCTTGCCGACCGTCAGCGCCCCCACGACCGTGCCGATCGCCAGCCCGCGCCCCGACCGGAACCAGGTGGCCGCCATCTTCATGGCCGGCGGATAGACGCCCGCCAGCAGAAACCCGGTCGCAAACCGCAGCGCCACCGCGCCGCCGAACCCCGGAGCCGCGAGCCCGCCCAGATTCGCGACCGCCGCAAGCGCAGCCGCCCCCGCGAAGTAGACCCGGGAGCGAAGCACGTCGGCCAGGTTCAGGAGCGCGGCCACAGCAGTCCCCGCCACGAACCCGAGGTTCACCGCAGCCGACAGCCATCCGACCTGCGACGGCGACAGCGCCCACCGCGCGCCCAGCTCCCCGGACACCGCCGTCGCGGTGAACCAGAGCGACATGCCCAGCAGCTCGGCCACCGCCAGCAGCGCCAGAATCCTCCAGCGCCGCGCGCCGCCTTCCCTCAGCTCAGCCCCGCGGCTTCTCGTCCATCATGTCCGCTCCATCGGCCAGCATCCGCAGGCCGTCGCGGTCCAGAACGATGAACACATGCTGCCCAACGGCTGCACCGCACTTCAGCAGCGCTTCGCGCAGGCGCCCGACTTCGGGGCCGTTGGGGTCGTAGGAGCGCCAGATCACCGACGCGTCGTCCACCCCGGCGGGCTCCGCAAACGGAACCTTGATCGAATCGTCCGGCCCCACGCCCAAGTGCTGTGCAACCGCGATCGACACCTTCTGGCTGTTGCCCCTAAGGTGCTGCTCGCCGACGCGAAGCCGCAGAACCGGCGTCCCGCCCGGCGTCCAGACAACGTCGCGGGCATCGGACAGGCGCTGCGGCGGAGCCTCGGGCGCGGCCACAATGCGCACGTCGCCTCCGTCGATTTCGAACTTCCGCGTGCTCAGGTAGTTGCGCACCGTTGCGGGAAGCACGTCGAACCGCTCCGGAATCTCGTCGACCAGCTGCTCCACCGAGGCCGTCCCGCCGGCATCCTCGATCCGCTTGACGATCGCCTCGACGACGCCCTCGTAGGGCTCGTCCGTCCAGTGGTCCAGTCCCCACTTATCCTTGGTGAAGCGGACGAACATCGGATCCGACGACAGCAGGCTCGACAGCGAGGTCGTGTCGCGCAGCTGCGCCTCGACCGCGATTTCCTCGCGCCTCATCGGTTCGCCCACGCGGTCCAGAACCATGTAGACGCGGGAGCGACGGGTGTCCCGCACCAGCAGACTGCCCGCAACGCGCGCCAGACCGGCGTTTCGGACCAGCGCCTCCCACTCCGGCGCCGCCGT
This sequence comes from Longimicrobiales bacterium, assembly GCA_965221535.1. GTDB lineage: Bacteria > Gemmatimonadota > Gemmatimonadetes > Longimicrobiales > Gaopeijiaceae > Bin94. The sequence goes on along the minus strand of OZ244894.1, from coordinate 1,515,729 downwards.
CGCCCCGATTGCCTCCCGCAGCGCGTCTTCGTCCACCACGCCGGCCACATTGGCCAGGCCGGGAGCAGCGCGCCGCGCCGCATCCACCCAATCGCGATAGAACTCGTCCCCGACCACGCCATCGAGGAATTCGTACCCTGCGCTCCGCATGACCGCCACTTCGGCGGCGGTTCTCCAATCCGCGGGCGTGTCGCCCACCAGCAGCTCGAGAACCGCGCGGAACTTGTCCAGCGACGCGGCCACGCCGACCGCCCCGCGCAGCCACCACGCGGCATCGTCGACCAGCTCTCCGGCATTCACCTCGACGGTGTGGCGAAGCCTGACCTCGAGCTGGCGCGCGCGCTCGCGACTGACGCCGAATTGGTCGCCCAGGGCGGCCAGCTTCGTCGGCTCCCACGAGAAGGTGCGCGTGCGCGCAATTACCTGGCGTCGGGGATCGAGCGACCCCAGAACCGCTGCGAACTTCGCGCCCATCTGGATCTCGGCGCGCAGGGCGCTGGCCGCCTCGACGAAGCTGATCCGTCCCGCCAGCTCGCCGAAGCCGCTTTCTTCCACCAGGGCGCCCACGTCGATCTCCGCCAGGTCCGCCAGGGTCTCCGCGCCGTGGATCAGCACGGCGCATCCCAGCATCCTGTCCAGGGCCTCTCGGTAGGTCGGTAGCTTGGTCGGCGCCATTCACCCGGCTCGGCTGTCTTGAGAGCTGTCTCGCGGCTGCCTTGCGGCTGCCATCGGAGGTGGCTCGGCAATGCTAACATCCACAAACGGCCACAAGGGGTCAAGTGAGCGGCAACGCCCGAGCCGGGCCCCGCGCGACTACGCCCGAAACGGCCCCGGGCAACGGCCTTGCGTGCGAATCGCGCCCTTGGCTAGGATCATCGCCATGAAGCACCGCACGGCGACCCGAACCCACACCTTCACCGAATCCGTGATCCGCGAAATGACGCGGGTCGCACGTCGCCACGACGCCGTCAACCTGGCCCAGGGGTTCCCCGACTTTCCCGCGCCCGCCCTCCTCAAGGACGCCGCCTGCCGGGCCATTCAGGACGACGTAAACCAGTACGCGGTCACCTGGGGCACAAGCGGGCTGCGACACGCCCTGGCCCGCAAGTACCGCGAGTGGTACGGCATGGACGTCGACCCCGACCGCGAGATCACCGTCACCTGCGGGGCCACCGAGGCCATGGCCGCGGTCATGCTGGCGACCGTCGATCCGGGCGAAGAGGTCATCGTCCTCGAGCCGTTCTACGAGAACTACGGACCCGACGCCGTGCTCTGCGACGCTGCGCCCGTCTTCCTCCCGCTGCGCCCCCCGCACTTCCGCCTCGATCCGGACGAGCTGCGCCGCGCGGTGACCAGCCGCACGCGGGCCATCGTCGTCAACACCCCGAACAACCCCTCGGGGCGCGTCTTCGACCGCGACGAGATGGCGGCGGTGGCCGACGTGTGCCGCGAGCGCGACATCCTCGCGATCACCGACGAGATCTACGAGCACATCACCTACGAGGGCGAGCACATCGCCATGGCGGCGCTTCCCGGCATGAGGGAGCGCACCATCGTCATCTCGGGGCTGTCCAAGACCTTCAGCATCACCGGCTGGCGCATCGGCACGATCATCGCCCCCGAAGCGCTCACCGCCGCAATCCGCAAGGTGCACGACTTCCTCACCGTGGGTGCCCCCGCCCCGCTCCAGGAGGCGTGCGCAGCCGGGCTGGAGGGCCTGCCGCAGGACTACTACGACGGCATGGCGACCGAGTACCGCGAGCGCCGCGACATCCTCCACGCCGGCCTGCGCGACTGCGGATTCGCGTGCCGCCCCCCCGAGGGCGCCTACTACATCATGGCCGACTTCTCGGCGCTCAGCCGCCTGGACGCCGCCGCGTTCAGCACCTTCCTGGCGAAGGAGGCCGGAGTGGCCCCCGTCCCCGGCTCCTCGTTCTACAGCCGCCCCGAAGACGGCGCCAAGCTCGTGCGCTTCGCCTTCTGCAAGCGTGCCGAGACGCTGCGGCGAGGGGTGTCGCGCCTGCGCGCCTTCTTCTGCTGAGCCGACCCGGAGCCTAGCCGCCCTTGCCGTCCTTCCGATTCGACCGAATGCCCTCGGGCGTGGCCCGCAAGGGCGTGATCGCGGCGGGCGCGCTCGCGCTTCTCATGGCCGGGCTCGTCGTGGTCGGAGTCCTCCTGCCCGGCACCGTCGACGTGACCCGCTCCATCGAGATCGACGCCCCTCCCGAGCGCGTCTTCCCGCTTCTCAACGACCTCTCGGCGTGGGACAGCTGGACCCCGTGGGCCGAAATCGAGTCGCGCATGGACGGCCCCGCCGCCGGTCAGGGCGCCCGTCGCGTCTGGGACGACCCCCGCATGGGATCGGGCTCGCTCACGATCACTGCGTCGACGCCCCCTTCCTCGGTCGCCTACGCGGTCGAGGTCGAGGACGGCGCAATCCGCTTCGACGGCACGCTGTCGGTCGCGCCCCGCGGAAGCGGGTCTCTGGTCACCTGGAACGAGCGCGCCGATTTCGGCTGGAATCCCCTGCTGGGCTGGACGGCTCTGGGCATGGAGGAGTCCCAGGGAAGGCAGTTGGAGGAAAGCCTCTCCCGGCTCCGGGAGCGGGCCGAGTCGTCCAGGTAGGCTTCCCGCCGCTCCCGCGCCCGCCCGGCGCGGTCTTCGGCCGGCAGCCGGACGGCTGCTACAACCTGTCGAGGGCGACGCTGATCAGCTCGTCGTTGGAGCGCGTCTGCCGCATCACCCGAAGCAGATCGTCCATCGCCTGCGCCGGCGGCGAATCCGACAGCTGCCGCCGCATCGCGCGCGACACTCTCAGCGCTTCGGGATCGAGCAGCAGCTCCTCCTTCCGCGTGGCCGAGGCCTTGAGATCGATCGCGGGGTAGATCCGCCGGTCGGCCAGCTCGCGGCTCAGCACCAGCTCGCTGTTCCCGGTCCCCTTGAACTCCTCGAAGATCACCTGGTCCATGCGCGACCCCGTGTCGACCAGCGCGGTGGCGATGATCGTGAGCGAACCCCCGCCCTGGTCCTCCTTGATCAGGCGCGCGCTGCCCAGGAAGCGCTTGGGCTTCTCGAGCGAGCTGGCGTCGAGCCCGCCCGAGAGCGTGCGGCCGCTGCCCGCCTCGACCGTGTTGTGCGCGCGCGCCAGCCGCGTGATCGAGTCCAGGATGATTACCACGTGCTTCCCCGCCTCGACCCTTCGCCGACAGCGCTCCAGCGTCATCTCGGCGACCTGGCAGTGGCGCTCCGCGGTCAGATCGAAGGTCGACGCGATCACCTCGCCGAACCCGCACGCCTCCATTTCGGTCACCTCCTCGGGACGCTCGTCGACGAGAAGGATCATCAGCTCGCATTCCGGGTGGTTCGTGGCGACGCCCTCGGCGATCGCCTGGAGTATGGTCGTCTTCCCCGCCTTGGCCGGTGCCACGATCAGGGCCCGCTGGCCCTTGCCGAGCGGACAGAAGAGGTCGATGACGCGGTTCGTCAGGTCGGGCTCGCCGGCGACCTCCCTTCCGCACTCCATCTTCAGCTGATGTCGCGGGTGAAGCGCGCTCAGCCGGTTGAAGTCGGGCCTGCGGGTGGCGCCGTCGGGCGGCAGGCCGTTCACCCGGTCCAGATAGCGTAGCGGCGGGCTCTTGCCGTTGCGGGGCCGCTTTCCGACAATCCCCGCCAGCTCGTCGCCCGTGCGCAGACCGAAGCGGTGGATGAGCCGCGAGCCGACGTAGATGTCCTCCTTGCCCGGTATGTACCCGGCGTCCGATCGGCGAATGAAGCCGGATCCGCTCGTCAGCACCTCGAGAATGCCCAGGACCGGCCCGGGCTCGCGATTCTTGTCCCCAAGATTGACGTTCGGGGCGCCTCCCTGCTTCTTGGGCCCGCGCTGGCGGCCCCGGCGAGGCCGGCCGGCGCGCGCCTGCGAATCGGCCTTCGCCTGGCCGCCTTCCGGGGAGTCCCCCGCGGCGGGCTGTGCCGCGCCGTCCTCCGAAGCCGCATCCGGCGCGGCCGACGAGTCGTCGGGCGCCGCGACTGCGGCGGTTGTCTCGCGCGATTCGCGCGCGTCTTGATCACTCACAATGGTTGCACCTTGCGGAAGCACTGCTCGGGGAATGCCGCGCGGGCTGCGCGGACGAACCCAGGAATTGAACCAGGCGGGAGCGGCTTGCCCGACGCGACCCCGGACAAGCGAGCCAACCGGCGCCATGGAACCGAAGCGCACTGCCATCGAAGCCATGCCAGCGGGCGGGCCCTTCCGTGAGAGGCCACCGTGCCGCGCTGCATGGATCGGCTGAGAGCGCCGTTATCCAAGATTCATGCTGCGCCCCGTCTCCGCAAGGGGTCGGCGGCCCTCGAAGCGGGTCCCCGGACGCATTCGGGCGGTCTTGCCGCAGATCGGTCTCCGCAGGAACTTCCATGCAGGAACGCGAAGCCGCAGGAGAAATGCACCTCGGGCGCGATGGAAGATGAGCGGAGACGAGAGGGACCGGAACGAGGCGTGGGTGATCGCTGCCAAGCTGGGCCTTGTCCTGGTCCCGTTCATCCTGCTGCTCGCCTTCTTCGCGCTGTACCGGTGGGTCGGGTGATGCCCGGGAGTGTCCCGCGGCGAGGACACGGACTGTGACGCGAGGGGGACGCCGCTCAAGCCGGCGGGGCGCCGCGTTCAGCGCGGATGCACCGCCAGCCGTACGCGGCCGGGGCCTTTTTCGCGGGCTGCTGGCAGCCGAATGGCTTGGCTGGACGCGCTGGCACGGTGTGTGCTTCCTTGCCTAGGCCCATCGGAGGCGACAACCTCATCTGGAGGGCGAAATGAATAGATCAACTACATACGCAACGGGATCGGCCCGCCGGGTCGTTCCAGTCCTGGTTTTCGCCGCTAGCCTGTGCGTCCCCTCCCCGGGGCGCGCCCAGATCAACGACTACGCGGTGGCTTCGCTGGGCATCGGCTTGTCCGCAGGCAGTCACGCCGCGCACGGCACGCACATCGGGGTCGGACTCGGCTTCGGCATCGGACTTGGGTTTTCGTTCCACCGTGATCCGTACCGCTACGGCGGCGTGTACGAGTCCGTGTGGCACCGTCCCCAGCCCTGTTGGGGCGCCTTCTGGCTCGACCCGTTCTTCTGGCACGACCCGTTCGTCTCTTGCGCCCCATACTATGGCGTCGGGTATCCGGCCTACGGCCACTGGGGATGGGGCGCCCCCCCGTGGGCGTGGTACGGCCCCCGGCAGCTGGGCTTCCTGGGATGGCCGTCGCACCGGTACGTGCGGTCGCGCTGGTGGAGCCCAACGTACTGGGTCGACCATCGTGCGCCCTACTGGGCCGACCGCTACGCCGATCCGCATACACGGGTGGTGAGCAGGAGCCCGCTCTTCGGGCCCCGCTACAAGGAATACCCGGGCCCCCCGCCCGTCTACGTCACCGACAACGGCCCCGAGCGCCCCGTGTCGAAGGCCATGCCGCGATCCGGCAGCGCGGGCGTCGTCGCCGACGGCACGCGCCGGGGCGGCTACCTCGACCGCAACGGCGCGCGATCGACCGAGGGCACGCGCAGCGCGCGCCCGCGGTCCGGCACCGGCGACAGGGCCGCTCGCCCCCGGACGGCCACCAGCGTCGGCACGGCTGCCCCGCGCTCGACGCCCCCGCGGGTCCGCGCGCGGCCCCAGCCCTCGGCACGGCGACCCTCGCCCATTGCGCGCGCCACCCCCTCGTCGCGGCGACCCTCGCCGACGGTGAGATCCGCGCCTACGCGCAGGTCCGCGCCGACGGCGCGGTCGGCGCCCTCCAGGAACCCGCCCCCGAAGGCGCGTTCCGCCCCGTCGAGGGCGCCGAAGCCGAGCGTGCGCTCGGCGCCGCGCGGTTCAGGCAGCCGGAAGGCGCCGCCCCGGCGACCCGCGCGGCGACCGGGAGGCTGAACGGGCGGCGCCCTCACCGCGCCGAGCGCTCCACCTCCCAGCCCGGCGCGCCTGCGCGCCGGGCTTCCTTCTGCGCCTCGAACTCGGCGCGCGTGAGCGTGCAGTCCTCGTCGCTCCAGTGCGCTTCAAGCTCCACGCCGAGCCCGTCGGCCAGACGGTTCACGTACGCGTAGTACGCAGCGACCTGGCAGATGTCGAGAACCGCCCGGTCGCAGAAGCCCGCCGTCCTGAGCGCCTCGACGTCGGCCGCCGTCACGGCGCCGGGGTCGCGGGTGAGCTTCAGCGCGTAGTCGAGCATCGCCCCGTCGCGCTTCGCCAGCGATTCGGGACGGCGGCGCCTGGCCAGCGCGCGGGCCAGCTCCGGCGACCCTGTGATCCTGCGGAGTCCCGCTCCGTGGTGGTTGATTCAGTAGAAGCAGTCGTTTTCGGCGGAGACCGCGACGGCGATCATCTCGCGCTGCCGCCGTGTGAGCGGAGAGGGACCGGCCATCAGGTGCCGATACAGCTCGTAGTGGTGCTGCATCGACGGCGGGTTGAGCGAGTGGACGCGCAGGATGTGGTCCAAGTGGCCGTTGCCGTCGGCGTACCGGCGATAGAGAGCGGCGAGATCGGGCCCCGCCTCGTGGCGGGGGACGTACGGGATGTGGGCCATGTGCGGTTCGCGGGGCAGTGAGGGGGGCGGATTGCCCTATGGGGAAGCTATCTACAGCTTCATCTCTGATTCAAACCAACTGGGGGAGAGCACCGATGTGCGAGGGAGACCAGTGATGTCCGATGCGAGCAGGAGACTCTGCGTTTCAGTGTGCGTCGCGGTGTGGGCAGGCGGCGCGGCCGCGTTCGCGACCGCTCCCGCGGCGGGGCAGGACGAGTTCGGGAGCATGGTCGCCGTCTCGGGCGGCACCGTGATCGTCGGCAAGCCGGGTCCGGCGCGGGGGCCTGCGGCGCTGTACCGGTTCGAGCGCGAACGCGCGGGCGGATGGGTGCTGGCCGGGAGCTTCTCGCCGCCGGGGACAGCGGAGAACGGCTGGCGGCTGGCGTCGTCGATGCAGTGGAGCGGACAGCGGCTCGTTGTGGGCGGCGCCGATCCGGACGTGCGGATTGGGGCGCATCTGTTCGGAGACGCGACGGGCGGGTTCGCCTACGAGGCCGGGCTGGAGCTGCCGGGCGCGCCGTCCGAGCCGACGTCCGCGGCAGCGGGACCGGGCGGCGCGGCGGTGAACTTCGCCGGCATCATGAGCATCCTGCAGCCGACGGCCAGAGCCGTCGCGGCGGACCGCGACCGGGTCGCGGTGTCGGTTGCGAGCGGAGGCGACGGGCCCGGCGGCGTGCACGTCTTCCAGCGGGACAGGCGCGGGTGGGGCTTCCCCGCCATCCTGCCCCTGCCGGGACCCGAGTCCGAGTTTCCCGATTTCGGCGCGGCCATGGCGCTCCGGGGCGACGACGTGCTCGTGTCCTCGCCCGGCGCGGGCGAGGTCGGGCAGGTGTTCGTCTTCCGGCCCGCAGACCACCCGCGCGGCAACGTCACCCTGAGCCCCGCCGACTCGCTGGCAGCGGGAGCGCGGTTCGGCGCGGCGCTCGCGGTCGACGGCGGCCACCTGCTGATCGGCGCCCCCGGTGCGCGCGGAGGCGCTGGCCTGGTCTTCGCCTACCGGCGCTTCGACGCCGGCGAATGGGAGCTCCGCCAGGTCATTGCGCCCGATGGAGAGGGGCTGGGCTTCGGCGCCACCCTGGCCATCCTCGGCGACGAGCTCTGGGTGGGAGCGCCGCTGGCGCGCGACGGGTCGGGCGAAGTACATCGCTTCCGTCTGGTCGACGGCAGCTGGGCGCCCGCGCCGCTCGACATGCCCGATGCGGGGCGCGCGGCGGGCCTCGGCTCCGCGATCGCGCTGGGCGCGACCGTCGCCGTGGTGGGCGCCCCGGGAACGGACGGCGGATACGGCGCGGCGGTGGCCTTCGCGCGCGAGCTGGGCGGGCCCTGGGGCGACCCCGAGTGGCTGCGTCCCGGCGGGGGCCTGAGCGCGGTGACCGAGGGCGAGTTCCGCTGCGAAGAGGGTGCCGCGGCGGGATTCTCCTGCGAATCGGTGGACCTGCTGGCCTTCCTGCCGACCTCGGCGATCGGGGCCGAGCCGTGGGAGCGCGTGAGCGACATGTGGGGGTGGACGGATCCCGAGACGGGCCGCGAGTACGCGCTGGTGGGGCGGAGCGGCGGGGCGGCGATCGTCGACGTGACCGACCCGGCGGCCCCGCGCTACGTGGGCGTGGTGCCCGCGAATCCCAGCGGCGCGCGCGACCTCAAGGTCTACGCCGACCACCTCTTCTTCACAGGCGACGGAGCCGGCGACCACGGACTTGTCGTCTTCGACCTCACCCGGGTCCGCGACACTTCCGCCGAGCCGGCGAGCCCCAACGGCGGCGTGGCGTTCGAGCCCGACGCGGTCTACCGGGGCATCGCCAGCGCGCACAACCTGGTCATGGACGCCGAGAGCGGCTTCGCCTTCCCCGTCGGGTCGAGCGGCGGCGGCGAGACGTGCGGCGGCGGGCTGCACATGGTCGACGTGCGCGACCCCAAGGCCCCCGTCTTCGCCGGGTGCTTCACCGACGACGTGGGGCTGATCGCGCCCGGCCGCACCCACGACGCGCAGTGCGTGGTGTACCGCGGCCCGGACGACCGCTACCGGGGACGGCAGATCTGCTTCGTGTCCAACGAGAGCCTGATGCGGATCGTCGACATCACCGACAAGCAGACGCCAGCGCCGATCGGCAGCGCCAGCCACCCGGGCGCGGCGTACATCCACCAGGGCTGGCTCACCGAGGATCACCGCTACTACTACCTCGACGACGAGCTCGACGAGCTGGTGGGCACGGCTGAGAGCACGCGCACCTACATCTACGACGTGGCGGAGCTCGACGACCCGATCCTGGTGGGCAGCGTGGACGGGCCCAGCGCGGCGACCGACCACAACCTCTACGTCAAGGGCGACCGGATGTACCAGGCCAACTACCAGGCCGGCTTCCGCCTCTTCGACATCAGCGATCCCGAGGCGCCCGAGGAGATCGGCTGGTTCGACACCACCCCGTACGAGGGGGATCCGCCCGGGTTCGTAGGCGCGTGGACGGCCTACCCGTTCTTCGAGAGCGGCACCGTGGTGGTAACCAGCATGTACGAGGGCGTGTTCCTGCTGCGGCCCCGCCCGAGACGGCTCATTCCCTGAAGGGACCAAGAGGCGCCGGGCGGATTCGAACCGCCGAATGGAGGTTTTGCAGACCTCTGCCTTACCACTTGGCTACGGCGCCCAATGCGAAGGGGGCTCGGCGGTCGGCCGTGCCCCCTTGGGGAAGCAGTTCGCCGCGGAAGCAACGTGCGTGCGCACGGCGGCTCCGCGCAGCGGCTGGACTGCCTGCATCAGAGCGGGAAACCGGACTCGAACCGGCGACCCCCACCTTGGCAAGGTGGTGCTCTACCAACTGAGCTATTCCCGCGTGACGACGGCCCCAGTTCGGGCCATCCACCCCCCCGCCGCCTTCCCGTCGGTCCCCTCGGCGGCAACGCTCCGCGCGAGGGACTTCGCCAAAGGGGGACAGCAACGTTAGACGCGCCGCTTCGGGGTGTCAACAGGTGCGCCCGGAGGCGCTGCGATTCACCGCCGCTACGGTCCCTGTTAGCTTGTCACCGACCCCCTCCCATTTGCCGGATGAGCCGTGCTCCCCAACCGCCCGACCGCCCCCGCTCTCGCCGCCCTGCTCCTCGCGTCCGTCTGCGCCAGCGCGATCCCAGCGGGCGCGCGCGCCCAGGAGCCGTATTCTCCGCTGGTGCCGCGCGGCAACCTGCGCCTGGGGGTGTTGGGACAGTACGCGTCCTTCTCCGATCTCTACGAGATCCCCGGGCTGGCCGGGGGGCCGCACCGCCTGGGGGGGCTATTTTCGGGTCCGGCGGGCAGCCGCATCTTTCCGTTTCTGACAGAACCCGAGGCGGCCGTGCGCGCGGCGATCGACGACGACTACGAGATGAGCCTCGGCACGATGTCGTCGGTGCTGGAGAAGAGCGCGGCCTGGGTTCCAATCTCCGCCGACGTGGGCGCCTTCGACTGGCTTACCGTGGGTGCGACGGTGCCGCTGGTGCAGAGCGAGACCGAGTTCACGACGACCTTCGCGGCGGATTCGGCCAGCGCCACGGCGGGATTCAGCCCGGCGCTGGAGGACCCGGCGGCGGTGACCGGGTTTCTCTCGGGCCTGCAGGGATCGATCGGCGCCTATGACGTGATTCGCGGCGAGGCGTGCGCGGCCGACCCCGCTTCGGACCCCTGCAGAGACGCCACGGCGCTCGTGGCAGACGCCCGGGCCTTCCACTCGCTGCTCTCGCAGATGTACGGGAGCGTGTTCGCGCCGCTGGCTTGGTCCGATGCGGGGGCGGCGCTGCAGGGGCGGCTGGCCGCGCTCTCCGAGGCCTTCCAAGCGGCCGGAGTGCCCGGCGTGGTCGGGCTGCCGCTGGCGAGCGCCCTGCTGACCGCCGAAGATGTGGAGCGCTTGGTGGCCGAGCCCGGCTTCGGCATCGAATCAACCCACCCCCTGGGCAATTGGCGTTCGCTCTGGCGACTGGGCGACATCGAAGTGCGGGCGGACGCGCGCGCGTTCCAGACCGGCGAACCGGACGCCCCCACCCGGCTGACCGTTGGCGGCGGCGCGATGGTCCGCCTGCCCACCGGAACCCAGGACGACCCGGCCAACTTCCTGGACTCGGGCAGCGGCGACAGGCAGATGGACATCGAGGCGCGCGCGTGGATCAACGGACGATGGCGCGGACGCCTCGGCCTGTGGGCGGACGTCCGCTACGGCGTGCAGATGCCCGGCAGCACCGTGCGGCGCGTCTTCGATCCCGCCGTTGCCCTGGCCCCCCGCGTCACCGAAGTTGCGCTCGACTGGAATCCGGGCGACTACCAGTTCGTCGAGCTGTCGCCCTGGTTCCGCATCGCCGACCCGCTGACGATCACGGCCGGCTACCGCCTGTTCCGCAAGGCCGACGACTCGTTCAGCCTGCCCACGGTGGTGGTGGTGGACGAGGAAGCGGCGCCGGCCCCCGCCCAGCAGGTCGACCCCCAGATCCTGGTCCCGGGCAGCGGCGGCTCCGTGGGCCAGGCCCTGCTCGGCATGGTCTACAACCCGGCGGCGCATGTGGCGGACGACGGCGCCCCCGGCGCCCCCTTCGAGATCCGGGCGATCTACCGCCGCGCCGTCGGCGGCAGCGGATTGATGCCCGCGACCCACTCGTTCGAGGTGGGCTTCAGGCTGTTCGTGGGGGTGTGGGGGGGCTGACCCGCCGCCCCCAGGCCCCCAGCAGCGGCTCGACTCCATAACGACGAGGTTTCTGACGTGAATGATCGACGGATGCCGAGGTGCCTGACCACCGTCGCGGCCGCTGCGAGCGCAGTGGCGGTGGTTGGCTGCGGACCAACCGACGAGCAGCCCCAGGTGTCCGCTGTCTCCCTTGTGCGACATGCCATGGCAGCTGCGCCACTCAGTCTCTCCGACGAAGTCGCGCTTCTGGAGGGAGGCATCGCCTGCGTCACCGACTCCTACGAATTCCAGGTGCATTGCCTAGAGCAGAATGGCGAGACAGCGGGAATCTTCGGGGAGGCAGGTGAAGGCCCTGGCCAGTTTCGTGGCATTTCCGGACTCGAACGTGCAATCGGCGGCGCTGTGGGCGTGATCGACAACCGGTTGAAGCGGCTCAGCTTCTTCGATGCGAGTGGCAGCCTGCTTTCGGAGAACACGCTGCACACCGGTTTGCAGGCCCGGCAATTGGTCGGCAATCAGGTCTTCGGCCTGGTGACGGACTATTCGAATATCGATCGCGCAACGGTATTGTCGCCTCCGAGCGGAGATCGAAGAGCTGCAACGGAAGCGCTTGCGGGCTTATTCGTCCCTACGCTGGTCGATATGAGCTCGGGCCAGCTTGTATGGGCGAAGAGGGGCTTGGGGGATGGCGTCGACTGCCTACTCGTTCAATCGGGCGCGTTGGCGCCAGACGGCACAATGGTGTTCTGGACCTGCGGAGACGAAATCGTGTTCTTCGAGGACGATGAGGGATCTGGTGAGCCGCGACGCTCACCGGCGTACGTAGAAGCCTTTCCAAGCGAGCGCGAGGTCCAAGAGTTTGCAGACGGCATGAAGCGTCTATTCGGAGTTGAAGATGATCGATACGTGGCGGCGTTCCGCACCCAGCCAAGGAGTTGGTACCTTGGCAATGGTCGGACCTTTCGGTTCGACGATCAAGGTCGCACTTGGGCTGCGACGTCCCACGACAGAATCGAGGAATCCTACATCGAGGTCTGGGACGGTCCGGAGTTCGTGAGCATCGTGGCGATTCACGACCGACTTCTGGGCTACGATGTGCTCGGCGACATCTTGGTGGCACTGGTTGAGCGAACGCCGGGCCCCGAGGGCATCGCCCCGCGCGGCGTGGACTGGTACGCGATACCGTCGTCGCTGGGGCAAGGTCCCTAGTAGGCTAGGCTGAAGCAGTGAGCCTTACCTCGTTTGCGGCACGGAAGCCAACCTGCGGCCGACCACATGCGGCACATCCATGGCGTCGCGCCAGACACCCCAGACATGTGTCGCTGTCGCGTCGCTGACCCGTAGCCATTCGGGCAAGAGCACGCGACGCAACTCAGTGTTCGGATCGCCCCGCTCCAGGACGTAGTAGGCCCTCAGTGTGTCCGAGACCTCATGGGTCCTGATCCAGACGCCGCCCGAGGCAGACAAGACAGGTGGTCCGTCGGCGGCGGGGAGATACGCTGGCGTGTACAGGCCTTCCCTGTATCTAGCTCGAAGCTCCTGCCGTGGCACGTGGTCGTAGAACCCCTCCATAGCTTCCATATACCTGGCCACTCTGCGCTCGACCACCGCCTCGGTGAGCCTGGATGGCACGAGTTGCACGTTCCTATGCCACAGCGTATCACCCTCCCCGTCCACTTCGAGAAGCTCGAGTGTCCCGGGCGGCCCCCGGGTCCTCATGACTACGGCTCTACCTGGCGCAAACCGAACATGGTCCGCGTCTCCGAAGGGCTGCACGCCGTAGGACGTACGATCACCATCGTACTGCATGACATGGACCCTGTTGCGCATATCGAGCCACAGCAGCGGTTCCGGGTCACGCCACTCTCGGCCTTCGCCGACACGAACGCGGAGAAGAGGCTGGAGGGCGATCGGAGCATCTCCTCTCATGCCGAGTTCGACATCCAGCGGCAATTGCGGAATGCCGAGGTGGACGTCGTTGCCGGGCCAGGCCAGAGCTATCCGGAATCCCTGATAGCCAATTCTGCCCGCAGGACCTTGAAGGCTCTCCACAAGATCCCCGCGGGCAGAATAGTAAGTGAACCGCGATCCATTCCCTTCCAGCACCGAAAAGGAACCGTCGGTCTCGACGAACAGGTCCCGGGGAGACGTAAACTCGCCGGGCCCATCTCCAGCTCGGCCGACTACAAAGCCCAGTTCCCCGTTGGGCGTCCACTCACTGACATGGGAGCCCGGTGGGTCCAATACGAGAAGCCGGTTTCGTGGTGGATCGGCCCTCACGAGCGGTTGCTGCAGAATCAAGCCATCCTCGCTCGCCGTGCCAAACTGGTAGTCGGCTTCGGTGATCCAGCTGGAGGCGGGTGATTCGCGCAGCTCTGCGTCGCTGCAGCCGACTCCCAAGAAGACTAGCGACGCAGCGGTCCAAGTTCGCGCGCCCGCAGGCACGTGTCTAGGGAACATGTGCGAACACCTGTGCATGCCGAAACCCTACGTGTCGCTGACCCTCCCCACCAGCCCCCAACCTCACCCCCCCACCCCCAGCAGCTCGCGCGCATGCTCCAGCGACCGCGCCGAGCCCGGGTCGCCGCCCAGCATGCGCGCGAGCTCGCGCACCCGCGCTTCCGGCGCCAGCTGCACGAGGGTGGTTTCGGCGGCGCCGTCGACCGCGCGCTTCTCGACGGCGAAGTGGCGGGCCGCTCGGGCCGCGATCCGGGCAAGGTGCGTGACCGCCAGCACCTGGCGCCCCTCGGCCACCTCTTCGAGGCGCTCGCCCACCCGCCCGGCGACCCCGCCGCCGATCCCGGCGTCGACCTCGTCGAACACGAGGGTGGGCAGCTCGTCTATCCCGGCGAGGATGGACTTGAGGGTGAGCATGACGCGCGAGAGCTCGCCGCCGGAAGCGATGCGCGACAGCGGCGCCGGCGGAAAGCCCGGGTTCATCGAGGCCATGAAGCGGATGCGCTCGCGCCCCCGGGCGGCCGGCTCGGGCAGCGGCTCGAAGTCGACCCGGAAGCGCCCGCCTTCGAGGCCCAGGCCGGGGAACGCCGCCTCGGCCTCTCGCGACAGGCGCTCGGCCGCCTCGCCGCGCCGCCGCGAGAGCTCGTCGGCAGCGGTTGCCCAATCCTGTTGTGCATGTGCAAGGTCGTTGCGCAAGGCGGTGGCGTCGAGCTCTGCGGTTTCGAGCTCGTCGAGCTCGCGCGCCAGGGTCTCGCCGGTTTCGATCACCGCCGCGAGGGTGGGGCCGTACTTGCGCATCAGCGCTTGAACGAGGGCCTGCCGCTCGTGCAGGCGATCGAGCCGCGCGGGGTCGTGGTCGATGGCGTCGCCGTACGCACGCAGCTGGGCAGCCGCGTCGGACACGGCGTGGTAGGCGTCGTCGAGCGCCGTCGCGTGGGCCTCCAGCGCCGGGTCGACCTCGGCCATGCGGCGCAGGCGGCCCGCCGCGTCCGAGAGGCGGTCGGCGACGGCGTCCTCGTCGTCGTGCAGCAGCGCCTGCAGCGCCAGCGTGTCGCGCAGCAGGACGTCGGCGTTGGCCAGGCGGCCGGTCTCGACGCGCAGCTCCTCGTCCTCGCCCGGGCGCAGGTCGGCGCCCTGGATCTCGCCGAGCCGGAAGCGAATGAAGTCGGCCCGGGCCTCGAGATCGCGCCGCCGCCGCGAGAGCGCGTCCAGGCGCGCCTCCAGCTCGGCCGCACGGCGGAAGTGCGCGGCCACGCGCGCCGCGAGATCGGTGCATTCGCCGAACGCGTCCAGCACGCGCTGCTGGAAGTCGCCCGACATGAGGCGCTGGTGCTCGTGCTGGCCGTGGATGTCGACCAGGAGCGCGCCGATGCGGCGCAGCACCCCGGCCGTCGCCGGAGAGCCGCCGACCCAGGCGCGGCTGCGTCCCCCGCTCCGGATCTCGCGCCTCATCACCAGATGGTCGTCGTCCGCCTCCAGTCCCATTTCGGCCAGCGCCGCCGCGACGCCCACGACGCCCTTCACATCCACCACACCCTCTAGCAGCGCGCACTTCTCGCCGCTTCGCACGGCCCCCGAGGACGCGCGACCGCCCACGAGCATTTCGAGCGCGTCGACGACGACCGACTTGCCCGCGCCCGTTTCGCCCGAGATGACGTTGAGGCCGGGGCCCAGGCGCAGGCGGCAGTCCCTGAGGACGGCGAAGTTCCGGATTCGCAGCTCTACGATCATGGCTTCAATTGTCGGAAATTGCGCGGGGCGGTGCCATGGCTGGATGGGACAACTTTCGCAAGCGCCTTCGGAACGGCGGGCCGGCGGCGTGCGCCACGCGCGTCCGGTGCGGGCGCGGGACCGGGCTCACCCTCCCGGCAGCGGACCGGCGGCCCAGCTGAGCTTGCGGCGCAGGGTGGCGAAGAAGGAGTGCCCGGGGAGGCGGACCAGCGCGACCTTGAAGGCGCCCATGCGCACCACGACGCGCTCGCCGTCGTGCACGGGGCCGCCCTCCTGGCCGTCGACCGTCAGGAAGAGGCGTTCGCGGCGGTCCAGCGCCATGACGGTGATCTCGTCGTCGGCCGGCACCACCACGGGGCGCAGCGCCAGGGTGTGCGGAAGGATGGGGGTGACGAGGAAGCAGTCCAGGTTCGGCACGATCACCGGGCCGCCCGCCGAGAGCGAGTAGGCGGTCGAGCCGGTCGGGGTGGAGAGGATGACGCCGTCGCCCGAGAAGCTGCCGATCTCTTCGAGGTCGTCCTGGGGGCCCACGCACAGGTCCAGGCGCACCACCTGGGCCGCGCCGGCCTTGTGGACCACCGCGTCGTTGAGAACCGCGAAGGTGGCGCGCGCTTCGCCCGTGGCGGTGCGGATCTCGGCGCGCAGCGTGCGCCGATCCTCGATCTCGGCGTGGCCCGAGAGCACGCTGCGGAGGCCCTCGTCGATGCCGTCGGCCGAGATCGAGGTGAGGAAGCCGAGATTGCCCAGGTTGATGCCCAGCACCGGGATGTCGCGACCGAAGATCAGGCGCGCCGTGCGGAGCAGCGTCCCGTCGCCCCCCAGCGAGACCACCAGGTCGATGTCCGCGCCGTCCAGCGAGGCCGTGCCGAGGTCGGGAGCGGCGTGTGCCAGACCCGGCTCGACCGTCACGGCGGCCCCGAACTCGGCGGCGACCGCCGCGACCCTGCGGCAGGCCTCGCCGACGCGGCCGCCCGGCCCGCCGTCCGCGGCCCGCCCGACCAGCGCGATGCGCTTGAAGCGATTTCGGTGTTCCATGTCCATGTCGCTATGTCCGCTCAACGGCTGCGATCGATCACGAAGGCGGCCAGGCCACGCAGCCGGGGAGCCGCCAGCCCCGCCGCGTCCAGCGCCGCAAGTCCCCCGTCCACCAGCGACGCCGCCCGCGCCCGCGCCCCGTCCACCCCCAGAAGCTGCGCATAGGTGGCCTTCCCGAAGTCGGCGTCCGAGGGACGCTTCCCCAGCACCTCGGCCGACCCGGTGGCGTCGAGCACGTCGTCCATCACCTGGAAGGCCAGCCCCAGGCCCCGCCCGAACTCGCCCACCGCCGCCACGTCGCGCGGGGGGGCGCCCGCCGCCATCGCCCCCATCTCGAGCGACGCCGCCAGCAGCGCGCCGGTCTTGAGGCCGTGCACGCCCGCCAGCTCCTCCTCCGTCAGCGAGGCCCCCTCGGCCAGCAGGTCCAGCGCCTGACCGCCGATCATCCCGCCCGCCCCCGCAGCCTCGAGCAGTCGCGCCACGATTTGCCGCGCGTCGCCGTCGCCGCGTCCCATCCGCACCGCCGCCTCGAGCGCCCAGGCCGCCGCCCACGGAATCAGCGCGGCCCCGGCCGCCGTCGCGGCCGCGACCCCGTGCGCCACGTGCACCGTCGGACGCCCCCGCCGCAGCTCGGCGTCGTCCATGCACGGCAGGTCGTCGTGCACGAGCGAGTACGCGTGAATCACCTCGACCGACGACGCCAGGTCGTACAGCGCGGGCGACCGCACCCCGCCCAGCTCCTCGCAGGCCGTCACGCACAGCAGGGGCCTGAGGCGCTTTCCCCCGCTCAGCACGGCGGCGGCGGCAGCGGCGTGCACCGCTGGCGGCACCACCGCGGCCAGCCCCTCCACGCACCGCCGCAGCGAAGCCTCGACGCACTCCGCATGACCTCGCGCGACCGCGCCGAAGTCCGCCTCAGCCATCCTCTGCGTCGTTGGCGTCGTGGCCGTTGGCGTCGTGGCGGTCGGCGCCGTGGCCGTCGGCGTCGGCGTCGTGGCCGTCGCGCGCGCCGTTGTCGTTGCCGATCAGCTCCTCGACCCTGAGCTCGGTCCGCGCCAGCATCTCCTGCGCGCGCCGAATGTGCCCGACCCCCTCTTCGAACAGCGCCAGCGCCTCGTCCAGCCCAAGCGAGTCCGAATCCAGGAGCCGCACGATCTCCTCGATGCGCTCCAGCCTGCTGTCGAGCCCCCCGTCAGCCCCCATCGTCGCCCCCATCGTCTCCCCCTTGCTGTTCGCGCTCGGGCCGGGCCGCGACCTCGCACGGCACATTCCCGTCCACAACGCGCAGCCGGAATCGCTCGGCGGGCGCAAAATCGCCGACGCCCCGCAGCAGCCGTCCGTTCGCGTCCAGCGGCACGGCGTAGCCACGGGCCAGCGTGGAGAGGGGGGAGAGCGCGTCGATGGCCGCCGCGGCCTCGTTCAGCCGCGCGCGCCGGTGCGCGGTTCGCCCCTGCATCGCCTGCGTGATGCCCGCGCGACCACCCTGCAACCTGAGCCGGTACGCCCCGACCATCCGGCGCGCCCCGTCGAAGAGGCGGTCGCGACCCCGGTCCAGACGCCACGCTCTGGCGCGCGCCTGGCCAGATAGCGCCCGCCCCAGCCGCTGCCCCAGCGCGGCCAGCCGACGAGCCAGCGCCTCGCCGTCCGGTGCGGCCGCCTCGGCCGCCTCCGACGGGGTCGCGGCCCGCAGGTCGGCCACCAGATCGCAGATCGTGACGTCGGTCTCGTGCCCCACCCCTGAGACGACCGGCACGGGGCACGCCGCGACGGCGCGCGCCACCGCCTCCTGGTTGAAGCCCCACAGGTCCTCGATCGAGCCGCCGCCGCGCGCCACGATCACCACATCGACGCCGCTCGCCGCCACGGCGCCGATCGCCGCAGCGATCTGGTCGCCCGCGCCCGGCCCCTGGACCGCCGTGCCGCGAACCACCACCCGAATCCATGGCGCGCGCCGGGCCGTCACCGCCAATATGTCGCGCAGGGCGGCGCTCGTGGGCGAGGTCACCACCCCGACGGTGCGCGGAAAGTCGGGCAGGCGCCGCTTTCGCGCCGGGTCGGTCAGGCCCTCGTCGTCGAGCCGCCGCCGCAGCCGCTCGAAGGCGAGCTTCCACATTCCGTCGGCGCTCTCGGCCTCGAGCCGGGTCACCACCAGCTGGTAGCTCCCCCTCGCCTCGTACAGCGTGAGGCCCCCGAACACGCGCAGCGTCATGCCCTCTTCGGGGTCGGTGGGCAGGGCGGCGGCCTCGCGCCGGAACATGACGCACCGGATCTGGGCCGACCGGTCCTTCAGGGTGAAGTAGCAGTGCCCGGAGCGGTGCCGGCTGAAGTTCGCCACCTCTCCCGCGACCCAGAGCTGCGGCAGCGTCTCTTCGAGCACGCGCCTGACCGCGCGGTTGACCTGCGAGACGGTCCACACCCTGGGGGCGGGCGGGGCCGCTGTCTCGACGGGCGGGGCCGCCGGTCGTGCTGGCGGGGCCGCAGTCGACGCCACCTCCTCGGCGGGCTGGTGGTCCTCCCCCTCGGCGGGCCGGTCCGCGAACAGGTCCAGGTTGCGGGTCCTCAACTGGCGGCCTTCCCCCACCGCACCGCCGCCTCGACCGTGTTGGCCAGCAGCATCGCGATGGTCATGGGTCCCACGCCGCCCGGCACGGGGGTGATCGCGGCGGCCACCTCGCGCACGCCCTCGAAGTCCACGTCCCCGACCACGCGGTAGCCGCGGGGCCGGGTCGCGTCGTCGACGCGGTTCGTGCCGACGTCGATCACCGTGACTCCCGGCCTCACCATGTCCCGCGTGACCGTGTTGGGCCACCCCACCGCGACGACCAGGATGTCGGCGGTGCGGGTGACGGCGCCCAGGTCCGGGGTGCGGCTGTGGGCCACGGTCACGGTGGCGTTGCCTCCGGGCGCCTTGCGCAGCAGGAGGAGCGCCATCGGCTTCCCCACGATGTTGGACCGTCCCACGACCACGACATGCTTCCCCGACGGATCGGCGCCGCTCCGAAGCAGCATCTCCAGCACCCCGCGCGGCGTGCACGGGGCCAGCACGTCGGGGTCGCCGGTGGCGAGCCGCCCCACGTTCACGGGGTGGAAGCCGTCGACGTCCTTGTCGGGATGAATCGCCAGCAGAACCCTTGACTCGTCGATCTGGCGAGGCAGCGGCAGCTGCACCAGGATGCCGTGAATCTGCGGGTCGCGGTTCAGGTCGTAGATCACGCCCAGCAGCTCGGACTCGCCGACCGACTCGGGAAGGGTGACCTGGCGCGAGTGGATCCCGGCCTCGGCGGCGGCCTTGTTCTTCATGCCCACGTAGAGCCGGCTGGCCGGGTTCTCGCCCACGAGCACCGTGGCCAGGCCGGGCACCAGCCCTTCGTCCGCGAGCGCGGCGACCCTTTCGTTGAGCTCGTCGCGGATCTCGCGGGCGATGTCGGTTCCTGAGATGATCTTTGCGGCCATCGTTACCTGTGAATGCTGTTGGGTTGAGGGGCGCGCGACCGGTTCGCGCGGCGCGGATCAGCGGGCGAAGTCGACGGCTCGGGTCTCGCGGATGACGACGATCTTGATCTGGCCGGGGTACTGGAGCTCGCTCTCGATCTTGCGCGCCACCGCCTCGGAGATGCGGGCCATGCCCTCGTCGCTGACGCGCCGCGGCTCGACCATGACGCGAAGCTCGCGCCCCGCCTGGATTGCGAAGCAGCGCTCCACGCCGGGATGGTCGGTGGCGATCTCTTCGAGCTTCTCGAGGCGCTTCACGTAGCCCTCGAACATCTCGCGCCGGGCGCCGGGCCGGGAGCCGCTGATCGCGTCGGCCGCCGTGACGAGCCACGCCTCGGGGTAGCGGTGCGGCTCCTCGTCGTGGTGCGCCTTGATCGAATTGAGCACGAGGTCGGGCTCCTTGTAGCGCTTGCACAGACGGTACCCGAGCTCCACATGCGTGAGCTCCTGCTCGTGCGTCAGCCCCTTCCCCACGTCGTGCAGCAGTCCGGCGCGGCGCGTTAGCTGCACGTTGAGCCCCATTTCGGCGGCCATGTTCCCCGCCAGCAGCGCCACTTCGCGGGCGTGAGCCAGCTGGTTCTGGCCGAACGAGGTGCGGAACTTCAGCCTTCCCAGCACCTTGACGATCTCGGGGTGGACGCTGTGGATGCCCAGCCCGTAGAGCGCCTCCTCGGCGGCCTCGCGCATCTCGGTCTCGACGTCCTGCTCGCTCTTGGCCACCAGCTCCTCGATCCGGCCCGGATGAATGCGTCCGTCCTCGATCAGCCGGGACAGGGCCAGGCGCGCCACCTCGCGGCGCACCGGGTTGTAGCCCGAGAGCACGACCGCCTCGGGGGTGTCGTCGATGATCACGTCGATCCCGGTCGCCTGCTCGAATGCGCGGATGTTCCGCCCTTCGCGTCCGATGATCCGCCCCTTCATCTCGTCGGACGGAAGCTGCACCACCGAAACGGTGAGCTGGGCGGTCTCGTCGGCGGCCATTCTCTGGATCGACATCGCGAGCACCTTCTTGGCCTCGCGGTCGGCCGTGCGCTGCGCCTCCTCCTTGACCTCGCGCAGCTGGTTGGCGGCTTCGGCCCGGGCCTGGTCGAGCATCTCGGCGACGAGACGCTCCTTCGCCTCGTCGGCGGTGATCCCGGCCAGTCCCTCCAGGCGCTCGCGCACCTCGGCCAGGGCCCGGGTCACGTCGCCCTGCTTCTCGGCGACCTCGCGCTCGCCCGACTTCAGGGCGCGCGCGCGCTCCTCCAGCCCGCGAGCGCGGTCCTCCAGCGAGTCGCGCCGCCGGTCGAGCTGGTCGGACTTGCGGTCGGCGGCCTCGACACGCTCGACGAGCCTGCGCTCGCCCCGCTCGACCTCCTCGCGGCGGCGACTCTCCTCCTTCTCCCAGGACTCCCTGAGACGAAGGCTCTCCTCGCGGTTCTGCAGCTCGGCCGTGCGGCGCAGGCCGCCCGCTTCGTCCTCTGCCGCCTTGCGAATGCGCGACGCCTCGTCCCGCGCCGCCTCGATTTCCCTGCGCTGTCGCGCGCGCTCCCGGCCCCTGCCCAGGAGATATGCCACAACCGCGGCAAGCACCGCCGCGCCGACCGCCAGGCCCAGTCCCAGCGGACCCATGTATTCTCTCCAAGACCGAACCGCCGTCCGGTCGCAAGATTTCGCCTTGGAAGACCGGGCGCGAAGGGTCCGGGCCCGGTTCCTTGAGTCAAGCCTCTACATTAGGCCCCGGCTCCGGCGGCGCGCAACCTATCTGACTTCGGGACCCCCGGCGCGGTCGTCCGGCACGAAGCGGTCGCGCGCTGGCATCTCGATCGCCGCCAGCGACTCGGCGTCCAGCACGGCGTCTTCGGGAAGAAGCCCGTTCAGGTGCAGCACATACGCCGTGACTGCGTACAGGTCGTCGCTGGACATCGTGCCGGGAGTCAGCATCGGCATCGCTCTCCGGGTGTAGTCGAAGAAGGTCGTCGCGTACGGCCAGTAGGCGCCAAAGGCCCGTCCCGGCGGCCATTGATCCCACTCGGCGGCGGCCACCAGCCGGTCGTTGGGGCCCTCGGTGCCGGTTGCGCCGTGGCACTGCATGCACGAGCGCTCGTAGACGAGGCGGCCCTCGGCGACCGAGCCGCTGCCGGGCGGGAGACCCTCGCCGTCGGGCTTGACGTCGATGTCCCAGAGCGCAATGCGGTCGCCGGACGCCGCGGCGCCGAAGCCGAAGCGCTCGGGGGCGCCGGGCGGCAGGGCATGCGCGGCGGGGGCGCCCGGGTCGGTGGCGCCGGGGGCGCCCTGCGTTGCGGGGGGCTCGGAGGTGCAGGCCGCGAGCATGGCCAGCAGCCCGCAGACGACCCCCGCGCCGGGCCGGGCGCGCCGGGGCGGCCCTCGATGCGTCTCGCCGTTCATATCAGCTCTCCCAGACCGAAGGTGACGCCCCCGTCCGACGCGACCCGCCACGCGCGCTGGTGGTTGTGGTGATATGCGGTGCCCTCGCCGCGCGCGTCCCAGAGCTGCTGCACGGTGGGCTGCACGTAGCCGGTCTCGTCGGTCGCGCGGCTCAGGATCACCGTTTCGCGCCCGTCCCAGTTCCAGAGATGCCGGAAGCGCACCGTCGACTTGGAGAGGATCGGCGGCTGCAGCGCGGCGTCCGCCCACGTGCCGCCGCCGTCGGTGCTGACCTCGACCCGCGTGATCCTGCCGCGGCCCGTCCACGCCAGTCCCTCGATCTCCCACCAGCCGCGCTCGGGCAGCACGTAGGGGTAGGACGGGAAGGTGATGATCGACTTGGCGTCCATCACGAAGCTGAACTGGCGCGCGGTGCCGTCCTGTAGCGGGTCGGTGTAGCGCGAGGTCTCGTCGCGGGTCATGGTGGGGCGGTCGCTGACCTCGATCCGCCGCAGCCACTTGACCTGGGCGTTGCCCTCCCAGCCGGGCAGCAGCAGCCGCACCGGATACCCCTGCTCGGGACGCATGGCTTCGCCGTTCTGTCCATAGGCGAGCATCGAGTCGTCCAGCGCCTTGTCCAGGGGGACGCTCCGCCCCATGACCGCGGCGTCGCTGCCTTCGGCCAGGATCCAGCTTGCCCCGGAACGAACGCCGACCTCGCGCAGTATTGTCGAGAGCATCACGCCGGTCCACTCGCTCGTGCTCAGCAGGCCGTCGAGCTGCTGGGGCGAGATCTCGGTTGGCATGCGGTTGCGGTTGTAGGCGCCGCCCCCGTTGCCCGAGCACTCGATGAAGCAGATGCGCGAGACCTGGGGATAGCGCCGCAGGTCGGACATGCGGAAGACCATGGGCCGCTCCACCATGCCGTGCACCAGCAGCTCGTGGTCTTCGGCCAGAATGTCGGGCACGCCCGCGTGGTGCCGCTCGAAGTGCAGGTCGGACGGGGTGATCGTGCCCTGCAGATCCTGGAGCGGCGTGCGCGACGAGCTCGACAGGGCCAGCGAGCGGACGAGCCGGCGCGGCTGTTCGCCCGGGGCCCGCCCACCGAGCTCGGAGACGAAGCGCCCCGGCACCTTGGTGGGATCGACGCGCTGGGCCGGCGCCTCCTGCACCGCGGCCTTGACAGCGTCGAACCGCGTCATGACCAGGCCGCCCGCCGCGCCGGAGGCCGCGGCAAGCCACGTCCGGCGTGAAAGCTGTCCTCGTTGTCCCGTTGGCATGTGGCTGACCCTCCGGTCTCCAGTGCGTGCGTCTGCGGCCGACTCCCTGCCGGGCTAGCCGCCTTCCTCCAGCTCCGCCTCGATCCGCGCCGTCAGAACCCCCAGGCGATCCGTCACGCGCGCCCGCTGGCGGAGCAGCTCTTCGGAAAGCGACAGTGCAGCCAGAATCGCCGCATTCTTGGCGGTCACGCCACCCTGCCTGGACACGGCGCTCATGCGCTCGTCGACAAGCGCGGCGCAGCGGCGGGCGTATTCCTCGTCGGCTTCCGCCCGCAGCGTGTACGGCTCCCCGGCGATCTCCACCCGGATCGACGTGCGCGGCGCCTCGTCGCTCATCGCCTGTCCTCCAGGAAGCGGATGCTCGCGAGAATCTGGTCGATGCGGCGGCGGCCCCGCTCGATTCGGGCGCGAAGCTCGTCGTTCTCCTTTTCGACCTCGGCAACCCGGCGCGACAGCGCCACCGGATCCTGGCGGCCCTCGGCGAATTCGCGCAGCAGCGCATCGCTGCGGTCGGCCCGCGCGTGCGCGCTGGCCGCGGCCTGCCGAAGCCTGTCGAGCTCGCCGATCATGCGGCGGACCGCCGCCTCCAGCGCAGCGACTCCGGGGAGCTCCGCAGCCGCGTCAGCCTCTCGGTTCGACACCGGTCGCCCCCTTCACCTTCCTGAGCACTCGCCCATATGCCTTGTCGACCTCCTTGTCGGTCAGGGTCCGTCCGCGGGCGCGAAAACGCAAGCGAACGGCCACCGAGCGGGCGCCTGCCGGAAGGTCGTCGCCTTCGTACACGTCGAAGATCCCGGCTTCCTCGAGCAGCTTGCCGCCCCCCGCGCGGGCCGCGTCGAGCACGTCTCCCGCCCCCGTCCCGGCGGGCACCAGAAACGCCACGTCACGCTCGGACGCAGGCTGGTCGGGCAGCTCCCGCGCCGTCACGGCGGCCCTGGGCGCGGGCGACGACGGCAGCGCCACCTCGGCCCCGACCACCGCCCCCGCCCAGGGCGGCACGTCGATCGCCCCGGCGCGAATCTCGCCCCCCCACCCCACCACCGCCCCGCCCGCGTCCACCACCTCGTAGCTGCGACCGGCCACGAACAGCGGCTCGCCGTCCAGCACGGGCCCGGCCCACCCCCCGCCGCCCCCGCGCCCGTCGCGGCCCCTCTCCCCGCCACCACCCCCATCCGCCCCCGCCGGCGCCACCCGCCCCCCCGGCACGGCCTCGTCCGCAATCGCCTCCAGCACGCGCGCAATGTCGTGGACATCGAACCCGGCGTCGGCTTCCGACCACTGGAGCGGCGCGCGGCGGCCATGCAGCGCCACCGCCACCCGGGCCGACTCGCGCGGGACCGCGCCCCCGTCGCCGCCCGGCGCGAAGGCCGTCCCGATCTCGAACAGGCGCACGTCGCGCACGCCCCGGGCCAGATTGCGCTCCACATGAGCGAGCAGCCCCGGCAGCCGGTCGCGGCGCAGGTGGCTCTCGTCGGCCGACATCGGGTTCAGCAGGGCGACGTCGCCGTGCCGCGCGGGCCCCAGCGCCGGGGTCTGCGCCTCGCTGATGCCGTCGGCGGCGAGCCGCGCCCGCAGCCGGTCCTCGAGCTGGAACGCGGGGTCGTCCGGCACGGCGCCGGGCCGGTACGGCGAGAGCTCCGCCGGGAAGGCGTCGTAGCCGTGGGTGCGCGCAACCTCCTCGATCAGGTCGACTTCGCGCAGCGTGTCGTAGCTCCGGTGCCCGGGCACCATGAAGTCCACCGCGTCCGGGCCCCGCGCGGCCTCGCTGTAGCCCAGCGGCGCGAGCAGCGCTCCGATCTCGTCGCTCGAGAACTCGACGCCCAGCACACGGCCCACCCGCGAGGGCCGGAGCGACACCACCGGGGGCGCCCACGGCGCCGGGCAGGCGTCGATCACCTCGCCGTCGAGCGCACCGGCCGCAGTGGCCAGGATCAGCTCGACGGCGCGCAGCACCGCGGTCTCCATCGTGGCCGGATCCACCCAGCGCTCGAAGCGATAGCTGGCGTCGGTGGACATTCCCAGCGCGCGCCGCGTCGCCCTGACCTGCTTCGGCTCGAAGTGGGCGCACTCGAGCAGGATGTCGGTGGACTGTTCCGAAACCTCCGAGTCCCTTCCCCCCATGACCCCCGCGACGGCCACGGGCCGGCGAGCGTCGCGAATCATCAGCATCTCGGGCGTGACCGGCCTCGACTCGCCGTCGAGCGTGACCAGCGACTCGCCGGGCCGCGCGCGCCCCACGACGATCGTCGCGTCGTCCAGGCGGTCGAGGTCGAAGGCATGGAGAGGCTGCCCCAGCTCGAGCATGACGTAGTTCGTGGCGTCCACCACGTTGTTGATCGGCCGCGCGCCCGCCGCCCTGAGCCGGCTGGCCAGCCACCGGGGCGACGGCCCGACCCGCACGCCGCGGATCACCGCGCCCAGGTACCGCGAGCACAGCTCCGGGTCCTCGATGGCGATCCGCACCCCCGCCGAAGCGCTCTCCGAGCCGCCCCGCGCGAACCCGACCTTGGGCGCGACGCCAGCGCCCCCGCCCGCCGGAAACGCCGGCAGCGCGATCCCCCCCTGGCCCGCCGGGTGCAGCTCGCGCGCGATCCCCACATGCGACAGCAGATCGCCGCGATTGGGCGTGACCTCGACGTCGAGGCGGTGGTCGTCCAGCCCCGCGACCGGCGCGAACGGCGCGCCAGCCTCGAATTCGCCCTCCAGCAGCATGATCCCGGCATGGTCGTCGCCGAGCTCCAGCTCGCTCTCCGAGCACAGCATGCCCTGGCTCACCTGCCCGCGGATCTTGCGCTTTCCGATCTTGAACCCGCCGGGCAGCCGCGCTCCGACGGGCGCGAAGGGATAGTGGGAACCAGGGCGGACATCCGGAGCCCCGCACACAACCGGCACCTCGCCGTCGGGTCCCAGGACGCGGCAGAGGGTGAGACGGTCGGCGTTCGGATGCGGCCTCGCTTCGAGCACCTGGCCCACAACGATGTCCCGCAGCCCCGCCGCGAGGTCCTCGACCTCCTCCACCGGAGCCCCTCTCAGCGCCAGCCGCGCCACCGCCTCTTCGACCGTGAGCCCGATCCCCGGCGCCACATCGCACAGCCAGCGGTACGAGACCTTCACGCGAACTGCCCCAGAAAGCGCATGTCGTTCTCGTAGAAGAGCCTGAGATCGCGCACGCCGTGCCGCAGCATCGCCACCCGGGCCGGCCCCATGCCGAAGGCCCAGCCGGTGTAGCGCTCCGAGTCGTAGCCCACGTTGTCGAGCACCGCGGGGTCGACCATCCCCGCGCCCATGATCTCGATCCAGTCGGTCTCCTCGCGCCTGCCGTCCTCGCGCACGATCGTGCGCTTCACGTCCACCTCGGCCGACGGCTCCGTGAACGGGAAGAACGACGGCCGGAAGCGCACCTCGGTGCCCGGCCCCCAGAACCGCCGCGCGAACTCGGCCAGCGTGGCCTTGAAGTCGACGAAGTTGACGCCCTCGTCCACCACCAGGCCCTCGATCTGCGCGAAGGCCGGCGTGTGCGTCGCGTCGTAGGTGTCGCGACGGTAGACCATGCCCGGCGCGATGATACGGATCGGAGGCGGGTGCCGCTCCATGGTGCGGATCTGCACCGGCGAGGTGTGGCTTCGGAGCAGCAGCCCCGGCGCCAGGTACAGCGTGTCCTGCTCGTCGGCGGCGGGGTGGTCGAGCGGCGTGTTGAGCGCCACGAAGTTGTACCACTCGGTGTCGATCTCGGGTCCGCGCGCGCGCACGAAGCCCAGGCTCTGGAAGATCTTCCAGATGTCGTCGACCACCTGGCTCACCGGGTGGACCGTCCCGCGCCACCTGCGGCGCGGCGGAAGGGTGAGGTCGGGCTCCGACCCGGCGGGCGGCCGCGCCTTCGCGACTTCGCCCAGCCGGTCCGTGAGCGCCTCGGCTAGGATCCGCTTGGCGCGGTTCGCGGCCGCCCCGACGCTCGGTCGCTCCTGCGGGCTCAGCGATCCCAGGCGGCGCAGGACCGACGAGACCAGTCCCTCCCTGCGCCCCAGGTAGCGAACCCGGAGCCGCTCGAGCTCGCCGGGGTCGCCCGCCCTGCGGATCGCGTCGAGCGCCTCCTCCCGAAGCCTGCGGAGCTCGTCGATCAAGACCCTGGCAACGGCGAGCGGACGCCCGTCGCGGTCAGTTGCTCAGCGCCGACTTCGCCCGCTTGGCGAGCGAAGCGAAGGTGTCCGGGCTCCGGATCGCCAGATCGGCGAGGGCCTTGCGGTCGAGCTCGATGCCCGCGCGCTGAAGGCCGTTCATGAAGCGGGAATAGGAAATGTCGTGCTGGCGGGCCGCGGCGTTGATCCTGGCGATCCACAGCCGCCGGAAGTTCCGCTTCTTCTTCTTTCGGTCGCGGTACGCGTGCTCCCATCCCTTTTCCACCGCGTCCTTGGCGGTCCGGTACAGGTTCTTGCGGCCCCCGAAATAGCCCTTGGCCGCGCGCAGAATCTTCTTCTTGCGCCTCTTGCGCGGGACCGAATGCGTGGAACGCGCCATCTTCGTTGTTCTCCTTGCGAATCTAGGTGCCCGGCAGCATCCGGCGCACGCGCTTCACGTCGGCTTCGGCCACCACCGTTCCGGTGCGCAGCCGCCGCTTCCGCTTCCGCTTCTTCTTGGTGAGGATGTGGGACTTGTAGGCGCGCATTCTAGCGAGCTTTCCTGACCCGGTCCTGCGGAAGCGCTTCGCGGCTCCCCTGTTCGACTTCATCTTCGGCATCGGACTCTCCGAAATCCTCTCTGGCCTGTTCTCTCCGGCCTGACGGCCAGACTCCTCTTCCGTTCTAGGTCTTGAGCGGGCTCAGGATCATGGTCATCTGGTTCCGCTCGAAGTTGGGATACTGTTCGACCTTCGCGTGCTCCCCCAGGTCGCGGGTCGCGCGCAGCAGCACCTCGCGCCCGAGCTCGGGGTGCGTCACCTGACGCCCCCTGAACATCATGGTGAGCTTGACCTTGTTGCCCTCGGCGAGGAAGCGCCGCGCGTGGCGCAGCTTGAAGTCGTAGTCGTGATCCTCGATCCCCGGACGGAACTTGACCTCCTTGAGCTGCACCGTGTGCTGCTTCTTGCGGGCTTCCCGCGCCGCGCGCGCGGCCTTGTACTTGTACTTGCCGTAGTCCATGAGGCGGACCACCGGCGGTCTGGAATCCGGCGCGACTTCCACGAGATCGAGGCCCCGCTGAGCGGCCCGGGCGCGCGCGTCGTCCAACGACACGATCCCGATCTGCCCGCCCTTCTCGTCGATCAGTCGAATCGGGCTGATTCGGATCTGCTCGTTCACCCGGACGCGTTTTTCTGCGATCTTGGCACTCTCCTTCTTGGTTTAGGGCACAGATCTTTAGTATCGGCAATTCGCGGGTAGGGTGTCAAGCGAGCGTCAGCCGCCCGCCCCCGCTCACAGGGCCCGGGCCGCCACCTCTTCCATAAGGCGCTGCGCGAAGGCGGCCCTGTCCATGGCCACCTGCTTCTTCCCCGCGCCCCGCATGCGCACCGACACCGTTCCGGCCTCGGCTTCGCGCTCGCCGACGATCGCCATGTAGGGGACCTTCTGCATTTCGGCGTTGCGGATCCTGTAGCCGAGCGTGTCGCGGTCGTCGACCTTCACGCGCAGCCCCTCCGCGCCGAGCGCCGCCCCCAGCTCGGCCGCCGACTCGGTCCACTGCTCCGACACCGGCAGGATTCGCACCTGCTCCGGGGCGAGCCACAGGGGGAACGCGCCCCCGTAGTGCTCGACGAGGCCGCCGATGAAGCGCTCCATGGAGCCCAGCAGCGTCCGGTGGATCACCACGGCATTGTGGCGCTGGTTGTCGGCGCCGACGTATTCGAGCCCGAAGCGCTCGGGCATCAGGAAGTCGAGCTGGAAGGTGCCCCCCTGCCATTCGCGCCCCAGCGCGTCGGTGACCAGGATGTCGACCTTGGGTCCGTAGAAGGCGCCTCCGCCCTCGTCGAGCTTGAAGTCGAGGCCGCGGCTGCGCAGCACGCCCGCCAGCCGGTCCGAGGCGGCGTCGTACACCGCCGGGTCGCCGATTGCCTTCTCGGGACGCGTGGAGAGCGCCGTGCGATACTCGTAGCCGAACACCTTCAGCAGGTAGTCGCCCAGGTCCAGGAGGCGGTCGTACTCCTCCTCGATCTGGTCCTCGCGTATGAAGATGTGGGCGTCGTCCTGGGTGAACGCGCGGACCCGCAACATGCCGTGCAGCGCGCCCGAGCGCTCGTAGCGGTAGCACGTGCCCAGCTCGGCGTAGCGCAGCGGCAGATCCCGGTACGACCGCACGTCGGAGCGGTAGATCATGAAGTGGTGGGGGCAGTTCATCGGCTTCATGCGGAACCGGTCGCCGTCGTCATCCATGGCCGGAAACATGTCGTCGGAGAACACCGCGAGGTGCCCCGAGATGCGGTAGAGCTCCTCGCTGGCGACATGGGGCGTGTAGACGATCTCGTAGCCGTGCTCGACCAGCGTGTCCCGCAGGAAGTCCTCGACGATGCGCCGGACGCGGCCGCCGTTGGGGTGCCACAGCACCAGCCCCGGGCCGACCTCCTCCTGGATCGAGAACAGGTCCAGACGCTTGCCGAGCACGCGGTGGTCGCGCTTCCTGGCCTCTTCGAGCCGGTGGAGGTGCGCGCGCAGGTCCTTCTTGCGGAAGAACGCGGTGCCGTAGATGCGCTGCAGCATCTGGCGGCGCTCGTCGCCGCGCCAGTAGGCCCCCGCCGCGCTCAGGAGCTTGAAGTGCGCGAGCCGGCCCGTGCTCGGGACGTGGGGACCGCGGCACAGGTCCACGAAGGGCCCGTCGCGGTAGACCGTGATCGTCTCGTCGTCTCCGAGCTCCTCGAGCCGCTCGAGCTTGAGGGGGTCGTCGGCGAAGAGCTCGCGCGCCTCGTCCCTGCTCACCACCCGGCGCTCGAAGGGGTGGTCGGCCTCGACGACCGCCCCCATGCGCTCCTCGATCGCCTCGATCTGGTCGGGGGTGAAGGGCTCGGGAACCTCGAAGTCGTAGTAGAAGCCGTCGTCGATCGCGGGGCCGAAGCCGATGCCGGCGCCCGGCACCAGCTCGCGCACCGCCGTGGCCAGGACGTGCGCGGCCGAGTGGCGCAGCACGGCCAGCGCCTCGGGGTCGCGCTCGGTCAGCAGACGCACCGTGGCGCCGTCGGCAAGCGGTCGGCCCAGGTCGACGACCTCGCCGTCGACCACCGCGGCCAACGCAGCCCGTGCCAGACCCGGACCGATGGCTGCGGCCACGTCGGCGGCGCTCGATCCGGCGGGCAGCGACAGCTCGCGGCCGTCGGGCAGACGAATGGTGATGCTGGGCGTGTTCATGGCGCTAAAGCTAACGCGGCCCGGCGCACAGACTCCAGCCGCCCGGCGCGGCGGGCCCCGCCTACCTGCCCGGCGGCCAGGGGGTGCCGGTGACCCGCTGCATCGCCGACTCGCCGCCCGACGGCCGGAACCCCTGCCGGGCGGCCATGTCGAAGCGGTCGCCGGGGGCCAGGAAATAGAAGAGCCCGCCGCTGTCAAGCGTCGCGTTCGCGTCGTAGATCACCGCGTAGCTCTGCCCCACGACCTCGAAGCGGTCGCCCTGCACCACGATCGCCGTGTTCTCGTCGATGCCGATCCCGAGCAGCTCGGGCTTCGCGCGGATCACCTCGATCATGTCGAACTGCCGGTTCCGGCGCAGCAGATGCTGGTCGATGCCCACGCCCTTCAGAAAGCCCAGCCCCTCCTCGTGGTCGCCCATCATGATCGTGTTGGTGCGCGTGTCGCCCCGCACCAGGTACGACCCCTGGATCGAAGCCCCCGCCGACGACCCGCCGATCACCCCGCCGCGGTCGAGCAGGTCCCAGAGCGCGTCGTGCACCTTGGTCCCAAGGTACGAGTCCGCCAGCCGCCACTGCCGGCCGCCGGTGAACCACACCCCGCGCGCCTCGCGAATCGGCGCCGCAAAGGCGTCGGTGTCGGCCTCGGCGGGGTCGTAGGTGTGCAGGATCGTGATGTCGGTCGCCCCCGCGCGCTCGAACGGCCGCCGCCCCCGGAAGTACTGGTCGTACGAGTCCGCGCCCCCGGCCGTCGGAATGACCACGATCGGGGCCGACGGCCCGCCCGCCAGCTCGACGAAGCGCTGGAAGACCGCCGGATCCGAAAGCGCCCCCCCGGCAACGATCAGGCTGCCGTTTGCGGGACCGACCTGCTGCGCCGACGCGACGGAGGCCGCCGGGACGGACGCGACAAGCAGTGCGAAGAGCGGGAGGAGGAGCAAAGGGCGGCGCTGGCGGTTGCTGTGCACGGTTCTGATCCTGGCCAGGGGATGGTCGCGTTCGGCGGATGGATGCCCAAGGTGGGGGCCCGGGCGGCGCCTCGCCAGTGGCTGCGCTCGGCCGCGCGGCTGGCAGCCGCCACGCGGAGGCGGCATGTTGGGCGTTGCGATCGGAGCCGTTTGGGGCGCCGCGACCCGTTCCAGCGACGGCGAGTACATCCTGCTGGAGGGCGAGCGCGATGTGCTGGGGATGCGGATTCCCGTGGAACGGCGGTGGTTCACGAACGCGGAGGATCGCTACCTCGGCACCGATGTGCTGGTGGAGGATCGGGCCGGGGGGCCGGCGCGATAGCCGAAGGGGGCCCGGCGCTGCCGCGCCGGACCCCCCTGTTGTTGCCCGCGTTGACCACTCAGGGCAAGCCTGTGGTGGGCTGGCCTAGTACATGCCGCCCATGTCGCCGCCGCCCGGCGGGCCGGCCGGGGCCTTGTCCTCCTCGGGGCGCTCCACCACGACCGCCTCGGTCGTGAGCAGGAGGCTCGCGATGGACGCGGCGTTCTGCAGCGCGCTGCGGACCACCTTGGTCGGGTCGATGACGCCGGCCTTGACGAGGTTCTCGTAGACGTCGGTCTGGGCGTTGTACCCGAAGCCGCCGTCGCCGTCGCGCACCTTGGCCACCACGATCGACGGCTCGGCGCCCGAGTTCTGCGCGATCTGGCGGATGGGGGCTTCGAGGGCGCGGCGCAGGATGCTCGCGCCGATCTGCTCGTCCTCGCGGTCGAGCTCGAGGGCGTCCAGCGCGGCCTGCGCCCGCAGGAGCGCCACGCCGCCGCCCGGCACGATCCCCTCTTCCACAGCGGCGCGGGTCGCGTGCAGCGCGTCCTCGACGAGCGCCTTCTTCTCCTTCATCTCGGTCTCGGTCGCGGCGCCCACGTTGATCACGGCCACGCCGCCGGCCAGCTTGGCCAGCCGCTCCTGCAGCTTCTCGCGGTCGTAGTCCGAGGTGGACTTGTCGATCGCGACCTTGATCTCCTCGATGCGCCCGTGGATCTTGCTCTCCTCGCCCGCGCCGTCGATGATCGTGGTGTTGTCCTTGTCGATCGCCACGCGCTTGGCGCTGCCCAGGTCGCTGATCACCGCGTTCTCGAGCTTGAAGCCGACCTCTTCCGAGATCACCTGGCCGCCGGTCAGCACTGCGATGTCCTGCAGCATGGCCTTGCGGCGGTCGCCGAAGCCGGGCGCCTTGACGGCCGCCACCTTGAGCGTGCCGCGCAGCTTGTTGACCACCAGCGTGGCCAGCGCCTCGCCCTCGACGTCCTCGGCGATGATCAGGAGCGGCTTGCCCATCTGCGCGACCTTCTCGAGGATCGGCAGGAGGTCCTTCATCGACGACACCTTCTTGTCGTGGATCAGGATCATCGGCTCTTCGAGCACGGCCTCCATGCGCTCGGGGTCGGTCACGAAGTAGGGCGAGAGGTAGCCGCGGTCGAACTGCATGCCCTCGACCGTGTCGAGCTCGGTCTCGAGGCCCCGGGCCTCCTCGACGGTAATGACGCCGTCCTTGCCGACCTTCTCCATCGCCTCGGAGATCAGCTCGCCGATCTCCATGTTGTTGTTGGCCGAGATCGCCCCGACCTGCGCGATTTCGCGCTTGCCCTTGGTCTCGGTCGACGCGTTGGCGAGCGCGTCCACGACCACGTCGACGGCCCTGTCGATGCCGCGGCGGATGCCCATCGGGTTGGTGCCCGCGGTCACGTTCTTGAGGCCCTCGCCGAAGATCGCGTGGGCCAGCACGGTCGCGGTCGTGGTGCCGTCGCCCGCCACGTCGGAGGTCTTCGTCGCCACTTCCTTGACCATCTGGGCGCCCATGTTCTCGACCGGGTCCTCGAGCTCGATCTCCTTGGCCACGGACACGCCGTCCTTGGTGACCGTCGGCGAACCGAACTTGCGGTCGATGACCACGTTGCGGCCCTTGGGCCCGAGGGTGACCATGACCGCCCGGGTGAGCTTGTCCACGCCGGCCTTCAGCCGTGAGCGTGCCTCGATGTCGAAATCCAGTTCCTTCGCTGCCATTTCGTTGTCTCCTGGTATGTTCCCGCGCGGCGCCCCGTCGCAGGGACTCCGCCGGATGGGTGTGCTAGTTGACCTTGGCGAGAATGTCGGACTCGCGGAGGATGAGGAAGTCCTCGCCGTCGATCTTGACCTCGGTGCCGCTGTACTTGCCGTACAGCACGCGGTCGCCGGCCTTGACCTCCATGGGGGTCCGGTCTCCGTCCTCGTCGAGCTTGCCGGGTCCCACGGCGACGACCTCGCCCTCCTGGGGCTTCTCCTTGGCGGTGTCGGGGATGTAGAGGCCGCCCCGCATCTGCTCGGCCTCTTCCAGGGCCCTCAGCACCACGCGATCCGCCAGGGGCTGGATCTTTTCTGCAGCTGACATGCGCTACTCCTTGGAAATGGGTGTGGGTTGGTGGGTCCGTCGGCGGGCGGGGAGCGGTTCCCTCGCCCACTGTGGTGTGCGTGTGTTGGCACTCGCACTTGTCGAGTGCTAACAAGTCAGCGACCAAGTTTGGCGGAACCGGGCGAGGGTGTCAAGGCGGGTGGATCGGAAGGCCGGTCGGAGCGCCGGGAGCGCGGTCTGCACGGCCCTGCCGGGGAGCGCGGTCGGCGCGGCCCCGGTTCAGCCCGCGTTGGCCAGGTGCGCGCCGGCCATCCCGAGTCCCTGCAGCGTCAGGTGCGGCTCCACCCGCTCGACCGACGCCGCGTGCGGCCCCACCACCGGGGCGAAGCCGCCCGTAGCGACCACCAGCAGGTCGTCGGGCCTCCAGCTCTCGCGGATCCGGGCCACGATCCCGTCGACGGCGTCGACGGCGGAGTAGAACACGCCGCTCTGGATGCACGTCTCGGTGCGGCGCCCGATCACAGTGTCGGGGGGCACGAGGTCGACGCGGGGCAGCTTGGCGGTGCTGCGGGCGAGCCAGTCCAGCCCCGCGCTCAGCCCCGGCGCGATCACGCCGCCGCGGAACACCCCGTCCGCCGTGATGCAGTCGAAGGTCGTGGCGGTGCCCAGATCGACGGCGATCGTGTTTCGTCCAAAGCGGATCTTGGCGGCCAGGGTGTTCACGATGCGGTCGGCGCCGACGGTGAGCGGCTCGTCGACGTCGAGCCGGATGGGAAGGTCGGAGGTGGCGTTCACCTCGAAGACCGAGCCGTCCACGACCGACGCCATGGCATCGGCCACCGTGCGCGTCACCGACGGCACCACCGAGCCGATGACGCCGCGCACGACCCGGGCGCCCCGCACCGGCTGCATGGCCAGCAGCGCGTGCAGCAGGATGATGTACTCGGCGGGCGTCCGGGGCACGCGCGTGCTGACCCTCCAGCTCTCCACGACCTCGTGTCCGGACAGGTCGAGCAGGCCGAACACGGTCTCGGTGTTCCCCACGTCGGCGACGAGTTGGCAGTTCATGGTTCAGCTCCGGCGTTCGACGGACCCGGCGATCACTTGGATCCGGGCCCCGGTGTGGTCTCGGACTTCGAGGCTCCCGTCGGCAAGGACCGGCCCGCCCGTGGCGGACAGCGCCTCGACCTTGCAGGGTGGCTGGGAAGAATGGCGCACCACGCCGCTGACGGACAACCTGCGCCCCCTGAGCGTCGAGCGGTCGTTGAGCGCGGCCAGCTCGGGGGCGGGGATGCGGGGGGCGAGCGCCGGCCAGACGGCGGCGAGCTCGTCGGCGAGCCGCTCGAGGACGCTGGCCCTGGACACGGTCCGACCCGTGTGGACGAGCAGCGAGGTGGCGGGCGGCGCGACGCCCCGGGGCAGCTCGTCGGGCGGCTGATTGAGGTTGAGGCCGATGCCGACCAGGAAGACGCCGCGCGCGCGCTCGCACAGGATGCCGCCCAGCTTGCAGCCCGCGAGGATGAGGTCGTTGGGCCACTTCAGGCCGATGGGGGGGGTGGGGCTGGCGGGGGCGGGGGTGGCGGGCGTGGCGGGCGGGTGCGCGGCGGGGTCGGGGGGCCGGTGCGCGGCGGGGTCGAAGGGTGGACGCGCGGCGGGGTCGAGGGGCGGGTGCGCGGCGGGGTCCAGGGCGCGGGCCACGGCGAGGCCGACGCGCAGCGGCAGGGTGGCCGCGGCGTCGCCGGGTCCGGGGCGCGCCACGGTGAGCCATAGTCCCCGGGGGGTGTCGGAGGCCCACTTTCTCCCGTGCCGTCCGCGACCGGCAAGCTGACGGTCGGCCAGCACGAATGCGGGGAGCGGTCGCTCTTTCTCCACCAGCTCTCTTGCACGGTCGTTCGTCGAACCGATGCGCGCGTGGAACTCTGCCGTCGCGACGCCCAGGCGTTCGGCCCAGGCGCGGGGCGAGCGGCCCTGCCAGCGGGCGAGGGGCTGGGGCGACGGAGCGAGGGGCGTCAGCGGAGGGTGAACCACAGGAAGAGGGCGCCCGCGGCCCAGAGGTAGGGGGCGAAGACGTGGAAGGAGCGGTTGGCGAGCATGGCGCGGAAGACGCGGATTGCCACGACGCCCGTGACGCACGCGGTTGCGGCTGCGAGGAGCAGGGCCTGGGGGGCGACGCCTGCGGTGGAGACGGCTTCGGGGAGCTTGAGGAGCGCTGCGCCGCCGACGGCGGGGATCGACATGAGGAAGGAGAAGGCCGCGGCCTCGGAGGGGCCTGCGCCGCGCCACAGCGCCGCGACCACAGTGGTGCCGGAACGCGAGATGCCGGGCACGATGGCGGCGGCCTGGGCCAGGCCCATGACCAGGGCGGTCGCGGGGGTGATGGGGCGGGCGGGGTTGGGGGCACTGGCGGGGTCGGGGGCGTCGGCGGGTTCGGGGGTGTCGGCAGGCTTGGGGGCGTCGGCAGGCTTTGGGGCGTCGGCAGGCCCGGGGGCTAGGGCGCGCTTGGCGGTCCAGACCACGCAGCCGCTGACGATCAGGGCTGCGGCGGCGACGGCGGGGCGGTCGAAGAGCGACTCGAAGAAGCCGCCGAAGCCGAGGCCGACAGCGGCCGCCGGGGCCGACGCGAGGACAAGCAGGCCGGCGTAGGCGAGCTGCTCGCGGTCGCCGCGGACTGCGCCGGTGGCCAGCGCCGCCAGACGGGCCCGGTAGGCGACGAGCACGGAGAGGAGCGTGGCCGCGTGGAGGGCGACTTCGAGGCCCGGGCCAGGGACCTGGACGCCCAGTAGCGCTTGCCCCATGACGAGGTGTCCGGAGCTGGACACGGGCAGGAACTCGGTCGCGCCCTGGACGAAGCCGAGAAGGAGCGCGTCCAGCCAGGTCACGGGAGCAGGGACCGGTAGAAGGCTTCGTACCGGGGGAGGACCCGTGCGGTGGCGAAGCGCTCGACGGCTGCGGCTCGCCCGGCCTCGCTGAATTGCCGCCAGAGGGCCGGGTCGGTGAGCAGGCGTATCCCCCCCCGTGCGGCCTCGTCGACGGCGCCTACGGGCACCAGGAGGCCGTTTTCGCCGTGGGAGATGACTTCGGGCAGCCCTCCGGCCCGGTATCCGACGACCGGCACGCCGCAGGAGATGGCCTCGAGCGCGGCCAGGCCGAACGACTCGCTGTCGCTGGTGAGCAGGAAGAGGTCGGCCAGACCGAGCAACTCCTCGACCGAGGCGTGCTTGCCGAGAAACACCACGTCGCGCTCCATCTTGAGCTCGCCTACGCGCTGGGCGGCGCGGGGGCGGTCGGGTCCGTCGCCGACCATGACCAGACGGGCCGGGACCTTGCGGGCGATCTGCGCGAACGCGTCGATCACGTCCTGAACGCGCTTCACGGGGCGGAAGTTGGACACGTGCATGACGATCTTCTCGCCCGCGGGGGCGAAGACCTGGCGGTGTCTCGGGTCGGCGGCGGGGCGGAAGACGTCGGTGTTGACGAAGTTGGGTATGACGCGGACGCGGTCGGCGGGGACGTCGAAGTCGCGCACCGTGGCGTCCTTGAGGAAGCTGGACACGGCGGTGATGCCGTCGGATCTGAGGATCGAGAAGCGCGTGATCGGCTTGAACGACGGCTGGGTGCCGACGAGCGTGACGTCGGTCCCGTGCAGGGTGGTGACGAGCGGCGGGGCCGACGACCCGTTCATCATCTCGCCGGCGATCCAGGCCGAGGTCGCGTGGGGGATGGCGTAGTGCACGTGCACGATGTCGAGGCCTTCGCGCAGCGTGGCGTCGTGGATGGTGGCGGCGAGCGCGAGGGTGTAGTGGTTGTGCTCGAAGAGGGGGTAGCGCTCGATCTCGACCTCGTGGAAGTACACGCGCTCGTGGAAGCCCGAGAGGCGAAACGGCTGCGCGTACGAGATGAAGTGCACCTCGTGCCCCCGCGCGGCGAGGCCGATTCCGAGCTCGGTGGCGACGGCCCCCGACCCGCCGTACGTCGGGTAGCAGGTGATCCCGATCTTCATGTCGCCGGTGTGGCCGTCCGTGCCACGGAGGCGCGCCACGCGTCGACCACCGCCGCGCACTGCTGGTCGAGCGGGGCGGTGGCGTCGATCCGGACCGTGCCGCGCCCCAGCTGGTGCCGGAACCAGGTGCGCTGGCGGCGGGCATAGCGGCGGGTGGCCGCGCGGGTGCGCTCGATGGCCGCGTCCAGGCTGATCGCTCCGTCCAGGTGGTCGGCCATTTCGCGGTAGCCGACGCCGTTGAGCCCCGGGTCGGCGCGGCTGTGGCCGGCCGCGAGCAGGGCGGCGACCTCGTCGAGCAGGCCGTCGGCCACCATGGCGTGCACCCGGTCGCGGATCCGCGCGTCGAGCACTTCGGGCGGCACTTCGAGCAGGCATGCAAGAGCGCGGAGCGGGGGCGCCTCGGCGGGTCGGCGCCGGTGCCATTCGGACAGGGGGCGTCCGGTCAGGAGCGCGACCGAGAGCGTCCGAACCATGCGCTGCCGTCCTCCCTGAGCCGCCACCCGGGCGCGCGCGGGGTCGAGGGCGTGGACCCACCGCTCAAGCTCGATTCCCGGCATCCTGCCCAGCAGCTTCTCGAGGCGCATGCGACGGCCTTGGTCCAGCGGCGGCTCGCGGAAGATCGGCTCGGTCAGGACCTTGAGGAAGAAGCCGGTGCCCCCGACCACCAGCGCGACCCTTCCCCGCGCCCCGATTTCGGCGATCCAGCGACGCGCGTCGCGCCCGAACTGGCCGGCGCTGTACCGTTCGCCGGGGTCGCGCACGTCGAGCCCGTGGTGCGGGACCGCCGCCCGGTCGCTCTCGCTCGCCTTGGCCGTGCCGACGTCCATGCCCCGGTAGATCTGCCGCGAGTCCATCGAGACGATCTCGCCGCCGATCCGCTTCGCCACCGCGACGGAGAGCGCCGTCTTCCCGGCGCCGGTGGGGCCCACGATGGCCAGGAAGTCGGGGGCGGCCGGCTCAGCTGCGCCCGAAGCTGCGCCGCAACTCATCGAGTCTGAGGCTCACGGTGGTCGGCCGGCCGTGGATGTCGTGATACGGAAGCTCGGTCGCGAACAGCTGGTCGAAAAGCTCCTGCATCTCTTCGTCCGACAGCCTCTGCCCCGCCTTGATGGCGGCCTTGCAGGCGAAGCTCATCGCCACCCGCTCGTTCTGGTTGCGGGCGCTGTTCAGCAGATCGGAGCCGTGGACGAGCTCGTCGACCATTTCGCGCATGCATCGCTCGGCGTCGAAGTAGGCGTGGGGGCTGGGCACGGCGTGAACTAGGAGCGCGCCGTCGCCGAAGCGCTCGAACTCGAAGCCGAGCCGCGCCAGCGGCGCGCGCACCGTCTCGACGACGTCCAGTTCGGGTTCGGTGAGGCGGATCGTGAAGGGGAAGAGGAGGCGCTGCCCCTGCCCGTCGGCCTGCTCGAATCCGGCGATGATCCGCTCGTAGAGGACGCGTTCGTGGGCCGCGTGCTGGTCCACGATGATCACGCCGTCGCGGGTCTCGGCAAGGATGAAGCTGTTGTGGACCTGGAGGAGCGCCGGGCCGGGCGCTCGCTGCCCCGGCTCCTGCTCGTCGGCGCGTTCGCCGTTGTCGCGGGCGGCGCTGCGGAAGAGCTGCATCTGGGCGGCGGCGGTGTCGGCGGGCGCGTCGGCCCCGGTTCCGGTGGGCGCGTCGGCGGGCGGGCCATCCCCCGGGTCGCCGACCGCGCCGCCGGCGGCGGCGGCCCCGCCCGCCTGGGCCCCGGACTCGTCGCCCGGCGTGCCCGTCCCCTCGCGAACCGCGCCCCGCGCCGCGCCCCAGGTGGCCGCAGACTCGATCCCTTCGAGCGTCTCGCGCACCGCCGCTTCGACGAAGTCCTCGATCGCGCGGCGGTTCTGGAAGCGCACCTCGGCCTTGCCCGGGTGGACGTTCACGTCGACCTCGACGCGCGGCATGCCGAGGAACAGGAAGAGCCAGGGGCGCGCCGCCTCGGGCACGGTGGTGCGGTAGCCGCGGTCGGCGGCCGCGATCAGGCCGCCGTCGCGGAACGGGCGCCCGTTGACGAAGAGGTGGCTGCGCCGGAATCCTGGCCGGGCGAGGTCGGGCCGCTGGATCGCGCCCGTCAGGCAAAGGTCGCCCTTCTTCGTGGCCAGGTCGATCAGCCCCGCCCTGCCCGCGTCCTCCCAGATGGCCTCGACGCGCGGCC
Source organism: Longimicrobiales bacterium (assembly GCA_965221535.1). Classification (GTDB taxonomy): domain Bacteria; phylum Gemmatimonadota; class Gemmatimonadetes; order Longimicrobiales; family Gaopeijiaceae; genus Bin94. The sequence goes on along the minus strand of OZ244894.1, from coordinate 1,475,339 downwards.
CGAGGCCCCGGCCGGCGGGCAGGTCGAGCACGGTGCGCCCCCCGGACTCGAAGACGAAGCGCACATCCTGGTGGGCCAGCGCCTGCGAGTGGATCACCTCGCCCACGGCCCTCGTCTCTGCGGCGACGTTGGCCAGGAACCGCGCCCGCACCGGCGTGTTGAGGAAGAGGTTGCCGACGTCGACGGTCGTCCCGGGACGCCGGGCCGCGTCCTCGACCCCCTGCATGCGTCCGGCCACGGCCCGGATCCGCGTCCCCACGGGCTCGCCCTCGACGGCGGTCTCGATCGTCAGGCGGGACACGGCCGCGATCGAGGGGAGCGCCTCTCCGCGAAACCCCAGGGTGTGAATCTCGCGCAGCTCGTCGGCCCGGCGGATCTTGCTGGTGGCGTGGCGGTCCAGGCAGACAAGCGCATCCTCGCGGGTCATGCCGCTGCCGTCGTCCGACACGCGGATGCGTCCCTTGCCGCCCCGCTCGATCGACACGCGCACCGTCCGGGCCCCGGCGTCGAGCGCGTTCTCGACCAGCTCCTTGACGACCGAGGCGGGCCGCTCCACCACCTCGCCGGCTGCGATCTGGTTGGCCACATGGTCGGGCAGGACCCGGATTCGCGCACGCACGGCCGCGGTGCCCCTCATTGCACGCTGCGGTCGGCCGGCAGCCCGAAGAAGCGCGCCGTGTTCGCCCAGCTGTCCTCGGCCACCTTGTCCAGCGTCTCGTCGCGCAGCCGCGCCAGCGATTCGGCCACGTGGACGACCAGCGCGGGCTCGTTGCGCCGGCCGCGCTTCGGCACTGGGGCGAGGTAGGGGGAGTCGGTCTCGATCATGTACCGGTCCGATGGCACCATCCGCGCCAGATCGGCGTCGAAGTTCTTGAAGCTCGCGATCCCCGTGAACGATACAAGCCACCCCGCTTCCATGGCCGCCTCCAGGAGCCAGGCCGGTCCGGTGAAGCAGTGCAGAACGCCGGTCACGCGCCCAGCGCACGCCCGCATGACGGCGGCGGTGTCTTCGCTGGCCTGGCGGGAATGGACGACGAGCGGGAGCTCCAAGTCCTCGGCAAGGCGCACGTGTCGCGCGAAGCTCTGCCGCTGCGCCCCTCTGGGCGCGTTGTTGTAGTAGTAGTCCAGCCCGGTCTCGCCGACCGCCACGCAGCGCTCGTGGGTCGCCACGTCGCGCACCGTGCCCGTTTCAGACGTGGGCCACGATCCCACCGAGTGCGGGTGAACCCCGGCGGAACACCACACGTCCTCGTGCCGACGGGCGAGCGCCAGCGCGTCCAGCGAATCCTCCTGGCTCGAGGCGATCGAGACCATGCGGTCGACGGACGCCTGGCGAGCCCTCTCGATGACCTCTTCGCGGTCCGTGCGGAAGGCGCGGTCGGTCAGGTGGCAGTGGGAGTCCGCAAACCTCACACCGCGGCTGCTCTCGGCGCCTTCGGCTTCCCCTTTTCGCGGGGATCCCCGGTACCGTACCGCTTCTGGATTTCGAGGAGAGCGGGAGACGCGATGAAGATGGAAGAGTACGTCCCGATCAGAACGCCCAGGATCAGCACCATGGTGAAGTCCCGGATGACGGCCCCGCCCAGCACCAGCAGGGACAACAGCACGCCCAGCGTGGTCCCGGACGTGAGGACCGTGCGGGGGAGCGTCTCGTTGATGGAGCGGTTCACGAGCTTGTAGGGGTCCTCGCGCCGCCCGCCGCGCGCATTGAGGTTCTCGCGAATGCGGTCGAACACGACGATCGTGTCGTTCAGCGAGTACCCCACGATCGTGAGCAGCGCCGCGACCGTCGGCAGCGATATCTCGACGCGGAAGAGCGCGAGCAGCCCGAGGACGATCATGATGTCGTGCGTGGTGGCGATCACGGAGGCCACGCCGAAGCGCAGCTCGAAGCGCATTGCGATGTAGAGCAGCGTCAGGAGCAGGGAGAAGAGGATGGCCAGCGCCGCTCTGCCCTGCAGCTCTTCGCCGATCTTGGCGCCGACCGATTCGGTCCGCACCACCTCGAAGCCGTCCTCGCCGTAGGTCGCGGCGATCTGCTCCGCCAAGCCCGCGGCCACCACGTCGATGCCGACGCCCTCTTCGACCGGCGCCCGGATCACATAGTCGCCTTCGGAGCCGAAGCTCGTGATGGGGGGGGCCTGCACGCCGCCGAGCGCGTCGCGCAGCTGGGTGTCGTCGGTGGGCGGATCGAAGGAGACCTGCAGCAGGACGCCCCCGGTGAAGTCGACCCCGTAGTTCTGCCACGAGCCGATGCCGACGACGTTGATGGCCATCGCCGCCACCCCCACCGCCAGAACGGTCGCCGAAACGACGTACGCCTTCCGGCGCATGTTGATGAATCCGAACTTCGCGTCGTGAAAGAGCCACATGGCTGGTTTGTCCCTGTTGCTGGGCGAGCCGGCGTTGCCGGCGCTGGATGCTGTAGCTAGATGCTGATGGGGTCGGACCCGCGCTTGCGCGTGAGGTAGATCAGGAAGAGCGTGCGGGTCACGTAGAGCGCCGAGAAGAACGAGGCCACGATGCCGATGCAAAGCGTGACCGCGAACCCGCGCACCGGTCCCGTCCCGAACTGGAAGAGGATCAGACCCGTGATGAGCGTGGTGATGTTTGCGTCGACGATCGCGGAGAGCGCGTTGCTGAATCCCTCCTCGACCGCGGTTCGGGGCGCGCGCCTTCGTTCCAGCTCCTCGCGCACGCGCTCGAAGATGAGGACGTTGGCGTCGACCGCCATCCCGATGGACAGGATCAGCCCCGCGATCCCCGGCAGCGTGAGCGTCGCGTTCAGCGCCGACAGGCCGCCCAGAACCAGCATCAGGTAGATCGCGAGCGCAACGACGGCCAGAATCCCCGCCACCCTGTAGTAGACCATCATGATCACCAGGACCGCGAGCACGCCCACGATCCCGGCGGTCCGCCCCTGTTCGATCGAGTCCGCGCCCAGCGACGGGCCGACTCCTCGCTCCTCCACGATGGTCAGCGGGGCGGGCAGCGCCCCGGCGCGCAGGACGAGCGCCAGATCGGTGGCTTCGGACATGTCCGCGGTGCCCAGATCGATGCTGCCGCGCGCCCCGATGCGGTCGCGCACCTCCGGCGCGCTCACGACCTCGCCGTCGAGCACGATCGCGATCCGGTTGCCGATGTTGGCCGCCGTCAGGCGCTGGAAGTCGCGGCCGCCGCGCCGGTTCAGCTCGAATAGCACTTGCGGCTGGTTGAACTGCTGGTCGCGGTTCGCGGTCGCGTCTTCGAGCTGGTCGCCGGTGAGGAAGGCGTCCTCTTCGAGCACGTAGAGTTCGCGGTAGAACCTGGCGGCGCGCGGGATCGAGTCCCAGCCCCACTGCAGGCTGACTCCGCGCGGGAGCGCCCGCTGGAATTCGGGCAGCGCCATGAACATCGTGGCGTCGTCGTAGTCTTCGGCGTCCACCAGGTAGGTCCCGACGTCGCCCGTGTTGAGGAGACCCGAGAAGGGGCGGAAGTTGACCTCGCCCTCGTCCTCGTCGGCCTCGTCCGCGGCGGCGGCGTCATCGGCGGCCGCGGCATCGGCCGGGTCGCCCGCCGCCGCGCTGTCCTCCGCCTGCGCCGAATCCGGCTCCGTGTTGAAGAGCAGCTGCTCGATCGAGGATGTGCCGGCCTCGCCCGCCTCGGTGTCCCGTCCCATTTCCCGGAGCGTCTCCGCGCCCAGGGCGACCACGACGGCCCGGTCCAGCCGCTCCAGCGCCTGGTCGACGTCCGTGGTCGGCAAAACCAGCTTCCACTCGAGGAACGCCTGCTGGTTGATGAGCTCCTTGGCCCTGGTCTCGTCGTCCAGGCCCGCCAGCTCGACGATGAGCCGGTCCGAGCCGCTCCGCTGGACCAGCGGCTCCTCGACGCCGAATTCGTCGATGCGCGTGCGAATGATGCGCTCGGCGCGCTCGATGGCGCTCTCCCTGGCCTCGGGCGTGAGGGTGCCGTGGGGGTCGTCGATCTCGAGCGCGAGGTGCACGCCCCCCTGCAGATCGAGCCCGAGCTTGAGACCCTCGGTGACGTAGTATCCGATCGCGATGCCCAGCGCCGCCAGAATGACGATCAGCCGGACGCGAAATGACTTCAGCATGTGCTCCTCGACTCCCTCTTCGACCTACTGGGCGCGGTGCGGTGGATTCGGAACTTCGCCCGGCCCGGAAACAGTGTCAATCGCCAGGCTGCGGGCCTGTCGGCGCCGTCGGCCTCAAGGCGCCGATCCGATCACCCAGACGGCTTCGTCGTTCAGCATCTGAGCGAAGCGCCCGCCCCGCCGCTGCAGCCGGTCCCATTCCCGCACCGTGTACCGAATCCCGTGTCCCCCCGGGCATGGGACCCGAAATAGCCCAGAGCTACAAGCTCGGGCCGGGCATCCGCCTGGGAGCGCGCCCACCCCTCGAAGGCGGTAAGGACGTGTTCAGATGTCGGCCAGCGCCTGACGCACGAATCCGAGGATGTCACGGGCATGCATTGGAAGGTAACCCACATCGGCCGACGTTTGCGCACGGCGCGTCCGCAGCGAAGCTTTGGTAGGCATCTGGCGAGGGCAGAGTCGGCGTCGAACCAGGAGCTGGCGTCGAAGCCGCAACAACCTAACGGAGGGAATCCAGATGCAAATCAACGAGAAGCAGTTGCGCCGGGCGGTGTACGCCGCGTGGGCGGTGTTCGCCCTTGCGTTCGTCTTGCCGACCTATAGCCAGGGGGGCGTCGCCCAGGGCAGTGCGAACCTCGGCGCGGAAGCCTTCCTCATGGCGCTGTTTTGGGGGGACATGACCGGCAGGGCGAGCGCGCTCACCAACCTTCTCATGCTCGCCAGCGTGGCGACGCTGAGGCCGAAGTGGCGCGAGACGCGGGTCGTGGGCCGCTGGCTGCCTGTGGCGGTGGGCGTGGCCGGTGTCCTCAACCTCGTGTACTGGCCGATCTGGGTGGCCGGATCCAACACCGTGACAGGCCTTCTGGTGGGCTACTGGGTGTGGGCGGCTGCGTTTCTGGTGGTTGCGCCGGGCTTGTGGATCCTCGCTGCGGAAGAGCGCACCGTAGAGCAGGAGCGCCCCCCCGCGCCCCCGTTCGCCCCCGCACCCCGCAGCCCAGCCTCCCGCACAGGCGCGGGAATGGTCTGCGGGCTGCTCGCCGTCGCGGCCACCGTGGCCGCGCCACCTGCAGCCGCCCAGCAGCGCCTCTTCACGCCCGAGGTGGCGCTCGACGTGCGGGGCGTCGGCATCGCGGCGGTCACCAGCGACGGCGCCCGCGTGGCCGCGACCGTGCGCACCCGGCGCGACCGCACCGACGTCGACCACGGGCGGTACGGCGACCCGACCTACATCTCGCCCGTCTCGACCCGGCTCATGGTGATCGACACGGGCGACGGCGCGCGCACATGGGTGCACGAGGAGCCGGCGCAGCTGCGCGGCTTCGAGTGGTCGCCGGGCGGGGACCGGCTGGCCTACTTCGCCGTCGAGGACGGGGCGTACCGGCTCCGGATCTTCGACGCGGGCTCGGGCCGCGCCGAGACGGTCGCGCTCGGCACCGACAAGGAGATCGCGTCGTCGTCGCCGCTCGTGTGGGCTCCCGACGGGCGCGCCGTGCTGCTGGGCCTGCGCCCCGCCGGGTGGGCCGCCGAGGCTCGCGCGGCCTTCGAGGCTCTGACCGAGGCGCCGGTCATCGTGCAGGATTCCCGCAACGACTTCCTGGCCTGGGACCGCGTGAGGAACATCGCCGCGCGCCAGATCGTCGCGCTCGTCTCCACAGAAGACGGCGGCGTGCAAGAAATACTGAGCGACGCGACGCCAACGGGGCTGGGATTCTCGGCCGACGGGTCCTACGTCACGTACGCGACTGCGACGCGCACCAAGACCTCGTACACGCGGCGCGACGGGACGGACTACGCGCTCTTCCGGCTCCAGCTTGCGGACGGCGCGGAGCCCGAACTGCTTCGCGACACGGGCGAAGAGCGCATGAACGTGGTCTGGAGCGAGGCGCGCGACGCCTTTGCCTACAGCGAGCGCGGGTCGGTGTTCGTGCGGCGGCTCGACGAGGCCGAAGCGGTCGACGTGACCGAGGGGCACCGCGGCCCGGAGCCGGAGCCGGACCCGGCCGCAAGCAGCTCGGACGCCGGCGCGCCGGACGCCGAAGCCCCCGACGCCGACGACGCCGACGCCGACTCGGCCCGCATCCGCTTCTCGGTTGAGCGCTGGAGCCCCTCGGGCGACGCGCTCCTGCTGACTTCGCAGAACGCGTGGCACGTCCTCGAGCTCGAAGGCGGCGACCTGCGCACGATCCTGGAGCTGGAGGACGACGAAGACGCCCGCCCCCGCCGCCAGGTCCTGGGGTGGAGCGACGACGGACGCCGCCTGCACTTCAGCCACTCGGCCCGGGACCGCTGGCAGCGCGGCCTGATGCGCATGGACGCGGCGACCGGCGCGGTCGACACCCTGGCGCTGGACGGCAGCCTCTACCGCTCGTGGAACATCTCCGACGACGGCGCCACGGTGGTGTACGCCATGTCCGACGGCGACCGCCCCGACGAGATCTGGACCGCGCCCGGCGACCTGTCGGCGCCCCGGCAGCTGACCGACGCCAACCCGCAGCTCGACGGCGTCGCCCTCACCCGCAGCGAGCTCGTGGAGTTCCTGGACGTCGACGGCAACACGCTGTACGGCATCCTGTACTACCCGGTCGGCTACGAGCCCGGGCGCACTTATCCGCTCGTGGCCGAGATCTACGAGCAGTTCTTCGACAACGGCTTCAACGAGAACATGAACCTGATCGCCGCCCAGGGGTGGTTCGGGTTCCGCCCGTCGGTGCGCTTCGAAGAGGGCTTTCCCGGCGAGGCGTGGCTCAAGGCGGTGCCCAACGCGATCAACAAGATCATCGAGCGCGGGCTGGTCGATCCCGAGAGGGTCGGCGTGTACGGGCAGAGCTACGGCGGCTACGCCACCAATCTGCTGATCACGCAGACGAACCGCTTCGCGGCCGCCGCGAACGTCTCGGGCAAGGTGAACATCATCTCGTTCCTGGGGGACTCGCCGAAGATCACCACGCGCAACTACGCCGCCGCCGAGGTCGGGCAGGACCGCATCGGCGCCACGCTGTGGGAGCAGCCGCACAAGTACATCGAGCACTCGGCGGTCATGTTCGCCGACCGCATCGAGACGCCGCTGCTGATGCTCTCGGGCGAGGGCGACTGGAACGTGCCGGCCACCAACCAGCGCGAGATGTACTACGCGCTGCGCCGCCTGGGCAAGGAGGTGGTGTGGGTGCACTACACCGCGGGCGGCCACGGGGCCGGACGCGCCAGCACCGCCGCCGACTTCTCGGACCACTGGCAGCGCATGTTCGCGTGGTTCGCCGAGCACTTCGGCGGGTACGCGCATTGACCGGTCCGCTGCGCGGCCAGGTCGCGGTGGTCACCGGGGCCAACTCGGGCGTGGGCCGGTCGGCGACCGAGATGCTGCTGGCCGGCGGACTACCGCCTGAACCGGTAGCTGACCTTGGCGAACAGCCCGTCGGCGGTGGGGCGCACGTCGCGGAACCGCAGCCGCCCGGTGTCCTCCATCTGGCGCGAGTAGCCCAGGAAGAACACCGTGCCGGGGGTGGGCTCGTAGCTGAGCAGCGTCTCGATCCCGAAGTCGTTCGAGTCGGAGCCGCTTCGCGCGGAGCAGCCGCCCGAATCGCACCCCAGGAGCGGCCTGCCCGTCGCCGGATCGGTCAGATCCTGGCGCATCTGGGCGCCGTACTCGACGATCGCCCGCACGAAGAGCGCCCGGTTGAACTGGTACTGGGTCTTGATGCGCGGGATCACGGCTTCGAGCGCCAGCGTGCCGTCGCGCTCGCGGGCGAGGCTCTGGTAGCGGAGCCCCAGCTCGGCCGAGAGGTGGCGCGTGGGGACCAGGTACAGCGCCATGTCGGCGTCCCAGCCGACGCCCACCTCGATCGGCACGCCGTACCGCAAATCGAAGACGGCGTTCTGGCTGTAGCCCCAGCGCACCCGCCCGCGCAGCAGCTCCCAGCTGTTGAACCAGACGAAGCCGCCGACCCCGTGCAGGAGGCCGAACGGGTCCTGGTCGGCGACGAACGGGGTCTCGCCGCCGGGGCCGCCGCCGGGGGCGCCCTCCACGAAGAGCCCGTCGTAGTCGGCGGCGCCGAAGTCGTAGCGCCGTGAGGTGGCGGCCAGCAGCACGGTGATGTTGTTGCGGAACGAGGTGGTGATCCCGTACCGGACCTCGGACTCCTCGAAGAGCCGGCGCCCCCAGAACGCGTCGTGGTCCCAGAAGAACGAGGCGTCGACGCCGGGCCGGAACTGCTCGACCAGCGCGCCGGGCTCGCCCCGGAAGTTGTACTCGATGCGCGACTGCAGGCGGGTGTCGCCCACCCGGGGGATCAGCCCGCTCCCCGCGTCGAAGCCGTGGGCGACGTCTTCGAGGTCGAGGTTGAAGGTGAAGGTGGGGCTCGAGCGCTCGAACTGCAGCGCCAGGTAGCTTCCCGTCTCGGGATCCGACCCGGGCGCGGCGGTGCGGCTCCCCGCGCCGATCATGGTCAGCGTGTAGCTGCGCCGCAGCACGAACCTGCCGTCGAAGCCGAGCACGCGGTTGTACTCGTCGCCATGCGTGGTGCGGTCGGTGTACACCATGCCCAGCGTCGAGGCGCCGCCAAGATCCCGCCTTGCCCGCAGCAAATTGACCACGGGCCTCCGGGCAGGCTCGCCTGAACTGCCAAGCTCGTCGACCGCGCCCAGGTATCCCAGCTGAAAGGCGCCCGCCTTGCCCGACAACTTCGCACCCGCCACCGGGTTCACAATGCTGCGCGTGTAGACCAGATTCTTCGGCATTGTGAAGATCTCGGTCCCCTCCAGGAAGAACGGGCGCTTCTCCTCGAAGAAGAGCGCGAACCGCTCGTTGACCGCGATCTGCCCGGCGTCGGCCTCGACCTGACTGAAGTCGGGGTTGTACGTCGCGTCGAGCGTTAGGTTGGAAGTGAGCCCGTACTTGGCGTTAAGGCCGAACTCCCCGCTCACCGGCTCCCGCGCGAATGCGTTTGCGCCTGCGTCGAAGGTCCCCTGCCGCGTCCCGGTGAGAACCGGGTTCACCTCCAGGAAGAGGCCGCGTTCGAGATCGCGCAGCCCGTTGAGCGAGCCCGCGAGCGTGAGCCGGTTGGCGACGTCCTGCGTGACCGGCGCCCACGACTCGTCGAAGCCCGAGCGCTGGATCTTGCGGAATACGTGCAGCCCCCAGTCCTGGTCGTCCGCTTCCGGGAAGCGGATGCTCTTGAAGGGGATCTTCACCTCGATCGCGTAGCCCCAGTCCTCGACCCGGCCCTCGGAGTCCCACACGAAGTCGGGGTTCCAGTCGATCGGCGGCCCGAAGTTCCGCCCGAAGCGCCCCACCCTGCCCTCGATCCACAGCCCGTCCTGCTGCACGCCCAGCGGGTTCACGACGATCGAGTACGCCTGCCGCTGGTCGTTGAAGGTGTCGAGCACGAACTGGATGTAGTCCTCGCTGCGGTAGAACGTGTCGCGCTCGCCCATCGTCGCCCGGATCCCGCCCGGGTCGTCGTCGAACGCCCGCACCCCGAAGTAGACCGCGTCGTCCGAGATCAGCAGCAGCACCTCGGTCTCCTGCGAGCCCGGTATGCCCTCGACCGGGTCGAACTGCGAGAACCCGGTGAGCAGCGCCGCCTCGGCCCAGGCCGCGTCGTCCAACCGCCCGTCGATCTCGATTGCCGGATTCGCCACCCGCGCGGGCACCACGTCGAGCTGCCCTTCGAGCCCGTTGTAGACCGCGCTCGCCGGACGGTCGCCGGGGCTCGGCCGCACGCCGGGCCCGCCCAGCACTTCCTGCGGGGCCAACCATGCGAGGGGCGCGATCAGCGCCAGCTCTGCTACCACGACTCCCCCTTGCGACGAGACACCGGTCCAGGGCCGCGAAGCCAGCTGGGCCGCGGGCTCGGGCTTGGGCTTGAATATGGTGGAGGCTGGGGTGGGTGGCCAGCACTCCTAGAAGAACACCGGCTCCCTGTACGCGCCGAACACGTCCTCCATGGCGGCGCGGATTTCGTAGAGGGTGCAGTAGGCGCGGGCGCAGTCGAGGATGAAGGGCACCGTGTTCGCGCCGTCGGCGGCTGCGGCGCGCAGGCGGCCCAGCGTTGCGGCGACCTGCTCGTCGTCCCGGTCGGCGCGCAGCTTCGCCATCTTCTCGCGCTGGCGCCGCTCCACGTCGGGGTCGATCTGCAGGGTGTCGATCTCGATGCGCTCGGAGCCGCCGGTGAACTGGTTGACGCCGACCACGGTCCGCATCCCGGCCTCGATCTCGGCCTGCTGGCGCGAGGCGGAGTTGGCGATCTCGCGCTGGAACCAGCCGTTCTCAATGCCGGGAACCACGCCGCCCTGCCCCTCGATGCGCTCGAAGATGTCGTGGGCCTCGGCTTCGAGCTGGTCGGTGAGCGCCTCGACGTAGTACGAGCCCGCGAGCGGGTCGATGGTGTTGGGCACGCCGGTCTCGAAGGCGAGGATCTGCTGCGTGCGGAGCGCGATGCGCACCGCCTTCTCGGTCGGCAGCGCCAGGGTCTCGTCCATGGAGTTGGTGTGCAGCGACTGGGTGCCGCCCAGCACGGCGGCCAGCGCCTGGTACGCCACGCGCACGATGTTGTTCTCGGGCTGCTGCGCGGTCAGGGTGACGCCCGCGGTCTGGGCGTGGGTGCGCAGCCGCCACGACTGCGGGTTGCGGGCGCCGAACTCGTCCCGCATGCGGCGCGCCCAGATCCGCCGCGCGGCGCGGAGCTTGGCGACCTCTTCGAAGAAGTCGTTGTGCACGTCGAAGAAGAACGAGAGGCGCGGCGCGAAGGCGTCGACGTCGAGGCCGCGCTCGATCCCGCGGCGCACGTACTCGAAGCCGTTGGCGAGGGTGAACCCGAGCTCCTGGCCGGCGGTCGCGCCGGCCTCGCGGATGTGGTAGCCCGAGATCGAGATGGGGTTGTAGCGGGGCGCGTGCTCGGAGCACCACTCGAACATGTCCAGAATGAGCCTGAGCGCGGGCTCGGGCGGGAAGACCCACGCGTGCTGCGCCTGGTACTCCTTGAGGATGTCGTTCTGCACGGTGCCGCGCAGGCGGTCGGGCGAGACGCCCTGCCGCTCGGCGGCCGCGACGTAGAAGCAGAACAGGATGATCGCCGGCCCGTTGATCGTCTTCGAGACCGACACCTTGTCGAGCGGGATGCCGTCGAAGAGCGTCTCCATGTCCGCGAGCGACGAGATGGCCACCCCGCAGACGCCCACTTCGCCCAGCGAGCGCGGATGGTCGCTGTCGTAGCCCATGAGCGTGGGGAAGTCGAAGGCGACCGACAGGCCGGTCTGGCCGTTGTCGAGCAGGTACTTGTAGCGCCGGTTGGTCTCTTCGGCGGTTGCGAACCCGGCGAACTGGCGCATGGTCCACAGCCGGGTGCGGTACATGGTGGCGTAGGGGCCGCGCGTGTAGGGGAACGCGCCCGGAACGCCCAGCTTGTCGACGTAGCCGCCCGACGGATGGTCGGGGGTGTAGAGGGCGTCGACCTCGCGGCCCGAGACGGAGGTGAACGAGGGAAGCCGCGCGGGCGCGCCCTCGGCGGTCGCCTCCCAGGCCGCCAGCTCGGCGTTCAGGCGCTCGAGCTCGCGCTGACGGCGCTCGATCTCGTCGACCAGGCGGTCGCGGTCGCTCTCGCCGTCGCGTCGGCGGTCGCGATCGCGGACGCGGTCGCCGAGGCGTGATTCAGTGGTCGCCATGGGGTCGCTCCTTGCCCTTCAATATGGTGGGGATCAGCCGCTGCGCCACACCGTAGGCGGTGGCGCGACCCGCCGTCACGTCGCGCACCCAGTCGTCGAGGCGCGGGTCGGTGGCCAGGACGCGGTCCGCGCGCCGCAGCAGGTCGCGCTCCACGACATCGCGGATGCGCCCCCGCGCGCGCCCAGCGCGGCGTTCGGCGAGCGCGCCCGAGTCGGCCAGGTGGCGGCCGTGCGAGCGCACCGCCGCGAGGAGCTCGTCGATGCCCTCGCCGCGCCCGGCCGAGGTCTTGAGCACGGGGATCTCCCAGTGTGGGGCGGCGGGCGGCGGCGCAGCCGCCGCAGAATGCCCCTGGGGGGCCGCAGGATGGCCTGGGACGGGCTTGGCCGAGGCGGACGCATCCCGGTACGCACCCCCGCTCGAAGCCGTTTCTGGGCCGGAGACGCGCGTGAGGTCGACGCCGTGATGGCCATGGTGGTGGTGCGAAGCCCGCCCGGCTCGCAGCATTAGCGCCTGGCCGATCTCGCGGACAAGGCGGTCGGCGCCGACGCGGTCGCTCTTGTTCACCACAAACACGTCGGCGATCTCCATGAGGCCGGCCTTCATTGCCTGGATTCCGTCGCCGGACTCGGGAACCAGCACCACCACGGTCGTGTCGGTCGCGGCCTGGATTTCGAGCTGCGTCTGCCCCACGCCCACGGTCTCGACGATCACGTTGGCGAACCCGAACGCGTCGAGCAGGTCGATGACTTCGCGCGTGGTCGCGGCCAGCCCCCCCAGCGAACCGCGGGTGGCCATGGAGCGGATGAAGATGCCGGGGTCGAGCGCGAGGTCGTTCATGCGGATTCGGTCGCCCAGCAGCGCCCCGCCCGAAAACGGCGACGTGGGGTCGACGGCCACGATCGCCACGTCCTCGCCGGCTTCGCGCAGCAGCTTGGCCAGCAGCGTCGCCAGACTGGACTTGCCCGCGCCCGGCGGCCCGGTGATCCCGATGCGGCGCGCGCGCGGTTCGACGAGCAGGACTTGGTTGAGGAGATCGGCCACCCCCGCGCGGCCCCCCTCGACATCGAGATGGCGCGTGCCAGCGCGGGGCGCCTGCCCTGACGGAAGTCGTCGGCAAGGCGGCGCAGCCCCGAGGTCGTCATGCCAGCAGCGCGCTGGCCAGGCCCAGGACCATGACGAAGCCCACCAGGTCGGTCAGCGTGTGGACGAAGACCGACGAGGCGACGGCGGGGTCGGCCCCCAGCCGGTCGAGGACGGTCGGGACGAGCGCGCCCGCGAAGCCCGCCACGATGATGTTGGACCACATGGCCGCCAGCACCACGAGGCCGACCCGCGGATCGCCCCCCTCCCAGAAGAAGGCGAACAGCGAGAAGATGGCGCCCAGGACGAAGCCGTTGAGGAGGCCGACCAGCACCTCCTTGCCCACCGCCTCGAAGTGGTTGGGCCCGAGGCCGTCGCCGACCGCGATGCGCCGGATGGTGACCGCCAGCGCCTGGGTGCCGCTGTTGCCGCCCAGCGCCGCGATGACCGGCATGAGGAAGGCCAGGAAGGTCCATTCGCCGATGGCGGCCTCGAAGCTGAGGATGACCGACGCCGCCAGTCCGGCGGTGACCAGGTTGAGGGTCAGCCAGGGGAGCCGCGAGCGCACCGATTCGAGCCACCCCGCCTGCAGCTCCTCTTCGTCGGAGACGCCCGCCAGGCGGAGGATGTCCTCGGTGGTCTCGGCCTCGATCACGCTGATCGCGTCGTCGAAGGTGACCTGGCCGAGCAGCGAGCCCTCGTCGCTCACGACCGGAAGGCTGGCGAGGTGGTAGCGCCCCATGACCCTGCCCACCTCCTCCTGGTCGGTGTCGGGGCGGGCGACCGCCACGATGGGCTCGACGAGCGACTCGATCGGGGCGTCCGGGTCGGCGAGGATGATGTCGACCAGGGGCACCGTGCCGCGCAGGCGGTTGAGTGCGTCGACCACGAAGACCGAGTAGAAGTCCTCGATCTCGCGGCCCTGCCTGCGGATCTCGGCGATCGCGTCGTAGGCGCTGGACTCGGCGGCCACGGCGACCAGGGCCGTGGTCATGAGGCCGCCGGCGGTCTCTTCGTCGTAGCGCAGCAGGTCGCGGATCTCGCCCGCCTCGACCGAGGGCATCGAGGCGAGCATGCGGTCGCGCGCGTCGGGCGCCATTTCGCCCAAAAGGTCGGCGGCGTCGTCGTCTGCGAGCTCCTGCAGCAGCGCCGCGCCGCGGCTGGCGTCGAGCGCCGAGAGGAGCTCGGCCCGGTCCTCGTGCTGCTCCATCTCGGCGAGCGTCTCCGAGGCGACCTCGTCGGGGAGCGCCTCGATGATCTCGAGCTGCTGCGCCTCGGAGTCGACCGAGGCCACGAGGTCGGCGATGTCGGAGGGGTGGATCCCGGCGACCCAGTCGGGAAGCTCGATGGGGTCCTCGCTCTGCGCGAGGGCCCGCAGGTCCTCGAGCTTCGCGGCGTCGACCGCGATGGGGGTCTTCTCGGCGCTCACGGCGACGCCACCCGGTCGAGCACCGCCTCCTGCACGCGGTACATCTCGCTGGACTGCCGCTGCGGGCCGTCGTCGTGGTCGTGTCCCAGGACGTGCAGCGCGCCGTGCACGGCCAGCCGCGCGAGCTCGAGGTCGGGCGCGGCCCCCGCCTCGACCGCCTGCCTGAGCGCCTGCTCGCGGCCGACGTAGATGTCGCCCAGCGGGTCGTCGTTCTCGTCGTGCAGGGCGAACGAGATGACGTCGGTGGGGCCGGCGCGCCCGAGATAGCGCTGGTGGAGCCTGGAGATCTCGGGGTCGTCGACGAAGGTGACGGACAGCTCGGCCCGGCGCACGCCCTCGCGCCGCAGGGTCTCGCGGAGCGCCCGGTCGATCAGCTCGCGCGGCACGCCATGGTGGTCCGGGGCGTTGACGTGGATGGTGATCACGGCGCGCTCCCGGCGGTCAGGTGCCGCGTGCCCGGGTAGTCCATGCGCCGGTGGTGGATGCCGCCCAGAATCCTGCCGAAGCGCCGCTTGAGGAGCGTCAGGTCGCGCAGGGTGAGCCCGGCGCGGTCGAGCTGCCCGCGCTCGAGCTTGGTGGCGAAGATCTCCTCGATCAGGAGCGAAATGCGGTCCGGCGTGGGCTCCTTGAGGGCCCGGGCCGCCGATTCCACCGAGTCGGCCAGCATGAGGATCGCGGTCTCGCGCGTGCGGGGCCGCGGCCCGGGGTAGCGGAACTTGGCGGGATCGGGCGGCTCGCGGCCCTCGCGCTCGGCGGCGTCGGCGGCCCGCTGGAAGAAGAAGCCGATGGTCTGGTCGCCGTGGTGCTCCGATATGAAGTCGATCAGCACTGCGGGGACCTTCTCCTTCCTCGCCATCTTCACGCCTTCGACGACGTGGCCGCGCACGATTGCGGCCGAGGCTTCGGGGTCGAGCTCGTCGTGCGGGTTGTCGCCGCGCTGGTTCTCGATGAAGAACTCGGGGCTGACCATCTTGCCCACGTCGTGATAGTACGCTCCGGCGCGGCACAGGATGGCGTTGGCGCCGATGTCGTCGGCGCCGGACTCGGCCAGGTTGGCGACCTGGACGGTGTGCGCGTAGGTGCCCGGGGCCACGGCGGCCAGCCGCTTGATGAGCGGGCGGTTGGGGTCGGCCAGGCCGGCCAGCGTCTGGTCGGTCGCGATGCCGGTGAGCCACTCGAAGACGGGCAGGAAGCCGATGCCGAGGATGGCCCAGATCACGGTGCCCGACAGCGCCCACAGGGCCGTGGTGGGGAGCTCGAACTCGGCGCCCCTGAGGTACACCGCCGCCAGCGCCAGGGCGTACGCGCCGAAGGTGATCGCGATGAACCGCCAGATCTGCGAGGGGCGGCGGTAGCCCCGCACCGCGAGCGCGGCCGCGCCGCCGCCCGCGAGCGCGACGAGGAAGGTGTCGGCGGTCGCGAAGGGCTCCTGGGCGGCGGTCAGGGCGGACAGCACCAGCACGGTGAGCAGCGCGAGCCGCCCGTCCCACATTATGGCGAGCACCACCGTGACGAACACCGTGGGTAGCGCGGCCCCCGGAAACGCGGCCGCCCCGGCCACGAAGAAGGCGCCGCCGAAGTAGATGGCCGCGATCGCGGCGAGCGCGAGCAGGTCGCGGAACTCGGCGTAGATGTCGGGCCGGAAGAAGAAGATGAGGAAGCCGAAGATCGAGAGCAGGATCGCGTTGAGCACGAAGCCGCCGAACGCCGCGCTCAGGTTCGACTCGTCCACGCTGGTTCCGCTGGCGCGAAGGTGGCTGCGGTACGCGTCCAGCTTGTGCAGCTCGGCGGGCCCCACGGGGTCGTTGGCCCGCACGATGGCCTCGCCCTGCAGCACGCGCGCGGCCGTGACCGCGACCGAATCGCGCGCCTGGGCCCGGTCGCGCCCGATGCGCGCCGCGTCCGGAACCAGGCTCGGGACCATGTAGCGCGCCAGGATCAGCGGCAGCAGCTCGGTCTCGGGACCCTCGGTCTCGGGGCCCCCCTCGCGGCCGGCGAGCGCGGCTTCGTAGAACTCGCGGCCCGACAGGACCGAGCTGCGGGGCGTCAGCGTCTCGGCGCCCCCCCTCGACACGCGGATCGAGTCGGTGGTGACCTCGGACGCCGCGCCCGGGGCCATGACGCCCCGCTCCACCAGGCGTTCGACGGCCCCGGTCGCGCTCCCGTACACGGCCCGGGCGCGGCCCGCGTCGGCCAGCGCCTCGGTCTGCTCCGGGGTCGCGTCGATTCCGGCGGCCGAGAGCACGCCCGCGACGCCGACCACCCCCGACGCCGCCGCGGCCGAATCGACGCGCGCGAAGAACGCGGCCAGCGCCTCGAGGGCCGCCGCCCTCGCCGAGGCGTCGAAGTTGAAGGTGGGGATCACCGCCGCGGCCGCCTCGGCCCGCTCCCGCCTCAGCTCGTCGGCGGCCTTGGGCACGTCGAAGCCGCTCGCCGCGATGATGTCCCGGTCGGCGACCGTGCCCAGCTCGTGCCGCCCGATGAAGACGCCGGGGTCGGGCGGGTAGAGGAGGACCAGGCCGCCGGCCAGCGCGAGCAGCAGCGTCCAGCGCACGCCGTGATGGACCGCCGCGTCGGGCCAGGGGCGCGCGGGGGTCCCGGAGAACAGGCTGCGGCGCCGCCCCCTAGCGCTCATCGTCGCGGCCGCCCGGGTGGCGCTCGCCTGCCGCCGCATAGGCCCGGACGATGTGCTTGACCAGGCGGTGGCGGGTGACGTCCCGCTCGTCGAGATGGACGAACTCGATCCCGTCGATGTCCATGAGGATCTCCTCGACCTGCACGAGCCCCGAGACCTGCGAATTCGGCAGGTCGATCTGGGTCTTGTCGCCGGTGATCACCACCCTGGAGCCCACCCCGATCCGCGTCAGGAACATCTTCATCTGCGCGGCGGTGGCGTTCTGGGCCTCGTCGAGGATGACGAAGGCGTCCGACAGGGTGCGTCCGCGCATGTACGCCAGCGGCGCGATCTCGATGGTGCGCTCCGAGATGCCCCTGCGAACCCTGGCGGCCGGCATCATGTCTTCGAGGGCGTCGTAGAGGGGGCGAAGGTACGGGTCCACCTTCTCCTGCAGGTCGCCGGGAAGGAACCCGAGATTCTCGCCGGCCTCCACGGCGGGGCGCGCAAGGACGACCCTCCTCACCCGCTTGCGGAACAGCTCGTCGACGGCGCGCGCCACGGCCAGATAGGTCTTCCCGGTCCCCGCCGGGCCGATGCCGATCACGATGTCCGAGTCCTCCATGGCCTGGAGGTACCGGCGCTGCCCGTCGGAGCGCGGCGCGATGACCCGGCGCGACCCCGGAATGGAGATCTGCAGCCGCTCGTCGCCGCTGCGGATGTCCGGCCCGTCGCGCGACTCGAGGCTGGTGGCGAAGCGGGCCACGTCCGAGGCCGGGAAGCCCTTGCCCAGCCGCGCGAGCTCGATCATGTGCTCGACGACGCGCGCCGAGTCCGCGACCGACTCGAGCTCGCCGGCGATCTTGACGTGCTCGCCGCGCAGCACGACCTGCACCCCGAAGAGCGACGCCAGCTCGCGGAAGTTCGCGTCGCCCACGCCCGAGAGTATGAAGTGGTCGGCGCCTTCGGCGTTCAGGTGGTGCTCGACCAGGGCGCCCCTCGTCATTCGCCGCCCCCGACCGAGAGTCCGAGCGCGGCCAGCTCGTCCGGCGCCACGGGCGACGGCGCGCCTTCGAAGAGCGCCCGGGCCGCTGTCGTCTTGGGGAAGGCGATGACGTCGCGCAGGCTCGATCCGCCCGAAAGGCGGGCCGCGAGGCGGTCCATGCCCAGCGCGATGCCGCCGTGGGGCGGCGCGCCGGAGCGCAGCGCCTCGAGGAGGAAGCCGAACTTGGTCTGGATCTCGCCGGGCTCGAGGCCGAGCATGCCCAGGATGCGCGTCTGGAGGTCGGCGTCGTGGACGCGGATGCTGCCCGAGCCCAGTTCGGTGCCGTTGTACACGAGGTCGTAGGCGAGGCCGCGCACCGCGAGCGGGTCCGAATCGAGGAGGTGCGCGTCGGCGGGGTCGGGCTGGACGAAGGGGTGGTGGTTGGGGGTGAGCGCGCCGTCCGCCCCCTCTTCGAAGACCGGGAAGCCGGTCACCCACAGCCACGCGTGCTCGGTGGCCCTGGGGAGCTGCAGGGCGGCGATCGAGGCCGTGCGCGCGGCGTCGAGCGCCGGAGAGGTCGCGCGGTCGGGCCCGGCAGCCGCGAGGAGGAGGTCGCCGGGCGAGAGGGCCAGACGGGCGCGGGTGTCGTCCCGGAAGAACCGGCCCAGGGGGCCCGTGGCGCGGTCCTCCTGGATCTTGGCCCAGAGGAGGCCGGGCGCGCCCGTCGCCTTGGCCGCCTGCTCGATCGCGTCGATCTGTTTCCGGGACAGCTGGGCGCCGTCGGCGAGGCGGAGGGCGCGGATTCGGCCGCCGCCATCGACGGCGCCCCGCAGGATGTTGGACTCGAGCGAGCCCAGGACCGCGGTGTGGTCGGCGATCTCCAGGTCGTGGCGAAGGTCGGGCCGGTCGCTGCCGAAGCGCTCCATGGCGTCGCGGTAGTCGAGGCGCATGAACGGCGTGTCCGCCTCGATCCCGGCCACCTCGGCCAGACGCGCCATGAGGCCCTCGCACCACCCGTAGATGTCGTCGGGCTGCACGAACGACGCCTCGACGTCGATCTGCGTGAACTCGGGCTGCCGGTCGGCGCGCAGATCCTCGTCCCGGAAGCAGCGCGCGATCTGCATGTAGCGGTCGAAGCCCGCGATCATGAGCAGCTGCTTGTAGATCTGGGGACTCTGGGGCAGCGCGAAGAACTCTCCCGGATGGACCCGGCTCGGAACCAGGAAGTCGCGGGCGCCCTCGGGCGTGGGCTTGGTCAGCATCGGGGTTTCGATCTCGACGAAGCCGTGCTCGTGGAAGTGGTTGCGCACCGCGAGGACGAGCCGGTGGCGCAGGACGAGCCTGGACTGGAGCTCGCGGCGGCGCAGGTCGAGCACGCGATGCCTGAGCCGCAGCTTCTCCGACGGCAGCTCCTCTTCGGGCGGAAGATGGACCGGGATCGCAGGCGTGCGCGCCTTGTTGAGGACCTCGAGCTCCGCCACCTGCACCTCGACGTCGCCCGTGTCCATGTCGGGGTTGCGCGCGGCCTCGGGACGCCGCGTCACCGCCCCCCGGATCGCCACCACGTCCTCGGGCCCCACCCCCCGCGCGGCCTCCATGGCTTCCGGCGACGACCAGTCCGGGCCCGCCGACGCCTGCAGCAGGCCGGAGCGGTCCCGCACGTCGAGGAAGACGAGCCCCCCCAGATCCCGCCTGCGGTGCACCCAGCCGGCGATCCTGACCTCGCCGCCGACGTCGTTCAGCGCGACTTCGCCCGCTCCGGCGGTGCGCATGGCTGTGGCGTTCTGTTCCGCTCTCGACACAAGTCAGTCTCCGGCGCGCTCGGGCGCCTCGCCGCCCTCGGCGCGACCAAGGGGTTGTCCACGGAGCGCCGGAGGCGGCGCCGGACATGTTCCGGCGGTAAACTTAATCGCCGCTTCAAGGGGCGTTCAACGCCATTCGCACCCGTCCGACCAGAAAGGTCTCCCGGCCCCGTGTCCGCCAACCTCCCGAATCCGGCCAGCCTGCCGAATCGCGCGGAGCGCCCGAACCTGCTGGGGCTGACCCCGCTCGAGCTGGCCGAAGCCCTGGACGGCCACTTCCGGGCTCGCGGGCAGCCGGGCTACCGCAGCGCGCAGGTCGGGGAGTGGCTGGCGGGCGGCGACGCGCGCGCCTTCGAGGACATGACCAACCTGCCAGTGCGCGAGCGCGAGGGGCTGGGCGAGCGGTTCCGTCTGGACGAGCCGGGCGTCGACACCGTCTCCGAGTCGGCCGACGGAACGGTCAAGCACCTCTGGACGCTGGACGGGGGAGAGGTCGTCGAGAGCGTGCTGATCCCCGCCGGGGACCGCCTCACGCTGTGCGTCTCTTCGCAGGCCGGATGCGCGCTCAAGTGTCGCTTCTGCGCGACCGGGTGGTCGGGCTTCGGGCGGCAGCTGTCGACCGCCGAGATCGTGGGCCAGTACCGGGCGTCGGCGCGCTGGGCCCGGGAGCGCGGGCTCGGGGCCGTGACCAACGTGGTCTTCATGGGCATGGGCGAACCCCTGGCCAACCGCAAGGCGGTCTTCCCGGCGCTCTCGATCCTGAACGGCAGACACGGACTGGGGGCGCGCCGGATCACGGTGTCGACCGTGGGCGTGGTGCCCGGGATCGAGGCGCTGGCGCGCCGCAGGGAGCAGTTCCGCCTGGCGCTGTCGCTGCACGCGCCCGTCTCCGAGCTGCGCGCCGAGCTGATCCCCCTCGAGCGGCGCTACCCGCTGGACCAGCTCATGGAGGCCCTCGAGGCGTTCAACCGCCGGGGAGGCCGCCGGATCACGTTCGAGTACACGATGATCCGGGGCGTGAACGACGATCTGCAGCTCCTGCCCCGGTTGGCGGAGCTGGCCGTGCGGGTGGACGCGTTCGTCAACCTGATCCCGTTCAACCCCATTCCCCACGTCGATTGGAAGCCGAGCCGCGCGGGCCGGATTCGCGCATTCCGCGACGGGTTGGAGCGGGCGGGGGTCGCCGCGGCGGTGCGGGAGCCAAGGGGACGGGACATCGACGCCGCGTGCGGTCAGCTGCGTGCCCGCAGGCGCCCCGAGCTGACGCGGCAGCCGGTGCTCAGCGCACCCGGTCGCCGATCCGGCCCCAGCGGACCTCCCTAACCAGGGGAAAAGGCCGGAAGGACCCGCGGTTGTACGAGAAGTAGATCGCCCACACGCGCCCCTCCAGACGCCACCGCTCGAGCAGCCCCCAGGTGCGGCTGTCGAGGCTGGAGTCGCGGTTGTCGCCCAGCATGAAGTAGTGGCCCGGCGGGACGACGATCGGTCCCCAGTTGTCGCGCGAAGGGGCGTAGTCGTCTCTGGGGCCGCCGACGAGGTGGTCCTGCTGCCAGAGCATGGCCCGGTCGGAGTAGTCGGGCCGGCGGGAGGTGATCGCGTACGGCTCGTGCTGCGGCCGACCGTTCACGTGGAGCGCCTTGTCGCGCATTTCCAGGGTGTCGCCGGGCATCCCGACCAGGCGCTTGACGAGGATGAGCGTGTCCTCGTGCGGGGGGTCGAAGACCAGGACGTCGCCGCGCTCGGGATCGGCGTAGCCCGGAATGCGAACGTCGGTGAACGGGATGCGCGACCCCATCGCCGCCTTGTTCACCACCAGGAAGTCGCCGACGAGCAGTGTGTTCTCCATGGAGCCCGACGTGATGACGAACGTCTGGATCAGGAAGAACCTGAAGACGATGAAGATGGCGAAGGCGACCGCGAGCGACCTGATCCATTCGCCCAGACCGCCTTGGCGCCCCCGCCCCCCCTCGCCCCCCGGGCGCTGCTCCCCGGCGGCGTCCCCGCCCTTCGCCCCCGCCGCCCGGGCCCGCTTGCGCCCTCCCCGCGTCGTCTTCGCCATTGGCTACCGCTTCGCTCCGTTCTCGGCTGCTTCGCTCGTCGCCGCGCTGCGCCTCACCGCTCGCCCCCCAGCCCCCGGAACCACTCCACCACCCGGTCCCACCCCGGCTCCGGTTCCGCGCCCGCCGGAGGCGCCCAGTCCGACCCCAGACGCACCGTCACGTCCACGAAAAGGGTCGAGTCGGGCTCGCTTGTCACCCTCGCCACCCCCAGCGCAAGGGCCACCGCCGCCGCCCTCTCGCCGTCGCCGACGCGGTCGATCACCACGGTCGTGTCGTGCCCGAAGGCGCCGGCGTTGCCCAGACTCACCACGTCGAAGCCGGCGGCCCGCAGATGGTCGGTCGCGGCCCTCGCCATCCCGTCCACCCCGCCGGCGTTGCGCACGTCGATGGTCACGCGGTCCTCGCCGGGCGTCATGAGCGCGCCGTCGTCGGGCGTGCGGTCCTCGGGGACCCACTGGCCCATCCCGGAACCCACCAGCACCGCCACGGCCGCCCCGACCACGACCACGAGGGTCGTCGCGAGCGGGCGGCGGATCCGGATCGTCATGGTGAAATGTAGTCCAGCGCCGCCCGGATCGCGCGCGCCAGCGCGAGGGCGCCGTCCACGCCGCCGTCGTCGAGCGCGTCCACCAGCGCGCTTCCCACCACCGCGGCGTCGGCGGCCGCCCCCACGGCGCGCGCGTGCTCGGGGGTGGACACGCCGAAGCCCACGGCCACGGGCACGGGCGAGACCGACCGCACCGCGGCGACCTCGCGCGCGAGCTCGTCGCGCAACTCCCGGCGCGCGCCGGTGACGCCGGTGCGCGCCACGTAGTACACGAACCCCTGGCTGGCCCGGGCGATCTCGCGCACGCGCGCCGGGCGGGTCGTGGGCGCGATCAGCCGCACCAGGTCCAGCGGCGATTCGGCAAGGCGCGCTTCGAGCTCCGGGTCCGCGCCCAGCGGCAGGTCGGTGGGCAGCACCCCGTCGGCCCCGGCCTCGACCGCCTCGCGCACAAAGTTCCCGACCCCGCGCGCATGGATCGGATTGAGGTACGTGAACACCACCACCGGCACCTCGCTGGCGGCGCGCAGTTCGCTCAGCACGTCGAAGACGTCGCCCACGGTGGTTCCGGCGTCGAGCGCCCCCTGGCTGGAGCGCTGGATCGTGGGCCCGTCCGCCATCGGGTCGCTGAAGGGGATCCCCAGCTCGATCACGTCCGCCCCCGCCCCCGCCAGCCCCGCCACCAGGTCGCGCGTGTGGTCCAGGGTCGGATAGCCCGCCGTGACGTACGGCACGAACCCCGCCCGCCCCTGCGCGGCCAGCGCCGCGAACCGCTCCGCAATGCGGCCGCCCGGCGACGCACCCCCGCCCGCCACCGCGCCCCCCGCGCCCCCGCCCGCCCCGCCCCCGCCCCCCATCACCCCCCCAGCCCCGCCACGTGCACCACGTCCTTGTCGCCGCGACCGCTCAGGCAAATCGCCACCGGGGCCTCGACCTCGCCCCTCGCCCCCGCTTCGGCCACCCAGGCCAGCGCGTGCGCGGTCTCGAGCGCGGGAATGATCCCCTCGAGCCCCGGCAGCTCCCTGAACGCCGCCTGCGCGGCCTCGTCCCCCACGCTGGCGTACCGCGCCCGCCCGGTGTCGCGCATGTGCGAGTGCTCGGGGCCCACGCCAGGGTAGTCCAGCCCGGCCGCCACCGAGTGCGCCGGCGCGACCTGCCCGTCGGCGTCCTGCAGCAGGTAGCTCAGCGACCCGTGCAGCACCCCGGGACGGCCCTCGCCCAGCGGCGCCGACGACCGCCCCGTGCCGAGCCCCTCGCCGGCCGCCTCCACCCCCACCAGCGCCACCTCTTCGTCGCCGACGAAGGCGTGGAACATGCCCATCGCGTTCGAGCCGCCCCCGACGCACGCCACCACCGTGGCCGGGAGCCGCCCCTCGACTTCCAGGATCTGCCGCCGCGCCTCGCGCCCGATCACCGCCTGGAAGTCGCGCACGATGAGCGGAAACGGGTGCGGTCCCACCACCGACCCAATGATGTAGTGCGTGCTGTCGACGTAGGTCACCCAGTCGCGCAGCGCCTCGTTGGTGGCGTCCTTGAGCGTGCGCGTCCCGGAGTCGACCGGTCGCACCTCGGCGCCGAGAAGCTCCATCCGGTACACGTTGAGCGACTGCCGCACAATGTCCTCGGCGCCCATGTACACCACGCACTCCAGGTCGAAGAGCGCGCACGCGGTCGCCGTGGCCACGCCGTGCTGCCCCGCCCCCGTCTCGGCGATGATGCGCGGCTTCCCCATCCGCTTCGCAAGGAGCGCCTGTCCCACGGTGTTGTTGATCTTGTGTGCGCCAGTATGGTTGAGGTCCTCGCGCTTGAGGTACACCGGCGCCACCTGCGCCCGTGCTTCAAAGCGAAGCGCGCGGTAGAGCGGCGTGGGTCGCCCGACGTAGTCCGCCGCAAGCCGGTCCACCTCGGCGACGAAGCCTGGGTCGCGGGACGCCTGCGCATAGGCGTCGGCGAGCTCGTCCAGCGC
Source organism: Longimicrobiales bacterium (assembly GCA_965221535.1). Classification (GTDB taxonomy): domain Bacteria; phylum Gemmatimonadota; class Gemmatimonadetes; order Longimicrobiales; family Gaopeijiaceae; genus Bin94. The sequence continues at coordinate 1,451,106 of OZ244894.1, read as the reverse complement.
GGGGATCAGCGTCTCGGGAACGTAGCGTCCCCCGAAGCGCCCGAATCGCCCCGTCTCGGCCGTGCCGGCGGCGCCGGCGGGCGCTTCAGTCCGCATGCATCCTCGCTTGGCGGCCCCTCCGGACGGCCTCCACGAATGCGCGGACGCGGCCCGGGTCCTTGGCGCCCGGTGTCGATTCCACCCCGGAGCTGACGTCGAGCACGTCGGGCTCGAGCGCGGCGACTGCGGCGGCGGCGTTCTCCGGGGTCATGCCGCCGGCGGCAATGAAGGTCGCCGAACCGATCGCGCCGCGCACCTCCCTGCCCGCATTGGCCCACTCGAACGCTCGCCCGGTGCCGCCGGGACGCGACGGGTCCCACGCGTCGACGAGGATGCCGTGGGCGACGCCCGCGTAGGGCCGGGCGAGCGCCGCGACGGGCACGCCGGGCCTGGCGTGGACGGTCTTCCACACGCGCCACGGACCCTGGGCCGCGAGCGCGGCCACATGGGCGGGCGGCTCCGTGCCCGACAGCTGCACCACGTCGAGGGCGAGCGCGCGCGCGGCGGCGGCCATGTGCCGGGGCTCGGCGTCGACGAAGACCCCGACCCTCCGTGCAGGCGCCGCCGCGTAGATCTGCTCCGCCCGTTCGGGGGGCACGCTGCGCGGAAAGCCCGGCGCTAGTATCACGCCCATGTAGTCGGCCCCCGCGTCGGCCACCCAGCCCGCGTCTCGGGCAGACGTCACGCCGCACACCTTGGCCCGCACCCGCGGCCCGGCGTCCGCGCTCACCGCCGCCCCTCCACCCGCTTCACGGCGGCCATTTCGGCCACCAGACGGCTGCGGTCGCCGCTGCGCACCAGCGCCTCGCCCACCAGCACGGCGTCGGCCCCCGCCGCTGCGACGCGCGCCACGTCGTCGGCGTTCGCGATCCCGCTCTCGGAGATGAGCGCCACCTCGCGCGGGACGTAGGGGGCAAGGCGCTCCGTGACGGCAAGGTCGGTGCGAAACACGGACAGGTCGCGGTTGTTGACGCCCACGAGCCCGGCCCCCGCCTCGAGCGCCGACTCGACCTCGCGCTCGTCGTGGACCTCGACCAGCGCGGTCATGCCCAGATCGTGGATCATGGCCCGGAGGTCGGCCAGGAGCGCGGGACCCAGAATGCGCGCGATCAGCAGCATCAGGTCGGCGGCGGCGGCGCGCCCCTCGTAGACCTGGAGCGGGTCGATGACGAAGTCCTTGCGCAGCACCGGAATCGCCCGTGCCTCCCGAACGGCGCGCAGGTCGGCGAGCGAGCCCCCGAACCAGGGCCCGTCGGTCAGGACGCTCACCGCCGCCGCTCCCGCCGCCTCGTACTCGCCCGAGAGCGCCACCGGATCCAGCCCCGCGTCGATTTCGCCCGCCCCCGGAGAGCGGCGCTTCACCTCGGCGAAGACGGCCACGGTCGGGCGCGCCCCGAGCGGCCCCAGCACCGGCCTGGGGGGAGGAGCGTCGGCGGCGGCGCGCTGGAGGTCGGCCCGGCGGCGGCGGAGGGCGGCCACCTCGTCGGCCTTGGCGGCCACGATCCGGTCCAGGATCCCCGCCGGCGCGCCGCTCGCCCGCCCCGCCCTGGCGCCCACTTGCACTTCGGTCAAACTTCGGTTACCATGATTCGGTCGCTGTTCGGTATCGTTGGCGCTGCACGCGGGGCGCCGCACTCGCCGGACGCCGCACGCGCATTCCGCCGCCCGCCACGTTCACGCTCCACCGCTCGCTCCGTCCAAGGGAGGCCCGTCCATGGCGCTCACCAAGAAGCAGAAGCGAATTCTCGACTATCTCAGGAACTTCATCGAAGAGCACGGCTACAGCCCAAGCTTCGAGGAGATCTGCCACGCGTTCGGGTACACGTCCCTGGCGACGGTCCACGAGCACCTGACCAATCTGGAGGCCAAGGGGTACATACGGAAGTCGTACCGCGGCAGCCGCTCGATCGAGGTGGCGCTCGAGGTCGAGCCGTCGGTCGCGCTCCCACTGCTGGGGACCGTGGCCGCAGGCCAGCCGATCGAGGCCATCGAGGACAGCGAGACCCTGGCGGTCCCCAGCGACATGGTCCCGAGGCGCTTCCGCCACTACGCGCTGCGCGTCGTCGGCAACTCCATGATCGACGAGCAGATCCGCGACGGCGACCACATTGTGGTGCGCGCGCGCGACACCGCCGACGACGGCCAGACCGTGGTCGCGCTGGTGCGGGACGAGGCCGCGACCGTCAAGAAGCTCTACCGCGAGCCCGGCAACCGCGTCCGTCTGCAGCCGGCCAACGAGTTCATGCAGCCGATCGTCGAAGACGCCGCCGACGTGCGGATCCAGGGCGTCGTGGTCGGGCTCGTGCGCAACTACCAGTAGGAGGGGGGCGAAGATGAGGACGATGTTCGCAGTCGGTCACCAGAGCCGCACGCACACCACCATCGTGATCGCGGGGCGCCAGAGTGTGGGCGGGCGGCCCCCGCGCTACACGGCGCCCCGGGGCGCGGCCGCGCTCCGGCTGGCATCTGCGAGCCGGTCGAGCGCGCCCGCCGCGGCACCCGAGTCGATCGACGCCGCCGCCATGGCCACACCTTCCGCGAGCGAGGCCGCGCGGTCGGCCACCCAGAACGCCGCGGCTGCGTTGATCAGCACGGCGTCTCGGGGGGCGCCGCGCTCCTCGCCCGTCAGCACCGCGCGCACCGTCGCCGCGTTTTCGTCCGGCTCCCCGCCTGCCAGGTCGGCGGGCGCAACGCGCTCCAGACCCAGTTCCTCGGGCGTCACTTCGTAGCGGCGCACGCGTCCGTTCGCGAGCTCGGCCACATGGGTGGGACCGCACGGGCTGAGCTCGTCGAGCCCGGGCTCGCCGTGCACCACGAGCGCCTTCTCGTGGCCCAGCTCCGCGAGCGCCCGCACCACAAGGTCCAGGAACGCCGGGTCGGCGACGCCCACGACCTGCCGCCGCGCCCCCGCCGGATTCGCGAGCGGGCCCAGCAGGTTCATGATGGTGGTGATCCCCAGCGCCCGGCGCACCGGCGCCACATGACGCATGGCCGGGTGGAGCAGCGGCGCGAACATGAACACGATCCCAGCCTCGGCGAGGACCCGGCTCATCCCCTCGGGGGCGAGATCGAGCGAAACGCCCAGCGCCTCGAGCACGTCGGCGCTGCCGCACTTCGACGTGAACGAGCGGTTGCCGTGCTTGGCCAGCCGGACCCCCCCGCCCGCCGCGACCAGCGCCGACGCGGTGGAGATGTTGAAGGTGGACACGCGCCCGCCCCCGGTGCCGCAGGTGTCCACCAGCTCCCCGGGATCGGGCGCCGCAACGGGGATCATCGCGGCGCGCAGGGCCTGGACGCCGCCCGCCACCTCGGCGGGGGCCAGCCCCTTGGCCTGCATGGCCGCCAGCAGCGCCCCTGTGCGCACCGGAGACTCGCGGCCCGAGACGATGTGGCCGAACGCCCGGGCCGACTCGGAGGCGGTGAGATCTTCGCCCTCCACCACCTTGGCGAGGAGGGGGACGAGGTCGGCGATTTGGTCTGTCACGGGAGTGGCGGGCTCGGGGTGGGCGGAGGGGGTGGGCCGCGGATTGGGGAAAGGTGGGCAAGGCGGCGCGACGGCGGCAAGCGGCTGCCCCACCAAGCGGCGGGGGCACCCAACCCCGCCTTGCCCGACCGCCGAAGCCGGGACAACCTAGTGCCATGAGCGATTGCAACGCCGCCCGCCGCGCGCCGCCCGCGAGCCATGGCTGCGGACGGCCCCGCGAGCGTCCGGAGGCGGCGGCCCGATGACCCGCCCGGACACCCGCTTCAAGCTGACGCTGCACTACGACGGGTCGGCCTTTCGGGGGTGGCAGCGCCAGCCCGGCACGCCCACCGTGCAGGGCGAGATCGAGGGCGCCGTCGAGCAGCTGATCGGGGAGCGGCGGGTGGTGACGGGCGCGGGGCGCACCGACACCGGCGTGCACGCGACCGGCCAAGTGGCGTCGGTCGCGATGCCGGCGCGCTGGACCGCGACCCAGGTGGGGCGGTCGCTGAACGCGCTGCTCCCCGACGCGGTCTGGGTGCAGGACGTCGAGGCGGTCGACGACCGCTTCCACCCCCGGCGGGACGCGACCGCGCGCAGCTACAGGTACCGGCTGGGCCTCGCCGCCCGGGCGGCGTCCCCGTTCGAGCGGCGATGGTGCTGGCCGCTCTGCCAGCCGGTCGACCTGGAGGCCGCGGCGCGCGCGGCCGAGTGCCTGGCGGGAGAGCACGCCTTCCGCGCGTTCGCCAAGTCGGGGCAGCCGCACCGGGGGTACACGTGCCGCGTGACCCGGGCGCGCTGGCGCCGCTGGGACGACCTGGGGGTCGTCTTCGAGATCTCGGCGAACCGCTTCCTGCACAGGATGGTGCGATATTTGGTGGGCACGATGGTGGACATCGGGCTGGGCCGCCGCGACGAGGCCGACATGCGTCGGCTGCTCGGTGGAGAGGGGCTGGACGGCTCGCTTACGACCTCGCGGCCTGCGCCGCCGGGCGGGCTCTTCCTGGCGTGCGTGGAGTACGGCGGCGAACAGAAGACAAGGCAGAATGTGTAAACTCAACATTACAAAATGTAAACTGTGGTTTACAATTCCGCTCGTCTGCGGCGCGGCGGCGCTGTTCGCAGCCGGGTGCGAGCCCGCCAGCCCGCAGCCCGCCAACCCGCAGACCTCCATCGCCCAGGGCCGAACCACGGCGATCGTCCGGGCGGCGCAGACCGTGGCGCCGGCGGTGGTCACCATCGCGGTGCGGCGGCGCGAGCGCGTCCGCCGCCGGAGCTTCTTCGACGACTACTATCTCCCCTTCCGCGAGACCCAGGGCCTCGGGTCCGGCGTCGTGATCGACGCGCAGGGCACGGTGCTCACCAATCACCATGTGGTCGCCGGGGCGACCGAGCTCCTCGTCACCCTCCCCGACGCGCGCGACTTCGCCGCCCGTCTTGTCGGCTCCGATCCCGCAACCGACATCGCCGTCCTCTCCCTCCAAAACGCCTCCGACCTCCCCGTCGCCCCCCTCGGCTCGGCCGGCGATCTGATGATCGGCGAGTGGACGGTGGCCATCGGCAACCCCTTCGGCGGGCTGATCTCGAACCCCGAGCCCACCGTCACCGCCGGCGTGGTGAGCGCGCTCGGGCGGCACATCGTGCCCGGCGACGACGACGAGGGCTTCCACCTCGGAATGATCCAGACCGACGCCGCGATCAACCCCGGCAACTCGGGCGGCCCGCTCGTGAACGCGCTCGGGCAGGTGATCGGCATCAACGCCTCGATCCTGTCGCGCTCGGGCGGCAGCGAGGGCCTGGGCTTCGCGATCCCCATCGACCGTGCTCTCCGGATCGCGTCCGATCTCGCTCGCTACGGCGAGGTGCGCCGGGCCTGGCTCGGGCTCGACGTCGACGCGGTCGAGGCCGACGACTTCGGGCGTTCGCGGGGCGTGAGGGTGGCGAGGATCACCCCCGGTTCGCCGGCGGCCGCTGCGGGGATCCGGCCAGGCGCGCGGCTGCTCAGCGCGGGCGGCAACCGCATGGCCACCCCGCTCGACTACGCTGCGGCGATGCTCGACCTGCGGGCCGGCGACCGGATCGAGCTGGGGGTCGAGGGCATGGACGCCGTGCTCGTCGAGGCCGCCTCGCTGCCGTCGGCCAGCGCCGAGAGGGTCGAGCTGCTGCGCGACCTCGAGGTCGTCACCGTCACGCCGGGCATTCAGGCCGAACGCGGTCTGGGGTCGTCCGAGGGGGCGCTGGTGGTCGAGATCTCCGAGCTGCTCGCCCGCCGCACGGGCCTCTCGCGCGGCGACGTGCTGCTGGCGGTCAACAACACGCGGCTTCGCACCGCACGCGACGCGGCCCAAGCGCTCCGCCGCACCCAGCAGAGCGCGCGTCCGTTCGTCCTGGTCTTCGAGCGCAACGGGCGCGTGGTTCGCACGGGTCTTTTGGAGTGGGCGTCTTGAGCGCGAGCACCCCACCCGGCGACCGCTACACGCATCCGCTAGGGGGCCGGTACGTCTCCCGGGAGATGGAGCGCATCTTCGCCCCGGGCTTCCGCTTCGGCGCCTGGCGTCGTCTGTGGCTCGCGCTCGCCCAGTCGCAGCGCGATCTCGGACTCGACATACCCGCCGACGCCATACGGCAGATGCGCGACCGCCTCGACGACATCGACCTCGACGCCGCCGACGGCTACGAGCGCCGCTTCCGCCACGACGTCATGGCGCACATCCACGCCTTCGGCGACGCGGCCCCGGCGGCGCGCGGCATCATCCACCTGGGCGCAACCAGCGCGTTCGTCGGCGACAACACCGACCTGATCCAGCACCGCGCCGCCATGACGCTGGTGCGGGACCGCGTCGTCGCCACCGTCCGCGCCCTGGCCCGCTTCGCCCGCGACCACCGCAGCCTCCCCACGCTGGCCTACACCCACTTCCAGCCTGCCCAGCCCACGACCGTGGGCAAGCGCGCCACGCTCTGGATCCAGGACCTCCTCCTCGACCTCGACGAGATCGAGCACCGGCTGGGCTCGCTCCGGCTGCGCGGCGTGCGCGGCACCACCGGCACCCAGGCCTCGTTCCTGCAGCTCTTCGGCGGCGACCACGCCAAGGTCGACGCCCTGGAGCGCGCCGTCTGCCGCCGCCTCGGCTTCGAGGGCGCCTACCCCGTGTCCGGCCAGACGTATCCCCGCAAGGTCGACCAGGCGCTCCTCGCCACCCTGGCCGGGGTGGCGGCCTCGGCCTCCAAGATGGCGCACGACGTCCGCCTGCTCTCGCACCTGCGCGAGGTCGAGGAGCCCTTCGAGAAGGAGCAGGTGGGCTCGTCGGCCATGCCGTACAAGCGCAATCCCATGCGCTCGGAGCGGATCTGCGCGGTGGCCCGCCACGTGATCGCGCTGGCCGCCGATCCGGCGCACACCGCCGCCACCCAGTGGCTGGAGCGCACCCTGGACGACTCGGCCAACAAGCGCGTCGCGATCCCCGACGCCTACATGGCCACCGACGCGCTGCTGATCCTGGCCCGCAACGTGGCGTCGGGGCTGCGCGTGAACGCGGGGGTGGTCGCCGCCAACATGGCCGTGCACCTCCCCTTCATGGCCATGGAGGCGGTCATGATGGACGCGGCGGCCGGGGGCGGCGACCGGCAGGACGCGCACGAGCGCATCCGGCGCCACGCGCTCGCCGCCGCCCGCCGCATGACCGAAGGCGGGGAGGCCGACCTCTTCGAGCGCATCGCCGCCGACGAGGCCCTGGGCGTCAGCGCCGCCGAGCTCGCCGAGATGGCGCGCCCCGAGAAGCTGGTCGGCCGCGCCCCCGAGCAGGTCGACGCGTTCCTTGCCGGGCACGTCGAGCCGGTGCTGGCGCGCTACGGCGACGAAGGCGGCGAGGGCGGCGAGGTGCGGGTGTGATCCCGCTGCCGCTCCTCTTTCGGGGCAAGGTCCGGGACGTGTACGCGGTGCCGGGGCGCGACGGCGGCGACGGCGAGCTGCTGCTGCTCGTGGCGAGCGACCGGGTGAGCGCGTTCGACGTGGTGATGGACGAGGCGGTGCCGGGCAAGGGGGCCGTGCTCACGCAGATCACGGCGTGGTGGCTGAGCACGGTGCTGCGCGACGTGCCCCACCACCTGGTCTCGGTGCGCACCGACGAGATCCGCGACGCGGTGCCGGAGCTGGGCGGCTGCGAGGCCGCGTGGGCGGGGCGCGCCAGCCTGGTCCGGCGGACCCGGCCCATTCCGGTCGAGTGCGTGGTGCGGGGCTACCTGTCGGGGTCCGCGTGGAGCGAGTACCGTGAGGCGGGGACGCTGGCGGGCGAGCCGCTCGCCCGTGGGCTGGTCGAGAGCGACGCGCTGGTCCCGGCCATCTTCTCGCCGGCGACGAAGGCGCGCGAGGGCCACGACGAGAACATCGCCTTCGGCGCGGTCGTCGAGCTGCTGGGGGCCGAGCTTGCGCACCGCCTGCGCGACCGGTCGATCGACATCTACGAGCGGGGCTGCGCGACCGCCGCGGAGAGAGGGATCATTCTGGCCGACACCAAGTTCGAGTTCGGCGTCTCGCCCGGGGGCGAGCTGCTCCTGATCGACGAGGTGCTGACGCCCGATTCGTCGCGGTTCTGGCCGCGCGAGCGCTACGGCGCGGGCCGGGGGCAGCCGTCGCTCGACAAGCAGCCGCTGCGCGACTACCTGGACGGGCTCGACGACTGGCCGAAGCAGCCGCCGCCGCCGCGGCTGCCCGACGCGGTCGTCGCGGCCATGGCGGAGCGGTACCGGGGCGTCTTCGAGAGGCTCACCGGGATCGGGCTGGACGAGTACGAGGCGCCGCGGTTCGGAGGCGGGGCCGGGCGCGAGGCGGCGGATCTGCGCGAGGTGGCGGCTCCACGCCAGGCGGCGGCTCTGGAAGCGAGCGCGCCGTGAGGATCCCGATTGCGCGGGAGGGGCTGCCATTCGTGGTGGTCTGCGTGTTGCTGGCCATCGCCGCCCTTTTCTGGGCGCGGCACGGAGGCTGGGGCTTTCGCGCGGCGGCGCCGGCCCTGTTCGGGGTCGTCGCGCTCTTTGTCCTCTGGTTCTTCCGAGATCCCGAGCGGACTGCCCCGCCAGGCGCGGACATCGTGGTTTCGCCTGCGGACGGGCGGGTCATGAGCGTGGGGCCGGCCGCGGGCGAGGGGTTCATGGGCGGGACGGCGACGCGCGTAACGATCTTCTTGAGCGTGTTCAACGTGCATGTGCAGCGGGCGCCGGTCGCGGGCCGGGTCGGGCACTATTCGTATATGCCGGGCAGGTACCTGGCGGCGTGGCGCGAGGAGGCGAGCAGCAGCAACGAGCGGGCTTCGCTGGGGATCGAGACGGGGGACGGGCCGGTGATGGTGCGGCAGATTGCGGGGCTCGTGGCGCGGCGGATCGTGACGTACCCGCGCGAGGGGGACGGTGTGGCGAAGGGGGACCGGATCGGGCTGATCCGCTTCGGTTCGCGCGTGGACCTGTTTCTGCCGCCCGAGTGGGAGATGACGGTCGAGCCGGGAGACGTGGTGCGGGGCGGAGAGACCGCCGTGGCGCGGATCGAAGGGGCGGAAGGGGCGTCGTGAGCTACGGCGGCCGCCGACCTCCGCGCTGGCGCCGACTGCGCCGGGAGCGCCCTCCCGCCAACCTTAGGCGCGGCGTGATCATTCTGCCTTCGGCGTTCACGCTGGGGAACCTGTTCTTCGGCTTCTACGCGATCGTCGCGGCGTTTCGGGGCGACTTCATGTGGGCGTCGTGGTGCATTGTGATCGCGTGGACGCTGGACTACCTGGACGGGCGGGTGGCGCGGGTGACGCGCACGGGGTCGGCCTTCGGCGCCGAGCTGGATTCGCTGACCGACGCGGTCTCGTTCGGGGTGGCGCCGGCGCTGATCCTGGTGCTGCTCTACTTCCCCGAGTCGGACTGGAGCTGGCTGATCGGGTTCGCCTACGTCGCGGTGGCGGTGCTGCGGCTTGCGCGCTTCAACGTCGAGCAGGGCGGCGAGGCGCGCACGCACTTTCACGGGCTGCCGTCGCCCGCGGCGGGCCTGATCCTGGCCACCCACCACCCCTTCACCACCACGCCGCTCTTCCAGCAGCACCTGGCCGGCCTTCCCTGGCCGCAGATCATGGTGGTCACGACCGTCCTGGTCTCGATCCTCATGGTGAGCCACATCCCGTACGCCAAGCTGCCCCCGCTGGACTTCCGCACGCGGCGCGGGCTCGTGCGGACGGCGCTGCTGCTGGCGTGCTTCGGGCTGGCCGTCACGGTGCCGCGCCACTGGTTCTTCCCGGCAATCGTGGGATATGCCCTGTGGGGCCTGCTGCGGTCGGTCTTCCTAGGGCTGCTGCAAAGGCTGCCCGAACGCGATCCGCTGCTCGACGAGGAGCCGGTCGACGAGGATCTGGACGTCGAGCCCCGCGAGGTGGACTACCAGGAGCTGACGCACGAGCCGGACGCCCCCCAAACCGATATTCTTGAATGGAAGGAGAAGCGCTCTTGAGCCGATTCACAGTGGAGGTCCTGGTCACGCCCCGGCCCGGGCTGCTGGACCCGCAGGGCAAGGCGATCCACCACGCGCTGTCGTCGCTGGGGTACGACGCGGTCGACGAAGTGCGCGTGGGCAAGGCGATCTACCTGGAAGTGAGCGCCGATTCGTCCGAGGCGGCGGCCCGGCGGGTCGAGGAGATGTGCCGCAAGCTGCTCGCCAACCCGGTCACCGAGGACTTCCGCGTGACGGCCGCCGAGGCCGACGGAGCCGCCCGATGAACGTTGCGGTCATCACCTTTCCCGGCTCGAACTGCGACCAGGACTGCGTGGGGTCGGTCGAGCTGGCGGGCGGATCTGCGCGCTGCGTGTGGCATCGCGAGGTGTCGCTGGGCGACGCGGACGCGGTGATCGTGCCGGGCGGCTTCGCTCACGGCGACTACCTGCGTCCCGGCGCGATCGCCCGCTTCAGCCCCGTCATGGACGCCGTGATCGACTTCGCGCGCGGCGGCGGGCTCGTCGTGGGGATCTGCAACGGCTTCCAGGTCCTGTGCGAGGCGGGGCTGCTTCCCGGCGCGCTGCTGCGCAACCGGTCGCTCAGGTTCCAGTCGCACGACTGCCATCTGCGCGTGGAGCGCGCGGACACGCCCTTCACCACCGGCTACCGCGCAGGCCAGATCGTCGGCATGCCCCTCTCGCACGCCGACGGCAACTACTACGCCGACCCCGACACGCTGGCCGCGCTCGAGGCCGAGGGCCGCGTCGTGTTCCGCTACTGCGGCGCCGACGGGGCCACCACGCCCGAGTCCAACCCGAACGGCTCGCTGAACGGCATCGCTGGCATCGCCAACGCGCGCGGCAACGTGCTCGGCATGATGCCCCACCCCGACCGCGCCGTCGAGGCCGTGCTCGGCTCGGTCGACGGCCTGCCGCTGTTCACGTCGCTCGTCGGCGCCCGGGCGCGCGCGGAGGTGGCCTAGAATGGGCAGCCGCAACGGCGTCGCCCCCCGCCCCCGCCCCGGCGATCCGCCGATCACGCCCGAGCTGGTCGACGAGCATGGCCTCTCGCCCGACGAGTTCGCGCAGATCCAGCGCATCCTGGGCCGCAATCCCACCTTCACCGAGCTGGGCGTCTTCTCGGCGATGTGGTCCGAGCACTGCGGCTACAAGAACTCGAAGCGGCTCCTGCGGCTGCTGCCCACGCAGGCCCCCTGGGTTGTGCAGGGCCCGGGCGAGAACGCCGGCGTGATCGACGTGGGCGAAGGCTACGCGCTCGCCTTCAAGATCGAGTCGCACAACCACCCTTCCGCGGTCGAGCCCTACCAGGGGGCGGCCACGGGGATCGGCGGCATCCTGCGCGACGTCTTCACCATGGGCGCGCGCCCGATCGCGACCCTCAACTCGCTCCACTTCGGCGACCTGGACCGCCCCCGCGTGCGCTACCTCTTCAGCGGCGTCGTCAAGGGCATCGGCGACTACGGCAACTGCGTGGGCATCCCGTCGACCGGCGGCGAGGTCCACTTCGACCGCGGCTACGAGGGGAACCCGATCGTCAACGCCATGTGCCTGGGCCTGATGCGCACCGAGGACCTGATCCGGGGCACCGCCGAGGGCGTGGGCAACACGCTGATGGCGGTGGGCGCGCGCACCGGCCGCGACGGGATCCACGGGGCCACCTTCGCGTCCGACGAGCTGTCCGAGGGCGACGACGAGTCCAGCCGCCCGCAGGTCCAGGTCGGCGACCCGTTCACCGAAAAGCTGCTCCTCGAGGCCTCGCTCGAGCTGATCGCCAGCGGGCACATCGTGGGCATCCAGGACATGGGCGCCGCCGGGCTCACGTCGAGCGGGGCCGAGATGGCGGGGCGCTCCGGCACGGGCGTCGAGATGGACGTGGCGCTGGTGCCGGTCCGCGAAAGCGGCATGACGCCGTACGAAATCCTCCTTTCGGAGTCGCAGGAGAGGATGCTCGTTGTCGCCGCGGCGGGCCGGGAGGGCGCCGTCGGCGAGATTCTGGAGAAGTGGGAGCTTGCGGCAGAGACGATTGGGCGCGTCACCGAGAGCGGCACATTCCGCGTTCTCGAAGACGGCGTCGTCGTCGCGGACATCCCCGCCCTGCCCCTGACCGAAGGCTGCCCCACGTACGAGCGACCGGGCGAAGAGGGCGACGAGGTGCGCGCGCTGCGCACGATGGACATCTCGCCGCACGTGGAGCCGCCCGCCGGGCTGCGGGACGCCTTCCTGCGCGTGGTGGGGTCGCCCAACGTGGCGTCGAAGCAGTGGGTGTACGAACAGTACGACACGACCGTGCGCGCCAACTCGATCGAGCGACCGGGCGGCGACGCCGGCGTGGTGCGGATCCCGGGCACCAATCGGGGCGTGGCGGCGTCCACCGACTGCAACGGCCGCCACACCTACCTGAACCCGCGTGCAGGCGCCATGGGCGCGGTGGCCGAGGCGGCGCGCAACGTGGCGTGCACGGGGGCGGTGCCGATGGCGGTCACCAACTGCCTCAACTTCGGCAGCCCGCTCAAGAGCCACATCATGCACCAGTTCCGCGAGGCGGTGCTGGGGATGCGCGACGCCTGCGCCTACCTGGAGACCCCGGTCACGGGCGGCAACGTGTCGTTCTACAACGAGACCGACGGCAAGGCGGTCTACCCCACGCCGGTGATCGGCATGGTGGGCGTCATCGGCGACTTGGACACCATCGTGCGGCACGCGTTTCGCGACGCCGGCGACGCGATCTTCCTGCTGGGCGCGAACGCCGGCGAGCTGGGCGGGTCGGAGTACCTGTACGCGGTGCACGATCTGGTCGCGGGCGAGCCGCCCGGCGTGGATCTGGCCGCCGAACGCGCGCTCCAGCGCTGCATTTTGGCAATGGCGTCGGCCCGGGTGCTCAAGTCGGCGCACGACGTGGCGAGCGGCGGCCTCGCGGCGACCCTCACCGAGTCGTGCCTGGGAAGACCCCGCGCGGGCGGCGGCCTGGGCGCGGCGGTGCGCTTCGAAGACCCCCTGCCCGACGCCGCGCTGCTCTTCGGCGAGGACCACGGGCGCATCGTGGCCAGCTGCGCGCCCGACCGCGTCGAGCGGCTGGAGCGCCTCGCGGCGGACTTCGGCGTGCCCTGCGCGCGCATCGGAACCGTGACGGTCCCGGGCTCGGCGCTGAGGATCGAGACCGGGACCTCCGCCCTGCGGCTCGAACTCGACGTGCTGCGCGAGCGGTACTTCGGCGCCATTCCCGCGATCATGGACTAGCCATGCCACGCCGCACCCGCCCAGGCCCCACCGACGTCCCCGTGCAGCTCCTCGACGACCGCCCGCGCGAGGAGTGCGGCATCGTCGGGGTCTGCGGGATCGAGAACGCTTCGGAGCTCGCCTTTCTCGCGCTCTACGCGCTGCAGCACCGCGGGCAGGAGGCGGCTGGCATCTGCGCGGCCAGGAACGGGCGCACGCAGGTGTACAAGGAGCTGGGCCTCGTGTCCGACGTCTTCGACGCCAAGCGGATCGCGTCGCTTCCGGGCAGCACCGCGCTGGGCCATGTGCGCTATTCGACCGCAGGCAGCGGACAGCGCGTCAACGCCCAGCCGATCGTGGCGCGCTACGCCGAGGGCGACCTCGCGATCGTGCACAACGGCAACCTGACCAACGCCCGCCTCGTCAAGCGCGAACTCGTCCGCGAGGGCGCGATCTTCCAGAGCACCTCGGACTCCGAGGTGATCGTGCACCTTGTGGCGCGGTCGCGGCACCGGGCGGTGCAGGCGCAGCTGCGCGACGCGCTCAGCTTTCTCGAGGGCGCCTATTCGCTCGTGCTGACCGTGGGCGAGACCATGTACGCGGTGCGCGATCCGCGCGGGTTCCGGCCCCTCGTGATGGGCGAGCTGGACGGCGGCCACGTCGTCGCCAGCGAGACGTGCGCCCTCGACATCCTGGGCGCCCGGTACGTCCGGGATTTGGAGCCCGGAGAGCTTGTTCGCTTCCGCGCAGGCGAGGTCGAGAGCCTGCCCGGCCTTCACCCCCAGACGCCCGCGCCCTGCATCTTCGAGCTCGTCTACTTCGCCCGCCCCGACTCGACCCTGTGGGGAATGAGCGTGGACCGCGCCCGGCGCGCCTTCGGGCGGCAGCTGGCACGCGAGCACCCCGTCCCCGCCGACTGCGTGATCGCGGTGCCGGACAGCGCCAACTCGGCGGCGCTGGGCTACAGCGAGCAGAGCGGCATTCCGTACGAGCTCGGCCTGCTGCGCAACCACTACGTGGGCCGCACCTTCATCCGGCCCTCGCAGGCCGACCGCGACTTCGGCGCGCGGGTCAAGTACAACCCGGTGCGCGAAGTGCTCGAGGGCCAGCGCGTCGTCGTGGTGGACGACTCGATCGTGCGGGGCACGACTTCGACCAGCCTGGTCAAGTTCATCCGCGCGGCGGGCGCCGCCGAGGTCCACTTCCGGGTGGCCAGCCCCCCGGTCCGCCACCCGTGCTACTACGGCATCGACATGCCGTCGAAGGACGAGCTCATGGGCTCGCGGCGCAGCGTCGACGACATCGCCGCCGAGATCGGCGTCGATTCGCTGGGGTATCTGTCGCTCGACGGCATGGTGGACGCCGTGGCCCAGGGCGGCCCCTTCTGCACCGCCTGCTTCTCGGGCGAATACACCGCGCCCCTGGTCGACCTGGAAGAGGAAGCCGACGACACCACCCAGCTCGACCTGGTGCTCAGCGCGCCGGATCCGGCAAGCCGTAGCTGATCAGGACCTGGGGGGCGGGCGTGGTCGGGCGGCCCGGCGCACTCGCCGCCGCAACTGCTGCAGCCTGTTCGGCGTCCTCGTCGCGCAGAATCGATCGCACCCGGCCAGTTTCCGGATCAATCAATATCGCCATCGGCGACCCCGGGGCATTGCGATCGAGCGCCGCCCGGCCCGCCGGCCCCGACAGCACGACGCGCGACAGGGCCGCAAGCCTCCCCGAGTCGAAGGGGACCAGATAATGGAAGCCGCCGCCGCCGTTCGAGTGCTCCACCATGTCGAACTGAAAGGCGAAGAGGCTCGCGCCGTTTGCCGCCAACCCTTCAATGCGGTAGCGGCCGGTCGCCTCGGGCAGCTTGGTCGGACCGTCCAGAAGGAAGGCCGGGTCGAGGCGCAACTCGCCGTCGGGACTGACGCCGCCCCGCAGCAGGAGTCGCTCTCCGCGTGACTCCGCCGACGCCGCCAGCACGGCCGAAGCTTGCGCCTCGGTGGAGAACCGGTACTCCAGCGCCTTTCTGAAGTTGAAGTCACTGATCCACCCCGGACCGCAGTAGGACATCAGGTCCGGCGTTGACGCCTCGACGAACTCGCCGGTCCGAGGATCCCAGCTATGACGACCGATGCTTCCGTCCGGGTACGGAAAGTCCGGGTCCAGCCCCCAAGGATTCCCGCAGGGAGCGTGGAGCAGGCTCATGTTGTGGCCGATCTCGTGCACAAACACCTGCTCGTCCGCGAAGCCCACGCTCACGCGGCCCTCGAGCTGGGCCATCCCCGCGATGATGTTGAAGACACTCCGCGGCACCACGCCGTACCAGTACCCGTCGCCATTCTCGAGGCTTCGCAGCAGGGCGATGTCCTCGATGAGCGCCTCCCAGGTGTGGTCCGTGCTGAAGTCCGGCACACGGACCATGACGAGCGGTTCGCGAATCGCGAGCTCCACCTCACCCACCGGCAACACTGTGCGCATGAACTCTATCGGAGGATCGTCCGCGCTCTGGATCCACTGCACCACGCTCGAATCTCCTCGTAACGCGGCCATCACCGGCACGATCGTCATGCGCATGGGTGGCGGCTCAAGCACATCGAGGCGCAGTCGGCCCCGGGCGGGCACGCGCACGCGGCTGCCCTCGGCATGCCGTATGGCATCGTTGGGATCGAGCTCGAAGACAAGCTCTGCGCCGGGCCGAAACGCATCTCCGGGCAACATGATCCCATGCGCCAGCTCGGGCTGGTCCGGATCCGTGGCTTCCGCAAGCCCCGAATGCGATCCCAGCTCCGTCTCCACGACAATCGGGCGGCCAGCTCCTGCATGCACCGTTACACGGGCGTCGGCCCGCAGCAGGTTCGGTCGGCCCGCAGCCACCGATACGGGCAAGATCGCCGGTCGGCCCGCGATCAACGGCACGCTGCCGTCCTCGGCCTGGGCACCCTGTGTCGCCGGCTCGGCTTCGACCGACAGCAGGAACGGGTCGTCCGCGCAGCGCGGCCCGGTGGCGGTATTCAGCGACGTAAGCCACGTTTCGAACCACTTCGCTCGAGGCGCACAAGCTCCGCTGCCGGTCCAATTGAGTTCCTTCAGCGACCCGACCTTGGCAAGCGTACCAGGAAGCACGCCAGCGAATTCGTTTTGCCCAATGTCCAACGCCTCCAAATGCTCGAAACTGCCCAGCTCTGCAGGCAGCCGACCCCCGATTCGGTTCCCGCGCAGGTCGAGCCGCTTGAGGTCAAGAAAGTGGCTGAACTCCGGCGGGAGTGTCCCCGTAAGCCCATTGTCGGGAAGCAGGAGTGCGGTGACAAGACTGTCCTCGACCACGATCCCGTGCCAGTTGGCAACCGGTTCATCGGTCAGCCAGTTCGTGTTGGTTGACCAACCGGATCCGCCCGTGGACTCGAAGAAGGCGGAAAGCGCGTCATGCGACACCAAAGTGCACCAACGGTTGAAGTCAATATGACCGGACAACCCATCCAGCCAGGCGCGAAAAGCGGCACCACGATCGGCACACAACCC
The DNA here is from genome assembly GCA_965221535.1 of Longimicrobiales bacterium. GTDB lineage: Bacteria > Gemmatimonadota > Gemmatimonadetes > Longimicrobiales > Gaopeijiaceae > Bin94. The sequence continues at coordinate 1,434,401 of OZ244894.1, read as the reverse complement.
GGTCCCGCTCCACCGGAAAACGGTCAGCGGCAGCCTTGTCAGCTCTTGCGGGAGTGGTCCGCGCAAGTCCGGATTGTTGCCGATTGCGAGCCCTCGGAGCTTTTCCAGGTTCCCAAGTTCGGGTGGGATTCCTCCCTCCAGCTGGTTGCCAGAGAGACCTAACCACCGGAGATTCTCGAGCCTTCCTAGTTCGTGCGGAATACGGCCGCTCAGCTGATTGTCGTCTAGATACAACCGCTCCGCGGCCGGAAGGTTCCCAAGCGCTGGCGGGATTCCGCCTCGCAGCTGGTTTCCGTTCAGTCCCAAGTATTTGAGGCCGTCAAGCTCTTGGATGCTTGCCGGGATCTCTCCTGTGAGCTGGTTGCGGCCCAAGTCCAGGTACCACAGGCGATGGAGCCTCGCCAGCTCGGCTGGGATCTCGCCTTCAAGATTGTTACCGTCGGCGGTGAAATACCCGAGCTCGGTCAGGTTTCCCACGTCGGGGGGAATACGACCCTCCAGCCGGTTGTTGTCCAGAATCAATTCAATGAGGTTTCCTAGATTCCAAAGCCCGGCCGGAATATCCCCTTCCAGCTCGTTGGCGTGCAGGTGAAGGCGTTCGAGATGGACAAGGCGACCCAGTTCCTGCGGTATCCTGCCGGTCAAGTCGTTGATGCCCAAATACAACTCGCGAAGTGCACGCGCCTCGCCGAGACTGCGAGGAATGGAGCCCGTAAGGTAATTCGCCGTCAAACTGAGCTCTCGCAGGCTCGTCAAGCGTCCTAACTCAGGTGGTATCGTGCCCGACAGGGAATTGCGGCTCAATCCTAGCTCCTGCAGCCTGGTTAGGCGGCCGAGCTCCGGGGGAAGCGGCCCGCTGAGCGAATTGCAATTCAAGCCGATTCGCTCGACGCGGGCGAGGTTACCCAGCTCGGAAGGAATCTCACCAGTCAGATCGCTGTTGACACCATCCAGCTCAATGAGTCTTACGAGATTCCCCAGCTCCGGCGGGAGCGTCCAGCCCAGCCGCGCGTTGTTGAACAGGTGCAGATACTCGAGATTGGCAAGCCGCCACAGCTCGGGTGGTATCGGCCCGGACAAGTCGTTCTTGCCCAGCAGAAGCGATCGGAGCGCCGCAAGGCCGCCCAACTCCGGGGGAATGGGACCCTCGACATGAGTCTCGGTCAAGTCGAGGTGTTGGAGGCGCGTCAGCCTCCCCAGCTCGGGTGGAATTCCACCCGCCAACCGATTCATGCGACCGTAGGAACGGGCAGCCGCTGATTGGCCGACTATCGCTCCGTTCGGCAATGGGACCGGCCAGCCGCCCTCGGCGAGCCCGAATGTCGTCTCCGGGTAGAACTCTTCGGCTGAGCCGAATGGAATCGGCAATGAGGACTCGGGTAGGTGCGAAGCGGCTGTGTTGGAAAAGCAGCTGAAGCGCTTGAAGGCCGTGCCCAAGGTCAGTGTCTGGAGCTCCTCAAGTCCACCGAGCGCTCTCGGAATGTGCCCTCGCACGTTGTTGTCGGGCAGGACGATTTCGACGACGCGGCCTTGCGAATTGGTCGCGATGCCATACCAGCTGGCCAACGGGGAGGAGGTGAGCCAGCTGTCGTTGCGGTCCCACTGCTCGCCGCCAGTCGCGTGGTACAGCAACTCCAGAATCTCGCGGTCGCTCTGCTCGGAGAAGACTGCCACCGCGATGCTCCCCGCGGCATCGCCGATTGTAGCTGTCACCACTGCTTCGCCGCTCCCCACCGCCGCCGCCAGCCCCGACGCGTCCACCGTCACCACCGCCTCGTCGCCCGACGACCACTCGAACACCGCCCCCGCCACCTCGTGCCCGTTCGCGTCCGCCGCCACGGCCGTCAGCCGCAGCGTGTCCCCCACTGCAAACAGAGTCACCGTGTCCGGCGACACGCGCACTTCCTCCGCACGCTGCTCCACGGTCACCGCCGCCTCGGCCCCCACCGCCCCGACGCTCGCCGTTACCGCAGCTTCACCGCTCCCCACCGCCGTCGCCAGCCCTGACGCGTCCACCGTCACCACCGACTCGTCGCCCGACGACCACTCGAACACCGCCCCCGCCACCTCGTGCCCGTTCGCGTCCGCCGCCACTGCCGTCAGCCGTACAGTGTCCCCCACCGCGAAGAACGCCACCGTGTCCGGCGACACCCGCACCTCCTCCGCACGCTGCTCCACGGTCACCGCCGCCTCGGCCCCCACCGCCCCGACGCTCGCCGTCACCACCGCTTCGCCGCCCCCCGCCGCCGTCGCCAGCCCCGACGCGTCCACCGTCACCACCGCCTCGTCGCCCGACGACCACTCCACCACAGCCGACATCTCCTGCCCGTTCTGGTCAAGCACCGTGGCCGTGAATCGCACCGTGTCTTCCAGCGCGTACATGGCGGCCTCGACAGGCGACAGCGTGATCGTCGTCGCAACCGGCAGAGGCGGCTCGGTCGGGGTTGGGGCCGTGTCTCCACAGGCCGCGACCAGCGTCCCAACCGCAACGGTGGCAGCCGCCACACACGCGGCGACCGAGACTCTGGCGCGCGCTCGATCGCGCCCCTGTTGACCCACTTGGCGGGTGGCGCGCCAAGCCGCGCGCGCAGTCTTAGGTCGATCCTCACGTCCGTCGGTCATCGGCCTCATCCGCGTATCGGGCGTTGAAGGCTGGGTCAGTCCGCCCAACGTAGCCCGTGCTCGGACCGGTCGCCAGATGCGCGCGCCCGACCGCGACCTAGTCTAGGCACGCCGCTTTCCAACCCTACCGGACCGTCAGGCCCCCTACCCGGCGGACGGGCTCGCGAGCTTGCCCGCGAAGAGAATCGTGCCCGAGAGGCGCTCGCGGATGAAGAACAGGAAGGGCCGATCCGCCCGGAAGACGGGGGACGCGCTCTCGACCACGGCCACCACCGTCGCGGCGGCCGCCTCGGTTCCCTCTTCGTTGACCTCGACCCACGCTTTTTGCCTGACCTCGGAGATCGACAGGCCGCCAGCGGGAGAAAGTCTTGTGAAGTCGGCCCGGTGGTCGAACGCGTCCACCATGCCCAAGGCGGCGAGATCGTCGTTGAGCGTGCGCTCGTATTCCATCCCAAAGCGCGGCAGGAAGAGCAGCAGGTCGGTATCGCGAAATCCGTCGGCGATGGCCGCCCACTCGCCTGCATCGAGGCTCGCCGCCAGACTGTCCACCCCCACGCCCTGGCGCGGAAGAAGCACCGTCATCGAGAACGCGCGGCCCCCGTACGGAAGGTCCACGGCCTGATAGCGCTCGTTCTCCAGATAGGGCAGCTCCGTGCCGAGGGTCATGAGCGGCACGTCCCGGGCCGAGCCGTCGTCCAGCTGGAACGGTTCGGTGCGCGTGTCGGCCGGGTCGAACCGGAGCGTCCACGACCCCTTGAAGTAGATGGCGTTGATCAGATACATGACGACGCTGGCCGGAATCACCGCTGGCACGATGTCTTCGATGCGCCCGTTCGTCGCAGCCTCTACCCACTCGTTGATCCGCGCGGACGCGGCGGGGTCCGCGAAGTCGAGCTCGGCCACCTCGGCGTCGAAGGTCTCTCGCACGGCGTTCAGAAAGTCCGCGTGCACCGGAAAGCCCTGCCGAGTCCAAACCGAGTTGCCAACCGCCGTCTCGACCGTGGGATCAAGGCCGACCAAGAGCTCCAGAAGCGACCGATAGGAAGCGTTGATTCCCTCCTGCGTCAGGCCCTCGAACCCGAGCGCGTCGCGCATCTGGGTCCAAGTGTCGCCTGCGGCGCCGTTCATCGTCATGCCAAGGGCCATCGACGCGGAAAGCGGCGACAAGAACAGGTTGTCGCCCGGGCGGTTGGCCTGAGCGAGCAGGTCGAAGGCGAACCCGTTGCCCGCCCGAATGACCTCGGCCTCCCCCGCGCTCAAGGCCCGCGGAAGCTCGGTGATCTCGTCCACGCCGGGACCGACCACGGATTCTGCGCAGCCGACGGTGGCCAGAAGGAGAAGGATGGCGGTGGGGCGGCATGGAGAAGCTGGGGCGGTGCGCTTGGTCATGTGTCTTCGAGCTCCTGTCGGCTGGTGGACCAGCTCCCGGCGGAGTGCCGTATTGGGGCCCTCACTGTCAACGGGCCGCTCGGCGGTCGTCAATCGTCCGAATGATGTCGCCCACGACCTTGTCGCACTCCTCGGGCACGCTCTCTCGCCGTCCCTCCAGCTGCCTGAGCGCCGCCACCAGCGGCACCAGCTCGTCGCAATCGTCGGCACCGTCGGCGACTGCCTCTGCAAACACTCCCGGCGGTGCTCCGGCGGCGGCGAGATCGATCGTGTCCCAGACCATCTTCCTGAGCATTTCGTCGTCGGCAACATCGAGTTCTTCGCTCATCTTTCGAAATACCTGAACAGCCGTCGACACGTCACCTTCCAGCACCAGCGCGTGAATCCGGCTCCCCATGGCGCGCCATTTGACGGGTATCCCGTGGTACCCCGATACGCTCCCGAAGTCCCGCGCCAGCGCTTCGCAGGCTTCCAGAGCTTCCCGGCCGCAGCCAATCAGGTTGAGGCTCATCGCTTTTAGCTCCAATGCCATGGCGAATTCTCGCCGAAGGTCCTCCCCTTCGCCCAGCCGGTAGCGGCGGAGCGCCTCCTCGCAGGTCGCGACAGCCGCCTCGCCCCGGCCTGTCCGCAGTAGCACTGCAGCCTTCTTCGTCAGGGCACTGGCGACCAGCACCTGGATGTCCGGGTCGCATTCCATTCCGAACCGTGCGACAAGGGCGTTCCAGTTCGCCACCGCAGCGTCCGCTGACTCGGGAGTCTCGAGGTCGGCCACTTCCTCGTCTGCCAGCAAGGAGCCGATGATCCGTTCGATCTCGTCTGGACCATAGAACGCCGCCATGAAGCGGATCAGGCCGCGGACGACCGCCGCCTCGTCCCGCCATCGGCTCAGCTTGTAGTAGATGCAGTGAAGCGGCTCCGCAACCGCGTACAGCCGTTTCCTTCCGTGCCCTTCGGCCTTGACCGCACCTCGACTCATAAGACGTCCCAGCAGGGCAGACGTCTTTCGCACTCCCGACCGCGCTCGGTTCGCAACTTGACGGGTGGTCGAGGGCCGCCACAGGTCGGCCAGCGCGGCGTACACCCGTCGCTCCGTCTTGGGCAGCGCGTTCAGGTTGCCGCGAAAGTACTCGGTGTGGAAATCGACCAGGCTTACCAATTCCTCCAACAGCCGTGGCGTTGCACGGCGACGCGCAAATCCGGCGACGGTCACCAAAAGGCGCGGACTCCCACCCGTGAGAATCTCCAAGGGCCGCATCTGAATCATCTCGCGTCGCTCGCCGGTGATCGCCTGCCAAAGCTGCCCACACTCCTCGGTATTCAGCGGCTTCAGCTGAACCATGCGGAAGAATTCGAAGAAGGGGGCACTTGCATCGCCCAGTGCCTCGAACTGGCTTGTGGCGGTCGCGAGGAGCATGATCTCGGGGTCCGATTGCAAGGACTCGCGCAGGTGCCATCCGAAGTCTGGGTGGGCCTCCTCGCAAAGGCCCTGAAGATTCTCCAGCATGATGACAAACCGCCTCCCCAGCCGGTCGGATGCGTCCAGCAGTGCCGCCTTGGCGTGCCCCGCCACATCGGCGCCCGAGGGCCGACGCGCCAGGTCGGCGTGCGTCGTTTGGATCTCGCGCCCAAGGCCCGGATGCCCGTCGCCACACTCCTTCGCCAGGTGGAGCAGGGCCTCGAGCCAGAAATCTGCAATGTCGAAGACCTCCACGCTCTCCTCCATGAAGCGGACCGGGAGCAGCGTCTGCCGAAGTTCCGGAGCGGCTCTGAGCTCCGCGGCAACCCGCGCCAGCAGCATGGTCTTCCCCAGGCCCCTGCCACCCACCACGAGCGTGTGCTGACAGCTGGGAGAGCCGACGTTCTCGCGGAGCAGCTCCAGAATCGCATCCAGTTCCCGCGTGCGGACCACGAACTGGTCAACGATGTCCTGGTCCGACTGGAAGACGCCCGGATTGAACTTGCGGACGGTGGGCTGCCGGGGGTTGCTCATGAAGAGTCATTTCTCCCCGAAGCCCATCGCGCGATCGTCGGCCAGGGGTCTGTGGTGGTGCTGGAAACGGGCTCTCCACCAGTCCCGCAGCAGGTTCATGTGGAATTGATGCCATCGCAATCAAGTTAGTTGTCAACATCATTGTTGTCAACATTATTGTTGAAAAAAGGCCGCCGCATTCCTATCCATGCTTCCCGGCTCCAAACGGCTATCCCCCCATCCGAACCCCCAGTTGACACCGATTCCCATTTCGTGTACTGTGTACGACACATAACCTATACCATCCGAATCCAATGAGCCACTTCGGAACCAGAACTCGCCAGATCAGGGAGCGCCTTCGCGAGACCGACCGCCGCTATTCGCTGCGGCAGGTCGCGCAGCGCGTCGGCGTCGAGCCGGCCTACCTGAGCAAGATCGAGCGTGGCGCCGCAGCCCCTCCCTCGGAGGCGACCACGGTTCGGCTGGCCAGGGAGCTGGGCGAAGACCCCGACGTCTTCCTCGCTCTGGCGGGCAAGGTGTCTGGCGAGCTCCAGGAGATCATCCGCAAGAGGCCCAGGCTGTTCGCGGATCTCATCCGGCAGCTCCGCGACGCTCCGGACGAGGCCATCTTCGAGGTCGTTCGGGTGGTGCGGGACGGCGACTGGTAGTGTCACCACAACACAAGGAGACAGAAAACGATGATCACGATCGAGGCCGACGAGTTGGGCTTCCGGTTCCCCCGTGTCCATCCCCGCGCGGAATGCACGATCGATTTCCAGCGCACCCTGCGCATCCCGGACGACGACCGGTCGTACCCCCTGCCCCCGGGGCTGGGGTCGTTTCCGCTCCGGCATGTCGACGACTTTGCACACCGCCTTCCGCGCGAAACCGTCCGCCGGGGAGGCGTCCTAATGCCCATTCACCAAGCCGAGGCGATGTGGATGCACTTCGGCGGGGCGTCGTCGTATCCGTGCGCGATCAAGATCGCCACGGGCATGACCTGTGCGGTCACCGGAGAGCCGTGGCAGGAGGGCCTGACCGCCGAGCCGCAGAACTACGTGGTCGTTCCCGAGCAACCCTGGCTGGATGGATACTGCGTTGCGAAGGGGATCGTCCGGCAGTTCGTGGCCATGCCTCTCGGCGACGGCCATACCGCAGAGGAGCAGCTGACCGGCGCAGCAGTCCACGGCGGGCTGCAGATTGCCGTGTACCCGATGAAGCGCGAGGTCTTCGACTCCCTGCCGGACGAGCCGTTTTTCTGCGTGAGAGAGGAGTCCCCCCATGGGTTGATGGGGATGGGACTGGCGCCGGGTGGCAAGATGACCCAGGAGATCTACGAAGACGAGCATGGACTGGAGGCCTGGGACTTGGACGCCGGCAGCCGCTGCTTCGTAACGATGGTGAACGCCGCCCAGTGGATCGCCATGACCGGGGAGCGCCCGCCGACCAGGCCTCCCACGGCGCGCGAGTACGCCGAAGCGGGCTTGCCGTGGTTCCTCTACTACGACGCCGACCGCGAGATCCTAGCCGGCGCCGAGCGACTGGCCAGCCTCAAGAGCCTTGGCGAGGCCGCGCACACCGAGGAGCCGCACGAAACCCGGCTGGAGGAGGCCACGACGCCGGGGCAATGAGCTGAATTGTAATGTCAACATTACATTGTGTAATGTTGAGCTTACATGGCGACCCCGGGAGGGCCCCGGAGCCAGCGGGGTGGAGGGCGCGCAGGCCCCACCAACCCCCTCGCCCCGCACCCCGCGCCCACGTATGATCAACGGATGCCCAGCCGTCCCATCGACCAGCAACAGGGGGTCACCATGCGCTTCGTCCCGGCAGCCTTCTCCGTAGTCCTCGCCGCGTTCGCCGCGACGCTCGCGACGCCATTCGACGCGCGGGTCGCCGCGCAGCAGCGGCCGCTCTCCTTCATGGATGTGCAACAATTGAAGCGTGCGGGTGCTTGGACTCCGAGCCCGGATGGGGCGCTCATGCTCTATACCGTCACAACCCCCGACTGGGAAGAGGCCGACTCGCAGACGGACATCCACGTGGTGTCGATTGCGGACGGCGTCGCGTCGGGGCGGCGGCTGACCTTTACCGACGACAAGGACGAGACGAGTCCGGCGTGGGCGCGCGACGGCTCGTTCTTCGTGTTCTCGTCGAACCGCGACGGCGACGACAGGCAGCTGTACATGATGCGGCACGACGGCGGCGAGGCCCGGAAGTTCACCGACGCGGGCGAGGGGGTGTCGGGGTTCGCGTTCAGCCCGGACGGGCGCTGGCTGGTCTACCGGTCGGGCGAGCGCGGGCGGGAACAGCTGCACCGGATGCCGGCGGACGGTCTGGCCGGGGGCGCGGCGGAGCAGATCACGGACGGCGAGGCGGGGGTCGAGCAGTGGGACTTCGCCCCCGACGGGAGCCGGATCTACTTCGCGCGGCCCGATTCGTTCGACGAGGACGAAATGAAGCGCGTCGAGAAGGGCTTCACCGTCGATGTGCGCAACGCGGTCACGCCGCTGTCGAGCCTGTGGAGCGTGGAGGTGGCGACGGGCGAAGAGCGGCGCGAGACCGACGACGAGTCCTACAGCGTCGACGGCTTCGCGATCTCGGACGACGGACGCTGGATCGGGATCACCGGCGGCTCGCCCGAGCGCTACGAGCGGAACATCACCGCGTCGCGGCTGTACGCAGACCTGTATCTGAAGGAGGTGGCGACCGGCGAGATCGAGCGCCTCACCGACAACTACGAGGTCGGCGAGGGCTGGCTGAGCTTTTCGCCCGACGGCCGCTGGATCGCGTTTTCGGCGCCGGACAACATGGAGCGCTACTCGATGACCGAAAACCGCGTCTACATCCGCGAGGTCGCCGACCGCGGGGGCGCGTTCCGCAAGCTGGGGGCCGACTTCGACCAGAGCTCCAGCGTCGGCTTCTGGTCGGACGACGCCGAGACGATCTACTTCAACGCTGGCGTCACGGTCACCACGCAGCTGCACGCACTCGATGTGGCGACGGGGGCGGTGCGGCAGCTCACCGAAGAGCGGGCGGCGCTGTCCGTGTCGCGCGACGACGACAGCGGCACGATCCTGGTGGGCTACAGCGATCCGAAGACGCCGCCGACGGTGTTCGCCGTGGCCAGCGTGGACGACGTGGCCGACCGCTCGGCCTGGACGCAGCTCGTCGACGTCAATCCGCAGATCCGCGACATTGCGCTCGGCGAAGAGGTCGAGATCAACTGGCGCTCGTCGGACGGCAAGATGGTCGGCGGGGTGCTGGTCTACCCGGTCGGCTACGAAGAGGGGACGCGCTATCCGCTCATTGTTGCGATCCACGGGGGTCCGGCGTCAGCCGACGTGCTGCGCTTCAACGGCGGCTACAACGCCCAGGTCTACGCCGGAGCGGGATACGCCGTCCTCAAACCCAACTACCGCGGCTCGCGGAACTACGGCAACGAGCACCGCACGGACATTGTGGGGGACTACTTCACGCTCGGCTACGAAGACATCATCACGGGCGTGGACCACCTGATCGCCGAAGGCATTGTGGACGGCGACCGCATGGGCGCGCTGGGCTGGAGCGCGGGCGGCCACTGGTCCAACTGGATCCTGACCCAGACCGACCGCTTCAAGGCGATCAGCTCGGGCGCGGGCACAATGAACTGGATTAGCATGTACGCCCAGAGCGACGTGCAGCGGAACCGCCAGTTCTACGTGGGCGACGGCTTTCTCTACGAGGACTTCGACACCTACTTCGACCAGTCGCCGCTCAAGTACATCGCCAACGCGAAGACCCCGACCATGATCCACGTCGTCGAGGGCGACCCGCGCGTGCCCAGCCCGCAGTCGGTCGAGCTGCACATGGCGCTCAAGAAGCTGGGCGTGCCGACCGAGCTCTTCATGTATCCGGGCCGCAGCCACGGCATTCCCGACCCCCGCAACCGCCTGGTCAAGGCCGTCAGCGAAATGGCCTGGATGGACTACTACGTGCGGGGCATGGGCGAGAACTTCCAGTGGCGGCAGGTGCTGGAGACGCTGGAGGGCGAAGGAGACCCCACGGTCGTGTCGGAGCCCGAAGGATGAGGGGCATGAGGTCGACCGCTCTGCCGCTGCTGGCATCCGGGGCGATGGTGCTGGCCGCGGCATGCGGCGACACTGGACAGGGCGGAGGCGCGGGCGCGGGGGCCGTTGGGACGCTGGACGGCCCGGATGTGATGCTGAACGCCGTCACCGAAGACGTGTTCGCCGTCGGGTCGGTTGGCGGCGGCGACTGGGACACGTTCGGGTCGGTGCGCTCGGTGGCCTTCGACAACGACGGACGCCTGCACATCTTCGACAGCCAGGCCGACCACATTCTGGTGGTCGGGCCGGACGGATCGCTGGTGCGCACGGTCGGAGGGCCGGGAGAGGGCCCCGGCGAGTTCGGGACCGGCACTAGGGCAATAATCGTCGCCCGCGACGGCTCGTACACGGTGCTGGGCATTCAGCAGTTCGATCTCATCGATTCCGACGGAACGTTCGTCCGGCGCGTGTCCGGCGATGTGCTGATGTCCTCCGATCTGGCGCTTCCCGACGGCAGGCTGGTCGCCACGGACTACCTCCGCGTGTCGGAGTTCTTTGCAAGCCGGGAGTTGCCGGAAAGCGAGGGCCGCCCCGTCCACCTCGTTCCGCTCGACGACAGCGAGCCCGAGGTCCACTACACGGCTTGGGAGCTCCCCGAGGATCCCGCCGCCAGCGACGGCGCCTCTGGTTCGGACCGGAACACCTTTCGCATGTCGGCGGGCCGCGCCTACGAGCCGGGGCTTCACATGGGCGTGCTGACCGACGGACGCATTGCGCTGGCCGACTCGATCGGCTACCGAATCAAGCTCTTCGGGCTGGACGGGAGCGTCGGCGGGGTCATTGAACGGCCGATTGCGCCGCTGGCCGTCGACGAAGCGATCAGGGAGGCCGCGCGCGAGCGGTACCGCGCTCAGGACGAGGCAATGGCGGGGGTCGCCGGCCGCAGTCCCATTCGGTTCGAGCGCGAGGGCGTGGAGGCGCTTGTCTTTGCCGACGAGGTGCCGGTCATTGCAGACATCGTGGTGGACTGGGACGACCGGATCTGGGTGACCCGAACGGACGAGGTCGGCGCCGACGACGGGCCGACCGACATCGTGACGCCGGACGGACGCTACATCGGCACGCTGGCCAGCGACGGACTGCGGACCCCGGACGCCTTCGGCCCCAACAGCCTCATCGCCTACATCGAGCGCGACGAGATGGATGTGCCGTCGGTGCGCGTGGTGCGGCTGGTCTCGCTGGAGCCCGAGGGCTGACGGGACCCCACCCCAGAATGCGCGCGCGAGCGAGCTTGAGCGCGGCGGCCCTGCTGCTGTCGACCCTGCCGCTGATCGGGGCCTGCGGCATACGTCCCCGGCCGAACCTGCCGGACGCGCAGGCCGGCACCGTGATCACGGCCGAGCAGATCCGCGCGTCCGAAGCGACGACCATGTGGGAGGCCCTGCGGCGAACGGTGCGCTACGCCAGCTTCGGCGAGTCGTCCGGCGGCGGTCCCGCCCGCGTGCACCGCAGGGGATTCTCGAGCATTTCCCTGGTCGAGGACACGCCGATCTACCTCGACCAGGTGCGCGTGCGCGACCTGGGCCTCCTGGACGCGCTGCCGGCCGTCGACATCGAGCGCATTCAGGTGCTGACCGGCGTGCACGCCACCACGTACTACGGCACCAACGCCGGCGACGGAGTGATTCTGATCCGCACCCGCACGGGCACCTGAGCCGCCCGGGCACGCAGGCCACCCGGGCACCCAAGCCGCCCGTGCACCTAAGCCGCCCGGGCACTCCGACGCGCAAGGGGGGCGCCGGCCACATCGTGCGCCGACGCCCCCCCGATCGGTCCTGTCCCGGCTAGGCCTAGGCCCCGCGGTCAAGACACAGCGACTGCCCTTCGAGCCCGGCCAGCGCTTCGTTCTCGTGCTCCTCGAACGGGATCGGGAAGTTCACGTCGCTTCCGTACGCGCCGCCCTTGAAGAAGCTGCCCGTCGGGAACACCTCGTCCTGCCCGTACCCGTACTGGCGAACCAGTCGACGCAGGTCGCCCAGGCGGTGCCCCGTCCCGAACAGCCACCGGGCGCGCTCCTCGAACAGCATCCGCACCTGTCCGTCGCGGTCGCCCGGATCGGACAGGGCCGGCAGGCCCGCGCCCTCGCGCAGCGCGTTCAGCGTGGCCAGCCACGGCCCACCGCTGCTCAGCTCGGCCTCGGCCTTGATCAGCTGCGCTTCGAGGCCGCTCCCGAGCACCACGTCCGACTCCTCGGACGTGTACTTGAGCTGGTGGAACAGCGGGGTCTCCTGGTCGAAGCCGGGACCGCCGCTGTTCTCCCACGGCACGCGCGAGTCGCCGTCCGAGCGGAACGCGACGCCGTTCTCTCCCTCTGCGTCCGAGATCGACCAGCGCCGCTGGCGCTGGTTGAGTTCGAAGATCGCGTTCCGCTGGCCGAAGTCGCCGCCCTGCTTGCTCCTCACCAGGTACTCCCAGTCGGCCGGCACGGCCGCCGCCGCGCTCGCTGCGCCCGCGTAGTCGTTCAGGTTGAGGCGGGTCCGCGCGGTGCCGATCGCCGCCAGGTTGCTCTGCGTCGCGTCGCCGGCCGCCGCCTGCTGCGCGGCGCCGAACGAAGCCAGCGCCGCATCGTAGATCTGCTGCGTCGTCTGCTGTTCGCCGTACACGATGTCGCCCTCGTTGGGCGTGTCGCTGAACGGGACGCCGGAGCAGTAGTTCTCGGCGAAGAACAGGTTGACGAACGCGTTCAGGTTCCACATCTCGGCGATGCGGCTGTCACCGGGCAGAAGCTCGGCCATCCGCTCGGCGGCGTTCTTGGTTCCCACGCGCGCGCGGTGGTAGGTCCGGTACTGCCCCAGAAGCGTCCCGTTGCGGTCGTCCATCTCGCGCCGGTCCACTTCGTTGCGGGTCGGGAAGGTGCCCGAAAGATGGAACTCGTCGGACATCATGCCCGAGTAGACCACCTGTCCGCCGCCGCCGCTCGAGTAGGCGTTCGCAAAGAGGCCGATCGCGCCGGCCCAGTACAGCTCCGCGCCCTTCTCGCCCACCACGTCGCCGGGCGTCACGATGTCGGGGTCGACCACGTTCAAAAGCTGGTCGGTGTCGCAAGCCGCCAGGCCGCACGCCACCAGAATCGCCAGGAACGGCCGAACCGTCATGTTCATGTGCTTCATTGGTCGGTCTCCTGATCAGAAGGTGAGGTTGAGGCGAGCGGTGTAGTAGCGCACCGGAGGCTGGGTCAGGAACTCCGAAATCCCGAAGTTGTCCCCCGATCCGTTCCAGTTGATCTCGGGATCCATTCCCGTGTAGTCCGTCCACACGCCCAGATTGCGTCCGGACACGGTGAACGAGCCCCGCGACGCGCCGATCCGGCTAGTGATCAGCTCCGGCAGGTCGTACCTGACCGAAACCTCGCGAAGCTTCCAGAAGTCGCCCCTTTCCATGTAGCCCCAGACCGTCTGGCTCGGGTGCAGCAGCGACGCCACCGCCCGGGCCTGTTCGTCGATCGGCGTGCCCGGATCGATCAGCGCCTGGCAGAGCCGGAAGCGGCAGCGGAACCGCTCGGTGTTGTTGTAGGCGATGTAGTTGCCGCGATAGTCGAGCAGCCCGTAGACGTTGATGCTCTCGAGAATGCGGAAGTTCGAGCTGATGGTGAGCTGGTTCTCGGGCTGGCCCGGACCGATGTACTCGATCGTGTCGCCGATCACGAGCTCGTCGGGCGTCAGGATGCCGTTGCCGTCCGCGTCGCTCCAGCTCTGGATCGGACGGTCCCACTGTCCGCCCAGCGGGAAGCCGGGCACGAAGCGCGTCTGCGAGCCGATCGGCTCGGTGCCCGCGCCCAGCGACAGCAGCTCGTTCTTGTTGATCGAACCCGAGAACGTGACGTCCCAGCCGAACCCGTCGGCCTGCAGAATGTCGGCAGACAGCGTGGCCTCGAAGCCGCGGTTCTGCACCTCGCCGATGTTGACCCAACGCGACGCGCTCGCCCCCAGCGACGGCGCCAGCGGCACGGTGATCAGCGCCCCGTCGGTGCGCTTGTCGTAGAAGGTGAACTCGAGCCCCGCGCGCCCGCCGCCCATCTCCGCGTCGAAGCCGAGCTCGATTTCGCTCGACCGCTCGGGCTCGAGCAGGCTGTTCCCAATGTTCCCGATCGAGACGCCGGAGCTCGTCTCGTCGCCCGGCGTGGTGATCGCCGTCGCCGAAAGCGTCCGGATCGCGTCGTCGGATCCCGGCTGGAGGCCGGACTTGCCCCATGCGCCCCGCAGCCGCAGCTGGTCGAGGAACCCGATCTCGGGGAAGAACGCCTCTTCCGACGCGATCCACGACAGTCCCGCCTTCGGGTAGAAGATGAGGTCGAAGTCCTGGCCGAAGGCGCTGTTGTCGTCGGCGCGAATGGCGCCCGTGACGAAGAGGCGGTCGTTCAGGCCGAACTGCTGGTCGATGAAGAGGCCGGCGGTCTTCTCGAAGGTGTGGAATTCGCTCGAGAAGGTCTCGGCGGCGAGCCCGATCGACGATCCGCCGTTCACAATGTCAATGCCCCAGGCGGTGGTGCCCTGGAACTGGTTCTCGAAGTACTGCACGCCCACCGTGGACCGCGACGTGATGGCTCCCGGCAGATCGAACGACGCCGTGCTGCTCAGATCCAGCGTGTACTGCCACTGGTTCAGGTAGTCGGTGTCCTTGCGCCCCCGGTTGCTGTCGCCGGGCACGCCGATGTCGCGGGCGAAGAACGAGACGTCGCCCCGGTTGTAGTAGTCGACTCCGCCAGTCCCCCGCACCGACAGCCACTGGTAGGGATCCCAGGTGACCGTGCTGCCCGCGGTCAGGCGATTCGTGTCCTGGTAGAACGTGCGTCCGAAGAGCTGCGCCGGGCGCTGGAATCCCCAGGCGCGATCGGGGTTCGATCCGCCGAAGAAGGCGCTGGGCAGGAAGCCGAACGAGTTGTTGTCGTTGCCCATGTACGCGAAGTGGCTGTCCAGATACGACATCCGGACCGCCAGCGTGACGCGGTCGGCCACCTGGCTGTTGAGGTTGATCCTCAGGTTCTTGCGCTGCAGCTGGTTCGGGCGCTCGACCTCGCTCGTGATCGGAACGCCGCGCGCCTCCAGGTCCTCGCGGTCGGGCTGGGGCAGCGAATACGGCCCCACCTCGCCCTCGATCTCGGCGGCAATGTAGTAGTTGATCCGCTCGGTGCCCCCCGTCAGCGACAGGCCCAGCTGCTGGCGGCTCCCGTCGTCGATCGGCGACAGCGCGGGGTCGTGCAGAACCTGGTAGGACTCGACCGACGTCTGGTTGCACAGCCCCTGCGCAACCTCGTTCAGCCGACAGGCGCGCGCGTAGGTCCCGCCGGCCGCATCGAGGCCCGCGAAGTTCAGCGGATAGGTGTTGGGCTCCTGGATCATGCCGGCTTCGGTCCAGACGTTCCACCGCGTGGCGCCCGGAACTCCGCGGCGCGTGGTGATGCGGATCACGCCGTTGGCGGCCTCGGTGCCGTACAGCGTCGCCGCCGACGGCCCCTTCACGACCTCGATCGACTCGATGTCCTCGGGGTTGAAGTCGTCCAGGCGCGAGGCCTCCTGCCCGCCGGCGCCCAGTCCGCTCATGCGGTTGTCCACCCGAATCCCGTCCACATAGATCAGCGGCTCGTTGGACAGCGAAATCGAGCTCGACCCGCGAATGCGGATCCTGGACCCCACGCCCGAAGTGCCTGCCGAGTTGAAGACCTGGACCCCGGCCGAGCGGCCCTGCAGCAGGTCGGAGATGTTGTTGATCGGGGCCACCTCGCGGACCTCGGTCACGTCGATGTCGCCCACCGCGTTGCCGAGTTCGCGCTTGCGCTGCTGGCCCGTGGCCGTGACCACCAGCTCGTCGAGCGCCAGCGCCGACGCCGAGAGCTCGAAGTCCAGCTCGGCGCTCCCGCCCGCGGCCACGGTGAACTCCTGCGCGACCGGCCCGTACCCGAGGTACGTCGCGCGCAGGGTGTAGGTCCCCGGAGGGATGTTGAGGATGAGGAAGCGGCCCTCGGCGGTCGACAGTCCACCGAAGTTCGTTCCGTCGATCTGCATCTGTGCGCCGGCGAGCGGTGCCAACGTGGCAGCGTCTCTCACCGTGCCGCTCACAGAGGCGCGTTCCTGGGCGCTCGCGGGCAGTGCGAGGGCCAGCAGCGCCAGAGCGGCTCCTGTCTTACGAAGAAGACTCATGCGTGACCTCCTGTATGGAGATGGGGTGGAATGGGCGACGCATCCGGTCGCCCGGAGAATGGTAGCAGGATGGTAGTCTGGGGGGACCCCCCAACGCAACGCCCGCGCCGGCGTGTTTCGTCGGCCCGCAGCGGCTGTCTACCGGCGCCGCACGGCGTGGACGCGCACAGACTCTACACCAAGGGCGTCCCGATGGATCCCGACCACGCTGGCGGGGTTGACCTGCGTCAGTTCGAGACCGTCGGGCACCTCGATCGACCCCGCAGGACGCCCGTCCAGGGCGACGACCGCCCACTCGCCGCCGCTGCCGACGCCCCCGATGTATCGCGCCCCCAGCGCAAAGGCATGTGACAGGGGATCGTAGGGCTGGATCCACACGAATCCCTCGGGATCGACCACGAAGTCCCAGAACACGGACAGCGCGTCGGGCGCGGGCGCGGCCTCGTGTCTTGCGCGCACGGCCGCCCCCTCGCCCGCCGGAGCCTGCGATGCCGCCAGATCAATCACCCGGCCCAGCGCGTCGCGGACCGGCTCGGCCTCGCTCGCCTCCCACGCGACCGCTCCGCCCGCCATGCCCGGGGCGGACATGCGCCGAATCACGGGCTCCATGGTGTCCCCAAAGTAGAGATGCGCCCCGTCGGCCGTCACGACCGCCCGTGGGGACAGTGGCTCGGGACCACCCCCGAAGCCCCCGGCGGAGTAGCGCACAATGCCGCCAACCGACGCCAGCTCGCCCAGATGACCCCCGTCCCGGTCGAAGTGGTGCACCGCAATGCGGTCGCGCTGCCCGTAGCCACCGGCGACGACCCCGCCCAGCGCCCACCCCCGCCCCAGCGGCCCCACCGCCAGCCCGAGGTCGGGGTGTTCCCCGCCCGCAATCCCGACCACCTCGGTCGCGCCGTCCGGCAGGAAGCGCGTGACCCTGCGCAGCTCGCCGTCGAAGGCCTCGACCGTGTCTCCCCTCGGCCAGGCGGCCGCCAGGTACGCGAACTCGCCCGGCCCCTCTCCCCTGCCCCCCAGCCTCTCCAGAAACCGCCCCTCTCGCGAGAACACGCGAATGTCCGAGCTCCCGGAATTCGGCACCACCAGCCGCCCGTCGGGCAACACGAACGGCCCGACCACGACGTCAAACTCCTGTCGCTCGTCGCCCTCGACCACCCCCAAGCTCACCAACGGCGCGCGCTCGACCTCGAGCGGCGCCCCCGGCACCTCGCCAGCGTCCGGCCCCGGGGCCGAGTCGGCGGTGCAGCCCGTCAGCGCAAACAGCGCGCCGAGCAGTGGCGCCGAGCCGAGCACGGGCCGCGACGCGGTCGCCCGCACGAGGCGCGCGGCGGATCGCGAGGTCAGCCGTCGAGCGGCTTGGCCTCCAGCGTCAGCGTTCGGCCGCGCCAGGACCGCCCTTGGCTGCCCCGACATCGCCCTCGACCCCGCCACGACCGCCATCGCCGTCGACCCGAGCGCCCGCGCCGCACGTCACCACGATCTCCATCGGCGTGAAGATGCCGAACGTCAGGCCGGCCACCACTTGGTTCAGGTACGAGTGCTTCGTCTCGACCCGAGCCACTCCGCTCTCGCCGCACGCCTCCCCCGCGTCGACGCGGTCCGGCGCCACGAGGCCACCGAAGTAGCCCATCGCCCACTCTTCCTTGACCGTGCGCGGCCCCGGCTGGACGCCAGTTTCGATCACCGCGTGGTAGGCAGAGCATCCGCCCAGCACGAAGACGGCTGCTAGTGCGGCGACCATGCCGCGAGCCCGCGCCCCAGGGCGCCTCGTCCGTTGTGACATCAATATCCTCTCCGGCTGCAGGTGAATTGCTGTATCGGTTGAGCCCAGCGATCAGGTACACGCCGGGGGTTCAAAATGATCCACCCCGTCGGCCCCCGGCAAGCCGTGGACATTGCGGATGCGTGCTCCACCAGAAGTCGCCGACCACCTCGGAATTCGCATACCCCATCTTGGCACCGTGTGCCCAAAAGCCCGGACTCGCCGGGGCTCGAGGCAACAGGATTGCGGGAGCTCATCTTGGCGGGATTTCGGTCAGCCCTACGCCGGTTACGGCCCCGCACTGGTCCCTGACGCCGACCAACCCCAATCCGTCTCGCAGGTCGAACAGGATCCACTCGGCCGGCAGTTCGATCATGTGGCTCCGACCGCCTTGAAGGGATCGCGCCTCCCAGACCGCCAGGGTGTGGCCTGGGGGAATGAAGCGGCGCATCCAAACCCTGCCTTCGCCGTCTACACGCAAGTCCGAGATCCGGGGCGGAATGGAGTTGGCAGGTGCGGCCCGATGGGCTTGCATCGAGACCGCGTTAAACATCTCGACCGCGTCCCTGACCTGATCCTCCGACAGCATCGTCCCCAGAACTGCGTCCAGCGGGTGGCCTTGGCGCCGCATCGCGATGAGTCGCGCCCGTTCCTGTTCGATATCGTGTTCGGTCACGGGTTGCCCAAGGGCGGGCAGCCCCAGGGCCGTCAGCCGGCGTCCCTCGCGATCAACCACGAAGGCCTCATCCAACTCCGTCTGGGCCACGATGAACCTGTGGCCGTCAACGCGACGGGCAAGTACTCCGTATCCAAAGACGATGGGCGCGCTCGCCATTCCCCTGTCGGTGGCGTGTATCGCCATCTCCCTTCCGAGGGCTTCCCAAACCACGTCACGTGCCCCGTCCGTTGTGATGGCGACGTACCGAACAGGGCGCCGTTGCCGACCAGGGGAAGGGGCGAACGGGTTGCCGATATCCGCCTCTTCAAACAACCCCGTGTCACCGGTGAACAGGGCCACAAAGTTGATCTCACCGCTTAACATGCCGGGCCGTGGGAACGGGATCACGCGGCGCTCCACATCTTGGTCGAATACGAAGGCAGCCCATAGGGAGTCGTCCCACACCACCAGGTCCCCGTCCGGCGCCCGTCCGATGCGCTCTACCGCCGCGAACGATCCGCCGAGGCGAGTCGGGATCCCGGGCTGTGCGGACGGCACGAGAAAGACCCGGTCCTCCGACGCAATCGCGATCGTCCCCCCGTCGAGAAACAAAGCCTCAGAAGCGTTCCCCTCGAAGACAATCTCTTGAGCTCCACCCGGAGGGGCTGCCAAGGCGCCGACCACCGATCCCAGGATCGCCATCCTTCCCGTCATGACGCCATCCTGAGCGTAGCGACGACCCCGCGCGGAACACCCATGGCGTCCGCTGTGCGAACGAGCACCCTGTCGCCCAGCGCGTCCAGCAGCTGATAATCGGCCGGCAGTTCGATGATCGCGTCAAATCCGCCCCGGCGGGGATGCCCCCGATGCCACACGGCCGTGTCGTCGCCGGGCAGCACATATCGCTGTACCCAGAGCCTGCCGTCTCCATCGACCAGCATGCTCGACAGCGACGGGGCAACGGTATTCCCCTCCGCACTCCCGTAGAATTCCTTTTCGTCCGCCAACATGCCGCCCATCCCCTCGATCAACTGCCCCGCGCCCGGCGGCGCGGCCTTGGGGTCATAGCGCCGATCCACCATCGAAATCCGCTCTTCACGCCACAGTCGGTCGGCTTCTTTGGACACCGGACGCCCTCGCCCGAAGCCATAGGTCGTGACTACGTCCCCGGAGCGGTCAACCGCCGTAATGAGGCCGGATTCCGTGTCGGCCAACATGAGCAGATCGCCGACCACTGCTTCAACGACGGAGTAGGAGAATGGCCTATCGTACACGTTGAACCGCATGGTGCCGTAGTTGCGCCGAACCTTCTCGAGCCCGCTGACCTCCGTGATCAGTTCGTGTGAGCCATCCGGCATCAAGGCGACGTAGCTCGTCTTCTCACGATAGGGGCCGCTCGCTCGTTCTGAGAACAGCGGATCCGAGTCGCGGAAGATGATGGTCCCTTCGGAGTTGAAGCCGATCGGCCTCGGTATCATGAATCCCCCCCGAAATCCGAGAGGGTCATACGACACCAGGTCAACCAGTGATCCGTCGGGGGCGAATACCGCAACGCGCGCCCCCATGAAGTCGTCAACGAATATGTCACCGCTTGCGGTCCGTCCAATGCTTCTGATTCGCCTGAACTCTCCGGGCCCATCGCCCTGCCGGCCCACGGTTCGAACTTCACCAGTGTCGATGTCCAGGAAGAAGAGGGCGGACGACATTGCGTCACCCAGCACGATCCGGTTCGCTTCGAGGAAGAGGCCGCCCGTCAGGCGGCCTAGGGTGGACACGCCCAAATGGGGGAAGTCAACCGACACGAACGTGACATCTCCCAGTACATAGGTCGTCTGCGGCATCGCCGTGTCAAGGAGAGCAAGCACGGACTGGATGCCATCGGGGCCTAGGTGGATCCCTGTCTCGAGGATGAAGGCCGGGGTACCGCTAATGCCCATGCGCGTCGCCAGGGCGATGTTCGCCGTCACGCGGCTTGCGGTTCCCTCGCTCGCCATGCACGCGACGAACGCCTGCGGGTCCAAGACGCCGTTCTCGACCGCGAATTCCTCCCAACGCCCTCCATCCATCCAAGTCTCCGACTCCATCAGCGACTGGTGGACATCGGCAAGTCTGTCGTGTTCCTCCGCGCAGATCGCGGCACTCGCCGCCTCCCGTGCCTTTGGATGGACCTGCTCCAGCGGCAGATGGAGCAGTGCGATTGCTACTCCACCGGCGAGCGCGACCTGAACGGATGGCTCCACCGATCGACAGAACGGGCATTCGTAGTCGGTGGTCATCACAACGGTGTCCGCAGCAGCGGTAGTCTCCGATAGGATGGTCGCCTGCTCCATCACCTCGTCCCATGACGACTCGATCAGAGCGCGCTGCTGGCGATCAGCCCGCCAACCGGCAAACCACCGGCCTACCGGTCCCGCCGGACCGCAGAGTAGGACGATGATGGTAGCCAAGATGGCTATGTTGACGACTGTGTTCAGTCGGTTTCTTGGGGTGTCTGACATGTGACGAGGTCCAGAGGGACTCCATCGTTAGGAAAGGGCAGTCCGCAAACCACCGCGCGGACTACCCCCCCATTTACGCGACGGGATCAACCGGCCTTACAGGCAGCCCCCTATCCGAAGCCTAGGACACCACCCGATCCAACCACGCAAATCCCCAGCATCCAAAGCCGAGAGGAAGCCCAGCCACCCCCGCTCACGATTGGCCCCCTGGCGCTGTACGCCAAACCTCGAGGTAGATGGCAGGCGAGCGACCCGATCCCAAAGACACGTAGCCGTCGCGCTGAATGGAAAGTATGGCGGGCAGCGCCCCTTCCCCGAGGAAGGCACCCCCACCCGTCGCCGCGTCGAGCAGGTAGTGTTGCGGCACGATCTCCTTCTCGTCCGGAAGCACTCGTGCGTACGAGAGAAGGACATGGTCGCCATCCCCGACGGCATGGACGCCGAGCAGGCGGTCGTAAGCGCTCGAGGCGGCCTCATAGTACCCCACTCGACCAGTCTCGGGATGGCAAATCTCCATGACTCGGAGCTGAAGGTATCCATCTCGAATTGCCGCAGTCCAATGCATCGACCCGTCGCTCCCATAGGCCCTCGCCATTGGCAGCACCTCGAAGCCATACACGATCCGGTCCGACTTGGGCAAGCAGGCCACTGAACCGCCGGACAGCGCCCTGCGAATGTACCAGAGGTCATGCAGATACCCGGAACCGAAACGCCGCACATCGCTGGCGACTTCATTGATGATGGTGGTGCCACCCGACGCTGCGTAGGCAGACGAGTACCACCGGTCGTCGTCCATTCCGCAGATAGACTCGGCCCGCACCGAGTCGACCGTCCGGGCCAGGAACCAGCCCGACTCGGCGCGCGCGAAGACCTTTATCGGCCCCCAGTCCCGGACGATCTGTCCTCCGCCCCGCAGGCGACCAACAACTGGATCACGACCACGCCAACAGCGCCAGTCAGCGCCGCAGGCCTTCGCCTAGTCGATCGGGATTCCCTCAGCAGCTCACGCACCGGTGGTTGTTCTTTGCGCCCAGCCGCTCGAGCAACGCCACGGTCTCGACGAATGGCTGGATGCGCTGCACGGGGCCGTTCGCCATGTCCACCGTGGTCTGGCCGCTGCGGGCGACGGCGGTCACGTCGGCGCCCTGGTCCACCAGGTAGAGGATCATCTCGTTGTCGCCGCGGGCGGCGGCGTGGTGAACCGGGGTATAGCCGTTGAGGTCGCGGGCGTTGACATCGGCGCCGAGCTCTTCGACCAGGAAGCGCATGGCGGGCATCCAGCCGTCGGGAACGTGGCGGTGGGAGTTCCCCGCGAAGCCCTGGCCGTAGCCGACTCCGGCCGCGGCGTGAATGGGGTACACGGCCGGGCCGCCGATCGGGACGGGGGGCAGGCCGGAGTGGTCGGTGTCGTTGCGGGGGCCGAAGCTGCGTCGCGGCACCTTGACGGTGGGCAGGTGGGGATCGGCGCCGTATTCGAGCAGCAGCTTCATGGCGGCAACGTCGGTGGCGTGGGCGGCGCGCCAGAAGGCGGTCGCGCCCGTGCGGTCCACTCCGAGCAGGTCCCGGTTGTAGGTGGTGAACCAGAGGGTGCGGGACAGGCGCGCGTTGACGTCGGCGCCCGCGTCCAGAAGGGCGCGCATGAGCTCTAGGTAGCCGACTTCCTGCTGCTCGTGCTCCAGCGGCTGGGGATGCCGGGCCTTGGGCGCCCAGTGGATGTTGAGGACGGCGTAGAGCGGCGTCGCGCCGGCGTCGCTGGCCAGATTTGGGTCTGCGCCGCGCTCCAGGAGGTCGGCGACAAGGTCGAAGTGGCCGTTGATGGCGGCCATCAGCATGGGCGTGGTGTTGTCGGCGGCGCTGGGCAGGTCGATGTCGACGCCGCGGTCGAGAAGCGCCGCAACGGTGGACGCGTGTCCCTCGCGGGCCGCGAGGTGGATGGCCGCGAGGCCGCCGTGCTTGCCGATCAGGCCGGCGTAGTTGAGGGGGATGGGCTCGCCGGTCAGGCGCTGCGCCTCGAGCGCCTCCTGGGCGGCCTGGCGGTCCTGCTCCTCGCGCGACGCGAGCGGGGCGGTCGAGCCCTGCGGCGTGCGGCCCGCCACGCCCGACTCGACCGGATAGCTCACCGCATCCGCCCCGCCCCGCAGGGCCGCGATCTCGGTCCGGCGACGCCGCTCCGAAAACCGGTCCACGATGTCGCGCTCGACCAGGTCCATCACACGCGCGGTCGCCCCCGCGTCCGCCCCGGCGTCGATCAGGGCAGCGACCGCACGGTCACGCCCGAGCGCCGCCGCGAACATGAGGGGGGTCTGCCCCCACTCGGGCTCGCTCGCGTCGACCCGGGCGCCATGGTCGAGCAGCGCCCGAACGGCCCGCGCGTCCCCCGAAGCCGCGGCAAAGTGGAGTGGCGTGGCGCCAGTCCCGGTCGCCGCCTCGACGTTGGCCCCCGCGTCGGCCAGGATCGCGACGATCTCGCCGTTGCCCTCCTTGGCGGCCACGTGCAGGGCGGTGTGCGCGCCGATGCGGGTCGCGGCCTCCAGGTCGGCGCCTGCGCCGACCAGCATCCGGGCGATCTCGGCGCTGCCGTTGAGCGCCGACCAGTGCAGCGCGGTCATGCCGTCGCCGCGAGGGGCGTTCACGTCGGCGCCACCGTCCAGCAACCGGCGCACCGCGTCGGGGTCGTCGCGCATCGCGGCATCGGCCACGGGCGAATCGGAGGCGGCCATCCCACCCGCCCCGAACGCCACCGCCAGCAGCAGCGGGCCGACAAGGTCGCCGCGCAGCCAGCGCCGCCCTGCAGTCACATTCATCATGTGTCCCCCTAGCCTAGACCGAGAGCGGGAACGCGCCGGTGCTGTCGCCGAAGCTCTGCACGTCGTCCATCCCCAGCGTGTGCATCAGGCTGAGCATGACGTTGGCCATCGGCGTGCCCGCGTCGGCGCGCAGGTGCAGATCGCCGTCCAGCCGACCGTTGGCTCCGCCCACCACGAAGAGCGGGCAGCGCTTGTGGTTGTGCACGTTCGAGTCGCCCATGGGCGAGCCGTAGAGCACCATGGTCTTGTCGAGCAGGCTCCCGTCCGCCTCCTGGATCCCGGCCAGCCGGTCGAGGAAGTACGGGACCAGCCCCACGTGGTACCGGTTGATTTCGGCGAACTCTAGAACGTTGTCGGGCCTGCCGCCGTGGTGCGACGAAGGGTGGAACCCCTTGTCCACGCCGCTCTCGGGGTACACGCGGCTCGACGCGTCGCGGCCCATCTTGAACGAGAAGACTCCTGTGACATCGGCCTGGAACGCCAGCGCCTGCAGGTCGAACATGAGCTTGACGTGCTCTTCGAACGAGTCGGGCACGCCGGGGGGGGCGCCCGGAAGCTGGCGCTGCTCGCCGCTCTCGTTGCGGGCCACGACGCGCTCGATCCGCCGCTCGATCTCGCGGATGTCGGTCAGGTAGCGGTCCACGCGGCGGCGGTCGACCGGGTCCAGCGCGCGCTTCAGGGCGTTGACCTCGCCCACGATGAAGTCGAGGATGCTGGCGCTGGAGCGGCGGCGGGCGTCGCGCGCCTCGGGGGTGCCGCCCGCGCCGAAGAGCTGGTCGAAGGCGACGCGCGGGTCGCGCACCATGGGCAGCGGCTGGTCGGGGGCGGCCCACGAAATGGTGTCGGTGTACACGCAGGCGTAGCCGTACGCGCAGCCGCCCGCCTGGTCCACGTTCTCGATGCAGAGCTGCATGGACGGAATCGGCGTGTCCTGGCCGAAGCGCTGGGCGTAGAGCTGGTCGAGCGAGGTGCCCACCCACACGTCCGAGCTCTCGGTCTGCTTGGGGTGGGACTGGGTGAGGAAGGTGGCGCTGGAGCGGAAGTGGTCGCCTCCGATCTCCTTGGGCTTCTTCGCCTCGGCGCCCTCGACGTCGGTGTCGCTGACGATGGTCAGGTAGTCCCGGTACGGTTCCAGCGAGCTCAGGACGCTGGGCCCGAAGTCGAAGCCCCGGCCCGTCTCGGGGGGCGACCACAGGTGCTGGCTCGCGCCCCACGCGTTGCTGCCCGCCGACCCGTGCACCATCTCGATGGCGACCAGGCGGGTGCGGTCGAGCGCGGTGCGCGCGCGGGTGACGGCCCAGCGTTCGCGCGCCGGGGCCATTGCGTCGAGGAACGGCAGCGCGACGCTCGCGCCCAGGCCGCGCAGGAACGTTCGGCGTGGCAGATGCCGACCGGTGATCAGATGCATCGCAGTCCTCCGCAGCTTCGTTTCAATTGTTTGTGAAATCCTTCACAAGCCCGCCGGGGGTCCGCCGGGCGCCCCGCCAGCACCGCCGCCTGGCCCGCCCAGCCCGCCCGGGGGCTCGTCGTCGACGATGTCCGAAGCGGCCTTCATCAGGAACGCGTCGCTGTTCACCACGCCTGCGATGAAGGCCGACACCCGGTAGTCGTCTTCGGCCGCGGCGCGCGCGATCCGGCGCACCGTCGGCATGTCGTAGTATTCCAGCCGGCGGCCGAGCGCATAGGCCATCAGGTTCTCCGTGAAGGTGCGCACGAGCGGCTCGGGCCGCTTCAGCAGCGCCGCGCGCAGCTCCGAGGGCGTCGAGATCGGCGTGCCGTCGTAGAAGTCGCTGGCCGCGTCGACCGGCACGCCCTGGTCCTTGATGCGCCACGCCCCGGTCACGTCGAAGTTCTCGAGCGCGAGGCCGATCGGGTCGATCATCCGGTGGCACGAGTTGCACGTCGGGCTGGCCGCGTGCATTTCGAGCCGCTCGCGCACCGTGAGGAAGCGGCCGTCCTCCACCGCCTCCTCCTCGAGCTCGGGAACGTCGGGCGGCGGGGGCGGGGGCGGCGTGCCCAGAAGGACCTCCATCACCCACTTGCCCCGCAGCACGGGCGACGTGCGCCCGGCGTGGGAGGTCAGCGTCAGGATGCTGCCGTGCCCCAGGATGCCGCGGCGCTCGTCGTGCACGTGGTTGACGCGCCGGAAGCGTTCGCCCGCCACGTCCGGAATGCCGTAGTGGCGCGCGAGCCGCTCGTTCACGAAGGTGTAGTCCGCGGTGTACAGGTCCATGACGGAACCGTCCTCGCGGATCAGGTTGTCGAAGAAGATCTCTGTCTCGCCGAGCATGGCGCGCTTGAGCGGCTCGTCGAAGTCCGGCGCGACGCGCACGTCCGGCTGGATCTTCTCCAGATCCTGAAGGCGCATCCACTGTCCGGCGAACCGGGTCGCAAGGGCTTGGGAGCGTGGATCGCGCAGCATCCGGCGCACCTGCTCCTCGCGCACCGAAGCGTCGGACAGCGCCCCCGCAGCGGCGAGCGAGATGAGCTCGGGGTCGGGGCCCGAGCCCCACAGGAAGAACGACAGCCGGGCCGCCAGATCGTGGTCGCCGATCCGGTAGGCGTCGCCGCCGCCGCCCGCCTCGCCGCCGGGCTCCTCGAACCGGAAGACGAAGTGCGGGCTGGCCAAAATCCCTTCGAGGGCCATGCGCACCCCCCCCTCGAAGCCTTCGCCCTCGGCCCCGGCGTCGTACAGGCCCATCAGCGCGGCCAAGTTGTCGTCGGTCAGCGGCCGCCGGTACGCCTGCGTTCCCAGGCGGGTCACGATCTCGCGCGCGCAGTCCCGCGCCCGGGCCTCGCTCGCGCCGGTGTCGGGGCGGCACGAGAACACCGCGGCCCGGCTCGGCGTCTCCGACACGCCCTGCGGGTCGAACGGCCCGCCGATCGCAAGGTCGCGCAGGTGCGGAAGCACGGTGAAGCCGTAGCTGCCCGCGATGCTCGTGCTCGCCAGCGACCAGTCGTGCGGAGAAATCAGGTCCTGGACCGGCCCCTCGGACCGCCGAATGAACGCCGCCGACACCTGGCGCGGCCCGGCCCGCACAAAAACGCGCTCGGAGCGAATGTTCATGCCGTCGGGGTCGGACGCGTGCATCCAGCGGCTGACCTCGAGCAGCGCGACCGGGGCGCCGTCGATCGAGATCTCGAGCAGCTCGGGCTCGCCGTCGCGGGTGTGAAGCGCGTTGCGGCCGTTGCCGACGAGCGCCCCCGTGGTTTCGTGGTGGAACGACACGCGGAAGCCGTAGTGGCCGTCGGCGGGGAAGTTGTGCACAACCGACACGCCGCCGCGGGTGCCGTACGGTGCGCCCTGCACCCGCTCGCTCTGCGAATCCCAGCGCGACACGCGGTAGGTGGCTTCGCTCGCCGTGACGTGCGGGTCGCCGATCGCCAGACGGCTGATCTCGGACGCCGCGCGCAGGTACCCGTCGGTCAGCGTGGCCGAAAGCAGCTGCGCGTCGGCGATGTTGTCGAAGTTCGCGCTCTTCGTGTCGAGCGGCAGATACGCGCCCGGGTCGATGTCGAGGCCGAGCAGGTCGCGAATCGACGCCTGGTATTCGGCCCGGTTGAGGCGCTGGAAGGTGCGGCGTCCCGGGTTGGGGCTCTGCGCCGCGGCCCGGTCCATCTGCCCCTCGAGCGACTCGATCAGGCCCAGCATGGTCTCGTCGTCCGGGCGGTTCGACCCGGGCGGCGGCATCAGCCCGGCGCGCAGCTTGCGGATCAGGCGCTCGGCAAGCTCGCCGTTGGAAGGCGCGTTCGCCGCGTCGAACGCTTCGAGCGACATGTTGCCCAGCAGCCGGCGTTCGTTGTGACAGCGCACGCAGTACCGCTGGATGACCTCGTTGTCGCTGGGGGCTGGACCGGTTGTTCCGGCTGCGCCGGCAAAGGCGGGGGTCGGCGGCGCCGACCACTGCGCCCCCCAGACGCCGGCTGCGACCACCCCGGCCGCAGCGACCGAAGCCGCGTGCTTCAGCATCGCGCCCTCGACATGCGCACGCCCCTCAGCACGAGACGCAGTTGTGGTTGTTGACCGCGCCCAGGCTCTCCAACAGGGCGATCGTCTCGGGGAACGGCTGGATCCGCTGCACGGGCCCGTTGGCCATGTCGACGGTGGTCTGGCCCGCCCGGCTCACCAGCGTCACGTCGGCCCCCTGCTCCACCAGATAGAGGATCAGGTCGTTGTCGCCCCGGGCAGCCGCATGGTGCACGGGGCTGTATCCGTCCTTGTCGCGGGCGTTCACGTCGGCGCCCAGCACCTCGACCAGATGGCGCACGGCGGGAACCCAGGCGTCGGGCACGTGCCGGTGCGCATTGGCGGCGAAGCCCTGGCCGTAGCCCACCCCGGACGCCGCGTGGATGGGGTACACCGCCGGTCCGCCGACCGGCACGGGCGGCAGCCCGGAGTGGTCGGTCTGGTCCCCTCCCGTGCCGTAGCGCCGGGACGGCACCTTCTCGGTCGGGATGGAGGGGTCGGCCCCGTGCGCGACCAGCAGCTCCATGGCCGGCACGTCCAGCGCATAGGCGGCGCGCCAGAACGGCGTGGCCCCCTTCGCGTCGATCTGCAGCAGGTCGAAGTTGTACGACATGAACCACAGGTGCTTGGCGAGCCGGGCATTGGGATCCGCGCCCGCTTCGAGAAGCTTCCGCATCACGTCCAGATAGGTGTGGTCCTGCTGCATGTAGATGTGCTGTTGCGGATAGCGCGACTTGGGCGCCCAGTGCGTGTTGATCGCGGCGAACAGCGGCGTTGCGCCCGCATGGCTGACGATCGTGGGGTCTGCGCCGAGCTCCAGGAAGCGCATGGCCAGGTCGAAGTGCCCGTTGATCGTGGCCATGAGGATGGGGCTCGTGCCGTCGCCCGCGCTGACCTGATCGATGTCGGCGCCGGCCTCGACGAGCGCGAGCGCCGTCTCGGCGTGGCCTTCGCGGGTCGCGTGCAGGAGCGCGGTGAGGCCGCCGTGACCGCCCACCAGCTCGCCGTACGAAAGCGGCTCCGGCTCTTCGATCATGCGGGTCTCGGCCTCGGCAGCCGACACGGCCTCGGCCATCGCGCGGCGGCGGCTCTCCTCCTCGTGCGCCATGCGGACCTCGGCGGCGATCTCGGGCCCCCACGGCAGCCCCTCGCGGAGCCGCCTGTTGCGCTCGGCGCGCTCGATGCGATCGTACACGGCGCGCTCCGTGACATCGACCACCTTCGTGTGCACGGCGGGATCGGCGCCCGCCCCGAGCAGCGTCCGCACGGCGCCGGTCCTCCCCTCGGACGCGGCGAAGATCAGCGGCGTCTGGCCCCACGACTCCTCGGTGGCGTCGACGTGCGCGCCCGCGGCCAGAAGCGCCGCAACGGCCCGCTCGCTCCCCGACGCCGCGGCGAAGTGCAGCGGGCGCGCGCCGCCCCCCGACTCGATCGCCCGCTCGGGGTCGGCCCCCGCGGCCACCAGGACCTCGACCACCTCGCCCGCTCCGGCCTGCGCCGCCACGTGCAGCGGCGTGTAGCGCCCGATGCGGGTGCCCGCCCCGACCTCGGCGCCGGCGTCCAGGAGCGCGCGCGCCAGCCCGGCGCTGCGGTTCTTCGCCGCCCAGTGAAGCGCGGTCATCCCGTCGCCCTGGGCCGCGTTCACATCCTCGCCCTCGGCGATCAGCGCCCGCACGGCCACATCGTCGCCACGCATCGCCGCGTCGGCCACGGGGCTGTCGGAGCCGCCCCAAGCGGGCAGCAGCAGCGCCAGCAAGAGCGCCGAAATCCACCCGTTCATGCGCTTCCTCTCGGTTGGCCGGGGTTGTCCACGGAGACTACACGGTCAGCGAAAAGTCGGACGTGCTGTTGCCGAACCTCTTCATGTCGTCGAGCCCGAGCTTGTGCGCCAGACTCAGCATGACGTTCGCCATCGGCGTTCCCGGCGCGGCCCGCAGGTGCAGATTGCCGTCCAGCCCGCCGTTTGCGCCGCCGACCACGAAGAGCGGACAGCGCTTGTGGTTGTGGATGTTGGGATCGCCCATGGGGGACCCGTAGATGATCATGGTCCGGTCCAGCAGGTGCGTGTCGCCGTCCATGGTGCTCTCGAGCTTCTTCAGGAAGTACGGCAGCATGCCCACATGGTACCGGTTGATCTGCTGGAAGTCGCTGATGTTGTCCTCGTTGCCGCCGTGGTGCGACGCCGGGTGGAAGGGCTTGTCGACGCCGCTCTCGGGGAAGATCCGGGCCGACGAGTCGCGACCCATCTTGAACGAGAACACCCGGGTCGCGTCCGAGGCGAAGGCCAGCGCCTGCAGGTCGAACATGAGCTCCACGTGCTCCCGGAACGAGTCGGGCACGCCGGCCGGCGCCTCGGGCAGCTCGCGCGCTTCGCCGCTGGCGTTCTGGGCCTCGACCCGCTCGATTCGCCGCTCCAGTTCGCGCACGTGCTCCAGGTAGCGGTCCAGGCGGATCATGTCGGCCGGCCCCAGCTGGCGCTTCAGCTGCGAGACCCGGCCGGTAATGAAGTCGAGGATGCTCTTGTTCACCCGCCGGCGCGCCGCGCGCTGCTCGGGGCTGCCGCCCGCGCCGAAGAGCTGGTCGAACGCAACCCGCGGGTCGCGCACCATGGGCAGCGGATCGGTCGGCGACGCCCAGCTGATCGTGTCGGTGTAGACGCAGGCGTACCCGTAGGCGCAGCCCCCCGACTGGTCCACGTTCTCGATGCAGAGCTGCATCGACGGGATCGGCGTGTCCTGCCCGAAGCGCTTGGCGAACATCTGGTCGAGCGACTCGCCGACGAAGATGTCCGACCCTTCCGTCTGCCGAGGGTGCGACTGCGTGAGGAACGTGGCGCTAGACCGGAAGTGGTCGCCCCCGATCTCCTTCGGCTGCTTGGCCTCGGCGGGCTCGATGTCGGTGTCGCTGATGATGGTCAGGTAGTCGCGGAAGGACTCGAGCGGGCTGAGCGCGCTCGGCGCCAGATCGAAGTCGCGCCCCGCCGCCGCCGGCGACCAGTAGTTCTGCGTCCTGCCCCAGGCGTTGCTGCCGGCCGCCCCGTGCACCATCTCGATCGCCACCAGCCGCGTCGGGCCCTCGGCGGCCACGCTCCAGCCGCGCCCGGCGGGAACCATCGCGTCGAGCAGGGGCAGCGAAACCGAGACGCCCACGCCCTTGAGGAAGGTCCTGCGGGGAATCGCCGTGCCGCTGATGTATTGCATGTTCGCTCCGTTCTGTCGGCCTTGCGCCGTCGGTCGTCTTCTGTGGCCGTCGGTGGTCTCTGGCTTGCCGCGGTCAGTCGCCGCCGCCGGGGTCGGCGGGCTGGTCGACGACCGCGCTCTCCTTGGACATGCGGAAGGGCTCGCTCCGCACCACTTCCCTCACGAACGCCGCGAGCCGGTGGTCGTCGTCGCCCGCGGCCCTCGCAATGCGCCGCACCGCGGGCATGTCGTAGTACTCGACCCGCCGCCCCAGCGCGTAGGCCATCAGGTTCTCGGTGAACGACCTGACGAGCGATTCCGGGCGCCGCAGCAGGGCGGCCCTCAGGTCGCCGGGTCCGTGCAGCTGGGTTCCGTCGTAGAGCTCGCCCAGCGTCTCGACGAGCGAGCCCGCGTCGCGGACGCGCCAGGTGCCGGTCACGTCGTAGTTCTCGAGCGCGACGCCGATGGGGTCGATGAAGCGGTGGCACGAGTTGCAGGTCGGGCTCGCGCGGTGCTGTTCGAGCCGCTCGCGCACCGTGAGGAAGCGGCCGTCGGTCGCCTCGTCGATCTCGTCGAGCTCCGGGACGTCGGGCGGCGGGGGCGGCGGAGGCGTGCCCAGCAGCACTTCCATCACCCACTTCCCCCTCAGCACGGGCGACGTTCGGTTGGCATGAGAAGTAAGCGTGAGGATGCTGCCGTGGCCCAGAATCCCGCGCCTGGCGGGATCGGTGTACTGCACCCGGCGAAAGTGGTCGCCGGACACCCCGGGAATGCCGTAGTGCCTGGCGACGCGTTCGTTCATGTACGAATAGTCGGCGGTGAGGAAGTCCTCCAGAGTGCCGCCTTCGCGCACCAGGGCGTTGAAGAAGGCGACGGTCTCGTAGCGCAGGTCGCGCGCCAGCCGCTCGTGGTAGTCGGGGTAGCGGAGCGCGTCGGGGTGCACCTTGTCCAGGTCCTGAAGGCGCAGCCACTGCGCGGCGAAGCGCTCGCCCAGGGCGTCGGCGCGGGGATCGGCGAGCATCCGTTCCAGCTGGGCGTCGAGCATGCCCGGGTCGGACAGCCCGCCCTGCGCCGCGACCTCGACAAGCTCTTCGTCGGGAAGGCGCCCCCACAGGAAGAACGACAGGCGCGACGCGAGCGCGAGATCGCTGAGCGGGCGGACGCCGTCGGGCGCGCCGTCGCTCGCCGCCAGCTCCTCGAAGCGGAAGATGAAGTCGGGGCTGGCGAGGATCCCCTGGAGCGCCGTCCGCACGCCGATGTCGAAGCCGCCCTCTTCCGCGCCCTGCGCGTACAGGCCCATGAGCCCGTCGATCTCGGCGTCGGCGACCGGGCGGCGGAACGCGCGCGCGCTCAGCTCGCCGATGATCCGGCGCGCGCACGCGGGCTCTTCGGCGGCGGTGGCCGGGCGGCAGGTCATGACCCGCTCCCACGCCGGCGTCCGCGTCACGCCCGTCACGTCGTACGGCCCCCCGATCGTGAGGTCGCGCAGGTGCGGCACGCCCGTGATCCCGTACGAATAGCCGATCTTCTTGTCGGCGAGCGACCACTCGTGGGGCGAGGTCAGGTCCTCGACCGGCCCCTCGGTGACCTTGATGAACGCGGCCGACACCCGGCGCGGCCCGGCCCTGACCGGAATGCGGTCGGTCACGACCTCGACCCCGTTCGGGTCCTGCCGGTGCATCCACCTGTCCAGCGGAATGAGCGCGACGCGCACGCCGTCGATGGACACCTCGACCTCTTCGTCGAACGGCGCGGTCTGGCCGAAGAAGCTGCCGGTCGACTCGTGCTGGAACGCGAGGCGGAAGAAGTAGTCGCCGTCGGCGACGAAATTGTGGACGATCGAGATCCCGCCCCGGGTCCCGAACGGCGCGCCGGGCACGTGCTCGCGCTGTTCGGCGTAGCGCGACACCTCGTAGGTGGCCTCGGCGGGGGTCGCGTGGGCGTCTCCCAGCGCCAGCCGGCTGACCTCGCTGGCCGCGGTCAGGTACGAATCGAGTAGCGTCGCGGAAAGATTCTGCACATCGGCGATGTTGTCGAAGCCCGCGCTGACGGTCTCGTTGGGAAGATAGGCCGACGCGTCGATCTCGATCCCGAGCAGGTCGTGGACGGCGGCGGCGTACTCCGCGCGGTTGAGTCGCTGGAAGGTGCGGCTCCCCGGGTTGGGATCGCGCGCGGCGGCCGCATCGAGGTCGCCTTCGAGCCGCGTCACGAACGCGGCCAGCTCGTCTTCGGGCGGGCGGCTTGCCCCCGGCGGCGGCATCATGCCGGCCCGCAGCTTGCGGATCATCTTCTCGGCGATCGGCGCGTTGGCGACCGGGTTCGCGGCGTCGAACTCCTCGAGCGACATGTTGCCGAGCAGCCGCCGCTCGTTGTGGCAGCGAACGCAGTAGTCGCGGACGAGGTCGTCGGGGGCGGCGGTGGCCGCGGGGCGGCCGGTGGCGGCGACCCGGGCGGCGGCGCCCAACCCGGCAGCGGCCGCATCGCCCGCGAGGAGCACGCCCCGGCGCTGGTCGCCAGGGCGGGGTGCGTCGCCCCGGGCAATGAGGATCGACGGGACGGCCACTGCCAACAGGAGCGCGGGGGCGAGCTTCGTCATGCCGTAGAGACCGTGTTCAGTGGACGGATGCGGACTCCGTGGGCCTCATGCGCGTACCAGGCCCCATTCAATGGACACCGATGCCATTGATATTGCTGGAGTTGGATGCGCTCCGCAAGGGCGCGCGCGGTCTCGCGCACCCCGTCCGGGGCGGGTGGGCCGGGCTCAGCCTCCGCCTGCCGCGAGGACGGCCTTGAGCGACACGCGCTCGCCGTCCCTCAGCACGACGATCTCGACCTCGTCGCCCGGATCGAATTCGCCCAGCGCCGCCATGTAGTCGTACACGTCGTCGACTTCGTGCGGGCCGAACCGCACGATGACGTCGCCGCCCTGCACGCCCGCCACCGCGGCGGGGCTGTCCGGGCGCACGGCCATGACCGCCATTCCCCCCGATTCGCGCGAATAGTCGGGGATCGTGCCCAGGCGCACCCGCAGCCCGGTGCGCATCGAGCTCTGGTCGCCGGACCCGACGCCGTGCGGATTGCCCGCGCCCTCGACCGGAGTGAGCGCGGCAACCCCCGACGCGGGCACCACTTCGCGGACCACCGCCGCGACCAGGTCGGTCACCCGGTCCATTCCCTCGGCGTTCACGAGCTCCCAGTCGTCGTCGACGCGGTGATAGTCGGGGTGGGTGTTCGAAAAGAAGTGCAGCACCGGGATGCCCCGCGCATAGAACGACGTGTGGTCCGAGCCCCCGAAGCCGTCGCTGTTGAAGCGGAGGTCGAGGGGGCGGGTCGTGCGCGCGTTCGCCCGCTCCAGGATGCCGGTCCACTCCTCTGCGGTGCCCGTGCCGAACACGGTCAGCGCATCGTCCCGGACGCGGCCCACCATGTCGAGGTTGAGCATGGCGACCGTGGCCTCGAGCGGCATCAGGGGCGAGCCGACATAGTGCGCCGATCCCCAAAGGCCGCGCTCCTCGCCGGTGAACGCGATGAAGAGCACGTCCTGGGCCAAGGGCGGGCCGACGGCCAGCGCGCGGGCGGCCTCTAGCAGCACCGCCGTGCCGGAGGCGTTGTCGTCGGCGCCGTTGTGAACCTCGGCGCCCGCGTCGGGAGAAAGCGAGCCGGGGCCGCCGAAGCCGAGGTGGTCGTAGTGCGCGCCAATCACCAGCACCTGCTCGCTGGCGGGATCGGCGCCGCGCAGGACCGCCGCCACGTTGCGGGCCTCTCCGCGCACAGCGCCCGCGTGCGGGTCGTTCGAGTCGATCGTCCAGCTCTGGAACCAGGTGCCGTCTTCGCCGGCGGGCTCGAGGCCCAGGTCGCCGAACCGGGCCGCGATGTAGTCGCCCGCGCACCGCTCTCCTCGGGTGGCGACCGCGCGGCCCTCCAGAAGGTCGTCGGCGAGGTAGCGCACATGGGCGAGGCTTCCCTCGAGGTCGCCGATCAGGGAGGCGGGATCGGGACACCGCCAGGCCGACTGCTGGGCTTTCGCGGGCGGGATTGCGGCGGCGGCGCCGAGCAGCAGGCCGAAGCCGAGCGGCAGGGCGAGGGAGCCGGCGCGCCTCATGCGATGATCGCCGCCGGCAGCAGGACGACGTAGCCGATGACCAGCAGCGCCGGGGCGAGCGTGATCGAGCCCTGGCCCAGCAGGTAGTAGCCCAGGACGATCGTCGCCAGGCCCGCAACGGCGAACCAGAGGTTGATCTTCGAGAACTTGAGCGTCGCGTCGGAGCCGGGCTTGTGTCGTTGTCGTGGCATGGATGGGACGCTACAGAGACGCGGCTTCGAGGTCAACCGTGCAAGCGGGCGGGGGTGTGCGAGGGGGCGGGGGTCATTCCCCCGACCAGAAGTCGGGGTCGTCGGGAGGCTCGCCCGCGCGCAGCCGCGCCAGCTGCTCGCGGCGATGCCGCCGACGGTGAAGGAACATCGCCGAAAGGGCGCCGCCCAGAACGACCCAGAACACGGCCGAGTCCGACAGCACGGCGAGCCATCCGTACCGCCGCCCGACCCACTTGCGCCAGGCGGTCTCGAGCTGCCCGGGGGTGGTGCCGTAGACGCTGCGCAGGGTGCGGTCGAAGGACCCGTCGCGCTTCCACTCGGCGATGAAGACCTCGAGGCCTGCGACCCCGCTCGACTCGACGAGGTAGTGGATGACCGACGCCGACAGCAGGTAGGCCACCTGGGCCGGAACGCGATCGCGAGGCCACGACAGCGCGATGGAGTCGAGCGGCGGCGCGGCGCCGAACGCCAGCGCCAGGCTCAGCTTCAGGCCGCCGTCGTTCTGCCAGCTTCCCGCCGCCCACTCGGCGTAGCCCTCGTTGAACCACCTCGGGATGCGAAGCCTGCCCATTTCATGCGCCAGCGCCAGATGGGCCCACTCGTGGCGCAGCACGCGGGCCTCCTCGATCCGCGATCCGGGCCAGAACCGCCCGCTCGGCACGATCATCTCCATGCGGTCCGAAAGCGCCACGGCGCCGGCCCACTCGGGCACGCGCCCGCCCACCAGCGAGTCCATGACCTCGCGGTTGGGGGCCACGGTGAGCGTCGCGTGCAGGCCGGCGGCGGACAGGCCAGGAAGCGGCCCCATGGCTTCGAGCGTCGCCAACGCCCTCGCCGCCCGGAGCGAGTCGCCGTCCTGGTAGCGGGCGGCCACCGTGGCGCGTTCGCCGACGGCGCCATCGAGAGCGCGCCAGCCGCCGACCTCGTCCTGCTGCGCGGCAACCCCGCCCGCCAAAATTGTGCAAGCCAATTGCACATGCACAATTGCACGGCACAATGTGCGTCCCGTCACCGTCAGGCCCCCCCGCCGCTGCCCACGGCCCAGTCGCGCGCCGCCGCGAGATCGGACGGCAGCGGCGCCTCGAAGGCCATGGCCTTGCCCGTGACCGGATGGTCGAACCCCAACCGGTGCGCATGCAGGAACTGCCGCGGCGTGCGCCGCGCCAGCGCCGCCGCCCAGCCCCGCTGCGGCCCCGCGAAGCCGCGCTCCCGCCCCGCGCCGTACGTCTCGTCGCCGACCACGGGGTGGCCCACGGCGGCCGCGTGCACGCGGATCTGGTGGGTGCGCCCGGTGCCCAGCTCGGCTTCGCACAACGACGCCGTGGGGGCCGCCGCCGGCCCGGCCGACCCGTCGGACCCGGCGGGCCAGCTCTCGAGGTGGCGAAAGCGGGTCAGCGCGGGGCGTCCGCCCGGCACCACCGCCATGCGCACGCGGTCGCGCGGGTGGCGCCCGATCGGCTGGTCGACCTCGACGCGCGGCTCGTCGAGCGTGCCCCAGAGCGCCGCCAGGTAGACGCGCTTCACGCGGCGCGCCTTCAGCGCCTCGGAGAGGCCCTGGTGAGCGGCGTCGGTCTTGGCCACCACCATCAGCCCCGAGGTGTCCCGGTCGAGGCGGTGCACGATCCCGGGCCGGAGCGCGCCGCCGATGCCCGCGAGGTCGCCCAGGTGGTGAAGCAGGGCGTTGACCAGCGTGCCGGCGGGGTGGCCCGGGGCGGGGTGCACCACGAGGCCGGGCGGCTTGTTCACCACGGCCAGCTCGGCGTCCTGGAAGACGATCTCGACGGGGATGTCCTCTGCTTCGGCGCGCGCGGGGGTGGCCGCCGGAATGCGCGCCTCGACCTGCTGGCCGGGTGCGACGGGGTCGGCCTTTTTCGGCACGCGGCCGTCGACGCGCACGTCGCCCGCCGCCACCAGCGCCGCCGCCCGGCTGCGCGACAACCCCAGCCGCTCGGCCACATGGCGGTCGAGGCGGCCGGCCGCGTCCGCCTCGGCGGTCCAGCGATGCAGCGTCACGGCGCGCGGCCCCTATGCGTGCCGGACGACGGCGGCGGGGGCGGACGGCACGGGACCGCTACGCCGCGACGGAGAGCCCCAGGATCGCGGCCTCTCCGTCGAGCGCCGCCTCCTTGCGGAAGTCGAAGCCGTCGCCGAGCCGGGGGACCACGTCGACCGCGAGCGCGAGGGTTTCGCGCGCGATGGCCTCGCCGTGCGCCTCGGCAGCCGTGCGCACCGCGTCGCTGCCGGCGATTCCCAGGCGGATGCGGTCCGTGACCGCGAGTCCGGAGTCGCGCCGAAGCCGCTGAATGCGGTTGACGAGTTCCCGCGCGAGACCCTCCAACCTCAACTCGTCGCTGATTGCGGGATCGAGGCCGACCGTGCAGCTGCCTTCGGAGCGCACGACCCAGTCGCCCTGGGCTTCCTCCACCACACCCACCTCGTCGGCGCCCACGTCGTGCCATGCGCCGTCCACTTCGATGCGCACCCGGCCGCCGTCGCGGACCGTCTGCAGCGCGTCTCCGTCCAAGGCCCGAATGCGGGCGGCGGCTTCCTGGGTGAGCTTGCCGAAGCGCCGGCCCAGCGCGCGGAAGTCGGGGCGGGGCGCGAGCGTAACCAGCCCCGCGGAGGTCGCGGCGAACTCGACCTGCTTGACGTTGATCTCGTCCCTCAGGAGCGCCAGCACGTCGTCGGCGGGCGGCGCCCCCGGCACGACGGCGAGCAGGCGGCCAAGCGGCTGGCGGACGCGGACCCCGACCTGCTCCCGCGCGGCGCGGCCCAGCGTGCTCAGGCGTCGGACGTGGGCCATGTCGGCCTCGAGCGCGTCGTCGATCAGCGCCTGGTCGGCCTCGGGGAACGGCTCGGTGTGGCTCGAACGGCCGGTCAGCGCGCGGTGCAGCCAGTCCGAGGTGAAGGGTGTGACCGGCGCGACCAGCAGCGCGGCGACCCTAAGCGCCTCGTGGAGCGTTGCGAAGGCCGCGGCCGAATCCGCGCCGTCGGCGTTGCCCCAGAAGCGCGAGCGGGAGCGCCGCACGTACCAGTTGGACAGCTCGCCGTCGACGAACGCGGCCACGGCGCGGTAGGCGCGCGTGGGGTTGTAGGCGTCCAGCTCGGCGCGCACCGTTCCGACCAGGCGATTCAGGCGCGAGAGGAGCCAGCGGTCGAGCGGCGCGCGCACGGCGGCGGGCATCCGGCTTGCGTCCGGCGCCCAGTCCTCGAGGTTGGCGTAGAGCGCGAAGAACCTGTAGGTGTTCAGCAGGGTGTCGAAGAAGCGCGCGGCGGATTCGCGCACGCCGTCGGGGTCGAAGCGGGTGGGCAGCCACGGGTTGCTGACGGTGATCATGTACCAGCGCACGCCGTCGGCCCCGTGATCCGCGACCGCGTCCCAGGGGTCCACCACGTTCCCCTTGGACTTGGACATCTTCTGCCCGGCCGCGTCCAGGATCAGGTCGTTGACGATCACGTTGCGGAAGGCGGGGCCAAGACCGAGCATGGTCGAGATCGCGTGCAGCGAGTAGAACCACCCGCGCGTCTGGTCGACCGCCTCGCAGATGAAGTCGGCGGGGAAGTGGCGGTCGTACTCGTCCTGGTTCTCGAAGGGATAGTGCCACTGGGCCCACGGCATGGCCCCCGAATCGAACCAGACGTCGATCACCTCGGGGGTTCGGCGCATGACCGATCCCGTCTCGGGGCAGCGCCACGAGATCTCGTCGATGAAGGGCCGGTGCGGGTCGAAGTCGTCGGGCAGCCCCCCGGCCTTCTCGGCCAGCTCGGCGAAGCTTCCGATCCACACCGCGTGCTCGGGGTCGTCCTCCGACACCCAGACGGGCAGCGGCGTCCCCCAGTAGCGGTCGCGCGACAGCGCCCAGTCCACATTCCCCTTCAGCCACTCGCCGAAGCGCCCCTCGCCCACCTGCGCCGGGTGCCAGCTGACCTGCGCGTTGTTGGCCAGCAGCTCGTCGCGCAGCGTGGACGTGCGCGCGAACCAGCTGTGCCGGGCCATGTAGACCAGCGGCGCATCGCAGCGCCAGCAGTGCGGATACGAGTGCGTCTCGCTCGTGCACCGGAACACGAGCCCGCGCGCCTCCAGGTCCGCCACCAGCGGGGCGTCGGCGTCCTTGAAGAACATTCCCCCGACCAGGGGCAGATCGGCCGCGAAGGTCCCGTCGCTCCGCACCGGCTCCATGACCGCGAGCCCGAAGTCCTTCCCCGCCTGGTAGTCGTCGGCGCCGTAGGCCGGGGACATGTGCACCACGCCCGAGCCCTCCTCGTCGGACACGAACTCGGCCGCCACGATCTCCCAGGCGCGCCCGCGAACCTCGTCGGCCGGAATCAGCTCGAAGGGCCGCCGGTACCGGGCCCCGACCAGCTCCGAGACCGGGACCGCGTCGCCGATCCGCTCCTCGCCGAAGAGCGCCTCGGCCCGGCTGCGCGCAAGCACAAGCCGCCTGCCCCGATCCTCGACCTCCACGTACTCGATCTTCGGGTTGACCGCCAGCGCCGCGTTGGAGACCAGCGTCCACGGCGTCGTTGTCCACACCAGCGCGTGCCTTCCCGAGCCGTCGAGGAGCTCCAGGGTGAACCAGAGCGACGGATCCTTCACGTCTCGGTATCCGAGCGAGAGTTCGTGCGACGACAGCACGGTCTCGTCGGAGGGGCACCATGGCACCACCTTGTGGCCCTTGTACAGAAGTCCCTTCTCGGCCATGCGGGACAGGATCCACCAGATCGACTCGATGTACTCGACGTGGAACGTCACGTAGGGGCGCGAATAGTCCTGCCAGTACCCGATGCGCTCGGAAAAGCGCTCCCACTCGCCCTGGTAGGTCAGCACCGACTCCCGGCAGCGCTCGTTGAACCAGGCGATCCCCCGCTCCTCGATCTCGTGCTTGCCCTCGATCCCGAGCTGCTTCTGCGCCTCGATCTCGACCGGCAGGCCGTGCGTGTCCCACCCCGCGATCCGCGTGACGTGCTTGCCCAGCATGGTCTGG
Source organism: Longimicrobiales bacterium (assembly GCA_965221535.1). GTDB lineage: Bacteria > Gemmatimonadota > Gemmatimonadetes > Longimicrobiales > Gaopeijiaceae > Bin94. The sequence goes on along the minus strand of OZ244894.1, from coordinate 1,394,002 downwards.
TAGCGGCACACCAGGTCCTTGATGGCGCGGCTGATGACGTGGTGCAGGCCGGGGCGCCCGTTCGCGGTGGGCGGCCCCTCGAAGAAGACGAACCGCTCGCCGTCGGCGGTGGACTCGAGGGTCCGGCGAAAGGTGTCCTCTTCGCGCCAGCGCTCCAGGACGGCTTCTTCCAGGGCGACCAGGCCGGACGGCAGTTCGGGGTAGCGCATCAGGCCGAGGGCTCCGGGGCGAGGGCGGGCGCGACGGCGGGCGCGGCGGTCGGCGAAGGCTCGGCTGCGAGCGAGCGGACGACGCCGGCCACCACCCGCGCCAGCTTCGGCTCGGCTGCCGTGGCCGTCGCGATGATCTGCTGGATGTCGACCGCTTCGAGCGCGTCGGGAAGGCACTGGTCGGTGATGACGGCGATCGCCAGCACGCGCATGTCCATGTGCCGCGCCGCGATGACCTCGGGCACGGTGGACATGCCCACCACGTCGGCCCCCATCCGGCGCAGCATGCGGTACTCGGCGCGGGTCTCGAGCTGCGGGCCCGGCACGGCCACGTAGACGCCCCGCCGCAGCGCGATGCGCTCGTCCATCGCCACGCGGGCCGCGGTCTCGCGCAGCCCGGCGTCGTACGGGGCGGACATGTCGGGAAAGCGCGGCCCCAGCTCGTCCAGGTTGGGGCCGATCAGCGGGCTGTCGCCCATGAAATTGATGTGGTCGTCGAGGACGACCAGGTCGCCCGGCCCCCAGAGCGGGTTCATGCCGCCGCACGCCGCCGAGACGACCAGGGTGTCGGCGCCCAGGAGGCGCATGACGCGGACCGGGAATGCGATCTGGCGGAGCGCGTAGCCCTCGTAGCGGTGAAGCCGGCCCTGCATGGCCGCCACCGGCACGCCCTCGAGCGTCCCGAGGATCAGCTTGCCGCGATGCGTCTGGACCGTCGAGACCGGGAAGTGCGGCAGGTCCTCGTACGCGATCGCGGCCTCGACCTCGATCGCGTCGGCCAGGCCGCCCAGCCCCGTGCCAAGGATGACGCCGACCCTGGGCGCGGTCGCGGCGGCGGCGCGCACGGCGAGCGCGGCCTCGCGAATGCGGTCCATTTCGCTGTGTGCTTCGCTGTGTGCGTTCATGTGCGCTTCCCTAGCCGGGACGGGGACCGAACAGGGTGGTGCCGAGCCGCACGATCGTGCTCCCCTCTTCGACCGCGATCTCGTAGTCGTTGGACATGCCCATCGAGAGCTCGCGGCCCTCGAAGCCGTCGATCGCCGAGGCGGCCTCGAGCGTGGCGCGGGTCCGGGCGAAGGTGGCGCGCAGGGTGGCCTCGTCGGCGACGAACGGCGCCATCGTCATGAGGCCCAGGACGCGCAGCCCCGGCAGCGCGGCGATATGGCCGATGTCGGCCAGGGCGGCGTCCGGGTCGACGGCTGCGGGGAGGCCGCCCTTGGCGGCTTCGCCGGAGGCGTTGACCTGGACGAGCACCGCGACGCGCCGCCCCTCCGCCTCGCCGAGACGCGAGAGCTTCTCGGCGAGGCGGAGGGAGTCCACGCTGTGGACCAGCGTGGCGAGGCGGGCCGCCAGGCCCGCCTTGCGGCGCTGGATGTGGCCGATCGCATGCCACCTGACCGCGTCGGCCTCGAAGAGCGGCGCCTTGCGCTGCAGCTCCTCGACGCGGTTCTCGCCAAGGTCGCGCAGCCCGGCCCGGAGCGCGGCCTCGATCGCGCCGGGCGGGTGCCCCTTGGCGACGGCAACGATCCGCGCGGCCTCGCGACCGCGCCCGCTCCGCTGGGCCGCCGCGGCGATGCGGTCGCGCACGCGGGGCAGGTTCGCCGCGAGGGCGGCGTGGTAGGTGTCGTGGGGTGCCATGGTGTCGGTGGTGGGGCGCGGAGGGCGGCGCACAAAGGAACGCCCCGCCGGCCACTCGGGGCCGGCGGGGCGTTCCCCGCTCGCAGCGAGCGGCCGCGTCAGTTGGTTCGGAAGGTAATGGGGAACCGGACCCACACGGGCACCGCCTTGTCGCGGTTGAGCGCCGGGGTGAAGCGGAAGACGGGCGCCACCCGCAGCGCCGCGTCGTCGAGCGCCTGGTGGCCCGAGCTCTGTTCCACGCGCTGGTTCTGCACCACGCCGTTCTCGTCGATGAAGAACCAGACCGTGGTGGTCCCGCCGATCCCCGCGTCGCGAAGCAGCGGCGGGTATTCGCGCTCCAGCGCCCGCATGATCTCGTCGTCGTTGAGGCGGTCGGGCGCCACGGTGTACGGCGTGAATGACGGCGCCGCCGAGATGTCGGTCTCGACCTCGTCGGGAGGCGGAGGCAGGTTCTCGACCGGGTTTTCGTCGAAGGTCACCGGCGCGATCGTGATGTCCTCGTCGATCATGGCCTCGGTGACCACCGGGGTGGCCGGGCGGGCGATGGCCTCGGGCGGAGGGGGAATCTCGATCTCGGGCGGGATGTCCATCATCTCGATCTCGTCCATGCTCATGCTCACGTCGGGGGGCTCCCCGAAGCTCACGAAAGCGAAGAAGACGAAGTGGAAGGCCGTGGCCGCGATCATCGAGCCCCAGAACCAGTTCGAGAACGAGCCCTTGAAACGGTCGTTCGCGCTTTGCTCGGCGACCAGGGACTGATCCTGCTGGGCGTCTTGCTCGGTCGTTTGGATGTCTTGGTCGGTCATCGTCTCTCCCTCGTCATGTCCTGTTCCAGTTCGGTCGCGAAAACGACCCTGAGAAGTCCGGCCGCCACCAGCTCCTGCTGCACCGCGTCGATGAAGCGGTACGGCGCGGCCCGGTCCGACCGGATCGAGACCACCAGCTCGCGGTTGCTCGCGTACATGGGCCTGATGAGATCGCTGATCTCCTCCATGGGGATGGGCAGGTCGTTGACGAACACGTCGCCGTTCGGCTCGACCCAGATGTTCTGAATGTTCCTCTGCTTCTGGTCGATCTTCTCGGTGGCCGCCGCCTGCGACCAGTCGATGTCGCGGTTCCTGTCCTTCTGGAAAACCGTCGAGACCATAAAGAAGATCAGAAGCAGGAACGCGATGTCGGCCATCGAGGAGGATGGGATCTCCTGCGATGCCTTGGACTTCCGTTCCAGTCCGCTACTCTTGACCATTGCGCGCTACTCCAGGATTTGCAGCGAGATGCGTTCGGAGCCCGCCGTCTGGAGGGCGTCGAGGACGTCGATCATGAATCGGAAGGGCGCGTCGGGGTGCGTCTTGACCGCCGCGATCAGGTTCTCGTTCTGGGCCACGTCCTGGCGCCAGATGGCCTCGACGTCGTCGGGACGCACGGTCTGCTCCTGCTGGCTCTCGCCCCGCCGGATGGTCACGGCGCCCGTGGGGTTCACCAGGATGTGCAGGATGTTCCGCTGGCTGACCTCCTGCGTCTCGCCCTGCTCGGGCAGCACGATCGCAAGCCCCTTGTCCTTGGGGAAGGTCGTGGTGACCAGGAAGAAGATGAGCAGAAGGAACGCGATGTCGGCCATGGACGAGGATGGAATCTCGTCCGAGACCTTGGATTTCTTGCCGCCGAGAACCGCCATGGGTGCTTCTCCCGTCCTGTGTGAGTGGCCCGATCCCGATTTGTTCTGCTACAGCCCGGAGGGGCGGAAGGTTCCCCCCGGCCCCCCGAGCTTCGCGACTACGATATTACCGTCAGCTTGCCGTCGCGCTCAAGATCCCACGCGATGTTCAGCACCTGCTGGGTGCTCTCCTCCATGTCGACCACCAGCTTGTCGATCCGCGACACGAAGTAATTGTAGCCGATGTTGACCGGGATCGCGATGGTCAGCCCGGCGGCGGTGGTCAGGAGCGCCACCTTGATCCCGCCCGCCACCGTCGCCGGGTCCACGTCGCCCTGCGCGGCGATGGAATCGAACGCCAGGATCATGCCGGCCACCGTGCCCAGGAAGCCCATGAGCGGGGCCACGTTGGCGATGGTGGCCAGGACCACCAGGCCACGCTCAAGGAAGCTGAGCTCGATGGCGCCCGTGGTGGAGACGACCTGCTCCAGCTCCCCCTTGTTCAGGGTCATGCCCCGGATCCGGCGCAGTCCGGCCAGAAGGATGGCCGCCGCCGGCCCCGGGGTGGAGGCCGCGATCTCGGCGGCGTCGTCGAGCCGACCCTCGACTGCGGCCTCTTCGACCTGCTCGATCACGCTCACCGCGCTCCGGTGGGCGACGTACAGGGTCCAGGTCTTGGCGATGATGACGCCCAGGCCGATCAGCGAACAGATGACGAGCGGATACATCATCATGCCGCCGTCGGCGAAGAGTGTGAGGAGGTCGTAGGTGTTGTTCACGGGCTGCTCCGGTTGAGCCGTGACGGATTGCGTTGGGAACCGGGCCAATGTACGCCCTGAGCGGGCTCGCGTCAACGACGCTTCCCCGGGGCCGGGGCGGCGGCGCGCTCGGGCGCCGCGGAGGCGGTGTTACTGTTGAGGGGTCATGAACGGATTCCTGCGGCAGCTCCAGTTCCTGAGTCCGGGGTGGAACGACCTCGTCGAGATCGTGATCGTCTCGGTCCTGATCTACAGGATCCTGCTCCTGATCCGCCAGACCCGCGCCATGCAGATGCTGTTCGGCATCCTGCTGCTCGCCGGTCTCTACCTGATGGCGGTCATTGCCGACTTCTCGCTGATCCGGCGGCTCATCGAGGCGCTTCTTCAATACGGCGCAATCGCGGCCCTGGTGGTCTTCCAGCCCGAGATGCGCGCCGCCCTGGCACGCCTGGGGCGCAGCCGGCTGGTCGGGCTGCTGGGTTCGGCGCGCGAGGCGCAGCTGGTCGACAGGCTGGTCGAAGGCGTCGAACAGCTGGCCCAGGCCGGCGTCGGAGCGATCGTCGCGGTGCAGCGCGAGACGGGGCTGCGCGAGTACGCACAGACGGGCCGAAGCGTCGAGGCGGTGGTCTCTCCCGAGCTGCTCGGCACAATCTTCGCCCCCCAGTCGCCCCTTCACGACGGCGCGGTGATCGTCGTGGGCGACAGGATCAAGGCTGCGGCCGCCATCCTGCCGCTCACGCAGAACCCGATCCGGGACCGCTCCCTGGGAACGCGCCACCGGGCGGCGATCGGGCTCAGCGAGGAGACCGACGCGGTCGTGATCGTGGTGAGCGAGGAGACGTCCCGCATCTCGGTCGCCTACGGCGGCGACATCGACATCGGCGTGAGCGGCGAAAGACTGCGCCAGCTGCTCGAGCGCACGGTGCCGAAACCCGCAGGGCTGACGCCGCCTCCGTACGAATCGGCGTGAGCGCGGAGCCGGGCGGTCAGCCCGGCGACGGCAGCGGGTCGGCGCCTCCCAGCCCGGGATGGGGCTTCGCGGCGGGCTTGCTCGCGGACCCGGGCAGCTTCAGCGACCGCTGCTCGGGATCGAAGTCGCTCGTGAGCGGCGCCAGCGGCTTGCCCTCGACGAGAAGGGAGATTTCGGACGAGTCGAGCGTTTCCCGCTCCAGCAGGGCGTTCGCGATGTCGGTCAGCAGCTCGCGGTTCTCCTCCACGATCCCCCTGGCCCGGGCGTGGGCCTCGTCGAGGATGCGCTTCACCTCTTCGTCGACCTGCTGGGCCGTGAAGTCGGAGACCTCCCTGCGCTGAACGAGCTCGCGCCCGAGAAATACCTCCTGCTCGCTGTCCCCCACCGCCATGAGGCCGATGCGGTCGGACATCCCGAAGCGGGTCACCATGCGCCGGGCCATCGCGGTGGCCCGCTCGATGTCGTTGCCCGCCCCCGTCGTGACCTTCTCGCACCCGAACTCGAGCTCCTCGGCGACCCTGCCGCCGAACAGCATGGCCAGCTGTCCGTTCAGCCAGTCCCGGGTGTGCGAGTGGCGGTCCTCCTCGGGGAGCGACGCGGTGAGCCCCAGGGCGCGGCCGCGGGGCACGATGGTCACCTTGTGCACGGGATCGAGGCCGGGGATCTTCACGCCGATCACGACATGCCCCGCCTCGTGGAACGCGGTGAGGCGCCGCTCGGAGTCGTTCAGCACCATGCTCCGCCGTTCGGTGCCCAGCATGACCTTGTCCTTGGCCTGCTCGAAGTCCTCCATGGCCACGCGATCCACCCCTCGGCGCGCGGCGAAGAGCGCGGCCTCGTTGCAGATGTTGGACAGGTCGGCGCCGCTCAGCCCCGGCGTTCCGCGGGCGACGAGGGACAGCTCGACGTCCTCTGCCAGCGGGAGCTTCTTGGCGTGGACGCGCAGGATCCCCTCCCTGCCCTTGACGTCGGGCAGGTCGACCACCACCTGGCGGTCGAAGCGGCCCGGCCGCAGCAGCGCGGGATCGAGGACGTCGGGGCGGTTCGTGGCGGCGAGGAGAATCACGCCCTCGTTCGCCTCGAAGCCGTCCATCTCGACCAGCAGCGCGTTGAGCGTCTGCTCGCGCTCGTCGTGCCCGCCCCCGAGTCCGGCGCCCCGGTGCCGCCCGACGGCGTCGATCTCGTCGACGAAGATGATGCAGGGCGCGTGGGCCTTGCCCTGCTCGAAGAGGTCGCGCACGCGGGACGCGCCGACCCCGACGAACATCTCGACGAAGTCGGAGCCCGACATCTGGAAGAACGGCCGGCCCGCCTCGCCCGCCACGGCGCGCGCAAGCAGCGTCTTGCCCGTGCCCGGGGGGCCTACGAGGAGCACGCCCTTGGGAAGCCTTCCGCCCAGCCGGGAGAAGCGCGGGGGGTCCTTCAGGAACTCGATGATCTCTTCCAGCTCGACCTTGGCCTCTTCGGCGCCGGCCACGTCCGCGAAGGTCACCTGCGGCGTGTCGGGGCTGATCATGCGGGCCTTGGACCGGCCGAACTGGAATGCCCGGTTCCCGCCGCTCTGCATGGCGCGGAAGATCCAGATCCAGAACGCGATGAAGAGGAAGACCGGCAGGATCGAGATCATGAGGGTTCCCCAGCCCAGGCCCCGCGAGCGGGCCATGATCTCGACGTCCCTGTCCAGCAGAAGCGTCATGAGCTCGCCGTGGACTTCGGCCGAGGGAAGGTCGGTGACGAACTGGTTCACGTCGGCGTCGTCGACCACGATCGTGTTCTTCAGCTCGCCCTCGATGCGGGTGTCGCCCTGGAAGGTGACCTCGAGGATGTTGTCGTCGTCGATCTGCCGGTAGAGCTCGGAGACCGAGATCTGGCCGAGCCCGCGGTCGTCGCCCCGCATGAACTGGAAGGCGAGCACCGAAATAAGCGCGAACAGGAACCAGACGGACGCCGTGCGCGAGACCCGCTTGAGCTTCGGGTCCGGGGGCGGCGTTTTCGGTTGTTCGGACATGTGCGTTCCTTGCGTCAAATCGAGCCGACATAGGGAAGGTGCCGAAAGTCTTCGGCAAAATCCAACCCGTAGCCGACCAGAAACTCTTCGGGGGCGTCGAACCCGACCCAGCGCGCCTCCTTCGGCAGGCGCACCAGTCGCTTGTGCAGAAGCGTGCACAGCTCGAGGCTGGCGGGATTCATCTCCATGAGCAGGGGGATCACCCGCTGGATCGTGTTGCCGCTGTCGATGATGTCCTCGACGAGGACGACGTTGCGATTCTCCAGCGAGGCCCCGGGGTTGTACCACAGCTTGATCTCGCCGCTGCTCACCCGCTCCTTGCCGTAGCTGGAGGCGCGCAGGAAGTCGACCTGGATCGGCATGCGGATCTGCCTCACCAGATCGGCCAGGAAGATGAACGAGCCCTTGAGGAGGCCAAGGACAAGCACGTCGTCGTCGGGGGCGTAGCTGTCCGCGATCTCGCGCCCCAGCTCGGCGACCCGCCGCTGGATGGCCTCTTCGCTGAAGACGATGCGGTGGAGCCGCCGACGCCCCAGCTGGGCGCGCCTGGCGGTGGCCGAGCCGTCGTCGGGGGCGGTCGGGGAAGGTGCGATTTCAGGGTTCATGGTCGAAAGATACTTCAACGCAGCAAGCTCGGCCCCCCGGCGGCACCCTGGCCGCCGCGACCGGCCGGGTCACGCCCGGCAGCCACAACAGCCGTCCCGCGGCATCGACGAGGACGGGGAAGCCCGCTCTGCGGTGCGCGGGAATGCGCGCCTCGAGCAGCAGCTTCTTCACCTTCTTGCGTCCGTAGGGCATTTCGATGCGGTCGCCGGGAGACCAGGCGCGCAGGACGAGCGGGAACGGCACCCGGTCGCACGCGATGCGCGCCACGTGGGGAAATCCCCGCCGGACCGCAGGGCCCCAGGCCACCCGGACTGGGGCGCCGGCGGCGTGGCCGCCGTGGAAGATGTGGTCGCCGGTGGCGTGGGCGTCGATGCCGAGCTGGGGTGGCGGGGGGGCGGGGCCGCGGGGTGGTGGGGGGGGCTGGCTGGCGGGGGGCGGCGGGGGGGCGGGGTCGCGGTGGTGTGGCCGCGGTTCGCGGTCGCGGCGGGCGAGCCGGACGACGTCGAGGTGGCGCTCCGCTACGACGCCGCCGCCGACATCGATTTGGCGGCCGCTTGGGGACTCGCGCGCGAACCGCACGAGCGCGGCGGTGGCGCCGCGGCCCGCACTGCCGCCGAGCCGGGCCGCCGCGCGGCGCAGCAGCATTGCGAGGACGGGGTCGGAGAGGGCGCAGAGCCCGCGCCGGTCGAGCGAAAGCGATTCGGGGTCGGCGCCGCCGCCCGAGGCAGTGAGCGCCGCGATCCGGGCATCGAGCAATTCGTCGAGCGCCGCGGCGTGCAGCTGGCTGGTCTCGGCCAGGGCGGCCAGGGCGGCGGCGGCGCCGGGCACCGCCTGGTCGAGCGCGGGGAGGATTTGGTGACGCAGGCGGTTGCGGGTCCAGCGCGGGTCGCGGTTCGTGGGGTCGTCCCGGTGGGGGATGGCGTGCAACTTCGCGTGCGCTGCCACTTCGCGTCGCCAGAATGGGAGAAGCGGGCGCACGAGCGAAGGCGCGCGCGTGGGGAGGATGCCTGCGAGGCCGCCGATGCCGCTGCCGCGCGCCGCCCGGAAGAGCACGGTTTCCGCTTGGTCGTCGGCGGTGTGCGCGGTCATGGTGACGGCGCCCGCTCCCAGATCCTGCCGCACCTCTTCCAGGAAGCGATAGCGGAGCCGTCGTCCCGCGTCTTCGGACGCGACGGGCGCCGGGGCGATGTGGCGGTCGCAGCGCACGCCCCACCGCGCGCAGATGTCGGCGACCCAGGCGGCGTCGGCTCCGCTGCCGTCGCGCATGCGGTGGTCGACGTGGGCGGCGCGGAGGGGGAGGCCGGGGAAGGTCGCGCGCACAAGGTGCAGCAGGGTCATCGAGTCCATGCCGCCGGAGACGCCGACGACGACCCCGGTCGCGCCATCCAGCCAGCCGGCCCGGCGGAGGTGGTCGGCGAAGCGGACGCCGAGGTCGCTCATCGGGCGGCCGCCCGCGCCGCTGGCCTCGCGGCAAGGTCGCTCATGCGGCAGCCCCCGCCCCGCGCGGCGCGGGCCTCCCGGCGACCTCACCAAGCACCTCGGCAAGCAGGTCCGGGCGGTCGGTCATGATCCCGTCGGCACCCCATGCGAGCAGCCTGCGCATGTCGGCGGGGTCGTCCACCGTCCACACGTGCACGGGAATGTTCGCCGAGTGAGCCGCCGCGATGAGCCGGCGCGTGACCGCATGGAACCGCCCGGACCACTCCGGCAGCTGGAAGCCGTCGGCGGCCGGCGCCCGGCATCGGCCCGCCAGACCGAGGTGGTGCAGGATCCAAAAGCGCGTGGCCTGCTTCCGCGACGCCCCCCAGGGCCCCCGGTAGCCCGCCGCCCCGACCCGGCTCGCCTCGAACTCTGCGCCGACAAGGACGCGCTCCTCGGCTCCGGCCTCGCGAATCTCGCGCACCAGCGGCCCGGCCGCCTCCGGCGCCTTCGGCTCGACGATGATCCGCACATGCGGAAACGCACCGAGCACTTCGGCGAACAAGGGGATGCGCACGCCGGCCCCCCGGAGCGAGCGCCGGCCATTGAGATCGCGCCACCGGTGGGCCGCGTCGAGGGCGCGCGCCTCGTCCCAGGTCAGATCCGCGATCGGCCCCTTCCCGTCGGTGGTCCTGTCGACCATTTCGTCGTGGACCACCACCACGCGCCCGTCGCGGGTCAGGCGCACGTCCATTTCGAGCATGTCGGCGTCCCAGTCTTCGACCGCCTGTCGGAAGGCGAACATGGTGTTCTCGGGCGCCAGCTTCGCTCCACCGCGGTGCGCGATGAGAAGAGGGGCGCCCCCGAAGAATGGGTGTCCGGGGCGGGGACGGCGGGACCTGCGGATGGTGAGCTTCCTGTCGGTTTGCCAGCTTTGCGTCGCAGCGGCGGCCGACTGCAAGGCCGACTCGCCCGTTCCTCGCTGGAAGGTAAGCCGCCTGGGCACCCGCACGCACCCGCGTCGCCGACTTCGCACCAGGCCTGGGCACCCCCGCCCGAGGCGGTGGGGATTTCGTGCGCGGCCCCGGCGCATAGATTCGTTGGCAGCCAATCTGCGGCAGCCCATCTGCCCGTCGAACCATCCTCGGAGGCTTCTCATGCGTGCTTTGCAACCCGCGCCCGACCGGCGACCCGTGTCCGACCGGCAACCCGTGCCAGGCCAGCCACCCGTGCCCGGCCAGCCTGCCCGCGCGCGCCATCTGAACGCACTGGGTCCGTTCGCTGCGCTCGCGCTCGCCGGACTCTTCGCCGCCGCCCCCACGCCCCTCGCCGGCCAGGCGTTCGGAGGGGCCGTGCTGGTTGCCGACGGCCAGGTCGTGGTCGGCGAGGCCGCGCATGAGCGCGATCCCGGAACCGTGCGGGGCTACGCCTTCGATGGCGAATGGACCGTCGCCTGGACGCTGCGCGCGCCCGAGCCTGCCGTGAAGGACGGCTTCGGCACCGCCCTCGCCCGGTCCGGCGACCATCTGCTGGTCGGGGCGAACGACGGGAGCGAAGGACGGGTCTACGTATACAGCCTGGCCCGGGTTCGGGACGGGGGCACGGAGCCGATGCAGGCGATCGAGCAGGCCGGCCTGGCCGACTTTGGCGCGTCGCTGATGGCGTCGGAGGGTGAGATGATCGCGGTGGCGACGCGTGGCGAGGACGAGCGCGTGCTGGCGACCTACGGCCTTGGCGAGGACGGGATGTGGTCGGCGGGCGCCGTGGTCGCGCTGCCCGACGACGTTGGAAGCCAGTTCGACCTGGGCGGCGACCTGCTTGCGAGCGCGATGGGACCGGGCGGGGCGGCCCATGTGTTCGAGCGCGACGCGTCTGGATCGTGGGGCGCGCCGACGGAGCTGGCTCGCCCGGCCCGCGCCGGTTCGGAGCCCGCGCTCTTCGGCCTATCCGTCGCGGTGGCCGGCGCGGAGGTGCTGGTCGGCGAGATGACGATGGGCGCTGCCCGGAGCTGGATCGTGCACCGCTTCGCCAGGAGCGACGGAGTGTGGAGCCCGGTCGGAACGCTGTCGCCCGCCGACGACCGGGCAGCCGACTCCGGCCCCTCGCTGGCGACGGACGGGACGACGCTGCTGGTGGGCGACCGGACGCGGCTGGAGTCGTACAGCCGACAGGGCGACGAGTGGGTCCGCACCGGCGACGCCGAGATGCCCGGCGGAGGGATCGGCGGAATGCTCGCCGCGAGTCGAAGGCTGGCGTTCTCCGACGGCACGGCAGCGGTGGGCGACCCCGGGGCCGACTTCAACCTGGGCGCCGTCGAGGTCTTCTCGAACGCATCGGGGAGCTGGTCCCCCGCCGGTCGCCTGATGGTCGACTATGCGCCGCTGCCCGCCATCAGCGGCGGCGAGGTGCCGTGCAACGACGGCGCCGCCGCCGGCTACGACTGCGACCATGTGGACCTGCTGGCGTTCGTGCCTTGGGGGGATCTGGGCGCCGGGCGGGGCGCGCGCCTCAACGACGTCTGGGGATGGACGGATTCGGAGACCGGGCGGGAGTACGCGCTCGTGGGGCGGATGGACGGGACGGCGTTCGTCGACGTGACCGACGCGTCCAATCCGCGCTACCTGGGCAACCTGGCCATGACCGAGGGCAGCCAGGCCAACACCTGGCGCGACGTCAAGGTCTTCAAGGACCACGCGTTCGTGGTCGCCGACGGCGCGGGACAGCACGGAATGCAAATCTTCGACCTGACACAGCTGCGCGACGTCGCCGAGCCGCGAGAGTTCGAGGCGACCGCCATGTACCACGAGATCGCGTCCTCCCACAACATCGCCATCAACGAGCAGACCGGCTTCGCGTACCTGGTCGGGTCGTCGGACGGCGGCGTCACCTGCGGCGGCGGCTCCCACATGGTGGACATCAACGACCCGCTCAACCCGGTCTTCGCGGGCTGCTTCGCCCATGCCAACACGGGCCGGCGCAACACGGGCAACTCGCACGACACGCAGTGCGTGATCTACCACGGGCCCGACCAGGACTACGCCGGGCGCGAAATCTGCATCAACTCGAACGAAACGGCGCTCTCGATCGCCGACGTGACCGACAAGGACAACCCGGTCGCCGTGGCCGCCGCCGACTACCCCAACGTGGCCTACGCGCACCAGGGCTGGCTGACCGAGGACCACCGCTACTTCTACTCGAACGACGAGCTGGACGAGGTGAACAGCCTGGTCGCCGCCACGCGCACGCTGATCTGGGACCTGGAGGACCTGGACGACCCGCTGCTGCTGAGCGAGTACATGAACCCCACCAGCGCCACGGACCACAACCTCTACGTCCGCGGCGACCGGCTCTACATGTCGAACAACCGGGCCGGGCTGCGCGTGCTGGACATCAGCGATCCCGAGAACCCGGTCGAGCTGGGGCACTTCGACACCACGCCGTGGAGCAGGGACGAGGCGGGCTTCGACGGGACGTGGAGCGTGTACCCCTACTTCGAGAGCGGCACGGTGCTGCTGTCGAGCCGCCGCGAGGGCCTGTTCATCGTGCGGCCCAGGGCGCGGCGCCTGATTCCGTGAGCGCGGGCGCGACGCCGGTCGGGGCAGGCCGCCGCGCCCCGCCCACGGCGCCCCCCGCCGCCTACTTCGGCTGCGGCACGATGCGGATGTAGGGCAGCGGCTCGTCCCAGCCGTCGGGGTACTTCTCCCTGGCCGCCTCGTTCGAGACCGCGGGCAGGATGATCACGTCGTCGCCGTCCTCCCAGTTGGCCGGGGTGGCGACCTGCTCGGCGGCGGTGAGCTGGATCGAGTCGAGCAGGCGCAGGATCTCGGCGAAGTTGCGGCCCGTGCTCATCGGATAGGTCAGCGTGGCCTTGATCCGCTTGTCCGGCCCGATCACGAAGACCGAGCGCGCCGTGGCGTTGTCCATGGGCGTCCGGCCCGCGCTCGTGTCGCCGGCGTCGGCGGGCAGCATGTCGTACTCCTTCACCACCTTCAGCTCGGGGTCGCCCACCAGCGGATAGTTGAGCGCGTGCCCCTGCGACTTCTCGATGTCGCTCGACCAGGCGCGGTGGTCGTCGACCCCGTCGACGCTGATCCCCAGCACCTTGCAGTTGCGGCGGGCGAATTCGTTCCTCAGGCCGGCCACGGCCCCCAGCTCGGTGGTGCAGACAGGGGTGAAGTCCTTCGGGTGGGAGAAGAGGATCGCCCAGCCGTCGCCGATCCAGTCGTGGAAGCGGATCGGGCCCTCGGTGGTGTCGGCCTCGAAGTCGGGCGCCAGGTCGTTGATTCGCAGCGTCATGTCCGGTCCTTGCGGTTGGCGTGGGTGCGGTTAGCGTGGGTGGCGTTGGCGTGGGTCGGACTGGCCGGGTGCGGCACCGGGCGCGCTTCAGGATTGGCTGCCGTGGGATGGGCGGCCCCGCTCACCCGCGCAGCCCCCGGGTCCCGCCCTTCAAAGCGTAGGCCTCGTAGCCCACGGTCTGCAAGAGGTTGGCGAACTGGCCCGACTGGATGCCGTTGTCGCAGAACAGCACGTACTGGTCGTCCTTGCTGAGCGCCGGGACAAGGCTGGGGAAGTCGCCGGGCAGCACGCGCTCGGAGCCGGGATGCCGCCAGCCGTCCTCTTGCTGACGGGGGCGGCAATCGATGACGCGGGCGCCCGCCGGGAGGGAATCGACCCACAGGTAGTCGCGCTGCAGGTCGGAGTCGGCGAGCTTCCGCACGTCCAGCACCCTGCGCCCTGCCACGGCGCGGTCGACGAGGCCGCGGTCGAGCGGCGCCTCCTCGCGGTCCACCGCCAAAACCGTTGCAGCCGTGACCGGCCTGCCCGACAGAATTGCGCAGTACTCCTTGACGCGCGCGGACAGAGCGGCAGTTCCGATCCGCTCGGCGATGCGGATGATCTCCTGCTTGTCGAAGCCGAGCAGCGGACGCAGCACCGGACGGGTCGCGGACGCCTCGATGGCGCGCAGGTTGCGGAGCGTCTGGGACGACACCTGGCCCAGCGACTCGCCGGTCACCAGCGCTTCGGCGCCGATCTCGCCGGCCACCCCCTCGGCGGCGCGGTACATGAGACGCTTGAGCACGACCTGCCAGTAGCGGGGGGTCACGACGCCCTGGAGCGCGCGGATCGCCTCGTCGAAGTCGACGATGTGAATGCGCGGGGCGTCGCCGTAGCTCCACCTGTCGGCGAGCACCCTGACCACGCGGACGACCGAATGCTCGAACGCCGGGCCTGCCAGGTTGCAGAAGACGTAGTCGAGGGGAACGCCGCGCTTGAGCAGGAGCCAGGCCGCGACCGCCGAGTCGAAGCCGCCCGAGATCAGGCAGACGGCCCGGGCCTGGACGCCCACCGGCAGCCCGCCGGGACCCTCGGTGCGGCTCGTGAAGAGGTAGGCGCGCTGGTCGCGAACCTCGACGTGGACGGTGACTTCGGGCGTGGTCAGGTCGACCGTGCCGTATTCGTTGAGCGCTCCGCCGAGCTCCTGGCCGATGTCGCGCGACGAAAAGGGGTGGCGGCCCGTGCGGCGGGGGGCCACGGCGAACCGGCGCCCGGCAACGGCGTCGCGGTACAGCTCGTGCCCCACGCGAACGATCTCGGACAGGTCGGCGTCGATCTCCGCATCGATCCTTGAGTAGGAGCTGAGGCCGAAGACGCGGGTCGCGGCGGCCATCGCGTCGCCACCGTCCTGCGCCCCATCCGGCTGTGCCAGCGTGACGATCAGGCGGCTCCAGCGGTCGCGGATCTGGGGACTGGCGCCGTTCGAGCGCAGCGCGTCGTCGAGATTGCGCACCAGCTGCCTGTGGAATCTTCGGCGCGTGCGGTTGGACTTGCTCGCAACCTCGGCGCCCATGCGAACGAGATAGCTGTTCAATTCCAGGACAGCCCCCGCAGCTGGCTCACGTCGAGGTTCCCGCCGCTCAGCACGCAGACCGTCTTCGTGCCCGCGGGCGCATCGACAAGCCCCTGCAGCAGCGCCGCCACCGGCGACGCCGCCGCCCCTTCGGCGACCAGCTTCGCCCGCGCCATCAGCCACAGCACGGCTTCGAAGATCTGCGCGTCGGGCAGCGTCACGATCTCGTCCACGAAGCGCGACACGACGGAACAGGTGTTTCCCCCCACCCGCTTCACCACCAGCCCGTCGATGATGCAGTCCACGCGGTCGAGCGTCACCCGCCCCCCCTTCTCCACGCTGCGCTTCATGGCGGGCGCCCCGGACGACTCGACGCCGGTCACGCGGACCTCGGGCTTGAACGCCTTCACCGCCATGGAGATCCCCGAAATGAGGCCGCCGCCCCCGATCGGCACGACGACGTGCTCCACCTCGGGGAACTGTTCGAGGATCTCGAGCCCGACGGTGCCCTGCCCCGCGATCAGGTGGGGATCGTCGAACGGGTGGACGTAGGTGTAGCCCTCGCGCTCGACGAGCTCGAGCGCCTTTTCGTTGGCCTCGTCCCAGATGCTGCCGTGGAGCACCACGCTGGCGCCGTACCCCTTGGTGGCGGCGACCTTGGCCGGCGTGGCGTTCTCGGCCATGCACACCACGGCCTTCACGCCGTAGTGCCGGGCCGCGATCGCCACGCCCTGCGCGTGGTTGCCCGCGGACGAGCAGATCACGCCCCGCGCGCGCTCCTCGTCGGTCAGCCGGGCGATCTTGTTGAGCGGGCCGCGCACCTTGTACGAGCCGCCGCGCTGGAAGAGCTCGGCCTTGAGGCGCACGTCGAGTCCGCACGCCTCGCTCAGGGAGCGGCTGGTGAGCATCGGGGTCTTGTAGACGTGCGGGCGGACGTTCTCGTACGCCGCTTCGAAGTCGGCCCGGTCGAGGGTGAGGCCCGGGATCGCGATCACGAGCTGATTCCCGGCAGGCGAAGCGGGCCGCCAAGCCAGCCGCGCACGTCGTGGGGGCGGTACGGCGCCTCGAGCTCGGCGCATTCGTCGTCGGTGAGGACCAGGTCGACCGAGGCGGCTGCCGCGTCCATCTGCTCGATCCTGGTGAAGCCGACGATCGGCGCCGCGACGGCCGGTCTCGAAAGCAGCCATGCGAGCGCCACCTGCACCGGCTCGACGCCGCGCCGCTCGGCCACGCGCAGCGTCGCGTCGACGACGTCGAAGTCGGACTCGTGGTCGTAGAGCTCGTCGGTCATCGCGGCGTCGTGCTCGCCGCGCATCGAGGTCCGCCGCGCTCCCCGGGCGCGCTTTCCGGCAAGCAGGCCGCGCGCAAGCGGGGACCAGGGAATTACGCCGAGCCCCTGATCCGCGCACAGGGGCATCATTTCGCGCTCCTCCTCGCGGTAGACAAGGTTGTAGTGGTTCTGCATGGAGACGAAGCGCGCCCATCCGTTGCGCTCCGACACCGACAGCATCTTCATGAGCTCCCACGCGAACATGGAGCTTGCCCCCAGGTAGAGCACCTTGCCGTCCTGGACCAGGCGGTGAAGGGCGGCCAGCGTCTCCTCGACGGGTGTGCTGGGATCGGCGCGGTGGATCTGGTACAGGTCGATCCGGTCCAGCCCGAGGCGCCTGAGCGAGGCCTCGCACGACTGCACGATGTGCTTGGTCGAGAGGCCGCCGCGATTCGGCCCCGTGCCCATGCGCATGCGGCACTTGGTGGCCACCACCGCCTCGTCGCGCACCGCGTATTCGCGCACCGCCCTGCCCGTGATCTCCTCGCTCACGCCCAGCGAATACACGTCGGCCGTGTCGAAGAAGTTGATGCCGAGCTCGACGGCGCGCCGGAAGAACGGCATGGCCTCGTCCTCTTCGAGCATCCAGGGGCGCCATTCGCGGCTGCCGAAGCTCATGCAGCCCAGCGCGATGCGCGAGACCACAAGGCCGCTGTTTCCGAGTTGTGCGTATTGCAAGGCGGGCGGGCTCCGTGGTTGGATGGTGGTGGGCGGGGTTCGGCGCGGCAGGATGCCGACCCCTCCGACTCTGGACTATACCGCAGGGCCGGGTCGCAGCGCACCCCCTGTCAGAACAGCCGCGGATCCCACTCGATGTCCGCCACCGCCGCCACCCGCAGTCGGCAGAAGTCCGCGTGGCGCGGGTTCAGCAGCACGTTGCGGCCCCAGGGGCGCGCGACAAACGAGGGAACGTCCAGGGCGAGCGACCGCCCCGAGTCCGCCCACGCTCGCCCGATCTCTTGAGAAGCCGCCCAATCGAACCAGTCGGGGGCTTCCGAGGCGCCGAGGCGGTTCACCTCGCAGCCCTCGGGCAGGACGATGCGGGACGCCACATGCCCCCTGGGCACCTTCGCTCCCGCGACGCGGGCGAGCGTTTCGAGGAGCGTGCCTTCGTAGGCCAGCGAGGCGTAGACGACCTGCAACCCCGGGGGATTCCATCGTCCTCCCCTGAGCGCCGCGCCCACGCCGCTGAGGGCCGGGAAGCGGCGATCGTGGATTCGAAAGGCGTCGAACTTGGAGATGGGCTCGGCCATTGGGGCGCTACGCGGGGAGGCCGTGGTGCAGGCCCCAGAGGATGTCCTCGACATGCCTGGCACCGACCTCGGAGAGCGCCGTCTCGATGGGCGCGGCCCCCCTGAGCATGGGATGGGGACTGGTCAGGAATGCCGCCGCTCCCTCCTCTTCGCCCCACACGTAGGTCGCCAATGCCATGACCGCCGCGACGCGCAGCACCGCTTCGCCTTCTTCTCTCTTCAGCCGCGTCCGCCGCTGTCGCGTTGCCCGCGAGACGATCCGATTGACGAAGTCGGACGGCCGATGGACGCCGAATCGCTTCAACTCGGCCTGCAGCACCTTCACCGCGCGGACCGGCAGCCCCGTTTCCGCAGCGTGCCGCAGCCGTTCGAGCTGGAGGGGCTCGCCGTAGACCGGACGGGCGTCGCGGACCAGCCTAGCGGGAAGCTCCGAAAGGTCGTGCAGCGCCGTCGGGTTGGGGCAGTCGGGGCCCTGGGGGCGCCGCGCAGGTCGCGGGAAGGGCGGTTTGGGGATTGGTTCGTTCATATGGACTTCTGATATCGGTCATACGAACACAAGCGGAAAGGAGCGGGACTTGTCAAGGGGTGCAGGGCGCGTTGCCGGAGCCCGGCGACCCGAGCCGCTGTCGCTCACGCCTGCTCAGGCCCCCCCCTACGACATCGGGCTCTTTCGGTGCGCGGGCAGCGAGGCGACCACGACCTGGCGCGTGCGCTCGTCCCAGAAGTAGTAGATGCGCAGGCAGCGGCGGGGGTCGCGCGTGTTGGCGCCGCGCTTGATGTGCCACTCGACGGTGTGGGTCCGGCCGTCCCAGGAGCACTCGTAGGTGTCGCCGCCGCAGGGCACGTTGAACACGCCGTCGTCGACGTCGTCGATGCGCCCGTGGAGCTGGGGGTTGCCGCCTTCGAGGCGGCCATCGCGGTAGCCGCCCGCGAGCCATTGGAGACAGCGCGCGACCAGGGCCACGTCGGCGAACTTTGCGCTGTTGAGCTCGTGCCTTGCGGACCCGGTAAGGACGAGGCGCCCGGCGAGGTGCTCGTCGCACCAGGCGGCGAACTCGCCCCATTCGGTCGGGAACGGGATGTCGGCGTCGGGGTTGCCTCCCATTGCGCGCACCAGCCCGGCCAGCTGCTCGGCGCGCCTCAGCGCGTCGTCCCGCTGGCGCTCCGCGCGTTCGGCGCGCTTCTTGGCCTGCTCGTAGCGGCCCCTGCGGACCCGTGCGGTCTCCCGGGCCGCCCGGAGCTTGCGGCGCAGCGCCGGCGTCTCGCCGACGGCGATTTCGGGTGCGCCCGGCATCGCCACTGCCGCCGCCGGGGCGGGCGCCGGGGGCTCGCGGACGAGCGCGGGGCTCGGCAAGGTCCCCTGGGCCGCGGCGCCCGGGTAGCCGTCCCCCGCTCGCGGCGTGGCTGCGGGCAGCACGGCGCCCTTCAGGAACGAGACCAGCCGCGCGGGACCGCTCACAACGCTCGCCGACTCGCTGGCGATGGCGGCGAAGTCCACCGCACCCTCGTCGCCGGGGTCGGCCCGCATGCGCGCCTCGGCCGCCATCTGAAGGAAGGACTGGGTCGTTTCGGCCACGACGCGCTCCTCCTCGAGGCGCTTTCCAAGAACCAGCGGGTGGTCCGAACGGTTCGCGCCCGGCTGGAATCCGGGACGGTAGAAGCGCCACGCCCCCAGGAACACCGACAGCGGCTTGCCCACCGTGTCGCTCAAGCGGAAGGTCTTGTCGGGGGGCAGCACCCATGTGAGCGCCAGCCCCGTGAGCGCGCGCGCAAGCGGCGACCAGAGCGCCCGCCGCGCCTCGCGGCCCTCTTCGTCGGGGGACTCCGAGATCACCGCGAACGGCATTTCGCGGGCAGGATCCACGAGCATCTTGATGAAGGTGTTCATCGCGGCGTCCGAGTCCACCACGATCGGCGAGTGGGCCAGCCCCCGGCCCGCCTGCACGAGGGACACGCGCTCGGCCATCGACGCCAGCAGCTCGGCCGGGTAGTCCGGCGCCGAAGCCACCGGGACCACCGAACGGTCGTGCACGGCGACGCCGACCGACGGCGCGTCAGCGAGATCGCCGCCGATCACCACCTCGGTCACCACCTCGCGGCCTGCCCCGGGGGCGGGCGCGACCTCGACGGCCCAGTGGTCGCGCACCCTGTCGCGGAGCCGCACGGCGCGGATGGCCACGTGGTCGGCGCGCACCGAAAAGGGGCGGTGGCGCCATGCCTTGCGGGGCAGCCTGCGTCCCAGCGCCTCCTGCAGCCACTCCACCGCAATGGTGCGGCATTCCTGAACGGCCGACCGGGCCGGGGTGGCCGCCACTTGCGCCTCGACGTACAGCCGCCCGCCGACCGCGCCAGCCGGTACCGGGGCCCGCTCGGTGGCCGCGCGCAGGCGCTTGTCCTGCTCTTTTCGTCCCCACTCCTCGAAGGATCCGTATTTCCGTTGTGGCATAGTCTCGCGCAAATGGTTTGGGCAAATCCGGAAACGCCACCGCCCGCGACGGGCGATGCGACAATAATGGGCAGCTCGATCAGTGCGCGGTCAACGCGCCTGGCGCAAGCGCGCCGCTACTCGGCCACCGCCAGCACAAGGATCCCGGCGAACACCAGGGCCGCTCCGGCCGTGCGCACGCCGCCGAACCGCTCGCCCAGGACCAGCCACCCCGCCATGGCGCCGAAGACGATGCCGATTTCGCGGCCTGCGCCCGCATAGCTGATCGGCGCGATCTGGAAGGCGCGCAGCACGAGCGAATAGGCGCCCAGCATCATGACCGCGATCAGGGCGACGGGGACCCAGTGGGTGCGCAGAACGCGAAACAAATGTTTCCCTTCGCGCACGGCCAGAAGCGGAACGAGCAGCGCCCCGGCGAGCCCGAAGGTGAGCACCAGGTAGGGGACGGGCTCCCAGTGCCTGACCGCAGCGCCGTCCAGCGCCGAGTACACCGAGACCAGGAACGCCACGAGCAGTGCGATCCCCGACCCGCGCGCGTGCCTGCGGAGCGTGGCCGCCACCTCGGACGTCGAGCGGCGCATGTGCCAGAGGGGCGCGGCGCCCAGCACCGCCAGACCCGCCAGGATGGACAGGATCCCGACGTAGCCCAGCGCCGAAGGCCGTTCGCCCATGAAGACGATCGCCCAAAGCGCCAGCATGGCGGGTGCGGCGCCCCGGGCGAGGGGGTAGATCAGCGAGAAGTCGCCGCGCTCGTAGGCTCGCGCCAGGCAGGCGTAGTAGGCCAGCAGCACCAGCGCGCTTGCGCACGCGAACGGCCACGCCTGCGGCGGCGGGGGCCAGGCGCGCACGAGCATTGGAGAGAAGACGGCGGCGCCCGCGAGCAGCGCCCACGCGGTCACCGGAAGGCGGGACGACGCCCGCTTCAGGACCAGGTTCCACAGTGCGTGCAGCAGCCCGGCCGCCGTGACGAGGAGGAGCGCGGTCGGCGACACCCTTAGTCCGACACGGGCGCCGACGGGCCCGAGGTCCGCAGGATGAAGCGGTCGAGCGTCTCCTTCCACTGGGGCAGCAGCGACTGGTCGACGTACATCATGTGTCCGGCGGCGAAGTCGAAGCGTTCGATGTTCGCCCGCAGCTCGGGCGGCAGACCCATGCGGTCCATCGTCCAGACAGCCGCGAAGTACGGCGTCGCCAGGTCGTAGATGCCGTTGACGAGAAGGACCTCGAGGCGCGGATTGCGCTTCATGACGGTGGCCAGGTCGGGCGCGACGTTGGGGGTGCCGCCGCCGCGCACGAAGGCGGCGCCGCCGCCCAGCCGCCCCCAGTTCCAGTTGCGCGTGCCGCCGCTGGGCACGTACTCCCGGTCGCCGTCGTAGCCCAGTTCGTCGCGCACGTAGCTGTTGAAGGCCGAGGTGTACGCCGAGCTGATCGCGGTGGACTGGGGGTCGTGCGAGGGCCGGCCGCCGAGCGGGTCGCCCGCCGGGCCGGTGAAGCGCGCGTCGAGGCGCCCCACGATCCGCCGCTGGTCGCGCAGCAGCTCCGCCTCGAAGGCGGGCGCGGTGACGCGCAGGTCGGACTTGTCGATGAAGTCGCGGCTGAGCCCGGTGTAGCGGTGCATCTGTTCGATGACCCGGTCGCGGGTGGCGGGGTCGAGCGTGCCGCCCGCCAGCAGCGCCGTGGCGTACTCGGTGAGCGACCACGCCTCGACCTCGGCCATGAAGGCTTCGAGGTCGGGGGGGCGCTCGCCCGGCAGCGCGTCGAGGTAGCGCGCCGCCACCGCATACGACGGCAGGTTGACGATGTACGGCAGGTCGTCTCCCGGCGCGAACTGGATGGTGTTGAACTGCAGCACCGACGACACCAGCACGATGCCGTTGACGTCGATGTTGGCCCGCTGCAGATGGCTGGCCAGCACCGCCGAGCGCGTGGTCCCGTAGCTCTCGCCCAGCAGGTAGCGGGGCGAATTCCACCGCTCGTGCTCGCTCAGGAAGCGCCGGATGAACTGGGCGAGCGAGCGCGCGTCCTCGTCGATGCCCCAGTAGTCCGAGCCCGGCGTGTCGCCGAGCAGGTGGCTGAAGCCCGTCCCGATCGGGTCCACCATAACGATGTCGGCGATGTCCAGAATGGTGTAGGCGTTGTCCTCGAGCGGATACGGGGGCGCGCCCTGCGGGCCCACGTCGGGGGTCACAACCCGTCGCGGCCCCATGATCCCCATGTGCAGCCAGAAGGACGCGGACCCCGGCCCCCCGTTGTACGAGAAGACGATCGGCCGTTGCCGCGACGGGGCGCCGTTGGTGCGGAAGTAGGCGGTGTACCACAGCTCGGCTGCGGGGTCGCCGTCGTCGTTGGTCAGGGTTGTGCCCGTGACGACCGCGTCGTATTCGACCGTTTCGCCGCCGACGACGATCGAGTGGCTGGTCTGCCAGCGTGCCGGGTCTGGGGCGGGGGCGGGGGGCTGGGTGGCGGCGGGGGGCTGGGCGGGGGTGGTGGCCGGGGTGGTGGCCGGGGTGGTGGCCAGCGTCGGGGCGGTGGCCGGGGCGAGGGCGTGGGCCAGGGCGGGGGCGGGGGCGGGGGCCGCCAGGGCAGCCGCGACAATGCAAGCGCGCAGGGTCGAGTTCACGGGGGTTCTCCTGGGGGGGTAGCCGGGTTGGGGTGGTGGGTGGTGGCCGCGCCGAGGCGGTGGGGATGGGGCGGAATGGTGGGGGCGGGGTGGCGGAGGGGCAAGGCGCTGGCTGCACGCGCCCGCGTGTCTCGCCGCCTACGCGTTGGTCCGCCGCCGGTCGCGAACGTTGCACGCCACCGACAGCCCGAGCGCCGCCAGCGCCGCCGCCACCACGACGGAATCGACCAGCGCCGGGCTCCAGTCCAACCCCGTGATCCAGTCCAGGTGGTACTTGATCCACGACGCCGGCAGGTCGGTCTCCCCAAGCGTGCGCTTGATCCGCCAGTGCCAGTCCGTGAGCGGACAGTACCCCCATCCGTAGACCACACCCAGCCCGAACCACGAGAGCAGGGTGGCGCCGATGGTGACAAGGTGGAGCCTGCGGGTGCGCCGCCACGCCCAGCCGAGCATGTTGAACCCGATCAGCGCGGCGTGAAGCGCCAGGAACAGCACGTCGAAGAGCGGGTAGAGCATCGGCGCGTTCCGTGCGAGGGGGGGCGGCCGCCGACCCTGCGGCGGCCACGGGGGGTAGAATGTAGTGAGCCGCCCGCCATGGCCGCGCGGCGGTCCGCCGCGACATATTGTCGACAGCCCGCGACGCAGGCGGGCAGCACCTCGAACGCCGCGAAGCCACCGAACCCACGTGCAGCTAGAAAGCAGCTCGACCATGCGGACCCTTTTCCTCGCCGCCGCGCTACTGATCCCCGCCGACCTCGTCGCCCAAGATGCCGGCAGCGACGAGGACGCCGCCCTCCCTCTCCAACCCGACCGCACGCTTGCGATCGACATGACCGTCGGTTCATGGATCTCGCTGGACGTGAGTCCCGATGGCCAGACGATCGTGTTCGACCACCTGGGCGATCTCTTCACGGTGCCGATCACCGGCGGCGACGCGACCCAGCTGACCTCGGGGATGGCATTCGATGCGCAGCCGCGGTTTTCGCCGGACGGCTCGCGGATCGTGTTCACGTCGGATCGGAGCGGGGGGCAGAACATCTGGATCATGTCGCTGGACGGTTCGGACACCACGCAGGTCACCACGGGCGGGGCCAATCGCACCGAATCGCCGGACTGGGCGCCCGACGGGCAGTACGTCGTCTCGTCGAAGGGGGGCTTTCGCGGCGGCGGCCTGCCGAAGCTGTGGCTGCACCATGTCGACGGAGGCTCGGGCTTCCAGCTGATCAACGAGCCCGACAACCTCAAGACGCTCGGGGCCGCGTTCGACCCGACGGGCCGCTACATCTGGCACGCCCGCCGGACCGGAGACTGGACCTACAACGCGCAGTTTCCGCAATACCAGCTCGCCGTGTACGACCGCGAGACCGGCGAATCCTACGCCCGCACCTCGCGCTACGGCTCGGGCATCCGCCCCACGCCCTCGCCCGACGGACGCTGGATCGTGTACGGCACGCGGCACGACGCCGCCACAGGGCTGATCATCCGCGACCTCGAGTCCGGCGACGAGCGCTGGCTCGCCTTCCCCGTCCAGCACGACGACCAGGAGTCGCGCGGCACCCTCGACGTGCTGCCCGGCATGTCGTTCACGCCCGATTCGCGCCATCTCGTGGCCAGCTACGGCGGGAAGATCTGGAAGCTGGACGTGGTGGACGGCGGCGCCGAGCAGATTCCCTTCCGCGTCCGCTACGACCTGGAGCTTGGGCCGCTCGTCGAGTTCGACTATCCCATTGAGGACACGCCTACCTTCACCGTGCGGCAGATTCGCGATGCCGCGCCCTCGCCCGACGGCTCGCGCATCGCATTCACGGCGCTGGATCGGCTGTGGGTCGCGGACGCCGACGGCACGGGGCCCCGGCGCCTCACCCCCGACGACCACTCGGAGCACCATCCCGCATGGTCTCCCGACGGCGAGTGGATCGCCTACGCCACATGGAACGGAGAGGCGGGCCACCTCCACAAGGTCCGCGCGGACGTAAGCGGGCCCCCGGTGCGGCTGACCGAGCGCGGCGCGGTGTACGTGACGCCGGCCTGGTCGCCGGGGGGCGACCGGATCGTGGCCCTGCGCAGCTACGCGCGCGACTTCCAGGAGTCGGCGGGCGGGTTCGGATCGGGCGCGCCGCAGCCCGGCGAGATCGTGTGGGTTGCGGACGGCGACGGTCCGGGCGAGGCGACGCTGATCGCGCCGGTGGACGGGCGCCGCGGGCCCCACTTCGCGGCCGATTCGGGCGACCGCATCCATTTCCAGAGCGGCCAGGACATGCTCGTGTCGATTCGCTGGGACGGCACCGACGAGCGCGAACATGTCCGCATTCGCGGCGCCACGCCTCCGGGGAGCCAGAACGCGCTCACGCCCTCGGTGCTCCGCATGGCTCCGCGCGGCGACCAGGTCCTGGCGCTGATCGAGGGGCAGATCTACACGGCCACCGTGCCGACGGTCGGCGGCGACGCCCCGCTCGTCAACGTCGGCAATCCCGACCGGGCGTCGATGCCGGCCCGCCGCCTGACCGACATGGGCGGCGAGTTCCCGGCCTGGGCGGCGAGCGGGCGCGCCGTGCACTGGTCGCTGGGGCGCGCGTTCTTCACCTACGATCTGGACGCGGCGCAGGCCTTCGAAGAGGCGCGGGAGGCCGAAAGGGAGGCGCGCGAGGCCGAGGAGGCCGCTCGAACCGGGGAGGCCGCTCAAGCCGAAGAAGAGGCTGGAGGGGAGGAGGAGGGCGACGGTCCCGACGAGGACGACCAGGGCTACGCGCCCGTCGAGGTGTGGATCGACATTCAAGCCGAGCGTGACATTCCGCGCGGGGTCGCGCTGCTGAGCGGCGCGCGCGTGGTGACCGTGGCCGGCGCGGGGACGATCGAGCGGGGCGATGTGCTGGTCCGCGACAACCGGATCGCCGCGGTGGGCCCCACCGGCTCCCTGGACGTCCCGTCCGGCGCCCGGGTCATCGACGTCGCCGGGAAGACCATCGTGCCCGGCTTCGTGGACACGCACGCGCACATGCGCCCCGCCCGCAGCCTCCACCGCGCCGACGTCTGGCCGTATCTCGCGAACCTGGCGTACGGCGTCACCACCACGCGCGACCCGCAGACCGGCACGACCGACGTGCTGAGCTACGCCGACCTCGTCCGCACCGGCGACCTGGTCGGTCCGCGCGTCTACTCGACCGGCCCCGGCGTCTTCTGGCAGCACATGATCGATTCCGAGGACGAGGCGCGCGACATCATGTCCAAGTACGCGAACTATTTCGACACCAAGACGATCAAGATGTACGTGGCGGGCAATCGCCAGCAGCGGCAGTGGATCATCATGGCGGCGCGCGAGCTTGGCCTGATGCCGACCACCGAGGGATCGCTCAACCTGCGCCAGAACCTGAACGAGACCATCGACGGATACCCGGGCCTGGAGCACTCGATCCCGATCTATCCGGTGTACGACGACTATGTGCAGATCTTCGTGGCCACCCAGCGCGCGTACAGCCCCACCCTTCTCGTTTCGTACGGCGGTCCGTGGGCCGAGAACTACTTCTTCAGCCGCGAGAACCCGCACGACGACGAAAAGCTGCGCCGCTTCGTTCCGCACTCGGTGATCGACTCGGGGACGCGGCGCCGCAGCCAGTGGTTCCGCGACGAAGAGCACGTCTTCGCCGACCACGCGGTGTTCGTGAAGGACCTCGTGGAGGCGGGCGGGCGAGCGGGCGTGGGCAGCCACGGGCAGCTCCAGGGGCTTGGGTACCACTGGGAGCTGTGGGCGATGGCCGCGGGCGGGATCGGCGAGCTCGACGCGCTGCGGATGGCCACGATCCTCGGCGCCGAGGCGATCGGGCTCGACGAGGACCTGGGCACGATCGAGGAGGGGAAGCTGGCCGATCTGGTCATCCTCGACGCCAACCCGCTGGACGACATCCGCAACACCAACCGCATCGCGATGGTGATGATGAACGGCCGCCTCTACGACGCCGAGACGCTCGCCGAGCAGTACCCGGGCAACCGCGAGATCGGGCCGATGTGGTGGTGGGACGACGAGCCGGGCACGCTGCCCGGGGTGGAAGGCAACTGACATGTGCAAATCCTGCGACCACAACCTCACGCGGCGCTCGTTCCTCTCCGGCTCTGCCGGCGCCGCCTCGGCGTTCGCGCTGTCCCCCGCCCCGCTCCGCGCGCTGGCCGCCGACAGCCGGCCGGCCACCGGCCCCCGCCTCGACCGCCCCCACCTCCAGGTCGCCGTCGAGGCCTGGAACTGGCTCGACGCGTCGCGCATCAGCACGGGACGGGGCGCGACGTGGCCCGCCGACCCCACCGACCCCGAATCCACCGGCCACACGCTGTACACGCACGGCCCCGGCATCCTGCCCTTCGCGCTCGAACTCCACCACGCGACCGGCGACCAGCGCTACATCGACGCTGCCACGGAAGGCGCGGCGCACCTCGCCGCCACCCTCTCCGACGTCCCCGGCGCCGGCCTCTACACCGGCCTGGCCGGCATCGCCTTCGTTCTGGCCGAGACCTGGCGCGCGACCCGTCTCGACATGCACCGGTCCCACGCCGGACTAGCCGCCCAGCTCCTCGTCGACCGCGCGCGCACCGCAGGCACCGGCATCGCATGGCCGCAGGGCTCCGGCACCGACGCCGTCGAGTCCAACGACATCATCAGCGGCACGGCGGGCACCGGCTTGGGTCTCCTCCACCTGCACCGCACGCTCGGTCACCGAGGCACGCTGGAGGCTGCGGAAGGGGCGGGAAGGAGGCTCCTTGACCGCGCAATCGAGACGGACGCCGGCCTGCGCTGGGACATGTGGCCCGGCTACGCGCGCGAGATGCCGAACTTTTCGCACGGCACCGCGGGCATCGCACACTTCCTGGCCACCCTGCATCGAGCCACCGGAGAGCGCGACTTCCTGGACGCGGCTCTGGCGGGGGCCCGGTACCTCGCGTCGCAGGTCTCGCTGCACGACGGCGGCTACCTCCTCTTCCACTCCCGTCCCGGCGGCGAAGACCTGCACTACCTCTCGTGGTGCCATGGCCCGGTCGGCACCAACCGCCCCTTCCACCAGCTGGGCGAGATCACTGGCGACGCCGAGTGGCACGGCTGGGTCGCGCGGGGCGCACGCGGCGTCATGGGCTCCGGCATCCCCGAGCGGCGCACCCCCGGGTTCTGGGAGAACGTCGGCCAGTGCTGCGGCACCGCCGGGGCGGCCGAGCACTTCCTGACGCTGCACCGCACCACCGGCGATCCCGAATACCGGGCCTTCGCGGACCGGCTGATGGCCGACCTTCTGGATCGCGCCGCGAGCGTGGACGCGCCGGGCGGCGCGGGTCGCAAGTGGACCCAGGCCGAGCATCGGGTGCGGCCCGAGCTGCTCGTCGCCCAGACGGGCCACATGCAGGGCGCCGCCGGCGTTGGCAAGTGCTTCCTGCACATGGACGCCATCGACGAGCGGGGCGAGGGGCCGAGCGTGGTGCTTCCGGACGATCCGTGGTAGCCGACCGCGCCCGGATCCTCGATCTGGAGAAGCGGGCCCGGGCGCTCGACCCCGACGAGGCGGAGCGCGACCGGCTGATGCGCGCAACGCACGCCTTCGCCCAGCGCCTGCTGACCGGCCTGCCGACCACGCCCGCATACAACCCCGACACGTCGGCGGTCGCGGAGCTTCGCGAGCTAGGCGCCGACAGCGGGCCGCACGGCATCGGCCAGCTGATCGAACGGATCGACCAGTCCGTCGTCAAGCCCGGGCTTCTGCCCTCGCACCCCGGCCACCTCGGCTACATCCCCGGCGGCGGCCTCTACGCGTCGGCGCTCGCCGACTACCTTGCCGCGATCACCAACGAGTACGCCGGGGTCCGCTTCGTGGGGCCGGGATCGGTCGAGATGGAGGATCTGGTTCTCGACTGGATGGCGCGGGTCGTCGGCTTCCCAACGACCGCCGACGGCAACTTGGCCTCGGGCGGGTCCATCGCGAGCCTGACCGCGATCGTCGCGGCGCGCGAGGCGTCCGGGCTGCGGGCCCGCGACTTCGACCGGGCCGTCGTGTACGCCACGCCCCACATTCACCAGTGCCTTCACAAGGCGATCCGCGTGGCGGGCATGGGCGAAGCCGTGCGGCGCGACGTCGCCGTCGACGAGGGGTTCCGCATGTGCTCTCGGTCGCTCTCGGAGCTCGTGGCCGCGGACCGGGCGCAGGGGCTGATTCCGTGGCTGGCTCTCAGCTCGGCGGGCACCGCCGACACCGGCTCGATCGATCCGCTCGACCAGATCGCCGACATCTGCCGGCGCGAAGGTCTGTGGTTCCACGTCGACGCCGCATACGGGGGCTTCTTCGCCCTGCTCGACGAGTGCCGTCCCCGGCTGGCCGGAATGGAGCGCGCCGACTCGATCGTCCTCGACCCGCACAAGAGCATGTTCCTGCCGTACGGCACGGGCGCCGTCCTCGTGCGCAGCCGCGACGCGCTCCGGGAGGCGCACGCGTACTACGCCGCCTACCTGCAGGACACGGTCGATTCCGAGGGTGGAGGCCGTTCGCCCGCCGCCGTGTCGCCCGAGCTGACCAAGCACTTCCGCGCGCTGCGGGTGTGGCTGCCGCTCCTCTTGCACGGCGAGGCGCCCTTCCGGGCAAGTCTGCGCGAAAAGCTCGCGCTGGCTCGGCACTTCCACCGCGAGGTCGGCGCGCTCGGCTTCGAGGTGGGGCCCGAGCCGGACCTTACCGTCGTGACCTTCCGCTGGGTCCCCGAATCTGGCAGCGCCAACGCCTTCAACCGGGCGCTCGTCGAAGAGACGCACCGCGACGGCCGGGTCTTCATGTCGTCCACCACCGTCGGCGGCAACTTCATGCTCAGAATGGCGGCGCTGGCGTTCCGCACCCACCTCGACACGATCGACCTGGCGCTCGAAGTGCTGCGCGAGGGGGTGGGTAGGGTGGCGGGGCGGGGCTGAATGTAATGTCCACATTACACAATGTAATGTAGAGATTACTTTTTCGGCGACGGTACCAGTCCCGGCGCACCAGGCAAGGCGGACACGGGAGGATGCCCCACCCCGCCCCACCCCCTATGTTGAACCCCGCACGGCACAGCCACCGCCACCACACCGCCCCACCGCCCCACCCCACCCCGGAGCCGCACCATGACCATTGCCCGCCCCGCCGCTCGCATCCTCGCCTTCGCGCTCGCGCCCGCCCTGGCCGGCGCCGCCTGCTCCCCCGCCGACGAAGCCGCCGACGAGTCGGAGGACGCGCTGATCGAGCGAGCGCGCGGGATCCACGAGCGCGTGCTCACCGTGGACACGCACATCGACATCAGCACGTCGAACTTCACCGCCGAGCGGAACTACACGTCGGACCTGCCGACGCAGGTGACGCTGCCGAAGATGGAGGCGGGCGGGCTCGACGTGGGCTGGTTCGTCGTCTACACGTCGCAGGGGCTGCTCAACGACGAGGGCTACGCCACGGCCTACGAGAACGCGGTGGACAAGTTCGACGCCATCCACCGCATGGCGAACGAGTTCGCGCCCGACCGGATCGGGGTGGCGCTGACCTCGGAGGACGCGCGCCGGATCGCGGCGTCGGGCAGGCTGGTGGCGATGATCGGGGTCGAGAACGCGTACCCGCTGGGCACCGACATCTCGCGCGTCGAGGAGTTCTACAACCGGGGGGCGCGCTACATGTCGCTCGCGCACACGGGGCCCAACCAGCTCTCCGACGCGCACTCGGGCGAGAACGACGGCGACTACCTGCACGGCGGCCTGAGCGAGATGGGCCGCCAAGCGGTCGCCGAGATGAACCGGCTCGGCATCATGATCGACATTTCGCACCCGTCGAAGGAGTCGGTCATGCAGACGCTGGAGATCACCCGCGCGCCCGTCATGGGGTCGCATTCGGCGGCCCGGGCCCTGAGCGACGTCAGCCGCAACCTCGACGACGAGCAGCTGCACGCGATCGCGGCGAACGGGGGCGTGGTCCAGACGGTGGCGCTGCGGTCGTTCGTCAACACCACGCGCAACGCGGCCCACCGCGCGGCCATGGACGAGATCGAGGCCGAAGTGGCAGCCGAAATGGGCGTCGAGATGCTCGGACGGGGCGGCATGTTCGCGCTTGCGCCCGACGAACGCGAAGCCTATCAGGAGCAGATGGCGCAGGTGCGGGCCACGGCCGCCGAGCGGGCCGCCGCCATGGACGTGCCCCCCGACGTGAGCGTGGCCGACTTCGTGGACCAGATCGACTACATGGTCAACCTGATCGGCCTGGAGCACGTCGGCATCAGCTCCGACTTCGACGGGGGCGGCGGCGTGGCCGGGTGGGACGACGCGTCCGAGACTTTCAACGTCACGCTGGAGCTCGTCCGGCGCGGCTACACCGAAGACGAGATTGGTCGGCTCTGGGGCGGGAACCTGCTGCGCGTTCTCGACGAGGTGCAGGCCGTGGCAGCCATGATTCAAGCAGAAGAAGGGTAGGAGAAGAATGAACCGGAAGAAGACCACCAGCCGGCTCATGCTGGTCGTTTGCGTCGCGGCGCTGGCCGCCGTGGCCTGGGAAGCCGCGCCGAAGCGCGCCACCACTCCCGCGCCGGCGGCCAGCGAGGACGGCGTTGCGGGGGCCGCGGCCACCTTCCTGGCCCTCTTGGACGGCGACGCGCTCGCGCGGGCCACCTACGACCTGGGCGACGACGAGCGGTTCAACTGGGCCTTCACCCCCGTTTCGCGCAACGGCCTTCCGCTCAAGGACATGACGCTGGAGCAGCGCAGCGCCGCACACGCCATGCTGCAGGCGACGCTGAGCAGCCAGGGGTACCACAAGGCCAACGCGATCATCGAGCTGGAGCGCGTGCTCGGCATCATCGAGGGACGCCCCGAGCGGCGCGACCCCGAGGACTACTACGTCGTGGTCTTCGGCACGCCCTCGCCGGGCGGGCCCTGGGCCTGGCGCTTCGAGGGGCACCACCTCTCGCTCAGCTTCTCGTCGCCTTCGAACGAGCTGACCGTGACCGGGCCCGCCTTCATGGGCGCGAACCCGGCGACCGTCCGGTCCGGCCCCAAGGCCGGCTGGCGCCCCCTCGGACGCGAAGAGGACCTGGCCCGTTCGCTCGTGCAGAGCCTATCGGCAGAGCAGCTGGCCATGGCCATGATCTCCGACGAGGCGCCCCGCGACATCATCACCGGCAACGACCGCGAGGCGCGGCTCGACGGCTTCGAGGGCATTCCCGCATCGGAGCTCGACGACGCGCAGCGCGGCACGCTGATGGCCGTCATCGAGGAGTACGTCGGCAACATGGACGCCGCCGCCGCGCACGCCTGGATGGCCCGGATCCGCGACGAGATCGCCCCGGCCGACCTCTACTTCGCCTGGGCGGGCTCGACCGAGTTCGGCGAGGGCCACTACTACCGGGTCCACGCGGCGCCGTTCCTCATCGAGTACGACAATACCCAGGGCGACGCCAACCACGTGCACTCGGTGTGGCGCGATCTGGAGAACGACTTCGGCGGCGACGCGCTGGCCCGCCACTACGAGGACGGCCACGACCGCAACTGAGGCCCGGGGCGGCCGGTCGGGCCGCGACGCCCCCCCTACCCCGGCGGCCTCAGCGACACGTGCAGATGGTCGGCCGTGCCCACGTGCCGCAGCGTGTGGAAGCCCATCGCGCGAAAAGCCAGCTCGGCGGCGCGGTTGCGCCATTCGGGCCGGTTCGCCGTGCGCAGGTCCAGCGCGTGCACGAAGCCGTCCGCCTGGCGGAAGTGCAGCGAGGCCTCGTTGGCGGGCAGCCCCGCGCGGGCGTAGAAGTCGGGCGTGCGGGCCGCGTCGGTGATCACGGCGTCGGCGTCGGCGAGCACGAAAACCGAGACCCCGATGCGCAGCAGCGGATGCAGCGCCAAGTACTCCGCCCGCACCTCTTCGGACTTGGCGTTGCCGCCCGCGATCACCAGCAGCGAATAGGCCACGAACGCGGCGGCCGCCAGCGCCGCGACCCGGACCATCAGCTTCCTGAGGCGCTTCCCCGCCCCCAGGCGCCGGCCCGCAGCCCAGGCGTAGAGCGCCACCAGCAGCGCGGCGGCCGCCGACGACGCGGCCACCGCCGACCACGCCCCCAGACCCCACGCGTGGTATGCCAGGACGCCGCCCCGCACCAGCAGCACGAAGGGAAGCACCGCGAGCAGCACCGCCGTCGCGCCCCACCGCGCCACGCGTGCGATCATCCCCCCACCTGGCCGAGCAGCCACGCGCACAGGAACCCGCCGTAGATGCCCAGGATGTAGCCCGCGACCGCCATGAGCAGGCCGATCGGGGCCATGGCGCGGTGGTAGACGCCCGCCACGACCGGGGCCGAGGCGGCGCCGCCGATGTTGGCCATGCTACCGGTGGCCACGAAGAAGAACGGGGCGCGCACCGCCCGGGCGGCGAGCAGCAGAACGGCCAGATGGATCGCGATCCAGACGGTGCCCGCGAGCAGGTAGACGGGCGCGTCCAGCACCGCCCGGAGGTCGGCCTGCGCTCCGATGCCGGCCAGCAGCAGGTAGAGCGCGGTGTAGCCCAGATGGGAGGCGCCGACCGCTTCCAGCTTTCTGAGCCGGGTGAACGAGAGCGCCAGCCCCCCGGTCACGACGATCAGGATCGCCCAGGTGGTGCTGCTGAAGATCGTGGGCTCGCCGATGGCGGGCATGCGCTGGCCCAGGCGCTGGGCGACCACGGCGCACGCCATGCCGAAGCCGATCATGACGATCGCGTGCCGGAGCGTCAGGGGGCGTCTCTCGCTCTTCATCGCTTCGAGCCGGCGGTTCGTCCGCTCGATTGCGTCGGTGTCGGCGTTCGTGCGGCGGTCGAAGCGGCCCTGCAGCCCGGCCATCGCGATCAGCACGCCCATCCAGCCGTAGCCGACGACCGAGTCCACCACGATCACCGGCCCCATGGCGTCGGGCGACGTGCTCACGCTCTCGGCGATCGCCACCATGTTGGCCGACCCGCCGATCCAGCTGCCCGACAGCGCCGCGAACCCCGTCCATGCGTCGGCGGGGAGCATGCCGCCGAAGAGCATGAGCGAAATCGGCCCGCCGATCACGATGCCCAGGGTGCCCGCCGCCACCATGACGAGGGCGACCGGCCCCAGTCTGGCCACGCTGCCCAGGTCGACCGACACCATGAGCATGAGCAGCGCGAACAGCAGCAGGTACGGCACCGTCCAGTCGTACAGCGGCGACGAGGCCGGCGTGATCCCTGCGCTCGTCGCCAGCATGGGCAGGAAGTAGACGTAGATCACCGGCGGCACGACCTCGAAGAGCTTCTTGCACGGACCGAGCTCCGAGACCCAGAAGATCAGCGCGACCAGTCCCGCAAGGAAGGCGAACACGCCCGTGGGATCGTTGATCAGCGCTGTGGTTTCCTGCGGCATGGCTTGAGCTCCTCCGCTACCAGCGGTAGCCGGCCTTGACGTAGTAGAAGCCCCCGCTCGCCCCGAAGGGCGTGGAAGGGCTGTAGCGGTTGCCCGAGATCGCGCCCGCCGCGGGGTATTCCTCGGGGTACTGGTTGAGCGCGTTCTGGGCGCCCATCGAGACCGACGCCGACTCGCCCAGCGAGTACGAGGCCTCGACGTCGACCACGAATTCGCCCGGATACGACCAGTCGTCGCGGGAGTCGAACCAGCCGGAGTAGTAGCTCAGCCGCGCGAGTCCCGACAGCGTGTCCCAGGCCCGCTTCGCGGCGAGCGTCCAGCGCGTGGCGGGAAGGGCGTCCTCGAGCTGGCGGATGCGGACCTCGTCGAGCACTTCGGGGTTGTGGCGGGTGACCCGGGTGCTGGTGTGGTTCACGGCCAGGCTGAATTCGGTCCCGGCCATGCGCGCGGGCGCCAGCGACGCAACCACGTCGACCCCCTGCGTGCGGGTGTCGAACTCGTTGGTGAAGAAGCGGAAGTTGGCCAGGTTGCGGGCGCTGGTGATCCCCTCGGCGATCAGCCGCTCGGCCTCTGCCGGGTCGAGCCGGAACACCTGGCTGAGCGCGAGCCGGTCCGAAAGCGCGATGCGGAAGTAGTCGGCGGACGCCGTGAAGCGCCCCGCGTCGACCACCAGACCGAAGCTGGCGTTGACCGACCTCTCCGCGTCGAGCGGCCTGCCGCCCTTGATCGCGGCCACCTCGGAGGTGGACGGGATCGTGCCGTTGTTGACCAGGTCGCGCAGGTTCCGGTCGAACTGGGTCGACACGTTGAACGCGTTCTGCTGCCCCGGCGTGGGCGCCCGGAAGCCCGTGCTCGCGCTGCCGCGAACCGCCACCGCGCCGGTCACGCTGCGGCGCGCGGCCACCTTCCAGTTCGCCGTGGTGCCGAAGTCCTCGAACCGTTCGGCGCGCAGCGCCGTGCCGAAGGTCCAGCGGTCGTCGCGGGCCCGCACCTCGACGTCGCCGTAGGCTGCGAAGTTCTTTCGGTGCCAGTTCCCCGCCGCGATGTCGCTGAAGCCGGGGAAGCCGTTGGAGCCGGCGCTGAAGCCCTGCGCCGCGAACGGTCCGATCCGCCACGAGTCCGCATCTCCGATGCCGATGTTGAAGTGCTCGTCGCGGAACTCTGCGCCGCCGGCGACGTTGACCATGTCGTTGACTGCGTAGTTGAGGTCGACGTTGAGGTTCAGCTCGGACTGCCGGTACACGCCCGGATCGAACGAGGACGGCGATTCGGGGCCCAGCGAGGCGTTCACCGTGTTGTCGATGAAGAAGTCGATCGCGTTGCGGCCGTAGCCCGCGCTCGCGTCCCAAAGCAGGCCGCCGCGGGTCGAGCCCCGGAAGCCCGCCACGACCGAGGCGTCGAGCGCGTCGCCGCCGAACTGGGGCGTGAAGCCGCCGGGGAACAGCTCCTGGAAGGTGAAGCAGTTGGGGTCGTCGAAGACGCGCGCCAGCGCGACCGGATCGGGCGCCCAGTTGGTGATCCTGACCACCGGGCAGCCCGCCGAGCCGTCGAGCACCCCGTCCTGGGCGTCGAGCAGGTCGCCGACGAGCAGCGTTTCGCCCCCGTCCAGGCTGAAGACGCCGCCGCGCGTGTTGGGGTTGCGGAAGAAGAACCCGCCGGTCACCGTCTCGCTGGCGTAGTTGGCGTGGCCGTAGAGCTGCGCGCCGTCGCCGAAGAACCGCCCGAAGTTGCCCCACAGCTTGAAGTCGTTGTCCACGGTGGGCGCGCCCCAGATCTGCGCCGGGTCGGCGACGTGCGCGTTGCCCGCCGCGATCACGGCCGCCGCGTCGTCGCGCTGCACGCTGCGGCTCGTGGGGTTCGACTCGCCGAATTCGGCGCTCAGGTTCGCGAAGCCGTTCTCGCCCAGCGGCAGGCCCAGGTTCCCGGCCAGCGTGTACGACTCGCCGTCTCCCTCCCAGAAGGCGCCGCTCCTGAACTCGACGCTTCCGCCCGAGGGCGAATTCTTGAGGGTGACGTTCATCACGCCGGCGATCGCATCGGAGCCGTACTGGGCCGACGCCCCGTCGCGAAGGATTTCCACCTGTCGGACCGCGATCGCGGGGATCGACGAGATGTCGGGCCCCTGCGCGCCGTCGGCGAACCCGCCCCCGATCCAGGTGATCACCGCCGCGCGGTGGCGGCGCTTGCCGTTGACCAGCACGAGCGTGTGGTCGGGCGCGAGTCCGCGCAGACTGGCTGGCCGTATGATCCGCGCGGCGTCGCCCGTTGCCTGCGGGTTGACGTTGAACGAGGGAATGACCGTGCGGAGCAGGTCGTTGAGGTCGGTGTCGCCCTGCTCGATGAAGTCGTCCGACGCGATCGCGTCGATCGGGACGGCCGACTGCGTGACCGTGCGGGGGCGCGACCGCGTGCCCACCGCGACCAGCCCCTCGAGCGCCAGGGCGGCCTCGGTCATGTCGACGTCGAGGCGGACGCGCTGGCCGGCGGCAACGGCGACAACGCGGGTCACGGTCGCGCGCCCGATCAGGCTGAACTGCACGGTGTGGGCGCCTGCGGGGACGTCGGCGATCTCGTAGCGACCGGCCAGATCGGTGGTGCCGCCCAGGCTGAGCGCGACGATGGCGACCTGCGCGCCCGCCAGCGGCGAGCCGGTCGCGGCGTCGCGCACGGTGCCCTCGAGGGCTCCCTGGCCCGATGCGGGGGCGGGAAAAAGGTGCAGGGCGACCGCCGCGAGGGCGGGGAGGGAGCGGTGGAGGGGCCCGGGGCGGCAGCGGGCGGGCGCGGCGGCTGGGGCGCGGAGCAGCCCGGGGCGGCTCCCCGAGCGACCAATATGTAATGTAGACATGACAATATGTAATGTTGTGTTTACAGTGTGGGAGCGGCGGGCGCCGCGCTGGGGTCGCGCGTATGATGGCCGGGAGGGCACGGGCCGCGCAATGGCCCGCGCCGGTGGCATGACAGAGGGAGCGCCGGGGCTGCGCTTGCCATGGCCCGTCCGCGGCGTCATCGTGACTTCGTTGAGGCGGGCGGCCTGGGGGCGGCCCGTTGCCAGCCAACCCAGACGCAAAGGATGACGACGCGATGACACGGCGAACATCGGCTGCGCGGGCCGCGGTGGCCGCGCTCACTTCCCTGCTGGTTGCGGCGTGCGCGCCGTCCGCAGGCGGACCGGGCGGATCGGGCGGGGCGGGCGGGCCGACCAACCCGGACGTGGACGCCATCTTCGCGGACCTCGCGGGCGAGCGTCCCGGGGCTGCCGTGGGGGTGTTGTGGAATGGCGAGGTCGTGCATCGCGCGGGGTACGGCACCGCGCATATGGACCACAACATTTCCATCGGGCCGGGAACGGTTTTCGACATTGCGTCGATATCGAAGCAGTTCGGCGCCATGGCCGCTCTGCTTCTCCAGTCCGAAGGCAAACTGGACCTGGATGCGGATGTGCGCGGCTACGTGCCGGAGCTGCCCGACTTTGGCGCGGCGATCACGGCCAGGCACCTTATTCATCATACGGGCGGGATTCGCGACTGGCCGCACACGATGGGGCTCGGCGGCATTGGCTTTACCGACGAGATTTCGTTCGGGAAGATCTTGCGCATGCTGCATCGGCAACAGGCGATCAACTTCGAGCCGGGGTCGGAGTACGCGTATTCGAACACGGGCTACAACCTGCTTGCGCGCGTGATCGAAGTGCAGTCGGGGATGACGTTTAGGGAGTACACGCAGTCGCGGATCTTTGAGCCGCTGGGGATGGCGAGCACGCACTTTTCGGACGACCACCTGGAGGTTGTGCCGGGGCGTGCGGAGTCCTATGCGCCGGGGGAAGGCGGCGAGGGCTTTCGGCGCATGCCGAACCAGCTGACGGCGCTGGCCTCTTCGTCGCTGCACACGACGATCGACGACTTCATTCGCTGGATGCGCAACTACGAGACGGGACAGGTCGGCGGCGACGAAATGTTGCGCACAATGATGCAGCGGGGCGTGCTGCTGAACGGCGACACGATCGGCTATGCGCACGGGCTTTCGGTGTCGGAGTACCGCGGGCTGCCGACGTTTGGGCACGGGGGCTCGTGGGTCGGGTATCGCACAACGTTCATGAGCTTCCCGGAGCAGGACCTGTCGATTGCGATCTTCTGCAACGTTTCGGACTGCGATCCGGCCGGGCGCGCGCGGAGGGTGGCCGAGGTGTTCGTCGGCAACCAGATGGGGCCCGAGCCCGAGACGCCCGAGGACGAGCCCGAGGCGGAGGGGCCGACGCTGAGCGCCGAGCAGCTGCGGGAGTACGCGGGCAGCTACCGGAGCCCCGAAGTGGACAGCACCTACGATCTCGAAGTCGACGCCGAGGGCCGTCTGGTGGCCAGCCACTGGCGGAACGACCCGATCGTGCTTGCGCCCACGGGGCCCGATGCATTCGCGGGCGACTCGTGGCTGATGCCCGAGGTGCGCTTTGTGCGCGACGGCGGGGGCCGGATCGACGGCTTCACCGTGACCGGCGTGCGGGTTCGCGACATGGTCTTCGAGCGTCGGCAGGGGTAGGGGCACAAGCGTGTGATCTTTCGACGATCGCAGGTCGTCGTCGTCCTGGCGTTCATTCTTGTCTTGAACGTGGTGGGCGCGACCGGATACCGGTGGATCGAGGGGTGGAGCTGGAACGACGCCGTCTACATGACGGTGATCACCACGACCGCCGTGGGATTCCACGAAGTGCACCCGCTGAGCGGCGCGGGGCGCGTGTGGACGGCGTTCGTGCTGGGCGGCGGCCTGATCGGTCTGGGCATGTGGTTCGCGGTGGTCACCGCGGCGCTGGTCAGGATGGACCTGGGCAACAACCGAGAGCGCAAGGCCATGAAGAGGCTTCAACGCATGAAGGACCACGTGATTGTCTGCGGCGGGGGCCGGATGGGCCTGCAGATCGTGCACGAACTGGGCCACGCCGGGCAGGAGTTCGTGGTGATCGAGCGCGACGAGGAGGCGGCGGAGTCGCTGCGCAGGGCCGCGCCCGAGGCGCTGGTCGTGGAGGACGACGCCACGGAGGACCGCGCGCTGGCGGAGGTGGGCGTGGCGCGCGCCAAGGGGCTGGTGACGTGCCTGTCGGAGGACGCGGACAACCTCTACGTGTGCCTGACGGCCCGCCACCTGAGCCCCGACCTGAACGTGATCGCGCGGGCCGAGGGGAAGGCCGCCATCGACAAGATGTACAGGGCCGGGGCCACGCACGTGGTGAGCCCGAACGTGACCGGCGCGATCTGGGTGGCCTCGGTCCTGGTGCGCCCGTCGGTGGCCGCGCTCCTGGACGTGGCCGCGCCCAGCCGACGCGTGTCGCGCCGGATCGACCACGCCACGGTGGGCGCGAAGTCCGCCATGGCGGGCAAGACGCTGGCCGAGGCGCGCATCCCCGACGCCACGGGCCTGGTGGTGATCGCCGTCCGCAAGCGAGGCCGCGCGCACGACGAAGTCGACTTCAACCCCGACGCCGCCACCGAGCTGGGCCCGGGCGACGACGTGATCGTGCTGGGCGAGGGGGAGCAGGTGGAGAGGCTGCGGGCGTACTTGGGATGAGGGGGGGCTGGCCGTTGCGCCGCCGGGCCGCTAGTGGAAGTTCCCGAAGTCGACGCGGGCCGTTGTCCCTTCGCTCCAGTCCACCTCGTGCGACAGCGAATCCTCGATGCGCGCGACCGCGACGATGAAGTCGTACAGCTCGGTGACGCGAGCGAAGGCCGCGGGGATGTTCCCGCACTGATCGCGATTGACCGCGAAGCTCGTGATCCCCACCTGGATCCACGACTCGTGATACGGCACCATGAGCGGGCCGCCGCTGTCGCCGAAGCACACCCCCCGCCCCAGCCGCTCGGCGCCGGCGCAGATCACGCGGTCGGTGATGCCGGCGAAGAAGAAGCCCGCGATCCTGTCGCATTCGTCGTTGGTGATGATGGGCATGGTCGTGCCCTGCAGGACGTCGGTGTCCAATCCGTCGGTGCCCTCGCCGATCTGGCCCCACCCGATCGCCGTGGCGGTGTCGCCGGGGCTGGAGTACGACTCCTGATCGGGTCGCTGTACGTACACCCGCGGATAGAGATGGGACCCCTCGAGCCGCAGAAGGGCGACATCGTAGTCGATGGTCTGGCCGAAGGCCGTGTGGGACCGCACCGCCTGCACCCTGATCTGCTCGCCGCCTGTGTTGAGGTCGGCGCTTCCGGCGTACACCTCGATGGCGTCGGCCGGGGCCCCGAAGACGCAGTGCGCGGCGGTGAGCACGTAGCGGCTGTTGACAAAGGTCCCTCCGCAGAACTGGAACTGGCTATCGCTTGTGCGCAGCGCCACCTGGAAGGGAAAGTCGGCGATGTCCGCGTCCTCGCCGTTCACGATGGCCGCAACGCGCGGAGGCGCGCTGCCCGACGCGACGCCCGAGGGCCCGGCAAAGGTGCTGCTCCATCCGAATTCCATGACCTGCGAGACCGTGTAGCTTCGGTCCGCGTCCAGACCGGCGAACTCGTACGTGCCGTCCGCCGCCGTGAGCGCGATCGTCTCGCCGGCGTCGTAGTCGTTGTCGCCGTCCTCGTCCAGAAAGACGACGAAGCCGCCCAGGGTACGCTCGTCTTCGTCGATCGCCTCGTCCTGGTTGCGGTCGAGCCAGACCGTCCCCCGGATGACGTTGGGACCGCTTCCCGCCGGACTCGCCACCGTCACCCTGCCGTCGTCGGAGGCTTCGCCGTCCCGGTCGTCCCTAACCGTGAGCCCGACCTCGAAGATCCCCCCGCCGTCGTACGTGTGCGCAACCTGCACGCCCGACGCCGTCCCGCCGTCCCCAAACGTCCATTCGTACGCGACCAGACTGCCGTCGGGGTCGGACGACGCCGACGCGTCGAACCTCACCTCCAGGGGCGCCTGCCCGCGATCCACACTGACCGAGAACGCCGCCGTAGGGAGCTCGTTCGGCGGCGGGGGCGGCGGGGACGGGTCCGGCGACGGCGCGACCGGCGACCCATCGTCGCCGCCGCAGGAGAGCAGGAGGCCGCTGGCGAGCGAGAGGGCGACGGCTAGCAGCGCCGACGCGGTGGTGGACGCCGAGGTGGGGGTGCGTCTTGACATGGCGGGCCGTCTGTGGATTCAGGTGGACGCTTTGCGGTTCAACCCCGGAGGTGGTGGAAGGTTCCGCACCGGGGGGGCGAGCCGTAGAGCCGCTCGCTCACACTCTAGTTGATCGGCATCCTCCGGAATCGGTGATCGGCATGCGCCGGATCGTGATGCTGGTCATTGGGCCTCGGGTTGGAGCCGACGCGGCACCATCTCGCCGTAGATCGGGTTGGCAATGCGAAGCGGAGGGTCGGGGGCGACTAGGCCAAGGGCGCGCGCGTACTCCAGGTCGTACGCGCTGTACTCTGCCAATCCTGGGCCGATCAGCGGCTCGATCACGCGCCGCACGCGGGGTTCGCGCACCTTGTCGGCCAGCTGTTCCAGGTGGGTGTCTCGTCGCAGGATCAGCGCCTCGCGCGCTTGCAATACATCGACCTCGGTCAGGGGCCGCTCGCGCAGCCGGAGCTGCCCGCGCTCAAAGCACATCTCCCGGGCGAGCGAGTTCACGAGCCATGGCTGCCCGTGCGTCTGCTCCCACACGGCTGCGATGGCCTCGGGCAGGAACTCCTGTCCGGTCTCGGCCGTGTGCTGGCCAAGGAGCGCCTCGACCTCGGCCCTGTCGAAATCATCCATCCGCAGCGATCTCGACTTGATGTTGAAGACCCCGCCCCCGGGGGCCAGCTGCTCCCCGGAGCCGACGTGAATCCCGTAGTCGCGCACGTCGCCGATCCCGCACAGCACCACGCTGGCCGGAGCGTGCGCGGGGCGGTCGGGATAGCGCGCCCGCAGCTGGCGCAGCACCGAGATCAGCGTATCTCCCGGCAGGGCGTCCATCTCGTCAATGAGCAGGACCAGGGGCTTCGGGTCGGCCTTGGACAGGCGGCTGAGAAAGCCGCCCAGCGAACCGTAGGGATTCCTGGCCGGGTCCACCGTCGCCCCCGCCTTGGCGGCCGAATCGTCGTCCAGCGCGCGGCGGGCCTCGTCGATCATCTCGTCGATGACGATTCGCATCCCGACGCCGACATCCTCTCCGGCCGTCTGGGCAGAACCGACGTTGACGTAGACGCAGCGGTGCTCACCCTGGGAGCCGCCGTTGAGGAGGTCGCGCAGTGCGAGAAGCGTCGAGGTCTTGCCCGTCTGGCGGGGGGCGTGGAGCACGAAGTACTGTTGGCGCCGAATCATGCTCAGCACGTGCGCCAGATTGATCCGCTCGAGCGGCGGAATGCAGTAGTGCCTGTCGGAGCGGACGGGGCCGGCTGTGTTGAATTCTCTCATGCTCTACAAGGTGGTGCGGGGGTGGGGGGCGTGCAACGGGCGGGTGGGCGAACCGCACCCTGTCGGGCCGCCCCGGCCACGCGCCCCCGAAATCAGTCCCATCCAGCCATTCCAGCGCCCCGGAAACGGCAGCCCGTGGACAGTCCCGGCGTCGCACCGAGGGCGTCGAGGCGCCGGGCTGACAAGGCGCGACGAAGGGCGAATAGCAGGGCTATTCGTCCGAGGAGCAACGCAGAGCGGCACTTCCAGTGCCGCGTTCAGCGCGGATGCATCGCCGCCCGAATGCAGCAGGGACTGTCCACGGGGTGCCATAGGTGCAGACTTCCCCCCGACCACCGAGGGAGCGGCGGAACCGGCCCCCAGCCCGGCCTCCCGCCGCCCCTCCCAGACGGGGACGCGCCCGCCATGCCGGGAGACCAGCAACGGCCACCAAGGCCGAAGCACGACGCATCGTACAAGACCTTCTTCGCCAACCCGCGCACCGTCGCAGACACCCTGCGCGTCGCCGAAGCCGACCTGGCACGCCACCTCGACTTCGCCACCCTCGAACGCGTGCCCGCCAGCTTCGTCACCAAGCACCTCGACCAGCGCCACGCCGACATGCTCTGGCGCATCAGGACCACTGACGGCCACCCCATCTACATCCTCGTCCTCCTCGAGTTCCAGTCCACCGTCGAGTCCGCCATGGCGCTCCGCATGGCCGACTACGTCGTGACCATCTATCTTCTGGTCCAAGTCCAGTCGCAGGACCACGATTCGCTGCCCCGAAACAACGCGCTGGCGATGATTTCCGCCTTCGAGCGGGCCCCGAGCGCCGATGCGCTGCTAGAGCTGGCGGCCCGGCTGGACGAATGGCTGAAGACGGACGAGGACCGCGAGCTGGCCAAGGCGGTCTTGGCCTGGGTCGTTCATGTGCTGTCCCGTCGGTTCGGCCCGGAGGGTAGGGAGCTGACACGCAACCTGATCGACAAGGAGGAAGACATGACGACGCTGATCGAGCGGGCGAAGAAGTGGGGCGAGGAGCGGGACCAGCTCTGGCTCCAGAAGGGGCTCGAGCAGGGCTTGGAGAAGGGCCGCGAGGAGGGCTTGGAGGCAGGCTTGGAGCGGGGCCTGGAACAGGGCCTGGAGCAGAGCCTGGAGCGGGAGCGCCGGTTGATGCATCGGCAGGTGGGCCGCAGGTTCGGTGCTGCCACAGCCGATCGGATCCTGCCCGTGCTGGAAGGGATTTCCGACCCCGAGGGCATTGCGCTCGTCGCCGACGCCGTGATCGAGTGCCGGACCGCCGAGGAGTTCATCGAGCGGGTCGGCGAGGGCTGAAGCGGGCGGTGGCTGCGGCCCCGCCGACGCTTGTTCCCGGGCCCCCTGCCCCGCGCGGCCCCCCGCCGGTGATTCATCCGCGCTGAACGCCCTTCTGTATCCACGCTCAATGTAAAGCGCACATCACATTTTGTCTTGTCTGCTTTACATTCTGCGGGTGGCCATCTGAAATCTGTCCCATCCAGCCATTCCAGCGCCCCCGAAATCGGTGCACACTTCCCCCCGACCACCGAGGAGCAGCGGTCGGCCCCGTACCCGGCCTCCCGCCGCCCCTCCCAGACGGGGACGCGCCCGCCATGCCGGGAGACCAGCAACGGCCACCAAGGCCGAAGCACGACGCATCGTACAAGACCCTCTTCGCCAACCCGCGCACCGTCGCAGACACCCTGCGCGCCACCGCGGCCGACCTGGCACCCCACTTAGACTTCGCCACCCTCGAACGCGTGCCCGCCAGCTTCGTCACCCAGCACCTCGACCAGCGCCACGCCGACATGCTCTGGCGCATCAGGACCACTGACGGCCACCCCATCTACATCCTCGTCCTCCTCGAGTTCCAGTCCACCGTCGAGTCCGCCATGGCGCTCCGCATGGCCGACTACGTCGTGACCATCTGGCGGGGGCTCGGCAGGAAGGACCTCGGCCCCGGCGGCGCGTATCCCTTCGTGCTGCCCGTGGTCGTCTACAACGGCAGGCGACCCTGGAACGCGGCCACCGACATCGGCCAACTCATCGGAGACCCGCCCGACTGGGCGCTTGGATTCTGGCCCAGCCTCCGATATCTTCTGGTCCAAGTCCAGTCGCAGGACCACGATTCGCTGCCCCGAAACAACGCGCTGGCGATGATTTCCGCCTTCGAGCGGGCCCCGAGCGCCGATGCGCTGCTAGAGCTGACGGCCGGGCTGGACGAATGGCTGAAGACGGACGAGGACCGCGAGCTGGCCAAGGCGGTCTTGCTCTGGGTCGTTCATGTGCTGTCCCGTCGGTTCGGCCCGGAGGGTAGGGAGCTGACACGCAACCTGATCGACAAGGAGGAAGACATGACGACGCTGATCGAGCGGGCGAAGAAGTGGGGCGAGGAACGGGACCAGCTCTGGCTCCAGAAGGGGCTGGAGAAGGGCCGCGAGGAGGGCTTGGAGGCAGGCTTG
Source organism: Longimicrobiales bacterium (assembly GCA_965221535.1). Taxonomy (GTDB): domain Bacteria; phylum Gemmatimonadota; class Gemmatimonadetes; order Longimicrobiales; family Gaopeijiaceae; genus Bin94. Next base: position 1,349,068 of record OZ244894.1, on the reverse strand, counting down.
GAGCGGGGCCTGGAACAGGGCCTGGAGCGGGAGCGCCGGTTGATGCATCGGCTGGTGGGCCGCAGGTTCGGTGCTGCCACGGCCGATCGGATCCTGCCTGTGCTGGAAGGGATTTCGGATCCCGAGGGCATCGCGCTCGTCGCCGACGCCGTGATCGAATGCCGGACCGCCGAGGAGTTCATCGAGCGGATCGGCGAGGGCTGAAGCGGGCGGCGGCTGAGGCCGCGCCGACGCTTGTTCCCGGGCCCTCTGCCCCGCGCGGCCCCCCGCCGGTGATTCATCCGCGCCGGACGCCCTTGTGTATCCACGCCAAATGTAAAGCACACATCACATATTGTCGTGTTTGCTTTACATTCTGCCGGTGGCCACCTGAAATCAGTCCCATCCAGCCATTCCAGCGCCCCCGAAACGGCAGCCCATGGACAGTCCCGGCGTCGCACCGAGGGCGTCGAGGCGCCGGGCTGACAAGGCGCGACGAAGGGCGAATAGCAGGGCTATTCGTCCGGGGAGCAACGCAGAGCGGCACTTCCAGTGCCGCGTTCAGCGCGGATGCATCGCCGCCCGAATGCAGCAGGGACTGTCCACGGGGTGCCATAGGTGCAGACTGCTCCCCGACCACCGAGGAGCGGCGGAACCGGCCCCCAATCCGGCCTCCCGCCGCCCCTCCCAGGCGGGGACGCGCCCGCCATGCCGGGAGACCAGCAACGGCCACCAAGGCCGAAGCACGACGCATCGTACAAGACCCTCTTCGCCAACCCGCGCACCGTCGCAGACACCCTGCGCGCCACCGCGGCCGACCTGGCACCCCACCTCGACTTCGCCACCCTCGAACGCGTGCCCGCCAGCTTCGTCACCAAGCACCTCGACCAGCGCCACGCCGACATGCTCTGGCGCATCAGGACCACTGACGGCCACCCCATCTACATCCTCGTCCTCCTCGAGTTCCAGTCCACCGTCGAGTCCGCCATTGGCGCTCCGCATGGCCGACTACGTCGTGACCATCTATCTTCTGGTCCAAGTCCAGTCGCAGGACCCCGCTTCGCTGCCCCGAAACAACGCGCTGGCGATGATTTCCGCCTTCGAGCGGGCCCCGAGCGCCGATGCGCTGCTAGAGCTGGCGGCCCGGCTGGACGAATGGCTGAAGACGGACGAGGACCGCGAGCTGGCCAAGGCGGTCTTGGCCTGGGTCTTTCATGTGCTGTCCCGTCGGTTCGGTCCGGAGGGTAGGGAGCTGACACGCAACCTGATCGACAAGGAGGAAGACATGACGACGCTGATCGAGCGGGCGAAGAAGTGGGGCGAGGAGCGGGACCAGCTCTGGCTCCAGAAGGGGCTGGAGCAGGGACTGGAGAAGGGCTTGGAGAAGGGCCGCGAGGAGGGCCTGGAGGCAGGCTTGGAGCGGGGCCTGGAGCGGGGCCTGGAGCAGGGCCTGGAGCGGGAGCGCCGGTTGATGCATCGGCTGGTGGGCCGCAGGTTCGGTGCTGCCACGGCCGATCGGATCCTGCCGGTGCTGGAGGGGATTTCGGATCCCGAGGGCATCGCGCTCGTCGCCGACGCCGTGATCGAATGCCGGACCGCCGAGGAGTTCATCGACCGGATCGGCGAGGGCTGAAGCGGGCGGCGGCCGGGGCGCCGCCGACGCTTGTGACCGGCTAGGGCGCGCGCGCATTCCAAGTCGTGCGCGCTGTACTCCGCCGAATTGCTCTCGACCTTGAGCTCGAAGACCGTCCGGTGCTTCCTCGGCACGCCGCCCAGCGCCCACAGCGTGTCCTGTAGCCCCTCGGCCAGCGCCGTCTAGCTCTCCCCGCCCAGAAACAGCGCCGCATTGCGGAGCTCCGTGTGCTCCAGCCGGAAAGGTACAGCCGGTGCGCCAGCGGCTCCACGGCGACGGTCACGCCCAGCGCCCCGGCGCCCGCGAGGTCCGACAGGCCCTCGCGCCCCGGCTCGTGCCTCTGCCGAAAGCCGATCCCGCGCTCCGGCCCGTGCCTCGCCTTCCACGCACACACCCGCCGCCCCAGCGTGCGCCGCACCCCCGCGCCGCAGCTGACGCCGCATCATCTCCCCGGACAGCGCCACCGCCCGCAGTCCCCGGTTCGCCTCCAGCAACGGCACGATCTCGCCCCTTCCTCCGGCTGTTGTAGTACGGTAATCACCTGACAGTAGGCCAGAAGAAAGGACGGTGGCCAGACCGGCCTCGCCGGGGTTAGTTGAGAAGTGCTCAAACCACTCAACGACCACTGGAGAGGAGAACGAGAATGACCACCGTCCAAGCAGAGAAGATAGCGCGCCGGAAGCTGTCCTTGCTACAGCTCGCCCAGGAACTCGGCAACGTCTCGAAGGCGTGCCGGATCGTGGGCTATAGCCGCCAGCAGTTCAGCGCGTCGCGGACGAGCTGATGCTGAGAGGGATCCAGGTCAACTCCGGCGGTGTGCGGGGCGTCTGGATGCGCAACGACCTTCTGACCCGCCACCACCGGCTCCTGCGGCTGGAGGAGACGGTCCGGAAGCGGAAGATCAAGCTGAGCGAGGAGCAGATCCAAGCGCTGGAGCGCTTCGACCCCGAGTATCGCGAGCGGCACATCGAGGTGAACGCCACGGGCGAGCTGGTGGCCGTGGACACCTTCTTCGCGGGCACGCTGAAGGGGGTGGGCAAGGTCTACATCCGGACCGTGCTGGACTGCTTCAGCCGCTTCGTCTGGGCCCGGCTCTACACCTCGAAGATGCCGGTGACCGCCGTTCAGGTCCTGAACAACCACGCGCTGCCGTTCTTCGAGAAGCACCGGGTGAAGGTCCGGACGATCCTGAGCGACAACGGCCGCGAGTACTGCGGCCGGCCGGACAAGCACCCCTACGAGCTCTTCCCGCAGCTCGAGGAGATCGAGCACCGGACCACCAAGGTCGGCAGGCCTCAGTCGAACGGTTTCATCGAACGGTTCCACCGCACGCTCCTCGAAGAGCATCTCCGGATCAAGGGCCGGACCACCTGGTACGAGAGTCTCGAGGAGATGCAGAAGGACCTGGACGGCTATCTTGAGACCTACAACACCCGCCGGCCCCACCGCGGCCGCGGGATGGAGGGGCGGACGCCCTACGAGGTCTTCAAGGCCGGGATCCCGCGGAAGCGACGCACCCGGAAGCCCGCAGCCAGAAAGGAGGTCAAGACCGCAGCGTCGAACTGACCTCGGCGAGGCCGGGTGTCAGGTGATTACCGTACTTGTACAAGCCGCAGAAATGCGAAACGCTGCTTCTTCAAGTCCGCCAGGAACTCCTGCCCCTGTTCGCGCAATGTCTTTTCTCGCCACACCTGATATACGAGAAGCCACTGTCGGTCACCTTCTCTCCGACCCAACTCCTTGATCCTGTCGGTGCCTCGTCGAACCCGATTCCGAATTCGAGTCATTCGATGGCGCCTCGCATATTCCCTCGCCAACACTTGCGATAGGCAATCACCGATGTCCACAACCTCGCCCAGCGTGTCCTCCACCTCCCGGCCATCCCATTTCAAATCGTACTTCAGCATAAAGTGCAACGCATGGACAATTGCGTCGGTCTGAATACGCTCGACCCCCAGTTTCAGTAGAGCTCTTGCCAATGTTGCAATTGCCTTTTCAATTCCAGCATAATGGTGTCTCACGAATACGTACTCATCCAAAATCGACGCGAGGTACGGATACAATAGCGTCAGATGCACCACTTCTTCAACGAACAGTCTCCTGGTGCGTTGTTTGAGCCCTGGCCGTACCATCTTTATCGCGTAGTTGAGAATCGCGTAGTCCCCCTCGCGTTGTGCCAACGTTAGAGCCAGATCCATGAACCGCCGGACCGTGTGATATCTGACAGCTTTCTGATGCTCTAAGGACCACAATGCGTTGAGCTCCCTCTTCCACTCGGCCTCCGAGGGTATCGGCAGCGGTAGGATCTTCGTCTTTTGATCATTAATGGTCAAATCGTATTGTCGAAGTAGGAGACTTAGATGTCGGACGAATCTCTCGGCCTCCGCATAGGTCTTGGCCGCGTACTCGTAGTCGTCAATATGCCGCTTGTACCTGCCGTGGCACTTGACTAACTCTCGGTCGATTCTTGCCAATACGAGTTCTGCCATCACATTCGATGTGTGCGGGCCAATCAATAGACCATTAGTCTGGCCATCTCGCGTATTCCGAGTGACCTTATCTAGGAGGTTTCCTTCGCACAGGATTGACCTTTCGCTCTTGGCTTTATCGTGTCCATGTAATGCCCATGGGATGGAGTGACTGTAGATGCTGGGAAAGAAATTGGCAATGTCGGCGCGTACCAGATAGCGGGCACCGATACGCCTCTCCAAGTCCGCTTCCTCGTCTACAATGCGCTCCCGCCCCTTGTAGTTGATTTTGAACACACGTCTTCCTCTACGGCGGCGGACAAAGAGGCGACTTACTGGGACGCGAGGCGTGGCGCAGTGCCGCTTGATCTTGTCCCAATGGCGTTTGATCGCTAGGCATTGGGCGGCATGGCTTTCGGGATGGGGGATCCCGAACTGGCGTGGAATATTGGTGGGGCGAAACACGTCGTAACGGACATAGTCATGGCATGTACCCTCGAGAAGCTCTGACAGCTCCTGGCTCGAAGTGGTCTTACACAATGAGTTAAGCCGGGCTGGCACGTACTCGGATAGGCCAGCGGAAGAAAAGCACGGCGGAATCTTCTCGCTGAAGAGGCCATGGTCGAGCAGGCCAATGAACGCACGGGAGGGCGTTAGTCCGAGTCCGGTCGTTTGGCGTCTGCTCATTTACCCCCCACCGCTCGAGGCGTACCACGAGGGCCGCTGCGCCTCGCGAGCGCCCGGTCGCATTTCTGCTCCTCTCGCCCAACAGATCATAGTCCCGGCTCCTGAGCGGGCATCCCGTCCAGAATCGCCTTCAGGGTGGCCCCGTCCCCCCACTCCTGCCACTCCGACTCCGCACCCACTTCCGTCGGGAATCCTCTTCCTCCCGGCGACCAGAGCGTTACGCTGTCAGGATGCCGCTCGAAATAGTCTGCGTCGGTGGTGACACGGATTGGACCTTGCTGATCCGGCAGTGTCAGCGAGTACTCCCGCGGGCCAAGCGGGCGGGCGGTCCAGCCCTTGGGCAACAGGTCGGGCCAGCGGAGGATCCGATCCAGGTCGTCCATGGTCACCGGGGAAGCAGGGCGTTCGGTCAACACAAGCGTGGTAGCAGCAGCTTCGTCGATGTCGATCCCGACCGGTGGCTCTTCGGTAGGCGCCAGTGCCACTGTCTGCGCCGCCGCCGCTCGATCGTCGTCGCTGGAGGCACGCCCCTCGAGGACAGCCCGCGAAATCGCCCCTGACACCTTGGCCAAGATCGGTTGGAGCGGCCCCACCACCTCTTGGAAGAGCCCGATGCGCTCCGACAGCGTGTGGTAGATGTCCGCTTCCACGGTGTCGGCGTAGTGCAGGTTGAAGACTTGAATGGTGGAGTGCTCTTGGCCGAGGCGATCGATGCGTCCGATCCTCTGCTCCACTCGCATCGGATTCCACGGCATGTCGTAGTTCACCAGGGCACCGCAGAACTGGAAGTTCAAGCCCTCGGCCGCGGCCTCGGTGCAGAGGAGGACATCGGCCTCACTATCCCGGAATCTCCGTTTCGCCTCGGCCCGGCTGATCACACGCCACTGCCCGGCGGCCTCCGGCACCTCGCCGCCGCGCCCGGTGAAGCACATCAGGCGCCAGGCCGAGTCCTTGCCAAGTTCGTCCCGAAGGAACTCGATGGTGTCGGTGTATTGGGTGAACACCATGACCTGGCTCGACCTCCCGCGCCGACCCCGCAACTCCCTCAGAATCCGTTGCAGCTCCCGCAGTTTGCTGTCGGGCGGCAGTCGCTCCGCCATCCGCATCAACTGGCGAATGTCGGCTACCTCCTCTTGCCCCAGCGTCGTATGCGCGGCCTCGGCGGCGCGCCCGGGGTCGTCCATCTCACTGTCGGCAAGCTCGTCGTCCGACAGGTCCTCGGTCCACTCGGCTGTAGCGGCAGCGCCCAGGTGTTCCGCTGCCTCCACGCGTCGCCGGAGGGTGCTCGCAAGCGCTCGGCAACTGCTCGCGAGACGCCGTCGGTACACCGTCAAGATGAACCCGACCGCGTTTCGCTGGTTGGCTCTCGCCCTGCCGTACGTGTGCGAGATGTAGCTCTCGACCGCCTCGTAGAGCTCCCGCTCCGCCTCCGTCAACGCGACGAAGCAGTCCTCTACTTTTCGCTCGGCAATCCGCGCATCAAGCCGCCCTTCCTTGGAGTATCGGCGCAAGAGCGCGCGCGTGTGCCGCGACAGCAGCCTCCTAACCGGCGTTCGGGCCCGCATGAGGTCCAATGCGGCCGATCGCTCCGTTGCTCCAAGCTGCCTCCGGGGGATCGACGATCGATCACGCAGCGCCGAGAGCACCCTCTTTCTCTTGAGGCGGGAAAGCGACGCCAACTGTGGATCGTCAAGACGCGCTTCGCTTGATCCGGCCCTCTCCTCCGCTTGAAACAGCCGTGCCATCATCTCGAATGCCTCTGGCGTCACATCGTCGCTTCGCGACAGCTCGAAGAACTCGACGAACGCTTGCGCCGTCCATTCTCGTGGAAGTCCCAGCATCTTAAGCAGGTCCCACAACTCAACTGGGTGGACCTGCATGGGGGTGGCCGTCAGCAGGATCAGTCCATCCGCGAGGTTCCGGTCGCACATCCCCTGCATGAGGGACAAGAGCTCGTTGGGGCCCTTGTCTCCTGGTCCGCCCGCGCCGCGCCGCCTGGCGTGATGAGCCTCGTCCAGCACGACCAAGTCCCACTTCCGCTCCTGTTCGAGAATGACCTCTTGCCGGTCGCGCCTCCGCATCAGGTGGCTCGATGCTATCACGACGTCTTCTTCAAGCCAGCCGTCTCGACCGACAACGCGCTCTCTGGCAGGCGCATCCGGATAGGGCGAGTACCAACGCAGCTTCCCGTCAACGTAGATCGGCCAGTTGAGATTGAACTTCTCGTGCAGCTCGATCTGCCACTGCTTCATGACTGCGGCCGGCACCAGAATGAGGATGCGCCGCGCGCGGCCGGACAGCCACGCCTGGCGGAGGACCATGCCGGCCTGAATCGTCTTCCCCAACCCGACCTCGTCGGCGATCAAGAGCCTGGGCGGCCAGTCTCGATACATGCGTTCAAGGGCAACAATCTGGTGGGGCCACGGAGTGACCGCAGCTGTCGCTTCGCCCACAGCGCCGCCTTGGGGCGAGAGCGAAGGAGCCACGCGAATGAACGACCACACCTGGTTTCGCCAGTACTCGGCCTTCCCACCGGACCCCTCGGCGGCGCTCGGGAGCAGGTCGGAGCTGGGCTTCAGCCTCTTCGGAAGCCCGTCCTCGGGGGAGAACTCCAGGAGCCCCCGCCGCACCGCTTCCGGCAGCTCGAACACGCGCGCGCGCTGCTGGCGGTCGGCCCACAGGCTCTCGAAGTTCTCTTCCTCCAGTTCGACCCGCCGCGGGTCGGGTCCCCAGCCTGTAAAGACGCTGATCGCCTCCCAGTTGTGCTGCCAGCCACGGGCCGTTTCGTTCAGACTGCCTGTCCAGGCGATTCGATCCCCGCGCGTGTCCTCGATGATCCCGGCCTTCTCGTGAAACAGCGCGGAATCCGACACAGGCCGACGATGCTTGTCCGTGGGAACCGCGATCTTGACGTCTAGACGGCCATTCGCGACCATCCACGCCAGGAGTTCGAGAGCATCGGCCTCCTCCCCGTCCCCAGGTTTGAGCGGCCAGCGCAGCAGATGCCCTGACACCCTTCCTCGCAGCTCTGCTCCCTCGTGAATCGCTGCTATCTCGTCGGGCTCCAAGGTGCAGCCCACGACCAGCCGCATGCGGCCCTCGTTGCGAACCAGTCGCTCGATGCCTCGCGCGGCCAGGGTCAAGGCTGTAGCGCTGAAGTACCCGGTCAGGCGATCGTAACGCCGCGCATCCTTGAGCGCGCGCATGTAGAACTCGTCTACCAGGTCGCCATCATCGAGCGTGTACTTGAGCTTCCAATCTACATCCCTCAGCACTGGTCAGCTGGTCTCTTCAAGCTGGAGCCTGAGTTGCTTCAGCTGCTCTGGCTCGTCGACCTGATCGGCGAAGGCGAGCCGCCGAAGGTTCTCCAGCCCGTCGAAATCCTCGCTGGCGGACTCCAACGCCTTGGCTTTGGAATCCAGATCGAACCCCCGGAAGCTACGCGACACAGGAAGGACTTCGAGTACGGCCTCGAGCGCTATGGCAAGGTCCGAGCTCTTGTCCATGCCTTGGTCCCGTATCATGTCGAACGCGCTGGCCAGAGACTGGCTACGGGCCAGGTTTGCAGCGTGGTGAAGGGCGTCGATCATGCCGCTCGAGCCGTCGACTGGACCTAGAGCCCCCTTGGCGGCACGCGCAAGACTGTCCCAGAGAACGAGATTCTGGCCGTCCTTCGCCGCTAGGCGCCCAACGATCTGACCATCAAGGTCAACACCGACCGCCCGTGCGAGCTTGAGCCCCTCGTCGTAGGGAAACTTGGGCGCACGGAATGCGTCCCAGGCAAGAACGAAGAATGCGGTCACCGGATCCAGATCTTCGTTTGGCTTCAGGCTCGCCAGCTGGTCGAGCCGCCACCGCTTCACTTCCCTCCGGGCAACATCGAGCGCGTCCTCGGGAGTAGTCGCGTAGGGATCCCATTCCTCCTCGAAGATCTCGAGCTGCCGCCTGCGTTGCCTAGGCTTCGGTCGAGGGCTCCGACGCTCCAGAGGCCAATGACGCGAAAACTCCTCCAGCGCGGGACCGAACGAAGCGAGATAGAGGTCGACGCCGCCGATGCCCGCCTTCTGGAACTCCTCCACGCGCCTCCGCACGGCCTCGGCTACCAGAGGCTCGATGTCCTCCCACCAGCGGGTCTCTGTTCCTTCATCCGCCCCAGTGTCGTGCCGTGGCCGACACACCAAGAAGATGGTGCTGTTCGCCGCCGCCTTGTCCTTGATGTGCATGCTCCCCGGCGCTTCAGTGTTGATCGGCCACGACGCCTTGATCACGAACCCGGCCTTCATGAGGCCCGTGGTAAGCGCGTCCCAGGCACCCGCCGCCTTGTGCGTGAACATAAGGGTCATGATTCCGTCGGACCTGAGGACCCGGTGGCACTCGGCGAAGATCGCCGCCATGCGTCCCTGGTAGTCGCGAGTCGCACGAGCCGCCGCCCCCTTCTGCCCCTTGAACCGCGCGACGTTGGCGACCGCCTCGTCGTCCTTGTTCGTGAGCCGAGTCCGGAACAGCTCAGGAAACACATGCCCGGCCGTGCGCTTCAGCCAGACGTAGAAGAAGTCCGACAGCTCCGCGTACATGACATTGGCTTCCCATGGCGGATCCATGACGATGGCGTCGATGCTGGCGTCGTCAAGGTGGTCGAGGTTGTCCGCCGACTTGCAGGAGATGGTGACGGGGGGCCGGGCCGTGGCCTCCGTCACCCCTTCCGCAGCATCCCCATTGTCGATGAAGAGCTCGTGATTTTGGTCCGTGCTCGATCCAGGGGCGACGAGGTCCACAAGTTCCCGGATGGCCTTGGCGGTCTGTTCGACGGCCCAGTCGTAGCCAAGACCGGTGATCAGGGGCGCCATCTCCGAATAAGACCACTTAAAGGCAAAGTCATGACGGTCAAAGACGTAGGCAACGACGGACCGCCCTACATGCCACCTGCACATCCGGTTGTTGTAAGAAATCACCTTGTCGATCGCGAACGCCAAGTACACGTACGCCGCCTTTCGCACCGGCGTCAGGTTACCCTCCCGCCGGTCTTCCTCCAGCATCTCCCGATAGACCTCCACGCTTGTTCCATGACAGAGTAGTTGCCGGGCAGAGAACATGTCGCGCCAACGGGTCATGCCGTACCGGTGGGCCTCGGTCGTCTTGTTTCCGTCGGGGATGCGCTCGCTCGGGATGATGTCGAAGGCCTCCCATTCGGGCAGCTTCTGGGCCAGTCGCTCCTTGATGTAGGTGCTGTTGTCGTCCTCCGGGGTGGGTGCCCGGTACCCGCGCACCCACTTGTCCTTGCCGCGCTTGCCGGATTTTAGGAACTTCTTGACCCGTCGCTTGTAGACGACGGTGTAAAGCTGCGAGCCCATCTCGCCGTCCTGCGCCTGCTGCTTGATCTCGTCGCCGTCAATCACCTGCCCGCAGTCGGGATATGGACAGGTTGCGTTTCCACCCTTCACCGTACCAGGCGACTGATCACGCTTCGTTGTCACAATCTCGAAAGCGCACACACGATCTGGAGATCCCAGACCGTCATCGGTGTCCGGCTGGAGGCGGACCCCCGTGCCGTCGGAGGCAAGCCGCCAGTTGGGCGAGAGCGGCACGAGGCCGAAGCAGTAGGGGCAGCGGACGGTGTGAGCGTGTAGGTAGGCGTCGACTCGGTTATCCCGAGGTTCGTCTGGAAAAACCCGATAGTAGGCCGGTTCCGCCGTCGCGATGAATCTGTCTGCCAGCTTGTTGAATTCTTCAACCAATGTGGCTGTGAATTCACCCGGCCATTGAGTGGTGGCTCGGAGGATTACGGCGGCAACGGGATTCAAGTCGTTTGCAAGCGCCTTGTGACCGATGCGACTCGTTTCGAACGGAATGCTCCCCCCACCGGCTGTCGGATCAAGAACACTTGCCTCGTCCTCCCCTAGTAGCGCCATTGAAGCTCTCATCCAATCCAAGTTACTCCGGGATGGTGTGAAGCTGAAGGCCCGTCTGTATCCATACGGATTCGGCCCAAGGAATTCGCCGGTCCTTTTGGCAACATCAATCCTCCTCCGCGCGGCCACCGGGTCGCCGTGAATTCCCAGCACATGCATGAACCTCATCCGATCCGCCCCCGCCGGAAGCAACGACGCCAGCACGGCCGCACGCGAGGCAACCAGTGGCCGTCGCGCCCACCAGACGTGGAGTCGGTTCGGAGCTGGAAATGGCGTCATCGGAGTCCTCTCCCGAGGCCCCTCTACGCTCAGCTCCGCAATCGGCAGCCATTCCTCAATCAAGCGCCGGTCCTCCGCCGCGTCACCCCTGGCTAGCCCTTTCACGCAGCAAGCTCCTTCAGCTTGCATGCCGACCCAAAGGGTTTTACGCGCCACGAATCCTCCCCGGTCATCAATCGTCGGAGTCGGATCATCCCGGCCGGCCCGGATTGCGGCGCGATACGTGCGCCAACGTCCTTCAGCCTCTTCTCGAGCCAACGGTCCCTGGCAACCGGGGCCGACGATGACGTAGCCGCCGTGGCGAATGCGTTTGGGGTGCGCGCTAGAAGCCGTCTCACGTCCTCCTTCGTGGGCAGTGCGCCACTCCCTAGCCGCCACGGGGCTAGGATGGCAAACGGCTCGGGTTCCAGGAGTTTATCCCATACTCCCTGAGAGTGCGCGTTCGCCGAGCCGTGATGCGGAACCTTGAAGACGGAGGACTTGACCCGGGGTCTTGCATCGTCGCCCACCACCGCATCCCATCCGTGCCGCTCGAGATCGGCTCCGAGAAGGCATGACACGCCGCCCTGAATGCGCACGAGCACGGCTACGGACAGTCGGTTAGGCGTGAGTGATCGGGCCGAGCGTCCCGGGGCGGCCGCGGGGAACGGTGCGAGAGACTCCAAGAAGGCGGTGTGGGCTTGATCGTCGGGAGACAGCGACCACACCTCGCACTCTCGCAAGACGTGCACACGCCGATTGGCGGCCGCCCACACTGGCTGCGCATTCGTGCGATCCAGATGTGTCATGACTGCGTGAAACTCGCGAACGCCTTCATCCGGGAGCCCCCTCCGACGCCTCGCGGCCACGACGCTCAGGAACTCTCGCGAGGTCAGCGCGCCGGCGCAGCAGAAGCGGGCATTCGGGCAGTGGGCGACGAGCTCAGCAAGGCCTCTCATGTGGTCGTCATGCCAGTGCGTGGCCACGATGAGGCGGACGGACCGCTCGAGGTCCAACCCGAGGTCCTCGAAATACTCAAGGGCCACAGGCCTTCCGCTCTGCCCCAGAAACGAGTCCACGACAATCCAGTCGCCCGCGCCAACATGCAGGATGGCGCATTCACCGTACCCCGGCCCAAACAGGGAAACTTCCACCTCGTCGGGACGGGGCGACTCTCGCTCAGTCAAGATTCCACTTGGTCCGCAGGCGGTCCGCCCATTCGAGCCCGGCTTCGAGGTCCCTCTGGGTAGGGCGAGGCGGATCCAGAAACACGATTCGCGAGACATTGCTTCGTGTACCGCTAACAGACCTCTCGTATCCGAGCACCCAGTGGAACAACGAGCCCACTCGCACTCGCTTTCGATCCTGTGGGCCGATCTCCTCAAGATCAATGGTGGCGACTTCGCGATTGCCGTTGGCGAGATCGCGAAGACGGGCGTCGAACTCCTCCTCGTGAATCGCCGTTACCCGCCCAACCCACTCCTGTTTCGGATAAAGGGACGGCGACTGTTCCAGTGAAACACCGGGCACCGCCTCGCGAACGGCACTCATTACACTGAGGCCCGCCGAGCTCGCTTCGTTCTGCCGGTTGCCGAGGCCGCGAGTCGCGGCAGTCTCTTCCTCTGCACTCCCGTTCTGCGCCCCCTCAACCGCCAAGGTGTCGGTCGCCGTCCGCAGCGCCTGAACCCGATGCGGGTCCAAGAGCAACGACGGGGGCTGGTCGACCGATCTCGTCAGGCCAGGGGTATCCTGCGCCCCCAGGATCGTGCCCGTTCCTCTTGATCGCGGCATAGCCAGCGCTATCCTCTCGACGCGTCCGCCAAAGACATGATGTGGTCCACGATTTCGTTGCCTTGCTTGATGGAACCCTCGAACTCCTCTGCAAGGATCTCGAGGAGCTTACCGGCCGAGCCGGGAGATTCGGCGTTTCCGGCAAAGTGATCGTTTACGCTCACGAATACGCCCCGGCCGCTCTCCTTTCCCACCCGGGCCGAAGGTTCGACGACTACGTTGACACGCCCGCCCTCCTCCCTGCCCAGTGGCTCGAACTGCGACATCCGCAAGGAAGTCATCCCGCCACCGCGGCCGTCGAAATTCAGCTGCTCGCGCCACGGCCCCCAGGGCTCCAGCGGGGCCAGGGCGTTGCCCACGCGGTCACGCGTCGCAGAGCTGTCAACCATGAAGTGCACAGTGTAGTTGATCCCAAACGCTTGCAGAGGCGTATGGAAGAGGTGCTCGCGGAAGACACGGAGGACGAAATCGCGAAGACGCGCAAACGGGCTTTGACGACTCCCAACTGTGAACCGCTCGCGCGTCACCTGTACCCGGAGCCCGTCCGCCACGAAGTCCGCAATTTCCCGGTGAAGCACGCGCAGGTCAGCCCCGTCGGCAGCGCTCTCCCCAAGGAGACCATTCGCAGAGAACCACCTCGGCGAGAAGATGGCTGGGTTGAAGTCCCCCAGCAGGACGATGTCGACGCTGACGATCTCGGGATCAATCCGCAGCATTATCCTACGGCCCTGCGGTAGGAGCCATGCGGGCCGCTGTGAACGCAAGTCCGTCGCCGGGCTTGCTCTCCGGCTCCGTCAGCAGCAACCTCAAGCCGGCGAGTACGCGTCTGGGGTGCTCACGGTGGATCGCCATGCCGAGCCAGTAGGCCGCCTCCTCGCCCTCCATGCCTTCGATGCCATCGGCCACCGCCCACATCCGGTCCCGGTCGCGCATGGGCGCAAGAGTGCGGAACATGAGCCCGAGGCGCACGGCGAGCGCCTCGGGCACAGGTCGACTGAATCCCGCACGGCCCGGCCGCCCCACAAGCCGGATCCGCTGCTCTGCAAGAATGCGCAGAACCCGGTGCTGCACGAGTTCCAGATTCCGCCCCTCCAGCGCGGCTATGCGCTCCGGCTCTCGGACGTGAGGGGTCCCAGCAGAAGGGACCTGCCAAAGCTCGTAGCACTCGCGCCCGAGCCCTGCGTCGTGGACGCGCAGCTCGTACAGCGGGGTGGATCGGACAGCCTCGGCGTGTCGGTGCTGCCTCGAACTAGCCATAGCCATCTCAGTCGTCCTCCCTGTGCGCCTTGGCGGTGACGTGGACGGAATCGCTCACGACCTTCGATAGCCGTTCCGTGAGACTCTCCGGACCCTGATCCTCTAAGCTAAGGCCTTTGGGGAAGGTCAGCGTCAGCGTCAGCTCAGCGTCGGTCTCCTCCGCGGCGCGTAGCTGGGGTTCGAGGAACTCGGAAACTGGTCGAACATCCGATACCGGCCCGTTGAACTGGAGCTCCAAGGTGCCTCCCGCCGTGGACAGGCATGAGGCCACGATCCTCACCGACTTACGGGAATCTGGAACCGACGCAGCCACGCGCAGAAGTCGGAAGCCGAGCTCGGCGTCGAATGCGCGGATGGCGAGCTCTCCAATCCTATCGACATCTTCGTTGGCTTGGACCTTCTCCCAGATAGTCATCAGCGCTTCCCGCAGACTGCCCTCGGCGTCGAGCTCGACACCGCCCTCGGTCGTACCGGGCGGAGCGGGGGGAGCGGGTGGATCGTCCGGCTTCACTGGTGGGGGCGTGTCAGGCGGCTCGGGCCGCGGCCAGATCCCCTGCTTCTTCGCGTAGGCCGCGGTCAGCACCATCGACTGTTCGTCGATCTTGATCTGGGCGGTCGGACCGCCACGTCCCCAAATCAGATCTCCGCGCCGGTAGACGAACATCCCATCGCCCACCCCCTTGCGCACGCCCTTCACGAAGACATCGTTGCCGATCAGAATCGGCAGCTTCGGGTTCTTCCGGAATTCGGTGCGCAGTGCCTGGGTGGTGATCTCACCCTTGATCTTCAGCGGCGTCGTGTCGCGCACGTAGGCGGGCTGGTCGGGAGCGTCCTCCGGAAGCCGGAGCTTCCCGAGATCGCGGAGCGCCCGAACGACCTGATTCTGACCGGCACCGGGTTGGTCCGAGGTCGATGGGAGTTCAATGGCGGTGTGCTGCAGTGCCACGCCACCGGAGGCCGCCGCCTGCGTTGAGGGGTAGAACAGGTGCCGATAGCACGCCTGGATCGCCCCGGCGACCTGCTGTTCGGATTTGCCATGCAGCTCCTTCACCTTCGCCTGCTGATATTCGGCCAAGTCGGCGAGCCGCCCGGTTCTGGTCAGCGCGAGCAGAGCCAGACGATGGCGGATCGCTCTGCGCATCTTTTCCCGAAGGCCGCCGTCGGCCACCAGGAAGACCACGTTGTTGCGGAACTCCCGGGTCTTCCGACCCTCCTTGCCCGTCCGCTGATAGATGCGCTGGATCAGCTCGGGCACCTCCACTTCCCCCGATCCGACCGAGACGGCGTCGTAGGAGAGGACCGCCAGCTTCGGCCGGCCCGACCCCACGTTGTCGTCGAGGTCGTACGGGCCGCCCGGAAAACGGACGAGATCGAACGTGCGACCGCCGAACACCTGCCCGATCCGGTCGTTCAGCTGGGATCGAGCGTCCCCTGCGTCGATGTTGCGCTCCTCTCGCCGAATGATCTGGTTGAGGTTCGCGTCGGCGTGAAAGCGCATCGCGACGCCCGGCCGATCGTCGAGATAGGCCGATTCGGCGACGAACTGCTTGCGGGCCTCGTCGATGAAGGAGATGTCCAGTGCCGGCCCCACCATCGAATAGCGCAGCTCCTCGGGCGGCAGTCCCTTGAGCGGATCGTTGAACGCGAGGCTATGCAGGAAGATCGTTCGGGCGGCATACTCGGCGTAAGGCGGCATTCCGCGGTAGGATTTCGCGTCGATCTGCTGCGCGAAGGCCGGCCTGTCCTGCGCGCCTGACGACACATCGTTTGTGATCGCCGGAAGGTACTGATCCTGGCCCAAGCGCGTCACGATCTCGGCGCGCACCGGTTCGTGGCCTGGATCGATGTGATGGAGGTGGATCGCGCACGCGTCCTTGGGGCGCACTTTCCAGACATGGGCGACCGCCTTGCCGAGGAGCCGCAGCATGCCCCGCACTCGCTGAAAGCTCTCCAGGGTGGCGGTCTTCCTCGTCAGAGTCTCGAGCACCGCAGGGTGGAACGGGTAGCTGGCGCGAAACTCATCCACGGCTGCTGGCCCGCCAACTTCGGGCGGCAGGATCTCCCCGTGAAGATCCCAGGCCTGCCTGTAGGCCCGAATGACCTCTTCGGCGCGCGGCTCGTCGACCGCATCGAAGAGACGGCGGCGGAGCACCTTGGCCGTTTCATCCTCACGAGTGGGGTTCAGCAGCGTGGCCTTGCGGGCGGACACCTTCTCAAGCTCCGCCATCGCGTCGGCGATGAACTCGTTCTCGTCGCTGTACGCGTCCGTCGCCTGGCTTCCCTTCCCGATGGCCAGCGTGTAGACCAGCGCCGCCCGGGGCGTGCTCTCGACCGCGCTGCACAGGCATTGCAGGAAGGCCGTGAGCTGGCCGCGCGCCTGCGGGATCGACTGCACCGACCTGAGATAGACGGACAACTCGTCGAGAAGAACGAGAGTCGGCTGGTCCCCGAAGAGCTCTCGGAGCGTGCCGGCGCCCGGGGCCATGTGCCCTTCGTCGCTGGCGCGGACGCGCTCGAACCCTTCGGCGCCGGCCAACGCGTGGGCCAGCTCTCCCCATGGGGTTCGCGCGAGCACGCCGTCGCCCAGCAGCCGCCCGTTCGCGGGGTCGGCGTTTTCGCCATCGAACGCCGCGACTCTCACCGGGCCGCTCGGCAGCAGCGAAGGATCGACGAACTCCGCTGGATCGGCGACGCCCTGCATTCCCTTAGCCGCGTGGGCCAGCGCGATCAAGCCGTGCGTCTTCCCGCCCCCGTAGGACGTGTCGAGCCGGAAGATGGCGGCCATCTCCCCACCGGCACCGGACAGCCGCCGGCAAACGTGGGCGAGGAGATCCTTCAGCCCCCTCGTCGGATAGGTGTTGGCGAAGAACCGTACGGGGTCGGAGTATTCGGCGTATCCGGCACCGCTCTCGTCCCCCAGAACCCGGGCCAGATCGGCCGCGAATTCCGCCTCCGTAATCCTTCCTTCGAGGATGTCGGCTCGCGGGGTACAGAGATCGAGGACGGTCGGGACGGGCATCGGCGGGGCTGAGTCCGGGAGTTCAGGTTGCACCGGCAGAGCCGGGCGGTGGGGAGGGTGGAAGCTGCTAGATGATGCGGACCCGAACCAGGGTCCGCAAGCTTGCGATGTGCCTCGACCTCGGGCGGCAAGCGATTCACTCAGCGATTGATGTGTCGGTCCGGGGAGACAAGATGTCAACTAGACATTACATTATGTGATGCTTAGTTTACATTCTTGAGCAGTCTACCCAGCCGCGATGCGCCTGCTCGGGGGTTCCGCAATCCAGCTGGCAAGACGCCTCGCGCGGCACCGAGTTCGTCCAGATCCTCCTGGGCACGTCGCGACCTCCCTCTCTCCGTGTCAGGTACCCCACCCCGACCACCCTATGGGCGCTGCAGGATTCGAACCTGCGACCTCCTGCTTGTAAGGCAGGCGCTCTAGACCAACTGAGCTAAGCGCCCCGCAAGGACTCACGCCATTTTCGATATTCGGCTCCCGCTGTCCAGGAGCAGCCAAACGACCGGTCCGGGAAGCTCGCACCCGCGCCACTCCCAGCTGGATTACGCTTCGCACCCTAGGTGTAGGGAGCGCGACCTGTCAAGTTGGTGGGTTCCGTTGACAGGCGGAACGACGACGACCTAAGGGGAGACCGGAGACGACCAGACATGCCCCAATTGGCTTTCTTTCCATGGATCGATCTTGAATGCGACCGCGTTGAAGTCCCGGGGCACTCGTTGCTGCGGTTCGAGCTCGGACGCCTGCCAGGACCGGATGCCGACAGCCAAGCGATGATCGATGCCGTCCTTTCCACGTACCGCGACCATAGGGGGAACCCTGTGCGGACGGCGGTCATCTTGGCTGCCAACGACCGAAGCCTGATGGGCGACCTATCCGAACTAGACACAGACGGTCTGTTTCAGTTCGCCGAGTTGTTCGCCTTCGCCTGCCTGGCTACTCGGGAGTTCTTCCACGACAGTTACTTCAATCGAGACCAGCTGCGGCTCGTGATTGCGAAGTTCGAGAACCCGCAAGGCGGTGTGACGATCCAGACTCCTCGACGCGATGGTTCGAGATGGTCGACAGTTACGGAGGTCCGAGTGCCAATACATGTCAGCCTCGGAGCGCAGGTCAAGCCCGACGGCGGTCTTCTCGAGGCGCTGCTCCAGTCGCGATCCCGTCATGAGTGGGCGAAGGTCTACCGCAGTGTGGTCCTCTTCAATCTAGCCAACACCGACGCGCCGGATACGTCGATTGATGCAGACCTGGTGCTTGGTTACGCAGCAATGGAACAGGTTCTCGGAAGACTGAAGAAGAACGAGTTTCCCGCGAAGTTTGCCGAAGCATGGGCTCCGAGCCGGCCTGTGCCCAGATCCGAGTGGCGGGCACCCCCGCCGCAAGTGAAATGGAAAGAGGCCAGCCTAATGGCCAACTGGGCGCATAGCCTGCGCGTCTTGCGGGGCCACTTGGCGCACGGCCACGGGCACGACGCTAGTCTACCGCCGTCCGCGTGGAACCCTCGCCAACACCTGCTGTTGACCTCATTTGTGGTGCCCAGGCTTGTGAAGCGGGTCCTGCAGGGGATTGGCCTGTATGGTGCGACTGACTACGACGAAGGGGACATCAACGCCCTGGAGCCCCTATTGAACCTAGAGGACGTTTTCGCGGAGTCTGGGCCAAGGGCGGACGAGGATTCGGAGTGGCGACGTGTGCTAAGGGAAGTGAACGACGAGGAGCTGGACCGGTTCATTGGGAAGGAAGTTGAGGATGCCGAAAGGCCGCGCGGGATTGGTGGAAACCTCGAGAATCCAGCGCAGGATCCCCGTGAAGCGGACAGTTAAGGCAGGCGCTCTAGACCAACTGAGCTAAGCGCCCCACATCTCAGCCGACCCTCCACCCGTCAGCCGACCCCCCCCCCCCGTCAGCCGACCCCCACCACCCTACACCCCCGCCAGCGGGTCCGGCCCGTACTGGTTCGGCCCGACTGTCCCGGGGACGACGAAGAGCACGATCGAAAGGTAGATGTTGTAGAGCGGCACGATGAACAGCAGGACGTGCCAGCCGGGGCGGTCCAGGTCGTGCAGTCGCTTGACGGTGACGGCGAGCGCCGCCCACGTCGCCGCAAGGCCGATGCCTACCGTGGGCGGCACGATGACGGTGGCGGGCAGGAAGGCCAGCGGGGTGACGAGGGTGGCGACGATCAGGATGGCGGCCATGCCCGCGACCACCAGGTCGTCGAGGATGATGTGCCAGATGTAGCGGGCGCGGTTGGCCCGTCCCGAGAACGAGAAGAGTTCGACGAACGCGTCCATGCAAGGCCTCCGTGGGCTTGTGGGTGGAAGTGGCGGATCCGGGGGGGCTCGGGCCGGGAACGCGACCGGGCCTCCCGGGGGCGGCATACGAAAAGGTAAGGCGTTACCTTCTCCCGACGCAGCAGCCCGCGCGGGCATTCCGGCGCCGCGCCCTAGGACGGCGGTGCGCTTGGCTGCCCGGTCGCTGCGAACGCCCACCCGACTCGCGGAGGCGCGAATTGGCACCACGCACGAGGTCGCAGCCGGACGGCAGCCGTCGTCTTCCTTCGCGCCGGTATGGTGTGGCCGGGCGTCCGTTCGCGGCCACCGCCGCCGGGCTGGCCGTGGTCGCGCTTGGGACATTTGCATGTCAGTCCGGGACCGTCGCCCCTGCTTCCGCGCCACAGCCGGCCACCGAGCGGGCGCCTTCGGAACAGGCCGCGGCGGCAGCCGGCCCGCGCTCGAAGGCCGACGAGCCGAACACGACCGACGGGATCTACTCCGAGGCGCAGGCGGCGAGGGGGCTCGAGGTGTTCGATCAGATCTGCGTCGAGTGCCACGTGCCCGAAGACTGGACCGAGCCCGCGTTTCTGGAGCGGTGGGAGGAGGCCTCGGTGTTCCGCCTGTGGTACTGGATCTACGAGCGCATGCCCCACGGCAACCCGGGCAGCCTGACGCGCGCGCAGGTGACCGACGCGCTGACCTACATCTTCCAGCTCAACGGCCTGCCGCCGGGGCCGAGCGAGCTGGCCGACGACGACGACTCGATCGACGACTACTGGATCATCTGGTCCAGCGGTCCGCGCACCGGGCCCCGCCCCTGACCGACGACCAGCCCCCGACCGACCCGCCCTGGGAGAGGAAAATGCTTCGACGCGCCGTCCGCGCGGCTCGCGCCGCCCGCTCAAACACCCCCACCCCCCTCGCCCTCGCCTGCGCGGCAGCGGCAGCAGCGGCAGCCGCGCCATTGGCCCCGCCCGCAGCCGCCCCCGCCGCAGCCCAGTCCTCCAGCCTCGTCTCGCCATCGGGCGACGTCGACTGGAACCGCTTCTACACGGCTGCCGAGACCAACCAGATCCTGCGCGAGTTCCACGCGCTGTATCCGGGCCTCTCGGAGCTGCGCCAGATCGGCGAGAGCTTCCACGGGCAGCCGCTCATGGTGATCACGATCACCAACGAGGCCACCGGCCCCGCGTCCGAGAAGCCCGCGCTGTACGTGGACGGCGGCATCCATGCGGGCGAGCTCACCAGCTCGTCGGTGGCCACGCACGTCGTCGGCCATCTGCTCAACGGCTACGGCAGCGACCCCCGCGTGACCGCGCTCCTCGACGCGCGCGCGTTCTACGTGCGGCCCAAGTTCAACCCCGACGGCTCGGACCTGGCGCTCATCGACGACCAGTTCCTGCGCAGCACGCCCCACCCCTTCGACGACGACGAGGACGGCGCCGCCGACGAGGATCCGCCCGAGGACC
Source organism: Longimicrobiales bacterium (assembly GCA_965221535.1). Classification (GTDB taxonomy): domain Bacteria; phylum Gemmatimonadota; class Gemmatimonadetes; order Longimicrobiales; family Gaopeijiaceae; genus Bin94. The sequence goes on along the minus strand of OZ244894.1, from coordinate 1,328,325 downwards.
TGGACGGCGACGGCTGGATCACGCAGATCCGTGTCCCCGACCCCGACGGGATCTGGGTGGCCGACCCGGACGACGACCGCATCATGCTGCGCGACCCCGAGATGCAGCGCGCGGGGCTGCGCTTCTCGACGCTCCGCGAGGGAATCGACAACGACGGCGACGGCGAGATCAACGAGGACGGCGTGGGCGGGCTCGACATGAACCGCAACTTCCCGCGCAACTGGGAGCGCGTGCACATGCAGCCGGGCGCGGGCGACTACCCGCTCTCCGAACCCGAGACGCGCGCCGCGGCCGAGTTCATCAACGGGCACCGCAACATCACGGGCATCTTCCACGGGCACACGTCGGGCGGGTTCGTCTACCGCCTGCCGTCGGCGTCGGCGCCGTCGCTGTTTCCGCAGATCGACCTGTCGCTGATCATCCACCTGGGCGAGGAGTACACGCGCAGCACCGGCCGTCCGGTGGTGCCCAGCGCCACGCACCCCACCGAGCACCGCTACGGCACGCTGATCTCGTGGGGCTACTGGGACCACGGCATAGTCGGATGGGTCCCCGAGTTCTCGCCGGGCCCCGAGGCGTGGGTCACCGACTACGACGGCGACGGCGAGATCAGCGAGGCCGAGCAGCACCGCTTCAACGACGAGGAGCTGGGCGGCCGCTACTTCTCGGACTGGACCCGCTACGACCACCCGCAGCTGGGCGCCGTCGAGATCGGCGGCTGGCACGCCAAGTTCTGGGGGCAGAACCCGCCGCCCGAGTTCCTCGAAGAGGAGACCGAACAGCAGCTGCACTGGGTCATGTACCTGGCCGAGCAGAGCCCGCTGATCGAGGTCGCCGAGCCCCGGGTGACGGCCGTGGGCGACGGCACCTTCCGCGTTTCGGCGACGGTGACCAACACCGGCTTCCTGCCCACAAGCCTCACCGACCGCGGCGCGGTGGGGCGCGCGCGTCCCGACGGCGGCATCGACCGCCAGGTGGTCCGGTCGCCGAGCGTTACGCTGTCGCACCCGGGGCTCGAGATCGTCGAGGGCCGCGCCCGCGCGACGATCCCGCACCTGGCGGGGTCGAACCCGTTCCTGGAGGCCGCGACGGAGCGGTCTCGCACGGTGACCTGGCTGGTTCGCCCCACGGGCGGCGAGCGCGCGGTGCGGGTCGTGGCCGAGTCGGACAAGGGCGGCACCGTTCGGTCGGGCTGGGTGGTGGTGCGATGATGGGGGTGAGGGAGGGCGACGGTCGCCGCGCGGGGGGCGCCGCGCGCGCTGCCGCAGGCTGCGGGCGCGGGGGCGGGGGGATGGTCGCGCTGGCCGTCGCGGCAATGTTGGCAGCCGCGTGGCCCGCGCCCCTCGACGGCCAGGAGGCCCGGCGGCGATGGGAGCGCATGTGCCAGATCCGCGCCGACAAGTTCGACCTCGTGCTGCCCGGCGCGATGCGCGCCAACGACCTCGACATGTGGATCGTGGTCATGCGCGAGGGCCTCCTCGACCCCATGTGGAACGCGCTCGGGCGCGGCTATGTGGGCGACTGGGCGTACTACGTGTTCACCTCGCGGGGCGACCGCGCCGAACGCGCCGCGCTGGGCGTGGGCGGATACATGCTCGAACGGTGCGGCGTGTACGACCACTTCGGCCCCGCCGCCTCGCTGGCCGAATACGTGGCCGAACGCGACCCCGACCGGATCGGCGTGAACATGGCCGAGTCCATCGGCGGCGCCGACGGCCTGTCGCACACCTCGTACCTGCACCTCCGCGAGGCGCTGGGCGCGCCCTACGCCGACCGTCTCGTCTCGGCCGAGCGCTTCGTCTCGGACTTCCGCGCGACCCGCGTGGCCAGCGAGATCGCCGCCTTCGCCGAAGCGGGCGAGATGAGCCGCGAGATCGCGGAGCGCGCGCTCTCCAACGAGGTCATCACCCCGGGCGTGACCGCGCTCGAAGACGTGGCCTGGTGGATGTGGGACCAGCTGCTCGCGCGCGGCCTGGACTCGTCGTTCGACATGCCGTCGGTGTACATAACCGGCCCGGCCGGGATCGAGGCCACCTCGTCCGACCGCATCATCCAGCGCGGCGACCTCCTGATGATCGACTGGGGCGTCGGCTTCCTCGACTTCTACACCGACATGAAGCGGATCGCGTACGTGCTGCGCGAGGGCGAGACCGCGCCGCCGCCCGGCATCCAGCACGCCTTCGACCGCGCCAAGGAAGTGCGCGACGTGATGAAGGCGTCGATCAAGCCCGCGCTCACGGCCCAGCAGGCCCTCGACCGCACCTGGGCCGCGATCGAGGCCGCCGGCTTCAACCGCATCGAGTTCAACCAGCCCACCGACGACCCGGCCGTGACCGACGTCGTGATCGGCCCCCACTCGGTGGGCAACCTGGGCCACGGCATCGGCCCGTCGCTCGCCTTCTTCAACCCCACCCGCCAGACGTACGAGCTGCGCCCCGGCACGCTGATCGCGGTCGAGCTCTTCGCCTACACGTCCGCCCCCGAGTGGGGCGGCGCCAAGGTGAGGATCCCCCTGGAGGACGACGCGGTGGTCACCGCACGCGGGGTGGAATGGCTATACCCGGTGGCGCAGAGGATCTTGCTGGTGCGTTAGCTACCGCCTGGGCCGCACCACATCGACCTTGCGGCCCTTCTGGTCGATGAGGACGATGGGGTAGTCGGCGATGTCATTGCTCAGGTCGATCATGGACTCCGGGTCGATCTCGGCTGCGTCGCCACTCGTGTTGGCAACCCGGTAGCGGTCGGCCACCGAGGGGTCGACGCTGAACCCCAGGTCTGCCATTGCCTCGATGGTGATGGCGCTGAACGGCTCGATGTTTGCCGATAGCCAAGGGGTCATGAGCTCGTTGCCCAAGACCGACTCCCTCCAGTGCGAGTCGGAGCTGCCGTCCACGCCGCCGCTTTGGACCGGCACGATTGCGCCACGGTAGTTGCGCCCGCCGGCCGCCTCGAAGGCCGCGCGTGCAAGCGGCCCCGTGAAGTGGGTGTCGGCGTTGTGATCGCCGCCGACCGAGGGGTTTTCCAGCAAGCCGAACGTGTCCCACACTGTGCCGAAGCCCAGGGCATGTCCCATCTCGTGAAGCACCGTGGATATCATAATCCCCTGGGCCGACAGGCGGTTGATGTCGTCTTCGTCGAACTCCACGGAGCCAACGATCACCGACCCGAAAATGTCGGGATAGCCCTCGAATGTGGTGACCCTAATGCTGCAGGGGCCGGCACGGGCCAGAATCTGCCCCGGTCCATCGATCGAGTCGATTGTGACAAACATGCGGATGTCGTCGACAACGTCATCTACAACGGGCGAATCCGTCGCGCACTGTCCCGCTCCTAAGGGGCTGTTCGAATAATCGATGTCGGCCACACCCTGCATAATCGCCGATTCCCACCGGCTGGCGGCTTCCAGCACGATTCTGTCCTGCTCGGCCGATCCGTGCTCGATGAACACGACATCGATGTCGTAGCGCTCCACTTCTATTCCACCTACGGTGACCTTCAACTCGACCGGGCCAAACGCGGAGTACGCGTGCACGGCAACGTGGTAGCTGCCGGGACGGGCGGGCAGATGCTGGCACAGTTCAGCCGTTCCCGGCGCCGCGCCGCTTAGGCAGCTGTACTGGTAGTGGTGATCGGGCCGATGGCCATAGTTGAGAAACAAGTCCGGGTCCCCGCGCCCGCCCGAAACCTCGACGTTGAGCGCCTCCCTGGACCCCTCATCCACATCGATGCGGAAGTGCAGGACCTCGTCCAAGGTGGCCGAGATGCTGGAGGTGTGGCCGACCCTTATGATCTCCTGGTGGGCGACAGCCAGGTTGGTGATCCGGGTGTTGTTCGCGGTTTCCCATTCGTCGATGCCTCGCGCCGGGTCGATCACCACCGCGAGCAGGCGGTTGCCGGCCTCGAAGGGTCCGGCGGTGAACTCGACCGTCGTGATCCCCTGGGGCTGCAGCCCGGCCACCCTGGCGGAGTCCTGCGCGATGCCGTCGAGCGTGAGGTGGACCAGGAAGGTGTCGGGACTGGCGGCGTCGCCCACGTTGGTCAGCGTCGCGGCGACGCCGACCGTCTCCAGGTTGGTGGGTTCGCTGCGCGACAGGGTGACGGTCTCGACGCTCAGGTCGGGGAGCGGGGTGTCCGAGATGCCGGTGGCGATGGCCCGGTTCTGGATGCCGCCCGGCGCCAGGACGACGAGCGTCTGGGAGCCGAACCTGTTGCCCAGGGTCCACTCGGTGGCGCCTTGGCCGCTCTCGTCGCTCGTCACCGACTCCACGCTGACCGAGCCGCTCTCGGGGCCCGGCGCGAACTCGATCTCGACGCCGGCCACACCGTATCCGCCCCGGTCCTCGACGCGCACCACCACGGGCTCGGGCAGCGTCGTGCCGCGCTGCGCCTGCTGACCGTCTCCGGCAACCACGCTGATCGCCCCGGCGCGCTGCTCCACCCTGACCGACGCGGTGGCGCTGAGGCTGCCGAAGCTCGCCTGCACCGCCGCCGTGCCGTTCCCCGTGGCGGTGACCTGTCCGCTGTTGTCGACGGTGGAGAGCTCTTCGACGGTGAAGACCGCGTCGTCGGAGCTGGACCAGGCGACGTTCGCGAGCATGGTCGCGCCGTACTGGTCGCGCACGGTGGCGCTGAAGACCGTGGTCTGCGAGATGTAGGTGAGCGTGGCCGACGCGGGCTCGACGGTGATCGTGGCCGGGCGCGGCGGTTCCTGAGGCGTCGAGGGGCCCGCGTCGCCGCCTCCGCATGCGGTGACGCCGGCGAGCGCCAGCAGCGAAACGGCGGGCAGGGTCCTGGGCCGGGCGGTCATCGCGAACTCCTCTGGGTGCCTTGGGCGGCTGTGGACGGGCGGGCTGCGGGGGCGTGCGCCGGACCTGCAACAATAGCCGCAAGGTAGAAGAGCGCGAAGAAGGCCAGCGCCACGAGCTCAAGCCAGACGATGTACCACGGCCAGTCGAAGAGCAGGAAGGGCGAGGCCGCGACGGGCTTCTCGCTCAGGTACATGTAGTTGGCGCCGGTCGCCAGGTTCACCCCGCCCACGACCAGCGCCAGCACGTTCAGCAGCACGAACGCCCGGATCAGCGACCGGAACGTGGGCCGCATCCCAAGCCCCCAGGTCGCCAGGACCGCCGCGACCACGATGCCGCCGTGCGACACGTAGTACTGCACGAACTCGTACGAGGGCCACCCCGCGTCCAGCTCCGGCGTGACCACCGAATTGGTGGCCCCCGAGAGTCCCCAGAAGTAGAGGAGCTCGTACGAGAGCCGGTGGCGCGTGAGCAGCACCACCACCGCCAGGATCGACGACATGCCGCACAGGTGCAGCGGCAGGTGTTCACGCACGAAGACCACCCCCCCGTCGACGACGAAGCCGACCACCCAGTTGGTGATCTGGTTGACCGCGAGCACGAGAGCCAGCGCGACGCACGTCGCCCGGGCGAGCCTGTCCGATTCGCCCCTGCGTTGGGCTCGGCGTTGGCCCCTGCGCACGACCCGGACCATTGCGACGGGCACGATCGCGGTTAGCGCGATCACGACGATGTGGGCAGGGCCGAAGAGCTCGAACTGGGGAGGCTGCATCGCGCCTCTGCGCGGGCGGGTGTGCGGTGCGGATCGGGTGCGGATCGGGACGCCGCACAAGGTAACGCGCCGCCCCGCCGACCGCGAATGTAATGTTGAGTTTACATATTATAATGTTGATATTACAATCTTGCCGCCGCTGCGCGGGCGTCGGCCCTGGGCGTGGGCGGCGACGAGGCCCGGGCAGCGCCCGGGGCGTGGGGGGCGACGAGGCCCAGGTGGCGCGCGACCAGCTCGGCGTTCGCGAGGCAGGCGCCGGCCGCGCCCCGGATGCCGTTGTGCGCGACCGCCACCAGCGCGAGGTCGTGCGGGGGCGCCGGGCGGACACGGCCCACGGTGACGGCCATCCCGGCCTCGGCGTCCGCGTCCAGGCGGGGCTGGGGGCGGTCGGGTTCGGTGCGCACGACCAGGGGGCGGGCGGGAAGGGTCGGCAGCGCCGCCGACTGCGCCGCCGGGCGGTGGTCCTGCAGCGCCCGGATCGCGTCTTGGGCGGTCGCCGGACGCCGAAGCTTCAGAAACACGTGGGCGGAATGGCCGTCCACGACGGGCACGCGGTTCACCGCCACCGCCACGGCGATCCCGGTGCCCAGGATCTTGTCGAGCTCGGGGCCGATCTTCTCTTCCTCGCCCCGGATCCACGGCACCACGTTGCCGCGGAGCTCGGCCGCCCCGAGGCCGCCCAGCCCCGCGCCCGACAGCGCCTGCAGCGTGACGACGGTGGCCGATTCGATACCGAAGGCGCGCTCGAGGGGCGCGAGCGCCAGGGCCAGCGCGACGACCACGCAGTTCGGGTTCGCGACGAGCGCGCCGCCCGCCGCGCGCCACGGCTGGGACGCGACCGCGGCGACCGCCGCCGCGTTCACCTCGGGGATGATGAGCGGCGTGTCTGGCCGCATTCGATGAGCGGACGCGTTCGTGCAAACGACGTGTCCGGCGCGAGCGAGCGCCAGCTCCGTCTCCTTGGCGGGCCCGGAAGGCAGTGCGGAGAGCACGACGCGGCTGCGCAAGGGGGCTCCCGGCGGGAGCAGCTCGAGCTTGGTCGCCTGCGCCGGGGGATCGCCGCCGATCGTCCACGGCGTCGCGTCGCCGTAGCGGCGGCCCGCGCGCCGCTGGGAGCCGACCACCTCGGACAGCGCGAAGAACGGGTGCCCGTGCAGCATCCGCACCAGCCGCTGGCCCACCAGCCCGGTGGCGCCCAGCACGGCCACGGGAGCTCGGCGCACGTCGCCCCCGGGAACGCGGCGCCCACCGCCCCCCGGGGCCTCGGTCGCGGCCACGTTCAGCGCGCCGGCGGCCACTCGGCCCCCCTCCCGATGCTGGTGCCCTCGCCCTCGAGTCCGGTCACGCGAAAGCGCAGGCCCCGACGCTCGGCGAAGTCGATGGCCTTGGGCTGCACCACCCCGCCGCCGATCTCGCGCGCACGCCCCCAGCCGAGCTCTCGGAACGCCTGCTGGGCCCCGCCGCCGCGCGGATCCGACGGGAAGATGCCGTCCACGTCCTTGACGAGGCGGATTTCCGCTGCGCCCAGCGCGTCGCCCAGAAAGAGCGCGGTCAAGTCCGAGCCGCCCCGTCCCAGCAGCGACGCGACGCCCGTCATGTCCACCCCGACGAAGCCCGGAAAGACCACCGCGTCGCGGGTGCGGAACGCCGCCCGGATCTGCCCCGCGTCCACAAACACCGGATCGGCGTCGTGCACGTCGCCGCTGGTGCGCACAGGCGCCCGCGCCACGTTGAACCCCACCGCGCTCACCCCTCGGGCGGCGAGCGCCAGCGAGAGCAGGGCCACCGAGGCCTCCTCTCCCGTCGCGAGCAGCGCGCCCAGCAGCGTGCCCGAGGCCGCAGGCGCCACCGAACGGGCCGCCGAGAGCAGCGCATCCGTCGTCTCGCCCATGGCCGACACCACAGCCACAACCTTGCGCCCGCGCTCGACCTGGGGCGCGATCGCCTCTGCGGCCCTTGTGTAGTCCCGGGGGCGCGCAAGGACCGACGAGCCGAACTTGAGGACGGCGATGCGAGGCCCGTCTCCCTTGCGCGGAGCGTGGGGCGTGCTGGTATGGAGGCCGTTCTTCATCGGACGGGGACGGTCGCAACGGAATCCGCCACCGCGTCCGGCGCAGTACACGCCGCGCCCGCCGTACAGGCCGCACCCGCAGCACCCGCCGCGCCCGCAGCACCCGCCGCGCCCGCAACCGCCGCAGCACCCACGGCCCCCGCCCTGCGGAGCGCCCGCTCCAGATCGCCGACCAGATCGCTGGCCGCTTCGATCCCGACCGACAGCCGGAGCAGGCCCTGGCCGATCCCGGCGGCCACGCGCGCGGGTTCGTCCATCGACGCGTGCGTCATGCTCCACGGGTGCGTGACCAGGCTCTCGACGCCTCCCAGCGACTCGGCCAGGGCGAAGTGCGCCATGCCGCCGACGAACGCGTCCACGGCCGCTCTTCCTCCCTTCAGTTCGAACGACACCAGGCTCCCCCAGCCGGTCTGCTGGCGGCGAGCGATCTCGTGCCCCGGGTGCGCCGGCAGGCTCGGGTGGTTGACGCGGGTGACGACGTCGCTGGCCGCGAGCGCCTCGACCACGTGCAGCGCGTTCTCCTCGTGGACGCGGCTGCGGGCGTGCAGGGTGCGCATGCCGCGAACCGTGAGGTAGGCGTCGAATGGCGACCCGCCCAGCCCCATGGCGTTGGTCCACCACGCCACCTCTTCGAGCGGGCCCCGGCGGGCGGCCACCACCGCGCCCCCCACGACGTCGCTGTGCCCGTTGAGGAACTTGGTCGTGGAGTGCACAACCAGATCTGCGCCGTGGTCCAAGGGGCGCTGGTTGACCGGCGAGAGGAAGGTGTTGTCGGCCACGCACACGGCGCCGATCTCGCGCGCGACGGCGCTCCAGGCGGCCATGTCGGTGATTCGCAGGTGCGGGTTGCTGGGCGTCTCGATCCAGATCATGCGGGGCCGCAGGCGGCGCGCGGCGGCCAGGGCGGCCGGATCCCACGGGTCGACGAACTCGACGCGGTAGGCGCCCCGGTCCGCCTCGTGGCGAAACAGGCGGTAGCTGCCGCCGTAGCAGTCGCGGGGCGCCATGAGCAGGTCGCCCGAGCGGAGCAGCCGGGTCGCGGCGACGATCGCCGACATGCCCGACGACGTGACGACCGCGCCGCATCCGCGCTCCAGCTCGGCGATCGCGTCTGCGGCGAGATCGCGGGTGGGGTTCGCGGTGCGCGTGTAGTCGTACGCGCCGCACACGCCGGGCGCATCGAAGAAGTAGTTGGTGGACAGGTGGATGGGCGGCATGACCGCGCGGTGGGTCGGGTCGACGCCGATGCCGGCGCGCACGGTGCGCGTGACGGTGGCGGGGGCGGTGGCGGGTGCGGGGGCGGGGGCGGGGACGGGTGCAGGGGCGTTCAGGGTGTTCATCGGACTGCCTCCGGGGTGCGCGGCAGGGAAGCCTGCAGCAGGGATTCGACCAGGCCGACCTCTTTGAGGAAGGCGTCGTGGCCGTAGAGCGAGGTTGCGGCGACGTGTCGCGGGCGTCGGCCGCTGCGTGTGGCCAGCTCGTCGACCAGCCAGGGCGGAACGAGGGCGTCGGTGTCGAACGACACGAGCAGCGCGTCGGGCGGCAGCGATTCGGGGGCCGTGCGGTGCAGGTCGATCGACTCGGAGAGCGCCAGGAAGCGTTCGGGGTCGAAGCGGCGGGCGAAGTCCCCGCCGCGCGCGTCGAGGTAGCCTTCGACGGGGAAGCGCGCGGGCGACCGGCCGGGCCGTCCCGGGTGGAGCGGCGCGCAGGCGAACCGCGCCTCGAACTCGTGGGGGCTCCGGTAGGTGGTCATCGCGAGGGCGCGGGCAAGGGCGAGGCCGCGCGCCGGCTGGCCGCAATCGGCGCCGAGCCGCGCGGCTGCGCGCTGCACGGCCCGGACGCCGGTGGCCATGGGGTGCGTGCGGTGGGCCGCGCAGAGGACGACGAGCCGCGCGGTCCGTGCCGGGAAGAGCTCGGCGAAGGCCAGCGCGACCATCCCGCCGTACGACGCGCCCACGAACGAGGCGCCGCAGGCGCCGAGTTCTTCGAGGGCCGCCGCGACGGCACGCGCCTGGTCGTGGGTTGTCACCGGGCGCAGCGGGCCGTCATCGTTCGCGCCGCCTAGGAAGTCGATGCCGATGAGCAGCTGTCGCGCCGGGTCGAGGGCGCCGCCCTGCTTCACCACCCCAGGCCACCACGCCCGGGCTGGATCGGAGGCTGTGGGCGCGATGCGGCGGCCCGCCGAGATTCCCCCGAGCACGACGGTTGCGGGCGCGTCGGCGGGTCCATGGGCCTCGTAGGCGACGTCGACGGTGCGGGGGCCCAGGTGATCGAAGTCGATGCGGGTGCGGACGGAGCCGGAGCGGACGCCCGTGGGGGCGTGGCTGGGCGTGGGGGTGCGCGCGCGTCGCCGGGCTGCACGGGGCGGCGCGGCGAAGGCGGCGGAAGGGCCGGCCATGATGAGCTCTCCTGAGTCTCGAGTGCGCTCATCGGACTCCGGAGATTCGACGCCCAGTTCCATCGGCAGCCGCCCCGGAAGGGCGGTGGGCGGCTCATCTTTGCGAAGCACGCGTGTGCGTCGCAGGAGTTGGCACCTTTGTGGGAACGCCAATCCCCACAGGTTGCCCCGGCGTCAGCGGGCCTGTCCCTCGGCCGGTCTCGATGAGTTGTCGGACACGGAGTGTATGCGGATGGCCAGACCGTGTCAACGGGCGCCCGCTAGCGCATGCCGACCTCGCCCATGCCCACCCAGTAGCGCTCGCCGTCGACCCTGCCCTCGACCAGCACCGCCAGGTACGGCCGCCGCCCCTCGGCGTGAGCCGCCGAAGCCGCCCAGCCGTGGGCCGTCGTGGTCCAGCGGGCGCCGGGGGCGCGCTCCTGCGGCATGTCGATCGAGCCGACCGTGCCGTAGGCGGGGTTGAACACCACGTCCAGGTATTCGTAGATCGCGCCCCCGTCGGTGACGGCAGCGGCGTCGACGACCACCTTCCACGTGCCGGCGGCCGGGTTGTGCACAACGACCGACTCGTCGCCGGTCGGGTCGCCGTCCGCGCGGGCGGCGGAGCAGGCGTCGCCGGTGCAGTCGAAGACGTAGACGTCGAGGTCGAGGGTGCGGCCGCCGTCGGCGGCTGCTTCGCCCTGCCCGCGGGTGCGCACCATCAGCGCCGTCGAGCCCGGCAGAACCTCGACCTCGAAGACCTGCTGCTCCCGGGGCGCAATTCCGTGCAGCTCCCTGCGCGCGCTTCCCACCGGCGTCGTCACGGCGGCGCCCTCGAAGGCGGCCATGCGGTTCGTCATCCACACCTGGTGGGCGGCGCCGTTCTCGGCGCCGACGCCGTTGCGGCCACCGTTCGCGCCGGCGCCGTTGTCGGCCACCAGGTCCGCTGCGGTGACCACATCCACGTCCACCGCCAGCGCGGACACGGTCAGGGTTGCGGGCGTGGGGGGCACCGGCTCGTCCTTCTTGGCCTGCCGCCAGTCGAAGGTCTGGGTGTCGGCGATGTCGGCGAGCCGCACCTCCCAGGTGCCCGGCACGGGGTCGGCGATCACCTGCGTGATGCCGGAGCCCCCCCGGCGGACGATCTCGCCGCGCTGGTAGCGGGTGTCGGGGCGGGCCACCGCCAGCGCCACCGCCCGGTCCTCCCAGGCCACCTCGACCCGGAGCGCGCTCACGCCCTCGGGCACGTCGAAGAAGTGGCTCTGCATGCCGGGGCGCGGCACCTCGACCTGTTTCGCGACGGTGAAGTCGCTGGCGGCGGTCAGCGGGTGGGGCGCCACGATCGCGGCGAGCATGCGGTGGGCGTAGCCGGTCACGTCGGGGTGGTCCAGCGTGAGGTGGGCCGTGTGGACGCCGTGGTCGGCGGGGGTGGCCGCGACGGGGAGGTCGACGGGCGTGCCCAGCGGCAATGCCACGGTGAGCGGCGACGAGAACGTGCCGTGGTCGTTGCCCTCCCAGCGCACGTCGAAGGTCATGGGGGCGGAGGGGCCCGAGGTGCGGGTCAGGGTCACCGTGCGCTCGCCCCGCTCGCCGGCCTTCCAGCCGCCGCGCTCGTAGAGGCCGAAGCCCTGGTGGGGCGTGGGCAGCATGTGGCTGTACGGCGTGGCGATCGACGAGCGGCTCTCGATGTCGACCGTCATGCCGCCGGCGTGCAGCTCCTCGAGGATCGCCCACGCGCCCGCCACGCTGATCACGCCGTTGCCCTGCTTGTAGGCCGCGATGTTGGGCACGTACCGCGCCCCGCGCTGCACGGCGTACTTGATCGTGTGGGGATCGACCTCCATGCCCGACTGCCGCGCCGCGCTGATCAGCAGCGCCACCGCGCCGGAAGCCGTGGGGGTGGCCGTCGAGGTGCCGCCCGCGATCGTGTAGCCGGGGGGCAGCTCGAAGAGGCCGGGAATGGCGCGCCCGTCGGCGAACCCCTGCGAGGTGCTCACGTAGTTGGACGGCGAAATGATGTCGGGCTTGAGCGTCCCGTCGCCCATGGGGCCGTAGCCGCCGGTGATCAGCAGCATGTCGTCGTGCTCGACGCGCACGCCGTGGTTCATGAAGAAGTTGTCCCTGCCCTCGTGGCCGCCGACGCCGATCACGCCGCGCCCCATGACGATGTCGTCGATCGCGCCCAGGACGGGGAAGTTGTGGGTGGGGGACAGGATCGACGGGCCGTAGCGCTCAACCAGGCGGTCCGCGATCACCGACGGGACCAGGCGGCCGTCCCGCAGCAGGTAGTTGTGCGTGATGTTCGAACTCTGCTCGAAGTAGATGACGTCGACCGAGGGGTGCGCCGCCGCCACGATGGTGGCCTCGGTCTGCCCGTACGCCGATCCGCCCTCGCCCACCGCGGCAAGGCGGGCGCCGGGGGCGACGCCGTCGAAGCGGCCCTCGTCTCCGCGGCTGCCGACCGACGCGCCGACGACCAGCGTTCCGTGCCGCGCGATGCCCAGGTTGAGCGCGACGCGGCCCCGGTCGGCGTCGATCTGGACGCCGAACCCCACGGATTCGCGCACCGGGGTGTCGGGGTCGTCGGCGCCGAAGACGCCGAACTCGCCGCGATCGTCGTACTCTCCGAGCGCGGCCTCGTCGGTCAGGTCGAAGTCCTGGTCGGTGTCCACCCACACGTCTCCGGTCGACTCGTCCCACAAAACAGCGAAGAAGCGACTGGATCCCTCCGGATTGCCGTCGCGGTTGACATCGAGATCCAGCCCCTGCGACCCGTAGATGCCCGCGGAATCGGCCTTGGACTCGTCGAAGAGCGCGATCCGGAACACCCCGTCGCGCGGCGCGGCGTACGTGGAGTCGCGGTAGGCGAAGGCGCCCCCTTCCGCCTCGACCATGTCGTCCATGTCGAGCCAGCGCCCGTCGTCCTCGATCTCGGGGTCGAGCACGTTGCGGTAGACCTCGATCTTGGGCACCGCCCGGCCGTCGAGCGTGTACGCGGTCTGCAGCTCGGGGAGCAGCATGTCGGGGAACATGTCGATCTGCGCGATCGTCACGCCGCGCCCGTCGAAGGTCGGGTTCCGTTCGAGGAACTCGACGGCGCGCAGGTCGCCCAGCGGGCTGTAGCGGTGGGACAGCGGACGGTCGCTCAGCACCGGAGGCCACACGGTGTCGGCGGTCGGCGCCCCCGTCGGAGCGAGCCCGGTCGGCGCCCCCGCCTGCGCTCCCCCGGTCGGCAGCCCCGGCCCCGGCGCGTCCTCGGCCCGCGCCGCCCCCGCCAGCCCGAACGAACGGGAGCGGTTCGCGATCGACACGTCGATGCTGTGCACGTCCGGATGGACGGCCAGCTCCTCGGCCCCCTCCACGGGCACCCAGCCGCGCACGTAGTCCACCTCGTCGAAGCGGAACCCGATGCGCCCCCCCATGGCCTCGACCGCCGCGGCCACCCGCGCATTCCGCCCCGGCATCGAGGCAACGACAACCACAACCTCGGCCTCCCCGCGAACGCGGGCCTGGGCAAGCTCGCCGCGCGCGTCCTTGAACAGGAAGGGCCGCCGCTCGGGCTGGGCCCCGGCACGGGGCGGCGCGAGCAGGCCAAGCGCAACAACGGCGAACAGTGCGGCGAAAACGGTCTTCTGGCGCATGATGACGCTCCGGGTCAGAGGGCGCGCAACGGAAATCGGCTCATCGACCCGCGGCCACCGCCGACGGACGCCGGTTGGAAAGCCGCGGCCCGGTCCACTACATTCGGAAACTGCACCGAACCCCTGCGAACGATAGGCTGATGAAGAAGAGCTCCGCCAGATCCGCCCGGCCCCGCTGCCGCGCCGCGAACGCCGCGCTGGTCCCACTGTGCGCCTGCGCCATGGTCGCGTTGTTCCCCGCCGCGCCCCTCTTCGCGCAGAACTCCGACTCCGGCCCGGCCTCGGGCGACCCTGGCGGCGGCGGCGCCACCATCGCCACGGCCGTCGAGGTCGACCAGGGCCCCGCCGTCGACGGCCGCCTCGACGAGCCCGTCTGGCAGCAGGCCGCGCCCATGACCGGCTTCACCCAGCGCGTGCCGTTCGACGGCCAGCCGGCCAGCGAGCGCACCGAAGTGCGGATCGTCTTCGACGACGACGCGCTCTACGTCGGCGTCTGGGCCTTCGACAGCCAGGCCGACGCGATCACCTACGGCGAGCGGATCCGCGACTTCGAGGTCAACCGCAGCGACGCCGTCGTCTTCGTCCTCGACACCTACAACGACGACCAGAACGGCTTCGTCTTCGGCACCACCCCGACCGGCATCGAGTACGACGGGCAGGTGGCGAACGAGGGCCGGGGCGGCGGCCGCTTCCAGGGCGGCGGATTCAACTCGGCGCAGCGCTTCCAGTCGGGATCCGGCGGCGGCTTCAACAAGAACTGGGACGGCAGCTGGACCGTCGCCGCCACCACCGACGACCAGGGCTGGTACGCCGAGTTCCGCATCCCCTTCTCGACGCTGCGCTACGGGAACGACAACGAGGCCTGGGGCTTCAACGTCATCCGCCGCATCCGGCGCCTCAACGAAGAGTCGTTCTGGACGCCGGTTCCCCGCGAGTTCAGCCTCTACCGCCTCAACTACGCGGGCGACCTGCGCGGGTTGCAGCCGCCCTTCCGGCGGCTGGCCACCGTCACCCCGTACATGCTGGGGTCCACCGGACGGGACTACGCGGCGGCCACCGCGTTCTCGCAGCAGGGCGACATCGGCGGCGAGGCGAAGTTCCAGATCACCCAGGGGCTCACGCTCGACGTGACCTACAACACCGACTTCGCCCAGGTCGAGGTCGACGACCAGCAGCTCAACCTGACCCGCTTCTCTCTCAACTTCCCCGAAAAGCGACCTTTCTTCCTGGAGAACGCGGGCTTCTTCAGCGTGGGCGGCGGAGGGGCCGACCTGTTCTTCAGCCGCCGGATCGGGATCGCGAGCGGCCAGCCCGTGCCGATCCGGGGCGGCGCTCGCCTTTCGGGACGCGCGGCGGGGCTGAACATCGGGCTGCTGCACATCCAGACCGACGCCGACCTTGGCCGGGTCGACGCCCACGGCTTCTCGGTGGCCAGGGTCGCCAAGGAGCTGCCGAACCGCTCGCGCGTGGGCGGCCTGTTCATCAACAAGGGCGGGCCCGACGGCGACTTCAACCGCACCTACGCGGCAGACGTCGCGGTGGGCGTCGGAGAGGCGCTCACCTTCAGCAGCTTCGTCTCGCAGACCGAAGACCCCGTCGCCGCCGCGAGCGAGTACGCGTGGGACGTCTCGGGCAACTGGAGCAGCCGCACCTGGACCCTGACCGGCCAGGCCCGCGAGGTCGGCGAGGGCTTCAACCCCGAGGTCGGATTCCTGCCCCGCCGGGGGTACCGCTACTACCAGACCTACATCATGCACAGGATCCACCCTTCGTGGATCCGCGAAATCCGCCCCCACATCTCGTACCACACCTACAACAGCCGCAAGACCGGGGTCGAGTCGGGCTTCCAGGAGTCGGCGCGCCTGCACGTCGACTCGCACTGGGAGTGGCCGTCGGGCGCGCAGATCCACACCGGCGCCAACCTCAACACCGAGGGCATCTACGCGCCGTTCGAGATCCTGGGCACGGGCGTTGTCGTTCCCGAGGGCAACTACAGCGGGTGGGAATCGCAGCTTGTCTTCAACAGCAACCCCGCGGCGCGCCTCTCCGCAACGTCGCGCATCAACTTCGGCAGCTTCCTGAGCGGCTCCCGGCGGGGCGGCAACGGTTCGATCACCTTCCGCCCCAACGCCTCGTTCAGCACGTCCGCGCGCATAAACTACTTCGACGTCACCCTGCCCGAGGGCGAGTTCGAGACCGTGCTGCTGGGCATGAACTTCGGCTACTTCTTCACCCCGCGCGTATACCTGCAATCCCTCATCCAGTACAGCAACCAGGTCGACAGCTGGTCGGCAAACCTTCGCTTCGGCTGGCTCAACACGGCCGGCACCGGCTTGTTCATCGTGTACAACGACGTCCAGGGGTTCGACTTCCCCGACGGCCTCAATCCCGACGGCGGCCGGTTCATAGAAAGCGGCACTTTGGCGCGGTCGTTCATTGTCAAGTTCACCAGGCAGTTCAACGTTCTGGGGGGGTAGGATGAAGCGCGACGGGAGTCCGGGCGGGAGCGCACCCGCAACGAGGGGTTCGAGCCGGGTCGCGGCGGCGAAGAAAGTTGTCGCCATTTTGGCGCTGGGAGGCCTCTTCGCAGTGGCGGAGCCGGCGCCGGCGGGCACGAGCGGCGAGGGCGTGCACTTCGGCGTGAGCCTGCACTTCGGGGTGAGCAAGTCGCAGCCGGGGAAGGACGCTGCCGTCGCTCCCCCCGACGAGCTGCGCCTCTGGTTCACGCAGCTGCCCCAGGAGAACTCGGTTTTGGTCCGCCTGACGGCCCGGGGGGAGCTGGTCGAGACCCCGGACGCCGTGCAGGACCCCGACGACGGCAAGGTGTTTAGCGTGGCCATCAACGACGCCCTGGGCGCAGGCGCGTACTCGATCGCGTGGCGCGGCATGGCCGCCGACGGCCATGTGGTGCGGGGCGAAATCCCCTTCACGGTCGTGGTGCAGTAGGGGGACCGCTGGACGCCGGGTCGCTCCTCGCCGCCGCGACCGGCTGGCTTCACTTCGCGGCGCTGATCGCGGTGGCGGGCGCCGTGTCGAGCCGCTGGCTCGTCGTGCCGCGCGCGCCCGCTCGCCTGCAGGACGCGCTGATCGCCACCGCGCGGCGGGTGGGCCTAGTGGCCGGCGCCTTGCTGGCAGCCGCCATGGCGCTCGTGTTCTGGCGCCAGCTGGTCGAGTTCCGCGACCCCTTCGTCCCCTGGCGCGAAGACGCCGCGATGCTCCTCGCCACCGACTGGGGGCACGCGTGGGTGGTCGGCGCGGTGATTGCGCTGCTGACGCCGGTCCTCTTCCTCGCGGCGTCGCCCACGGCCAGGCGCGGCAGCGCCAGACGCGCGTCCTGGGTGCTGGCCACGGCCGCGGCCGCGGTCATGTGCGCCCTTCCTGCGTTCACCGGGCACGCCTCGGGGCGCGAAGGCCTGCGCTGGCTGCTCATCCCCGCCGACATCGCGCACGTCATGGCCGCGGGGAGCTGGATCGGCGGCCTCCTCTTCGTCCTGGCCGCCGACTGGGCGGCGCGGCGCCGGAGCGGCGACGGCGGCGGGGGCGACAGCGACGACCACGACCACGGCGACGACGACGACGGCGGTGGCGGCGACAACCGCGGCCTTCTCGCCGACGTGGTGCCGCTCTTTTCGCCCGTCGCGCTCGTCTCGGCGGGGCTTCTAGTCGCAACCGGCGCCCTAGCGTCGTTCGTCCACCTCGAGTCGGCGGCGGCGCTCTTCGGGTCCGACTACGGCCGGCTGCTCCTGGCCAAGGTCGCGCTCGTCATGCTCGTCATGGTCCTGGGCGCGATCAACTGGCGGCGACTGACGCCGCTGCTACTGCGCGAGGCCGGCGACGCGCCCCTGCGCCGCAACGCCACACGTGAGCTTGTGATCGCCCAGATCGTGATCGTGGTCACGGCGGTGCTGGTTCGGACGTCGCCGGGGTAGGGGCGCTATCGAGCGGTTCGACTGTAAGGTAGACATTACAATATGTGAAGTTGTCATTACATTTTGGCCGCCCCAAGCGCCCCGTCCGGCGCCGGGCCGCAGAGCGGCAGGTTGCCGACGCCGCCGCCCTCGCGCGACTGGACCGAGAGCCGCCACCGCACCGCGCTCCCGAACCACCCCGTGCCGTCGCCGAAGACGGACGGCACGCGCACTTCGCCGCTGAGGTTGATCCGGCCACGGCGGATCCAGTTGGCCCAGTTCAGGTCGACGGCCCCAAGCGCGATGTCGGCGCTGGCACCCGCGGGGAGGCCGTCGCGCAGTTCGCGGGCCGCTTCCAGGTCGAGTTCGAGGAGGAGCTCGCGGGGGAAGGCGACCCCCGTTCTCTCGCCTCCCACGAAGTGCGTGTCCCAGCTAAGGGTGCCGTCCTCCAGACCGAGCGCGGCAAGGCGGTGGACCGCCACTTCGGCGACGAATGCGACCGCGCCCTCGACCGGATTCCACGCGAAGCGATGGTTGGTGCGGGGCGCCAGACGGCAACTGCCGCCATCCAGGGCCAGATCCGTGGCCACGAACGCGCCCGGAATGCGGCTGGACCCGACGAGCTGGCTTCCGTCCGGCAGCGTGGCCGTCATGGACAGCGCCTCCCCCAGGCCGAACGCGCCCGGGTCGGAGACCGTCAAGTAGCACGTGCCTGCGAGACGCGCGGGGCGGTTCGGGTTCACGCAGCCCGCCACCTGATCGTCCTGCTCCGCTAGCCGAACGGCGCGTCCCGACTCGCCGCGCACCACGACCGATGCGCCGGGGACGCGTTGCGGCGTCCACCCGTCGGCGTAGCGGGTGATTATCGCGGACATGTGCAACGTGCCGCTGGCCGGGTCGGTCGGGTCGACTGCAACGATCGCCGCGACCTCGGCCACCACCTGATCCGATTCCAGCACCGGAATGTCGATGTCGAGCGATCCGCATGCCGCGCACAACAGCGGTGCGGCGAGGAGCAAGCGGCGGCGGCTTGGAGTGAAGGCACGCATCAGAACGAGACCTCGACGCCGATGGTGGGCAGAATGGGAGTGCTCGGGGTCGCTTCCTCGACCCCCAACACCCAGGAATAGTAGAGGACGTTCGCGCGATTGTAGACGTTGACCACGTTCACGTAGGGCGTGAGCGTGCCCCAGGACTTGTGCCAGGTGCGGCGCAGGCTGGCGTCGAGGCGGTGGCTGGCCGGATAGCGCGCGCCGTTTCTGGGGCCCAGGAAGACCATCAGCCGGTAGCTGGGCTCGACTTTGAGGTCCATCAGCCGGTGTTGGTTCACACGGTGCTCCGTAATCGGGAGCGTGTACGGCAGCCCCGTGCCCAGGTTCCAGCGCAGTCCGCCCACGACGTCCCAGGGCAGCTCGCGGCGAAGCACCATGTCCACGTCCAGTCGCCGGTCGAACGCGGCCGGGTGCGCGACCGGCGCCCCCGCGCCCAGCCCTGTCCCGACTTCGGGCAGCGACCGTTCGGCCTTGAGCAGCGACACTGCGATCCAGCCGGTGGTCGGGCCCGCGTTCCTGCGTACCAGGAAGTCCACGCCGTACGACACGCCTTCGCCCGAAACAAGGTCGTCGGCAGGGTCGCGCGGATCGTCGCCCCAGTTCGTTGCCACCACGCCGTCGTAGGTCCGGTAGTACGCCTCGGCGGAAGCGAACCAGCCCTCTCCCCCGCCCAGCCAGCCTTCCACCCCCGCGAGAACCTGGTCCGATACCACCGGCGGCACGCGGCCGCCGGCAAGCACCCAGGCGTCCCAGCCCAACGGGACCTGCTCGTCCCTGACCGAATGCAGGAACTGCGTGTAACGCCCGCCGCCCGCCCGAACCGCCCACCGTCCGTCGCGCACGAACCGCTTGACCGCCAGACGCGGCGAGACGGTGGTCGTGGCGGTCGCGTCGCCGGCCCGCCAGTGGTCCACCCGCACGCCGACCTCGGCCAGCCAGCGGCGATTCGGCCGCCAGTTCACCTGCGTGTACGCGGCTGTTCCCCACCCCGTGCCGCTGCCGTTGGGGTAGAGCTCGGGGAAGCCGCCCTCGACCGCGTTCCCGTATCGCATCCAGGTCGAGAGCACGCCCGACTTCCACCGCGTGGCGGGGCCGGCACGGCGCTCGACATCTGCGCCGACGGCCGCCCGGCGGATGCGCGAACGGAACCGCGCGTCTTTCACCTCCGAAAGCGCCAGGTCGGTGTCTGCGCGCGACCACGATGCGTGCACGTCCAGCGCGCCGCCCGCCCGCAGCGGACGCGTCCACGCCGCGCCCACTGCGGCGTTCCCCCAGCTCCACGGGATCTCAGCGGGAAAGCGCTCCTCCCAACCGTCGAGCAGGACCGTCAACCTCCCGATATCGAACACGTCCCGCCCGAGGTACGAAGTGAGCCGAATCCGGTCGCCAGCGCGCGTCCATGCCTCGAACGCCGCTTGGGCATCCTGCAGCCGATACGGAAACGGGACCTCGAGGAGGGGCCGGGTGAGCACGTCCAGATAGCTGCGCCTGGCCGACGCCTTCCAGCGCGCGCTCGACAGGCCCAGCCGGGACTTCGCGCCGTCGGGGATGCCGCCCCCCACAGCCGCGCGCGACGCGATCAGGCTCACGGCGGCGTCGACGGCGAGCTCCTCGTCGCCCAGATCGGAGTCGATGCGGAGGACCGACGACACGCGCCCCCCGTACTCGGCCGGAAACCCTCCCGACTGCAGCTCGGCGCGCGCCACCATGTCGGCGTTGAACACCGAAAACAGACCCATCGTGTGGAAGGGGTTGAAGATGGGAACGCCGTCGAGCAGATACAGGTTCTGGTCCGCCGACCCGCCGCGCACATTAAACGCCGCGCCGAAGTCCGACATGCTCGTCACGCCGGGCAACACGTCGATCGCCTTGAGCGGATCGGGCTCGGCCAGGCCCGGAATGGCCCGCACCTCGGCAGCCCCCAGCGCCTCGACCGTCGCGCCCGCCGACTGCTCGAACCACGCCCGCCGCCGACTGCGCTCGGCTTCGACCCGAACGCCCCGCAGCGCCACCGCCTGCTCCGCCATCTGGATGGCCACTTCGAGATCGTCGCCCGCCGCCACTTCGACCTGCTGCTGGTGCAGCGCGTACCCGATGCGGGCCACGCTCAGCGTGTACTGCCCCGCCGCCAGGTCGTGGAAGGCGAAGTAGCCCAGGCGGTCGGTGCCGGTCAGCTGCGTCCGGGCGGTGTCGGCTGCATCCGTCAGGCGCACCGTGGCATCGGCGACGGGAACCGCGAGCTCGGAGCGCACGCGTCCGCGCAGCAGCGCGTCGGGGGGCACGGGCTCGGTACCGGACCTGGGGACCACGACCACCTGCGACCCCAGCTCGACGTACCCGAGACCGGTGTCGGCAAGAAGCCGGTCGAGCGTTCGCGCCAGGTTCAGCGCCGCGCAGTCGCAGTCGACGCGCAGGCCGGCGGGGAGCAGGCTCGGGCTGAAGGCGATCTGGACGCGCGACCGTTCGGCGAGCCGCGCCAGGGCCTCGCCGAGCGGGGCGCCCTCGACGGACAGCATGGAGACGGTGGCCAGCAGGCTGCCCGGGTCGGGGTCCACGCCGGTCTCGCCCCTGAGCGCGGCCACGACCTGCGCGTCCTGTGCGGAAAGGGCCGCGGGGGCGAGCGCGAGGGACGCGCCAACGGCGATGCGGGCGAAGAGCGCGGCCACCGCGCGCGAGGCGCTCACGAGGCCGCGCCGCCAGCGGCGGCCTCCACCCTTACAACACTCTCGCCAATGCTGCAGCGGGCGTCGATTGCGCTGCACACGACCGTCATCACCTCGGACAGCGACTTGGAGTCGAACCACATGGTGAGCGTTCGGCCCAGGAGCGCGGCGTCGTCCACCACCACCTGCGCACCGTAGAGCCGCTCGACTTCGAGCATCGCCGCATCGAGCGGGGTGTCGTGGAAGATCAGGAAGCCGTCCATCCAGTCGGCCACGCGCTCGACCGGCGCGGCGGCCCGGATCGGCTCGGGACGGCCGCCCAGCAGCCTCGTGGCCTGGCCCGCCCCGACCTGCACCTCGTGGCCCGGCCCGGCGAGCGCGACGCGCCCCTCGACCACCGTCACCGCGAGCTCGTCCGCGCGGGCCGAGAGGTGGAAGCGCGTGCCCAGCACCTGCGCGACCCCTGCAGCCGTCTCGATGCGGAACGGGCGCAGGGCGTCGGCCGCCACGGCAAAGAAGGCCTCGCCCCGGAGCGTGGCGTCGCGGGCCGTCTCGCCCACCGACGCGCCCAGCGCGCTCTCGGGCCCCAGGCGGATCACCGTGCCGTCCGTCAGGCGCACGATCTCGGTCTCGCCGGGGCCCGTCGCGAACTCCTGGAAGGCGGGCGCGGTCACGGCCCTGTAGGAGCCCATGTTGGCCGCGACCTGCCACCCCCCCACGCACACTACCACCAGCGCCGCCGCCGCCATCAGGTCGCGGCGACGACTCCTCCCGCGCCGCGACCGCACGACCCTCCGCCCCAGCCACCCGCTGCCCAGCCCCACCCCACCCCGCACCCCCACCGCACCCCCCCGCCCCGCCGCGCCGGCCCTCCTCGCCTCGGCGCGCCAGATCACCTCTTCCGCAGCCGGCGCGTCCCCCACCGCCACCCGCCCGTCGGCGGCGCGCCCGGCCTGGACCACCCGGCGGAGCTCTGCCAGATCGCGCTCCCGCTCCGCCGACCCGCCCAGCCACCGCGCGACCGCCGCGTTCTCCTCTTCGGTCGCCTGTCCGCGCACGTGGCGCAGCAACACTTCGTTCATCAGGTCCTCCGTTGTGCTCATTGCCTCAATCGCCCTCGTCCCCGACCGCGCGGACCTTCCGCCGCACGTCGCGCAGCGCCGCGCTCATCTGGTTGGCCACCGTCTGCACCGAGATGTCCAGCACCGCCGCCGTCTCGGCGTGGCTAAGCCCGCGCTGGAACACGAGCTCGAACACCTCGCGCCGACGCTGCGGCAACGATGCCACCGCAGCCTCGAACGCGTCCGCCAGCAGCTTCGCGTCCAGCTCCTCGGCAGGGGTCGCGGGCCTGGGCGCGTCCGCCAGCCGCTGCCGCTCGGCCCATCTGCGCCTCACGCCCAGCTTCCGCTTCTCGTCGATCACCAGGTGCCGCACGATCCTGTACAGGTATGCGCGCGCGGACCCCCGCGACCGCCAGCCCCGCCGCCGCTCCCACACCTGGATGAACGCCTCCTGCACGATGTCGCGCGCCATCTCGGCATCGCCCAGCTGCCGCGCCGCATAGCGCACCAGATCCGCCCAGCACAGGTCCATCAGCCGACCCAGCGCCCGCGACGAACCGCCCTTGATCGCAACCATGAGCCGGGAAAGCCGGTCGTCGTCCGCAGCCAGCTGCTCGCGGGCAACCGACCGCTCGTCGCCCGCACCCACCCCGCTGTCGTCGTCGTCTCGCATTAGCCGCAGGCTCTGCATCGGGTCCGCCGTTCGCTCGCTTCCGCTGATTGCTCCAAGCCGCGTTCCGCTCGGGTCCGCGCGTTGGTGCAAGAGAAGCGGATGAGCTGCGCCGAACTACCATGGCCGCCAATCCGGCGGGCGTTCGGGCCCAGGCGCGCCTGCGGGATTGCGGCGGCTCGGGGCGCAGCCGCCGGGGCGCCCCGCCGGACCGGGCTGATCAGGCCCCGAGTCCCCCTTGATGAACCGCTGATGGCAGTGCTCTTAGGCTTGGAGTACTATATTGCCCGGTCGGCAGGCGAACGCAAACCTGTCCGCCCGCTCAAGACAGATTCTCAGACCCCCAATCGCGATGCTGCCAGACTCGTACCGCACCCGTGGTGCCATCTTTGCTTTTCTGGTGGGTCCACCGCGCAACCTCGGACGTGAAGACGGCATGCGGATCCACTCTGCCGTTTGCGACGCCCTCGGCGCGGACGACATCGCCTTCCAGTTCCAACCGGGCGAACCTGTGGCGGGAGGTCGGATGGGGTTCTCGATACGCATGGAAAGACGAACCGACAGAGAGCATCTGGTCGTCGAGATCGGTCGGGCTGCTCCAAGCGCGCCGATCCGCCTCCGCTTCCGGTATGACTGGCCGCAGTCACTGCAGCTGGTCATCGAGGACTTCGACGCTGTCTTCGATGCCGTCTTCTCGAGCGTGGGCTCAGGCTGGCAGGGCGTGCTGGCCGAAGCACGCATTCAGGGGCAGGTCGATGTTGCAGGGGCGTCGGCACTCTCCTTCCTCGGTGGCCAGATGCTCCGATTGACGAGCGGCAACGATGCGGTTCGCGGTAGGCTGTCCTTCGTGGGATTCAGGTATGAGGTTGCGCCTACTGATTTTACCGAACTCGACCAACTGGCGAACCCGAAACGCGACGTGGCCGTTGAGATACTGCGCGAGGATCCTCGCTGCCTTTACCTGGAGGTGATGTCTCAGTGGCCGCAGCTAGCCGCGTCACCGGACGGAACACTTGAGATCTCTCCCAGCACGGTCCGTGGCTTTCGCTCTCCTCCCAGCGAATACCTGCGGAACACCTTGGACTACATGGATACAGTGGTAATCCCACTTCTCATCAGCGCCCACCAGAACACGGACTAGGCCATGAAGCACGCAACCAAGCAGTTCCAAGTGAGTCTCCTCGGCAGCGCTTCGGTCACCGACACGGATTCGGATGTCGGCAACCGGCCCATCGACAACTGGATGCCGGACATCTACGATCGGCACGCGATTACCGACCCTGGCCAGCAGCTCGGCGGCGTAGAAGACGAATCATGGGCCGACCTCGCCGCTTCCGCGCGGGATGACTGGGGTGCGGAAAACCCGTTTTGAGCGAGATCGCTCCGGGAGACATCTACCTCGTCCAGGATCGGTCGGGCAAGCCGCGTCCCTTTGTCGTGCTCTCGCGCAGCGAGTTGAACCGGGGTCGCTACTGTGTCGGGGTTCCCTTCACGAGCCAACGCGTCGAACGTCGACGCTCATTGTCCAACTGCGTGTACTTCGACAAGGGCTCCTTCGGACTTCCCAAGCGGTGCG
Source organism: Longimicrobiales bacterium (assembly GCA_965221535.1). Classification (GTDB taxonomy): domain Bacteria; phylum Gemmatimonadota; class Gemmatimonadetes; order Longimicrobiales; family Gaopeijiaceae; genus Bin94. The sequence continues at coordinate 1,303,729 of OZ244894.1, read as the reverse complement.
TCGCGCAGGCCGAAGCCGTGACGCTGCTGCGGGTTTCGGACATCGTCCGACCCGTTGAACCAGTCGGGACAGTCAGCCGATCGAGACTTGCGGACCTGGTCGCTGCGGTCGGCTACGTCATGGGAGCCGAGTGCGAACCGGAATCGTGACCGCCCCCCCGCCGACCCTGACGGGTCAGGCCGGGTCCACGCGCACCGTCACCACGTCGATGTCCTCGTACTTGTGGTGCTGGACCGAGGTCGCCAGGTGCCGCAGCAGCCGCAGCGAGAACTCGTGCTCCTCGGTCGCGTCCACCGGGTGCGTGCCGACCACGGCCAGGTGGTCCTCGATGTTGCCTTCGCCGCCCGAGGCCAGGAACTCGAGCTCCGCTCCCCCCGACTCGGTTCGCGCCGTGAGCCGCAGCCGCCGCCGGACCCCAGCCGGCGCGTCGTCCCCCTCCACCCCCGCGATCAGCAGTAGCAGCGTCTCTTCGGCGGCGTGCGCCATCCGGTCGACGATCTCGCCGCCCAGCTTCCTGCGACGGGCGAAGTCCTCGAGGAACGCCTGGATCGAGGGCAGCGAATCCACCCCCAGGGCGGCTTGCATGCGCATGCGCCGGGGCCCCGTGAGCTCCATGAACGCGGTCATGACGAGCGCGGTCAGCCCGCCGGCGGTCATTCCGTTGCCCAGCAGCTGCTGCAGCACGGGCGCCAGGCCCTCGGTGGGGATCTGGCCGTTCTGGCAGCCCACGCCGACCCAGAACGAGAACCCCACCACCGTGGCCTTGCGGTAGTCCATCCCGTCCTGAAGCACAATCCGGGTGCCCAGCATGAACAGCACCGCGATGATCACCATGGCGTATGCGCCGAGCACCGGATCCGGGATCACCAGCAGCAGCTGCGTGACCTTGGGCAGGAAGGCCAGCCCGCAGAAGATCAGGCCGATGCACACCCCCACCCGCCGCGACGCGATTCCCGTGATCTCGACCACCGACACGCTGCTCGAATAGGTCGAGTTCGGCACCGTGAAGAAGAGCCCAGAGAGCAGGTTGCCGAACCCGTCGGCGGCGACCGACCCCTGCACCGCGCGGTAGTCCGTGGCCCGCCGCTTGCGCCACGAGACCCTCTGGATCCCCACCGCGTCTCCGATCGTCTCGATCGCGCCCACCAGCGTCACGAAGGTGTAGGCGGGCAGAATGGACCAGAACGCCGGACCAAAGTCGAACTCGAAGCCCGGCCAGCCCGAGAGCGGCACGCCGACCCACAGCGCCTCGCGCACCGGCCCCCCGTCCAGCACCCCGTAGAACGCCGACGCGCCGACCCCCGCCAGGATCCCGATCAGCGGCCCCCACAGCCGCACCGGCCCGCTGAACTTGAGCATCACCCCCAGCGTCGCCCCCAGCGTCGCCAGCACGATGACGGGCGCGGCCAGCGGCGCGCTCCCCTCGGGCACGTTGTCCATGAAGTCGAAGAGGAATGGCATGATGTTGACCGCGATCAGCATGATCACGGTCCCCGCCACCGTCGGCGTCAGGATCCGGCGCAGAATCGACAGGCGCCCGGCAAGCAGAAACTGGAAGAGCGACGACACGATGATCAGCGACGCCAGCAGACCCGGCCCCCCCTCGCGCAGCGCCGCCACCGACACCGCGATGAACACCCCCGACGTGCCCATCATCAGCACGTATCCCGACCCCAGCCGCCCCACCCGCCGCGCCTGCAGAATGGTGGCCACCCCGCTCACCAGAAGCGCGCTGAAGGCCCCCCACGCAAGGTACCCGGCGCTGCTCCCCGCGCTCCGCAGCACGATCGCCACCGTAAGCACCACGCCCCCGATCGCCAGCACGGAGTACTGCATCGCAAGCCCGGCCGCCAGCGGCCAGGGCGGGCTCTCGTGGGGCTCGTAGCGGACGCCGTGCGCGCCCTTGCCTGTCTCGGGTGCCATTGACTGAATCCAGTTGAGGGGGAAGCGGGTCGTGGCGACGGAACCAATGTCGCCAAGGTCGGGCGGGGATTGCAAAAGCGCGGCGGCCCGGTGCGGCGCTACGGCCCCAGCGCCCCGATCGGCACCACACCAACGCCGTCGGGCCTTGCGTATCCGTATCCGCTTGGCACGATCACGCACAGCGCCCGGGGCGGGCCAACCGTCTCGCAGTCGACGCGTTCGGCAAGCCTGAGCAGGTTGCGCGCGCCCTCGTTCACCGACTTCGGCCCCAGCTTCACCTCGAAGGCCGCCCAGCGGCCGTCGCGCGCCTGGACCACGGCGTCCACCTCGAGCCGCCCGTTCTCGCGGTAGTGGAATACGTCGGCTTCGGCGGCCTGGGCGTACACGCGGAGGTCGCGGACCACCATCGATTCGAAGAGGAGGCCGAGGAACCCGAAGTCGCGCAGCAGGCGCGCCGGATCGGCTCCCAGGGCAGCCGCGGCCAGCGACGGATCCACGAAGTGCCGGACCGGACGCTTGCGGAGGGCGGCCCGCGAGCGCAGGTGGGTTGCCCACGCTGGCTGGTTCTCGACGATCATGATCCGTTCCAGCGCGCCCAGGTAGTCCGCGGCCGTCTGCGGCCTCATCCCCCCGTTGTCGCGCGCGCCGACATCGGCAACCAGCTTGGAGGTGGCTGCGGCGGTGCCGACGTTCCGGGCCAGCGACCGCATCAGCAGCCGCACTCGCTGCGGGTCCCTGCGCACGCCGTCCACCGAGCGGATGTCCACGCGGGCGATGTCCTCGATCTGGCTCCGGTTCGCCCTCAGCGCGCGGCCAAGCGGCCAGTCCACGCTTTCCGGCCAGCCGCCGCGGCAGATCAGCTCGGCGATCTCCGCGATGGAGACGTGGTGGTCGCCGGCCCTGGGCGGCTCTCCCGCCAGAAGGCGCGCGAGCGAGACCGCGCCCGACGACCGTCCCGACTCGTGCAGCGACATGGGGCGCAGGCGAAGGCGCGCAATCCGGCGCATGCCCGTGTGGCGGGTCGCGTCGTCGGCGGGGATGGCCGACCCCGTGAGGATGAACTGGCCGACCGCCCGCCGGTCGTCGACGGCCCGCCGCACGTGGTTCCAGACTCTGGGCTCCAGCTGCCACTCGTCGATCAGCCGGGGCGCGGGCCCTTTGAGCACCTCGGCCGGATCGGCGTCGGCGAGATGCCGGGCGTCGTCGTCGACGTCGAGCAGCACCTCGCTCGCGGCGAACTCCCTTGCGGTGGTGGTCTTGCCGCAACCCCGCACGCCCTCGACGACAACGCAGCCGGTGGCGCCGAGGAGCTCCCGCATCTCCTGGTCGGCGGTTCTGGGGATGTATCGTGGCATGGCAGGCGTTTCGGCAGAATTGAAACAGGGGTACCGGCAGAATTGTGACAAAATTACCGGCAGAATTATGACACAAGAACCGGCAGAAATATAGGCATCCCGCAAGCAGCCTCAAGACATGCGGTATCATTCCCCCCATGGCCGCAACACACGACATCGCCGTGATCGGCGCCGGATTCGCCGGGCTGGCGTGCGCGCGCCGGGCGGCGGAGCGCGGCCTCTCGGTCGTGGTGCTGGACCGGCAGTCGGGGCCGGGCGAGCGCGTTCACACCACCGGCATCCTGGTCCGGGAGGCGTGGGAGGAGTGGGCGGCGCCGGCCCCGCTGGTCCGCAGGATCAGCCGGGTGCGGGTCTACACGCCGGGCCACCGGTTCGTCGAGCTGGACGGCGACCGCTACTTCTTCATGGCCACCGACACCGGGTCGCTCATGCGGCACCTGGTCGACGAGACCCGCGGGGCGGGCGCCGAGGTCCGGTTCGGCGAGAAGTACGAGGGCGCGGCAAGGAACGGCGCCGGGCTGATCCTTGAAAGCGCCGGCGTCGCCTGCCGCTTCCTTGTCGGGGCGGACGGCGCGCGGTCGCGGGTGGCCGAGAGCTTCGGCCTCGACCGGAACCTGCGCGTGCTCAAGGGGGTCGAGTGGGAGTTCGAGCCCGCGCCCGGCGACGGCGACTGTCTGCACTGCTTCATCGACCCGGATTGCGCGCCCGGGTACATCGGGTGGGTCGTGCCCGGCGTGAACGTGACCCAGGTCGGGCTGGCGGTCCACCGCCACCGCAAGGCCGACGTGCAGCGCTTCATCGACCGGATCGAGCCGCTCTTCGGGCTGTCGCGCAGAAGGCTGGTGGGGAAGCGCGGCGGGGTCATTCCCATCGGCGGGCTGCTCCGCCGGTTCCACGCCGAGCGCGTGCTGCTGATCGGGGACGCGGCGGGGATGGTGTCGCCGCTGACCGCCGGCGGGATCCACAATGCGTACCGCCTGGGCCGCCTCGCCGCCGACGCCATAGCCGACCACCTGGACGGCGGGGGCCCGCACCCGGGCCGGGCCGTGCGCCGCGCGTATCCGAACCATGCGTGGAAGCGCGCCGCCCGCTGGGGGTTCGACCACCTGCCCGTGTCGCGCGCGCTGGAAGCCGGGCTGCTCGCCCGAGGCCTCTTCCGCAGGCTTGCCGGGAACGTCTTCTTCGGACGCGCGTAGCAGCGGCGGGGGACAACCCCCCGGGGCAGGAGCCGGCCCGTCAGCGGAAGCTTCGGATCTCCAGCGCCACCGGCCCGGGGCCCGAGTCGATGCTGTCGGTGAGCGCGAACGACCGGGGCGCGTAGCGGAACACCTGGGCCGGCAGTCCGGCAGACGGGCTGCCGAAGAACGTCTGGTAGAGCGCGCCGTCCGCCGCCGTGTGCGCCGCGAACGCGCCCCGGCAGCCGCCGTCCTCCAGCGGGGCGCAGATCGGGTCGCCTCCGTCCCGCACAAAGGCCCTGGTCGCCGTGTTCCATGCGACCGTCCCCGTGAAGAAGGCCGACGCGAAGAGCGTGCCGCCCGCAGATACATGCACGTGCCCCGAACCCGCGGGGAACCCTCCGGCCACGTCGACGAGCGCAAGCGTGCCGGGGTCGATGACCGCCAGCGTCGAGGGGCCGACGTAGTCGCCGGTGTTCATCACGTACAGCAGGCCGTCCGGACCCATCGCCCCGAACTGGGGATTGGCGCCGCCCGTCCCGATCGTGCCCACGACCGCCATGGTGCGCGGGTCGATCGCGGTGACCACGCCGTCGCCTGCGGGCGCGTAGTTGTCGTCTAGGTTCGCCGAGACCACGAAGGCCAGCGAGTCCGCGTACGGGACGACCGCGGTCGGAAACGGCGCGACCGACACCAGGTCGCCGATCGCGCCCCCGGCCTGATCGAGCATGAATCTGCCCACCTGGTCCGTCTCCTGGTTCGCCGCCAGAACCATCCGGTCGCCCACGAACGCCGACCCGGTCGCGTTGCCCGACTCGAACAGGAAGAACCCGTCGATCCTCTGCGTGCGCAGGTCGATGACCGCCACCGACGCCGCGTTCCCCAGCGGCACCGCCGCGCTCTCGCCCCGCACCGCGAACCCTGTGAGCGTGACCGCGCTCGACGCGCCCAGCGCAATGTCGCGCCGCTCGTCCGGGTCGCCGACCTGAAAGAGCCGGACCGCGCTGGCCAGCGAGTTGACCACGATCCCGACCTGCGGATCGCCCGCCGTGCCGTCCAGAAACTCGAGCGCCTCGACAACGGGCGGCTCGACGGGCTCGGTGGGCGCCTCGTCGCCGCACGCGACAATCGCAGCAAGGGCAAGGAGTGTGGTGGTTCCGAGGGCGGCGTGGGTCACGACGGGCTGCTCCGTTGGCAAGGGGTGGTCGGGCCCGGGGCCCGGCGCGAAGAGAGGACCGCGCTCATCGCCCGGCCCCGATCCGGACGCGCATCGACCAGCCGCGTCCCGGCAGCGGGTAGTCGGCGAGCAGCGCGGCGCGTTCGTCCAGCAGGTTGGCAAGGGCGAGATCCAGCCGCCCGGCACGCTGCCCGAAGGCGAGCGGAACGGCGATCCCGGCGTTGAGCAGCGTGTAGGCCCCCAGCGCGTTCAGCGCCGATCCCGGCACGGTGCGCCGCTCGCCCACGTGTGTCGCCGACGGGGCGAACACGACCCCGCCCGGCAGCGCAACGTCGAGCGACGCGTCGGCCGTGAACGCGGGTCGGTACGCGACCTGCCCCCCAAGCGCGGCGGCGGCGTACTCGACGCGGGACCACTCGGCGTTCGCGCTCAGGGTGTGGACGCGCCCGAGCGCCGCGAGATCGGCCGTGGCGGCGACTTCGATGCCGCGCCGCGCCACGTCGTGGTTGTCGGGGCGCCACACGAAGCGGTGGTCGGGGAACCACAGGACCATGTCGTCGATGTCGGCGCGGTAGGCCGTCGCGCGCGCCTCGCCGGCGACGGGGCCGAGCGACCACCGCTGCGCGACCGTGGCCGCGACCTCGCCGCGTATGCGCTCGGGCGCGAGGTCGGGGTTGGGCTCGACGAGCACGCCCTCGTGGAAGAAGAGGTCGCCGAGTCCGGGCGGCGCGAAGCCGCGCCCCCACCGCAGCGTCAGGGCGAGGCCGCCCCGGGTCAGGGTGGCGTCGACGGCGGGCGACGCGGTGGCGCCCTCGACCAGATCGTGCCGGTCGACGCGGATGGCGGCGCCCGCCTCTAGATCGAGGCCGGGCTCGGGCGCCCAGGCGTGCCCGGCGCGCGCCCACGCCCCGAGCTCGTCGAGGCCGATCGGGCCCGCGCCCAGGACGCTGGACTCGACGTCGAGCCGGGCCGCGTGCAGCCCCGCGCGCAGGCCGTCGCCGCGTGCGCCCACGCGCCACCGCCCCTCGACCGCAACCTCGGCGCGGCGCACCCGGGTCAGGGTCTCGTAGGCCCGCCCGAACGGGGGCGACGGGTCCTGGTACTCGGCGTCCTGCCACTGCACGCCGGCCCGGGCCGACCCCGCGAGGCGGGCCGCCCCGCCGGCGGCGGCCTCGATCCTCGCAGCCGCGCCCCACCTCCCATGCCGCTGCCGGCCGCTCGGCGACGGCTGCCCGATGCCGCCGGGGCTGCCGCGCTCCACATCGCTGAAGTGGATGCGCAGCGACGAGGCCATCGCGCCCCGTCTCGCGATCCGCACGTCGGCCCCCGCATGCGCGAAGGCGGCGTTCTCGCGGGCGGCCTCGCCCCCGCCCCGGAAGTCGGGCACGTCGTAGGTGAAGGCGCCGTCGGAGCGCCGCCAGCGCGCGCCGCCCGAGAGCGACCACGCGCCGAACCCGCGCGACGCCGCGACCGCCGCCCGGGCGGTCGACCACGAGCCCACCGACGCGGTGAGCGAGGCCGCCGGGGCCGCCGCGTCCCGGCTCTCGAGCAGCACCACCCCGCCCAGCGCCCCGCCCCCGTGCCGCGCGGACTGCGCCCCCGGGATCACCACGATGCGCGAGATCGACGCGAGGTCCACCGTGGCGAGGTCGGCCACCCCGGTCAGGGGCGAGTTGATCGCCGCGCCGTCGAGCAGCACCAGCACCTGGTCGCTTCCCGAGCCGCGCAGCTGCACCGTCGCCGGGGCGCCGGGCCCGCCCCGCCGCACCACGGTCGCCCCGGCAACGCGGTCCAGGGCGGCGGGCAGGTCGGCGACGGCGGGGGGCAGGTCCGCCGTCTCGATCACGGTGGCGCCGGCGCCCCCCGCCCGGGACGCGACCCGCACGTCCAGCCCCGCGATCGCCACGGGTGCGGGATCGAGCGCGACGCTTGCACGCGCCACCCGCCCGTTCACGGCCTCGACCTCGATCGTGGCCTCCGCGTAGCCGAGCGCCGAGACCGCGAGCGCGTGCCGTCCCGGGACCAGTCCGCGCAGAACGGCGACGCCGCGCGCATCGGTGACCGCGGCGAGGCCCGCGCCCCGCACGGCGACGGTTGCGCCCCGCACGGGCGCGGCGGCCAGGGGCGCGTCGGCGTCCCGGCTTCGGGGGGGCTGCGCGGGGGCGGTCGCGTGCACCGACACCCGCACCGTGGCGGCCACCTGCGCATGCAGCAGGCGCACCGGCGCGGCCAGCAGGACGGCGGCTGCGGCCACCGTGGCCATCGCGTACTCGGTCTTCACTCGACCCCGTCTCTCCCGGCGGACGGGGAGAAGCACGGCCGAACGTCCACGGCCTTGGAAAATGCGCGGACGCGGGACCACGCCCTCCCGCGAGGGTGTTGATCCGGCGACGGAGGAGAGGTCTCCTAGCTTGGGACGGATCCGCTCGCCTTCCCAGACATCGCTGTCCAGTGGCTTGATCGATGCGGGTCCATGCGGGGCCGAAGCTCCGCGTCCCCTACAGTGGCGGGGCCGCGCCGGACTTTGACCGGACTTCCGAGCGCCCCTCCGTCTGCGAACTGTGGTTGAATGGGTAGAAGCGGCGATGCGGCGGCGCAAGCCCGGCCCGGGTTATCATCCATTCATGCGCACCCCCCTTCGGCTTGCAGTCCTTGCGGTCGCGGCCCTGGCCGCGGCGGCGTTCAGCGTCTCGTTCGGCGCCTCCGGACTCGGCCCCGGCGACCTCTGGCGCGCGGTCGCGGGCGACGGCGACCCCACCGCGCGGTCGATCCTGCTGCAGCTGCGGCTGCCCCGCGCCGCCCTGGCCGCGCTCGTGGGGGGCGCGCTGGGCTTGAGCGGCTGCACGTTTCAGGCGCTGCTGCGCAACCCCTTGGCCGAGCCGTACGTGCTGGGCGTCTCGGGCGGCGCGGCGGTCGGCGCGGTCGCGGTCGTGGTTACGGGCGTCGCGGTCGCGCTCCCCTGGACGCTCCCCTTGGGCGCGTTCGCTGGCGCGGTCGCCGCCATGGCGCTGGTCCTCGAGGTCGCGCGGCGCGCCTCGCCCGGGCGGATGGACACCCGCACGCTCATCCTGTCGGGGGTCGTGATCGGCGCCTTCTTCAACGCCATGATCCTGCTGCTGCTGTCGCTCGCCGACGTCGAGTCGTTCCGCTCGGCGGTCTTCTGGATGATGGGCAACCTGTCGGGCGCGGACTGGGGCTCGATCGCGCTGCTGGCGGCGCTGCTGGCGCCGGCGGGCGCGGCGGTGCTCTCGCTGGCCCGCGCCTTCAACCTCCTGTCGCGGGGCGAGGAGGTCGCCCACTACCTGGGCGCGTCGGTGCAGCGGGTGAAGCTGACCGCGTACCTGGCCGCGTCGCTTATGGTGGCGGCGGCGGTCGCGGCGGCGGGCGTCATCGGCTTCGTGGGCCTGATCGTGCCGCACGCGGTGAGGCTCGCGTGGGGGAACGACCACCGCATGCTGCTTCCCGCGTCGTTCCTGGCCGGGACGGCGTTCCTGCTGGTGGCCGACACGGTGGCGCGGCTGGCGGTGGCGCCCGCCGAGCTGCCCACCGGCGTGGTGACCGCGGTGGCCGGGGTGCCGTTCTTCGTGGCGCTGCTGATGCGGAGCGGGCGGCGGTGATGCGGGACGGCGGCGGCCGACGGCCCGAGTCTGGCGGCGGGGAGCGCCCCGCGCTGGAGGGCCGCGGCCTGACCTTCGCGCACCCGGGCGCGCGGAGGGCGGCGGTGCGAGATGTCTCGGCGTCGGTGCGGCCGGGGCGGCTTCTGGCGGTGGTGGGCCCGAACGGCGCCGGGAAGACCACGCTGCTCAGGCTCCTTGCCGGGGCGCTCTCGCCGCAGCGGGGGGAAGCGCGCCTGGATGGCCGCCCGCTGGGCGAGCTCGGAGACCGCGAGCGCGCCCGAGCGCTCGCGGTCGTGCCGCAGTCGGAGTCGTCGCCCTTCCCCGTCACGGTGCGCGACATGGTGGCGATGGGGCGGTATGCGCACCTGGGCCCCTGGGGGCGCACCGCCGAGCACGATCGCGCCGTGGTGGAGCGGGCGATGCGGCGGTGCGCCGTCGGAGAGCTGGCCGACCGCGAGGTCGGCCAGCTCTCGGGCGGCGAGCGCCAGCGCGCGCGCCTCGCGCGCGCGCTGGCGCAGGGGGCGCCCATCCTGCTCCTCGACGAGCCCACCGCCGGCCTCGACCTGCGCTATCGCATGGAGCTCTTCCACCTGCTCCGCGAACTGTGCGCCGACGGGCTCGCGGTGCTCGTCGTCACCCACGACCTCAACCTCGCGGCCCGCTTCGCCGACCGCCTGCTGCTGCTCGACCGAGGCCGCGCCACCGCCCGCGGCGCGCCCGCCGACGTGCTCGCGCGCGAGGTGCTCGAGGCCGTGTACGAGTGGCCGCTCCGCGTGGTGGGGCACCCCGGGCCCGGGAGCGACACCGGCGCGCCGCAGACGATCCCGCTGCGCCGAGCCCCGCCCGGGGGGGACGCCTGAGCGAGCTTGCCGCGAGACGCCCGGCGGCATAAGACTGCACCTGCGCTCGGTGCCGCGCTCTCGCTCGGCGCGACGCCCGAGGCCTCCACAACCCCCCAAGCAGGAACGTTCCCATGCGCCCCACCGCCCGCTCGCTGGCACTCGTTCCCGTCCTCGCCCTCGGCCTGGCCGCATGCGACCGCGCCGACCCCGCGCCGATCCCCGTCGTCGAGGCCACCATCGCCCAGGTGCACGAGGCGATCTTCTCGGGCGCAACCACCTGTCGCATGGTCGTGCAGGCGCACATCGACCGCATCGACGCGTACGAAGTGCTGGTCAACGCGGTCACGGTGGTCAACCGGAACGCGCTGGCCCGCGCGGACGAGCTCGACGCCGCCCTGGCCGCGGGCGAGCCGCCCGGCCCCCTGTTCTGCGTGCCGATGCTGGTCAAGGACAACTTCGACACGCACGACATGGTCACCACCGCCGGCTCGATCGCGCTGGCGCAGAGCGTCCCCCCCGACGACGCGTTCATGGTGCGCCGCATTCGCGAGGCGGGCGCGGTCGTGGTGGCCAAGACCAACATGGCCGAGTGGGCCTTCAGCGCGCGCCAGTCGATCAGCTCGTCGTTCGACACGACCCGCAACGCCTACGCTCTCGACCGCGTGCCGGCGGGCTCCAGCGGCGGCACCGCCTCGGGCGTGGCCGCGAGCTTCGGCCTGATCGGGCTGGGCAGCGACACGGGCAACTCGATCCGCGGGCCGTCGTCGCGGCTGGCGCTGGTCGGCATCCGCTCCACGATCGGGCTGACCAGCCGCGACGGCGTGGTGCCGCTCTCGTTCGACCGCGACATCGCCGGGCCCATGGGCCGCACCGTCGAGGACGTGGCCCGGGTGTTCGACGTGGTGGCCGGACACGACCCCGCCGACCCCTACACCGAGGCCGGGCGGGGGCGCCGCGAGGACGACTACACCGCGTTCCTCGATCCCAACGGCCTTCAAGGCGCGCGCATCGGCGTGCTGCGGGCCCTGGTGGACACGGACGACGCGGATTCGGCGATCGTCGCCGCGTTCGAGCGCGCGCTCGCCGACCTGGCCGGGCTGGGCGCCCAAGTCGTGGACCCCTTCGACTTCGACGTGCAGGCCCAGCTCGAGCGCGAGAACATGTTCTGCAGCCGGTTCCGCCACGACATGCACGTCTACCTGCGCTCGCTGGGCGACGACGCGCCGTTCACCGACGTGCTGCGCGTGCTCGAGACCGGCCAGTACTCCGACCACGCCCAGGGCTCGCTCCGCCGCGCCCAGGACTCGCCGCTCGACGTGCCGCCCGCCCAGTGGGATCCACCCTGCCCCGACTACCTGGAGAACGAGGGGCGGCAGGCCTACCTGGCCGACCTGGTGGCCGCCATGGACGCCCTCGACCTCGACGCCGTCGTCTACCCCACCTGGCTCACCCAGCCCGCGAACATCAACCGGGGCCGCGAGGAGTACGGCGGCGACAACTCCCAGCGCGTCGCCCCCGCCACCGGCATGCCCGCGATCACCGTGCCCATGGGCTTCACCGAGGGCACGCACCCGGCGGGCCTGCAGATCCTTGCCCGCCCGTACGCCGAGGGGCTGCTCTTCCGGTACGCCTACGCCTACGAGCAGGGCACCATGCACCGCCGCCCGCCCGCGGGGTTCCCGGAGCTGTAGATTCCCCTCCAGGCCCCCTACGCCGGAGGCCACCTGGGCAGCGCCCGCCCCGTCGTCCAGGGCACGCCGGCCTCCTCCAGCCGCGCTTCGAGCGCCGGCAGATCGGTCTCGACAAGCTGCTGCAGGTCGGGGTACATGGCGCCGAAGGCGTCGCGCGCAATGCGGTACTGCTCCCGGTGCGTCCCGGTCGGTCCGTGCATGCCGTTCCAGTGCCCGCGCACGATCTGGTTCACGCGCCCCGTGATGCCGGGCAGGTCGGGCTCCGCGCGCGAAGTCCGGGTTCGCGACCCCTCCAGGGTCTCCCGGAGGTCGAGAAGCCTGAGCTCGAGGGCGCGGGCCTCGGTCGCGAGTTCGCCCGGCGCCGCCGGCCAGCGCTGCAGCGCCTGCTTGATGGCCGCGATCCTCTGTGCGGCGCCCGCCGCCACGCGCTGGCTGCCCGTGACCGCGCGGAGAAGCTCGCCCGTCTCGCGCTGGAAGGCGAGTATGGCCGCCCGGTCCCGCTGCGGGATCGCGGGCTCGTTGAGCGGCGCGATCGTGAACGGCACCGGCCCCGCCAGCTCCGTGACCTCGCCGTCGACGCGCTGCGCCAGCGACACCGTGTAGTCGCCGGGAAGCGCCATGGGGCCGTTGCCGCCGCCACCGCCGAAACCGCCGCCGAAGCCGCCCCCCCCGCCGCCGCCCGTCACCGGGTTGTAGCCCGGGTAGCGGTAGTTCCACACCGCGCGGTGGACGCCCCGGCTCGTCGAGCCATTGACGACGTTGACCACGGCCCCCGAGCCGTCGCGGACCGTAAGAAACACGCGCGGGGCCTCTTCGCGATCCTCCGCCTCCAGCTCGTCCCATGTGGGGTACGGCGTGTCCTCGCCCGCACGCTGCGCTCTCCGCTCGGCCGCTCTCCTCTCCGCCTCGCGCGTCCGCAGCGTTTCGCCCACCCAGTACGTGAAGCTCACGCCCAGCGGCGGATTGTCGGCCTGGTAGAAGCTGCTGCCGTTCGCGCCGCCCGGGTTCCACGGCACGTACATGTCGCCGTCGGCCACCTCGAAGACGTGTCCCGGGCTGGCCAGGATCTCGCCGGACGCGCGGGCCAGCTCGCGCAGCGGCGTGTAGTCGTCGACCACGTAGAAGCTGCGGCCGAAGGTGGCGGCCACCAGATCGCCCTCGCGCTTCTGGATCTCGAGCTCGCGCACCGGAATCGTGGGCAGGCCGTTGTCGAAGCCCATCCACGACTCGCCGCCGTCGACCGAGACGAAGGCTCCGAACTCGGCGCCCAGAAAGAGCAGCCCCGGCTCGACATGGTCCTGCACGATCGAGAACGACGGGCTGTTGTCGGGCAGGCCGCCGGTGATCGTCGTCCAGTCCCGGCCGCGGTTCGCGGACTTGAGCACGTAGGGCCGGAAGTCGTTGCGCTTGAAGTTGTTGACGACGACGAAGACCTCGTCGGGGTTGTGCAGCGAGGCCTCGACGTCGTGCACGAAGCTGGTGTCGGGCACGCCCGGCAGGCTCTCGACCGCGCGCCAGGTCTCGCCGCCGTCCTCGGTGACCTGCACCAGCCCGTCGTCGGTGCCCACGTAGATCAGCCCCTCGACCAGCGGCGACTCCGACACCGCCACGATGTGCCCGAACGCCGACGTCGAGCGGTTCTTGCCCACCGCGTCGACGCTCCACACCCGGCCCATCACCTCGAGCTGGTTGCGGTCGATGTTGCGCGACAGGTCGCCCGAGATGGCGCGCCAGCTGGTCCCCTGGTCGTCGCTCTGGAAGAGGATCTGCGCGCCGAAGTAGATGCGCTGGTTGTCGTGCGGCGACATGTGCAGCCCTGCGTCCCAGTACCAGCGCAGCGGCGGGCCGTCGGGCTCGGGCTGCGGCTGGATGTCGAGCCGCTCCTTGCTGCCCCGGTCGAAGCGCGATATCACGCCGTACTGCAGCTGCGAAATGATGATGTCGGGGTTCTCGGGGTCCACCACCGGGTCGAAGCCGTCGCCCCCCAGGGTCACGTACCAGTCCGAATTGCGTATGCCGCCGCCCAGGGTCTGCGACGGGCCGCCCAGCGTGTTGTTGTCCTGCGTGCCGCCGTAGACGTAGTAGAACGGCTCGTCGTTCGACGTCGCGACCTTGTAGAACTGGGTCAGCGGCAGGTTCGGGAAGAAGTGCCAGCTCTGGCCGAAGTCGCGGGTCTCGTACAGCCCGCCGTCGTTGCCCAGAATCAGGTGCTCGGGGTCGTCCGGGTCGAAGGCGATCGCGTGGTGGTCCACGTGCACGCCCTGCGTGGGCAGCCGGCTCCAGGTGTTGCCCCCGTCGTCGGACATCTCGACGAAGGTGTCCAGCGAGTAGATGCGGTCGAAGCGGTGCGGATCGGCGTAGAGCTCGTGGTAGTACATCGGCGCGCTGGACTGGTAGCGCGAGGTGCGGCGCCAGTTCTCGCCCATGTTCTCGGAGCGGAAGGTGCCGCCGTCGTTGCCCGAAGCCTCGACGATCGCGTAGAGCACGTCGGGGTTGATCGGCGAAATCGCCATCCCGATCCGGCCCTTGTCGCCGGACGGCAGCCCCCGGTTGATCGCCCGCCAGGTGTTTCCGCCGTCGGTCGACTTGTGGATGCCCGACCCCGGGCCGCCGTCGATCATCGTCCACTGGTGCCGGCGGCGCTGCCACGACGACGCGTACATGACCTCGGGGTTGCGCGGGTCGAAGTACACCTCGTTGACGCCGGTGTGCTCGTCGATCTCGAGCACGCGCTCCCAGGTGTCGCCCCCGTCGGTGGTGCGGTAGAGCCCGCGCTCGCCGCCCTCGGCCCAGAGCGGCCCCTGCGCCGCCACGAAGACCGTGCGCGGGTCGTCGGGGTGGATCGCGATCATGCCGATGTGCCGCGACGTCTCCAGCCCCATGTTCGTGAACGAGCGCCCGCCGTCGATCGACTTGTAGACGCCGTCGCCGTATCCCACCGAGCGCTGGCCGTTGTTCTCGCCGGTGCCGACCCACAGCGTGAGGCGGTCGTTGGGGTCGAGCGCGATCGCCCCGATCGAGTACGAGCCGTAGTTGTCGAAGATCGGCGTCCAGGTGGTCCCGGCGTTGGTCGTCTTCCAGACGTTCCCCGACGAGGCGGCCACGTACCAGATGCTGCGGTCGGTGGGGTCGATGGCGATGTCGGCGATGCGTCCCGAGGCCACCGCCGGGCCGATGCTGCGCCAGCGGAGGGAGGACAGCAGGCCGGCGTTGAGCTCGGCGGCGGCCTCCTGGTCGCCGCCGGGGGCGTCGCCGCCCTGCTGGGAGGAAAGGGTCGCGGGGGCCGCGAGGGCGCCGAGCAGGGTCGTGGCGAGCAGCGCGCGCGTCGGCGTGCCGCGAAGGGGTGTGCGGGTGCGGTGGTCGTGCATTCTGGCTCTCGGGTGGTGTGGGAAGGGTGGCCGTGCGCAGTCAGTCTACCGCATCGGCCCCGCTGCCACCATACGGCGCGCTACCGGAGCTCGGGCGGCAGCCGCCTCACAACCACGGTGGCGACGTCCAGCTCGTCCCGCTCGACGAAGGCGACCAGGCCGTCGGGACCGAACGCCCACGGCATCGCGGTCGCGTCGGCCCGAAGCGTGCCCAGGTAGCGGCCCTCCGGGGCGAGCAGGTCGATCGGGCCGTTGCTGACGGGCCTCTCGCCGCGCCGGTGCACCCAGATGGTGCCTTCCCAGGTGGTCCTGAGGCTGCGGATCACGGGAACCTCGGGGTAGAACTCAAGGTTGTTGATGCGTCTGAGCGCCATTTCGCGAAACGCGGCGCCGAACCCGCCTGGTGCGCGACGCGTGCCCTCCTCAACCTCCAGCTGCCGCTCGACCTCCTCCTCCTTCATGCGGTCGGTGACAGGTTCCGGATAGAGCGGCCGGGTCAGGACCCGGGCGGGGCTGCCGTCCCGGTTCACAATCTTGATCGCGTAGGCCGACGAGTCGGTGTAGACCAGGCCGCCGTTGGGCAGCGCGTCAACGGACAGGGGTGGGCGAAACGCGGCTCTGGCGCCGCCAGGCGGGAGCCAGGCTCGAACGACGGTGTCCTGCCCGGCTTCGTCGCCGCTGAGGGTGTATCGGATGCCGTGGCGGAAGGTGGGGTCTTGACCCTCGAGGCCTCTTCCGGGACCGATGCTTCTCGAACCGCTCGCGATGACGCTTTCGCCATCCCTCGCCGGATGCAGGGGCCGGATCAAGTGCGCCCTAGCTGTTCCCCGCATGCGGACTGCACGCTCAAACTCGCCGCTCGCAGCAAACACCTGGAACGCATTGTGACCCGGGTCGAACACCACGGCGCGCCCGTCGCGGAGCACGGCGAACCCGACCGCGGTGATGGTACCCCCGGACAGCTCGCCCGGGCCCTCGCCAAGCCGCCCGAACTCGCGGACGAGCTCACCTCTCTGGTCCACGACCACGATCCTACCGGCCTCGTCGTCCATCAGATGCAGGTTGCCGGACTCGTCGAACCAGGCCCGGAAGTGGACCCTGCCGAAGATCTCCCATTCGTCGCCGTCGATCGACCCGACGCGGTACACCTCCTCGAAGTCCACATCGAGGATTCGGTCCTCCGCTGGGAGCTCGATCACCTGCTGAGCGGCGAGTCCAGCGCCCGCCGGGGCCATGATCGCCGTCAGCGCCGCCAAGGCGCACGACCAGCGAAGGGTTGCGCAGCCGATTTGGATCTTGTTGTCTCTTCTCATCGTGTCGTCTCCTCGCTCGCGGGGTGATCGCCGTTCGTCATACTACGCCCAGGACAGCCCAGCGACCATGTCTGCCCACGATCCGCCAGCGGCGCCCCGCGCCGACGGCCGCCCCGCGCCCGGCCAGCACCAAGACTCCCCCCGCCCCGCCCGCCCCCGCCGCCCCCGCCGCGCCGCCCGGACCGCCCTGGCCGCGCTCGCCTTCGCGGTCATCGCCGCGGCGGCGGCGTTCGCGCTCGCGTACGAGCCGCCGCCACCCCCGCTGCCGCCGCTCGAAGTCACCTGGACGCCCGCCGAGCCCACCCAGGGCCACCTCTTCCTGATCCGCGTCGCGGCCCCGCCCGATTCCGGGGCGGTTTCGGCCACCGGCGAGGCCGGCGGCGAGACCCTCCACTTCCACGCCACCGACTCGACGCTGGAGAGCCTGGCGCCCGTCCCGATCAACGCCACCGGCGCGGTCGACGCCTGGGTGCAGGCCACCTACGCCGACGGGCGAACCCAGTCGGACTCGCTGCGCATTCCGATCGTGGCGGGCACGTACGAGCTCGAGCGCCTCACCGTTGCGCCCCGCTTCGGCTCGCCGCCCAGCGAAGAGGACCAGGCGCGCCGGGCGCGCGACCGCGAGAAGGCGGCGCAGGTGGCCCGCGAAGCCCGCGCGACGCCGCGGCTCTGGTCGGCCGCGACGGTCATGCCGCGCCCCTACCAAGTGACCAGCGAATTCGGCACGGGACGCGAGTTCAACGGCCAGATCTCGAGCCGCCACATGGGGCTCGACCTGCAGGGCTTCACCGGCGACACGGTTGTGGCCGCTGCGGACGGCGTGGTCGCCCTGGTCGACGACTTCCTGCTCGCGGGCAACCTGGTCTACCTGAACCACGGCGGCGGCGTGGTGAGCGGCTACTTCCACTTGAGCGAGCAGCTGGTCGAGACGGGCGACACCGTCGTCGCCGGCACGCCAATTGGCCGGGTGGGCGCGACGGGGCGCGTGACCGGGCCGCACCTCCACTGGGTCGTCCGCTACGGCAGCACGACCGTGGACCCGCGCAGCTTTCTGGCCCTGGCGCGGTAGCGGGCCCCTGGCTGCCGAGGCCGGTGGCCCGCCCGAGCCATGCGCTGTCCCGATTAGGAGGCGCGCGCTGTCCCGATCGGGCAAGCCGTGGCCGCCTTGACGGCGCTCATGTTGTGCAGCGATATTGTGCATGCGCAATCTACTTGCACTTTCAGCCCGGACCCTGAACCCATGTCGTCCCGCATCCACTTCGTCGCGAGGGAAGCCGCCAAGATGGCCTACCGGACCCAGGCCCGGCGCGAAGGCAAGTCGCTCGGCGAGTGGCTGCGCGAGGCCGCCGACGAGAAGCTGGCGGACGCGCGGCCGCCCAAGTTCACCGTCGAGGAGCTGCGCGAGTTCGCGGCCGCGTGCGATGCGGATCGCCCGGCTGGATTCAGAGAGCCGGACTGGTCCGAAGCCAAGCGGATCATCGCGGAGTCCAAGGTCGCGGGGCTGCCAGTCCCCGGACCAACCCCGCGTCGCCCCGGGAGCGGCGAGTGACCTTCCTCGACACGAACGTCTTCATCCACTTTCTGGGCGGCGAGCACCCGCTGCGCGACCGGGCCCGCGCCCAGCTGGAACGGCTCTTGGAGCAGGGGACCCGCCTCGCGACGTCCGCCGAGGTCCTTCAAGAGCTGCTCCACTACTATCTGCTGAGCCAGCGCCCGCTCGAGCTGGACCGCGCGTTCGCGCTCGTGGAGCGCTGCGTGGACGAGATCTGGCCCGTGGGCAGGGAAGACGTCGAGACGGCGCGGCACCTGGCGTCCACCTACCCCGGGCTCGATGCCCGCGATTTGGTTCACCTTGCCTGCTGCGTCCGCCGACAGCCGCGCGACCTGATCACCTTCGACCGCGGGCTGGCGGCCGCGTGGCGGGGCCGGCGGCGCGGCGGCGGCGGGGAGCCCGGGCGGTGACGGCCCACCGGCGTCCGAGGCATGGCCGCTCGAGCGCGGCAAGGGGCTGCTCCCGGGGCCGCCGGACTTGTCGCGGGGGCTGCGGCCGCATACCGTGCACTCTCGACTCGCTCACGCTTTCCCGGAGTGGCAGATGACGGCAACGCAAACGACCCGCACCACCATCGCGTTCGGGGTCACGGCCATCGCGGCCCTGGCCCTCTTCGGCGCGCCCCCGGTGGCCGCCCAGCACGACACCAGCAATCCATTCCGCCCCGTCTACGGCTGGGGCGAGCTGCCCGACGGCCGCGAATGGGGGTCGACCAGCGCCATCGAGATCTCGCCCGAAGGGAACATCTGGGTGGCCGAACGCTGCGGCCGGAACACCTGCGTCGACTCCGACGTCGATCCGATCCTGCTCTTCGACAAGGAGGGGAACCTGCTGCGCAGCTTCGGGGGCGGCCTGATCGCGTGGCCGCACGGCATCGACATCGACCACGAGGGCAACGTGTGGATCACCGACGCGTGGCGGCCCGGCGCCACCACGACCGGCCACTCCGTGCTCAAGTTCTCGCCCGAGGGCGAACTCCTGATGACGATCGGCACGCCCGGAGAGGCCGGCGACCCGCCCACCCACCTCACCCAGCCGTCGGACGTGCTCGTCGCGCCCAACGGCCAGATCTACGTCGCCGACGCGCACGACCGCACGCGGGGCCGGATCGTCCGCTACGACGCCGACGGCAACTACATGGAGACGTGGGGCGAGCTCGGCTACGGGCCGAAGCAGTTCCGCGATCCGCACGCGCTCGCGATGGACTCGCAGGGCCGGATCTTCGTGGGCGACCGCTACAACAACCGCATCCAGATCTTCGACCAGGAGGGCGAGTTTCTCGCGATCTGGACGCAGTTCGGCCGACCGAGCGGCCTCTACATCGACGCAAACGACAACATATACGTCGCCGACTCCGAGTCGAGCCCGGCGTTCAACGACTTCACCGGGCAGCGCAACGCAGGCTGGGAAAAGGGCATCCGCATCGGCGACGCCCGCATGGGGTGGGTGCACCACTTCCTCCCCGACGACCGCTCGAACGTGATGGGGTTCAGCGGCCCCGAAGGCGTCGCGGTCGACGACGAGGGCAACGTCTACGGGGCCGAGGTGTCCCAGCGCCGCATCACGAAGTGGGTGCGGTTCAGGCCCTAGTGCGCCCCGTGGACAACGCCCCCGCGCCGCCCACGTCCAGTCCGCCCCGCTCGCGCCCCCGCGCTTGCCGCTTGGGCGCCCCGCCCCGGGCCGCTCGCGCCCCGCTCGCGCCCCGCACCGCCCCCGCAACGGAGAACCTGACATGAGATCGCCGAAGAACACGTTCCGCCAGCCGCTCTCGGCTGCCATCCTCGCCGTGGCGCTGGGGTGCGCCGCACCCGACGCCGCCGACGACGGCGCGATGGACGAAGCCGGGCCGATGTCGGCGGAGGTCGCCGAGATGCCGCCGCCGCCAAGCGCCGATCCGGCCGATGTCGAGTCGATCGACGCCATCATCACGGCGGTGTACGAAGTGATCTCGGGCGATGCGGGCGTTCAGCGCGACTGGGACCGGTTCCGGTCGCTCTTTCTCCCACAAGCACGGTTGATGCCGGTGAACAGCCAACACTCGAACGGAGGGCGCAGCAGTTCCGTGACCGCCATGTCTCCCGACGACTTCATCGCGGGCAGCAACGACTTCTTCGTGAACGAGGGCTTCTACGAGGTCGAGATCGGCAGCGTGACGGAGCAGTACGGCGACATCGCGCACCGCTTCAGCAGCTATGCGTCCTTCCGCACCGACGACCCCGACGAGGAGCCCTTCAACCGCGGCATCAACTCGTTCCAGCTGCTGTACGACGGCGAGCGCTGGTGGGTCCTGAGCATCTTCTGGCAGCACGAGCCCGACGCCGGTCCGATCCCCGGCGAGTACCTCGACGAGCCCGACAGCCAGTAGCGGGGGGCCTCGCGCGCTGCCTCGGCTGCCCGCAAGGTGGCCCGCAAGGTCAGTAGGGGGCGTCCGTGGGCCGCTTCTCGCCCGCCGTCACCGCCAGCCCCAGCCGGTTCTCGCGGGGCGGCAGGCTGCACACCGAATGCGGCGTGAACACGCACGGCGGATTGTAGGCGCGGTTGAAGTCGATGGTGGTCCACCCCTCGTCGTCCGCCAGCGGCACGCGCATGTAGCGCCCGCCCTGGTACGTGTCCGCAACCCCGGTCGAATCCCACAGCGAAACGAAGTAGCTGCTGCTCGCGGGCGTCGCGAACGCGATCAGCCGATGCTCGCGCCCGTCCGCGCGAAACACCAGTTCCCCGGGCGCCTCGTTGGACACCATCCCGCCGGTCACATCGGCCAGCGGCACAGTGCGCGGCTCGTCGTAGTGGTCGAATCGCGCCGTCACGCGCCAGTCGTCGCTTACGGCGAAGTACGGCGGCAGCTCGAACGCGGCGATCCGGGGGGCGTCCGTGTCCCACGCGCGAAGCCAGAGCCGGTCGGTGCCCCGCTCGGCGTGGATCCGCAGGCCGAGTGAACCCAGCGCGAGGATTGTGGTATTGCCCGAACGGTCGTCGAGGAGCTGCATGGGGGCCGTCACGGGGTCGCCTGCGTCAAGGGTCAGGCCGCTTTCCTCTGCCGGCTCGAGCCGCACCTGGCCTCGCTCCAGATGCAGCGTCCCCGCGACCGGCGGCGAGTCTTCGCCGGGCAGCACAATGTCGAGCGACGGGTCCGACCCGAAGCGGTTCGCGCCCTCGGTCAGCTCCCACAGCCCCGCCCAGCTGATCACGCCGGCGTCGGGGTTGGCCAGGCTGCGCTGCCGGTTCGCGCGCCAGTCCTCGTGCTCGGCGGCCAGCGCGGCGGGCTCGATCGGCGGCGGCTCGGGCCACGGAGAATCGGCGCACCCGCCCAGGACCGCGACGACCGGCAGGATCGCAGCGACCCCTCTCATGCCGACCGTCCCCTCGCCCAGGCCTGGATCTCGCCCTTGAGCTCCGCGCGGGTGGCAAGGAGGTTCCGCTCGACCCGGCCGATATCCTCCTTCAGCTCCGCGCGCGTGGCCAGCAGGTTCTGCTCGACCCGGCCGATGTCCTCCTTCAACTCCGCGCGCGTGGCCAGCAGGTTCTGCTCGACCCGGCCAATGTCCTCCTTCAGCTCCGTGCGCGTGGCAAGCAGGTTCTGCTCCACCCGGCCAATGTCCGCCTTCAGCTCCGCGCGCGTGGCAAGCAGGTTCTGCTCGACCCGATCCATCCGGGCACCCAGCCGCTGCTCCATCCCGGTGAGCATGTCGGCGATCCGGTCTTCCCAGCGCGCGGTCTCCGCAGCCACCCTTTCGCTGATCCGTCCGTCGATCATGGCGTACCACACTCTCCTGACCACTGCCACCTTGGTTCCGCTCACGACAATTCACTTCCCTTTGTAGGCTCGCAAGGTAGTGGCACATTCACCCCTCGTCGAGCTCTCGCTCCACCCCCTCCCACTCCGCCATGAGCGCGGCCACCCGGTCCACGAGCCCCGCTCGCTCCTCCTCCAGCATGCGCACCTCGTCCGGCGAGGTCTCGCCGTAGTACGCCGGGTTGGCGAACACGGCCTCGATCTCGGCCACCCCGGCCTCGGCGGCCTCGATCTGCCCGGCAAGCTCATCGGCGCGCGCGGCCAGCTGCCGACGCCGGTACGCGGTCATGCGCCCCTGCTTCGCGCGCGGCCCGCGTCCGTCAGGCGCCCCGGTCTCCGCTCGGGCGTCCCCTCCTGCCCGGCTCCGCCGCTCCCCCCGCGCGCGCGCCGCCACCACCTCGACGTCCAGGTGGTCGTCGCCGCAGTACGCCACGTACTCCTCGTACGTGCCGCGGTAGTCGCGCATCCCCTCGGGTCCGATCTCGACGATCCGGTTCGCGAGCCGCCCCACGAACCACCGGTCGTGCGAGACGAGAATCAGGGTGCCCGGGTACCCGCGCAGTCCCTCGACGAGCGCGTCGATCGCCTCTAGGTCGAGATGGTTGGTCGGCTCGTCCAGCACCAGCACGTTCGGCTCCCGGATCATCAGGCTGCACAGCACCAGCCGCGCCGCCTCGCCGCCCGACAGGGCCTCGAGACGCTTCTCCACGTCGTCGCCGCTGAAGAGCACCATCCCCATCTTGCCGCGCGCGAATCCGAGTCCCCTGCCCTGGCAGTACTGCTCGATCCAAGCCGCGGCCGTGCGTCCGGGGGTGCGAAGGTGGTCGCCCGGATCCTGCGCGAAGTACCCGGGATGCGTCTCGTGTCCCCATTCCACCGTCCCGGCATCGGCCTCGAGCCGCCCGGTCATGACCTTCAGCAGCGTCGACTTGCCGATCCCGTTGGGGCCGACGATCGCCAGCCGGTCGCCGCGCGCAACCGCCAAGTCCACGTCGTCGAGCACTCGGTTGTCCCCAAACGACTTCGACACCCCGCGCACCTTCACCACCTCCTGTCCGCTGGGCCTTCGCTGCTCGAAGCGGAACGTCGGGTAGCGGCGCGAGCTGCGCGTCGGCTCGACCAGCCCCTCGGCCTTCTTCTCGATCATCCGCACCCGGCTCTGGGCCTGGCGCGCCTTCGACGCCTTGGCGCGGAACCGGTCCACGAACTTGCGGTGGTGAGCAATCTCGCGCTCCCGCTGCGCGATCTCCTTGTCGCGGCGCTCGCGCTCGGCGACCTTCGCGGAGAGAAAGCTCGTGTAGTCGCCCGGGTAGACCAGCACGGTCTCGTAGTCCACGTCGAGGATGTGGGTGGCGATGTTGTCGAGGAAGCGGTGGTCGTGGCTGATCACGACGGCGGGTCCCCGGAAGTCGCGAAGGAACTTCTCGAGCCAGCGGATCGACAGGATGTCCAAGTGGTTGGTCGGCTCGTCGAGCAGCAGGGCGTCGGGCGCACTCGCCAGCACCTGCGCCAGCAGCACCCGCAGCCGGAAGCCGCCCGAAAGGGTCGACAGGGGCTGCCGGTGCACCTTCGCGGGCAGGCCCAGCCCTTCGAGGATCGCGGCCGCGCGCGACTCGGCCGTGTAGCCGTCGTGCAGCTGGATCACCTCTTCGAGCTCCGAAAACCTGGCCGCGTCGAAGTGGTCCGCCGACCGCTCCAGCACGCGCTCCATCTCGGTCGTTGCGCGCCACAGCTCCTCGTTGCCCATCAGCGCGACGTCGAGCACGTCCTCGTGTTCGTAGAGGAACTGGTCCTGGCGCAGCACGCCGAGCCGCACCCGGCCCGGGACCGAGACCGATCCCGCGCTCGCGTCCAGGTCGCCCGCGAGGATGTTGAGCAGCGTGGTCTTGCCCGCGCCGTTCGCGCCGACCATCCCGTAGCGCTGCCCGGCGCCGAGAACGAATGTGGCGTCTCGAAAGAGGGTTCGGTCGCCGAACGACTTGGCCAGCCCGCTGACCGAGATCACGGGGCCCGAACGGGCTGATGCGCCAAGGGTCGCCTGGGCTGGCGGCGCGGCTAGCGCATCCGCAGGCGGCCGCGGATCCCCAGCGAGTGCTCGGCGGCGCCCAGCGCGCTTTCGCGCCGGGTGCCCTCCAGCCACAGGCCGAGCCCCGACGGCAAGGCGTACCGCACGCCGCTGCTGAACGCCCGCGCGCCGCCTTCGGCAACCCGCAGCCCCGCAAACGGCGTGCCCTGGAAGCCAGCCAGCCCGTACGACACCTGGGCGTCCACGTTCACGCCCGCGCCCAGGTCGCGCCCGTGCAGCGCATCGGCCACGCCGCTGTCCCAAAGCTCGTGCACGCCGCTCGCCGCGTCGCCGTACGAAGGCGCCAGCCGGATCGACAGCCCCTCGTTGCGCGTGGCCGGATCAAACTGGATCAGGCCGCCGAAGCCCCATTCCTCGTAGCCCGCCCGGCTGGAGACCAGGAGCCTGCCGCGCCCCTCGACGTGCAGCCCCAGACGTGTGCTGTTGAAGCGCATGCCGCCGCCAAGCTCGCCGCCTGCGCCGTTCACGCCGTCGCCGCTGTCGTAGCGCATGCCGCCCTCGAACAGGATCGAGACCTCGTCGCCGCGCGCGGAGCGGTAGCCCTGCGCCCACTCCAGCGCGAGCCTCGCCCGCTGCATGGCCAGCGTCACCGAGTCGATCCGCTCGCTCCCGTCCACCATGACCCGCCCGGCCCAAGCTTCCGCCTTCACGCTGATCCCGCCCAGCCCGGTCTCGACCAGCCCGTAGCTGCCGCCCGCCGCGCCGGTCATCATCCGTGCGGGGGCGATCCTCAGCGCCTCGCGGCCGTCCTCGACCTCGACGTCGCCCCATCCGAACCCGGCGGTCGCCCATGCGGCGCTGCGGGGAACGTTGGGGAACCAAGCCAAGTACGGATTCACGCTTGTCATGGCCGTCCCGTAGGTCCCCTCGACCGGGGCCGCGCCGGTCCGGTCGGTGAAGTCGAACGCGCCCGCCGAGTACGAGGCCGCAACACCCGCCAGCACGTCCGCAGCCACGCGCGTGTCGGCGCCCACGTGCGCGTGCACCAGCTCGCCGCTCCACGCGAGCGTCGTCTCGCCCGGCTCGCCCAGGCGGTTGTACTCGCCCGCGCCCCAGACTGCGGCCTGGCCTGGCGAGCCCGCCAGCTGCGGCGCGCCGGCTGCGCCGATCGGCATCTGGAACGAGGTTCCGCCCAGGAGCGAGGAAGAACCAGAGCGACCGTCGCGTCGCGGCCCGGCGCCCGCCAAGCCCTGCGACCCGAAGCTCGCGGCCATGGAGGAGAGCTCCCCCATGTCCATGCGGCGCTCGAATCCGTGCCCCCGCGCCACTGTCTCGATGCGCCGGGCGATCGCCCCGACGGTGCTCGACGTCATCGTCGCGGCCACGTGCGGCAGCACCCGCGCATTGAGCCTGCCCGCGCGCTCGACCGGGTCGTCCGTTGCCGCCGAAGCCACGCCGGAAGGGCGGCCCGCGCCCGCCGAGTTGATGGCCGAGACGCGGTAGTGGCGCCGGCTGCCGGGAAGCAGCCCCGTGTGCGCGTACGTGGTGGCCGCCGAGCCCGTGTTGGCCACCAGGGTCGCCCAGCTCTGGCCGGCCTCCGACACCTCGACGAGGTAGCCGCCGACTGCGGCGCCGCCGTCGTAGGCGGGCGCGGTCCACGCCAGGTCGATCTGCGTGGGCGAGGTGGCGGTGGCGGTGAGCCCGGTGGGCGGGTCCGGCACGGTGGCGTCGGTGGTGGCGCTCGCGACCCGCGATGCCCGGCCCGTGCCGACCCGGTTGATCGCCGAGACGCGGTAGTGGCGGGTGGTGCCGGGCGCAAGGCCGGTGTGCGCGTAGCTGGTGCGCTCGTCGCGCGTGTGCGTCGAGAGGTCCCGCCACGGGCCGGCGGCGGCGTCCGCGACCTCGACCCGGTAGCCCTCGATCTCGGCGCCGCCGTCGGTTGTGGGCGCCTGCCATTCGAGGTGGATCTCCGAGGTGCCGTTCGCCGTCGCCGAGAGGCTCCGGGGCGTGCCGGGCAGCGTGGCGTCGGTCGTCCCGCGCGCCACGTTGGAGTGCGCGCCGATCCCCTGCGAGTTGATCGCCGAGACGCGGTAGTAGCGCGTGGTCGCGGGCTGCAGGTTCTCGTGCGCGAAGCGCGTCGAGGTCGTGCCCGTGTTGGAGCGCAGGATCCGCCAGGCGCTGCCGTCGTTCGACTGCTCGATCCGGTACCCGATCACCCGTGCGCCGCGGTCGCTGGCGGGCGCGGTCCACGCCAAGTCGATGACCGACGTGCCGCGGGCCCGGGCCGTGAGGTTGGTCGGGGCGCCGGGAACGTCGGGCGTCGTGGTCGTCCGCGCCGTCAACGACCGTGGTCCCTCGCCCGCCGAGTTGACCGCCGACACCTGGTAGCTGTACGGGGTGGCCGGCTGGAGCGCGCGCGTGTCCGCGAAGCTGGTGGTCGGCGCCTCCACGGTCCCGTGCAGGATGAAGTCGCTGTCGCGCGGGCCGCGCCTGAAGATGCGGTAGCCCGTCACCGGGGCGCCGCCGTCGCTGTTGGGCAGGCCCCAGGACAGGGCGATGCTGCGCGGCCCGGTCGCCCTGGCGCCCAGACCGGTCGGCGCGCCGGGGCGGTCGGGCGGGGTCTCGCCGCGGGCCACGTTCGAGTACGGGCTCGTGCCGATGGCGTTGATCGCGGCGACCCGGTAGTGGCGGGCAACCCCGGGGGGAAGGCCCCTGTGCGTGTGGCTCGTCGTCGAGCTCCGCGTGTTCGCGACCAGGTCGATCCACCCCGACGACCCGTTGGGCGACACCTGGATCCGGTACCCTGTCACGCGGCTCCCCCCGTCGCTGGCCGGGCGCGTCCATGTCAGCAGCAGGCCCTGGTTCTGCCCGAATCCGCTTGGCTGCACCCTGAGGTTTTGGGGCGCTTCCGGCACGCTGCGCTCGGTGGTTGCGCTGGCCACGCCGGACGGGTCGCCCACGCCCGCGGCGTTGATCGCCGAGACGCGGTAGTGGCGGGTGGTGCCCGCGGGGAGGCCCGTGTGCGTGTACGAGGTGCTCTGCCTGCGGGTGTCGGACACCAGCACCCGCCAGGGACCCGTTCTGAAGTTGGCCACCTCGATCCGGTAGCCGATGATCGGCCCGGCCGTGCCGGAGAAGCCCGCCCGCCAGGCCAGCCGAATTCTGGACGTGCCGTCGGCCGTCGCCGAAAGACCCGTGGGGGGAGTGGGGGTCCGGCCCTCGGTCGTGGCGCTCGCAACGGCCGAGGGCGTGCCCGCGCCGAGCGAGTTGATCGCCGAGACGCGGTAGTGCCGGGTCACGCCCGCGCCGAGACCCGTGTGGCGGTAGGCGGTCGCGGTGTCCCGCGTGTTGGCCACAAGATCCGACCAGGTCGTGCCGGCGTTGCCCGACACCTCGATCCGGTAGCCCTCGATCGCCGTGTCGCCGCGGTCCTGCGGCTCCACCCAGTCCAGCTCGATCACCGACGCGCTGACCGCCCTCGCCGTGAGGCCCGTCGGCGCGCCCGGCGATCCGGCCCCGGGCACGGTGCGGTTGCGCACCGTCAGTTCGACCCCGAACCCCGGCGCCACGTTGCCGACCGTGTCCCGCAGCGCGTTGACATGGTTGTTGTCGTACACCAGCTCGACGAAGTCGTCGTGGCGCACGGGGCTCTCCAGCGTGAGCACGACCTCGTCCCACTCGACCTCGACATCGGTGACCGCCACTCTCTCGACGTCGTTGTCGATGTCGATCACATCGACCGTGAAGAGCCGGGCGGGCGGCACGCGGCCCTCGTCCAGACGTTCGCTGAACCGCACCGTGAGCGTTGCGCGGTTGACTTCGGCGCTGACGGCCCGGGGGACGCGGTTGTCGACCCTGAAGCTGTGGGACGCGGCGACCGACGGCCCGCCGTCGCCATGTGCCACGCCGCCGGGGATGTGTATTCGAACCGTTCCCTCGAAACCCTGAACGGGCTCCAGGTCGAAGGCGAAGAAGACGGCGGTGCTGCCGCCGCTCCAATTCGCGCCCGTCGCGTTCGTGAGCTGCACGTCCGAGAGCCCAAACCCCGTGACGGGTTCGGTGAAGGTGATGTGGACCCGGAAGCTCTCGTGGACGGGTCCGGTCTTGAATTCGCTTATGGTCGCGGTGGGCCGGGCCGACTGGGCCCGTGCGTCCGAGGGGGGCAGCAGGCTCGCGACCGCCAGTGCGGCGCCAACGAGGCAGCGGACGGCCAAGCCGGCAACGGCAACTCCGGATGTGTTCGGACTCATCATGTTGATCGCCCCCCCGTCTCGGAACATGGCTGCTCAACCCTTCCGCCAAGGTAGTCCTCGGCAAGGTCCACCAGGCTCGCCGAGCCGAGGAACAGCGGCGTGCGGTCGTGCAGGTCCTGCGGCTCGATGTCCAGAATGTTCCTGCTTCCGTCCGACGCGCGCCCTCCCGCGGCCTCGCACACCATGGCGAGGGGCGCGGCCTCGTAGAGGATCCGGAGCTTTCCGCCCGGCGCGTTCGCGTCCGGAGGATACATGAAGAGCCCCCCTTGAAGCAGCGTCCGGTGGAAGTCCGAGACGAGAGAGCCGATGTAGCGCGACTTGTAGCCGCCGCCTCCCTCGCCGTTGAGTCCCCGGAAGTGGTCGACCAGCCGCTGCTGGTTGCGCGACCAGCGCGCGTAGTAGGCCTCGTTGACCGAGTAGATCCGGGCCGGCGGATCGGGTATGCGGATGTCGCGGTGGCTCAGCAGGAATTCGCCGATCGAGGGGTCGAGCGTGAACCCGTGCACGCCGTGGTCGATCCCCGTGGTGTAGACGAGCATGGTCGACGAGCCGTACACGATGTAGCCCGCGGCCAGCTGCCTGGAGCCGGGCTGCAGGCAGTCCTCGACGGTGCCGGGGCGCCCGCGCGGCGACACCCGGTGATGGATCGAGAAGATCGTGCCGATGGACACGTTGACGTTGATGTTCGAAGAGCCGTCGAGCGGATCGAACAGCAGCACGTAGGGCCCGATGTCGAACCTCTCGGGAATGGCAATGACCTGGCTGCACTCCTCCGAGACCATGCAGCACAGGTGCCCGGCGTGGTCCATCGCCTTGAAGATGACCTCCTGGGCGAAGGCGTCGAGCTTCTGCACCTCTTCGTCGTGCACGTTGGTGTCGCCGGTGCGGCCAAGCACGTCGACGAGGCCCGCCATGTTGACCTCGCGCGAAATGATCTTGGCGGCGAGCGCGATGTCGTACAAAAGCGCCGAGAACCGACCGGAGGCGCCCGGGTGCAGGCGCTCCTGATCGATGATGTGGCGGTCGATGGTGACGACTTTGCTGCGCATGTTTGGGAAGGTCGTCGCACGGAGGGGCTAGGGCAAGGCTGCCGAAGCCGCCGGGGAAGCCCAGGTCCGCCTCACCGCTCGCGCGCCGTTCGCACCGTCACCGCGCCGTCGCGGCGGGCTGTGACGGTGACGGTGCCGTGCACGTCCGTTCTGAGTATGCGGGCGCCCGCGCCGCGCAGCCGGGCGAGAACCACCGGGTCGGGGTGGCCGTAGCGGTTGCGCGAGCCCACGGGGATCAGGGCGTACTCGGGCCTCGCCGCACCCAGCAGCGCTTCCGACGTCGAGGTGATGCTCCCGTGGTGGCCGACCTTGAGGAGCGTGACGTCGTGGCCGGACTCCGCCGACGGCCCGGGCAGGGCAAGCACCCGGGACTCGATCTCTTCGCCCGCGTCGCCCATCAGCAGCGCCGAGAACTCGCCGAACTCGATGTGCATCACAACCGACCAGTCGTTGGGATGGCCGGGATCAAGGACCGGCTCGCCCGGCGGGCTGAGCACGCGGAACACCACCCCGTCGATCGTCCACGCGTCTCCCCTGGCCGCGCGCCGCCACGGCACCCCCGCATCCCTCGCCTGCGCCAGCCCCAGCATGTGCCCGCTCTGCCCGCTTCCCAGCCCGGGTCCCAGCACCGCCCCGGTGCGCACGTTGCGCAGAACCGCCGCCAGTCCCCCTGCGTGGTCTTCGTCGGGGTGGGTGAGCACGACCGCCTCGAGGCGGCGCGCTCCCTGCCCGTTCAGGTACGGCACCACGCGCGTCAAGCCTGCGTCATGGCCGCCCATGCCGCGCGGCCCGGCGTCCACCAGCATCCACCGTCCCCTCGGGGTGCGAATCGCGATGGCGTCTCCCTGCCCCACGTCGATCGCGGCGATCTGCAGCGTTCCCCGCCCCGCGACCGACAGCGCGGCCTGCCCGGCCCAGAGCATGGCGAAGGCCGACACCGCGCACACCGCGCTACGCACCACGGGGCGGATGCGCCAGGTCGTGTGGCCGAGCAGCATCGGCAGCATCCCGCCGACCGTGAGGAGCGCGGCCTCGCGCGCCGTCACCATGGCCACCGTCCCGGGGAGCGCGCCCAGCCACGCGGCCACGCGCGTGACCGTCCAGAGCAGCGCCTCGGCGCCCATCCCGGCGACGGCGGCGCCGGGAACGTGCAGCACATCCATTACGATCGCCGCGATCACGCCCGGGACGGCTGCGGCCACCATCGGCGTCAGCAGAATCGACGCGGGCAGCGACAGCAGCGGCACCTGCCCGAAGTGGTACGCGAGCACCGGCGCCGTGAAGACCGACGCCCCGATCCCGGCCGCCACCGGCGAAGCGATCCACTGCCTGCCCCGGTGCGCCGGCCAGTGGCTCAGGATCCACCGCGTCATGATCAGGATCCCCGCGGTCCCCGTGACCGTGAGCTGGAAGCCGGCGCTCGACGCGGCCTCCGGGCGCAGCAGCGAGATCATCAGCATCGACAGGCCGAGCGCGCCGAGCGCCCGCGCCGGCGAATGCCGCAGCCGCCCCAGCACGAAGGCGGTCGTCATCCAGGCCGCGCGGGTCGCCGAAGTCGGCGCGCCGATGACCAGCACGTACGCCCACACGCCGACGGCGATGCCGACCGCCCGGCGGCGGGGCGGAAGGGCTGCTGTGGAGAGGACCGCGCCCAGGAGCGCCGCGATCACGCCCACGTGAAAGCCCGAGATCGACAGCAGGTGCGCGGTGCCCGATCGCGCGAACGCGTCCCAGAGCTCGCGCGGGATCCCGTCGCGCTCGGCGAGCACCAGAGCGGACGCGACCCCGGCCTGCCCGCCCAGCCGGCGGTCCACCGCATCGGCCGCGCGGCCCCGGACGGCGGCGCGCAGCCGGACCGGCCAGGGCACGCGAGGCGCGGGCTCGGCGCCTGGCCCCGCCGCGGGCGCCTCCTCGATGCTCGAGGCGCTCAGGTAGACCGCCTCCGTGCCGTCGGAGCGCGCCGAGCGAAACCACAGCCCCTCGACGACGACGGGGCGCGCCTCGGGCGGCGCGTCGGCCCGAGTGTAGACGCGCACGTCGCTCGCGCACGTCGAGCGGCCGCCACCGCCGCCGCCTTCGCGCAGCACCCGCAGCGTCGACGCGCCCTCGTCGCTGACCGTTGTGAAGTAGCCGACGACCCGCGCGGGCGCGCCGTCGGGAGCGGCCGGGGCGCAGCGCTCCATGGCCCGGCGGTCGGCGGTGGCCCACGCCAGCCCCGCCACGAAGCAGAGCAGCAGCGGCAAGGCGCGCGATTCGGGACCGCGCCATAGCAGGATGGGACAGCTTGCGATCAGGAGTGTGACGAGGGTCCGGTCGAACCCCATGGCCGTGCTGGCTGCCGCTCCCGCGGCGAAGCCCACGGCGGTCCATAGGATCGGGGGGGCGCCCCTCACTCCAGCAGCTTCTCTCCCTTGATCTGCTCGCCCTGCGGCCCATCGCCGCGCGCGGCAAGCTGTTGGCTGTCCTCCATGTGGCGGTTGCGAAGCAGCCGCCGGACCCTGAGGTCGGCGTTGATGCCGGCGACCAGCATGACGGCCATCCCGACGACCATGCCGCCGAAGGCGACGAAGGTAACGGGCACCCCGTACAGCGCGAAGAGCCCGAGGCTGATCGTCACCTCGCGGCCCGCGTTGGCGATCGCGAACCCGATGCCCCCGGCAACCACGGCGGCCAGCGCGATCCAGCCGAAGAAGCGGCTCACACGCGCACCACCCGCTCCGCCCGCGGCGCCCGCAGCGCCCGCTCCACCCCCTCCGCCCGCTCCACCCGCTCGGCCACGAAGGTGGGGCCGGTCGTGCGGGTCAGGCGCGCCGTCAGGTAGGTGCCGATCTCGTCCTGCGACCCCGGCACGACCGCCGCCTTGCCCCGGCGGGTGCGGCCCAGCACCATCCCGTCGCTGCGCGCCTCGCGCTCGATCAGCAGCTCCTCGACGCGGCCCACCTCGCCCTGGTTGATCTCCTTCTGGATCGAGCGCGTCGTCTCGATCAGCCTCTCCAGCCGCCGCTGCCCCACGTCGTCGTCGATGAACTGGCGCGCGGGCAGGCGCGTCGCGGGCGTGCCGTCGCGCGGCGAGTACCTGTACGTGAAGGCCTCGTCGAACCTGACGCGCCCCAGCAGGTCGAGCGTCCGCTCAAAGTCGTCGTCGCTCTCGCCGGGGAAGGCGACGATCACGTCGGTCGAAAGCGCGACGTCGGGCATCGCGGCGCGGATCAGGTCGACCTTCTCCATGAACGTCTCGGCCGTGTAGCGGCGGAGCATGCGGCGCAGCACCCGGTTGCTCCCCGACTGCACGGGCAGGTGGAACTGCTCGCACACCGCGTCCTCGCGCGCCATGACCCGCACCAGATCCTCGGTCACGTCGTTCGGGTGCGGCGAGGTGAAGCGCACGCGACGGATCCCGGGCACGCGCGCCACCGCTTCGAGGAGGCGGGCGAACGAGAATTCGCCCTGCCGGTACGAGTTCACCGTCTGGCCCAGCAGGGTGACCTCGGTGATCCCGTCGCGGGCCACGCGCCCGACCTCGTCCAGGATCTCGTCCGCGTCGCGGTTCTTCTCCGATCCGCGCACGTAGGGCACGATGCAGAAGGTGCACCTGTGATTGCAGCCCCTTTGTATGGGGATCCAGGCGTTGACGGTCGAGCGGCGGCGCTGTTCGAGCCCCCGGTAGTTCTCGTCCAGGGAGAGGTCGAGGACCGAGAGCCTCTTGCGGCTGCCATCGCCGGCGCCTGGCGCTTCGGTCGCCCGGCCCCGTATCTCGTCGAGCGCGCCGCCCAGGCCCCGGTATCCGTCGGGCCCCATCACGAGGTCCACGTAGGGCGCCTTGGCCAGCAGGTCCTCGCCCATCCGCTGCGCCATGCACCCGGTGACGCCGAGGATCATCCCGGGGCGCTCGCGCTTCAGCGCGTTGAGCTGTCCCACGCGGCCCAGGACCCTCGTTTCGGCGTGCTCGCGGATCGCGCAGGTGTTGACCAGCACGACGTCGGCCTCGTCGGGCTCGCTCACGATCTCGTAGCCGTGGGCGTCGAGCACGCCCTCCATCAGCTCGCCGTCCGAGACGTTCATCTGGCAGCCGTAGGTCTCGACGTACGCGCGCGCCTTCATGGGGCGGCGGGGGACGGAGGGGGCCGGCGTCGCAGCGGGGCGGCGGGGGCGGCGGAGCGGGGGCGCGCGTTCATGGGGCGGCGGCGGGGCTGGAGGGCGCCAGCGAGACGCGGGAGCCATCGGGCGAGAGCGTGCCCGCGTGGAGACGGCGGTGATCCGCCGGTCGCCGCGACCCCACGGCGACCCTCATGTAGTCGCCCGTGAGCGCGGTGCCGCCGTCGCCCTCCATCACCACCTCCACCCTGGCCCCTCCGCGCCTGCGGGCGTGCCGCGCGCCCTTGTCGGCCCCCATGCCGCGCAGTTCGCGGGCGCGCTCCCACGCGGCGCGCTGCGGCGGACGGCCCGGCATGTCCGCGGCTGCGGTGCCCTCGCGCGGCGACCACGGGAAGACGTGGAGGTAGGTGAACGGGAGCTCGTCGACGAGGCTGGCGGTGGCCGCGTGGTCCGCGTCGGTCTCGCCCGGGAAGCCGGTGATGATGTCCGCGCCCAGGCCGAGCGGCGACACGGCGGCGGCGATGTCGAG
Organism: Longimicrobiales bacterium; assembly: GCA_965221535.1. Classification (GTDB taxonomy): domain Bacteria; phylum Gemmatimonadota; class Gemmatimonadetes; order Longimicrobiales; family Gaopeijiaceae; genus Bin94. The sequence continues at coordinate 1,269,971 of OZ244894.1, read as the reverse complement.
GGCGCGGCGGCGGTACTGCTCGCGCGTGTGCCAGCGCCGCATGCCGCGCAGCACGGGGTCGGCTCCGCTCTGGAGCGGCATGTGCAGGTGCGGGGCGAGGCGGCCGCCCCCGGAACCGGACGACTCGGCCAGAAGGCCAAGCATGTCGTCGTCGATCTCGGTCGCCTCGACGCTGCCGAGGCGGAACCGGGGGCCCGGCACCTCGTCGAGGAGGCGGCGAACCAGCGCGGCGAGCGTCGTGCGCGGCGCGAGGTCGCGCCCGTAGTGGCCGATGTGCACCCCGGTGATCACGAGTTCGGGGTGGTTGCGGGCCAGCGCCCGCGCTTCGGCGACGACTTCGCCCGGCGGGCGGCTGCGGCTCCGGCCCCGGGCCAGGCGAGTGGCGCAGAACGAGCACTTGCGGTCGCACCCGTCCTGCACCTTGAGCCAGCCGCGGGTCGCGCCGGCGCGGCGACGGAGCGGGCGGGCGCGGTCGAGCTGGACGAGGCTGGAGGCGGGCCCCCGCGCCGCGCGGCCGGACGGCGCGGCCACGCCTGGTCCGGCGGCGCGGTCGGCTCGCGCGGCCGCGCCGGCGCGCGGCCACGCCCGCCCGACCGCGGCCAGCACGGCGGCGGGGTCGTGCCCTTCGACCACCGCGCCCACCTCGTCCATCGCGCGATAGTCGCGGGCGCGCAGCACGGCCGAACACCCGGCCACGACGATGCGCGCGCCCGGGTTGCCGCGCGCCACCCTGCGAATGAAGCGCCGCGCGTCGGCGTCGGCCTGGTTGGTGACCGTGCACGTGTTGACCACGCAGAGGTCGGCCGCCTCGAAGTCGGTCGTGCGCGCGCCGGCGCCCTGGGCCTCGATCCGCTGGCGCATGCGCTCGGTGTCGTACTGGTTGGCCTTGCAGCCGAAGGTCTTGTAGTGGACCCGCATCGCGCGCACCTGGGAGCTCCCTGCCGTCAGAGCCGCGAGATTCCCAGCGAGATCGTGCCTCGCCAGAAGGACTCGTCGAGGGGCAGGCTGGTGCGCGTGGCCCGCTCGACGCCCAGGTCGATCCAGCCGAACGGGGTGCCTTCGAGCTCGACCAGATTGATCCCCACACCCAACGACCACGCGCTCTCGGCGGGATCCTGCGCATCGAAGCGGAAGGGCGGCGAGCCGCGCCGGTAGCCGACCCGGACCGGCAGGCTGCGGAACTCCTGCTGCACCGCCCGCCACTCGATCCCGGCGCCCCAGCTCACCTTGCGGCCGCTGGTCACGCCGTCGGCGAAGCCCTGCGCTCCGGACCAGTCCTGGTACACCAGCGAGCTGTTGAAGAGAAGCCGCTGCGTGAGCCCCGCCGTCGCGCCAACCGAGACCTTGAGCGGGATCTCGTAGGTGTTGACCCCGCTCTGGGTGTCCTCGTCGGGGGTTTCGGTCAGGTCGGACGACCACTCCACGGCGCCCCCGAGGTGGACGAGCGGGTGGGGGTCGAGCCCGACGCCGGCCGAGAAGGTGTGGCCGCTGTAGCCCCACTGGTACGTCTCGCGGTAGGGCCGCACCTCGGTCCCGACCACGAGCGAGTCCAGCCCGCGGTCGAACACCTGGTTGAGGCGTCCCACGTAGAGGCCCGCGCTGGCCCCGACGGTGAGCCACCGCGCCACGGGCTGGGCCCAGCCGAGCCGGGCGACCGAGGTGCCTCCGTCGGTTTCGAAGCTGTCCTCGATGGGGACGTCCACGCCGCCGAGCCGCACCACCTGGTTGCGCAGGCCGATCCAGCGCTGCTCCATGTGCCCCGCGAGCGAGAGCGTGACCACGCCGCTGTCGGTCGCGGGGTAGCCGATGGCGACGAGCGGGAAGCGCGTGGTGTTGGTCGCGCCGCTCTGGTCGCCCATGGTGTAGTCGCCCCACGAGGGCTGCATCGAGACGGTGACGGTGGGCAGCACGAGGCGCGCCGCCGCGGCCGGATCGCTGGGCGACAGGGCAATGTTGGGCAGCCCGATCCCGAGGTTGCCCAGGGACAGGGCGCGCGCGCCCGCAGCCTCGATGGGGACGCCGAGCGCGCGGAAGCCCAGGAAGGACTGGGCGGCGGCGGAGGGCGGGGCGGCGCCCGGGCCGAGCGCGAGCGCCAGCGCGAGAAGGAGCGTGCGTCGCATGGTCAGCCGCTCCCGCGCACGTAGTTGAGGATCAGGCGCAGCTCGGGCTCGCCGGGACGCGGGACGCCCTCGGGCGCAGGGCCCAGCCCCTCGAACGACGCGTACTCGATCGAGAGCGGCTCGAAGGCGGACAGCAGCGCCACGGTGCTGCTCACGGGATCGCCGTCGCTGTCTTCGCCGCGCAGCAGGTCCTGCAACAGCCCCGCGACCGGGACCTCGACGACGTGCCCGCCCGGCGGCGCGAACCACTCGGGCGACAGCACCACCCCCGCGATGCCCGAAAGCGACGGCCCCAGCGGCGATTTGGGCAACACGTTGGGCACCATCACCATGCGCAGGTCCATGCTGATCGTGTCCGAGGGCGCGAACGCGGCCCGTTCCGCCCGGGTCGTGAGGCGCAGCGCCGCATACGAGATGTGGTCCTCGCTGAGCTCGAGCGGGCACCCGAGCTGGGCGCAGAGCTCCGGCGGCCCGTTCAGCGCGGCCGGAATGTCGAGGTCGAGGACGGTGCGCCACGCGGGGGCTCCGCCGACGCGCATGCCGTTGCCGGGAGCGGACGGGATGGGGTCGTAGATGAAGGTGATGTTGTCGGTTCCCGCCAGGACCTGAATGAGCGTGTCGGGGTTGAGGCTGGGCCGCGTGTCGATCCACATCAGCGCCGAACGCAGCTGAAGCCTGACGCCCGGCGCCTCGGTGCTGAGGCGGACGCCGCGCCGGAGGTCGGTCGTGTCGGCCCAGGCGGCGACCTGCGCCGAGTCGAGCTCGATGATCAGCGAGTCTCCCGCTTCGGGATCCCACTCCCATTCGCCCATCTCCTGCAGCTCGCCGCCGCCCGGCCGGGACCAGGGCACACGGTGCAGCAGCGTGTCGACGGCGTGCTCCCAGGTCGCGCTGACCCCGTCCCAGGCCTCGGTGGTGGCGTTGGCCTGGATCGCGACGGGACCGGAGTGCACGCTGCCCAGCGTGTCGAACCGGGCGATGATGCGCGCCGAGAGGAAGGTGAGCGAGGAGTCGGGCCGGCTGGTTCCGGTGGTGTCGCTGACCGTCACGACCGCGGGGTAGCGGCCGAAGCGCAGCAGCGTGGCGGCTTCGAGGCCCGGGTCCGCAGCGGGGTCGGCGCCTTCGCCGAAGCGGTGGGCGATGAACCCCCCGCCCAGCTCCGAAGCGCGACCGTATCCGCCGTAGACGCGCACGCGGTCGAGGAAGTCGCTCGCGGGGAGCCGGACCTCGACGGCAACGCCGCCCCGCACGAGGTCGTCGCTCTCGGCGGTGGGAAGCAGCTCGGTGCAGGCCGCCGCGAGGAGGGCGAAGAGGAAGCCCGCGGCCAGCGTTCCAGCGCCCATGCGGCGGCGATGCACCCAGGCCGGCCGCGGCGCACGCCCACGACGATGCGCTCCGGCTGGCCCGGGCTTCCGCCGACGGCCATGGACGCCGACTGGCCGCGTCCGCCGTCGGAATGTCATGTTAACATTACAAAATGTCATGTCTGCTTTACGTTTCTGCGCTTGACAGCTTTGTTCAGGTCGAAGGCGTGGGGAAGCAGTTCGGTCAGCTGCCAGCGCTTTTCCTCGGTCCTTCCGAAGCTGACGACCTGGGTGTCGGCGGCGAATTCGGCCATCACCTGGCAGCACGCGCCGCACGGGGCCACCGCGCGGTCCGCATCGGCGACGATCACGATCCGCCGGAATCGGCGATGCCCGCTGGCGACGGCCTGGGCCACCGCCGAACGCTCGGCGCAGATGGTGAGACCGTACGAGGCGTTCTCGACGTTGCATCCGGAGAACACGGCGCCGTCGACGGACTCGACGGCCGCCCCCACCCGGAAGCGGGAATACGGCGCGTACGCGTTCGCGAGCGAGGCGCGCGCGCGGGCAGCAAGCAGGTCGACGGTCATAGGCGCTATACCGAGACTCGGGGCAGTCTCCGCGAAAGTCCGGTCAGGATCTCGTAGGGGATCGTGCCGGCCAGCTCCGCGACCTCCTCTAGGGGCACTTCGAGCCCGCCGTCACGACCGACAAAGGTAACGACATCGCCGGGCCCGGGGGCGGGCGGGGGCCGGTGCGCGGCGGCGCGGGCGTCGGGGGCGTCGCGGGCGGTGCGGGCGGCGCGGGCGTCTTGGGCGGTGCGGGCGTCGCGGGCGTCGGCGCCCTCCGGGTCCCGCGACACCCTCACCACCGTGGTGTCCATCGAGATCCGGCCCACGATGGGCACGCGGCGACCGTGCAGAATCGCCGAGCCGCGGTTGCCGAGCGCGCGAGGGAGGCCGTCGGCGTAGCCGATCCCCACCGAGGCCCAGCGCTCGCGGCCGCGCGCGGTGTACGTCCCGCCGTAGCCGAGGGTGGCGCCCGGGGGCACGTCGCGCACGAGCAGCACGCGAGCGCGGACCGCGACGACGGGCTCGGCCCGGCGGCGGGGATCGCCGACATGCGCGCCGTAGAGGTGGAGGCCGGGACGGGCCGCGTTGGCCGTGCGGGACGCGAGCCGCAGCGCGCCGGCGCTGTTCGCGCAGTGAACGAGGGCGTCCGGGGGGAGAGCGCCGGCACGCCGCAGGCCGGAGATGAAATGGTCGAAGCGGGCGATCTGCTCGCGTGCGCTGGAAAGGTCGGGCTGGTCGGCCGAGTGCAAATGCGTGAAGACGCCGAACAGGCGGAGGCCGGGTGGGGAGGGGTGGTGGGGCGGCGGCGGGGATGGGTGGCGGGGGGCGGGGGGGGCGAGGGCCGAGGCCGCGACGGCCGGGGGGAGGCCGGCGCGGCCCATGCCGGTGTCGACTTCGAGCTGGAAGGGGATGGGGGCCGCGGGAGCGCGGCGGGCAAGGTCCCGCAGGGCCGCCAGGCTGTCGAGGTCCGAGATGGAGGGGACTAGGGCGGCGTCGACCGCGCGGGCGAGGTCGGCGGGCGGGACCGGTGCGCAGATCATCACGGGCGCGCGCACGTCCAGGCGCCGGAGCTCGAGGCCCTCTGCGATCGTGGCGACGCCCCAGCCGAACGGGCGCGCCGGGCGCAGGGCCTCGACGATCCGCTCGACGCCGAGGCCGTAGCCGTCGGCCTTCACCATGGGGATCAGCCTGATGTCCGGGCCCGCCGCCTCGCCGAGGCTGTCAAGGTTGCGGCGCAGGGCGGCCGTGCGGACCTCGACCCATGCGCGGTCGCGGGGCGGGGCCGGGGGAGGGCTCACGCGCTGGCTAGCAGTCCACGGCCTGCTACAGCTCCACCACCCGCCCCACCCCCTCCGCCTCGGCACGGCGCAGCACCTCGGCGCCGATCGCCACGTCCTGGACCGCCGTGCCCACCGACTTGAAGAAGGTCAGCTCGCGGCCCGCGTTCCCCTCGGGAGCGTCGCCGTTGACGATCTCGCCCAGGTCGGCGTCGATCACGTCGGCCGTCACCAGGCCCTGCTCGATCGGGATGATCAGGTCGCCCGCCTCTTCGAGCGCCGCCTCGCGCTCCTCGACGACGACCCGCGCCCGGGCCACCACTTCGCCCCCCACCTCGCGCGTGTGCGGCTGAAAGCTGCCGCTGCCGCTGACGTGCGTCCCCGCCGGGAGCGCCGAGCCGTCGAACACGGGCGCGTCCGCCGTTGTCACGGCCACGACAATGTCCGCGCCGTCCACCGCCCGGCCCGGGTCGGTCATCGCCCGCGCCTCGACCCCCTCGAGCGACCCGGCCAGCCGGCGCGCCGACGCGCCGCCCCGGGACACCACCCGCACCTCGTCGATCGGCCGCACCGCGCGGATCGCCTCGATCTGCCACGGCGCCTGCGCGCCCGCGCCGAACACGGTCAGCACCCGACACTCGGCCCGGCTCAGCAGCCTGGCCGCCAGCCCCGCCGCCGCCGCCGTCCGAAGCGCCGTCAGCTCTCCCGCGTCCATGATCGCGGCGGGCATCCCGGTCTCGTCGTCGAGCATCATGATCACGCCGTTGATCGTCGCCAGCCCCCTGTCGCGGTTGCCCGGAAACAGCGACGCGATCTTGGCGCCCCGGTCGCCCCCGATCCTGTCCCCCCGCTCGCCCGGCTTCCCGTCTCCCCGGCCCCCCGTCGCCCCCAGGCGCGCGGGCATGAAGAGCGAGAACCCGTCGCCCGACTCCAGCACCACCCGCACCGGCATCTCGACCTTGCCCGCGGACAGCTGCCCGAAGGCCCGCGCCATGGCGTCGATCGCGTCGCGCATGCCGATCAGCGACAGGACCTCGGCCCGGGAGATTACGCGAAAGTGCATGGTGCCCTCATGGTCCGTCGAGTCGCCGGGCGCGCATCAGGACCCGGCCAGGTACCGCTCCGCCACGACTTGCCTGTGGTGCCGCGAGTGCCCCGCGATGATCCACGCCAGGCTCCGCACCGTGAACTCGCAGCCGCTCGCCGTGCCGCGCCGGTCCCAAACGTCTTCGTCGAAGCTGTCGAGGAGCAGCACGGTGGCCGCACGCACCGCCGAAAGCTCCTCTGCCAGGCTGGCAAGCGTGCGACGGTCGGCCCCCGAGGCCGCTACATAGGCGTTTTCGTCGAATGAAGGAAAGAGCGACCGGTCCCCGCGGGCGAACGCCAGGGCCCGCACGCAGAACGTTCGCTCGGCATCGATGACATGGCCGACAACTTCGCGCACCGACCACTTGCCGCGCGCATAGCGGTGGCCCTCCCGGTGCGGCGGCACGGCGGCGAGCATGGTGCGCCAGGCGTCGGCGTCGTGCGACAGCCCCGCCAGCAGCGGCGCCTCGGCCGCGGCAACGTAGGGCCGGTAGAACTCGGCGCATTCGTCGCTTCCGGGACGTGCGGGCGAATCGGACATGGCATTGTGCATGGTCACATGGTCGTCTAGCGCAGCCCGTGGAACAAGTCCCGGCTGCGTTCGGGGGGCGGTGCATCGGCGGGCGGTGCATCGGCGCTCGACGCATCGGCGCTCGCCTGTTGCGCGCCGGCGGCGGCGCTCGCCGGAAGGTAGCGCTTCGCCAGCGCGTCGAAAGACTCGACCTGCGCGCCCGCCCAGTCGTCGCCGTGCCCCAGCTCGCGCGCCATCACGCCCGCCACCGTCGGCGCGGCAGCCACGGCGGCCCGCGCGTTCAGGAACAGCGCGCGGGTGCGGCGCGCAAGCACGTCGTCGAGCCGCACCGCCATTTCGCTGCGCGCCGCCCACGCCGCGTGGCTCAGGCGGTACGGCAGGGCCGGGTGCATGAGCGCGCCGAGAGTCGGGTCCCCGGCCTCGATCTTGCCGATCGCGTCGGCGTCGGCGCCGTACACGCTGCCGGGATAGCCGACGTCCCGGCGCGTGGAGTAGCCGTGCAGGGCGAGCCGCGCCGTCACCGACGCGACGCGCGACAGCCCCCCCGCGTCGGCGGCCATGCTGACCGCGTCCTGCGCGATGCGGCGGCAGGTGGTCCACTTGCCGCCCGTGACCGTCACCAGGCCGCGCCGGGAGACCGACACGCGGTGGCCGCGGGAGAGCGCGGCGGTGTCCTCGCCGCCGCCGGACGCGACGAGGCCCCGCAGCCCGGCCCACGCCGAAAGAATGTCGGCCGGCGCGATGGGACGGGTCAGGTAGCGTCGGGCGTGGTCGACCAGGTAGTCCACCTCGGCCGCGCTGGGGACGGGTTCGCGCGTGGGCTCGGCCACGGGCACGTCCGTCGTGCCGATCAGCACGTGCCCGTGCCAGGGAATCGCGAAGAGGATGCGGCCGTCGTCGGTCGAGGGGACCAGCAGGGCCGTGTTCCCGGGCAGAAAGGCGCTGCTCACCACAATGTGCACGCCGCGGCTCAGCACGACCGAGGGCGCCACGCGCGGCTCGTCCATCCGTCGCAGGGTGTCGGCGAATGGACCCGCGGCGTTGACCACAACCGCCCCGCGGGCAACCCATTCGTCGCCGCCGACGAGATCTCGCACCCTCACTCCCTTCACCTTCCCCCTCGCCTCGACCAGCCCCGCCGCTTCCGCGTAGTTCAGGGCGACGCACCCAAGCGCGGCCGCGGTGCGGACGAGGGCCCATCCAAGGCGCGCGTCGTCGAACTGGCCGTCGTGGAAGAGGACGCCCCCGCGGAGCCGAGCGGCCCGCAGCGTCGAGATGCGGCTCAGGCAGTCGCGGCGGCCCAGGATGCGGGAGGAACCCAGCCTGCGGTGCCCGGCCAGCGCGTCGTAGAGCTTGAGCCCGGCGCCGTACCAGGGGCGCTCCCATCGGCGGTACGCGGGCACCACGATGGGTAGACTGCGGACAAGGTGCGGCGCGTTGGCGGCCAGGCGGTGCCGTTCGCGAAGCGCGCGATGCACGAGCCCGATCTGGCCGCTGCGCAGGTAGCGGACGCCGCCGTGGATCAGCTTGGTGCTGCGGCTCGATGTGCCGCCGGCGAAGTCGCCGCGCTCGACCAGCAGGGTGCGGTAGCCGCGCGCCGACGCGTCGAGGGCGGTCGCGAGGCCGGTGCAGCCCCCGCCCACCACGATCATGTCCCAGGGCCGCGGCTGCGTGGCCCGGTCGAGCATGTAGCCGCGGGGCAGCGCGTTCACGGCGTCAGGGCAGATCCCGCAGCCCTATGCCGAGGGCGCGGGCCACCTCCACCATCCGACGATCGTAGCTGGCGAGCTCTACGGGCTGGCCCCGGTCGCGCAGAAACAGGCACGACGCGACATGCAGCGCGTCTAGAGTGCGCACAGGCGCCGGGAATGGTTCAAGGGCGCGTGCCAGAACTGGTGGCGCAAGTTCCAATAGCGAGATGCGAGCGAGCATCTCCCTCGCAGCCTCAACGCGCGGCGCCGGAGCCCCCCGGGCATGCAGGCGTGTCCAGATCTCGTACTCGATCAGGCGACTCGAAATCAGGGCGTTGGTCCACAGCGAAGGAGGGGGTCGCCGGTCCTCAGCGAACAAATGGGCCAAGGCGACCGAGGTGTCAACGTAGATCACCGTTCGCTTCTGTCACCATCGAGCTCACCGAGCAACGTCGACAAGGGCACTTCCGGGGGCCCGCCGCGTGAGGGTTGGGATCCCGATGAGAGCGCGGGAGTCAACCAACCCTTCCGCACCGCGTCCGCAAGCATGGCGTCGGCCAGCATGGGGCTCCGCTCCGCTCGCGGAGGGCCGATTTCGGCCACGACGCGCCCCCGGTCGGTGACGAGGACGACCTCGCCGCCAGCGGCCAGCCGAACATACTCGCTCAGCTTGCTGTTCAAAGCTCTGATTCCGATGGATCGCATGGGGTCAAAGTAGCAACATGTCGCCACAACCGTCAACGCGGGCCGGCCGCCGTCACTGTTGGTCGGAAAGCAGGGCCCGAACGTCCTCCTGAACGTCCGGTTCCATGGGGCGGAACGGTCCGGTCCACTTGCGCGCGATCCGTCCGTCCGCGTCGATCAGGAAGCTCCCGGGCAGCCCGAGGAGCAGGTACGAGTCCATGATCTCCCACGAGGGGTCGTGGTAGATCGGGAACGAGATGTCGATCTCTTCGGTGAACGCGCGGATCTGGTCCGTGGCGCCCCGGTCGTCGACGCTCACGCCCACGACCTGGAAGCCTGCGTCCCGGTAGGCGTCGTGCAGCTCCTGCAGCTCGGGCATCTCCTCGCGGCAGGGGGCGCACCAGGTGGCCCAGATGTTCAGCATGTAGGGTGCGCCCAGCAGGTCGGCGCTCGTTACCTCCGCACCGTCCAGCGTTGTCGCCTCGAACGGAGGCGCGGCCTCGCCGACTTCGGGGGTTGGCAGGTCGGGGACCGCGCAGGCCGCGGCGGCCAGCAAAACGACCGCAACCGCGTTGTTTCTTCTCACCAGGCACCTCCGGCTGGACTGGAACGCATCGGGTCCAACCTACCCAACTGGAGCGGATGCGCCAACAATAGAAGGGCGGCAACCGCTGTGCGGCGCCGTTTGAAACACCCCCCGGCAACCGCGACCCGCCCGGCCGCGTATCTCAGCCAGGGACCCGAATCCATGAAACCGGATCCACGACAGCCGGAGCCATGACCATGACCGCCGACACGACATCCTCGACCGCGAGGAGGAAGCTGACGTTCCTCGCGGGCTTCTCCATCTACTTCGTGGCCCTGTGGCTTCTCTGGGACACGCCGGCCATCTATCCGCTCAAGATCTTCGTGGTGATGCTGCACGAGATCAGCCACGGGATCGCCTCGCTCGCCACGGGCGGCACGATCGAGAAGATCGTCCTCGACCCCTACCAGGGCGGCGCGTGCTACTGCGGGGGCGGCAACGCGTTCATCACGCTTTCGGCAGGCTACCTGGGCAGCCTGTTCTGGGGCGTGGCGCTGCTCGCCGCGACCGGGGTGCGGCGCCTCCCCAACCAGATGCTCGTCTTCCTGGTGGGCGCGCTGGTCTTCCTCCTGACCGCACTCTATGTGCGGAACGGCTTCGGTCTCGTCTTCGGTCTGGCTTTCGGGGCCACGCTCATGGTTGCGGGGCGCAAGCTGTCGTCGGGCGCCAGCCGCGTGCTGATGACCACCCTGGGGCTCACCAGCTGCCTGTACGCCATACTCGACATCAAGAGCGACGTGCTGGACCGCCCCGAACTGCGGTCGGACGCGGCCATGCTGGCCGAAATCACAGGCGTGCCGACCATGACCTGGGGCGTGATCTGGATCGCGGTCGCCGCGATCGTCAGCGTGCTCGCGTTCCTGCGGGCGTACCGGGCGGCGTAGGCGCGGCGGCCGGCGGGCCGGTCAACCAACGATGCCGACCGACGGGCGACTCCAATCGACAGGCCACTTGCCCCATCCGCCCCGATCAGTGTACATTCACGGCGGTCCAAAGCGGACCGAGCTGCCGGACAGCCGCAAGCGGCTTTCCGGTTCGGCAGGACCCAGGTGTCCCGCCCGATGTCAAACCCTTGAAAAGGAGGTGATCCCTTGTCTAGTCCCAGTACCCAGCCCAACCCGGCAAGGGCGAGCGATCGCCGCTTCGGCAACTGAGCCGAAAGTCGATCCAAACCTTCGCGCCGTAAGCGGTCTTCGCGCCGGGTTGCGGCAGGTTCAAGCAAATCCCCGCAGGTCCATGGGTTCATCCCCGGGCCTGCGGGGATTCTGCGTTTTGCAGGGTAGCGTGGCGGCCGCCTTGGCCGTCCTGGCCGCCGCCCCAGCCGCCCTGGCCGCCGCCCCGGCCTCGCCCGCGCCCTGGGCCGCCGCCCACGCCCAGGACGACCCCGAGCGGGATTCCAGCGCCCAGGCCGCGCTCTACGAGGAGGCGTGCGGCGGCTGCCACGCCGAAGTGAGCGACGGGCGCACGCCCGGGCTCGAGATGCTGCGGACGCTGTCGCCCCGCGCGATCGTCGCCTCGCTCGAAGACGGGGTGATGCAGGCCGAAGGGGCCGACCTCACGCGGGACCAGCGCGTGCGCCTGGCAGAGTACCTGACCGGCCGCGCGTACACCGCCGAGCTCCTGCCCGAGGCCGCCTTCTGCGCAACGCGCGGCTGGACCGCGCCGGACCTGGGCGCCATCTCGTCGATGGGGTTCGGGGGGAACCTGGAGGCGACCGGATTCCAGCCCGAGGCGCGGGCGGGGCTGGCCGCCGCTGACGTGCCAGGCCTCGAGCTGCGCTGGGCCTTCGCCTTCCCCGACGCCGTCCAGTCTCGCACCAGGCCCACCGTGATCGGCGACCTCCTGCTCGTCGGCGGAACCTTCGGCGAAGTGCTGGCCCTCGACGCGGCCACCGGATGCGTCCGCTGGCAATACGAGGCCGACACCACGGTTCGCGGCGCGGTGCTCGCGGGCGAAGGGCCCGAGGGTCGTCCCGCCGCCTTCTTCGTCGACTTCGACACCCGGGTCTACGCGCTCGACATGGCGACCGGCGAGCTGCTTTGGAAGCACCGCGTCGGCTGGCACGCCGCGTCGACCGCCACCGGCAGCCCCGCCCTGCACGACGGGCGCCTCTTCGTCCCCATCGCGTCGCGCGAGATCACCATGTCGGGCGACCCGCGCTACGAGTGCTGCACCTCGTCGGGCGCCGTGGCCGCCCTCGACGCCCGGACCGGCGACGTCCTCTGGTACCACCGCGTCATCGCGGGCTACCCGGACGAGGCGGGCGCGAACGAGATCGGCACCCAGCTGTGGGCGCCCTCGGGCGCGCCGGTGTGGTCGAGCCCCACCGTCGACGCCGCGCGCGGCCTGGTCTACGTCGGAACGGGCCAGAGCTACACCCGGCCCGCCGCCGAGCGCAGCGACGCGATCCTTGCGCTCGACGCCGAGACCGGAGCGCTCGCGTGGTCCTTCCAGGCCACGCCCGACGACGCCTTCAACATGGCGTGCACCTCGGCGCGCTTCCGCCAGAACTGCCCGGCTCCCCCCGGCCCCGACCTCGACTTCGGCATGTCGCCCATGCTCGTCGAGCGCCCCGACGGCAGGGAGATCCTCGTCGTCGGCCAGAAGTCCGGCACCGTCTGGGCCCTCGACCCCGACGACGACGGCGCGGTCCTGTGGTCGACGCAGATCGGCAAGGGGGGCGCGCTGGGCGGCATTCACTGGGGGATGGCCACCGACGGCCGGTACGCGTACGCCCCGAATTCGGACCGCGGCGCGGTGATCGTCGACGTGAACCCCGACCACGACCCCGCGCCGGGGCTGTTCGCGCTCGACCTGGCGACCGGCGCGGTCGCGTGGAGCACGCCGCCGCCCGAGGAGGCCTGCGAAGGGAAGCAGGGGTGCTTCGTCGCCAATTCCGCCGGGGCCGCCGCCATCCCCGGCGTCGTCTTCGCCGGGGGGCTGGACGGGCACATCCGGGCCTACGCCGCCGCCGACGGGCGCATTTTGTGGGACTTCGACACCACGGACGTCACCGAGACCACGAACGGCGTGCCCGGAAGGGGCGGCGCGATCGACGGCCCCGGCCCGGTGGTCGCCGGGGGCATGCTCTTCGTCAACAGCGGCTACTCGACGTTCGGACAGATGGCGGGCAACCTCCTGCTCGCCTTCGCCCCCAGGTAGCTGGCCCGGCACCCGCCCGCGCCCCCATATTGCCCCCCATGAACCGCCCCCTCGCCGCCCTCCTCGCCCTGGCCCTGCCCGCCTCGGCCTGCACCCAGGCCGACGACATCCCGCGCACCCCCGCGGGCCGCCCCGACTTGAACGGCCTGTGGCAGGCCCTGGGCAACGCGCACTGGGACATCGAGCCGCACGCCGCCCGCCCCGCGCTGGCCATGCAGCCCGGCCCCGTCGTCCCCGTCCCAGCCGACGAGGTGCTCGCCCTGGGCGCGGTCGGCGCCGTCCCCTCCGGCTACGGCGTGGTCGTGGGCGGCGAGATCCCCTACCTCGCCGAGGCCCGCGCGCTCCGCGACGAGAACCGCGAGCGCTGGCTCGAGCGCGACCCCGAGATCAAGTGCTACCTGCCGGGCATCCCGCGCGCGACCTACATGCCCTTCCCCTTCCGGATCTTCCACAGCGACGCCAAGGTCTTCATGGCCTACGAGTACGCGGGCGCCATGCGCGAGGTGTACCTCGAAGACCCCGGGCCGCCGCAGGTCGACTCGTGGATGGGCCAGTCCGTGGGCCGCTGGGAGGGCGACACGCTCGTCGTCGAGGTCACCGGCTTCAACGGCCAGACCTGGCTGGACCGCGCCGGAAACCACCACAGTCCCGGGCTCACGGTCACCGAGCGCTACGCCATGACCGGTCCCGACCACATTCTGTACGAGGCCGAGCTGGCCGATCCCGACACCTATTCCCGCCCGTGGACGATCCGCATGCCGCTGTATCGCAACGTCGATCCGAACGCACGGCTGGGGCAGTTCAAGTGCGTCGAGTTCGTGGAGGAGCTGATGTATGGACATCTTCGCAAGAACCCCATTCGCCGCTAGTGGCCTAACTTGGCGCACGGCGTCGCCTGCGCAATGCCGGGCGTTGCGCGCGGCCCCCCGCCCGCGCCTGGCCGCGGCCGTCCTGCTGGCCGCCTGCGCGGCTTCGTCCCTGGTCCCGCCGGCAGCCGCCCAGGCGCCGGAACGCGCCGCCCGCGAGTGGGTCCTCCCCCGCACCGCCTTCGGGCACCCCGACCTGCAGGGCAACTGGACCAACGCCACCGTCACGCCCATCCAGCGCCCCGAGGGACTGGGCCCGGTCCACACCTGGGACGAGGTGGCGCGCATCGAGGGCCGCCTCGAAGCGGCACGGGCCGACGACTACGCCGACAGCGACCCCGACCGCGACGCGCCGCCCGTCGGCGGCGTCTTCACCGGCGACCCCCGCTTCGACGCCGCGTCGGGGGGCACCGGCGGCTACAACGCCTTCTACATCGACGCCGGCGAGCGCGTCGCGATCTTCGGCGGCGAGCCCAGGACGTCGCTCGTCGTCGATCCCCCCGACGGCAGGATCCCCGCGCTGAGCGCCGAGGGACGCGAGCGGTTCGCTGAGCGGCGGGCCCTCGAGCGTCGGTTCGGCCCCTACGACAATCCCGAGAACCGGCCCCTGGCGGAGCGCTGCATCATGTCGTTCGGCTCGAACGCGGGCCCGCCCATGCTCCCGAACTACTTCTACAACAACAACTACACGATCGTGCAGACGCCGGACCATGTGATGATCATGACCGAGATGGTCCACGATGTCCGCATCATCCGGCTGGGAGAGCCGCGGCGCCTGCCTGGACACATCCGCCCTTGGATGGGCGACTCGTGGGGCCGCTGGGAGGGCGACACGCTCGTCGTCGAGACCACCAACCTGCACCCCGACCAGACGCTGCGCGGCATGTCGCCGTCGGACGAGTTCAGGGTCGTCGAGCGCTTCACGCGGGCCGACGAGCGCACGATCCACTACGAGTTCACCGTCGAGGACCCGCGCACGTGGTCCGGGCCGTGGAGCGGCGAGGTGCCGTTCACGCGGCTCGACGGGCTGGTCTACGAATACGCGTGCCACGAGGGCAACTACGCGATGGAGAACGTGCTGCGCGGCGCGCGCGCCGAGGAACGCGAACAGCGGAGGTAGACGAATGACACGCGGCAAATGGACGGCGCTGGCCGTCGCGGCGGCGGTTTTGGCGGTTGTGGCCGTCCCGGTGGTCGCCCACCACGCGTTCGGCGCCGAATTCGACCGGAACGCGCCGATCAAGCTGCAGGGCACGATCGTCAGGCTGGAATGGGTCAACCCGCACACCTGGATCCACCTCGAAGTCGAGAGCGAGGACGGGTCCGCCGAGGTGTGGGCCGTCGAGGGGGGCACGCCCAACGTGCTGCTCCGGCGCGGCCTGCGCCGGGACTGCCTGCAGCCCGGCACCGAGATCATCGTCGACGGCTACCAGGCCAAGGACCACTCGCTGAAGCGCGCCAACGGGCGCGACGTGACCTTCACCGACGGCAGCAAGATCTTCCTTGGCTCGTCGGGCACGGGCGCGCCCTACGAAGAGGACCTTCTGAGGGCCCGGAGGCAGCAGGGGCGCTGCTAGCGCGAAGTAAACTCGACATTACATTGTGTCGTGTTTGCATTACATGAGGGCGCGCGGCACACGGACTAGTGATTCCCCGGGCACCACTGTGCGTCAAGTGTTCGTGTCAAATGGGTGATGCGATCATCCATTTGACATGCCTGGCGGCGGACGCTGGCGTCACGCACCAGACGGCGCGCCGCTGGCTGACGACGCTGGAGATCGGCTGCGTGGCCACGACGCTTCCGCCCCACCACGCGAACTATCGCAAGCGGCTGCGCAAGCGTCCCCGGCTGCACTTTCTCGACACGGGCCTCGTGTGCTACCTGCTCGGCATCGAGAGCGCCTCCACGCTGGAGACGCATCCCCTGCGGGGCGCCATCTTCGAGTCCTTCGTGGCGGCCGAGCTCGTCAAGGCCTTCACCGCCACGCAGCGCACCGCGCCGCTCTTCTTCTGGCGCGACGCGACCGGCCGCGAGATCGACCTCCTGATCGACCTCGGGACGCGGCTGGTGCCGGTCGAAGTGAAGTCGGGGCGCACCGTGCCCCCGGACGCGGTGGCGGGGCTCAAGTGGTGGACCGCCCTTCGCGGCAACCCGAACCGGGGCGGCGTGCTCGTGCACGGAGGCACGGACGCGTTCGAGATCTCGGGATTTCGGGTGCTGCCCTGGTTTCTGGGGGGCGGGGGCGGTTCAGGTGGCGGCGCTGCAGCGGGGCGCGAGCGCGACCCAGGCGCCCATCGCTAGATCGGGGCGGGCGCGGGCGCCGCTTACGAGAACCCGATCCAGCGCCCCGCGGCGGCCACGATCAGCCACAGCGCCAGCGAGACGGCCCCGACGGCGCGGTGGGTGGCGGTGGGGGGGTGGGCCGCAGCGCTGGGGTCGTGCCGGGGGCCGGGATCGTGGGCGTCGCCGGGATCGTGGGCATCGCCGGGATCGTGCGCGGTGGGGGGCGCCCTGCGCGCCACGCGCTCCCGCACCAGGAAGGTGAAGGCCAGCGCCACCGGGAGGGTGGACATCTTCACCCAGAACGACGTGTTGTAGAAGGCTTTGATCGCTTCGGAGAGGAAGAGCGGAACGCCGGTGGCGACCATCGTCGCCAGGCCGCCGATCAGCCAGGGGCGGGCGTGGCGGGCGAGGCGCGCGACGGGCTGCGAGGTGAGCCCCGCGCCCAGCAGCCTCAGGTCGACCACGAGCAGCGAGCCGCCCAGCACGCACAGGCCGATCAGGTGCGCCGCCTCCAGAATCGGGAAGGCCCAGACGGACTGGGCCACCGCCTGGCCGATCGCCGTCGCCTCGCACCAGCGAAAGAAGGGCTCGAGCGCGGGCACCATGGTCGCCTACTCCGCCCCCGTGGGCGCGGTGGGCGCGGCTGCACACCCGGCCAGCCAGTTCACCCAGGCGGGCTGGGGCTGGATGTCGCAGTCGAACCAGTTGTAGGCGATCAGGCGGCCGGTGATCACGACGAGCGCCCAGG
Source organism: Longimicrobiales bacterium (assembly GCA_965221535.1). GTDB lineage: Bacteria > Gemmatimonadota > Gemmatimonadetes > Longimicrobiales > Gaopeijiaceae > Bin94. Next base: position 1,253,059 of record OZ244894.1, on the reverse strand, counting down.
CGCCGAGCGACACCGCGCCGGCGATGCGCGCCGCACGCGGGGGCCGGGCGTCGTCTTCCCAAGCCCGGGCCGTGCGCTGCGCGCCCGCGTGGAACACCGCCGCGTTGATGCCGGCCAGAATGAGCACCGCGACCTTGACCCGGAAGAAGACGTTGTGGTAGTAGCGCAGCGGTTGGGAGTAGAAGAGCAGGAGCCCCGTCGCCGTCATGATCGCGAAGCCGATCCGGGTCCAGGGCAGCAGGCGCCCCGTGAACGCGGTGACCGGGACCCTGCGGAAGCCCAGGCCCACCAGCCGCACGTCCATCATGGCGGTGGTGCCGACGAAAAGGCCGAGGGCGAGCACGTGGGTCGACTCGACGAGCGGCCACACGTAGAGCGACTCGAGCAGCGCCACGCTCCAGGGCGTCTCGCCGAGCCAGCCCAGGAAGCGTTCGATCACGAGGGGGCCGGGTTGGAGTGGGGGGCGGGGTTGGCGTCGGGGTCGGGGCGGGGGTCGGCGTCGTGGTCGGCGTCGTAGTTGGGGCGCAGCGTTTCGGTCGCGTACACCGCGTGGCAGCCCGTGCAGACCTGGTAGACCTCGCCGCCGACCTGGAAGACCGCGTCGGGGTCGCGTGCCTGGGCCGCCGCCACGGCACGCCGGCCCACGTCGATCATCGCCCGGGACATGGCCACCCAGTGGCCCCGATCCTGCGCCCGCTCGTCGAGCAGCATCAGGTTGCCGGACTCGGCCAGCACGAAGGCCGCGTTCTCGACCGCCTCCCAGTCCTCGGGCGTCTCCGGGCGGATGTGGACCGTGCGCTCCCGGTCCATGATCACGCCGACGGCGTCCCAGTAGACCTCGGCCGCCGGCTCGATCACCGACAGCATCAGCTGCTGCGGATCGGCCACGACAGCGAAGGGCGGCGGCTCGGGCGCGTCTGCGCAGGCGGGCGCGACGAGAGCGACGAGCAGCGGGGTCCGGATCCGGCAGATGGCTTTCATGGATGCGCAACATTGCCCGGCGGACCGATTCGCGAAAGGCGGACAGCGCGGCCATGTTGTACGAGAGTCACCCTGCGGGGCCGCCCGTCCACCCCGAACCCGGAAGCCTGCCGTGACGCCCGTGTTCAGCAACGCCGCCCTCTCTCTAGCGCTCGCCCTCGCGCCGACAGCAGGCGCCGCCCACCCGGCCGCCGCGCAGGACGCCGACTGGCCCCGGCACGGCCTGGACGCGGCGGAAACGCGCTTCAGTCCGCTCGACCAGATCAACGCCGACAACGTGCGCGGGCTCGAGGTCGCGTGGAGCTGGGAGATCCCCAAGACGGGCGCGCGCCTCGAAACCACCCCCCTGATCGTCGACGGGGTGCTCTACGGGACCGGCGCGCTCAGCTTCGTCTTCGCGCTGAACGCGGCGACCGGCGACGAGATCTGGCGCTGGGACCCCGCGATCCCCACCGACGAGCAGGGCGGACCGCGCGCCTGCTGCGGCGACGTCAACCGGGGCGTCGCGCTGTACGGCGACAAGGTGTTCGTCGGCCTGCTGGACGGCCGCCTGGTCGCCCTGGACCGCGCCGACGGCTCGGTGCGGTGGAGCGCGCAGACCACCCCGGCCGGCTCGGACTACACCATAACGGGCGCGCCGCGCGTCGTCGGCGATGCGGTCGTGATCGGCAACGGCGGCGCGGAGTTCGGGGTGCGCGGCTACGTCACCGCCTACGACGTCGAGACCGGCGCGCAGCTGTGGCGCACCCACACGGTGCCGGGCAACCCCGCCGACGGATTCGAGAGCGAGGCCATGCGCGCGGCGGCCGAGACGTGGACCGGCGAGTGGTGGACGGCGGGCGGCGGCGGGACGGCGTGGGACGCGATGGCCGTGGACCCGGATGCGAACCTGCTCTATGTGGGCACCGGGAACGGGTCGCCGTGGAACCGCGACAACCGCAGCCCCGGGGGCGGCGACAACCTGTACCTCTCGTCCATCCTGGCGCTGGACCCGGCCGACGGCGCGATCCGCTGGCACTACCAGACCACGCCCGGCGACGACTGGGACTACACGGCGACGCAGCCGCTCATGCTGCTCGACCTCGAGATCGACGGGCGCGACCGCGAAGTGATCGTGCAGGCGCCCAAGAACGGGTTCTTCTACGTGGTGGACCGGATCACGGGCGAGCTCGTCTCGGCCCAAGCGTTCGCCGACGACCTGACATGGGCCGCCGGGGTCGACCTCGAGTCCGGGCGGCCCGTCGAGACCCCCGAGGCGCGCTACGGGATGACCGGGCGGCCCGTGTACCTGGCTCCCGGGCCGCGCGGCGCCCACAACTGGCATCCCATGTCGTGGAACCCGGACGCGGGCCTCGTCTACATCCCCGCGACCAACAACAACTACTTCTACGAGAAGTCGGACGGCTTCGACTATCGGCAGGGGGTGTGGAACACCGGCACCGTGCGCGAGAACACCGGCCAGCGCCCGGCCCGGCCCCCGCTGACCGGGCCGCCCAACGTGCTCCTGGCGTGGGATCCGGCCGAGAACCGCGAGGTGTGGCGCGTGGTGGCGCGGGGCGGGCACGGCGGCACCCTGTCGACGGGCGGCGACCTGGTGTTCTGGGGGACGGGCACCCGCATGGCGGCGCTCGACGCCCGCACCGGCGAAGAGCTGTGGTCGGCAGAGGTGGGGCGGGGGGCGGGCTCGCCCGTGACGTACTCGGTCGACGGGCGCCAGCATGTGACCGTGGCGGCGGGGCTGACCGCGGGCGGCGGCGCGCCCAGGGTGTGGACGTTCGCGCTGGGAGGGGAGCAGGGCGCCGGGACCGCCGCGGCGGCGCAGGACTGGACCACCGCCGCGCCCGAATCGGTGGGGATGTCCTCCGAGGGTCTGCGGGCGATCGGCCCGGCCATGCAACAGCTGCTCGACCGGGACGCGACGGCGGGCATCCTCACGCTGGTTGCACGAAGAGGCGAGATCGTGCACTGGGACGCGCAGGGATGGCGTGTTCGCTCTCAAGACCCCTTGGAACACGATGACATCTTCCGCATCTACTCGATGACCAAACCGGTCACGAGCGCCGCTGCAATGATGCTTGTCGAGGAGGGGCGCCTGTCGCTGGACGACCCGCTGAGCCGCACGATTCCGGACTTTGCCGGGGTGCAGGTGTACGACGGGGGGGCGATGCGCGCGCCGAGCCGTCCGATTCTGGTGCGGGACCTGCTGTCGCACACGTCGGGGCTGACGTACGGGATCTTTGGCAGCAGCCCTGTCGACTCGATGTACAATCGGGCCCTGGGCGGGCTGTCGGAGGGGGCGGGAAGCGATCTGGAGGCGCGGGTGGCAACGCTGGCTTCGCTGCCGCTGATCGACGACCCGGGCGCGCGCTGGAACTACAGCTTCTCGACCGATGTTCTGGGGCGCGTGGTGGAGGTCGCGTCGGGCCAGCCGCTCGACGTTTTCTTCCGCGAGCGGATCTTCGAGCCCCTGGGAATGGACGACACCGGCTTCTGGGTGCCGGCCGACAAGGTGGACCGCTTTGCGGCGATGTACCGGCGCACCCCCGACGGACTCGTTGCAGCCGGCAGGCCCGGCGGCGACCCCTACACCCGCCCGCCGACGTGGCTCTCGGGCGGCGGCGGGCTCGTCTCGACCGCCCGGGACTACCTGCGCTTCGCCCAGATGCTGCTCAACGAGGGCGAACTGGACGGCGTGCGGCTGCTGGCCCCCGAAACGGTGCGTCTGATGACCCGCAACCACCTGCCCGACGAACTGCTCCCCATCATGGGCGGACCGGGCCGCATGGGCTTCGGGCTGGGCTTCGCGGTGCCGGCCGGCGAGGACGGGGGGAGCTACTGGTGGTCCGGGATCGCCAACACCTACTTCTGGATCGATCCCCGCGAGGAGATCGTCGGCATGGCGTGGACGCAGCTGCAGCCGTTCGGCGCGGCGCCGCTCGACCGCGTGCTGAGGCCGATCGTGAATGGGGCCATCATCGACGGGAACTGATTGTCAGAAGGAGGCAGCGACAATGTTGACAATGTCGAAGCGAACGATTGCCAGCCGCGAACTGCCGCTTGCCTGCGCCGCCATGCTCTTCGCGTGCGGCGGCGACACCACGCCCCCGCCCGCCCCGCCAACGCCGTCGACGCTCACGATCTCGCCCGCATCGGTGGACTTCACCGCCGTGGGCGACACCGCGCAGCTCAGCGCGCGGGTGGTCGACCAGTACGGCAACGTCATGGCCGGCGCGACCGTCACGTGGTCCAGCCTGAGGCCAACGGTGGCGCAGGTCGACCTCGCGACGGGCCTGGTCACATCGGCGGGCGCCGGCACGGCGACGATCAGCGCCCGCGCCCAGTCGGCCAGCGGCGAGGCCACGGTAACGGTGCGACAGGAGGTCGAGGCGCTCGAGAAGGCGGCGGGGGACGGCCAGGAGGGCTATTTCGGCGAAGCCCTGCCGGTCGGGCCGGCCGTGCGCGTGCTCGACCGCAACGGGCATCCCGCCGGGGGGATCGCGGTGGGCTTCGAGGTCACGGCGGGCGGGGGCTCGGTCTCGCCCGCGTCGGTCGTCACCCGGGCCGACGGGGTCGCCGAGACCGTGTGGACGATGGGGGCGGACTCGGCGCAGACGCTGTCCGCGACGGCGGCGGGGTTCACGGCCGAGTTTCGAGCGACGGCGTCGCGCCTCGCCCTCACCATCGCCACGGATTCGCTGCCCGAGGGGCGCGCCACGCTCGACTACGCCGAGTCGCTCAGGGCGCGCGGCGGCAGCGGAGGCGGTTACGTCTGGAGCCTGGCCGAGGACGCCGAGATTCCGCCGGGGCTCGCGCTTTCCGAAGCGGGCGCGCTCCAAGGCACGCCGCAGCAGGCCGGCGAGTTCGAGTTTGGGATTCGGGTCGCCGACTCGGACGGCGGAGAGGCCACGGCCGCATTGGCGCTGAAGGTCTGCGACGGACCGCTCGGGCTCGCGCTCGGCGACGTTCGCGTCGCCACCGCGAACGAGATGAGGGACTGCGGCGTGTTCGTGCGCGCTCCCGCGAGTTCCGCGTACTACCGGGTCACCCTGGCCGGCCTGGACGCTTCCAACCAGCGGATCTTCCCCGTGGAGCTGATGGCCGAGGGGATCTCGCCGAGCCGTGCACCCGGGCTTCGGCCGGTCGTGGCCGCCGCCGAGGGCTCCGCCGAGAGCGCCGCCGATCCGACCGCGCTCGCGAGCCTCGAGCCCGACTGGATGCACGCCCTGGAGGCCGAAGACGCCAATTCGGCGTTCCACTACGAGATCCGCCGCCAGGAAGCCGAGATGTTCGCCCGGCTGGAGGCCGAGGGCCGACTTGGCGGCATGCTTGAACGCGGAATCGAGGCACAGGTCGCGCGTGCCGAGGCCCGGGCCGCGCTGGGTCTTGTGCAGGCCGACAGTCCCGCGCTGCGGGAGTTCCGCCTCTACAACCGAGAGGGCGGCGACCGCTGTTCGGTCCACCGCACCATGACCGCGCGACTGATCGCCGAGAACGATCACCTCGCCGTGTACGAGGACACGGCCGCCGTGCCCAGCGTCCCCGTGGCCAACGTCGAGCGCGTCATCGACTTCTATTCGGAGCACGGCGCCGAAGTCATCGAGCGCTATTTCGGGGCGCCCAGCGACGTGAACGGCGACGGCAAGGTCGTCGCGCTCGTGCACGCGGACATCGACGGCGCGATCGCCTACGTGTGGTCGGGCGACATGGTCTTCACGGCGGCCGACTGCCCCACCTCGAACGAGATGGAGCTGATGCACGTGGAGGCCAGCGCCTTCACCCAGCTGGAGAGCGACGTCTATTGGGCCATGGGCGGAATCGCCCACGAAATGAAGCATGTGAGTTCGCTGTACAAGCGCCTGCGCGGCTACGTGTCCCGCGGGCGCCCCGACGGCAGGCGCATCTACCACCCCACGTGGATCGAGGAGGGCACGGCCGAGATCGCCAAGGAGATGACCTCCCGTCTGGCGTGGGAGCGCGCCGGCGGACCGGCCGCCACCGCCCGGGTGGACCGCGATGCAATGCGGGACGGTCTCCAGAACATGCGGCCCGAGGTGTACGGCACCTTCCAGATCATGGCCAGGGTGGTGCGCGCATTCTCCGTCGATCCCAACGCGGTCACGTTCGAGCCAAGGGACGAGGGCCACGTCTACGGAAGCGGCTGGCACTTCCACCGCCTGCTGCGCGACATCCTTGCGGGGCCGGGAGATGACCGCGCCGCCGACGCGGCCCTGGTTCTCGCGCTCAACGACTCCTCGGCGCTGCCGGGCATTCTGGGCATCTCGGCGGAGACCGGACTGGACATGGACGAACTGCTCACCCGGCACGCGATCGCAATGACCGTCGCGGGCGCGGAACCGTGGCTCGCCGACGACCGGATCCCCCGGTTTCTCGGCTACCACTTCCCCACCGCCACCGAGATCTTCTCCAACCCCGATCCACCCGGCCGCTACCCGTGGCCGGTTACGCTCACCGGCGACAGCGACGACACCTCCGAGCCGTCGGTCCCCCTGGCGCGCACGCTCACCTTCCGCGGCGAGGTCGGGTCGAGCGGGGTGCGCGTCTACGACTTCGAGGCGGCGGAAGCGGGCGCGGGAGCCATCTTCCGCCTTGCGACGCTGTCGCCGGTCGCGGTCGTGGTGGCCCGGATACCCCGGCCCCCGGGATTCTGACCGCGAGCCGACCCCCCTCGGGGCCGCAAGCCGTCCCCCCCGGGAACGCGAGCCCAACCCCCTCGGGACCGCGAGCCGACCCCAGCGCACCCGTCCCCCACGGGCCGCCGCCGCGCTACTTGCCCGGCGCGCCCTCCCCCACCCCCACCTGCTGCGGCAGGGTGGTGAGCTCGACCACCACGTAGTGGCGCGGGCCCACGGGCAGCTCCACCGTCACCTCGTCGCCCTGCTGCGCGCCGAGCAGCCCCCGGCCAATCGGCGACTCCAGCGAAATGTGGCCCTTTTCCAGGTCGATGTAGTCGCCTGCCACGATCGTGAACGTGGTCTCGGCGTCGGTGGCCCGGTCCAGCACCTTGACCTTCGAGCCGAAGCCCACCCGGTCGGTGGGGATGTCGTCGACGTCGATCTTGGACAGCTCGGACATGCGCCACGCCAGATGCCCGATGCGCGCCTGAACGAACTGCTGGCGCTCGAGCGCGGACTTGTATTCGGCGTTTTCGCGCAGGTCGCCCAGCTCGACCGCCTTCTTGATCCGGTCGGGGAGCTCGACGTTCAGCTCGTGGGTCAGCGCCTCGACCTCGTCCGATATTTTGGCCTTGATTTCTTCCAGCATGGTTCGCGTCCCCAAGGTTCTGTGGGAAACGGTTAAGCTAATGCCCTACCAGCCACTCGCGCGCGGCGCCTCGCCCGCGCCGGGAAGCAGCGCCCACACGCGCTCGACGGCGCGCATGACCGCCGCCTCGTCGCCGCCCACCACGTTGACGTGGCCCAGCTTGCGCCCCGGCCTGGGCGCCTTGTCGTACAGGTGGATGCGCGCGCCCGGGACCTCGGCCACGGCGCCCAGGTCGGGGAGCTCGCCGATCAGGTTGATCATCGCCGCCGGCCCCGGCACGCGCGGCTCGGCCAGCGGCATCCCGGTCACGGCCCGGATGTGGTTCTCGAACTGGCTCGCGTCCGCCCCGTCGAGCGTCCAGTGTCCGGAATTGTGCACACGCGGCGCGATTTCGTTCGCCATCAGGTGGCCGCCGACTTGGAAGAGCTCGATCGCCAGCACGCCGACGTACCCGAACCGGTCCAGCACCAGGGCGGCCAGCGCCTCGCCCTCGGCCTGGAGCGCCCCCGAGAGCCCCGGCGCCGGCGCGTAGCTCGCCGCAAGAATGCCGCCCCGGTGGTGGTTCTCGGTCAGCGGGTAGAACACGCGGCGCCCGTCCCGCCCCGCGACCGCAAGCACGCTCAGCTCGCGATCGAACCGCACCAGGGTCTCGGCGATCAGCCCCGGTCCCAGGCGCGCGACCGCCGCCTTCGCCTCGGCAGCCGTGCGCACCACGCGCTGGCCCTTGCCGTCGTAGCCCAGCCTGCGCGTCTTGATCACGGCGGGCAGCCCGGTCGCCGCCAGCGCGGCCTCGACGCACCCCGCGCCGTCGACCGGGTGGAACGCCGGCGTCGGGATGCCCAGCTCCCGGAACATCGTCTTCTCCGCCAGGCGGTCCTGCGCGACCTGAAGCGCGGCGGGGGGCGGCAGCGCAGGCAGCCTTGCCGAAAGGTACGCCGCGCTGTCCGCCGGAACGTTCTCGAACTCGTAGGTGACCACGTCCGCAGCCGCCGCGATCCGCGCCAGCCCGTCCCTTTCGTCGTACGCGGCGGCCACAACCTTCCCCAGCCCGCCCGCCGGCGGATCGGGCGACGGCTCCAGAATGACGAAGCGGTGCCCCAGCGGCATCCCTTCGAGGGCGAGCATGCGGCCGAGCTGCCCGCCCCCCAGTATGCCCACCCTCACTTGGGCGGGGGCACGCTCGGGTCGCGGTCGGCCAGAACCGCCTCGGTGCGGCCCCGCGCGTGGGCCTTCACCGCCCCCAGAATCGCGGGATCGGTCCGCCCCAGAATCCGCCCCGCCAGCAGCGCCGCGTTGGTCGCCCCCGCCGCCCCGATCGCCAGCGTCCCCACGGGCACTCCCCCCGGCATCTGCACGATCGACAGCAGCGAGTCCAGCCCGTTCAGCGTCCGCGACTGAACCGGCACCCCCAGCACCGGCAGCGCCGTCTTCGACGCCACCATGCCCGGCAGGTGCGCCGCCCCCCCCGCACCCGCAATAATCACCTGCAGCCCCCGCTTCTCCGCACCCCCCGCGTACTCGTACAGCAGATCCGGCGTCCGGTGCGCCGACACCACCCTCACCTCGTGCGGAATCCCCAGCGCCCCAAGCGCATCCGCCGCGTGCTTCATCGTGTCCCAGTCGCTGCGCGATCCCATGATCACGCCAACCAGCGGCGCTCCTTCCGGGCGGACGGGCGGCATCGGTCTCGAATCCATCGGCAGGCGTCCTGTGCAGCGTGCGCTGGCTGGGGGGATGGGGGTGGAGAAGAGAGCACGGAGATTGCTTCACGGGGCGGCGGTTTTCAAGGGGCGGCGCCCTGCTTTGGCCAAAGCCGCGAAGGAAGGACCGCCCTGCGCGTTCCGCCACCACCCCGTGCATGGCCCCCGCCCCGTCCGGTGCGCCCGACGCGGGTCGGCGCGGCGCCCCTTGGCTATCTTGGTGGCCAGAGAGCCCCGGCCACCCGAACCACGGCGGCGCGCCCACATGCCATCAGACAGCCCACCCGACCCGGCAGGCTCCACGCCCCCAGACCCGGCACCGCCCTCCGGCTCCGCGCCGCCCGCCCCCGCGCTCTCGTCCGAGCCCACCTTTCTGGCCTTCCTTCCCATCCTGTGCGCCGTGTGGGCCGACGGGCTCATGGAAAGGGCCGAGCTGAGCGCGGTGTCCGACGCCCTCGACGGCGCAGCGTGGACGACCCCGCGCGGCCGCGCCGGCGTGCGCGCCTGGCTCGATCCCGCGAGGCCCCCCGCGGCGTCCGTCTTCGCCAAGGCGGTCGCGCGCATTCGCGAGGGCGCCGACGGCAGCGTCACCCTGTCGCGCGCCGGAGTCGCGGTGGCCGAGCGGGCCGCGCACCGCCAGACGCCCGACGCCCCCCGCCAGCCGCTCCCCGGCGACCCCAGCGACGACGCCCCGGCCAAGCCGAACGACATCGCCTGGCGCGACGACGCGCTCGCCACGCTGGGCCTCGTCGAGCTCGAGCTGGGGCTGGCGGGACCTGAGGCGCTGCGCGAGCTGGTCGGCGGCGCCCGGGAACCGGAATCGGCGCCCGCGCCGACCCCCGGCGTGGTGGACGAGATCGCCGCCCACATCGAGGGCGACTTCCAGGAGATCAGGTCGCGCGTCCGCGACGCCCTCGCGCTTCCCGAGCTGCAGATCCCCGGCGAGATCCCGCGCGGCGAGCACCGCGAGCGGACGCTGGCCGCCGTCCAGGCGCTGGCCGACATGGGACTAGGCGTGGCGGCGTACCCGCGCGAGTGGGGCGGCCTGGGCGATCCCGGCGCGGCGGTGGCCGCCTTCGAGGAGCTCGCCCTTGGCGACCTCGGCGTGCTCGTCAAGTTCGGCGTGCAGTTCGGCCTCTTCGGCGGCAGCATTGCGCAGCTCGGCACCGAAAAGCACCACCGCCGCCATCTGCCGCACGTCGCCACCCTGGCGCTGCCCGGCTGCTACGCCATGACCGAGACGGGCCACGGCTCGAACGTGCGCGACCTGCGCACCACGGCCGACTACGACGCCGAGACCGGCGAGTTCGTCATCCACACCCCCGACGACGACGCCCGCAAGGACTACATCGGCAACGCCGCGCTGCACGGACAAATGGCCACCGTCTTCGCCCGGCTCCGGCTGGGGCCCGTCGACCACGGGGTGCACGCATTCCTGGTCCGCATTCGCGACGCGCACGGCCGGATCGCGCCCGGGGTGCGCATCGAAGACTGCGGCGAGAAGGCCGGGCTGAACGGCGTCGACAACGGCCGCATCTGGTTCGACCGCGTGCGCGTCGGCGCCGACGCGCTGCTCGACCGCTTCGCGCGCGTCACCCCGGGCGGCCGGTACGAGAGCCCCATCCCGAGCGCGGGCCGACGCTTCTTCACCATGCTGGGCACCCTCGTCGCGGGGCGGGTCAGCATTGCAGCCGCGTCGCAGACCGTCGCCCGCAAGGCGCTCACCATCGCGGTTCGCTACACCGCGCGGCGGCGGCAGTTCGGTCCCGCCGGCGGCGGCGAAGTCCCCGTCCTCGACTACCTGTCGGTGCAGCGCGCACTCCTGCCGCGTCTGGCCGCCTCGTACGCCACCGGCTTCGCGGTGCGCGACCTGATCCGCCGCTTCGCCGATCCCGGCACCGACCGGCTCGAGCTCGAGGTGCGCGCCGCCGGGCTCAAGGCCGCCGCGTCGAGGCACGCGATGGACACCCTGCAGGCGTGCCGCGAAGCGTGCGGCGGCCAGGGCTACCTAGCCGAGAACCAGTTCGCCCGCCTCAGGGCCGACACCGACGTCTTCACCACCTTCGAAGGCGCCAACCCGGTGCTCCTGCAGCTCGTGGCCAAGGGCCTCCTGTCGCGCTTCCGCAGGGACTTGGGCGACCTAACCATGTGGGGAATGGCACGCTACCTCGCCGATCTGGCCGGTGCACGCGTGGCCGAAATGAACCCCGTCGCCACGCGCAGGACCGACCCCGACCACCTCGCCGACCCCGAGTTCCAGCTCTCGGCCCTCCGCTACCGCGAAGAGCGGCTAATGCGCTCGGCCGCCCGCCGCGTCAAGGCGCGCATGGACCGCGGCATGGACAGTTTCGACGCCGTCAACCGCTGCCAGGACCACCTGATCACCCTGGCCCGCGCCCACGTCGACCGCATCGTGCTCGAAGCCGCCCTGGAAGCGCTGGACGGCATGGACGACGGCGACGGCAGCGCGCTGATCTCCCGCGTGATCGCGCTCCACGGCCTGGCCACGCTCGAGTCCAACCGCGCCTGGTTCCTGGAGGCGGGCTACTTCGAAGGCGCCAAGAGCGAGGCCGTGCGCCGCGAGGTCAACGCGCTGTGCCGCGAGATCGCGCCGCGAGCGTGCGAGCTGGTCGATGCGTTCAGGGTCCCGGACGGGCTGCTGAGGGCGCCGATCGGGGGGCGGGGTTAGGGGGACTGCGGCAGGTGTGCCGCTGGTTGCTGTTCCTCTTTTGTAGCGAAATGTAATGGCTACATTACATTTTGTCGTGTTTACATTACATTTGCCGCCCGCGCGGCAGGCCGAAGCTGACTAGCGTGCGGGTGCTGGCGGCGGGAGCGCCGGCGCCTGTTCCGTCCGCGGCGGCCGACGCGGCCAGCGCATCGTCGCCCCGCAGCACGGCGCGCAGCCGACCGGTGTTGCGATCGAGAACCAGCGCGACTGGGTCGCTGCCGTCGGCGGTCAGCTCGACCTGGCCCTTGGGGCCGCTGAGCACGATGCGCTCCAGCGAGTCGCCCCATTCCTCCTCGTAGGGGATCGCGAACAGGAACGAGGCGCCGCCGTGGGCGAGCTGCTCCATGGCGAAGTCGAACGAGAACTCGGTGCGGCCATTGGGGCCGAAGCCTTCGAGGCGGTGGGGGCCGGGGCCGCCCGGAAGCTGGGCGGGCATGTCCAGCACGAACGCGGGGTCGAGGGTGAGGTTGCCGTTCTCGTCGGCTCCGCCCCATAGGAGGAGGTGCGGGCCGCGGGCCGAGCGCGGGCGGGCCGCGGCGACGGCGGGGGCGGTGCTCTCCGTCTCGAGGCGGTGCGTCATCGCGTTGCGGAAGTGGTAGTCGGAAATCCACGCTGGATCGCAGTAGCTCATCACGTCGGGGATGTCCGGCGGCACCAAGGTGTCGCCGCGCGCGTCGTAGCCCCAGACGCCAATCAGCCCTTCGCCGTTGGGGAACAGCGGGTCTTCGTCGGTCACGAACCCGCAGTTCGCATGCCCCAATGACATCGTGTGTCCGATTTCGTGGGCCATGGTCTTCATGTCCGGCACGCCGACGGCCGCATCGCCGCCCCCCGCAAGACCCCAGAGCACTTCTCGCCCAACACCACTGACGACCCCGTAGTAGGTGCCCGAACCACCGTCGGTGGCCCGCAGCAGTCTAATCTCCGTCAACAAGGCCACCCAATCCTGGAAGTCCTTCAGGGGCCCTGCCGAACGAACAAACGGCTCGCGCACTTGCGCGGCATGACGGCCTACCGGAAGCATGTTCACCACGTAGTCGAACGCGGGATGGCCGGGGCCCATGCCCGACGTCCAGTCCAGCACTTCGCGGTCGGAATCCTCCCCGGTCAGCACCGGCACCACCGTCATCTCCCACGGCGGCAGCTCGCGCACGTCCAGCGCGAGACGGCCCCGCTCGGGATGGCGCACCACGCTGCCCGCAGCCTTCGGCAACGTCCCGTCCGGGTCGAGATCCACCACCATCTCGACCCCCGGCACCAGCACATCGCCCGGAATCCGCGCCCGCAGGTACTGGTCCGGATCGCCCGACACCGCATCCTGCGGGAGGCCGCGACCGGAGCGAAGCACGAGTGCCGCGCTGTGAACCTCCCGGCCGTCCACAAAGAACCGGGCGCGCGCCTCGGGGCGCAGGTCGTTCGCGCGGTCCGCCGTCGCGTACACGCGCACAAGCCCCGGCCTGCCCGCGATCAACGGCAGTGTGCCCTCAAGATCCTGCGCCGCCTGGTTCACATGCGCCGCGGCCACGCTCAAGCGCACAGGCAACGCGCACGCCGACCCGCCCGCATGACTCGCAATCCCGCCCAGCCACTCCTGGAACCATGCGGCCGACGAAGCGCACAGGCCACTGTCGCGCCAGCCGAGGGCCGATAGCTCCGAAAGCCGAACCAGCGTGCCCGGCAGCGCGCCCTCGAACCGGTTGCGCCCCAATTGCAGCTCGCGCAGCCCGGCGAGGTCGCCCAGCTCGACGGGAAGCCGACCCTCCAGCCGGTTGCCGGACAGATCAAGTCGCTCCAAGGCCCCAAGGCCTCCAAGCTCGGCCGGCACGGCGCCGACCAGCGCGTTGTCCGCCAAGTCCAAGTGCTCCAGGTCCCCGAGCACCCCCAGCTCGGGCGGCACCCGACCGGCGAGCCCGTTGGCCCGAAGGTCCAGCCCCGTCACGCGGCCCGCCTCGTCCGCGGTCACCCCGTGCCACTCGGACAGCGGCGCGCCGGTCCCCCAGTTCGCCGCGTTCGTCCAGCCCGCCCCGCCCGCCGAATCGTAGAGCGTCGTCAGCGCCACCGCATAGCACGGCGGGCCTCCGCGCAACTTGCCGATCCCATCCAGCCATCTCTGGAACGCCGGGCCGGGCGGCGAACATAGCTTCGACTCGTCCCAGTAGAAGCTGGTTAGCTCAAGATTGGTGAATTCCATCGGGATCGGACCCGACAGAAGCGGGTTTTGCGAGAGCGCGAGATGGGTCAGCTTAGTGAGATTGCCAAGCTCCCGAGGCAACGGGCCCTCAAATCTGTTTCCCCACAGGTTGAGCTTCGAGAGTTCCGACAACCGCCCCACTTCGGGCGGGATGGGCCCGCTCAGACGGTTCTTGGACAGCGAGAGCTCCTGCAGGTGCGACAAGTCTCCCACCCATGAGGGCAAGACGCCGGTCAGCTCGTTGAAGTACAGATTGAGTTGCTCCAGCTTGCTGAGATTGGCGAGCTCTTGAGGGATCTCACCGGTCAGGTTGTGGCCACCGAGATTCAGCCAAATCAAGTCGGTCAGCTTGCCCAGCTCTGGAGGAATGGGCCCCGAAAGCTGGTACTCCTGGTTGAGGCCGCGGAGATTGATTATGTACAGCTTCGGCAGGTTGCCGAGTTCGGGAGGTATCTTGCCCGTCAGGCGATTGAAGTTAAGGTCCAAGACCAGCAGATTCTTCAAGTCGCCCAGCTCAGGAGGGATCTCACCCGTCAGGCGATTGCGCGAAAGGTTCAGCCAGTCCAGTTGCGACAGCTGCCCCAGTTCGGGAGGTAACGGGCCCGACAAATCGTTGCCCTGAACGTCAAGTTCTCTCAGATTCGTCAGGTCGCCCAGTTCCGGCGGAATCGGGCCCTCCAACTTGTTTTGCCCAAGGGTCAGGTAGCCGAGACTTGCCAGCCCGCCCAGCTCCGGCGGAATTCGGCCCTCCAACTTGTTGTACTGAAGTTGCAGGCTCCGGAGATTTGCCATCCGCCCCAGTTCCGGCGGAATGCGGCCCTCCAGCGAGGAGGAATTGAGCGACAATTCTTGGAGACTCGCAAGCGCGGCCAGTTCCGCGGGTATCGGGCCCGTGAGGCCCCTGTTGGAGCTCAGGTCGAGGCCACGCAGTTGGTCGAGATACCCGAGCTCCGGCGGGATAGAGCCTTCCAGTTCGTTGATCCCCAGGTGGACCGCCACGACCCGGCCCTCGGGGTCGGTGCGGATCCCGTGCCAGTCGCCCAGCGGCCGGGCCGACAACCAATTGTCGCTGCGCGCCCAATTCGGACCGCCCGTATTGTGGTACAGCGCTTCCAGTACTGCTCGCTCTCCCATGAACGACACGCGGATGGACACGCCCACCGTGTCCTGGCCCCACGCCGCTTGCACCTGGGTTGTCCCATGGCCGACCGCCGTCACTAACCCGTCATGGTCCACCGTCACCACCGCCTCGTCGCCCGCCGACCACTCGAAGACCACCCCGGCCACGTCGTGCCCGTTCGCGTCCAAGGCCACGGCCGTCAGCCGCACCGTGTCCCCCACTGCAAACAGAGTTGCCTTGTCCGGCGACACCCGCACCTCCTCCGCACGCTGCTCCACGGTGACAGCCGCCTCGGCCCCCACGGCCCCGACGCTCGCCGTGACCGCAGCCTCGCCGCCCCCCACCGCCGTCGCCAACCCCGACGCGTCCACCGTCACCACCGCCTCGTCGCCCGACGACCACTCCACCACAGCCGACATCTCCTGCCCGTTCTGGTCAAGCACCGTGGCCGTGAATCGCACCGTGTCTTCCAGCGCGTACATGGCGGCCTCGACAGGCGACAGCGTGATCGTCGTCGGAACCGGCAGGGGCGGCTCGGTCGGGGTTGGGGCCGCGTCTCCACAGCCCGCGACGAAAACACCAGCCGCGACGGCCGCCACTATTGCACAACCGGCGACCGAGACTCTGGCACGAGGTTGTTCGCACCTGCTCGGGCCAGCTTGGCGGGTGGCATGAGAACCCGCGCGCACAGTCCCGGGCCGATCGTCAGTTCCGTCGGTGATCAGCTTCATCAGCTTATCCGGCGCTAAACGTTGGGGTCAGTCCGCCCAACGTAGCCGGTGCTCGCACGGCTCGCCATTGGCTGCCCGGACCCCACCCACCCCCCACCCCCCTACCCCACCTCCACCACCAAATGCCGCTTCCGCCCCACGCGCACCACCACGAACCGGTCGTCGATCGGGTCGCCCCGCCCCACCCTGGCCGCCACGTCCGCGACCCGATCGCCGTTTACATATACCCCGCCGCCCCTAATAAGGCGGCGCGCATCGCTCCGCGACTCGGTCATGCCGGCGTCGGCCATGAGGACGGCCAGGTCGATCCCGGCTTCGAGGGCCGAGCGCGCCACGGCGGTCGAGGGAACGTCGGCGAAGATCTCGGCGATGTCGGCGGCGCCCAGCCCCTCCATGCTGCCGCCGAACAGCACCTTCGACGCGCGCTCGGCGCGGTTCAGGCCGTCGGCGCCGTGGACGGTGCGGGTCATTTCGGCGGCCAGGCGGCGCTGGGCTTCGCGCGCGTGCGGCCGCTCGGCGACGGCGAGGGCCAGCTCGTCGATCGCGGGGCGGTCGAGCAGGGTGAACATCTTGAGGTGGCGGACCACGTCGCCGTCGTCGGCATTCAGCCAGAACTGGTAGAAGCGGTAGGGCGAGGTGCGCTCGGGGTCGAGCCAGACGGTCCCTTCCTCGGTCTTGCCGAACTTGACGCCGCTCGACGACTCGACCAGGGGGAAGACCACGCCGTGGCACCGGGGGCCGCCCATGCGCCGCACCAGGTCGATCCCGGCGGTGATGTTGCCCCATTGGTCCGACCCGCCCATCTGCAGGGTGCAGCCGTAGCGACGGTTCAGCTCGTGGAAGTCGTGGGCCTGTAGCAGCTGGTAGCTGAACTCGGTGAACGAGATGCCCGACTCCTCGTCGGCGATGCGGCGGCGCACCGACTCCTTGCGGAGCATGGCGTTGACCGAGAAGTGCTTGCCCGTGTCGCGCAGGAAGTCGACCAGGCCGAGCTCGCCCAGCCAGTCCAGGTTGTTGGCCATGCGGGCCGGGGCGGTCCGCGAGTCGAAGTCCAGGAACGCCGCGAGCTGGCTGCGGATCCCCTCGGCGTTGGCTTCGGCCTGGGCGCGGTCGAGGAGCGCGCGCTCGGAGGCCTTGCCCGACGGGTCGCCGATCAGGCCGGTGCCGCCGCCCACCAGCGCGATCGGACAGTGGCCGGCGCGCTGCAGGTGGACGAGTCCCATGATCGGGACCAGCGAGCCGACGTGCAGCGACGAGGCGGTGGGGTCGAAGCCGATGTAGCCGGTCACCTGTCCCGCCGCGAGCGCGGCCTGGGCGTGTTCGGTGGCGTCGGCGAGCAGGCCGCGCCAGCGCAGTTCGTCTATCATGCGGTTCTCCTGGCTTCGAGAAGCGGGCCGTAGCGCTCGCGCACCCGCACGCGCATCGTCTTGCCGGTCCACGTGCGCGGCAATTCGTCCACGACCAGAATGCGCGTCGGGCGGCGCCCCGCGGCGAGTCGCGCCCTGCAGTGGCGGTCCACGCTTTCGGCGCCGACCGTGCGCTCGTCGGCCTCGACCACGGCGGCCACGACCTCGCCCCACTCCTCGTCGGGCAGCCCGAAGGCCACCGCGTCGCGCACGCCGGGCAGCGTTCCGATCACGCGCTCGACTTCGGCGGGGCTCACGTTCAGGCCCCCGCTGACAATGATCTCGTCGGCGCGTCCTCCGATCCAGACCAAGCCCTCGCGATCGACGCGGCCAACGTCGCTGGTGGTGAACCAGCCGTCGGGGTCGGTCTGCAGCGGCGCGGGCGCCTCGCCGGGACCGCGAATCACGGCCGACGCCAGCGTTGGGCCGCGCACCTGCAGGGCGCCGGGGGCCGTGTGCGCACGGGAGCCTTCCGCAGTGTCGTGCGGGGCGCGCCCCCGGGGCGCCACTCTGACCTCGACGCCGCGCAGGGGGCGTCCCGCGGTGCCGGGGCGTCGCCGGGCGAGGTCGGGGAGCGCGGTGGCGATCTGGGACGCGGTCTCGGTCATGCCCCAGGTGGGGGCGACTGGGAGACCGGCCGACCACGCTTCGTCCAGCAGCGGGCGCGAGGCCGCCGCGCCGCCGACCAGCACGCAGCGCAGCGAGGGCGGGATGCGCTCCCCGACCAGGTGCGAGAGGATCCGGCGCAGCATGACCGGGACGACTGCGAGGTGCGTGACCTGCCCGCCGAGGACCGCGCGCGCCACCGATGCCGCGTCGAACTTTGGCCATAGCCGAACCGACGCCCCCGTCATGACCGCGCGCACCACGAGCGAGAGCCCGCCGATGTGCCCCAGCGAGAGGCAGAGTCCCCAGCGGTCGTCGGCCGTCAGGCCAAGGCGGCTGGCGACCGCCGAAGCCGAGGCGGCGAAGGGGTCGCGGGTGAAGCCCAGCGCCCGCGGTGCGCCCGAGCTGCCCGACGTGAGGATGTAGGCGATGAGGCCGGAAACCGGCGCCGGGCTGGCGGTTCCGCGCGAGCTGCCGGAGCCGCCGGGGCTGCCGGAGCCAGCCGAGCCACCGAAACTGCCGGAGCCCCCGGCGCTGCCGGAGTCCCCCGGGCCGCCGGAGCCCCCCGACCCACCCGCCGCCGCCAAATTATGTAATGTCGAACTGTCAATTTGTAATGTCGCGTTTACAATTCTGCGCGCATACGCGACTTCCGACCGGGTCAGGCGCTCGTGCAGAGGCACCGCCACGCACCCCGCGCGCCACAGGGCGAAGAGCGCGGCAACGGCGTCGGGACTGGGGTTGGCGCATAGCGTAACCGCGTGGCCGCGGACCGCGCCCAGTGCCCACAGTCGTTCGGCCATGGCGGTCGCGCGCGCATCGAGCTCGCCGTAGGTGAGCGACCCGCTGTTCTCAGCGTCGCCCCGTGCCGCCGACCCGCCGTGCTCGCCCCCGCCGGCCTGCGACCCGCACCCCCCAGGCTCGCCGCAGCCCAGCGCCGCAGCCGACGGCGCTTCGGCGGCCCGTCGCGACAGATCGTCGGCGGGCGTCAAGGCGCACCGAACGGCGTCAAGGCAGCATCGAACGGCGTCAAGGCGCACCGAACCGCGTCAAAGCGCACCGAACGGTGCCATCGCGCCCAGCAGGGCTCCGACGCCCAGCCCGGCCCCGTAGAAGGCGACGCCGCGCGCGGTCATGCCCAGCGCCGGGTTGAGGGCGCGCCGGTCCATGGTGTCGGGGGCCGCGAGCACGCCCGCAATGCGCCGGCCCGCAGGCACGCACGGCAGCAGGCCCGCCAGCGACAGCAGGGTCAGGGGCGACCACCCCAGCGCCGTCGTCCCGACCACCGGCACCGCGGCGGCCACTGCCAGCGACGCGAACCACTGCGCCACGGTAAAGCGGTCGCCGAACCGCACGGCCAGGGTGCGCTTGCCCGCCGCCCCGTCGGTCTCCCGGTCGCGCAGGTTGTTCACCACCAGGAGCGCCGTGCTGAACGCGCCCAGCCCCGCGCCCGCAAGGATCGTCGCCGGCGACCACGCCTGCGCCTGCACGTAGTAGGTGGTCGCGGTCGCCACGGGGCCGAAGAACACGAAGACGAACGCGTCGCCCAGGCCATGGTACGCCAGCGGGTAGGGCCCGCCGGTGTAGCAGACGCCCATGAGCATCGACACCAGCCCGATCGCCAGCACCGGCCAGCCGCCCAGCGCCACCAGGTACACCCCCACCAGGCACGCGAGCGCCAGCGTCAGGACCATGCCGCGAAACACGGCCCGGGGCGCCAGGATCCCCGCCTGCGTGACCCGCACGGGGCCGAGGCGCTCGGCCGTGTCCCCGCCCTTCACGAAGTCGTAGTAGTCGTTGGCGAGGTTGGTCGCGATCTGGATGAGGAGCGCGCCCACCAGCGCCGCCAGGGCCGCCAGCTGCGCGAACACGCCGTCGGCCGCCGCGAACCCCGCCCCTGCGACGACAGGCGCCGCCGCCGCCGAAAGCGTGCGCGGACGCGTGGCGAGGATCCAGGCACGGGTGCGCGTCATTTCGGTCACCACGGCAGCCACGGGTACTTGCGAAAGTCGGGCTTGCGCTTCTCGAGGTAGGCGTCGCGCCCCTCCTGGCCCTGCTCGGTCATGTAGAAGAGCAGCGTGGCGTTGCCGGCCAGCTCCTGCAGCCCCGCCTGTCCGTCGACGTCGGCGTTCATGGCCGACTTGAGCAGCCGAATCGCCAGCGGGCTGTGCTCCAGGATCCGCTGCGCCCAGCGGAAGCCCTCGTCCTCGAGCTCGCCGACCGGCACGACCTTGTTCACCAGCCCCATGTCGAGCGCCTCGGAAGCGTTGTACTGGCGGCACAGGTACCAGATCTCGCGCGCCTTCTTCTGCCCCACGATGCGCGCCAGGTACGACGACCCGAAGCCCCCGTCGAAGCTGCCCACCTTGGGGCCGGTCTGGCCGAAGACCGCGTTGTCGGCGGCCAGCGTCAGGTCGCACACCACGTGCAGCACGTGGCCGCCCCCGATCGCGTAGCCGGCCACCATCGCGATCACCGGCTTGGGCATCGTCCGGATCAGCCGCTGCAGCACCAGCACGTTCAGCCTGGGCACGCCGTCGCCCCCCACGTAGCCCGCGTCGCCGCGCACCCGCTGGTCGCCGCCCGAGCAGAACGCGTACTTGCCGTCCTTCGCGGGCCCCTCGCCGGTCAGCAGCACCACGCCGATCGCCGGGTCCTCGTTCGCGTCGCTGAAGGCGTCGAGCAGCTCGAACAGGGTCTCGGGCCGGAACGCGTTGCGCACCTCGGGCCGGTTGATCGCAATCCGGGCCACGCCGTCGCGCTTCCGGTAGGTGATGTCGTCGTACGGCTTGACCGTCTGCCAGGTGGTTGGAGTCATTGCGTCTCTCGCTTGAGGAATTGCCGGAGGCGAAGGGCGACCCGTTCGCGCGTCTCGCGGTGGCGGGCCCGGTTGGCGTCCCGGTCGGTGCGCACCCGGATCACTTCGGATCCGGGACGCGCGACAGCTGCGGCGACCGCGGCCTCGAGCTCGTCGGGCGTGGCCACGTCGGTGAAGGGCAGCCCGTACATCCGCGCCGCGTGCCCGAAGTCGAGGCCGTGCGGCGTTGCGAAGTACGGCGTGAAGACCGGCTCGAAGTCGCGGATCGGGAGCATGTGGAAGATACCGCCGCCGTCGTTGTCGATCACCACCAGCACCACGTTCAGCTCCGGGTCGCGGGCCGCGAGCAGGCCGTTCATGTCGTGGTAGAAGGCGATGTCGCCGACGAGCGCCGCCACGGGCCACGCGCCGCCCGCCGCGCACCCCAGCGCCGTCGAGATCACGCCGTCGATCCCGCTCGCGCCGCGGTTGCCCAGCACCTGCAGGCCGCGGGCGGCGGGCCGCGCGTAGGCGTCCACGTCTCGCACGGGCATCGACGACGACACGAACAGGGTGGCCCCGGAAGGCAGAGCGCGCACCAGCGCGGCGGCGTGGTCGCCCTCGTGGTCGGGGTGCGGGGGCGCCGCCTCGATCGCGGCCCAGGTCGCCGCTTCGAGGGCGGCCCACCGGCCGAGCCAGTCGCGGGCGTCGGCGCTGGGCGCGGGGACGGTGGCCGCGTCGTCGTCCTCGTCTCCCGCAAGCGCGCCGAGAACGGCGCTCGCCGACGCGTGGAGATAGTGGTCCGCGAGGCCCTGGTGGTCCTTTCTGTGCCCTCCGTCGTCGATCACCACCTGAGTCGCGTCGGACCATTTGGCAAGCGCGCGTTCCAGCACCGCCGAGGTCGGGGTGCGGCCAACGCGGACGATCAGGTCGGGGGCGTGCCGCTGGAGCACCTCGGGCAGGCCGAGGAAGTGGTCGTACGCGCCCAGAATGGGCGACGGCGAGGCGGCTGCGGCGGCCGGATCGAAGCGGACTCCGGAGAGCGGATCGGCGAGCGTCGGCACGCTGCGGGCGACCGCGAACCGGGCCATCGCGGGACCGTCGAGGCCGGGATCCGTGGACGGCCCCGCCACGAGAAGAGGCCGGCGCGCCGCGTCCAGACGGGACTCCAGCAGCGCCCCCTGGTCGCGCCCGCGCCGCAGCCCTTCGCCGCGCCGCCGCCACGGCCCCTTGGGAGCGGCCCGCCCGTCGGCCACCCCCACGGCGGCGGAAAAGTCGAGCGGCGGCTCCTCGCCCGGCCCCGCCAGACCCAGCCCCTCGGCGGACGGCGGCTCGAGCGGCTTGTCGAACGGCACGTTCAGGTGCACGGGTCCGCCCGGCGGCCCCAGCGCGCGCTGCGCGGCCTGGCGGGCGATCTCGCGGACCGTGTTGGGGCCGTCGCCCTCCAGCTGCTCGCGGGACGGGACCGGCAGGTCGGCCTCTAAGCGCACGCGCCCGCCGAATATGCCGGGCTGCACGATCGTCTGGTTGGCGTCGGCCCCGCGCAGGGCGGGCGGTCGGTCGGCGGTGATCAGCACCATGGGCGTGTCCGACATGTCGGCCTCCACGACCGCCGGCAGGAGGTTGGCGACAGCGGTGCCCGACGTGGTGATGACCGCAGCCGGGCCAAGGTGGGTGCGTCCGTAGCCCAGCGCGAAGAACCCCGCCGAGCGCTCGTCGAGGTGCACCCGCGCGTTGATCCCGGGAAGCGAGCGCGACGCCAGCACGAGCGGCCCCGAGCGCGACCCGGGCGCGATCTCCACCTCTTCGAGCCCGAACTCCGCAAGCGCTTCGAGTAGCGCGCGGGCCCAGGCGAAGTTGAGCGCACCAGGGCTCACGGCCCCACTACCCGGTCCCGACCGCGGATCTCTCGGTGGCGCCCGCCCGGGCGATGGCGCTCAGCACGGGGCCGAACTTCAGCTCGGTCTCCTCCCATTCCATGGCCGGGTCCGAGCCCGCCACGATGCCCGCGCCGGCGAAGAGCCGCCAGTGGTGGCCCGCGCGGACCGCCGACCTGAGCGCGGGGACGAAGATGCCCTTCCCCGCCGAATCGACGAACCCCACCGGGCCGGCGTACCACCCCCGGTCGAAGTTCTCGCTGTCGGTCAGCACCGACCGGGCCACGCTGCGGGGGATCCCGCACACCGCGGGGTTGGGATGGAGCGACTGCACAATGTCGAGCAGCGAGATCCCCGGCGGCGCCTCGGCGGCGATCTTCGTTTCGAGGTGCTGGATCCGGGCCAGAGCCAGAACATGCGGCTCGACGTCGCGCTGCACGGTGCAGCCCAGCCGACCCAGGCGCGCCACCACGTCGCGCACCACGAAGTTCTGCTCGGCGCGGTCCTTGGCGCTGTCCAGCAGGTCCTGCGCCAGCTGCGCGGTCTCGACCGAGTCGGCGCCCACGCGCACGCTGCCCGCGACGGCGGTCGCCTTGACCACCCCGTTGACCAGCGTCGCGATCGTCTCCGGCGCCGCGCCCACGATGGCCTCGCCCGGCTCGGGCTCGAAGAGGAAGACGTAGCTGCCGTGGTTCTCCTGCCAGAGCGCCATCGCCAAATCGGCGGGCTCCACGGGCACGGTCGGCGCCACCTCGAGGTTCCTCGCCAGCACCACCTTCTCCGCGTCGCCCGCGCCGATCTTGGAGAGGGCCTGCCACACCATGCGGCCCCACGCGGCGCGATCGGTGCCGAAGACGCGGGCAGGCGGGGCCGCAGGCGCGTACCCCCGGAAGGCCGCACCCGCATCCGCGCTCGCCGATGCGCTCGCCGATGAGCCCGCCGCGCCCCGCCACGCCCCCCGCCCCGACTCCGCGGCCCGCTCGAGTTCGGCGGCCCAGCGTCGCCAGGTGCGCTCGGCGCCCTCTCGCGTCGGGCCCCGCACGACCAGCGAGCACCGCCCCTCTGCGGGCATGTGCTCGAGCTCGACCTCGGGCAGATGGAAGAGCGCCGGGGGAAACGCCGACCACACGGGGTCCGCCCTGCGCCCGGTGGCGAACGAGAACCCGCCGAAGATGCGCGGCCTGCCGTCGCAGCGCGCGATCCGGCCGAACAGCCGTCGCGCTTCCTCCTGCACCACTCCGAAGCGCTCGCCGTCCGCAACCGCGCCGCCCCGGTCCACCGACACCCGGCCCACAACCCCCGAGTGCGCCACCCACCGGTCGCCCGCCGCCCAGAAGCCCCGTGGCCCGCCCGCCGCGCGGTCCAGCAGGACGCACGGCGACACCGGTGCCACATCGTCCCGGATCTCGTGAAGGCGTGCGGAGCTCATGGAAGCTGCGTGCCGTGCTCGGGGGTCACGTTCAGCGCACCGTCCCCTGGAGCTCGTGACTTCCTTGCTCCCCGGACGGACCCGTGATGTTCGACACGCCGCAGTTGGCCAGGAGCGCCCGGGCATCCGCCTTCCCGCTGTCGGACGGGGCGATCACGTCCTCTCCCTCGTCGCCCTCGTCGTTCATGGCCTCGAAGATGCCCACGTCGTCCTCCGCGATCCGCGACGCCACAACCCTGAGGTTGGTCTCGCCGGTCGCCGGATTGTCGAAGACGGTCGCGGTCAGCAGATCGTGGTACGTGTCGCCGGTAAGGATCCGGGTCCCCAGCCCGGAGGTCTGTCTCCGGGCCCGGACGAAGCCCGCGTCGCTGTTCCCGTCCTCGATCGTGTAGTCCATGATGTTCAGCTGGGCCACCGCGCACTGGTACGCGGTCTCCCTCCCCGGCGGCGCGACTCCGTGGAAGGATACGGGCGCCGACGAACAGGCCGAGGCCAGAATCGCGGCAAGAGCGGTGCATTTCCTCATTGCTGTCATTCTCCGAACGGCAGGATTCGTCTTCGGCGCTGGCGGGCCGTGCGCTTGGCCGCCCTGAAACATAGGCCGGTGATCCAAGCGAGTCAGCCCCGCCGTAGGGTGGTGAGCGCCACCCTCGACGCACCTCGACCGCTGCACGCGACCCGCCGCCGACCCACCCGGCGCGCCTGCGGTGGAGCTGATCGAGGCTCGTTCGACATCGAGCGCCGTGGTTTGGCGGATTTTGTATACATAATCTGCCACAGCTGGATGATTATGTATACATAATCGTCCAAATGGCTGGGAAAGACGTACCTCCATTTCCGACTGGCGGTGGAATCCATGACTGAGTGCGTCCTCGCCCGGCAGGTTGATCGCCGACATCCCGGATGGCGGTCGGATCACGGCACGCGTCCCGAACTTCGGACTGATGACCCGTCGCGTCTTGGGTGGGAGGCTCGGATTTCGTACCTTCCGAGGATGACGACGCTCCGGCCCACTGGCGACCAACCACCATCGGCTGCCGAACCCGCTCCTCCGTCGTCCGTCGAGGCAGCCTTCCCCCCACAACAACAGGACGCCGAAATGGCTGAGGAATCGAGCGGAGATCGGTACCTCATGCGGATCTCCCGCATGACCGTCGACAAGCTGGGCGTCCGCCTGCGACGAAATGAAGATCAGCGATCCTGACAAGAGCACCGCCTACGAGCATTGGAGCGACGCAAAGCACCGCATTGAGCGAATCTCGTGGGACGACTTCTTTACGCGCGCAGTGCAGGCCAATGAGGCGTTTCTGGACGCGGAGGATCGAGTTCGCAAGGAGGGGGAACGGTTTCATGGAAGCGTGGATCGATCGTGAACGCCGTAAGCCTTTTCTCGAACTGCGGCGCTGGCGACGTTGGGTTCGCCGCCGCCGGATTCCGGTTTCGCGTTGTCTCGGAACTGGTCGAGAACCGCTTGCACGTTGCCAGGCTCAATCACCCCAGCGCCGTCGCCGTTCCCGGTGATCTTCGCGCCACCTGGCCCGTTGTCGTCGATTCGTTTCGGGAGGCCCACGGGTCCGCGCCTCCCGTTCTGCTGTCTGGCTGTCCGCCCTGCCAGGGCATGAGCTCGGCGAGAGGAGACCGGGGAAGGGAAGCCGATCCGGACGTCGGCTCCAGGGACGGGCGCAATCTGCTGGTGCTACCGATCGCCGAGGTCGCGAAGGAGCTCCGGCCCATGTTCGTCGTCGTCGAGAATGTGCCCGCGTTTCTGCGGCGAAGGGTATGGGATCCAGAGGGCCCCACCCCGCGCTCCGCCGCCAGGATCCTCTGCGCCCGATTGCAGTCCGACTATTACGTGTATGCCGTGATCGTCGATCTTTGCGAATTCGGAGTGCCGCAGCATCGCTCCCGTGCCTTCCTCACCTTCGTCAGAAAGGACACCGACGCCGCGCGCGTGCTCAGGGAGACGCGGGGCGCGCCGTTTCCGATCCCCACGCACGGGAGGCCGGGCAAGCCGGATCTCGTCACGATTGACGACGCTCTGCAGGCGTCGGGCCTTCCGCCGCTTGACGCGGCAACCGCGCGGGGCGCTCGTTCGGACGGCAATCCGATGCACCGAGTCCCGGTATGGCCTGAGCGGAGGTACGAGATGGTCGATGCGATACCGCCCGGGAGCGGCGCCAGTGCGTGGGAGACCCATCACTGCGGCGAGTGCGACACAGAGGATGTCGGCCCGCAACATGCCGTGTGCCCGAGATGCCGTAAGCCCATGCTGCGCCCAATTGTGCGCGGGTCGGATGGTTCGTGGCGGTTGGTCAAGGGGTTCCGTAGCTCTAGCTACCGGCGAATGGATCCGGCTAGGCCAGCGGCCACCGTCACGACGGCGAGCGGACACATCGGGAGCGACCGCACGTTGCACCCTTGGGAGAATCGAGTTCTCAGTCCTGCCGAATGCAGCGTGCTTCAGACCATTCCCAGCACGTTCAGGTGGGGTGAGTCGCTGGAGAAGTGGGGCCATACCGGTGTCCGTCAAATGATCGGCGAAGCGGTTCCACCCCGGTTCACGCATCTCCACGGCAAAGTGCTGGCAGCTCTGGCCTCGAGTCGTGAAGCACCGGAAATCCTGGCAGACGACGACCCGAGGTGCCGGGCTGCCGTGGCGAAATTGGGCGTGTAGCCCGGCGAGAGAGGGCCAGCCCCCACGCGCCTCCCACTACGCTCGCGTGCGCCCAAGGACGCTGGCGCTCTTGAGCGTCGCCCACGCCCCCTTGGCGATCTCGGCCTTTAGAGTCGTGTTCAGCGCCTTGTAGGGATCTTTCGCGCCCAGCTAGCTTGCTAGCTCGCCGAAACGCTCACTACGACATACCCCTGGTAGGGCGACTTCCTGATCCACCTGAGAGTCACCCCGGTTCGCGCCGACACGCATAGCATAGCTGGATGATCACCTTGACGGCGGTACCACCCCACCCACCACCTCGGCCACCGTCACCACCCTGCCCCGCGCCGCCCAGCGCGCGAGCGTGGCCTCCTCGGCCTCCAGGCCGAGTCCCCAGGTCGCGTCCCGCACGGCGGCGACCTCGTAGCCGCGGTCCAGCAGGCCGTCGACGGCCTGGGTCATGCACACGTCGCGCGCCACGCCCGCCACGACGAACGCTGGGCGGCGCCCCAGCGCGTCCTCCAGCGACCGCACGAACGCGTCGGCGCCGGGATTGCCCTCGAAGACGTTGAAGCGCGTCTTCTGCACGAACACCGGACGCCGCTCGGCTACGGCGCGACGCGCGGCGTCGGCAGCCGCGCCGTCGGCGTCGTCGTGGGCGAGCACCACCGGGTCGACCGGGCGGATCTGGGCAATCACCGCCGCGCCCGCGCGTTCGTCGGGGTCGGGCGAGCGCCCCATGCAGTGCGGGGGGTAGGTGCCGCGGGCCGGATCGGGGGCCACGGGGTCGATCTCGGCGTCTTCGAGGCCGTGCCAGTCGCCCGTGTAGACGATTGCGTCGCAGTTGGCGCGCATCCAGGCCGCGACCCGTTCCAGCGCGGGAACGATCCGAGCGGCGCCTGGATCGGCGTCGTCGAAGAGGTCTCGCACATACAGCAGGCCCGACGGGTCCATGAAGTCGAACTGCGCGTCGACGATCCACCCGACGGTCGCGGCACGGGTCGCGCTTCCTCCCCCGCTCATGTCACCCGCTCCAGGCGGTCGTTGGGACGGTGCCAGCGGCCCGCCTTGGCGAGCGCGCGCCCCTCGACCCGCACGATGTCGGCGGTGTAGTCGAACGATCCCCGCATGAGCGACGATCCCACGCCGTAGGAGTCCACGGGCACGCCCGCGTCTTCGAAGGCGCGGATCTTGTCGGTGCCGAAGCCCCCCGAGGCCACGATGCGCACGTGCCCGAAGCCCTCGCGGTCGAGCGCGTCGCGGACCTTGTGCACCAGGCGGGGATTGACGCCGCGCGGGTCGAAGTCGCCCATCTCGCCCTCCATGGAGCGGTCGACCATGGTGCCCGAGGTGTCGAGGCGGACGCCCCACAGCCGCTCGCCCAGCGCGCGCGCCACGGCAAGCGAGGTGCCCACGCTGTCGTTGTCGAAGTCGACCAGCGACACGACGCGAACGCTGTCTGCGAGGCGCGCGGCCAGCGCCCTGGTCGCGGCCACCGTGTCGCCCCCGTACGCGGCGATCAGGCCGTGCGGCACGGTGCCGACGCCCGACGACCCCCACCACGACGCCTGCGCGTCGGTCGAGACGCCGATCGCGCCCGCGACGTGGGCCGCCCAGCCGTCGCCGGTCTGGACCATCCAGTGATCGTGGCGCGCCGGGAAGAACATGATCGACTTGGGCCACGCGGCCTCGACCACCGCGCGCGTGTTGGTGGCGATGCGGGTGCGCCGCGCGAGAACCCCCGCGTACAGCGTCTCCAGGTGCACGAACGCCCCGTACGGGCCGGTGATCAGCATGACCGTCTCCCAGGGGCGCGCCCGGTCGCCGTCGCGCAGCGAGCGCACCTCGAGGTCGGCGAAGTCCCAGCCGTCGGCAAGGCACAGCTTGAGGATCGCGATCGCCTCGTCGGTGCCCGCCACGACCGCGTCGCGCTTCTGGAACACCTGCATGGTGACCGAGGGGTTGACGCGGTCGGCGAGGAGCAGGTCGCGCGCGCGCACGAAGTATTTGTCGGAGTAGTAGCCGCTCCGCATCTTCTCGACCGGAAGCGCGAAGATCGAGGGATCCAGCCGCTCGGCGTGGCGGATGGGGTCGGGGGGCGCGGAGGGGTGCGCGGACGGGGGCGCGGGCGAGCCCGGGGGCGTCTGTTGCGTGCTCATCGACGTGCTCATCGTGGGGCCTGCTTGACTGTGGGCGTGGCGCGCGCCAGCATGGCAGGAGGCGAGCGCCCGGCGAGGGCGCCGGCGAGGCCGCCCCGCGCGGGCCGAAACGGTCCGCCCCGCTCCGAAGAAAGGTAGAACCCGATGACGAAGCGCACCCGCTCCGGTCGCACCCGCTCCCGTTGGACCCGCTCCCGTGGCACCCGCTCGTGGACCACGCTGCTCCCGGTTCTGGCGCTGGCCGCCGCCTGCGCCCCAGACGGCGCGGACAACGGCGCGGCCGACCCCGACGCCGACGCCATCTCCGACCCGGCCATGGCCGGCCTGCCCAACCCCAACGCGGAAGTCGTCAAGGACTGGGCCGATCTGCCCAACCAGCGCGAATGGGGCTCCACCGCGGGCGTCGACGTCGACCCCATCGACGGGCACATCTGGGCGTACGACCGCTGCGGCGGCGTGGGGCTGGCGGGCGGATGCGACGAGAACCCGGTCGATCCCGTCTTCAAGTTCCACCGCGAGACCGGCGAGATCCTGGCCAGCTTCGGCGCGGGGCTGTTCGTGCTGCCCCACGGCCTGCACGTCGACGACGACGGCAACGTCTGGGTCACCGACTCGATGGGCAACGAGGCCGGCACCAAGGGCCACCAGGTCTTCAAGTTCAGCCCCGAGGGCGAGGTGCTGCTCACGCTCGGCCAGGCCGGAACGCCCGGCAGCGAGCCCGGGCTGCTCAACGAGCCGTGCGACGTGATCACCGCGCCCAACGGCGACATCTTCGTGGCCGACGGGCACAGCGGGCAGAACGCCAACCCGCCCGAGGGCGCGACGGGCCGGATCGTCAAGTTCTCGCCCGAGGGCGAGTACATCATGGAGTGGGGGCAGATCGGCGACGGGCCGGGCGAGTTCCGCACGCCGCACGGGATCGAGATAGATTCGCGCGGCCGCATCTTCGTCGCCGACCGCGGCAACCACCGCATCCAGATCTTCGACCAGGACGGCAACTACCTGGACTCGTACTACGACTTCAGCCGCATCAGCGGGCTCTACATCGACGGCGAGGACAACCTCTACGCGATCGACTCCGAGTCCAACCCGAACAACAACGAGGGCTGGCTGACCGGCGTGCGCGTCGGCCACGCGTCCGAGGACCGGGTGACCTCGTTCATTCCGCCGCACCCCTCCGAGCGCGGGCCGCAGGGCGTCGCCGGCGAGGGCGTGGCCGTGGACTGGGACGGAAACGTGTACGCCGCCGAAGGCCCGATCTCGCGCGCCGACGCAGGCGGAGGCCTCACCAAGTACGTGCGTTCGGAGGGGAATTAGGGAGAGGTGGAGGGTTGTCGCGAAGCCCCCGCTGCCGCTAGCGCCGGAGACCTGGCCACGCCCGTCGCGCCTGCGCAATGACCGCCGACCCGGCCCTGCGCCAAGCCCGCGCATTGGTGCGCGAAGCGCGCCGCGTCGTCGCCCTGACCGGCGCCGGCGTTTCGGCCGAATCCGGCGTGCCCACCTTTCGCGGCAAGGGCGGCCTGTGGCGCGAGCACCGCGCCGAGGACCTCGCCACCCCCGAGGCGCTGGCGCGCGATCCGCGCACCGTGTGGGAGTGGTACGAGCACCGCCGCAGCTTTCTGGCCACGTGCGCGCCCAACCCCGCCCACCTTGCCCTCGCGCGCTTCTTTCTGCGCCGCGGCGCGGGCGGGGGGCTTGTCACCCAGAACGTCGACGGCCTGCACACCCGCGCCGCCCACCACGAGGCGGGCGACGCCCCGCCCGACCCCGCCCTGCCCATCGAGCTGCACGGCACGATCGCCCGCGACCGCTGCAACGTCTGCGGCCACCGCGCCCCGGGCGAGCCCCTCGGCGACGCGCTTCCCCGCTGCGCGCGCTGCGGCGGCCTGCGCCGCCCCGACGTGGTGCTCTTCGGCGAGCCGCTCGACGGCGCGTCGCTCGCCAGCGCCCAGTCGATGGCCGCCCGGGCCGACGTGTGCCTGGTCGTCGGCACCAGCGCCGCCGTCTACCCGGCGGCGGCCATGCCCTGGACGACCCTGCGCGCCGGCGGCCACGTCGTCGAGGTCAACACGGAGCCCACCGGCCTGACGGCAGCGGCCACCGTCGCCCTGCACGGCAAGGCCGGCGAGGTGCTGCCCGCCCTGCTGGAGGCGTAAAACCGACCCGACCACCCGCACTCCCGCCCGATCCTTGCGCTGCCCGCCAACCGCACTCCCGCCGCCCCAAACCGATCAATTCTTGCCAATTGAGCGGTTTTCATGTACTCTACGGGCTGTTGCCACCGCAAAATCCGACCATTGCCGACCACTTCGTGGCCTGGAACACCATCGCCTTGAGCCGCACCGCCACACCGCCCCGCGCCCAGCTGAGCACCGGCGACGTCGCCGAGCTGCTCGGCGTGCACGCCTCCACCGTCAAGCGGTGGTTCGGGGGCGGCTCGGCGCCGGCGGGACGGCGCCGGGTCGCCACCACTGCGGGCGGACACCGTCGCGTGTCGGTCGATGTTGCGCTGCGGGTGGCGCGGGAGCGTGGCCACGAGGTCGATCTGCACCGCTTCGACGCCGACGCCTCGCGCGTCTGGTGGGCGGTGCAGGCGCTTCGCGACGGGCGCAGCGAACCCGCCCAGGACCTGCTCATTGCGTG
This sequence comes from Longimicrobiales bacterium, assembly GCA_965221535.1. Classification (GTDB taxonomy): domain Bacteria; phylum Gemmatimonadota; class Gemmatimonadetes; order Longimicrobiales; family Gaopeijiaceae; genus Bin94. Next base: position 1,221,753 of record OZ244894.1, on the reverse strand, counting down.
GCTGCGGGCGCGGCGAACGCGCCGGATCGGGCGCTTTCTGCGCCACCTCACCGCCGTCGAAGCCCCGGTGGATCCCGCCGTGCTCGACGGCGTCTTCGGCGGGTTCATGCGGCGCGTGGGCGCCGCCTGGGCGAGCGGGAACATGCGGATCAGCGACGAGCGCGCCGCGACGCGCGAGGTCGCCGAGACGATCTACGCCCTGCTCGATTCGGTGAACGGCGACGAGGACGCGGCCGCCGCGGCGGGCCAAGCGGACCAGGCAGGCCAAGCGGGCGTGGCGGACCGGGCGGTCCGGGCGCGCGCGGCGCATCCGACGGCGGTGGTGGCCACCATCGAGTCCGATCAGCACGTGCTGGGCTCGCTCCTTGTGCGCCTTGTGCTGGCCCAGCGCGGCTGGAGGGTCGAGCACCTGGGCGCGGGGGTGCCCATTGCCGAGATCGTCGCCACGCAGCGCACCTTCGCCGCGTCGCTCGTGTGCGTGTCGGTCACGCCGCCGCTGGGCGCGTCAGACGTGCGTCGGCTGGTCGAGGTGGCCGCGCGCCTCTCGGACCCGTGCCGACCCTGCTCGCTGCTGATCGGCGGCGGCGCGGCCCAGGGGGTGCGCCTTCCCTCGTGCGGCCATCCATTCTCGGATGTCAGGACCCTGTCGAGCCTGGTCGAATTGTGCCGCTGGCTGGAGAAGCGCCGCGATGGCTAGTCCAAACCCCGTCCTGACCCGCCTGGACCGGTGGAGCCTGATCGCGCTCGGGCTCTTCACGGCGGTCGTGGTCGCGGGCTTCGGCTCGTTCGGACGGCACCCCGAGCTGCTGGCCCGGTTCCCGTCTTCGCGCGAGTTCTACGCGGTGGCGTTCGAGCTCTTCGCGCGCAGCCACGTCATTCTGGCCCTCGCGGTGCTGGCGGTGCTGCTGGTTCCCAGGGTGGGCTGGACGTGGATCCCCGCGCTGATCGTGGCGGGCGTACTGTCGCTGGGCATGGAGCTGCTGGGCACCGCGACCGGGTTCCCGTTCAGCGGCTACCGCTACACCGAGCTGCTCGGCTACCAGGTGGCCGGGCTGGTGCCCGTGCTGATCCCGTTCAGCTGGTTCATGATGGCGTTCCCGTCGTACGTGATGGCCAGACGAATGGTCGCCGGGCGGGCGGCCCGGGTGGCGCTCGGCGCGCTGCTGCTCGTGGTCTGGGACCTGACGCTCGACCCCGCCATGAGCGACCTGTCGCCGTACTGGGTGTGGGAGAACGCGGGCGCGTACTACGGCATGCCGCTGGTGAACCTGGCGGGGTGGTACGGCACGGGGCTGCTGATCATGGCCGGGTTCGACGCCGTGCGGGCCAGCGCCGTGGCCGACCGGGTTCCCGCGCGCGTCATGGAGGTCTACTACGCGACCGTGCTCGCGCTGTCGCTGGCGATGACCATGGTCGCCGGGTACTGGCTGGCGGTGCTGCTTACCGTGGCCGCGCTGGGCGGGGCGAAGGCGCTGGCGGGGTTGGGGGCGGGGGCGGGATCGGCGGGGCGGACGGCGGGGGCGCGATGAAGGGGGCCGGATTCGTGCGGGCGGGGCTCGGCCGGGGCGCCGCGGCGGCAGCCGGTCTGGGCGTGGCCGTGCCACCGGTCAGGGGCAAGCTCCTGCGCCCGCTCACCGCGTTCTCGTTCGCGGCGTCCGAGCGGCGCGAATCGCTGGGCGACCGCTTCTGGTTCGGCTGCCTAGCCATCCAGATGGCGCACGAGGCGTCGCTGCACCACGACGACGTGCTGGACAGCGGCTTCGGGCGTCGCAACGCCGCCACGCTGATGGCCCGCGAGGGACCCGGCGCGGCGCTGCTGTGGGGCGACCTGTACCTGACCGGGTCGTATCGCGCGGCGGGCCTGGCCAAGTCCGAGGGGTTTCTCGCCGACTTCATCGAGGCGGTCGAGGCAACGGTCCGCGGCGAGCGGATGCAGGGCGAGCTCGGAGCCGCGGACGACCCCCGCGCCGCCTACGAAGCGGCGGTGAGGGCCAAGAGCGGCGCGTTGTTCGGCGCGGCGGCGGCGCTGCCATCGTGGACCGGCGACGCCGCGCCGGTCGGTGGTGCTCTCCTCGCGCCGGGCGTGCTGCGCGATGTCGGGACGGACCTGGGCGCGTTCTACCAGATGGTCGACGATTTCCTCGACTACTGCCCCGCAGACGACACCGGCAAGCCGAAGCTTCAGGACTTCAACAACCGCATCTGGACTTCGGTTCTGGGCGAGAGGGGGCGCGAGTGGTTCGAGCGCACGCCGGGAGAGGCCGTGGCGGAGTTCTTCCGCGCGGGGAGCGCCGGGGCGGGACGCGGGTCGATGGCCGAGCTGGCGATGGAGCGCCTGGACGAGCGGGGCGCGGCGCTGCTCGGGCGGCTTAGCGGCGCGGGGGCGGGGGCCGAGCTCGTCGAGATCGCGACCGGATGGATTGAACGGTGCCGAGAGGCGTGTCGCGCCGGCAGCGGTGTCGGGGTGAGCATGCCCGCGGTGCTGCCCGAGCGTCCGAGAGTGGCGGCGGCCACCACCGTTGCGCGGATCGCGACCCGGGCCCTGGCGCTCGGGCCGCCGTCCCAGTGGGGGCGGTTCTTTGCGCGCAACAGCCGCAGCTTCTCGTTCGCGTCGGTCCTGTTCCCGCCCGACGAGCGGAAGATGGTGCGCGAGATCTACACCTTCTGCCGGTTCACCGACGATCTGGTGGACGGCAGCGACGATCCGGCGGCGCGGCTGCACGAGATTCTCGACGTGTGGGGCGAGATCGCCCAGGCGGCGTACGGCGGACGGGCCACCGGGATCCCGCTGGCGGACGTGGTGATGGGCAGGATGGGTGAGCTGCGGATTCCGTTCGAGCTGGCGTCCGAGCTGATCGAGGGGGTGCGCATGGACGTGGAGCCGTGCGACTACCCGTCCATGAAGGAGCTGGGGCGCTACACGCACCGGGTGGCGTCGGTGGTGGGCGCGTGGCTGACGCAGGCGTTCGGGGTGCGCGATCCCTGGGTGCTGGAGCGCGCGCACGACCTGGGGCACGCCATGCAGCTCACCAACATTGTGCGCGACGTGGGCGAGGACCTGGCGATGGGCCGAATCTACCTGCCCGCGGACCGCATGGCGCATCACGGCGTGACGGCCGAGTCGCTGCTGGCGATGAAGGCCCGGGCGACGGGGGGCGGGCCCCTGGATGGCGGCTACAGGGCGCTGATGGAAGAGCTCATGGCCAAGGCGGATTCGGCGTACGCCAGGGCCTACGAGGGGATGCCGTACCTTCCCGTGCGCTTCCGGCGTCCGGTTGCGGTGGCCGCTCAGGTGTACCGGGGGATCCACGACCGGGTGCGCGCCAACGGCTACGACAACCTGAACCGGCGGGCGCACACGTCGCTGCGGGCGAAGATCGTGCTGGGGCGGCAGGGGCTGCGGCGGCTGGCGCAGGCGCCCGGGCATCCGGAGCTGGCCGGTGCCCGATGACCTGGGGGGGCGGCCGCTCCGCGCCGTAGTCGTAGGGAGCGGCTTCGGCGGGCTGGCGGCGGCGGTCCGGCTGCAGTCCGCAGGCGTGGCCACCACGCTGATCGAACAGCGCGACCAGCTGGGCGGGCGCGCGGGCCAGATTCGGGACTCGGGCTACACCTTCGACACGGGCCCCAGCCTGATCACCGCCCCCGCGCTGCTCGACGACGTGTTCAAGGCGGCCGGGCGGCGGCTGGACGACTACGTGTCGCTCGTGCCGCTCGACCCCTTCTACCGGGTGTGGTTCCACGACGGCACCCACCTCGACTACACGTCGGACCTGGACCGGATGAAGGCCGCCATGGCGCAGTTCGATCCGGGCGACGCGCAAAGGCTCGACGCGTTCTTCGCGAAGCTGGAGCCAATCTACGACGCGGTGATCACCGAGGGGCTGGGCGCGCGTCCCTTCGATTCGCTCGGCAAGATGGCGGCCTTCGTCCCGCGCGTCGTGCGCCTGAGCGCCTGGGAGCCCGTGGCGCGGCGCGTCGCACGTCACTTCCGCGACTGGCGCCACCGCTTCATGTATTCGTTCCATCCGCTCTTCCTGGGGGGAAGCCCGTTCCGCGCGCCGTCGATCTTCCTGATGATCCCGTACCTGGAGAAGGAGGGCGGGGTGTGGTACGCGCGGGGCGGAATGCACAGCCTGGTGCAGGGGTTCGCGAAGCTCTTCCGCGACATCGGCGGCGAGATCAGGCTGCGGACGCCGGCCGTGCGCGTGGAGGTGGCCGGCGGGGACGGGGGGCGGGCCCGGGTGCGGGGCGTTCGGGTGGCCAGCTCGAACGGCGCCGGGGGCGGGGGCGGGGGCGGGAGCGACGGGGGCGACGGGGGCGACGGGGGCGACGACGTGGACGGCGGGTGCCACGGGGAGGGGTCGTTCCTCCCTGCCGACATCGTGGTCAGCAACGCCGATGTCGGGCACACGTACGGCACGCTGCTGGGCGGCGCGGGGCGGCGGCGCTGGACGGACCGGCGGCTGCGCGGCATCGCCCAGTCCATGAGCTGCTTTCTGCTCTACCTGGGCGTGCGGCGGAAGTACCCGCGTCTGTCGCACCACACGATCATTCTGGGACGGCGCTACAAGGGGCTCGTGCGCGACATCTTCGACCGCAAGGTGCTCGCCCCCGACTTCAGCATGTACCTGCACGTGCCCAGCCGCACCGAGCCGTCGATGGCGCCGCCCGGGTGCGAGAGCGTCTACGTGCTTGTGCCCGTGCCCAACGCGGCCTCGGGGATCGACTGGGGGCGCGAGGCCGGCCCCATGACGGACCGCGTGATCGCGGCGCTGGAGGCGTGGGGGCTCGACGGCCTCGGCCGCGACATCGAGGTGCAGCACGTCTTCACCCCCGACGACTTCGCGGCCGAGTACAACGCCACGCTCGGCAACGCGTTCGGGATCGAGCCCCGCCTGACCCAGACGGCGTGGTTCCGCCCGCACAACCGCAGCGAAGAGGTGGACGGCCTGTACCTGGTCGGCGCCGGAACCCATCCGGGGGCGGGGGTGCCGGGGGTGGTGCTGTCGGCGGCCGCCACGACGCATGCCGTGGCGGAGGACTTCGGGCTCTAGCGCCCGTAGACCACCTGGTCAACGCTGCGGCTGTCGTCCTCGCGACCCTCGAGGATCCCGACGTACTCCATCCACGGCTTGTCGCCAGGGACGCTCGCGAGGGTTTCGGACCACACCTCCCCCATCACGCGCAGCGCGTTGAGCCCCAGGATCTTCTCCACGCGCCCCGCTGTGTGCCCTCGGGCCATGAGCATGTCGGCGAGCTTCCGGAACTGGTCCGGGCCCTGCAGGTCGGGAATGAACGGCACGACTCCCGCGCGCTCGCCCGCGGCCCCGATCCCCGCCGCGCGTCGCGCCTCGACGTCCCTGCGCGCCGCTTCGTACGCGGCCTCCATGTCGTCGTGAGCCGTGGTCCCGCCGTCGGTGCCGATGCCGACGTGGTCCTCCCCGCACACCTGCACGGCGTGCTCGATGTGCGCCACCACGTCGTCCGCCACGGCCATGCCGTCGGCCGCGAGGAACGGCATGAAGTAGATGCCGACGATCCCGCCGCCCTCGGCGACCAGACGGAGCTCGCGGTCGGTCTTGTTGCGCGGCAGGTCGGTCACCGCCCGGCAGCCGGTGTGCGTGATCGCGACGGGCGCGGCGGACGCGGCGATGGCGTCCAGGCACGTCTGCTCGCCGCTGTGGCTAAGGTCGACGAGCGTGCTGGTCGCGTTCAGCTCGGCCACCACATCATGCCCGAAGTCGGTGAGCCCGCCGTTCTCGGGAACCATCGAGCCGTGCCCGATCTGGTTGGCGACGTTGTAGGTGAGCTGGATGACCTTGACGCCCAGCCCGGCGAAGACGCCCACCCGCCCCGCGTCGTCGCCCACCATGGCGGCGTTCTGGAAGCCCGGGATGATCCCGACCCGGCCCTCGCGCGCCGCCCTCTCGATGTCGGTGGCCGTCCGAACCTTGAGCAGCGCGTCGGGGTGCGCCCGGATGATGCGGTTCCAGCGCGCGATGTCGGCGACCGAGCTCTCGAACGGCTCCTGCGGGCCGGCGACGTAGCCGATGGTGACGTTGACGGCCGCGGTGCCCGACGCGAGCGCATCGGCGAGGGCGCGTTCGTCGAGCGAGGTGCGCCGCCCGCTCTCCAGTGCCCCCGAAGGACCGCCCGACCGGGGCACATTGGGGTTGCCGATGCCGCCCAGCATGTTGACCACGAACAGGTCGGGCCGACGCGGCGCAGGACCCGAGTCGGGCCGCGCGCAGGCGGTTCCCGCGCCCGCCAGCGCAACGCCGGCGGCAGACGCGAGGAAGGCGCGGCGGCTGGGGTGGCCTCGTTCCAGCGGGGTCATGTTGGCTCTCCTGGGACTTGTTCCACGGGCTGCAATGCTTGAAGTTGCGGCGCATTCTCGGTTCGGTCCAGCAGGGGAACGTGAGGAGTCATGATCCGCAAGGGAAACAGAGTTCGGCGACGCGGCGCGCGGCGCGCGCGGCAAGAGCTGCGCGCGGCCCCCCGCCTCGCCCTCCGCGCCCTGGCGACCTGCGCGCTCCTCGCCGCTTGCGACGAGGCCGTGAGGCCGGTCGATCCGCCGCCCGAGCCTCCCGCGCCGGCGTCGATCGAGGTGGTCTCGGGCGACGGCCAGCGCGCCGTGCAGGGACTGCCTGTGCTGGACCCGGTCGTGGTCCGGGTGCTCGACAGCCAGGGGCAGCCCATTGGCGGGCAGGGCGTCGCCTTTTCGCCCGCGGCGGGACACGGGACCGCAGACCCGGCGTCGGCGGTCACCGACGGCGACGGGCGCGCGGCCACGAGCTGGACCCTGGGACCCGACCCCGGCAACCAGACCCTGGCCGTCGCCGCGACCGGGGTCACGGCCGCCGTCACGGCGTCGTCCATCGACCTGGAGGCGGAGCTCGACGCCATCTTCCAGCCGCCGACCGAGCCCGAGATCGACGTGGTGCGCGCAGACTGGGCCCGGCGCGACTATCCCGCCGCCGACGTGCGCGTGGAGCTCGCCGAGACGCTCGACTTCGCGGGAGCCGCGGCCCGGCTGCGGATCGTGTCGCACACCGTGGGCGGAGCCCGCCACTACGGCGGGGTCATCGTGCCGGACGTCGGCGCTCCGCCCGGGACCCTGCCGATCCTGGCCTACCTGCATGGCGGGGAGAGCGGCGTGTCCGTCGCGGAAGCCCAGTTTACGGCGTCGGGGCTCGGCGAGCTGCGCGACCGCTTCGTCTACGTGATTCCGTCGTTTCGGAGCGAGCCGCTGCGCTACGGCGACAGCGCCTGGATCTCGGAGGGCAACGCCAGCCACTGGGACCGCGACGTGGACGACATGCTCGCGCTGATCAACGTCGCCATCGAGACGACGCCCGAGGCGAAGCCCGATTCGATCAACATGTTCGGGGGCAGTCGCGGCGCCGGGGTGGCGCTCCTCGCCGGGGTGCGCGACGAACGGATCGCCCGGATCGTGGCGTTCTTCGGCCCGACCTATTTCTTCGACGACTGGGTCCGGCAAATCGCCCGCGAGGCCGCACTGCGCACGCCTCGGCGGCTGACCGGGGTCGCGCATCTCGACTCGACCATCGTCCAGCCCTACTTCCGGGGCGAGCTCGGCCCGGCCGACGCGCGCCTCGCGCTGCTGCGCCGCTCCTCGGCGGTGTTCGCGGCGGATCTGCCCTCGGTGCAGCTGCACCACGGCACCATCGACTTCACGGTCGACGTCTCCCAGGCCCATGCGCTCATGGAGCGGATGGAGGCCCTTGGGCGCGGCGCCCCCGACTTCGAGGCCTACATCTACGACGGAGGCGGCCACGAGATACTCGGGCTCGCCGAGGCCATTCCGCGCGCAGCCGCGTTTCTGGCGCGGGCGTTCGGTCCCGCCTGAGGCGCTTGGCTCGCAGCCGCAGGGCGAGAGTTCAGCCTACCGGCCCGCTCGGCGGCTCAGCCCACCGGTCGGCACCAGCGCTCAGCTCACCGGCCTGCTCCGAGGCACCAGCCTCGCCGACCACAGCCCCGAATTCGTGTCCGAAAAGAAGATCCGCCCCTTGAAGGGCATGGCGCTCCAGGCCATCGGCGAGTTGGGGACGTAGCCGATCGGATCGTACGCCTTGAAGACGGCGATCTCGCGGCCCTGGGTGTACAGGTTCCCCATCAGTTCGCCCGACACGTCGACCATGCGCACGCCGCCCTCGTAGTAGGCCTGGTACAGGATGTCGTCCTCGACCCAGATGTTGTGCGTTCCGTATTCGGGCACCTCGTAGCGCGCCACCATCTCGGGCGCCTCCGGGTCGGACATGTCGATGATCTGGATGTAGCCCTGCGTCGCCAGCGGAATGCCGTTCATCCCGGTCGCGGGATCGTACGGCAGCTGGTACGACCCCCGGCCCTGCCCCGGCCCCTCCCACGCCAGGCCACGCCGGCTCATGATCTCGTCGCCGATGAAGACGTAGTGCTTCCCCGTCGACTGGGACACGTACGGGAAGACCGCGTGCGTGCCCCCGGTGGGCACGGGCAGGCTGCTCACGAAGACCGGGTTTTCGGGCGACCCGCCCCAGCGTCCGTCGCCCACGTCGACGACCACGAGCCCGTTCTCCCACTCGGCCGAGTACGCGAGCCCGTCCAGCACCCACACGTCGTGCAGCCGACTGTTGGGGTGGTTGTATTCGCCCACAAAGCGCGGGTTGTATATGTCGGCGACGTCCAGAATCACGTACTTGTCGCCCCCGGCCAGTGCAAACACATGTTCCTCGGTCGGGAAGGCGTTGTGCACGCCGCCGGTCAGTCCGTAGTCGTCCACCTCCGATGCGATCACGGGGTGCGCGGGCTCGGCCAGATCGAGGATCACAAGCCCGTTGCGCCGGTTCGACGCGCCCTCGCGGGTCATCGTCGCGTAGCGCGCGTCGGGCGACACCTTCATGTCGTTGACGGAACGCGCGTCGACCTGGATCGAGTCGGTCTTGAAGATGTTGCCGGGCTCGGTCACGTCCCACACGAAGCCGTGCCCGTCCGACCGCTTGGCCCCGGTAAGGGCGTAGTCCCGGCCGTCGCGGCCCTCGAAGACCCAGAAGTCGGTCGTGCGGACCCGCTGCTCCCTGCCCTGCCCGTGAATCTCGAGCTTCTGCACCACGTCGCGGGCGACGACTCGAAACGAGGTGCGCGCCGCGAGGGGACCGGCGTCGGCAATCACCGTGTAGACGCCCGGCACGTCCGCGACGAAGCGGCCGCCGTGCATCTGTGCCGGGGCGGGCGGCGCCAGGATCCCCTCGGGCTCCTCGTAGGCATGGGACCACTCGACGGGAACGCCGGCCAGGGGCTCGCCGTCCGCATCGCGCACCTCTGCGCCGAAGTCGATCACGTCGCCGGTGCGCGCGCGGGCCACGCCGCCGGTGATCGCAATGGACGCGCCCGTGAAGGGGTCGGCCCGCACGGTGAACGCGCCGCTCACGCCGTCGACGGTGGCGGTGATGGTGGCCGTGCCGGGGGCCGTGGCGGCGACGCGCCCGAAGCGGTCGACGGTGGCGACATCGCGGGAGCCGCTTTGCCAAGCCACATCGGGGTCTGGCCGCGCGGAACCGTCGGCGTGTTCGGCGCGAGCGCGAAGCCGCATCGAGGTGCCTGCGAAGAGGCGGTCGTCTGTGGTGGGAGAGACGACCACCCGCGCGACGGCGGGCCAGCCGATGCGGACCGGCACCCTGAGCGTCACAGGTTCGCCTGCGGAAGCGCCGCCCTCTCCGACCAGGGTCGCGATCAGCTCGTAGTCCCCCGCCTCGAGCGCGGTCACGACGCCCTGCCGCACCCTCATCGCGGCGCGCGGCCCCACCAGGCGCACCGCCGGGTCCTCGACCCGGGCCCCGGAGCGCGTATACCCGGCCACCACGACGCGCGCCTCCTCCCCGACGCGCATGGAGAGCTCGGCGGGACTCGCCCACAGCCGCACGATCGGGTCGTCCTCCGTCTGGGCCGCGCCCGCCGCCGGCGCCACGGCCACCCCGACGCACGCCAGCGCGACGAGCAGTGGTCTGAAGAGCGTGGTGCATCTAGCCATGGTCGTTCCTCCCGTTAGCGCCGCTCCAAGCAGCCGAAATGTAATGTCAACATGTCATTATGTAATGTTCTCATCACTTTTCGACGCACGATCAATCGAAATCGGCGCGCCAAAGGTGGACCGCGCGAGCCGCAAGCTGCCGCTGACGATGCTCCAGAATGGGCCGCGTCCACACCTCGGGCGCCATCTCGGGAATCGCGGTGGTGAGCGCGTACTTGCTCTCCCCGTAGGCTTTGAGCTTGTCGGCGAAAGTGCCGTTCCCGACCGCCTTGTTCAAGCCGGCCTCCAGCAGCGTGAGGTTGCCGATCCGGTTTACGACTTCGTCGTGGGTCCCTTCGGCGAACTCCTCCTCCCACCCTGGTCCGGGGTTCTTCGGCACGATGTGCTCGATCGTCCCGGGGTCGGTTTCGGCATCGCACCGCCTGCCCGAAGCGTCCTCCTCCAGCCGGGCCAGGATGTACTTGACCAGCTTCTTGCCGGGGCCGTCCATCGGAATCGACAGAAGGCTGAAGTCCAACCTGGCCTGCTCGTCGGAGACGTAGATCGTCTTCAACACGCCGAAGAGCTCCTTCGGAGTCTTCACCTTTCCGTGCTGGACCGCCTTGCTCGCTCGGTGGTACGCCGACTCTAGGTCGTTGGGGTTCAGCCGACCCACCACCGTGTAGCGGAAGGCCAGCACGCAGACCATCCGCAGCGTGCGCACGAAGTCGCGCGGAGGCCATAGCTCCCGGACGGTGAAGAGCAGCGGCATCATCTGGGTCACGCGAAACACGCCCAGCTCCACGATGTGCGGCTTGGCCTCCGGCGTGTCCACCCAGTACCCATGCGAGGGGTCCTTGATCGCCGCGAACAACTCGGCCCGCGATTCCAGCACCGCGAGCAGGCCGTACACGTCGGCGGCAGATGTGTAGCGGTCCCGCACGAGCTTGAACAGACGCCGACGCCGGACCTGCGGCACTTCGCACAGCACGTGATAGCGAAGAAGCTCGGGCACATGCGCCTGTCCCACGGTGGCTGCGATTGCGCGCCAGCGGCGGAGCATGGCCTCGCGGTCGGCGCTGAACACCCTCTGAAAGATGTAGCTCCTGAGCAGGTCGGTGGCGGTCAGCTCCGGGCCCCGAGCGTTCAGCGTCTCGAAGACGGAGTAGGCGTTCAGGGCGTCCTCGACCGTGATGCGAATGAAGACCAGGCGGCGCGCCACCGTTTCGGAGATCAGCCGGGCCAGCTCTGCGCCGTCGGTTCGGAAGGCTCCCACCCCTCCGATCTTCTCTTGGAAGTACTGGAAGCACTCCCACAGCAGCTTCTTGGACCCGGCCAAGCCCCGCAAATTATTCGGCGTCCGGAGTTGGACAAGGTAGTCCTGGTAGAAGCCGTTGTCGGTCTCGTTCAGGTTCAGGCGGCTGGACTCGACCAGCGACGCAGGGTCCTTCTCGCCGATGAAGCGTGCCCGCAACTGGTCGGCCCGGGCTTCGTTCCTCTCCGGCTCGTGTCCGTCGGCAGCTCGCCGCAGCAGCGCGTCGATTACGGCCAGCGTCAGGATGCTGAGCGTGGCCAAGCGCTGTTGCCCGTCAATCACGACGAGCCTGCGATCCGACTTGGCCTCGACGACGAGCGCGCCCATGTAGTGGGGGCTGTCATCGACGACCCGCACGTCCAGTATGTCGTTCCAGAGGTCCTCCCACTGCTCCAGGCGCCAAGAATAGTCGCGCTGGTAGGGCGGGGCGTGGTAGGCCCTTCCGTTCCCGATCAGCTCCTGGTAGTCCACGGTGCGGGTTTCCAGCAGCGCCGCTCTTGCCATCGGATGATCTCCCTCCGGTCCGTGCCTCTCGCGCCGCCGGGCATGGCCTACCGGAGCGCGCCGCTTCGTTGCCGCCGATCATTCACAAGCTACGCAGTGGGCAAGTTGGCCACCAACCCCGACCGCGGATTGCCCCGCTTGGCGCGGTGCGGTTAGAGTTCCCGCCAATCCCGCGCCACCCGACCCCCAGTCCCAGGACAGCCCATCATGCAGCGCCCATCGACGCTCTTCGCCCTAGCTGCCGCCTTCGCTCTTGGCGGTCCCGCGCCCTCGGCCGCCCAGCCGACCGACACCACCGCCCTGGCCCGGAACACCCAGGCCATGGCGTGGCGCGACATCGGCCCCACGCGCGGCGGACGCTCGGTCGCCTCGACCGGCGTGGTGGGCGACGACCAGACGTACTACTTCGGCGCGACGGGCGGCGGGGTGTGGAAGACGACCGACGCCGGCATCACGTGGGACAACGTTAGCGACGGCCACTTCGCCACGGGGTCGGTGGGGGCGGTCGCAGTGGCGGAGTCGGACCCGAACGTGGTGTGGGTCGGCATGGGGGAGCACGCCGTGCGGGGCGTCACCACTTCGCACGGCGACGGCGTGTACCGCTCGACCGACGCGGGCCGCAGCTGGACCCACATGGGGCTCGGCGACACCCGCGCCATCTCGAGCATCCGCATCCACCCGCGCGACCCGGACATGGTGTACGTGGCGGCGCAGGGGGCGCCGTACGGCGAGACCGAGGACCGCGGCGTCTACCGCACCACCGACGGCGGCGTCAGCTGGGAGAAGGTGCTGTACGTCTCTCCCCGCGCCGGCGCCTCTGCGCTGGCCATGGACATGACCAACCCCCGCATCCTCTACGCGGCGTTCTGGGACCACCTGCGGCGGCCGTGGGTGGTCGAGTCGGGCGGCGAGGGAAGCGGGATCTGGAAGTCGGCGGACGGCGGCGACACCTGGGAGGAAATCAACCAGGGCCTGCCGGATCTGGTCGGCAAGATCGGCGTCGACGTGTCGCGCGCCAACCCCGACCGGCTCTACGCGATCGTCGAGGCCGAGCCGGACCAGGGCGGCGTCTACCGGTCCGACGACGCGGGCGCCTCGTGGGAGCAGGTGAACGCGGAGCGAATTGTGCAGACGCGCTCGTGGTACTACATGAAGGTCTTCGCCGACCCGCAGGACGAAGAGACGGTTTACGTCATGAACGCGCCGTTCCTGAAGTCGATCGACGGCGGCCGCACGTTCTCGCAAGTGACGGTGCCCCACGGCGACAACCACCACCTCTGGATCAACCCCGCCAACGCGGACAACATGATCAACTCGAACGACGGCGGCGCCAACGTCTCGTTCAACGGCGGCGACAGCTGGTCCACGCAGCGGAACCAGCCCACGGCTCAGTTCTACCGGGTCATCACCGACAACCAGTTCCCGTACCACGTCTACGGCGGCCAGCAGGACAACTCGGCGATCGGGATCCCGTCGGCGTCGCCCGGCGGCATCGGCTGGGGCGACTTCTACTCGGTCGCGGGGTGCGAGAGCGCCTTTCTGGCCTTCGACGAGAACGACCCCCAGGAGGTGTTCGGCGGCTGCTACCAGGGGCTGATCGACCGCTGGAACCGCGCCACAGCGCTGAGCAAGCCGATCATGGCCTACCCCTTCCTCGGCTTGGGCACCTACGCCGGCGAGCAGCGCCATCGCTTCAACTGGAACGCCCCCATCGTCGCGTCGCCGCACGACCCGGCCACCATCTATCACGCCGGGAACATGGTGTTCGCCACCCGCGACGGCGGACAGAGCTGGGAGGCCATATCGCCCGATCTGACGCGCGACGAAGAGGACAAGCAGGGCGCCGGCGGCACTCCCATCACGAACGAGGGAGCCGGGGGCGAGAACTACAACACGATCATGTCGCTGGTCGAGTCGCCCCACGAAGCCGGCACGATCTGGGCGGGCACCGACGACGGCCTCGTCCACCTCACGCGCGACGGCGGGGCCACCTGGACCGACGTCACGCCGCCCGACGCCGGCCGCGCGATGGTCAACTCGATCGAAGTGTCGCCCCACGACCCCGCCGCCGCCTACCTCGCCCTGTCGGCGTACAAGTTCAACGACTTCACGCCGATGATTCTGCGCACAGCGGACTACGGCGCCAGCTGGGAGAGCGCGGCCACGGGGATCGAGGCCGACCACTGGATGCGCGTCGTGCGCGAGGACCCGGCCACGCCCGGCCTGCTGTACGCCGGCACCGAGATGGGGCTCTTCCTTTCGCGCGACTTCGGGGATTCCTGGGCGAAGTGGCAGCTCAACCTGCCCGTCGTCCCCATCACCGACCTCACCTTCCGCAACAACGACCTGGTGGCGTCGACGCAGGGCCGCGGCTTCTGGATCCTCGACGACCTGTCGCCGGTTCAGCAGCTGACCGAGGCCGCAATGGCCGCCGACATGCACCTCTTCGCGCCGCGCGAGGCGGTCATGGCCTCGTTCGGCGGCGGGTTCCCGGGCGGCGGCGGCGCGGGCTCGACGGGCGCCAACCCGCCCAGCGGCGCGCAGATCTTCTTTTCGTTCGCCGACGCGCCCGATTCGCTCGTCACGATCGAGATCCTTGACGCCGGCGGCACCGCCGTGCGCACGTACGCCACCGACCCCGAGGCCGCCGGCAGCGAAGACTTCTCGTCGCTGCCCGCCCCCGAAGCCGGGCTCAACCGGCTGGCCTGGGACTACCGGCACGACGCGATCCCGGGCGTCGACGGTTACCGGACCTTCGGTAGCCTTCTGGGCCGCGTGGTCGCGCCCGGCGACTACCAGATCCGTCTCGCCCACGGCGACGAGAGCCGCACGGTCACGCTCTCGGTGTCGCCCGATCCGCGCTGGAGCGCGACGCAGAGCCAGTACGAGGCCCAGGAGCGCTTCGTCGCCGACGCGCAGCAGGTGGTCCGCGACCTCTACGGCGCCGTCACCGAGCTGGCAGGGATCAGCGAGCAGGTCGAGGCGGTCGTTGAGCGCACCGAGGACCACCCCCTGGCCGACTCGATCCGCGCGTCTGGCGAGTCGCTGACCGGCGCGATCACCGACTGGGAGGAAGCGCTGATCCAGCGGCGCCAGCAGACGTTCCAGGACGTGATCAACTTCCGCAACAAGCTGGATGCGCAGATCCTCGCGCTGGTCGGATCGGTCGACGGCACCGAGCCGCCGCTGACCGCCGGCGCCCGCGAGCGCTGGACCGATCTGCGAGACGAGTGGGCGGCCCACGAGAGCGCCCTCGGGCAGCTGCTCGACGCGGCGGAGGCGTTCAACGACTTCCTGATCCAGAGCGGCGTGCAGCCGATCGGCGTCCGCCCGCGGGCACGCCCGGTTTCGTAGGGGGCGGGCCACTTCCCCCCCCGATTGCGCCCCGGATGTTCCCTGTTATTGTTCGCACCGGAGCGGCTGAAGCGCTCCTGCCACCCATGAACCCGAACGCGGGCGCCGCCACGTGAGCCGAATCGCAGATCTGCTTGGAGCCGAAGCCGAAGACCTCCTCACCTATCGCGCCAGGGGATTTGCGCGCGAAACGCTCCACCTGCCGGGCCCCGACTTCGTCGACCGGGTCGTGGCGGGCACGGACCGCAGCCCGCAGGTCATGCGCAGCATGCAGCAGATCCTCGGGCACGGGCGCCTGGCGGGCACCGGATACGTCTCGATCCTGCCGGTCGACCAGGGGATCGAGCACTCGGCGGGGGCGTCGTTCGCGCCGAATCCGCCGTTCTTCGACCCGGGCAACATCGTCGAGCTGGCGATCGAAGGGGGCTGCAACGCGGTGGCGTCGACGCTGGGGGTGCTGGCCTCGGTCTCGCGCCGGTACGCGCACCGGATCCCCTTCCTGGTCAAGCTCAACCACAACGAGCTGCTCACCCATCCCAACCGCTACGACCAGGTCATGTTCGCGAGCGTCCAGCAGGCGTGGGAGCTAGGGGCGGCGGCGGTCGGCTCGACGATCTACTTCGGCTCCGACCAGGCGATGCGCCAGCTGCAGGAGACGTCCGAAGCCTTCCAGATGGCGCACGAGCTGGGCATGGTCACGGTGCTGTGGTGCTACCTGCGGCAGTCGGCGTTCAAGAAGGACGGCGTCGACTACCACGGCGCAGCCGACCTGACCGGCCAGGCCAACCACCTGGGCGTGACGATCAAGGCCGACATCGTCAAGCAGAAGCAGGCCACCAACAACCACGGCTACACGGCCGTCGGCTTCGGCCGCACGCACGACAAGGTGTATTCGGACCTGGTCCCGGACGATCACCCGATCGAGCTGACCCGCTATCAGGTGGCCAACTGCTACATGGGCAGGGTGGGGCTGATCAATTCGGGAGGATCCAGCGGCGCCAACGACTTCGCGCAGGCCGCGCGCACGGCGGTGATCAACAAGCGGGCCGGAGGAATGGGGCTGATCTCGGGGCGCAAGGCGTTCCAGCGTCCCATGGCCGACGGTGTCAAGCTGCTCAACTTGATCCAGGACGTGTTTCTGGACGACTCGATCGAGGTGGCGTAGGGGCGGCCGAGAGCCCGCGAATCCGATGCCAAGCGCGGGTTCGCGCGCGCGTCACCCCACTCCCGCCACCTCGCTGCGCCGCTCCATCAGCACCACGTCGCGCCAGCGCCCGTCGTGGAACCGGCCCAGGCGCTCGTGCGTCCCCAGGATCTTGAAGCCCGCCTTCTGGAAGATCCGTATCGAGCTCGCATTCTCGGGAAAGATGCCCGCCTGCAGCGTCCAGATGCCGTGCGCCTCGCTCTCGGCCACGAGGTGCCGCAGCAGCCGCCCGCCCACGCCCCGCCCTCTGGCCGCCGCCGCGACGTAGATCATCGCCTCGCGCACCCCCCCGTACACGCACCGTCCCGACACCGGGCTCAGCGCCGCGTAGGCGACCACCTGGCCGCCCGCCTCGGCGACGAAGCGGCATTCGCGGGCGCGTCCGGCGTTCCAGGTCTCCCAGTCTGGCACTTCGGTCTCGAAGGTCGCGTTGCCCGACTCGATCCCCTGACGGTAGATCTCGGCCACGGCGGGGTAGTCGTCCGCAACCAGGGCCCGAAGGGCGATGTCCCCAGCGCGCGGCGCGGCCACAGGCGCGTCCATGGGGAGGCCGCCCCCTACCGCCTCACCACTTCGCCGGGCGCCGCGCCCGTCATCTCGCCGTCGCGCAGCACCGGGACGCCGTTGACCAACACGTGGACCACGCCCTCGGAGAAGCGCTGGGGGTGGTCCCAGTCCGACCGGTCGATGATCGTGGCGGGGTCGAAGATGGCGATGTCGGCGCGCATCCCCGCCGCCAGGCGACCGCGGTCCTCGATGCCGTGGAAGTCGGCGGGCAGGGACGTGATCTTGCGCACCGCCTCCTCCAGCGACAGGACGCCCTCGTCGCGCGCGTAGTGGCCCAGCAGGCGGGGAAAGGTGCCCGCGCCCCGGGGGTGGCCCGCCGAGGCGTCCGACCCGTCGGCGAAGGCGCCGTCGCTCGCGATCATGTTCCATGGCTGCCTCATGAGGCGCCGGACGTCGTGCTCCTTGATCGCGCCCAGGGTCAGGTTGACGGGCTGGGACGAGCCGATGACCAGCTCGGCCACCGCGTCGAACGGATCCTGGCCGCGCCGCTCGGCGATTTCGGACAGGTAGGCGCCCACCAGTTCGGGGTAGTCCGGCGAGCTGGTGATCCGCATGCTCGTGTACCCCGTCGCCTTCAGCCACGCGAAGCCGCCGTCCACCCCGTTCTCGCTGGCCTCCTTCAGGCGGGCCCGGGCTGCCGGATCCGCCAGCGCCGCCTTCAGCTCGGCCATCGCCTCTGCAGTGCGTCCCTGGCGCTGCATCTGCCGAAAGGCGTCCAGCCCCTCCAGATCCGGCGGCGCCACCACGATCCCGGTCAGGCTGGCGGTCGCCGCGCCGTCGTAGGGGTACTGGTCCGACACGATCACGACGCCGCGTTCCCGCGCGCCCTCGACGAGCGCCACGATGTCGGCGATCACGCCCTCGTTGTGCAGGCCCACCGCCTTGAGGTGGCCGATCTTGCCCGGCAGCCCCGCCGCCTCGGCGATCTCCACCATCTCGCGGTCGGACCCCACGAAGTCGTGCACCGGGTTGCGGACGTGCGAATCGTAGACGCCGCCGTAGGACGCGGCCTCCATGGCCAGCGCGATCACCTCGGCGGTCTCCGAGAACATGCCGGGCTCGTACATGAGCCCCGTCGAGAGCCCGAACGCGCCGAGCTCCATGCCTTCGCGCACCAGCGACCGCATGGTCTCGAGCTCGCCGGCGGTCGGAGGCCGCTGCTGGTCCTCGCCCATCACCTCGGCGCGGATGCCGTTGTGTCCGACGTAGAAGGCGACGTTGGTCCCGATGCCCTGCGCCTCGTACAGCTCTGACAGACGACGGATGTTCTCCGGCGAAAACCCGCCGTCGGGGCCTCCGAAGACCGTGGTGACCCCCTGCCGGACGAACCCCTCGTTGAGGTGGTTGCCGGGAAGCGCGATCGTCGGCGGCGTGTGGTTGTGGACGTCGATGAAGCCGGGGGCGACCACCAGACCGGTCGCGTCGATGGTGTCGGCGGCCTGCGCCCCGCCGCCGTCGGCCGCCGCGCCCCCGACCGTGACAATGCGGTCGCCCGCGACCACCACCGTGCCGGTCCGGGGCGCGTCGCCCGAGCCGTCCACGACGATCCCGCCCACGATGATCAGGTCGGCCGTCTCGCCGCCACGCGCGCACGCGGCGCACAGTAGCGCGGCCAGCAACAGTCTCGCCCGGTGTCTCATGCCATGCTCCCTGCCATCATGCTGCGCTCCCTCTCTGCGGGGTGTCGGTCGGCGCCGCGCGAGCGCCCCACCGCGCCCACACCGTGGGCGGCGTGCGGAACTCGTGCCCGTGGGGCCGCGACGGACGCGACGGGTCCATTCGCAGACCGGGCAGCCCGCCGAACGCGCGCGTCAACGCCTGCTCGGCCTCGATCCTAGCCAGCGACGCGCCCAGGCAAAAGTGGCGCCCGGCGCCGAAGGCCAGATGGTCGCGCGCGTTGGGGCGCCCGGGATCGAAGCGGTCGGGGTCCGGGAAGCGCGCGGGATCGCGGTTGGCGGCGCCCAGCATGCAGTGCACGATATCGCCCCGCGCGATCGGCACCCCTCGGATCACGACGTCCTCGGTGGCCCACCGCATGCACGACTGCACCGCGGGCTCCCAGCGCATCGACTCCTCGATCACCCCGCCGAGCAGGGCGCTCCCCGCACCGTTCCCGCCCGAGCACTCGGCGGC
The DNA here is from genome assembly GCA_965221535.1 of Longimicrobiales bacterium. GTDB lineage: Bacteria > Gemmatimonadota > Gemmatimonadetes > Longimicrobiales > Gaopeijiaceae > Bin94. The sequence continues at coordinate 1,202,667 of OZ244894.1, read as the reverse complement.
CAGCCGCTCGGCCACCTCCGGGTGCGACAGCACCGCCCAGAACGCATTGCCGATCATCGACTCGGTGGTCTCGATGCCGCCGAACAGCACGATCAGCAGGTTGGCCACCATCTCGGTCTGCGAAAGAGGCGCCCCGCCGCCCCGCGCGGAGTGGCGCCCGGGACGCCACGGGTCCTCGTCGCTCCGCAGCGCCGCAATCATCGAGCCGCCCGGCGCCTCGCGCTCGCCGGTCAGGAACGGCGCCACGTATTGGTTGAACTCGCGGGCGGCCTCCTTGCCCGACGCCCGCACGACGGGGTCCCCGGCGAAGTTCTCGAGCGCCGCGGCGAAGCGGTCGTACCACGCCAGCAGCTTCGGACCGTCGCCGTCGGGCAGGCCCAGCACCCGGCAGATGCTGCGCACAGAAAGCGGACGCGCGATCCCCGCCCGCAGGTCGGCGGACTCTTCACGAACGACGGCCGTCGCGTCCGCAGCCGCAACCGCCGCCCCCGCGCGCCGCTCGCGCCCGCCTGCCAGATCCGCCATGAGCTCGTCGAGCACGCCGCGCACGGTCGCCAGCAGGCTCTCTTCCAGCCTGCCCCGCTTGAACGGCCCGATGAAGCGGCGCTTGACGCGGATCTGCGCGTCGCCGTCGATCGTCAGCATCTGCGGCCCGAAGATGTCGCGGATCGTCGACTCGGCGGAGTCGGTCGTGAACCGCTGCCAGTCGCCGAGCACGCGCACGATGTCGTCCCGTCTGGTGAGCAGCCACATCCCGAGCTCGGGCGCCCAGGTGACCGGTTCGGCACGCCGCAGCTCGTGAAAGATCGGGTACGGGTCGTCGGCCAGCGCCTCGATGGTCACCATGCGCCCCAGGGGAAACCGTGAGGACCGGCCGCTCATTGCGCACGCGCGCCCGCGAGGGGTCTCACCGGTGCCTGGGCAGGACCGGCCCGCTCCGAGAACGCCGGCCTGGCCACCCAAACCCCCTCAATTGGGCGACAGGCCCGCCAGGAGCTCGCGCGCGGCGCCGCCAAGGTTGGTGCGTCCCCGGTTGTAGTTGCGGAGGAGCACGACGGTCAGCCCCGTCGCCGGCTCGAAGAGCAGGTGCGCCGTGTAGCCCGCCACGGACCCCCCGTGACCCGCGAAGACCCGGCCGTCGGCGGTGGTCACCGAAAACCCGAGGCCGTACCCCGAGTCGGGATCCTCGGGCGTCTGCACCGACAGCACCTCGGCGCGCATCTCGTCGCTCAGCAGAGAGTGGCCGCCGCGCCCCATGACCCCGGCGGCGAATCGCGCCAGATCGTCGACGGTCGAGTATACGCCGCCGTTGGGCACCTTGTATCCGCGACCCGCGTGTTCGCGCGCAGGCTGCTCGGTGTCGACCTCGCCGTCGCGCCCGTTGGCGTGGCCGCGGGACAGCGCCGGAAGCAGGTCCTGGCCGACGACGAAGGTGCTGCCGGCCATGCCGAGCGGCTCGAAGATGCGCGCCTCGACCTGGTCCATGAACGGCTCGCCCGCCGCGCGCTCCAGTGCGTATCCAAGAATGCCGAAGCCAATGTTGGAATACGCGTACTCGGTCGCCGGGGGGGTGCGGTAGCGGGTGGTAGGGATGGACTGCAGGATGCGCGATTGCCACCCCTCGATGGGGCCTGTCGCAGCACCGTCGAGATCGGGTTCACGCGCGAAGCCTGCGGTATGACTGGCAACCTGCCGCAGGTCGGGACTCGCGCCTGGCGGCCGCTCGGCCATGCCGCGCGCTTCCGGCACGAGCTCGTCGAGTGGCGTGGAGAGCGACACCGTCCCGTCGTCGACCAGGATGGCCATGAGCACCGCCGTCACCGACTTCGAGATCGACCCGGTGCGGTAGACGGTCTCGCGGGCGGCGGCGATCCCGGCCTCGGGGTCGGCCCAGCCGTACGCGCCCGACCACAGCACTTCGCCGTCGCGGGCCAGCGCGACCGTCATGCCCCCCACACCGTCGGCCTCGACGTCGGCGGCGACGCTCTCGGCGAAGGCGGAGAGCGCCGGATGCCACTCGGCGGGCAGCTGCGTCGCGGACTCCGGCGCGGCGCACGCCGAGGCGGCGGCCAGCGCGAGCGTGGCGATGGCGCGGGCGAGCATGGGCGCGACCCGGGCGAGCATGGGCCCAGCCCACGGCGTGGGCGCGGCGGCCGTCGGCGTGGGCGCGGCGGCCGTCGGCATGGGCGCGGCGGCCCGGAAGCGGCGCGGGCGGGCGGCGTGTATCTTTCGGTCCATGAGGCTTCCCCCGTCGTTTCGGTTCGGCTTGCCGTCCCAACCTGTCATCGACCCGGCCCTGGTGCAAACGCGGCGCCTGATGCTCGCGCGGCACGCAAAGTCGAGCCTGGACGATGCCAGCCTGGGCGACCACGAGCGCCCGCTGAGCGAAGAGGGATGCCGGTCGGCGATCCGGATCGGCAACCTGCTTACCATCTTCGGCTTCGTCCCCGACCTCGTCTACTGCAGCACGGCCGTGCGCACGCGGAAGACCTGGGAGCGCTTCGAGCGGGCACTGGTGGACGAGCCGCCCCGCGTCGAGTTCCGCAAGGACCTGTATCTCGCGCCCGCGAACACGGTCCTCAGCACCATCGAGTCCTCGCCCGCGGAGGCGCAGACCCTGATGGTGCTCGGACACAACCCCTCCACCCACGCTCTGGCTGCTCGGCTGGCGCGCGCGGGAGACCCGGGCGCCCTCGACTTTCTGCGCCGCAAGTTCCCCACCGGGACCGTCGCCGTCATCGATCTGGATTCGGAGCACTGGGCCGATGCGGAGGCGGGCGGCGAGCTCGTGCACCTGTTCGTGCCCGGACGCCGGTCGGGGAGTGGCAAGTGAAGCAGTTCGCCGGCCGCGCCGGTAGATAGGAGTCCCATAGGTGAGCCAACTCAAGTCGGTCCTTCCCCTTCGCGTCATTCCCATCTTTGTCTTCATGCCCATGGCCATGTTCGCCAGATCCGCCGCAACCCAGGAAGCGGCGCCCGACTACGACGTCGAGGCGCGCGAACTCGCCGCCCACCCGACAATTCGCAACGCCTTCGGCATCATCCGCGACCTGGACGCGTGGGCGCTGGAGCGGCTGATCGAACTGACCGAGATCCCGGCGCCGCCCTTCATGGAAGAGGCGAGGGGACGGCGCTTCGGCGAGCTGCTGCGGGAACTGGGGGCCGATTCCGTGTGGACGGACGCCGAAGGCAACGTGATCGGACTGCGCCGGGGGAGAGTGGGCGCGCGCACGATCGGCTTCGGCGGCCACCTGGACACCGTCTTCCCCGAGGGCACCGACGTGACGGTCCGGCAGCGCGGCGACACCCTTTTCGCGCCCGGCGTCGGCGACGACTCGCGCGGTCTGGTGGTGCTGCTTGCCGTGCTGCGCGCCATGGAGGAAGCGGGCGTCGAGACCGACCAGGACGTGCACTTCGTCGGCGTGGTCGGCGAGGAGGGGCTGGGGGACCTGCGCGGCATGAAGCACATCTACCGCGATCCCGCAGCCGCCCCGGACGCGTGGATCGAGGTCGACGGCGGCGGACTAGCCGGCCTGGTCGTGGACGGCCTGGGTTCCGTGCGCTACCGCGTCACCTTCTCGGGACCCGGGGGACATTCGTGGGGCGCCTTCGGCCTGGCCAACCCGGCGCATGCCCTGAGCCGCGCGGTGCGGCACTTCCAGGATGTCGCGGACACCCTGACCCGCAGCGGCCCGCGCACCAGCTACAACGTGGGGCGGATCGGCGGCGGCACGTCGGTCAACTCGATCCCGGCGGCCAGCTGGATGGAGGTCGACATGCGCTCGCTGAGCCCCGAGAGCCTGGCGCGGATCGAAGCCGTGTTCGTCGAGGCCATGGACCGCGCGCTCGCCGAAGAGAACGCGCTGCGCCGCAGCGGTCCGCCGCTCACGGTGGAAAAGGACAGGATCGGCGACCGTCCGTCGGGCGAGGGCGACCGAAACGCGCCCTTGATTCGCCGCGCGGTCGCCACGACCGCCGTGTTTGGCGTGGAGGGCCGATTCGAACGTTCCTCGACCGACTCAAACGTGCCCATCGCGCTGGGCGTCCCCGCCGTGACGATCGGCCGCGGCGGGATCGGATTCGGCGCCCATTCGCTCGACGAGTACTGGGTCAACGTGGACGGACACCTGGCGATTCAGCGGGCCCTGCTGCTGCTCGTGGCCGAAGCGGGACTGGCGGCGGCCATTCCGTAGGGGTCGGCGGGGCGCGGCTCGCTGGCGGGTCCGTCGCCGATCCCGGCAGTCCTGAATGTAATGTATACATGATAAGATGTAATGTATACTTTACATTGTGTGAGCGTCGAGCCGAGGAGCCAATTCGCCCTTATCCGGCCCGGAGGAAGAAAGTCCCATCCAGCCATGGATGCGCCCCTCCCGCCGGTGTACAGTGACCGGCGTATTCGATTCTTGACCGCGCGGCTGCTGCGCCATTAATTGGTGGCAGCGCGCGGCGCGGGTCGATTTGGCCTTCGCTGACAAGGGATGGAGGAAGACATGGAGTGGTGGCAGCCGGTAAGCATGGTGGGTAGCGTCGCGGTAATGATGACGGCGGTGGCTACCCTTGGGTGGCGGGTGCTCGAGAGGATGCGAATTGAGAACCACGAGGCCCACGAGAAGATTGGCGAGAGGATCGCCAAGGTGCGCGAGGACCTGACCGGCGAGATCGCCAAGGTGCGCGAAGACCTCGGCGGCGAGATCGCTAAGGTGCGCGAAGACCTCGGCGGCGAGATCGCCAAGGTGCGCGAGGACCTGGGCGGCGAGATCGCCAAGCTACGCGAGGACATGGACGGCCATGTGGCTCGCCTCGGCGGCGAGATCGCCAAGGTGCGCGAAGACCTTGGCGGCGAGATCGCCAAGGTACGCGAAGACCTTGGCGGCGAGATCGCCAAGGTGCGCGAGGACCTCGGCAATGTCCGGGTAGAGGTCGGCGAGCTGCGAGGCGAACTGAGGTGCATCCACCGCTCGCTCGACGGCATCAGGGAGGATTTCCGGGCGCACGTGTACGCTGGAGCGGCTCCGGCCTAGGCTCGACCGGCCCCCGCCCCGTCCGCGAGCCGCGACAGCAGCGCGGCGGACTCGCCGGCGCGGTCGGACCACCAGCGCGCGATCGGCGCCGGACCCCGCCCCGCCACCCTGCCGCCCCAGGCGCGCGCATGGTCGGCCAGCCACCGCAGCGTGCCCCCCGCGTCCTGCGACAGGAACGAGCTGAGCACGTAGCGGCGCTCACCCGCCCTGCAAGCGAGCCCGGCCTCGTCCCCAAGCCGCGCCAGATCGTCCCGGAGCAGAATCACGCCAGAGCGCACCGGCGCCAGCAGCGAGGTCAGGAAGGCCGCGCCCCCTTCGTCGCGCGGGTCGGCCATCGCGGCGGCGGTGCGCAACGCGCTGGGGAGGTAGCTCGGCAAGGCCATCGCGGCCTCGGTCCGCGCCAGGGCCTCGCTGAGGAGCGCCGCCCACCGTTCATAGAACGGCGCGCCGCACCCCTCGAACGACGCCAGGTACGGCACCGCCCAAGACGCAATGTGCTCCCAGACCAGCGTGGCCCGCGCCTCGGTCAGGAGGGCGGCGCGCGCCGGGTCGGCCTCCGCGCGCTGCCCGCGCTCGATGGCGGCCAGGAGCGCCAGCAGCGAGGCGAGGTGGTCGTCATCCGCCGCGTCGCGGTCGCGAATGCCCAGCGCTCTTCGAAACCCGGCGATGCGATCTCTGGCCTCGCCGCCCAGCATCCCCTCGGCCCCCAGATACACGGAAGCGTACGGATACCGCTGGAACGCGACGACCGCGCCGTGCACGGACGGGTCCGGGACCGGCGGCATGCCCAGCGCCTCGGCGATCCTCCGGTGTTCCGGCGCGGGGACCTCGATCAGCGAGCCGAGGGCTCGGTAGAGTTCCATGGCAGCTTGTACGCGTCCCGGCTGGGCCGCACGGGGCGCAGCAGCCACCAAGGGCGCCTCGTCCCGTCGGGCGAGTGACTGGCGGCGTGACGGGTCAGCTGCAGCCACCGCCGGAAGGCCTCGCGCGCCTTTGCCGTGTCGACCGAGATGTCGCCGTAGCGGTCGCCCGGCCCCGCGCGCACCACGCGCACGGCCTGATGCCAGCAGTGCGAGCCCGAGATCGGGTCGGGCTGGACCGGGAAGGTCATGTTCTGGTGCACTCCCACGTCCGTCCACCAAATGCGCGCCGTGTCGGGATCGGAGGAACGGAAGGGACCGGTGCCCTTCTTGCGCGACATCGCCCACGCGCTCCCCTCGTGGCTGAGCGACACGGTCGCCATCGTCTGGCGGGGTCCGTCGCCGGTCTTCCACCGCCCCATGTGGTGCGAGCACGCCGCCACCCCCGGGTGGATGCCCTCGGTCACCCACGCCTTCACCACGAAGTGCCCGATCTCTGTCTCGACGCGGACCAGGTCGCCGGTCGCCACGCCCACGCGCGCCGCGTCGCCCGGGTGCAGCCACAGCGGGTTGGTGTGCGCGATTTCGTTGAGCCACTTGGCGTTCGCGCTGCGGGTGTGGATCTGCACGGGCAGCCGGAACGTCGAAATCAGGCACATCTGCCCGGGCTCCAGGCGCTCCCGGCTCACATGGCTGCGCACGTACCCCGGCACCGCCATCTCCGGCCATCCCCACTCGGCCAGCGTCCGGGACCAGAATTCGAGCCGCCCCGACGGCGTCGGAAAGCCGCGCCGCACCTCGCCGCCCACCGCGACGCCCACCCGCCTGCGCCCCTCGTCGTCGCCGTCGACCGGCGGGATCGGCACCACGTTCGGCGACGGCGGCTCGGGGGCCCGCGTGTAGACCCGGCCCGCCGCATCGACGTGCGTGTCCTCGAGCTCGGCCGCGGGCACCTGCCGCTCGTACACGGGCCCCACCTCGGCGTCGATCTCGAACGCCCCGTAGCGACGCATGTACTCGAGCGGCGACAGGCCCTCCCGGGCGGCCGCCGCCGGGAGACCAGGCACGGAGTGCTCGAACATCCAGCCGTAGTACTCGTCCACCGTCACTTTCTCTCCAGGCCGCGCCCGCGACTCGAAGAAGCGCCGGATGCCCCGTGAGCCGTCCGGGTCGATCCTCCACGTCAGTTCAATCCAGAACTCGTTCTCTTCCCACACCTCGCCAGGCGTGACGTCGCGGGTGGACGACACCCGTTCGCCGAGCCGCTCGCGCGCCGCCCGCAGGACCGGCTGCCGGAATCCCACCCAGAGGCCGTCGTACTGCTCGTACGAAGTCAGGTCGTGGCGCTCGGACGAGTGGCCCATCGGCAGGACGTAGTCGGCCAGGAAGGCGGTCTCGTTCCAGGTCGGCGTGAGGGCCACGTGCAGCCCGATGCGTTCGGGGTCGGTGAGCATCTCGATCCACGAGAAGCCGTCGGGGTTCGTCCATACGGGGTTGTAGACGCGGGTGAAATAGACGTCGAGGCGTCCGCCCCGCTCGGCCGTCAGGTGCGGCAGAAGGAACGACATCTCCATCAGGCTCAGCGGATAGTCGGCGGGCCAGGTGAGCTCGTTCCAGCTGTCGGGGTGGCGCGGGGGCATGCGGATCGGACGCGGCACGAACTTGTTCCAGGCGTTGGGGTAGGTCCCGCCGGGAACCGCCACCGAACCGGTCAGCGCGTTCAGCAGAAAGAGCGTCCGCGACACCTGCCAGCCCCCTAGGTTGCCGGCGGCCGCGCTGCGCCAGTTGTGGGTGGACAGGCGCGTGCCGGCCGAGGCCACGATCTCGGCGACCTCGGCGATCGTCTCGGCGTCCACGCCGCTCTCCGCGGCCGCGAACTCGAAGGTGTACTCGCTGTACAGATCGGCGAGCACGCGCCGGAAGGTCTCGAAGTTGGCAGGCTCGGCGGGGTGGTTCTCCTGCAGGTACTCGCGCCAGTTCCACCACCGCTCCACGAACTCGGCGTTGTAGCGGCCCGTTCGGATCAGGTGGCTGGCAACCGCGAGCAGCACCGCCGCTTCGGAGCCCGGGTAGGTGGACAGCCAGTGGTCGGCGTGGGTGGCCGTGTTGGAGAGTCTCGTGTCGAAGACGATCAGCTTCGCGCCCCGCCGCTTGCCCTCCATGACGCGCTGGGCGTGGGGGTTGAAGTAGTGCCCCGCTTCGAGGTGGCTGCTCACCAGCAGGATCGCGCGCGCGTTCTCGTGGTCCGGACTGGGCCGGTCCATCCCCATCCAGAAGTGGTACCCGGTCCGCGCTCCCGAAGAGCAGATGTTGGTGTGGGAGTTGTGGCCGTCGACGCCCCAGGCGGCCAGGGTGCGCTCGGTGAAGCCGTCCTCGCCGGGCCGCCCGACGTGGTACATGATCTCGCGGTGGCGATCCTCGTCCATGGCCGCCCGAATCCGCCCGGCGATGTCGTCGAGCGCCTCGTCCCAGTCGACCGGCCGCCACTTGCCCTCGCCGCGCTCGCCAGTGCGCTTCAGGGGCGTCAGAATCCGGTCCGGGTCGGTCAGCTGCGTCACGGTGGCCGGTCCCTTCGCGCAGTTGCGCCCGCGCGACCCCGGGTGCTCGGGATTGCCCTCGAACTTGCGCACTTCGAGGGTGTCGCGGTCCACGTAGGCCAGGAGCCCGCACGCGGATTCGCAGTTGAAGCACGTCGTCGGCACCAGCATGTAGCGCCGCTCGACCCGCTCCGGCCACGCCTTCGAGTCGAGCTCGACCCAGTCGCTCCAGCGCTCCTTCGGGGGAAAGGCCGCCAGATGAACGCGGCTCGCGCCCGGGTAGAACGTCTCGCCGCGGGCTTCGACTTCGCGCCGGGCGGCCGATACCCGCTGTTCGAGCTCGTCGAGCGGGGTCATGCCAGCGGCGCCGACTGGCCGGCCTGCACGTAGGCGTGCTCGTACGCGAGCAGGGCGGCGAGGCCGATGGGAACGGCGATCCATCCGAGCCACGGGGCCGCCGCGCCGAGGAGCGCGCCAGCGAGCCCCGCCCGGAACCAGCCCCGGAAGCGGCCGTGGGTCATCTCGCGCTCGGCCAGGCGGGCGTGGGCCGTGGGCGGCGGCATGAGGACCTCGCCCAGGATCATGAGGGCGTGGGCGGCGCTCGCCAGCGCGAAGATGCGCAGAGCGGCGGAGGCGGCGCCCGCGCCCAGGGGGCCCGCCGCGGTGGGCAGCGCCAGCAGCGCCAGCACGACCGCGCCGGCGCCCGCCACGACGGCCTGGACGAGGAAGTGCGCGGGGAGCAGGGGGTTCTGCCACATGTCGCGGGCCTTGGCCTGGCCGAACAGAAAGGCGGTGTAGACCGCGGTCAGGATGGCGAGGGCGCTGCCCGCGAAGCCGAGCCACAGGGGCGGCGACGCGCCGGTCAGCGCCAGAGCGAAGTGCGCCGCGAGCGCGGCCCCGTAGCCGCCGATTATGAAGCCGCCCCGCACCAGCCAGCTGCGCCACTGGGGCCGCAGGAAGATCAGGTGGAAGCGCGCGGGGTGCTCCAGGTCCCAGATCAGGATCGCGCCCGTCAGCGCCAGGAACGCGCCTGCCGCGACCGGCGCGACGAACGTCCAAAGCGGGCTGGACGCCGCGATCGCCCCTGCAAGGAGCAGCAGGAACGGGACCAGGTACGCGCCCGCCGCGATCGACTTGGTCCACGTGTACAGCGACACTCGAAAGTCCCAGGGCACGCCGTGCGGAACATCGTAGCTGACCACCGCCGCCGCCGACGAGTTCCAGGGTCCCGGATGCCCCCCCGGCACCGCGTGGTCCGACCCGCCCTGCTCGCTCCACATGAAGAGCCCGCCGGCGGGCCTCTGCGCCGCCAGCGGATCGAGCGTCACCTGGTCGGCGCCCTTGTAGTACAGCTTCGGCCTGGTCTCCTTTTCGGGCCGCCGCACCGCCACCGGATCCCGGTTCACGATCCTGGCCACCTGCGACGCCGGGTCGTTCATGTCCCCCACCAGCAGCGCCTCGGTCGGGCACACCACCACGCACGCGGGTTCCAGCCCGATGTCGAGCCGGTGGGCGCAGAAGTTGCACTTCTCGGCAGAGTGGTCGTCGGGGTTGATGAAGATCGCGTCGTAGGGACAGGCGGCGATGCAGGCCTTGCACCCGATGCAGGCGCTCTTGTCGAAGTCCACGATCCCGTCGGCCCGCTTGAACATGGCCGAGGTCGGGCAGGCGGCAACGCAGGGCGGCGCTTCGCACTGGTTGCAGCGAGTCACCTGGAAGGACCGCCTGGCCTGCGGAAACACCCCCGTGTCGACGTGCTTCACGTAGGTGCGCGTGACCGAAAGCGGCACCTCGTTCTCGGACTTGCAGGCGGTGGTGCAGGCGTGGCAGCCGATGCAGCGGGTCTGGTCGACCACCTTCGCCCACGAGGGGCGGCGGGTTGAAGTGGCGGGCTCGGATTCGACGGACACTGGGCGGGGGCTCTGTCCCGTGGCTGGTTGATGTGGCCGCGCGGCATTCGGTCCGGGCGGCGCGCGAACCCGCCGGGGGGACGGGCCGTCGCGCGGGAACCCCTCACAATAGATGGATGCGCCGAATGTGAACAGGCGGCCGCCGCAAGCGCCCGGATGTCCGCAACGAGCCCGGGTGTCCGCAACCGGCCCGGGTGTCCGCAACGAGCGTTCAGCCGTAGCTTCCCGGCGTAGCCTCCGGCGGTAGCATCGCCGAGCCGCCTCGAATCGACCCGCGCCAGCCGCACCCGAGCCCGCAAGGCATCCGCGCCGAATGACCCACGCCCAGTCCACCCGAGCCCGCCCGAACGCGCACCCGAAATCGAAGGCGTGCCTGTTCGCCGGCGATCGCATCGTCCTCGCCGAAGGGGCCGCCGACCTTCCCTCGCTGGAAGAGGCAAGGGGTTGGGAGGGAGGGCGAGCCGAGTGGTTCCGGGTCGAGGCGGGCGCGGACGGGGCGATGGCCGCCCAGTTGAGCGGGCGCTGGAAGCCCGCCCCGGGCGTCACGGCCATGGGGCTGCGCGCGGTGCTGCCGTTGCTGCCCGGGCCGTCTCTCTCGCTTGCCCTCACTGCCGCGCACCTCGCCCGCTGGCGGCGCACATCCCGCCACTGCGGCGTCTGCGGCGCCGCGACCGAGCCTTCGCCCCGGCACCAGGCCATGCTCTGCCCGTCGTGCGGCTTCCTCGCCTTCCCGAAGGTGTCGCCCGCCGTGATCGTCCAGGTCACCCGCGGCGCCGAGATCCTGCTGGGCCGCTCGCGCCGCCACCCCAGCGGCGCCTATTCGGTGCTCGCCGGATTCGTCAATCCCGGCGAGAGCCTCGAGGACGCCGTGCGGCGCGAGATCCTGGAGGAAGCGGGGATCCGGGTCAGGGACATCCGCTACTTCGGCAGCCAGCCGTGGCCCTTCCCCGACTCGCTCATGGTGGGATTCACAGCCGTCCACGACGGCGGCCGGCTCCAGAACCGCGACGACGAACTCGAGGACGTGGGGTGGTTCGGCGCCGACTCGCTTCCCCCCGTGCCGCCTTCGTACAGCATTGCCCGGGCGCTGATCGACGACTTCGCCCGGCGGCACGGCGTGGACCCGGCCGCGGTTCCCACCTGGAGGGCCTAGCTAGCGCGACTCCGCGAACCTCATCGCCCACAGCCCCGAATTGATGTCGGCGAACCAGACCAGATCCCGGTGCGGCATCACGCTCCACGCTCCCGGCGAGTTGGGAATGAAGCCGACGGGGTCGAACGCCTTGTAGACCGCGATCTCGCGGCCCTGCGTGTACAGGTTGCCCATGAGCTCGCCCGACACGTCGACCAGGCGCATGCCCCCCTCGTAGTAGGCCTGGTACAGGATGTCGTTCTCGACCCAGATGTTGTGGGTGCCGAACTCGGACACCTCGTAGCGGGCCACCATCTTCGGGTTCCCGGGGTCGTCGAAGTCTATGACCTGGATGTATCCCCAAGTGGCGCGCGGGTAGCCGCCCCGCCCCGTTTCGGGATCGTACTTCTGGCGGAAGTCGGGGCCGACTCCCTCCCACGCCATCCCCTCGCGCGTAAGGATCTCGTCGCCGATGAAGATGTAGAACTTGCCCGCCGACTCGGAGTAGTACGGGAACACCGCGTGGGTGGCGCCCGTGGGGACCGGGTAGTTGGTCACGAACACCGGGTTTTCGATCGAGCCGCCCCATCGCCCGTTGCCCACGTCGACCACGACCAGCCCGGTTCCCCACTCGGCCGAATACGCGACTCCGTCGTGCACCCAGACGTCGTGGACGCGGCTGTTCGGGTGGTCGTACTCGGAGACCTGCTTCGGGTTGTAGATGTCGCTGACGTCCAGGATCACGTACTTGTCGCCGTTGGACAGCGCGAAGAGGTGGTCGTTGGTCGGAAAGGCGTTGTGGACGCCGCCCGTCAGGCCCTCGGTGTACTCGGCGGCGATGACGGGGTGGGCCGGATCGGCCAGGTCGAGGATCACTACGCCATTTCTCCGGTTCGACGCGCCCTCGCGCGTCAGCGAGGCGTAGCGCCCGTCGGGCGACACCTTCACGTCGTTGACGGAGCGGGCGTCGACCTGAATCGAGTCGGTCTTGACGACGTTGTCGGGATCGGTCACGTCGAACACGAAGCCGTGGCCGTCGGACTGCTTGGCGCCGACCAGGGCGTAGTCGCGGCCGTCGACGCCGGTGAAGACCCAGAAGTCGGTGCTGTAGACGCGCTCCTGGCGACCGCGCCCGACGATCTCCATCGACCTCGCGACCCGCCTGGGCACGGCTTCGAAGCTGCGCGTGGCGCGAAGCCCGCCCGACCTCGCCACGACCGTGAACTCGCCCGGCACGTCGGCCACGATCTTCCCGTCGGCGATCTGGCCCGGCGCGGGCGGCGCGATCACGCCGCGGGCGGGCACGTAGCTGTGGCTCCACTCGATCGGGGCCTCGTCGATCGCGCGGCCCCCGGCGTCGCGCACCACTGCGGCGAAGGTCTGCACGTCGCCCGTGCGCACCACGCCGTCGGCCGCGCCGCCCACGATCTCGAGCGCGGCCCCCTCGAACGCGCGGACATCGACGTCCAGGCCGCCGGTCACGCCCTCGAAGGCGGCCTCGACGCGAACCGCCCCCGGCGCCACGCCGCGCACATGCCCAAAGGCGTTGACCTGGGCGCGGGCGGGGTCGCTGGTCCGCCACACGAACTCGGCGCCCGGGCGCTCCGTGCCGTCGGCGTGCAGGGCGGTCGCGCGGTGCGCCACCGTGCCGCCTTCGAAAACCGGGCCCGGGCGCGCCACCTCGACCCGCGCGACGGGCGGCCAGTTCACCACGACCGGCACGGCAAGCTGTAGCGGCGCGCCGCCGGGCCCGGGCCTCACCGTCGTGGCCACCACCTCCCATTCGCCGACCTCCAGCGCGAGGACGGTGGCGGTGGTCGCGCCGCCGACCGCGTCGCCGACCTCGACCGAGAGCGCCCGGCGCGCCCCGACAATGCGCACCGGTTCGTCCACGGCCCGTCCCTCGCTGTCCGCGAGCCGGATGGTCAGGGTGGCGGTCGCGCCGCGCTCCACGACGAGGCCGGGCGGGTCGGCTTCGAGCCGTGAAGCGGTCTGCGCCGCCGCGACGGACCCGAACGGCCCGACGCCGACCGGGACCAGAGCGGCGAGGGCGGCGAACCCGATGGTTGCCACGGCACGCGGAACGAGTTGGCGGTGGAGGCGCGGCATGTCGTTGAATCCTTTCGTGGGTGCGAACGCGTACTGCTTTCCGATATGTCGCGATATCTCGAAAACTCCATCTCGAAACTTCATCTCGAAACTTCACCCTCGAAGCTTCGAGACCGGCAGCGACGCATCGTACTCGGACAACATCGGAAGCGACCCGCGAATCGGAAAGGGCGCACGGATCCGCCGGCCGCGCCCGACCGAAGCCCCGGCACATCCAACCGAACGCCCCACACCCCCAACAGGAGCATGTCACCATGAGATTCGACGACTACTTCGACTTCGACAACCTTCCCTGGCCCTTCGGCGCCTCGGGTCGGCGCGGCCGCCGACGGCACCGCCGGCGCGCCCGGTGGAGGTGGTTCGACAAGGGAGACCTCAAGTTTGCCATCCTGGCGCTCGTGGCCGAGAAGCCGATGCACGGCTACGAGGTCATGCAGGCGCTCGAAGAGGAATCCGCAGGCAGCTACAAGGCGAGCCCGGGGTCCGTCTACCCGACCCTTCAGCTGCTCGAAGATCAGGGCCACCTGACCTCGGAGGACCGCGAAGGCCGGAAGGTGTACTCGATCACCGAATCGGGCCGCGCCTTCCTGAACGCCAACCGGGACCACGTCAAGCGCATCTTCGACCGCGTCTCGCAGTTCGGCGACCGCCTGGGACGCGACGTGGCCTCGCTAACGCGCAGGCTCTCGCGGCTGACCCGCACGACCTTCCAGGGCGCGGTCAGCTGGTTCGAGGACGATCAGCTCTTCGCCGACATGAAGGCGGTGCTGGACAGGGCGGTGAAGGACATGGACGCCGCCTGGGACGCGGCCCGGCAGCGAAGGCGCGCGGCCAAGGCCGAGGCGACTTCGGAAAGCGAAGATCACTGACCGTGCGGGTGCGCCAGGGGCGCCGTCAGGGATCGGCGCCCCAAAGCCTGCGCATGTACCGCTCGGGCGCGGCCATGAAGTCCTTCAGCAGACGGACCGCGTCGAGCTCGTCGTACGAGACCTCCCGGAGCGGCGAAGCGTCGAAGCTGTAGATCGTCGCTCCGGGCACGGCCATGAGCACCGGCGAATGCGTGGCAATCACGAACTGCGCCCCCTGCCCCACCATGTCGGACATCATCGCCACGAAGCCCAGCTGGCTCTGCGGCGACAGCGCGGCCTCGGGCTCGTCCAGCAGGTAGAGCCCGTCGGGCACGAACCGGGCGCGGAAGAGGCGCAGGAAGCTCTCGCCGTGGGAATTGGCGTCGAGATCCTCGCCGTACCTCGACCGCATGGCCGCGAGCGATCCGGCGGCCGGCCCCTTCGCCAGCGTTCTGGCCAATTCGGACCGTCCCCGATACTCGCGATCCACCTCTTCGATCCGCGCCTCCATCTCCACCCTCAGATCGCCCAGGCGCTGCACGAACCCGAAGAAGTCCTCGGCGCGCATGAAGAAGCCCCGATGCGACCGCCTGCTCCACACGGCCGCCATCCGCTGCGCTAGCAGTTTCTGGCTCGCGAGAGAATGGTCGGAAGCGGCGTCGACGCCGCCCACCGTGGGGAGGCGCGTTGCGATTGCCAGCGCCTCGAGCAGCGTTGACTTCCCGGAGCCGTTCTCGCCAACCAGGAAGGTGACCGGCCCGGGCAGCGCCATTGTGCGCAGCCCCCTGAGCGCGGGAATGCCGAACGGAAAGGCGTCGCGAGCCGAGGCCGGCGGGTCCTTCAGGCGAACGGCGCTCAGCAGGGGCATGTCGCGCGGTCTCCGCCACAAGTCCCCCGTGCTCCCGGGCGCAGCGGCATCAGGGCCGGGCGCGCCAACTTGTCCCACGCGACCCTGCGGTGCATGATGGCAGGCTGACACGGGATTCCAGGTTCGAACAGACGCACTTCACTCCACCAGAGGCACCGGCCATGACCACTTGGCGCGCGATTCCAGGGACGCTTTCCGCACTCGCTGCAACTCTCGCACTCGCTCTCCTCGCTTCCATGCCCGTCGGCGCTCCGTCGGCGGCCCTCGCTCAGGATACGGACGACACCGGCCCCGACGCCACCGCGGACGACCGCTGGACCCCGGCGCTCAGCATGCGGTACCTGGGCGTGTCGGGGCTTGCTATCTCTCCCGACGGCTCCAGGGTGGCCTACGTCGTCCGCGAGCCGCTCATGGAGGGCGACAAGTCCGAATACCTCAGCCACATCTGGATGGCGGACGCCGACGGCGGCCGCAACGTGCGGTTCACCCGGGGGGAATCGTCCGCCTCGAGCCCCGCGTTCTCGCCAAATGGGGAATGGCTGGCCTTCACGACCGCGCGCTCCGGCAGCAACCAGATCTGGGTTTTGCCGCTGGCAGGCGGCGAGGCCCACCAGGTCACCGGCGCCGAGCCCGGCGTCGGGCAGTTCCGCTGGTCTCCCGACGGCGACGCGCTGGCCTTCGTCATGCGCGATCCGCAGACCGAAGAGGAGGAGCTGGCCGCGAAGGAGAAGCGCGACGTGATCCTGGTCGACCAGGTCTTCAAGTACGGCCACATCTACAAGGTTCCCTTCGACCCGAATGCGACCGAGACCGCCGAAGCGACGCGCCTCACCGAGGGCGAGTTCCACGTGACCAGCTTCGACTGGGCGCCCGACGGCGAGCGCATCGTCTTCGCCCACCAGCCCGACCCGCGGATCAACACCGGCATGCTGTCGGGCGACCTCGCGCTCGTCGACGCAGGCGGCGGAGAGGTGACCCAGCTCGTGGGCGGCGACGGGATCGAGACCTCGCCGCGGTGGTCTCCGGACGGCTCGCTCATCGCGTACGCCTCCTCGGGCGAACAGCCCGAGCCCATCGGCCTGGCCGACCTGTACGTCGTGGATCCGGCAACCGGCACCACGCGGATGCTGGCCGAGACCCCCAACCGCAGCGTCTTCATCGCGGGATGGTCGGCCGACTCGGACCAGGTCGTCCTCAGCGAGTTCCTGGGCACCACGCGGCACGTGATCGCCGTGCCCGTCGATGGCGGACCGATCCGGCACCTGACCCGGGGCGACGGCGTTGTGGGGTCGGTCGCGCTCGGGGCCGCGAGCGGCACGATGGCACTCGTTTGGGAGACCAGCGACGACCCCGCCGAAGTGCACGTCACGGACATGGACGCCTTCGCGCCCAGGCGCGTCAGCCACGTCAACGCGGACGCCCCCCGCCCCCCCATGGGCCGCACCGAACTGCTGGCCTGGGAAGCGCCCGACGGCACGCCGGTCGAGGGCCTGCTCACCTACCCGGTGGGCTACGAGGCGGGCGCGCGCGTGCCTCTGGTGCTCAACGTGCACGGCGGCCCGGCCGGCGTGTTCGCGCAGTCGTTCACCGGCGCGCCGGGCATCTACATGATCCAGTACTTCGCGCAGGAGGGAATGGCGGTGCTGCGCCCCAACCCGCGCGGCAGCACCGGATACGGCAAGGAGTTCCGCTACGCCAACTTCATGGACTGGGGCTACGGCGATCTCTCCGATCTTCTGGCCGGCGTAGACGAGGTGATCGAGATGGGCGTGGCGCACCCGGACAGCCTGCTGCTCATGGGCTGGAGCTACGGCGGATACATGACTTCGTTCGCGGTGACCCAGACCGACCGGTTCCGCGCCGCGTCGATGGGCGCCGGCCTCCCGAACCTGATCAGCATGGTGACCACCAACGACATCGCCGACTACCTGGTGGGCCACATGGGCGGCGAGTACTTCGACGACTACGAGACCTACGAGAAGCACTCGGCGATCTACCACGTCCGCAACGTCACCACGCCGACCCAGGTCATCCACGGAGCGCAGGACCTGAGGGTGCCGTTCACGCAGGGCCAGGAGTTCTTCAATTCGCTGCGGCGCCTGGGCGTCGACACCGAGATGGTCGTCTATCCGCGCACCCCGCACGGCCCAACCGAGCCCAAGTTCCTGATGGACGTGTCGGAGCGGATCATGGTCTGGTTCAACAAGCACCTGAGGAACCCGCGGCCAGCGGCGGAGGAGTGATGCGCGCGGCGAGGGTGGGCCACCGATGGGCGCGGACGGCGGCGGCGCGATGATGGCGAGGGCATGATGCGCATCGCGACCTGGAACGTGAACTCCGTGAAGGCCCGGGAGGCCCGCGTCCTGGGGTGGCTGCGCGAGCACCGCCCCGACGCGCTCTGCCTGCAGGAGCTGAAGACGACCCACGAGGACTACCCGGCCGACGCGGTGCGTGCCCAGGGCTACGAATCGGCGGTGTTCGGCCAGAAGGCGTTCAACGGCGTGGCGCTGATCAGCCCGCACCCGATCGACCACGTGCAGCGGGGACTGGACAACGACGACCCGCAGGCGCGCCTGATCGCGGGCGTGGTGCAGGGCGTCACCGTCTATTCCGCGTACTTCCCGAACGGTCGGACGGTGGGGTCGGAGGCGTACGACTACAAGCTCTCGTGGATGGCCCGGCTGCTCGAGGTGATCGAGAGACGCCACGACCCGAGCGACCCGGTGGTCCTGACGGGGGACTTCAACGTCGCGCCCGACGACCTGGACGCGGCAAACCCGGAGCAGTGGGCGCCCAGCGTGCTGTGCCACCCCGCGGTACGCGAGGCGCTGGAGCGGATCCGCGCATGGGGCTTCGTCGACGTGGTGCGCAAGCACAACCCCGACGGCCAGCTCTACAGCTGGTGGGACTACCGGCGGCTCGCGTTCCCCCGCAACGACGGCCTGCGGATCGACCACATCTTCGCCACCCCGGCGGTGGCCGACTCCTCGACGGGCGCCTGGGTCGACCGCAACCAGCGCAAGGGGCCCAAGACCGACATCCCCTCGGACCATGCGCCGGTGGTCGCCGACTTCGCCCTGTAGCCCATGGGGGTTCGCGCTCGTAGGCGAACCCTGCCAGCGGAACCTTTGCGATACGGGGTGGTATGCAATTACTGTTGAATCCGGGCGCGGGACTCCAACGCTTACCACCCCGCCGCGACACCCAAAGGGAACACGGAGGATGACATGACCTCGAGACGGGCGCGAAACCACCAGCATCGGCGAGGCGTGATCATTGGAATCGGCGTTTCGGCGGCCCTGCACGGGGTCGTCTTCGGAGCGCTGCGCTTTCAGACGTCCGAAGTGCCTGCGGGCGCCGACCCGCTCGGCGCGGCCGAAGAGTCCGCCCTCTTCGACGTCGCCATGGAGATCGTGGAGATTCGCGAGATCCCCGAGGTCGAGCTCGAGGTCGCGGCCACCGATCGACCCGTTGTCAGCTCCCCGGCGCCGGTCGACCGATCCGAACCCACGTCGCCCAGCATGGCGGCGGCCTCGGCGGCCGCGGCCGAGATCGCGGCGACCACCCCTGCCGACCTTCTGGCAGCAACCGCCCTGGCCAGCCCCAACCGCTCCATGCAGCCGCGCTTCGCCTCGGCGCGCGAGATCGGCGGCGCTCGGCAGCAGATCGGCGCCCTCGATCCGCACGCCGGCCACGACCACGGCGACGAGGAGGAAGAGGGCGAAGAGGGCTTCTGGCAGAAGCTGGGACTCGCCTGGGGGAAGGTCCCCCTGGGGGGCGGCGGCGCAATGGTTTGCAAGCCGCCGAAGCCCATCGTGGTGGTCCGCTCGGCGGCTTGAGCCGCGATCAATCCTCGTGTGACCGCTGCTTCCCCGGGGGCGGACGCCTCAGCGCCTCCAGATCCTCCAACTTCCGGGGCCAGTCGCGCCGCAGCAGCCGCGAGAGCGCCCGGTCGGCGAGCAGCTTCCCCCCGGTCTGGCACTCGGGGCAGTAGTTGGTCTCGCGCGTCGCGTAGACGATGCGCTGGATGGGCGTGCCGCACTGGCCGCACGGTTCGCCGTACTTGCCGTGGGCGCTCATGGCGGGGTGAAAGGCGGTCACCTTCGTTGGGAAGCGAGAACCCGCCTCGTCGATCAGCCTCGCCGACCATTCCGCTAGCGACGACTTGATCGCCTCGTGCAGGCGCGCGATCTCGTCGCCGGTCAGCCGAGAGGTGAGCTTGACCGGGGACAGACGCGCGCGCAGCAGGATTTCGTCCGAATGCGCGTTGCCGATCCCGGACATGATGCGGGGGTCGGTCAGGGCCCGCTTCAAGGTGCGGTTTTCGCGCTGGAGCGCGGCGGCGAAGTCGGGCGTGGTCGCCGACAGCGGCTCGATGCCTCCGGGGTCGAGCGCGCCCAGGGCCCGGGCGCCGCGCACGAGGTGCAGGGAGGCGCGCTTGTGGCTGCTTGCCTCCGTTAGCACAAGCGTGCCGCTTTCGAAGTCGAAGGCCGCGTGTCCCAGCTTGCGGTGGATTGGCGCGCCCGGCTGCCGCCACTGCAACCGCCCCGCGATCATCAGGTGGATGACCAGGAACAGGTCGTCTTCGAGGCCGACGACGATGCGCTTGCCCAGCCGCGACAGCGACGCGACCCGCTTGCCGTGCGCGTGCGCGACAGGAGGCTCGAAGCTCTTGAGGAGCGAGGGCGAACGGATTCGCACGGCTTCGAGCCTCTCGCCCATGATCCGCTGCCGCAGAGCGTGGAGGTAGAGCGAAATCTCGGGGTATTCGGGCATCGGCCGGGCTATGGCGAGCCAGCTGGCTACCCGTCGTACCGCATGATGCGGCCGTGGGGCCCGGCCCGGTCGCTCTCGACCTCGTAGACCGCGCCCGGCACGGTGCGGGGAATCGCCGCCTCGAGTCGCTCGATGTCCGTGCGCCGGAGCCGCACCGCGCGGGGATCGGCCGCGAGGCCTCGGCGGCTCAGGCCGACGATGATCGCGGCGACGGCCGGGCGGCTGAGCGCGTAGGCGGCGGCGACGTCGGCCATCTGGGCCCCCTCGCGCGCGGCCAGGTCGCCGAGCGCGGCGCGCACGCGCTCCAGGGCGGCGGAGCCGCCCACCTCGCCCACGATCAGGCGGTATTTGGTGAGCGACCGCGAGTCCTCGCCGGCCCGGCGGGCAAGCAGGCCGCCCGCCAGCGTGCCGTAGCACAGAAGCGCGACGCCGCGCTCCAGGCAGAACCCGGCGAGCCCCCCCAGGGGCCGGCGGTCCAGCAGCGACAGCTGCACCTGGTTGGTCGAGACCGGGATGCCCCTGTCAAGCAGGGCGCGCAGCGGTTCGCGGCCCATGTTGGTGACGCCGATGTGGCGCACGACGCCCTCTTCGCGCAGCTCCGCAAGCCACTCGGCGGCCTCGATCCACCCCGGCACGGCACGATCCCACCAGTAGTACTGGACCAAGTCGAGCGCGGCGACGCCCAGCCGGTCGCGCGACCGCTCCACGATGCCCCGCACCAGGCCGCGGTCGATCCGCGGCAGCATGGCCAGACCCGGCACGAGCTTGGTGTGCACGACCACCCGGTCCCGGCCCAGGCTGCGGCTCGCCATCCATTCGCCTAGCAGCGCCTCGACGCCTGTGTAGATGTCGGCGCAGTCGAGCCACAGGCGGCCCGGCTGCGCGGCGGCGGCATCGAGCGCGGCGAAGGCGAGATCGCGGCTCCATCCGGGTCCATGATCGCGCGACAGCTGCCAGCACCCCCGAATGAGCCCCGACGCCGGAGCCCGCCACGGCGGCCGCAATCCACCGCTGCCGGACGGGCCCGCTTCCCGGGTCGCCGGCGAAACTTCGGAGCCGGGGTCGGCCATGTCGGCCACGGGCTGCCGTACGTCGCTCACGGCAGCGGCACCCGCGTCACGTCGCCGTGCCGGAAGGTGCTCACGCCCGTGCGGACGATGCGGAAGCGCGCGCCGCAGTGCGGATCCGGGCACGCCACTTCGGCGTCCGTGGTCATCCAGTCGTTGGGGTCGGTGCGGCGCTGCTTGGCGGGCAGCAGGGGAAGAAGCGCCGCCAGCGGGTAGACGGGGAAGCTCTGGCCCGGCGGGAGCGAGAGGTTCTCGCCCCGGAGTTCGAAGTAGTCCCCCTCGCGGTGGTCGCACACCATCTCCTTCTCGCCGGCGACCACCTCGACGCGCAGGTCGTAGAGTTCGAAGGCGTCGGAATCAGCCATGTCTCATCTCCTTAGCTCTGAAGAGCGACCCGTCCCCGCAGCACCTTGCCGGCTGACCCGCAGCGACCCGCACCCCGCAGCACCTTTGTCGGCCTGACCCGCAGCGACCCGTCCCCGCAGCACCTTGCCGGCCTGGCCCGCAGCGACCCGCACCCCGGCGCCGACTGGCCCGCAGCGACCCCTTCCCCGATCATACACCATATCGCCGCGTCTCGCGCACCCGCCCCCCCCACCCCACCCGGCGCCGACCTTGGAACAGCCGTCCACCCCCGCCGCCCCGCTGCGCTTTCGCTTGGGCCTCGCCGGCGCGTGCGTTCCGGTGCTGGTCTTCGCCGCCGGCGCGGCCTGGCTCGGCTTCTCGGGAGCGCCCGACGAACGCGGCCTGTGGCCGGTGCTCGTCGCCGCGCTTGGCACCGGGCTGGTCTTCGCCAGGAGCGCCGCCGAATACAGCGCGGCCGTCATCCGCGGCATGTCGCGGCGCATCGTCATGCTCATGGTCATGGCCTGGCTGCTGGCCGGAATCTTCTCGGTGGTGCTGCGCGAGGCGGGGCTGGTCGACGCGCTGGTGTGGGGCGGCGCCGAGCTGGGCCTGCGGGGCGGCGGCTTCGTGCTGCTCGCCTTTCTGATCGCGGCGCTGTTCTCCACGGCCACGGGCACGAGTCTGGGCACGATCCTGATCTGCGCCCCGCTGCTCTACCCCGCCGCCGGGGCGCTCGAAGCCAGCCCGGTGGCGCTGATCGGGGGCATCCTGGCCGGGGCGACGTTCGGCGACAACGTCTCGCCCGTGTCCGACACCACCATCGCGTCCGCCAGCAGCCAGCAGGCGCCGATGGGCGGCGTGGTGCGGTCGCGCCTGCGGTACGCGCTGCCCGCCGCGGCCGCCGCCGCGCTGGCGCTGCTCCTGTTCGGCGGCGCCGACGGGAACGGCCCCTCGGCGGCCGGCCAGCTCGCCCCCGCAGCCAATCCGGCCACCCCCGGGGCCAACCCGGCCGCCGCCGGGGCCCAGACCGCGCCGATCGCGGGCGACCCCGCCGCCTTCCCCGTGCTGCTGGCGCCTCTGGCCGCGTTCCTTATGCTCTTCCGCGGCAAGGGGCTGGTCGAGAGCCTCTTCGCCGGAGCGGCCGCGGCGGTCGTCGTCGCGCTCGCCACCGGGCTCGTGTCGGCGACCGACCTGATCCACATCGACGCGGCTTCGTTCCGGGCCCAGGGCCTGATCCTGGACGGGATGGAGGGCGCGGTGGGCATCGTGGTCTTCACCATCCTGCTCATGGGGGTGGTGGGCCCGGCCCAGGAGGCCGGGATCCTGGACCGGCTGGCGGGGGGCGCGGCGGACGGCCGGGCGCAGGGCCGAACCCCGACCCCGGGCCGACCCCCGAGCCCGGACATCCCCCCCGGCCCGGACGGACCTGGCGACCCGCGCCCCCTCCCCCGCCCCGCCCGCACCGCGCGCACCGCCGAGCTCCGCATCTTCGGCGTCACGAGCGCGGCCGTGGTGCTCACCACGCACTCGGTGATGGCGATTCTGGCGGTGGGAGACCTAGTGCGCAGGACGGGGCGCGCCGCGGGCGTCGGACGCTTTCGCCGCGCGAATCTGCTCGACATGACCGTCTGCACCTACCCCTTCCTGCTTCCCTTCTTCATCCCTACCATTCTGGCGTCCGCGGCCACCGCCGCCGGCGAGCCATACGGCGTGCCGCGCGCATCGGCGCTCGACGCCGGGCTGGCGAACGCCTACTCGTGGGCGCTCCTGGGGGTCCTGCTGATCGCCGTCCTGACCGGGTTTGGGAGGGTGGAGCGGGGCCCGGGGCCGGACCCGGAGCAGCAGCCGGGCCCAGACCGGCAGCGGGAGCCGGTCCCAGATCCGAGAGCGGACCCGGGACCGGACGCGCCGCCCGACCCCCCACAACGCACCGAACCACCACCTCGCCCATGATCATTCGACCCAGAGTGCGCGGCTTCGTCTGCGTCACCACCCACCCGACCGGCTGCGCGCGCAACGTGGCCGCGCAGATCGCGCACGCCGAGGCCGACGCCCAGGCCAGCCCCATGGTCGACCCGCCGCGCTCGGTGCTGGTGCTGGGCTCGTCGACGAGCTACGGCCTGGGGTCGCGCATTGCACTGGCGTTCGGGGGGCGCGCGGCCAGCTTCGGCGTCTTCTTCGACCGGCCGCCCAGGCCGAAGCGTCCCGGGACCGCAGGGTGGTACAACACCGCGGCCTTCGAGGCGGCCGCCGCCGAGCGCGGCCTCCAGGCGGCCTGCTACAACGGCGACGCGTTCTCGAACGAGGCCAAGGACCAGGTTGTCGCCGCACTGCGTCGCGACTTTCCCCCCGTGGACTGCGTGGTCAACTCGCTGGCGGCGCCCAGACGGACGCATCCGGACACCGCTCAAACCTTCACCTCCGTCCTCAAGCCCATCGGTGCGCCCTACCGGTCGAAGACGCTCGACACCGACCGCGCCGAAGTCACCGACATCGAGATCGAGCCCGCCACCCCCGACGAGGTCGACGCAACGGTGGCGGTCATGGGGGGCGACGACTGGCGACGCTGGATGCATGCGCTGCGCGACGGCGGCGTGCTCGCGCCCAACTGCCGCACCTTCGCGTACAGCTACATCGGCCCCGAGCTGACCTGGCCCATCTATCGCGACGGGGCCATCGGCCAGGCCAAGGCCGACCTGCACCGCACCGCCCGCGAACTCGACCGCGAGCTGGCTCCGGCGGGCGGCGGCGCGCACATCGGCATCATGAAGGGGGTGGTCACGCAGGCCAGCGCGGCCATTCCGGTCGTCTCGCTCTACATTTCGATCCTGCTTAGGATCATGAAGGAAAAGGGCGACCACGAGGGCCCGATGGAGCAGGCCATGCGCCTCTTCGGCCGCAAGGTGTACGGGGCCGAGGGAGTTGTGAGCGATCCTCGCGGCTTCGTCCGCCTCGACGATCTCGAAATGAAGCCCGGCACCCAGGACGCGGTGCGACGCGCGTGGGACAGGATCACCACCGAGACGCTGCCCGACCTCGCCGACCTGGACGGATACCGCACCGAGTTCCTGCGGCTCTTCGGCTTCGAGGTGCCCGGCGTCGACTACGCCGCCGACGTCGACCCCATGGTCGCGATTCCGACGCTGGTCGGAGGCTGAGCGGCCCCCGGGGCTCGTACCGCATGCCCGCGCGCGTCACGCCCACCGCTGAGCAGCTCGACCGGCTCGCCCGGAGCGACCCCGTGCTTGCGCGCGCAATGTCGCGCGTTGCGGCCTACCCCGGCTTCCCCCACGGCGTGCTGGCGCGCGGTTCCCACTTCCAGGCGGTCGCGCGCTCGATCCTCTTCCAGCAGCTTGCGGGCGCCGCGGCCCGCACCATCTACCGCCGCGCGTGCGCCCTTACGCCCGGCGAGCGCCTTCCGACCGAGTCCGAGTGCCTGGCGCTCCCCGACCAGGCGTTCCGCGGCGCGGGGCTGTCGGGCGCCAAGACGCGCGCGATCAAGGACCTTGCGGGCAAGTGCCTGGACGGATCGGTGCGGCTGCGGTCGGTCGCGCGCATGGGCGACGACGAGATCGTCGAGATGCTGTCGGGCGTGTGGGGGGTCGGGGAGTGGACCGCGCAGATGTTCCTGATCTTCCGGCTCGGCCGCCTCGACGTGATGCCGGCGGGCGACCTGGGCGTGCGCGAAGGGGTGCGGATTCTGGACGATCTGGCCGAGCGGCCCGCCCGGGCTGCCGTGCTGGAGCGCGCCGAGGCGTGGCGGCCGCTGCGCTCGGTGGCCACATGGGTGCTGTACCGGCTGTGCGACGAGTCCTGACGCGGCGGCTCGCCACGCCGCTGGGCGAGATGGTGGCCGGCGCGACCGGCGCCGGGATCTGCATGCTCGAGTTCGCGGAGCGGGCGGAGGGGCGCGCGGACCCGGTGGCGGGGCGCGCGGACTGGGCGGAGGGGCGCGCGGACCCGGCGGCGCCGGGGCCCAACCCGCACCTGGACGCGCTCGACCGCCAGCTGGGCGAGTACTTCCGGGGCGCGCGCCAGGGCTTCGACGTCCCGCTCGTGCTGGCGGGGACGGCCTTTCAGGAGCGGGTGTGGCGCGCGCTGCTCGACATTCCCTACGGCGCCACGGTCGGCTACGGCGAGCTGGCCCGCCGCGTGGGTTCGGGCGGGGGAGCGCGCGCGGTGGGGCGCGCCAACGGCGACAACCGCATCGCGATCGTGGTGCCGTGCCACCGCGTGGTGCGTGCCGACGGCGATCCCGGCGGCTACGGGGGCGGGCTGTCGCGCAAGCGGTGGCTGCTGGAACTGGAGTCGGGCGGCACGCAGGGCAGCCTGTGGTAGATGCAACAATGTAAACACAACATTACATTTTGTAATGTTGTGTTTACATTTCCGCCATGGCCGAGCGGGGCTCCGACGAAGCGGCGACGCGCGCGCCCGGCAGCGCGGCGAGCACTGCCGCCAACACGAACACGGCAAAGATCGCTGCGAAGAGCGGCACGCTGACGACCCCCACCCCCGGCGGGGCCACCACCCCCATGATCAGCGTGGTGCCCCAGAGCCCCGCCCCCACCCCCACGGCGCCGATGCGGAACGCCTCGCCGAGCACCATGCGACGGAGCGCCTTCGGGTGGGCGCCCAGCGCCGACCGGATGCCTAGCTCGCGCCGCCGCGCGTGCACGTGCGTCCTGAGCGCGCCGACCATGCCGGCGAGCGCGACGATCGCCGCGACGATGCCGACCGCGCGCGAGCCGCCGCCCAGCCAGCCTGCCGTCCCGTACACGCGGTCGAGCTCGTCCAGCGCCGGCTTGAGGTCGGCGACGACCAGCTCGGGCACCGGCAGGTCGGCGAGCGTCGCGCGCACGATCTCGATCGAGTCCTCGGCGCCCGCATCGGGGGGCCGGGCGAGCCCGGCGACCAGCTCGATCCGCTCGGGCGGGTGTCGCGCGGCGGAGTAGTACACCGCATACCCGGATCCCGACGCCCCCAGCCCTCCCCCGCCCGGAGGGTCGCGCACCACGCCGACAACCTGGTGCCACGGCCCGACCGGCCCCGTCGTCGACACGTCCCTTCCCAGCGCGGGCGGGTCCGTGAAGTGGGCCCGCGCGTACGCCTCGTTGATCACGACCTCGTTGGCCGTCTGGTCGGCGCTGAACCCGCGTCCGGCCACGAACAACATGCCGCGCTCGGCGAAGAACCCCGGCATGACCGCGTGGCGCTTCACCCGGGTCGACTGCACGGGAACGGGCATGCCGCCGATCGAGCAGGCGCCGCACTCGTTGAGGGCGTTGACCTCGGGGCCGCGGCCGATCCACGCGCCCGGGGTGGCCAGGGTTTCGGCGGCGAGTCCCGGGGCGTCGTTGAGCGCGGCGAGCGCCGAGTTGAAGAGCGCGGCGCGCCGGACGGGATCGCTCGCCGAATCGCCCGCGGGCGAAAGCAGCCCGACCACGGACCGGGCCGCAGCCCGCCCGGCTCCGTCCGGCGCTTCGGTGCCCGGCTGCGGCCCTCGCGCCCCCACGAGCAGCCCCGATGCCGCGAGAACGGCCACCGTGATGCCCAGCTGCAGCGTGATCAGCACCACCCTGCCGAACTGCCGCGGGCGGGGATCGGTGGCGTGCTGGCTGTCGGCCTCGCGGGCGAGCGCGCGACCGCGCCGGTAGAGCGACGCCGCCGGAAGCACCGCGACCCCGAGCGCCACGGCGGCGACCAGCGCGACCGCCGCCGCGAAGGGCCAGGCGGCGGGGCGGGCGAGGAGCGTGCCGGGCGGGGCGCTCAGCGCCATGAACGCCACCGCCGCGCTGCACAGGAGCGCCCCGAGCAGAGCCGCGACCCCGACGCGGCGGACCCACCGCCATGCGGCTCCGCCCACCAGCAGGGCGGGCGGCGCCCCGAGCATGACCTCGATCGCGCGCCGCCCCTGCAGGGACAGGTTCTCGGCTGCGATCAGCCCCAGCACGGCGGCCAACACGGTGAGCGACGAGAGCAGCAGCAGCGTCAGCGCCGTGCCGGCCAGGCGGTCGAGGTCGGCCCGTTCCGCCCTGGCCGCGGGGCTGTCCGCCTCGGCGAGCCCCGCCAGCGCCACGGTCGGCGTCGCGTCGGTGCCGATCACGTGGAAGGACTCGCCGCCGCCGCCGTACAGGAACGCTGCGGCGAGCAGCAGCCCCACCAGCGCGGCGCAGCTTCCGACGGCGGTCCGGTGAAGTGGCATGGCGGTCTCCGGGATCTCCCAGGGTCTTCGGGTTTTAGCTTAGGGCACCAATGAACGTACCCCTGCTGGACCTAACCGGGCAGTACGCCTCGATCCGGGCCGAAATCGACGAGGCAATCTCGCGCGTGGTGGCGTCGCAGCGCTTCGTGCTGGGCCCGGTGGTGGAGGCCTGCGAGAAGGCGGTGGCCGCGCACGTCGGCAGCGCGCACGGGGTGGGCGTGTCTTCGGGCACCGACGCCCTGCTGGTGGCGCTCATGGCCGAGGGCATCGGGCCCGGCGACGAGGTCGTGACTACGCCCTTCTCGTTCTTCGCGACGGCCGGAGCCATTTCCCGGGTCGGCGCCACGCCCGTCTTCGCGGACATCGAGCAGGCGACCCTGAACATCGACCCCGCCCGGATCGAGGACCGCGTGAATGCGAGGACGCGGGCGATCCTTCCCGTCCACCTCTTCGGTCAAATGGCCGACATGGCGCCAATTCTGGAGATCGCGCGGCGCCACGACCTTGTCGTCATCGAGGATGCGGCTCAGGCGATCGGTGCGCGGCACGCGGGCCGGGGCGCGGGTTCGGTTGGCCACTACGGCTGCTTTTCGTTCTTCCCCACCAAGAATCTCGGCGGCTACGGCGACGGCGGCATCGTCGTAACGGACGATCCCGGGCGGGCCGCGAAGCTGCGCGCGCTGCGCGTCCACGGCGAGACCGAGCGCTACCACCACCGGTTTGTCGGCGGCAACTTTCGCTTGGACGCGCTGCAGGCCGCGGTTGTGCACGCCAAGCTCCGGCACCTCGACCGCTGGACCGACCAGCGCGTGGCCAACGCGGCGCTCTACCAGCGTCTCCTGGGCGACGTCGCCTCGCGGCGACCGGACAGGCTGGCGCTGCCGCGCGTCGTCACGGACCGCCACGTCTTCAACCAGTTCGTGGTGCGGGTCGCCGACCGCGACCGAGTGCAGAAGCGTCTTGCGGCGGCCGGCGTCGGCACCGCCATCTACTACCCGCTGCCGCTGCACCTGCAGGAGTGCTTCGCCGGACTGGGCTACGGCCCGGGCGATCTGCCGCAGAGCGAGCGTGCCGCGCGCGAAGTGCTTGCGCTGCCGATCTTTCCCGAACTGACGCGGGATCAGATCCGCCATGTGGCGGGCGAGCTCGAGCGGGCGGTGGGGGGTTGACGATTGGCATTGGTGGCGCGGTCGTTCATTATGGTTGCCGCAGGCGCACGCCGGGGCGGGGCGAGGTCGGTGGGCTGCGCGCGCACCACGCCAGTCACAGCGAGGGTGGACGGATGAGAATGAAGAGCGACCAAGTCTTCGCGGCCCGCGCCCCGCGCGTGTCGGGCCATCCCCGCAGGCGCGCCTGCATTACTCCGACCCGTCGGTGCGGGTCCGTTGCCGCGCTCTTGGCGGCCGTTCTCCTTCCCCCCACCACCCCCCTCGCCGCGCAGACCACCGCGCTTCGCTGCGGACGCCTCGTCGACGGCGTCTCGGCCCAGGCGCGGGAGAACGTCACGGTCGTCGTGCGGGACGGGCGCGTCGCCGAACTGCGCGACGGCACCGGCGTTCCCGACGATGTGGACCGTGCGCTCGACATGCGCGGCGGCACGTGCCTGCCCGGCCTAATGGATCTGCACACGCATCTGCTGATCAAGCCGGACGGGCCCGTCAGCGAACTTGACCGATCGAGCGCCGACCGTGCGCTGGACGGGCTCCACGCCGCGCAGAAGATGCTGCATGCGGGGTTCACGACCGTTCGCAACCCCGGCGACTTCGACACCCACTACGCAATGGTGTCGGTCAAGCGCTCGATCGCGGCGGGAGAGCATGTGGGACCGCGCATCTTCGTGGCCCCGCACGCGCTGGGGCCGACCGGCGGGCACGGCGACCTGAACACGCTGGCGCCGGACGCGGACATTCAAACGCCCACGCGAACCGTGAACGGCGTCGATGAGATTCGCGCCATGGTCCGCGAGCAGGTCAAGTACGGGGCCGACTGGATCAAGATCATGGCGACGGGCGGGGTCATGTCGGCGGGCGACGATCCCACCCACACCGCCTACGTCGACGAGGAGATGCAGGCTGCGGTCGACGAGGCGCACCGGCTGGGACGGCGGATCACCGTGCACGCAATCGGCGTCCAAGGGCTCAAGCAGGCGGTCGCGGCGGGCGTGAACAGCGTCGAGCACGGGATCCTGATCGACGAAGAGGCGATCGAGATGATGAAGGCGCGGGGGACCTGGCTCATTCCGACGATCTACGTGCTCAACTACGTGGTCGAAGAAGGACCCAGCCTAGGATACCCCGAAGAGAGCGTCGCGAAGGGCCGCGTACTGATGGAGACGCGCGACGCCAACGTCCGCCGTGCGATCGAGGCGGGGGTGAAGATCGCGTTCGGCTCGGACACGATCTTCCCGCACGAATGGGCGGCGCGCGAGTTCGCCCAGCTTGTGCGCCTGGGAATGAGTCCGATGGACGCGATCCGCGCAGCGACATGGAACGCCGCCCAGGTGCTCGGCATCGAGAACGAGGTGGGCACGCTGCAACCCGGCATGGTGGCGGACATCATCGCCGTGGACGGCAATCCTCTGGACGACATCACCGAGCTGGAGCGGGTTGACTTCGTCATGAAAGACGGCCAGATCATCAAGGACCAGCGCCCGAGGACCTGAGGCACCGGGACCCGACGCAACCAGACAAGGCCGGGGAGCACACATGGAAGGCGACGGCGGCAAGCAGCTCATCGTGGTCGGCGACCGCGTCCTGATCGAGCCCGAGGGGGGCGAGGGGCGGTCGAAGATCGGCCTCTACCTGCCGGCGTCCGCGGTGGACAACCAGTCCGTGCAGGGCGGTCGGGTTCTGGCCGTGGGCCCCGGGACCCCAATCGGCGCACCCGCCGAGCTCAAGGACGAGCCCTGGAAGATCACCTCGGGCGAGGCGCGCTACCTGCCCGTCCAGGCCCGGGTCGGCGACTTCGCGATCTTCTTCCGCAAGGCGTCCGTCGAGATCAGCTTCGAAGGCAAGGAGTACCTGGTCGTGCCGCAGGCCGCGATCCTGACCCTGGTGCGCGAGACGGGCGGCGAGATGGAGGAGCTGTTCTAGGCGGCTCGCGCGCCTAGCGCACCAATTGCTGCGGCGTCCAGCCGGGTGCGTAGCCGCCGGAACTTGAGCTCGAGGAGCTCGAAGAACTTGAACTAGACGACGAGCTGCTGGAGCTGGACGAACTGCTCGACGAGGACGACGAGGAGCTGCTGCTCGACGAGCTTGAACTCGACGAAGAGCTGCTGGACGACGAAGACGAGCTACTGGAGCTCGACGAACTGCTCGAACTCGACGAGGAAGACGAGGAGCTGCTGGAGGAGGATGAGGACGATGACGAACTCGACGAGCTAGACGACGAGCTCGAAGAAGAACTTGAACTAGACGAACTGCTGCTGCTCGACGAACTAGACGACGAACTCGAACTCGAAGACGAGCTGCTGGACGACGAGCTCGAACTCGACGAGGAAGACGAGGAGCTGCTGGAGGAGGATGAGGACGATGACGAACTCGACGAGCTAGACGACGAGCTCGAAGAAGAACTTGAGCTCGACGAACTGCTGCTGCTCGACGAACTAGACGACGAACTCGAACTCGAAGACGAGCTGCTGGACGACGAGCTCGAACTCGACGAGGAAGACGAGGAGCTGCTGGAGGAGGATGAGGACGATGACGAACTCGACGAGCTAGACGAAGAGCTCGAAGACGAACTTGAACTAGACGAAGAGCTGCTGCTCGACGAGGACGAGCTACTGGAGCTGGACGAACTCGACGAACTCGACGACGAACTCGAACTCGAAGACGAGCTGCTGGAGGACGAGCTCGACGAGGACAAGCTGCTGGAGCTCGACGAACTGCTCGACGGGGACGAGCCGGTGCTGGAGCCCGCGGGGCCGCCCGCATCGTCGTCGGGCAGAAGCAGGTCCATGCACGATGCCAGCTGGGTTGCGCCGACTCCCGCGATTCCGCCGGTGAGCAGGCGCAGGAACTGCCTGCGGTCCTCGTTGGCGGCGGGCCGTCTTCGGGCCTCTTCCGGCGGGCGGTCGCTCATTTCCCTCTCCTGCTGGCTTCCCGGGCCTTCGGCACAGTACTCCCCGGTCACGATCGCCGCAAGTATTGGATTGCCCCGCCCTGGAAGTACAGCTCGATCCTGCGGATCACTTCTTCGGCAGTGATCATGTCCATGCACCTGGGCAGGGCGCCTACGACGTCCACGCACAGTTCGTCGGGTCCGTCCTTGTAGTCGCCGTCGCCCAGCGGGACGGTGCGCGACTTCCAGCATCCGCCGTTGTCGCAGCACATGAGCGCGCCGACCGTGTGGATGAACTGGTGGTGCGGGTAGGCGGTCCAGTGGGGAGGCTCGCGTCCGCCGGCGATCACGACGCAGGGGCGGTTCTGCGGCATGCCGGGCTTGACTTCGACCGCCGCCGCCAGGTGCATCGGCAGGCTGATGGGCGTCACCACGCCCTGAGCGTGATACACGAGCCGCACGAGCTGCCGCAGGCTGGTCTGCCCCCGCAGGTCGACCACGCCTTCGAGCGGCGGATGATGATGCCCGTCCTCGCCGATCTGGACGAACTCCACCCGGCCCTTGAAGTGGTCGACGACCTCCTGACACCGCTTCGGGTCCCACCACTTGATCGTGTAGTCGAGCTTGCCGCCCGACACGATGAGCCAGAAGGGGGTCGATTTCCCCGCCGCTTCCTCCACCTGCGAGAACCACTCCTTCTCGTTGTCGGAGATGTGAATGTCTCCCTTGAAGGCGCTCGGCTCGATTCGCAGGTCCAGCTTGTCGTTCAGGTAGTGGACGAAGCCGTGGAGGAAGTGATGGGGCGTGTGGTTGCTTCGGTGAATCAGCGGGTAGTGGCAGTCCAGCACCTCTACGTCGGGGTCGTCTTCGCTGAGCGGGACCAGGTGCGGATTGTTCTCCCAGAGGGCCGGGCACGAGGTGCGGACGTCGGTCAGGAAGCGCCCGGGATGGCAGAGGTGAAGGTCGCGCACCGCCGCGGTGAGCATGACGATGTCGCCGGGCGACTGGAAGTTGCGCAGAATCAGCTTCCGCATGGGCGTGGCCTGCCTCCCGGCGCTACTGGGCCGCCTCGGCCTTCGAGCAGCGTCTGGGGTCTCCGCACGCGCTGCGCACGCCGGTGTCGGGGTCGATGTGGACGCCCTCGAACGCGCCGTGGTGCCAGTTCCAGGGATTCACAACGTCGATGGCGTGGCCTCGGTCGCGCACGATGTCGATCACGTTCGCGTCCACGTCCGCCTCGACCATCGTCGAGCCGGGCACGTCGAGCGAGCGGCCCCCGAAGCGCGGCCGCGCCACGGATTCGGCGATCGGGATGCCGAAGTCGACGATGTTGGTGGTGTTCTGGACGATGTTGGCCAGCAGGCCTACCGAGGGCGACCCGGAGGCCAGCATGGGAGCGCCCTGCCGGTTGAAGACGATGTTGGGCGCGACATAGGCCGTCGCGCGGTGGCCGGGCTGGGGCATGACGCGCAGGAAGTGGGCGCCGGACGCGCAGACCGTGACGCCGCCGGCGAAGAGGCCGTTGCTCCAGGGCAGCGACATGCAGGAGTGCAGGATGGTTGCCGTGTTGCCGGCGCCGTCTACGACCGTGACGTGGTTGCTTCCCGCCGGCGGGGGCGGAGGCGGTGGCTGCGCCGAGGTGTTCGCCCTCCCCATCTGCAACAGCTTGAAGCGCATTTCGGCGTAGTCCTTTGAGAGGATCACGTCCAGCGGCAGCGGATGGCTGTCGGGGTCGTTCTGGTTGCCGCCCTCGTCGTAGACCAGGTTGTGGATCCGCGACATCTGGTAGAGCGACTCGGCGGACTCGTTGGGCGGACCCTGGGTCTGCAGGTCCATGAGCTCGATCATGTTGAGCATCTCGATCACGAGCGAGCCGCCGTGGTCGGGCGGCGGGGATCCGGCGATCCGATGGCCCCGGTAGCTGCCCCACGCGGGCTCCTGCCAGCGGGCCTCGTAGCGGGCGAAGTCCGCCGGGGTGATGACGCCGCCGGCCCTCTGCACAACTTCGCAGTACTGCTGCGCGAAGCCGCCGTGGTAGAAGTGATCGCTGCCCTCTTCGGCAAGGCGCTCCAGGGTGTCGGCCGCCTCGGACTGGACCAGGAGGTCGCCGGGGCGCGGGATGTGGCCGTCGGGCATGAAGATGCGGCGGCCGGCGTCGGTGAGCCCGATCTTGTGGCACATGACGAAGATCTCGCCCCACAGGAACGGGTGCGTCTCGAAGCCGTCCCGGGCGAAGCCGATCGCGCCCTCCATGATCCGACGCCGCGGCAGGGAGCCGTGGCGGGCAAGCGCGGCCTCGAAGCCGCCCCAGAATCCAGGCACGCCGGGGCCGCGTCCGGTCGCGAGGTCGGCGGGCGAGAAGCCGGGCAGCGGCGCGAGGGGCGCGTTTGCGCCGCCGTTCACGTAGGTGGTCTCGCCGGTGGCGGCGTCGTAGTGGAGCATGCTGAGGACGCCCGTGATCCCCGTCATGTGGGGCTCGACCACGGTCTGCGCGACCGAGGCGGCCAGGGCGGCGTCGCAGGCGTTGCCGCCGTCGCGCAGGATCTTCACGGCTTCGCGGGTGGCGAGCGGGTGCGAGCATATCGCCATGCCCGCCTGCGACGCGGCGGGCGTCTTGGGGCCGAAGTGGGCTTCGGCGATGAGGGCGCGGCGTTCGTCGTCGGTGGTGGCGGCCTGGGGGGTGGCGGCTGTCGGGTGGGGGGCGGCTGTCGGGTGGGCCGTGGCGCCCGTCGTGGGGGCGGTGCCCGGACTGCGGGGGGCGGCGTCGGCCAGACCCGGCGCGCCCAGTCCGGCGGCCGCCGCTCCGAGGGCGGTGGACCGGAGGAATGCGCGGCGGCCCACGGTCGCGGGATCGTGCTGCTCGGGGGGCGGGGCGGGGTTGCGGCGGCGTGTGGGCACGTGGCTGCCTCGTGGCGGGGGGGGTGAGGATTGGGGCTTTGCGGGCAACGCGGGCGTTTCGGGCCTCGGCCTGGCCGAACGTTGGCCGCGTCTGGCCAGTCAATGGGGGGTCGCGGGGTCTCCCTTGGCAAGCGACCCCGCCAATTCGAGCGCGACCCTGCGCACCGGGGGCCGAGTTCGCCGCCGGCCCGGTCATCCGTCTGCCCTACCCTTGGGCTCGTGGCGGGTTCCCGACGCACACTCTACTGTTGCAGTCCGCGAAACACGTCCCCGCCGCGCTCGAACGGCACGCCGCCCGCCGCGCGCGCCCCCCCAGCCCACACGCTCCCATGCGCGAAACCTGGACGGGCAGAGTCGGCTTCATCCTCGCCACCGCCGGGTTTTCGGTGGGGCTGGGAAACATTTGGCGCTTCCCGTATCTGGCGGGCGAGAACGGGGGCGGCGCGTTCCTGCTGGTGTATGTCGCCTTCGCGATTCTGATCGGGATTCCCCTGATGACCGCCGAGATCGCGCTGGGGCGCGCCGCCCAGCTCACGCCCGTCGCCGGCATGGGGCGCCTGACGGGCTCGAAGACCAGCCCGTGGAACCTGATCGGGTGGTTCGGGATCGTCTCGGCCGTGCTGATCACCTCGTACTACATCATGGTGATCGCGTGGATGACGGCGTACTTCGTGATGCTGGCGGGCGGGGGCGCGGACATGGGGCGGACGCCGGACGAGACCCGCGCGGCGTTCGACGGCTTCGTCTCGAGCCCCGGCCCCGTCCTGGGCTACGCGCTGGCCGTCACCTTCCTGGTGGCGCTCGTGGTCAGCCGTGGGGTCGCCAAGGGGATCGAGCGGTATGCAAAGCTGCTCATGCCGCTGCTGGTGCTGCTTCTGCTGGCGCTGGCGGTGCGCGCCATGACGCTCCCCGGGGCGGGCGCCGGACTGCGGTGGTACCTGACGCCCGACTTCTCCGCCCTGCGGCCGTCGTCGTACCTGGCCGCGCTCGGGCAGGCGTTCTTCTCGATCGGGATCGGGATGGCCGCGGCGTTCGGGCTGGGCAGCTACCTAGACCGGCAGGGCAGCGACGTGCCGGGGAACGCCGCGATGGTCGTCGCCTTCGACACCGGGGTTGCGGTCGTGGCCGGACTGGTGCTGTTTCCCGCCCTCTTCGCGTTCGGCATGAACCCGGACCAGGGCGCGGGCCTGCTCTTCGTCACCATGACCTCGCTCTTCCAGCAGATGCCGGGCGGCGCCGCATTCGGCGCAGCGTTCTTCTTCCTCATGATCATCGCGGGATTCACGTCGCAGGTGGCCGTCTTCGAGATCCTCGTCGCGTCGCTGGCGGACTCGCTCGGCATGACCCGCAGAAGCGCTGTGCTCGTCTGCGCCGCCGGGGCCATCTTGTTCGGCGTGCCCGTCATTCTGTCTCAGGGCCCCTGGGCCGACGTCCACATTTTCGGGATGAACTTCTTCGACTTCGCCGACACGGTTTCGAGCGACTACCTGCT
Source organism: Longimicrobiales bacterium (assembly GCA_965221535.1). GTDB lineage: Bacteria > Gemmatimonadota > Gemmatimonadetes > Longimicrobiales > Gaopeijiaceae > Bin94. The sequence goes on along the minus strand of OZ244894.1, from coordinate 1,166,537 downwards.
CGCCGCAGGCGGGCTCCTGATCTCGCTCTACGTGCTGTCGCAGTGGGGGTGGAAGCGGTTCCGCGACGAAGCCAACCGGGGCGCCGGGCGCGTCCGGGCGACCGCCGCGTGGGGCTTCCTGCTCCGCTTCGTCATTCCCGTGGCGGTCGCGATCGTGCTCTTGGGCGGATTCGGGGTGGGGGCGGGCAACCCGCCGCTCTTCTTCGGCTGCGCAGCCGCGGTCGTGGTGGTCCATGCCCTCGTGCTTCGACGCTTTCCGGCGTAGGCAGGGCTTCGTCCTGCTCGACGGGGGACTGGCGACCGAGCTCGAAGGCGCCGGCCACGACCTGAACGATCCGCTGTGGTCGGCGAAGGTGCTCGTCGAGGCGCCGCACGCGGTGGAAGCCGCGCACGCCTCGTTCCTGCGGGCGGGCGCCGACTGCGTGATCACCGCGACCTACCAGGCCAGCTTCGAGCGCCTGGCCGCGCGGGGCCTGACCCGGGCAGAGTCCGAGGCGGTGTTCCGGCGGGCGGTCGATCTGGCCGTCCGGGCGCGCGACGCCTTCTGGGCGAACCCGGCGAATCGGGCCGGACGCGCGCATCCCCTCGTCGCGGCGAGCATCGGGCCCTACGGCGCCCGCCTGGCCGACGGCTCCGAATACCGCGGCGACTACGGCGTCGGCCGCGCGGCGCTCGCCCGGTTCCACGCCCCCCGCCTGGCGCTCCTGGCCGACACGCCCGCCGACCTGCTCGCCTGCGAGACCATCCCGTCGTTCCTCGAGGCGCGGGCGCTGGCAGCGGTCGTGGAGGACGCGACGGACAAGCCCGCCTGGTTCACGTTCACGTTTCGCGACGGGGGCCGGATCAGCGACGGCGCGCCCATCGACGAGGTGGCCGCGTGGGCCGACGAGACCGCGGGCGTGCATGCGGTGGGCGTCAACTGCACGCCGACGCGCCTGCTGCCGCCGATCGTGCGCGCCTTCGCCGCCGCGACGCGCAAGCCGGTCGTCGCATACCCCAACGGCGGCGGCGAGTGGGACGCCGCGACCAAGACCTGGGGCCCGGCCGACGCCGAGCCCGACTGGGGGCGGGCCTGCCGGGACTGGATCGCCGCCGGGGCGACGGCGGTGGGGGGCTGCTGCCGCGTGGGGCCCGAGGCCATTCGCAGAATGCGCGCCGCGCTTGCCGCGCCCGCGCCGCAGGCGCACACTACGGCATGAAGGGCGACCGAGCCCGTATGACGGGCGACCGAACCAAACTGGCCGCGATGGCGTGGCGCAACCTGTGGCGATACGGGCGGCGCACGCTCACGACCATTGCCGCCATGACGCTGGCGCTGGTCACGCTGATCGTCTGGACCTCGTTCGTGCAGGGATTCCTGCGCGATCTCGAGACCACCATCGTCGAGGTCGAGATCGGCGACATGCAGGTCTACCCGCCCGACTACCGCACCGAACCGTCGATCTTCGACCGCATCGATTCGCCGGGCGCGCTCGTGGACACGCTGGGCGCCATGGGGTTCGACGCGTCTGCGCGCCTTCTGGGCGGCGGGCTGGCGGCAGCGGGCGAGGCATCGGCGGGCGTCTCGCTCCGGGGCGTCGAAACGGACCAGGACGCGCGGGTGAGCGCGGTGCACGACCGGGTCGCGCAGGGAAGCTGGCTCGACCCTTCCGACCCCGCCGGGATCGTGATCGGTGGCAGGCTCGCCAGAACGCTCGACGTAGGCGTAGGGGACGAGCTTGTCCTCCTCAGTCAGGCCACCGACGGGAGCATTGCGAACGGTCTGTACACGGTGCGGGGGATGCTCGCCTCGTTCAGCGAGGCAACCGACCGATCCGGCGTCTTCCTTGTGCGCCAGGCCTTCCTCGACTTCTTCGCGCTGCCCGGCGGAGCGCATCAGGTTGTGGTGCGCAACACGGCCGGCCAGCCCCTCGAAGCCTCTGCGGCGCGAATTCGGGCTGCGGCGCCCGGCCTGGACGTGCTGACCTGGCGCGAGCTCTTCCCTACGCTCGCCACCATGCTGGACTCGGTGGAGGGCACGATGTACATCCTCTTCATGATCGTCTACCTGGCAATCGCGATCCTGCTGATCAACGCGACGCTCATGGCGATCTTCGAGCGCATCAGGGAGCTTGGGCTGCTCAAGGCGATCGGGCTGTCGCCCACGCGGCTGGTGGGCCTGATCCTGCTGGAAGGCGTCCTTCAGGCGGCGCTGGCGGCTGCGGCGGGCCTGATCCTGGCCATTCCGCTCCTCCTCTACGTCTCCCGCGTCGGGATCGACCTGGCGGCGCTGGGCGGGCAGATCTCGATTTCGGGGATCGGACTCGACCCGGTCATGCGGGGCGTCGTCAACCCGGCCGTCTTCGTCGGCCCCCTGGGCGCGATGTTCGCGATCGTGCTGATGTCCACGCTCTACCCGGCGCTCAAGGCGGCGCGCATCAAGCCCGTCGAGGCCATGCGGCACCAATGAGGGGGCCATGAAGCGAACCAGCCTGTGGAGGATGGCCTGGCGCAACCTGGGCCGAAACCGGCGCCGGACGGCGCTCACGCTGGCGTCGATCGCGTTCGGCGTCTTTCTCGCGATCTTCTCGATGGCGGCCCAGGATCGGAACTGGCAGGACATGATCGACCTGAGCGCGCGCATGGGCGGAGGGCACGTGACCGTGCAGCACCCCGAGTACCTGGACACGCCAAGCCTGTCGCGCACCGTGGCCGGAACGGACGCCGTCGTTGCGGCTGCGCTGGGCGACGCCGAGGTCGACCGCGCGGTGGAGCGGATCGGCGGCCAGCTCATGGTGAGCACCGCGCGCGAGAGCTACGGCGCCGCCTTCGTCGCCTTCGACCCCGAGGCCGAGGACGCCGCCACGCTGTCCTACCTGGAAGCGATCTCCGAGGGCCGGATCTTCGCCGCCGACGACGCCACGGGCATGGTTCTGGGCGCGCAGCTGGCGCAGAACCTAGGGGCCGAGGTCGGAGACCGGGTTGTGTACACGGCCACCGACCGGAGCGGCGACATTGTGGCCGGACTGGGGCGCGTGCGCGGCATCCTGCGCACCGGGGCGCCGAGCGTGGACGTCGGGATGGTCCTGCTGCCGATCGAGGCGGTCAGGGGCGTGCTCGGGTTCGCGCCCAACGAGGCCACCCAGGTCGCCCTCTTCATCGCCGACCACCGCCGCTCGGAGGCGCTGGCCGCCCGGCTCCAGGAACGCCTCGGCGACGAAGCGGCGGCCGTGCCTTGGTTCGAGGGCCGCCCCGACCTTTACGCATTCATCGCCATGAAGGTGGGCGGCGGCGTGATCATGGTCGGGATCATCGCGCTCATGGTCGCCGCCGGGATCTTCAACACCGTGTTCGTCAGCGTCATGGAGCGCCTGCGCGAGTTCGGCATCATGATGGCGGTGGGGTTCAGCCCGGCGGCGCTCTTTCGGCTGGTGGTCTACGAGAGCGTGTGGCTCGGCGTGATCGGCCTCGCGCTCGCGGGCGCGCTGACCCTCGGCCCGTACATCTACCTGAGCCAGGTCGGCATCGACATGGGCGCCATGCTGGGCGACAGCCCCACCGAGATCTCGGGGGTCGCGATGGCAACCCAGCTCAGGTTCGGGATCTACCCCGAGAACGCCGTGCGCATCGTGGCTTTGGCCTTTGCGGCGGTCGTGCTGGCGGGGGTCTACCCGGCTTGGCGTGCGGGCCGCGTCGAGCCGGTCGAGAGCATCAGGCTCGGATGACGGGCGGCGATGGCGGGGGCGGCGGGGGTGTGGGGGGCGGTGCGGTCGTGGCGCTCCGCGAAGTCACCAAGGCCTACCGGCAGGGGCGCCTCGAAGTGCAGGCCCTGCGCGGCCTCGACCTCGAAATCGGCAGGGGCGAGTTCACCGCGCTGGTCGGCCCGTCCGGCTCCGGCAAGACTACGACGCTCAACCTCATTGGCGGCCTCGATTCGCCCACCGGCGGGTCGGTCGCGGTCGAAGGCGTCGACCTCGGCACGCTCGGCCGCAAGGCGCTCAGCCACCTGCGCCGCGACCGAATCGGCTTCGTCTTCCAGTCGTACAACCTCGTTCCGGTCCTGACCGCCTACGAGAACGCCGAGATGGTGATGTGGGTGCAGGGCGTGCCCGCGCGGGAACGCCGCGAGCGCGTCTTGGAGATCCTGCGCGCGGTGGGGCTCGAAGGCATGGAGGACCGCAAGCCCACAGAGCTCTCGGGCGGCCAGCAGCAGCGCGTCGCAATCGCCCGCGCCATCGCCTCCGACCCCGCCGTGGTCCTCGCCGACGAGCCCACCGCCAACGTGGATTCGGAGACCGCCGAGAACCTGATCTCGCTCATGGAGCGCCTGAACCGGGACCGGGGCGTCACCTTCCTCTTCTCGACCCACGACCCGCGCGTCGTGGAGCGCGTCCAGCGCGTCGTGCGGCTCGTTGACGGCCGTGTGGACAGCGACGAGGCGCGGCTGGGCTGACCGCCTACGCGGATCGGGGCCCTGGGATGCGCTTGCCGGAGCCCCCGGCGCGCCGAACCCGCCACCCCGCCTTCCCCGCCCGCGCCGGAAGGTTTAGCTTCTTCACCTCAACGGGACGTGGCGCAGTCCGGTAGCGCACCTGAATGGGGTTCAGGGGGTCGCCGGTTCGAATCCGGCCGTCCCGACTAGAAGGACGGCCCTGCGGGCGGCAGCCCCTCGCTCACCACCACCGTGCCGTGGCGCTCGTCGAGGGGCAGCGCGCGCGGCCAGGCGCCGTCCCAGTCCCGCAGCACGGCCCTGAGCTCTCCGCTCCGCCGATCGACAACCATCGCCATGGGCGCGGACCCGGCCCGCTCCAGCGTGCGCGACCCTTCAGGCCCCGACAGCACAACCCGTGCAAGCGCACCGTCCCGCTCGGGATCGAACGGCACCGTGAAGACGAAGTTGCCGCCCCCGTGCTCCAGCGGCGTCGGGGCGAAGTCGAACGCGAACCGGCGCTCGCCCCGCGGGCCCAGGCCCTCCAGCCGGTACGGACCGGCCCGGGTCGGCATCGATGCGGGCGCGTCCACCATGAACGCCGGGTCCAGCGCCAGGTCCCCGACCCCCGCCCTGCCCCACAGCAGCAACGTTGGCTGGTCGTCCATGGTCGGGTCGCGCGTCGTCTGGTCGTGCATGGTCGGGTCGCGCGTCGTCTGGTCGTGCATCGTCGGGTCGCGCGTCGTCTGGTCGTGCGCCCCCGGGGCGAGGGCTCCTGCGTCGCCCGGCGCGCGTCCGAGGGCGTCGGCCGCCAACCCACCCGCCGCCGGCGCCTCCTGGAACAGCCGGTGGCCCATGGCGCGCGAGAAGTGGAAGTCGCTGATCCACTCGGGGCCGCAGTAGCTCATGACGTCCTTGTACAGCGACGCATTCACCACCCGCCTGCGCGCGAAGTCGTAGCCCCACACCCCGATCGCGCCGCCGTCGTAGGGGTACGCCGCGTCGGGCCCGCCGGCACCGCCGCAAGGGGCGTGGCGCAGGCCCATGTTGTGCCCCAGCTCGTGGGCGAGGGTGGTGGGATCGGGCCTTCCCACGCTTGCCCCGTAGCCGATCTGGGCCAGCCCGTTCCAGATCGCGTCTTCGCCCAGCTGCACCGCGCCGTAGTAGTAGCCCCGCCCGCCCTCGCGGATCCGCAGGAAGACGATCTCGGCCAGCAGCTCGCCCCAGCCCGTGCCCGTCGCCAAGTCCGCGGTGGTCACGAAGCCGTCGTGCACCTTCACGGCCATGTCGGCCACCGGCAGCACCGAGCGCACCACGCCGAGCTCTTCGCTGTCGGGCGCAAGGTCGCGGGTCCACTTGCGGATCTCGCCGCCGGGGTCGAACGGCCCCACGATCGGCACCACGACCAGATCGAGCCGCGGCAGCGCGCGCACGTCCAGCCGCTCGCGGCCCGCGGCCGGAATGCGCAGCCGGCTTTCGGGCGTCGCGGGCACAAGGCCGTCCAGATCGAGCCGGATTTCGAGATCGACCCCCTGCGCAATGACCGACCCGGGAATGAGCGCGTTGTACGACTGCTCCATCCGGCTCTCGTCGACTTCGGTGGGCAGCGTGCGAAACTCGGGCGACATCGCCACCCCGTGGATCAGGGCGTCGGCGCGAAAGAACAGCGCCTCGACGCGGGGCTGGTAGTAGCTCAGCCGGTCGCCGACGACAAACACCCGCAGCAGTGCGTCGCGCCCCTCGATCAGAGGCACGCCGCGCACCCTGTTCTGGATGCCCTGGGTGAGGTAGTGATAGGGCGACGTTAGCGTCAGCTGCGCCGGATTCACGCGTACAGGCGTTCGCGCACGCATGCCTGCGAAGAGGACCGACACCTCGGTCTCGGCGTAGTCGACCGCGCTCGCCGACCCTTCGGGCGACATCCGGAGCGTCGCGGAGTCGGCGCTCTCCCAGACGGGGCGCGCCCACGTCGGGAGCGGCTCGATCGGGTCACCGTCGCCGTCCAGAACGCGCACCGAGAACTGCACCTCCTCGCCGACCTTCACCATGGTATCGGCGGGAACGATCTCCAGCGACGCGGGCGCGTGGTCCGGCTCGAGGCTCAGGTCGGCGCAGCCCGCCGCCAGCAGGATCAGCGCCGCGAGGAGCGCCAGCTGCGCCGGCGGGCGGTGGGGAAGCGGCTTCAGGATCCGCCCCCGCCCATGCTGATGCCGAAGCCCAGGTCCAGCGCCAGGGCCACCGCGTGGTCGGCGGCGGACGCGGTGCCCGCCGAAAGCCACCGGTACGACACGCCGGGCAGGAAGCGGAACCGCCCCGATCCGATCGCAAGGCCGGCGGCGGCGTGCAGCCCCATTCCGGGCTCGGGATCCTCGCCCAGCGTTCCGGCCTGCGTCGTGCCGAAGAGCAGCCCCGCGCGGACCCACGGGGTGCCCCCGGCCCACTCGGCCCCCAGCGCGCCGTGGTTGCCCACCACCACAATGTCGCGGTCCTTGCAGAAGCCCTCCTCGCACCCGAACGACGTGCGGAAGAATCCGCCGAAGACCGCCACCGACGGCGTCATCTGCCGCTTGACCACCACGTCGAACGACATGGCGGGGGCGATGTCGAGCGCGGCGGCCGAACCCGAGTGGCTCCCCACCGTGAGTCCCCCGCGCACCTCGGCCTGCATCTGCGCCCCCGCCCGCCCCGGCGCGAGCGCCGCGCCGGCCAGCAGCGCAGCCCACGCCGCGGTCCGCACCACCCCGCGCGCCCTCATCGTCCGCCTCCCGGCAGCCCGTCGCTCACCACGACCTCGGTGTCCCCGTCGACCAGATTGAAGACTCCGTTCCAGTCGCGCACGATCGCGCGGATCTGGCCCGTCTCGCGGCTCGTCACGATCGCCATGGGGCGCGCGCCGCCCCGCGTGAGCGCGATCTCGCCCTCGGGCCCCGTCAGCACGACCCGCTCCAGCGCCCCGTCCCGATCGGGATCGTGCGGCACGGCGAAGTTGAACTGCCCCCCGCCGAACTCGACCGGGTCGAGGGCGAAGCTGAACGCGAACTGCGTGCGCCCCCCCTCGCCGAAGCCCTCCAGGCGGTACGGGCCGCTCGAACGCGGCAGCCTGGGGGGGCCCTCCACCATGAACGCCGGCTCGATCACGAGCTCGCCGTCGTGCGCGCTTCCCCACAGCATGAGCGTCGGCTCGTCGGGCGCCCGGGCCGCCGGGGCGTCCGGGTTCGCCGAGAAGTCCTCGGTGGCCATTCGGTGCGCGAACGCGCGCTTGTAGTGGTAGTCGCTGATCCAGTCTGGATTGCAGTAGCCCATCAGGTCCTTGTAGTCGTAGGGATCGACGAGCCGGGTGCGGTGCACATCGTACCCCCACACGCCCGCCGCCCCGCCGTCGTGGGGGTAGTTGGGATCGGGCCCGCCGGCGCTGCCGCACGGCGCGTGCCGCAGGTTCATGTTGTGGCCCAGCTCGTGGGTGAAGGTGCGATCGGAATCGCGGCCCACGCCGATCGGCAGTCCCACGAAGCCCAGACCGCCCCACCTGGATCCCGGCGGCAGCATGACGGCGCCGTAGTAGTAGCCCTCGGCGCCCTCCATCGCGCGCAGGGCCCGAATCTCGCCCAGGTAGCTGCGCCAGCCGCCGTCGGTGGTCAGGTCGGCCGAGCTGTAGAAGGGCTCGTGCACCCTCACCTCCATGTCCCCGATCGGCATCACGGTGCGCGCGAACTGCATGTGGCGGTGGTCGGCGTCCAGGCCGCGGGTCCACTGGAAGATCCGCTCGTCGGGGCTGGACGCGATCAGCGTGGGCACGATCGTCTGGATGTGCGTGGGCGGGTCGATGACGCCCAGGTCCATCACGCCAGTGGCCGGAATCCGCGTCTCGCTGCCGACGTCGAGCGGAACCGCGCCCTCGATGTCGAGCTCGACGACCAGCCCCAGACCCGGCTGGATGATCTCGCCGGGGACCCGCGAGTTGAAGGACAGGTCCAGCCGCCCCTCCTCGACCGTCGAGGGCAGCAGGTCGGACCCCGGGCGCATCACCGCCTCGTGCACGACCGCGCCGTCGTTGTAGAAGGTGGCCCGCACGGTGGGCTGGTAGAAGCTCGTCTCGTCGCCGGTGGCGAAGATGCGCAGGTAGGCGTCCCGGCCCGCGATCACGGGAACGCCGTCGACCGCGGGGATCACCTGGTTCAGGTAGATCGACGACGCGGACAGGCGGATGTTGGCCGGATTCACGCGGAGCGTCGTCCAGGCTTCGAGGCCGGCCGCCCGCGCGATCACCCTCAGGTTGGCCCCGCCCAGCGCGGTGACGCGGCCGTCCGGCGCAATGTCGACCTTGTCCGGGGTCGGGGTGGTCTCCCACTCCGCCGGCGCCCACAGGGGCGGCCCCTCGATCGGGTTCGAGTCGCGGTCGGTGACCACCAGCGTGAGCTTCGCCTGGTCGCCTTCGGTGATCAGCGTGTCGGCGGGCGTGATCTCGAGGAAGTGGGGCACCTGGCCGGGTTCCAGCGCCAGGTCCGCGCACGCCGCCAGAAGCGCCGCGCCGCAGATGCCGAGTGCCGTCGATGTTCTGTTCATGACTTCAGTCCTCCTTTGGGGGGCGCGGACCGCTCCGGGAGGTCGCCGGCCGCTCGGTGCAGCCGGCCTCCGGGCGCGTCCGGCCCGAGCATCCGAATCCTGATGTTCCTGTACCAGACCGGGTCGCCGTGGTCCTGGAGCCCGATGTGGCCCGCGGGCGCCATGCCGTACCCGGGCCAGTCTGCAAACTTGGTGCCCGCGACGATCGTGCGCCACTCTTCGCTCCAGAGCTCGTACTCCAGCAGCTTGACGCCGTTCATCCAGTGTTCGACGCGGGCGCCGTCCACCACGATCCGCGCCCGGTTCCACTCGCCCACGGGGCGCGTCGCGTCCCGGGCCGGAGCGTGCAGCGCGTAGTTCGATCCCGCCGAGGTCTTGGGCTCAGCGCCGTCCGCGTGGCGCTGGTTGTCGAGGATCTGGTACTCGGGGCCCGTCCAGTACGGCGCGCGCTCGGCCTCGGTGGCCCGGTAGAAGACGCCGCTGTTGCCGCCCTCGAGCACCCGCCACTCGAACGCGAGCTCGAAGTCGGCGTACTGGGCCGCGGTCATCAGGTTGCCGGCCTCGACCCCGGGCGTGAACGCGAGCGTGCCGTCCTGCGCCGTCCAGCCCGCCGGCACGTCGTCGCGGCGGTAGCCCTTCCAGCCGTCCAGCGTGCCGTCGAACAGCAGCCGCCATCCCGCGGCCTCCTCTTCGGGGGTCAGCGTGTTGGGCGGCGGCTCCTGTGCCCGCGCGGACGCCACTGCAAGCAGACATGCGGCGATGGCGGCGATCGCCAGCGTGGCGGCGCTGGCCCTCGCGCGCGCGGTCGCGGCCGCGGCCCCGATGGTCGCCTGCCGTTCCTTGTGCCTATGCATGATCGTCAACTCTCCCCGCTGAAGGCAGCGTCGAAGGCGGTGTCCGAGGGCGGAAACGCAAGCCTCCGCACGAAGGCGCAGGCCTCGCGCGCGCCGTGTTCGCGGTCCATGCCCGCGTCCTCCCATTCCACCGACAAGGGTCCATCGTAGCCCGTCCGGTTGAGCGCCCTGATCACCGCTTCGAAGTCGACCCGCCCGCGCCCCGGCGACCGGAAGTCCCAGAAGCGCCGGGGATCGCCGAAGTCGGTGTGGCCGCCGAACACGCCCGCGTCGACTGGACGGTCGGACCACCACACGTCCTTCATGTGGACGTGGAAGAGCCGCGCGCCGAAGCGCTCGATGAAATCGACGTAGCCGACCCCCTGGTACGCAAGGTGGCTGGGATCGTAGTTGAAGCCGAAGGCGGGGTGCCCGTCCAGTGCCGCCAGCACCCGCTCGGCGCTCGCGACGTCGAAGGCGATCTCGGTCGGATGTACCTCCAGCGCGAAGCGCACGCCCTCTGCCGCGAAGACGTCCAGCACCGGGGTCCATCGCTCCGCGAAGTCGCGGAAGCCGTCGTCGATCCACGCGGCCGGGACCGGAGGGAAGGAGTAGAGAAGGTGCCAGATGGCGCTTCCGGTGAAACCGTTCACCACCTGCACCCCCATGCGCGCAGCCGCGCGTGCCGTGTCCGCCATCTCGCCGGCGGCGCGGCGCCGGACGCCCTCCGGGTCGCCGTCGCCCCACACGTGGCGGGGCAGAATGTCGCGGTGGCGCGCGTCGATGCGGTCGCACACCGCCTGGCCCGCGAGGTGGTTGCTGATCGCATGCACCGCGAGGCCGTGGCGGCCCAGCAGGTCGCGGCGGCCCTCGCAGTACCGGGGGTCGGCGAGCGCGGCCCGGACGTCGAAGTGGTCGCCCCAGCACGCCAGCTCGAGGCCGTCGTAGCCCCACGCGGCGGCCTTCTCGGCCAGGACGTCGAGGGGCAGGTCGGCCCACTGGCCCGTGAAGAGCGTGACGGGGCGGCTCACGCGACCTCCGCCGCCGCGCCGCCCGCCGGCGCCATGCTCACCCAGCGCGCCCGCGCGGCCGACGCGAGCGTCCCCTCGACGAAGCGCACGCCCAGCAGGCCGTCGGCGTGGTCGGGGTAGTCGCGGTCGAGGGGGTCGCACTCGTCTCCCGCAATCTCCGCCCCGATCGCCCTTCCTGCGTTTCGGTACAGGTTCGCGAAGGCCTCGATGAACCCCTCGGGATGTCCCGGCGGCAGGCGGGTGGCGCGACGGGCGGCGGCGCACAGGTAGGCGTTGCCCGCCCTCAGGCGCTGCCGGGGCGCGTCTGCGTGCAGCAGGTCGAGACGGTTCGGCCGCTCCTGGCGCCAGACCAGCCCGGCGCGCTCGCCGTAGACGCGCAGCGTCAGGCCGTTCTCCTCGCCCGCCGATACCTGGCTGGCCTGGTAGACGCCCCGCGCGCCGCCCGCGAACCGCACCAGAATCGCGGCGTCGTCCTCCATGGCCCGGCCCGGCACAAGGGTGGCGAGCTCGGCGAACACGGCCTCGATCTCGAGCCCGGTCACGTAGCGGACCAGGTTGTCGACGTGCGTTCCAATGTCGCCCAGCGCCGACGACGGCCCCGCCTGCGCCGGATCCTGGCGCCACGACGCCTGCTTGTGGCCGGTCTCCTCCAGCCGGGTGGCGAGCCATCCCTGGGGGTACTCGGCCACGACCCTGCGGACCGCGCCCAGCTCGCCCGAGCGCACCCGGTGCCGCGCCTCCTTCACCATGGGGTAGCCCGTGTAGTTGTGCGTCAGCGCGAAGACCAGGCCGCTGTCGGCGACCGCGCGGCACAGGTCTTGGGCGTCGGCCACGGTCGTCGTCATCGGCTTGTCGCAGACCACGTGTACGCCCGCCGCCAGGAACGCCTTGGCGACGGGGTGGTGCAGGTGGTTGGGGGTGACGACCGCCACCGCGTCGATGCGGCGGTCGCATCCCAGCGCGGCCTCGGCCCCGGCCATCTCGGCGTACGAGCCGTAGACGCGCCCGGCGTCGAGCCCGAGCGCCCGGCCCTGCTCCCGCGACCGCTCCGGCTGCGAGGCGAAGGCGCCCGCGACCAGCTCCCACTCGCCGTCCAGGGCGGCGGCCATGCGGTGCACCGCCCCGATGAACGCTCCGGGTCCGCCGCCCACCATCCCGTAGCGGAGCCTGCGCCCGAGGTGTGGGTTCACAGCCGCTCGGCGCGGTAGCCGCCCGCCCGCCGCTGCCGCACGAAGAGCATGCCGAACACCACCAGCAGCACGCCGCTCAGCGGCACCACGTAGCGGAACGACACCAGGCCGCCGTAGTTCTCCGCCGGGTACAGGATCTGCTCGGCGCGCTCCACCACCGGCGCCGCCGACCCCGACCCGATCAGCGCCCGCAGCGCGTTGGCGGTCTCGACCGGCGGCAGCGAGTCGGTCTCGATGGCGGCCTCCACCACCGGCACGATCACCGCCTGCGCCGCGCGCAGATCGTCGCCCTCCGGCCCCGGCGTGCGCAGCTGCTGCGACTCGAGCGCCCCCGCGCCCTCGAGCAGCACAGCGAAGGCCCCGTTCTCGACCAGCAGGCCGTGCGACTCGCGGTCCGCGATCTCGCCCATCCACGGGGCGGTGAAGAGCCCGACCGTGGCCATGCCCACCGTGCCCATCAGCCCCAGCCCCAGCGCACCGCTCTTCGGGATCTGCTCCGACACGAAGCCCAGCATCGTGGGCCACATGTAGCACACGCCCACAGCGAACACGGTCGCCGCCGCCAGCGTGGACCCAACCGACCCTCCCCCGCTCAGCCACAGCAGCCCCGCGCCCGAGAGCGCCGCGGACGCCAGCAGGATCCCCGTCGGCGACAGCCTGTGCACCACCGGCCCCGCCCAGAACCTCAGCACGGCCATGATCCCGTTGATGTACACCAGCACCAGAATCCCGAGCATCCCGCCCGCCTCGAGCACCGCCGGCACCCAGCGGTTCGGCCCCAGCTCCAGCGACGCCGTCATCGCCATGCACACCAGAAGCAGCAGCATCAGCGGCGTGCCCAGCGTCGCGCCGAACATCTGTCCCATCGACACGCCCGACCGCCGCCCTTCGGTCTCGGGGAACCGCTGCCCGAGCAGCATCCACCCGTAGGCCAGCGTCGGCACCAGGATCAGCGCCAGCTTCAGCTGCCACGACTCCAGCCCCAGCCCGTCAAGCCCGAACGCCGCGAGCCCGCCCAGCACGATCCCCCCGGGAAACCACACGTGAAACCGGTTCAGCTTCACCGTCTTGTCGTCGGGGTACAGTGCCGCCACCAGCGGATTGCACGCCGCCTCGACCAGCCCGTTGGCCATCGCAATCACCAGCGCGCCCGCAAACAGCGTCCCGAACCCGCCCGCGAAGATCATCAGCAGCGTGCCGCCCAGATGCCCCGCGAACGCCGCCCGCAGCAGCCAGCGCATGCCCAGGGTGTCGCACAGCGGCGCAAAGACCACCTGCGAGACCGCGAAGCCCCACAGCGCCGCGCCCCCGATCCACCCGACCTGCGCGTTGGTCAGCACGAACTCGCCCTTGAGCGCGAACATCACCGCGCCCACCGTCGCAAAGGCCACGGAAGTGGCGATCAGGGCAACGCAGCTGCCCCGGAAGAGCCGTGTGGGGTTGAGGGCGGCGTTGCCTGCGCCCGCGTCGGTGGCTGTTGCGTTCATTCGGGGTGCTCCCTGAAGGGACGAGGAGAGGTTCGCCGTCACATTCCGGCGAGATAACGGTAACTGGCCTCGACCGAAGCCAGCGGGTCGGCCGGCTGGTCGTGCTCGACAAAGTAGTGCCTCAGCCCCGCCTGCTCCGACCGCGCGAACAGCCCCGCCCAGTCGATCACCCCGGCCCCCACGTCGGCCATCGCCCCGTCGGCCGTCATGTCCTTGACGTGGCAGAGCGGAAACCGCCCCGGGTGCTCGGCGAACAGGGCCAGCGCGTCGACCCCGGCCACCGTCGACCAGTGCACGTCGATCTCGAAGTCGACCAGATCGGGGTCGCAGTGCTCGAGCAGGAGCGAAAGGCCCGTGCGCGCGTCTGCGCCGTCCTCGACCGTGTCGAACTCGAAGGCGTGGTTGTGGTAGCCGATCCGCACCCCCGCCGAAGCCGCCGCCGCGCCCGCCGCGTTCAACACCCGGGCCACCTCGCGGTAGCCGTCCGCCGTGCGCATCTCGGCCCCGACGAAGGGCAGCACCAGCCACTCGTGCCCCACGGCGAGCGCCGCCTCGACGGTCGCGTCCAGCTGGGGCGCCGTCAGCTCGGGGATCCCGACGTGGGCGGCCGGCGCGGTCATCCCGGCGGCGTCCAGCCAGCCCCGGATCTCGCCCGGCGCGTGCCCGAAGTACCCCGCGAACTCGACCTCGCCGTACCCGATGGCGGCCACCCGGTCGAGCGTCGCGGCCACGTCTTCGGCCATGAGCGACCGCACCGTGTAGAGCTGCACGCCGATGCGCTCGAGCGGGGGCGCCAGAGCGCGGCCAGCGGCGTCGTCGGCCTCGGTCACGGTCGGACTGCCGCCGCCCGCCGCCGCCCCGGCCGCTCCGCCGCCGCCCGCCCCGGCCCCCTCGCCGCCCCGCGAGCCCCGCTCGCCCGCGCACCCGGCCAGCAGGCCCAGCCCCGCCGCCTGCAGGAACCGCTTCCTGTCGATCATCCCGCCGGTGATCCCGCCAATGCTCCTGTCGATGCGTCCGTCCATGCGTCCGCCTGCCATGCGCCCGCTCCTTGTCAGACCCTGCGGCGTTGAGGTCGCGCGGCTTCGAGTCGCGCGGCTACAGTATGCGGCCTGCGCAACCGCACCGCCAACGCGGCGCGCGACCGCATCGCCAACGCGCCTCACCCCACCGTGAAGCCACCGGCGAGCCGGTCGCCCTCTTCGGCCCGGAAGCGCGCCTCGCCGGTGTAGTGCGCCTCGCCGCCCACCAGCACCGTCACGGCGTCGTGGTCCCCCACCCGCGTCTCGTCCACGATGCAGCCGGTGAACACCGCGCCCGTCACGCTCGAGAAGCGCCGCTCTTCCCCCACCCCGGCCTGCCCGCGCGCCTTCTGGATCGCCATGCGGGCCGTGACACCGCTACCCGTCGGGCTGCGGTCGACCTGGCGGTCGGCGAAGACGCACACGTTCGCGCTGGGACGGTCGTCGCCAAGGCCGCCGTCGGTCAGGATGGTGCCGTACAGAAACGCCAGGTCGTCGTGGCCCGGGTGGTCGAGCTCGATCTGCGCCTTGGCCGCGCACGTCACCGCCCACGCGGCGTCGACCAGCGACCGCGCCGGCGAGGTTCGCACGTCGAGCCCGAAGCGCGCCGCCGGGACGAAGGCGTAGAAGGCGCCGCCGTAGCCGACGTCGACCTCGACGGCGCCCGCGCCCGCCAACTCGACCTTGGCGCCCAGCAGCGGGGCGAACGCGCCGACGCTCTCGAACCGCACCAGGCCCGCGCGCCCGTCGCGCACCTGCACATGGGCGGTCACGAGGCCGCACGGGCACTGCACGCGCACCGTCGCAAGGGGCTCGCGCGCGGGCACCAGCCCCTGGTCGACCGCCCACCGCGACACCGCGATCGTGGCGTGTCCGCACATCGTCGAGTAGCCCTCGTTGTGGCAGAAGAGCACCGCCAGGTCGGCGTCCGGGTGGTCGGGCTCGACCGGGATCACGCCGTACATGTCGTTGTGGCCGCGCGGCTCGTGCATCAGGAAGCGGCGCAGGTGGTCGAGGTGCTCGCGCGCGTGCCTGCGCTTGTCCAGGATCGTGGCGCCCGGGATGTCGGGGTAGCCACGCGTGACGATCCGGACGGGCTCGCCACCGGTGTGCATCTCGCAGGTGTGCATTTCGGGAATGTGGAGCTTCATGGCGTCGCGCCCGGGATGAAGTCGGTCACACTTGTAAACTCAAGTTTACATATTGTCGTGTTTAGTTTACATTGCGCCACGGAGCGACAGCGCGCGGCGCACCGCGAACCACGCCGCGTAGGCGACCGCCGCGAAGAGCAGCCCCCAGGTGGGCGACCCCCCGACCAGCAGCGCCAGGATGCCGGCCGCCACCGCCGCGAGCGCTTCGCCGACGCCCGGACGACGCGAGTGCATGCCCGCCACGATCGGCACGAAGAGGCTGACGCCCAGGAGCGCGTAGAAGATCGTCAGGGACTCGACCACGCCCGGCAGCACCACCGCCAGCGCCACCCCCGCCGCGCCCCCCGCCAGCGCCGCGCCGCGAGCCACCCGGAGCACCTGGCGGTCCGTGGCGCGGGGGTTCACGAAGCGCCGGTAGAGGTCCTTGGACAGCGAGGTCGAGAGCATGAAGAGGATCGCGTCGGCGGAACTGATCTCGGCGGACAGCACGGCCGCCAGCCCCAGCAGCCCCACCCACGCCGGAACGCCCTGGGCGAGCACCACCGGAAGCGCTGCGTCGGGGCTCTCCAGCCCGGGGGCCACGGCGCGCGCGACCATGCCCAGCGCCGGCGGCAGGAACGCGAACAGCATGAGCGCGACCCCGCACGCCACCAGCCCCGTGCGGACGGCCCGCTCGTCCCTCGCCCCGAACGTCTTCTGCAAAATGCCCGGCGACACGATGAATGCCGGCGCCAGCAGCATCAGGTACATCCACCCCGAGTCGCCGTTGCTCACGAAGTCGAGGTGCCCGGGAATCGCCTGGGCGCTCTCGATCAGCGCCGCCAAGCCGCCCGCGTGCCCAATGGCAAGCGGCACCGCGACCAGAAACCCGCACACGAGCACCACCAGCTGCACCAGATTCACCCACGCCGAGCTGAGCAGCCCGCCGGCGACGAAGTACACCGTCATCACCGCGCCGCCCGCAACCGCGCCAAGCCAGCGGGGCGCCCCCGCGACCACGTTCAGGATCCAGGCCATTGCGATCAGCTGCGCTGCAAGGATCGCAAGCGTGCCTAGCCAGAGGAGGGCGGCGATCGTCGCGCGGACCGATGGCCCGTAACGGTGCTCCAGGTAGTCGCCGACCGTCAGGAGGGAATGGTCCCGCGCCACGCGCCAGATCCTTGGTCCGAGCCAGACGGCGAGCACCAGGGTGCCGACGCCGGCCGACCCCACCCACCACCACGCGGCCAGCCCGTTCTCGTAGCCCAGCCCCGCGGCGCCCACGGTCGACCCGGCCCCGATGTTGGCCGCCAGCAGCGTCGCGAACAGCAGCCCGGGACCCAGCGTGCGCCCCGCCACGAAGAAGTCGCTCGCGCCCGAGACGCGGCGTCCGATCGCGAGGCCCACCGCCGTGATGAGGACGACGTAGGCGACGAGGCCGAAGAGCGTGGCGTTCACGGGCCGCCAATGTCGCGGACGGCGGGAATGGACGGCAGCCCGCGCGCTTCGCGCACCGCCTGCAGGATCGCGTCGGCCATGGCCTCGGCCGCCAGCGCGCCGACCTGGCCGGTGTCGAAGCCGTCGGCGAGGGCGCCGGTGGCCAGCGAGAAGATCGTGTCGCCGTCGCCGGGCGTGTGCGCCGGCACGATGGCGCGGGCGAAGCCGTCGTGCGCCATCTGGGCGACCTTGGCGGCCTCGGCCTTGGTGAGCAGCGCGTTGGTGGCGACCACGCCGATGGTGGTGTTGCGGCCGGGCTGCGGGGCGGGCGGGGCGGCGGGGGCGGGGGTGGGGCTGGGCGGGTCGCGGGGCGGGTCGCCGGGGGCGCGCGCGGGGTCGCCGGGTGGGCGGGCGGGCGCCAGGCCGCGCAGGATGCGGCGGGCGTCGAGGAGCTCGCCGTCTTCGCCGCGCACGCCCGCCACGACCTGCCCCGTCGCGGGGTCGATCACGTCGCCGACGGCGTTGACCACGACGATCGCGGCGACCACGAGGCCGCTCTCCAGCGTGATCGAGGCCGTGCCCACGCCGCCCTTCATGGCCGAGCCCCGCCCCCGCATCTTCCCCACCGTGGCGCCGGCGCCCGCGCCCACGCTGCCCTCTGCGACGGCCCCGGTCGAGGCGCCGGTGGCGGCGGCGTAGCCGCAGTCGGGGCCGGGCCGCACGTCGCCCGCCACGCCAAGGTCGAAGATGATCGCGCCCGGCACGATCGGGACGACCAGGCCGCCCCCCACAGGGTAGCCCTCGCCCTGCTCTGCCAGGTGGCGCACGACACCCTGCCGCGCGGCGAGACCGAAGGCGCTCCCGCCCGAGAGCACGACCGCGTTGACCGTCTGCACCGTGTTGACCGGGTCGAGAAGGTCGGTCTCGACCGTTCCGGGAGCGCCGCCCCGCACGTCCACACCCCCGACGGCCCCCCCGTCCGCGATCACCACCGTGCAGCCGGTGGCCGCGCCGGGATAGGTGTGCTGTCCGACGCGGATGCCGGGCACATCGGTGATGGCGCCCGCCGGGTTGGCGGGTTGCGTGGGGGCGTGCCGTGCGGGGGTGGCGGGGGGGAGGGGGGCGATCAGCGCCGCGAGCCCGATCGCCGGCTTGGTCACCCACTTGGTCACCGGCTTGGTCACTAGCTTGGTCACCCGCTTGGTCACTTGTTTGGTCATCGCCTTGGCTGTCATGGCCCGATGGTCTCCCTGCCCGCTAGGGGCTTGTCCTGCACCAGCCGCATCCGCTGCTGCATCCAGCGGCATCAACATAACCGGCGCGCGCGCGTGGGACTGCCCGCTGCGACCCTGGGGGACTACCCGCTGCCACCCCGGTCCACCTCAGTCTGCGACCCCGGTCCACCTTCGTTTGCGACCCCGGTCCACCTCTGTTTGCGACCCCGGCCCGCCTCCCGTTTGCAACCCCGGTCCACCTCTGTTTGCGGCCCCGGCCCGCCTCCCGTTTGCAACCCCGACCCCCTTCCCTGCGTCCGAACAGGGTGTGGATGGCAGAGCCCGCAGTCCATTCACCGCCCAGCCCAAAGTCCATTCATGGCACGATTCTTGCTTTACGATTCCGCCATCTGCAAAGAACACATCCGGGACGCCAGACGCCAGGGGGGAGAAAAATGACGACGCTGCACCTTAGACGACGCTTGAACTGGCGCACCTCGGCGCTTGGGCTGATCCTGTCTCTGGGACTGATTTTCGGCGCCATCGGGATTATCCGGCTCGACGCGGCGGAGCAGCCGCCCGCTTCCGTCGACGCGGACGAGTCGTGCGCGGTCCCGGCCCCGCCCCAGCGCGCCGAGTCCCTGGCGGCGCCGCCGGCTGTCCCCTTCGAGGGACGCCCCGACAGCGAGTTCAACCTCTAGCCAGCGGCCCCCAGCCGACGACCCGCGCGCGGAACTGCCAGCGGGGACTTTGCCACGGAGCTGCGGGGACCCGGTCGCACGCCATTGAACGCCCTGCTCCGGCGCTTCGCCGGCCGCTACGCGGTGACCGTTCTGCTCGTCCTCGTCGAGGGGGCGGCGTGGGTCCTGTTCCCCCTGCTGATCGGACGGGCCATCGACAGCGTGCTGGCGGACTCGGCCCGCGGCCTGTACGAGCTCGGCGCGCTCGGGGCGTTCGCCATGGGAATCGCCGTCGTCCGGCGCCTGGTCGACAGCCGCGCCTACGCGAGCATCTACACCACGCTGGGCGAAGAGATGGTCGCGCGGGACGACGACGCCGGCACCTCGACCAAGACCGCCCGCCTGGGCATGCTCAAGGAAATTGTCGAGTTCTTCGAGAATTCGGTCCCGGAGCTCATCGTCAGCGTGCTGGGACTCGTGGGCACCGTCGCGATCCTGTCCACGCTCAACACCCCGATCTTCGTCGGCTCGCTGATCGTGACCGCCGCCACCGTGCTGCTCTACGCGCTCACCGGCAGGCTCACCACCCGCTACAACGCCGGCCTCAACGACGAACAGGAACGCCGCGTCGACATCGTGCATTCGGGCGACCCCGCCAGGGTGGCCCGCCACCTGCGCCGCACCATGCGCTGGAACATCCGGCTGTCGGACCTGGAAGCCGCCAACTACGGCATCAACTGGCTCTTCATGGTGGGCCTGCTGGTCTACTCGGTCGCCTCCGCCGCCGAGCCGACGATCCAATACGGCACGATCTTCGCCGTCGTCATGTACGTCTTCGAGTTCATGGAATCGATGATGCTGCTCCCCTTCTACTACCAGAACTGGCTGCGCCTGCGCGAGATCACCGGGCGGCTGGCCGCGGACGTGGGCGGGTAGGGGGGCGCGGGGGCAACTGGCGCGTTACGTTCCGGTCCGAGAACGGCAAGGCGGTCGATGTGGACTACGTGGACTACCATTGAGAGGAGAGGATCAATGGCCATGCACAACCCGCCGCATCCGGGCGGCATTGTGAGGCGGCAGTGCCTGGAGCCGCTGGGACTTACTGTGACGCGCGCCGCCGAGGGGCTGGGCGTCGCGCGGCAGTCGCTGTCCGAGCTGTTGAACGGGCGAGCGGGCGTATCGGTCGAGATGGCGATCCGTCTGTCGAAGGCGTTTGGATCCACGCCCGAGACCTGGCTGGGCATGCAGATGGCCCACGACCTCTGGCGTGCCCGTGGTCGCGCCCGCGAGATCGAGGTCGAGCGCTTCGTGGCGGCCTGAGGCCCAAACGAGGCGCGCTTCGTGCCCCTGACACCCGAGCAGCGCGCCCGCGAGAAGATTGACGGGCAGCTTGAGGCCTGCGGCTGGGTGGTGCAGGACTTCGCGTCCATGAACATTCGTGCGGCCCGGCGGCCCGCCTAGCGACCCATGGTGGCCCCATTCGCCATGGAAACGCCCTCAGATCGCCCGATCTTGAATCGACATCCTCGGCTGACTCGGCCGTTTGAGCGCCCCGAGCCGTACGGGGCGCGGGATCGAGCCGCCACAAGCGGTGGCGGGCGGGCGGATTCCGGGTTGGCATCATCTACCTTCGACTGCCATCCGCCGATGATGCCGTCGCGCGCGTTGCTCAGCGCGTCACGGAAGGCGGGCACCACATCCCCGAGCCGGTGGTCCGCCGACGTTTCGAGCGAAGCTGGAGGAACTTCTGCGACCTGTACCGAGATATCGTGGACGGCTGGCAGTTGTACGATAATTCCGGTCTCGTCTCCGTCCTACTGGAAGAGTCGGAGGGCTGGAAACGGGTCCGCGAGAAGAGTGTTCTGGCAGCTCTCGCCATGGCGAGGGAAGATGCGATGCGCCGGAAAGCAGCCGTGGAGACTCGGCTGAAGAATGAGGCACTGGAGCGGTCGGGCGACGGGGGCGAACAAGAGGCGGCCCGCCGTGTCCCCGCCGAGGATGCCTCCTGAGGAAGGAGAGAAATAGGCAGTAGCATGGTCAGCGGAGGCGTTTCAGGCGATCGCCGATGAGCTGTAGAGAGCGAGGGCGACAAGCGCACCCCGCGGGCGGCACAAAACCCCGGCCCCATGTACCTTGCGGGGAACCCGCCCCACCGCCCCGTCACCACGGAGGAACCATGCCCGGCTCCGCGACACACCGCCCGCCCCCAACAGCCCTTCTGCTCACTGCCACCTGCCTGCTCCTCGCAGCCTGCTCGACCGACTCCGACAACCCCGGCGGCGATTCCGGCCCCTCGGCCGCCACGCCGCCCGCCTTCCAGGTCGATCCCTCGTGGCCGCAGGAGCTTCCCAACGACTGGATCCTGGGCTCGATCACGTCGGTCTTCGTCGACGATACGGACCATGTGTGGATCACCCACCTGCCCGAGACGCTCACGCCCGAGGAGATCGCGGCGGTCCAGGATCCGCCCCTGGGGGAGTGCTGCGCGCCCGCGCCGGTGGTGATCGAGCTCGACCCCGACGGGCGCGTGGTGCAGGCGTGGGGCGACCCCGCCACGCAGGACGTTTCTGAGTTTCCGCGCAATTCGCACGGGCTCTTCATCGATCACAACGGGTTCGTGTGGATCGGGACGTACCGGCACCACCGCGTCATGAAGTTCACCCGCGACGGCCAGCTGGTCATGACGATCGGGGCGTACGACGAGAACGGCGGCAGCGGCGACACCGCGCTGCTGGGCGGCCCGGCGGGCGTGTGGGTCGATCCCGCGACCAACGAGGTCTACGTGGCCGACGGCTACCGCAACCGGCGCGTCATCGTGTTCGACGGCGACACGGGGGCGTACCTGCGCCACTGGGGCGCCTACGGCGAGGCGCCCGACGACGAGGCCGCGTACGACTACCCGGGCCGCACGCTCGACAGCTGGCCGCCGCCCCAGTTCTCGACCGTGCACGATCTGGCGGGATCGAACGACGGCCTGATCTACGTCGCGGACCGGCGCGGCAACCGCATCCAGGTCTTCCAGCGCGACGGCGCGTTCGTGACCGAGAAGACCATCGCGCCGCTGACCCGGGCGTCGGGGTCGGCGTTCGTGATCGCGTTTTCTCCCGACGAGGCGCAGCGCTGGCTGTACCTGGCCGACGGGACCAACCACAAGGTCTGGATCCTGCGCCGCGCGGACCTCGAGGTGGTCGGCGAATTCGGCCGCGGGGGCCGCCAGCTGGGCCAGTTCATCCGCCCGCACGGGATGGCCGTCGATTCGCGCGGCAACGTGTACGTGGGCGAAGCGTCGACGGGCAGGCGCGTGCAGCGGTTCCTGGCTTCGGGGGGAAGCTAGCGGGTATAATCCTCACGGGCTCCGCGCCCGCGACTTGCCTTCCTCCAACGCCACCTTCAGGAACCACCACATGCATCAAGTCAAACGCCTGTTTCACGCTGTTGCCGCTGGATTTGCGGCGGTCGCGGCGGTCGCCCTTGGGCCCGCGGCGGTCGTCCCTGCGCTCAGCCCGGCGGCCCGCGCGCCGCTCGCCGCCTTCGGCCCCGCGCCCCTCGCCGCCCAGGCGGTCGACACCCTCGCGTTCAAGGACCTGCGCTACCGGATGGCGGGGCCGTACCGGGGCGGTCGCTCGACGGCCGTGGCCGGGTTCGCGAACGACGCCGACCGCTGGCTCATGGGCACGACGGGCGGCGGGGTCTGGGAGTCGGACGACAACGGCGTGACGTGGGTCAACATCTCGGACGGGCACTTCGGGGGCTCGATCGGGGCGGTCAGGGTCGCCGATTCGGACCAGAACGTGATCTACGTGGGCGGCGGGTCGATGGACATTCGCGGGAACACGTCGGCGGGGCGCGGCGCGTGGAAGTCGATGGACGGCGGGCGGAGCTGGGCCTTCATCGGGCTGCGCGAGGCCGGGCAGATCGGGCGCATCGAGGTGCATCCGCGCGACCACGAGCTGGTCTACGCGGCGGCGCTGGGCCATCCCTTCGGCAAGAACCCCGAGCGCGGGATCTTCCGCTCCACGGACGGGGGCGGCACCTGGGAGCACGTGCTTGCGCTCAACGACTCGACCGGCGCCTCGGACCTCGCCATGGACATGACCAACCCGCGCATCCTCTACGCGGGCATGTGGCGGGGCGAGCGCAAGCCGTGGGCGCTGATCTCGGGCGCCGAAGAGGGCGGCGTCTACAAGACGACCGACGGGGGCGACAGCTGGACGAAGCTGGGCGGCGGGCTGCCCGAGGGGATGGTGGGCAAGGTCGGAGTGACCGTGTCGCCGGCGGACCCCGACCGCGTGTGGGCGATCGTCGAGGCCGAGCCGGACGGGGGCGTCTACCGTTCCGACGACGGCGGCGAGAGCTGGACGCGCACGAATTCGGACAACAGCCTGCGGCAGCGGGCCTGGTACTACACGCACGTGCAGGCGGACCCCGTCGATCCCAACACGGTGTACGCGCTCAACACCAGCATGTACCGCTCGGTCGACGGCGGCACGACCTTCGAGGTGATCCCCGTGCCGCACGGCGACGTGCACGACCTGTGGATCCACCCCGCGAACCCCAGCCGCATGGTCGTGGCTAACGACGGCGGCGCCCAGGTGTCCGTCAACGGCGGCGAGACCTGGTCGACGTACTTCAACCAGCCCACCGCCGAGCTCTACGACGTGATCGTCGACAACGGCTTTCCCTACCGGCTGTACGGCGCGCAGCAGGACAACACCACGATCTCGGTGCCCGCCTGGTCGGACGTGAACACCCTGTACCCGAAGCAGCACTGGCTCAACATCGGCGGCTGCGAGACCGGACCGATCGCCCTCGATCCCGACCGGCCGCACATCGTTTACGCGGGGTGCTACGGCGGCGTGATGGACCGCTACGACCTGCAGTCGGGGCAGCGCCGCAACATCATGCTCTACCCGCAGCTGCAGCTTGGAATGGCAGCCAAGGACCTGCGGCACCGCTTCCAGTGGGTGTCGCCCATGCTCGTGAGCCAGCACGACCCGCAGGTCGTCTATCACGGGTCGCAACACGTCAACCGCTCCCGCGACGAGGGCGTGACCTGGGAGACGATCAGCCCGGACCTGACGACCGACAACCCCGCCCATCAGGAGCAGGCGGGCGGGCCGATCAACGCCGACGTGACCGGCGTCGAGATCTACAACGTCGTGTTTTCGCTCGCCGAGTCGCCGTTCGACGCGGACGAGATCTGGGCGGGAAGCGACGACGGACGGGTGCACATCACGCGCGACGGCGGCGCGAGCTGGACCGACATCACCCCAGCGGCAATGCCGGAGCTGGGCACGGTGGACGAGATCGAGCTCTCGACGCACCAGCCGGGCCGCGCATACCTGGCCGTGCAGCGGTACCGCCTGGACGACTTTGACCCGTACGTCTTCCGCACCGACGACTTCGGCGCCACGTGGACGCTGAACACCACGGGCATCGCCGACGACCACCCGGTGCGCACCGTGCGCGAGGATCCGGTCCGCAGCGGGCTTGTGTTCGCCGGCACCGAGTACGGCGTGTTCGTCTCGTTCGACGCGGGCGGTTCGTGGCAGAGCTTCCAGCGCAATCTGCCCGAGACGCCGATCACCGGCATGCGGGTCGCACACGACGACCTGATCGTCTCGACGCAGGGCCGCTCGTTCTGGATCCTCGACGACATCAGCCCGCTGCGCGAGATCGAGGCCGCGGTGGCGGCCGGAACCCACCTCTTCACGCCGCGCGACGTCCGGCGAATCACCAACGTCGGCGCCGCCGGGCTAGCCGAGCTCAACCCCGAGCCGGCGCCCGTGGGCGCGCAGATCCACTACTACCTGGCGGACGTGCCCGACGACGACGTGCTGGTCGAGATCGTGGACGCGGGCGGCGCGGTGGTTCGCACCTTCGCGTCGGACTCGGCGGTCGCGGAAGCGGCGAACGGCGAGCGGATCGGCAAGGAGGCCGGGTTGAACCGGGTCGCCTGGACGATCTCGTACCCGGGCCCGGATCTGCCGGAGGGCGCGGTGGTGTGGGGGTATTCCGGCGGCGTCGCGGCGCCTCCGGGCACGTATACGGCGCGGCTGACCGTGGGCGAGACCGCGATGGAGCGGGACTTCGAGCTCTTCCCCGACCCGCGCATCCCCGAGGTCACCGCCGCGAGCTACCAGGAGCAGTTCCGGGTCGCGATGCTGGCGCGCGACTCGATCAACTCGATCAGCCGGGCGATCGAGGACCTGGCGGCCATTCGCGAGCAGGTCGAGGCCGTGCTGGAGCGCGCCCGGGCGGCGGGGAGCGACGCCGAGCTGCAGCCCCTCGCCGACACGCTGACGGAAGCGTCGATGGGCATCACCGAAGACCTGATGCAGACCAGGAACCGCTCCGGGCAGGACCCGATCCGCTTCGAGCCCCGCCTCGACAACCAGTGGCTCGAGCTGTACGGCCGCGTGACCGGCACGGACGGCTACATTTCAGGTGGTGCCGAAGGCGCGCCGCACCCGGGCACCCTGGAGCGCCTCGAGACGCTGCTCGACGAGTGGGAAACCGTGCGGCTACGCTACACGGACCTCCTGGAGAACGAGCTGAGGCGCTTCAACGAGGCGGTGGAGCTGATCGGGCTACCCGCGATCGCCCTGCCCCGGCGCGGACCGATTGTGAGCTGACAACGCAGGCGGAAGGAGATGGCGATGGGTTTCAAGGATCAGTTCAGACGGCACGTCCCCGATCGGGACAAGCGCTGTGCCGCGATCATTCACGGGGCGTCGGCAGCGGCCGGCGGCGCTGCGGCGGTGGCCATCATCCCCGGGGCGGACTCCGTCGCCATCATGCCGGTGCAGGTCGCCATGATCACCGCCCTGGCCGACGAGTTCGACGTGCCGTGGACCGACGCCGCCGTGCGCGCGGCGCTCTATGCGTCCCTTGGCAGGATCGTGGGCAGGGGCGGCGCCGGTCTGCTGCTGCGGTGGGTGCCCGTCTACGGCAACGTGGTCCGGGCGGCGGTCGCCGCCAGCGTCACCGAGGCGCTGGGGTGGGCGGTCGTGCAAAAGCTGCGCACGGACGGCAGGCTGACCTGACGGGGCGCCGACTCGCCTTCTGCGCGCTTGCCGCCCTGCTCGCCTGCGGCGGCCCCGACCTCTCGGCCATTCCCCAGCCCAGCCCCGGCGACGCCGACCGCTGTCCCGATCCGGGCCCCGGCGTGGAGATCGGGGGGTTCGTCGGGACCGGAGACGACACCCGGCGGATCCCGCTGCGGCGTCTCGTCCTCATGGGCGGAGGCCGCGAGGAGGATGCGGCGGCACGGGCGTTCGTCGAGGCCTCGGTCGCGGGCGACATCGTCGTCCTGCGCGCTACCGGTTCGCTGACCAGCTATCCCGAGTACTTCATCGGCGCCCTGGCGAGCATCACGCCCGCCACCGTGACCACGGTCCGCACCACCAACCCCGAAGCGGGCGCGGATCCCGCCGTGCTTTGCCGCGTTGGCCGGGCCGAAGCGGTGTGGCTTGCCGGGGGCAACCAGTGGGACTACCTGGGCCGCTGGCCCGCCGAGCTGCACGACTCCCTGGCCGCGGTCGCGGAGCGCGACGGCGCGATGGGCGGGACCAGCGCGGGCGCGGTGTCGCTTGGCGAGGCCGCCTTCGACGCGCGCCACGGGACGGTCACGTCGGAGGAGGCCCTCGCCGACCCCACGCGCCGCGAGGTCAGCATTTCCGCCCCCGCGTTCGCGCAGCCCGAACTGGAGGGCGTGCTTGTCGACAGCCACTTCACGAACCGTGGGCGCGAAGGCCGGCTGCTCGCCTTCCTGGCCCGCTTCCTAGCCGATCGCGGCGAGGGTCCCGTGGTGGGCGTCGGCCTGGACGAAGGGGTCGCCCTGATGATCGAGGTCGGCGAATACCGCGTGACTTCGCGCGGAACGGGCGCGGCCTGGCTCTACGAGGTGGGCGGCCCCGCCACCCTCGCGCCCGGCGCTCCGCTGTCCCTGAACGGCATCCGCCGCGTGCGCCTGCCCGGCGGCAGCGCGGGGCGCTGGCCCTTCGACTTCGACGCGGGCCGTGGCGTCGAGCCCATGCACGTCGACCGGGGCAGGGTCACCCTGGGCCAGCGGCCCTAGCGGATCGGACCGCCCCCCGCCCCGCTCACTGCGACGCCGGGCGGCGCGACAGCCATTCCCGCAGCCAGCTAGGGGCGGCGGGCACGAGGGTCGGATCCCCGGAAAGGGACCACCATCTTGTAAGGACTCCCGTCGCGGTCAGCGCTACCGCTACCCCAGGGGGGTGCTTTCAGGTCGGCGCAAACATGCCACCCAACCGTACCGCCAACTTGTGCGACCTTGCGATCCAAGCATGAGTATGACGCCGTATCGTATCCGCCCGCAGGCGACGTATGGTACGTCACATGCCGCTCCAGGGGTCGGAACACTACCTCCCCACGCTCATCCGTGGTGCGGCGTTCGAGCACCGTGCGGCCGTCGGACGCGAACAACGTCACCGTCACTCCGGGAATCCTGTCCGTAAACCCCTGCGGCCAAGGAGCCCCGGGGCGAGCGCCGAGGTATATCGTGATGTCCGCAGCGACTTCGCGCGCGTCGAGCACGACTTCGACGGTGTCTGCCCACGCTGTGGTGACGGTCGCGGTGTCGAACATGAAGAAGTGCCAAAACGTTGATGGCGCGCTGTCGGCGATCTTTCGCGGATGCAGCGCTTCGACCACATGGATCCGGTGTTCGAGGCCTCCGTCCACATTGTTGAAGACAAAGCGCCCGTAGCGATCGGTGAACACCGTGTCGGATCCCATGGCTACGGCGATCTCATTGCAGGGCCGTTCACACGGCGACCATTGTCCGGCAACTGCGATGGAGCGGAACGGATTCGGGCCGAAACCGTATCCTGGCTGCAAAGTCGGGTCCTCTTCCACGATGATCCTCCCGGCCACGGACCCCGGCCTAGGCGGGACAACTTCGACCGCCTGCCCGCTGGACGACCCCCCGGCGCCGGTCACGGTCGCGGTCACGGCGGGGCCGGGCGCCCGGTTGAGCTCAGACGCCGGCCCGGTGCCCCAGTCGCCGCACGACAGCATCGGAAGGACGATCAGGATGAGTGGTAGCCTGCCGACAGAGTAAGCCCCCCGGTGTTCGCCCGCGATCCGGTCCGCGCTCGCGCGACCTGACGGCACGCTGCGGGAACCGCCACCCCAGCCGCTCACTGCGACGCCGGGCGGCGCGACAGCCATTCCTCCCACCACTCCAGCTGGATCCAGGTGCGGTGCACGGTGCGCCAGGGCGTCCAGCCGCCGTGGTACGAGTCCGGGTAGCGCACGAACTTGGCGGGCACCTGCTGCTTCCGCAGCGCGACGTACATCTGCTCGGCCTCTTCGATGGGCACGCGGTGGTCGCTCTCGCCGTGCACGAACATGGTCGGCGTGCTCACGCCGTCGGCGTAGATGATCGGAGACGAGCGCATCAGGTTCTCCAGCCCGCGCTCCTCCCACGGGGGACCGTAGAACTCGCTCTCCTTGGTGCGGGGGATGTCCGCGACGCCGTAGTCGCTCACCCAGTTCGAGATCGATGCGCCGGCGATCGCCGCCGCGAAGCGGTCCGTTTGCGTGATCACCCAGTTCGTGAGGTAGCCCCCGTACGAGTAGCCGGTCACGCCCATGCGGGCCGCGTCGATGTCGTACTGCTCAAGGGCGTGGTCGACGCCCGCCATCACGTCTTCGTAGTCGTTGAACCCCCAGCCGCCCCAGGTGCCCCAGCGGAAGTCCTCGCCGTAGCCGGTCGAGGCGCGGGGGTTGGTGTAGAGGACCATGTACCCCTGCGCCGCAAGCAGCTGGCGGTCGAACGAGAAGTCGTTGCCGTAGGCGCCGTGCGGCCCCCCGTGCATGACCAGGATCATGGGGTGGCCGCCGGCCGGGGCCGCGCCGCCGCCGTACCCCAGCGCCGGCAGCATCCAGCCCTCGACTTCGGTGCCGTCCGCGCTCCGGAAGAGCAGGCGGTCGGGCGCGGAAAGCTCCAGCTCGGCCAGCAGCGCGTCGTTGGCGCCGCTGACGCGCCGTTCTTCGGCGCCGCTCGCATCGGCCACCCAAACGTCCGACGGACGGACGGGGTCGGTGACCGTGAAGGCCATTTGCGAGAAGTCGGCCGAGAACGAGAACCCGCCCAGGCGCCGGTCGCCCCCGGTGACCTGCTCGACGGCGCCGCCCGCGGCCGGAACGCGAAATAGGTGACTGTTCCCGGTAATTCCAGCAGAAAAGTACACATGGCCTCCGTCGGCCGACCAGGTCGGCCCTCCCGGGATCAGGTCCCAGTCCTCGGTCAGGTTGCGGACCCGCGCTCCGGTGCCGGCGTCGAAGACGAACAGCTCCGACGACGCTCCCCGGTCGCGCGCCTCGCGAATGATGACGTCGAGCCCCTCGTTGCCGCGGGCCACGATCTCGCGCCCGTCCGGCGACCACTCCGGGCCGGAATAGTTGTACTCGTCGTCGGTGAGCCGAGTCACCGCGCCGTCGACGGTGACCACCCACAGGTCGGCGCGCTCGTAGCTGTGCTCGTCGCGCTGGTGCGCATCGGCGGTGAAGGCGATGCGGGCGCCGTCGGGGCTCCACGCCAGGCCCGACGCGTCGACGCCGAGCTCGGTGAGCTGCCGCGCCTCGCCTCCCTCGGCCGGCAGCAGGAAGATCTCGCGCGGCGGGGTCGCCCAGGGGTCGCGCGGGTCGGGCAGGTAGCCGCGGCGGTCGAAGCGGTAGTTCATCCAGTCGTAGGCGCGGCCGTCGAAGCGCTCCGCCGTGCGCCGCTCGAAGTCGGAGTCGTAGGTGGGCTGGGGGCGCTCGCCGGACGGGGGCACGGGGCGGGTGAAGACGATCCAGCGCCCGTCCGGGCTGAAGGTGGGAGACCCGTCCAGACCCTCGATCTGGAACGCCTCGCCCGACGTGCCGTCCATTCGCAGGAACCAGGGGCCGCCCGAGGTCGCGCCCGAGGGAGCCGGGCGCCTCGACGAGAAATGGAGCAGGCCACCGTCCGGGGTCCAGGCCGGGTTCGAGGCGCTGAAGCTCGCGCTGGCTAACCGCACTGGCTCTCCCGACCCGTCCGCGCGGGCCAGCCAGACTTCGCTGTGGCGGTCGTTCTCATCTTCTAGAACAGACGTCACCACGAACGCCACCCTCGAACCGTCGGGCGAGAGCGCCGGGCTGCCCACGCTCTTCAGCCGGTAGTAGTCCTCGATTTCGAGCGGGCGGCGCGACTGGGCGGCCAGGGAGGCGGGCAGCGGGCCGGCGGGGGCGAGGGCGATTGGGACGAGGAGGGCGATGGCCGCGAGAAGGGCGTGCGTGGCGAGGCTCGCGGCCGCAAGTCGGGCGCGCATGGCGGGGCGGATTCTGGACATCGTCAAGTCGCTCTCCGTTCGGGGGAATGGCGGCGCGTTGCGGGGCCGCCGGCCGGACCGGCGCCTCGAACGCTACGCGACAAGCTGGGGCCTGGGACCGGACCGCGCCATGCCGGCGGGGGCTCCTCAGATCCTGACCTCGATCCGCCGCCACGCGCCCTGGCGGAAGCGGATCATGCTGAGCAGGCATCTGGACATATGGCCCACAAGTATGGCGAACCATATATGGTACGCTCGCAGCCCAACGGTCGCCTGGAAGAGCCAGCAGAGCGCGAGCGGCAGAAAGAGCTGCGAGACAAGCGAGATGTACAGGGGACCGCGGGTGTCTCCGGTGCCCTGAAGGCCGCCGGTGTACGCCAGCGCCACGGCCACGAACACGCCCGACACGCTCAGAAACGCCAGCAGCTGGACCCCGAGCTGCGTGACCAGGGGGTCGTCCATGCCGAAGATGCCAAGCAAGAGGCTGGGAAGCAGTAGGAAAACAAGCCCGACGCCCCCGGCCACGGCCACGCTGATCTTGGACGCGGCGTGCACCCCGAGCACGGTGCGTTCGGGTTTGTCGGCGCCCAGATTCTGGCCCGCGACCGCCGCAGTGGCGCCCATCAGTCCCACCGACGTCCAGGTGACCAGCGAAAAGAGCTGCGTGTAGCCCACCGAATAGGCCGCCTGCGCCTCCGCGCTGCTCGGCAGCGACCCGATGAAGCGCAGCAGGACGACCCCGCCGATGTTCATGGCCACCCCCTGCAGGCCGGCGGGCAGCCCGAAGCGGAAGAGCTGGCGGATGACGCCGAAGTCGGGACGCCAGCTCATGCCGCGGTGGATGTGGATCACCCAGCCGCCGCCGAAGAGCTTGACCGCTGCCACGAGCGCCAGCGCCCCGCCCGAGATGACGGTGCCCATCGCGGCCCCGAGCGTGCCGAACGACGGTATCGGCCCGAGGCCGCGGATCAGGATCGCGCTGAGGCCTATGTTCAGGACCGTGAGCCAGATCCCGAACCTGAGCGGCGTGCGGGCGTCTCCCGCCGAGCGCAGCGCCCCGCCCAGCATGAAGTACACCATCATGCCGAAGTTGAAGACGAACATGGTGCGGATGTACGGCAGGGCCTCGGCGCTCACCGCCGGGGTGGCGTTGACCAGGGCGAGAAGCGTCGGCGCAAGGAAGTAGCCCGTCGGGGCAAGCACCCCCACCGCCACCACCAGCGCGGTCAGGAAGGCCTGGTACACCGAGCGGTTGACCTTGTCGGGCTGGTTGGCCCCGGCGAAGCGCGCCACGAGCACGCCCATCCCCGTGAAGAGCGACCCGATGAACACCTGGACCACAAGGAAGATCTGCCACGACACCCCGATGGCGGCGTTGCCCACATAGCCCACGTAGTGCCCCACCATGGCATGATCGACCAGCCCCTGAAGGCCGCCGATCACGTTCTGCAGCATGGTCGGCCACGCCAGCATCCACACCGCGCGGCCGATCGGCCCCTCGACGATGGATCGGTCGAAGCCTGTGCGGGACACGGCCCCCCGACCGTCCCGCGCTACTCGGCGCGCGATCTCGTCAACCGGGCGCCCAGAATCGCCCCCGCCACGCCGATCACCGGATTGAGCCACAGCATCCACACCGGCTGCTGCGCCGCGGACATCGCGTCGAGCATCGCCACGTCGTCGGGCCGCGGTCCCGGATTCACGTCGGCAACCCCCTCGACGCCCGCCACGCCCAGGCTGCCCATTGCGACCAGCGCGCCGAGCACCAGGACGATCGCCACCAGAAAGCGCAATCCCCACGGCCCGTCCGCGACCTTGGCGCACACGAGCCCTCCGCCCACGGCCGCAATCGCCCCGATCCCGATCGACGCCAGCGACCAGACCCACGACACGTCCCAGCTGCCGGGCCGGAAGGCGCCGTCGGCGCCGAGCGCCATCCACATGACCAGATTCAGGACCATCACGGCCACCGCCATCGTCGCGTAGCCCAGCACCGCCGCCCCGATGTTCCTTGCGGGAGAACTCATGTTCACTCCTTGTTGTCGGTCTGGCACGGTAAGTTGGAGTTGGACCCTCGGCAACCGCGCCCAAGGGGAAAATCGCAAGGAGAGCTGGCCATGACAGGCACCGACACCAGAGACAACGGACCGGCGGCGGTCGTGGAGCTGTCCGTCGACATCGAGGCGAGCGCCGCGACGGTGTGGCGCATGCTGTCCACCCCGGCGGGGTTCTCGGCGTTCATGCAGGGTCAGGTCACCTTCGAGCCCGCGCCCGGAAGCCCCTTCCGCGCCGAATTCCCCAGCTTCGGCGTGGTGACCAGCGGCGAGATCGTGCGCTTCGACCCGGATGCGCGCTGGCTGGCGCTGACCTGGGGCTCGGAGCAGGGCCCCCAGACCGCCGACCTTCCCGCCGGGTCCACGCTGGTGGAGCTGCGCGTGCGGGCGACCGACGCCGGCTGCCGGGTCGACCTCCGCCACAGCGGCTTCCCCTCGGCGCAGCTGGCCCAGGAGCACGACGGAGGATGGCGCTTCCACATGGGCAAGCTCGCCCTGCACGCCAACCGCGCCGACCTCGCCACCGGGCTGAAGCGGACGCTGGCGGGCTGGTTCGAAGCCTGGAACAACCCCGACGCCGACGCCCGCCTCGCCGCCCTGCGCGCCTGCTGCGCCGAAGACGTCGAGTTCCAGGACGAGTGGGCCGTCGCGCGCGGCGTGGAGCGCCTCAACCTGCACATCGCCAACTGCCACCGCTTCATGCCCGGCTGGAAGATCGAGTCCACCGGCGACGCGCGGATCTGCCGCGGCGAGGCGCTGGTGGGCTGGCGGTCGCACGGGCCCACCGGGACGCAGGAGGGCCACAACCATGTGCGCGCCGCCCACGACGGCACCATTCTGCGGGTGGCGGGCTTCGAGGCGGGCGAGGGCGGCTAGCGGGCGCTAGCGGGCGGCTAGCGGGCGCCCCTGCCCCAGCCAGCCCTACCCCAGCGTCGCCGCGAACGTGGGCGGCGCGCGGTGCCGCGTGGCCTGCTCGAACGCGTACGCGATCCGGACCAGCGCGGGCTCGCTCCAGGCGCGCCCGAAGAAGGACACGCCCACGGGCAGGCCCGAGACGCGGCCCATGGGCACGCTGATGTCGGGGTAGCCCGCGATCGCGGCCGGGCCCGCGCTCGACCCGCCGTCCAGACGGTCGCCGACGATGTGGTCGGTCTTCCAGGCCACGCTGCGGGTGGGAGCCACGATCGCGTCCAGGTCGTGCGCGTCCATCAGGGCGTCGATCCCGTCTTCGCGGTTGCCGCGCTGGATGGCGCGCACGGCGTCCAGGTAGGCCTGGTCGGTGAGGGGGCCGCGCGCCTGCGAGGCGGTCAGCCGCTGCTGTCCGAAGTGCGGCATCTCGACGTCGGCGTTGCGTTCGTTGAAGTCGATGACTTCGGCCAGGGTCCTGACCGGGGCGTCGGGCCCCAGCGACGCGAGGTAGGCGTTCAGGTTGGCTTTGAACTCGTACTCGAGCACCAGCAGCGGCTGCTCGTCGTTCCAGGCCGCCGGCGGCAGGTTGGCCGGGTCGACCAGGGTCGCGCCCGCCTCGCGCATGGCGGCCACGGCGTCGTCGAAGAGCGCGAGCTCCTCGGGCGAGAAGCCGCCGAAGCTGCGCGCCACGCCGATCCGCGCCCCCTGCAGGCCCGCCTCGTCCAGGAAGGCCGTGTAGTCGGCGTGGCTCCGCCCCTCGCTGGCGGCGGTCGCCGGGTCGCGCGGGTCCACGCCGGTCAGCGGGCCCAGCAGGACGGCGGCGTCCCGCACCGTGCGACACATGGGACCCGCCGTGTCCTGCGAATGGGAGATGGGAACGACCCCCGACCGGCTCCAGAGCCCCACGGTCGGCTTGATCCCGACCACGCCGTTGATCGACGACGGGCACATGATCGAGCCGCCGGTCTCGGTGCCGATGGTGAGCGCCGACAGGTTGGCCGCGGCCGCCGCGCCCGACCCCGAGCTCGACCCGCACGGGTTGCGGTCCAGCGCGTACGGGTTGCGGCACTGCCCTCCCCGCGCGCTCCAGCCGCTCGTGGCGCGCTCGCCCCGGAAGTACGCCCACTCGCTCATGTTGAGCTTTGCCAGGATGATCGCCCCCGCTTCGCGCAGCCGCTGCGCGATGAACGAGTCCTGCGGCGGGATCGACCCTTCGAGCGCGAGGGACCCGGCGGTCGTCGTCATGCGGTCGTGCGTGTCGATGTTGTCCTTGAGCGCGACCGGGATGCCGTGCAGCGGTCCCCGCGGCCCGCTCTCGGCGCGCTCCCGGTCGAGCTGGTCGGCGATGTCGAGCGCGTCGGGGTTGGTCTCGATCACCGAGCGCAGCTCGGGCCCCTGGCCGTCCAGCGCCGCGATCCGGTCCAGGTAGAGCTGCGCGATCGACCGGGCCGTGCGCTCGCCCGACGCCATTGCGGCCTGGAGGTCCGCGACCGTCGCCTCGTCGAGCTCGAACGGCGGGATCCCTTCGGCGGCGCGCCCGCCACCCTCCCCACCCGCGCCCTGCGGCGCGTCGGGGGCACACGCGGCGGCGCCCACGACGGCGGCCGCGCCCCCTGCGATCGAGGCTCCAACGAAGCCGCGTCGGTCGATCGTGCTCCTGGCGTCGGGCGCGGCCACTGGGCTCACCCTGCCTGCGGCAGCGCGGCCACGTACTCGATCATGCGCTGCTGCTCGTCCTCGTTGGGCAGGCGCCCCAGTCCGGCGCCGAGATTGTCGACCATGTGCTCGGCCCGGCTCGTGGCGGGGGTCACGCACGTCACCGCCGGATGAGCCGCCGCGAACTTGATGAAGAACTGGGCCCAGCTGTGGGCGTCGAAGTCGCGCGCCCAGTCCGGGACCTCGCGGTCGCCCACGCGCGCCCACAGCCGCGTGCGTCCGAACGGAACGTAGACCAGCACGCCGATCCCCATCTCCTGGGCCAGGGGCAGCACCTCGTCGGCGGCGTCGGTGTTGTCCACCGCGTAGTCGACGCCGATGAAGTCGAGCGGGTAGTCGCGCATGGCCTGCATGAGCCCCCCGTACTGCGGCCCCCTGGGCGTCAGGGTGGTACCGATGTAGCGAATGCGGCCCTCGGCCTTCAGCTCCTCGATGATCGGCATCTGCGTGGGCATGTCGCCCAGGTTGTGCACCTGCATGAGCTCCATCTCGTCGACGCCGAAGTACTCGAACGAGCGCTCGATCTGGGCCCGGGCCTCGGCGGGATCGGCCCCGCCGCCCCCCCGGCGCGCCACGTTGACCTTGGTCGCCCAGAAGATCCGGTCGCTTATCCCGAGCTCGGTGGCCAGCCGCCCCGCGACCTCCTCGGACGACCCGTAGCTGGGCGCCGTGTCGAAGACGGTGCCCCCGTTGTCGATCAGCGTGCGCAGCACCTCGGCCAGCGCGCTCGTGTCGTCGCCGCGGGCCACGCGCGAGAACGTCGCCGAGCTCCCCAGCCCCACGATCGGCAGCCGCTCGCCGGTGGCCGGAATCGCCCGGGTCATCATCTCCTGGCGCTTCAGCGCGCGCAGGATGTCGGGGTTGAGGGTGAGCGCCGCGCCCGCGGCGGCGGAAGTGCGAAGCCAGTCTCGTCGTGTGAGCATTGTGAAGCCTCCGTGCAGGGTGCTGGTGCGTGCGCCGGACCGTCGGGGCCCGTGCAGCGCGTCGATCCGGGACTAGGGTGTCAAAGTGGTGTCCGGGGGTGCGTCGCGCCAGTCCCATTGCGGCGGGCCCGCGGCTCCGCTACGGTGCTCCCCGAGCTGCCGCAAGTGATCCACCAGACGAGGGACGCGTGGCCGAACCACCGAGAAGCGACGGAGCGGGGACCTCCCTTGAGCCCAGACTCCTTGCGTTTCGCTTCGACGTCGACACCCACCGGTGCATCCGGGAAGGCGTTCCGAACCTGCTCGATCTGGGCCGTGAGGCCGATGCGCGCTTCACCTTCTTCGTGAACATGGGAAGGGCGGTGAACCGCACGAGCACGCTTGCGGGAGTACTCGGCGGCTGGCGGAGCACCCGACCCGATGCGCCGAACCCGCAGGACCGGCCCGTCAGCCTTTCCGCGCGCTTCAAGCTGGGACTGAAGCACTACCTCGTCGC
The DNA here is from genome assembly GCA_965221535.1 of Longimicrobiales bacterium. GTDB lineage: Bacteria > Gemmatimonadota > Gemmatimonadetes > Longimicrobiales > Gaopeijiaceae > Bin94. Next base: position 1,130,123 of record OZ244894.1, on the reverse strand, counting down.
CGCGACGCTCAACCCCAAGGTGGGCGCGGGCAGCCCCAGGGTGATCCAGCGCGCGCTGCGGGAGGGCCACGAGGTGGGGCTCCACGGGGGCGCCAACCACGCCACTTGGCAGGCCGGGGCGAAGAAGTGGGATCGACGCCGCCTGGAGCGCGAGGTGGCCGCGGGCAAGCGGCAGCTGCTCAGGGCCGCAGGAGGGCGGCGGGGCCAAATCCGCGCAAGCGAAGGGCCCGGAATCGAGGGGTCCGGATTCGAAGGGTCCGGATTCCAAATCCGCGGATTCGCGTCCCCCGGCTGGCAGAGCTCTCGCGAGCTGTGGCCTGTGCTGGCCGCCCACGGGTTCGACTACGTGGCCGACGCGCGGGGCCGGCACCGCGACATCGAGGTCACTCCGCCCCCGGCCTCGCTCTGCTGCGTGCCGACCCACCTCTGCGGCGAGCCGGGCGGAGTCGCCTATCTGGAGCACCATCACGCCATTGGCGGCACGACCGCCGACGCGCTGGCCGACTTCGAAGCCGCCCTGCGGGAGAAGCGGCGGTTTCTTGTGCTCTACGATCATCCGTACTATGCGGGCATCAGAAGGATCGAGCTCCTGCGCAGCATGATCGAGGCGGGCAGGCAGGCGGGCTACCGCACGGCCACCCTGTCCGAAGTGGCGAGCCTGGGCCCGCCGGTGGACCAGCCTTGACGGTCGCGCTGCTGGTGCGCGATTCGGCCGTCGCTCGGCTGCTGGCGCACAGGGTTGCGGACTCGTTCGACCTGCGGCTCGTCGTCGTGGAGTCCGGACGGGACGCCCGCCGCGCCAAGCTCGGACGGGAGCTCCGCCGAGGCTTCCCCTGGCGTCTTCCCCTTGCGCTCCTCGATCTGGCCGCACTAGGCGTGTATCAATTCCTTTGGCGCCGCTACGCCGTCAGCTGCAACCGCGAGAACCCCGTTCCGCCCGAGTGGCCCGCCGCCGCCACAATCCGCGTCAACAACGCCAACGACCCCGCGGCGGTCGAAGCGCTCGCGCACCTGAAGCCGGACGTATGCCTGGTGCTGGGCACGGCGATTCTTCGCGGCCCGACATTGCGCGCGGGCGGCCGCTGCCTGCTGAACATTCACGGCGGCATCGTCCCGGCGTACCGCAATGTTCACTCCGAGTTTTGGGCCGTCATGCGCAACGACTACAACAACGTCGGCGTCACCGTCATGCACCTCGACGAAGGCATCGACACCGGCGCGATCGCGCTTCAGCGGCGCCTGCCCGTCGAGCCCGGCGAGCCGCTCTTCTCAATCCGTCACAGGAACAATCGCCTTGCCGTCGACACCGGCATTGAAGCGCTCGCCGCCGCGTCGGCCGGCCCGCTCCCGTCCGTGCCTCAGGAACCGTCCGCGCAGGGGTTCTTCAAAACCCCGCGCCTTGTCGACTTCGCGCGCCTTGCAACTCGCGCCGCCCGCCGGCGCCTAACCCGGAAACAGGCTCCGATCGATCGCCGGGACGATCCTTAGCGCGTTCTCGTAGTAGATCTTGCGCAGCACGTCGTCGGGAAGCCCCAGCCCGTACATCTGCCAAAACGCGTGGTAGCGCCGGTAGTAGTCGAAGTAGTCGTCCTCGGTTTCGAAGACGCGGAAGTAGGTGTGGAACTCCTCCTGGTTGTACGAATCCTTGCCCATCAGCACCCGGTCGCCGTACTCGATCAGCCACTCGCGCGCAAAGCGCGGCTGCCGCCCCAGCTCGTACACAACCGCGCCAAGGCCCACATGCATGTTGGGAATCTCGTCCAGAATCGCGCCCAGCCGCTCAAGGTCGTGGCCAAGCCACCCCAGGTGCGCCGCAATGAAGTTTGTGTTCGGGTGGTTGCGAAAAAGGTTGTGCTGTTCGCCAATAATCTGCTCGAAGGGCGGAAACTGGCCCGGAGGCCGAATCCGCCGGGGCCGAAGCCGCAGTTCAAGCCAGCGCTCGTTGTTGCGGTCGTGGGGCTGCCAAAATTCGGCGGGGTCCGCAGAGTGGATCAGCACCGGAATCCCCAGCTCGCCGGCCTTGTCCCAAAGCGGCGCCAGACGCGGGTCGTCGACCGGAATCCTGTTGCCGTCGGTGTCCCGGTCGGCCATGCCCAGGCCCTTGAAGATCTTCAGGCCCGCCGCCCCGGCCTCAACGTCGGCTTCCAGCTGCGCGGCGGCCTCTTCGCCCCAGCCGGGCTCCCCCACGCCAAAGAAGTTGGTGTTGGCGAAGAACACAAAGCGCGACGGATGCCGCCCGGCCATGTTCTCGAGCCCGTCGGCCAGCGAATGGCCGCTGCCGCCCGAGAGGTTCACCATGACCGCCATGTTGAGCTCGTCCATCTCACGCACCAGCTCGTCGACGGCGGCGGCCGACATCCCCCCGCCCCGCTGATGGCCGTGCACGTCGATGAACGGGAACTTCGCCCGGCTCACCGGATTCTCCGGCACGACCAGCGTGTTGCGCGGCTCGTACTCGACGACGGTGACGTCCTGGGCGGCCAGCGGCTCGGCGGCGCGCCCCATTGCGCTCGCGGCGACGCCCGCGAAGACGGCTGCGAGGACCGTGGTGGTTCGGCGAATGGTCATGAGCAGATACCTCTTGGTTGCAGCGAAGGTGGCCGGGTCGATCGTGGCTGCGCTGCGGCGGGCCGCGTCGCGCGCCCGGTCGACCGCCGTCTCAACAACGTAGTGCAACGCCGGCGCCTTCGCCCGCAGCTTGTCGCAGGCGAAGTCGAGGACGGGCAGGCCCAGGCGGGTCGCCAGGAGGTGCGCGAAGCCCAGCGTGGGCAGCACGTGGGCGGTGATGTCGCGCTCGCCCGCGATCCGGAACCCGGCGCCCGCCACGCGGCGGCGGAAGTCCTCCAGCGGCCAGCCGGAGCGCTCTCCGCCGGCGCCGATGCGGAAGTAGTCGGCCACGATCCACGTGCCGCCCGGCGCCAGGATCTCGCCCACCACCCGCACCGTCTCGCGCGGATCCATGTACTGGATCGACTCGGCGTGAACGACCGTGCCGAAGCGGCCCCGGTGCTCGCGCGCCGGCATGTCCTCGAAGCGGCACCGCAGCACGGGAACGCCCGGATACGAACGCCGAATGTGCTCTGCCTGAATGCGGTCCGGCGTGAGCCCCGTCACGTCGCTTCCGGCGGCGCTCAGCATTCCGAGCATGCCGCCCATGCCCGACCCCACGTCGAGGATCGGGGCGCCGGGGTCGTCGATCAGCCCGGCGATCTGTTCGGCGTAGCGGCGCTGGGCCCGCCGCAGCGCATCGAAGCTGACCGTCTCGGGCGGCGCGTCCGGGTCGTCGAAGTAGCCGTAGTGCAGGAAGTCGCCCGGCAGCATCCGGCTGTACAGCTCGAGCTGGGCGTTTGCATGCACCGTCGGGACGCGGCGGTGCCGGCGCCGACGGCGCAGCCACCCGGCCACATGGCGCGGCAGCAGCGCGCGCCGCAGAATCTGGCCCGCGATCCACGAGCCCCGAAGCTTCGTCACCGGCCTGCCGGGGACGCGGTCAACGGGCTGCCGCGGTCGCCCGGCCCCGCCTTCTGGGATCGGCCACGGCTTCGAGCCGGCCGTCGTCCATCCAGCGCACCGCGTGGATCGACCCCATGTTCGCGTCCCTTGGGCTGACAGGGAAGAGCGCGATTCATGGTTGTGCTCCCCCCCTACTGGATTGCCAGGGCGCGAAAGAGTGCGTCCTTGGCGGACTCGCGGTCGGCGGGCGCAAGCGCACCCAGCCTGCGAAGGATCAATGATCGGTCAAGGGTGAACAGCTTGAAGCGAATCTTGCATGGGACAGCCAGTTTGGCCGCCTGCCAGTCGCGGATGTCGACGTCGCTGGGCCATTCGCTCTTCGACGATGTGATCATTGCCAGCACGAGCTGCCGATGCCAGCCGTTGAACCGCGACGAGGACACCACCAGGGCCGGTCGGCGCTTCGACGACTCGCGGTCGGTGAACGGAAACGGCACCACCACGACGTCGAACGGCTCATAGGTCACGCCAGGCCGCCTCGTCCTCGGGCTCCGACCACTCGTGCATGACTTCGGACAGGCCCGTCCGGTAGCCGTCCGAGTCCCTGGTCACCTTGGTCAGCACCAGATGCTCCCCTTGCACCTCGAAGGCGACCACGTCCCCCTCGCGCAGATTGGCCGCCTCCCTTATCCGCTTGGGGATCGTCGTCTGGCCGCGGGGGCGGATTCGCGAGAGCTCCATGTGTGAATTTCCCGTTTGTCTGATTCGTGTGAAATTCGTATTATTCGGAATCTACTTCATCTCCACAGTGGCCGCACGGGCACGTACCGCACCATGCGCATGCGGTTCACCTCGCCGGCGTAGATGCGGCCGTCGAAGTCGACGCCCAGGAATTCGATGCCCGGGCCGACGTTCTCGTCGTGCTGGGGAATGAAGTAGGTGACCCAGGCCTGTTCGGTCCTGAGGTCGCCGATGCGGATGCCCTTCTCCCAGCCGAAGTTGCTGCGCCACGGGTCCGGGGGGCCGGTGCGGAGGTCGCCCGAGAGGCCGTCGCCAGCGTAGAGGATGTCGTTGCGGTCGATGAAGAGGCCGCTGGGCTTGCCATAGTGCGTCCAGACGTAGAGCAGCTCGCCGTCGGGCTCGAAGACCTGGATGCGGCTGTTGCCGCGGTCGGCGACGTAGACCCGGCCGCGCGAGTCGATCTTGATGTCGTGGGGGTCGCTGAAGCGGCCGGGCTCGCGGCTCTCGGAGCCGATTCCGCCGCCGACCGCAAGGACGAAGGCGCCATCGGGCGCGAGCTTCACAATGCGGTTGTTGCCGCCTCGGTGGCCGTCGGCCACCCAGATGTCGCCGTTCGGCGCGATCGCGACGCCCGACGGCCCGTTGAAGTGCGCGTCGTCGTCTCCGTGCACGCCGGCCTGGCCGACGGTCATGACCACCTCGCCCTCGCGGGTGAGCTTGAAGATCTGGTGGCCCATGCCCATCGACTCGCCCAGCGCGCCCCGGGGGTCGCCGTGCGCGCCGCCCTCGGTGACCCAGAGGTAGCCCTCGTGGTCGAGGGCGAAGCCGTGCGGAAAGGCGAACATGCCCGCGCCGAAGCTGTCGACCAGATTGCCGTCGAGGTCGAACTTGAGGATCGGGTCGAGGTCGGTGCCCGCGCACTGGTTGGCGCCGCAGCGGTCGAGGATCCACAGGTGCTCCCCGTCCGGATCCGGGATGATCCCGCTCACGATTCCCAGCCTGCGCCCCTCGGGAAGCTTTTCCCAGCCCAGGGTGACGCGGTAGGGATTGCCCAAGTTGGCCTGCGCGTCGAGCGGCCGCGGCTGCAGGACCGCCGCCAATGCGACGGCGACCAGACCTGCGGCCATTGCGGGCGCCGCGCGTGTCAGACCTGCGGCCGTTGCAGCCGCCCCGCGTGTCAGACCTGCGGCCGCTGCAGCCGCCCCGCGTGCCAGCCCTGAGGCCATTGCAGCCGCCCCGCGTGTGTGGCCTACCTTTAGCATGTTCCCGAAACCTCCGTTTTCCCGGACCTCCGGCGGCTTGCTCGGAGACGGACCCTGGACTCGAAGACGGACTTCACTCTGAAAGACAATAGAGGCGCACCATGCAGAAGGCGACAGGGACTTCCAACGTCGCGACGGCCCGGATGGCGGGACTCGCGGCGGCGATCGCCGCGCTGGTCGTGGCGTACGCGTGCGGATCCGGCGACGCCGGCCAGCCGCAAACCCCCACCGAGACGCCGACGCCCGGCCTCGACCCCGCGTGCGACCCGCGCGTGTCCGTGCCGACCGGGCTGTGCGCACGCATCTACCACCAGGGCGTCGGCGCGGCGCGGCACCTGGCCGTGGCGGCCAACGGCGACGTCTTCGTCGCCATCCGCAACCGGGGCGGCCAGCGGGGCGGCGTGGTCGCGCTCCGCGACCTCGACGGCGACGGGCGGGCGGACGAGACGCGCGACTGGGGCGAGGATGGAGGCAGCGGCATTGCGCTCGGTGACGGCAGGCTCTACTTCGCGACCGACACCGCCGTCCTTCGCTATGGGCTCGCCGCGGGGTCATTGACGCCCTCTGGTCCACCGGAAACCGTCGTTTCGGGGCTGCCCGCCGACCGGAACCATGCGTCCAAGAGCATCGCGCTCCACCCCGACGGCAGCCTGTTCGTCGGGATCGGCTCGCCTTCGAACGCATGCCAGACGATTCCGCGGACTGCGGGCGTGCCCGGCAAGGACCCTTGCGGCGAGCTCGGCACGCGGGCCGGGATCTGGCGCTTCGCCACCGACCGTCTGGACCAGCGCCAGTCGGACGGCGAGCGGTTCTCGACCGGGGTGCGCAACGCCGGGGCGATCGCGGTGCGCCAGGCGACCGGCGACCTGTACGCGGTCATTCACGGCCGCGACCAGCTGCGCGAGCTCTGGCCCGCGCTCTTTTCGCCCACCGACGGCTCGGAGAAGCCCTCGGAGGAGTTCGCGCTCATCGAGCGGGGGTCGGACTTCGGGTGGCCCTACTGCTACCACGACCCGAGCAACAACGCCAAGGTGCTGGCGCCCGAGTACGGCGGCGACGGCGTCGAGGTCGGCCGCTGTGCGGATGCTGCGATGCCCGCGATCGGCCTGCCCGCCCACTGGGCGCCCAACGCACTGGCGTTTGCGGTCGGCGGCTCGGGTTCGCTGCCCGCGCCCTACGCGAACGGCGCCTTCGTCGCATTCCACGGCTCGTGGAACCGCACGCCCGTCCAGGCGGGCTACAACGTGGTGTGGATCCCGTTCGACGGCGACGCGCCCACAGGCGAGTGGTCGGTCTTCGCCGACGGGTTCGCGGGCGGCCAGATCTCGCGGTCGAACCAGGCGGACTTCCGGCCCACCGGGGTGGCGGTCGGTCCCGACGGCGCGGTGTATGTCAGCGATTCGCTGAGCGGGAGGATCTGGAAGATTGGGGTAGAGTAGGGGGCCCCTACCCCTCCCCGAAAAACACCTCCCGCACTTCGCGGCTGGGGGGCCGCGTGCGCAGGCTGACCGTGACGAGCAGCGCCAGCGACACCGCCGGGCCCAACAGCGCTGGCCACAGGCCGGCGATCCAGTTGTCTAAGGTGCCGTGCTGAAGGTAGCCCAGGCCGTACCACACGACGCACGTCGCCGCCCCGCCCAGCATGGCGGCCAGGGCCCCGGTGCGCGTCGCGCGGGGCCACCACATGCCAAGGAGGAGCGGAAAGGTGAACGCCGAGGCAAGGAGGCTGAACGACATGGTGACGATGAACAGGATCGTTGCGGGGGGGTCGATCGCGAACGTCAATGCAAGCGCGCCGATCCCCAAAGTCGTCCAGCGCGCGAGGGTGACGCCCCGGTCGTGGGAAACGTCGCGCTTTGCCAACGGCACATACAGGTTTTCGACAACAAGCGAGCTGGCAAGGAGCAAAACGGAGTCGATCGTCGACATGGTTGCGCCGAGCACGGCCGCCACAAGGATGCCGCCGAAGAGCGGGTGCAGGAGCAGCTGCACAAGCGTGGGGAGCGCAAGGTCGCTCTGTTCGAGATTGGGAAGGAGGACGCCCGACGCGATTGCGATCAGCGTCGAGCCGATGAAGATGAACGACGAGAACCCGATTGAGAAGACGAGCGCGCGCCTAAGCGTGCTGCGCTGCTTGGGGATGAGGAAGCGCGTGACGGCGGCGGGCGCGCCGCCGATCTGGAAGAACCCCCAGACCAGGAACGACGACACCACCCACATTGCGGGCATGCCGCCCAGGAACGAGATCCCGTCGGGGTTGAACTCGGCGTAGCGCATGTGCATGTCGGCAAAGCCGCCGGCCGCGTGCACGGCCACGGGCGCAAGCACCGCAAAGCCGACGATCATGATCGAACCTTGTATAAGGTCGGTCCAGGCAACGGCGTGCATGCCCCCGATCACGGTGTACAACACCACAATGCCGCCGAACAAGAAGAGCCCGAGCAGGTAGGGCATGCCGAGCAGGACTTCGAAGAGGTTGCCCGCCGCCTTGAGCTGCGCCGCGATGAGCGGAATGAACGCGACCAGCATGAGTCCGGTCGCGGTCGTGGCCACGGCCCTGCCGGGATAGCGCGCCTGAAAGACGTCGACAATTGTTGTGCACCGCACCCTAGACGCGAGACGCCGAAGCCGCTCGCCCAGCAGGATGTATGTGAACCACGCCGCCGCCGCCGAGGACACGCCCGCCGGCGCAAAGTTGTACCCCAGCTCGCGCTCCGTGCCGACGGCGCCCATGTACGAGCTGCCGCTCATCTGCGTGGCCGAGTACGAAAACCCAAGCGTCGCCGGCCCCAGATCGCCGCGCGCCAGAAAGAACTCCTGGCGGGAGCGGTTGCGCCGGTTGAACCAAAGCCCAAGCCCCATTAGGCAGGAGAAGTAGAAGATGAGAATGGCGGCGTACAAGGTTGCGGTTTCCATGGTCGTGCCTTGCGGTCAGCGCCCCGTGCGGGCATGAAGGATGGCCGCGCCGATCACAAAGGCGTATCCCCCGTACAACACCACCCACACGCCCCAGTCGAGGTTGCCCGGCCCCGGCGGCCAGTCCACCAGCAGCCCGACGGACCCGCCCACCACGAAGACCGCCATCAGGATCATGGAGATGACCGGGGTGCGGGCGGGCTGGTCCGCCGCGCGGGTGGGGGCGTCGGGGGCCTCGCGGGGCGCCGGCCGGTCCGGTCGGTCGGGGCCGTCCGCCGCTCGCCCGCTCACTGCCACGCCTCCTTCAGCACCCGCATGATGTTCTCGCCCATGACCTTGGCGATGTCCTCGTCGCTGTAGCCCTGCCGAACGAGCCAGCGCGGGATGTTCTTCGACCCCTGCGTCGGGTTCTCGATGCCGCGCACGTGGTCGACCTCGATGTGCTCGGGCGCCTCGCCCTGTGCCGCGTCGTGCGTCTCGTCGATCGAGAGCGCCGCGGCGTACACCTTGTGCAGCGCCACATGGTCGCCGTACAGCGTGTCGGGGCCGAAGGCGACGTGGTCGATGCCGACCAGATCCTTGACGTACTCGAAGTGGTCCATGACCGACTCGATGCCGTGGCGCCGGTGCTGCGGCGAGACGGTGGTGTGCGGCGCCGCCTCGATCCCGATGACGCCGCCCTTGTCCGCCACCGTGCGAATGACCTGATCGGGCGCGAGGCGCTTGATGTTCCACAGCCCGCGCGCGCCGGTGTGCGTGAGAAAGATGGGGTGGCGGCTGACCTCGACCGTGTCGAGCGTCGTCTGGTCGCTCGCGTGCGCGCAGTCGATGGCGAGCCCCACGTCGTTCATGCGCCGCACCGCCTTGCGCCCGAAGGACGTGAGCCCCCCGTCGCGCGTCTCCTTCAGGCCGGTGCCCAGCGCGTTCGACTCGCTGTAGGTGATGCCCAGTACGCGCAGGCCGATGCCGTACAGGATCTCGATCCGGTCCAGTTCGTTCTCGATCATCGCGGCGCCCTCCTGGGCGGCGACCAGCGCCATGCGGCCCTCGCGGTGCGCACGGTAGATGTCGTCCACCCCCTCGCACTTGACCACGAAGTCCTGGTGCGCGATGTCGCAGAACCGCATCCCCATGTCGTAGATGATGTCGTCCCATTTCCACCCGTTCTTCGACGTGATGCACGCCGCCCCGTCGAGAAAGTTGTCGAACACGCAGTCCCACCAGGAATCGGCCAGCGCCTGGTAGGCCGTGTGGACCCGCCCCTCGGAGTCGTACGCCCGGATCTGCTCGGCCTTGGCCGGAAAGAGGTGCGGGTGCTCGTGCAGCGAGATCATGAGGATGCGGTCGACCAGATCGGCGACGCGGGCCTCGTCGGCGGGCGCGAGCGGCACGTCGTACGGCTCGAAGAGCGACTCGCCCTCGATGAGGTCGTACTCGGCGAAGTCGCGGTTCTCGCGGATGTACTGGTACGACGTGTAGCCCGAGTGGCGGTGGCGGAGGGGCAAGGCGGCGCTCCGGGTGGGGTGGTGGGTGGGGCGTGCGAAGGGGTGTGTGGATCGCACTGCCCCAATAGACGGGATGGGGGCGGGTGCCACAACCACGCCGCGCCAGTTCGTCGCCATGCGCCGCCCACTTTACCTTACCCGTCATGCACGCCCAGCTCTCTCCGTCGCCGCGCCCCGCATGATCGAGTCCCTGACGACGTTCAAGCCTGTCGTGGCCACCGTCGCCCTCGCTCTCATGTGGCTTGTCGAGGGCCTGATTCCGATGTTCGAGGGGCGCGGCGAACGGGCCCGGCACGACATGTCGAACGTGGCGCTGGGGGTGTTCAACGCGGTGGTCGTGTCGCTGCTCTTCGCCGGGGCCACCCTGGTCGCAACCGAATGGGCCCGCGCGAACTCGTTCGGCGTGCTGCACTGGCTGGGCTTGGGGGGCGTTTGGGGGTTCGCGCTCGCGTTCGTGCTCTTCGACCTGTGGCAGTACGCGTGGCACAGGCTGAACCACGCGGTGCCGCTTCTGTGGCGGTTCCACGCGGTGCACCACGCCGACCGCGAGCTCAGCGCCAGCTCGGGGCTGCGGTTCCACACGGGCGAGATCATGCTGTCTTCGGTCGCGCGGCTTGCGGTGCTGCCGCTGCTCGGGATGACGATCGGGCAGGTGCTGCTGTACGAGGCGGTCCTGCTGCCCGTGATCCTGTTCCACCACGGCAACGTGGGCGTGCCTGCGGCGGCGGACCGCTGGCTGCGGTGGCTGATCGTCACGCCCTGGATGCACTGGGTGCACCACTCGGACCACCAGCCCGAGACCGACTCCAACTATTCCAGCGTGCTCTCGTTCTGGGACCGCCTGTTCGGCAGCTTCCGGCTGGTCGCCGATCCGCGCGCCCTGACGCTCGGGCTGGAAGAGGTGGAGCGGCGGGACTGGGCCACGCTGACGGGAATGATGGCCATGCCGTTTCGGCGGCGCGGGGCGGGTCGCGGCGGGCGACGGGGGCAGCGCGCGGCCGCGGGCGGGGGGCGCGGGGCTGCGCGAGGCGGGCGCGGCGCTGCGCGGCGGGGGCGCTGACATGCTCGAACGGGACACGTCGCCGCGGTCGGTCCGGGTCTTCGCCCCGGCGTCGGCGTCGAACCTGGGGTGCGGGTTCGACATCTTCGGCATGGCGCTCGAGGGGCTGGGCGACGAGGTGGCGGTGCGCGCGGCGGAGGGGTCGGGGATCGTGGCCGTCTCGGTGAGCGGCGACGGCGGACGGGTCCCCACCGACCCCGCGCTGAACGCGGCGGCGCTCGCGGTGCAGGGCGTGATCGACCGGCTGGGGTCGCCGTCGGGCGTGGCGATCGACGTGCGCAAGGGGATTCCGCTGGCGTCGGGGCTTGGGGGCAGCGCGGCGAGCGCGGTGGCGGGCGCCGTGGCTGCGGACGCGCTTCTGGGCGGCGGACTCGACCGGACCACGCTGCTCGAGTGCGCCATGATCGGCGAGGCGAAGGGCTCGGGGGCGGACCACGCCGACAACGCCGCGCCTTCCCTTGTGGGCGGCTTCGTGCTGGTGGTGCCGGGAAGCCCGCCGAAGATGGTGAAGCTGCCGACGCCTGCGGACCTGGCCGTGGCGGTCGTGCATCCGCATATGGAGGTGGAGACGAAGCGCGCCCGTGCGATACTGGGCGACACCATCGCGCTCAAGGCGGGAATCCGGCAGTGGGGGAACGCGGCGGGAATGGTCGCCGCGATGTTCACGGGCGACTGGGGGCTGATCGGGCGCTGCCTGCACGACGCGGTGGCCGAGCCGGTGCGCGCCGGGCTCGTGCCCGGGTTCGAGGCCGTGAAGGCGCGCGCGCTCGAGGCGGGCGCGGTCGGGGCCGGGCTGTCGGGTTCGGGGCCGTCGGTGTTCGCGCTGTGCAGGGGGAGGCGCGCGGCGCGGGCGGCGGCGACCGCCATGGAGGACGCCTTCCTGGCCGAGGCGGGGGTGCGGTCGGACGTGGTGGTCTCGAGCGCGAACGCGCCGGGCGCGCGGGTGCTCGACATCGGGTGAGGGCGGCGCGCGGCTCCCGGCGCCGGACGGAATGAGGCTCGTCAGCACGCGGGGCGGCCCCGCAGGGCGGACATGGTCGTTCCGGGAGGCGCTATTCCTTGGTCAGGCGCCCGACGGCGGCCTCTTCGTCCCGGCTTCGCTGCCGCCCATGGCCGACGAGGATCGCGCGGCGCTCCGCGACGCGACCTTTTCCGAGCGCGCGTCCGTAGCGGCGCGGCACCTTGTGGGCGACGAGTTGGACCACGGCCTGCTCCGCGCGGCCGTGCGCGACGCGCTCGACTTTCCCGTCCCGGTGCGCGAGATCGACCCGGGCGTCCACATGGTCGAGCTCTTCCACGGACCCACCCACGCGTTCAAGGACGTGGGCGCGCGATTCATGGCCCGCATGATGTCGCTGCTGCGCGGGGACGCCGCTCCCGTGACGATCCTGGCGGCCACCTCCGGCGACACGGGCGGCGCGGTGGCCGACGCGTTCCACCAGACTCCCGGCGTTAGGGTCGTCGTCCTCTATCCCCTGGGAAAGGTCAGTCCCAGGCAGGAGGCGCAGTTCTCCACCCTGGGCGGCAACGTCGCGGCGGTCGCGGTGCGCGGCGCGTTCGACGACTGCCAGCGGCTTGTGCGAGGGGCGTTCGCCGACGCTTCCCTGAAGGGCGCGCTGGCGCTCACGTCGGCCAACTCGATCAACGTCGGGCGCCTGCTCCCCCAGACCTTCTACCATGTGCACGCGTGGGCCGAGCTCGCGCGGCTCGCGCCCGGCGCCGAACGTGTGGTCTCGGTCCCGTCGGGGAACCTGGGCAACCTCGCGGCGGGGCTCATGGCGCGCCGCATGCTCGGCGTGCCCGGGACGCGTCTTGTGGCGGCGACGAACGCGAACGCGGTCCTGCCCGAGTATCTGGCCGGGCGCGCGTACCGCCCCCGCCCTTCGGTCGCGACGATCTCGAATGCCATGGACGTGGGCGTCCCCAGCAACTTCCGCCGGATCGCGCACATGTTCGCGGATGGCGGGGGGGCGGCGGGCGGGCATGTGGGGGGCGGCGCGAGCAGCGGCGACGCGGGTGGCGACGCGGGTAGCGACGCGGGTGGCAACGACGGCGACGGCCCTGGCGCCCGGGCGCCCCGTAGCCTGCTCCGCGCCGTTGGCGGCTCTTCGTGGACCGACGGCCAGACGCGCGACTGCATCCGGGACCTGTGGGAGCGGCGGGGGATTGCGATCGACCCGCACACGGCGGTGGGCCTGCTGGGGCTGCGCCGCGAACTGCGCGAGCGGCCCGGCGCGCGCGGCGTCGTTCTGGCCACGGCGCACCCGGCCAAGTTCGCCGAGACCGTCGAGCCCCTGATCGGCGAGAAGCTGCCCGTTCCCCCCGGCATCGCGCGCGTTATGAACCGGCCGCGCCGCTCGGTCACGATCCCGCCCGACCTGGGGGCGCTGCGCGAGGTGCTGGCGGGGGGCGCGGGGGCTGGCCGCTCGCCATGACCGCCCACAACCAACGGAGGCCCGCATGCTCCAGCAGTTCGACGAACGCAACCGCGACCTGATCGTCAACGTCAACGGCAAGCTCGCGCACCGCGACGAGGCCGGGGTCAGTCCCTTCGACTCGGTGGTCCAGGGCGGCGACGCCGTCTGGGAGGGACTGCGCCTGTACGACGGCCGCATCTTCAAGCTCGAAGAGCACCTCGCCCGGCTGCGCTCGTCCGCGCTGGCTCTGGCCTTCGCCGACATCCCGAGCGCCGACGAGATCGTCGCCGAGATCCGGCGCACCCTTGCCGCCAACGACATGCGCGACGGCGTCCACATCCGCCTGACGCTGACCCGCGGCGTCAAGTACACCAGCGGCATGGACCCCCGACTGAACCGGTCCGGCCCCACCCTGATCGTCGTGGCCGAGCACAAGGCGCCGGTGTACGGCCTCTCGGGCCTGCGCCTCGTCACCAGCTCGCTGCGCCGCTTCGCCCCGGACGCGCTCGACCCCAAGATCCACCACGCCAACCTGCTCCAGTCGATCCTGGCCAAGATCGAGGCCAACGCTGCGGGCGCCGACGACGCGCTCATGCTCGACGCGCGCGGCTTCATCGCCGAGACCAACGCGACCAACTTCTTCATCGTGGCCGACGGGGTGGTCATGACCAGCCGCGCGGTCGCCTGCCCCGAAGGCATCACGCGCGCGACCGTCCTCGAACTCTGCGAGCGCCACGCGATTCCGCACCGCGTCGAGGACCTGTCGCTCACCGAGGCGTACCGCGCCGACGAGGCCTTCTGCACCGGCACCATGGGCGAGCTGGCCAGCGTGACCGAGCTCGACGGACGCACGATCGGCGGCGGCCGGCCCGGGCCTATGACCGCGCGGCTAGGCGACCTGTTTCGGGAATTGACGGCGAGTGTCGGCTCGCGGATATCGAGTCACCACAGCACCGGCACCGGATAGCGGGCAATCGCCTCGTCGTGCGTCACGATCGTCATCCCGTGCAAGATGGCCTGGCAGACCAGCCCGCGGTCGAACGGGTCGCTGTGCAACGCTGGCAGAAGGTCGTCGTGCGCGGCGGACCGCTCGTCAAACGGCAGCGGCTCCAACCCGAGCCACTCGCGACGGCTCGTCACGTAGCTTCGCGGCGACAGAGGCAGCGACACCCTTGGGACGACCGGCGTCGCTCGCTTCCGTGCCGACGGCCCCGAACCCCTCCAGCACGTCCGCCGGCAGCGGCTCGAAGAAGCTCTCGGGCACCTCCATGCCGCGATCGATCCCGACCGGGCGCAGCGCGCGGGGGGCGTCGGCTATCGGCCGGATCTCCGCGACCGGCACGTTGCGGCGGCACAGTGTGATCGTCTCGCCGGCCTCGACCCGGGCCACATAGCGGGAAAGGCTCGCCCGCGCGTCGGCTATGTTGACCTTGTTCATAGCTATGAACCGAGCGCACTCGGGGAGCCTGGGGCAATCGCCGCTACGGTGACAGTGGCCTACGGGGGCAAGACGGGTCCGCCTGACGGGGGCGTCCAAGGGGCTGGATAGGGCCGCGGTGACAGCGCGGTGGCCCTGGGCGGGCGCATCGCGTCAACTCTTGCCGGGGTGCCAGCCGAGGATGCACTCTCAGTGCTCGGTCCGACAATCCCCGACCCCTTGGCCAACCTTGCCATGCCGCCATCCCCGAACCGCGACAGGACAGCCGAGCCCGGGGCGCTCGTTCGCGGGATGCTGGCGTGCGCTCTGGTCGCCGGTCTCGCGTGCGGCGACGAGGCCCCCGTCGAGCCGCCGATTTCCGTTGCCACCACCGTGACCGTGTCGCCCGCGTCGGCGACGATGCAGGCGCTGGAGGACACGGTGCGCTTCTCGGCCACCGTGCTGGACCAGGATGGGCGTGTGATGGCGGGGGCGGTGGTCGAATGGTCGTCCAGCGACGAGGCAGTGGCTGTGGTGGACGGGACCGGGCTGGTGACGGCGGTGGGGAATGGGGAGGCGACCGTGACGGCGGGGAGTGGCGGGGTGGTGGGGGAGGTGGTGGTGACGGTCGAGCAGGTGGTGGCGGAGATTCGCGTGATGCCGGACTCGGTCGAGTTTTGGACGGTCGGCGACACAGTCCGCTTGGCCACCGAGGCGTTGGACAGGAACGGCCACACCGTAGCCGGCATCGAGATGCTGTGGTCGTCAAGCGACGAGGAGGTGGCCACCGTCGACCAGACCGGACTGGTGACCGCCATGCGCGACGGCACGACCAACGTGAAAGCCGCACATGGCCCGGCAACCGGCACCGTGTTCGTAGAGGTCAAGGCCGCCTATTCCGAGCGCGAAGTCCTGAGATCGTTCTATTTCGCCACCGGCGGGCCTGCATGGGTCAACGACGACAACTGGCTCACCAACGCGCCCCTTGGTGACTGGCACGGGCTGGAAACGGATTACCAGGGTCGCGTCGTGAGCATTCTCCTAAGCCACAACGGCCTTCGCGGGTCGGTTCCCTGGGAACTAGCAAGACTTGAGGCACTGCAAACGCTTGATCTTGGGAACAATATCCTTGGTAGCGGGCGTTGCTCAATTCATGACATGTCAACAGCGCGCCAACACGCCCCTGAGTACGAAGCATACCCCATGCCACTTAGCGCGGCGACCCCCTGGGCCAGAGACGAACTTGCGGCTCAACCACAGTCGAACCACAATCGCTTTTCGGGCTCAATCCCACCGGAGCTTGGCCAACTAGCCAACCTGGAACACCTTGACCTTGGCAGTACTGGTCTTTCTGGTTCGATTCCCAGAAGTTTTGGGAAGCTCACAAAGCTCAAAGAACTGCACTTGCACAGCAATGATCTCTCCGGGGCGATCCCAGAGGAGTTTTGGAACCTCGACTCCCTGGTCTTGCTTCGCCTTTCCTACAATCGACTCACGGGCTCGATTTCTGGCATTGAGCATCTAACCAGGTTGAATTGGCTTGCGCTGCAATGCAACAAACTCAACGGACCACTACCCAGTGCGATTGGCCGCCTCGTCAATCTCCAGCTGGCGCAGCTGCAAGACGCGCGATTCTCGGGTGAGATACCGTCTTCGCTGCGGGAGCTTCAAGCGTTAACGCTCCTCGACCTTAGGGGTAACGAGTTCAGTGGTGGCATTCCGCCTTCGCTCGGCGACCTTCCGCTCCTCCATTCCCTTGGTCTCTCGGAGAACGTCGCTCTAATCGGCTCGTTTCCTCTCTCGCTGACTCGCTTGACAAGTTTGCGATTCTTCTATTGGTGGGACACGCAGCTGTGCGTGCCCCGCAACCAACGGTTCTGGAGTTGGGTCGACTCGATGTCGAACTTTCTGCCCCGTCGGAGCTCGGGCCGTTCATGCGGAGGACTTCCAACGGAAATCCTTGCAAGCCTATACAACGGTACGGGCGGATCGCGATGGACGCGCAATGGCAACTGGCTCACCGACTCGCCATTGTCGTCTTGGCACGGAATCACGGTGGAGGACAGCCTCGTGACGGGGCTAGATCTCTCGGGCAATGGGCTTGCAGGACCTCTGCCTTCGGTGATCGGGGAGTTCTTGGACTTGAGGGACTTGAATTTGAGCGACAACGTGCTGTCGGGGGCCCTACCTGCCGGGATTGGTGATTTGGAGAGGCTCGAAACGCTCGACCTGGAGGGCAACCAGTTCTCTGGGACGATTCCCGACCGCCTCAGCCGCTTGGGATCACTTGTGCACCTGGACCTCGGGGGCAATCGGTTTTCGGGAAGAATCCCCCATCGCCTCGGGCGCTTGAGCGCACTTGAACGCCTGGACCTGTCCGACAATGACATGGAAGGGGCGCTGCCAGGCACGCTTACCGATCTTGGGGCCTTGGAGGAGTTGCGGTGGAAGGGTAGCGGCGCGTGCGCTCCGGAGGCGGCTTGGTTCCAAACGTGGTTGTCGTCGCTCTCAACGCGAGATGGGCCCGACTGCGATGCTCCCTTTCTCTTGTCGATTCCGGGCGCGCACCTGACGCAGGCGGCCCAGGACACTGCGGGCACGGTGCCGGTCATTGCCGGCAGACCGGCTCTGCTTAGGGTGTTCGCGACCGTCGACCGCGCGAACGACCATCGGGCGGGAGCGCGCGCTGTGTTGCGCTCCGGCAACCAGCCAGCCGTGTCCCTTGACATGACCCTTCAGTCGTCGCGGGGGATCCCCGATGACCTTGTGTTGGAGAGCCTTGCCGGATCCTACAACGCGGTTGTTCCCGGGTCAGTACTGCAACCGGGGATGGAGATGGTGGTGGAAGTCGACCCGGGGGGCACCGTTCCTTGGGCGGATGGTAGCCAGGTGCGGCTGCCCGAAGTCGGGCACCTGAGCGTGGACGTGCGCGAGGTTCCAACGATGGAGTTGACCATCGTGCCGGTCATCGTCGAGTCGAGCGCGGACAGCAGCGTCCTGGATTGGGTCAAGTCGCCGAACGACGCTCCGATCGGGTTCCTGAAATCAGTCCTGCCGATCGCCGAGTTCGATCTGACGGTCCGCGAGCCTCTCCACATCGGCCACGCACCGCGCGCTTTTAACGATTGGGTGAGCCTAATTCAGGACATCGACCTGCTTAGGGCGTCTGAGGGCGCGAGCGGATACTGGTACGGCGCGGTCCGACTCGACCGGAGATCGGGAATCAACGGGCTCGCGTATCTCACCGGACGAGCCAGTATTGGCATCGCGGATTCGGAGGTGTTCGCTCACGAGATCGGACACAACATGAGCCTGCGGCACGCACCATGCGGCGATCCGGACAATCTCGATGTGGACTTTCCCTACTTGGACGGCAGCATCGGGGTCCCTGGCTACGATCCGCGCTCCGGCGAGCTCGTGGACCCCGCGGCGCCCGACCTCATGTCGTATTGCCGGGGAGGCTGGATCAGCGACTACAACTTCAACAAGGCGATGCAGTATCGGCTGACCGAGGAGGTGGCTGGCCCGGCGCGAGCCTCCGCAGCCCCCGCCCCGCCCCCCCCACCCGCCCCCCACCTCCTCGTCCGGGGCGGCATCAGCCCCGACGGCGACCTGCACCTCGACCCCGCCTTCGTCCTGGACGCCCCCGCCCAGACGCCCACCGCCCCCGGACCCTACCGCATCGCCGCCCTCGCCACCAACGGCTCCACCATCTTCGAGCACAGCTTCGACATGGACGAGATCTCCGTGGGCGGCGGCGGCTTCCTCTTCCTCCTGCCTTTCAGCGAGGCGGCCGCCCGCGACCTCGCGCGCATCATCCTCACCGGCCCCGACGGGGCGGTCCAGCTCGACCGCGACACCCGCGTCGACCCGGTCGCCATCGTCATGGACCGCGCCACGGGCCGCATCCGCTCGATCTTGCGCGGCGAGGCGGCGGTCGAGGCCGCACGGGCCGCGCAGGCGCAGGCGACCGGCGCGGCGAGCGGGACCGGGGCGGCCACGGCGGCCGCGACCGCCGAAACAGACGCGACCCTCACCCTAGTCAGCCACGGCCTGCCAGGCACAGCGCCGCGGTAGGCGGGCAGTCCTCCGCCACCCGCCCCACACCACCACTCGGGAGCCAAGCCCATGCCACACCGCCCCCTCCCCATGCCGCACCGACCCCTCGCCCTTGTCGCCGCCGCGATCCTCGCCGGGACCGCATGCTCGGCCTACCCTTCGCCGCCGACCACGCAGCGCGAGCCTGTGGTCGACACGCTGCACGGCGTCGTGTTCACCGACGACTACCGCTGGCTCGAAGAACAGGACAGCCCCGAGACGCGGGCCTGGATCGCGGAGCAGAACGCGTACGCCGAGCGCGTCGTGGGAGACACGCCGCTGAGGCAGGGGCTCGAGACCCGGCTGCGCGAGCTCATGGACGTCCAGGGCGCGCTCTTTCCGCGCCGGGCCGGCGACTTCGAGTACTTCTCGTTTCGGAGGCCGGGCCGCGAGGTGGCGGCCATCTACCGCCGCCGGGCGCCCGACGAGCCGCAGCGCGACCCGATCGACCCGGGCGGCGACTTCGAGGTGGTGATCGACCCGCTCGACATTCGCGCGGACGGCACGACCAGCGTCAGCATTCGCGGCTTCTCGCCCGACGGCGACCTCATGATGTACGCGATCCGGGACGGCGGGCAGGACGAGGGGGAGATCCGGATCCGCGACCTCGCCAGCGGCGAGGACCTGCCCGACCGGCTGCCCAACTTCCTGTACGGGTCGACCTTCTTCGACCCCGAGGGCACGGGCTTCTACTACACGCCCAGATCGCGGGAGACTGGCCCACGGGTGCGCCACCACACCCTTGGCGCCGACATGGCCGACGACGTCGAGCTTTTCGGCGAAGGGCACGGGCCCGAGAAGTTCATCACCACGACGCAGGGCGGCGACGGCAGGTATCTGGTCTACACGGTGCGGCACGGCTGGGCCCGGGCCGACGTCTACCTGCACGACCTGCACGAGGGCGGCGGGCCCGAGCCCCTGATCGTGGGCGCGCCGGCGCGGTTCGAGCCGCGGTTCGTGCGGGGAGAGCTCTACCTGCTGACCAACGTGGACGCGCCCAACAACCGGGTGATGGCCGTGGACTTGAACCGCACCGACCCGTCAAGCTGGCGCGAAGTGATCGCCGAGACCGACGAGCCGCTGACGGGCTACCAGATCATCGGCGAGCGGATCTACGCGAGCTATCTCGCCGACGTGAGCACGCGCCTGCTGGTCTACGACCTCGACGGCACGCAGACGGCGGAGATCCCTCTTCCCGAACACCACACGGCGACGTTGCGCCCGTGGGGCGAAGGCGCGGGACTGCTCACCCTTTCATCCTACATCACGCCCCCCATGTTGTGCGCATCGATCTGGAGACAATGGAGACCGAGCCATGGCTTGCGTCGGCCGTGCCCTTTGACGGCGACGGCTACGAGGTGCGGCAGGTTTGGTACACCTCTGCGGACGGCACGGTCGCGCCCATGCATGTTGTGCATCGGCGGGGGCAAGAGCCCAATGGGGATGCGCCGACATTGTTGTACGGGTACGGCGGCTTCAACTCCAGCCAGACCCCGCGCTTCAACGCGGGCGCTGCGGCGTGGATGGAACGGGGAGGCGTGTATGCGGTGGCGACGCTGCGGGGCGGCGGCGAGTTCGGCGAGACCTGGCACCGGGCGGGAATGCTCGAGAACAAGCCCAATGTGTTTGACGACTTCATTGCGGCGTCAGAGTGGCTGATCGACAACGGATACACAAACCCCGACCGCCTCGCGATCCGCGGCGTGAGCAACGGCGGGCTGCTGGTAGGGGCGGCGCTGACCAAGCGGCCCGACCTGTATCGCGCGGTGTTTGCGGCCTGCCCGACCTGGACATGGTGCGCTTCAACCAGTTCACCGACAGCAACAACATGCCCGCGCTGCTCGAGTACGGGAACGCCGCGGTGAAGGAGGAGTTCGACGTGCTGCGCACGTTTTCGCCGTATCAGAACGTGCGCGACGGCGTGGCCTACCCGGCGGTGATGCTGACGCAGGGCGACCTGGACACGCGCGTTCCCCCGCTGCAGGCGAGGAAGATGGCGGCGCGGCTGCAGGCGGCCACCAGCTCCGGTCTGCCGGTGATTCTGGACTACGACCCGCGCACCGGACACGCGGGCGGACGGACGTTCAGCCGCCGCGTGCGGAATTCGGCGATGGAGCTGGCGTTCCTGCTGGGGCAGCTGGGGGTGGAGGGAGAGGAGACCTGAGCGGACTACAAAACGCTATATTTGGCCGATTATCTACCTAGAGCTGATTTAATCAGATAGAAATGGCCTCTTGCGTTCGCGGCGTGATATCGGTACCCTTCAGGTTCTGGAGTCATGGGGGCTCGCGAACGAGGATGCACGGAGCTCCCGGGAAGAAGGGGGTGACAGCTGACCGCCTACACGACGGATGCAGGCCTGACCTCCCGCGCCCTGCGGGCCGAGGTAGGGCTTCGTCTGGCCGAGCTTCGGCTCGCTCGGAACGTCACGCAGCGCCAACTTGCCGCGGACGCTGGGATTGGTCTGCGCACGCTGCGACGACTCGAGGCTGGCGACTCGTGCAGTTCGGACAGCCTGCTCCGCGTGGTGATCGCCATGGGCCTGGGCGAGAGCGTGCTCGACGCGGTTCCGCCGCGCGAAATCCGACCGATCGAGCGCATGGACTCCGCCCAGCGGAAACGCCGCCGCGCCCGCCCCCGCAAGGGCGAGCCGCCGGGACCCTGGTCGTGGGGCGGAGACGACGGGTGACCGACGCCAACGTGCTGCTTTGGGGCCGACGCATCGGCGCGGTCTCGTGGGATGCGGACCGGGGAGTCGGCGTGTTCCAGTACGATCCCGCGTTCCTTTCTGCCGGGATCGAGGTATCGCCGTTCACGATGCCCGTGCGAGAGGCTCCGTATGCGTTCCCCGGACTCGGGGCGTGGTTCAAGGGCCTTCCGGGCATGCTTGCGGACGCGCTGCCGGACAGCTTCGGCAACCGGCTAATCGATGTCTGGCTGGCGGAAACCGGTCGGCGCCTCGAGGACTTCAGCCCCGTGGACCGGCTGTGCTATATGGGATCCCGGGGCGTGGGCGCGCTGGAGTTCGAACCGGCGATTCGGGACGGGAGCGTGGGGGGCACGGTCGAGGTGGACCAGCTGGTCGAGCTGGCCCGGCGCGTACTGGACGAAAGAGGCCGCGTGTCGGGCAAACTCGACGGCGACGCCCGCCCGCTCGAGGACCTGCTCAGCGTGGGGACCTCGGCGGGAGGCGCGCGGGCGAAGGCTGTGCTGGCTTGGAATCCGACGACCGGAGACCTGCGCTCCGGCCAAACGCCTGCAGCGCCAGGGTACCAACACTGGATCCTCAAGTTCGATGGCGTCGGAACCGCCCCGGCGGGGGACCAGGGGCGCAGGCTCGCGGACCCTCTCGGATACGGACGCATCGAGTACGCGTATTTCCGCATGGCCCGCGAGGCCGGGATCGACATGTCGGAGTGCCGGCTGCATCACGAAGGCGGGAGGAGTCACTTCATGACGCGCCGCTTCGACCGCGACGCTAAGGGGCGGAAGATTCACATGCAGTCGCTCGCCGCCCTTCGGCACTTCGACTTCGAGCTCCCGGGCGCGTACGCCTACGAGCAAGTCGTGGAAGCGATCCGCAGCCTGGGGCTCGGCATGGCGGTGGTCGAGGAGCAGGTGCGGCGGGCCGTGTTCAACGTCGTCGCGCGGAACCAGGACGACCACGTGAAGAACGTCGCCTTTCTGATGGACCGTGGCGGAGCGTGGCGCTTGTCGCCGGCATTCGACGTGGTGTACGCGTACAATCCCCGGGGCCTGTGGACGAGGCGGCATCAGATGAGCATGGCCGGCAAGAGGCGCGGCTTTGTCCGCTCCGACCTGTTGACCTTCGCCCGGAACGCGGGGATCAGGACGCGAGCGGCCGAACGCATCATAGACCGGGTAACGACGACGGTGGCCAGCTGGTCTCGCTTCGCCGCCGATGCGGGCATCGAAGCGCGCAACGCCCGCCGAATCGGGAAGGCTCATCGGCTCGGCCTGACCTGAGGGGGCACTCACCCCCCACCCCCCTACCCCGGCATCCTCCTGAACAGCCGCAGCAGAGACCAGAACGCGAGCGCGTACATGAGCGCGCCCAGCAGGAAGGGCGCCCCGGGCAGCTCGATCGGCGCGCCGGGCGAGGTGAAGTAGCCGAACAGCCCCGCCGTGAAGATCAGGGGGGCCAGAATGCTGGTCAGGCTCATGAGCGACGCGATGCCGCCCTGCACCTTGCCCTGGTCCTCGGGCGGCACCGCGCCGGCCACCAGGCTCTGGATGGCCGGTCCCGCGACGCCCCCGATGGACCCGAAGACGATGAACGCGAAGAGCATCCACCCGGCGCTCGCCAGTCCGTAGCCCAGGTAGGTGATCACCGCGATGACCAGACCGTACAGGATCGCGCGGCGCTCGCCCAGCCACGCGACCACCGGACGCACCAGTCCCCCCTGCACAATGGTGGCCATGAGGCCGACCAGCATGAGCGAGAAGCCGTTCATCCGCTCGTCCCACCCGAACTTGTGCCCCGTGTACAGCACCCACACGGTTTCGAGGCCGCGCTGAGCCAGCACCACGAACACGAACACCATGGTCAGGCCGGCCACCAGCGGGTACGAGCCGAGCACGTGGAGGCTGCCCACCGGATTGGCCTTCTTCCAGCTGAAGGCGCCCCGCCTCTCGGGCGGCAGCGATTCCGGGAGCACGAAGAAGCCGTACAGCCAGTTCAACAGTGCCAGCCCCGCCGACACGAAGAACGGCAGGCGCAGGTCGATGCCTCCGAGGATGCCGCCCAGGGCGGGGCCGAAGATGAAGCCGAGCCCGAACGCCACGCCGATCAGGCCGAAGTTGCGGGCCCGGTCCTCGGGCTTGGAGACATCGGCGATGTAGGCGTTGGCGGTGGTGATGCTGGCGCCCATCACGCCGGCGACCAGCCGTCCGACGAAGAGCCAGCCCAGGGTGGGCGCGAAGCCCATGATGATGTAGTCGACGCCCAGGCCGAACAGCGAGATGAGGATGACGGGCCTGCGCCCCACGCGATCCGAAAGCGAGCCCAGCAGCGGGGCGCAGATGAACTGCGTGAGCGCGTAGGTCGAGGCCAGAACGCCGAACCACCGCCCGGCCTGCGCGGTGCTTCCTCCGGCGAACTCCTTGATCAGTTCGGGAAGAATGGGGATGATGATGCCGATCCCCAGCACGTCGATGAAGACCGTGACGAGGATGAAGATCATCGCGGCCTGGCGCCGCGTTGCGCCTTCCTTCAAACCGGAACCTCCCCCGCATGTTGCAGACAAGCCCCTAATCTATGGACTTCCACGTCTTCGAAAGAGAGGCGCGCCGGGTCTTCGAGGAGATCCCGGAACGCTACCGCGACGGTGTGGACGGCCTGACCGTGCACCGCCGGGCGCTCGGGCATCCGCGCTTTCCGGGCGTCTACACGCTGGGCGAGTGCGTGACCGAGTCCTACCCGTCGAGCTGGGAGGGACCCGAAACCGTGCGGTCGACCGTCCTGCTGCACTGGGGCTCGTTTCGGGCGCTGGCCCGGCTGGATCCGGCCTTCGACTGGTCGGAGCAGATTTGGGAGACGCTGACCCACGAGCTGCGCCACCATCTGGAGTCGCTCGCCGACACCGACGACCTGCACGGCGTCGACTACGCCATGGAGCAGACCTTCCAGCGGCACGACGGTCTCGACTTCGACCCGGGCTACTACCGGCACGGCGACAGGATCGGGCCGGGGATCTTCGCCGTCGAAGACGAGGTATACGTGGAGCAGGCCTGGAAGACCGCCGACTTCGCGCAGGCGGACGGCATCCGCTTCGCGTGGGCGGGGCAGGAGTGGGAGATTCCGCACCCCGAAGTGCTGGGCGACCTTCACTTCGTGCGGATCGTGGACGGGATTCCGGCGCCTCCATACCTTGAGCTGGTCCTGGTTCGCCGGTCGTCGTGGCTGGAGCGGGCGCGCGCCACGCTGCGCCGGACCGGGCTGGACATCTACGAATCGGACGCAATCGCACGCAGAATCGGAGAGTCGACATGATCGGACAGGGGTCAAATGGCAGCAGAGAGATCGTTCGCGCCTCGGGCGGGGCTTCCCTGTTCGGGCGACGGTGGATTGCGGCGCTGCTGGCGCTTGCGGCCGGCGGGTGCGCTTCGGGGAGCGGCGGTGGGAGCGCCGACGCCGACAGGGAGCCGGTCCCCGAGCAGAGCCGAACCATGATGCGCATCGCCGGCTACCAGGCGATCGAGCTCACCAACGACCTGGGGCTGGGGGTGCGAACCGTCGAAGTGGCGGCCGAAACCGTCTGGGGCGTCGTGGGCGGGGTGTACGCCCAGCTCGAGATTCCGGTGGAGCAGGCCGACCCGCGCGCAATGCAGATCGGCAACACGGGCTACACCGCCCGGCGGATCGAGCGCGACCGCATGAACGCCTTCGTCGACTGCGGCAGCGACCTGGCTGGCCCGCTGGCCAACCAGTACGACATCACCCTGGCCGTGGCGACCAAGCTCACGTCGATGAGCCCCGACAGCACCCGGATCACGACGATGGTGGACGCCCGCGGTCGGCCTCGCGCGGTGAGCGGGAACCCGATCACCTGCACGTCCAGGGGCGAGCTGGAAGAGAGGATCGCTCAGCGGATCGCCGAGGCGCTGGGCATCGGGGGCTGACTTCGCCTGGACCGCAGCCGACGCGCTGCGGCGAGCGCGGCCGCGGTGCGGGCTGCTAGCAGGACTGGCAGGTGTGGTTGTTCCGCGAGCCCAGCGCTTCCAGCAGCGCGACCGTGGCCGGGAACGGCTGGAGGCGCTGAATGGGTCCGTTCGCCATGTCGGCGGTGGTCTGGCCCCTGCGGCTGACCACGGTCACGTCGGCGCCCCGGTCGACCAGGTAGAGCACAAGCTCGCTGTCCCCGCGCGACGCGGCATGGTGCAGCGCCGTGTAGGCGTTGGCGTCGCGCACGTTCACGTCGGCCCCGCACTCCTCGACCAGAAACCGGACCGCCGCGAGCCAGTTGTCGGCCACGTGGCGGTGCGCGTTGCCCGCGAACGACTGTCCGTAGCCCACCCCCGACGCCGCGTGGATCGGATGGATCGCCGGCCCGCCGACGGGCACCGGGGGCAGCCCGGAAGGATCCAGCTCTTCGCCTGCCTCCGCCCCGTCTTCGGTGGGCGGCGGCCGGCGGCGGCGCTGCGGCGGCTTCGTCGTGGGGATCGCGGGGTCGGCGCCGTGTGCCTTGAGTAGGCGCATGGCGTCGATGTCCAGGGCGTAGGCCGCTCTCCAGAAGGGGGTCGCGCCCTGCAGGTTGATCCCGCTGCCCCGCAGCACCCCGAAGGTGTACTCCATGTACCAGAGGTGACTCTTCAGCCGCGCGTTGGGATCTGCGCCAGCCTCGAGCAGGGCGCTCATCATCTCCAGGTACGTGGTCTGCTGATGCAGGTGCTCGGTGGGGTGGGAGTACGAGGCGCGCGGCGCCCACTGCCGCTCGAGAACGGCAAAGAGCGGGGCGGCGCCCGCGTGGCTCGCCAGATTCGGATCGGCGCCGCGCTCCAGCAGCAGCATCGCAAGGTCGAACTGGCCGTTCAGGGCCGCCATGAGCAGCGGAGCGGTCCCGTCGCCCTCCGAGGTCTGGTCGATGTCGGCGCCGCCGTCTAGAAGCGCGAGCGCCGCTTCCCGATGCCCTTGCCGCACGGCGTGCAGCAGAGGGGTAAGGCCGCCCCAGCCGCCGACCATCTGCGCGTACGACATTGGCCGGGGCTCCTCGGCCTCTGCGTTGGCCGGCGGCTCGGCGGCCTCCTCGTCGGCATCGGCCGCCGCGGACTCGGCGTCATCTCCGGCCTCCGCCCCTTCCGCGTTCTCGCCCGCGCCCGCGGTGTCGCCCGGCGGCTCCGACGAAGCCTCCGCCTCGCCCTCCGCCCCGGCGTCCGGCTCCGAGCTCTCCCCTTCCGGTTCGCCCTCGCCCTCCGGCTCCGGCTCGGAGCTGTCCTCCTCCGCCCTGCCGTCGTCCGCCGGGTCGGGCACGTCGGGCCACCGGCGCTGGATCTCGCGCGAGGCCTCGATCGCGGCCTGGACCTGGCTCGGCGTGGGCTGCCAGTCGGGACCGCCGCCCTCCTTCTGCTTGAATTCGTCGAGGAACTCCGAGATGCGGCGCTCTGCGGCGGCGTCCGCCCTCGCATGTTCGTCCGCATCGACGACGTTGGCCGTCGCGGCGGGGTCGGCGCCGGCGCGCAGCAGCGCCTCGATCGCCGCCACGCGGTTGTTGGCCGCCGCGAAGACCAGCGGCGTCTGGCCCCAGGCGCCCTCGCGGCCATCCACGTCGGCGCCGCCCTCCAACAGCGCCGCGATCACGCCCGGGTCGCCGGACGCCGCGGCCAGGTGCAGCGGGGCGGCGCCAGAATTGGTGGTGCGGGCGTTGGGGTCGCCGCCCGCGCGCATCAGCCGCCTCAACACGGCTTCGTTCGCGGCGCGCGCGGCGAGGTGCAGCGGCGTGTAGTGGCCTATGCGCGTCCCAGCGTCCACCCTCGCGCCTGCATACAGCAGCACCTCGCAGAGCGCCTCGTCGCCGCGCTCGGCGGCCCAGTGGAGCGCCGTCATGCCGTCGCCCTGGGGCGCGTTCACGTCGGCGCCGTCGCGCAGAAGGCGGCGCACTGCCGCGAGGTCGCCGCGCTGCGCGGCATCGGCCACGGGGGCATCGGCGTCGGCCAAGCCAGTCTCGGCCGCGACCACACCGGCCCCAACCACGCCCACGCCGACCTCGGCCGCCACCACGCCAGTCTCGGCCGCCACCACACCACCCCCACCCACCACCACACCCACCACCACCACACACCACCGCACCCGCGACCCCCTGCGGCTCACGGTCCCGCCGCGGCGCCCAGCGAGAACTCGCCCGTCGCGTCGCCGAACCGCTCCAGGTCGTCGTGTCCGAGCTGGTGCAGCAGGGTCGTGAACACGTTCGCCATGGGCGTGCCGGCGTCGGCCCTAAGGTGCACGCCGCCCTGGTGCAGGCCGTTGGCGCCGCCCATCAGCACGAGCGGGCAGCGGCGGTGGTTGTGCAGGTTCGCATCGCCCATCGGCGAGCCCCAGATGATCATGGAGCGGTCGAGAAGGCTCGCGTCGCCGTCCATCGTCTCTTCCAAGCGCTTCAGGAAGTAGGCCATCTGACCCGTGCGGTACTGGCAGATCTTGTTGAACTCCATGATCGCCCTCTCCCGGCCGCCATGGTGCGAGGCGGGGTGGAAGCCGCGGTCCGACCCGCTCTCGGGGAAGGTGCGGTTCGACGCGTCGCGCCCGGTCTTGAAGGCCACCACGCGCGTCGCGTCGGTCTCGAAGGCGAGCACCTGCAGGTCGAACATCAGGCGCATGTGCTCGGAGAACGAATCCGGCACCCCCGCAGGCGCGCCGGGCAGGTCCCGCGGCTCGCCGCTCGTGTTGCGCGCCTCGACCTGCTCGATCCGCCGTTCGATCTCGCGCACGCTGTCCAGGTAGCGGTCCACGCGCACGCGGTCCGCCGCGCCCAGCTGGCTCCTCAGCCCCGACACCTCCTCGACCACCCAGTCCAGGATGCTGCCATGCGTGCGGCGGCGGCGCGCCCGCTCCTCGGGACTGCCGCCCGCCCCGAACAGCATGTCGAAGGCGACGCGGGGGTTGCGGATCATGGGCAGCGGCGTGGTGGGCGACGACCAGCTGATCGAGTCCGTGTACGCGCACGAGTAGTTGTAGTCGCAGCCGCCGCCCTTGTCGGTGCGCTCGATGCAAAGCTGCATCGACGGCAGCACCGTCTCTTGGCCGAAGCGCTGCGCGTGCAGCTGATCCAGCGAAATCCCGCAGTAGAGGTCCGAGCCCTGCGTCTGGCGCGGGTGCGCCTGCGTCAGGAAGACGGCGCTCGAGCGGAAGTGGTCGCCGCCCACCTCCTGCGCCGCGAATGCCTCGGCCATCCGCACGTCGGTGTTGGACACGATCGTCATGTGGTCGCGCCAGGGCTCGAGCGGCTTGAGGACGTTGGCGTCGCCCAGCTCGAAGTCGCGCCCCACGGCGGCGGGCGCGAAGAGGTGCTGCTCGGCGCCCCACTCGTTGCATCCCGCGACGCCGTGCACCTCCTCGATGCAGATCAGCCGGGTCGGCTGCGCCGCAGCTCCCGCCTCTCCCGCCCCGCGCACCCGCCCCGCCGCGAACATGGCGTCGAGAAGCGGCAGCGCCACCGTTGCGCCGGCGCTGCGAAGAAAGGTGCGCCTGGGCACCGTGCTGCCAGTCAGAAATCTCATCGGCCCTGTCCTGTCGCCTGTGGTCCTGTGGTCGCCTGCTTCATGCGGAAGGCGGCGCTGCTCGCCACCCCCACGACGAACGACGAGATCCGGTAGTCGTTCGCCGCCGCCTGGGCCGCGATCGCGCGGACCGCAGGCTGGTCGCGGTAATCTACGGCGCGCCCAAGCGCATACGCCATGAGCCCCTCGGTGAACTGCCGCACCAGCGGAACGGGACGCTTGAGCAGCACCTCGGCAAGGTCGCCCGGCGTCTCGATCACGGTCCCGTCGTAGTACGTGCCCCGGGTGTCGAGCGCCGCGCCGTCCTCGCGCATCCGCCACTTGCCGGTCACGTCGAAGTTGTCGAGCGCCAGCCCGATCGGATCGATGAAGCTGTGGCACGATGCGCAGCTCGGGTTGGCGCGGTGCATCTCCAGGCGCTCGCGGGTCGTGAGGACCCGCCCCTCGATCGAGCCCTCGACCTCCTCGAGCTCGGGAATGCCGGGCGGCGGAGGCGGCGGCGGGGTGCCGAGCAGCACCTCCATCACCCACTTGCCGCGCAGCACGGGCGACGTGCGGTTGCCCAGCGACGTCTGCACCAGTATGCTGCCGTGCCCCAGAACGCCGCGCCGTCGGTCGTCGGGGTACGCCACCCGCCTAAACGCCTCGCCGTGCACGCCCTCGATCCCGTAGTGCCGCGCAAGCCGCTCGTTCACAAAAGTGTAGTCGGCGCCGTAGAGGTCGAGCAGGCTCCCGTCCTCGCGCACAAGATTGTGGAAGAAGAGCTGCGTCTCCCGCCGCATTGCGCGAGCGAGCTGGTCGCTGTAGTTGGGGAACCGCAGCGCATCCGGGCTGACGCCATCCAAATCCTGCAGCCGCAGCCAAAGCGACGCGAACCGCGTGGCAAGCGCCTCGGCGCGGGGATCGGCCAGCATCCGCAAAACCTGAACCTCCAACACGGCGGGATCCAAGAGCGAGCCGTCGCGCGCGGACGCCAGCAGCGCGGCATCGGGCGCTCTGCTCCACAAGAAAAACGACAGGCGCGCCGCAAGATCCTCTGCCGACAGCGGAAAGATCTCGCCGGGCTGCACGCCGTCGGGCTCGCCTTCCATGCGGAAGAGGAAGTGGGGTGAAGAAAGGACGGCTTCCAGCGACGTCCTCACCCCGGCCTCGAACCCGCCGTCCTGGCTGCCCAGGCGGTAGAAGTCGAGAAGGTCGTCCACCTCGGCCCCGTCGAGATCCCGGCCGTAGGCGTCTGCCGCCAGCCTCGCGACGATCTCGCGGGCGCACGGCAGCTCCTCGGCGGGCGTTGTCGGACGGCACGAAAAGACGCGGCGGCGCGCGTCGAAGTCGGACACGCCAGTGGGGTTGTGCGGCCCCTCGACGGTCAGGCTCATCAGGTGCGGCAGCGATGTGGTGCCGTAGCTCGTCTCGGTCCCGGTGAGCGACCACTCGTGCGGGCGGATCAGGTCTTCGTACGGGCCCTCCATGCGGCGCACGAACGCAGCGACCAGGCGGCGCTCGCCCGCCCGGACCAGCACGGGGTCGGTGCGGACGGGGAAGCCCTTGCGGCCCTGGAAGTCGATGCCGCCGCCGTAGCGCACCAGCGCGACCCGCTCGCCGTCGACCGAGATGTCGATGTCGTGGAAGCGCTCGCCCCACCCCGACATGAACGACATCTCGAAGGCGTACTCGCCGTCGGCCGGGAACGAGTGCAGCGCGCTGATCCCGCCGCGCGTGCCGAAGGGCGCCCCCTCGACGCGCTCCCACTCGTGCTGCGAGACGGTGGGCGGGTTGGTGTACGTGACGGTCGTGGGCGAGGCGTCGCGATCGCCGACGGCGCGACGCGCGATCTCGCTGGCCGCCGCCAGGTACGCGTCCATGAGGGTCGGCGACAGGGTCTGCGAGGTCGCGATGTTGTCGAAGCTGGCGGTGATCTGGTCGGCGGGCAGCCATTCCTCGGGGTCGACGGTGAGCCCGAGCAGGTCGTGCACGACGGTGGCGTATTCGGCACGGTTGAGGCGCTGGAAGGGGCGGCTGCCGGCGTAGGGCCGCGAGGCGGCGGCCTCGTCGACGATCTCTTCGAGCGTTTCGACCAGGGTGGCCAGGGTGTCGCCGGCGGGGCGGCGCGCGCCCGGGGGCGGCATCATCCCGGCCCGGAGCTTGCGGATCATGCGCTCGGCGGTCTCGGCGTGGTCGTCGGCGCGCGCCACGTCGAAGCCGACCAGCGAGAGGTTGCCGCGAAAGCTGCGCTCGTTGTGGCAGCGCGTGCAGTAGCGCTCGACGACCTCGGTGAGGGCGGCGGGATCGGGCGGGGGCGGGGCGGTCCACGGGGACGTGGTGGGCCACGGTGACGGGGCGGACCACGGAGACGGCGGCGTGAGCGGCGCATTCGGCGAAAGCGCTGCGGCGGGCTGGATCGCCGCCCGGAGGGCCACGGCGGATCCGGGGCCGTGACGCGCCCCATCGGGCGGCCCGGCGGTCCCGGCCAGCAGCATTGCGCCTCCCAGCGCGGCGAGAAGGATGGCGTCTTTCATTGGCGTTCGTCCCGACCTCGTGCCGACATGCTCTCGGCGTCAACAGGCTCCGCGCCGGCGAGCCCTCCGCCGACAAACCCATGACGCCGTTGAGATTGTGAAGATAGGAACGCTCGCCGCGCCCGTCCAATGCGGGTAGCTTGGACCGATGGAGGAACGATCTCGAGCGACGAGCCCGGCGTCCTGGCGGCGCGGCAGGGGCGCCCCTGTCCAGTGGCAGATGCGTCCCGAGCTGCCGCCGCTGGAGGAATACGCGCGCGTCCCGTCGTTCAGCGAGAGGGCGCCGCTCGACGCCCATGCCATCCGCGCCCTGTGGCACCAGCACATGTCCGGCAGTCCCGTTCGCATGGACAGGAAGGCCCTGCGCATGCAGCGCTGGATGCGCACCGACAGGGACGGGGTCCTCACCCCGGACGAGGAGACCGCGCTGCACGACTTCTTCGAGGCCCTGCGCGGCATCGACCTCTTCGCCTTTCGCCAGAGCTGCGGCGCCTCGATCTACGAGATCGCCCGCGTCATGCACATCATCGAATGCCGAGCCCACTACGCAGTCGGCTGGATGCGCCAGCACCTCTACGAAGACTGGGATGACGAGTGGCGGCGGGGCTGAGGCTGGAGCTGTCCGGCGCGCACAGCGATGCGCTCGCGGACTTCAGGGGGGTGATCGAGGATCTCCTGGTGCGCGAATGGTCCACGCTTATCCTTGGCGGCGGCACAGTCCTGGCCATGCACTGGCACCACCGTCACAGCACCGACCTCGACTTCGTCGTCGAAGAGGACGAACCCCTGGATGCGGGAGCGCTGAGGGACAAGCTAGAAGCCCTTCAGCGCCAAGGCCGGATTGACATTTGGCGATACTCCCGGCGCCGATCAGTAATGCTGACCGCTGGCGGCGTCAGGCTGTCGTTCGTGTTCGAGGGTGTTGACGCAAACGTTGCCACCGAGGGCCACACCGCGATGGGCGTCAGGTGCGAGTCACCCGGCAGCATTCTTACGAGAAAGCTGTTCGGGAGGGTGCTCGACGCTGGGCAGATGGTGTCCAGAGACTTCTACGACTTCGCCTGGGCCGCGCTGCACCGTCCGCCCCTTTGGGCCCAGGTGAGCGAGCCCCTGCTTCCGGAAGAGCGCGACCGCCTTGTGCGCGAATGTCGGTCGATCGCGCGATCTCGCAAGGGACGACGAACCGGTCGACCCGTACTGAGCCCGAGCGACCCGGAACTCGCCCGGAACATGTGGGCCACCTGCGCCGAGTTGCTGTCAGCCCCAGGAGGGTCCGGGGGCACCATCAAGGTAAAGTAGACCATCCCGTCGGCCTAGTCGTGAGCGGAGGATCACCACCTCATGCCCCCGCCAGCAGCGCCTCCGCCCGCCTCACAATTCGCCCCTCCAGTTCCGTGAACAGCCCGGCGTCGGCGGCGACCAGCGCGCCCCCCCCCGCCCCCCGCCCCAGCCCCGCCGCCTCGAAGGCCCGCCGCGCGGCCTCGGCGTCGCCCTCGACCTCCGCAACCACGCCCTGCAGGTAGCGCACCAGGCGCTCGTCGGGGTCGTAGGGGCGGCCCTGGCCCAGCGACTCGGGCCACAGCAGCGCGGCCTCCAGGTGGGCGCGAGCGCTCGGGGCGCGGCGGGCCTCCAGCTCGTCGAGCGCGGCCGCCATGTGGGCCAGCTCGTAGAGACGGTGACTGTCCCGCGCGTTCTCCGACGGGAGCACGTGCGTCGCGTCCAGCACCGCGATGGCCTCGGCGGGGCGATCCACGCCCAGAAGGCCGCGCACATGCAACAGCGCAAGATCGAACTCGCCCGGGAAGTCCTCGCGCGCGCGGCCCGACAGCTCCACGGCCTCGTCCCACGACCCGGCGTCCTGGGCATGGCCGATCAGTGCCATGCGCAGAAGGCGGTCCCCCGGGGCGAGCGCCACGGCGCGGGCCAGATCGGCGCCCGGGTCCAGGCCCCGCACCTGTCGCAGCAGGTGGGCGCGCGCGGCGTAGGCCGGCCCGTAGTCGGACTCGTCGCCTAGGGCGGCAAGCGTCGCCGCCGCCTCTTCGTCGCGGTCGAGCGCCCACAGGTTGAGGCCCAGCAGATAGCGCCACGACCAGTGGCCGCTCTCTTCGGCCGCCCAGCGCAGCACGGGCAGCGTCTCGGTGCGGAACGGGAACGCAAAGGCGAGGCCGTCGCCCGTGGGCGCCACCAGCGACGACGCGTCGCCGTGCAGAAACGCGCGCCACGCGGCGGCCAGCGGCCCCGCGCCGCCCGCGCCGACCTCGTCGGCCAGCTCCAGGAGCGCGAGCGCGTCGTCGTCGAGGCCCCGGTTCGCGTAGCCGACGGCGAGTTCGAGCAGGGTCTGCCCCGGGAACTCGCCCCGCATGGCGCCCGCGAGCGCGCGCCGGCGCCCGGCCGTCGGCTCGTCCAGATACCGCTCGGCGGCGACGAAGTGGTGGAGCGGGTCGATGGCCAGCAGCTCGGCGCGCGCCTGCTCTGCGGCGGCCTCGTCGCCCCCCTGTCGCGCGGCCACGGCCAGCAGCTGCCACGCGCTCACCCCGCGGCGGTCGAAGTCGAGAGCCAGCCGCGCGTACCGCCGCGTCTCGTCCCAATCGCCCGCCGCCGCCATGATCTCGCCCAGCTGCACGTTGGCCGCCGCGCGAAACGCCGTCGAGCGCGCCGCCCACCCGAACGCGTCGCGCGCGTCCGCCTGCATGCCCAGCGACTTGTACAAGTTCCCGGCTAGGAAGTTAGCCTGGTTGTCGTAAGTGTCGAGCTGGAGCGCGCGGCGCGCGTGCCCCAGCCCCTCTTCGTAGCGGGCCGAACGCAGTTCCAGGGCGCCCAGTCCCAGCAGCGCGCCACGGTGCCACGGCTCGAGCGCCGCGGCCTCTTCGTAGAGCGCCCGCGCCTCGCGGTAGCGGCGGCCCTTGGCCAGCTCCCGCGCCTCGAAGACCAGGCGGTCGGCCTCGGGCATGCTC
This sequence comes from Longimicrobiales bacterium, assembly GCA_965221535.1. Taxonomy (GTDB): domain Bacteria; phylum Gemmatimonadota; class Gemmatimonadetes; order Longimicrobiales; family Gaopeijiaceae; genus Bin94. Next base: position 1,095,551 of record OZ244894.1, on the reverse strand, counting down.
GACCACGCCGCCGGATCGGTCTCGAACGGCCGGCTCAGCATGCGCGCCGACGGATCCGAGCTGTAGTCGAGATCGAGTTCCGGCAGCGCCACGCGGAAGGGCGCGTCCGCCGCCACGTCGAAGGCGGCCTCGAAGGGATGCAGCGCGGGCACGTCGACCGCGACTTCGGCCACCAGATCGTCGCCGGACCAGACGTGCAGCGCGCCGTCGACGTCGCCGAAGCCGTGGACCGACACGCTGAGCCGCGTCCCGTCGCGCTCGACGTGCATGGCGCCGTCCCGCGAAGCGTCGGTCAGCCCGCCCGTGCCTTCGAGCGGAAACCAGGTCTCGGTCCAGCGGCTGGCCGCGAGCGGGTCGAACGCGGCCTCGGTGACCGGGTTGCGGTGGTCGCCGGGCTGGTACTGCACAAGGAGCCGCCCGGCCTGGAACTCGACGTACTGGCCGTCGGTGTCGGTGAGCAGCTCCTCCCACACCCCGCCTTCGCGCGACAGGGCCCAGAGCCACATCTTCTGCCCGGGCATGTCCTCGTAGGGGGCCCAGTGGCCCCATCCGTAGCCGTCGTCGTGGTAGTAGCCGCCAAAGAAGTCGTTGAGCTCGCCGACCACGTGGTACGACTTGTGCCCGCCGAAGTCGTTGTTGCGGTAGAGCGGCAGAAAGCGGCCCTCTTCGCTGACCGGCCATGGCCGCTCCCGGCCCGAGTGCTCAAGGTAGGACCCGCCGGGCACAAAGAGCTCCAGGTCGTCCTGGGCGAAGGCCGCCGCGGTCATCCAGTTGTAGTAGGGCTGCTCGAGCGGCGTCGGGTTGTACCACAGCGCGCGGGTCTCGAAGTAGGCCTTGTCGGGGGGCAGCCGGACCTCGACGCGCCAGTGCGTGCGCGACGGCAGATCCATGGCGCCGACGAAGGTGCTCACGCTGCCGTCGTCGTTTTCGCGCACCGCGTAGTCGACGGGGGTTGCGGTCGCCGGGGTGTGGCCGATGACGCCGAAGTTGAACTCGACGCCGCCCGACGTCCACGGTCCGCGCAGCGCGATGTCGCGGAACTTCATGACCTCGTTGCGGTAGATGAACTCGTGCCCCGATTCCTTCACCACCGCGCCCCACACCTTGCCGCCCACCTCGGGAAGGACGAACACCTCGATCAGGTCGTTCTCCATCCTTACAACCTTCCAATCCCGCGGCTCGGAAGTCGCGGCGTACCCTTCGAAGGTGTGGTAGGGGTACAACCGCCGGTCGGTGGCCAGGATCGGGACCGGGTTGGGCTCCGAGAAGGGGTAGGTGTCGAGCGTGCGGGTCTCTTCGGTTATGCGCGCGGCGTTGCCCGGCGAAAGATTGCAGCCTGAAAGCGCGGCGGCGAGCAGGATTGCGGACAATGCAGGGATTGCGGGCAATGCAACGGTTGCGGACGCTGCAGGGTTGGTGCGCGGCGCAAGGTTTGCACACTCCGCAAGTCTTGTCGGCGGCGCAAGCGTTTTTGCGATCGGTCGAAGCTTCATGTTGCGGTCCTTTTCGGGGCGTGCGGCGCGCTCAGCCCGGCGGCGCCTGGATCTGGTAGTCTGCGGGCGGCTCCAGCCCCAGCAGATGCTCGACGAAGTAGTCCCAGCGGCGGCGAATCACATACGGCTCGTTGAGCCCGTGGGCGCGGTCGGGCAGGACAAGGAAGTCGAAGGTCTTGTTAGCGGCGATCAATGCGTTGGCCATCTGGTAGGTCAGTGCGGGGTGCACATTGTCGTCCATGTCCCCGGTCATCAGAAAGAGCTTGCCTTTGAGGTTCGCGGCCAGCGAGGCGTTGACCTGGTTGGCGTAGTTGTCCGTGCCGGCAACCGTGTCGCGCACAAGCAGGCCCTGGTACTTCTCGGCATATGCGGCGTGGTACGAGCGGTTGTCGTGATTGCCGGCGGTCGAGACGGCCACCTTGAAGAAGTCGGGGTGGCGAAGAATCGCGTCGGTGGACGCGAACCCGCCGCCCGAGTGCCCGTAGATGCCCACGCGGTCCAGGTCGATCCACGCGTGGCGGGCGCCCAGCTGCTTGATCGCGGCGACGTGGTCGGGAATGCCGTTGTCGCCCATGTTGCCCCAGTAGTTGTCCTGTATTGCCTTGGAGCGGAAGGGCGTGCCCAGATGGTCCATCTGCACTACGACGAATCCCAGCTCGGCCAATGCGTCCTGGTCGCCCCGAAGCGCGCCGCCCAGCGCCCCGCCGCCGAAGTTCCACCTCCCCACGCTGCCAATGAATGGGCCCGGATAGATGTAGTCGATCACCGGGTAGACGTGGCTGGGGTCGAAGTCCGAGGGCTTGTAGATCAGCCCGTACATTGGGGTTATGCCGTCGCGCGCCTTGTACTCGAAGATCTCGGGCGCGCTCCACCCCGCCTCTTCCAGCCGCGACACGTCGGCGCGCTCAAGCTCGAGCACGACGCGCCCCGTGCGGTCGCGCACAACGCTGACGGGCGGCTGGTCGGGGCGCGACCAGGAATCGACGAAGTAGCGGCCGTCGGGGGTTGTGCGCACCGTGTGGTCCGCGTCCTCGCCGCCCAGCCGGGCCAGCCCGGTGCCGTCCAGGTTGACGGCGTACAGGTCGGCCATGGTCGGAATGCGCCCCGGCTCCATGCCGCGCGCGGTGAAGTGGATGCGCCCCGCCGCCTCGTCGACGTGCAGAAGGTCGCCGAAGGTCCACGGGCCTTCGGTGACCCGGGCGATCAGGTCGCCGTTGGCGTCGAAGCGGTATAGGTGGCCCCACCCGTCCCGCTCCGAGAACCACAGAATCTCGTCGCCGCCGGCGATCACGTCCCAGTTGGGATGGCCGCCGATCAGGTCCAGGTTGAGCTCGACGTGCGTTGCGCGCTTCTCTTCGAGGATCTGCCGGGCCGCGCCGGTCTCCAGGTCCGCCTCGTACAGCGTGACCGTCTTGCCGCCCCTCGACCCCCTCACGAAGTAGAGGCGCTCGCCGCCCTCCTTCCACTTCACCGTCACCCAGGTCGAGTCGCGCATGCCGGTCGCGGTAAAGGTCAGGTACGGCTGCGGCTCCGCGTCCAGCTTCAGGTTCCGCCCGCCCTCGACATCGACCACGTGGATGTCGAACATGGCAATGATCGAGTCCCCCGGCAGGCCGTACGGATAGGTGTACAGCTTGGGCCGCTGCGAGGTCGCCGAGTAGATCGGCATGTGCTCCACATTGCGCTCATCCATGCGCTGCACCGCGATCCGGCGCGAATCGGGAGACCACTGCAGCACCGGCCGCACCGGCAACGACAGTGTGATCTGCGACGGCCGCAGCGCCGTGACCCCGTACGACCAGTACTCCTCGCCGTCGGTGGTCAGCTGCGTCGAGTCGCCCCCCTCGGCGGGCCGAACCCACAGGTTGTGCTCGTGCACAAACGCCTCGAGCCGCCCGTCGGGCGAGCGCACATACGGCGTGCGGTTCACAAGCGTGTCGCCGACCTCGCACACGTACGCGCCGATGTCGCACGAAAAGCCGCGCGCGTTCGCGTTGAAGCGGATCGTGCCCTCGTCGGGAGCGGTGGCGCCGCCCGGGCCAGCCCCGAACTCGAACGTCCGAAACGGCAGCTTGCGCCCCTCGAAGGCCGTGTCGGCAGCCACGGACATCGCCGAAGCCAGCCGGTCGTGGTCGAAGAGCAGCGTCCGCGTGCCCCGCGCGGGGTCGGCAAGCACGAACTCTGCGCCGTCGCTCGTCTGGTTCCGGTACCAGAAGCGGTTGCCGCCGGCCATCCACTGCGGCGCCACCGCGTCGCCGCCAATGAGCGGTCCCACGTTCCAGGCCAGCAGCCGCTCGGCGCGGTGGTAGCGGGTCACGTCGATCTCCTGGGCGCGCGCCCGTGCAGCCAGAGTTGCAGCGCCCAGGCCCCACAGGGCGAAGGCGGCCAGAAGGCCCGGCAGGCGGGTCGCGAGAAGGCGGGTGCGTGACATGCGAATCCTCTTGGGTAGTTTGGATGAAAGTGCGGAGCCCCTGGCCCGGCTGAAATCCCACAAGTGCAGGCCACTCATGTATTCAGGCACAGGAAGAATCCCGTCAAGCGCGCGCGGCGGCCGCCTGGGGCGCATGGCCCCGGGCCGGGCGTCGCTGCTTGGCAGCCGCGTTGGGCGCATGGCCCCGGCGCGGGCGTCGCTCCTTGGCGGCCGCCTGGGGCGCGTGGCCCCGTCACGGGCGGCGCTGCTGCTCGCCGCGTGGGGCGCGACCGCCACGCCCGCCCTCGCCCAGAGCGCCGACCGCCTGACCGGAATCGTCGCCGGTCGCGTCGAATCCGAGCAGATCTGGAGCCCGGCGGTGGAGACCGGCCGCCGCCCCGGCTTCCTGGTGGGCGCCTTCGTCGACGTCCAGACGCCCGTTCCGGCGCTGCGGGTCCGGGCCGAGGGGGCGCTGGCGCGCCGCGGCGGCCTGGTGCTGAGCGACTACCGAGGCGGCGCGCTCGACGGCGAGGTCGAGAGCGACTACCTCGCCTTCCACCTCCACGCCAAGGTGGCCGCGCCGCTCGGTCCCGCGCACATCTTCGTCGACGCCGGGCCCGGCGTCGACGTCCTGATCCGGAGCCGCGAGGACGCCGTCCTGGCCCAGGCGCTGGTCGAGGAACACGCCACCGTGATGACCGTCGGCGCAGGCGCGGGCGCGGGGGTCCGCGTGGGGGCGTACGCGGTCGAGGTCGGGGGGCGGTGGGTGCGCGCACTCACCGACGCGTACCGGGGAACGGCGGCCACGGTGCGCAACCAGTCGCTGGAGTGGGTGGTTCGGCTGGCGCGCGCTGGCCGGTAGCGGCCCGTACTCGCCCCAGGCGGCCACAAACCGGCGCGCCCGCACCCCAGCGCGTTCACCACAGCGCGTCCGGCCCCAGGGCCGCGTGCACCCCCCCTAGCGCGACGGCGGCCTTCGGTCGCACCTTTTTCAAGTCCCTTTCGGGCTTCCGACCCATTCAGCTTCCGAGGCAAACCGATGGTCCGCTCTACTTCCATGCTCCGTGCACCCGCCATGCTCCGCGCCGCTTCCACAGCCGCGCTCTCGACGGCCCTTCTCCTGGTTGCGGCGCCTGCGTGCAGCCAGTCCGACATCGTGCGCACCGCGCTCCACGACTACCGCGTGGTCGAGGTGGCCGACGGCTTCCAGGTCCCCTGGTCGGTCGCCTTCCTGCCCGGCGGCGACATGCTGGTCACCGAGCGTCCCGGTCGGCTGCGCATCGTGCGCGGCGGCATGCTCCTGCCCGACCCCGTGCCGGGGATCCCCGAGGTGGTCGCCAGGGGCCAGGGCGGGCTGCTCGAAGTGCTTCCCCACCCCGACTTCGAATCGAACCGGCTGATCTACATCAGCTACTCGAAGCCCACGGGCAACTCGCCCGGCGGCACGACCGCGGTCATTCGCGGCACCTTCGAGAACGACCGCTTCACCATGACCGACGAGATCTTCGAAGCGGTCTCGGAGGGCAACGGCCACTACGGCTGCAAGCTCGCGTTCGACGACCAGGGCTACCTCTTCCTCTCGGTCGGCGACCGGCAGGTGCGCCCGGCGGGCGACCTCGCGGCCCACCCGGCCCAGGACATCTCGAACCACCACGGCGTGATCGTGCGGCTGCACGACGACGGCCGCATCCCCGACGACAACCCGTTCGTGGGGCAGGCGGGCGCGCGGCCCGAGATCTGGAGCTACGGCCACCGCAATCCGCAGGGTCTGGCGATCCAGCCCGGCACCGGCGCCGTCTGGCTCACCGAGCACGGCCCGCAGGGCGGCGACGAGGTCAACCATTCCACGCCCGGCGCCAATTACGGCTGGCCGGTCATCGGCTACGGCGTCAACTACCGCTCCGGCAGCATCATCCACCAGTCCACGCACATGGACGGCATGGAGCAGCCCAAGCACATCTGGGTGCCGTCGATCGGGGTGTCGGGGCTTGCCTTCTACACGGGCGACCAGTTCCCCGAGTGGCAGGGCAACCTGCTTGCGGGCGGCCTGGCCGGACAGCGGATCGACCGGCTCACCATCGAGGACGGCGAAGTCGTCGCGAGCGAGACCATTTTGCAGGGCATGGGCCGCGTGCGCGACGTTCGCCAGGGCCCCGACGGCTACATATACGTGGCGCTCGAAGCCCGCGGCGACGGCCAGACCCCGATCGTGAGGCTGGAGCCGGTGGGGTAGCGCGGCTGCGGGCTTCCCCCGGAACAACCCTCGGCGATGATCGACTACACCAAGTTCGAGCGGTCGTTGAAGAGGCTGGAGGAGCAGTACGAGAACTACCGCCACCTCGACCCGTCGCTGCCGCGTCTGATGCACGAGGCCGTGCCCGAATCGGTCATTCGGAGGTTCGAGACCTGCTTCGACTCGCTATGGAAGGTCCTCAAGCGATACATGGCCGAGGAGCTGGGCATCCCGGACTTGCCCAACAGTCCCAGGCCTCTACTGAGGACGGCCAACGAGAACAACTTGCTCACGGGACCCGTTGAGGACTGGCTGGACTATTCCCGGCACCGGGTGGAAACATCCCACGACTACAGCATCGAGAAGGCCGCTCGCTGCCTGGAAGTGATCCCCGGCTTCGTCCGGGGCGCGGCGGCCCTGTACCAGACGATGACGGGCCGGAGATGGGAGTGACGCCGGAGATGGGAGTGACGCCGAGCGCGGGGATCGACGTTGCCGCCGATCATCACCGGGCAGTGCTGCGGCTGATTCGGACCCACCTTCCGGATACGGAGGTCTGGGCGCACGGATCGCGGGTGAAGCGCACCGGGAGACCGGCGTCCGATCTTGACCTCGTGGTCTTCGCGCGCCCCCCGCAGCGACGGCAGGTGGCCGAGCTGCGGGAGGCGTTCGAGGACAGCGATCTGCCGTTTCGGGTCGATGTACACGTGTGGGACGACTTGCCGGAGTCGTTTCGGGCCGAAATCGGGCGGGAGCGCGTTGTGCTCACATCTTCCGGAACAGCACCCCCCGCGTCCGGCCGTTCGACACCGTAAACCCGGTCACGGCGCCGGCTGCGCGCTGGAACGCGATCTCGTTGAGGTGGAAGACCTCGGCCGAGAAGTGCTCGCCGCTCACGTGCGTCAGCGACTGGGGCGTCTGGCCCAGCTGGTGCAGGACGAGGCCGCCGTCCTCGACCGTGACGTGCATGGTCGCCTCGAGCTCTTCGCTGAAGTAGCGGCCCGCGTAGCGCTGCAGGTCCGCCGCCGTCGGCGCGTCCTGCTCGGCGCGCCGCCGCATGGTCATCTCGATGCCTCCCTGCGACGCCACCCCGGTCGTGATGCTGCCGTCGGGGTCGGCGCGGAAGGTGAAGGTGGCGTCGGCCGCCGCGATCGTCAGGGTCGAGTCCGAGGTCGCCTGCGCGACGGTCCGCTCCTGCCCGGTGAAGTCGATGTAGACCTCGCCGTCGTCCACGAACACGGTCATGGGGATCGTCAGGCCCTGCACCTCTAGCGCCCAGTCGCCGGCGATCGCCTCCTTGCGCTCGTCGGACATCTCGCCCTCGGCGCCCGCCCCGTCGGCGCCTTCGCCGCCCTCGGCATCGTCTTCGGGCTCCATCTGGTCGCCGAAGAACAGGCGCGCCACGCGCGGCCCGAGACCGAGGTCGAACCCTGCGTGGTTGCTCATCAGGATCACGCCGCTCTCGAGCTCGGGCAGGTAGCCCAGGTAGGCCCGGTGCGCCACGTCGCCGCCCGTGTGCGAATACACCGTCCGTCCGCCCATTTCGCCCAGCCCGAGCCCCAGCCCGTAGCCGGTCGAATCGCCCGATTCCAGCACGGCCGTGGTGGCCATCGCCTCGATCGCTCCGGGTCCGCCCACCGCCGGGTCGGCGAAGTTGAGCAGCCAGCGGTGCAGGTCGTCGACCGTGGTGTAGACCCCGCCCGCACCGGCCGACGCGGGCAGGTCGCGCGTGGTCCTGAACCCCCCGGTCTCGACCGGCTCGTAGCCCTGGGCGCTCCGGGGAATGAGCTCGCCCTGCACCATCTTCATGCGCGTGTCCATCATGCCCACGGGCTCGAAGACGTTGTCGCGCATGTAGTCGGCGAACGACTCGCCCGTGACGCGCTCCACCAGCAGCGACAGCAGGATGTAGCCGGTGTTGTTGTAGTTCCACTCGGTGTGCGGACGGTTCTGCAGCTCGGGCTGCCGCTGCACCACCGTGATCGCGTGCTCGCGGGCGAACGTGTCCTCGCCGCCGTACCCGTCGATCCGCATAAGGTTGTAGATCTCGCGGTAGCCGCTGGTGTGGTTGAGCAGCTGCCGGGGCGTGATCGGCTCGCCGAAGTCGGGAAGCTCGGGGAAGTGCGTGCGAATGTCGTCGTCGAGCGAGATCTCGCCGCGCGCTTCGAGCAGCAGCAGCCCCATGGCCGTGAACTGCTTGGTGACCGAGCCGATGTTCGAGACCGTGCCGCGCTGCCAGGGAACTCCGTGCGACAGGTTCGCCATGCCCACCGTGTGCACGTGCGCCATTTGGCCGCCGTCCACGACGGCCGCAATCGCCCCCGCGCGATCGTCGCCGTCCCAGGGGCTGAGCAGCTGGCCCAGGCGCGCGACCGGGTCGGTGGCCACGGGTTCGGAGCGCAGGACCGTGAACGTGAACTGGCCCGCCTGGTCGTCGTTGGCGGAAATGGCGACTTCGTAGGCGCCCGCCGCGTCGGTCTCGAACCACACGGTCTCGATGCCGCCGGTGCGACCGTCCACCTCGCGCAGCACGTCGCCGTCGGGGCCCGTCACGGTGACCGCGAAGTCGTTCGCGATCTGGTCGACTTCGGCGAGAAAGAACGTCTCGGCGGCGAGTTCGAACGTGCGGGTCTCGGCGTCGGACTCGATCACGGGGGATTCCGGGGCCGCGCAGGCCGCCGCGAAGACGGTGAGCGCGACGATACGCGCCAGCGGCGCGCGAGGTGCAGTGCTTGGCATGGTCGTCATCTCTTCTCTGACTGTTGTGGATGGGGTGGCAGGCCGGCGCGGGGCGGGCGGCGGCGCGGGATTAGCCGCTCTTTCTCCAATCGACCACCTCGATCGCGTCGGCTCCTCCGCACGGTCCGGCAAGGGTGACCGGGCCCTCGACGACCACCTCGTCGCCTGGCTTCAGGTCGCCCAGGTCTCCGTTGAGCGCGTAGACGTACTGGTCGTTGTCGCGCAGCGTGACGCAGCCCAGCCCCTCGTCGGTGATCCGTCCGGTGCGCTGCACCATGCCGCGCTCGTCGGTCACGTGGAACGGGTCCGAGATGCCGATCGGGCTGAAGACGCCGTTGAAGACGATGAACACCAGCGGACGCTGCCAGTCGGCGTAGCTCGGCACCTTGACCGTCGCCGACACCTCGCCCCAGATGTCCTGCGTGCCCTCGGCAAGCGCCTCGAAGCCCGCGCGCATGGCCCCCACGCCCACATGGATGCGCGCCTGCGGCGGCAGGTTCTCGGTGTAGACCTCGACGATCGTGCCGGGCGGACCGATGCGGGGCTCGAGCGACTGGATGTGCCGCAGCGAATCGATGGTCGCGTATTGGCGCACGCGCTGGGCCTGAGCGTCGGGCGGGGTTAGGGCGGCGAGGAGCGGGAGGGCGAGGAGGGCGAGGAGGGTGGGGTGGAGGGGGCGGGTGTGGGTTCGTGGGCAAGTGGACATTGGGCACCTCCGGCGGGATAGGGCGTGGGTCCGGGCGGGAAACGCGCCATGTCAAAGTGCGGTGGCGGGGCGCGGGGGGCTAGTGGGGGGTGGTGGAGGTCAGGGCCAAGGCCTCTCAGGACTGGGCCGCACCGCGGCTGCGGGATGCGCGGATGACGTCGAGGTGCTGGTCCCAATCCGGTTCTTCGCCGGAGCCGATCGCAGCGTCGCGGTCGGTGAAGAAGTGCCGCAACTGGTGTGGCTTCTGGGGCGATTCGGTGCACGCGCGACGGTCAGGGCGCTCGGTCGGGTGTAGAGTGCGGTCGGGGTTCGGGGGCTTGCTGGCCATGGGGGCGTGGGTTTGGGGGGTGTTGGGGGGAACCCTCTGGTGGGGGGTCGATGCCGACCGCTGCAGACGCTGCGCGGCGAGGTGATGGGAAACCGGGGCGCCGACACGTCTGCGTAATGTCTACGTTACATAATGTAATGTGGACCCGACATTTTCGGGCTGGGTCGATCCCCGCACATGCGGGGGAGCCAGCCAGACCTTCGTACTCGACATATCCGACCTGGGTCTATCCCCGCACGTGCGGGGGAGCCCGCCCAGCCGCCAGGCGTACATCCTGCGCGCGAGGTCTATCCCCGCACGTGCGGGGGAGCCTCTTGACGATACGCGCTTGCCTCTCGGGAACGCAACTCTGCCCAACCTGGATGCCGATGGGCAGCTTGCGCTTGGCGCCACCCCTCACCCCACCCACTCCCCCACCTCGTGCGACAGGAACTCGTCCAGCGGTATCCCGTCGCCGCCGACCAGCAGCGTGCGGTCGGGATTGAAGGCGGCGGCGAATGCGGCCATGCCGGGCAGTGTGCGGCCGCCCCGTCCGCTCTTGACCTCGATCGCCGTGAGGCTATGGCCCGCCTGCACCACGAAGTCGACCTCGCGGTTGCGGTAGCGCCAGTACGACAGCTTGAGCGCGCCCTCCGACGCCGCGTTCGCCAGGTGGGCGCCGACCGCGGACTCGACCAGCCGCCCCCAGAAGGCGCGGTCCCCGCGGGCTTGCTCAAGGGTCCGGCCCGCCAGGACGGTCATCAGCGCCGTGTTGTGCACCTGCAACTTCGGACTGGAACCGCGCCTGCGCACCGGGGCCCCGGAGTACTTCTGCAGTCCGCTCAGCATGCCCGCACCTGCCAGCAGGTCGAGGTAGTGGGCCAGGGTGGTGGTGTTCCCCGCCTGCTGCAGCTGGCCGAGCATCTTGGTGTAGGAAAGGACCTGGCCGGAGTATTCGCAGCCCAGCTCGAAGAGGCGGCGAAGGAGGGCCGGCTTGTCAACGCGCGAGAGCAGCAGGACGTCGCGCGAGATCGTGGTTTCGATGAGCGAGTCGCGAATGTAGCGCTCCCAGCGGTTTGGCTGGCCGATCAGCGGCGCGGACGCGGGGTAGGCACCGTAGTACAGGTACTGGTCGAGCGACCACCCGAACACCCGCTTCATCTCGCCGTAGCTCCAGTGCGGCATGTGGACGATCTCAAAGCGTCCGGCGAGGCTCTCGGTCAGCCCGCGTCCCAGCAGCAGCTGGGCCGAACCCGACAGCACCACCCGGAGCGGAAGTCCGCTGCGCGTGTCCTCGTCCCACAGGCGCTTGACCGACTCGCCCCAGTGGGGCGCCTTCTGGATCTCGTCGAGCACGAGCAGTGCCCCGCCCGGAGCGGCGCGCCTGGCCAGCCCCCTCGCCGCGTCCCACTGCTGGGCGATCCAGGCGGGACCGCGTAGCGTGGGCTCGTCGGCGCTGGCGTAGCGGTGCGGAAGGCCCGAGCGCTCGGCGACCTGGCCGATCACGGTGGTCTTGCCGACCTGACGCGCTCCGGTCACGATCTGCATGAACCGGCGCGGCTCGGCCAGACGACGGAGCAGCTCGGCGCCCTGCGGACGCATGTACGACAAATTACTCAACATGATGAGTAATTTTACGAGATGTAGTGAGTAAATGGAAGGGCGCGCGCGTCGGGAACGGGGCGATGGTCCCCCCTACCGCCCCGCCCCCCACGCCGCCGCCAGCACCTGCCCCTGCCGCGCATAGTCGGCCGCCTCGCCCAGAATCCGCGCGGCCTCCTGGGGGGCGTGGAACCCCATCGAGTTCTCGGCGGCGATGAAGTCGAGCCGCCACTGGGCCTTGCGCTGCAGGTCGAGCGCTTCGGCCAGGTCCTCGTCGGTCGCGCCCGCCTCGCGCGCCGCCACTATCGCGTCGATCTGCGCCATCAGGGCCGCGCCCGCGCGCTGCAACAGGTCGAAGTTGCGCTGCTGGATCTGGTCGACCCGGGCCGCGATCTCGTCTTCCGAGAACTGGTGGCACACCTGGCAGGCGCGGTTGATGTTGAGCAGCGGGCTCCTCACCCAGTGGTCCGAGATCTTGCCTGCGCCGTCGCGCATGTATGGCATATGGCAGTCGGCGCACGCCACGCCGCTGCGCGCATGGATGCCCTGGCTCCACAGCTCGAACTCGGGGTGCTGCGCCTTCAGGATCGGAGCGCCGGTCTCGGCGTGCGTGTAGTCGCTGAACTGGGCGCCCTCGACGATCTCGAACTCGTCCCAGTACTGCTCGACCTCTTCGACCTTCAGCCCGTTGCCCCAGGGGAAGGTGAGCGTGGTCCCCGCGCCGCAGTAGTACTCCACATGGCACTGGGCACAGGTGTACGACCGCATCTCGGTGCGGCTGGCGAGCTCGTTGGGATCGTAGGCCTCGTCGCGCGGCCCCTGGCGCCACCGCTCGACCGACGGCAGGAACGGCACCGGAGCGTCGGATTCGGCCAGCGCGGCGATCCCCTGCAGGAAGCCCGGACGCGTGACGCGCAACTCCATGGTGCTGGGCTGATGGCAGTCCACGCACGACACCGGATGGGCCTCGCCGTCGCCCTGTTCGTACAGCAGTTCGCTCAGCTCCTGGTACGAGTACCGGTAGGACTGCTCAAAGCCGGCCGTGGCGTCGCCTGCGCCCAGCTCGCGGTACAGGGGCATGATCGAGGCGTGGCAGTGCAGGCACGACCCCGACTGGGGCTTCTCGAGCCTGCGCGTCTGCTCCTGGTCGTGCAGCATGTAGGCGTGCCCGCGACGGTCGCGGTAGTCGATCGAGAACGCGTAGCCGCGGAACATCCGCTGGAGCCACGGATCGCGCTCGATCTTCTCCTCGGGAAGCGCCTCGCTTCCGCCGTGTCCCCCGAAGCGGGTGCGCGTGGCCTCGGCCGTGAGCAGATAGCGCCCGTACTGCCGGGGCCAGTTGATCCCCCACTTCGCGGGATCGGTGTCGTCCTCGGTCACCTCGACCAGCGTGACCGGCCCCCGCGCCTCCTCGGCCTTGCGCTCGAAGATGCTGACGATCACCGCGGTCACCCCCACCGCGCCCGCAACCGCCAGCACCATGATCCCGATCGCCGGCCATCGGCCAATCCTGCGCTTCGCGCCGCCCTCGGGCATCCCGCCCTCGCCGCCCGGAGCGCCGTTCCCTGCCCCGCCGTTCGTTCCCTGCGCCTTCATTTCGCTACCTCCCTTGTCCTTGTCCATCCTCGTCGCTCGGCCAAGTCGTCTGCGGCCCCCCCAGCGAGGCCCGCTCCCCGTGCCCCACGGTCACATGGCAGTGCACGCAGCGCAGATCGTCCCCGACCACCAGATCGTGCACCAGATCGCCGTGGCACGTCACGCAGTTCTCCTGCAGCACCCGCGCGTTGGCCTCGGTGATCGCAATCGGCTCGGGAAAGCGCCCGGTCGTGAACGCGACCGAGTGGTTCCAGCCGTTGCGCAGCTTGGCCACGTACTTGGGCAGAAACTCGTGGGGCAGGTGGCAGTCCACGCACGTCGCCGCCGTGTGGTGGCTCGCCTTCAGGTACGAATCCAGCTGCGGCTGCATGATGTGGCAGTTCGCGCACGCGCTCGGATCGGTGCTCAGGTACGACAGCCCCTCGCCGTAGTCGAACGCAAAGATCCCCAGGCCCGCCAGCGCCGCCACCGGCCACACCACCGCGTGCCACCAGCCCCACCGAAGTCCCAATCCACCGCGCGTCATCGATACCTCCGTCTCATCACCGCCATGCGGTTGGGGATGGTGGCTACACCGCTCGCGGAAGAAGGTTCCCAGCCCCCCCTCAGCGCCCCTCCATCCACGCCGTCGACGCCCCCGCGGGCGCGCGGTCCGCCATGTGCGCCGCCATCCGCCGCACCAGCTCGGCGTTGGTGAAGGGCGACCACCCATGCCCCTTCATCGGAGCGCCGTGAATGAACTCGCCGCCGTAGTGCGGATCGGTCGTGCTCTCCAGAAACTCCTCCATCAGATACACGGCGTACGGCAGGTAGAAGTGGTCCATCTCGGGGTTGTAGATCTTGATCTTGCCTACAAGGTCCGGGCCAATGCGCGACCAATTCTCTTGTGCAAAACGCCGCAGGTCGTACCCGTTGTCGCGCATGTAGTTCGCCACCTCGCGATCAATCGCGCCCGTGTCCAAATCCCAAAGCCTGCGGGGATAGCCGTCGTCGTCGGTCGGTCCGTAGGCCGCGTGCCAGGCGTCGAGCTGCCCGCCGCCCCGCCCGCGCGAACCCTGCGCCACCTCCAGCTGGCTGATCTGCCGGTTGCTGCCCACCGGCTGGCCCTCGACCGTCCGCTGAAACATCCGTTCCGGCGCGCCCGGCACCGAACCGGGCACAATAAACGCGTTGTCGTCTTCATAAATGTTGACCAGCTGGTAGCGCCGAAAGTCAATCGGATCGGGATAGTACGTCCACGTGCCGGCGTAAAAGGTCGGGTAGTGCAGCATCTTTGCAAGCGAAATCCATCCGCCGGTCGAACCGCCGGTCATTGTGCGCGCCCAAGGTTCGCCGACAAGCCGAAACCGTTCCTCAATATACGGAATCAGCTCTTCGTGAATCGCGTCGCCGTAGGGCCCGTTGTTTGCCGAGTTGAGGCCGTAGGAGTCATCAAAAAAGGGCGTCGGATGCTGCAATATGACCGCAACAACGCGTGGGAAGTCGTCGCCCATCCACGCCTGCGCAAATTCGTACCCCGACTCGCGAAGGCCCCCCGCCTCGCGCCGCATCTGCGAGAAGAGCGCTTCGCCGGACGGCGGCTCGGTTGTGAAGCCGAACACCGGATCGAGCGTGAAGTGCCCCTCCTCGATCACGAGCGGATACCGCATGTCGGGGTTCTCGTCGAAGCCGCGGGGCAGCAGAACCACCGCGCCCAGGTGCATGGGATGGCCCCACCACTCGGTCAGGATGTCGCTCTGGATCTTGATCCGCTTCACCCACTCGGTGTCGGGCGGCACCTCGATCGGCGGAATCTCGCCGGTGAGCTCGAACGCCACCGCCTCGTCCGACGCCGGATCGATGCGCACCCTGCGCGGCTCGCTGAAGTAGTTGCCCGGCGAGAAGGCCCAGCGCTGGCCCTCCCACTGGTCCTGCGGCGCCCAGATGGTGTGCCCGTCGGCGCGGTTGAACTCGGTGTAGACGTGCAGAATGGCCTGCACCCAGTAGTCGCCGGCGGGCAGGCCGCCCAGGCGGCGGTACGGGTAGCCGTCGGCGCCGGCGTCCACAACCATGGCATCGCCGGGGGCGGCCTGCTCGACGTCGGCCGAAAAGAAGGGGACTTCGCCGTTGCGCTGGCGCGCCGAGTTGTACCCGGCGATGCGCGGCTCGGGGTCGTCCGACGGGGCGAAGACCACGAAGAGACGGCCGGTCAGGGGGCCGTCGTGAAGCGCTGCGTCGTGCGTGACCTCGATTCGGAGCCGGGCGGCGGCGCCGTCCTGCGGCGCCGGGGGCGGGGCGGCAGGCTGGCAGGTGGCCGCGACGGCGGCGAGCAGCGCGGTGGTGGCGAGGCGCGCCGCGGTGGGAAACCGCGCGGCGGTGGCGAACCGCGCGACGGTCGGAAACCGCGCGACGGCGGGGGGGCGGGGGCTGGTGCGTGGGCTGGTGGCACGTGTCGGTGCGCGCATGGGATCCCTCCGGGAGCTGGCCGTTGACGTTGGGAGATAGTGCGGCGCGCTGGGGGCGGGCGGCAAGGGCGGGGCGACGCCCGCACGCCGCGACGCCCGACTCACCCCCGCGCGCCTACCGCACCCCCCGCGCCAGCTCCGGCACGCGGTCGAACCACGGACGCGCCCGCTCGAGCTGCCCGGCCAGCCGCAGCAGCGCGCCCTCGTCCCCCACCCCGGCCACGAAGTGCACCCCAACCGGCAGCCCCGCCGCGTTCCAGTGCAGCGGCACCGACATGGCCGGCTGCCCGCCGACGTTGAACGCGGGCGCCCACGCCGTGTAGTCGAACGCCCCGTCGGCGATTCGGTCCAGCAGCCCCGCGACCTTCACCAGGCGCCCCGACCCGATCGCCCCCATCAGCCGAAGATGAAGGCGCTCGACGCGGCTGGGCGGCAGCGCGCCGATCCTGGGCGGCGGCTCGGCGACCGTGGGCGTCACCAGCACGTCGTAGTCGGCAAGAAACCGGCCAACCGCCCTGCCGCAGCGCTCGAGCAGGCGCAGCGACGTGGCCAGTTCGCCCGCCGACACGGCCTTGGCCACCAGCCCGAGCGCCCACGTCAGCGGCTCCAGCTCGCTCCGCCGCAGCCGCCGCCCCAGGGCCCTCGCCAGGTCCTCGAACTCGGCCCCCACCTCGCCCGCGATCATGTACACAAAGGCGCGCGCGAAGGCGCTGCCATCAACCCCGGGCGCGGCCTCGACCACCTCGTGCCCCATCTCCTCCAGCAGCCGGGCCGCGCCCTCCACCGCTTCCACGCAGTCGGGGTGGGGCGCCGCCGACCCGATCAGCGGCGCGGTCGTCCACGCAATGCGCAGGCGTCCCGGATCCGCCCCCACCTGCGCCGCGAACGAACCGCGAGGCGGCGCGATCCTGTAGGGCGCCCCCGGCTCGGGACCGTGCGTGGCGTCGAGCATGGCGGCGCTGTCCCTCACCGAACGCGTGATCACGTGCTCGGCCACCGACCCGCGCCACGGCTCGGCGTCGCGCGGCCCCGCCGGCACCCGCCCCCGGGTCGGCTTCAGCCCAAAGAGCCCGCAGCACGACGCGGGCATGCGTATCGACCCCGCCCCGTCCCCGCCCCCCGCCATCGGCACGATTCCGGCCGCCACCGCCGCCGCCGACCCGCCGCTCGACCCGCCGGGCGTGCGATCGAGCGCCCACGGATTCCGGCACGGCCCCCACAGCTCGGGCTCCGTGTACGGCATCAACCCGAACTCGGGCGTGTTGGTCTTGCCCAGAACGGCGACGCCCGTGGCCCGCACCCGCCGCACCAGCTCGGTGTCCTCGCGCGCCGGCAAGCTCGCGGCCACACGGCTCCCGCGCGACGTGGGGTGCCCCGCGTACTCGCTCTGCAGGTCCTTCGCCAGAAACGGCACGCCCGCAAACGCCGCGCCCACGTCCACCGACCGCGCGAGCGCCCTGGCCTCGTCGTCCATGCGGTACACGACCGCGTTGACCTTGGGGTTGACGCGCTCGAGCTGCCGCACCGCCGCCTCGATCAGCTCCAGCGGCGTCACAGCCCCCGCACGCACGAGGGCGGCGAGCCCGGTTGCGTCGTGGCGAGTATATTCTTCGCGGGTCATGGTCCCACCGTACTAGCCGAATCGCGACATGTTCGTCAATCCCCAGGTCCCCCCCGACGCGCTCCCCAACGCCGACCAGGTGGACTGGCACGCCCTCCACCCCCGCTTCGCGCGGCGTCTGCAGGCGGGCGCCCTGATCCGCTTCTGCGCGTTCGCCGCAGTCGGCGCGGGTGCGCACTACGCCCTCGCAACCGGCAACCTCGCGCCGCTGTTCCGCGCCGCCCCCTGGCTCCCCGCCATCGCCTGGGCCGCGTTCGCCGCGCTCGCCCTCCGGGCTCTCGTCTGGCCGGCCATCGCGGTGCCGCGCCACGGCTACGCGGTCCGCGACAAGGACATCCTGTACAGGTCCGGCATCCTCTGGCGTTCGACCAGGGCCATCCCGTTCAACCGCGTTCAGCACACGAAGACCGACAGCACCCCCCTCGACCGCCAGTTCGGCCTGGCCAACCTGTCCGTCTTCCCCGCAGGCGGCGGCGGGCACAAGATTCGCGGTCTCGGCCGCGACACGGCCGAACGCCTGCGCGCCTACATCTCGGCCCGCATCGAGGCTGAGGGCGACACTGCAGCGGACCCGGATCTTGGCGAGCCAGCCTGACCACTGGAGGCGCACGTCTCCGTTCGCGATCGTCTTCTTCCTGGGCGCAACGATCCGCACCCTGGCCGGCAGCTACATCCAGCTCGCGGCCTCGTTCGGCGCAATCGCCTACCTCACGCGCTTCGACCGCCGAGCGCTCGGCGGACTGCTTGTCCCCGCAATCGCGCTCATTCTGGTCGCCATCGGCCTCGTGGCGCTGCTCCGCTACTGGTTCTTCCGGTTCAAGATCGAAGACGACCGGATCCTCATCCGCCAGGGCTTCGTAAAGCGCACCGCGCTGGATCTGCCGTTCGACAGGGTGCAGGGCATCAACGTCGAGCGTTCTTTGGTTGACAGGATGCTCGGTCTCGTCACGGTGCGCCTCGACACCGCCGGGACCATGGTGGCCGAGGGGCGCCTGCCGTCGGTCGGCGCCGACCTCGCCGAGTGGCTGCGCACCCGTGTCGACCGCGGCCAAAGCGGCGAGCGGCCCCCAACCGGCATCCCCGCCGACCACACCGACCCGGCGCGGCCCGCCGACCCGGACCCTGCCCACGCCGCGAGCCAGGCCCAGCCAGCCAGCCACGCGCCCACCGCCACCACCACCGCCGACCAGGTCCTCCTCAAGCTCACCGCCGCGGACATGCTGCGCATCGGCCTCTCCGACCGAAAGGCGCTCGTGCTGGCGGGCACCATCGCCGCGCTCGGGCAGCTGGTCGATCCTTTCGAGGACGCCTTTGTCGAGATCTTCGACGCGGTGCTGACGACCATCGCCGACCTCGCCCCGGGAACGCGGGTGCTCGCCGCGGTGGCGGCCGTTCTGACGGTGGCCGTCGTGCTGGTCGCGGCGGTCGTGGTCGGCGCCTTCCTGCGACACCACGACTTCACGCTGTGGCGCCGGGGCGCCGCGCTGCGCTCGCGCGGGGGACTGCTGACGCAGAAGGGCGTTGTCGTCGAGACCGCCAAGATCCAGCAGCTCACCCTTGCCCAGAACCTGATTCTGCGCTGGTTCCGGCGGTTCCGCTTCTCGGCGCTGCCAGCGGGCGCGGTCCAGATGCCGGGCAGCGAGGGGGCGTCCAGCACCGAGGTCGCCGAGAACCTGAGCGTGCCGCTGCTCGACGGCTCGACCGCCGAAGCGCTGCGCCGCGAGGTGTTCGGGGCCGAAGCCAGCGCGGTCGTGCTGCTGCCGGACAGCCCCCGCTTCGTCCGGGTGTCGCCCCACTACATCCGCGCGGTCGTGCTGCGCATGTCGGTGGTTCCCGTCGTCGGGGGCGCGTTCGCGCTTCTGCTGCGCGGCACCCCCGCAGCCATCCTGAGCGCGCCCTTCGGCGTCTACTGCATCGCCGCCGTCGCGCTTTGCGTTCCGGTCGCGGTCCAGAGCTGGCGGCGGCGGGGCTACCTGCACGACGGCGAAGGGCTGGCCAGCCGCCGGGGATTCCTCGGGGCCCGGGTCGACGCCTTCCTCTTCCGCAAGGTCCAGAGCGTGGTGGTGAAGCAGTCGCCGCTCCAGCGCCGAACGGACCTGGCCACGCTGCAGGTCCAGCTGTCCTCGGGCGTCGTCACGGTCCCCTATGTGGCGCTCGACGCCGCGCGCACGATGCGGGATTACATTCTCTACCGAGTGGAATCGAGCCCGCTGCGCTGGCACTAGCGCCGTCTCCCACGGCAAACCGAGCCCGCTGCCCGCCCTCGACGGCAGCAACTGTAACGTCAACATTACAATTTGTAATGTCCACATGACACAACGCCGCACGCTGCTGGTCGATCTGGGCCTTGTCGGGGTCGCCACCATCTGGGGGCTCAACTTCACGGTGGTGAAGGCCGCGCTCGCCGAAATCGAGCCGCTCGCGTTCAACGCCCTGCGCTTCTCGTGCGCGGCCGTGGCGGTGTGGCTGCTCGTGCGCGGCACCGGGCGGCAGCTGCTTCCGCGCCGCCAGGACTGGAGGATCGTCGTTCTGCTGGCCATCGTGGGCCACGTCCTCTTTCAGATCGGGTTCATATTCGGGCTCGACTGGACTCTGACCGGCAACGCCGCCCTCCTCCTCTCGACCAGCCCGGTGTGGGTGCTGGTGATCTCGTTCGCCATGGGGCGCGAACGGCTCAACCCGGCGATCGTCGGAGGGGTGCTGACCACGATCGCGGGCATGGCGATCCTGATCACCGGGGGCCCCCAGCAGGTGGGCATGGCGCGCCTGGGCGACCTCTTCGTGCTGAGCGCGGCGATCTCGTGGGCCGCCTACACCGTCTTCGCGCGGCGGATGGTGCGGCGTCGCGGCGCACTCCACATGACGGCGTGGACGCTTTGGGCCGGGCTGCCGTTCATTGTCCTGGCGGGCGTGCCCGACCTGGTGCGCATGGACTGGGGCGCGGTGTCGCCCGGGGCCTGGTTCGGCGTCGTCTACGCGGGCGTGTTCGCGATCGGGATCGCCTACCTGCTGTGGTACCGGGGGGTGCGCGTGATCGGCCAGAACCGCACGTCGGTCTACCAGAACCTGGTCCCCGTGATCGCGCTGGCCAGCGCGTGGCTGTGGCTGTCCGAGACGCCCACGACCCAGCAGCTGATCGGCGCGGGCGTGATCCTCTCGGGCGTGGTGGCGGCCCGTCGCGCGCCGGCCGGGCGGTAGGCGGCCCGGCACACCGGCACACCGCGGGCAACGAGCCCGGCACGCCGGCACGCCGCGGGCACGAGCCCGGCGCCCCGGCACCCCGCGGGCGCCTAGCCCGGCCCCCCGCAGGCACGAGCCCGGCGCCCGTGGTATTGTAGTGCATCGCCACCACCACTCCACCCACCCGAAGGAGCACCATGATCGACATCAACGAAATCGGCGCGACCGCGTTCGTCATCGCGTCCATCCGCGCGCTGGAGGCCGAGAAGCCCCAGCCGCTCTTCAACGACCCCTACGCCGCGTGGTTCTCGAACGAGCGCGCGCAGGGCGCGGCGCGGCAGCTGGACGCCGCCTTTCCCCCGTCGACCACCATGGTGCGCTTCCGCACCCGCTACTTCGACCGCTTCGTCGAGCGCGGAATCGCCGACGGCGCGCGCCAGGTGGTGCTGCTCGGCGGCGGCTTCGACATGCGCGCGCACAAGTACGGCAACGCCAAGGTCGCGTTCTTCGAGGTCGACCAGGGGCCCGTCATCGCGTTCAAGCGCGCGGTGCTGGGCAAGGGCGGGCTCGCGCAGCCGCCGTCGGTCCCCGCCAACTACCTGGAGGCCGACGTCCCCGCCGGCCTGGCCGAGCTAGGCTTCGACGCCGGCGCGCCCACGCTGATCGTCTGGGAGGGCAACACCATGTACCTCCCGCCCGAGAGCATCATGCCCTTCCTGAACGGGCTGGCCGGCGCCATGACGTCGTTCCGGATCGCCTTCGACTACTTCGGCGTCGACCTGCAGGACCGCGAATCCGCGAACCCCGCCGACGTCGAGCGGCTCGAAGGCGTGGAGCGCGCGATGGGGGCCTCGTTCCCGACCGGCTTCGCCGATCTGGCGACGTTCGAGAACGAGACCCCGCTCAGGGTGGCCGAAGACGGCTCCTTCTTCGGCCTCGCCGAAGAGTTCGGGCAGGGCGACCTGGTCGCGGGGTACCCCGACGACTGGCGCGAGACGCTCCGGCTCTACCGGTACTGCGTGCTGGAGCGGTAGCCGCGCCCGGCCAAGTCCCCGCTGCGGGGACCCGGCGCGCGCGGCACCGGCCGGCCGGAAACCGCGCCGCTCTACCCGTGGTCGGCGATGATCAGCATCCCCCGCGCCCGCAGCATCTCGTTCAGGGCGGCCAACTCGCCCTCGACCAGCGCGTCCAGCGCCTCCAGATGTTCCCGCAGGTCCTCGTGCAGCAGCGCCTTCACCTCCATCTCCTGGTCGGTGGGCGGGAAGTCGGCGACCGCGATCGCGCCGGTCAGGTAGCCGAGCTTCTGCAGCAGCTTCGCCTCGAAGCGAACGCCGTCCTGGCCCTGCCCCGTAAGACGCAGGTCGACCATGTTCATCTGCAGCTCGATCAGCTCGTCGCGCAGCGAGGCGATCGCCTGGGTCAGGGCTTCCTCGTCGGCGAAGCGCGACATGGTGGCGAGCTGCACGCGGATGGCCTCGACCCGGTGGACGGCCTCGCCCGCCGCGACCACGTCGTCGCGGACTTCGCGAATGAAGGCCACCTGGGCGGCGATGTCGGCCTCGGAGCCCGCCGAGTGGGGATCCTTGATCACGGTAAGGGGCTGCTCGTGCACCTCGTCGCCCACCATCAGGCGGACCGTGTAGCGCCCCGGCGGCATCAGGATCGAGATCTGCCGGCCGCCGGGCGCGGGACGGCCCTCGTCGCCCACCTGTATGTGTTCGGCGTACATCGGGCTCGTCAGTAGCTGGATGGGGCCGTTGGGCTCGTCGCGCAGGTCCCAGTGGATGCGGTTCACGCCCGCGGCGTTGGTGCCGGCCAGCGTGCGCACCACATCGCCCGCCCCGTCCACGATCTCGACCGTCGGGGCGTCTGCCGCAGGCTCGGCCAGCCAGTAGTTGATCGACGCGCCGTACTCGGGGTCCCGGCCCTCGGTCGGGTCGCTGTAGGGCACCGACGGCGGCGTGATCGCGCGGAAGCGGTACGCGTCGCGGGGCGCGAACAGGTGCGACGACGACGCAATCACCTCTGGCGTGGCCTGCTGCAGCGGCGTCAGGTCGTCCAGAATCCAGAAGCCGCGGCCGTACGTGCCGACGACCAGGTCGCCGAAGTGCTCCTGCACAACAATGCCCGACACCGGCGCGGCGGGCAGGTTGTTCTGCAGCGGCTGCCAGTTGTCGCCGTCGTCGAACGAGACGTAGATGGCGTTCTCGGTGCCCACGTAGAGCAGGCCGCGCCGCTTGGGGTCCTCGACGATCACCTTGGTGTAGCTGAGCATGCTGGGCGGAATCCCGTCGGTGATCTTCTCGAACGACGCGCCATAGTCCCGGGTTCTATACACGTAGGGGTCCCGCACATTCACCTGGTGGCCGTCGATGGCCACGTACGCCGTCCCCGCATCGTAGCGCGAGGCCGCAATCGAACGGACGCCCATCCACTCCGGCAAATCCGGCATGTTTGCGGTAACGTTGGTCCATGTTGCGCCGCCGTCCCGCGTGACCTGCAGCAGCCCGTCGTTGGTGCCCGCCCAGATGAGCCCCTCCTGGACCGGCGACTCGGCGATGCCGAAGACCGTGCCCGCGTACTCGACCCCGATGTTGTCGCCCGTAAGGCCGCCCGACAGGCCCATGCGGCTGCGGTCGTTGAGCGTCAGGTCGGGGCTGATCACCTCCCAGCTCTGGCCCCCGTTGCGGGTGCGGTGCACGTGCTGGCTGCCCACGTACACGGTGTTGTTGTCGTGCGGCGAAATGTGGATCGGCGCGTCCCAGATGAAGCGGTAGCGCACGCCCGACGCCGCGCCCCGGCTCTGCTCCGGCCACACCTCGACGGCGCGGTACTGGCGACGGTCCTCCTCGTAGCGCACCACAATGCCGCCCACCATGCCCGACCCCGACGCAGAGGACCACACGATGTTCGGATCGGTCGGATCCGGGGTGGCCCACCCGCTCTCGCCGCCGCCCACGTGGTGCCACATTCCGCGCGGAATGCCGGTGATCCGGCGCTGCCCCTGTATGCGGCTGTTGCTCGGGCCGCGGTACGTGGGCTCGTCCTGCTTGTTGCCGAGCACGTTGTACGGGATCGCGTTGTCCACCGTCACATGGTACATCTGAGCATTCGTCAGGCGCCTTGCCCACGGGCTTCTCGGGCAGCCCGATGCCGTTGTCCGGGCCGTTCAGCCTGGTCCAGGTGTCTCCGCCGTCGCGCGACACGTGCAGACCGCCCCCGGGACCCCCGGAACTGCGCCCCCACGTGCGGATCTTGAGCTGCCAGGTGCCCGCAAACAAAGTCCGCGGGTTGGCCGGATCCATGGCAATGTCCGAGCAGCCGGTGTTCTCGTCCACAAACAGGATCTGCTCCCAGTTCGCGCCGCCGTCGGTGGTGCGGTACACGCCGCGTTCGGGCTGCGGCCCGTAGGCGTGCCCAAGCGCGCAGACATACACAATGTCGGGGTTGGAGGGGTGGATCAGGAGGCGCGGAATCCGCCCGGTGCGCTCCAGCCCCATAAGCGTCCACGTGGCCCCGGCATCGGAGGATTTGTAGACCCCCTGCCCAATCGAAACGTGACTGCGAATCTTGCCCTCGCCCGTCCCGGCCCACACCACGTTCGGGTCGGACTCGGCCACGCGCAGCGCCCCGATCGACTGCACGGGCTGGTCGTCGAAGATGGCGTCCCAGTGCACGCCGCCGTCGGTGGTCTTGTAGATCCCCCCCGACGCGGCGCCCACATAGTACGTGTGCGGGTCGCCGACGATCCCCGCGGCGGCGGAGAAGCGGTTGCCCTCGGGGCCGATGTGCCGCCACTCGAGGGCGGTGTAGGCGGCGGGGTCGGGCGCCTGCTGCGAGGACGCGGGCGAGGGGGGCGCCGCCAGGGCGAGCGCCGCCATGAGGGCGAGGGCGGGGGGCGCCGCCCGGGCCACTGTGGCCGTGAGGGCGGGGGCGGGGGGCGCCGCCCGGGCCACGGTGGCCATGAGGGCGAGGGCGGAAGCCGCGAGGGGGCGGCGGGACGATGTGCGCATGGGGCCTCTTCGGTGCGTTGCGTGGGGTGGTCGCCGTGCGCGAGGGCAGCGGCGGGCGTCGTGACAGATTCCGGTGGCGCGCGCGGCGCGTCAAGTGTGGGCGCGCGGCGCTTGACCCGGCCCGGGCGTCCAGCCCGCAGGCGGGCGCCGGAGACTCGCGGGCGGGCGGACTCGTCCGACGAGCCCCCGCTTGACCCCGCCCACTGTAATGAGAACATTACATTCTGTAATGTCGGATTTACATTTACGCCTCCGCCACCCGAGAACCGCCCCACCCCAATGACCATCTTCCGGTTGCAGGAGCGCGGCACGTCCGTGCGCACCGAGGTGCTGGCCGGATGCACCACCTTTCTCACCCTGTCGTACATCGTGTTCGTCAACCCGCTGGTGCTGAGCGGGGCGGGCATGGACCCGGGCGCCGTGCTGGTGGCCACATGCCTGGCCGCGGCCTTCGGGTCGCTGGTCATGGGCCTCTACGCCAACTACCCGATCGCGCTGGCCCCCGGCATGGGGCTGAACGCCTACTTCGTGGCGATCGCGGTCGGCACCATGGGCCTCTCGTGGCAGGTCGCGCTGGGGGCCGTGTTCTGTTCCGGCGCGCTCATGTTCGCGCTGTCGGTGCTGCGCGTGCGCGAATGGCTGGTGAACGGCATCCCGCGCTCGCAGAAGGTGGCCATCGCGGCCGGGATCGGGTTCTTCCTGATCATTATCGGCATGCAGAACGCAGGCATGATCGTGGCGAGCGACACCACGCTGGTCACGCTCGGGACGCTGGCCGAGTGGCCCGTCGTGCTGGCGCTGCTGGGGTTCTTCGGCATCGTGGCCCTCGAGCACCGCAAGGTGCCGGGGGCGGTGCTGATCTGCATCCTGATCGTGGCCGCGGTGGGCTGGGTCTCGGGGCAGTCGCCGCCTCCGGCCGCGCTGGTGGCCGCGCCGCCTTCGCTGCAGCCGACGCTGCTGCAGCTCGACATCGCGGCGGCGTTCGAGGTGGGGCTCCTGGCGATCGTCTTCGCGTTCCTCATGGTCGACCTGTTCGACACGAGCGGCACGCTGGTCGCCGTGCTCAACGAGGCCGGCCTGACCGACGAGCGCGGCAGGGTCCCCGATCTGCGCCGCGCCCTGGTGGCCGACAGCTCCGCCACCATGGTGGGGGCGCTGCTGGGCACGTCGACCACGACCTCGTACGTCGACAGCGCGGCGGGCGTCAGGGCGGGCGGGCGCACGGGCCTGACCGCAGTGGTGGTCGCCGTGCTCTTCCTGGGGGCGATTCTGCTCGCCCCGGTGGCCACCGCCGTGCCCTCGTACGCGACCGCACCGGCGCTGCTCTTCGTCGGCTGCATCATGGCGCGCGCCCTTCGCGACATCGAGTGGGGCGAGCTGACCGAGGCGGTCCCCGCGATCGTGACCGCGATCGCCATGCCCTTCACGTTTTCCATCGCGACGGGCATCGGTCTGGGGTTCATCACCTTCGCCGCGGTCAAGCTGCTGGCCGGGCGCGCGGCAGACCTGAGCCCGGCGGTGGTGACGGTTGCGGGCCTGTTCGTGATACGTTTCTTCGCAATGTAGACGACCGCCGCCCGAGCGCCGCCGAGTGCGCCCGCGCGCCACAACCCCGATTCCGCAACAGGAACGCCAACATGACCATCGTCCGCCCCCGCAACCCACACCGGAGCCGGCTGCGCGACGTGCGCGGCGCGGCTGCCATCGCCGCCCTCCTCCCCCTACTCCTCTTCTGCGCGCTCGCCAACCCGATCGCCGCCCAGAGCGGCCCCGTGGTCGAGGACGGCCAGGCGCAGATTGTGCCCGCCTTTGCCGATTCGGCGACCTGGATTCGGCACGATCTGTGGGTCGAGACCGAGTTCGACACCGACGGCGACGGGCGGCCCGACCGCGTGCATGTTGCGGTGACGCGGCAGGCGCAAACCGAGAGCGAGGGGCTGCGGGTGCCGGTTGTCTACGAGACGAGTCCGTACTATTCGGGTGTTGCGGGCACCGACTGGGACCACTTCTGGGACCTGCGGCAGGAGGTTGGCGGCGATCCCCCGCCCCGCGACCCGTTTCCGCCCACGATTCGGCACATTGCCGAGCAGCCCGTCATTTCCAACTCGCACATTCGCACATGGGTGCCGCGCGGCTTCGCGGTTGTGCATTCGCAGTCGCCGGGCACGGGCCAGTCGCAGGGCTGCCCCACAGTCGGCGGGCCCAACGAGTCGCTTGCGCCAAAGGCCGTGATCGATTGGTTGAACGGGCGCGCGCGCGGCTTTGCCACCGTCGACGGCGGGGAAGAGGTCGAGGCGTATTGGGCAAACGGCAAGGTTGGCATGACCGGCACCTCGTACAACGGCACCTTGCCCCTGGCGGCCGCAACGACCGGCGTCGAGGGCCTGGAGGCGATCATTCCCGTTGCGCCCAACACGTCGTACTACCACTACTACCGCTCGAACGGCCTTGTGCGCTCGCCCGGCGGCTATCCCGGCGAGGACATCGACGTTCTCTTCGACTTCATCTTCAGCGGCTACCCCGACGTGCGCGACTATTGCATTGACACCGTGCGCGACGAGATGTATGCGGAGCTCGACCGCACAACCGGCGACTACAACGACTTTTGGGCCGGCCGCGACTACCTCAACCACATCGACGGCGTGCGCACCGCCACCCTTATGGCCCACGCGTTCAACGACTGGAACGTGATGCCCGAGCACAGCCACCGCATCGTCGAGGCGCTAAAGGCGCGCAACGTGCCCGTGCAGATGTACTTCCACCAGGGCGGCCACGGCGGTCCCCCGCCGCTCGAAATGATGAACCGCTGGTTCACCCGCTACGTCCTGGGCGTCGAAAACG
This sequence comes from Longimicrobiales bacterium, assembly GCA_965221535.1. Classification (GTDB taxonomy): domain Bacteria; phylum Gemmatimonadota; class Gemmatimonadetes; order Longimicrobiales; family Gaopeijiaceae; genus Bin94. Next base: position 1,068,366 of record OZ244894.1, on the reverse strand, counting down.
GCGTCGAAAGCGACCCGCGCGCGTGGATTGTGCGCGAGGCCGACGACCGCAGCCAGCCCACCCCCTACCCCGACTACCCGCACCCCGAGTCCGAGGGCGTCCCCCTGCATCCCGCAGGCGACGGCAACTGGACCGGCACCCTGTCGCTCAACGCCAGCGACGCGTCCGGCACAGGCGGCATTGTGGACAACTTTGCCTTCGAGGGCGGCCAGCTCGCTGCGGCAGAATGGTCGAACCACCGGCTTCTATATGCGACACCGGCGCTCCAGCGTGATGTTCACCTTTCGGGCGTGGCCACGGTGCGCGTGCGCGTGGCCTCGGACGCAGCCGCGGCAAACCTGTCCGTCTGGCTCGTCTCGCTCCCCTGGACCGACAGCGACAACATCAACGACAACATCATCACCAAGGGCTGGGCCGACCCCACCAACGCCGCCGCCGACAACATCGCCAGCCCCCGCTCCGGCGCCGACCTCGTCCCCGGCGAGTTCGTCGACCTCGAGTTCGCGCTCCAGCCCGACGACCAGGTCATCCCGGCAGGCGCGCGCATCGGCCTAATGGTGTTCTCCAGCGACAAGTACTTCACCGTGCACCCGGAGCCGGGCACCACGCTGACCGTGGACCTGGCCGGAACCAGCGTGGCGCTGCCGGTGGTGGGAGGGGTGGAGGCGCTGAGGGGGGCGTTGCGGCCGGTGAGTTGAGCGGGGGGGGAGCGGCGCGGCAGCCGGTTCAGGGACTTCGGGAGAGCCCAGCACGAAAGCGGCTTCAGGAGCTCACTCTCACGGGCTACGATCCGGCTTGGCGCCCCCCCGGAGGTGTCGTTGGCGCACATCTGCCTCGCCAGGGAGCGGAACTGGTCGTCCGGGAGAAGATCTTCCACCGTGCCGTGGAATCGGACTCTGCTGAACGGTCGCGCTTCGCTAATGGATTGCCGCCCTCTCGTGCCGACCCCATCAATCGGACAGCCTCTGAACTTGGACTCTGCCGGGCTTCCCCTCGGCGACCAGCGACTTGGGGCTCGGGCGGTACACCTTGATGCACACGGGCGGCTCAGTCTCGGCCAGCCGTCGCTCGATGGTTGGCCATGTGTTCACCAGATTCTGGGCCAACTCCGCCGTGGGGGCATGGTTGCCAACCAAGACGAGGACGGTCGCGCGAAGGCGCTGGATTGCGGCCCGCGCAAGCGGTTGGCGGATAATGCGTTGATCACCCGTCACCGAGATCCATCCTCGTCGCGCCACATGGGCCAGCCACTCGGCGTCGGGAGTCCGCTGGTCAAAGAGGTCGTCGTGTCGCCGGATGGTAAGGCCAGCCTCCTCCAGCATCTCTGGCAGGATCCGGGATCCTAGATCCCGGTCAACGAACAGGACGCGGTTCAAGCAGCCCGTTCGTACATCATGGCGTACTCGATCTCTGCGCTTCCGATTCCGTAATCCTCGGCCACAGCTGCCGGAGGCTCTCCCGCGTCGATGCGCCGGACCACCGCCTGTGTGGAGACACCCGAGTTGGCGAGCGTGGGGCGGCCAAAGGAACGCGCCGGGTCGATTACCACGGGTTTCCGATCGTCCGACCAGCCCTCCCGCAGCGGAAACAGTCTGACCGGGAGTCCGTCGCCTCCCCGCTCCACTCGCTTCAGGTAGGAGGCGAGAATCGCCGTAAGTGCCATCTGGCCGGACTTGGTGAGGTCGACTAGGTGGTCAAGATGGTCGAGGAACAAGCTCTGGCCAGACGTCCACAGACCGTCGCGCAGCAGCAGACGATCCAAGCCCATCTCCCCTTCGGCGAACGCGATCGCCCGGCGCACACGGCTCATTCGGAGACCGTTCACGGTCCGAAGCGCTCGAAGCATGTGGGCTTCGACGAGGTTGTGGAAGGACAGGAAGTCTCCGTTTCCCGGAGATCGTAGGAGGGGCGGCGTGTCCTCACTCCGGCCCGCGACGCCGCCGACCCAATAGCGGAGGGTCGAAGTCGGAACGCGCACATGGCGTGCTGCCGCTTGCACGGGGTATGCCGGAGCGTCGCGAATGTCGCTCGGACACGAGTCTGCGGTCATCGGGGAGAGTGGTCGGCCAGCCTCGGCCGAGGTCTCATTCGCTTGCTGGGTGCGTCGATCAACAGTAGCGACGGGTCTTCCTCCTGTGCAGGCTACACGTTGGGGCTTGAGCTACCCATTCGAAGATACGACACCGGGGTAACCGTTGACCAGTCAGGCACCTTGGCGCGAGTGCCGTAGGGTTCCTGCGAAGCTCGTCGTCTCCCCCAGCTTCATTCCAGCATTCGCCCGGCGCACGAGCGGCTGTTCCGACGGCTTGGTCGCCGTGCCGCCAAGCGCGGGCTCCAGCCGATAGCCGCCCAGCTTGATGCCGACCGCCGCCAGCTGCCGCTCCACCTGGCGGCTCCGCTCCAGCGTCCCTCGGTCGATCTGCGGGTTCGCTTCGAGGATCCGGGCCCACTCCCGAGTGCTGTCCTGAGTCGTCGGGGGCGCGATCGCTTCGCTCATCGGCCACCCACCCCGCCCCCCGCGCTCACCGCCTCGCCGCCGCCCATGTGGCGGTCGAAGAAGTCATCGGTGGCGTTGAAGGTGAGCAGCCAGCGCTTGTGCAGCAGGAACGAGTGGACGTCGTCGGGGAAGACGATCAGCTCGTGCGGGACGCCTTGCGCGCGGAGCAGTTGCACGAGGCCGACGGTCTGCGAGAAGGCCACGTTGCGGTCGTCGTCGCCGTGGACCAGGAGGACCGGCGAGGTCCAGTTCTCGACTTCGGCGATCGGCGAGGACTGGTACGAGACCGATTCGGGGTCGATCGAGTTGCCCCACAGGTGGACGCCGGCGATGTCGACGCCCGCGGCGAACAGGTCCGAGTCTCGTGCCAGGCCCTGGGCCGTCAGGATGCCGCCGTACGACAGGCCCCACAGTCCGATGCGCGCCGGGTCGACGTCTTCGCGGTCGCGCAGGTACTCGCCTGCCGCGCGGATGTCGAGGTACTCCGTGTTCCCGCGTCCCCCGCGGCCCGGCGCATTGCGGAACTCGCGGCCATAGCCGATGCCGCTGCGGTAGTTCACACTCAGCACAACGTAGCCCTTGTTGGCAAAGTACTGGTTCATGGCAAAGGCCATGTGATAGAAGTGCATGTAGTGATAGCCAAGCAGCATCTGGCGGCGCGATCCGCCGTGTATGAAGACCATGGCGGGGCGCTTCTCGCCGGGCTCCAGGTCGGGCGGCAGGAAGAGCTGGTTGTAGAACTCGTAGCTGTCCTCGGCCTCCAGCGTGACCGCCTCGGCCACCACGTGCTCGTCGAACGGGTAGCGCGCCGGGAGCTCGCGGATCGTGCGCGCGTCGCCGCCGTCGGACGACACCACCGCAACAGTCAGCGGCTGGCTCGCGCTCGCGTACAGCACGGCCACGTCGCGCCCGGACGACAGCGCCGCCGGGTAGGTCTCGATGCCGTCGCCGCGCGTCAACTGCCGCGCCGTGCCGCCCGACGTGGGCACGCGCCAGAGGTGGCGGCGGTCGATGTCGCCCGCGTTCGTCGCGTAGAAAAGGGTGCGGCCATCGGACGAGAGCGAGATGTACTCGGCGATCCCGTCGCCGGGCGTGAGCTCGGTCGCAGGGCCGGGTGCCGCCGCAAGGGCGCCCGCATGGTCGGTTGGTCCGCCCGACGCCGGCACCGAGTAGTAGCGCCGCCACCCATGCGGCTCGGCCTGGAAGATGATGTGGTCGCCGGCCCACAACACCGAGCGCACCTCGCTGTGGATTTCGTCGCCGGGCTCGTTGTGCCAAACCTCGGCGGCCTCGCCTGTGCGCACGTCGCCGACCCAGATCGAGAAGTCGTAGCCGCCCGCGAACCGCGCCTCGGTCATGCCGTCGGGCAGGTCGCCGGGGTCTGCGCCGCCTAGGTCGGCCCGCGCGCCGAAGGGCAGTCCCGGGCGCCGGATGAACGCCACGCGCGTCCCGTCGGGCGACCAGGCGGGGCTCGTGTCGCGGTCCACGCCCGCGCCCACATAGGTGATCCCGGGGTTGCCCGTGTCGTAGACGCCGATGTAGCTGTGGTCGTCGCGGTCGCTCACAAACGCAATTCTGCGCGAGTCGGGGGACCAGGTGGGGTTGCTCTGCTCGCCGAACACGCTGAACAGAGGACGCTCGGGCTCGACCGAGGCCACGCCGGGATTGACGGGCGCACGATAGATCGCGCCGTCCTTGGCGTACGCAACCCATTCCCCGTCGGGCGACAGCGCCACGTTCCACGCCTCGGCCACGCGCCACGGCTCGCCGCCCGCCGTGCCAACCGCCCACACCGCTCTCTCCGCACCGCGCGGATCGCTTGCCGGATTTGCGATCCAGCCTTCCCGATTGGGCGTATGCCCGCGCAGAAACACAACGGTCGAGCCATCGTCGGAAATGCGCAGGGTGGAAAGGTCGCGCCCGTCGTCATCCTCAAAGCGCGTAAGCTGCACGGGGTTGTATTCGGGCGCGACCGCGGTGAACACATTGCGCCGCCCTTCTTCATTCTCAATCCACGCAATGCGGTCCGCATCCTTCGCCGACACGAGCTGACTCGGGAAGCCGGGACTGAGCACGTCCTCGATCGAAAAGCGTTGCGCGTGCCCAGCCGAGGGCGCAAGGGCGTTGATGAGAACAAGCGCGGCCATTGCCGCGGCGGCGCGGGTGTTGTGCGTGCGGGACGCCGTCGTCGCGGCGCGCGGGCGGAGAAAGTGTGGGCGGAGCGAGTGCGGGCTCATGGTTGTCTCCTGGCGTCTCGCCGGGTCAGGGGGCTCAGGTAGTCGCGGTTGCCAAGGCCAAGCTTGCGCAGCGCGATCCCGGTCATGCATTCGTCCACAACCTGCTTTGCGTTCAGGGCGCTGGTGTAGCCGGGGTCGACCAGCGGATTGAGCTCGACCAGGTCGAAGCCCACAACATTGTTCTCGGAGCACAGGCCGCGCACAATCGGAAACACCTCGCGGGGCGTGAGGCCTCCCGGCACGGGCGTCCCGGTGCCCGAAGTGTAGGCCGGATCCATCACGTCGATGTCGAAGGAGATGTGCAGGTACTCGGGGCCGTCGTTGGCCTCGTCCAGCACCCGCTGCATGACCGTGCCCCAGCCGTCGCGGTCGATTTCGGCCATTGTGTGATAGCGCAGGTCGTTCTCGCGCATCCACTCGAAGCCTTCCGGGCCCGGCCAGCTGCCCCGGAGCCCCACCTGGATGAAGTTGCGCCCCAGAATGTGCCCGTCGTCGACCAGGCGGCGAACCGGCTGCGCGTGCGAAATCAGGTGTCCGCTGCGGGTGCCGCCGGCGTCGTAGTGCGCGTCGAAGTGGATCACGCCCACGTTCTCCTTGCCGTACACGTCGGCCAGCCCCGCCACGTTGGCGAACTCGATCGAGTGGTCGCCCCCGATGATCACCGGGATCGCCCCGGCCTGCGCGATCTCGCGGACCATGCGCCGGATCGGCTCCATGCTGCGCTCCACGCTCAGGTTGTCGATCGGCGCGTTGCCGAAGTCGACCGCCACCAGCTCGCGCCGCCAGCTCACCATCGTCTCCATGCTGCCCGTGCTCCGGCGCATGGACCGCAGCGCGTTGGGCCCCTCGCCCGCGCCGCGAAACCCCACCCCCATGTCGACGGGCGCGCCCATGAACGCCACCTCGACCTCGCCCGCCTCCAGATCCTCGAAGGTGCGCGCCATCGGCAGCCCGAAGAAGGTGAGCACCGACCCCACCGCGATCGGCCCCGGCTCGCGCGGCGGATCGCCCGAGATGTCGCGGTCGCGCCACACCTCCAGGTTGGGGTCGTTGGGGTCGAGGCGGATGATCGCGGCCTCGGGGTCGGGGGCGGCGGTGTCGGTCTGGGGGTCGGGGTCGGCGGAGTCTGCGGCGCCAGCTGGGTCGGTGGCGGCCGCGGGGTCGGTGGCGGCCGCGGGGTCGTCCGATCCTCCGGCCCCCGATTCTGCAGGCGGGGTCTCGCAGGCGACCGCTAGGAGCGCGGCCAGGATGGCGTGGACGGCAACGCTGGCAGGCGAGAGAGCCGCCGCACGCGGGTCGCGCGCCAGGGGGCCGCGCCCGCGAGACCCACGCGCCCCGCGCCCGTTGTAAAGTCCTGTTGACATTTTGTAATGTTCTGTTGACATTCGGCAACGTCCCGTTGGCGTTACATGGTCATTGACCCGAGCGCCGAATGTCCGCAACATTTCGGGTCCCCGCAAGCAGCCCCCCTGCACCAGCCCCCCCCGCCCAACCGGAGAGCGTGATGCGCATTTCCATCGAATACTGCGCCGTTTGAGACTACAAGCCCAAAGCCGTCGGTCTGGCGGCAACCCTTCAGGAGCGCTTTCCCGCGGCCGAAATCGAGTTCATCAAGTCGGGGGGCGGCAAGTTCGAGGTGGTCGCGAACGGGGCGCTGGTGTTCTCCAAGCGCGCCACGGGGCGGCACCCCACCCACGACGAGGTGATCGCGGGTATCGAGGACGCGGCCATCGAAGACGCGTAGGGGCGCGCGCCGCCGCAAGAGGCCACCGCTTCGGCGCCAGCGACGCCCGCCCCCCAAGCGCGCCGCCTACGAGATCACCCCCAGTCCCAGCGACTGGATTCGGCGGTTGAACTCGGCCAGGTCGTCGCCCAGCACCACCTCGATCATCTCGGCGATCCGAGCCAAGCGCTCCTTCAGCACCGCGTGCACCTCGCCCTGCTGGTCGGTCGGGGGGAAGTCGCCCACCGACACGGTGCCGAACAGGTAGCCCAGGCGCTCCATCAGGCGCGTCGGGTAGCGGATCGCGTCCTGGCCGGTGCCGGTGGCGCGCAGCTGGTAGAGCCCGTCCACGGCGGCGACCAGGCGCTCGCTCAGCGAGTCGGCGGCCGCCACCAGCGCCTCGGCGTCGTCGCGGTCGGCCAGCACGGCGCGCGTGTCCAGCACCTGGCGCCGCACCCATTCCACCCTGTTGATCAGCTCGCCGGCGATCTCCAGGTCGGCGCGGATGTCGGCCAGCGCGCCCAGCTGCGCCTCGATGTCGGCCATGGTGCCCTCGGAGTGCGGATCCTTCAGCACCTCGAGCTCCTGCACGTGGGTCTCGTCCCCGACCCTGAGCGTGACGGTGTAGGTGCCCGGCGGCTGCAGGATCGTGCCCGGGCCCGGGCCGCCCAGCGGACCGCCCGCCAGCGGCCGCCAGCGATCCTCGCCCAGCGAAATGTCGTCGGCGTAGAGCGGCTTGGTGCGGATGCGCACTTCGGGCAGCGACTCGTTCAGCAGGTTCCACCACACGCGGTTCACGCCCGCGTCGCCCGTGCCCGCCAGCGTGCGAACCACCTCTCCGGCCGCGTTCGCAATCTCGATCGCGACGCTGTCGTCCGTCGCCTCGCGCAGCCAGTAGTTGATCGACGCGCCGTAGGGCGGATTGTCGCCGTCGGACTGGTCGTCGAACATGGTGAACGGCTCGGAGATGGGCCTGAACCGGTAGGCCGAGCGCGGCGCGAAGAGGTGAACGTCGCTGGCAGCCACCTCGGGCGTGAGCTGCTGGAGCGGCGTCACGTCGTCCAGAATCCAGTACCCGCGCCCGTAGGTGCCCACGACCAGGTCGTTGAAGTGCTCCTGCACGACCAGACCGTACATGGGCGCGGGCGGCAGGTTGGTGTGGAACCGCTGCCAGCGCGCGCCGTCGTCGAACGACACGTGAACCGCGGCCTCGGTCCCCAGGTAGAGCAGGCCGGGGCGGACCGGGTCCTCGTGGATCGAGCGCGTGTAGCTCAGCACCCCGTCGTCGATGCCGGCGGCGATCGAGGTCCAGCTCTCGCCGTAGTCGTCGGTCTTGTAGGCCCGGGCCTCGAAGTCGCCCACCTGGTGGTGCTCGATCACCATGTAGGCCTTGCCCATCTGGTGCCGCGAGGCGTCGATCCCCCGCACCACCCCGTCGGGCGGCAGGTCGGGAATGTTGTCGGTCACGTTGATCCAGGTCGCGCCGCCGTCGCGGCTCACGTGCATGAGCCCGTCGTTGGTCCCCGCCCAGAACACGCCCTGCTCGATCGGCGACTCGTCGAAGGCGTAGATCACGCAGCAGTACTCGACGCCAATGTTGTCCGGCGTCAGCCCGCCGCTAATCCCCATGCGGCTGCGGTTGTTGGTCGACAGGTCGGGGCTGATCACCTCCCAGCTCTGCCCCCCGTTCGTGGTGCGGTGCACATGCTGGCTGGTCACGTACAGCGTGTTGTTGTCGTGCGGCGAGATCAGCAGCGGGAACGTCCACTGGAAGCGGTAGCGCAGCGAGTCGGCCGGATGCCCCGTCGTGGACTCGGGCCACACCTCGACCTCGCGGTGCTGCTGCGTGCGGGCGTCCCAGCGCGACACGATGCCGCCCCCCGCCCCCACCCCCGACGCGCTCGACCACACAATGTTGTGATCGGTCGGATCGGGCGTCGCAAACCCCGACTCGCCACCCCCCACCGAATGCCACGCCGAGCGCGGAATCCCCACGCCGAACAACCCGCTGCCCGTGCGGCTGTTGCTCGGCCCCCGCGCCGACGGCCCGTCCTGACGGTTGCCCATCACGTTGTACGGCACGGCGTTGTCCACCGTCACGTGGTACATCTGCGCAATCGGCAGCTGCTGCCTGTACCACGTCTGGCCCCGGTTGCCCGAGATCGCCAGCCCGCCGTCGCCGCCCACGATCTGCCGCGCGCCGTCGGTCGGGTCGATCCACATGTCGTGGCTGTCCCAGGTGGGCCCCTCCAGGAACCCCGGCGCGCTCGACGTGACGCCGCCGTCCAGGGTGGTGCTGTAGGCCGCCGCAATGAAGTACGCCTCGTCGGCGTCGTCCGGGTTGACCTCGCAGCGCGTGTAGTAGGCCGTGCGTCCCGCCAGGTCGCGGTCGTGGCTGACCAGCGCCCACTCGTGCCCCCCGTCGTCGGAGCGCCAGAGCTCGCCGCCGTCGGTGTCGCCGCCCTCCCACGGCACCCCGTCGCCCGTCTCGATCAGCGCGTAGATGCGCCGGGAATCGTCGCGGCTCATGCACAGCGCGATCTTCCCCACGTCGCGCGTCGGCAGCCCGTTGCCGCTCAGCCGCGTCCACGTCGCCCCCCCGTCGCGCGACACGTGAATGGCGCTTCCCGGCCCGCCCGACGTGCGCGTCCAGGTGCGGATCGCGATCTGCCACGTGCCCGCAAACAGGATCCGCGGGTTGTTCGGGTCCATCACCAGATCGCTGGCGCCCGTCTCCTCGTCGACGAACAGCACGTGCTCCCACGACTCGCCCCCGTCGAGCGTGCGGTAGATCCCCCGCTCGCGCTGCGGCGCGTACCCGTGCCCGATCGCCGCCACGTGCACGATGTCCGGGTTGGTCGGGTGCACGATGATCCGGCTGATCCTGCCCGTCCCCTCGAGCCCCATGTGCGTCCACGTCTCGCCCGCGTCGGTCGACTTCCACACCCCGTTGCCGATCGACACGTTCGACCGGATGAACGGCTCGCCCGTCCCCGCCCACACAATGTTCGGATCCGACTGCGACACCTCGACCTCGCCCACCGAGTGAACCGGCTGGTCGTCGAACACCGGTCGCCAGTTCACGCCGCCGTCCTCGGTCTTCCACAGCCCCCCCGACGCCGCCCCCGCGTAGTACGTGAAGCGGTCGCCGGGCACCCCCGCCACCGAAGTGATCCGGTTGCCGAGCGGCCCGATGTGGCGGTACTGCATCGACGCGAACGCCGACGTGGCCACATCCTGCCCCGCCGCCGGAACGGGAGGCGTGAGGGCGCCGAGCGCTGCAACGAGGAGCGCAGCCGCAACCCGGATCGCGGGGCGTGAGGTGGTGGGGTGGGGTGGGGTGGTGGGGGAGGGAGCGCGACGGTCGCCGTGCGGGGTGGTGGCGGTCATGGTGGGGTCTCCTTAGAAGCTCCAGGCGACGTCGATGAAGAACATGCGCCCTGGCTCGGGTATGGGGATGCCCGTAAACGGGTTCTTTGCGTTCAAGTGGTCGGAGTAGTGCTCGTCCCAAATGTTCAGGACGCCGCCGCGCAGGGTTACGCCGTTCATCAGCCCGTAGCCGGCCCGCAGGTCGGCGGTCTGGTATCCCGGCGTCGGCACTTCGCCGCGGGAGCTGGCGACGTCGTCCTGGCCGCCGACCATCCGGACCCGTCCCTCGGCGTAGAAGCGGCCGGTGGACTCTTCGTAGCGGAGACCCATGGAAGTCCGCAGCGGGGACACGCCGATGGCGGGCTCGTCCACCTCGTTGTCGTGCCCCGACAGCTGCGAGATGCCGACGTCCCAGGTCAGCGCGTCGTTCAGCGCCACCGTCAGCGAGCTTTCGAGACCCCTGAACGTGGCCTCGCCGTTCACGTAGCGGAACACCGTGTTGGGCGACAGGGGAAGGCGCTTGGGCAGATCGGTGGCCTCGATCGTGATGTAGTCGTACATCTTCCGCCCGAAGGCACCCAGATGAATTGTGAAGCGTTCAAACCTGCCATCGACCCAGATGTCGCCCTGCAGCGAGCGTTCGGGGGCGAGCTGGGGATTGCCCATGAACTCGGCGGACATCTGCGCCTTCGACGCGGGGATCCTGTCCGAGTAGCGTTCGTTCGCATCGGCCGTGCGGACCGCCGAGCCAAGGCCGCCCGTCATGCTCCAGTTTCTGTTCAAGTCCACCGACAGCGTCATTGCGCCGCTCAGGTTGCGCTCCGTCGCGTCGAGGTCGGCGCCCGCGTTGGCCTGGAAGAAGTCGCTCACCGTATGCGCCGTTGCCTGCACGAAGTCGGCCCGCACGGTGCCTGCAAGCCGAACATTGGCCCGGCTGTGCGAGAGGCGCGCGAACACGCCGGCGTCGTCGATGTCGGCATCGGGCCACATCAAGTCCTCGAACATGGTCATGCCCGTCTCGAGGCGGCTGATCGTCCGAAGGGCATTGCGATTGGACAGATAGACGTCGCCTCCGATTTCGCTGGCCCAGTTGTCGTTCAGGTGAAGATCCAGGCTGACCCTCCCGCCGCTGACCGACATGTAGGAATCCACCGCCACGTCCAGCGCGAACGGCGGCATCCGGTTCGGCATGGCCATGCGCGTGGGCTTGTCGATGTTGTCCATGCCGTGATCGACCTGGTTGCGGTACGCCTGGAGGTGAAAGCCCCTCACGACCCCGTTGCCCGTCCAGTCGAACGTGGCCATTAGGTTGGTCGACTCGAAGAACTCGGCGCTGAGCAGACGCCCGGGGTAGTCGATCGGACCCTGTTCCTGGTACCCGCCCGATAGCACCAGCCTGCCGTTGGTCGCCACGTCGAACCCGAGCTTGCCGCGGGCCTCCCACGACTTGAAGTCGCCCTGAATCAGATCGGCCCCGCCTCCCGGAGAATAGTCGTTGCCCTCTCGGAAGGCTCCGTGCACGAAGTACGAGACGCCGCCGTTCTTTCCGTAGACCTTGCCGGTCGCCTCGGTCGCCCCGACGTTCGAGTCGAACCCCCCGGCGAAACTCCCCCGCGCCTCCGACGCAACTGCGGGAAGCGCCTGGGTCTCGACGCGAATCGCGCTCAGGTTGCCCGCGCCCCAAGTGAGCGCGTACGGGCCCTTGACCACTTCGATGGAACGAACCGCGCTCGGGTCCACGTGCGTGAGCGGAGAGTCCATCCGGGCCGGACCGGCGGGGAACATCCGGGCGCCGTCCATGTAGGTGCCGATCTCGGTTTCCCTCAGGCCGCGCACGACCGGGTCGAGGCCCAGCGGCCCCCGCCGCACCGCCTCGACCCCTTCGAGCGCCCTGAGCAGCTCTCCCGAGTCCTTGGGATTGGCTTCGTCGACCTGTCTGTCCTCCATTTCGGCCCGCGGCATCAGATCCGGACGCAGCGCGGACACCGTGATTCCCTCCACCGCCAGCGGGCGCCGTGCCAGACGGATCTCCAGCAGCTCGGGCTGACCCGCCCCGACGGTCACCTCGACGGTCGTCGTCCGATACCCGAGGGCCCGCGCCTCGACGGAATGGGTGCCGGGATGGAGCGTCAGCACAAAGGCCCCCGACGCGCTGGTGGTGGTCCAGGTGCCGGTGCCCAGGGCGCGGACTTCGGCGACGGAAACCGGAGAGTCGTCGGCGTCGTCGAGGACGCGGCCCGTAACTTGCTGCGCGTGGAGGGCGGGGGCGGTGCCTGCGGTCCAAGCCGCCAGCAGCCAGAGCAGCAGCCTGCCGCTGCGGAACGTGGGTGTAGAGATGCTTCTCATGGTGTGTTCTCCCATTGCCAATGGACATCAATCTCTGTCGGGACACAGGCGGCCGGACAAAGCCGGGACCACCTCGGCTGGCGGGGAACACACGGGCGAACACCGTCGTCGGCGGGTCGCCGCGGCTGTCCCCCAGTCAGATTCCGGCAGGCGGCCCGGTGGCGGGAGGAATCCAGAAGAAGGGACGGGGAATCAGCACCGGCCCCGGACACGGGCTCCCGGGGCTGGAGGCGAGCGGGGCCACGGGCCCGCCGTAGGCTGCCAGCCCGAGCGCGGCCTTCGAATACTCGCAAAGGCACACGTTGAAGCAGAGCCAGCCGCCGGAGGGCGGCGAGGAGTCGGCATGGTGCTGGTGCGTCCGGTGCTCGGCGTCGTGCGACCCATCTCCGGACGCACCGCGCGGCTCGAGCTCGACCGCGTGCGCCATGGAACCGTCGCCGAACCCATGCGCCAGACACTCGGGCTCCAGCACCGGAACCCCCGCATAGGCATACGCGAACACCGCAAGCGCGAGCAGCGTCGCGCACCTGGGTCGGTCGGGTGATCGCATCATGATGGGGGCAAGGTACCTAGCCATGCGGGCACCCGCAACCCGGACGCTGGCAGGAGCATGGCCCCGCGGCGTCCCGCCGGCCGACATCTTGGACTATGATAGAGTATAGGAGGTTGTGTGAGATGACACCGAAGAACGGCATGAAACCCGTGCACCCCGGCGAGATCCTGCGCGAGGAAATGGGCACCCTCGGGCTGTCAGCCGAGGCGCTGTCCAAGGCGCTCGGCGTCCCCGCCAGCCTCGTCACGGCGATCCTGAACGGCCGCCAGGGCGTGACCCCGGACACCGCCGTTCGGCTGGCTCGCTACTTCGATACCACGCCGCAGCTGTGGCTGAACCTGCAGGAGACTTGGGAGCGTCGGGCGGGGCCGGAAAGGACAACAAATCCTCAATAGACCCTCAATAGATCCTCAATAAGCCCCCAATAAGCCCCAATAAGCCCCAATTAGCCCCAATTAGCCCCAATTGCTCCAAATAAAACCCGAATGACGTGTCCGTGCGCTGGCGTTACCCGGACGGCTCGGGCGACTCGGCGACGAACCCCTCGTCCTCTTCGATCCAGGAGAGAATGACATCGTACGTGTCCGTCGGCGGGTCGCTCCCCGCCTGTGCTCCGGGATCAACCGACGGACCGCGGATCTGCCGCTCGACTGTCGTGACGGATTCGTTGAGCAGCTCGGCCGCGAGGTCGGGCGCACCCGATGGCTTCCGTCCCCGCTCTCTCACCCTGATTGCCGCTGGCCTCTCACCCTGACTGTCGCGCTGCAGACCCTCGAATCTCCAGCTCGCGCATCAGCCTCGCCACCCGCTTGCGGGCCACGCGCTCGCCTTCGGCCTGCAGCGCCACGTGGATCCGGGGAGCGCCGTAGGTCCCGCCGCTCTCGACCCACTTCGTCAAGATCCGCTTCTTGAGCTCGACATCGCGCAGCGCCTGTGCCGAGGGCTCCCGCCCAAGCCAGTCGTAGTACCCGCTCGTCGATAGGTCGAGCACCCTGCACATGGCCGCGAGCGGATAGGTGCCCTGCTTCTCCTTCATGAACGCGTACCCCTGCTGGGGATCGATCCGCTCTCCCACGCGAACCAGGCCGCGGCTGTCCCTGAGGATGTCCCCCTCCATCCGCAGCCGGTCGTTCTCCCGCTTGAGACGCATCATCTCCTTGCGCGCCTCCGTCGTCAGGCCGTCGCTCCGCCGACCCTCGTCCAGATCGGCCCGCCGAACCCAGTTCCGTATCGTCTGGTCGGACGGACCGAACTTCTCGGCCAGAGACGGCACGCTGCGACCGGCCCTCGCCAGCTCGACGATCCGCGCCTTGTAGTCGGGCGGGTAGCGCTGGTTGGTGCGCCCGGGCAAGCCTTACCTCCCTTGTCGGATCGGTTGGAACGGTGTGCAGATTAGCGGGATGGCTCCAACGACCCCACTAACCCATCCGGTAGCCGCGCAGCTCCGCGCGCCAGTCCCCGCCTGTTGTAGTACGGTAATCACCTGACAGTAGGCCAGAAGAAAGGACGGTGGCCAGACCGGCCTCGCCGGGGTTAGTTGAGAAGTGCTCAAACCACTCAACGACCACTGGAGAGGAGAACGAGAATGACCACCGTCCAAGCAGAGAAGATAGCGCGCCGGAAGCTGTCCTTGCTACAGCTCGCCCAGGAACTCGGCAACGTCTCGAAGGCGTGCCGGATCGTGGGCTACAGCCGCCAGCAGTTCTACGAGATCCGGCGGAACTTCCAGGTGCACGGCGCCGATGGCCTGCTCGACCGGCTGCCGGGGGCGAAGGGGCCGCACCCGAACCGCGTTCCCGCGCCCGTCGAGGAAGCCATCCTGGCCCACGCGCTGGAACACCCGACGCACGGGGCTCAGCGCGTCGCGGACGAGCTGATGCTGAGAGGGATCCAGGTCAGCTCCGGCGGTGTGCGGGGCGTCTGGATGCGCAACGACCTTCTGACCCGCCACCACCGGCTCCTGCGGCTGGAGGAGACGGTCCGGAAGCGGAAGATCAAGCTGAGCGAGGAGCAGATCCAGGCGCTGGAACGCTTCGACCCCGAGTATCGCGAGCGGCACATCGAGGTGAACGCCACGGGCTAGCTGGTGGCCGTGGACACCTTCTTCGCGGGCACGCTGAAGGGGGTGGGCAAGGTCTGCATCCAGACCGTGCTGGACTGCTTCAGCCGCTTCGTCTGGGCCCGGCTCTACACCTCGAAGATGCCGGTGACCGCCGTTCAGGTCCTGAACAACCACGCGCTGCCGTTCTTCGAGAAGCACCGGGTGAAGGTCCGGACGATCCTGCGCGACAACGGCCGCGAGTACTGCGGCCGGCCGGACAAGCACCCCTACGAGCTCTTCCTGCAGCTCGAGGAGATCGAGCACCGGACCACCAAGGTCGGCAGGCCCCAGTCGAACGGCTTCATCGAACGGTTCCGCCGCACGCTCCTCGAAGAGCATCTCCGGATCAAGGGCCGGACCATCTGGTACGAGAGCCTCGAGGAGATGCAGAAGGACCTGGACGGCTATCTTGAGACCTACAACACCCGCCGGCCCCACCGCAGCCGCGGGATGGAGGGACGGACGCCCTACGAGGTCTTCAAGGCCGGGATCCCGCGGAAGCGACGCACCCGGAAGCGCGCAGCCAGAAAGGAGGCCAAGACCGCAGCGTAGAACTGACCTCGGCGAGGCCGGGTGTCAGGTGATTACCGTACTTGTACATGCTGTCCGACGATCTCGCCCTTCGGCGCAACACCGAACAGCACATGCCCACCCCGATGGTTGAGCATCGCGCACAGGCTCTGCGCCGCCTTCCGACGCTCCCCCGTCGTGCTCTTGAACTCCCGAGTCCCGGACTCGTGGGCGTCGACCAGCGCCACGATGTCTTCAAGAGTCATGGTAGGAGCCTCCAGAGCCTAACCTGCTCGTCCCGCGTCGACATCCTCTCCCTCACCTCCTAAACAGCCCGTCCAACTTGCCACACAGCCTCCGTGCACTCCTAAAGTAGTCCTCGATCTGCGCCATCGACAGCTGGCTGGGACGACCGTGTGCGATGCGATGCCGTTGAGATACGATGCTGTTAACGCTCGCTTGGATCTCGCCCTCTGCAAACTTCCCTAGCTCCTTGCTCGCATCTGGATCAATGCGACCCACAAGTTCCAGAATCTTCTCCATTCTGGGATTCGCAAATCGATCCAACGTGCTACTGACATAATTGACGATCTTCGGATGCGCCTTGCCTCTGACGTATTCCAGTACCACCTCGCGGACAGTTGACTCCAGGTACCCAGAAGCCCATATCGCAACTAGCTGCGCCAATCGGCTCTGCATAGCAGGATCAAGATCAGCTGATCGACAGAATGTGACAACTGCCTCGATGTGGACCTCCAATCGCTTCCTGTCACGGACACTCATGGTACCGAGTCGTACTCTTGGAGAGCCAACGCGACACGTCGCTCCACCCGCTCCTTGTCGGTCGTACCAATTCTATACAGTTCCTCCCTACCCATAGCATCGATCAGTCTCTCATTAGCATCCCTCAGCGCCTGTGCGCTGTTGATTGGACCCCTGTCCAGTCTGTGCGCGATGCCCACCAATACCGCGTCGGCAACCGAGACATTCAAGACCCCTTTCGGGCGAAGAGCCTCCGGTCCAAGCATGTTAGCCACCGTCGCCATCGTGGCCTCGAACACACTGCGAAACCTCTTACACAAGTCGTCATGTGGATCTCGATGTTTTTCCATAAAGTTATTGAGGAATTGCTTCATGGGACGCTCATAGCTGTCGAAATCGCAGTAGAGAGCCAGAAACCGAAGAATAATCTCCTCGTCCTTCTTCCTGGGGCTTTGGGATCGGTAGACTTCAAGCCAATGCTCGTTCCGCGCCAGGTCGGCTAGGAGCTTGCTGAGCACACCTCCGTAGACACACGCTCGAATCTCTTGCGGATGGAGTGGAGTGCCTCCTGTGTTGAGGCGTTCGAATACCGAATAGACGCTACTACGGTCCTCCGGCCCATCCTGCTGAAAGATTGTGGCGTGAATGATGGAGTCGTCGAGATCTCGCCTATCCTCTGGCGCGAGCTCCTGATAAGTCCGACCCGCGAGATCCTCCGATACACCGACAAGGCCAAAAGGTGCATTACGGAACATACCGGTGTAGTATTGCTGGAGGGACTTCAAGCGCTGTTGCCCGTCTACTACCATCAGCTTCCGGGACTCAGGTTCCCTGAATAGGAAGATTCCGGGTACAGGGAGGCCGAGGAGCAGGGATTCGATGAACCGGGACGCCTGCGGTTTCGTCCAGACGAAATTCCGCTGGAACTCAGGAATAAAGATCGCACCGTCGTCCATGCGCTTGACGATGCCATCGACAAGCATGTCAGCACCGTAGCTAGTGATCTCGTATCGAACGACGCTAGTGACTTCCTCGTCATCACCGACGGGATCGTCTATCCGCGTATCAAATGGTGCAGGGGCGTTCATCTGGCTCGGTTCCTCGTGACATGGCGGTTGGTTGGTGGGGGTGCGGGCCGAGGGAATGACCAGCGCCCGGTCGGCGGACCTACCGCGGGCGGATAGCAGAGTAGGACCGTAAGGGTACCTAGGCGTGGGGCGGCCTGTCAAGTGCTCGGTGGCGCAGGGCGCCTTGCCCTGCCCCGCCGTGATGGCTCAGGTGCTTCAACCACCGACCGGCACACCCGGCATAGTGGACCTCTTGCTCGAGGGCCGCCTTTCCCTGCTCTGCGAGGGCGAGAATTCGATTGCGGCTCACGCCTCCACCCGCTGTGAAGCCATCCTCGACCGCTCCCTCACCAACCCGCACCGCACTACGCTCAGGGGTGTCTCCAGGAGGAGGCTGTACGACCCCACGAATGAGGCCCCAAGCGTCCAAAGCGATGCCTGAGCAGGGAACGCCTGGGCACCGCGAACATGCAGTTCAGCCACGTTCCTCACCGTGATTCGTGAACTATCAACGTGCCCCCCCCACCGGGGGCGACAAACCCTTTCAAACCCCCAGCTAGCCAGCTAACCGCCACTCCATCCCCTCACAACCCGCCATCCCGTCGGACCTCCGCTCCTCCGGGGTGATCGGGTCTCATGGAATCGCTGATCGGAATGCTGGAACGTGTGATCCGCATAGGCGGCATGCGCCGCACTCAACTCAATTGTAGGCTAGTCATTGTCACGGACCGGCCAACGGCTCTACATGAAGTACCTGAACTGGTATGCCCCGTGGCCGATCCCGGGAACCCGCTTCACCACTCGGGACAGTACTCTTGCATACGTCATTGTGACCGGAAGGCGATCGTACAGACTGTCATTGTTCCAGTTCATCTTCGATAATGCCAGCGTCGTCCGCGCCACATGATCCCAGGTACCGTGCCCCGCATGCCTAATCAATCGAACCGGGCGGGGCGTCCCCCGGCTCCCCTGAAAATATGATCCCCGACTGCGAATGCCGGCGACGTCGCCGTGGGTCCACAGCAGGGACTCGTACGGTCCTAGGCTTACCAGCGTGCCTCTGTGGACAGGATACGCTGTTGCTTGCCCGCCCACACCGCCCCTCGCAGGTCCTTGCACGCGAATCCCGCGCCAACCGACATCTTGGACGACCTGAATCAGGTCGACATCTTCACCTCGCTGGAACGCGTCGAACACACCCTTGGTCTCCTCCGCTTTGAACTCGGTGCTCTTGTGTACGGTAACGCGTCGGGGGGTTCGTCCGGCATGTCGTCGCCTGTAAAGGTCGAGCGATCTACTCATTACCTTGTACATCTCTGTTCGGGCCAAGAACGGGTTGTGCTGTTGAACATGGAAGTCCTGCGCATCGTAAGCGACAAACTCAAGACCAGAGCCGCCCGAGTCGAATATTTGGCTGCATGCTGTGACAAAGCGGGGCGCATCGGCACCGTTGGTGCGAAGGGCGTAGGAGAGCCCAATGAACGCTGAGCCCTCTTCCTGATCCGCGAGCTTCCACGGTGTGCCACCTGCCTTCACATACAGCGCGAGGCCAATTCGCCACGACACGCTCGCCCGACATTGATAGGCAAGCGCCTTGTCCTCAAGGACGAGCTGTATGGGTATCCCCCTCGTGGCTGCTGCGGCCTTGAGATGATCGTGGAGGTCGAAGTCTTCTGGCGCCGCGCCACGAAACCCCGTACGCCAGCGTCGTGGCAGGTAGATGAAGACCACGTCGAGCGCCACTCGGGAGTTGCACAAGCGATGAATCGCACGCTCGAGGCAGTCCGCCAGGAGTGTGTGAGCATTCGGCTCCTTCTCAACTCTTTCGTCGATCTCGTCACCCAACCTGATGTGACACTGGCTCTCGGCCGCTTGCATTCGAATCCCGAACACTTCGTGAAACCCTGGCCACTTCGGCAGGTAGTCCGCGCGCTCCCGTGGCTGGTGTGGCTTCCGCAGCTCCTTCAGGAACGTGTAAAGCCGGCCACTGTCCCTTTGCGGAGCGATCGTCGCAACGCGAACTGGGTCGGGAACAAGTCCGCGGGACCAGGGGCCGAACCGTACCAGGCCTCGGAGCGGATGGATGGCAGTATCGGAGGTCCTGTCGGCGTGAAACGCCAGTCGAGGCTCGGGGAAATGCAGGTGGGGTGCGAATGGTAGCATCACGCGCCCACCCTCTCGGAAACAGGCAGCTGCGTGGACAGACGAAAGCGAGCATCCATTCCAGCCCCGACACCCAGAGCCCGGAGCTCCCCAGAGGATGCCATGGCGGCGACCCAGTAGGTCACCAACGCACCCAATTGTCGGTTGTACCGCCGGACTGTCCTTTCGCGGGCAAAGCTTGCAGCAGCATCCCGGTTACTGTCCGATAGCCCGTCGAAGACGATGCGGGGGTCCACGAGGAGCCACAGCTTGTCGTCGGCCCAGCCCAAGCGCGTACCGACTCCCTCGCGCCAGATCAGCTCAGAGTGGTCCGTCACGGGGCCACTAAGGTCCCCAACCAATTGTCGGAGGCCATCCCACTGGGGGGCATTGCAGTCAGTGGGAGCTAGTAGATCCAGACCGCGTCGGTGAATGTAGTCGAGCCCGCCCGTGCGGCAAATGGCGCGGGTAAGCGCGGAGTGAAGCAGCTCGCGTTCTCGGCTATCGAAACTGAGACGCTTCTTGTCAATGGCGTGAAGCTCGAACGCAGAGATCGAGTACCTCTCAAAGGTCGCACGAACCTCCCCGTCATCTCCGAACACCAGTACGCCCGCCCGCACGCGGGTAAAGAGGATGTCCGCATCCACCTCAGCGACCGCCTTCCGCACCTCCGCGTACCCGCCGATGTCGCATTCAACCCGCCTGCACTCAGTCGGGAATTCAACTACCTCTAGTGCGTTGATACGAACATTCGGTTCACCCAGTCTTCCGCTTGGCCGCGGAGCGGGACTCCTCCGGTTACGCCGTACTTCGAATTGGCGAAGGGGAGCCACCTCGACCAAATTGCAAACGCGGTAGATGTCGCGGAGTGTTTCGTCGAAGGAGTGTACTCGCACCAACGCAGCATCAACGTCTCTCTTGGTCGCCTCGGACAGAAGCTGCGCAACCGGGCTGGGGGGTGGTCCGCTCCCGTGGTGCAACCAGAAGAAGCCAGTCGGAAAGGCACGGGGCCCATTCAAGGCCTCGACCAGTGCGTCCATCACGGAGTCGTCGCGGCCGCTGTAGCCGATCACGACCAATCCAAAGCGCTGGCACGTGTCCACCAGCAGCTGCCTCAGTCTTGCATCCTGCTGCCTCAGCTCTTCGCGTATGTTCTTGAGTCGGACAGACCGGAAGTCGCCGTGGAGCTTTATTTCGACGGGCCATCTCTGCTTGGAAACGGCGTCCTCCCCGATGCCAGGTCGATCAAGGTCGGCCGTGGTAAGCCTGCCAGTGCTGCCAAAGATCTTGGCGCATGCGTCGGCCACGAGCGGATCGAAATTCGTTGTCCAGATCAGCCGTGTGAGCTTGGCCGCCATCAAGGCACCGAGCACGAAATGGCCGTGGGAAGGAGCGCTCCCATCGATCTTGTTGTCAAGGAACTCGCGCCGATCCGACGACGCAGGGTACACACGCTCAAACAGAACAGGGTATTCGTCGGGAGAATCGCGCTCCGGAAGTCCGTCGATCGAATCGACGTGCGCCTGCAGTTTGCTTCGCACGGCATCGCTGGCCAGATTCTCCACGGACGGAAATGGGACTTTCCGTTGGCTCACAAACAGCCTCTGCTTGAACTCCCAGATCATGTCCGACGCTGTCGGAATCCCTCCTGCGGCAGACGCTCCCGCACCTAAGAACCACATAAGTGACTTCGCGCGTTGCTCGAACCGTCGAGTGAAGTCGTCGAGCGCGAGCTCATTCCATCGGGGACGATCATTCATGTGTGCAGACCACCTCTCCCCGAATCCCCCCGAGCATGCCGCGCCAGAATCCCATGAATCGCACCAGGCTCCAGCGCAACGTCCCAGCGCCAGCGACCAAACCCGCCGTGCGCGTTGACGGCGTTCACCCATTCGTCGAGGTACCTGCGCTTGGTGCGCTCGCGGTCGCTGTCGCGGCCCTTCGTTTCCAGCACGAGCATGTCTCCTGACTTGAGGCGGATCAGAAAGTCGGGTCGGTACTTCCGGACCACGCCGCGGTGCACGTAGAGGACCTCGAATCCGAGGTGGTCGTTCTTCACCCAGGCCTCCACCTCCGGCGCGTGATCGACGACGAATGCGTCCGACTGTTCCCAGGTGCCGTCGAAGACGCAGAAGTTGATGTGGCTGCGGACGGTGGGGCCGCAGGGTCGGCCCGTAAACCACGTCCGCATGTCGCCGGTGGAGCGGATGGGCTGATCCCGGTCGAAGACAGGCTCCAGCTTCTCGGTGTTTTCAGGACGGATGGCCTCCCAGATGTGCTGCACCACCCTCGTCATGTTGAGGGTGAGCACGAGCCGGCGCCTCAGGTCGTCTGCAGCGAAGAGAGTGGGAGCGACTCGGATCTTGCCGGAAGCCATGACCTCCTCGATCAGCCCGACGAGCTGGCCGAGCAGGAACATGCGGTTCCCCGGCCAATTTGCTTCCATTTTGTCGTACACATAGCCCGCCGCCTGGAACACTATGCGCTGGGTGCGGTACTCGCGGGCAAGATCCTGGAGATCAATGGAATCGATGTTCGTAACGTCCGGCTTCCCGTCGATGGTCGGCGCGACTTCGGCGATCTGTGCTGTCCTAGCCGCATCCAGATCCAGCGGCTCCACCCGATCCATGTCGAGGGACAGGCGCGGGCGGTACGCGTGGTCGATGCGCACGACGTTGGGCCAGGAAATCGAGAAGTCTGCCGCGCGTTCGGCGATCGGTTCGATCGCGGTCTTGGGCTTCGGTGGAGGCGGCGGGCCGTTCTCCCGACCTTCGTGAGGGAGGAACGTGAAGGGCACGCCGAAGACGTTAACGTACTCTGCTTCGAACAGACCCGTCTTTGGATTAACGTCGTACGATGTGCGGCGCAGCCCGCGGCCCACCACCTGTTCGCACAGGAGCTGGCTGGTGAAGGCCCGGAGGCCCATGATGTGGGTCACGGTCTTGGCATCCCAACCTTCCGAGAGCATTCTCACCGAAATCACGTTCTGGATGCGTTCGCCGGGGCGGCCCGGCCGCCCCACCGTGTCCACCTGTTGCCTGAGCCGCTCGGCCCGCTGCTTCGCCGTGAGCTGGAGGGTGGTGCCGCTGGATGCATCCGCCTCCGCGTCTCCGGGCGCGACCCTCGCGATCGGCTCCTCGGCCGCCTCCGCCTTATCCAGCACCTTCGAATCGATGTGCAGTGTGCGCTCCGGGTCGCAGAGTTCATCGATGTGAATCCGTTTGCGGTCGAACGCATGCTTGATTCGGGCGGCAGTCTCCGTGCGATTGGCAACGGTGATCATCACCGGGGGTGTGGGGCTTCCGCGTTCCCGCCACTCCTTGGCGGTCTCACGCCAGTCGTAGCCGAGCAGGTAGTAGCCGTTCGTCACCAGATCCGGCAGCGGCTCCTCCGGCTTCGCTCGCCGGGTTAAGTCGTCTTTGACCTCGGGGTCTTGGTAAATGTGGTAGAGCCGCGACTTGTACGTCTTCGCATCGGCGAGCGCGTCGTCGCGAATCACCACCCGCGGCGTCTTGACGAGACCCGATTCGATCGCGTCGTTCAGACCGAAGTCGCTCACGATCCAATCGAAGAGCGCCTCTTCCGAGCTATGCTTGCCAGAAGGAACGAACGGAGTCGCTGAGAAATCGTAGCAGGCGAGCACTCCGCGCGAGCGATGAATGCGATCCAACCCGCCCACCCACTTCGTCGCCTCCTCTACCGCCCCCTTGCTCACGCCCTTGAGCTTGCTTCCGGCCGGAATGCGCCACGCGTGATGCGCCTCGTCGTTCAGAACCAGCAGGTTGCGGGCGCGCGACATCTCCCCGAGCACGTCCCGCACATACGCCTCGTCGCCCTTCGCGCCGCGCTTGTCGACACCCCGCTTCTTGGCGATCTTCTCCTCGGTTTCCCAGTTGAGCGCATGCCAGTTGCGAATCACGACCTTGCCGCGGCGCAGCTTGTCGCGCATGGGCGGCGGCACGACGCGGAACTCCTCGTAGTAGTTTTCGGAACCCGTGGGCTTCAGGACGGACAGGCGGCTCCGCACAGTGAGGCCGGGGACAACCACCAGGACGTTGCTAGCGAAACGGGTATCCTGCGGATTCGCAACCTTGTTGAGAACATGCCAGGCGATCACCATCGCCATGACCACGGTCTTGCCCGATCCAGTCGCCATCTTGGCGCACAGCCGGGTGAAGTCGCCTCCGTCCGACGGAATCTCGATGCCTACCCGCTCGCTCGGGGGAGCCTCGGTGAGCCAGATCAGAGTCTCGGCCGCCTCTAGCTGACAGAAGAAGAAACGGCGGGTGGCGAACTCCTCGGGATCACGCCAATGCTCCAGCAGTCGCTTGGTGATCCCCGTTACCCCGGGATAGCCGCGCTCGCGCCATGCCTTGACTCGCTCACGAATCTGGTTGACGAGCGGGATTTCGCGAAACACGCCGGGATCGTCGAAGGCGGAGGCGTCTCCAGACGAGACCACGTACCCTGCGGGCCTCCGGCCTTGCTCGAGATTGAATCGTTGGGTCGTTCGATCGTAGCGCCAGTGCCGGGTCGGCTCAACGTATGGGGCGTTGACGATCAGTCGGTCGATGGTCGCCGTTGTCACTATTCGGCCTCCGGCGGGATCAGCGGTTGCAGCCGCGCAATCAGGTCCGGAAGATCCCGGCGAACCGTGTCCCAAACGAGCGCCAGATCAATATCGAAATAGCCGTGCACCAGTCGGTTGCGCATCCCGACGATCTGCCGCCAAGGGATGTCGGGGTTCGCCCGTCTAAGGCCTTCGCTCACTTGTGCCGCCGCTTCGCCTACGATCTCCACTGCTTTTGTCACCGACATGACGGTTCTCTGGTCCCGCTCGAAGTCGGCGAGCGACATGCTGTCCATGAACGACAACGCCTTTCTTGCGGCGATCACCATGTCGAGCAGATACTGAGAGTCCTCACGCGGCATAAATCACCTGTGCGGACCCTAGAATCGCCTTCCGTCGAATGTAGTTCTCACTCTGCTCAATCGCGCGCCGGTGCACGAGATCGACCTCGCGGCCGAGCAAGTCGGCCAGCTCGCTCTGCATCCTGGCAAACCCAAGGAGTCCCGGCGTTCGCGGTGATTTGAACCGGACAAGCACATCAATGTCGCTCGTCGGACCGAAGTCGTCTCGCAAGACGGAACCGAACAACGCGAGCTCTTCAAGCCCCCAGCGGTCGCAGAACGCCACGATTCCGCTCATGGAGGCCCCAAGGCGGGACAGCAGCCGTTCGCGTTCCTCAATTGCTCCGGCAGCCCATTTCACTTTCATTCGCCTAGCTCCACGATCTTCAGACTCTCCACTCCCCGGTCGTCCACGATCTTGACCGCCGCGCGCCCATGCTCTCCCGGCTCGAAGGGAAGCGATTCCGTGCCTCGGTAGGCAGCCATACGGTCCTTGTCGATCTCCGCCTTGAGGTTCTTGGCCAGTTTCGTCCAGCCATCCCTAGCGCCCGCCATGGGGAAGAACACCTGGCGTGGGAAGAGGCTGCGCCCGTCGTAGTCGGGGTCGAGCATCCACACGGCGATCTTGTCCGGGCCTCCAGACTCGACGTTGCCCGTCTTGGTGTTGTAGTAGTCGAAGCCCCGCACCGAGACGCGGACCTTGCCGTTGTTGGCACCGTCGGACAAGCGCTCAAGGGCCACATCCGGCTGCCCGATGAGCCAGAAGCTCTCGTTACTCGCGCGCTTCTTCTTCAGGTCGCCGGTCAGCAGGTCCGCGTTCATCTGCGCTTTGAGCAGGGTCGCACCGGGCCACTCCGTCTCGTCGATATCTTTCGACGCCTCGGGGTCGAACTGGAAGGCAGCAAAGACGATGACCGATGGACTGGGGACCAAGCGACTTGCCTCTTGAACCGCTTCCTCGACCTGCCGCTGCTCCATCGGCGCATGGTCAGGACCGAACGAGACGACAATCCGATTTCCGAGCGCATCGCCCTCTGCATCGGCTGGATCGGGCTTGCTCTCGCCGTCTGCGTGAAGATACCGGTGGCCGGGAAGCGATTCGAGCCGGACGAACCTGATGTGCTGGCCGCCCTTGCCCCGGATACCGGTCTTCATAAGCTCATCGCGCCAATCCGCTTCCCGAATCGTCGGGCCGGTCCGGGCCACCGAAGCGTCGGCTGGCTGGGGCTCACTAACCATGAAACGGCTGATGGGTGCAACTGTGGGTGCCGGGACGGCTTCGACGGTGAAGGGGCCTGTGACTCGCGTCTTGGTTCGGTCAAGTTCCGGGCGGTCGTAGAGAGTCTCTTGAGGCGCGTGTCGTGCGATAGCGCCATCAATCTGTTCCCGTGTCATTCCTTCTGCGATCTCCGGGTTGTTCGCGATCGAGCCGAGCGTTACGTGCGGAACGGTCTTGTAACGGAAACCGCTACCAACTCCTTCCTCCTCACGGGCGAGTTGGTAGTAGTCGAAGTGCGCCGTCATCAGGCGCTGCTTGGCAAGCGTAACGGCCACGCGCGATGTGTCGCAGGTAATCCATCGGCGTCCCCATTGCTCCGCGACGTGGGCCGCCGTGCCAGAGCCGCAGGTTGGATCGAGGATCAGGTCGCCGGGATCCGTGGTCATTAGCAAACAACGCTCCAAGACTCTATTTGCCGTCTGTACGGCATACGTCTTGCCAACCGCTCCCTGCGTGTCTGTCCATTGATTGGTGATCTGCATCACCGGATAGTCGTCCGCCCAGAACACGTACCCCGGGACCGTCCTAAGCCAGCGGAGTCTTCCTGCCGCGCGCAGTCGACTCATCCCTTCGGGCGTCGTCTTCCAACTCGTGGTCGGGTTAGGACGGGCAATCCGTCCATCGAGCTCAAACTCAAAGTGACACGATTCCGTATAGCCAGTGGCCATCAAGTCCGTAAGACGGAAGAACCGTGCAGTGTGTTCATGCTCCTTGGGAACAGCACTAGCTCTTACGACGCTTCCGTCAGGCAGGCGCGCAGACGAGAACTGGGTCCCCCTACCGGTCCTCCGAGCGGTGAAAAGCCTGCGGAACTTGACGCTCTTCTTGTCCTTAGCGTACCACACCAGATAGTCAGCAATGTTCGGCAGGTGAGCCGCATTTAACGGGATCTTCGTTCTGAACGAGATTAGGGACATGAAGTTCTCTGGCCCGAAGACCTCCTCCATGACGTTGCGGACCAGGTGAACGTTCTCGTCCCCGATCTGCACGAAGCAGCTTCCACTGTCACACATAAGTTCGCGGGCCATTAGCAAGCGGTCCCGCAAGTACGAGAGATAGGAGTGAATGCCAAGTTCCCATGTGTCCCGGAAGGCGCGGATCATCTCCGGCTCCTGGGTTAGGTCCTCGTCCCGGCCGTCCTTTACAGTCTTCCGGTTCACAAAGGGCTGGAAGTTCGAGCCGTAGCGGATACCGTACGGCGGGTCCATGTACACCATCTGGACCTGCCCGCCCAAGCCCTCTTTCTCGATCAGGCTGTTCATGACCAAGAGGCTATCGCCTGATATCAGCCGGTTCGTCCAGTTGTGCCGATGTCGGTAAAACTCGATGGCCTGACGCAGAGGCGGGTTTTCCTCGGGATCGGAGAACAGAGACCCCTGATCCTCCGACTTGCCGTTGGTCTTCCTTACCGATTCAATGATCGTGCGAGGATCGATCCGCTCGTGGACATGCAGCGAAACGGTGGGCACCTGGAGCGAGGTGTGCTCGGCCTTGCCTGCCCAGGAGAGTTCGGGGTCGAGGTGGGGATCATGCGCATAGGTCTTCACGCCTGCGTCCCGGTCGGTCTTCGGCGTGACCAGCCCCACCGGCGGGTTGTTCACGCGATCCTTGCCGGGGTGCTCGTATGTGGCGATGCTCCGCCTCTGCTTGCCCGTCTTTCTCGCCATGATCGCTCCTAGAATGCCCGGGGGGCGCGATGCCAGTGGGCCGTCCTGCCTAGCGCGGCTACTGGCGACTCCGCCCACGAAGTCTCGGCCCACGCGAACCGTGCGCACCCGGAATGCGAGCCGCTTCGGTCAGTTTCAGCATGGCGCGAACCACGGAACCTCGCAAGGAGTGTACCGCTCGCCGGGAGAAGCCTGAAGGCCCGCCCCCAGCCGCGTCGCGGGATGTACGGCTACCCCTCCGCCCCGGCTTCGGGCACGGCGTTGGCTCTCTGCTCGATCAGCGCGCACCGCTCCATCAGCGTTTCGAACGGTTCGGCCTCGTCCAACAGCATCCCCGCGGAAAGCATGCTGGCGTAGTCGGCGGCCAGCGCCTCCTGGGCGCTGCCCGATGGAACCAGCTGCAGGTTGCCGGAGACGGCGGTATGGTAGTCGATCCGCTGGCGGTTGGAGTCGTTCTCCCGGTAGAACATCGCCTTGTGGCGGGCAACCGACAGGGCTAGTTCGCGGTCCGCCACGGCCCGGCCCGCGACCCCGGCCTCGTCCAGACGGGCCAGGTCGTGCCAGTGCCTCGACCAGCGGTCGCCCCGAACGCGGCCCTGAAGGCAGTAGACATGCATTGAGGTGGCCTTCTCCCAGAATGTCCGTTCGGCCAGCATGACGGCAGGCCTGGCCTCCGGGAAGGCGATGTCCGGGAGATGCGCGGCCGCGTCGCAGGCGACGGGGCGCACGGTGTGCGGCTCGCCCGTGGAGCGCGCTCCGAAGTCGACCTGGACATCCGGCCGTACGACGCTACGCGACGGGAACAGCGGGACGTAGCCGACGTACAGACGGTGGGAGTCCGCGCGAACCCGGCCCGGGAATCCCGCCCGTTCAAGCTCTGCCTGAACGAGGGGGCCGGCAGTGTCGCGGACCCATTCGGCTAGCCGGGGACGGATCGCCCGGCTCCACTTTCTCTCCTGGCTGCGCGTAGGCGGCAGCGCCTCCTCGTCGCCGCCGGACACCAGATCCGGCGCGAAGCCGCGAATGTCGTAGGTTACGTCGATGTCCTCGGAAAAGCGGCGGATCGCTCTCCAGGCCTTGGAAAGGGACGTCCCGCCCTTGAACACCAGGTGCGGCCCGAACGGTGCGTCGAACAGGATGCGAAGCGTTGCCACCACCCAGATGTCCTTCTCCAAGAGGTAGGCGTCGGTCGCACCCTCGCTCTCCGCCACCTCCAGCGCGTCGAGCCTAGCGGCATTGGAGAGTTGTCCGTAGGGGACTTCAGACATTAGCCAAGCGCCTGCCCAGTGCCTCTGCCATCCAGGAGGGCAGGGCACTCTGGACGCTCGCCAAATCACTCAGGTCTTGGGCAGAGAGCTGAGGGATCACAGTATCCAGACTCTGCTCGACCTCGTTGGGGCCGAGCCACGCGAGTGCGCGGATGACTATGCCCGCCGTCCTGTCCGGTGCGCTCAGCTGCCAACGCGGAGTGTGGCGTAGCGACACGCGACGCCTCCCGAAGTGCAACTGGCGGTCGGGGCCGGACGTGAAGTAGATCGGACGCACCATATTCTGCGTGGTCAGCCCGAGGCAGTTCGCCGCGCTGCCCCCGTTCGTGACGATGGTCTCGCCCCAGAATTCGGACAGGGCCGCGAGCGCCTTCGCACGGCGCGGAGCACGAAGTCCGAAGCGGGTCTGGATGGGCCGCATGTAGAGGCCGCGGCAGATTCGCATGAGCCGGTTTGTGCGCGCGAGGCGCGAAAGCGCCCGGGTCACCGCGGCCCGGTCGCCAAGGTGCAGGAGGTCCTTCGCCTGTATCGGCGTGGCCTCCGGCTTGGCCTCGGCGTACACCATGATCCGCTTGGGTAGGCTTTTCATGGCTCCGAGGGCCTCCGCTTCGAATGAAATGGAATGGGCCTGGGTAGACTCGAACTACCGACCTCACGCTTATCAGGCGTGCGCTCTAACCACCTGAGCTACAGGCCCCAAGGGGGAGGAAAATTAGAAGCGGCGGGCGGTGGCTTCAAGTGCAGAGGCGGTGGCTTCGAGTGCGGGGCGGTGCCTTCAAGTGACGAGCCGGTACCTCGCGCGCCGGGGGCGACCCCCTCAACCGGCGGGATCGCGGTTCGGCCCCTTCCAGCGGCCCATGCGCGGCGCGGCGCCCGGCGACGGCAGCGCGGCGGCCAGAAGGCCGGCGTCGTCCAGGGCCGTGACCAGGCCCGCGCCCTGCACCCAGTCGCGGGCCGCCGCCGTGGGGGCCGCCACCACCACACGGCCTCCCGGCATCAGCACCCGGAGATATTCGGCCCACCACCCCGCCCCGCTCCCCCCCTCGGCCACCACCCCCCGCACCACCCCATCGCGCAGCGGCAATCTCGGACCCGTCACAAACGCGCTCACGCCATCGACCGCCAGCCCCCGCCCACCCCACCCCACCACCACCACCTCAATACCGCGCACCAGCCGCGCGATCTCCGCCGCCTCGCCACGGCACGAGTCCGGCACGACAATCATGCCGGGACCCTCCGCCACGCCCAGCGCGGCTGCCAGGCGCAGCCCCCGCGTGGCCGCATCAGCACGGTCGTCTGCCGCATTTCCAACTCGTCCCACTTTTCCCACATTTCGCACTTTTCCTACTTTTCGCACAAGTGCGATTTCGCCCACGCCCGAGTCTGCCACCCCAGCGGTGCGTTCCGCCCCGCCCGCGCCTTCCCCACCCCCCGCCCCCCTCGGCGGCGGCCTCAAATCCCCAAACCCATCTTCGACCGGAAACCGGTCCCGACAGTTCGCGCACCCGAACTCGCCATGCCGAATCCTGCGGTCGCGCACGTCGTGGGCAAGCAGAATCAGCCCAAACGGCGGACCACACCGCGGGCAAACCAGATGTTCGGTAAGCGCCACGTTCACGAAGGGCTGCCCGCTCCGGCCAACGGCTTCACGCGCCGCTCACGAGTGACTCGCACGGCCCTTGAACCCTCCACCACCCCACGCCCACCACCCCCTTCACGCGCCCACCACCCCCCTCACCCCCGCTCAATCCGCAGCAACGGCACCGCGACCCCCTCGGGCAGCCCCGCCACAAACCCAACCGCGCGCGCCACATCGTCGGGCCGCAGCATGTCGCCCCGGCCCGGCAACTCGGGCGACCCATCGGGGTCCAACGGGTCCCAAATCGCGGTGTCCACCGCCCCGGGCTCCACCAGGCACGCCCGCACCCCAGTGCCGCGAAGCTCTTCGAGCAGCACCTCGTGAAACCCGCGCAGCCCGAACTTCGACGCCGAGTACGCGCCGTTGTGCGGAAAGGCCCGCCATCCGGCCACCGAGCCCACGTTGATCACAAGCCCCGACCCCGCAGCAAGCATTCCCGGCAGAAGCGCCCGCGTCAGGTTCACGGCCCCCACCAGATTCACATCGAGATTCCGCCGCAGCACCTCGCCGGAAGTCTCGACCACCGAAGCCAAGTCAAACACCCCCGCCGCATTGACCAGCACATCGAGGCTGCGGGTGGCGCCTTCGGCAGCGGGCGCCGTCGCACCTGGTTCCCCTGCGGGCGCCCCCGCACCTGACTCCCCTGCGGGCGCCCCCGCACCCGACCCCCCCGCCGACGCCGCAACTAGCCCGGCCACCCCCTCCACCGCCCCCTCGTCCACCATGTCGAACGGGAACGCCACCCCCCCGATCTCCGCCGCCAGGCGCTCCAGCCGGTCCACCCTGCGCCCGGCCACGAGAACCCGAAAGCCGTCGGCGGCCAGCCGTCTCGCGACCGCCTCGCCGATCCCGCCCGTCGCCCCGGCCACCAGCGCGGTCCGCCGGGACGGGCCGGGAGTGGCCGCGCTAGTCACCCCGGTACTCGACGCGGTGACGCGGGGTCTCCCACAGCACCACCTTGTGCAGCGCCGCGGGCGCGGGAATGTGGGGCGCGAGCCGCTGCCAGATGTGCACGACCAGGTTTTCGGTCGAGGGCAGGACGCCGTCGAGCCAGGGAACGTCCAGGTTCAGATTGCGGTGGTCCAGGTCGTCGACCACGCGGCGGTTGACCAGGTCCTTTAGGTCCTTGAGGTCCATGACGTAGCCGGTGTCGGGGTCGACGGGGCCGGCGACGGTGACTTCGAGCTCGTAGTTGTGGCCGTGCCAGTTGGGGTTGGCGCAGTCGCCGAAGACGCGGCGGTTCTTTTCGTCGTCCCACTCGGGCTGCGCCAGGCGGTGGGCCGCGCTGAAGTGCAGCCGGCGGGTGATCAGGACCCTTGGCATGCCGTCTCTCTGGCCTGGGAGGATGGGGAACGCGCCCGCTGGGCGTCGAAGGGCCGACGCCCGGAAGATAGGGAAGTCGCCCGCCAGACATCGAAGGGCCGGCGCCCGATGGTCGGGCGCCGGCCCCAAGGTGCCGGAGGGTGTAACCTGAAGCCCGGGGCTAAATGAGTTGGTGACTCCCCCGCTGGCTTCGCCGTCCCCTCGTGGGGGCGTGACGTCCTCAGCCGGAAGCAGTCCCGGCTCCTCCAGTGTTGGCTCATATACGAGCCCTCCAGCACCCCGACATTATGCAGAGGCATCTCGGGAACCGCAATAGTCTTTCCCCGGGATCCCCGGCTCGGTCATGCCGCGCACGTCCAGCGCATCGTCCAGCTGATCGGGCGCCACCAGGCCCATCTCCTCGACGACCTCGCGCACCGACCTGCCCTCGCTCGCCGCCTTCTTGGCCACCACCGCCGCCTTGTCGTACCCGATGTAGGCGTTCAGCGCGGTGGCGATCGACGGGTTGCGCTCCAGCAGCTCGCGGGCCCGCTCGGGGCGCGCCGCAATGCCCGCGACGCACCGCTCGGCGAACACCGCCGAGCCGTTCGCGAGCAGCGTGATCGACTCCAGGAGCGCGTCGGCGATGACCGGCATCATGACGTTGAGCTCGAAGTTGCCCCGCTGGCCGCCGATCGTGACCGTGGTCGCGTTCCCCGCGACCCGGGCGCACACCATCATCAGCGCCTCGCAGATCACCGGGTTCACCTTTCCCGGCATGATCGAGCTGCCGGGCTGCACCGCGGGCAGCTGGATCTCGGAGATGCCCGATGTGGGGCCGCTCGCCAGCCAGCGCACGTCGTCGGCAATCTTCATGAGGCTCGCGGCCACAGTGTTGAGCGCGCCGGCGAGCGACACGCAGGCGTCCTTCGCCCCCTGGGCCTCGAAGTGGTCCTCGGCCTCGCAGAAGTCGATGCCGTACTGCGCGGCCACCCTGGCCATGGTGCGCGCCGCGAACTCGGGGTGGGTGTTGATCCCGCTGCCCGTGGCGGTGCCGCCCAGCGCCACCTCGGCCATCTCTTCGGCGGCGCGCTCGACCCGCTCGATGCCCTTCGCCACCTGGGCCGCGTACCCGCCGAACTCCTGCCCCAGCCGCACGGGCGTCGCGTCCATCAGGTGGGTGCGGCCCGACTTGACGATCCCGTCGAAGTCGCGCGCCTTCTCGCGCAAGGCGTCGCGCAGCGCGGCCAGCGCCGGCACCAGCTCGTCGCGTATGGCGGCCCGGCAGGACACGTGGATCGCCGTGGGAATGATGTCGTTCGACGACTGCCCGTAGTTCACGTGGTCGTTCGGATGCACGCGCGCCGCGCCCGCCAGCGCCCGGTTGGCCAGCGCCGCAATGACCTCGTTGGCGTTCATGTTGGTCGAAGTGCCCGAGCCCGTCTGGTAGATGTCGAGCACGAAGTGGTCGTCCCACCTGCCGTCCGCGACCTCGCGCGCCGCAGCCCCGATCGCGTCGGTCAGCTGCGCGGGCACCAGCCCCAGCTCGGCATTGGTCTCGGCGGCCGCCGCCTTCAGCCGCCCCAGCGCCTCGATGAACCGCCGCGTGAACCGCCGCCCGCTGATGGGAAAGTTCTCGGCCGCCCGCTGGGTCTGCGCGCCGTACAGCGCGTCCGCCGGAACGCGGACCTCGCCCAGTGAGTCCTTCTCGATTCGATGGGATTTGGACATGATCGTATGCTGGTTGCAAGTGTCGAAGAGCGGAATCGCCGCCAAGGCGCCCCGAAACATAGCGAGAGGCCGCGGCCAGCCGGTCCCCGGCGGGGCTCCAACCCACGGCCCGCGAGGCCCGCCCCCACACGCAGAGGCCCGAGCATGCAAGCACAAGGGCGTCCAGTCGCTTTGGTGACAGGCGGCGGCATCAGGCTCGGCAAGGCCATCGCGCTCGGACTGGCCCAGAGCGGGTACGACCTCGTGGTGAGCTTCAACCGTTCGCGCGCGGGCGCCGAAGCCGTTGCCTTGGCTGCGCGCTCGCACGGCGCGCGCGTCGCTTGCGTCCACGCCGACCTGCTGCGAGAATCGGGCGCCCTGGCGCTGGCCGCCGCCGCCCGGGACGAGCACGGCCGGCTCGACCTGCTCGTCAACTCGGCTGCCACCTTCGTCGGCAACGATCTCCTCCAGGTCGGCTTGCACGAGTGGGACGCCGTGATGGCGGTCAACCTGCGCGCGCCCTTCCTGCTGGTGCGCGAAACCGCCGACCTCCTGCGCGCGGCGCGCGGCTCGGTGGTCAACATCGTCGACCTGTCCGCGCTGCGCCCTTGGACGAGCCACCCGCATCACTCGGTGTCGAAGGCCGCGCTTCTCCACCTGACCCGCGTGATGGCGCTGCGGCTAGCCCCCGAGGCCCGGGCGAACGCGATCGCGCCCGGCGACGTGCTGCCGCCCGACCACTGGTCCCCTGCGCAGGTGGCGGCGGTGCGCAAGGCCGTGCCGCTCGACTGCGCCGGCGCCCCCGGCGACGTGGTGGCCGCGGTGCGCTTTCTCGCCCGGGCCGACTACGTGACCGGCCAGGTCGTGGCGGTCGACGGGGGGCTGGGGCTGCGGTGACCGCGCCGCGCTATCCCTCGTGCGCCAGGAAGCGCTCGGCTTCGAGCGCGGCCATGCAGCCCGTGCCCGCCGCCGAGACGGCCTGCCGGTAGAAGTCGTCCATTACGTCGCCCGCGGCGAAGACGCCGGGCACGTTCGTCTCGGTGCGCCACGGGGTGGGCAGGCGGA
This sequence comes from Longimicrobiales bacterium, assembly GCA_965221535.1. Lineage (GTDB taxonomy): Bacteria > Gemmatimonadota > Gemmatimonadetes > Longimicrobiales > Gaopeijiaceae > Bin94. Next base: position 1,034,218 of record OZ244894.1, on the reverse strand, counting down.
CGTAGCCGTTGTCCTTGAGGTCGAGGTGGCCGCGCAGGAATGCCGTGTTGGGGTCGTGGCCAATTGCCACGAACATGCCGCCGACGGCAATCTCGGACTCTTTCCCCGTGACCGTGTCCCGGAGCCTGACGCCGCTGATGACCTCGTCTCCGAGCACTTCCGCGACGACCTTGTTCCACAAAATGCGGATCTTGTCGCTTGCCAGGGCGCGGTCCTGCATGATCTGCGAGGCCCGGAGCTCGTCGCGGCGATGGATGAGCAGGACCTCGCTGGCGAACTTGGTCATGTAGAGGGCCTCTTCCATGGCGCTGTCGCCGCCGCCCACCACGGCGATGGGCTTGCCGCGGAAGAACGGCAGGGCGCCGTCGCACACCGCGCACGCCGACACGCCGCCGCCGCTCTGGGCCAGCCGCTCCTCGCCGGGAACGCCCAGCCAGCGCGCGTTGGCACCCGTGGCGACCACCACCGTGCGGGCGCGCACGTCGTCGCCGGCCGCGGGGCGCAGCAGGAAGGGGCGGCTGGAGAAGTCGACTTGGACGATGTCGTCGGTGACGACGCGGGTGTCGAAGCGGAGCGCCTGCTTCTTGAACTCCATCATCATCTCGATGCCGCCGATGCCGTCGGCGAAGCCGGGGTAGTTCTCCACGTCGGTGGTGAACATGAGCTGGCCGCCCGGGATCATGGTGCGGCTGCCCGCGCCCTCGTAGACGAGCGGATTGAGGTTGGCGCGCGCGGCGTAGATGGCGGCGGTCCAGCCGGCGGGGCCGGAGCCGACGATCACGACGTCTTCGATGGAGTTGTCAGACATGGGTCGAACCTGAGTGCAGGGTGCCTTCCTTGTACAGCGCCGAATGCTTGTACCGCTCCACGCCGCGCGCCAGCGCCAGCTTGGCGGCCACGGCCAGGGGAACGCCGATGAGGAGGCCGACGAAGCCGAAGTAGAAGCCCCCGAGCGACAGCGCCAGCACCACCCAGACGGGGTGCAGGCCCACCGAATCGCCCACGATGCGCGGGCTGATCACGGCGCTCTCGAGCCCCTGCGCGACCGCGTAGACGCCGGCCACCTTGAGCAGCGAGGCGCCGACGGCGTCGCTGACCAGCGCGATGACGAGCGCGGGAACGAGCGAGACCGCCACCCCCATGTAGGGGATCACCCCGAGGACGGCGACGGTGGCGCCCAGCAGGAAGGCGTAGGGGAAGCCGACGACGAGCAGGCCCAGCCAAGTGATGGCGCCGGTGATGAACGAGGCCAGGACCTGGCCGCGCAGGTAGCGCGAGAGGAGGTCGTCGAACTCGCGGGCGTATTCGCTGACGCGCGTGCGGGACTGCCCCGGGAGCAGCTCGGCGGCGCGCGCGACGATGCGGTCGTAGTCGCGCAGCAGGTAGAAGGTGAGGACGGGGGTGAGGACGAGGTAGCCGAGCACGGTGACGAGGGTGCCGAAGCCGCGGCCGAGGCCGAGCACGGCCGACCAGGCGCGCTGGGTGAGGGCCTCGCGGCGCGAGTCGAGCATGTCGGCGACGGCCTGGGCGTCGAGCTGCTGGAGCCAGGCGAGCGCGGCTGGCTCGTCGACGAACGGGATGTCGAAGCCGAGGGAGTCGGGGGTGAGGCCGCGAACCCAGGTGGCGATCTCGTCGAGGACGCGGGGGGCCTGGAGGACGAGGTCGCGGGCCTGGGTGACGAGTTCTGGGATGCCGAAGACGATGGTGGCCGCGCCGAGGGCGAGGAAGGGCACGAGGATCAGGAAGATCGCTGCGGTGCGCCCGATGCGCGGGTGCGCGGAGACGCGGTCGGCGAGGGGGTCGAGGATGTAGGCGAGGACGAAGGCGAGGAAGAAGGGCGCGAGGAGCGATCCCGCCGTGCTGAGGACCCAGAGGCAGACCAGAACGGTGGCGACGGAGGCGAGGAGCGCGTGGCCGGGTAGGGTGCGGAAGGGCGCGAGCAGGGCTATGAAGACGCAGTAGAGGATGAAGGGGCTGAGGGCGCTTTGCATGCTGAAGAGGAAGAACGCCCCGGCGAGGACGAGGAGCGCGGCCTGGACCGCCCTCCAGGCGGGGGCGCCTCGGTCCGGCGCCGGCGCGCGGTCGCTCACCAGCCGGCCTCGGTGATCAGCGCGCCCGCCCGCTGCACGACCTTCCTGGTGTCGGCGTACCGGATGCGCCCGGCGGCGTCGTGCAGCGGGATCCACGCGCACGCGGTGATCCCCTCGGCCTGCTGGGGCACGGGCTCGCCCGCGCGGCTGCGCATCAGGAAGAAGGTGCAGAACTTGTGGATCGTGTCGCGCCCCTGCCGGAAGGTCCAGTCGATCGTTCCGATCTTCGGCCCCACCACGTCCGGGCTGATGCCGGTCTCCTCCTCGACCTCGCGGGCCGCCGTCTCGCGCAGGCTCTCGCCGCCCTCGATGTGCCCCTTGGGGAGCGACCAGTTGCCGTACGGGTCCCGGATCAGCAGGGCGTGCCAGATGCCCGCCAGCGGGCGCACCACGACCCCGCCCGCGCTGCGCTCGATCCGCCAGGGCCCGCTCCGCCCCCGGTGCCCGTTCGCCGCTTTGGTCTTCGCGCGCTCCACTTTCGTCCTCCCCCCCTCCGCGTTGGTCTCCGCCCCCTCCACGTCGATCGCCTCCTCCTCCACTTTGGCTCCCCCTCCCTAGAAGATCGAGAAGCTCAGGTAGCGGCGCGGGTTTTCCTGAATGTCGGCCATGAGCGCCCGCAGCTCGCGCACGGCGTCGGCGGCGCCGTCGGCCAGCGCGGGGTCGCCCAGCAGCCGCCCCAGCGATCCGTCGCCCGACCCGGCCGCGGCCAGCAGCTCGTCCAGGCGGGCGAAGGCGGTGTCCGCGCGCTGCGCCGCCGACCTGAGGTCGCCCAGCGACGCGTTCATGGACTCGGTCAGCTCGCGCAGGTTGCGCATGGTGGCGCCCGCGTCGCCCAGCGTGCCGTCGACGTCGGCGCTCGCGATGATCGCGTCTACGCGCTCGAACGAGAGCCGGGCCTGGCGCGCCGCCGCCCCGAGCTCCGCCGCCGACGCGTTCACCCCCTCGGACAGGTCCTCGAAGCGGGCGGCCTGCTGCGCGATGATCTCGGAGAGCCCGTCGCTGACGGCGCCGATGTTGTCGATCGCGTTCTTCAGGTTGAGCGCCGTCTCTTCGGTGAACGCGACCTCGAACCGCTCCGAGATGGTGGTCAGGCGCCGGGCGATCTGGTCGGCGGTGGCCGTGAGCCGGGAGAAGTCGGGCAGCGCGGCGGCGGGCAGCACGCCCTCTTCGGGGTAGTCCAGGAACGACATGAGCTCGAAGTCGGCCCGGCTCAGGATCTCGGCCTGCCAGTCGCCGAACAGGGACTCGGGCGCGAGCAGGACGGCGGCGTCGGCGGGGAGCACCACGTCGGGCTCGACGCTCAGGTGCACCAGCACGGCCTCGCCGTTGGGCGCCACGTTCACGGCGTCGACGTGCCCGACCGAGACGCCCCGGAACTTGACGGCGGCCCCGGCGACCAGCTGCCCCACGCTCGGCGAGGCAGCGCGCAGCTCCAGCAGGTCGCGCCTGAGTCCGCCCTGCAGCCATATGGTGCCCACCACCCCGACGGCGATGCCGAGCACCACGACCAGTCCCACCAGGGCTTCGCGTCTACGTTCCATGATCCTGTCCTCCCGCTTGTCCTGTCGCGTGCGGCCCTTCGCGTCTCCATCCGTCCCCGTAGTAGAGATCCGGATCGCCTTCCACAAACCCCTTCAGCACCGGATCCGAGGCCGCGCGCACCTCTTCCGGCGTCCCGCTGAACCTCGCCCTGCCGTTGTGCAGCAGCGTGATCCGATCCGCCACGCGGAACGCGCTGGTCATGTCGTGCGTGACCACGAGCGCCGTGGCGCCGAGATCGTCGCGCATACGGAGTATAAGGCGGTCGATTGCAGATGTGGTCACCGGGTCGAGACCGGTGGTGGGCTCGTCGTACAGCAGGAACTTCGGCTCGGGCGCGATCGCCCGCGCCAGCCCGGCGCGCTTGCGCTGCCCCCCGCTCAGCTCCGCCGGGTAGCGGTCGCCCATCCCGGCCAGCTCCACCAGCGACAGACAGTGGTCGACGCGGTCCGCGATGCGGCGCCGGTCCCAGCCCGGCATCCGCCGCAGCCCCATGCCCACGTTCTCGGCAATGGTCATCGAGTCGAAGAGCGCGGCGAACTGGAAGACGTAGCCGATGCTGCGGCGCAGCCTCTCCAGCCCCGTCCGGTCCAGCTCGGGCACCGAGAACCCGTCCACCTCTACCGACCCCGCGTCGGGCCTCAGCAGCCCCACGACATGCTTCAGCAGGACCGACTTGCCGATGCCCGACGGGCCCACGATCGCTGCGGTCTCGCCGTCCTCGATGCTCAGCGTGAAGCCCTTCAGCACCTCCTTCGGGCCGAACGCCTTGCGCAGGTCCGTCAGGTGGATGCCCACTACAGCAGCACCGCGGCCCAGAACGCGTCCAGGCAGAGGATCAGCATGCTGGCGACGACCACCGTGCGGGTCGCGCTCCGGCCCACCCCCTCGGCCCCGCGCTCGGTCCGGAGCCCGAAGCAGCACCCCACGCCGGTCACCACCGCGCCGAACGAGACCGACTTGATGACGGCGAACCACACGTCCCACGGCTCGAAGAAGAGGCGCAGCCCCTTCACGAACTCGGGCGACGACATGTCGAGCAGCTGAAGCGCCGTGAACCACCCCGACGCGATGCCGATTCCCATTGCCAGCAGCACGACGATGGGGAACATCAGGATCGCCGCGAACACGCGCGGCACCACCAGATACGCGAGCGGGTCGTAGGCGAGCGTCTCCAGCGCGTCCACCTGTTCGGTCACGCGCATGGTGCCGAGCTCTGCCGAGATGTTGGCCCCGACGCGGCCCGCCAGGGTGAGCGCGGTGAGCACCGGGCCCAGCTCGAGAATCATCGTCTTGCCCACCAGGGTGCCGACGAAGTACACCGGAATCGCGCCGGTCAGCGTGTACGAAGCCTGGAGCGACATCACGATGCCCGTGAACGTCGCGATGAAGAGCGCAATCGGCACCGAGGCCACGCCGACGCGCGCCATCTGGGGCAGCAGGTGCGGAAGCCACACGTCGACGTTGCGAACCGACCCCGCCGACCCGAGAACGAACGCCCACGCCCGACCCATCCCCTCGAGGCCCGAGACCGTCCGGTTCCCCACGAACGCCAGCGCCCCCAGCAACGGATTGATCATCGGAAAAGATAGTCCATCGGTCCCGTGGCCGGTCCCATGGCGCCCCGGTTGCGCGCGGTCGGACCGAAGCTGCGGAGCGTGACGCCGACCCGGCCCATGCGGGGGTCGGGCGCGCGCGGATCCCGCCATTCGAGCACGATCTCGTGCAGCTGGCCGGGGGCCGTGCGGGCCGACATTTCGATGGCCATTTCCTGTTCGGGAGACTCCAGTCCCACCCGGATCAGATCGCCCGGATCGACTTCCGGGTTGCGCGAGGGGTTTCTGAAGATCGTCCGCGTCGACTGCCTGCCGCTGGCAAGCCTGCGGGTCACGCGCACGCTGTCGAGCCAGTCGGGGGGATAGCTTATCCGGTAGCGGAATCCGAGCTGGTCCACCCCTGCGCCGCTCCTGTTGTGCCTGGCCACGTCAAAGCCCCGGGGGTGAGGAACAGGTGGTCGCCCATCTTGACCTGCATGGACGGGTGTGCAATCGTTTCGACACTTCCGATGGACATCGCCGAACTCAAGAATAGCACGGTAGCGGAGCTGCGCGGCTACGCGGCAGATCTGGACATCCCCAACAGCGCCAGTCTCTCCCGCCGCAACCTCGTCTTCCGCATCCACCAGAGCCTCGCGGCCCGCAACGAGACGCCGAAGGCGCATGGGGTGCTCGACATCCTGCCTGACGGCTACGGCTTCCTGCGCTCGCCCAAGTGGAACTACGTGGGCAGCGACGACGACGTCTACGTGAGCCCGGCGCAGATCCAGTCGCTCGGGCTGCGTCGCGGGGACACGGTGGCGGGCCCGGTGCGGCCGCCCGGAAGGCGGGAGCGCTACCTCGCCCTGCGCAGCGTGGAAAGCGTGAACGGCTTCGATCCCGAGACCGCGAAGGGGCGGCCCACCTTCGAGGAGCTCAAGCCCTGGTATCCGAACCGTCGGCTGAGGCTCGAGATCCCGGGCGGCGAGCTCTCCGGGCGGATCATCGACCTGGTGGCGCCGGTGGGGCTCGGCCAGCGCGCGCTGATCGTGTCGCCGCCGAAGGCCGGGAAGACCACCATCCTGCGCAACATGGGCAACGCGATCGCCGCCAACCACCCGGAGGTGCAGCTGGTGGTGCTGCTGATCGACGAGCGGCCCGAAGAGGTGACCGAGATGGAGGAGAGCGTGCGGGGCGCGGTCGTGGCCTCGACGTTCGACGAGCCGCCTGCGCGGCACAGGCAGGTCGCCGAGATGGTGCTGGCGAAGGCGCAGCGCCAGGTCGAACTCGGCCGCGACGTGGTGATCCTGCTGGACTCGGTCACGCGGCTGGCGCGCGCCTACAACATTCTCGCGCCCCACTCGGGCAGGATCCTCTCGGGCGGAGTCGTCGCCAACGCGCTCGCGAAGCCGAAGCGCTTCTTCGGCTCGGCGCGCAGCGTGGAGGACGGCGGCTCGCTCACGATCATCGCCACCACCCTGGTCGAGACCGGCAGCCGGATGGACGAGGTCATCTTCGAGGAGTTCAAGGGCACCGGGAACATGGAGTTGGTGCTCGACCGCGAGATCGCGGACCGGCGCATCTACCCGGCCATCGATCTCAACCGCTCCGGGACGCGCCGGGAGGAGTTGCTGCTCACCGAGAAGGAGCTGAACCGGGTCTACCTTCTGCGCAACTTCCTGAGCGACATGCCGCCGCCCGAAGCGGCCCAGTTCCTGATCGAGAGGATCGGGAGCCACCACACCAACGCCGAATTCCTATCGGCGATGGCGCACGGCCAGTAGGGGCTTGCGGCCCGGGGGGGCGCCGTCAGGGGCTCGCCCCCGTGGGGCGCCGCGGCGGCGTCCGCTCTGCCAGGTCGGGCGCGTCCGAAGGCGTCCCCCCGCTCAGGCGTCCGCGTCGCGGTAGCGCGGGTTCACCACCAGGTCCCCCGACTCGAAGACCTTGCGGTCCCAGGGGTAGATGAGCGTCGAGTCGGTGGCCAGGGCGAAGTAGTCCGGCCGGAAGCCCCGGGTCCGCGCGAAGCTGGTGGCCGTGCGCACCTCGGCGGGGCCCACTTCGCGCACCGCGGCCAGCGCCAGGCGCATGGTGTCGCCCGAGGTGGTGATCTCGTCGACGATGAGCACGCGCTTGCCCCGTGCCTGGCGCGGCGCGGCGGAGAGCACCGACGGACGCTGGCGGACCACTCGGCCCCCTTCGCGCCGGGTGATCTTCAGCGAGAAGAAGTCGCGGCGCATCATGGACGCGACCACGGCTCCGGGGATCACGCCCGCCCTGGCGATCCCCACGATGATCTCGGGATCGTAGGACTGCGCCACCTTCAGGGCCAGCGCGCGGCACAGCTCGCCGAACATCTCCCAGGACAGCTCCATGAAGTCTTCGGCGGGAGTCACGTCGCGCGGGTTGAACGAGCCGGTCAACATTGTCTCCTCGCGTTTCCCCGTACAGTTTCCGTCACGCCCGCAGCCGGGCGCGCTCGGCCTCGCTCGCGCAGCTCGCCGGTCGGCCGGCTGCGCGACTCACCTCCCCTCCACGGCCCCGGAGCGACGCCGCCCGATGAGCAGCGATCAAAGCCAGGACCAGAGCCCCGACCAAGCCCAGGCGGCCGAGGCCCGCTTCGCCGAAGCCCTGGCCGCCAGCGGCGCCCGGGACCCTCGCGACTACTACCGCGAGAAGCTGCGCGAACTGAAGCGCGACAGCCCCGAAGGCTACGCGGAGGGGGTTGCATATTACCAGCAGACGCTCATTCCGTCCATTGCCGACGGCAAAGTCGACCCCATCGAAGCCTGGCGCGACTACGGCCTCCTCATCGCGCGGCTCGTCGCGCCCGGGCGTCCGGTCGCGGTTGACGCGGGCGGCCGTTCAAGCCCGTTTCAGCCTCCCGGCGATCCCGGCGACATGGTGCTGCACATGCCCGACCAGAGCAGGACGCGCCCGATCCTGGTCACCCTTCCGGCAGAGCCGTCGGAAGCCCAGCTGGCAACGTTCGACTGGCTCGTGTCGGGGCGCCAAGCGCTGCGTACAATGTAAAGACAACATTACATCTTGTAATGTTGTCTTTACATTTCCTCCACCGGGATCGACATTTCACCCGTGCTCCGCAGGACTACGGGCGCTAATCCTCGACCATGTAGCCGACCCCCCAGGCGCCGGCGCCCAGATGCGTCGCGATCACCGGCGTGATGGGCGAGACCAGGATCTCGGCCCCCGGAAACCGCGCGTCCAGCTCGGCGCGGACCCGTTCCGCCACCTCGGGCACTCCGGCGTGCACGATCCCGAACCGCACCTTGCGCGCCCCGTCCGGGATTCCGGCCACGACCTTCTCGATCAGCAGCTGCCTCGCGCGCCTAGACCCCCGCGCCTTGCCCAGCGCGCGGATCCTGCCATCGGGCCCCAGCGCCAGCACAGGCTTCAGGTCGAGCAGGCTGCCCAGGCGCCCCGCGACACCGCCCAGGCGGCCCGACGCGATCAGCCGGTCCAGGCTGCGCACCGTGAACGCGATCCCCGACTGGTCCCGGATCCGCTCCACCTCGGCGACGATCTCGTCGGGCGGCAGGCCCGATTCGGCGAGCTCGGCCGCCTTCAGAGCCAAGAGGCCGATCAGGATCGACGCCGCGCGCGAATCGACCAGGCGCACGTCCAACTCCGGCGCCAGCTCCGCGCCGTGCCCCGCCGAACGGAAGATCCCCGACAGCGACGCCGCCACCAGAATCGCCACCACCACCTCGGAGTCGTCCGAGGCCCTCGCGAACGCCTCCCTGAACTGCCCCGGCGGCGGTTGCGAGGTGGTCGGGAGGGGGCCGCCGCCGTCGAGCCGCGCCAGAAAGTCCTCGGCGCTCACGTCGACCCGGTCGCGCAGCGTTGTTTCGCCGTCTATGAGAAGAAGGGGGACCATGTGGATCCCGTGCGCGTGCATAACCCGGTCGGGCAGGTCCGAACCCGAGTCGACGAGGATGCCCACCGGGCGGCGAACGGCCCCCGCGGTCGCGCCACGCGCCGCCTCGAACTGGGCGAACATGTCCTCGGCCTTGTGCGCCACCACCGTGCCGACCGTGGCGCAGTATTCGACCGCGTCCTGGGGGTGGTCGGTGTGCAGGTGCACCTTCAGGATCTCGCCGCTGCGGATCACCAGCAGCTCTTCCGAACCGGGGGACAGCGCCTCGCGCACGGTGTTCTCGGACGGCAGCTCGGCCCCCTCCACCAGGATCTCGGTGCAGTAGCGCCTGATCCCCTCGCCGAGCGGGTGGTCCATTGCGCCGATCGGCGACCAGTCGGGGCGGCCCTGGCCGGCTTCGGCAGCGACCGCCGCCCCGCCCCGCGCCCGCCCCGCCACACCGTCGCCTCCCTGGTCCCCGTTCTCGATGAGCCCGACCACCCCCTCGATCATCTGCACGAACCCCTTCGCGCCCGCGTCCACAACGCCCGCCCTGGCCAGCGCGGGGAGCAGCTCCGGCGTCCGCTCCAGCGACTCCTGGGCCGCATCGAACAGCCGCCTCATCACGTCCGCGAGATCCGCGACAGCGCCGCCATCGCCGCCCCCGCCTCCACGGCCACTCTCGCCCCCACCACCCGCCTCGCCCCCACCACCCCCACCACCCACCCCACCCGCAACCGCCGCCGAGTCGCGCACCACCGTCAGGATCGTGCCCTCGACCGGCTTCTCGACCGCCCCGTCCAACGAGCGCGACCCTGCCACCAGGGCGTCGCCCAAGTCGTCCGCGTACGCTCGCGCGCGACCCTCCAGCCCGCCCGCGAATCCGATCAGGAACTGCGACAGCATCATCCCGCAGTTGCCCCGGGCGCCCATCACCGCCGACCGGGCCACCCCTGCGGCCACGCGATCGACCCGCCGTTCGCGCGAAGCCGCCAGATCTCCGGCGATCGCATCCAGGGTGAGCGCCAGGTTCGTTCCCGTGTCTCCGTCGGGCACCGGAAAGACGTTGATGCGGTTGAGCTCCGCCTTGAACTTCCGCGCGTGCGCGCAGGCCGCGAGAAGGGCGCGCTTCAGGCGCGGGCCGTCCACATAGGCGATTCTGCACCTGTCGGGCATGGCGTGTACACTCCAGACTGAAGGGCCGAAGCGTTCACGGTACGACATCCACTTCGCGGGCAACAGCAATGACGCCTCCGCCGCCCCATGCCGACGCGCCCCACCCGGACACGATCCACATCTGGGAGGGAAGCCTCGACGTGGCCGACTCGGTCGCGCGCGCCGCGCGGGCCCTGCTGTCCGACCGGGAACGCGCCCGCGCCGACCGCCTCGTCCACGCCCGCCACCGACGCCGCTACACCGTCTCGCAGGCCCACCTGCGCCGCGTTCTCGGGCAATGGACCGACACCGCCCCGCAGGACATCCGGTTCCGCTTCGGCAAGCACGGCAAGCCGTTCCTCGCGGGCGGGCCGGCCTTCAACCAGTCGCACTCGGGCGAGCGCATCATGATCGCCGTGGCGCGGGAGGGCCGGCTGGGCGTAGACATCGAGCAGACCCGTCCGGTCAAGCGCCTGCTCGCCCTGGCCGACAAGCAGTTCGCCCCCGACGAGGCCGCCCGCCTGCACGCCGCCCCCGAGCGCGAGCGGCTGGCCCTGTTCTTCCGCCTCTGGACCCGCAAGGAAGCGTTCGTCAAGGCGCTGGGCTTCGGTCTGCGGCATCCGCTGCGGTCGTTCTCGGTCGACCCCGCCCCCGCCGCGCCGCAGGGGCTGCTAGACGCGGGAGACCTGCCCGACGACCCCGCTGCGTGGCACGTCGGCGGCGTGGCGTGCTCGGCGGGCGCGACCGCGGCGCTGGCGGTGGACCGCGCCGAGGTCAGGCTGGCGCCGCTGCCGTACGACCCCGACGGGCTTTAGCGGGCACGGCGCTGCAGGGGGCCGGAGCCGCGTCGCACGCGCCGGGCTCGGCGGGGTCGGCGGCGCCCTCCACCCCGGTCGTCGCGTTTGAGCAGATCGCGCCGTTCGCGTAGCAGGTGTAGCACGCCGCCTCCGCCAGCGGCGCTTCGATCCTGACCGCTTCGGCCAGCGTGTCCGCAAGGCGGGCGCTGGGATGGTCGAGCAGGATGGGGCAGGCGTACACGCCGCTGGCAGTGACGAGCCGGGCGCGCGTGCACAGCAGCTGGCTGAGGTCGTAGCCGTGAAGCATCTCGTGGGTCACGCGCTCGCAGGCGCGGTAGCCGCGGTTCCGCTCGGCCTCCTCGCCGATCAGCAGCGGTGGCAGGATCTTGAGCAGCGGCGCCTCGTACCCCACGCGCCCGAGGGCGTCCCGAAACGCCTCCAGGACGCTCGGCGTGTCTTCGCAGGGCCAGCTCTGCATGGCCGTGACTATGGGGCGGAACCCGGCCGCAACCAGGTGCCCAACCCCCTCCATGGCCCGGTCGAACGCCCCTTCGCCCCGGATCGGGTCGTTGGTCTCGGGCGAATGCCCGTCGATGCTCACGCGAAAGGTCAGCGCGTGCTCGCGCCGGTCCTGCACCTCGCGCAGCGCGACCACGCGCCTGGGCGGAAGGAGCGTGGCGTTGGTCAGCACGGTCGCGGGGCCGAACGCCAGCGCGTCTTCGAGTATCTCCGCCATTTCGGCGTTCATGAAGGGCTCGCCGCCGGTGAAGTAGTACTCCTTCACGTTCATGCCGGCCGACTCGTCCAGCGCCGAACGCACCATCTCGCGCGTCATGAACCAGAACGAGTGGTTGTCGGGCGAGCACGAAATGAAGCAGTGCCGACAACGAAGGTTGCAGACCGTGCCGCTAACCTGGAACCAGAGTTGATCCAGGGCGGCGAGCGGGACGCTGGGGAAGCTGGGTGCGATCATGACCCGGTATCTTGACCGAGATCCCCGCCGTGCGCTAGTGCTACAAGCCGTGCAGCCCGGCCCTCGCCGCCCCCCAAGCGCCCCGAACGGGATCGCCGACCACCACTGCCACCGCATCCCCCAGACCGGACCCGACCGTGGAATTCACGACCATCAACCCCGCCGACGGCACGCTGCTCCGCAGATACCCCTTCATGGCCGCCGATGCCCTCGACGCGGCCGTCGAGACGGCGCACCGGGCCCAGCAGGCCTGGAGGCGGGTGCCGGTCGACAAGCGCGCCGAGCGCGCCGCGGCCCTGGCCGTCCAGCTGCGCCGGCGCCAGCACCACCTTGCCCAGACCATGACCATGGAGATGGGCAAGCCCCTGAACGAGGCCGCCGCCGAGGTCGAGAAGTGCGCGCTCGGGTGCGAATACTACAGCCGCCTGGGTCCGGGCTTCCTCGAGGACCGCCCGGTCGAGACCGAGGCGCTCCGCAGCTACGTGACCTATCAGCCGCTCGGCCTGGTGCTGGCGATCATGCCGTGGAACTTCCCGCTCTGGCAGGTCGTGCGCGCCTCGATTCCGGCCTTGATCGCCGGCAACGGCATCCTCCTCAAACATGCCCCGAGCGTTCCCTGCTGCGCGCTCGAACTGGTCAAGCTCTTCGAGGCGGCCGGCTTTCCCCCGGGCATCTTCACCAACCTCTTCATCGACGTGCCCGCCGTCGGCGCCCTGATCCGCGACGCGCGAGTCCAGGCCGTGACGCTGACGGGCAGCACGCGTGCGGGCAGGACCGTCGCCGAGCTCGCGGGATCGCACGTCAAGACCTGCGTGCTCGAGCTTGGCGGCAGCGATCCGTACATCGTACTGGACGACGCGGACCTGCCGCGCACCGTCGAGGCGTGCGTCGCGGGGCGCCTGATCAACGCGGGCCAGAGCTGCATCGCGGCCAAGCGCATGATTGTGCACGAGGCGGTGGCCGACGCCTTCACCGACGCGGTGGTGCAGCGCATGGCGGGCGTGCGCGTGGGCGATCCGCTGGCCGAGACCACCGACGTAGGACCGCTCGCGCGCGAGGACCTGCGCGATCATCTGGCCGACCAGGTCGCGCGCAGCGTGGCCGCCGGCGCCGAGTGCCTTGTCGGCGGCAAGGTGCCCGACGCGCCCGGGTGGTACTACCCCGCCACCGTGCTCGCCGGCGTCCGCCCGGGCATGCCCGCCTACGACGAGGAGATGTTCGGCCCCGTGGCGTGCATCATCCGCGTGGACTCCGAGGCCGAGGCGCTCCGCGTGGCCAACGACACCGCCTATGGACTCGGCGCGGCCGTCTTCACCCAGGACGTCGAGCGCGGCGAACGCATCGCCCGCACCGGAATCGAGGCCGGCGTCTGCTTCGTCAACGACTTCGTCAAGTCCGACCCCCGCCTGCCCTTCGGCGGCGTCAAGTCGAGCGGCTTCGGGCGCGAACTGTCCGACTTCGGCATCCGCGAGTTCGTGAACGTCAAGACGGTGCTGGTGGAGGAGTAGGGGGCACCGAGCCGGCAGTCCGCCGGCAGTCCGCCGACAGGCCGCAGGCAGTCCGCCGACAGGCCGCAGGCAGTCCGCCGACAGGCCGCAGGCAGTCCGCCGACAGGCCGCTACGGCCCTCCCCGCCGCAGCACCGATCCCGGCAGCGCGCCCGTCACCGCCCCGTTCTCGTACACCGCCACGCCCGCAACCCACACGCGCTCGATTCCGGCGGCGGTCAGGTGCGGCTCGGCCGTTGTTGCGCGGTCGATCACGGTGGCCGGATCGAAGAGGACCAGGTCCGCAGGCGCCCCGGCGCGCAGCGCGCCCCGCCCCGACAGCCCCACATGGGCCGCCGCCAGCCCGCTCATCTTGTGGATCGCCTCTTCCAGGCTCAGCCGCCCCTCTTCGCGCACCAGCCTTCCGAGCACCCTCGGGAAGGCGCCGAAGCCGCGGGGGTGCGCGCCCCGAAGCCCCCCGTCCGACGACACGTTGGTGTGCGGCCAGGCCATGAGCGTCGCGATGTCCTCGGCGGTCATCGACGTCGCGACAATGCTCTCGCTCGCGTCCAGCGCGCTGTCCGCCTTCGCCGCCTGCGCCACGGCGATCAGGTCCATGTAGGTCGTGACCGGGTCGGTTCCCCGCTCGGCGGCAATCTCGGCCAGCGTCTTGCCTTCCAGCGCGGGATCGGGGCCGTAGCGGCCGATCAGCATGCCCTCGGGCGCAACCAGCTCGTCCAGCGCATAGCGCGCGGCCTCCCGGTCGCCAAAGTCCCGCTCCGGGAAGAGCACCGTCATCGTCGACTGCCAGTACTCGTAGGGGTACACGTCGGCGGTGACTTCGACGCCGGCGGCGCGCGCCTCGTCGAGCCTCGCCAGGAAGTCGGCCGCCTGCCCCCACAGCCCCCGCGCGGCCAGCTTGAAGTGCGAAATCTGCACGGGTATCCCGGCCCGCTCGGCAATCTCGATCGTCTCTTCGATCGCCTCGTGAAGCGCGCGGTCCTCGCTCCTCATGTGCGAGATGTAGCGGCCGCCCCGCTCCGCCGCCGTCCGCGCAAGCGCAACAACCTCGTCCGTCGAAGAGTATATCCCCGGATCGTACTCCAGCCCCGTCGACAGCCCCAGCGCCCCGCTCGCGAGCTCGGTTTCGAGCAGCGCCTGCATGGCCGCAACCTCGGCGTCGGTCGCCTCGCGCCGAAAGTCGTCGCCCATCACCCGCCGCCGCAGCGTCCCGTGCCCCGCGTACGACGCCACGTTCACCGCCGCCGGAGCCGCTTCCAGCGCCGCGAAGAACTCGCCCAGCGGAAACAGCGAACCCCCGTCCTGCCCGGCGACAATGGTCGTGATCCCCTGGCTGACCGCCGCCAGCGCCGTGCGCTCGATCAGCAGCCCGCCGTCGTGATGGCTGTGCGTGTCGATAAAGCCGGGCGCCAGCACAAGTCCGCTCCCGTCGTGGACCGGCTCGTTGTTTGTGGGAGAGAGGGCGGCGCTCCCGCCGTCGGCGGCCACCTCGCGAACGACGCCGCCGACTACGCGCACGGAACCGATGAAGCCGGGACTCCCCGTGCCGTCGACGATTGTGGCGCCCCGGACCAGGAACGACCCGGCGGCCCCGGGCGTGGCCGTGTCGGCGCACCCGGACAGCAGGGGCAGCCACGCGGCCAGCACCATTCCCGCGCCCACGCGGCGGCCCTTCCACCCGCAGCCGTGCTTCGCCCGGGACCCGCGCTTTGCGGCAACGGTCGCCGCGCGGTCTTCAACGCCCTTGTGATCCATCACAATGTCACCTCGGCCCCCGGCCAGCGCGGGCGTTTCAGCCCCGGTCAACCTTGGGCACCGCCTTGTTCATCTCGGCCGCGACCTCCTGCGCATCGCGCATCTTCGCCAGATCGAGATCGTAGTCCGGCGTCTCGCGCGGCGCCAGCTTCTCCTTCAGCTCGCGGATCTCGCGGCCCGACAGGCCCAGCTTGGCCAGCTCGGCGTTGGTGAGCCCGGCCCCGGTTCGCGCCGCCAGCCCGTCCGCGTCTGCCGACACCAGACGGGAGAGCGCGGCGATCTCACCGGCCGAGAGCTTGTCGCCCATGACCTGGTAGTCGATCCACGCCTCGTAGCTCAGCGGCGCCACGCGCTTGACCATGCCCGCGATCACCCTACCGTACTCCTGGATCTCCCACTGCGCGTGGTCGTCGACGCGGAGCGTGAGGAAGTGCAGCAGGTTGTGCAGGTCGATCTTCCAGTACCACTGCGTGTAGGTCGAAAGCGGCAGGTCGATGCGGGCGAGTTCGCGCGCCACGTTCTCGCCCACGAGCCAGCCGTAGTCGTCGGCCGCCCGCTGTCGCGCGCGCTCCCACCGGCGCATCGCCTCGTGGTGGAACTCGGCACTGGCGGACCCGGGCGCGCGCCCCTGGTTGCTCGTCGCGCTCTGCAGCGAGAACTGATCCTGCCCGGGACTGTAGAAGAGTAGCGGCATAAGGCTGTACCTGCCGCTGTATTCATTGACGGAGTTGTGTGTGACGATGCCGTTCGCCACAAAGTTGTGATGCGGCCCCTCGACCTCGAGGTCATACGTCTCACGTTCCCCGACATATTCGATGTGGGCAATTCTGACAAGTTTGGCTTTGTCGCATTGGTCCCCGCTCCGCCACACGGCGCGGCCATTCTTCTCGTGCACACCTGTTGCTTCACCGAGCGTGTCCCACCCATCGGCGAAAAGGAACCGGTGATCAGCGGTGGCTTCGATCGACTTGCCGTCTTCGAGGACCATCCTGAAGACCGGCTTTGCACCGTTGCGATAGACATCCACAATCCGCGTGTGCTGAAGGGCAAGCGTGTCTTCGTCAACCTGCCTGAGCTTCATCTGCTTCACGCGGTCGCGGCGGAAGTAAGGATTGCGCTGCTTGTCCGGACGGGTCCTGTTCCTGGTGGGCTGGAAGCGTCGCCAGATCTCCTCAATGGGCAGCTTGTACAGCTTGCGTCGTCCTCGCGCCTCCGCTCCGGGCAGGTCGAAGTAGACTTCAGTCCCCTCGGCCAGGCACGCAGTCCGGTGCCGCACCCACTGCCGCGCCACGAACATCGGCATGGCGCAGTGGAACTGCAGCTCGACCATCTCGGACGGGGTGGTGTGGAGGTGGCGGCGCAGATAGCGGATCAGCCCCCGCGTGGCCGAGACCTTGCGCGTGCCGTAGCCGTAGCTCACCCGGGCCGCCCGCTCCACCGAATCGTCGGTCCCCATGTAGTCGACCAGCGCCACGAAGCCATGGTCCAGGACGGGGAAGTAGCCGCCCAGGATCTCCTCGGCGGCGGCGACGGTGGGTCGGCGGGTGGGCTGGGTGGCGGGCTCGGCGCCTGGGCGGGGGGGGTCGGTGGGCTGGCTCATGCTGCGGAAAGTACCCCATCGCCGGATGCCGTGCGAGACCGGGCCCACGCGCGGACTGGCGGCTCGCGATCCCGCTTCCCACTTCGAGCGGCGCCGGGAGTTGTTCCCGGCCAATCGTCGCCCGTATCATGGGTGTCGCGCGCGACCCCAACCCGGACATCTCAATGCACGTTCCACCCCGCGTCATCCCACTCGCGACCACCCTCGCGCTCGCCCTTTCGGCCTGCCGCCCGGCCCCGGCGACCGACACCCCGCGCGGCATGGTCACCGGCACCACTGGGGCCCAGGCCATCGAAGGCGGCGTCGAGATCCTCCGGGCGGGGGGCAGCGCAGCCGACGCGGCCATGTCCACAGCGCTGACGCAGATCTGCCTGGCGGCCGGTTCCTGGGTCAGCTACGCCGGCCTGATGACGATGGTCTACTACGACGCCGAAACGGATCAGGTCCACAACATGAACGCGGCCTACAACACCGTGGCCGCCGAGACCGACCCTCTCGCCATTCCCGGCATCGACCTGAGCGCCGGATTGGGCGGGTTCGAGGCCGAGCCGAGCGGTCGCACCGTTCTCGTGCCCGGCTTCATGAAGGGCGTGGAGGCCGCCAGCGCGCGCTTCGGCAAGCTGCCCTTTCGCGACCTGTTTGCGCCTGCCATCGCCTGCGCCGAGGACGGTTTCGAGTATCAGGAGGGCAACGCGGCCCAGTACGCCTTTAGAGAACAAGTGTTGAGTCGCCTGCCCGAGACGAAGGCTGTTTTCACCGGCGCCGATGGCCTGCCCTACGAAGCTGGCGACATGTTCACCCAGCCCGCGCTGGCCCGCACGCTGCGCATGGTGGCCGAGCAGGGCGCGGACTACATGTACCGGGGTCGCTGGGCCGAAAAGCTCGTCGAGCTGGTCGGCGACATCGGCGGCCGGATGACCCTCGACGACCTCGCCCGCTACCAGGTGGTCTGGAGCGAGCCCGCCCGCGGCAGCTACCGCGGCTACGATCTGTACGCGCACGGCAGCCCCGCCGAGGGCGGTGTCGGCTTGATCGAGGCCATGAATTTGGCCGAGCTGGCCGACGTCTCGGGCCATGGCCACTACGGCGACTCGCCCGAAGCGCTCTTCTGGCTGGCGCAGATCTCACGGCCGGGCCTCGCCTTCGCGATCGGCGGCAAGGAGGCCGCAGACGGCGTCGCCGCGATCATTGGCGCCGACCTCACACACGAGACGCGCGTCGAGAAGGAGACTTCGGCGAAGCTCTGGGGCGCGATCCAGGACGGCTCCTTTCCGGGCGTCGTCGTCCCGGACGGGGGCGCTCCGCCGCACTCCGACGCGGTCGTCGCCATCGACCGGTGGGGCAACATCGCCTCGGTCGTGCACTCCATCAACACGGTGTCCTGGGGCACGACCGGCATCTTCGTGGACGGCGTCTCGATCCCCGACTCGGGCATCTTCCAGCAGGCCATGATGGCACAGATCGAGCCGGGCGGGCGGCTGCCCGATCCAACCAACCCGGGGCTCGTCCTCAGGGACGGCAAGCCGTTCATGGGATTCAGCTCGATCGGCTCGGGGCTCCATCAGCGCACCATCGGCGGCCTGCTCAGCGTGCTGGACTTCGGCCTCACGCCCGCCGAAGCCGTGGACAAGCCCGCGTTGGGCTCGTTCTCGTTCAGCGCGCTAGCCCAGGACGGATCCGGGCCCGCCGCGCAGAGCGTGGGCGTGGGCGACTATCCGCCCGAATTCATCGCCCGGGTCGAAGCGATGGGCCAGCCGATCGAAGAGGATGACGCGACGCGCGGCTACTGGATCGCAATCATGATCGACCCGGAGACCGGCGAGCTGCACGGCGCGTCGATCCGCGGGCTTGCGCTGGGGGGCCGCGCCGTCGGGTACTAGCCGCGGGTGGAGAAATGCCGCCCGCTTGTGAATTGTTTCACGAGCGCCGTGTGCGCGCGGCCTTCCGCCGCCGGCTCGGGTCCAGCTCGCGCTTGCGAAGCCGGATCGCGTCGGGCGCGACCTCGATCAGCTCGTCGTCGTCGATGAAGTCGAGCGCCTGCTCCAGCGTCATGCGCAGCGGCGGCTCGAGGCGGACGTTCTCGTCGGCGGCCGCCGCGCGCATGTTGGTCAGCTTCTTCGTGCGGCTCACGTTCACGTCCATGTCTCCGGGACGGGCGCAGCTGCCGACGATCATGCCGCCGTAGCACTCCTGCCCCGGCTCGACGAACATCGTGCCGCGCTCCTGGAGGCCGAAGATGGCGAAGCTCACCGCCTTGCCCGGGCGGTCGGCGACCATCGCGCCGCGCCCGCGTCCGCGGATCTCCCCCGCCCAGTCGCCCCACCGGTCGAAGCGGTGGTGGAGGACGCCCTCGCCGCGCGTGTCGGTGAGGAACTCGGTGCGGTAGCCGAAAAGGCCTCGCGCGGGGACGCTGAACTCGAGGCGGGTCGCGCCCGAGTCGCCCACCGGCTTCATTGAGACGAGCGCGCCTCGACGCCGCGCGAGCTTGTCGATCACCGTGCCGGCAAGGCTCGAGGGGACCTCGGCCACGACCTCCTCGTACGGCTCCAGCCGCGTCCCGTTCGCGCCGGCGCGGGTGATCACGCGGGGGCGCGAGACCTGGAACTCGTAGCCTTCGCGCCGCATCGTCTCCATCAGGATCGTCAGGTGCAGCTCTCCCCTGCCGCTCACGGCAAAGGTGTCGGGCCGGGCGGTGGGCTCGACGCGCAGCGCCACGTTGCGCTCCAGCTCGCGCCGCAGGCGGTCCCGCAGCTGGCGCGTGGTCACGTACTTGCCCGCGCGACCCGAGAAGGGCGAGTCGTTGACCACGAAGTCCACCGAGATCGTCGGCTCCTCGACCGTGATCCCGCTCAGCCGCTCGGGGTGGCGGGGGTCGGTCAGCGTGTCGCCGATCTCGACGCCGTCGACGCCCGCCAGCCCCACGATGTCGCCCGCGCGGGCCTCGTCGATGTCGACGCGGTCCAGCCCGTTGAAGGCGTACAGGCCGGTGACGCGCACGGCGTCCTGGGGGTCCGGCGCCGTCTCGCCGGCGTTCAGCCGCAGCACCCGCCGCCCCACCCCGACCGCGCCCCGCTCCAGCCGACCGATCGCGATCCGCCCCACGTACGACGAATGGTCCAGCGTCGAGACCAGCATCTGGAACGGTCCGTCCGGGTCGACCGGCGGCGGCGGAATATGCTCCACCACCGCCTCGAAGAGCGGCGTCAGGTCGTGCCCGCGCACGCCGGGCTCCGCCGCCACCCAGCCCTCGCGCCCCACTCCGTACAGAAACGGCGCGTCGAGCTGCTCGTCGCTGGCCTCCAGATCCATCAGCAGCTCGAGCACCTCGTCGTGCGCCTCGTCCGGGCGCGCGTCCGACCGGTCCACCTTGTTGATCACGATCACCGGCGTCAGCCCGAGCGCCAGCGCCTTGCGCGTCACGAACCGCGTCTGCGGCATCGGCCCCTCGGCGGCATCGACAAGCAGCAGCACGCCGTCGACCATGCGCAGAATCCGCTCCACCTCGCCGCCGAAGTCCGCGTGCCCGGGCGTGTCCACGATGTTGATCTTGGTGCGCCCCCACTGCACCGCCGTGTTCTTGGCCAGGATCGTGATGCCGCGCTCGCGCTCCAGCGGGTTCGAGTCCAGCACCCGCTCCACCACCTCCTGCCCCGCCCGAAAGACCCCGGCCTGCCGGAACATCTGGTCCACGAGCGTCGTTTTGCCGTGGTCCACGTGGGCGATGATCGCAATGTTGCGCAGATGCATCGGCCCGGTCCCCGCGGTCGGTCCGTCGCCCATCGCGGGCCCATCGCCCGTGGCCGACCCGGTCCCAGCCTTCGGCCGGCTCGCCACCGTCGCGCCCGATTCCATCACCGGCGCCCGCCGACGTCAACCCGCGTGAACGTGTACGTGCCGATCGGCTCGTCCGAGAACGGACTCACGCCCTTGAGCCTCCTGACTGGCTCCTTCGGCGAAGTGTCGGCGTTCGGAGAGCGGTACGACGCGCCGTCGTCGGTGCCCGCATCGTACGGATAGAGTACAAACACCAACTCGTCAACCCACTGCCCGAATTCGCCCAGCAGCGACAGGCCCGACGTGCCCACGAACCAGTCCGGACTGGGGGCGATCATGGTAACGAGCGTGATGTGTGGATGATCGAGTGTGACGACAACTTCGCTGATCGTGGTGCTCCCGGGACTGCTGATCCCTCGCCCATTCACGATGGAGATGGCGTTGTTCGGCATTGCGGCGCGGATTTCGCCCGAAAGCAACCCGGTGCCTCCCGTCTCGGCCACCTGTTCGATGCCCGGCGAGGCCGCCGCGCCCGACGCCCAGAAGCTCACGCGGTCGTTGTGGACCGCCCCGACGAGCGGCGAGAAGTGTGCGCCGGGCGGGAAGTCGGTGGGGTGCGTCGTCGCGCTCCAGGTCGCGTTGAAGACGACGCTGTAGAGCGCGGTGTCCGACGCGGGCGCGACCTCGCCGGCCAGGGCGTTGATGTCGACCGACACGCCTTCGCCCGCCGACGCGCCCAGGGTCTGGACGCCCGCTTCGCCGCCCAGCGTCCACGACGTCGCCGCGAGCCCTTCGGAATCGGTCGCCGCCATGTTCGGATCGGCCTCGCCGTGGCCCGCCGCCGGCGAAAACGTCACCGCGACCCCTTCGATCGGCGCGCCGAGGGCGTCTTCCACGCGCACCACCACATCTTCCGCGAGCGGCTGAAGCGGCAGCCCGTCCTGACCGCCCCCCGAAACGACCGCAACGGCTCCCGGCGCCTGCTGCACCGTCACCGAGGCGGTGCCGCTCAGGCCCTCGTACGAAGCCGTCAGCGTCCCCGAGCCGTTGGCCACGGCCACCACCACGCCCGCGGCCACGACGAAGACGTCCGTGTCGCTGCTCGACCACGCGACCGTGCCCGGGTACGAGACCCCGTGCTGGTCGGTGATCTGTGCGCGGAAGGTGGCGCCCTCGCCCAGCGACGTCAGCGTCGCCGAGGGCGGCGTCACCGTGATCGCCGTGGGGCGCGACGGCTCGACCTCGTTAAGCCCTTCCTGGTCGACGCAGGCGGCAAGCGCCGCCAGGCCGAGCGCGAGCAGCAGCGGGGCCGGGCCGGGTCCGGGTCGCGGCAGTCGCTTGCGAAAGGGGCGGGCAGGCAATCGATTGGGCTTCATGCGAACGTCACATCGGGGGGTGCAGGTCCGGCGCGGGCGCGGCGCGCACCGTCAAAGCTAACAGCCCCCGGAGATTACATTTCCGCGCCCGCAGCACGCGGCTCGCGGCCACAACGGCGCAAGCCGCCCCCACAGTCATCCCTTCCGCCAAACGGCCCCACCATGCGCTCACGTCTCGCCAGCCGGCCCCCGACGCCCTCCCTGCACAGCCCCCGGCCCACCCGCCGCCCCCATCCCACACGCCGCCGCCTTCTCACCCGCCGCCGCCTCGTCGCGCTCGGCCTCGCGCTGCCCCTCGCCGCGGTCCTCGCCTCGACGCCCCTCCAGGAGCCCGCCCTGATCGGCTTCACCGACGACCGCGCGGCCACCCAGCTGGCCTGCGAGGCCCGCTTCCTGGAGCTGCCGCGCAGCGATTCCTTCCGGGAGCACCTGCGCACGGTCACCGCCGAGCCCCACCCCGCCGGTTCGGCGGCCCAGCAGCGCGTCGGCGAGTACCTGGCGCAGGCAATGGAGCGCGCGGGACTGGACGTCGAGAACTACCCCTACGACGTGTACCTGCCCGAGCTCACCGACGACGTCGAGGTCCACATCGTGACGCCGGTGGCCATGCAGCTGTCCAACCGCGAGCCCGCGCTGCCCGAGGACCGCTTCTCGGGCCACCCCGACCTCCTCAACGGCTGGAACGCGTTTTCCGGCTCGGGCGACGTGACCGGCGAGGTCGTCTACGCCAACTACGGGCGTCGCGAGGACTACCTGGCGCTCGACTCGATGGGCATTTCGGTGACCGACAAGGTCGTGATCGCGCGCTACGGCGGGAACTTTCGCGGCTACAAGGTCAAGTTCGCCGAGGAGCGCGGCGCGGCGGGCGTGATCATGTTCAACGACCCCGGCTTCTCGGGGCTCGGCGCCTACCCCGAGGGCCCGATGATGAACGGGCAGACCATTCAGCGCGGCTCGGTCCTCACCCTGCCGTGGACCGGCGACCCGCTCACCCCCTTCGTCCCCGCCCTGCCCCTCGACGGCGACACGCAGGTCGAGCGCCTCGACCCCTCCGAGGTGCCCCTGCACACGATCCCCGTGCTGCCGATCGGCTACGAGGCGGCCAGCGAGATCCTGACCCGCATGACCGGCCCCGAAGCGCCGCCCGGCTGGGACGCCGCGATCGAGCTGGACTTCCGCCTCACGGGCGGCCCCGACCTGACCGTGCGCGTGCGCGTCAACCAGCCCAAGCGGCTCACGCGGGCCGTCAACGTGGTCGGCACCCTGCGCGGGACCGACTTCCCGGACGAGTGGTTCATCCTGGGCGCGCACTACGACCCCTGGGGCTTCGGCGCGATCGACCCGAACGGCGGCACGGCCATGCTCCTCACCCTGGCCGAGGCGCTCGGCGAGCTCGCCCAGCGCGAGGAGTGCCGCCCTCGGCGCTCGGTCATGATCGCGCACTGGGACGCCGAGGAGTACGGGATCATCGGGTCGACCGAGTGGGTCGAAGAGCTCCGCGACGATCTGGAGGCGAACGCGATCGCCTACATCAACGCCGACGGGGCGGTGTCGGGCGCCAGCTTCGGCGGCTCGTCGTCGCCGTCGCTCAAGGGCCAGATCATCGAGGCGACCAAGGCGGTCGTGTACCCCGAGACCGGCGAGATCCTGTACGACTGGTGGATGGATCGCGCGCCGGAGGGCGCCGACGAGCCCTCGCTGGGCAACCTGGGCGGCGGATCCGACCACGTCGCCTTCTACACGCACGCTGGGATCCCGTCGGGCGCCATGTCGTCGGGCAACCCGGGCGGCGTCTACCACTCCAACTACGACAACTTCGCGTGGTACGAGCGCTTCGGGGACACCGCGTTCGTCTTCGGCCCCATGATCGCGCGCGCCGACGGCGTGCTCGCGCTGCGCTTCGCCAACGCCGACGTGCTGCCGTACGACCCCGTCCGCTACGCAACCGACACGCGCACCCACGTCGAGACCCTGTACCGGGTGGCCGAGGCGCGAGGTCTGCAGGTCGACTTCTCGGCGCTCGTCGAGTCCACGCAGGACCTCGAGGCCGCGGCGCGGGCCCTGGTGGCGGCGCGCGACCGCTGGACGGGCTCGGGCAGCGTCGAGCCGGCCGCCGCCGAAGCCGTCAACCGCGCGCTCATCGGTCTCGAGAAGGCGTGGCTCAACGACCGCGGCCTGCAGGGGCGGCCCTGGAGCCGCTCGATCTACGTGTCGCCGGACCCGTTCAGCGGATACGCCTCGTGGATGCTGCCGGGACTGCGCTACGAGCTCGAGACCGACGACCGCGCCGACCTGCCCGGGTGGGAGCGCGTGTACATCAACGCGGTGCGCGATCTCGCCGGGCGCATGAGGGCGGTGGCGGCGATGATGGAGTAGGCCAGCCTCTCATGGCGCGAAGGCGGGGCCCGCCGTACTCTACCCCCCGGCGCAAGCCAGTCCGTCACCACCCGCACTGAGAGGCTCCCATGTCCGCCATCCGATCCGCCGCCGCCGCACTCGCGCCCGCAAGCGCGCCCGCACGCGCCGCACGCGCAGCCGCCGCCGCACGCGCAGCCGCCGCCGCACTCGCCACCGCCGCCGCGCTCGCCGCCACCGTCCTCGCGCCCCGCGCCGCGTTCGCGCAAGAGGCCGAGGCGCCCCTGGTGAACCAGAGCGACGACCCCGTCCTGCGGGCGTTCTCGTGGCGGCAGATCGGGCCGTACGGCCAGGGCGGCCGGGTGAACGACCTCGCGGTCCACCCCGACGATCCCCACACGTATCTGGTCGCCTTCGCGACGGGCGGGCTCTGGAAGACCACGAACAACGGCACGACCTTCCGGCCCGTCTTCGACCACTACGGCACGCACTCGGTGGGCGACATCGCGATTTCGCCGGCCAATCCCGACGTGGTCTGGGTGGGCACGGGCGAGGCGAACAACCGGCAGAGCTCGTCGTTCGGCGACGGCATGTACAAGTCCACCGACGGGGGCGAGACCTTTGCGCACGTGGGGCTGCGCGAGACGCAGACGATTTCGCGCGTGCTCGCGCACCCGGGCGACGCCAACGTGGCCTGGGCCGCGGCGAACGGGCACCTGTTCGGGGCCAACCCCGAACGCGGCGTCTTCAAGACCATCGACGGCGGCCGCACCTGGACCCACGTGCTGCGCGTGGACGACGACACCGGCGCGACCGACCTCGTCCTTCATCCCACCAACCCCAACACCCTCTTCGCGGCCACCTACCAAAGGAGACGCACGCGCTGCTGCTTCGTCGGCGGCGGGCCCGGCAGCGGGATCTGGCGCTCGGACGACGGCGGCGACACGTGGACCCGGCTCGCCGGCAACGGGCTGCCGCGCGGCACCATGGGGCGCATCGCGCTGGCCACGACCCCCGCCGATCCGAACGTGGTGTACGCCCAGATCGAGGTGGCGGCCGACCGCGAAGAGCCCCTCACGGACGAGGAGCGTGCCGAGCTCGAAGCCATCGACGACCGCGACGAGCCGCTGCCCCCCGACGACCAGTACAACGGGATCTGGCGATCGACCGACGGCGGCGCGACGTGGGAGTTTCGCAGCAACGAGAACGGGCGGCCCATGTACTTCAGCCAGATCCGCGTCGACCCGAACGATCCCGAAACCGTGTACGTGGTCGACCAGCGCGTGCACAAGTCGGTGGACGGCGCGCGCACGTTCGAGCAGCTGAGCGGCTACGGGCACGTCGACCAGCACGCCATGTGGATCAATCCGGACAACAGCGACCACCTGCTGATCGGCAACGACGGAGGCGTCGACGTCAGCTACGACCAGGGCGAGAACTGGGAGTCGCACAGGCGGTGGGCCATGGGGCAGCCCTACCATGCGTCGGTGGACATGCGCCGGCCCTACTACGGGTGCACCGGGCTGCAGGACAACGGCAGCTGGTGCGGTCCCAGCGGCGTGCGCGGCGGCGACGTGCTGAGCGAGGACTGGTACCGCGTCGGGGGAGGCGACGGCTTCTACACCGCCGTGGACCCCACCGACCACACGATGGTGTACGCCGAGTCGCAGAACGGCAACCTGCGGCGCCTGAGCCTGGCCACGGGCGAGGGGGGCAGCATTCGCCCGCGCGCGCCGACGAACAACAACTCGCGCACCAACATTGCGCCGGCGCCCGAGGTCAACACCCGCATCCGGTGGAACTGGAACACGCCGTTCATCCTCTCGCCGCACAACCCCGACGTGATCTACGCCGTCGGCAACCGCCTCTTCCGCTCGATGGACCGCGGCAGCACCTGGACGATGAGCGAGGACCTGACCACGAACCTGGAGCGCGACCGCGTCGAGGTCATGGGCCTGGCCAACGGCCTGCCCCGCTGCAACCGCATGGACCGCGGCCAGGAGTGCATCCTGTCGCGCAACGACGGGGTGAGCGCCTTCAGCACGGGCACCACGGTGGCCGAATCGCCGCTGGTTCCGGGCCTGCTCTGGGTGGGCACCGACGACGGCAACCTCCAGGTCAGCCGCGACGGCGGCGCCACGTGGACCGAGGTCGGGCGCAACATTCCCGGCGGCACCAAGGGCTACTACGTGTCGCGCGTCGAGGCCTCGCACTTCGATGCCGCGACGGCCTATGCGTCGGTGGACGGGCACAAGAGTGACGATCTTCGGCCATATGTGTACGTCACGCGGGACTACGGGGAAAGCTGGGAGGCCATAACGTCGAGCCTGCCGGAGTACGGAAACGTCAACACGGTGCGCCAAGACCCGAGGAACGCCAGGCTGCTCTATGCGGGCACCGAGTTCGGGTTCTTCGTCTCGCTCGACGAGGGCGGATCCTGGCGCCCGTTCATGAGCGGGTTGCCGGTCGTGCGCATCGACGACGTCGTGGTGCACCCGCGCGACGGCGACCTGGTGCTGGCCACGCACGGGCGCAGCGTGCTGATCGCCGACGACGTGACGCCCCTGCAGCAGCTCACCGACGAGGTCATGGCCCAGGACGCCTTCCTCTTCGAGCCCCGCGAGGCCGTGCGCTGGCAGCGGGACCCGCGCCTGTCCCGGTCGGTCACGGGCGACAAGGTGCTGCGCGGCGAGAACGCGCCGCCCGGAACCGCCATCCACTACTGGCTGCGCGAGGCGTCGGGCGACGTGCAGCTCGCGGTGACCGATCTGGCCACGGGCGAGCGGTTCCGCGACCTGGAGGCGGTCGGCAACAGCGGGATCAACCGCGTGAGGTGGAACCTGCGCGGCAATCGTCGCGGGGGGCCGCCGGGGGGCGGGGGGTTCCAGTTCGGCGGCGGCGGCCAGGGGCCGATGGCGCAGCCGGGCGTGTACCGGGTGACGCTCACGGTGAACGGCGAAGAGCACAGCCGCACGGTGCGCGTGCTCGAGGACATCTGGATGGAGCAGCGCTGACGGGCGCGCCGGGCCGTCGGGACGCTGGGGCCGGCTGGCGGCGGGCCGCCCAGGGCGCTGGGCGGTCGGCGCGCCCGGTTGACCCGCTGGCTCAGGTCGGCTACAGTATGCGCATGATCATTTTGCGCATACTGAAATAGTCATGCCGAACCGCAGCGCGATCAACCGGCACCCGCCCGCGGCGGTCGAGGAGGCGCTCAGGCGTCTGGGCCGCAACCTTCGCACCGCGCGCCTGCGGCGGGGACTGCGGATGCAGGACGTCGCCGACCGTCTGGGCGTCTCCCGCCTCACGGTCGCCGCCCTGGAGCAGGGCAGGCCCGGCGCATCGGCAGCCGCCTACTTCGGCGCGCTCTGGTCGCTGGGCCTGCTCAGCCACACCGACGGGCTGGCCAGCCCGGACCTCGACGAGACGGGCAAGGCGCTCGAGAGCGCGCGGCGGCCGACGCAGGCCCCGCGCCGCCGCCAGCTCGACAATGACTTCTGAGCGTCAGAGCCACGTCTTCATCGTCCTGCCCGGCCGCACCGACTTCGTGGTCGCCGGCCGCTTTCGGGTTGCGGCCTCGCCCGACGGCGTGCCGCTGGGCGAGTTCGTGTACGGACGCAGCTATCTGGACCGCCCCGACGCCGTCGAGCTGGACCCGGTCGAGCTGAGGCTCGCGGAGCGCCTGTACCAGACCACCCGCATGGACGGTTTCTTCGGCGCGATTCGCGACTCGATGCCCGACCATTGGGGGCGCCTGCTGATCGAGAGGCGCTTCGGCGTCGCCCAGCTCGACGAGTTCGACTACCTGGCCGAGGGCCCCGACGACCGCGCCGGAGCGCTCGGGTTCGGCGCCGAGCTCGAACCGCCCTCTCCGCGACTCGGGTTCAGCCCCGTCCTCGACCTGGCCGACCTGCAGGCCGCCGCCGACGCGGTGCTCGCCGGACAGCGCGGCAGGCGGCTGTCGATCGCGGGACGGGCGCGCGAGCTGCTGCTCGAGGGCACGTCGATGGGCGGCGCGCGCCCCAAGGCGGTGGTCGAGGACGACCGCGCCCTCTGGCTCGCCAAGCTGGGGCGCGACGAGGACCGCTGGAACGCACCCCTCGTCGAGCACGCGTTCCTGCAGCTTGCCGACAAGTGCGGCCTGGACGTCGCGGCCAGCCGGGTCGAGCGCATCGGCGACCGCCACGCGCTGCTCGTGCGGCGCTTCGACCGCGAGTGGCGCGGCCAGGGCTATGCGCGCAGCCGCATGGTCAGCGCCCTCACCCTGCTCCGCGCCGACGACCGCGTCACCGACCGGCGGCGCTGGTCCTACCTGCAGCTGGCCGACGAGGTGCGGCGCGTGAGCGCGAGGCCGCGCCGGGACCTGCACGAGCTCTTCGGGCGCATGTGCCTCAACGCGGCGATTTCGAACCTGGACGACCACCCGCGCAACCACGCGGTCGTGGCGCACGGACGCGAGTGGCGGCTGAGCCCGGCCTACGACCTCGCGCCCGTGGCGGCCATGTCGGTCGTGCGGCGAGATCTGGCCATGACCTGCGGGCCGCAGGGACGCTGGGCCAATCGCGCCAACCTTCTCGGCGGCGCGGGAAGGTTCCTGCTCGACCGCGCGGCGGCCGCAGCCATCTTCGATCGGGTCGCCGCGACGGTGCGGTCGTCCTGGCAGGCGACAATGCGCGAGCACGGCGTGAGCGAGAGGGACTGCGACGTGATCAGGCACGCCGTCCTCTACAACGGCCTCTTCTACGAGATGTGAACCCAACCCCCCGCAACCTTCGCGAAACCCGCCATGCCCAGACCCCCTTCGCCCGTCGTCGTCGTGCCCGGAATCACCGGGTCGGAGCTGCGCGACGAGTACGAACTGCCGCCCGAAGCCGTCTGGACCGCTATGCGCCGCAAGCGCCACGAGCGCGTCACGCTGCACCCCGACGACCAGCGCTACGAGCTGATCGAGCCCGCCCGAGTCGCGCCCCGGGGGGCCTTTGCGCTGATCTACGAGGAGCTGATCGAGGAGCTGCGCGACGGTCTGTCCGACGATCAGGACGGTCCGGTGCCCGTTTTTCCGTTCGGCTACGACTGGCGTCTGCCGCTCGACCGGACCGAGGAGCGCCTGGCCGCGTTCGTGCAAGAGGTGGTGGACCGCACGCGGCTCATGCGGCACTACCGCGACAGCGAGTTCGCCGATAGCCCGACCGTCACGCTGATCGGCCACTCGATGGGCGGCCTGGTCATTGCGGGCTACGTCGAGAGGCACGGGGGCGCGCTGGTCGACAAGGTGGTAACGATCGCGGCGCCGTTTCGGGGCTCGCACGAGGCCACGCTGAAGGTTGCGACGGGAACGAGCGATCTCGGCAATGGTTCTGGGAGGGCGAGAGAGCGGCGGATGGCGCGCATGACCCC
Source organism: Longimicrobiales bacterium (assembly GCA_965221535.1). Taxonomy (GTDB): domain Bacteria; phylum Gemmatimonadota; class Gemmatimonadetes; order Longimicrobiales; family Gaopeijiaceae; genus Bin94. The sequence continues at coordinate 1,004,494 of OZ244894.1, read as the reverse complement.
CGCCCTGTACCACATGCTGCCGAGCTTCGACGGCGCGCTTGCCGTGGACGACGGCCTCGAGGCCGACATCTTCCGCCCCGGCGCGTGGCAGCCCAACGTGCCCGGCACGATCGCCCGGCAGGTGGCGGGCTGGGACATCGGCGGCCCCGAGCTCTTCCAGCAGATGCTCGACCAGGCCCGCGCGCATCGCGAGCGCATCTCGGCGCTGACCCTGCCCGACGACCTGGGCTGGCTCGCCGTGGCGGGGGTGGGCGCGAAGACGCGGGTCGCGCTGCGGGTGCGGCGAGGCGAGGGGGGTCTGCCGCGCTTCGACCTCAGGTCGGCGGAGCGGCTTGACGAATGGGACGCGGGCGAGGGCGGCGCGAGGCTCCGCACCGGCGACGGCACCGTTCCGCTGGCAGGGGCGCTGCCACCGTTTCTGGACGCAAGCCGGCTCGTTTGCGTTGCGCCCAGCGACTTCGGCTACTGGGAGCTGCGCGACCGCGCGCTCTCGGGCCTCGCGGGCTTCCACGGCGCGCTGCCCAGGATGAACATGCTGCACCGCATGATTCTGCGGTTCCTGCTGGACAAGGACGACCCGTACGGGAACACCTGGGGACGGCCCGCGCCCGGGGTGGAGCGCTGGGCGCCCCCGCTGGCGCTGGCCGAGAAGGGCTGAGGCCGTGCTGCGCTAGCGATCGATCACCGTGATCGTGGCGACGCCGATCTGGTTCGCGCCCGCCCGCGTCGCCTTGACGCGGATGTTGCCCGTGCCGAGCCCCGTGGCCGTGACCAGCCCGGCCTCGTCGACGGTCACCACCCGGGGGTGGGGCGCGGACCAGACGTAGTCGGTGTCCTCGACCTCGTGGCCGTTCCCGTCCAGCGCCACGGCGCTCAGGCGCACGGTGTCGCCGATCGTGTACAGCGTGTCGACGGCTGGGGTGACGCGCACCTCGGCCGCGAGCTGGGCCACCGACACGCCCGACGAATCGAAGAGCTCGCCCGAGGTCGCGAACACGTCCGAGCCGCCGGTGCGCACCGCCGTGACCAGCCCGGCGGAGTCGACCGTGGCGACGGCGGGGTGCTCCGACATCCAGGCGACGGCGCCGACCGGGCCCGGGTGGCCGTTGGCGTCGAGGCCCACCGCGACCAGGCGAATGGTGTCGCCCAGCGAGAACAGCGTGGTGGCGGCGGGGAGCACGTCGAGCGCGACGAAGACCTGCGAGACGGTGATCTCGGCGGCGCCGGTGGCGCTGCCCGCCGCCGCGGCGATGCTCGCGGTGCCGTTCCCGGTCGCGGTCACCAGCCCGGCGGCGTCGACGGTGGCCACGTCTTGGTCGGCGGACGACCACGCGAGGGCCGCGTCCGGCACCTCGTTGCCGTTTGCGTCGAACGACGCTGCGGCCAGCTGAACGGCGTCGCCGATGGCGACCAGCGTGTCCGCGGGCGGCGAGACCTCGATCCGGGCGGGGCGCTGGGCGACGGTCACGGCTGCGGTGCCGGACGCCCCGCCCGAGGTGGCGGTCACGGTGGCGCCGCCGTTCTGCACCGCCGTGACCAGGCCGCCCGCGTCGACCGTCGCGACGGCGGGGGCGTCGGTGGCCCAGGCGACGGTCGCCCCCGCGATGGTTGCGCCGTTCTGGTCGAGAACGGCGGCGGTCAGCTGGGCCGTCTCGCCAAGCGACGCCAGGTCGAGCGAGGCCGGCGAGACGTTGACGGTGGTGGCCACGGCCGGCTCCGTCGGCTCGTCACCCCCGCAGCCGACTGCAAGCGCCGGCAATGCGGCGGCCCGAGCGATCAGAGCCAGCCGGGCGCCCACCGCTCACCGATCCAGCGCGTCGGCGGCGATGCCCCGCCTGATGGTGCCGCGGTGCGGCAGGGCGGCGGCGGCGCTGCGCGTGCGACGCTGCGCGTTGGCCGCGGGGGCCTGCGGGGGCGCGGCGGCCCCGTCGCGCGCCGACGGCGTGCGGGCGGGCGACATCGCGACCTGTGCGCCCTGGTCGCGGTCGAGCCCGGCGACGAGCTCGGCCAGCTCGGCCATCTCGGCGGCGTCGCGTTCGGCATTGCCGTTGTAGCTCCAGCGCGACGGCGTGACCACCGTGTCGGCCATCTCGATCTGTCTCTCGGTGAACGTCGTGTCGGGCACCATGGTCGTGTCGGCCGTGATCACCGTCTCGGGCGTCGCCTCGCCGGTGACCGAGAACTCGACGCGCCGGTTCTGCGCGCGGGCTTCGGCGCTGCGTCCGGGGGTGAGCGGCATGCTCTCGCCGTGCGACATCGCGGACAGGCGCGCCGCGCCGATCCCGGCCCCGGTCAGGGCGTCGAGCACGGCGTCGGCGCGGTCCATGCCCAAATCGATGTTGTACTGCTCGGCCCCGATCTCGTCGGCGTGGCCCTCGATGCGCACCTCCACGCCCGGGTTGTTGCGCAGAATGGCGGCCTTCGCCTGCACCTGGGACTGGCCCGTCTCGGTCAGGTCGGCCTGGTCGAACTCGAAGAGGATCATGGCTTCGAGGGTCTCGCGGTCGCCGGCGGAGAGCGCGCGGCCCTGGACCGTGGTGTCGGCCGTGATCACGGTGCGCATCGCCACGGTGGTGTCGACGACGGTGACCATGCGCGACGTGATCGTCGTGTCGGCCTTGGTGGACGGCAGGGCGATCGTGCCCATCACGCCGAACTTGCGCGAGCGGAAGGTGGACGAGCCGTCGTGCGTGGCGCCCAGCACGAAGCCGCCGACGCGGACGGCGCCGAAGTCGATCTGCGCGCCCGCGTTCGTGTCGAAGCCGTTGTACTCGGCCACGAAGTTGAGCTGGCGCTGTCCGGCCAGCCCGATGTGGAGCCCGGCCCCGGCGAAGAGGCCGCCCGAGCTGCCGTTGTGGTGGAAGCTGTCGAGCTCGTCGCCGCCGCCGGCCGAGAACACGCCCGCGCCCCAGCCCCCTGTCAGGCTGATCGTGCTGGCGTCCGAGACGGGCAGGTGCGCCGTCGCCACCGCGTACGGGCTCAGGTTGGCGCTGTAGTCGTCGTCGCCCACGCCCGTGTGGAGCCGCGAATCGGGGTACGCCAGCCGGTTGGGCTGGAATTCGTACCTGTCGGAGTACGCGTCGCCGAAGGTCGGCGAATTGGTGTACCGCGCCCCCACCGCCACGTCGAAGTTGCTCGTGCTGGGCAGCAGCGACACCCGGGCGAAGCCGCCGAACAGGTTGCCCCCGTCTTCCGGCGCCGCGAAGTGCTGGATCGAGGCGCCGACCTCGACCCGGTCGTACAGGCCGATCGCGAACGAAGCGTCCGAAAGCCACTTCTCGTACGCCGAGCCCACCGTGATGAAGCCGCCCATCGGGTCGACGATGACGAACTCGGGGATCGACGCCGTGAAGCCCGAATAGGTGGCCGTGAAGGTCATGTGCGGCAGCACGGAAGCCACGGGGATGTCCAGAAGACCGGAACCGTAGCGAAGCGTACTGGGCATTCTGACGTTCTGCGCCGAGGCCGTCTGGACCACGACCAGCAGTCCGAGGGCGGCCAGCGCTCCCGAGCGGATTCTTGATGCGCGGTGGATCGCCTGCATGGGAAAACCTCCTTGGGCGCTCCCCGCCGTCGCGGGGGCTGGGGTGAAGAGAGTGTGGGCCCTCATTCAACAGAAGGGGCGAGGGGGCGTCTTGGCAAGTGACAGGCGATCAGCGATCCGCGTCGCGTCTCTCTGGCCCCGGGCCGCCGTTGGCCAGATATTGACCGGGCAACAGGTTCCCGACCGACCCGCAACCCCACAAGGAGACACGCCCGATGACCTTTCAAACCATGGCCGTCGCCGCCGTCACCGCCGGACTGCTGCTCGCTGCATCGTGCGCCCCCGCCGGCGACCCGCCCGCCGCGGACGCCCCCCCCGAACCCCCGCCCCACCCCGAAGAGGCCGCCGTCGTGGCCGCCGTCGAGCAGCTCTTCGAAGCCATGCGCGTCGGCGACAGCGAAATGGCCAGGGCGGTTCTGCACCCCGAGGCGCGCTTCGGCCGCGCGGGCGAAGACGGGATCAGCTACAGCTCCCCCCTCGCCCCCAACGGCTTCGCCGACAGGATCGGCCAGCCCCGCGAAGAGGTCTGGGACGAGCCCATCTGGGACTGGACCGTGCAGATCCACGGCCGCCTGGCGCAGATGTGGACCCGCTACGCGTTCTACCTGGGCGACGAGTTCTCGCACTGCGGCTGGGAGGGCTTCCAGCTCTACAAGGGAGAGGCCGGCTGGCAGATCACCCAGCTGACCGACACGATGCAGCGCGAGGACTGCTTCTATCCGCCGGGGCGCGAGCCTTAGGTGGTCGCCGCCCGCGGATTGCTGCAAGGTAGTCGTCCGTGCTCTGCATCTCCTCATCTTCGCGATCACGGGCGAGAATTGCGTACACTCGGTCTACTGGGTGTTGTGCCATGGTAGAACCATACCCCAGCGGGCAGATGCCGGCAATCAGGTGCCCGGCCCCGAAGCTCTTCCGGGCCTCCTTGCTGTCGGCGGTCTTCGCGCTTGCTTGCGGCGACGGCGCCCCGACCGAACCGGACATTGCCAGCATCGCCGTCTCGCCTGGAGCGATGCTGCTCGTCGGCGAGGGCGACGGCGACCGGTTTCTGGCCACGGCGCGCGATGCCCAGGGCACGATCGTCTCGGTCGCGCCCGCGTGGTCCATCGACCGCCCCTCGGTGGCGTCAGTCTCCGACGACGGCTTCGTCACGGCGATCGCCAACGGGCTCGCCACGGTAACCGCGACGGCGGGCGGCGCGAGCGGGTCGGCGCGGCTGGAGGTGTACGTCCCCCCGCGGATCTCCGCGTTCGAGCCCGGCAGGAGCTATTTCGGCCGCAACGACTACGTCGAGTATATCCCCGGCACGCTGCCGGTGATCCTGTCCAGCGCGCACGGGGGCGCACGGCAGCCCGGCGAAATCCCGGACCGCAGCTTCGGCGTCGTGACCAACGACCTGAACTCTCTCGAGCTGACCCTTGCCATGAGCCGGGCGCTTGAGGACCTGACCGGCCATGCCCCGCACGTCGTTCTCTCGCACCTGCACCGCAGGAAGCTCGACGCGAACCGGGAGATCGTCGAGGCGGCCCAGCGGAATCCCTACGCCGAGCAGGCCTGGACCGAGTTCCAGCACTGGATCGAGGTCGCGCGGGCGGCGGTTGCGGGGGAGTACGGCAAGGGGCTGTACTTCGACATACACGGCCACGGCCACGACATCGACCAGCTGGAGCTCGGGTACCTGCTCAGCGCCGAAGAGCTCAACCGGCCCGACATTGCGCTCAACTCGCTCGAAGTCGTGGCGCGCACCAGCATCCGCGACCTGGGGCGCACCTCGCCGATCCCATTCTCGCAGCTGCTCAGGGGCCCCACCTCGTTCGGGGGTCTGTTGGCCGACCACGGCATCCCCTCGGTGCCCAGCCCCGCAACCCCCGGCCCTGGCGACGCGCCCTACTTTCGCGGGGGCTACAACACGCGCGAACACGGTTCGGTAAGCGATGGCGACGTTGTGAGCGGCATTCAGCTTGAGCACCACTATTCCGGCATTCGCGACACCTTCGAGAACCGGCGCGACTATTCCGACAAGGTGGCCCGCGTGATCCGGGCGTTCATGGTAGAGCACTACGGGTTCTTCGAACCGGGTGGATAGCGCGCTCGTCGCCGACCTGCAGCGGCGTCTCGATGCGGTCGCCGACCCGGCGACGAAGGCGGCCAAGGCAACCTTTCAGGGTCGGCGGGGTGCCAATTAGGATACGCGGAGCCGATCCCGAGCGCGCTCAGGCGCGGTCAGGCGTGCCCCCGCACCCGTGCCCAACCACGACAGGACCTGCCCGATGCGATGCCCAACATTTGTTTCCCGGACGCCGGCCCTCGGTTCGCGACTCGCCCGTCTCGCGGTTCGCGCGGCAACCCTCTGGTGCCTGGCAGCGTGCCCGGCGCTCGTCGCCGCCGAGCTGGCGGCCATCCCCCTGTCCCAGACCCAGGCGGGCGCGATCGCGGGCCGGATCACCGACGCCGTCCTGGGCCAGCCGCTCTCCGGCGTGCAGGTGGCCGTCGAGGGGACCACCCAGCTGACCCTGACCAACCGGGACGGGCGCTACCAGCTGCAGGGCGTGCCCGCCGGCCAGCGCGCGGTTGTGATCGAGCGGGTCGGCTACGCCAGTCAGCGCAGACAGGTCGACGTCGCGGCCGGGCAGACCACCGTGGCGGACTTCGCCCTGGTCGCGGGGCCCCTTCCGCTCGACGCGGTGATCGTCGAAGAAGAGCGCCGCGAGACCACGCCGCGCCCGCACGCAGCCGCCGAAGCCGTTGTGTTCCAGTCCCGCAGGGTCGCCTGGTCCGAGAACAGCGAGTCCTACGCACGCATTGACGAGAACGACTTTCGGCTCGTTGGCGCAGCGCCGCTCTCTACCTTCTCGATCGACGTGGACCGCGCGTCCTATGCGAACGTCCGCCGCTTCATACAGTCGGGCAAACGTCCGCCCATCGACGCGGTTCGCATCGAGGAGATGATCAACTACTTCCCCTACGAACGGAGCGGCACCGCGCCCGACCACCCCTTTGCGGTGACCACCGAGGTGTGGGAGGCGCCCTGGAAGCCCGAACACCGGCTGGTCAGGATCGGCTTGCACGCCGAGTCGATCGACTCGGACGACCTGCCTCCCAGCAACCTTGTCTTCCTTCTCGACGTTTCGGGGTCGATGAGGGCGGGCAACAAGCTGCCGCTCCTCAAGAGGGCGTTCGCGCTGCTCGTCGACCAGCTTCGGCCCCAGGACCGCGTTGCCATCGTCGTGTATGCGGGCGCCGCAGGCCTTGTGCTTCCTTCGACCCCGGGCAGCCACAAGGGCGAAATCCTCGCGGCGATCGACGCACTCGATTCGGGCGGCGGCACCGCGGGCGGGGCCGGACTAGCGCTGGCCTACGACGTTGCGCGCAAGCACCACATCGAAGGCGGCAACAACCGCGTCATTCTTGCCACCGACGGCGACTTCAACGTCGGCCCATCGAGCGACGCCGAAATGGTGCGCCTGATCGAGCGCGAGCGCGAAGGCGGCACCTTCCTGACCGTCCTCGGGTTCGGCACGGGCAACCTCAAGGACTCGAAGATGGAGCAGATCGCCAACCACGGAAACGGCAACTTCCACTATGTCGACGGCCTGCTCGAAGCCCGCAAAGTGCTGGTCGAGGAGATGGGCGGCACACTTATGACGCTTGCGAAGGATGTCAAGCTCCAGGTCGAGTTCAACCCCGCCCGCGCCGCCGGATACCGCCTGATCGGCTACGAGAACCGGCTGCTCGCCAGCGAGGACTTCAACGACGACGCCAAGGACGCGGGCGAACTCGGCGCCGGCCACACCGTCACCGCCCTGTACGAGGTCGTCTCGGCGGGCGCCCAGGTCCCGCGCGCCCAGACCGACCCCCTGCGCTATCAGCCCAACCCCGACGACCCGCCCCCCAGCACCTTCAGCAACGAGCTCCTGTTCGTCAAGGTCCGCTACAAGGACCCCGACGCCACTCGCTCCAAGCTCCTTGAGCACCCGGTGGCCGACCGCCCCGGCCCGCCCTCGCCCGACTTCCGCTTCGCCACCGCCGTCGCGGGCTTCGGCATGCTCCTGCGCAACTCCGAACACGCGGGCAACCTTGCGCTCAACGACGTTGTGCGCCTTGCCGAACAGGCCAAGGGCGACGATCCGCGCGGCTACCGGGGCGAGTTCATAAGGCTCGTCGAGGCCACGCGCGACCTTGGTCTTCTGGAAGAGGAGCTTCGACCGGACCCGCGCAGGCGGCGGTAGCCGAGCGGGCGGGCGGGGGCGGGCAAGGGGCCGCGACCATGACAAGTCGGCCCGCCCCGCTACCTTGCAGGGACGCTACATGTGCTCCCGCCGCCCCCTGCCTCCCCCATGGCCCTTCAGAAGCCCCTGGTCGACGCCTCGCTCCGAAGGGCTGCCAAGAAGCTTCGGGGCTTCCTTGCGGGCCTCACCAGTAGCCATCCGCCTTGCCAATGCCGGATGACGCCACCGACCCCATGACGCCCATCCGCATCTTCATCAGCAGTGTGCAGCGCGAGTTCGCGAGCGAGCGGGAGCAGCTGCGCGACTACCTGCGCGGCGATCCGCTCATGCGGCGCTTCTTCGAGGTCTTCCTCTTCGAGGATGTCCCCGCCTCCGACCGGCGGCCGGACGAGATCTACCTTGACGAGGTCGAGCGGTGCGAGATCTACGTCGGACTGTTCGGCGAGGAGTACGGCTTCGAAGACGTCGAGGGCGTCTCCCCCACCGAGCACGAGTTCAATCGCGCAATGGAGCTCGAGAAGCACCGGCTGATCTTTGTGAAGGGTGCTGCGGGAGGCGAGCGCCACCCGAAGATGCGCGCGCTCATCCGCAAGGCCCAGGCGGGCCTGGTGCGCAGGCGGTTTGCCACGACGGCGGAGTTGGTGGCCGGGCTCTACTCGGCGCTGGTCCAGTACCTGGAGGCGAAGGAGCTGCTGCGTTTCGGACCATTCGACGCGGCCCACTGCTCGGGCGCGACCATCGACGATTTGGATGTCGAGGGCATGTATCGCTTCATCCGCGTGGCGCGACGGTCGCGGCAGTTTCCGCTGCCGGAGGAGACGCCCCCGGCGGACTTGCTGAGTCATCTCAATCTGCTGAACGCGGGTCGGCTCACGAACGCCGCCGTGATGCTGTTCGGCCGCGCGCCGCAGCGCTTCCTGATCTCGTCCGAGATCAAGTGCGCGCACTTTCACGGGACGGAAGTGGCCAAGCCGATTCCGTCCTACCAGGTGTACAAGGGCACGGTCTTCGAGCTGGTGGACCAGGCGGTCGACTTCGTGCTGAGCAAGATCGCCCTTTCCGTCGGCACGAGGGCGGAGTCGGTGCAGGCGCCCGTGGCCTACGAGATCCCGAAGGAGGTCGTGACCGAGGCGATTGTGAACGCGGTGGCGCACCGGGACTACACGGACAACAGCAGCGTTCAGGTCATGCTCTTCGCGGACCGGCTCGAAGTCATGAACTCCGGTCGGCTGCCTCCGCCGCTCACGGTGGAGCACCTGCGCGTGGCGCACCAATCGCTGCCCGCCAACCCGCTGATCGCCGAGTCGATGTACCTGCTGCGGTACATCGAGAAGATGGGAACCGGAACGGTGGACATGATCCGGCGCTGTGCCGAGGCGGGCCTGCCGGAGCCCGAGTTCGAGGCGGGCGCAAGCTTCGTGACGAGGATCTGGCGGCCAGGCGCCAAGGGAACCGGGCTTGGCTCCCGCCCCGAGACTACCCAAGACAAGGGGGCCGCTTTACCGTATACTACCCAAGAACATCGAAATACTACCCAACAAACTACCCGAGAACTGGGGCACACTACCACGAAGACCAACGATACTACCCAAGAAATCGGAACTGTTGCCGAGGAAACGGGCCGGGACGCGGCTTCGCTACCTACCCGCGACCGCATCCTAGCTCTGCTGCGGAGCGAGCCGACTTTGACGCGCATCGACTTGGCTTCGCGCGTCGGAATTACTCCCGATGGCGTCAAGTACCATCTCGGCAGACTCCGCAAGGCGGGTCGTATCCGTCATGTGGGGCCTACCAAGAAGGGGCGCTGGGAAGTCCTCGAACCCGAATCCACGACCTTATGACCCCTTTCGGCAACGTGAGATTAGGATGCAGCGGCGGGTCGTCGCGGTCTTCCGCGGTCGCGCTCGGCGCGTGCATCATCAGCATCGCCCTGTACGCAAGTGCCTGCTCTCTGCAGGACAGGTCCCTTGAGTCCGAGGGCACTGGCGAGGTGGTCTCGATCAATGGCGAGCCCTTCTGCCCAGAGTGCGCCATCGACTTCCAAGAAGTGGTCACGCTGGGAGGAGACGACGACCCCGCTTCCGTTTGGGAGCGGGCCGCAGGGCTCGGCTGCATGGTTGCCGAGCTGGGGACGGGCGAGTTCGTGCTCGGAGGCGTGGCGGGGGGAGGCGAGGTATTCGTCTACGATGCCCAAGGGACGTTCACGCGGACGCTCGGAAGAAGGGGCGAAGGGCCAGGCGAGCTGAGCGGAACGGCTCGCCTGCTCGCAGGAGCGGGCGACACCATCAGGTTGGACGATGGAAGCTGGATGTGCGGCGGGGAAGGTGAAGCAGTTGGTGAGCCGATGTACTGGCTACTGGGCTCCGATGGCGAAGCACTCGGACGAGTTGGGAGGGCTCAGGCCCCTGACCCGGAACATTCACGAGGACCGGCACGGCAACCTGTGGGTGTACGTGCTACTGCCGGACGCGCAATGGCGCCCGGGCATCCCCCTTAGTCCGCGGCCGACGTGGTACCGCGAGACATTTGACCACTTGATCGAGGTCATTGACCCGGCATCCGGCCGACTGGTCGCCAGGGACACCCACGAGGACCGGGTGGCTCCCGTGTGCGACAGTGGCTTGGTCTACTCGGTCGTTGAGACAGCCTCGGGGGACCTGCGCGTCAAGGTCATGCGGCCAGTGGTTGTGGACTCCGCCGGAGAGCCTTGGCCCTGACTACCCAGCCCGCTCCGCCCAGGCCGCCAGCACCTCTGCTTCGAGCTCGGGCGGCAGGCCCGCCCGGGGCTGCGCGCGTCGTTCCTCGGGGAGCGAGTTCCACCACTCGACGGTTTCGCGGGCCGTGTCGCCGATGGGGCGGAAGGTGAGGCCCGCCTGCACGGCGGCCGCGATCGAGACCTGGTTCATGCCCACGGTTTCGCCCACGGGGGGGACCCAGTTGGTCATGTGGCCCCAGGGGCGGATCTGGTGCTCTTCCATGAAGTCGGACGGGACCCAGGTGAAGGTGGCGTCGGAACCCAGGGCGGCGCGGATCTCTTCGAGCATGTCGCCGAACTGCTGCACTTCGCCGGTCGCGTTGTAGGTGCCGGCGTTGCCCGGGGTCTCGACGAGGCGCACGATCCACTCCGACAGGTCGCGGGCGTCGATGTTCTGCACGGGGTCGGCGGGCGAGTTGGGGGCCATCACTTCGCCGCCGCGCGCGACGCGCACCGGCCAGTGGGTCCAGCGGTCGGTGTTGTCGCCGGCGCCGACGATCAGGCCGGGGCGGACGTTGATCGCGCCGTCGGCGAAGGTCTCGGTGTTGATCGCTTCGCACCTTGCCTTCATGGGGCCGTATTCGTTCATGCTTTCGACGTCGGGCGACGAGAGCTGGCCCACCGGGTAGCTCTCGTCGATCCCCACCGCGGCGAAGTCGGCGTAGGCGGAGATGGACGAGACGAACAGGTAGCGGTCGACGCTGCCGCGCAGCAGGCCGGTGGTCATCGCCACCCAGCGCGGGATCGACGCCGAGTTGTCGATGACGGCGTCCCATTCGCGGCCTTCGAGCGCGCTCAGGTCGTTGTCGCGGTCGCCGATCAGGTGCTCGACGCGCTCGAAGTAGTCGTGGAAGAACGGCGGTTCGGTCCGGCCCCGCGTGAAGATCGAGACCTGGTGCCCCCGATCGAGGGCGTACTTGACCTGGTAGGGACCGATGAAGCGCGTGCCACCCAGGATGAGGATTCGCTGCGGGCCGGGCGACTCGCTTCCACCTTCATCGGCGGGTGCGCAGGCCAAGGGGCCGATCGCGCCCAGGACGCCCAGCGCCCCGCCTGTTCGCACTGAATTCCATACAAAATCACGTCGGGTCTGCTTTCGCATCTTCGGGGCTTCCTCTCGTGTTCTTGGACTTGGCAGCGCCTGCTCACCGGCAAACATGCTAACGCCGGAGACCGGGCGGCCGCCACTGGCTGCCGCGGTCGGCGAGGGGCGAAACTAGCCGGGCTCGCCGGGCAGCAGGTTGAGAAAGTCGGCCAGCGGCAGCACTTCCACGCCGTCGATGGCCTGCTTGCGCGCGCCGAGGAAGACCACGATCCGGCGTCGGACGCGTGAGCTTCGAGAGGCGAAGGACTCTAGGCCGCGCAACATGCGGCGCGTGACGCTGGTGCTGGCCTTCACCTCGATCGCCCAAAGCTCCCGCCCCACTTCGACCACAAAGTCCACTTCGGCGCCGGCGCGGGTCCGGTAGTGGAAGAGGGCCGCCTCGGGCCAGTGGGTGCCCAGCCGACGATGGATTTCGGAGGCGACGAAGTGCTCGAGCAGAAGTCCGCGTTCGTCTGGAAGGGGCCGGTCGAGGGGTCGCCGGAGGAGAGCGTTCCGCACGCCGACGTCGAATAGGAACAGCTTTCCGTGGCGAATCAGGCGACTGCGGTCGGAGCCGCTCCACGCGGGCACGTGGAAGGTGACCAGTGTGTCTTCGAGCACCTGGACGTAGCGCCGCGCGGTCTCGTACGCCAGGCCGGCGTCCTTGCACAGCGCGTGCAGGTTGAGAATGCGGCCCGACGAAGCGGCCACGAGGTCGAGGATCCGCGAGAAGCCCCCGAGGTTGCGCACCAGCACCTCTGCCTGGATCTCTTCGCGCAGGTACGTGTCGGCGTAGCTCCTGAGGTCCATTGCCCGGACTTGCGGGTCGGGCTCGGCGTAGATCCCGGGAAGCGTGCCGTGAGCCAACGCCCGGTCGAGGTCGAAGTCGGGGCCGAGTTCGCTGGCCAGCAACGGGTGCATGCGATGAACCTGGACCCGGCCGGGAAGCAGGTTGGCCTGACCGCGACGGAGCTTCCGCGCGCTCGATCCCGAGAGCAGGAACCGAAACCGGCCGGGGTGTTCGTCAAGGCAGAGCTGCACCACGTCTAGCAGCGCCGGCACACGCTGCACCTCGTCGATGAACACGCTGTGCGGGCCGGAGGAGAGCGCGGCGAGCTCTCTCTCCAGTCGCTCGGGGTGCCCCACGTAGTCGCGAAACGTGCTGGGGCTGGCAAGATTCAGCGCCATGTCCGGCGCGAGCGAGGCGAGGAGCGTGGACTTCCCCACCTGTCGAGGCCCGAGGATCAGGGCGCTGCGCCGAGTGTCGCGAAGCGTTGGAGCTAGCATTCTTGGGTACATGTGGGTAAAATGCCGGGCGTTTTACCTGCGAGCAAGAGGTGGAGGAGGTCTGGGAGGGCTGGAGGAATCGTATTACCATTGGATTCATGGATTCTAATCGTTTTGCCACCGCTCTAAGCGTTCTGCCACGTCGGTCTCCGTGAGCAATTCCATTCGAATGCCCATCGGGCAGGCCTGGCTGGTCCGGGAGCTCGGGCTGGCGGTGTCTCCGCCTGCGGTCGAGAGCTTCGCTGTGGCCGGTGTCCGGCGAACGGAAACACATGACGGGCGGACGCGGGAATGGTACCCGATGCGGTACGCGCCGCAGGCAGATGCAATCTCGCACATCCGTTTCGCGCTGCGCCACGAGGCGTTTGACCTGGGCGTGCTGATCGCCGCGCTGAAGGCGGTCGAGCCTGGCGAGATCGAGGCTTGGGTCCGGGAGCAGCCCACGGGCGCGTTCAGCCGCAGGGCGTGGTTCCTCTACGAGACCTTTTGCGGGAGGACGCTGGATCTGGCCGATGCGAGCGCCGGCAACTATGTGGGGGCGCTCGACGCGAGTCGGCATGTGGTCGCCCCACGGCGCAACTCCAGACGCCACCGGGTTGCGGACAACCTCTTGGGAGAACGCGGCTTGTGCCCCACGGTGAGATTGACCCGGAAGCTGCGTGCAGCGATGGATTCAGACCTCGACGGGGAGGCTCGCGCGCTCGCCGAAGAGTACGATCCACAATCTCTCGCCCGGGCGGTAAGCTACCTGTACTCGAAGGAGACACGCTCCTCGTTCGCGCTCGAGGGCGAGACGCCGAGCGCGCGCCGGGCCGAACGGTTTGTGGCCGCTCTGCAGTCCGCACCCACATTCGATTCCTCCGACAAGCACGCGCTCGCGACGCTGCAGCATGCGATCGTCGATCCGCGCTACGCGTCGGACGGCTGGCGCGACAGCCAGACCTTTGTTGGCGAGACGCTCGGCGGGTACCGGGAAAAGGTCCACTTTGTCTGTCCGCGACCTGAAGACGTTCCCAATCTCATGGATTCATGGATCGCAATGACCGAGCGCATCGGCGGCGGCGTGGATCCCGTTGTCGCCGCGGCGGTAGCCTCGTTCGCATTCGTCTTCATCCATCCCTTTGACGACGGCAACGGCCGGATCCACCGGTTCCTCGTGCACCACATGCTGGCCAAGCGGGGCTACGGACCGCCGGACGTCATTCTCCCGGTCTCCGCAGCGATTCTGCGCGACCGTCGGCGCTACGACGACGTTCTCGAGAGCTTTTCGCAACCGCTTCTTGACCTGGTTCGCTGGCACTGGACGGACGGGCGGACCGACGGGCCTGAACGCCGCATGGTGGTCACGAGCGACAGCGCCCACCTCTACCGCTACTTCGACGCAACCGTCATGACCGAGTACTTGTACGATCAGGTGGCGGACTCGGTACGACGCGACTTGAGAGAAGAGCTCGGCTTTGTCGCGGTGTTCGATCAGGCCCTCGGTAGCGTGCGCGAGATCGTTGACATGCCCGACCGCCGGGCGTCGCTGCTGGTGCGCCTATGCATGCAGAAGAGTGGGCGCCTCGCTGCGAGAAAGCGCAAGCACTTCGCGGAGCTGACCGATGACGAGGTGGCTGCGATGGAACGCGCTGTGCGCCACGCGATGTCGACCGCTGCGCGGGGCCGATGACCCGTGGGGTCGCCGACGCTCGGGGGCCTCACCCCGCCCCGCCCGATTGCGCCGACCGCCGGCCTGCACGTAGGGTAGGAGTCCGCAGCACGGCAACACGGCGCCACCGCACCACCCCACCACCGCAGCAAGGACGCTCCACGCCATGAAGACACGCATCACGATTCGGCCCGCCCCTGTGATTTCGGCGCTGGCGGCCCTCGCCGCCGCCGCAGCAGCCCAGGCGACCCCTCTCGCGGCCCAGGAGGTCGCGCGGGTCGAGGTCAGCCCCGCCGCCGTTTCGCTCGAAGTCGGCGGGACGGCGACCGTTTCCGCCACCGCCTTCGACGCAGACGGCAACGTCGTCGAGGTCCCCTTCCTGTACTTTTCGCGCGACGGGCGCGGCAGCTTGGCCGTGAACCGGGCCACGGGTGAGATCGAGGCCTTCAAGGGCGGCGAGTTCGAGGTGCTGGCGCGGGCGCTGGGCCCGACGCGGATCAGCGGCGCCATGACCGTGACCGTGGCCTTCCCGCCGCTCGACCGCGTCGAGATTTCGCGGGACGGGGGGCGCTACTACGCCGGGGTCACGCTGCGCCACAAGGCCACCGTGATCGACCAGGCGGGCGACGCGCGCGACGACGCAGCGGTGTCGTGGAGCACGTCGGACGAGGCGGTCGCGACGGTCGACCGCTTCGGCGTCTTCACCGCCCATGCGCCGGGACAGGTGGTGCTCACGGCCTCGGTCGAGGGCGTGGCCGGCGAGATCGCGTACGAGGTGGTGGACAACCCGGTCGCCGCGATGGCCGTCGAGGCCAGCCAGAGCCGGGGCCGCACCGGCGACGTGATCCACTTCACGGCC
Source organism: Longimicrobiales bacterium (assembly GCA_965221535.1). Lineage (GTDB taxonomy): Bacteria > Gemmatimonadota > Gemmatimonadetes > Longimicrobiales > Gaopeijiaceae > Bin94. The sequence continues at coordinate 989,088 of OZ244894.1, read as the reverse complement.
AGCGCCACGAGCGTGGACGGCCCCGTCGACGACATCCCCGTCACGTTCGGCCTCATCGCCGACCCCGATGCGGTCGCCACGGCCGACATTCCCCCCGCCGAGGTCGACGAGCGGGGACGCTTCGTCGCGTACAAGCCGGGCATCTACACGGTCACGGCCAGCGTCCCGGGCCGCACGGCCCACGCCACCGTCGAGATCCTGCCGCGGCACGTCGCCGAAGAGGTGGAGCTGGTCGGCCACGCGCCGGTTAGCAACGTCGCCACGTCGGACCTGTGGGTGTGGGAGGGCGTCGATGGCCGCGACTACGCGATCACCGGCACGCACAGCGGGCACGGCAGCACGTACTGGTGGGACGTGACCGACCCGGCCAGCCCCGTGCTGACCGATTCGCTCATCGTCGACGCGCGCACCACCAACGACGTCAAGGTGTCGGAAGACGGCGAGCTTTGCGTCATCTCGCGCGAGGGCGCGTCCAACAGGCGCAACGGGATTGTGATCGTCGACTGCACCGACCCCCGCAACATTCGCGTCGTCTCGACCTACGACGACGAGCTGACGGGCGGCGTGCACAACCTCTTCATCCACGAGGACCACGTCTACGCGGTCAACAACGGAACCCGCTTCGACGTCATCAACATCGCCGACCCGGCCAACCCCCACCGCGTGGGCCGCTTCGAGCTCGACACCCCGGGCCACGCCATCCACGACATCTGGATTGTGGACGGCATTGCCTACACGTCGAACTGGAACGACGGCGTGGCGGTGATCGACGTGGGCGGCGGCGACCGCGGCGGCAGCCCGTCCAACCCGGTCGAGATCGCGCGCTTCCGCGACATCGGCGGGGCCACGCACGCCGCCTTCCCGTACCTGAGCCCGACGGGCAGGTTCTACATCTTCATGGGCGACGAGATCGGGGCGCCCGCCTTCGACGGCCAGGAGGACGGACGCACGCCCGAGTTCATGACCGGCTACATCCATGTCGTGGACTTCACCGACCCGGAGAATCCCGAAGAGGTGGCGCGCTACGAGATCCCCGAGGCCGGATCGCACAACATGTGGATCGAGGACGACCGCCTCTACGCGGCCTTCTACCAGGGCGGCCTGCGCGTGCTCGACATTTCGGGCGAGCTCAAGGGCAACTTGTACCACCAGGGCCGCGAGATCGCCGTGTACAAGGCGTACGATCCCGACGGCTTTGTGGCCAACGCGCCCTTCACCTGGGGGCCGCAGATGCACAAGGGCAACCTGTTCTTCTCCGAGTACTTCTCGGGCATGTGGACGGTCAAGCTGCAGCCGCGCCGCACGCTGGTGCCGTGAGGGTGGCCGTCCTCGCCGGGCGCGCAGCGTTGGCCGGGCGCGCCCGGATGGCCGGGGTCGCCGCAGCCGCCGGGCTCGCCGCCGTCGCCGGGCTCGCCGCTGTCGCCGCGCTCGCCGCAGTCGCCGCCTTCGCGCCGCCGCACAAGGCCGCCGCACAGTCCTACTGGGCCTACGTCGCCGCCGAGTCCGAAGACGAGGTCGCGCTGCTCCGGTACGACGCCGGCGGCGAGCTCGTCGTGGAAAAGACGATCGCCACCGGGTGGCTCGCCGCCGAAATCGAGGCCCCGCACGGCCTCGCCATCGACCCGGCGGGCGAACACTGGTACCTCACCCTGGGCCACGGCTTCCCCAATGGCCGCCTGATCAAGTACGAGACCGGGTCCGACACCATCGTGGGGGTCGCCGACCTCGGCCTCTTCCCGGCGACGATCGCCGTCCCGCCCCACGGCGCCCTCGCGCTCGCCGTCAACGCAAACTTCCACGGCGACCACGTCCCCTCGACCGTCACAATCGTCGACCTCGAGACAATGTTCCCGATCGCCGACGTTGTCACCTGCACAATGCCGCACGGCTCCCGCTTCAACGCCGACGGCTCGAAGCACTATTCGGCGTGCATGATGGACAACCAGCTCGTCGAAATCGACGGCGCCACCCTCGACGTGACCCGGCGCCTCGACCTTGTCGCCAACGAACCCGTCCACGCCCCGACCCCCGGACACATGGCCATGCCCCCGCCCGCCGGCGCCCACTGCTCGCCCACCTGGACCACGCCGCATCCGGACGGCAGCCGCGTGTTCGTCCCGTGCAACCGCGGCAACGAAATCCTCGAAGTCGACGTGCGCTCGTGGCGCGTAACCCGCCGCATCGATGCCCCGGGCGGCCCCTACAACCTGGCCCTCACGCCCGACGGCACAAAGCTCCTCGCCACCCTCAAAACCAGCGCAAAGCTCGCCATCTACGACGTGGCAACAGGCAAGCCGCTTCACCTAATCGACTCGCTAATCCCCGTCACGCACGGCGTGGTCGCCACCCCGGACGGTCGCTACGCCATCGTCACCGTCGAGGGCATCGGAGGCGATCCGGGCACCGTGGAAGTCATCGACATTGCGGCAGGCGCCCGCGTCGCGTCCGCACAAATCGGCAAACAGGCCGGAGGAATCGTCCTATGGAAGATGGTAGAGTGAACAAGCGCGGCGTCCTCGTCGCGGCGGCGCTCGTCGCGTGGGGCTGCCAGCCCGCTCCCCCGGAGAGTGCAGAGAACGAACCTGGCTGGCTCTGGTCCGACGAACGCGTCATGGAGACCGTCAACGCGGTGCGCGCGGGGCGCAGCCTCCAGCCCGACGCATGGCCGGGCGGCGCGCGCGTCGCCGTCCTCCTGTCCTTCGACGTAGACAACGAGACCGTCCTCGGTCTGCGCTACGGCGACGCCACCGTCGGCTCCCTGTCGCAGGGACAGTACGGCGCCCGCGTCGCGCTCCCCCGCGTCGTCGACCTCCTCGACCACGAGGGCGTCCCGGCGTCGTTCTTCGTCCCCGCCGTCAGCCTTGTCCTCAACCCCGACCAGATCGGCGTCATCCAAGCGGCCGGCCACCACGAATTCGGCATCCACGGGTGGATCCACGAACTCAACTCCAGCCTGGACGCCGAAACCGAGCGCGCCCTGCTGCAGCGGGCCGTGGACTACATGACCGACGTCACCGGCGTCCGCCCGCTCGGCTACCGCGCCCCGTCCTGGAACTTCAGCCCGAACACGCTCGACATCATTCGCGAGATGGGCTTCCTGTACGACTCGTCGCTCATGGCCGACGACCGCCCGTACGAGATCAACGCCAACGGCGAGCCGACCGGCATGGTCGAGCTGCCCGTCGAGTGGATCATGGACGACGCGCCGGTCCTGAATCCGCGCGGCGCGAGCTACTCGAACCCGCGCGACGTGCTCCAGGTCTGGAAGGACGACTTCGACGGCGCGTACGCCGAGGGCACCATGTTCCTGCTCACCATGCACCCGCACGTGATCGGCCACCGCTCGCGCATCGTCATCCTGGAAGAGCTCATCCAGTACATCAAGAGCCACGACGACGTGTGGTTCGCGACGCACCTCGAAGTGGCGCAGTACGTGAAGGAGCGGGCCGGGCTGTAGGGCGCCGAGGGGCGGCCGGCAGGGTTCCGCCGCGCCCGCCTATGGTCCGCGCGCTCGGGCGTCCCTGGCCGCGGCGACGATCCGCCGCCACGCCACTTCGACGTGTTCCGCCTCGGTCTGCGACTGGCCGACGCACAGCCGCAGCGCGAAGCGACCGTTCAGCCTGGTGTGGGACAGGAACACGTCGCCGCCGCCGTTGACCTGCGCCATGATGCGCTCGTTGAGCTCGTCGCCGCCCCGGTGGCGAAAGCACACCAGATTGAGCGGCGCCGGGGCCACCAGATCGAAGTCGGGATCGGCCTCGATCCACTCGGCCAGGCGCTGGGCCAGCTCGATGTGCCGACGAATGTGGTGGCGCAGCCCCTCGACGCCGTAGTAGCGCAGCACGAACCAGAGCTTGAGCGCGCGGAAGCGGCGCCCCAGCGGCACCTGCCAGTCGCGGTAGTCGAACACGGCGCCGCTTTGGGTCGCCTCGTTCGCCAGGTACTCCGGCAGTATCGACAGCGCGCCGATCAACGCCGCGCGGTCGGCCACCCAGAAGCAGCTGCAATCGAAGTTTGTGAACATCCACTTGTGCGGATTGAAGCAGTAGCTGTCCGCGAACTCGATCCCGTCGTGGAGATGGCGGTGTTCGGGGCAGATCGCCGCCGTGCCCGACATGGCCGCGTCGACGTGGAACCAGAGACCCTCGTCGCGGCAGACTCTGCCGATGGCGGCGATGGGGTCGATCGCGTTGGACGAGGTGGTGCCCATGGTGGCCATGGCGAAGATGGGCCTCAGCCCGCGCTCCCGGTCGGCCCTGATCTGCGCCGCCAGCCTGGCCGGGTCCAGGGCGAAGCGCTCGTCCACCTCGACCTGGCGCAGGCTGGCGCGCCCGAGGCCTGCGACGCCCATGGCCTTCTCGAGCGACGAGTGCGCCTGCGTCGAGCAGTAGGCGACCTGGGTGCCGTCGCAGCCGCGTTGATTGGTGCGCTGCCCGGAATCGCGCTCGCGCGCCGCGATCAGCGCGCACAGCACCGCGCTCGACGCGGAGTCCTGGATGACTCCGCCGCCTGCGCCGGTGGAGCGGTACGCGTCGGGGAGGCCCAGCAGGTCGGCAAGCATGTCGAGCACACGGGTCTCGACTTCGGTGCAGGCGGGACCGGTCGACCACAGCATGCCCTGCACGCCGAGACCCGCCGCCAGCAGCTCGCCCAGGATCGAGGGCCCCGAGTTGTTGCTGGGGAAGTAGGCGTGGAACCCGGGCGACTGCCAGTGGGTGGTGCCGGGCAGGATGCGCTCGGTGGCGTCCTGGAGGATGTCGGCGAAGTCCTCGCCGCGCTCGGGGACCTGGCTGTCCAGCGAATCGGCGATCTCGCCCGGCTTTGCCCGGGACAGAACCGGGTGACGGGCGATGTTCTCGTGGTAGTCTGCGATCCAGTCGATGACCGCCCGGCCATGCCGCCGGAACTCGTCGGGCGACATGTGGTAGCTCTTCCGCTCAGCCATCCCGTTTAGCCATGCGTGCCATACGGTAGGGGGCTGCTAGTCTTCGCCAGCGCCCCTCTCGCGGTACCAGCCGAGGTGGCGACCGATCGGGATTCCCAGCAGCGGCCTCTGCACGACCATTCCTGCGTCGGTGAGCCCGGTTTCGAGGCCGTAGTCGACGTAGTCCTTCCCGGCGTGGACTTCGACGACCTTTCCTTCAACCGAAGGATACTTGCCTACAAGAGCGTCGACGACTCTTGACGACCAGGCGCGCCGCTGGGCCGCCGGCTGGTCTCCGAGCGAGAGATCGTACCACGCGATTCGGGTTTCGGGATTGACCAGACCGTACTTGGCGCTGAGGATGAACCAGGGGATGCCGGACTGCTCGGCGTACTTGCGGCGGCAGCGCCAGAGGGCGGAAACGTAGAGGTCCTTGGCGGCCACGCGGCTGGCCCACTCCAGCTTGCCCTTGACGCAGCCGATGAGAAGGATGTCGGGTTCGGCCGCCCCGCCTTCGTCGGCGCGCTTCCCGTTTTCTGCCCCCTCGCGAAGTCCCGGCATCTGCGCATGGCTCCCTTCCGAGCGCTTTGGCGCTGCGTTCCCCCCCACAGATCTTTATCATAGCGCCTTCGGGGCCGATTGTACAGGGGGGGGCGTGTCCAGCGTCCGTGCGGGGCGCCGGGCCCGTTGCGCCGTTTGGGTCACCCTTGGATAATGAGAGCATGCGACACGACAAGCTTAGTTTCGGGCTGGCGGCGGTGGCGGCGGTGGCAATGGGCTCGCGGGCGGCGATGGTCTCGCTGGCCACGCGGGCGGCGCTGGCCACACTTGCCATGCTGGCGGCTCCATTCCCCGGCGCGAGCCAGACCGCCGCGCCCGCCGTGGCGTCTCCCTGCGACGAGACGCCGCCGCCCCCGGGCGCGACGCTTGCGCCGAGCCGCGATCTGTACTGCGTGTTCCTCACCGCGCGGCCCGGGCTGGAGTACATGTCGGGGCGCGTGGAGCTGCGCACCCCCCACACGCCGTTCGGGGTGGCCGTCAATGCCGCGGGCAACCACCGCTACGAAGGGATCCTTACGCTCGACGGGCTCCCCGACCCCGCTCAGCTGGGCGACTACAACCACATTGTCGCGTGGCTGGCAACGCCGCTCTTCGACGAGGTCCGCCGGATCGGCCCCGTGTCGAACGGGACGCAGAGCATCGGCGAGATCAGCCTGAACAAGTTCATGTTCCTGATCACGGCCGAGGCGCGCCCGGACGCGCCCGAGTGGGAGGGGCGCCTGCTGCTGCGCGCCACGTCTCCCAGCGCCCGCATGTCGCCGCCCGACATGCAGGAGTACCTGCTGGGCGCCACGGGGACGGGCGCGGGGGGCGCCGGCGAAGCGGGGAGCGCCGGTGAAGCGGGGGCTGCGGGCGCCACTGGCGACATGGCGATGGCCGGCCACGAGCACCATGGTGGCATGAACGCGGGCGGCGGCGCGTGGCCGCACCCCGAGATGATGCCGGGGCTGACCATGTTCCCCGCGCTCATGGCGCTCGACCCGCCCGGCGCGACCGCGTTCCTGCCCGGCGCCGGGATCGACCCGGCGACGCTCCCTTTGGCGCGCCCGCGCGACGTGGTCGAGCTCGCCGACGGCGACGAAGTCGACCTGGAGGCCGGGCTGGTGCGGCGGCGCATCCGCAGCCGCGACTACGTGATGTACGGCTTCAACGGCCAGTACCCGGGGCCGCTGCTCTACGTGCCCGAGGCGGCCACGATCGTCGTCAACTTCACCAACTCGGTCGCGTGGCCGACGACCATACACTGGCACGGCCTGCGCCTCGACAACGCGTCGGACGGCGTGCCTGGCGTCACCCAGGACCCGGTCGAGCCCGGCGAGACCTTCCGCTACGAGATCCACTTCGCCGACCCCGGCCTGTACTGGTACCATCCGCACCACCGCGAGGACATCCTCAAGGATCTGGGCCTGTACGGGAACATGCTGGTCGAGCCGCGCCAGCCCGACTACTTCGCGCCGGCCGACCGCGAGGAGTTCCTCATGCTGGACGACTTCATGATGTCCGGCGACGAACCGATGCCGTTCGGCCTGGAGCGCGCCACGCACACGTTCATGGGCCGCTTCGGCAACCTGATGCTTGTGAACGGCGAACCGGACTACGAGCTCGACGTCGTGGCGGGCGAGGTGGTGCGGCTGTACCTCACCAACGTGTCGAACACGCGCACCTTCAACCTGTCGTTCGAGGGGACGGGCGGGGCGCCCCGCATCAAGGTGGTGGGTTCGGACCTGGGGGCGTACGAGCGCGAGGAATGGGTCGAGAGCATGGTGCTGAGCCCCGCCGAGCGCTACATCGTGCACGTGCGCTTCGACGAGCCGGGCGAATTCGCGCTTGTGAACCGCGTGCAGGGGATCGACCACCTGGCCGGCGCGTTCTTCCCGGAGAGCGACGTGCTCGGCACGGTGCGGGTGGCGGCGCGCGATCCGGCGCCCGGCGCGCCGCCACCCTCCCCCGCGTCCGCCGCATTCGACACGCTGCGCGCCAACGTCCACGCCGCCCGCGAAATCGCGCTCTACCGCGAGCACTTCGACGCGCCGATCGACCACGAGCTCACATTCACCCTCGAGACCAGCGACCTCCCGTTCATCGTCGACCGCCTAATGCAGTTCGACTCCGCCTACTTCCACCCCGTCGAGTGGAGCGGCACCATGCCGATGATGAACTGGAACGCCACCTCGGACGAGGTGCGGTGGATCGTGCGCGATCCCGCGACCGGCGACGAGAACATGGAGATTGCGTGGCGGTTCGAGGTCGGCGACGTGGTCAAGATCCGGCTGCACAACGAACGGCGCTCCTTCCACGCCATGCAGCACCCCTTCCACATCCACGGGCAGCGCTTCCTGGTGCTCGCGCGCAACGGCGTGCCGAACGAGAACCTGGTCTGGAAGGACACCGTGCTGCTCCCCACCGGGACGACCACCGACATCCTGCTCGAAATCACCAATCCGGGCGAGTGGATGGCGCACTGCCACATCTCGGAGCATCTGGAGGCCGGCATGCAGATGCTCTTCACGGTCGATCCCTGAGCCACCCGCGCGAGGCAGGCGCAAACCGCGAAACTGGCGCGTGGGCTTCGCACGGCGCACAATGCAGGGGTGAAGCAGGGTCCGCCGCGTCCTGACGGGCCCGATTCCGGCACTCCCGTCCTGGAGTTCGATGCCATGTCGAAGCTGAAGCACCGCGCCGTCCTCGCGGCCACCGCCCTGTTCCCGATCCTCGCGCTCGCCACGGCGCGTCCCGCCATGGCGCAGCGGCCCGCCCCTGGCTCCGAAGCCGCCGCCTACGTCGCGGTGGACGCCGACGCGGTCGCCCTGACCGGCGTGACGCTGCTGGACGGCACGGGCTCGGCCGCGCGCCGCGGCCAGACGGTGCTGATCGAGGGCACCCGCATAGCGGCGGTGGGCCCCGACGGCTCGGTCGACATCCCCGACGGCGCCGAAGTCATGGACCTGGCCGGCCACACGGTCATGCCCGGCATGGTCGGCCTTCACAACCACCTCTTCTACATGGCTGCGGGCGGCCGCATGCACCCGATGAGCTACACGGGGCAGCGGCTCTACCTGGGCTCCGGGGTCACCACCATCCGGACCACGGGGAGCCTTGCCACCTACGCCGAGCTGAACCTCAAGGACGAGATCGAGCGCGGACTGCAGCCGGGGCCGCGCATCCACATCACGGCGCCCTACATGACGGGCGACGAGAGCCTCAACATCATGACGCGGTTCCGGAGCCCGGAGCAGGCCCGGCGCTTCGTGCGGTACTGGGCCGCCGAGGGCGCGACCTGGCTGAAGGCCTACACGACGATCACCAACGAGGATCTGGCCGCGGCGATCGACGAGGCCCACAGGCAGGGGCTCAAGGTGACCGGCCACCTGTGCTCGATCAGCTTCACCGAGGCGGTCGAGCTGGGGATCGACAACATCGAGCACGGCCTGGGCACCAACAGCGACTACGCGCCGGGCAAGGAGCGGGACGTGTGCCCGCCCGACCTGTGGGACCATGCCGAAGCGGTGGACGTGGACGGCCCCGAAGTCGCCGCCACCTTCGACGCGATGATCGAGAACGACGTGGCGATGACGTCGACGCTGGCCGTGTACGAGCTGTTCGTGCAGGGGCGTCCGACGCGCGACGAGCGCACCCTGCGCGCAATGGCGCCCTCGGTGCGCGAGGACTACCTGGCCGCCAAGGCCGAGATCGACGAGATCGGGCGCCCGCCCGAGGGCTTTCTCAACGCGATGGCGTACGAGAAGGCGTTCCACGACCGGGGCGGCGTGCTGGCCGCCGGCGTGGACCCGACCGGAAACGGCGGCGCGCTCGCGGGCTACGGCGACCAGCGCAACTACGAGCTGTTCATCGAGGCCGGCTTCAGCCCCGAAGACGCGGTGATGGTGCTGAGCGCCAACGGCGCGCGCGTGCTCGACGTCTTCGACGATCTGGGCACGGTCGAGGCGGGCAAGCTGGCGGATCTGATGGTCATGAGCGGCGACCTGACCGCCGACCCGACGGTGATCCGCAACGTGACCATCGTCTTCAAGGACGGGATCGGCTACGATTCCGTCGCGATGCTCGCCGACGTCGAGGGGCGGGTCGGGATCAACTAGCGGAAGGGCACAAGGAGATGTTCACGATGAGGACGACGAGGATCAACCGGGCCGTCGCGGCGGCCGTGGCCATGTTTGCGGTCGCCGGGTCGAGCCTGGGGGCGCAGCGCCCGGTGGCGGGATCGGCGGCAGAGGGCTACGCGGTGGTGAACAGCGAGACGGTCGCCCTGACGGGCGTGACGCTGATCGACGGGAGCGGCGCGTCGGCCCAGCGGGGCCGCACGGTGGTGATCGAAGGCGACCGGATCGCGGCGGTGGGGCCGGACGGGGCGGTCGCCATCCCGGCGGGCGCCGAGGTCTTGGACCTGACGGGCCACACGGTCATTCCGGGAATGGTCGGGCTGCACAACCACCTCTTCTACACGGCGGCCGGCGGCCGCTCCGCGCAGCTCACCTTCTCCGCGCCAAGGCTGTACCTGGGGAGCGGGGTCACGACCGTGCGCACCACGGGGAGTCGGCAGCCGTACGCCGAGCTCAACCTGCGCGCCGAGATCGACGCCGGGCGGACGCCCGGCCCGCGCATCCACATCACGGCGCCGTACATCACGGCGGGCGGCGGGATGTCGGGGATGACCATGCTGGAGTCGCCCGAGCAGGCCAGGCGCTTCGTGCGCTACTGGGCCGCCGAGGGCGCGACCTGGCTGAAGGCGTACACCAACATCCGCACCGAGGAGCTGACCGCGGCGATCGACGAGGCCCATGCGCAGGGCATCAAGGTCACCGGCCATCTGTGCTCGATCAGCTTCACCGAGGCGGTGGCGCTCGGGATCGACAACATCGAGCACGGGCTGGCCACCAACAGCGACTACTCGCCGGGGCGCGGCCGCGACGAGTGCCCGGCGAACCTGTGGGACGAAGCCACGTCGATCGACGCCGACGGGCCCGACGCGCAGGCGACCTTCCAGGCCATGATCGACGCCGACGTGGCGATGACTTCGACGCTGGCGGTGTACGAGCTGTTCATTCAGGGACGCCCCACGCGCGACGAGCGGTCGCTCGAAGCCATGTCTCCGGCGGTGCGCGAGGACTATCTGGCCGCCAAGGCCCAGATCGACGAGATCGGCCGCTCGCCGGAGGAGTTCCTAACCGCGATGGCCTACGAAAAGGCCTTCTACGACGCCGGCGGCGTGCTGGCGGCGGGCGTCGACCCGACGGGCAACGGGGGCGCGCTGCCCGGCTACGGCGACCAGCGCAACTACGAGCTGCTGCTCGAGGCCGGGTTCGCGCCGCACGAGGCGATCGAGGTGATGACCGCGAACGGCGCCCGCGTGCTCGACGTCTTCGACGACCTGGGGACGGTCGAGGCCGGGAAGATCGCCGACCTGGTCGTCATGAGCGGCGACCTCACCGCCGATCCTTCGGTGATCCGCAACGTGACCATCGTGTTCAAGGACGGCGTCGGGTACGACTCGCCGGCCATGCTGGCGGACGTGCGGGGACGGGTGGGGATCAGCTGATGCGCACTGTGCGACCCCTCGCTGCGGCCTCCCTCGCCACCGCAGCGGCCCTGTTGACGGCCGCGTGCGGGGGCGACACCACCGAGCCTGCGCCGACCCCGCCCCCCGCGAACCAGGCCCCCGCGGCGGTCGGGTCGCTTGGCGCGCGCACGATCGCGGTGGGCGCCGAGATCACGGTCGACGTCGCGGCGAACTTCAGCGACCCGGACGGCGACGCCCTCACCTACACGGCTTCGACCTCGGACGCCGGCGTGGCCACGGCCTCGGTGTCGGGCGCAGCGGTAACCGTGTCCGGAGCGGGACCCGGCGACGCCACCATCACGGTCACGGCGCGCGATCCCGGCGGCCTGAGCGCCACGCAGACCATGGCGGTAACGGTCGAGGCCCCCAACGGCCCCCCGACCGTGGTGGGGAGCATCGACGACCGGACGGTCACGGTCGGCGACACCTTGGCGACCGATGTGGCCGAGTTGTTCGAGGACCCCGACGGCGACGACCTGACGTACGGCGCGACCAGCTCCGACACCGCCGTGGCGACCGCCCAGGTCGACGGCGCCACCCTGACGGTCGTGGCGATCGGCGAAGGCGCATCGACCGTGACCGTGACGGCCACCGACCCCGCCGACAACGCCGCCGCCCTGGACTTCACCGTGACCGTCGAGCCACCCAACCGCGCCCCCGAGATCGCCGACACGATCCCGGCGCAGACGCTTGTCGCGGGCGACACGGTCAGGCTCGACCCGGGCGACTATTTCAGCGACCCCGACGGCGACGCCCTGAGCTACGAGGCCGTGAGCGCAAACACGGGCGTCGCGACGGCGCTGATCGACGCGAACGGCATGATCGAGATCGGGGCGCAGGCGCCGGGCGGCACGATCGTCACGGTCACGGCCTCCGACCCCGAGGGCCTGAGCGCGGCGCAGGAAGTGGACGTGACGGTCGCGGCCCCGCCGCCCTCGATCGCCGACACGATCCCGACCCACGACGTGATCGTGGACAGCGCGGTGCCGCTCGACGTCTCGCCGTACTTCGAGGGCGGCGACCTGACCTACGCGGTCGCGGTCTCGGACGAAACGGTGGCCACGGCCTCGGTGAACGGCGCCACCGTGACCACGATGGGCGTGGGGGCCGTGGAGGACAGCATCGGCACCGCATACCTGACGGTCACGGCCACCAACGCCGACGGCGGGTCGGTCGCGCAGGACTCGATCGTGGTGCGCGTGCACGGCGAGGAGTACGACTCGCTCCCGGGCATCTCGGTGGGCGAGGAGGGCCAGCTCATGGCCCAGCTCGGCACCACCTCGGTCGTGCTCAACAACTGCATCCAGCTCCGCAACTTCCCCGTCGAGGGAGTGGGATCGGTCACGGCATTCTGGACCGAGTGGCAGCGCGCGGTGGGCGGCGGCTGGGTGACCGTCCAGGACAACAACAAGGCCCACATCGTTGGCCGCAATCCGGATGGCGGCGGATCGCTCTGCCCGATCAGGATCGAGCAGGACAGGTTCCCGCCCGGCACCTACCGCCTGGTGGGCCATGTGCAGATCGGCGACGAGCCCGACTTCTACAAGACGCCCACGTTCGAGAAGAAGCCGCCGGAGGGCTGACGGCAGACGGGCGGCGAGGCGCTCCGCTCAGCGCGGATGCCTCGCCGCCCGGCTGCGGCGGGGTGCGGACTGCGGGCGCCGGGACTCGCGTTGTCCGCGAACCGCCGCGTCCCGGCCCGGCTACCGTCGATTGCTTCCCATTTCGGCGGCGGCCTGCTCTTCCACGAAGCCGCGCGCCTCGTCGAGGCCGGGGATGCCCTGGCGGTCCTCCCAGAGCGCGGCCACCTTCTGGTAGTTCTCCAGCGCGACCATGGTGTTGCCCATTGCGGCGTTGGCGCGGGCCAGGCCAAGGATCGAGCGGGGCCGGCCGGCCATGCGCTGAAGCGAGGTCTCGAACATCTCCGCGGCCTCTTCGGGGCGGTCCAGCTCCAGCAGCAGCTCGCCGTAGAGCTCGTGCACCGGCTTGACCGGGTTGGCCGAACCTCGCGGCGGCGACATGGCCTCGACGGTCTCGACGGCCTTGTCCATGAAGTCGGTGGCCATGTCGGCGTGGCCCATGCCCTGGTGAAGCAGGGCGCTGACCTGCATGTGCATGACGTGGTCGTAGCCGGTGCCGTCGGACTTCTCGCCAAGCGCCTTCTCGGCGGCCGCGAGGGTCTCCTGGTCGCCGGTGCGCGCCGCGCTCAGACCGGTGGCGAGCAGCTCGACCGCGCGCATGTCGTCGGTGACGGGGCGCACGTCCCATTCCTCGGTCTCGACCGTGTAGCGCGACTTCAGAAGCGGCACCGCACCGCGCGCACGCTCGGCGCCCGCCGCGCCCCGGGCGCCGCCGACCTCGAAGCCCTCGTTCTGGGCCATGTCCTCGATCCGCTCGATCCAGACGCGCGCCTTCTCGTAGTCGCCGCGCTGCAGGTCGCCGTACTGGCCCCAGTCGAGCGAGTGCACCGCGTCGCCGAGCGCGTCGCCGGGCTCCCAGAGCTCGACCGCGACGTCGTAGGCGGACTGGTTGTGGCCGCTCACCAGGTCCCACATGCCGTGCTGGATGAAGATGTGCGTGGGCATGTGGCGGGCGTGCGAGACGGCGGGCGCGATGTCGGCGAACGCGTAGGCCGCCTCCAGCGCCAGCGGCGCGTTGATCGGATGGTCGAAGGAGTGGATGGTGTAGTGGGCCGCGCCGGGATGCGCCGGGTTGTCGTTCAGCAGCTTGAGGGCAATCGTGCCTGCGCGAATGTTGTAGCGCTCGGTGACGTTGCCGTTCAGCCGGTTGACGCCCAGCAGCGAGAGCGCGTAGAAGGCCGCGATCTCGGGATCGTCGGGGTAGGCCTCGTGCAGGTCGCCCATGGCCTCCATGTACTCGAAGCGGCGCTGCGTGTGGTCGCCGTCGCCCCAGAGGATCTCGACCGCGCGCATGAGCCCCTTCTCGCGCTCGGTGGGCGCCTTGGCGATGCGCTCCTCGGGCGTCGGCGCGAGGCGCTCCAGTGCCTTGCGCGGCTCGGTCGGGTCCATGTTGGTGACCAGCGGATGGTTGTAGGCGAGGGATTCGCCCCAGTACGCCAGCGCGAAGTCGGGGTCGATCGCCTGGGCCGCGTGGAACTGCTCGCGCGCCTGCTTCCAGCCGAAGCTGTGCAGGATCGCGACGCCGCGCAGGAAGTGGTTCTGGGCCTCGCCGGTGGCCGAGGTGGGGAAGGTGATGACCCCGACCTCGTCGAACTGCGCCTGGGCCGGCGGCGGCGCGACGAAGGCAGCCAGGATAAGGGCGACGGCGGCAGCCGTGGTCGTTGCGGTCGTGCTGAGTCTCTTCATTGCGATCTTCCTCATGCTTCGGCCACTGCGGTGGCCATGTGGTTCAGTGCCCTCTCTACAATAGCACGCGGAGAGGCCAAGTTCATGCGCATGTATCCGCCTCCACCCGTGCCGTAGCTCGAACCCGGGTTGAGGAACACGCCTGCCCGCTCGGCGAACCACCGCTGCACGATGTCTTCGGGCGTGCGGGTGTCGGAGCCTTCGGCGCTCTCGCGCGCGGCGGTCTCGGCGGCCCCGATGCGGTCGGCGAACTCGGCCACGTTGAGCCAGGCGAGGTAGGTGCCCTGGCCCTTGCGGTGCGTGATGCCGGGCAGGTTGTCGCGAATGTATGCCGTGGCGAAGTCGTGGTTGGCGTCGATGTAGGCGAGCAGGTCGTCGAGCCAGGGTTCGCCCTCGTGGAGCGCGGCCCGGCTGGCGACCATGCCCAGGGTGCTCAGGTCGGCGCGGGTGTTGAGCTTGGCGCGCGCGAGCAGGTCGGGGTTGGTGCTGTGGTACCACGCCACCTTCATCGCGGCCAGGCTGAAGGACTTGCTCGCGGACTTGAAGGTGAGGCTGTTGTCGACGATCTCGGGGTCGAGGCTGGCGAAGGGCGTGTAGGCATTGCCGCTGCTGACGAAGTCGCAGTGGATCTCGTCGGCCAGCACGATCACGCGGTGCCGAAGGCAGATCTCGCCCATGCGGGTGAGGTCTTCGGCGGACCAGCAGTTGCCGGTGGGGTTCTGGGGGTTGCACAGCAGGAAGGTGTTGCAGCGGCGGGCGCGGCGCTCGAAGTCGTCCCAGTCGATCGAGTAGCGGCCGTCGGCGTCGACCAGCATGGGGCTGTCGTCGGCGACCGTGCGGCTGAAGCGGAGGTCGGTGTAGAAGCCGTTGTAGGTGGGCGTCTGCAGCAGAACGCGGGTGCCGGGGGGCGAGAAGGTGTGCAGCGCCGCGATGATCCCGGGGTGGACGCCGGTGGTGAAGACGATGGTGGAGGGGTCGATGTCGAGCCCGTAGCGGCGGTGGTTCCAGTCGGCCACCGCCTGCGCGTACGAGTCGGGGCGGTGCATGTAGCCCCAGTTCTCGTGCGTGCAGCGTTCGGCCAGCGCGCGGGTGACGCAGGGAGCGACCCGGAAGTCCATGTCGGCGATGCCCATTCCGGCGACGATGCCGTCGCCGAACTGGTCGACGGCCCGGTCCCAGCGGATGCTGTCGGTGCCCCGGCGGTCGTAGACCTCGTCGAAGTCGTAGTCGTCGAGGGCGGGGAGGGGGCGGCGGGCGGCGGGGTCGGCGTGTGGATCGCCGCCCGGCTGTGCTGACGCGCTGCGGGGGCGGGCCAGGCCTGCAGCCCCGGCGGCGCCGATGACGGCGGTGCTCCCGGCGTTCCTGAGGAAGTTCCTGCGGCTGAATCGCTGCTGTCGCTGCATGGCGCGCCTGCCCCTTGTGTCCGAGCCCTTGGTTAGCCGCTCAGAATGGGGCGCGGGCGGCGGCCGCGCAAGTTTCGGGCCGCTGGGGCGGCGGGTGTCGGGCGGCGGCGGCACCGGTTGCGGGGCCGCGCGCGGCAGGTCAGTCGCGCTCGATCCGCCACACGTCGACATGGTCGAGATCGAGCTCGTCCTGGCGGATCGTGGCGAGGTAGTCCCCCCAAAACGCGGGCACCGTGCGGTCCTTGTGCGGCACGGCCGGCACGCTGCCGAGCAGTCTGCCGTCGGCGTCGAAGACCTCCCAGAGATTGCCTGCGGCGCGAATCGCCTCGACCCAGAGGCGCCGGTCGGGCGAGACGAAGATCGCATGTATGAAGGAGCGGCGGTCGGGGCGAACGAAGGAGCGCGGGTCGCAGTCCTCATCGTCCGTGTCCCTGCGGAACTGCTCGAAGTCCTCGCCTCCGGCGGCCCACTCCTCGTCCGAGATGGGTTCTTCGGGCAATGCGCGTTCGATCACTCGCATCGTGTCGCCGTCGGCGTTCGTCGCGGCAATCCTGTAGTCGTATCCCCACGCGGAGTAAAGGGCGCCGCCGGAAGCCGGGTGCTGCACGGCCCGCGCCCCCAGCGGGTGCCCGAAGAAGCTGACCGCCCGCCCCTCCTGCCACCGGCACACGATTGCATTGCCGGCGCCAGGCCGACCCTCGGACTGGACCGTCAGGAAGGGTATGGTGTCACCGGTGTCTCCTTCGGCGTCATGGCCAACCCAGCTGGACCCCAGTTCCGGGCTCAAGGCGAAGCGAAACACCTCGTTCGCGCCCACATGGTACAATCGAATCTGGGCAGGCGACCCGGTCACCCCGCCCTCGGTGCTCCTCTGTCCCAGCCATTCGCCCTGGGCCGAGAATGCGCCGATACGCCCCAGCTGCGGATCGAAGGTAAGCAGCCTGTCGCCCACCCAGGCCAGCGAATACACGCTTCGGAATTCGCCGGGCCCCTCGCCCTCCCGACCAAAGGTGCGCCGGTGCTCGCCGTCCAGTCCGAACACGCGGATTTCGCTGTTCCGGCTGTCGGCGACGAACACGTCGCCATTCGGGCCCAGGGCCACCGCGCTGACGCCGCCGAACTCGTCGGGCCCGCCCTCGTCCGCGACCGAGTCGGGTCCGATGGAGACCACGGGGGCAAGTCGCCATCGGGGCGGCGTTCCGGTGTTGGCGACGCGGACCACCCCGCCGACGGTGTCGAAGACGGTGGCAACGTCTGCGGCGCGGGGGCCGGGGGGCGATGGCTCGCAGGCGGCCTGCAGGGCCGCGAGCAGCGGGAGCAGGGTACGGAGGCTTGGCTTGTTGGTCATTGGGGGTTGAATTCGGGGGTTAGGACGATATGTCGCCCACCGGCCACATCTGCACGCGTTCGACGGCTAGAGCTTCCGCTGCCGTTGCACGCGCTGCGACGCGGGGACCGCCGCCGGGATGCTAGCTTTGCGTAGCGGAGGGCGTCAACTCGAAGCGGGTGTCCGGGGGTCATGAAGAAGGCTTGGCTGCTGTTCCTGTCGGTGGTGCTTGCGCTGCCGGGGTGCGAATCCCGGCCCGCGCCGGACGAGGAGGCCGTGGTGCTGGTCCACGGGCTGGGGCGTTCGCGGGCGTCGATGGCCGTGCTGGCCCAGCGGCTGGAGTGGGCCGGGTACGGGGTCGTCACAGTGGGGTACAGCTCGCTTCGGACCTCGTTTTCCGAACAGGTGGCGACGGTTGGGGCCGCGGTCGAGCGGTGCTGCGCACAGTCGCCCCGCATCCACTTCGTCGGGCATTCGCTGGGTGGGCTGGTCATCCGCGGTTACCTCGCCGAGACGCCGCCCCCGCAACTTGGCCGGGTCGTGCTGCTTGCCCCGCCCAGCCAGGGCAGCCTGTTCGTGGACTGGCTCGACGAGATTCCGGCCGCCACGGAGGTGCTGGGGCCGGTCGGCAGCGAGCTCGGCACCGACAGCACCGATCTTCCGGCGACCCTCCCGCCGCCGGACTACGAGATGGGCATCGTCGCGGGCAACCGCAGCATCCAGCCCATCGGGCATCTAGCGATCCCGGGCCCCGACGACGGCATCGTGAGCGTGGAGCAAACCCGGATCGAGGGCGTGCCGGTGATCGTGTTGCCGCGCTCGCACGCGTTCATCATGAGCAGTCGGTACACGGCGCAGGCGGTGATCAGGTTCCTGAGGACGGGCGAATTCGGCGACGTTCCGCCCTCGGGGTGGCAAGGGTGGCGTCAGCCGGAGTAGGGCTACAGCGTAATGTTGACATTACATATTGTAATGTTGACATTACATTTTGGACGCGGAGAGCTGCACGCGGGGGATGGGCCCCTCATCCCCCAGCCTCGCGCCACTGGGCCAGCAGCCGCGCTTCGAGATCGCGGTCGAGGCCGGTGCGCAGCTCGAAGTCGCCGCCCGCTTCCCGGCTGCGGTGCCAGTCCAGCGTCTCCTTCGCGATCACCGCGAGCGGGCGGAAGGCGAGGCCGGCGGCGATGGCGCGGCTACTGTCGATCCGCCCGTAGTTGAGGTAGCGGCCGCGCGGCGGCTGCCAGAACGGGAGCTGCTGCTGGGGCATCTGGCCGCGCTCGGCGAGGAAGTCCCAGTCCACCCAGGTGAACGACACTGGCGTGGAAGTGATCGCGCGGATCCCGTACACGAGCTCGGCTGCCGAGAGCGGCGCGCCGGGACCCGTGCTGTTGAAGATGCCCACGGTCTGCTGCTCGAGCAGGTGGACGTAGAACTCGGACAGGTCGCGCACGTCGATGAACTGGACGGGGTCGGCGGGATCGCCCTGCACCAGCACCTCGCCGCCGGCGTCGATCCGGTCGGGCCAGTAGGTGAAGCGGTCGCTGCGGTCGCCGGGCCCCACTATGACCGGGGGCCGCACGATCAGAGTGCGGGCGCCGAAGCCCTCTTCGACCTTGCGCTCGGCGAGGACCTTGGCGGGGCCGTACGCGGTCCATTCGCTCTCGGGGAGGTCGCGGGGCCCGATGGGGGCGTCCTCGTCCATGACCGATGCGGTGAAGTCGGTGTAGACGGCCCGCGTCGAGGTGAAGAGGTACTGGTCCGCGGCGCCCTTGAGCAGGTCGACGGAGAGGCCGACCTGATGCGGCGTGTACCCCGAGTTGTCGAGCACGGCGTCCCAGCGCCGCCCCTGCAGCGCGGTCAGGTCGGTGTTGCGGTCGCCGACCAGCTTCTCGACGCCGGGGAAGAGGTGGGTGTTGGTGCGGCCACGGTTGAAGAGCGTGATTTCGTGGCCGCGGGCGAGCGCGTGGCGCACCACATGGGGGCCGATGAACCCGGTGCCGCCCAGGATGAGGATGCTCATGCCCTGCGGGCGGGGCCGGCGCGCGGGATCCGCGCGGTTCTCGAAGCCGGGTTGGGCGGCTGCGCGCCGGGGGGACCCGAGGCCAAGTGCCGCGGCGCCCGCCGCGAAGCCCGCCTGCCCAATGAACTCGCGCCGTGTGGTCATTCGTGGTTGCTCCTCGTGGTCGAGCAGTCCGTGGACTTGTTCCACGGGCTGCGAAGGTGGCCGTTGTTGTCCAGGTCGCGCTATCGACAATACTTCTGTACGCAGTGCTGCGCACCTATTGTAGTCGCGCACCCACTTGCATCGGCACAACGCGGGACGCCTGCTCGCTGCGGCTCTCGCGCTCACATCCTGCTTTGGAGACCACCGTGGAACGCACCCAGCACCTGCGCAGCCGCGCCAGCACCAGCGGCAGCATCTGCGCCGCCCTCGCCGCCCTCGCCGCGTGCCTGCTTCCGGACGCCGGTCCCGGGCGGCTGCATGCTCAGAACGGCCCGGCGGATCCAATGGCGGAGGCCACCGCCGCGCTCGAATTCCGCACGATCGGCCCCACGATCATGGGCGGGCGCGTCGCGGGCCTGGCGGTGGTCGAGTCCGACCCGCGGATCTTCTACGTCGGCGTGGCCACGGGCGGGGTGTGGAAGACCGAGAACGCAGGGATCACCTTCGAGCACGTCTTCCGGGACGAGTCGACCGCGTCGGTGGGCGACGTGGCCGTGGCGCCGTCCAACCCCAACGTGGTCTGGGTGGGGACCGGCGAGCCCAACAACCGCCAGAGTTCGCCTTGGGGCAACGGGGTCTACCGTTCCGTCGACGCCGGGCGGACGTGGACGCACCTGGGGCTTGAGAACACGCACCACATTGCGCGCATTCGGGTGCATCCGCGCGACCCGGACGTGGCTTACGTGGCGGCGGTCGGCCAGCTGTGGGGCCCGAACCCCGAGCGCGGCGTGTACCGCACCACCGACGGGGGAAGCACCTGGGAGCGGGTGCTCTTCGTCGACGAGGACACGGGCGCGACCGAGCTGGTCATGGACCCGGGCGATCCGCGCACGCTCTTCGCGGCCACGTATCAGCGCCGCCGCAGGGCGTGGGGCTTCAACGGCGGCGGGCCCGGCAGCGGGATCCACCGCACCACCGACGGCGGCGACACCTGGACCGAGCTGACCGAGGGGCTGCCCGAGGGCGACATGGGCCGGATCGGGCTCGACATCTACCGGGGCGACGGCAACGTCGTCTTCGCGCTCGTCGAGGCGGACGCGCGCGCGCCGGGCCAGGGCTTCGGCGGCGGGGGCGGCGACGACGTGCAGAACGGGGTCTACCGCTCCACCGACCGCGGCGAGACGTGGGAGCACATCAGCACCACCAACAACCGCCCCATGTACTACAGCCAGATCCGCATCGACCCCAACGACCCCGAGCGCATCTACCTGGGCGGCGCCAACCTGTACCGCTCCTCCGACGGCGGACGCACGTTCACGCCCGACGCCGCAGCCGGGGTGCACCTCGACCACCACGCCCTCTGGATCGACCCCGCCGACTCCGACCACCTGATTCTTGCCGGCGACGGCGGCGTTTCGATCAGCTGGGACCGCTCCGACAACTGGTACCAGCTCCGCAACCTGCCGCTGGGCCAGTTCTACGAGATCGGCGTGGACATGCGCGACCCCTATCACGTCTGCGGCGGCCTGCAGGACAACGGCTCGTGGTGCGCGCCGTCAAACACCCTGTCGAACCAGGGCATCCGCACGCGCGACTGGTACAACGTGGGGTCGGGCGACGGCTTCTTCACCGTCATGCACCCCACGAACCCGGAACTGATGTTTGCGGAGTCTCAGGGGGGGAACCTGACGCGCGTCCATCTCCCCACGGGAGAGCGCTCGCGCATACGACCCCTTCCGCGCCCGTCGGGAGGAGAGGACGACCGCAGTCTGCGCTGGAACTGGGACACGCCCATGCTCCTTTCGGCGCACGACAACGAAGTGCTGTACGCGGGCGCCAACATCCTCTTTAGTTCGCCGGACCTTGGCCAGAACTGGAACGAGATCAGCGGCGACCTGACCTACGCCATCGACCGCGACACGCTGGAGCTCATGGGCGTCGCGGGCGGCGAGCCCCAGATGTCGCGCAACGACGGCCAGTCCAACTACGGCAGCCTGACCGCGATCGCGGAATCGCCCCTGGACCCGGCGGTCCTCTACACGGGCAGCGACGACGGGCGGCTGCACGTCACCACCGACGGAGGCGGCGGCTGGACCGACATCACCGGCAACGTGCCGGGGCTTCCGCCCCACACCTACGTCACGCGCATCGTGGCGTCGCGGGGCGCCGCCGGCGAGGTCTTCGCGGCATTCGACGGGCACCGCAGCGCCGACTTCGCGCCGCACTTGTACGCCAGCACCGACTTCGGCCAGACCTGGACCCGGATCACCGACGGCCTACCCGCCACCTCCCTGAACGCGCTCGCGCAGCACCCCCGCGCCCACAACCTGCTCTTCGCGGGCAGCGAGGTGGGGGTGCACTTCTCGATCGACCGGGGCGCGAGCTGGCACGACCTGGACGGCGGCCTCCCCACGGTGCCCGTCGACGACATCGTCGTGCACCCGCGCGAGAACGACCTCGTGGTCGGCACCCACGGCCTGGGCATCTGGATCATGGACGACATCGCGCCGCTCGAGCACCTGAGCAGCGAGGTCATGGCCTCGGCCGCCCACCTGTATCCCGTTCGGCGGGCCACGTCGTACAACCTGTACACGCCGCAGGGCTGGACCCCCGGCATCTACGCGGCGCCCAACCCGCCCGCCGGCGCCCGCATCCGCTACCACCTGGGCGCGGCCACCGACAGCGTGAGGCTCACGGTGAGCGACGGCGGCGGCGCGGTCGTGCGGGAGCTGGACGGCACGGGCGACGCCGGCCTCAACGAGGTGGACTGGAACCTGCGGCTGACGGCCGCCGGCGCAGACGGCGAGGCGATGGACCCGGGACCGCGCGTGCCGCCCGGGACCTACGCCGTGACGCTGTCGGCGGGCGACGCCACCATGGAGACGCCCGTCGAGGTGCGCCTGGACCCGCGCACCGACATCTCGCGCGCCGACCTGATGGCGCGCCATGCCGCGATGATGGACTCGTACCGCCTGTCCGGCGTGGTGGGCGACGTGCGGGAGCGCATGACGGCCATGGACCGCCAGCTGGACCAGATCGACGAGCGCGTGGCGGCCGCCGCCGAGGCGCCCGAGGCCCTGACCGCCGAGATCGAGGCCTTCCGCGAAGACCTGGAAGCGCTGCAGGACGAGATGGGCGGCGGCGGCTTCGGCGGGGGCGGCGGCAGCCCGGCGGCGGGCGCGTTCGCGTGGCAGACGATCGAGCGCGCGACCCACGCGCCGACCGCCGACCAGCTCTGGCAGATCGACCGTTCCTGGGAAGCGATGCCCGCCCTCGTCGCGCGCATGAACGAGCTGCTCACCGAGCGGCTGCCCGCGCTGAACGCGCAGGTGTACGCGGAAGGGCTGCGGCCCGCGCCGGGCGAGGCGGTCACGATGCCGCGAAGGGAAGGGTGAGGGGGGCCACCGCCCCGCGCCTTGCTCGCGCGTCGGCCCGGGCCCAGTCTGAAGGCTGAAGCCGCAACCGAGCCGAAGCCCCGACGCCCCGTCGGGGCTTCGGCCCACCGCGCAGCCCCGGGAGGACCTCATGCGCTTCGCCGCCGCCTTCGCTGCCGCCTTCTCCACCGCCCTCGCAGCCGCCACCCTGGCGCTCCCCGCCCCTGCCCCCCTCGCCGCCCAAGACGACCAGAACGGCGACGGCGACTGGGACGTGACCCTCGCCCGAGGCGAGACGCGCGAGATCGACTTCACCACCGAAGAGGGCACCTGGATGTCGATGGACATCTCGCCGGACGGACGCTGGGTCGTCTTCGACCTTCTCGGCCACGTCTACCGTGTCCCTGCCGACGGCGGCGGCGAAGCAGAGCTGCTGACCGGGGGCACCGGGGTCGCCACGCACTACCATCCCCGCTATTCGCCGGACGGCTCCGCGGTGGCCTTCATCAGCGACCGCGAGGGGCAGAACAACCTCTGGCTGATGGACCCCGACGGCGCCAACCCCCGCGCCGTCTTCAGCGACCAGACCCTGCGCGCCGTCGAGACCGCGTGGTCCGCCGACGGCGACTACATCTTCGTGCGACTGCAAAGCGTCGTCGGGGGATTCGGCGCCGGCGGCCGCAGCGGGATCTGGATGTACCACCGGGACGGCGGCGACGGGATCCAGGTCGTGGACGACCAGCCGCAGGCACAGTGGCCGTCCCCCTCCGAAGACGGTCGCTACCTGTATTTCCACGTCTACACGGGTCCGCCCGGGCTTCAGGGACGCGACGCGACCGCCGGCCACTGGCAGGTGCGGCGCAAGGACCTTCGCACCGGCGAGATCCTCAACATCACGGCGGGCACTGCGGCGCAGCAGGTTCGCAGCTCGAGCGGCAGCGCCTACGCGCCCGAGATCTCCCCCGACGGGCGCCACCTCGCGTTCGCCCGCCGAATCCCCGGCGGCACGATCTCGTACCGCGGCCACAGCTTCGGCCCGCGCACCGCGCTCTGGATCCGGGACCTCGAGACCGGCCGCGAACGCGTCGCGATGGACCCCATCACGGTGGACAACGCCGAGGGCATCAAGACGCTGCGCATCCTGCCGGGCTACAGTTGGAGCGCGGACGGATCGCGGATCGTGATCACACAGGGCGGCAAGATCCGCATGCTCGAGGTCGAGAGCGGCCAGGTGACGACCGTGCCGTTCTCCGTGCGCGTGCAGCGCACCATCTCCGAGCTGACTCGGGCCGACTTCCGCATCGACGACGGCCCCTTCGAGGCCAGGATGCTGCGGTGGTACGCCGCCTCGCCCGGCGCGTCCCGGATCGCCTTCCAAGCCATCGGCAGGATCTGGATCGCGTCGGCGGACGGAGGCACACCCACCCGGCTGACTTCCGGCGACGGCGCCCACGAGTTCTCGCCGTCGTGGTCGCCCGACGGCAGCTGGATCGCGTACACGACGTGGGAGGGCGGCGAGGGCGGCCACGTCTGGAAGATCCCGGCGGGCGGCGGCACGCCTCAGCAGCTCACCACTTCGCCCTCCGAGTACGCCCACCCCGTGTGGACGCTCGACGGCTCGGAGATCGTGGTCACGCGCGGCAGCGGCGCCGCCTCGCGCGCCCGGTCCGCCACGCAGAACCCCTATTGGGAGCTTTGGCGGGTGCCGGCCGAGGGCGGCTCGCAGGACCGCATCATGACGATCCCCGCCGGGAGCGGCGGCGGACTGCTCGGCAACCGCCGACAGATCGCGCGCGCATCGTTCGGACCCGACGGGCGCATGTACTTCCCGGCAGCCCACGAGAGCGACTCCGGCCCGGCGACCACCGCACTCATGTCGGCCCGCATGGACGGCTCGGACGTGCAGGTGCACGCCACCATCCCGTTCGGCGACGAGTTCGTCGTGTCGCCCGAGGGCAACCGCGTGGCGTTCCAGGAGGGCGACAATGTCTTCTGGGCGCCCTTGCCCCCGGGCGGGACCGGCGGCGACCCCGTCGCGCTCAGCAAGAAGGGCGCTCCGGTGCCCGTCGCACAGCTCTCCACCGAGGGGGGCCTGTACCCGCGCTGGCTCGACAACGACCGGATCGAGTTCGGCAGCGCCCAGAGCTTCTTCATCCACAACGCCGCCACCGGCGATACCGACACCATGTCCATCCGGCTCAGCGTCGACCGCGTCATCCCGGACGGGTCGCTCGCGCTGACCAATGCCCGCATCGTGACCCTCGACGACCGCGCCGTGCACGAGGGCGCCACCCTGCTCGTCGAGGGCAGCCGCATCGCGTGCGTCGGCGACTGCGACACCTCCGGCGCCGACCGCACCATGGACATGACCGGCAAGACCATCGTGCCCGGCTTCGTCGACATGCACGCCCACCACTACCGCGAGCACAAGGGCCTGATCCCGAAGCGCGACTTCGAATCGGCCGTCTATCTCGCCTATGGCGTGACCGCCAACCTCGACAACTCGATGTGGTCGCAGAACGTGTTCGCCAGCGCCGAAATGATCCGGGCGGGCGCGGTGGTCGGCCCCAGGACCTACTCCACCGGTGATCCGCTCTACCGCGGGGACGGGGCCCGCCAGAACGACCTCGTCAGCTACGAGGTCGCCGAGCAGAACGTCAACCGCCTCGCGTCGTGGGGCGCAACCGCGCTCAAGCAGTACCTGCAGCCGCGCCGCGACCAGCGCCAGTGGGTCTCCGACATCGCGCGCCGCAAGAACCTCATGGTCACCTCCGAGAACAACGACACGCACTACACCATCGGCATGATGATGGACGGGCAGACCGGGTTCGAGCACCCCATGACATACCTCCCGATGTACGGCGATCTAAGCACATTCCTGGGGCAGGCAGAGTCGACCTATTCGCCAACCTTCGTCGTGGGCGGAATCGGCCCCTGGAACGAGGAGCACTTCTTCGCGGACAGCGAAGTCTGGCTCGACCCCAAACAGCGCGAATGGATGCCCTGGCGGCAGGTCATCCCGCACATGCGCCGCGTCTGGCAGCGCCCCGACACCGACTACACCTTCCCGTTCATCACCATGGGCATGATGGACGTGATCGAAGCCGGCGGATGGGGCGCGATCGGCTCGCACGGACAGGCGCACGGCATTGCGTCGCACTGGGAGATCTGGATGATCGACGCCGCCGCCGGGCCCATGGCCGCGCTCGAGGTCGCGAGCCTCCACGGGGCCGTTTTCCTCGGAGCGCAACAGGACATCGGCTCGATCGAGGTCGGCAAGCTGGCCGACATTCTGGTGCTGAACTCGAACCCGCTCGACAACATCCGCAACACGACCGACATCATGTACGTGGTGCAGGGCGGCATCGTGCGCGACGGGCTGACGCTCGACGAGGTGTGGCCAAACCAGGTGCCCTACGGCGAGCACTGGTGGGTCGACGCCGATTCGTGGCTCATGGACGACCGTCCGGTGGACTACTGGGATCGGAGGCGGTAGGGGGCAGCCGGCCCGTCCGGCCTAATGACCAACAGGTCAGCCCACCCACCCCCGCATCGCCACCGCGCCCGACGGCCCCAGCGCCTCGACCACCCCCTCGCCGCGCCCGACCAGCGCGACGGGCTCGTCCACGAAGAGCGGCGCCATCGCGCGGTAGCGAAACCGCGCGACCGGGCCGTCCGCGTGCCGCTGGGCGGCGTCCAGCAGCAGCAGCGCGGTGAGCGGGCCGTGCACGAGCAGCCCCGGGTAGCCCTCGCGCCCGGTGGCGTAGGGCTGGTCGTAGTGAATCCGGTGGCCGTTGTAGGTGAGCGCCGAGAACTGGAAGAGCGTGACGGGGGTGGGCAGGAAGCTCTCGGTCCAGACGGCGGGGGGCGCGGGAGCGGCGGGGGGCGCGGGAGCGGCGGGGGGCGCGGAAGCGGCGGAAGGCGCGGGAGCGGCGGAGGCGTCCCCGGGCCGCGCCGCAACGACCGAGGCGGCACCACGCCGCGCGGGCTTCGCGGCCATGCGCCGCCCGGCCTCGCGGTAGACGAGAACCTGCTCCTCCTCCACACAGGGCCGGCCACCCTGCTCGACCGTCTGGCCCACGGTGACGAACGCCAGGCGGCCGCTCTTTCCCACCTTCTCCTCGATCCGCGCAACCCGCGACTTCAGCACAGCCGTCTCGCCGAGCCTGACCGGACGAATCGCGCGCAGCACCCCGCCCGCCCACATGCGCCGCGGCAGGTCCACATCGGGCATGAAACCGCCGCGCCGCGCGTGCCCGTCGGGCGCCAGACCGGATGCGCGCACCAGCTCGCGAAAGTGCAGCCAGTGCCATCCGAGCGGCAGCGGATCGCCTTCGGCCAAGGTGCCGGGGTCTCTGTCGAGAAGCCCGAGCATGGCCATCGACGGCCACGGCCCCATGCCGTCCGTCACGACCCTCTCGCGGTGCGCCTGCGGATGCGGCGTCTTCGTCACGGCCCCGCTCGCCCGCGCGCAAGCACCCGACGCGCCGCCTCCACCACCGGGCGGTCCACCATGCGGCCATCGAGCGCGACTGCGCCACCCCCCGCGGTCCGGTCGGCCTCGACGATCCTGCGGGCCTGGCGCAGCTCGTCCCGGGACGGCGTGAAGACCTCGTGAATGGGCGCGATCTGCCCCGGGTGGATCGCCATCTTGCCCGCGTAGCCAAGGCGGCGCGCGCGTTCGGCCTCGTCGCGGAGCCCCGCCATCGTGCGCAGGTCGCGCGACGGCATGTCGATGGCGTCGACCCCGGCCAGGGCCGCCGCGTGCACCACCCGGGAGCGCGCGTGCAGCAGGGCCTCCCATTCGGGCTCGGCCCCCAGCTCGACCGCGAGGTCGAAGCCGCCGAAGAGCAGCGCCGCGACGGGCGGGTCCGCCCCCCCGGTCACCGCGGATGCGCCGCCGCCACCCGCGCCGCCCCCACCCCCCGCCGCCGCCCCCCCGATGGCCACCGCGTTCTCCAGCCCCAGCGCCGTCTCGATGATCGGGAGCAGCGGCACCCCGCCGCCAACAAGGCGCGACGCCCGGCGCACCCCCTCTGCCGTGGCCACCTTGGGCAGCATGACGGCATCGGGCGGTCTACCCCGCAGCGCTTCGGCGTCGCGCTGGCCCCGTTCCGTCTCGGTGTCGTTGACCCGCACGACCACGCTCGGCCCGGGCGCCGGGCCCGGGGCGGCAGCCGGGTCCGACCCCGCCGCCGCAGCCGCGCGATCGGCCAGAAAGTGCCCCACCGACGCCCGCGCCCCGGCCTTGCGCCCCGGCGCCACCGCGTCCTCTAGGTCGATGCACACCGCGTCGGCGCCGGCGGCCAGCGCCTTGGCGTAGCGGTCCGGACGGTCGCCCGGCACGAACAGAATCGACCGGCACGCCGGAAAGCGCCCGCTTGCCGTGGACCCGGCCCCGGCCACAGACCCGGTCCCAGCCCCGGCCCCAGCCCCAGCCCCGGCCCCGAGCCCGGCCCCGATCCCCTCCATCAGAACGACCTCGGCATGCCCAGCACGTGGGTCGCCACATGGCTGAGCACCAGGTTGTTGGCAACGGGCGCCACCATGTGCAGACGCGCCTCGCGGAACTTGCGCTCGATCCCGTACTCCGACGCCATTCCCCAGCCGCCGAACGTGTCCATGGCCACGTTGGCCGCCTTCCACGCCGCGCGCGACGCCAGGTACTTCGCCATGTTCGGCCCATGCCCCCGCGTCTCGCCGCCGTCGTAGGCGCGCGCGGCCTCGTCGCGCACCGCGGCGGCGGCCCGAACGTCCATGTACGCGTCCGCAATCGGGAACTGCACGCCCTGGTTCTCGCCGATCGCCCGCCCAAACACCTTTCGGGCGCTTGCATAGTCCGACGAGCGGTCGACGAAGTACATCCCGTCCCCGATCGACTCCGACGCCAGCAGAATGCGCTCGGCGTTCATGCCCGACATGATGTAGCGGAACCCCCGGCCCTCTTCGCCGATCCGGTTCGCGGCCGGCACCTCCAGACCGTCGAAGAAGACCTCGCAGCTCTCGTGGTTGATCATCGTGTCGATCGGCCCCACCCGCACCCTGTCGCCCGCGTCGCGCAGATCGACGACGAACACCGACAGCCCCGCCGTGCGCTTCTCGACCTCGTCCAGCGGCGTGGTGCGCGCCAGCAGCACCATCAGGTCGGACTGCCGCACCCGCGATATGAACACCTTCTGGCCGCTCACCACGTACCGGTCGCCCCGCCGCTCGGCCCGCGTCCGGATGCGCGTCGTGTCGGAGCCGGCGTCGGGCTCGGTCACCGCGAACGCCTGCAGCCTGAGCTCGCCCGAAGCGATGCCGGGCAGGTAGCGCCGCTTCTGCTCGTCGGACCCGTGGCGCAGCAGCGTGCCCATCGTGTACATCTGCGCATGACACGCCCCCGAATTCGCGCCCGACCGGTTGATCTCCTCCAGAATCACCGCCGCCTCCCGCACGCCCAGCCCCATCCCGCCGTATTCCGCCGGGATCAGGCAGGCGAGATACCCCGCGTCCCCCAGCGCCTCGACAAACTCTCGCGGATAGGCCCGGGCCTCGTCGGCGGCGCGCCAGTAGTCGTTGTCGAAGTCGGCGCAAAGCGCCCGCACCGCGGTCCTGAGCTGGTCGTGGAACGCGTCGCTCAACGGAGGCAATTGGGAGGAAGGAGGCCGACGCCGCCCAAGAGGGTCGCCGCCGCCGCAACGGTCGTCGGTGTCTTCATGCTTGTGCGCCTGCGCGAAGTCGAGGACATGGACTCCGGGAACCGGACGGCCGCATGGCTGCCCGCCCGTCCCGCGTTTGCCGCCCGGCAAGGCGGCAGCGTAGAATTACCCGATGGGATACGGCGACGCAAGCGGCGCGACGTGAACGCAAGCGCGAAGGGAGAACCACGACATGAGCAAGAAATCTGGATTGTTGGGCGGTGGCCGCTGGAAGCTCCTGCTGGCCGCGCTTGTCGGAGGGATCGTGGCCGCGGCCGCCGGCGATCTGCGTTCGTGGCTCCTCGCCGAGCGGCCGGACCCCTGGGTGGCCGAGTGCAGGGCCATGCTCGCCGAAGAGCAGGAGGCCGACCTCGACCGCTCGATTGCCTTCGGCGGCGGACTCTGCGTCGCGTTCGCCAACCCTAGCCTGCCCGACCGGGAGCTGGCTAGCGACGACGGGCCGCTCGACCACGTGGACGCATTCTGGGCGGTGCGCGACGCTCACCGCGCGGCCCTGCTCGCCAGCCCGGGCGGCGAGGTGCGCGTCCGCTTCCGCGTCGACGCCGACGGCGCCCCCGTCGACGCCGAGGTCTGGGAGACCACCGGCAGCGACGCGGTAGAGGCGTTCGCGCTGGATCTCGCCGCAACCATGACGTTCGCCGCAGTCGCCGGTGACGAGGACCCCGCCCCCGCGACATGGGCGGAGTTCCCCGTCGCGGTGGGTGTGCGACCCGGGTCGTAGTCAGTCCAATCCGGGCAGGTCGAGCCCCTCCTCAACTGCGGCGCGGAGATCTGAAGGCACGCGCTGCCATGCCGTGGTGGCGCACAACTCGCAGGGCCGGATGGCCAGCGCGATCGCGGAGTGTCTCATGGATGCCATCCCTGTCGCAATGCACGATTCCGAGGTTGCCCAGCAGGCGACGCTCATGCAGAATTGGTTCAGGGAGCGGCAAGGCGCAAGCGCGCCCGCCCCGGGTTGGACACTTTCGATGGAAGGAGCCAGCATGCGACAGCACAGGAATAGTGGACGGGCGACGATCCTCGCCGTCATCGCCGTCTGCGTCGTTGGGATCGGGGGGACTTGGATGTGGATGTGGTCGGGTGTCAAAGACCAGCTCGGGGGCGCCTGTTTCGAGGCGATCTCAGCAGGGTCGGCGCCTTGGCAGATGGTCTATGACCCCGAACACTGCATCACGCTGGTGGATCCCTACGTGGTGGAACGCGACGGACGCGAGCCGGCTGCCCATCTTCACCTCTTGAGCGACTCGCGCGAAGTCGTGCGCACGCTGCAGCCCAGCGTCGCGCAACTGGACCCCTCCGTTGCCGGTGTGGCGACCGTGCGGTTTCGGCTCTCCGCCGACGGCAGCGTCCACGACCCCCGCGTCGTCCGCTCCTCCGGGCACGATGCCCTGGATGATGCCGTGGCCGCCATCGCCACCGCCTTCGAGTTCGCCCCGAGCGCCGACGCCTCCGGTTCCGCCGACGTGGCAATGGAGTATGTGGTGGGCTTCGAGTTCCACGCGCGCGAGCGGGTGCGGCGGTTGCTGCCGGAAGGCGGCCTGTGGGCAGCTGGGCCACCGGCTGATCGCGATATGTAAAGTCTACATTACATTTTGTGAGGTCGGGATTACATCCTAGCAACTTGCACAAGGTCCCGAAGCGGATGAGCGAGCGGATGGATAGGACCGCGGACGGCGGCGGCGGACAGGGCAGCAACCGGGCCGTCGCGGAACTGCGCAGGTTCTCCGGCCTGACGTGGGCACAGCTCGCTGACCTCTTCGGGGTGTCGCGGCGCGACATCTGCCTCTGGGCCAGTGGCAAGCCGTTGAACGCCGCCGACCGTCGGCGGCTCATGCGCGTGCTCGACGTTGTCCGCTACGCCGATCGAGGCGCGGCCCACAGGAACCGCGCGGCCCTGCTCGATGATCGCGAGGGCGCGACCCCGTTGCAGATGCTGGCGGACCAGCGGTTCCAAGACGCACGTGCCGCGCTTGGCAAGGGCTGCCCGCGCCGTGTCGTGCAACGAACTCCGCTGAGCGCCGCGGCCAAGGCCGCCCGCGCGCCCCTGCCTCTCGAGGCTCTCTACGACGCGATGGGCGACCGCGTGCACGAAGAGCCGGGGCGTGGGCGCGCCGCCCGAACTGTAGGGAGCCAGCGGCACGAGGGCGGCTGAGGGTGCGGTGCTTGGCGAGGCGTGTCTGGCGCGCGTGAGTACCGAACCTCTACCGCTCCCTCCATGGAACGGGCTCGACGTCCCCCACCCACGACGCCGTAGTCCGGTTGTGGTAGTCTCCGTCATGGCCTAGCAAGCGTAGTAGCGCCAGCTCTTGGTACCACAGTGACAGCTGCCATGCGTGAAAGACTGCCTCCCTACCCTCCGATTCGAAGACAAAGCTGTTCTTTGCATTGGCCGCATGAACGAAGCCGTTCCTGAGCTTCGCCAACGCTGTGCACGAGTCCCAGTTGCCGTTGGCACGAGCGAACTTGGCCACGGCCTCGTACCTCGGAGGGATCTCCGTTCCAACCTTCATCCTGGCAAGCAGCTGTCGCAATCTCCTGGCAGCGCTACCGCCGCTGTCGTACTCCTCGTTGTACGCCCTGCAGACCAATTCGCCGAGCAGCTCCAACCCGGCCATGCCGAGTACGAGGGAACCCTCCAAGCCGCTCGACTGCGTGTTGCACCGGCGGTACCAGTGCAGCGCCAAGTACAAGTGATGCCTGAATGCCCCATCCGTGAGGCGATGGCAGAATCGGTCGAACAGCGCGGCAAGGATTCCTCCGGCCTGGGGACCCTGTCCCACCCACGAACCGGGATGGGATCGGCGCCACGGGTCGACGACCGGTGACTGGAGCCGCCGCCACACGATCTCGTCGCTGTCCCCGCACCCCCACTGGAGCGGAAGGGCGCACGCTGCGCCGCGCGCAAACGACAGAAAGACCCGCAGCAGTTCGAGTACTTCCTTCGCCTCGTCGACGGAGAACGACGAGCCACCGGCCTTCGTCACTTGTCCCACGTGCGTGAAGGCGAATCCGCCTACGGCCCCTAGCTGGGCGTAGCGTGGCTTAGAGCCCGGCAGGGCGACGATGCGGATCCGCCAGTCGTCCTGCTGGAGGGAGACGGTCTGGTTCGTCTCGCCAGGGACGGGAGCCTCGCTGCTGCCGGGATCCGCAGCGGGATTTCCGAGAACGCCGGTCGGGCCTAGTGTGATAAAGTCCGGGAGATTGACGACCTGGAAGCCGACGGACTGAAGCGCCTCCCCACCGCCCTGTTCCATCTCACCGGCCGACGCGCGGATGGCGATCGCGCCCGAGTCCGTAGAACCCCACTGGGCGGAGTGG
This sequence comes from Longimicrobiales bacterium, assembly GCA_965221535.1. Classification (GTDB taxonomy): domain Bacteria; phylum Gemmatimonadota; class Gemmatimonadetes; order Longimicrobiales; family Gaopeijiaceae; genus Bin94. Next base: position 956,415 of record OZ244894.1, on the reverse strand, counting down.
ACGACAACCTTCTTCATCGTGAATCCCGGTAGCTCGACCTTGATTCCGTCGAGATCGCGCAAGACGCGCGGCGAGTCGGTTTCCATCACGAGCTCGATCCTCGGCGACGGCAACATTGCCAGGCGGGCCGAGCCCTCCGACTCAATGACACGACCGTTCGCGCGCACACGGAAGCCACCCACTTGGACCGGGACGGCTGCGTCTATTGCCGTCTGAGGATACTGCTGGCACATGTGCTCCCTCGCTGTTGTCAGGTGACCAGTCGTGGGCGCTCCGCTCATCTCGTGACCTTCGATCTCACAGATCGGAGACGAGCCGTCTTGCCGGGCAACTCCTCCAGTCGCCTAATCCACTTGTCGAAGTGCGGGCACTCGGCCCGCATGGCTTCCAGTCCAATCTCCAGGGCCGCTAATGCGCCGAAGAGTGGCTTCTCGTAGTCGGGCACGACATCCTCTATGCGCCGTGCCGGTGAGGATCCGGGGGAGTCATCAATGTCCTCGGGAGTAGCGAAGGCGTCCCGGACCAGTTGGAATCTCGAAGCCAGTTCGGGCTGCTCGATTCCCCTGGCAAGGCCGTCGCAGTCGCTGAAAAGAAGGGCTTCGAATTCATGCATGACCACAAACGGCTCGAAGCGGGACGCATGGTAGTCACCGCCAAGATCCTGGGCCACGTCCCGACGCATGCCCTCTTCGATCACGCGCGGATCAATGCGGTCAGTACCTGCTGCGGCCTCTCTCCACCCGGGCCATGCCTTGTTCCCAGTTTTCGGTTCCAGCCCGTAGTAGTCTACCATTGTCGTGACCAATACTCTCTTGTCCTCCTTCATGCGCCTGACGACCTCGTGGCGGCGGAATTGTGGCCAAGGCACGATGCCGCCGCCACCCACCTTCTTGGCAGACACGGAGGCGTAGCCGCATTCGGCGAGGTGCGAAAGGAGCAATGCGTTGACGAACCCCTCCTCTGTTTGGCCCTCAACCACCACCAAGAGCCGCGCCTGAGCAGCGTCGCTCAAGACCCACCCTCAGGAGCTGGCCGCCCACCGAACTCGTTCTTTTCCCAAAGCTGCCCAAGGCTGTAGTCCTCCAGCCATTTCCCAAGTTGTTCGCCGCAGAGTCTTCGGATCGTGGTGGCGCCGCTCTCACGGTCAGTCACAAGAACGTCCTCGGGTGAGAAGTGATCCAGGAGTCCCGGCGACTGTGTCGCACAGATGATCTGCGAGTCTACGGACGCCTGCTTGAGTAGAGCAGCGACCAAGGTGATAGCATACGGGTGCAGCCCGAGTTCCGGCTCGTCCAGTAATATGACGGGGGGTCGCAGAGAGGTTGGCTGCAGGAGTAGCGCAGCTAGTGCGATGAAGCGCATGGATCCATCGGACAACGAATGCGCGTCCCAATAGCCCTCGGATCCGACATGCCGCCACTCGAGTCGAATCTTGTTTGGGTTATGGGGTGTTGGTCGAAGCGCAAAGTCGTGAAAGAAGGGCGCTACGAGCTGCACGGTGCGGCGGATGAGATTGTAGCGGGCTGAGTGCCGTTCCCGCAGAAGGTATAGAAAGGCTGCCAGATTGGACGCATCCTCGCGAAGATACCGATTGTCGTGCAGGTCTGCCGTCTGCTTGATGGGCGAACTGAAGCTGGTGTCATGAAAATGGTAGAAGCGCCATGCCTCCAGCAGGTTACCGGCGACGGTGAAGGGGCCCTCCGCGCCGACCATGACCAAGTCGGCTGTTTGCTGGGTGAAATCCGCCACCAAGTGCGCAGTGAGCCGGTCCTTGGCAGCGGGCCTCAGCCACACGGTGTACCCGTAGGGCTTTTCTGAACCGTCCAAATGGAACTTGAACATCGCCTGCTTCGTCACCTTAGACCCAAAGTGCAGTATGCTATCGCCGCCCCCCACTCTCTCCACGTGACCCTCCAGTAACTTCTGATCGTCCTGCACCGCAAGGCGCAAGACTCTCAACGCCTCCAGGAGATTGGTCTTCCCCGCACCGTTGGCCCCGATCAGGACGTTTAGCGACCGCAGCTCCAAGTCATCCAGCGCGGCGATGCTCCGAAAACCGTGAATCGAGATGGAATCGATCACGCTCGTACACTGACTCCATGGCTGTGGGAGGAGAGTCCGCGCCACGATGCCAGGGTCGCGGACACGGGTGGACGGTACCCAAGCTTGCCGTCTAGGGGCGTCACGTCAAGCGGAAGGCGCCGCCCCCCGCCCCCCGGCGGCCACTCCAGCGCGGGTTCCTTGCGGCCCCGAGCCACCCACACCCATATTCGGCACCTCGTCAACTCCACGCCCCAATTACCCCTCGAACACCGAGCGCCCTTTGCCATTCCACTCCGGCACGACCCACCCGACCCGCCCGACCCGCGCCCCGCTCTCGTCACTCGTCGCCTCGGTGGCCCTGACCCTGTCGATTGTCGCTTGCTCGGGGGACAGCACCACCGAACCCCCGCCCGATCCGAACCGGGCACCGACCACCAGCGGTTCGATCCCGGCTCAGACGGCTCCCATTGGGCAGACCGTCGCCGTCAACCTCGCGGACTACTTCACCGATCCCGACGGCGATGCACTCACCTATTCGGCGACGAGCTCGGATCCGCGGACGGTCGGGGTCGTGGTGTCCGGCAGCGTGGCAACCCTGACGCCCATCGCGCGAGGTACGGCGACGGTCACGGCGACAGCCACGGACCCGGAGGGACTCTCGGCCCAGGCAACCTTCGGAGTCACGGTCCCCAATCGCGCTCCGGTCGCCGTGGACACAGTACCTGCAGACACCTTGGTCGTTGGGGACACTGCGCAGGTGGAGATGTCCGCCTACTTCGAAGATCCAGATGGCGACAGCCTGACCTACGGGGCGGAGAGTTCAAACGAGGCGACCGTCGCCGTCTCGGTGGCTGGGAGCGAGGTCTCGATCGTGGCGTTGGCAGCCGGAACGGCGCTCGTCACGGTCACCGCGACCGATCCCGAGGACGAATCGGCGCTGCACACGTTCGAGGTCACCGTTCCCAACCGCCCGCCGGTTCCGGTCGGGTCGCTCCCGCCGCAGACGCTGGCAGTAGGACAAGAGGTCGCGTTGGACGTCTCCCGGCATTTCGAGGACCCCGACGGTGACACGCTGGAATACAAGGCGGAGAGCACTGATACTGCCATCGTCGTCACGGTGATATCAGAAGGGGTGCTGACACTGGAGGCCTTGTCGCAGGGGAAAGTCAGCGTGGTCGTCACGGCCACCGACTCGGGAGGGCTGTTCGCTCAGCAGAGTTTCGACGTCAACGTGCCCAATCGGGCACCCGTGGCCGTGGGGACCGTGCCCGCCGACACCGTCTTCGTCGGAGACACAGCCCATGTCGAGTTGGCCCCCTACTTCGACGATCCGGATGGCGACAGCCTAGTCTATGCGGCACAGAGCTCGAACGCGGCCATCGTCTCTGTCTCGGTGGCCGAGAGCGAGGTCTCGATCTTCGCGTTGGCGGCCGGGATGGCCGTCGTCACGGTCACCGCGACCGATCCCGAGGACGAATCGGCGCAGCACACCTTCGATGTCACCGTTCCCAACCGCCCGCCCGTTGCCGTCGGATCGATCCCTGCGCAGTCGCTGTCGGTGGGACAGGAGGCAGTGCTGGACCTGTCCCGAAACTTCGAGGATCCCGATGGCGACGCGCTGCAGTACGAGGCGGTCAGCGGCGACACCACTGTGGTCTCGGCGGTGGTCTCGGGCAGCATGCTCACGCTGGAGGCGTTGGCTCCGGGGAGCGCCAGCATCGCGGTTACGGCTACGGATCCAGGGGACCTTTCCGCCCGGCAGAGTTTCGAGGTGACGGTTTCCGGTACGCCGCCAGTGTCGATCACGGGCACGGATCCCGTAGTGCTGCTAGAGGGAGCGGATGCCACGGTGTTCGGGTCTGGCTTTTCCGCGTCCCCGGACTTGAACCGGGTGACGATCGGCGGGGTGCTGGCCCGAGTCACCGCGGCAACCAGCACGACCTTGTCCATTGAGGTCCCCCGGGCCGACTGCCTGCCCCCGCGCCGAGCCGAGCTTCGGATCGTGGTCGGGGATCTAGGCGACGCTCGCACGGTCGGTGTTACCCCGCTGAGTGCAGACGACCTGGAACTGCCTCAGGGCTGGTACCTATACACCTTCGGGGGCAACGGCTGCATTCACCTGCCCGGGGACGCCACCGGTGGCGACTACGTCGTCGGCGTCGTGTCCGCCTCGGAGGACCCCTCTTCCCTGACTTCAGTGACCATGACCAGCACAGTCGGCGACCCCACGGTCGTCGCCAGCAGAACGTTGGCGGCGAATTCGCGACCACTCGCGCAAACCGTCGAGGCGGCCGCCTCGCTGGTGTCTGGCACGCCTCTGGCCATTTCGGGAGTGTCCGCCAATGCGGCTCCGCGCGCCGTGCAGGAGCTCGGAGGCGGACGTGACTGGCAGCCCCACAGTGGAATCATGGCCCAGAACGAGGAACTGCTCCGCCAGCTTGGGCGACTCCCGCCCACCGCGGCCCGTACGGAACCGCTTGCTTTTGCTGCCAACGACACGCTCTCCCTGTTCGTCAACCCCACCGGCGCATGCGGCTCCGGCAGCGAGGTGCGTGCGGTGGTCAGGCGCGTCGGCGACCACACAGTTTGGCTCGACGACACGGAGAATCGGGGCGAGGCCTTCTCTGACTCGCAGCTCGCCGAGCTGGACGCGTTCTACGGCACTCACGCGAGGTCCGTGCACACGCAGTACTTCGGCGACCTGTCTGACATTGACGGGAACGGCAAGCTTCTGATCCTCATGACGAAGGAGGTCAATCTCCAGGACGGGGATCAATCCTCCCTGGGAGGCTTTGTATGGTTCGGGGATCTCTATCCCCCCGGCGCCTGCCCCTCCAGCAACCACGCCGAGATCTTCTACGGGCGCGTCCCCGATCCAGACGGCGTACACGGTAACGCGTGGACAACGCAACAGGCGCTCGACTACTACCCGACGCTACTGACGCACGAGATCGCCCATCTTGTGCAGGCGAACGCCGCCGTCTTCGGCGGAGCCAACTTCACGACTTGGGAGCTCGAAGGCGGCGCCACGCTGTCCGAGCAGTTGGTCGGCTACCGCCTCTTGGGCCACAGGTCGGGACGGAACCTGGATTACGACGCGCTCCAAGCAGGCGCACATTGGTATGACTGGGTCTCGGGCCTGGCGGCCTTCTTCGGTCACAACTTCGACGACCCGGCAGGAGGCAACCGGATCGTCGGTGCGCCTGAGGAGTGCAGCTGGATGGGTCGCCCCGACGAGGGCAATAGCGGCCCTTGCACAAGAGCGTTCAGGGCCGTGTACGACGTGCCTTCGCTGCTGCTCCGGTACGCGATGGACCGGTTCGGGGACGAGTACCCCGGGGGAGAGCAGGCGCTGATGCGACAACTAAGCCGCGCGGAATCGAAGGGGCTCGTCTCGTTGGCAAGGGTCGGCGACCGGCCGCCCGAAGGCGTTTTGGTCGATTTCTACATTTCGCTCTGGCTGGATCTGAACGGCGGGAATGCCCACGGCATGGCGACCTGGGACCTCGCCGACATCTGGAGCCGTTTCGCGGAAACCGCGCAGCTTCAGCCCGACCGCTCGAGTTCGTCCGAGTTTCGAGGACGGTGGAGCATTCGCGCCGGATCCACCAGTTTCCTCCGGTGGCTGCCACAGGATCAACGAGGCCCCACGAGCTTCAGGGTGACCTCTTCAAGCGGTCGTCCCGTACCCGGCCACATTTCGGTGTGGGCCTACCGGGTGCGTTGAGTTTGCAAAGGAGAGTCGCTACACCAATGAGAATCCTCACCAGTCGCAACGTGGGCGACTAGCTAGAAGGGGCCAGACAGCCGTGAAACACAAGCCGATTACGAGCGACCTGCAGCGAATCGACCGGATGAAGGACGAGGACATCGACTACTCGGACATCGCCGAGGTCACCTCCGATTTCTTCCAGACGGCGAGAGCGGTGACACCACCCGGAAAGCGGAAGCCCCCCCGCCCCGCTCCCCCGGAACGCCGCCCGGCTGATCCACGCTAGCCCTCCGTCTCGGGCTCGTCCTGCCGCTGCGCGATCCGCTCCAGCTTCGGTCCGATGAACGTCATCACGGCGGCGAAGAGCACGATTGCCCAGCCTCCCGAGAGGATCAGATGGAGGCCGATTAGCACCCTCGCGCCGACGGACTCCGGCGAGACGGCCAGGAAGTCCTGCCCGAGCGCGGCGAAGAACGAGAACGACAGCCAGTCGGTGATCCCGGTGCCGCTTCCGGCGCCCGAGAACGCGCCGGGGCTGAAGCGCTCCAGCATGCCGTAGAACCCGGCGAAGACGACGATGATCGCGAGGTAGCCGACCGCGAACCCGCCGATCGGAATCCACATGACGCGCAGGTAGTCGGCGAGGTGGCCGTAGACGCGCAGGCGCGGCAGGAGCCATTTGATGGCGGCCCTTCCGAAGAGAAACGCGACCCCCATGAGGGCGGCACTGATGCCTAGAAGACTGACGATGGCCAAGGCCATGGAGAAGCCCGAGAGGCCTTGGGTTTCCTGTACGCTCCCGGCGGCCATTAGGAGCACGGGCACGGCGAGACCAGCGAGCACGCCGATGATCAGCGGCAATGGAGGACGGCGGTCGCGCCATCCCTCGTGGCGACTGCCTACATCTTCCAGGTCGCTTCCCGATAGCCGGAGATCGAGTCCCGGTCGAGCCCAACGACCAGGCCGCCGCGCCCGGTCGCGCCCCGTCAAGCACGGCACGCGACCTCCGGACACCCCCCACTACCCCACCCGCCAGCATTCCGCCTGCAATTTGCTTACATTATGCTGTCACTGATCACCCGCCGGGGAGACCGGCGGTCGCAGACGCACCCCAAGGAGGCCGGAAATACCAATGGGAACGCTCACCATTCGCAACGTGGACGACGAGGTCATCGACGCGCTCAAGGCGCGGGCGAAGGCGAACCATCGCTCTCTGGAGGGGGAGCTCCGCAGCCTGCTGGGTCGCCACGCGCGGCGGGACATGGGACTCGCGCTGGTGCGAGAGCGAATCCGCGCCGCCTACGGCAGGGATGCGGCGCGCGTGGAGGCCGCGACCGATTCGCCTTCCGAAGCCGTCGCGCCATATCCCAACGCCGAGGCCGAACCCGTGGAATGGATGGGTGCCATGCGAGATCTCATCGAGATCACGGGCGACATCATCTCTCCTGCATCCGAGCTGTCCGATTGGAATGTGTACAAATCGGACGCGACACTCGAGGAAGAGCTCGACGACGAGGACTCGGAGGCGTCGTGACTTTGCTACTGGACACCCACATCTGGCTCTGGAGCATTGGAAACCTGAGTCGCATCTCAGCTCGGGCGCGCGATGCGCTCTCGGACCCCGCAAACACGATCGCGCTCTCGCCGGTGAGCGTCTGGGAGGCGCTGCGGCTCGCGGAAGAGGGGCGGCTGGCCCTCAGTCCCGACCCATGGGCCTTCATCCGCGATGCCCTCGCGCTCAAGCCGATGCGCGAGTTTGCCGTGACCCACGAGATCGCGCTCCACAGCCGCAGCGTCCGCCTGCCGCACGACGACCCTGCCGACCGCTTCATCGCGGCGACGGCCATGGTACACGGGCTTACGCTTGTGACGGCGGACCGTTTGCTGCTCCGGTGCCCGGACGTTGCGGTGCTGCCGGCCGGCTAGCCCCCCGGGTCCAGCACCGCGTCGATGCGCGCGACGGCGTCTTCGAAGTGGAGCCGCGTGGCGCGGTGGGACGTGCCGCCGGAGGCGGCCGCAAGCTCACCGCGAAGGGTTGCAAGCTGGCCGCGTGCGAACGGGGCCACGTCGGACTGCATCGCCTCTTCGTCCTCCATCAGCTCTGCCATTCGCCCGAGCCAGGCGCGCTGCAGGTTGCGGCGGTAGGCGTCGGTGGACTGGCCAGACGCGACCTCGGACCACACGCCTGCGCGCAGGTCGTCGAGCATTTCGCCCAGCGAGTAGGCGTCGCCGTTGAAGGCCTCCTGCTCGACCAGGCGCTTCATGCGCGCGACGTTGAGCACCTGGGCGAGCGCCTGTGTCTGGCGGGTGCGCACGAGCTCGACGGCGCCGGTCCCCTGGAACCGGTCCAGGACATCGGCGTTCAGCAGCCATCCGGGGGTCTCGAAGACCTGCCGATTCAAGTATGCAAGCGCCCGCTGCTGACGGTCGCGGTCGACCATGGCGTAGGGCACGCCGTCCTGGCCCTGGCGCTTTCGGGTGCGCACCACGCCGCCCACGTTGGCCACCACGTGTCCGGTGTAGCGGCCCCACTGGCCGACGACGTTGTTGTAGATCTCCTGCATCTGCGAGTAGTCCTCGCCCTCTTCGTAGACCCAGTCGGTCAGGTTGTCGACTACGCGCTTCAGATTCTCGACGCCGTAGTCGGATGCGCGCATGGCGTCGTCGCCGATCGCCTCGGTGAGCGCCGTGGGGTCGTAGCCGGTCGGACTCGAGAACTGGTAGACGGGGTCGTCCTGCACCTCGACGATCATGGCCCGCAGGTCCTCGCGTTCGCTCAGGCGGTCCTTGCCGGGGAACGGGCGGTAGCCCCACTCGATCGAGAACTTGTCGTAGGGGCCGACGCGCGGCATGAAGCAGGTGTCGTCGCCGGGCTGCGCGACGTAGTTGAAGCGCGCATAGTCCATGATCGACGGCGCGGTGCCCATTTCGCACACGAACCGGGTGCGCAGATCCTCGACCGAGTAGGCGGCGGAACTCTGCATGTTGTGCGGAAGCCCAAGAGTGTGGCCCACCTCGTGCGCCGACACGAAGCGGATCAGCTCGCCCATCACCTCGTCGTCGAACCTGGTCCCGCGGGCCTCCTCGTTGGCCGGGGCGGTCTGCACGAAGTACCAGTTGCGCAGCAGGTTCATGACGTTGTGATACCACTGGATGTCGCTTTCGAGGATTTCGCCCGTGCGCGGGTCGTGCACGTGCGGCCCCGACGCGTTCTGCACCGGCGAGGCCAGATAGCGGATCACCGAATAGCGCGCGTCCTCGGGGCTCCAGTCGGGGTCGTCGGCGGGGGGGTCGGCCGCGATGATCGCGTTGCTGAAGCCGGCGCGCTCGAAGGCGGGCTGCCAGTCCACGACCCCCTGCTTCAGGTAGGGCACCCACTTTGCCGGGGTCGCCGGATCGATGTAGTAGACGATCGGCTTGACGGGATCGACCAGCTCGCCGCGCGCGAAGGCCTCGGGGTCGCTCGGCTCTAGCCGCCAGCGCGTGATGAAGCAACGGGTGACGGCGCGCTGCTCGTCGAGGCCGTAGTCGATCTGGCTGGTGGAGAAGTACTCGACCCGCTCGTCGCAGAGGCGGGGCTCCATGGGGTCGTCGGGGAGCAGCAGCATCGAGTGGTGCATCTCCATGGACAGCGTGTTGCTCTGGCCGTTCGAGGGGGCCTGAGTGGCGTCGTAGGTGAGCACGCGCCTAACCTCGACGTTCGTGGGGAAGGCGCTTGCGCGCACCACATAGGTGCGGTCGCCATCGACCCGCCGCACGCCGTACGCCTGGCGGCGGCCATTCTGCAGGCCAAGCAGCGTGATGTCGTCGGTGAAGAGGTCGGTCACTTCCACGACCAGTGCGGTCGAATCCTCGTTCATCACCTCGACATCGAACGCCATTATGATCGGCTCGAAGTTCGAGTTCCGGACCGCCCCCGCGATCGCGGTCGTGTCGTCGGCCACATTGTCGTAGCTGACCAGGCGCAGCAGCACGCGGTCGCTCTGGCGCTCCCAGCGCACGGTCGACGTGTTGACCTTGGAGCCGCCGTAGCCCACGCCGTCGGGGGTGCGCGCGATGCGGGTCAGCAGCAGCATCTCGCGGCCCAGCATGTCGAGCGGAATCTCGTAGAAGAGGTCGCCGTCGATCATGTGCGTGTCGAAGAGCCCCTCGCTCGTGACCGCGTCTTCGGTGATGACGTCGCTGTAGGCCGTCGTCGTGTCCTCCTGCTCCTCTTCTTCGGCGGCCGCGGCCTCCTCCTCCTGGGGGAGCGGCGCGGCGTTCAGCGCGTGGGGCATGGTGGCGAAGGCAAGGCCGGCGAGAAGAAGGACGAGTGTCGAGGGGGTCGCGATGCGCATGGTGTGGTCCTTGTGGGGTGGTGGGGCCCCGCCGTCGTTGCGTGGGAGGGCATGACTGTTATCCTACTCGCCATGAACGATGATCTCAACAGTGGCAAGCGGGTGGGGCGACCGCCGAGCCGGGGACTGGTGGACCTGTTGCTGGACTGTCCAGAGAAGGGGTGGTTCGCACCGGTTGCCTCCGAATCCACCGACGCGGTATCCGGTCCTTGGCGGTGCCCAAGGCCCCCCGATGACCCGTCACGCCGACGCGCCTGAGATTGTGAAACGATTCACAAGCTGTCGGCCACGGGGCAGGGTCGCCGGCATGGCCGCGCTGGCCGCCTTGGGCGCGCTCGCGGTGGCGTCGTGCGGGGGCGACGGGGCGGGGCCGGATCCGGACACGCCGGCTGCGCTGGTGATCCACTCGGGCGACGGGCAGACCGCGCGCACGGGGACGGAGGCCGGAGAGCCGGTGCGGGTGCGGGTGACGGCGCAGTCGGGCACGGGGGTGAGCGGGGTGGCGGTGAGCTTCGAGGTGGCGGCGGGCGGCGGGTCGGTGCCTTCGTCGACGGCGCTGAGCGACGCCAACGGGATCGCGTCGCCGGGGCGGTGGACGATGGGCGCGCCGGGTCCGCAGGAGCTGCGCGCGAGCGTGGCCGGGCTGGGCGAGGTGGTCTTCCACGCCACCGCGCTGGGCATTCCCGCCGAGATTGCGGCGGTGGCCGGGGCGGGTCAGGAGGCCCGGGTCGCGACGGCGGTCCCCGTGGCGCCCGAAGTGGTGGTGACCGACGCCAGCGGCGCGGCGCTGTCGAACATTGCGGTGGTGTTCGCGACCGAGATGGGCGCCACGGTGGCCAACGCCGAGGTGCTCACGAACGCGCAGGGCCGTGCCAACCCCGGCGCGTGGACGCTTGGCTCCGCCGTCGGCGCCTACTCGCTGTTCGCGCGCATCGAGGGCGAGGACGCCGAGGACGTGCAGGGCAACCCGGTGCGCTTCGAGGCGGTCGCGCTGCCCGGGCCCGCCGCGCGGATGGTGGCCGTGGCGGGAGACGGGCAGGAGTCGGAGACCACGCTGCCGGTGCCCGTTGCGCCCCGGGTCAGGGTCGAGGATGCGTATGGGAACGCCGCCGAGGGGGTCCGGGTGGGCTTCACCGCAAGCGCCGACAGCGAAGTCACGCCGAGGGAGGCAACGACGGACGCAGCCGGGATTGCGGCGGTAGACAAATGGATCCTAGGAACAACGGCCGGCACAACCTACAGGCTGACCGCCAGTGTGACGGACGCGGGCGGGGCGGCGGATCCTGTGGTGTTTGGGGCAACGGCTACCGAGGCGGTGTACAACATTGAGGTTGTGCATGTCACGTCGTCGCTTGTGACGGATGCGCAGCGCGGGGTGTTCGAGAGGGCGGAGGCGATTTGGGAGCGGGCGATTACCGGCAACTTGGCGTGGAGCACGACGCGCAAGCCTTCGCTCGAGACGGATTGCCTGGCGAAGTCCGGAATCGGGCACAACGTTGTGGGCGACCGGGTGGTGGACGACCTGCTGATCTATGCGCAGATCCGCGAGATCGACGGGCCGGGGGGCGTGATTGCGGGCGCCGGACCCTGTTTGATTCGCGAGAACAACTCGCTGCCGGTGGTTGGCATAATGTTTTTTGACCGCGCCGACATGTCGGGGGACCACGTCGAGGGCACGGTGCTGCACGAGATGGCGCACGTGATCGGGTTCGGGACGTTGTGGGAGCACCTTGGCCTTTTGCGGAACCCGGCATCGGGAATTGGGGGGCAGGACACGCACTTTGAAGGTGCGGAGACGGCCGAGGCGTTTCGCGCGGTGGGGGGCGACCGCTACACGGGCGGCAGTCCCGTTCCGGTGCAGCACCAGGGCGGCGAGGGGGTGTGGAACGGCCATTGGCGCGAGTTCGTCTTTCGCTCCGAGCTGATGACGCCGTTTCCGGATGCGGGGGCGAATCCGCTGAGCGTGGTGAGCCTGGCGTCGATGGTGGACATCGGGTATGAAGGGGTGGACTACGGTGTTGCGGAGGACTTTGTGCTGCCTTTGGCGCCGTCGCATGTGCGCGGGGAGGGCGAAATGGGACGGCATGGGCATGCGGGGCACGGCGCGGCGGCAGAGCTGAGCGACGACATTGTGCGGATTCCGCTCGTGGTCGTGGACCGGGACGGGCAGGTCGTGCGGGTGATTCCACCCGAGTGAGCCCGGGCTAGCTAGCTGCGCGCGTCCACCAGCGGCGGCGCGTCGGCGGCGATCGTGCCGGCCGCCACCCCCTCCACCCCCGCCCGCACCTTCACGGCGTCGCGGATCCGCGCGCCCAGCCTGCCCAGCTCTGCTGCGCCGAGGGCGCACCCCGGCGCGGCCTCGATCCGCACGGCGAGCACGTCGCGCCCGTCGGGGCCCTCGGTCACGACCGCCTGGTAGCGGCCCACCGACGGCTCCGAACCCAGCGCCGCGGCCAGCTCCCGCGGGTGCACGAACATGCCCCTGACCTTCACGCCCTCGCCCACGCGGCCCAGAAACCCGACGAGCCGCGGGCTGGTGCGGCCGCACGGGCACGGCGCCCGGTTCCACGCTGACAGGTCCCCGGTCCCGAACCGCACGAGCGGGTAGACCTCGTTCGGGCTCGTCACCACCACCTGCCCGGCTTCGCCCTCGGCCGCCGGGCGATCGCCGCCCGGGACGAGCACCTCGACCACGATCTCGGCCGAGACGTGCCACCCGTCCTTCTCGCCGCACTCGTAGCCGATCGTGCCGATGTCGGCCGTGCCGTACGCCTGGTGGACATCGACGCCGAAGTCGTCCTGGAGGCGGGCGCGCAGGGGCGGGGGGAGGGGGGCGCCCGTCACGAGGGCGCGGCGAAGGGGCAGGCGGCGCCCCGCGTCGCGCGCGCGTTCGAGCAGCGTGAGCAGGAACCGCGGCGTGCCGGTGTAGCCGGTGGCGTTGGCCGCGCACGCCACGTCGATCTGCGCGGCGGTGTTGCCGACGCCGCCCGGGATGACCGCGCACCCCACCGCGCGCAGTCCGCTGTCGAGCAGCATGCCGCCCGGGGTCAGGTGGTACGCGAAGGTGTTGAGCACCACGTCGTCGGGGCGGAACCCGGCGGCCCACACCGCGGGCGCCATGCGCCAGAAGTCGTCGCGGGCGCCCTCGGGGTCGTTGATCGGCCCCGGCGAGCGGTAGATGCGGCGCAGCGTCCCCTCGGGAACGGCGAGCATGCCGCCGAATGGCGGGTCGGCGGCCTGAAGCGCCGGCAGGTCGTCCTTGGGCAGGATCGGGATCGCGGCCAGGTCGGCGACGCTCGCGACGTCCTCGGGCGAGACGCCCGCCCGGGCCAGACGCCGCTGGATCTCGCGGCTTCGCATGGCCCCGTAGCGGACCGCGAGCGGCGCCAGCCGGTCCTGCACGGCGTCCCAGTCGCCGGGGGCTTCGCGGGCGGGGTCGTAGAGCGGCGGCGGCGCGCTCACGACAGCCACCGCTTCCTGCGCCGGTAGTGCTTCACGTCGCGGTACGAGCGCCTTCCCGCGTCGCCCAGGCCCAGATAGAACTCCTTCACGTCCTCGTTGCTGCGCAGCTCGTCGGCGGTTCCCTCCATGACCACGCGCCCGCCCTCCATGACGTACCCGTGGTCGGCCACGGAGAGCGCGATGCGCGCGTTCTGCTCGACCAGCAGGATGGTGACGCCCTCGTCGCGGTTGATCCGCTGGATGATCTCGAAGATGCTCTCGACCAGGATGGGCGCCAGCCCCAGAGACGGCTCGTCCAGGAGCAGCATGCGCGGTCGGGCCATGAGCGCGCGGCCCAGCGCCAGCATCTGCTGCTCGCCGCCCGAAAGGTGCCCGGCGGTCTGGCGGTGCCGGTCGGCCAGCGCCGGGAAGTAGTGGAAGACGCGCTCCAGGTCGGCCTCGGCGGCGCGGCGGTCGGAGCGGGTGTACGCCCCGGCGGCCAGATTCTCGCGCACGGTCAGGTGCTCGAACACGCGGCGGCCCTCGAGGACCTGGAAGATGCCCCTCTCGACGATCCGGTGCGCGTCCGTGCCCTGGATCTCGTCGCCGTCGAAGACGATGGTGCCGTCGGTGACCTCGCCGTCCTCGACGTGAAGCAGCCCCGAGATCGCTTTCAGGGTGGTGGTCTTGCCCGCCCCGTTCGATCCCAGCAGCGCGGCGATCGTGCCTTCGCCGACCTGCAGCGACAGGCCGCGCAGCACCAGGATCACGTCGTCGTAGAGGACCTCGACGTTGTTGAGGCGCAGGAGCGGGTCGGCGCCGTTCCCGGACGCGCCGTCGGGGGGCGGGGGCGCCGGGGGCGGGGTCACGGGGTCAGGGCCGGGGCGGGGGGTGAGGGGCGGGGCGGCGGGTCAGGGGCGGGGCGGGGCCTGGAGGAACTCGGTGACGGGGACCCATTCGCCCTCTTCGACCCGGAAGATGCGGAGGCCCTTTGCGCCCAGGTGGTCGCTCGGCGTGAAGGTGATGGGGACGGTCACGCCGCCCATGTCCAAGTCGGTGAAGGTCTCGAGGGCGGCCTTGATGTTGGCGCCGGTGAGCTCCTGGCCCGACGACAGCACCTGCTGCATCGCCTCGCCGAAGACGGCGAACGTCCACCACGCCTGGGTGTAGGCGTTGGTCCTGCCTTCGGCGCTCTCGCCCTTCCCCGCCAGGTAGTCGCGGATCACGCGGGTGCCCGGCACGTCGACGCCGAGCGGGGCGTACGGGATCGTGCCGACGACGCCTTCGGCCGCCTCGCCGGCCAAGTCCACCAGCTGCGCGTTCGAGCACCAGTTGAGGCAGATGAACGTGGCGTCGACGCCCAGGCTGCGCGCGTTCTGAAGCGCCACCGCCGCCGGCCCCGACGTGTTCTGGAAGACCACGTACTGGGCGCCGCTCTGCCGGATGCGCGAGAACTCGGCCGTGTAGTCGACCGCGCCCCGCGGCATGGCGTAGAGGGCGAGCTCGATCCCCAGCGCCTCGGCGAACTCGATGCCGCCGTGCCGCGACGGCGACAGGCCGAAGGGACTGGCGTTGTGCATGAGCGCGACGACGGGCGCGCCCCCTGCCTGGTCGCCGTGGTTGCGCGCGATCCAGTCCAGCGCAATGCGGAACTGGTCGGTGTACGTGGGCGCGACCAGGAAGTTGTACGGCGCCTCGGCCGGGTCTCCCAGCACGTGAGAGAGCGAGGCCGAGCTGAACGGGATCTCGTCTTCGGCGACGCGCAGGCGAAGCGCCTCGGTGTCGCCCGTGCCCCATCCCATGAAGACCACGACGCCCTCGGCCACGAACTGGCTGTACAGCTGCTCGGCGCGGTCGACCTGGTAGGCGTAGTCCTGGTAGATCAGGTCGATGGGCCGCCCTTCGATCCCGCCGCGCATGTTCACCCAGTCGGCGTAGTCCCGCATGCCGTCGGCGTAGTCGGTGCCGACATCGGCCGTGGGGCCGGTCAGGTCGAAGATGGCGCCCACCTTGATTGCGTTGTCGGCGGTCTGGTCGCGGGCGCCGTCGCCTCCGCAGGCCGCGACGAGCGCGAGGAGGGCGACGCGCATGGGGGCGAGGCCGTGTGGGGGTCGGGCCCGGCGGCGTTGGCTCATGGCGTCGCTCCCCATGCCGCTACACGCGAACCGCGAGTCCGTCGTGCAGCGCGGTGCGGTAGGCCTTGAGCGCGGGCACGAAGCCCATGAGGAATCCGGCCGCGACCACCGCGCCCAGGAACAGCAGCTCGATCGATCCCGGGGGCCGGATCGGGATGAACAGTCCCACCTGCGCCTCGACGATCGGCTGTCCCACCGAAAGCAGCACGTACACCAGGGCCAGGCCCAGAACGGCGCCCGCCGCGGCCAGACACGCAGACTCCATCACCAGCAGCGTGACGATCCTCTTGGGGCCCGCCCCCACGGCGCGGAAGATGGCCATCTCGCGCCTGCGCTCGTTGAGCGATGTGTAGAGCGAGACCAGCATGCCCAGCAGCCCCACCAGCACCACAAAGATGGTGACCAGACGAAGCCCGGTCTCGGCGTAGCCGATCCCCTGCCACATCTCGTTCAGCGCCAGTCCGGGGATCACGGCCAGCATCGGCTCGTCCGCGTATTCGTTGATGTCGCGCTGCAGGCGCAGAACGTCGCGGCGGTTGGTGGCGCCCACGAAGAACGACGTGACCTGCGTGATCGGGATCTCGTCTAGCGCGAGGACCTCCGCGCGCGTGAGCGCAACGCCGCCCGCATGGTCGTGATCGTGATCGTCGGCCTGCGCCTGCGCGGCCTCAGCTTCGTGGTCGTGATCGTCCTCGTCCTCGTGGGCGTGGGCGTCTTCGTCCTCGTCCTCGTGGGCGTGGGCGTCCTCGTGGTCGTGGTCGTGCGCGTCTTCGTCTTCGTACTGGTGGTCGTGCTCGTAGTCGTCGTCGTGAGCGTGGTCGTGCTCGTAGTCGTCGTCGTGAGCGTGCTCTTGTTCCCCTTCGTCCTCGTGCGCGTGGTCGTCCTCACCCTCGTGATCGTCCTCCCCCTCGTGCGCGTGCTCGTCCTCACCCTCGTGATCGTCGGCCGCGGGCTCCGCGGGCGGCACCATGGGCGGCGCGCCGTCCTCCCATCCGAAGTGAATCGCCTCCAACCCCTCGAGGCTCACGTAGATCGCGCGGTCCACTGGCGTGAATGTCTTTTCCAGAATGCCCACCACATCGAAGGGCATGTGATCGTGCTGCACGAACCCCACCTCGCCGATGCCGTGCGTGACCGAGACCTGATCGCCCAGCGCGTAGCCAAGTTCGACGGCCACGTCGGCGCCCAGGGTCACGTCGAAGACTTCGGAGCCTGCGCGCCCCTCGGCGATGGCGAGCTCCTGCCCGCCGCGATACCGGTAGTGACGGTAGAAGTCCTCGTTGGTGCCGATGACGCGGTAGCCCCGGTGACTGTCGCCGAGGCCATAGGGAATCGTCCATTCGATCGCAGGGTGTTCGGCCCATTCCCGGTAGGTGTCCCACGAGAGGTTGTTCGTGGGCGACCCCATGCCGAAGACGGAATACAACAGCAGCTGAATGGTGCCTCCCTTCGCCCCCACGATCAGGTCGGTCTGGCTGATCGTGTTGGAGAAGCTTTCGCGCATGCCCACGCGGACGTTTTCAACGCCGATGAGAAGCGCCACGCTGAGCGCGATCGAGCCCACGGTAAGCGAGGTGCTGAAGGCCCGGTTGCGAAGAGACTTGAGCGCGAGGTCGAGAACCAGCATCGGAACACCGCCTTGTTGAGTACCGCCTTGTTGAATGCCGCCCTGGAGTGCCGCCTTGTTGACTAGATCGCCGAGTTGTTTACTAGGTCGCCGCCCCGTTGACGTCGGGCAGGGAGATCTTGTGCGAGAACATCCCTTCGAGCGTGCGGTCGTGGCTTACGAACACCAGCGTGGCGCCGGCCCGCTCGCATTCGGCGAACAGCAGCTCGAGGAAAGCCTCGCGGCGATCAAAGTCCAGCGACGAGGTCGGTTCGTCGGCCACAATGAGCTCGGGCGCGCCAATGAGCGCGCGGCAGGCCGCCACCCTCTGCTGCTGGCCCACGGACAGCTCGGTCACCTGGGTCTTCAGCAGATCGCCGATTTCGAGGTGGTCGGCGAGCGTGGCGGCGGCCTCCCGAATGCCCGCGCCGTCCAGCCGGGCCCGGCGCGAGGCGTTCATGCGCGCCGGAAGCGCGATGTTGTCGAGAACCGACAGATAGGGGATGAGGTTGAACATCTGGAAGACGTAGCCGATGTGCTCGGCCCGGAAGGCGTCCCGCTGCGCGCTGGTGAGCGAGACGAGGTCGCGGCCCAGCACCTTGACTTCGCCCTCGTCGGGCTCCAACACACCCGCAAGCACGCCGAGGAGCGTGGTCTTGCCGCTTCCGCTGGGGCCGTACAGGAACGCACGCGCCCCGCGGTCCAGGGTCAGTTCGGGAACGTCGAGAATCCACGGCCCGCTTCCATAGCGGAACCGCAGCCCGCGAACGTCGATGGCTTGCGTCATCGATGCGTCGGTCATGCCTCGTATGGATACACGCGCTGGCCGGTGATCGTGAAGCCCACGTAGCCGTAGACGCTCTCGGTCATTTCAATGGTGAGCACGCCCTCGACCCACACCGGGTTCCACCCGTCCATCTTGGCGCGCTTCCCCTCGTCCATCTCGATGTAGACGAGCTGGTTGGGCGGGGGCGGCGGCGTGTGAATGCAGGCGCCGACGTAGGGCACGAGCAGGAACTCGGTCGCCGACGACGCGAAGTCCTCGAGCGGCACGGTGAACCCGGGAACCTTGACCAGCTTGCCCTCCAGCGCGGCCAGGTCCTCGGACTTCTCGCCGGTGCGGTAGTTGAGCTTGGCGAGCAGACGCCAGCCCACCTCGGTCGGATCGTCGGGCGACGCCGCCGGGGTCGGGACATCCACGGGCCCGGGTGCGGAATCGGGCGCTCCGACCGCGCCCGAAAGGGCCACCACGAGCAGCGCGGCTGCCGCCGCTGAAAGAAGTCTGCGAATCAGTGCGTTCATCAGAAGCCTCCGGTTGGAAAAAATCGTCAGCGCGATCCGTGGTCGTGCGATCCCTGGTCATCCTGCGAGACCGGTCGCGTCAGGGTAGGATAGGTGATTCCCAGCTGTTCAAGATAGGTCTCGAAGCGGGTTTCGTCGTAGTAGAACTGCCGCAGGAGCGGACGATACGCGTCCATGATCTCGCGGTTGAGGTCGATCGGCGGCGGGTCGTCGGGTCCGATGAAGGGAACGTATTCGACACCTGCGGTCTGGTCTTCGCGGAAGTAGGTCCACGCCTGGTCGACCAGCTCGGGCTGAGCGAAAAGCTGGAGCGCCGTGCGCGCCATGACGCGGGCGCCGGCGACCGCTCCCTTGTGCGCGATTGGCGTGGCCATCGCCATGGCGCTCGACCAGTGGTGGCCGGGCAGCCCCGGCACGTTCGACGGGAAGCGCAGGGTGACGGTTGGCACGTTCCACGAGATGTCGCCGATGTCGTCCGATCCGCCGCTCCGGCGCGGGCCAGGGGTGCCGAGCTGCGACAGCACGGTGGGCATCCCCGACGGCACGCTTCCGACCGACTGCTGCACCGCGCTCGCGAAGTCGTGGTCGTCCTCTGTCCACTCGGGCAGTCCGACGTCTTCGATGTGCTCGTGCATGGTCTCGGCCACGACCTTGTTGAAGTGGCGCGGCCACGCGGCCCCGATGATCCGGTACGACATCTCGGTGTCGGTCATGATGGCGGCGCCCTCGGCGATGCGGACGGCGGTGTCGAAGTTGCGCTTGATGTCCTCGTAGTCCATCTCGCGCAGGAAGTACCACACCGACGCCTGCGAAGGCACCACGTTGGGCTGGTCGCCCCCGTCGGTGATCACGTAGTGCGAGCGCTGGTCGGGCCGCAGGTGCTCGCGCCGGAAGTTCCACGCGACGTTCATGAGCTCGACCGCGTCCAGAGCGCTGCGGCCCCGCCACGGAGCGCCCGCCCCGTGCGCCGCCTCGCCCTCGAAGGTGAACTCGACCGAGACCAGCCCGGTGCCCCCGCCCTGCCCCCAGCTCACCGAGAGGTTGCTGCTGACGTGCGTGAACAGGGTGACGTCGATGTCGTCCAGGTAGCCGTCGCGCACGTACCACGCCTTCGAGGCCAGCTGCTCCTCGGCGACGCCGGGCCAGAGCACCAGCGTGCCCCCGATGCCCTCGGCCTCCATGACCTCCTTGAGCGCGATCGCCGCCACCACGTTCACCGCCTGCCCCGAGTTGTGTCCCTCGCCGTGTCCCGGCGCACCCGGGATCAGCGGATCGTGATAGGCCACGCCCGGCTTCTGGTTGGCCTTGGGGATGCCGTCGATGTCCGACCCGAACGAGATGACCGGACTGCCGCTGCCCCAGCGCGCGAACCAGGCGGTGGGAATCCCGGACGGCTCGCGCTCGATGCTGAAGCCGTTCTCTTCCAGGATGCCGGTGATGTAGGCCGACGTCTCGATCTCCTGCTGTCCGAGTTCTGAGAACGAGAAGATCTTGTCGACCATGACCTGGGCCAGCTTGGCGCGCTCGAGAACGCCCTCTTCCACGCGCGCGACGAGCGGCGCCAGCTCGTCGTCGGAGAGGCTCTGCGCACCCGAACCCGAGGGGGTGGTGGTGACGAGGACGGCCAGCGCCGCCGTGATTGTTCGCTTGGTCATTGACGCACCTGCACCGTTAGGAAGGGAAGACTGGTGAATGGAGCAAGATATGGTCCACCCGCGCGGGTTGGAAAGTGGTCCGGCGTGCGAAGCCTGGGCCGGAGGTGGCCCCCCCGCCCCCGTTTTTCAGCGATGAAGCTTGATTTCTCGTAATAAGCTGTTAGATTATTCGTAATAGGCTCGTGTATTTCTCGTAATAGCAGAGCGATGTACGCCAGACACCTTCATGCACTCGTGCGGGCCATGCTTGGCGAGTTCCGAATCGTCTACCTCGCGGGTCCCCGGCAGTCCGGCAAGACCACCCTCGCGCGCAGCGTGGCCGCCCAGGTGGGGCTGCGCTATCTCACCCTGGACGACCCGGCGATCCAGGCCGCGGCGGCGTCCGACCCCTACGGCTTCGTAAGGTCGTTCGCCGGCCAGCCGGTCGTCCTGGACGAATTCCAGCAGGTGCCCGAGCTGGTGCCTGCAATCAAGGAGGCGTCGGACCGGCACGGCAGCGCTCTGGCTGCGGACATGCCGTCGGACAGGCCGTCGGACAGGCGGCCGGACGGGGGGACGGACGGGCCGTCGGACGCCCCGCGCAAGGGGCGCTTCCTCCTGACCGGCTCCGCCGACATCTTCCGCTCGGCACGGGTGCAGGAAGCCCTCCCCGGCCACATGGCCCGCCTCGAACTCCTGCCGCTATCGATCGCCGAGCTTCGAGACAGTCGCCGCAACCTGATCGACCGCCTCCTGGCGCAAGACTTCTCGTCGCCGGACCCGGAGCGACCCGCCCCAACGCGCGACGACATGGCACGGGTCATCCTGCGCGGCGGCTATCCGGAGGTTCAGACCATGGGTCGCCGCGCCCGCACGATCTGGTTCAAGTCGTACACCGAAGGCCGCTTCTTCAAGGACTTCGAGAGCCTCTACCCTGCCCGCGGCGACTACCACTCGCGGCTTCGCTCGCTGGCGCCCTACCTGGCCGGCCGGAGCGGCAACCTGCTCAAGTACGCCAGTCTTGCCAACGACCTCGCGCTCAACGACAAGCTCGCGAAGAGCTACGTCGAGATCCTCGAGCTCATGTACCTCGTGCGCAGGGTCCCTTCGTATCGCAGGAACCTGGCCCGGCGGACGGCCGTGCGCATGCCCAAGCTGCACTTCGTCGACACGGGCCTCGCGGCCCATCTGCTGGGCGTGCGCAACGAGGACCGGCTCCTTCTGGGACACCACTACGGCGCGCTCTTGGAGACGCTGGTCTTCATGGAATGCGCCAAGCACGCCGAGTGGGCGGACGACGAGGTCGGCCTGTACCACTTCCGGGACAATCGGAAGCGCGAAGTCGACATTGTGCTGGAACGGCCCGACGGGCGGATCGTCGGGATCGAGACCAAGGCCTCCGCCACGGTGCGCCGCGAGGACTTCAACGGGCTGGCCGCCCTGTCCGAGCTCGCCGGGGCCGCCTTCGAACACGGCGTCGTCTTCTACGGCGGCGCCGAGGTGCTGGCATTCCACCGAGGCGCCACGCGCATGCATGCGGTGCCGCTGTCCCAGGTGGTCCTCTGACGCGGCGCGCCGGGCACGGACGGGCCGCCGTCACCCCCGCCGATACGCGAACGGCCACACGTGGAAGTAGTCCTTCACGTTGCCCCACAGCTTGGACAGGCCCTTGGGCTCGAAGATCAGGAAAAGGATGATCACCACGCCGAAGACGGCCTGCTGCGCGTACGGAAGCAGGTTGGCGACCACCGGGGCGCTGTCCTGCAGCGCGCGCCCCGCGTTGGTGATCAGCGCCGGCAGCAGCGTGATCAGAACCGCGCCGAAGAACGAGCCGCGAATCGAGCCGAGTCCGCCCACGATGATCATCGCCAGGTAGACGATGCTCGTCTCGAGGGTGAAGCGCTCCCAGGACACGATCGTGCGGTAGTAGGCGATCAGCGCGCCTGCCAGCCCGACGAAGAACGACGAAGTGGCGAACGCCAGCAGCTTGGTGCGGAAGATGTTGACGCCGATCACGCTGGCCGCGATGTCCTGGTCGCGCACCGCCACGAAGGCGCGCCCCATGCGCGTGCGGAAGAGGTTGGCCGCGAAGAGCGCCGTCCCCGCCGCCGTCAGGGCGCCGAACCAGTAGAAGGCGAAGGGTGTGTTGAGGCGCACGCCGAAGAGGCGCGGCGCGGGCAGCACGATCGCCTCGGTGCCGCCGGTCACCGCCGTCCAGTGGGTCATCGCCCACTCCACGATCTCCTGCGCGGCCAGGGTGGCGATCGCGAGGTACAGCCCCTTGAGGCGGAGCGACGGCAGGCCGAAGAAGGTGCCCGCGAGAGAGGTGGCGATGCAGGCCACGGCGATGCTAACGCCCCAGGGCAGCCCCAGGTTCAGGGTCAGCAGGCCGGCGGTGTACGCGCCGATGGCCATGAAGGCGCCCTGCCCCAGCGAGATCTGGCCCGTGTAGCCCACCAGGATGTTCAGCCCGATCGCGCCGACGGTGGCGATCGCGATCTGGTTGGCGAGGTCGAGCCAGTATGGACCCGCGACGAAGGGGAACACGAGCGCGAAGATCGCGAACGCCGTCAGGCGGGCTCGCTGCATGGGCCAAGGCCGCAGTCCCATGTCGGACCGGTAGCGTGTGTGGAAAACGCCGCACTCGAAGCTCATAGCTTCATTCCCTCATACCCTCTCGATTATCTCCTTCCCGAACAGGCCGTAGGGCCGCACCATCAGCACCAACACCAGCACCACGTACGGCACCACCAGGCTGAGCCCGCGGCCCACGTACCCGCCCGTGTAGACCTCGAGCAGCCCGATGATCGCGCCGCCGACCACGGCGCCCCGGATCGAGTCGAGCCCGCCCAGGATCACCACCGGGAACACCCGCAGCCCCACCGCCGCCACGTTCGGGCTCACGCCCACGATGTTGCCGAGCATGATCCCGCCGATCGCCGCCGAGGCCGCCGCCAGCCCCCACGCGATCCCGAACACCCGCGGAATGCTGATCCCCATGCTCAGCGCGGCCTGCTGGTCGTCGGCGATTGCGCGCATGGCGATCCCGTCGCGCGTGTGCCTGAAGAAGAGCCACAGCCCCGCCAGCACCGCCAGCGCAATCGGGATCGACAGCAGGCGCCCCGACGACAGCACCACCGGCCCCAGCGCCACGTCGCCCGCGGGCAGGAACGACTCGAACGAGCGCGGCGCCGGCCCCCAGATCGCGTTGACGGCGGCGCGCAGGATCGACGACAGGCCGATCGTGACCATGATCATCGAGATGATCGGCTCGCCGATCAGCGGGCGCAGCACGAGCCGCTCGATGGCCAGCGCCAGGGCAACGGCCAGCAGCACCGTGACGACCACCCCGAGGCTCCACGGCAGCCCGGTCTGCGCCACCGCGAAGAAGATCAGGTAGGTGCCGAACAGCAGAAGGTCGCCCTGAGAGAAGTTGATCACGTCGCTGGCCTTGTAGATGACCACGAACCCGGCGGCGGCCAGCGCGTAGACCATTCCGGTGCTGAGTCCCGACACCGTGAGCTGCAGGAAGACGTCCATGGTTCGCGCCCCGCCTCAGCCCGGCGTCCCGCGCCCGGCGCCCGCATCGCCCCCCAGCGTCTCGATGCGGAGCTCGTGCGCCACTTCGGCCGTGCGCCCGTCCTGGTAGGTGATCTCGGTCGCCACGGTGACCGCGTCGCCGTCGCCCTGCAGCGCCCCGATGATGTCGCCGAAGCTCGCCGCGATGTGCCGCCGCCGGACCTTGCGCGTGCGCGTCAGCTCGGCGTCGTCCGCGTGAAGCTCCTTGTGCAGCAGCAGGAAGCGGCGGATGCGCGCGGCGCCGGGCAGGTCGGCGTTGACGCTCGCGACGTGGCTGCGCACGAGCCCGTAGATCTCGGCGCGCCCCGCCAGATCCGTGAACGTCGTGTAAGGAATGCGGTGCCGCTCCGCCCACTGCCCCGCGTTCTCCAGGTCGATCGCGATCATGGTGGTGACGAAGGGCGCCCCGCCCCCGCCGAACACCACCGCCTCGCGCACGTACGGGCTGAACTTGAGCTTGTTCTCGACGAACTGGGGCGAAAACGCGGTGCCGTCGGCAAGCTGCATCACGTCGGCCAGCCGGTCCACGACCACCAGATGGCCGTCGTCCTCGAAGTACCCCGCGTCGCCCGAGTGCAGCCACCCGTCTTCGAGCGCCTCGGCAGTGGCCTCGGGGTTGCGGAAGTAGCCCCGAAACACCGCCGGGCTGCGGCACAGGATCTCGCCCGCCTCCGAGATGCGGATCTCGGTCTGGGGAAACGGCGTGCCCACCGTGTGGAAGCGGACGTCGCCGTCGCGGTGCACCACCGAGATCCCCGAGACCTCGGTCTGGCCGTAGAGCTGCTTCAGGTTGACGCCGATCGCATGGAAGAAGCGGAACACGTCGGGCCCCAGCGCCGCCCCGCCCGTGTACGCGCGCCGCACCCTGGCAAGCCCCAGCTGGTCGCGCAGGGGCCGGAACACCGTCCAGTCGGCAACGCGGTGGCGGATCCGCGCCGCCAGACCCGGACGCCCGCCGCCCGCAGCCGCCTCGGCCCGCGCCTCTCCCTCGCGCATCGCCCAGCGGTAGATCCACCGCTTCAGCGGCGTCGTGTCCTCGGCCATCACCTGCACGTCCGACACCATGTTCTCCCAAATCCGCGGCGGCGACATCAGGAACGCCGGGCCAATCTCGCGCATGTCGCTCCGCACCGTGGCCGTCTCCTCGGGAAAGTTCACGGCAAACCCCGCAAGCAGCGCGCTCGCCACGCCAACCATCTGCTCGCCGATCCACGCCAGCGGCAGAAACGACACGAAATCGTCGCCGCGCCGCATCGGATCCACGCCGGTAAGCTGCGCCGCCATCGCAATCAGGTTCGCGTGCGACAGCATGGCGAGCTTTGGGACGCTGGTCGTTCCCGAGGTGGTGCATAGAAGGGCAGTGTCTTCCGCCCGGACCCCGGCGAGCCTTGCCTCGAACTCGGCGGGCGACTCCGCGCGGCGGCGCCTGCCGAGAGATTCCACCTTCTCGAACGACATCAGCCCCGGCGCCTCGTAGCCGTGCATGCCGCGCGGGTCGTAGTACACCACCCATTCGAGCCCGGGCACGCTGTCGCGCACTTCGAGCACCTTGTCCACCTGCTCCTGGTCCTCGGCCACGATCAGCCTGGCCTCGGCGGCCTCGAGCATGCGCGCCAGCTCGGCCGAGATCGAGTCCTGGTACAGGCCCAGCGGCAGCGCCCCCACCGACTGCGCGGCCAGCTCGGCGATCACCCACTCGGGGCGATTGTCGCCGACGATCGCGATCCGGTCGCCCCCCTCGATCCCCAGCTCGACCATCCCCAGCGCGAACGCCCGCACCCGGTCCAGGTACGCCGCCCAGGTCGTCTCCTGCCAGATCCCGAACTCCTTCTCGCGCAGCGCGACCTCGTTGGGTCGCTTCGCGGCGCGGCGTGCAAGCAGTCCGGGAAGGGTGTCGCCCGTGTGCCCGCCCGCATCCGCGCCACCGCGCTGGGCGCTCACGCCCCGGCCCCCGCCGCCGCGCCGCCCTTCTCCCACTCCCCCTCCCGCGCGCGCCCCAGGTACGCGTCGATCACGGCCTGGTCGCTGCGCACCTCGTCCGGCGTCCCCTCGGCGATCTTGCGCCCGAAGTCCAGCACCACCACGCGGTCCGAGATGTCCATGATCACGTCGATGTCGTGGTCGATCACCACCACCGTCACGCCGCGCTCCTCCTGCACGTCCAGGATGAAGCGCGCCATCGACTCCTTCTCTTCGGCGTTCATCCCGGCGGTGGGCTCGTCGAGCAGCAGGATCCGGGGGTCGAGCGCCAGGGCGCGCCCCATCTCGACCAGGCGCTGGTTGCCGTACGCCAGACTCCCCACCTCGGCGCTGCGCAGCGGCTCCAGGTTCATGAAGTCGATCACCTCCTCGACCGCGCGCCGGTGCTCGATCTCGGCCCGCCGCTGCCGCCCCAGGTACAGGCCGCCGCTCAGCACCCCGCCCCGCATGTGGACATGGCGCCCCAGCATGAGGTTTTCGAGCACGGTCATGTGCTTGAACAGCTCGATGTTCTGGAAGGTGCGCGCCACGCCCAGCGCGGCAATGCGGTGCGGCGCAAGACGGTGCAGCGCGTGCCGGGCGCCGTCGCGCCCGGCGAGGGTGATCGTGCCCTGCTGCGCCCGATACAGCCCCGACACGCAGTTGAGCACGCTGGTCTTCCCTGCCCCGTTCGGCCCGATCAGCGCCAGCAGCTCGCCCCTGCGCACCTCCATCCCGAACCCGGCGAGCGCCGTCACGCCCCCGAAGCGAAGCGTCAGGCCCGCGAGCTCGAGGATCAGAACTTCCTCGATCCGTCGATGCGCTCGCCTGCCACCCACACCCCCTCGATGGCGCGCAGGTTGGCCAGATCGCGCAACGGGTCGGCCCGCAGCAACACGAAGTCCGCGCGGCGCCCCGGTTCCAGCGTGCCGACATCGCTGCGGCCCAGGCAGTCGGCGGCCACGCCCGTCGCCGAACGCAGAACCTGGGCGGGCGTCATTCCGGCCTCGGCCATCAGCGCCATCTCCATGTGCTCGAAGTAGCCCTGAAAGCGCCCCAAGGGGCCGGAATCGGTGCCGAACGCGACCGCCACGCCCGCCTCGGACAGCCGCGCCAGGTTGTCCTGAGCGATCTCGAGCGCGCGGCCGTACGCCTCGGCGGCCCCGGACGCCCGCACCCTGGCCTGCCAGTCGGCGTCGCTGACCGCGAGCACCTGCGCCGAATCGACGTCGAACGTCAGGAACGGGTCGTCGAAGAACCCGGGGCGCTCCCCATAGGCGTACGTGGACACCTCGCGGGTCAGCGTCGGCACGTAGCAGACGCCCGTCTCCAGCAGCAGCGCGATCGTGTCGTCGTCGACCGGGGCGTCGCGTATGCTGTGCGCCACCATGCCGGTCCCGGCGCGCAGCAGGCCCTTCGCGTCGTCCTGGTAGAAGAGGTGCGAAGCCACCCGGAGGCCGTGGGCGCGGGCCCGCTCGATGACGGCGCTGTACGTCTCCGGGGTCATCCTGGTGGTCGTGCCCAGGTTGTCGTCGACCCGGATCTTGATCCAGTCGGGGCCCATGGCGGCCACGCGGTCGGTCATCACCACGGCCTGCTCGGGGGCTGCGCCCGTGACCACGGGACCCGAGACGAGCAGCCGCGCGCGCGCCCCGACCCGGTCGTCCCAGCTCGCGTCGCGCAGCAGAAACGCGGGCTCGCGCTCGCCGCCCAGGCTGTTCACGGTCGTGACGCCGAAGCGCGCGTAGCGGGCCAGCTCGCGCAGCGCGAGCTCGCGGTAGTCCTCGCCGACGCTCCAGGTCCCGGCAACGTGGCCGTGCGCGTTGATCAGCCCCGGGATCGCGAACCAGGCCTGCGCGTCCAGCGCCTCGACGCCCGCCGCCGCGGCCATCCGCCCCACGTCGCCCTCTGCGGGCATGGGGTCGAGCGACAGCACCCGCCCGCCGCCGATCTGCAGCACCGAGGGCGCGGTCGTCTCGGCGCCGGTGCCGTCCCACACCCGCACATTGTAGACGACGAGGTCGGCGGCCGGGTCGACGACCGACGGCGAGCAGCCGGCCAGGCACAGCGCGGTGGCCGCGAGCAGCGCGCGGGCGTGCAGGCTCACCGGGACGCCTCGGCGGCCACATAGAGCTTGCCGCCGCCTTGCCGGAACTCGCGGGCCTTTTCGCTCATCCCCTCCTCCATGGCGGTGTTTGCGTCCAGGCCGCGCTCGCGGGCGTAGCGGCGCACGTCGTCGCTGATCTTCATGGAGCAGAACTTGGGGCCGCACATGGAGCAGAAGTGCGCCACCTTGGCCCCTTCGGCGGGCAGCGTCTCGTCGTGGAACTCGCGCGCGGTGACGGGATCGAGCGACAGGTTGAACTGGTCGCGCCAGCGGAACTCGAAGCGGGCCTTGGAGATGGCGTCGTCCCACTGCTGCGCGGTGGGGTGTCCGCGGGCCAGATCGGCGGCGTGGGCCGCGATCTTGTAGGCGATCACGCCGTCCTTTACGTCGTCGCGGTTGGGGAGGCCCAGGTGCTCCTTCGGCGTGACGTAGCAGAGCATGGCGGTGCCGTACCAGCCGATCATGGCGGCGCCAATCGCGCTGGTGATGTGGTCGTACCCGGGCGCGATGTCGGTGGTGAGGGGCCCCAGCGTGTAGAACGGCGCCTCGTCGCACCACTCGAGCTGCTTGTCCATGTTCTCCTTGATGAGGTGCATGGGAATGTGCCCCGGCCCCTCGTTCATGACCTGCACGTCGTGCTCCCACGCGATCCGCGTGAGCTCGCCCTGGGTGCGGAGCTCGGCGAACTGGGCCTCGTCGTTGGCGTCGGCGATCGATCCCGGTCGCAGGCCGTCGCCCAGCGAGAACGACACGTCGTACTCGCGCATGATCTCGCACAGCTCGCGGAAGTGCGTGTAGAGGAAGTTCTCGCGGTGATGCGCCATGCACCACTTGGCCAGAATCGAGCCGCCGCGGCTGACGATGCCCGTGACCCGTTCGGCGGTGAGCGGCACGTAGCGGAGCAGCACGCCCGCGTGCACGGTGAAGTAGTCGACCCCCTGCTCGCACTGCTCGACGATCGTGTCGCGGTAGACCTCCCAGGTCAGCTCCTCGGGCGCGCCGCCCACCTTCTCGAGCGCCTGGTAGATCGGCACGGTGCCGATGGGCACGGGCGAGTTGCGGATGATCCACTCGCGCGTGGCGTGGATGTTCCTGCCGGTGGACAGGTCCATGACCGTGTCGGCACCCCAGAGCGTCGCCCAGCGCAGCTTCTCGACCTCTTCGTCGATGGACGACGCCACCACCGAGTTCCCGATGTTGGCGTTGATCTTCACCTTGAAGCCGCGCCCGATGATCATGGGCTCGAGCTCGGGGTGGTTGATGTTGGCGGGGATGATGGCGCGCCCGCGCGCGACCTCGTCGCGGACGAAGCGCGGGTCGAGCCCCTCGCGGATCGCGACGAACTCCATCTCGGGGGTGACCTCGCCGCGCCGCGCGTAGTGCATCTGCGTGACGGGGCCGTTGCCGCGCCGGGTGGTGCGGTCCAGGCCGGGCGGCAGCTCGAGCGGGTCGTCGCCCTTGCCCGGGGAGAGGGGAGCGGAGCGGCCCGTGACGCGCACGTCGCGCGCGGCGATCCAGCCTTCGCGCAGCGGCGGCAGACCCTCGCGGACATCGTGGCCGTGCGGGCCGCTGGTGTCGTAGACACGGAGCGGCGGTTCGCCCCCCGAAAGCGCGATCTCGCGCATGGGGACGCGCATGCCGCCGGGACCGTCGGCGTGGACCTTCGTCGACTTGGGGAACGCGTCGCGGTAGGCGACGGGGGGCGTGCCGGGCGTGGGCAGGGTGTCCGCTGGCTTGATCATCTGGGCGGTGGGCTCCTTTTGGGGGACCGGGGATCGTCCGCGAGGCGGCTCCCCCCGGCTGGTCGGGGGAAGATAGGCCATGCCGCATCGGGGGGCTACACAGGGGCTGCCCATATTGCCCGTATTGGCAAATATGGGTAATATGGGAGCATGAAGACGACCGTGGACATCCATGACGAACTGCTGGCGCGGGCCAAGGACCACGCGCGACGCACGGGGGTCCCGATGCGGGCCGTGGTCGAGGAGGGCCTCAGGCTTGCGCTGGCCGCTCCCGCGTTGGCCGAGGACTACCGCCTTCCAGATCTCAGCGTTGGGGATCCGAACGCGCCCGATCCTCTGGTGGCGTACACCTGGCAGGACCTGTCCGAAGTCATCTATGGGAGGCCGGGCGGCGAATGAGCTGGGGGGGCGAATGAGCGCGGGGGGCGGCGAATGAGTGCGGGGGGCGGCGGATGATCGCGGGCGGCGGCGAATGATCGCGGTCGACACCAACGTTCTCGTGTATGCGCACCGGCGCGAATCCCAAATGCACGCGGGCGCCGCCGGGGTGCTGCGCGGGTTGGCCGAGGGGCGTCGTCCGTGGGCGATTCCGTGGCCGTGCTGCTACGAGTTCCTCAGCGTGGTCACGAACCGTCGCATATGGAAGGGCGCCGAGTCCTCGCCCGAGGCCGCCTGGAACCAACTGCGGGCGTGGATCGATTCCCCGTCGGTCCGCCTGATCGGAGAGGTGGACGGCTTCGCCGACCTTCTTGCGCACCTTGTCCGGCGCCCCCGCGTGCGCGGCCCGCTGGTTCACGACGCCCGGGTTGCGGCGATCTGCCTGGCGCACGGCATCGAGGAGCTGCTGACCCGCGACCGCGACTTCGCCCTGTTCCCCGAGCTGAAGACGCGCGACCCGCTCTCGGGTCTGCGCGGCCCGCTCGCAGAATCCGGCCCATGAATCACTCCATTCGGCTCTCCAGCTCCGAACAGAGCGTGCTGGACGGCGCGCGCGGGCCCGCCGACCGCCTGGCAATGCGGATCGTTGTGCGCATGGGCGAGATACTGGGCGCTGCCGAACTCGTCGAGATCGCTTCGGCGCACATCGACGGCTGCCTGTATCACGGCGACGGCGGCGTCGAGTTCGCCGAGCGGCTGGTGGCGCTCGGGGGCCGGGTGTCGGTCCCTTCGACGCTGAACGTCGGCGCGCTGGACCTGCTCAATCCGTCACGGGTGCGCGCGCATGGGCACCGGCGAGCGATGGCGCTGCGGCAGATGCGCGCGTACCAGGCCCTGGGCTGCTCGCCAACGTGGACCTGCGCGCCGTACCAGGGCGGCCATCGCCCAGCGACGGGCGAGCACGTGGCCTGGGGCGAGAGCAACGCGGTGTGCTTCGCCAACTCGGTGCTCGGCGCCAGGACGAACCGCTACGGCGACTTCATGGACATCTGCTGCGCGCTGGCGGGACGCGCGCCGCGCACGGGGCTGCACCTTGACGAGCACCGCCGCGCGACCGTGGTGGTGGACACCGGCGCCCTCGACCGCACGCTGAAGACGCGCGACGTGTTCTACCCGGTGCTGGGGGCGTGGCTGGGCGTGGCCGTGGGAGACCGGGTGGCGGTGGTGACCGGCCTGCCCAGCTCCGTGACCGAGGATCAGCTGAAGGCGATGGGCGCCGCGGCGGCGTCCTCTGGGGCGGTGGGGCTGTTCCACATCGAAGGGGTGACGCCCGAAGCGCCCGATCTGAAGACGGCGCTGGGCGGCCGCGCCCCCGAGTCGGTGGTCACCCCCGGCGCAGATGCGCTGCGGGCGGTTCGGGACTCGCTAAGCACCAGCGACGGCGACCGGATCGATGCGGTGGCGGTTGGAAGCCCCCATTTCTCGCTGGAAGAGTTCGGCCGGCTCGAGGCGCTGCTGCCCGGCCCGGCCTCGCCCCCCTTTTCGGTGCCCTTCTACGTGTGCACCGGGCGCCGCGAGTACGGGCGGCTGGAGCGCGACGGACGCCTGGCGGCCTTCGAGGCGGCCGGGGTCGAGATCGTGGCGGACACCTGCGTGGTCGTCACCCCGATCCTGCCGCCGAAGGACGGCGTGCTCATGACGAACTCGGGTAAGTTCGCGCACTACACCCCGTCCAACACCGGCTACGGCGTGATCTACGGAAGCCTGGAGGACTGTGTGCGGTCGGCGCGACACGGCAAGGTCGCACGCGACGAAGGCGTGTGGGGGTGAACTATAAGGGAGCCCGCCGCTCGATCGCCCGGCCGCAAAGCGTGCCCGACAAGGTGGCAAAACTCTCGCTGGCATTCCGCTCCATGTTGACTTCACAGCTCCCCTCGCGTCCGTTGAAGGCCCAGTCCACGGAGCCGGTGATTGTTGAATGGCCCTCGAGCAGCACGGGATCGTCGGGAAACAGCAACAATGTTACGCTGGAGCCGGCATTTAGTCGCCCGCTGAGCGTGAACAAGCGCTGGTTGCCCGGAACCCTGCAGCTGGCAAGCTCCTGCTCCGTCTGCATGGCAATGCGCATCGTGTCTCCCGACGTCTCGACGGAAACGTCAAACGGATCGAACCGCAGGACGACATGGCCGCCCAGGGAACAGGGGAGCACCATGTTGTTCGTCTCCCCGATCACAGCCACTTCTTCTGGGTTCTGGACGCCTGCCCAGGCCGCCTCGGACGAGAGGATCGCCTCGGTCAGCGCCTCCAACTCGGCCTCGGTGAGTTCTTCCGGCTCGACCGGGCTCTCGCTGCACGCGCTTCCTGCGAGAGTCCCCACTGCGACGAGAAGCGCTAGGCGGAGGGGGCGCGGCGCGGCATCGCCCCGGCGGGCTGCGCGTGTGCGTGACGTTGTCGTCGGGGGCATTTCTGTCGTCCTTGGCGGGGGTCCATGTCGGCGCTTGGGCGTCGCCGGGGCTCTACACTTGTGCGCCGCGGTTGTTCCCGGTTGGCCGGGCGCGCGCCGTGGCAGGCCAGCATGACGAGCATCGCGGGCACCGTGATCCACGCCGGGAGCGGTGCGGAATCGGCCGGGGGGCGGCTGCTTGTGCTCGAGAAGCCGATCAGCTTCTGGGGCGGGGTCGATCCGCTGACGGGCGAGATTGTGGATCCGCGACACCCACGGCACGGGGAACGCCTGGGCGGGTGCATCCTTGCGATGGAGCGCGCCATCGGGTCGAGCTCTTCCAGCGCGGTGATGCTGGAACTCCTTCGCAACCGCGTGGCGCCCGCCGCGATCGTGATTGGCCAGCCAGACGCGATCCTGATCCTCGGGCTTCTTGTCGCAGACGAACTGGGCTACGAAACGATCCCCGTGCTACGCGCCCGACCCCGCGACTTTGCGCTGCTGGCCGAGGCCGACGGGTGTCGCGCGACGATGCGGGGGGACGTGCTGCGCGTTCGGTCCGTCGGCCGACGCGAATGACGCCGCAAATGGGGCGCGCCGGCGGTTAGGGCAGGGCGTACCGTTCGAGCGTGTGCAGGCCGTATTCGTCGGTTCTCGCGGCGTAGAGCACGCCGGAACCGAAGCTGACGACGCGGCGGCCCATGGGGAACTCGACGATCAGGCTGCGCTCGCCGCTGCCGTCGAACACGTCGTAGAGGGGGGGCTCGCCGCCCTCGCGGTGTCGGCGCACCCAGGCGCGGCCGCGTTCGTCGACCCGCACCGGCGCGTTGTAGAAGGGCGGCTTCGCGTCGGGCCAGGCGTAGGCGTCCAGGTCCTGGTCGTCGTCGTCCGAAAAGCCGCCCCGCGAGGCGCGCGTGGTCATCGCTCCGTTTTCGATCTCGACCGAGATGCTGAATCCGCCGCCCGACTCGAGCTGTGCCTGGGCCCACTCCTCTTGCTCGGCGCGACCGATCGCCACGGGCGTGTGGGGGGTCGGCGGACCGCTGGCGACCGAGCCGTCCTCGGCGATCCAGTCGATGCGGTATTCCCCGGCCCGGGCCACGACCAGCCGCCCGTCGGGCGCCACGCCCCACGCGTCGGCTGGCGACAGGGGGATTGCGCTGACCCGCTGGTTCTGCTCGTTCGGCCCGCCCTGGGTTTCGGTGACGGTCTCGGGCAGCTTGATGGACGCCACCTCGTCGAGCGCTTCGGTGTCCGGCGCGAAGCGAAGAACGCTGCCGGAATCGCTCTGGGGGGCGCCGGGTTCGAGGCTGCGGAAGTACAGCCGGCCCCGGTCGTCGACGGCCTGCGGGAGCGCCATCACGATCTCGCCGCGCGCGATGTCGCCCATGCTGTAGGGCCTGGTGGCGCCGAACTCCAGGTCGGGTCCCAGCTCGGTCAGGCGTCCGTTGCCCAGATCCACCAGCAGAGTGCGGCCGCCGGGTAGCGGCCAGACGGCGTCGGGCTGACGGTATTCGTCGGGTCCCTCGCCGACGCCGCCGATGGTGTCGACCGTGCCCGCGTCGAGGTCGAGGTGAACGACGGCCTGGCCCAGCGGATCGGCGACCAGCACGGTGCCGTCGGGGAATTCGCGCACGGTGGACACGAACGAGAAGGGCTCTCCCCAGGTCGCCTCGGGCTGGCCCAGCGCGACGACCCCGGGGCCTTGCGGCTGCGCGTCGCCCCCCGATCCCACCTGCATTAGCAGCCATGTGCCCGCGGCCAGCACCGCCGCCCCCGCCAACACCGCCACAACCCGATTTCGCATTCCGCGCTCCCGTTGTCCGCCTTTGTGTCCGCCCGTGTCCGCCTGCCCGCCTCTGTGCGCGTCCGCCTACTTCACGAACAGCATGTCCCGGTACGTCGGGAACGGCCACAGGTCGTCGGGAATCACCTTCTCCATGCGGTCGGCCACCTCTCGCACCGCGTTCATCGCGGGGATCACGTTGTTGCGCATGTGCACGACCTTCTCGGACACCTCGTCGCCGCCCAGGTCCTCGTTCTGCGCGTCGAGCTCGTCGAGGGCGGCGCTCAGCTCGTTGATCAGCTCGGCCACACGCCCGATGTTGCTGTCGAGGCCCGCTGTGTCAACGCCGGCCTTCTTTCCGGCCTTGCGCGCGGCCCCGAGCTGTGCCAAGTAGGTGGCCGCGGCGGGCAGAATCATGCAGCGCGCGATCCGGGCCGCGGTCTCGCCTTCGATGTTGATCTTGATGAAGTACTGCTCGGTCAGCACCTCGAGCCGCGCCTCGAGCTCGCGAGGCGACAGCACCCCGTACTTGTCGAAGAGCGCCTGGTTCTTCTTCGACGCCAGCGCCGGAAGCGCCTCGACCGTCGAGCCGGTGTTGAGCAGACCGCGGCGGGCGGCCTCCTCGACCCACTCGGCCGCGTAGTTGTCGCCGTTGAAGATGATCCTCTGGAACGACGGGATCTCGTTGGAGAGCAGCGTCCAGAGCGCGTCCTCGATCGAGGTGCCGGCCGCGACGATCGGCTCCAGCACGTCGGTCCACTCGTCGATCGACTCGGCCACGATGGTGTTGAGAACCGTCGCCGGCAGAGAGACGCTGGCCGACGATCCCACCGCGCGGAACTCGAACTTGTTGCCGGTGAAGGCGAAGGGCGACGTGCGGTTGCGGTCGCCCGAGTGGCGCGGAAGGTCGGGCAGCACCGTGACCCCCAGCCCCAGAAGGCCCTCGCGGTCGCGCTTCTTCGCCGATCCCGATTCGGCCAGCTGGGCGAAGATGTCTTCGAGCTGCTCGCCGAGGAAGACGGAGATGATCGACGGGGGCGCCTCGTTCGCGCCCAGGCGGTGGTCGTTCCCGGCCGTCGACACGCAGGCCAGCAGCAGGTCCTGGTGCTTCTCGACCGCGCTCATGACGGCGGTGCAGAAGAACAGAAACATGAGGTTGTCGTGCGGCGTCTCGCCCGGGTCCATCAGGTTGCGGTCGGACGTGCCGAACGACCAGTTGACATGCTTGCCGCTGCCGTTGATCCCCGCGAACGGCTTCTCGTGCATCAGACACACGAAGCCGTACTTCCGCGCGGTCCGCTCGAGCACCCGCATGGTCAGCTGCTGGTGGTCGGACGCGACGTTGGCGTTCTCGTAGACTGGCGCCATCTCGTACTGGCCCGGCGCCACCTCGTTGTGGCGCGTCTTCATCGGCACGCCCAGCCGGTACAGGTCCATCTCGACCGCCTGGATGCATGCCAGAACACGCTCGTGAATCGTGCCGAAGTAGTGGTCGTCGAGCTCCTGGCCGCGCGGCGGCTTCGCCCCGAAGAGCGTGCGCCCCGAGGTCATGAGGTCGGGGCGGCGGTAGTAGAACTCGCGGTCGAGGAGGAAGAACTCCTGCTCGGGCCCCAGGCTGGCCGTCACCCGCCCCGCGTCGATGCCGAAGAGCTTGAGCGCGCGCCGCGTGACCCGGTCGAGCGCGTCCATCGAGCGCAGCAGCGGAATCTTGGCGTCGAGGCTGTCGCCCGCCCAGCTCGAAAAAGCGGTGGGAATGCAGAGGTAGGTTGCCGACTCGCCCCCCATGACGAAGGCGGGCGACGTGGGATCCCATGCCGTGTACCCGCGGGCCTCGAAGGTGGCGCGCAGCCCGCCCGAGGGGAACGACGACGCGTCGGGCTCGCCCTGCACCAGCTCGTCGCCGCCGAAGTCGGTCATCGCGCGGCCGTCGCGCCCCACCTTCAGGAACGAGTCGTGCTTCTCGGCGGTGCTCCCCGTGAGCGGCTGGAACCAGTGCGTGTAGTGGGTGGCGCCGCGCGAGAGCGCCCAGTCCTTCATGGCCGCCGCCACGCTGTCGGCAATGCCGGGTTCGAGCTCCTCGCCGTGGTGGATCGTGCGGAGAAGCCGCTTGAAGACGTTGTCGGGCAGGCGGGACTGCATCTCGCGCAGCCCGAAGGTGTCCTCGCCGAAGAGCCGAGGCAGAAGGTCGCGGTCGCCGGGCCGGGACTCGGGCCTCCGGCTCCAGGTCTTGGCGGCGCTGACGGAGTCGAAGCGTCTCTGGGTGCTCATGCGGTGCCGTTCCTCGCGTGGGGTGGGGGGCGCGTTCGTGGATCCGCATCCAACATGAGACCGGGCGCGCGAATGTCAAGACGGCGGCTTGCCGCAGGGGGGGTGAATGCGCCATCGTTCGTCAGACCCGCAGCGTAGTTCCGCCGCGCCCGCAGCGTTGTTCCGCCCGCCCCCGCCCATGGGAGACAGATCATGAACCCGACGACGGCGACCGAGAAGCGCGCTGGCGAGAGGGTTAGCGGTCCCGGTGGTGCCGCCCGCTGGCAGGAGCTCTCGATCGTCGGCTTCAGGGGGCTGGAGGACTTGACGCTCTCCGACCTCGGGGCGTTCAACCTGCTCGTCGGCGCCAACGATGTGGGCAAGACCTCGGTGCTGGAGGCTGCGCTGCTCCTGGCGGCGGGGTCGAGCAATCCGGAACTCGACTTCGGGCTCGAGAGGCGCCGCGGCTATCCGGCTCAGCGGGTCAAGGACCTGCAGTACCTGTTCCGCGACCCGGACTCGCCCATCGTCCTTACTTGCAAGGACGCTGAAGGCGCGGAGCGCCGACTGCGGATGCGTCTGGGGCGAGAGGACGTTACGGTGACCAGGCCCAAGCCCGATCCGGGCTCTGGATCCGGCACCCCAGAGCCGACAACGGGAAGCACCCTTACCTCGCGGAAGGTCCGCGCCCTCGTTCTGGATCACGAGATCACGGTCTCGACGGACGGCACCCTCAGTGGCCATGGCTCTGCGCTCGTGGACCAGGACACAGGCTACGTCGCCTACAGGGGCGAGGCCAGTGAGGATGCGCAGGCGCCTGCCACGTTTATCCCCCCGCAGGCTCAGGTGCCCCTTGAGAAAATCGGTCGGCTCGTCGAACGCGGATCGGACGGCCATCTCGTCGATTGGTTGAGGAAGCTGAATCCGCGAATCCGTGACGTGCGCCTAACGGCCCAGGCGGCCCTCGTCGACGTCGCCGGCGCCAACGGCGAGACCTCCAGACTGCCCCTCAACATGTTCGGCAGCGGACTGGTGCGCGCCGCCCAGATCATGGCACACTGCCTGCTTAGCGCCGACAGGCTCCTCCTGATCGACGAGTTCGATTCGGGCCTCCACTACGCATCTCTGCCCCCGCTCATCGAGGGCTTGGTCACGCTCGCCTGCGAACAGGACATTCAGGTGCTGGCCACCACCCACAACATCGACGCTCTGAAAGCGCTTCGGGACACGATGTCTCAGCCCGACCTCGCCGAGCACCGCGAGAGCGTGTGCTGCTACGCCCTCAAGCGGGACTACTACAAGCGGGTGCGCACCTACCGGTACGACCACGCACAGTTCGATCACTGCATCGAGCACGGCCTCGAGCTGCGATGACGCCAGTCGGAATCACGGTCTTCGTCGAGGGTGAGAGCGACAAGAGGTTCGTCGAGTGCTTGTCGAACCATCTCGACATCCGACTGACGAAGGTAGCGGAGATGGGTGGCGGGGTGAACGCGCTTCGCAACGTCGAACTCCAGATCGTGGAAGAGGTCGACGACGAGCACGCGGTCGGCATCATCATTGATGCAAACGCCGAAGTCGACAAGCGCCGCGCTGAGGCCGAAGGGTTCATCCAGGACCTTGTAGGGCAGCACCAACTCCGAATAGCTCCACGCTTGTTTCTTCTGCCCAACGACAGCGACCCGGGATGCCTCGAGGATCTGCTGGAGGGCATCGCCCCTGCGCATCGGCAGCATGTGTACCAGTGTCTCGACGCGTACACGGCGTGTGTAAGGCGTGAGCAGCCGTCGTTTGAAGGACCCACCGCCAAGGGGCGTGTGTACGCCTATTGCGACGCACTGAGCACGCCAGCCAAGCCTGAAGAGCGCGATTACGCGGATGGCAATTGCTGGGACCTGAATGCGGAGTGCCTGTCCCCTCTGACCGAGTTCCTCGGCGAGTTGGCGGCAGCCGTCGCGCCTCGACCCGAGCCCGGGCCGTGACCCGATCCTACCAGGGATCTCTCGCTTCCGCACGCTGGGATGCCGAGTATCGCAATGGTCGATACGCCGAGGATCCTCCCCTTCCCTTCGCCGATGTTGTCCTGGCCACGCTGCGCGCGGATTCGCGAACTCAGAGCACCGGTCTCTACGTCGGGTGCGGCAACGGACGCAACTATCTGCCGCTGGTCCGGTCAGGGCTGCGGCTGTACGGACTGGACCTGTCTGCCGAATCGCTTCGCCAGCTCGCTGCCCGGGAGCCGGCAGCCTCCAAGCGTTTGATCTGTTCTGACTTTCGGACGTTCGCCAGCCGACGCCGCTTTGGCTACATGATCGCCATTCAGGTGTTTCAACATGGAGTTGCCGCCGATGTGGCCAAGTACTTTCAAGCAGTTAGGCGACTCCTCTTGCCAGGCGGCCTCTTCTTCCTGCGCGTCAACGCTGCAGGGACCCGGGTACATCGACCCCATACAGTCATTGAGCGGAACGACCTCGGCGGCTTCACGATTCTGTACGAGGCTGGCCCGAAGCGAGGCCTGCCGGTTCACTTCTTTGCGCGCGACGAGCTGCTCGGCCTGACTCGCGACGGGTTTGCCGTCGTGGCCCAACCGCGCGAAGCCGTCGCAAGCCGCAGGCCGCCCGAGACGGGTACCTGGAGCCAGTGGGAAGCCATCTGGAAGCGGCTTTGAGCAGCCCCCGCCCCCCCTACACCCCCAGCCCCCCCACCGGAATCACCCCCACCCCGTCCGGCCTCGCGTAGCCGTAGCCTCCGCCCACGATTACTGCTAGCGCCGCCGGCTCCCCGCAGCGATCCGTGTCCACGCGGTCGGCGAACTTCAGGAGCGTCTTGGCGCCTTCGTCGACCCGCGCCGCGCTAAGCTTGATCTCGAACGCCGCCCAGCGGCCCGGGCCGGCATCGACCACGGCGTCGACCTCGAGCCCCGTGTTGTCGCGGTAGTGGAACACGTCCGCCCCGTTCGCCTGGGCGTACACCCGCAGATCTCGGACGACCATCGACTCGAACAGGAAGCCGAACCACTCGAAGTCGTGAAGCAGATGATCGGGCGTGGCGCTCAGGGCGGCCACGGCCAGCGACGGATCCACGAAGTGGCGCTTGGACGCGGCCCGGAGTCGCGACCGCGACCGGAGATGCGGCGACCACGGCGGCTGGTCCTCGACGAGCAGCAGCCGCTCGAGCGCGGCCACGTAGGACTTGGCCGTGTGGTTGGTCAGGCCCCGGTCCGGCCCTCCGGCGTCCCGGGCCAGCGTGGCCATGGTCGCGCAGGTGGCGACGCTGCGGCCCAGCGATTGCAGGAATCTCCCGACCCTC
Organism: Longimicrobiales bacterium; assembly: GCA_965221535.1. Taxonomy (GTDB): domain Bacteria; phylum Gemmatimonadota; class Gemmatimonadetes; order Longimicrobiales; family Gaopeijiaceae; genus Bin94. The sequence continues at coordinate 916,655 of OZ244894.1, read as the reverse complement.
GCCGGATCCCGGTCCGCGCCGTCCACGCGCCGGATGTCGGTTCGGCAGACTTCGCCCAGGTAGTCCCGGTTCTCGGCCATGGCCTGATCGGCGGAGAGCGGCGGATCATGGCACGCCGAGCCGAGATGTCCCGGCCAGCCGCCCACGCACACGAGCTCGGCAATTTCGCGCGTGTCCAGCTTCGAAAGGGACCCGGGAACCGGGTGGCCCGCCAGCAGCCGCGCGAGCGACACCGCGCCCGTCGACCGCCTGAGCTCCAGGAGCGACATCGGCCTCAGCCGCAGTCGGCCAACGCGTCCGGCTCCGGTGTGCCGGGTGATGTCGTCGGGCGGAACGGCAGAGCCGGTCAGGATGAAGTGCCCGCGACCCGGCCGGTCGTCGACCGCGTCATCGACAAGATTGCAACGATCTCAGCAACAATCCTGCAACGCCGCCAACGACAAGTTCGCAACCCCAAGACACAGGAACGCCGCAACGGGCGGAACGCAGGAGCGGTTCAGGATGGACGCCCCGCAGGACGCCCCCCTACTCCTCCACCGTGAAGTGGAACATCATCCCCGCGCTGAGGTGCTCGGCGATGTGGCAGTGCAGCATCCAGTCGCCCGGGTTCGACATCTCGACCAGGATGTCCATGGTCGAGCCGACGGGCAGGATCGCGGTGTCCTTCCAGACCAGGTTGTCGTTGGGCACGTCGTCGCGCGCGAGCACCACGAACCGCTGGCCGTGCACGTGGATTGGGTGGTTCATCGGGTGGAACGAATCGGGCGAGTTGAAGACGCGGATCTTCACCAGGTCGCCCCGCTGGAAGGTCCAGTGGATGTCGTCGTTTTCGCGGCCTGTGGCCAGGTCGCGCAGGATCCATGTGACCTGGTTCCCCGAGGAGAGCCAGTTCATCATGGGCATCGCGTCGTTCCACTCCATAGGAGGGATGTAAAGGGTGTCCATCTCCATCGAGCGGACGATCGGGAGAGGAAGCCCCCGCACTCGCACGGTGGCTTCGAGGGTGTAGTCCGGAGCGCGGTCCGCGTGCGCGCGCATGGCGTCGGCCTCGGCCGCCACCTCGTCGATGCCGCGCAGCGTCGCATGCGCCTCGGTCGCTTCGTCGGCGACGGGCGGCCCGGCCACGGTGACCAGCGCCAGCGTGTCCACATGCGGGTAGAATTCGCCCCGGAAGTGGTTGATGGCCTGAATCGTGTTCGCGATCGCCACCTCGCCCTCGTCCGGGAAGACCACGTCCACCACGTAGCGCTCGGCCGGCGCGATCACCACGCTCGGCACCCAGCTCTCGCGCTCGAAGCGGCCCAGGTCCGACGCCACCAGCTTCACTCGCGCCGACCCGAAGGTGACGTTGAAGGTGCGGGTGTTGGCGACGTTGGTCACGAAGAAGCGCACCACCTCGCCCGGGCGGACCTGCAGTCCGTGCCCCGTCGACCCGTTCACGAGCATCACGTTCCCGAACCGCCCCATGAGCGCGTGGGTCGGCGCTTCCCCGCCCCAAGGAATGAGGCCCTGGTCGTCCATCAGGATGTCGTCCAGGACGAGCATCTCCTCGCGGTGCGCGGGCCCGTAGTGGTCCGGGTCGGGCGACTCGACGAGCAGGTTGCCGTACAGGCCCAGGTCCTGCTGCACGTCCTCGCGCATGTGGGGGTGGTACCAGAACATCCCGGCGTCGGGCACGCGCAGCTCGTATGTGAACGACTCGCCGACCTCGATCGGGTCCTGGGTCAGCGTCTCGACCCCGTCGAAGCGGTTCTCCAAGCGCAGACCGTGCCAGTGCACCGTCGTCGGGCTCTCGATGCGGTTGGCGACGCGCACAATCACGGTCGAGCCCTGGGGCGCGCGAATGAGCGGCCCCGGGTGCTGGCCGTTGTAGCCGTACATGGCCGCCGTGTGGCCGTGAAGCGTGCGCCGAACCAGCGTGACGTCGATGTCGAAGGTGTCCCCGGGCGCCAGATGGACCACTTCGCTGGGCCGCGCCTCGGGCAGCGTCATGACATCGATGCCCGCCGCCGCCAGAAACGGCTCGACCGGCGGCAGCGCCATCTCCAGCCCCGGGATCATGGGCATGTTCGGGTCCATGGGCGGCATGCGCCAGCCGCTCCCGCCCATGTCGTGCATCGCGTGGGCGCCGTGGTCCATCTGCTGGGCGGCGGCCGAAGGCAGCCAGGCCGCCAGGGCCAGCAGGGCAGCGGCAGGCCGCGGGAGAAATGCGGCTCGGCGTCTAGAAAGCCAAAGTGTACTGGGCTTCCGGACCATTGTAGATCATGATGCAAGAATTGAGTATGTCTCTCCCAATCAGGGCAATGATCCCTTGCCCGTTGATATTGACTCCGAGAGCGCGGAGCGTCTGGATTGCCACTACGTCGCTGCTGGTGCTACCCCGTTGGACCAACGTGATCTTCCCGGCGTAGACGCTCACCTCTGATGGCCCCGACGCCGACGACATGCGTGCGGTGTCGACCGCTGGTAGCCCTGCGCGCATGGCAACTTCATCGTCAATGCAGGTGGCGGATGCCCCGGAGTCGATCAAGGCCAAGCCCTCGACGACGGGGATCTCGTCTCCGCGACGCCTGCGAATGTCAGCCTGTTGATCTAGTACGGACACCGTGACCGTAAGAAGCGGACCCATGGCCTCCAGACCTTTTCGGTCTGGTCTGCCGTCTCGGGTCGTGGCGCGCCCTGTCAGGACCGGCAAGTTAGAGGCACTCCGAGAGAGAGGGCGGGATTGCTCTCTACCGGGTCTTCCGGCCGGTCAACGGACCGAACGAGGAACGCGCGGGCGTCGGGGAATTGCTCTACCCCGGCGAGGATCCCAGCTTCGCGCGTGTCGTAAGCGCCGTGCACCTGCTCCCCTTTGATGAGCACATGCTTCCCCGGATGCTCCTTCTTCAGTCTCTCCTTGTGCTTCTTGAGGTAGGCCCTCTCGGCAACCAATATCTGGCTCATTTCCGCATCTCCCTGTCGTAGCCTCCAATGCACGAGGGCATCCCGCGAAGCGCCGCTCGCCCCGCCCTACTCATACCCGTAGGCCGCGCAGTTCTTTTCCTCGAAGGGGCCGTGGCCGGCCATGGTGTGCATCATGCCGCTGCGGGACATGCCGCGGATGACGATCGGGCCGGTCCACATGGTCGCGTCGGGGTCGAAGGCGGGCTCCAGGGTGACGACCACGAGGAACTTGTTCCAGGCGACCCGGCCTTCGAAGCGCGCCGGGTCGGCGAGCTCGCCGGCCAGCGCGATCCGGTCGAGTTCGGGGGTGGTGGTCCACACCACGTATGCGCCGTCGCGCGCGGGGGCAAGGCGGTCGAGGCTGACTGTGAAGTCGTACTGGTAGCTCCCGTCCGGTCCGAGGGCGACGCCGTACGGGGAAGCCGCGAAGGCCACCTCGCCAATGCCGCTCGCGTTGCCGGTGCCGGGCACGCGCCGGGTCGAGACCATGGGGAACTGGTAGTACTCGGGGCCGCACGCGGCCGCGTCCCCGGCCACCTCGGAGGGCGGGTCGGCCACCCGCCGGCCCCCTTCGGCGTTCCGGGGCGGCGCCGCTGCCACGAGCAGGGCCGTCAGCGCCAGCAGCCCGCCCGGTCGGCGCAATCCAGTCCTCATCCTCAGCTCACAGGCCTGCGAATGGGCCCGCGGTCCCAGTCCTGGACCGACGAGATGTTCGGCATGCCCCAGTCCTCGCCGTCCCAGCCGCTGAAGCCGTCCATGCGGAAGGTCCAGATGCCGGTGGTCATGTCGCTGACCACGATCAGGCCGTCGGCGTTGCGGACGTCGACCCCGAACGCGCCGTTGAAGACGGCGGTGCGATCGCGGTTGGGCGGGCCGATGTAGGTGTCGTAGTAGCCCACTGTTACGGGGTTTTCGGGGTCCATGAGCGAGAAGATCTGCAGGCCGTCCAGGTAGCCCGAGGCGAAGACGTAGGGCCAGCGCACCTCGTGGTTGTGGACCAGGTTCTGCCAGTCGGCGGTCCACGCCGAGATGGGCGAGCGGATGTTGGTGACCTCGCCGTCGAGGGCGGGCTGGAGGTCGAAGATGCGAAGCGGGGCGTACTGGTACTCGGTCTCGGCGACCACGTAGCGGCCGTCGGGGCTCGGGGTGAAGGTGTGCCCCCCGCGCACGCCGCTGACGCCCACCAGCGTGATCCGCAGCTCGGGGCTTTCGATGTCGCTGACGTCGTAGATGTAGTAGCCGCCCGAGCCGCCGCCGTAGAAGCGGTCCTCGCCGGTGTCGGGGTGGTACGCGACGTAGAAGTCGTGGTATCCGCGTCCGCCCCGGTTGAACTCGGTCTCGGGCACCGGCACCCGGCCCACGAGCGCGTTGTCGAGGTCGCCCTCGACCACCCGGCCCATGTCGTAGACGTGGGCGAAGGGTCCGCTCACGGTGGAGAACAGCAGGACCCGCCCGTCGGAGTGCTTGTAGACGAAGATGTTGTGGAAGCCCCCCGGCAGGTCGGGCTCGCGGATCCGGGCCACCTCGGTCACGGTCGACGCGTCGGGCAAGCCGGTCACGTCCAGCACCACCGCGCCCATGTCGGTGTTGGGCCCGCCCTGTCCGAATTGCAGCGACTGCACCACGTAGTAGCGGTCGGCGATCTTGAAGTGCTTCACGTCCATGCCGCCGGTGCGCATGTGCAGGTCCTGGTTCTCGATCCGCCACTCGTAGATGACCTCGGGCTGCTCGGGGTCGGCGATCGAGACGATGTCGAGGCCCTTCGGCCCGACGTCGCCGTACACCATGCGCGCCACGTACGCGTAGGGCCGGTCCAGCTCCTGCTCGATGTCCATGTCGGCCACCGAAAGGCGCGGCCCGAGCGGAATGTGGCCGAGGATCTCCATGTTGTCGCTGCCGGGCTTCAGGGGCGACCACTGCGCCCCGGCGGGGGCGGCCAGAGCGCCGAGCGCTAGACCGGCGAGCAGGAAGGCGGCGGTGGCGAATGCGGGCTTGGACCGAACGGACATGACCTGGACCTCCAGCGTGATGGAACGTTTGCGGCGCGGCGTCGGGCAGGAAAAGTACGGGAACGGGGGCGCGTCGAACAAGGAACGGGGGATACTGTTCCAACCCCCGCCCTCACAACGGCCACCGCTGGACCGCCATCCAGGCCGCCGTCGCCCCGGTCACCACCGACAGCACCACGTTCCACGCCCGGTCCGACAGCTGCAGGCCGCGCGTGGCCACCCACGCCGACCCCAGCACCGCCGCCGCGACCAGGATCTGCGCCAGTTCGAGCCCGACGTTGAAGGACAGCAGCGGCAGAAACAGGCTGCGCTCCTCGCCCAGCACCAGACGCAGAAAGCCCGCGAACCCAAAGCCGTGCACAACGCCGAACACCAGCGCAAGCACATAGCGGGCGGGCCGCGCCGAGACCCGGTGCCGCGAGGGATCGTCGCGCCGCAGGGCCAACAGATTCACCGCCGCCGTGGCCACGATCGTCACCGGGATCAGGAACTCGACCAGCCCCGCGTCGACCCGCGCCAGCCGCAGCGTGGCCAGCGCCAGCGACACCGAATGGCCGATTGTGAATGCAGTCACAAGCACAAGCAGCTCGCGCCACCGCTTCAGCGAATAGGCCGCGCACAGCACCGCCAGAAAGAGAATGTGGTCGTACCCCTGAAGGTCGAGCAGGTGCTCGAAGCCGAGGCGCAGATAGACGGCGAAGGTGCTCATTGGGCACCGTGGCGCACGCGGCGGGACCGCACGGCGACCCAGACCGCGCACCAGGCCAGCCATGACACGCGTTCCCAGGGTGCAAGGGTGCTGAAGTGCGACCACAGCAGCAGCGGCACGGTGGCCACCAGCTTGATCGCCGACCCGTGGTGGTATGGCAGCGTGCGGACGACCACCGTCACCGCCCCGCGCCGATCCCGGTGCAGGGTGCGCTCGATTGCGCGGCCCAGCTCGCTCGGGGCCATGTCGCGCCAGCCGGGAATGCGCATCGCGCTCCACGCGGGCACGGTGCGACCCCACCCGTGCAGGTTGCTCCCCGTCACCACCGCCAGATCCATGGAGTCGGCGAGCGCGACGATCTCCGCACGCTCGGCCTGGGCCTGTTCGAGGCCGCGAGGCGCGCCGTCGCTTAGCTGCACGCCGATCACGCCGGCCGGAGCGTAGGGGCCGAACGGCACGATCCGGTCGAGCGCGCCCGGGATCGTGTACAGCATCGTTGCGGGCGCGCCCCCCCGGTCGTGCGCCGCGGCGATCGAGTCGGGGACCAGATGGTGCCCCGTGCTGTCGAGTGCAAACGCGTAGCGCGCCCGCTCGCCCAGCAGGTTGGTGTGGCGGTTGCGCAGCCGCACCTCCATGCCGCTCAGCAGCACGGTGCCGTCGCCGGCGCGCGCCGGGTTGGCGAGCTCGGCCTCGCGCATGCCCGCCCACGTGTAGTGGTCGGTCAGGTAGGCCGCGTCGAAGCCGCCGGCCCGGTGCCACGCGCGGTTGCGGGCCACCGTGAAGCCCGGCCGCCCGTCGTGCGAATGGTCGGTGTGCGAGTGGAAGTCCACCGCAACCAGGTCGGGGTCGGCCAGCCGGATCGCGGCCATGGGGCGCGGCAAAAGGGCGGCGGCGGCGTAGAAGGCGAGCAGGCCGGCCAGCGCGGCCACGGCGAAGAGCGCTTCGCGGGCGAGGCCGCGGAGCAGCGAGCGGCGCGGGGCGCGGGGCGAGCGGCGCGGGGCGCGGGCAGCGGCCACGCGGGCGGCTGCGTAGAGCAGGATCAGGGTCGCGAGCACGGCGTAGTGCTGGCTCGCCGCGAGCAGGGACAGCGTGTCCCAGAGGCCGAAGAGGGGCGCGCCGAGGAGGTAGCCGGGCGGGTGGTGCAGGGCGGCGGCGGGGAAGGGCTGCAGGGTGACGCCATCGCGCAGGGCCGGGGTGGCGAAGGGCGCGGAGATCACCACCAGGGCGGCGACCACAAGGGCGGGGCGGTGGCGCCGGGGCACTTGGCGGCGCGGCGGCACTTGGTGGCGCCGAGGCATTTGGCGGCGCGGCGGCGCTTGGGCTGCCCGCTTCATCGCACCGTGGCCGCCAGCTGCGCGGCGCGTTGGCGGACGAGGTCGGCCTGGCCCGCAAGCGCGCCTTCGTCGAGTTCCGGCTTCGCCAGCTCGTCCGCCACCGCGCCGGCCCGCCGGGCCGCCAGCTCGCACAGCTCCCCGACCCGCCGCCGCACGAACGGCGCCGCCATGCCGCACTTTCGCGCGAATCGCTCCCAGTCCGTGCGGCGCAGCTCCTCGAGCGTGTGGCGACCCCCGATGTGCATAGCGAACCTTGGGCTCAAGCGTGGATAGACAACCGTCGACAGCAGGTCGTAGAGCGGGGCCAGCACAACCTCGCCGCCCGCCTTCCTGAGCAGACTGTAATTCTTGCCGTGAGCGTCGGCGTTGCCAAGCAGCACCTGCACGATCGCGGCGTCGAGGAGCCCCAGCGCGGCCACGGCGGGGCGGGTGCACGCCCGCCGCACCAGTTCGAAGCACTCCGGAAAGCCGGGCCCGCCCTCCGAGGCGTACTTCCGCTGGGGCACAACCCCGAGCGCCTGGCAGAAGTCCTCCTGGTGCAGCCGCTCCACGCTGCCGTCCGGGGCTGAGCGCCGGTCGTAGCGCTCGACCAGCAGGGAGGCGCCGACTCCGGGTGCCGCAGCCAGTCGCACCGGCGCGACGTTCAATCCCATCCGCAGCGCGAGGCGCATCGCGAACGCTTCGTTTTCGGTGGGGTGGTCGAGGTCGGGGATCGGCGGCTTGCAGATGTGCGTGCTGGGCTGGCCTGGAACGGGAAACGCGAGGCGCTTCCCCACCAGCACGACCGCAAACTTGCGTTGGGCTCCGGCCAGGGACATCCGCAGGCCTCTACCCAGGGGGCCGGCCGGTCCGAGCAGCAGCTCGTCGTCCCGGAGCGGCTCGGGGGCCGGGTCCGCCGGAGCCTCGGGCGGTTCCTCGCGATCCGGCAGCAGGGTGAGCGCGCCCGCCAAGTCGCCTCCGAGCCCCGCCAGGAGACGGAAGGTGTTCGAAGGCGAGACGCCGAGCGCCGCCGCGGCGGCATCTCGCTGCGCGTCCTCGGGCAGTAGGCCCTCGAAGAACGGCAGGCACTGCCGCGGGCTGAAGCTCTGCGGTCGCTTGGGGAGCGAGAACGAGATGGCCGGCGCGGACTCGTCCTCGATCCACGGGCGGTGGTAGGCGAAGCGGATTGCGCCGTGTCGATCCAGCGACAGGCGGCCGACCTGCGCCCCGCCCCAGCGGACGGTCAGCGACCGGGTCATTCGGACGACCAGGCCGGGCGCCGGGCGGCGCCCGGCGGCATCTCGACGCGCAGCCTGCACCCGAGCGCGTCGAGCACGTCGATGACCTTCGCCAGCCGCACGGTCGGCTTTCCCCGTTCGAGCTCCGAAAGGAAGCGAACGCCCACCCCCGCGGCGCCCGCCAGCTGATCCTGGCGGAGGCCTTGCGCCCGCCGGGCAGCCCGTACGATGCGTCCGAGTTCCGCAGGCGTCATGGTGTGGCCTCTTTCCCGTTCGGTAAAGCGATCGGCGCCGGGCGGCGAACCCGGAGCCTGCTACTCAGTCAAACTGCAATCCCGAACGGGAAAGATTGGGGTGCGGGAGGCGCGGGACAAGGGTCGTGGGATTCCCGAACGGGAAAACGGCCTGTCGTTGTGGGCTCGGAGGCTCGCTAGTTTGCCCGAACGGGAAAACCGGGCCGGTGGCCGGGGTGCAGGCGCAGCAATTGTCCCGAACGGGAAAACCGGACCGGCGGGTGGGCGCGCCGCCCCGTGGCAGGGCCCCAGCGCCCCCTAACGCGCCAACGTGTGCGAGTACTTGACCAGCAGCGCGCGGCCCGACGACAGCGGGCGCCTCGGGCCCAGACCGGCGTCGCGGTCGTTGTGGAAACCCTCGTTGTAGACGATCCAGAGGTCGGTGCCTTCGCGGAAGTGGTAGCGGAAGCGGACGTTGAGGCTGGTCTGGTCGGTTGCGCCGTTGTACTGGCCGAAGGTGGTCATCGACACGCTGGGGTTCAGCGCGGTCTTGACCCTGAGGCTGCCCAGGCGGGCGGTGGTGGCGACGCCGCGGTCGGCGAAGTCGAGGCGGTTGATTTCGTAGCCCGCCTCTAGCTCCAGGTACTTCGAGACCACCCACACGGGCGCGACCGACAGCCTGACGCGGGTGCCGTCGTAGAATGTCCCCACCGAGGCCTCGAATTCGCCCCGCAGGAAGTCGCTGCGCGGCAGGCGGAGCATGGACGTGGCTTCGTGGAACCAGTGCTCGCCCGCGGGGATCATCACGTCCGAGATGGGAAAGGGGTCGCGCACGCTCTCGAAGCTTGACAGCGCGCCCACGGTCAGGTCGGCCCCGCTGCGGAACTCGAACTCGATTTCGGGCCTTATCTCGCGCGACTCGGCGGTGCGGTCGGCGTTGCGGAAGTACTGGGCCGTGCTGATCTGGAACGCGCGCGACTGGAGCGGCGACGCGTCGTCGCGCAGCTGGCGGTGGCGCAGCTGGACGCCGCCGTAGGTGAAGTCGCGGCGCAGCTGGAACCCGAGGCCGGGCAGGTAGTCCTCGCCCGCGCGGATCCCTTCGAGGTAGTACGAGAAGCCCTCGTCGCTGCGGCGCTCCATGCGCACCCTCGCAAGCCCCGACTCCAGCCCGCCCGCCTGGTCGGCGGCCTCGTCGAAGGTGTGGGCCCACTGCAGGATCAGGTAGTCGTAGCCGCGCCACCGCAGCACCGCGTCCAGACCGTAGGCCGTGTTGTTGTGGCCGCTCGACCCCAGGCGCGTGGTGAGCATGGCGCCGACCCGCGAGAACTCGTCGATGATCTGCTGGCGCACCCGGAACACGCCCATGTTCTCGGACGAGAGGTCGCCGTGCGCGGCGGTCTGCATGTTGAGGAAGCCGAAGTCGGTGCCCGCCCAGCGCCCGACCGCGCGCGCGCCGCCGTAGATGCGCACGATTTCGCCCTGGTCCAGCCCGATCCGGCGGCTGTGGAAGAGCCGGTTGAACATGCCGCCGGTGTTGAAGTCGAAGGTCGACGCGCGCTCCTGGAAGAACTGCCGCTTCTCGGGGAAGAACAGGGCGAAGCGGGTCAGGTTGATCTGCTGGTCGTCGGCCTCGACCTGCGCGAAGTCGGTGTTGAGGGTCAGGTCCAGCGCCAGGTTCGACGTGGGCGACACCTTCATGTCGAGCCCCGCCTCGGTGGTGGGGTCGCGCTCGCTCCGCCATTCGGCCTTCGGCACGTCGGGCGGCTCGGCGAGCACGGGATTCTGCTTGAAGCCGGCCAGCGAGAACGGCGTCAGGTACACGGGCGTGGACTGCTGCACGTCGCGCAACACCACACGTTGCGCCAGCGACGGCTTGGCGAACGCAAGCCCTCCCCACCTGGGCTCGATCGCGGGAAACGTCTGGCGCTCGCCCTTTCGGGCGACGACCCGGTACAGGATCAGCCCCATGGTGACCTCGTTGCCGGTCACCTGGAAGCCCAGCGTCGAGAACGGGATCCTGAACTCGGCGAACCAGCCCCGGTCGGTCTGGGTGGTGGCCACGTCCCAGTGCGAATTCCACTCCCAGTTCATCGGCATGCCGTTGGTGAACTCGGCGTCGTTCGACATCGTGCGGTCCTGGCGCACGCCCGAGGGGTTCACCGTGAACCAGACCGCAGTCTCGTAGTCGTTGTAGCTGTCGATGACGACCGAAAGGATGTCGTCGCCGCTGTACTGGTCGCGGTAGAACGTGCCCGTGCGGATCCCGTCGGGGTCCGAGTCCCACATGCGCCCCGCAACGTACAGGTACTGGTCGTCGTGCCCCACCCGCACCTCGGTCGCCTCGGTCAGCGCCGCGCCGAACGTGGGCTGCAGCATGGTCATCTCGAAGGGCGCGAGCGCGTCCCAGGCCGCTTCGTCGACGACGCCGTCCAGCTCGATCTCGCCCGAGAGGCGGGGGATCGTGATGGGGGCGTCGGGGTTGGGTGGAATAGGGCGAAGCTGGCCCTCGAGGCCGCCGTGCGCGGCAAGAAGGGCGGCCAAGCCCGCAATCGTCGGGAGAAGAAAGGTTCGAGTCATCGTCGCGTCGCGGCTGACCGTCGCATGGGGCGGGAAACGGCGCGGCCCGAAACGGGCCCGCGCGCCTGTTGCAGGAACACCTTGGTAACATATGTCATGACCCATTTGCACCACGAAACCGTTGAGGCGCCCCCGTCGGCGCCCCGCTCCGCGCCCGCCCGCCAGATGCTGCTCCTGCACGGCATCTACGGCGCCGGACGGAACTGGGGCGCGGTCGCCAGGCGGCTGGTCCGGGCGCGGCCCGACTGGCGCGTCGTCCTGGTCGACCTGCGCTCGCACGGCCGCAGCCCCAGGCTGTCGCCCCACACGCTCGAGTGCTGCGCGGCAGACCTGCTGGCCCTGGAGGACCGCCTGGGCGCGCCCGCCGACGCCGTGCTCGGCCATTCCTTCGGCGGCAAGGTCGCGCTGCTGCACGCCCGCGAACGGGCGCGGCGCACGGGTCGCGCCGCCCGTCAGCTCTGGATCGTGGACTCGTCGCCGTCCACCGGCGCTCCCGGCGGGAGCGCATGGCGCATGCTGGGCGTGCTCAGGCGGCATCCCGGGCCGTTCGGCAGCCGGGCCGAGGCGGTCGACGCCGTGGCGTCGGAGGGGTTTGCGCCCCTGGTGGCCAGCTGGATGGCGGTCAACGCGGTGCGAACCGACGCCGGGCTGGAGTGGCGGCTCGACCCCGACGAGATGGAGGCGTACCTGCGCGACTACTTCCGCACCGATGCGTGGGACGTGGTCGAGCGGCCGCCGCCGGGCACCGACGTCCACTTCGTCCGGGCGCTGGGGTCGAGCGTGCTGGGTGGGGACGCCGCCGGGCGGATCCGTCGCGCGGCCCGGGACGGTGCCCGCCGCCTGCGCGATGCGGGGCGCGTCTTTCTGCACGAGGTGGACGGCGGGCACTGGGTGAACACCGAGAACCCCGACGCCCTGCACGAGGTGCTGGCCGCGCGGCTACGGTGAAGAGCCCCCGCGCCGGGATCGGCGCGGGGGCTCTTGGAACCGCACGGTTCAGCCCGCTCAGCTGCGTGAAAACGCCGCTGCTAGTGGTAGATCTGGAACCCGAAGTTGAACGAGCGCGGGTAGCCTAGGAACACCTCGGCGTCGTCGGCCTGGTGGTTCCAGCGGCCCGCCGCGCGCTCGGCGTCGTCGCGGTAGGCGTTGAACCGCGAGTTGTCGGTCGCGTCCTGGATGTAGATGTCGTCGAAGATGTTGAAGCCGTGCAGGAACAGCTGCACGTTGCCGCCGAAGGGCGCCGACAGCTCTTCGGAAAGCCGGTACGACAGGTTCAGGTCGAAGACGGTGTAGCCCGGGGCGCGCCAGGACTGGGTGCTGGCGTCGGCGTCGCTGGTGCGCGAGAAGGGGTCGAAGTTGGCGTAGTGCTTGCCGTACGTCCTGCCCAGCAGGCGCATGTACAGGCCGCCTGTCGGGAACACCGAGATCGCGTAGGCCGCCTGGTACTGCGGCGCGTCGCCCACATACAGGTCCTTAACATAGAAGGTGTATTCGAGCGTCTCGGACTGGCGGTCCTCGGCCCTGAAGGCGCCGTCCACGTTGTCGGTGTACACCCAGTCGCCCAGAGAGATCGAGCCGTCGAACCGCATGTAGCTGGCGGGCTGGTAGGCGGCCTCGAACTCGACGCCCATGTGGCGCGCGTCCATGCCGGCCAGCGCGATCAGCGCGTCCTGGCCCTCGCCGAAGAAGTCCCGCTGGAACCGCCGGGCGCTCCGGTCGTTCCACTGGGTGAAGTAGACGTTGGCGTCGAAGGAAAAGCCCCGGTTGAGCGAGCGGAAGCGCGTGCCCGCCTCGAACGAGGTGAAGCCCTCGTTGGTGGGGTTGTCGATCAGCAGGCCGTTCACGTCGTCGATCGCGCCGTCGAAGATCGGCACCTTAGAGACCAGGCCCACGTTGCCGTAGACCGACCACTCGGGGTTCAGGTTGCGCATTGCGCCGCCCTTGAGCTGATACCCGTTCAGGCCGCCGCTGCTCAGCTCGTGGAAGCCGCCGCTGGTGCCGCGCGTGAAGAAGTCGATGAAGTCGTACGAGATGCGGGAGACCCCGAACATGCCGTAGAAGGAGCCGTCCAGCGACGACTTCTCGGCCTGCACGTGGGCGCCGACCCAGTTGACGTTGTTCTCGTTGTGGTAGTGGATCTTGTCGCCGAGTCGGCGGTTGCCCTGCTCCTCGGTCCAGAAGTCGGAGCTGCAGCCGCGGAAGCAGTCGTTGTAGAAGCTGCCGCCGAGCAGGTCGCGGACCTCGCGGTAGTGCTCGATCGTCGCCGTGCGCCAGTCCACGCCGATCTCGGTCACCAGCTGGTTGTCGAACTCCTTCTGCAGCTTGGAGATGACGCCCACGGTGTTCTGGTTGTTGACCGAGTTGCGCAGGATTCCGAACGACCCTCCGTCGTCGGTGCCCCGGTTGCGCTCGATCGTCGCGTTCCAGTCGGGGAAGCGCTGGCCGTAGGTGTAGTCCCAGCGCAGCGAGCCGTAGGTGCCGGTGCCGCCGCCGGCGCCGCCCGAATAGTAGGCCACCGTGTTGGCGCTCAGTCCGTCGCCCAGGTACGAATACCAGTTCAGGTTCACCTGGGGCTTGTGGAAGTAGTTCTCGCGCTCGTTGATGAAGTTCTGGCTGTGCCTGCTGAAGACGCCCGCGCCGGGCCCGGTGCTCGTGAACTGCCTGCCCGTGTACGACGGATCGACGCCCCCGAAGTTGGGGCTCCAGCGGCGCCCGGCCTCGGTGGAGAAGTAGTCGAGCCCTGCCGGATCGTAGTCGCTCAGCGAAGCCGCGAAGTCCCTGCTCAGCGTGGCGATGTTGAGCCTGTAGAGGTTCTGGCCGTGGCGCTGCGGCGCGCCGATCGCGTAGAGCTCGACCACGTTGTTGTCGCTGAACCTGTACTGCGACGCCGCGTAGTACGCCCATGCGTCGGTCCAGACGCCGTCGATGAGCCCGTCGCCGGTCTTGCGGATGCCCGAGAGGGTCATCGCGAATTTGCCGATCGGGCCGGTGGACGCGGTCATCGTGGTCTTGAGGAAGTTCCCCGACCCGAACTCCTGCTTGAGGATGTAGCCGGGGTTCTGGGCGCTGGGATCGGTGATCACGTTGAGCGTCCCGCCGATCGACGGCGTGGCGAGGTTCACCGCGCTCAGGCCGCGCTGCAGCTGGATGCTGGTGGCGGCGTCGCCGACACCGTCCCAGTTGGACCAGTACACCCAGCCGTTCTCCATGTCGTTGACCGGCACGCCGTTGATCATCACGGCGGTGTGGCGCTGGCTGAACCCGCGCACGTTGACGCGCGCGTCGCCCGCTCCGCCGCCCTGCGCGGTCGAGTACACCGACGGGGTGATGTTCAGCACCAGCGGTAGGTCGCGCGAGCCGAGCTGGGCCTGGATCTCGGTCTTCGTCACGTCGGTGAACGCCACCGGCGTGCGGCGCTCCTCGGCCCGCTCGGCGAGAACCTCGATGCCGCCCAGAGCCACGGCGGTGGGGGTGAGCGCGAAGTCGAGCATGGCGGTGGCGCCAGCGTCCAGCCCGACCTGCTGGGTCGAGGCGGCGTAGCCGATCACCTGGACAGAGACGTCGTAGCTGCCGGCCGGGATGCCGATGATGTTGTAGCGTCCGTTCTCGTTGGTCAGGCCGCCGTACTGCGCCCCCGTGACGGTCTGGGTGAGCACCACCTGGGCGCCGCTCAGTCCGGCGCCGTCGGTCGTGACGGTTCCGGTCAGCGTGGCGTTCTCCTGGGCGCTGAGCGGCAGCGCCAGAAGCAGCAGGGCGAGGATCGGATAGAGTCGTTTCATCTGTTGAGCTTCTCCTGATGGGTACTGATGGGCGTGTGTTCGCGCGCGGGCCCGTTCCCGCTCGCTGAGTGGCTGGACTGGCCGGTCCGGCCCCTCACATTAAGGTAGGATGCCGGACGCCGTTGGGACAGTCGGCGCCCGTGGGCGGGTGCGTCGGCGGGCGGGCACGCGCAGCGCCGGTCTGGACACCCGTCGGGGCGAATCGTAGAATCTTCGCGGCACCGTCCCACGGCGAGTGCGGCACCGTTCCACAGGCACCGTCCCACAGGAGGAAGGATGATTGCAGTTGAAGGGGTGACGAAGCGCTACGGACCCATCGTGGCGGTCAATCGCGCCAGTTTCGAGGTGAACCGGGGAGAGGTCGTCGGCTTCCTGGGGCCCAACGGGGCCGGGAAGACGACCACGATGCGCATGCTCACCGGAACGCTCCAGCCCGACGAGGGCGCGATCCGGTTCGACGGCGAGCCGATCGCCGACCGGCTGACCGAGGCGAAGGCGCGGGTGGGGTATCTGCCCGAGGCCAACCCGCTCTACGACGACATGCTGGTGTGCGAGTTCCTGGAGTACGTGGCCGGGCTGAGGGGCATGGCCCCCGCCGCGGCCCGGGGCGCCATTTCCGATGCGGTGGACGAAACCGGTCTGGCGGACGTTTTCTTCCGCCCCATCAGCGAGATCTCGAAGGGGTTCCGGCAGCGCACCGGGATGGCCGGGGCCATCCTTCATCAACCGGAAATCCTGGTGCTCGACGAACCCACCGAGGGGCTCGACCCCAACCAGCGCGTCGAGATTCGCAAGCTGGTCAGCTCGCTGGGGAGCGAGCGCACCGTGATTCTGAGCACGCACGTGATGCAGGAGGTCGAGGCCACGTGCGACCGGCTGCTGATCATTTCGAAGGGCGCGATCGCGGCCGACGGCACGGTGGCCGAGCTGATGGATGCGGGGCGCGGGATTGCCAGCTACACGGTCGAGGCCGAGGGCCAGGGGGTGACCGAGGCGCTGTGCGGGCTGCCCGGCGTGGCCGACCACGCCGCTTCGGAGGTGGACGGGCGGGTGCGCGTGAGTCTGGAGGCGGACGGCGAGCACGAGCTACGGCCCGAGATCTTCCGGATGGCGACCGAGCGCGGATGGGTGCTCTGGGAGCTTAGGCGCGAGCGGGCGACGCTGGAACAGGTGTTCCGCGAGCTGACGATGGACGCGGCGGGCGCTGCGCCGACCGAGGGGGAGCCTGCCGAGGCCGTGGCCGGAGCCGCCGAGGCCGAAGCCGCGCCGGAGCGAGAGGAGGACGCGGAATGAACGGGAGACAGGTTCTTCTCGTGGCGCGGCGCGAGCTGCGCGGCTTCTTCGACCAGCCGACCGCGTACGTTCTGGCGGTCGCCTTCCTGGGGCTCGGGCTCTACCTGGCGTTCCGGTCGCTCTACGCCATGTCGGTCGCCTCGCTGCGTCCCTTCTTCGACCTGATGCCGTGGCTGCTGGTGGTGTTCGTGCCCGCCGTGGCCATGAAGAGCCTGGCCGAGGAGCGGCGCAGCCACACGCTGGAGTGGCTGGTGGCCCAGCCGCTGAGCGAGATCGAGATCGCGCTGGGCAAGTTCCTGGGCAACTGGCTCTTCGTGATGATCGCGCTGGCGGGCACGCTGCCCATGGCGATCGGGGTGCTGGCGGCTTCCGAGGCGGATCCGGGGATCATGCTGGCGCAGTACTTCGGCGCGGCGCTGCTGATCGCGCAGATGGTGGCGATCGGGGTGTGGGCCTCGTCGATGACGCGCAACCAGATCACCGCCTTCATCCTGGGCGCGTTCATCTGCTTCGCGCTCGTGCTGATCGGGACGCCCATCGTCCAGATCGGCCTGCCGCCCACGATCGCCGCCTGGGCCGGTCAGCTCTCGGTGATCAGCCACTTCGAGAACGTGGCGCGGGGGGTCGTCGACCTGCGCGACCTGCTCTACTTCGGGTCTACATGCGGGCTCTTCCTGCTCCTCGCGGTGGCGGCGCTCAGCCAGGAGCGCCTGAGCCACAGCGGCGACGCCTTCCGACGCCTGCGCCTTGGCACCGGCGTGATCGCGCTGGCCGTGCTCATGCTCAACCTGCTGGGCGGCAACGTGCGGGGGCGCCTCGACCTGACGCGCGACGACCTCTTCACGCTGTCCGACGGCAGCCGCGAGATCCTGGGCCAGCTCGACGACGTTGTGAACCTGACGCTCTTCGTGAGCGACGACCTGCCCCAGGAGATCCAGCTGATTCTGCGCGACGTGCGCGATCTGGTGGCCGACCTGCGCGGCGCCTCGAACGGCATGCTGAACACCGCCGAGGTCAACCCCGACGACGGCGAGGACCAGGCCGAACAGGCGTCGTCGATGGGGGTGATGCCGATCGAGTTCAACGTGCTGCGCGACGACGAGCTGCAGGTCAGGCGGGGCTACTTCGGCCTGGCCGTGACCTACGCCGACGAGCAGGAGGTGATGCCGGTGGTCGACCGGGCCGACGACCTCGAGTTCCGGCTCGTCTCGGCGATCGCGAACATGACGGCGACCGAAAGGCCCACCCTGGCCTTCATGTCGGGCTTCCAGGCCAAGGAGTCCTTCCAGTACCGGGCGTTCCGCGAGAGCCTGGCCGACCGCTACAACATCGCGACCGTCGATCTGGAGGTCGACACGCTCGGTCCGCCGACGGTGCCGGACACGGTGGACGTGCTGGTGGTGGCGGCGCCGGCCCAGCCCGTGTCGGCCATGGCCGCCCGCGCGATCGACGGCTACCTGGACGCGGGCGGCGCGGCGCTGCTTCTGCTGGAGCGCCACACGATCAACCCGCAGTCGCCGATGTCGATGCCGGTCACGACGGGGCTGGAGGACCTGCTGGCCACGCGCGGGGTCGAGGCCTCGGACGAAATGGTGTTCGACCTGGCCTCGTCGGAGCGCGTGCAGGTGCCGCAGGGCTTCTTCAGCGTGATCCGGCCCTATCCGCTGTGGCCGATCGCGTTCACGGGCGGCGACCACGCGGTGGTGCGCGATCTGGCCAACGCGACCTTCGGCTGGGCGGCCCCCTTCGCCTTCGACGAGAACAACTCCGCCGTCGCGCCGCTCTGGACCACCACCGAGGGCGGCGGCACGCAGCCCGCGGGCGCGATGATCGACCCGAGCCAGCAGTTCGCGACCTCGGAGGACGAGCTTGGCGTGCACACCCTCGCGGTGGCGATCGACCCGAGCTTGGCCGACACCGAAGACCAGGCCGTCGAGGCCGCGGAGGAGGCGCCCGCCGAAGACGAGGCAGCCCCGGCCATCGCGGGCCCCATGCCGGGCGGGCGCATCGTTGCCGTGGGCGACGGCGACTTTCTGGAGGACCGCTTCGCGCAGGCCAACTCGCAGAACGTGATCTTCGCGGCCAACGCCGTCGACTGGCTGGCCCAGGACGACGCGCTGATCGGCATCCGCTCGAAGAACCGCTCGCCGCCGGCCCTCGCGTTCGAGTCCGACACCGGCAGAAACGCCCTCAAGTGGGGGTCGCTGGTCGGCGTGCCGCTCCTCTTCATCCTCTTCGGATTCGTGCGGGTCACCCAGCGCGCAACCCGTGCGGAGCGCCGCTGGAACGAAGGCGCGCAACCAGGCGCTGCCGAGTCTGCAGATGGGGAAAGCGAGGGCGGACGATGAGCGAGAGGACTTTGCGCTTGGCGCTGTACTGCCTGGTCGGGGTCACGGCGCTGTATGGAGCTGTGACATTCCTGCGCGGCGGCGACGGCGGATCCGTGGCTGCGGACTCGGCGCTGGCCGCTGCGTTCGGCGCGATGGCGGGCGAGTCGCAGACCCGCTTCGAGATCGCCGGGCCCACCGACACGCTGCACCTGGCCCGAGACGTCGAAGGCTGGACGGTGAACGGCTTCGAAGCCGACTCGGGCGCAGTGTCGCGCCTTCTGCGCGCGCTCGACGAGGTCGAGGTCGCCGCCGTGGCCGCCACCAACCCCGCCAACCACGGTCGCCTGGGCGTCACCGCCGACAGCGCGTGGACGCTTGCCGCCGGCGACGGCGCGACCGTGCTGCTGGGCAAGACCGGCAACCGCTTCCGCACCGCGTACGCCCGGCTGCCGGACGAGGACGTGGTGAGCCTGGTCGAGGGCGACCTGCGCGCTGCCGCCGCCCGCCCGCTCTTCGACTGGCGCGACAAGATGATCGTGCGGGTCGACACGGCAGCCGTGGCGGGCATCACGGTGGTGCGCGACGGCGCGACCACGGCGTACGAGCGCCAGGACTCGACCTGGACGAGCGGCGGCGAAGAGGCCGACGAGACCACCGTGCGCAACATTCTGCAGGAGCTGGCGAACATGCGGGCCAGCGGGTTCGCGCCCGAAGACGCCGAGCTTGCGGGCGAGCCGGAGCGCACGGTGGTGGCCGTGGACGCCGACGGCAACGCGCTGGCGTCGCTGGGGCTGTCCGAGGGCGACGGGAACTTCCGGGTGACTTCGGCCGACAGCCCGTACACGTTCGAGATCCCGACGTTCCGAGCGGACCGGGTGGCGCCCGGGCCACCGGACGAGGAGTAGCGGAGACGGCCATGGCGGCATTTTCCCGCAGCCAGGATCCATACGACGCCGTCGTCGTCGGTTCGGGCGCCGGGGGCGGGATGGCCGCCTTCATCCTTGCCACCTCGGGCCTGCGGGTCCTGCTCCTCGAAGCGGGGCGCGACTACGACCCGATACGCGAAACCCCGATGTTCCAGATGCCGAAGGATGCGCCGCTGCGGGGCGCGGCGACGCCCGAGAAGCCGTTCGGGTTCTACGACGCCACTGTGGACGGCGGCTGGCAGGTGCCCGGCGAGCCCTATTCGGTGGCCGAGGGGTCGGAGTTCATGTGGTGGCGCTCGCGCATGCTGGGCGGACGCACGAACCACTGGGGCCGGATTTCGCTGCGCATGGGCGAATACGACTTCAAGCCGCGTTCGCGCGACGGGCTGGGTTTCGACTGGCCCATGTCGTACGAGGATCTGGCGCCCTACTACGACAGGACCGAGTCGCTGATCGGCGTCTACGGGTCGAACGAGGGGCTCGAGAACACGCCGAACTCGTCGCCCGGGGTGCTGCAGCCGCCGCCCAGGCCGCGCGCCTACGAGCTTCTGACGCGGAAGGCGTGCCGACGGCTGGGGATTCCGGTGATCCCGTCGCACCTGGCGATCATGACGCAGACCCAGGACGCCGACCGGCTGCCCGGCGAGCTGTTTCCCGACAACGAGCTCGCGCGGCGCGTCACCGCCGACTCCATGCGGGGCCGGGCCGCCTGCTACTGGGCGACACCGTGCGGACGCGGCTGCTCGATCCGCGCCAACTTCCAGTCGACCACGGTGCTGCTGCCCCCCGCGCTGGCCACCGGCAACCTCGACGTGCGCACGGGCGCGATGGTGCGCGAAGTGACGGTCGATTCGCGGGGTCGGGCCACCGGCGTCCACTACATCGACAAGGCCACGCTGGTCGACGAGTTCGCCGCGGCGCGGGTGGTCGTGCTCGCCGCGAGCGCCTGCGAGTCCGCGCGCATCTTGCTGAACTCGAACGGCGGCGGCTTCCCCGACGGGCTCGGCAACAGCTCGGGGCTCGTGGGCAAGTACGTCATGGACACGGTCGGCGCGGGCGTCTCGGCCCACATTCCGGCGCTCCAGTCGCTGCCGCCCCACAACGAGGACGGTGCGTCGGGCATGCACATGTACATGCCGTGGTGGCTGTACGGCGACCAGCTTGCCGGCCGCCTGGACTTTCCGCGCGGCTACCACATCGAGTTCGGCGGCGGTCGGCGCAGCGCGCCCGGATTCGGCGCGTTCTCGGGCCTCGAGCCGCTGACGCGCGGAAGCTACGGCCAGCGCTTCAAGGACGACTGCCGCCGCTACTACGGCAGCTTCATCGGCTTCGACGGCCGCGGCGAGATGATCCCCAACGAGGACTGCTACTGCGAGATCGACCCCGACCGCGTGGACCGCTACGGCATTCCCGTGCTCAAGTTCCACTGGAAATGGGCCGACCACGAGCTGCGCCAGGCGGTGCACATGCAGCAGACGTTCGCCGAGATCGTGGACGAGATGGGCGGCCAGGTGCTGTCGACCGTCCACACCGACGGGGCGCAGGCGATCTCGAAGGGCGGCCAGATCATTCACGAGGTGGGCGGCGCGATGATGGGCGACGATCCGCGCACGTCGGTGCTGAACGAGTTCTGCCAGTCGTGGGACGTGCCCAACCTGTTCGTCGCCGACGGCGCGCCCTTCGTGTCGAACGCGGACAAGAACCCCACGCTGTCGATCATGGCCATTGCGTGGCGCGCCAGCGACTACATCGTCGAGCAGCTGCGGCAGAGGAGCATATAGTGGGCGACGACACCATTTCGCGGCGCGGCGCGCTCAAGGTCATCGCCGCGGGCGCGGCGCTGGGGGCGGCCGCGTCGTGCGCGCCCGAAGACGCGGCCCGGTCGGCCGAGTCCGCCCACGAAGCCCTCTCCGGCTTCGATCCGCTGCCGCCCAGCAACCCGCTGGCCGCCGGGACCGCCGCCGACCCCGACCTGCTGGCCCCCGTCGTGCCCTGGGAGATGCTGCTGACCGATGACGAGATGCGTCTGGTGGCCGCGCTCGCGGACGTGATCATTCCTGCGGACGAGCGGTCGCCCTCGGCCAGCCAGGTCGGCGTGCCGGACTACATCAACGAGTTCGTGTCGGCGCCCCGCCACGCACAGCAGCTGACCCAGCTGCGCGGCGGCCTGGCGTGGCTGAACCGCGAGGCGCGCGAGCGCTTCGGAGCGGCGGACTTCCCCGCGCTCGGTGTCGAGCAGCAGCACGAGATCTGCGACGAGGTCTGCTTCGAGCCCGACGCGCCCGCCGAGCTAAGGCCGCAGGCCCGCTTCTTCGACGCCTTCCGCGACATGGTCTCGACCGGCTTCTGGACCACCGAAGAGGGCATGGACGACCTGGGCTACGTGGGGAACGTGCCGCTGCCCAGCTTCGACGGCCCGCCGCCCGAGGTGCTGGAACAGCTGGGGCTTTCGGGCGAGGACCTGGTGTGAGGTTGGCGGCGCGGGGGGGTTCGGCGGCGCGCGCGGGCTGGCGGGTGGATTTGCGCGCGGCTGCGCACAAGCGCTCGGCGCGGGGGCGCCCGGGGTTCGTCGGGCTGCTGGCGCTGTGTGCGGTCGTTGGCGCCGGGTGCGTGGCGCAGCCCGCCGAGCCGGATCTCCGCCTGCTCGAGGCGATCGACTGGTACACGGGCGCGGCGGGGTACGTGGACGACGCGTACGCGCGGCAGCTCCTCGACGAGGTGGTGGCCGAGGGCGCGCCGCTCTCGGTGATGTGGATGGCGCGGGCGCACTCCACGGGACGCATGGGCGTGCCGCGCGACGAGGCCGAGGCGCGGCGGCTGGCCGAGTCGGTAATCCGAGACGTGCAGCGCGCGGCGGAGTCGGGCGTGCTCGAAGCGGTCTTCCTGATGGGCACCGCCTACGACGAGGGGCTCGGCAGGCCGGTCGACCCGTCCCGCGCGGCAGCGTGGCATCGGCGCGCGGCAGAGCGCGGGCATGTTCTTGGGGCGCATGTGCTCGGGAACCAGTATTCGGAGGGGCGGGGAGTCGCCGAGGACCCTGTCTTGGCGGTGGAGTGGTGGACGCGCGCCGCGGAAAAGGGCGACGCGATCACCCAGCTGCGGCTTGGCGAAGCCTACGAGGCCGGGCGAGGGGCGCCCATGGACGTGGGCCGGGCGACCGAGTGGTACCGCCGCGCGGCAGCGGCGGGCAATCAGGAGGCGCGCGAGGCGCTGAGGCGGCTGGGGGGCGGGGGGGATTGAAGAGACTTGGCGAGTGGCTGGCCCAAAACGGCCGTCCCGACCGCGTGTGGTATGCCAAGCGGCTCTCCGGCAACGACACGCTGGCAAACGGAGCTCACCAAGCCGGGCCCTATATCTCGCGCGACTTCCTCAATTCCCGTTTTCCGTCTCTAGATCGGCCCAACGTTCTCAACCCGGACGTCTGGTTTTCCCTGTACATCGACTCGCACTCCGAACACCGCCGAATTCGGGCCGTCTGGTACAACAACCACCTTCACGGAGGTACTCGCAACGAGTCCCGGCTGACCAATTTTGGAGGCGCGTCGTCCCCACTGTTGGACCCAGAGAGCACCGGAGCCCTAGCGATCTTCGCGTTTGAGAGCTTGGGGAGTGGGGACTCGTCGGACTGCCGGGTCTGGATCTGTCAGACTGAGGCGGAGGAGGATCTTGCCGAAGACCTGATCGGTCCGGTTGAGCCGGGGCGGGCGGCAATTTGGTCTTCGGAACACGGTAGGATCCAGGTTGATGACTCAGCCGTCGACTGTTGGCTTCGGGCTCACGAGATTCCTGCCGCGTGGATCGAAGGCTTCCCTAGCGGCGCGGAGATGCTGAGCTCGGCCGTAGCGCTGCGCCCCAAGCTTCGGACACTCGATCCCGACGCGCGGCTGATCGCCCGGCGCGAATGCGAATACCAGCTCTTCCGCAGCGTGGAGGAGGCCATCGAGCTGCCTGGCATCCGCGCCGGGTTCGATACCCTCGATGAGTTCGTGGCCCGCGCACAGCGTGTGTTGCAGCGCCGCAAGGCTCGCTCGGGACGCTCGTTCGAGCTGCATGTCAGACAAATCCTCGATGAGGAGGGGCTCCACGAGGGCGTTGACTTCACCCACGGGGGTGAATCGGAGCCCGGACGGAAACCCGACTTCTTGTTCCCGTCAGAAGAAGACTACCGAAACCCCGGGTTTCCGGCTGCCAATCTCAGAATGCTGGCTGTCAAGACGACTTGCAGGGACCGCTGGCGGCAAGTGCTGAACGAGGCTGAGCGCATCAAGGTGAAGCACCTTCTCACTCTGCAGGAGGGCATCTCAGCCAAGCAACACCGCGAGATGAAGGACTCGGGGGTTCGCTTGGTCGTGCCACGGCGCAACTTCAGGCGTTTCCGCGCTACAGTTAGAGAGGACTTGACTACACTTGGAGACTTCATACGGGAGGTGCGCGGCTTGCGCGAACCCGCGCCGACGCCGTAGCAGAACCCGAGCCGGGGGTCTCGGAAGAGGTAGATCAAGCCGAATCGAGGCGCGGCGTGAACTCTAGCTGATACCGACCGGCAGCCGTGGACGCGATGTAGGACGACATCGCGCGAGCGATGGCCCCCACCAAGGGCACCGCCACCGCGTTTCCAAACTGCCTGTAAGCCTGGGTGTCGGAGACTGGAATCTCAAACCGACTCTGGCCTTGACCGTCAAATCCCATCAGCCTGGCGCATTCACGGGGAGTCAGGCGCCTAGGATTGGCCCCGTGCTGGCGGACCAAGATCTCGGAGCCGTCTTTGTAGTATCGCGCCGAAAGCGTGCGAGCCGTGTCGTCCGGGCCGACCAGCCCATAGCCAAAACCGTTGCCGCGCTCCCGGTGTCTACGTGCGTAGTCCTGGAGATACGACCAGAGGTGGTCGCTCAACGTGTACTTCGGAGACACGGCTGCCGACTCTCCCAAGGTGTACGGGGG
This sequence comes from Longimicrobiales bacterium, assembly GCA_965221535.1. Taxonomy (GTDB): domain Bacteria; phylum Gemmatimonadota; class Gemmatimonadetes; order Longimicrobiales; family Gaopeijiaceae; genus Bin94. Next base: position 892,361 of record OZ244894.1, on the reverse strand, counting down.
CTCGGCCTCTTCCGTCCCATCCTCCGGATGCAGCACGGATCGAAGGCGGGGTCCCGACGCCAGATCGGGAATCTCGACATCGTCGAGGCTGAATCCAGCGTCCTCGCGGAAACCGGCGATGAACACGCGCTGCCGATGCTGTGGCACGAAGGGCCGGGCGTCGAACACGCGCGTAGTGACGGAGTACCCGAGATCCGCCTCGAGGGTTCGAAGGATGACCCGCATGGTCCGGCCCCGGTCGTGGTTGCGGAGGTGCTTGACGTTCTCGAGCAGAAACGCAGCGGGCCGGTGATCCCGAATGATGCGGGCGATGTCGAAAAAGAGGGTTCCCTGCGTTTCGTCGGCAAACCCATGCGGTCGGCCGAGCGAGTTCTTCTTGGACACCCCGGCAAGAGAGAACGGCTGGCATGGAAATCCAGCCAGGAGCAGATCGTGCCGCGGGACGTCTTGCGTCCGCACCTCCCTGATGTCGCCTGCGATGTCGTGACCATCCGGGAAGTTGGCCCGGTAGGTCTGGCGTGAGAAGCGGTCCCACTCGCAGGTGAACACGCACCGGCCGCCGTACGGTTCAAAGGCGAGGCGCATCCCCCCGATTCCGGCGAAGAGGTCGATGAACCCGAAGGCCCCGGCACCGGAGCGTGGGATCCGCACATGACTGGACTCCCTAACCAACTGCCTAAGCACCAGGACGGTCGCTCCAGAAGGGGTCGTCTCGCCGCTCTCCCAGCGATGCACGGACCTGCGACTGCACTCTAGGCGGGCAGCCAGCTCGCCCTGCGTGAGGGCCAAGGTCTCCCGGATCCCGCGGATTGCCGCTGGGTCCAAGCTGCTCGTCGGTCGAGGTCCAGTGGCCGCGTGGATCCCCTTCTGGTTACCGTTCATATTCGGACTGCACCTGCGCCCGGGCTCCACCAGCCCGGTCTCGGTAGGGGCGACTGAATGTGACACCGTGTCACATTTCGTTCCCCGAACGTAACCGTACCCATGGCGATGTCGCAAGACATCCTTGCCACTCGCATCGCCCGGTGCAAGAGACTGCTCGGCGGTCCGGGGGTTCGGTCACGGCGTTCGCGAACGCCACCGCATCCTCTGGACTGGCGACCCCCCTCAACCAAGAGGACGATCCGGTTGCCGAGCCGATGTAAACCCAACCTGACACCCCGTAAATCCGACCTTACACTCCACACCCCGGCGCACGCCCCAATGTAAACCCGACATGTCAACCTGTAATGTCAACTTTACATCGGCCCAGCCAGGAACGCCTCAATCCGCTCCGCTACGGCTTCGCGGTCCTTGGTCTCGCACTCCCAGATCACCAGGGTGCGCCACCCCAGTTCGTGCAGGGCGGTCTCGTTGCGCCGGTCGCGCACGACGTTGCCGCGGAACTTTTCCTCCCAGTACGAGACGCGCGTCTTGGGGTTGCTGGCGTGCTTGCAGCCCGGATGCCGGTGCCAGAAGCAGCCGTGGACCTGGATCACGGCCCGGTGTCGCGGGAACACCAGGTCGGGCGAGCCGGGAAGGTCGCGCCGGTGGAGCCTGAAGCGGAAGCCTAGGCCGTGCGCAATGCGCCGCACGATCATCTCGGGCTTGGTGTCGCGGCTGCGGATCCGCGACATGATCTCGCTTCGCTTCGCGGGATCGACCGTGTCGGTCATTCCACGGGGCCGCCCCCGCAGACCGGTCGCCCGCGCCCCACGCGTCTACCCTAGATCCACCCCTTGCCGCGGAAGTCGCGCAGGGTTTCGCAGAAGCGCGCCATGTCCTCGGGCAGGCCGAACGAGAGGCGGTTCCAGTCCAGCATCGGCGGAAAGTCCCGCCCGACGAGGAACCCCGCCTCGGCCATCCTGTCGCGGTAGGTGGCCAGATCGCCGTTGATCCGGTGCATCAGGAAGTTGGCCTGCGTGGGCATGCGATCGAGTCCCAGCTCGTCCAGGGTCGCCTCGACCATCTCGCGCGACTCGTGGTTCACCGCGCGGCTCTTCCTGATCAGCTCCTCGTCGCCGTAGGACGCCCCCGCCGCAGCGATCGCGATCTGGTTGATGTTGTTCCTCGACGCGAAGTCGGTCAGGCGGGCGGCCGTGTCCGGGTGCGCGATCCCGTAGCCCAGGCGAAGGCCCGCCATGCCGTAGATCTTCGAGAAGGTCTTGACGACCACGACGTTGCGCTTCGTCTCGATCCACGGGAGCGAGCTCCACATCCGCTCGTCCTCCACGTACTCGATGTAGGCCTCGTCCGAGAGGAAGAAGACGTGCTCGGGCGCGTCGGCGATCCACTCGTCGATCGCCGCGCTGGGCGTGATCGTCGCGGTCGGGTTGTTGGGGTTGCAGAGGTACACAAGGGCGGGGTGCCCCGAGCTCTCCGCCGCCTCGCGCATGCGGTCGAGATCGTGCTCGTGGTTGGCGGTCAGCGGCACCCTGACGAGCTCGTAGGCCTCGGTGCGCTGGTAGTTGGTGACGGCCTCGTAGGTCGGGTCGGCCATGACCAGCTTGGCGCGCGGCGCGGCGTAGGCCTGCACCACCATCTGCAGCACCTCGGCCGACCCCGTGCCCACCACGACCTGGTTTTCGGCAACCTCGTGCGCCGCCGCCAGCTTGGCCACCAGCTCGGCCTGCTGGTCCGACGGGTAGCGGTTCGCGAGCGAAATGGCCTCGATCACGGCCTCTCTGGCCGCCGGCGAGATCCCCAGCGGGTTCTCGTTCGAGTTCAGGCGCACCGCACCGTTGCTGGTTCGCCTGCCGGGCGCGCCCATGAGCGCCCCGACCGTGCTCGCTGACGCGCGATTCGCCGACGCGCCGAGTGCTCCGGTGCCCGCAACGAGTCCCGAAATGGTGCCTGCTCTGATGAAGTCGCGACGACGCATGTCTGCTGCCTCCGTTCTGGTGCCCCAAGGGTTCGATACGCTTCCAGTCATCATGGCGACGCGACCCCCGGCCTGACAAGCCCTAGTCCAGCGACAGCAGCGGGTCCATCTCGCCCGTCATCTCCCAGCGCACGAGCACCGTCGGGATCACCCCCGCCGCATAGAACCCGTCGAAGAAGCGCTGGACGGTGAACGCCGGGCCCTGCTGCAGCGCCCACTCGCCCATCAGCGCCTCGATCTCGACCTTGCCCGTCAGGTAGCTGGTGCCGTATCCGGGCTGGCGCAGGTACAGGTGCTGCTCGTTGCGCACCAGGTCGGCGTCGGGCAGCCAGCCGCGCGGGGTCCACTCGGTGGCGTGCGCGACCGCCTCCTCCATGTCGAACACGTTGCCGTGCAGCTGCAGTCCGCTGTATGCGCGGGCTGCCCGCTGCGCCAGCATGATCCACACGAGCTCGCGCGATCTGGGCTTCCCCTCAAACAGACCGGCGTGCATCATCATCTCCTCCATGCCCGTGGCAAGCCCCTCGGAGCGCGCGTCCCAGATGTTGTACAGCAGCGGCACCCGGCGCACCGAACTGGGGTGCGGCGCCTCGCGCATGGTAGCCAGCTCGATCCAGTGGTGAAGGTGCGTCCGCATGACGACTGGATCACGGTAGTTGACTTCGCTGAAGAAGTTGCGGATCTGTCCGGGTTCTGCGGGTGTGAAGGCGCCGTTCTTCGCGCGGATGGCCGGGTCCATCCAGGGCTGCACGGTTTGGATTCGGTGATCCTGCAGGAAGGCCACGTACTCGGTCACGGCTTCGTTGAGCCTCCGGTCGTATTCCTCCTCGGTGCTGATCCGCTCGAGCACGGGCAGATCGCGGTTCCGATGCTCTTCCAGTCGCAGCGACGCGTGGGCCCGGGCCAGCTCGCGGCGCATGATCGTCACCTGCTCCTCCCACGTGAAGGGCACTAGGTGCACGTGCTGCATGTACCACGTGTAGTTGTCGCGCCCAATCCCCGACGTGCCCGTCTTGGTGTCGGCCAGCCCTTCGATCCAGTCGTGGAAGTCGTCGGTCGCGGCGCGCGCGTCGGCGATGGCCCGGTCGAGCGCCGCGCTCGTGCCCGCCACCCGCTCCGCCAGATCGTCCAGATACCGCGCCTGGGCCCGGAACGAACGCAGCCCCGCGACCCACAGGTCGTAGCCTTCGCCGGTCAGGTTTTCGCGCGCCCGGTTCAGCAGCTCGGGGATGCCCCCGATCCGCTGGGCCAGCTCGGCCGCGTCCTCGGCCGAGAGCGGGTACTCGTAGGTCCACAGGTCGATCCAGCTGTCGATCGTGGGGCCCTCGTGGGCGGGCACGTCGCTCTCGGCGTCGTACACGCTGGCGTAGAAGGCAGGGTCGCGGGCCCACGGGCGGCGGACGCGGTGCTCGAAGTCGAGGCCGTTCATCTCGGCCCGAACCAGGTGCCAGTCGATCTGCTGCGACACCGTCCAGTCCGCCCGGTTCAGGGCCTCTAGGCGCGCGCGCCACTGGGGCAGCTGCGCGTGCTGCGCCGCCATTGCGCCGATCGAGTAGTCGGGCACGCCGTCGACGTACTGCGGCGCGGCGAACTCGCGCCAATCGTCGAAGAGCGTCGCCAGGGCCTCGTAGCCGCCGAACGCCTCGGCAGCTTCGTTGGCCGGCTGGCAGGCGGCGGTGGCCAAGACCATGCACGCCGCCCACGCCGCCGCGCTCGCCCGCCGGCGCGCCCGGGTGCCGTTTGCCAGAGTTGTTCCTCGGTTCATCTCTGCCTCCTTGGTTGCATGTGCTGCGTTGCGGCCCGCCACCAGCTCGACGGCGTTCGTCGTTCGCCGCGTCCGCCGGCGCGGTCGAGCCAAAGCGCCAGGCGTCTGAGCGGCGTTCCCGCCATCCACCGCCAGATCCGGCTCCACCGGCTCGCGTAGTCGCGGTTGTACGGACACACGCGCACGCAGATCGAGCAGTCGGTGTTCTGGTTGGCCCAGAAGCGGAAGCACTTCTCGGCGTCGGTGGTCCATTTGCGAATGCCCTGAATGTTCGACCGGTTGTGGACCAGTGTGGACGGCTCGCCGTCGGCGATGGCCTTGGCCGGGCAGCCCTGCGTGCACGCGCGGCAGATCTCGCACGTCTCCTTGACGCCGAATCGGACCGGCCGGTCGTGGGCCAGCGGCATGTCGGTGAACACCTTGCCCAGGCGGACGCGGGGCCCGTATTCGCGGGTGATCAGGAGGCCGTGGCGGCCGTATTCGCCCAGCCCCGCCTGGATGGCGAGCGGGATCGCCAGCGCCGAGTCGTTCATGCTGGCCACCGCACGGTAGCCGAGGTTGGTGATGTACTGTGCGATGGCCAGCAGCACGATCGTGTCGCGCGAGTACGTGGCGCCCGTCGCGGCGCCGCTCAGGGCCGAAGGCGCCGTGCTCAGCAGCTCGCGGTCCATGGACTGCGCGATCACAATCACGCTGCCCAGATCGGCCGGGACCTCCTGGGGCTTTTCGGCTTCCCTCTCGCGGCTGTAGGCGTGCGTGTACAGCCACCGCACATCGTTGGCGGCAATGCCCACCAGGTCCGCCCCCAGCGTCTTCGCGGCGTGCTTGATCTCGCGCGCCATCTCTTCGGGCGAGGTCGCCGGCAGCGTGCTGCCCGGGCCCTCGCGGACGCAGGTGTAGGGGTCCAGGAAGCCCTCGCGCCGGTCGTCGCCGTCCCGCAGCTCGGCGAAGATGTCGGTCACATGCCACGAGGCGTTGCGCAGCGCATAGTCGCGTTGCGTGAAGCCCTCGACCGCCCGCCAGGTGAGCTTGGGCGTGCGGTACGTCTCGTAGAACATGTCGGAGCGGTGCGTTCGCACGGCCGGGTCCCAGAACGAGCGGCAGAAGATGTCGTCCTTCTGCGAGAAGCGCTCGAAGTCAGCGCCGATGTCGAACCCGGCCTCGTGGTCCGGGACGGGGGCGGCGCTGCCGCGGTCCGCGCTGGGGGTGGGCGAATCGTCCATCGGGGCAATGTACGGGTCGGCGCGCCCGCGCGTCAGGGGTCGCCTTGGCACGGCGCACGGGCGCGGCTCGCGGGCGCCCCCCGCCCCCCCGCGCGTCAGGGCACTCCCGAGTCAGCGAGCCTGCCCAGCTCCTCGCCCGGGTTGACGAAGCGGTTCATCTCGACGGTGTGCTGCCGGTCGTGCAGCTCCTTGTAGCGCCCGTCCAGCGCGATCAGCTCGGCGTGCGTGCCGCGCTCGACCACCATGCCGTCCTCGACGACCAGGATCTGGTCCGCGCTGCGGATGGTCGATAGGCGGTGGGCGATGACGAAGGTGGTGCGTCCGGCCCGCAGCGTGCGCAGCCCTTCCTGGATCTGCGCCTCGCTCTCGGAGTCGAGGCTCGAGGTGGCTTCGTCGAGGACCAGGATGCGCGGATCGGCCAGGATGGCGCGCGCGATCGCGAGGCGCTGGCGCTGGCCGCCGGACACCTTCACGCCCCGCTCGCCGATCACGGTGTCGTAGCCGTCGGGGAACGCCTGGACGAATTCGTGGCAGTGGGCGAGCTTGGCCGCCGCGACCACTTCGTCCCGGGTGGCCCCGGCGCGACCGTAGCGGATGTTGTACTCGACCGTGTCGTCGAACAGGAAGTTGTCTTGCAGCACCACGCCCACCTGTCGCCGGTAGTCGGCCAGACGAATGCCCGCAAGATCGCGCCCGTCCACCAGGATTCGTCCCGCGTCGGGAGCGTTGAAGGAGAGCACAAGACTGGCCAGCGTGCTCTTGCCCGACCCTGACGACCCCACGAGCGCGGTTGTGGAACCCGGGGGCGCGTCGAGCGAAACGCCTTTGAGCACTGGAACCTTCTCATCATATGAGAACTGAACGTTCTCGAACACAATGTGTCCATGCGCGCGGCCCAACGCCGCCTTGCCCTCGTCGCCGTCGAGCTCGGTCGCCATTGTGCGCACTTCGCGAATGCGGTCGAGCCCGGCGAAGGCCTCGGTGATCTGCGTGCCGATCGAGGCCATTTGCACAAGCGGGTTGATCATCCATCCGGTGAACAGCACGTACATGATGAGGTCGCCCGTTGTCATTGCGCCGGCCAGCACCGACGAGCCGCCCACAATGATCATGAGCGTGCCGATTGCGCCCATCACCACCGACGAGAACGCGGTTACGCCCGACACCCCCGTCACGGCCTTGGCCACGTTGCGGAAGAGGCGGTGCGCGCCGCGTGCAAAGACAAGATTCTCCTTGCGCTCGGACGTGTACGCCTTGACGATGCGCACGCCCGACAGCGTTTCGCCGAGCCGGCCTGTGACGTCGGCGTGGATCTTGCCTCGCTCGCGGAAGAGTGGGCGAAGGCGGCGGAAGGCGTAGGCCATTGCGCCACCGAAGAGCAAAAGCACGCCGAGCGTGTAGATCGTGAGCGTCCAGTTGAGGTACAACAACACGCCCAGCGAGAGCACCGACGTCATGATCCCGCCTGTGAGCTGCACAAGTCCGGTGCCGACAAGGTTCCGGATCCCCTCGGCGTCGGTCATGATGCGCGAGATGAGCACGCCCGACTTCGTCGAGTCGAAGTAGTTGACCGGAAGCCGTGCGATGTGGGCCTGAACGGTCTTCCGCATCTCGGTGATCGCGCGCTGGGCCGTGACCCCCAGGATCTGCGACAGCGCGAACGACGTGCCGCCCTGCATCAGCGCCGCCACCGCCACCCCCACGGCCAGCGGAACCAGCAGGTCGGCGCGCCCCTGCCCCAGCACGTCGTCGATGAGGAACTTGGACGAGGCCGGAATCGCCATCCCCGCCACCCGCCCCACGGCCATGACGACAAGCCCCAGCGCCACCCGCCGCCGGTAGCGCCAGATGATCTCGCGCGCCTCCCGCCAGACGTTGGCCGACTTCAGCTTGGTGTTGGGGTTGGGCATTTGGAGTGCTCTAGCTCTGTCGGGTGTCGGCCTCGGGGACGGGACGCACGATCCTGAAGCCATCGCCATAATCGCGGCTGTCTGGACCGTAGTGTCCCCCGATGCGCGTGGCAGCCCGAACCGACCAGGTGTAGGAGCCCCACGAGGAGCCGCGTTGGAGTGCACGGAGGCAGCGCCCGTCGCTCCACCAGTAGGATTCACCGATGCGCGGCGCGCCGTCCGTTCGGGCGCCGGCGTGGCTGTCGACCCAGCAGTCGGCAACCCATTCGCTGGCGTTGCCCAGCACGTCGTGCAGGCCCCACGGGTTCGCCGGCAACGACCCGACCGGCGCGGTGGAAACGTCGTCCCACGGGCTGCCGCACCCGTTGCACACAGCGTGGCCGCTCCCCACCGCGTCACCCCACCAGCGGGCCGTGCTCGTCCCCGCGCGCGCCGCGTACTCCCACTCCGCCTCGCTCGGCAGCCGGTACCCGCGGCCCGTCAGCGAATTGAGCCACTCGATGTAGTGCTCCGCGTCGAGTCTGGAGATGAAGATCGCCGGGCGGTCGCCGCGGCCCCACCCCAGATCCTCGGGCCTGTACTCGCACCACCCGGCGGCGGTGCATCGGTCCCACTCGGCGAACGTGACTTCGTACTTCCCCACGGCCAGCGGGTAGTCGATCACCACCTCGGTGGGAGGCTGCTCGGCCAGCTTCGTCCATTCCGGACGCGTGGCGGGATCGCCCTCGGCATCCTGGGGGCTCGCCGCGCCCATGGTGAAACGCCCGGGCGGCAGAATCACCATTACCGGGCACTCGGGGCAATCCTGGACTTCGCGCAACCCTGCAGGGTTGTTGGCCGAAGGCGCCAGCTCGCGGGCGGGGTCGCTCTGGGCATCTGGCGCAACGCCCCGTCCAGCCTGGCGCTCGCCCGCCCGCCGCTCGCCGAACGCCCCCGGACGAGGCTGAGGCATGTCCCCAAGATGCTCGCGCAGCTCGTAAATGGCGGCCGTCAAGCCACCGGTCACGGGATTGAGGGCGACCGCCACGAATCGCGAATCCGAGAGGAACGCGACCGGAACCGCAGGCAGCTCGAACGTCCCCAAGTACTCTCCGGTCGGGGCCAGCAGGTCGACGACCTCCGGCATCACCGACCCTGTCCGCCGAGCCACCCACACCCGCCCCGCCGGATCGACCGCGATCCCCACGATCGGCGAAATCTCGGGCTCGTACCCCACCGACGAAAGCACCGCGCCGGCATCAAGGTCGCACTGACGCATCATCGCCTGGTACGGCCCCGGCGCAAACGCGAGCACATCGCGCGCCATCTGTTCGGACACGGGAATCGGATCCAGATCGCGACGGAAGCTGGACAAGCCATCCTGTGATCGATGGACGTCGATGCGGTAGCTCGCGCCCTCGGCGAAGTACACCGTCCCGGCGCTTCCGGCCCACACGGGCGTCGGCGAGAGCACTGGCGCAGCCGGGGCCGAGCCGCAGGCCGACTCGAACATGGCCAATTCATGGGAAACCGTCTGCACCGTCTGCGACTCGCCGCCCCGGTGCACCTGGAGCAGCTCGTCGCGCCGCGAGCCTGTGGCGGTTGTGGCGACGTAGACAAGCCAGTCGTCGGACATCGCAAGGCCGGGGCCCCAGTAGGGGGTCGGCAGCCTGGTCTCATCCAGCAGCGCCCCTTCCGGCGACCAGCGGGAAACCACTCCACGCCTCGCGTCGAGCACGGCGAGAACCCCGTCGTCGACGGCCACAGCCGCTGGCTCCAGGAACTCGCCCGGCCCTTCGCCCCGGCGTCCCAGTTCGCGCATCTGCCCGCCCGCGCTGTCGAACACCGCCACGCGCGACTCGGACCGGTCCGCAACGTAGACCACGCCGGCATCGGGGTCGGCCGCAAATCCCCACGGCACGAATTCCAGCGTGCCGTCGGACTCCAGCATGCCGATTTGCACGGGCATCTCGCCCAACCGCCGGTCGCCGCCCGTGGATTCGACGATCGTCACGCCAGCCGAGTCTCGCACGGTCGCCTGCGGCGCTCGCGGCCCTGCGTCGGGCGAGCAGGCGAAGAGTGCCAGCGCCGCCAGGGGGGCGGCGAGGGGCCATCCTCGGACCCGGGCGGGAGCTACAATTGCAGCTGCCACAGCGTGGTTTGGGGAATCAGCGCAGTTTCCAGTGTGGCGAGTCTTCCATCCGTCAGCAGTGCGATGTCTGCGACGGTCTCAGGCAGCAGCACCGACCCAAGGTAAGCTCCATCAGCGGTCAGGTAGACGTCCACACCGCGTTGCCGTACGTCGGTGCCGCCGAGCGCAAGTACCAAGGTGAGCGAGTCGTTTGCACTTACCTGAGCAGTCGCCTCGGTCGCTTCGGGTTCGACCTTCGTTACTACCAGCGTTGAAAACCCGGGTATTCCCGCCGCTTCTGGATCGATCTCGTCTGACACCACGTCTGGAAACTCCATCGGCTCCACTCCATCTACAACCGCTCTAACGGAACCGCTGGGATCTAGGAGCATCAGCGTACTCGCCCATCTGAAGGCAATCACACCCCCTGCGCTTCCGGCACCAGTAGCAATTGTCTCGCACGTCAAAAAGTGACCGCACGATACTGGAATGTCCAATGGTGCCCCGCGTTGGCCGTCTTCTGCTATCGTCCACCAAGAACGGGTTAGCCCAGTCCTCCCATCGTCGTCAAGCGGATCGACCTCTACCAAGGCCAGTGTCCCAGTGCCAAGACCAGGAAGCAGTTCGCTTGCTGCCACTCGAGGCAGGGCGACTTCCCCACGCTGCTCTCCGTCGGAATCAAGGATGGTGATACGACGCAACTCCCGATCCAAGGCCAGAATCCGGCCATCCTCGGTCACATCCACGTCGACAATGATATCGAACTCCCCCGGTCCTTCTCCCCGTCTGCCAAATCTCCAACGTGGCGTGCCAGTGGGCGACAATGCTATGAGAGTGTTGTCCGCAATGTCTACAACCAATATGCCGTTGTCCGTGATTCCGAAGATTCGGGTGGGGTGGCCGAGGAGTTCGCCGGTCGCATCTCGGATTGTGAGTTCTTCGACTGGCGGTGGCAGCCACGTGCGATCGTCTTCTTGAACGTCACCCGTACTTGTGAACAAAAGATTCGCCCAAGCCAAAGCACAGTACACAGTTGAGACGGCGGATATGCCGAAGCGTGCCGGGACTCGCGCTGCTCTCACTGGTTCAGACATGCAAATCCTCCTATTGAGTGCTTCGGTGGCGGACCCGGACGTGCCTCGACCATCAGCCCGCAACGCTCCGCGGACATCGTGCCCGACCGCGCTAGCTAGCGCCAGCAATATGCGGCCCCGCAGCCCCTCACGCAAGCGGCCCGTCCGGGGCAGGCCCCGTCTCCACCTTCTGGCCGAGAATCCCCCGCCCCACCCCATCACCACCGCCACCCGCTCGGCACGGTGTCGCCCCCCTCCCCGACGCACCCCACCAGCTCCGCCCGGTACGCCTGCGCGATCGCGGCGAGGTCGGCGCCCGCCCCCAGCCCGGCGCCCGCCAGCGCACTGCTCAGGTTCTTCGCGAAGGTCGCGTTGTCGGGGTCGAGCGTCACCGCTAGCGCCAGCGGGGCGACCGCCGCCTCCTCGCGGCCTCCCTGGATCATGAGGTAGGCCATGTTGTTGAGCGACCAGGCGTCGTCCGGGTCGATCCACAGCGCTTCTTCGTACTTGGCCAGCGCGCCCTCGCGGTCCCCCTTTCGGGCCAGTGCGCGGGCCAGCGTGCGCTTCGCCGCCACATCGCCCCCGTCGAGCTCCTCGGCCCTGCGTGCCTGCCTCTCGGCCGCGGCCGGCTGGCCGCGCTCGATCAGCACCCTGGCCAGATTCACCCTGGCCCTTACGTGGGCGGAATCGATCAGCGCCGCTTCCATCAGGTGCGCCTCGGCCAGATCGAGATAGCCGCCCTTCCACGCCGCCAGCCCCAGCATGTAGTGCCCCCGGGGATCGGTGGGCCGGCGCTCCGCGTAGCGCATGAACAGGTCGACCGCCTCGCCAAATCGGCCATCGAGGAAGGCGGCGCGGGCATCGCCGTAGTCACTCTGGACGTTGCGGCTGGCGGCACTGCCACCCCCGTCGTGCACGGACGAGTCCCGGGGCGCAGGCGCCAGGGCAACCGTCCCCGGCGCCGCGAGCCCAGACGGCAGCGCCACCACCACCTCAACCCCCTCCGCCGAGCCCCGCGCCGAGTCCGCGCCGCGCCGCGCCGCGCCCGCTTCACCACCACACGCCGCCGCCAGCACCAGCACGGCGAGCCCCAGCCCCGCCGCCACCCACCGCAGCGCCGTCTCCGAGCGGTCCCGTTCGATTCTCGTGATCTCCATCGTGGCCTCCCAGCCGTGTGCCCCTGCAGGCCGACGGGCCCATCCCGCACCGGGCCGCAAGGGCGACTCATGGTCGGCTGCGAAGCAAGGCAAGCCAGGGGCCAAAGTGGGGGCCGAACGCGCAGGGCGACCCTAACTCGTTGCCGCGAATGGAATTACCCGCTCCTGAATGGCGACCGAGCCGCACGAGACCGCATCGCGCTCGTGTCCTCTGGTACACGACCAACCACCTCAGTCCGGGCGACGGACCCCCAGGCGGTTCATGATCTTGATCAGGCTGGAGTGATCGGCGAGGCCCAGCGCGCTGGCGGTGCGACCGACAACCCAGTCGTTGGCCTCGAGGGCTGCCAGCACGATCGCGCGCTCCGCGTCGCGCTTCTGATCGCGGTAGCTGCGGGGCGGGTCGTCGTCGGGATCCGTGGCCGCGAGCGGCGGCTGCGGGGGCGCGGGGGCAGGCACGGACACGGGCGCAGGCACGGATTCGGGCGCAGGTGCGATCGGCGGAGCTGCGGTGTCACCACGCGCCAGATCGGGGGGAAGGTGCGCGACGTCGAGCGCGGGACCGTCGGACGCGATGATCATGCGCTCGATCGTGTTGCGGAGCTCGCGCACGTTGTTGCGCTGCCAGGTGCGGGCGCGCAGGCGGGCAAGCGCGTCGTCGGTCAGGGGGCGCGGGGGGCGGCCCAGCTGCGCGGGAAGCGTCCGGGCGAAGTGGGCTGCCAGGAGCGGGATGTCGTCCGGGCGGGCGCGCAGCGGGGGCACGCGGACGACGTGCACGTTGAGGCGGTAGAGGAGATCCTGGCGGAACGTGCCCCGGTCGGCGTCGGCGTCCAGGTCGCGGTGGGTCGCGGCGACGATGCGGGCGCCCACCGCGATCGGGTCCTCGCCGCCCAGGCGGGTGATCTCGCCGCCCTCCAGGACGCGCAGCAGACGCGCCTGCACCGACGCCGGAAGCTCGCCGATCTCGTCCAGGAAGAGGGTGCCCGAGGTCGCGCGCTCGAAGGCGCCCCGCCGGGCCTTGAGCGCGCCCGTGAACGCGCCGCGGTCGTGGCCGAAGAGGTCGCTGTCGACCAGGCCCTCGGCCATGCCCCCGCAGTTGACCGCCACGAACGCCTCGTCGCGACGGCCGCCCAGGCGGTGCAGCTCCCGCGCGACCAGCTCCTTGCCCGTCCCGCTCTCTCCCAGGACCAGCACGGGGCTGGGTATGTCGGCCAGCCGCGCAATCGCCGCGCGCAGGTCGTGCATGGGCGCGCTCTCGCCGATCAGGGGCGACGCGGGCGCGACGCGGTCCTCGAGTTCGCCCAGCCTCTGCCGCAGGTCGGTCTGCCTGAGCGCCAGCCGCACCTCGTGCACCACCCGCTCCATGGACTCGGCCTTGTCGACAAAGCTGAACGCGCCCAGCCGGACCGCCTCCACGCAGCGGTCGAAGCTGCCCGTGCCCGTGTACACGATCACCGGCACGTCGATCTCGCGGTGCTGCACCGCCCGAAGCACGTCGAAGCCGTCGAGGCCGGGCATCTCCAGATCGAGGATGACACAGTCGACCACCTCGCGCGTCAGAATCTCGAGCCCCCGCTCCCCGCTCGCGGCCACGCGCGTGCGAAACCCGCCCAGCCGCTCCAGGTCGTAGGCGTACTGCTCGGCCAGCGGCCGCACGTCGTCGATGATCAGGACGAGCGCGCCGCCGGCCCCTGTCCGCCGTCGCTCGGGTGTCATGGCGTCCGCTCGGGGGTCTTGGCGTCCGCTACTGGCGTCATGGCGTCCGCTCCTGTGGGGACGAGGCCGGGGGCGACGCCGCCCTCAGGATCACATCCACGCGCGTCCCGCGACCCGGGGCGCTCTTGAGCGAAATCTCGCCGCCCACGTCGCGCACCAGCCTCCGCGCAATCGCCAGCCCCAGTCCGGTGCCGCCCGTCTGCTGGCTGCCCGCCCTCTGGCCGCCCCCGCGTTCGCCGCCCGCCCGCTCGCCGCCCGCCCGCTCGCCGCCCGCCCGCTCGCCACCCGTCCGTTCGCCACCCCCCCGCTCGCCGCCCCCCCGCGTCGTGAAGAACGGCTCGAACACCCGCTCGCGCACCTCGGCAGGGATCCCCGGTCCATTGTCCACAACCGAAAGCCGGTGGCGCCGCCGGCCGCCGTCCGCGCGCGCAGCCCCGTCCGCACGCACAGCCCCGATCTTCAGGCACACCTCCCCCATCCCAATACGGCTGACACCCGCGCCGCCTTCAACGCCCTCGCCCGCCACCGCCGTGACAGCGTTGGAGACGACGTTTTCAACCACTCTTCTGAGTGAAAGGGCGTCCATCTCGACCCAGGCGGCCTCGCCACCCAGGTCGGCGACCAGACGGACCCCGGTGCGAAGGGATCGCTGCGCCTCGACCACGGCCTCGACCACCGCGCGCAGGTTGGAGCGGTCGCGGGCGCCATGGACGGCCACCGCCCTGTACTGGTCGGCCAGCTCGGCCAGGTAGTCGAGGCTCGCCGCCAGGGTAGGCGACCGCGCGTCGAAGGCCTCGGCCAGCGCGCCCGGGCCGTCGTCGCGAGCATCTGCAAGGTGGCCCAGCACGTTGCGGATCGGCACCAGGCCGTTGCGCACGTCGTGGTTGGCCTGACGGGCGAACTCGCCCAGCGTCGCGCGCTTCTCGGCGTCCCTCGCCTTCGCCAGGCCGTCGCGAATCCGCCCGAGCATCCCGTTCAGGAACAGGCCCAGCCGGTCCAGCTCGCGCGCGCCGCCGCGCGGGAAGACGGCGTCGAGGCGGCCCAGGTGCACGCCCCGGGCCGTGGCCGCGAGCCGCTCGACCGGCCCCGAGAAGCGGCGCGCGACCAGCCCGCCGAGCAAGACTGCCGCCAGCGCGGCCCCCGCCAGCGACACGACGAGCACCCGGTCGAACGACCGCGTCAGCTCGGCCAGCAGCGGATCGCGCCAGCCGAACACCAGATCGACCGGCAGGGTCTCGCCCCCCGCCGCCACCCCGCCGCCCCCCGCCCCGCCCTGCCACAGCACCCGCCCGACCACGCGGCGGCCATCGAAGGCCGACCCATCGCCCCTGCCCCCGTCGCCCCCCGCGCCGGCGCCCACCGCCCCGCCCGCCCCCGCGAGCATCACCGCGCCGGCGCCGCCCCCCCGCTCCGCCCACAGCGCGACCTCGGCGCCGACGGGCAGCACCCCCAGCGCGGCCAGCTCCTCTCCCACCACCCCAACCACCGCCACGCCGCCCACATCGAACCGGCGCGCCCTCGCCAACACGGTCCGCCCCGAATCGGGGAACGCCACCGCGGCCACCACCGGGGCGGCGCCGTGGTCGGCGAGCGCGGCCAGCTCGGGACTGCGCCGCCCCGCATCGCCCGGGAAGTGGCTGGCCGCCAGGATCGTGCCGCGCGCGTCGAGGAGGTAGGCCACGTCCAGGCCGCTGGACGCCGCAAAGCGGGCGGCGGCCTCGCGCAGCACCGGGCCGCGTCCCGCCCGCGCCGCGATGCGCACGTCGTTGTCGTCGGCAAGGAGGCGGCCCAGCGCGTCCAGGCGGTCGTCCAGGAAGCCAGCGCCCGACGCCCACGCCGCGGCAAGGCGGTCGGCGCGCTCCCGCATGGTCTCGGCGTTGGCCTCGCCCAGGCGCTGGACCCCGGCGTGCCGCACCACCAGGCCCAGACACAGCACGGGGATCCACGCCACCACGATCCCGGCGATCACAAGACGGCGGCGAAAGCTCATGGGCGCCACGTCTCGAAGAGCGCGGTCTCGCCGACCAGCACCACGCTCGTCGCCGCCGAATCGGTGCGGGGCGCCCACTCGGCCAGCGCGCGCACGACCTCGGCGTGCAGGGAGCAGATGTGCCCGGGACCGCCGTGCACCGCGACCACCGCCGCCACGTCGGTCGGCGCGCGAGCCGCCCCCCGTTCGGCGCGGGGCCGCACCGAGAGCCGTGCGGCGCCCCTGGCCAGGGTGCGGACCGTCGCGCCGGGCTCGTCGCCGCGCAGCGCCAGCGACACGACCCGCTCGGCGATCTGGGCCGCTGCGCGGTCGCCGTCGGCATGGCTCACCGTCGCCCGCCCGGCCCCCGCCCCGGCCCCCGCGCGCCCCGCGGCCTCCACACCGCGCCCCGCGCGCAACAGCTCCGCCGCGGCCTCGTCGGCGGGCCCGCTCCCGCCGCACTGCGCCAACACCTCGCCCCACCCCACCGACGGCGGCCGCCTCGCGCCGGAAGCGCCCCATTCCACCCAGTCGGCGCCGATCGCCCCGCCCGCCGCTGCCGCCTCCCCCGCCGGGGCGACCCCGGCGAACGCCACAAGGTAGAGACGGTCGAACGCCACCAGCTGCACGGGGCGGCCCAGCGAGCGCGCGTACTCGACCGAGGCGTCGTGGCGCGTCCACACGCGCGACCCGGCGTCGGCGGCGTCGATCGCGTCCCGCGCGTCGCGCACCAGGTCGCCCGGCACGGACTGCGCCGCCCCCGACAGCCTGGGATCGGCAAAGATGCGCTCCGGCTCGTAGGGGGCCGCGCCGGGCAGCACTGCATCGGGCGGCGCTCTCCCCGGCGGCGCCCCGAAACGCACCCGCACGCGCCCGCCGGACAGCACCGCGACGCTCTCGATGCGGTGGCCGAGCCACGGGGGCGCGTCCAGCGGTGGCCACGCCGACACGAGGTCCTCGCCGACGGGGCCATGGGCCGAAGCCGGAAAGGCGAGGGTGACGACGCGCCCCTCGCGCGACCAGGTGGCGCGGCCTGGCTCGACGCCGCCGCCGCATCCGATCCGGAGAAGCGCCGCCGGATAGCCGGACCCGATGGCCTGGGCCGCGCACGCAGCCGGGTCGGGGGGCGGGGTGGGGGGCGGGGTGGTGGGCGCGCCGGCCGAGGCAGGGGGCGCGTCGCGGGCCGGGACAGGGCCGCCGCCGTCGCCGGGCGGCGGTCCGCACGCGCCCAGCAGGACGCAACCGGCAAGCCGGATCGTGGTGTTCATGGCACTCCTGGCGACGGGGGCCACCGCTCCGCTACAATCGGAAGCATGGAACGCGCGTCGGCAAACCGCAAAGTGTCGCTGCCGGGCCCGGCTGTCTCGGCCGAGTGGCTCGCGGCCCGTCTGGGCCGCACCGGCCTGGTGGTTCTCGACGGGTCGTGGTACCTGCCCGGATCGGGGCGGGATCCGGAGCGCGAGTTCGTGGGACGCCGGATTCCGACGGCGCGGTTCTTCGACATTGACAGGTGCAGCGACCCCGACGCGGAGTTGCCGCACACGGTCGCGCCACCGGACCACTTTCGGCGGTGCGCCGAAGAGGCGGGCGTCTCTGCAGGCGCCGCCGTGGTCGTCTACGACACGTCGGGCGTGAACCTGAGCGCCGCGCGGGTGTGGTGGAACTTTCGCTACTACGGCCACGATCGCATAGCCGTTTTGGACGGGGGGATGCGCGCATGGGTCGCAGCCGGGCACCCCACCGAGTCGGGCGTTCCGGTGCGCACGCTCGAGGTGCCGGAGCCGTTCGTTCCCAGGCCGCAGCCGCACCTGATTCGCGGCGTGGACGACGTGCTGCGCGCGATCGGCGCCGAGGGCGTGCAGATTGTGGACATGCGTCCGCGGGGGCGGTTTGCGGGGACCGAGCCGGAGCCGCGGGCCGGGCTGCGGGGGGGGCATGTGCCGGGGAGCCGGAACGTGCCGTACGTCGATCTGGTGGACAGGGCGACGGGTTTGGCGATCGACGACGCGGCGTTCCGGCGGCTGGCGGCCGAGGCGGGCGTGGAGTTCGGGAGCGAGCTGGTGGGGACGTGCGGCTCGGGGACCAGCGCGTGCGCCTTCGCGTGGCTCATGGCGCGCGCGGGCAGGGACGACGTGGCGATCTACGACGGATCGTGGTCGGAGTGGGGAGGGCGGAGCGACCTGCCGGTCGAGCGCGGCTAGTCTAGTTTGCGGGCGACGGCGGTGCCCCGCTGCACCCCCAGCACCCAGTTGCCCGAGAGGAAGTCGCCGTCCCTGGCGAGCCGGAGGATGAGCGTCTGCCGCCTCATGTCGGCGCGCACGTTCATGTGGTCGTCGCCCACCTCGACGCTCAGGATGCGGGCCGGGGCGCTGCCGATGTCGATCACGCCCGAGTGGCGCCCGGGTTCGCCGCGAATCTCCATCGATCCCTCGGACACCATGGTCTCGGACGACATGGTGAGCGAGTAGCGGCCCACCGGGTCGAAGGCCTGTGAGGGGGGCGGTTCGGAATCGTTGCCCGGCGCGGGCGCGGTGGCCGGAGGGGACGTTGCGCAGCCAGTGGCCGCGGCGAGCGCGCAGAGGAGGGCGAAAGCGGGGGCCGGGCGCGACGTGGTTAGCCGGCGCGTCGCGGTAAACCGGCGCGGCGTGGTCAACCGGCGCGGCGCGGCCGACCGGCGTGTGGTGGTCAACCGGCGCTCCGGCGCGCCCATGCGCTGCTGGCCTTGTCCACGCCGGACATGACCCAGTCGCCGACCTGCACCAGGAAGTCGAGCACCACCGTCTGGTCCAGGAAACCCAGCCAGATGGCGAGCGCCGTGAGGGCCGCCACCGCGGCGATCACCTTGAGGGTGACCCGCACGAACTCCCTGAGCACCAGGCAGACGATGGCCAGCACGATCAGGAGGACAACCACTTCGCCGACAATGGCGGGGCCCAGCTCGCTCACAGCGTCCATGCCTGCCATCCTCCGTCAACCAGCGTGCGCCCCGTCAGGCAGCGGCGCCCGACGGGGCTGGGGCAAGCGCTAAGAGATCCGATCCTTCAGGTTCTTGGCCGCCTTGAACGCGGGGTACCGCCTGGCCGCGATCGCGATCGTCTCGCCAGTGCGGGGGTTCCGACCGGTCCGGGCCGCGCGCTGCCGCGTCTCGAACGTGCCGAAGCCGCCGATCGACACCTTGCCCCCGGCGTCGAGCTGGTCCGCGACAACCCCGTGGTCGGGATTGAAGAGGACGTCGAGCACGTCGGCGGCCTGAGCCTGGGTCAGGTCCGACCTGCCCGCGAGCTTCTTGGCCATCTCGGTCTTGTTCATGCAGCTGCTCCTTGGTTGGTTGACCGCCTGACCCGGAGCCGGGTGCGGGCGGCGAGTGAGCGCCCTGGGCGCGGTAGGTGGTGATTGTATACTGTCAGTTTGGTGGAAAACAGCCCGAAAGGGAAGCGCGGGCGGCCGCTGGCAGTGCGGGGCCGGCGGCCGGTCAAGTGGATTCCTGCACGAAGGAGGCGCCGTGAGAGCCGCAATCTACCGGGAGTACCGGGGCCCGATCTCGATCGAATCCTTCCCCGATCCCGAGCCCGCGCCGGACGGCGTGGTGCTGAAGGTGGAGGCCAACGGCATCTGCCGCAGCGACTGGCACGGCTGGGTCGGGCACGATCCCGACATCGTGCTGCCCCATGTCCCCGGTCACGAGATTGCGGGGGTTGTGGAGGAAACAGGATCCGAGGTGACGCGCTGGCGGCCCGGCGATCGCGTGTCGGTGCCGTTCATCGCGGGGTGCGGGCGGTGCCGTCCCTGCCGGGCCGGCAACCAGCAGGTTTGCGCGCACCAGTTCCAGCCGGGGTTCCATGGCTGGGGTGGCTTTGCGGACCGAGTGGCGCTGCGACAGGCCGACCTGACCCTGGCAGCCCTCCCCGACGACCTCGACTTCGTGACCGCGGCCAGCCTGGGCTGCCGGTTCGCCACCTCGTTCCGGGCCGTGCAGGCGCAGGGACGCGTCACCGCGGGCGACTGGGTGGCCATTCACGGCTGCGGGGGGGTGGGGCTGGCGGCCGTCATGGTGGCGCGCGCGCTCGGGGCGAACCCGATCGCCGTCGACATCCGCGACGAGGCGCTGGACATGGCGCGCGACATGGGCGCGGTGGCGTCGGTCAACGCCGCCGACTGCGCCGACGTGGCCGAGGCGATCCACGACCTGACGGGCGGCGGCGCCCACGCGTCGGTCGACGCGCTGGGCCACCCCGACACGTGCTTCAATTCGGTGGCGTGCCTGCGGCGGCGCGGGCGCCACGTCCAGGTCGGCCTCATGACGGGCGAGCACCGCAACGCGCGCGTCCCCATGGACCGTGTGATCGCCTGGGAGCTCGAAATGGTGGGCAGCCACGGGCTGCAGGCGTGGGAGTACGACCGCATGCTGCGGATGGTCGCGGCGGGCGTCGTCGATTTGGGGCGGCTGGTGACCCGCACGGTGACGCTCGAAGAGGGCGTCGACGTCCTTACCGGGATGGACGATTACGATGTCGTCGGGGTGAACGTGATCGACCGGTTCTGACCGGGGCGTGGCGGGGGGGCGGTGCCTGGGGGCCGCCCCGCGCGCCTCGGCGCGCGGGGCGGGGCGCGCCCTTCACCATTCGCCGAATGAGCAGAACGGGGGGAGAGCGCCGATCCAGTCCCGGGCCGGGGTGCCGATGGGCGCGCCGGGCGGCGCCTGGGGCGCCGCGCTCGGCGACCACGCGCCGTGGGGCCGGGACTGGAACCGCTCGATGTCGCGCGCCAGCAGCGCGAAGTGGGCGGCCATGGCGTCCGAACCCGCCGCGCGGCCCGCAGCCATGTCCGCCAGCATGTCGAGCCGCTGCTCGGCCACCGCGCGCACCTGCGGCATCGGGGCCCCGCCGGCCAGCTGCATCAGGCCGTCGGCCACGACCCGGCCCACCGCGCGCCGCACCTCGGCTTCGTAGGGCGTGTCGCCAGCGACGGGTTCGGCCACGGCGAGCAGCGCGCCGATCACGTCCGCCAGACCCGGCAGCGACGGGTCGAGCACGTTCTGCTCCACGAGCCGCGCGGCGCGGCTGGGATCGAACACCTCGCCCACCACGTGCCCCGTGGCGACGACCGCCGGCGAGACGGCGTCGAACATGCCGCCCGTGTAGCGCGGGAAGAGCTCGCGGGTGCGCCCGTAGCCGGAGGGCCTCGGCGGCAGGCGGTCCAGCACGGTGGCGGGCACGGTCAGCTCGGCGGGCTGGATCGACCGCACCAGCGCGTCGAGCGCTCGCCGCTGCTCGGCGGCCGACGCCGGGCTGACCGGATCCATGCCGTCGCCCCGCGTGGCGTAGGTGTAGTGCAGGCCGCCCAGCACCGAGGCGGCGGCGGTGACCTGGTAGCGGTGGTGCAGGTAGAGCGGCACCAGCACTTCCTCCATCTGCGCCATGGGCGTGCCGGTGCGGATCGCCCGCTCGCCGAAGCGCTCCAGCGCGGCGCGGCGCACATCGAGCATGCGGTCGAGTTCGGCGCCCGCGTCGGTCCCGTTCGACCACTGGTCCACCCGCGCGTGCGTCGACACGTCCTGGTTGGTCATGTAGCGGATGTCGTCCTCCCACGCCTCTTCCAGGATGCGGTTCAGCGCCGCTTCTTCGTCGGTCCCCGGCGGGAAGTGCGAGTATCCGTAGCGGATCGCCACCTTGTCCCACTCGCCAATGTCGACGTCGTACACCTCGGAGTAGTCGAAGTCGGTTCCGTCGTGCGTGATCAGGGGATGCGGGTAGTCGAGCACCGAGATTCGGCCCGCCTCGCTGTCGTAGTAGTTGTGGCCGAGGCCCAGCGTGTGCCCGACCTCGTGCGCCGAGAGCTGGCGGATGCGCGCCAGCGCCCACTCGGCCAGGTCGGGCGCGGCTTCGTCGCCGTTCTCGTAGGGCGCCAGCAGCCCCTCGGCGATCAGGTAGTCCTGGCGGACGCGCAGCGACCCCAGCGTCACGTTGCCCTTGAGGATCTCGCCCGTGCGGGGATCGGTGACCGAGCCGCCGGTGCTCCAGCCGCGGGTGGAGCGGTGCACCCAGTTGATCACGTTGTAGCGCACGTCGTGGCTGCTCACGTCCTCGGGCCTGATCTCGACCCGGAAGGCGTCGATGAAGCCCGCCGCCTCGAAGGCCTGGTTCCACCACCGGGCCCCGTCGAGGAGCGCGGAGCGGACCGGCTCGGGCGTGCCCGGGTCGAGGTAGTAGACGATCGGCTCGACGGGCTCGCTCATCGCGGCGGTCGGGTCGCGCTTCTCGAGCCGGTGGCGCCGTATGAACCGCTTCGTCATCGGTTCGTCGAGCGCCGCCGAGTAGTCCTGGAAGGACATGCCCCCGTAGCCGGAGCGCGAATCGTGCGCCCGGGGCGTGTACTCGCCCAGCTCGGGGAGCTTGATGAACGAGTGGTGCATGCGGACCGTCGCCGCCGCGCCAGACGCGGCCACGTTCCCCACGCCCTCGAAGCCGCCGCCTCCGCCGCCGCCGAAGAAGCCGCCGCCCTGCCCCCCTGCCTGCCGCACGAAGGTGAGCGATGCCTCCATCTCGGTGTTTTCGGGGAAGTTCATCACCATCGGCATGTAGACCGCGCTGCGGCTCGCGTCGAGCCGGTACGTTCCCGGCCTCATCCGGCCGGCGAACCCGGCAATGTCCTGCAGCAGGAACGGCGTGAAGTCGATCAGCACCCGGTCGCCGGTGGCGGCGGCCGCATCGAATCCCCACAGCGTGGACGGGGCGAACGCGTCCTCCACCGCCTTGCGCTCGGCCGCGTTGTCGCTCGACGCGCGGAACCGGTAGTTCGGCTGGATCATGAGCACCTTGGGGCCTACGCGGTGGAAGCGCACCACCCGCGAGCCCGCGAGCTGACCGCGGTCTATGCCGATGTCGTTCGAGCCCAGCCCCGCGCCGATCCCGGAGGCATGCAGCACGTCGGTGTCCCACTCGGCGATTTCGAGCCAGATCGTGCCGCTGGCCTCGTCCCAGTGCATGGGGATGAAGCCGTCCATCGTCTCCATCGCGGCGGTCCGCTCCTCGATCGTCGGCAGCGCCCCGGCGCCGCCCTGTCCGCGCTGCGCCTCGAGCGATCCGGCGGCGAGGGCCACGGTCGCGAGCGCCGCGGTGGCCGTGGTCGCCACCGCCGTGGTCACGGTGGCCAGCGCCGTGGTGGTCGGGCCCCGTCGAGCCTCTTTCGATCCAGTCATGTTGATCCAGTCCTCTCGTGCGCTATTTGTGGTTGGACGGCAGCAGAGCGCGCACGATCTCGGCCACCCGTTCCATTTCTTCGTGTGTGTTGTAGAGGTGGGGCGAGGCGCGGATGCGGCCCCGCCGGAGCGACACCACAACGCCCGCTTCGGTCAGCCCGTCGAGCAGCGCCTCGCCGTCGAGCGCCGGGTGGCGGAAGGCGACGAAGTGCCGCCGGAGCGCCGGTTCGGGCAGCACCTCGCACCCCAGCGCCTCGAGTCGCCCGGCGAGGCCGTCGACGAGCGCGCGCAAGTGCGCCGAGACCGCCCCGAGGCCGGCGTCTTCCAGCATCTCCAGCGCCGCTGCGAACCCCGCGATGAGCGGGTAGGCAAGGCTGCCCTCCTCGTAGCGGCCGGCGTCGTTCAGCAACTCGAAGTGCACCCGGTCGAAGTTGAAGTTGTCCGTGGTGCTCCGCCAGCCGAGCAGCGGCGGATGGATGCGGCCAATGACCGAGCGGTCCACGAAGACCGCGCCGATCCCCATGATCCCCAGCATCCACTTGTGGCTGTCGGCCGACAGGAAGTGGACCCCGGCCGCCTTCACGTCGGTGGGGAGCGCGCCGACCGTCTGAATGCCGTCCACGCAGAGGATCGCGCCGCGTTCGCGACACAGCGCTCCGAGGGCCGCAAGGTCGGTCACCGCGCCGGTGGCGTACTGCGCCGAACTGACCGCCAGCACCCGCGTGCGGGGCGTGAGCGCGCGTGCCGCGTCCTCGGCCGTCACCGTCCCGCCGTCCGCCACGGGGATCACGTCGAGCCGCGCGATGCCCCGCCGGTCCAGGTCCATCCACGGATACACGTTCGACGGGTACTCGACCGACGCCGCCGCGGCCACCCGGTCGCCGGGCCGCCAGTCCAGCCCCGCGGCCAGCAGCGAGAGGCCGTGCGAGGTGTTGCGGACGAAGGCGACCTCGCCGGGCTCGCATCCGACCAGGCGCGCGAACCGCTCCCGGCAGTCGGACGCCAGCGCCTCCCAGTCGTCGAAGCTGGGCCGGCCCTCGTCGGCCAGCGAGCGCATGAAGCGGTGCACCGCGTCGACGGTGCGCGTGGAGGTCGGCGACACGCCCGCGTGGTTGAGGAAGATGTGCGTTCCCGAAACCGGGAACTCGTCGCGGAAGGATTCGAGAGATCTCATGATGCCGAATGGGGTTTGCGTGATCCGCTCCGAGCGGGTGGTCCGCCGGATCGCCTTGTTTCGCTTTATGGAATCGAGTGCGGCGTAGCCACGAGCGTGGTCCAAGTGCACACAGACGGCGCGGTACCGGACGCAGCGCCCTCGGATGCCCGCGTTCTCCAGCCGTTCTCCCAGTTCGCGGTCCTGGCCTCCGTAGCCCATGCGCTCGTCGAAGCCGTTGGCGCGGACCAGATCGCGGCGCCACCCCGACGCGTTGTGCCCGTTCCAGGTCGCGCGGGTCGTGGTGAGCGCGTCGGCGGCGGCCCGCGCGAAGCCCGGCACGGCCAGCTTGGCCATGCGCCGCAGGTTGCGCGCCCCGCGCGTGTGCAGCCACGGCACCGAGAACGCGCGCCCCGCCTGGACGTCGGCCCGGGTGATTGCGCGGCTCGCCCGCATGGGCAGCTTGACGTAGCCGCCCGAGAGGAAGCGCCCCCGCGCGGCCAGCGCCGCGTGCACGGCGAGAAAGTCGCGTCTGGGAATGCAGTCGCCGTCCGAGAAGACCAGGTAGTCGGCGCGCGCGGCCTCGATGGCCCGGTTCAGGATCCGCGACTTGCGGAAGCCCCGGTCGGGCTGCCACACGTGCCGCACCTCGACGCCCGAGTCCGCGTAGCGGTGAACAATTCGGGCCGTCTCTTCGGTGGACCCGTCGTCGGCGACGACGAGCTCGAAGTCGCGGTGCGACTGGTCGAGGTAGCCCCACAGGACCCTTTCCAGCCATTCGGGCGACTGGTAGGTGGTGAGGACGACGGAGAGCTTCACGGGTCGCCAGCGGGGGGGGCGCCGCGGCCCGGCGGCCAGTTCGCGGTGGGGGCGCCGAGCCCGCGGTAGACCTCTAGGTTGCCCTCGACCATGGCGTCGACCGAAAAGCGCGCCTCGACCCGCCGCCGGGCGCGCCCTCCCATGGCCCGCGCCGCCTCGGGGTCGCCCACGAGCCTGGCGATCGCGTCGGCGAGCTCGCCCGCGTCGCCGGGTGCGCACAGCAGGCCGGTGCCGCCGTGCTCGACGATCTCGGGAATGCCCCCGGCGCGCCCTCCCGCCACGGCAAGACCCGCGGCGCCCGCCTGCATGGCCGCCACGCCAAGTCCCTCCATGAGCGCCGGGTGCACGCAGAAGTCGAAGGCGCCCATCCAGTCGGCGAGATCGTCGCGGAAGCCCGCGAAGCGCAGCTGGCCGCCCACGCCCGCCGCCTCGGCCAACCGGGCCACCTTCTCGCGCAACGGCCCGCGCCCGAACAGCACGACGATCGGCGCGGGGCGGCCCCGCCGCCTCAGCCCGGCAAGCGCGCGCACCAGCACAGCGTGCCCCTTTCGCGGCACGAACTGCGCCACCATGGCCGCCACCGGCGCGCCCGGGTCGAGATCGAACTCCCGGCCCAGCTCGTCGCGGCTGCGGGGCGCCTGCCATTTGGCCGCGTCCACCGCCGAGTGCACCAGCGCGATCTTCTCCCGGGGCACGCCCTGGTCGACCAGCACGTCGCGCACCGCCGCCGAGATGGCCACCACGCGCCGGTAGAGCGCGTACTTCGCCCCCACCATCCAGCCGGGGTCGCGGTTGTCCACCCGGCGCGTGAGCACCACCGGCGCGCGCGCCACCGCCCCCGCCACCCCGCCCAGCGTGTCGGCGCCCCTGCGCGAGTGCAGGTGCACCACGTCGACGTCGGGCCGGCTGAACCGCCACGCCATGCGCATCAGCCCGGTCGGGTCGGCCTCGCCCAGGTACGGGAACGCCTCGACGCGCAGCCCCCGGTCGCGCGCCGCGGCGACAATCTCGGAACCGCGCGGCGCCATGACCACCGATTCCACGCCGCGCTCCTCGAGCCCCTGCGCCAGATACAGCACCTGCAGCGCGCCCCCGTAGAGGCGCCGCCCGGTCTCGACGTGAACGACGCTCACCCGCGCGGCCCGGCCGGCGTCCCCGCGCGGTCCTCGACGTGGGCCGCCACCGCCGTGAACACCTCGCCGACCGAGAGGTCGTCCATGCAGTCGATCCGCCCGTCGCAGACGAGCTTCCCGCGGCACGGCGAGCACGACCGCCCCGAGTGCAGGATCGTGGCCCGGGGCCCCGGCGGATCGACGTACGGCGTGTTCGACCCGAAGAGCACGACCGCGGGCCGCTCGAAGGCGTGGGCCACATGGCTGAGCCCGGTGTCGACCCCGACCAGGACGCTGCACCGCGAGACCGCCGCGCACGCCTCGCCCAGCGTGGTGCGCCCCACCAGGTCGACCACCGGCGCTGCGCCGGGCGGCGACTCGGGGAGCCCCGCAAGGATCCGGTCGGCGGCGGCGCGGTCGGCCGGGCCGCCGAGGAGCGCGACCCCGAGCCCCAAGCGATCCCGAATCCGCCCGATCAGCGCCGACCAGCGGTCCGCGAACCAGTGCTTGTAGTGGCGCGTGGTGAACGGGCAGGCCGCCACGAAGCCGTTCGCGATCCCCGCTTCGGCCAGGAGGCGCCGGGCGCGCTCGGCCTCTTCCGCCCCGCGCGGGATCTCGAGGCGGAACGGCTCGGTGGGCAAACCCAGCCATTCGGCCAGGTGGCGGTACTCGGAGGCGATCCGGCGATCGTCGCCGCCTCGCGCCACCACCTCGGTCATCAGGCGGTGCGAGCCCTCGCGCGACCCCAGCCCGATGCGCACCGGCGCGCCCGACAGGTACGCGGCCACGCCGCTGCGCAGCAGGCCCTGGGCGTCGATCGCGACATCGAAGCGCCGGTCCCGGAGCGCGTCCAGGAAGGCGACCGCGTCGCGGGCGAGCGCCGCCCAGCGCCCGGTGCGCAGCCGTCGCTTCCACGCCGCGCGCCGCCACACGATCACCTCGTCCAGGTGCGGATTGTGCCGGATCACGTCGGCGGTGCGCTCTTCGGCGAGCCATGCGATGAACGCGCGGGGGTAGCGGCGTCTCAAGGCTCCTGCAAGCGGCGATGCGAACACAAGGTCGCCACGCGCGGACAGCCGCACCACGAGGATGCGCCCGACGCTTTCATCCATGATCCACGGCGGTTTCATTCCGCGGCCACCGTTGGCGCTAGGGTTATGATTGGCCATTCCACCAACAACACACATGACCGGACAGATACGCAACCTCGCGCTGGCGCTCGGATTCGCCGTCCACCTGCTGAGGCAGCGCCTGGCGACCGGCTCCTGGCGAGCGGACGCGCGCAGCCGCAACGGCAGGATCGGCGAGGTGCCGCGGCGTGCGCCCGGACCCAGGATTCTTGTGCACGGGGTGAGCGTGGGGGAGACGCATGCGCTGGCGCCGCTGGTCGATGCGCTTGCGGCGTCGCCGGGCGAGCCCGACGTGGTGGTGAGCGCGAGCACCGAGACGGGGTTTGCGCGGGCCCGGCGGATGCACGCGGGGGCGAGGGAGGTGGTGCGCTTTCCGCTCGACCTTACGTGGATGGTGGACCGCTTTCTGGACGGCGTGCGGCCCGATCTGGTCGTGCTTGCAGAACTGGAGCTGTGGCCGACGTTTCTGGCCGCCTGCTCGCGCCGGGGCACGCCTGTGTGCGTTGTCAACGCCCGCATGTCGGCGCGCAGCTTCCGCGGGTACAGGGTGATGCGCCCGCTCGTGCGCGGCATGTTCTCGCGGCTGGCGCTGGTGGCCGCGCAGACCGGGGTCTACCGGCGGCGCTTTGTCGAGCTGGGCGTCCCGGCGGGCCGCACGCGCGTGACGGGCAGCCTGAAGTGGGACGCGGCGCTGCTCGAACCCGACGCCGGGGCGGCGCGTCGGCTCGCGACCGACATGGGGATCGACCCGTCGCGGCCCCTGATCGTGGCCGGGTCGACCGGACCGGGCGAGGAGGCCGCGCTGGTGGGGGCGCTGGCCGACCTGCCGCCGGGCTGCCAGCTGCTGCTCGCGCCGCGCAGCCCCGACCGCTGGGACGAGGTGGCGCGCCTGCGCCCGGGCATGCAGCGCCGCAGCGCCCCGGCGGCGGGCGATCACGATGTGTTCCTGCTCGACACCATTGGCGAGCTCGCCACCGCGTACGGGCTGGCGGACTTCGTGTTCGTGGGCCGCAGCCTGGGCCCGATGGGCGGTTCGAACCCGCTCGAGGCGGTGGCGCTGGGCAAGCCCACCGTGATCGGGCCGCACCACGAGAACTTCGCGGGCGTGGTGGCCGACCTGGTCGATGCGGGCGGCGTGGCGGTGAGCGCCCGGCCGATGCGCGTGATCGGGCGGTGGATGGAGGACCGGGAAGCAGCGAAGGCGCTGGCCGTCGCGGGGTTGCGCGCCGTGGAGCGCAACCGGGGGACGGCCAGTCGCACGGCGGAGTTGGTGGTGCGGGTTGCCGTCTTGCTGCAGCCTCGCCAGAATCTGGATGTCGTGCCTGCCGAGAAGGCCATCGATTCAGACCCGGGAGCTGAAATAGACAAGTGACAGCCCTCTACGACCCGCTCAACTACGAGAACTTGGCGCAGAGCATAGTTCGCGCGCTTCTCGACGGCGCCGAGCAGCCGCTGCCGCCGCCAGCGTTCCCGGGTCCAGGCGTCTACGCCATCTACTACCGCGACGCGCTGGAATACGCTCCTTCGGTCAATCCCGAGGCTCCCATCTACGTCGGCAAGGCCGTCCCGCCCGGCGCTCGAACCGGCAGTTCGGGTGTGGACGCAGCCAGGGATCCAGCCCTGTACCGTCGATTGCGCGATCACGAGAAGTCGATCAGGCAAGCGGTGAATCTGGAAGTGGAACGCGCGTATTGTCGCTTTCTCACGGTAGTGCCGGTGTGGATAACCTTGGCCGAGCGATTCCTGCTGGATCACTACCGACCGATATGGAACACTGCTCTGGACGGATTCGGCAATCATGACCCGGGCGCGGGACGACGGGGGAGCGCCCGCGCGCCGTGGGACATCATGCATCCTGGCCGCCCTTGGGCAAGCCAGCATGAGGCTTCCGTGACTCGTGAGGACCTGATCGCGGATATCCGCCGCCGCCTAGCCGACCAAGCCTGAGACCGTGATACCGGGGCGAACGACCTCCCCGACCCGGCCCGTGGTCAAGCCCCAAGCTCGACCACTGTCTCGTATAGCCGGGTAGGACGAGAGACCGTTCCGATTCGGACCGAAGAGTTCACGACGCTGTTGCCGGTTCGCTTCTTTCGCACCTCGTGCAGCCCGCGCAACTCGAACCCCTCCGCCTCGGCGATTTGAGCGAAGATTCTGTCTGTCTGGAACTCAAGGCCTTGCAGAATGCTGTTGCCGATGACTACGAACAACCGGGCACCGGGACGCATGAGTGGCTTCGTGACGCGACAGAACTTCTGGCAGTCGTTGAAGTAGGTTGCGGCATAGTTGGCCCATCCGGGTCCCCCGTACGCACCACGTTCGGCGTTGCGGCCCCTAAGCTCGTCGATCAGGCTCGACAGCCCGCTGACGTTGGGACCTAGGGCGACCTCGTCGGCCGTGCGGACGGTTTGCCAATACTGGCCAAAGTTCGCCCGCTCGATCGTCTTGACCTCGGTGGGATCTTGAACCAGGCCCAGCCAGTAGAGTTGCGGTCGCGTGTTTCGGATGTAGTGGTAGTTGTTCAGGTACGGTGGCGAAGTGATTACCAGGTCTATGCTCTCAGGCGGCACGCAGTCGCCATTGCTCAAGTAGGAACGCGCGTGCACCGTCGCTCGCGGCTGGCGGTCGAACCGCGAAATGGCGTGCTGGAAGGCGGCGATGTCTCCGCTAATGTCGTCGATCTTTCGGCGGATGACAGCGAAGACATCGGCTTGGTCGATGTTCGGCTTTCCGGCACCGGCACGAGTCCCGAGGCTTGGCTCGTACGAGTAGTTCGAGAAGCCGACCATCACGGCCCCGAGCGCCAGCTGGAAGAGCGCCCGTATCCACGGTGTCTCTTCCTCGCGGATGAAATCCATGCACGCAAGGACCTGGCGCTCGATGGACGGGCTGAAGAAGGCAACGCGGCTCTTGAATCCGGGCGGCACCCTGCTCCGCGGATCTGCGTCGCTTCCGGCGTCTTCGTCCGCAAAGTCTTCAAAGCGCTGGATTGCAGACGCGAATTCGTCGAGGTCGTATTCGGCTGCCTGCGACTTTAGCGTGCAAGCCAGCGCGGCGTATGGATTGATCTCGAACCCAGTCGCGCAGTGACCGTTCCACACCGCCTCCACCAGAGTTGTACCAACGCCTGCGAAGGGGTCGAGAATGTTGAGCCGCCGCCCGTTGGGAGCGGCGTCGTTGATGACATCCATCACGAACGAACCGGAGAAGCCGGCAATCCACGGAACCCAGCGGTGCATTCGCCTTTTGTGATTCTCCGAAAACGCGGTGTCGCCGAACCCGCCCAGCGCCAGGCCGTACTGCCCCGCGGGCTCGGCGACGGGAAGGGCGCCGGAGATCCACGCGTCCAGCGCGCTGCGAAGAAACCGCCACTCGCGGCCCACCTTCTTGCCAGGCACTCGGCCATCGCGCGCGAGCTGCCGCATTGTCCTAGTGCTGACGCGCGTGTACTTCGCCGCTTCAGCGAGCGTCAGGATGTTCGGTTTTGTCATGTCTTCCTCCATATTCCTGCAACGTTCGTCATCTTCTAGGACATGCAGGGAAGATAGCGTCCTCACAGGCGGTGTCAAGAACGGACACCCGTGGGCGGGGGGGGACGGCGGCGGCACCTGCAGGCCGACCTCTCGCAGGGCGCCGCAGCGTCGGAGCGCTCCGCTCCGTGTTCGTGAGGGTCGGCCTTCGACGTGAGGTGGTGGGAGGCGGCTAGAAGAAGAAGTTCAGCGACGCAAACACGAACTGCGGCACGCTGCCATACTCCGATTCTAGGCGAACAAGCGCGCCGTCGACGGTTGAGGCTTCGCCCACGCCCATGAACGCGCCGATTCGGAAGCTGGTCGCCTGCGTGACGGAGTAGCCCAGTCCCGGGGCGATCATGAACGAGCCGTCGCGCAGGCTGCCCACCACAAGGGTGCTGGCCGACACCAGCGGATGCGCCTGCCACGACAGCTGGAGGGCGCCCGTGTCGCGACCCAGCACCTGCATCTCGCCCTGCGCGAAGGCGCGGCTGGTCGCGACCGCGACGAGGTCTTCCGGGGCGGCGGCGCCCAGCTGGTCGCGCTGCACCTCGATCACAACGTACAGATCGCGTCCGGCGACGGGGAAGGTCCGGTCGAGGCCGACCGTGCCCCGCACCGCCAGCTGGCCGCCCAGGTCGCGCACCGCGGCCTCGGCCCGCAGCGCCCACAGCCCGACCGCCCCGCTCAGCGACGCCGCCGCGCCGAAGGTGTCGTGCACCAGGCCGCCCCACGCCCCCAGGTCCCACCCGCGGCGGTTGGTGGTGGCGCGCGCCAGGAGCGTCAGCGTCCGCGCGCCGTTCAGACCCGCGCGGGCCGGGCGGGCGACGACCTCGAACTGCGTGAAGGCGCCCCGGTAGTACCGCAGCCGCGCCGCGTCGACACCCACCCGGTACTCGCGGAAGGGATCGGCGGGGTCGAAGGGCGAAAAGGGGTCCGAGGGCGTCAGGAACAGGGTGGTGGCCCACGACACGGGCTGGCGTCCGATCACCAGGTCGGCGTTCGCGCCCAGGTCGAACCGGACGCTGAGGCGGTCGAAGCGGTGCCGCCACTCGATCCCGTCCACCGTCTTGAGGTCGCCACCCAGGTCCAGCCAGTCCCCGCTGGACGCGGTCCCGGCGGCGGCCGTGAAGAACTGCGCACCCAGCGTCCCGGGCTCGCGCAGCGACAGGGTGTGCTCGTAGGCGAGATCGAGCGCCGCCGGGCCCGCGCGCGCCGCCCACATCGCCCGAAACCGGTGAAGGCCCGAGCCGCTGGCGGGGCCGAGCGCGCTGTTGCCCACCCGCGTCCAGACGTTGAGATAGCTGCCCGACAGCCCCGGGGGCTGGCCCTGCGCGGGCATTGCCAGCGCGCCGCCGAGCAGCAGCACGCCGCAGGCGAGCACGCCTCGCATCAGCGTGATTCCGTCTGGTCGCTCTCGATTTGCCCGTCGACCAGTCGAATCAGCCTCCTGGCGCGCTCCATGACCCTGGGGTCGTGGGTTGAGAACACGAACGTGGTCCCCTTCGTGCGGTTCAGCCTTTCCATCACGTCGAGCAGCGCCTCGGCCGTGTGCGAGTCCAGGTTGGCCGTGGGCTCGTCGGCCAGCACGAGCGCCGGGTTGCCCAGCACGGCCCGGGCCACCGCCACCCGCTGCTGCTGCCCTCCCGAGAGCTTGGGCGGACGGCGGTCCTCCAGTCCCTCCAGGCCGATCTCGCGGAACAGCTCGCGCACGCGCTCGCGGCGCTCCCGGACGGGCACGCCCTGCAGGAGGAGCGTGAACTCGGCGTTCTCCAGCGCGCTGAGCACCGGCAGCAGGTTGTACGACTGAAACACGAAGCCGATCCGGTGCATGCGCACGGCTGCCAGCCGACGGTCGGAGAGCGCGGAGATCTCCTCGCCTTCGATCCAGACTTTGCCGCGCGTGGGACGGGTGAGACCGCCAAGCAGGTTGAGCATGGTGGTCTTCCCCGAGCCCGAGGGCCCCGCCATGGCCACGAACGCGCCCCGCGACACGGTCAAGTCAATCCCCCGCACCGCCTCGACGGGCCTAGGGTCCTGCGCGTAGACCTTCCAGAGACGCTCCGTTCGCACTGCATCTTCACTCTTCATGTGTTGCATTTGCTCGTCACTCCACCTTTACCGACTCGGCGGGATCGAGCGCGGCGGCCTGCCAGGCTGGGAACACCGAGGCAGTGACGCCGATCACCGCGATGAAGAAGAGGCTCTGGACCAGGTGTCTGGCGTCGATCACGGGGTACATGACCGGATTGAAGACGATGCCCGCGAAGGTCAGGTCCTCGGGCATGAGGCCGGTGAGGTCGAGCCCGTTGCGGAAGAAGATCCACACGAGCGCAAAGCCCAGGGCGACGCCGACGATGCCGCTGGCGGCGGTGACCAGCACGCCTTCGAGGAAGACGACCAGGCCGGTCTGGCGGGAGCTCAGGCCCAGGGCGCGAAGCAGGCCCAGCTCGCGCTTGCGGTGCAGCACCGACATGAAGACGGCGTTCAGGATGGCCAGGGCGACGATGGCGAAGAGGATGAGATGGAAGACCCAGTCGCCGGCGTCGTCGATGCGCACCGCCGAGTAGAGTTCCGGCGAGGCCTCTTCCCAGGGAGTGACCTCGACGCCCGACGCGGCCACCGCCCGGGCCGCCCCTTCCCGCACGGGGTCGGTGTAGCGTGAATGCGGGAGCAGGGCGGCGACGCTGGTGGCGCCTTCGACCCCGAGCCAGTCGCGCGCGGTCTCGAGCGGAATGTGCACCAGCACGTCGTCCATTTCGG
Source organism: Longimicrobiales bacterium (assembly GCA_965221535.1). Classification (GTDB taxonomy): domain Bacteria; phylum Gemmatimonadota; class Gemmatimonadetes; order Longimicrobiales; family Gaopeijiaceae; genus Bin94. Next base: position 858,891 of record OZ244894.1, on the reverse strand, counting down.
GCACGCCGGTGCGGAACATGCCCACCACGCGCACCAGCTGCCCCTCGATGTCGCCCGCCGCCGCCTGCGCGGTCAGCACCATGCGCGATCCGATGCGGAGGCCCAGACGCAGCGCCATGCCCTGGCCGATGAACGCGTGGAGGCGGTCGCCCTCTTCTAGGTAGCGCCCGTCCAGCGCATCGGCGCCCAGGCGCGAGAATGCGAGCTCGACGGCGGGATCGACGCCCTGGATCCACGCCGGGATGGCCCCGTCGGGGGAAGAGGCGAGTCCGCGCGCGCTCACCCGCACCGAGGCGACCACCTGGTCGGGCAGCCCGGCGTCCGCCGCCACCGCCGCTAGCGCCGTCAGCGCCGCGTCCACCTGGGCGGCCGACAGCCGGTCCTCCAGGCTGCCGCTGTCGCGAAAGCCGGGCGCGTTGAAGACGACGTGTCCGCTCCCCAGGCGCACGCCCGATTCAATCCAGTCCTCGTGCGCCCCGTCCGAGAGCGTGCGCGAAACGATCAGCAGCGCGAGCCCGATCGCCATGGCCGCGGCGGTCAGGGAGGCGCGGCGCATCTCCCGGCCCAGATTGCGCAGGGCAAGCCACGCGAGCGTGGGAAGGCGGAACGTCATCGGCTGGCGAGGGCGTCGGCCGGGGGCACGCGGATGGCGCGCCAGGCCGGGTAGAGCGCCGATGCCACGCCGGTGCCGACTAGCGCCAGCGCGCTCACCAGCGGACCGTCCCACGAGTACTCGGCGGTCAGCAGCGGCTGAAGCGCGGACCCCATGAACGAGTAGGTGCCGACGAAGGCGCTCAGGTCGAGCGGGAACTCGTGGAAGTACACGACGACAGGGGCCGCGAGCAGCGCGCCCGCCCCCAGCGAGACGAGGCCCAGAAACAGTCCTTCGTAGACGACGATGCGGACGATCGCGCCTCCCGAGGTCCCCAGCGAGCGAGCCACCGCGAACTCCCGGCGCCGCTCGAATGTGGCGAGCAGCATCGCGTTGGCGACGCCGAAGACCGCCATGCCGAAGATCATCATGGCGACGATCGCGTTGGCCGCGCCCATCAGGCTGGTCATGAAGTAGAGCTGCTCGTGGAAGACCGACCACGGCTCGACGATCAGGCCCGGCGCGAGCCCCCCCACCGCCCCTCCCACCCCCGCCGCCGCCACATCAGCCCGGTCCGTGCGGTCGACCGAAATCGCCACCTCGTGGATTCGGCCCCGGTCCAAAGCCATCAGCTCCTGAAGCGACGCCAGCTCCATCAGCGCGTACGCGTCGTCGAACCCCCCCATCCCCAGCCTGAAGATCCCCGACACGGCAAAGAGCTCGTTGCCCATCGACCCGTCGGCCGCGGCGGCCACCACCACCAGCTCCCCACCCGGCGCGGCCCCGATCGTCTCGGCCATCGCCGCGCCGATCGCGATCTCGCCCGGGCCCGGCATCCCCCCCGCCACGAACGCCGCGCCGAAGCGGCTAACCCCCTCCTCGCGGCGCGGCTCCACCCCCATCAGCACGGCCCCCACCGTCTCGTCGCCCGAGCTGACCAGCCCCCCGCCGTAGACGCGAGGCGCCACCCCGGTCACGCCGTCGACGGCCCCGGCCCGGGCGACGAGCGCCGCCACGTCGAGACCCTCGCGGCCGCCCATCGTGTCGTGGATGCCGCGTTCGGGACGATAGCCGTCGGCGTGGATCTGCACCTGGCCCGTGATCACGCGGGTGCCGTTCGAGACCAGCTGCTCGAGCATCCCGTCCATGAAGGCGATCATCAGGACGGCCGCCACGAAGCCGAACGAAAGCGCCGAGGCCGTGATGGCCGTGCGGCGGCGGTTGCGCCACAGGTTGCGCCACGCGATCCGCCGCCAGCAGCTCAACGGCGCGCCCGCAGGTTCCGCAGGCTGAAGAAGTCCTCGTCGAGGCCGACGTCGAACTCGAGCTCCAGGTACACGACCACGGTGCGCTCCTCGCCGTCGGTGGGCTCCATCACCATCCGGGTCGGCAGCGTGCGTCCGCCCAGAACCCGGAAGTCCGAGAAGTTCATGGTGCGGACCAGGCTCCCGTCCTCGTCGTAGTAGCGCGCCCACAGCGGCATTCGGTCCCGCTTGCGGACCTGCTGCTCGATCCGGCCCCAGATCACCGGCGCCTCGGGCTTCGGCGTCAGTGTGAATTCCCACACGTCCTCGCCGTCGCGCGAACCGTCGTGCGAGATCACGATGTCATAGTCCTCGACCAGCCGGCTCTCCTTCACCAGATCGTCGTTGGTGAAGTGCGAGCCCATCCACGAGCCGAGCATCATCGACGGCGGCACCTTGATCGTGCGGTCCACGTTGGGCAGGTAGTTCCAGACCTCGTTGTCGACCATCAGCGTCGCCGTGCCGGCCTCGCGCGGGGGCGTCTCGACCCGCACCAGCGAATGCTCGGTCCCCAGCGACCAGATCCGCATCTCAAGCGCCCGCGACCAGTTCTCGGTGTCGATCTCCATGCGCATGAGCCCCGCGCTGGATTCGCCCCGCATGAGCCGGTCGACCTCGTCGATGATCCGGAGCACCTCGGGGTCGGACTGGGCGCGGGCAGGGCCGGCCAGGACCCCGATGGCCAGCGCCGCCGTCGCAATTCCGCAAAGCTTGTTCATGATGAAAACTGGCCCAAGTCGGGCCGGAACACTATTGTTCCGCGTCGCCGGGGGCGCCCGAACCGCCCCCTCGCACCGCAAGCGCCTTGCGCCCGCCCGCCCCCTCAGCCCCCCGTCCAGCGCCAATGAGCGACACAGTGTACCAATCGACCGTGCGCATCGAGCGCACCCGCGGGCCGCACCGGCTCGCCCACCTCCCGGCCCGCGACGGCCCGGTCGAGTTCGGCGTCCACGGCGCCATCGCGGAGCACTACGGGGTGAGCGGCGTCGTCACAGAGACCACGACCACCCTGGACTACGTGGTCGCAGCGACCGGCGGCTGACTCGTCGGGACCTTCGGAGGCGTGCTGGAGGCACGCGGGATCGACGCGTCGGGCGGCAGGCTCGCCGCGGACGTGCGGGGCGATGTGGGCAAGGAGGACGGCGTTCTGGTCATCCGCCGCATCCATGTGAAGTACCAGCTGCGGGCGGCGGACGAGGACCAGGCGAAAGTCCAGCGGGCGTTCGACATCCACCCCATGCGGTGCCCCGTCTACCGGACGCTGCACAACAGCATCGAAATCACAACGGAGCTCACGCTTGTCTGACCCGGCGGCTCCGCACCGAAACGGAGGGAAAGCACGCCATGGCACAAGTCCTCAAGACCGTCGTTCGCGCAGTCCTCAGGTGGCTGCTCAAGAAGATCTGACGTTGCGCACGATCGCGCTGGCCGCCGCCCCCACGCTCGCGCTGGCCTTCGCCGGCCCCGCAACCGCGCAGCTCCCCCTGGCGGCCAACGGCCAGGATCTGGCCGACGCCCCCGGCGAGGCCGTCTACGCCGCGTCGTGCGCCAACTGCCACGGCCTCGACGGCACCGGCCTCCCCCCCTCCCTGCTCGCCTTCGAAGAAGAGGTGCCCGACTTCACCGACTGCGACTTCGCGGCCCGCGAGCCCGACGCCGACTGGATCGCGGTCGCGCACGAAGGCGGCCCCGTCCGCGGCTTCAGCGAGATGATGCCGGCCTTCCGCGGCGCGCTCACCGAAGAGCAGCTTGGCCGCGTCATGGGCTACATCCGCACCCTCTGCGCCAACGACGACTGGCCGCGCGGCGAGCTCAACCTGCCCCGCCCCCTGTTCGCCGAGAAGGCGTACCCCGAAGACGAATGGGTGGTCGAGCTGGGTGTGGACTTGGAGAGCGACGGTGGCGTCTCGGCGGCATACGTGTACGAGCAGCGGTTCGGTCCGCGCAGTCAGGTGGAAATTGTCATCCCCTACGCATGGCGCAGCGGCGGCGCGCAGGACGTCGACCCCGACGGCGACGCGCCGCCCGGCGACGGCCTGAGGCACGGCCCCGGCGACCTTGTGGTCGGCGTCAAGCACGCCCTCCACCACGACTTCGACCTTGGCCGGATCTTCTCGGTCGGCGGCGAAGTCATCCTCTCCACCGGCGACGAGACCGCCGGGCTGGGCGCCCCCGGCAACGCGCTCGAAGCCTTCGCGTCCTACGGCCAGATCCTTCCCGACGACGGCTTCGTCCAGGCGCACGCCGGCTTCGAGGTGCCGCTCTACGACGGGGCGAGCGAGGCCTTTGGCCGCGTCGTGCTGGGACGCAGCTTCACAGAGGGCCAGTGGGGCCGCGTGTGGACCCCCATGCTCGAAATGCAGCTCAAGCGCGGCTTCGAGTCGGGCGCGGCGACCGCGTTCGATCTCGTGCCCCAGGCGCAGGTTTCGCTCAACACCAGACAGCATGTCCTGGCCAACTTCGGCCTGCTCATTCCAGTGACGGGCAACGCCGGCGAGACGGCCAGATCCGTCCGCCTCGTTTCCTACATCCTGCTGGACTGGTTCGACGGCGGCTTCTTCGAGGGGTGGTGACCATCGTGGCGACGATTTCAACGCAAGCGCTCGCGTTCCGGGTTTCGTGGCTGGCCGTCGGGGCCCCCGTCTGTCTCGCCGCCGGCGGCCTCTTCGCGAGCGCCGGCGCCCCGACGCCGAACCCCGCCCCAGTCCTGGCCGACACCACCGAGCTGGCCGCTCCGGCGGACCACTTCCGCACCGCCGACCGCTGCATCGCCTGCCACGTGGGCGTGGTCGCCGCCGACGGGGCCGACGTCTCGATCGGCTTCGACTGGCGCGCCTCCATGATGGCGAACGCCGCGCGCGACCCCTACTTCCATGCCGCGGTGCGCCGCGAGGTGATCGACCATCCCGAGGCCGCCCCCGAGATCGAGGCCGAGTGCGCGCGCTGCCACATGCCCATGGCCACCGTGGCGGCGCTCCGGGACGGACGCCCCGGCGAGGTCTTCGCCAACCTGCCGATCGGCGATGCCCAGGGACCGTACGCCGACCTCGCCGCCGACGGCGTCTCGTGCTCGCTCTGCCACCAGATCCAGCCCGACGGCCTGGGCAGCGAAGAGACCTTCACCGCCCGCTTCGAGGTCTCGTCCGAAGCGCCGCCCGAGGGTCGTCCCGTGTTCGGCCCGTTCGAGCCCGACCAGGGCGGCGTCGGCATCATGCACTCGGCCACCGGGTTCCGCCCCACGCTCGGCGAGCACATCTCGTCTTCGGGGCTGTGCGCGTCGTGCCACACGGTCATCACCCACCCCGTGGGTTCCGGCGCGAGCGACCCGGCGTTCGTAGAGCAGTCCCCCTATCTCGAATGGCAGGCCAGCGTCTACGCCGAGGGCGCCGAGCGGGAACACAGCTGCCAGGACTGCCACATGCCCGAGGTCGGCGAGGACGTGCCGGTCACCCGCGTGCTGGGCCGCGCGCGCCCCGAAGTCTCCCGCCACGTCTTTCGCGGCGGCAACTTCTTCATGCTGCGCATGCTGAACCGCTACCGCGCCGAGCTCGGCGTCACCGCGCTGCCCCAGGAGCTCGAGCTCGCGGCGCAGCGCACCGCCGACCACCTCCGCACGGCCACCGCCACCGTCGAGATCGGCGGCGTGGGCATCGGCGGCGAGCGCCTCGAGGCCACCGTGACGGTGCGCAACCAGGCCGGCCACAAGTTCCCGACCGCGTACCCGTCGCGCCGCGCCTGGCTGCGCTTCGCGGTCACCAACCGATGGGGCGAGCGCGTCTTCGAATCGGGCGCGCTCATGGCCGACGGCCGGATCGCCGGCGACGACCACGACGCCGACGGCGCCGCCTACGAGCCCCACCACACCGTCATCACCTCGCCCGACGATGTGCAGATCTACCAGGGCGTCATGGTCGACGGCGACGGCGCCGTCACCACCGGCCTCATGTCGGCCCACCGCTGGGTCAAGGACAACCGCATCCTCCCCGAGGGCTTCGACCCCGCCCGCGCCGACGCCCGCGTGGCCCCAGTCGGCATCGCCGACGACGACCCCGACTTCGCAGCCGGCTCCGACCGCGTGCACTACACCGTGCCCGTGAACCCGCAGGACGCCCCCTTCGCCATCGAAGCCGAACTCTGGTTCCAGCCGATCGGCTATCGCTGGGCCGAGAACCTGGCCGCGTACGACGCAGCCGAGACGCGCCGATTCGTGCGGTACTACCGGGAAATGGCCGGATCGTCGGCGCTGCTGCTGGCGAGGGCGGAGGCGTCCAGCGAGGGCGGCTGAAAGCACTCCAGCGCCTCGGGGTTGGCCAGCGCCTCGACATTCTGCACGGGCTCGCCGTGCACGACCGCCGCGACAGCCAGCTCGACGATCTTGCCGCTTCGGGTGCGCGGAATGTCGGCGACCTGGATGATCTTGGCGGGGACGTGGCGGGGGCTCGCCTGCTCGCGCAGCGTCGTGCGAATGCGCTCTTGCAGCGCAGCGTCGAGGCGCAGACCCGGCGCGAGCCGCACGAACAGCAGCATGCGCGTGCCCGCCTCCCACCGCTGCCCGACGGCGAGCGCCTCGGCGACCTCGGGCATGGCTTCGACCGGGCGGTAGACCTCGGCCGTGCCGATCCGCACCCCGTGCACGTTCAGCGTCGCGTCGGAGCGGCCGTGGATCACGTACCCGCCCGCAGCCGTCTTCTCGGCGTAGTCGCCGTGGTGCCAGACCCCGGGGAACCGCTCGAAGTAGGCGCCCCGGTAGCGGCTCCCCTCGTCGTCGTTCAGAAAGCCCAGCGGCAGCGACGGAAAGGGGCGGGTGCAGACAAGTTCGCCCTTTCCTTCATCCATCGAATCTCCGTCGGGCGAATACACGTCGGTCGCCATGCCCAGCACGGGCCCCTGAATCTCGCCGGCGCGCACGGACCGACCGGGGACGGGACCGACGAAGCACGCGCAGAGGTCGGTGCCGCCCGAAATCGACGCGAGGTGCACATCGCGCTTGACATGCCGGTACACATATTCGGATCCCGGACCCGCCAGCGGCGAACCCGTGCATAGCAGCGTGCGCAGCGACGGCAGGTCGTGGGTCTCGCGCGGCCTGACCCCCGCCTTCCGCAGCGCCGACAGATACCCCGGCGAGACGCCCATCAGCGACATGCCGACGTCCTGGGCGAAATCGAAGAGCGCCGCGCCGTCGGGGTGCACGGGCGATCCGTCCCACAGCAGAATCGTCGCTTCGGAGGCCAGCGCCGAGACCAGCCAGTTCCACATCATCCAGCCCAGCGTCGTGAAGAAGAACACGCGGTCGCCGGCCCCGACGTCGCAGTGCAGCCGATGTTCCTTGACGTGTTGCAACAGCACGCCGCCCGCGCGATGCACGATGCACTTGGGCACGCCCGTGGTTCCCGAGGAGAAGAGGATGTAGATGGGGTGATCGAACGGAAGCCTCGCAAAGTCGATGTCGCGGGCCTCGAAGCCCCCGATGAAATGGTCGAGTTGGACCGCGCGGCGCATCTTCCGCGCCTGGCCGCGCGGCCAAGCGGCGTCCACCCCGGCTGCGCTGCCCGGACCGCCCAGGTTCGGCACCACCACCGTGCGCCCCACCGTGGGCAGCCCGTCGAGAATGGCCGGCACGCGCGAGAGCGTTTCGAACGGGCGGCCCCGGTACCGGTAGCCGTCCGTCGCGAAGAGCAGGCGCGGGTTCACCTGGCCGAAGCGGTCGATGACGCCGCGCACGCCGAAGTCGGGCGACGCGGTGGCAACCACGGCGCCGATCGACGCCGCGGCGAGCATCGCGGCAACCGCCTCGGGCACGTTCGGGAGCAGCAGCGCGACCCGGTCGCCGGGCCCTACGCCCGCCCCTCGCATGGCCTGGGCGAGGCGCGAGGTCAGGTCGTGCAGCTCCCGCCAGCTCACCACCCGGCGGCGGCCGTCCTCGGTCCCCGCCACGATCGCCGGCTCGTCGGTGCGGCGGCGCAAGAGGTTCTCGGCAAAGTTGAGCCGCGCGTCCGGGAAGTAGCGCGCCTCGGCCATGTGGTCGCCGGGCGCGAAGACGCGGTCGCCCTTGTGGCCCACGATGCCGCACCAGTCCCACACCGCGCCCCAGAACTCGGCCTGCCGCTCGATCGACCACCGCCACAGCGCCTCGTAGCCGTCGCGGTCTCCGCCCGGCGCCCCGGCCGAGGTCACCCTCTCGGACGGCGACCCCATCGGCGAAGCGCAACCGTCGCCCTTCCGTTCCCGCGCCCCCGCCACCAGCGCCGCGAAGTCGGCCAGGCCGCTTGCGCGGACGCGCTCCCGCGACGGGGTCCAGAGCGGCGGCTTCGCTGCCGGCCCGTCAGGGACGGCTGGTCCGGTGGCCGCGCTCACAAGGCGGGCGCCGCCGCGCGCTTGCTCTTCTGCTCATCGACCATGCGGTGCCGCCCTCCTGCCCGGGTGCCGCCCTCTGCTTGCCAGAAAGCCGGGTCGCGGACTAATGTGGTGGGGTCGGGGCCGCGCTGCACGAGTCGGCGCCCCATTTCAACAGGAGCGTGCGCAATGTCTAAGCCGCAACTTGTACGCCAGCTTGTCCGCGCACTTGGCCCAAGCTTGGCCGTGCTGTGCGCTGCCGTCCTGCCGGCGTCCCCGATCGGCGCGCAGCAGCAGCCCGTCTGCGAGGACGACGACGCCCGGATCGTCGGGCTCATCGTGGACTCCGAGACGGGGGCGCCGCTGTCCAGAGCCCACGTGACGGTGCACGCCTCGGAATGGGGTTCGCTGACCACCGATAGCGGTCGCTTTCTTCTGTGCGGGTTCGGATCCGGCATCCACCGCGTCACGATCGAGCGGCTGGGCTATGTGACGCTGCACTCCTGGCTGGAGTCGGATCCGGCGGGCGAGTCGGTCACGCTGCGGATGCAGCCCGACCCGGTGCTCCTGGAGGGCCTCGAAATCGTGTCGGACCGCTTCGAGCGCCGGCGGCGGGCGGTGGCGACCCCGGTCCGCGCGTACGACGAGGAGCAGCTTGCAAGCAGCATGTACTGGTCCGCCGCCGAGTTCGTCGATTCCCGTCCCGGGGTGATGGTCACGCCCTGCGGCATCGACAGGTGCATCTACTCCCGCGGTCGCGCGATCAGGCCCACGGTGTACCTGGACGAGTTTCCGCTGATCGGCGGCTGGACCGAGCTCGAAGGCATTCCGACCAGCCAGCTCTACATGATCGAGGTGTACGGCTGGGGCAGACACATCCGCGCCTACACGCACGCCTTCATGAAGCGCGCCGCCAATGTGCGACTGGCGCCGATGCCGATCTGGGACTAGGTCGACAACTTCACGTCTGGCGGACCCGGCGCAGGAACTCCTCGGCGCTCCGGCACTCGATCACGGCGTCCGCAATGGCCGCCATGTCGTCGGGCGATGCGAGCCCTTCGAGCTCAGGCGCGATCTCGTCGGCCGCAGCTGCCCCGAACCTGCGCACCACCAGCCGATGCAACAAGCTGCGCTCCCGCTCGATCCCTCGCTCGATCCCTCGCTCCATCCCCCGCTCGAAGGCCTCGTCGCGCTTCAGCCGCTCCTGCCTGCCCCACTCTCGCGCCCGCTCCAGCAACGTGCTCATGGCTCCTCCCTCCAGTTTGCTCAGCTCCCGCTCCAGCTCCCGGCCCTCCAGACCGCGCCCCTCCGCCACCACCTGCCCGGCCCACGCCACGAACGCCCGCCGAAGCCCCGGCACCCCGACCGAATCCAGCCACTCCTCTAGGGAAGACACCAGCTCCACCAGCGCCTCCGTCGTGGGCGCCCGCTCGAACTTCGCAATCATGGCGAGTACGTTGCTTGGGTCCAGCGAGGCCGAATCGAGCGACCGGACTTGGACGAGAAGATACTGGAACCGGGGTGGGTATGCGACCGGCGCGCTGGGCGCAGGGCCGATCATTTCGCCCAGGTCGGTCGGGGCGTTCCAGGCTCGCCTGCCGTTGTAGACGACCACGGGCAGCACGAAGGGGAGCTTGTCCGAGGCCCTGGCGCGCTTGCCGCCGAGCCCCCGCGAGCTGGGACACAAGGCTAACTTGGTTGGGTTCCGACTCGTGCCGAGCAGCTGCCGCCCGACCGTCTGGCGGATGAGTGGCCCGGCAGGGAAAGTAAACAAAACATGACATTATGTAATGTTGACATTACATCGCGGGTGCAGCGGGGCGGTGCTGCACGGGCCGTTCGTGCCGCAGGCCGCCCCGCGCGGACGGCGGCATCGCTCTTCGCAGCGCTGCTGGTGGGCGGCTCGACAGCCTGCGACCCGGGCCCTCCCGTGCCTGCGTCGGTGGCCGTGGCGCCGACCTCGCTCGGCTTCGCCTCGCTCGCAGACACCGCGCGCCTCACGGCGACGGTCCGGGACGAGAGCGGCGAGGTCATCGTGGATCCGGCGATCGTGTGGAGCTCCCGGGACGGCGCGGTGGCGCGGGTCGAGCCGGCAGGGCAGCCGTCCGGCGCGCTGGTCACTTCGGTGGCCGATGGCAGCACCACGATCAGCGCCACCGCGGGGGCAGCGACCGCCACCGCGCTCGTGCAGGTCGAGCAGGTCGCCACGACTGTGGCGGTCGCCGCGCCCACGGACTCGCTCATCGTCGGCGACTCGGTGCAGATGGCCGCCCAGGCGTCCGATGCGGCGGGATCGGCAGTGGTCGGCGCGCTTTTTTCCTGGGAATCCAGCAACCCCGGGATTGCCACCGTCGACGGCGAGGGCTGGGTGCGCGCCCGCGCCCCGGGTCCGTTCGAGATCACGGCAACGCTGGGGCGCCTCAGCGGCTCGGCCGCGCTGACCTCGGTTCCGCTTCCCGAACGGCGGGTCCTGCAGGCCATCTACGAGGCCGGCGGCGGCGCGCTGTGGAAGGAGAACACCAACTGGCTGACCGACGCCCCGCTGTCCGAGTGGCACGGCGTGCTGCTCGACGACGACGGGCAGGTTCAGCACCTGCTGCTCACCGGCAACGGTCTGATCGGGACGATCCCGCCCGAAATCGCGAGCCTGACCCGCCTGGAGTCGCTGCACATCGGGGAGAACAGCCTTGCGGGCCCCCTGCCGCCCGAAATCGGCCACCTCCGGCGGCTGAAGTCGCTGGAGCTGACCTACAACGCCCACACCGGCCCCATCCCGCCCGAAATCGGCAACCTCGCCGAGCTGGAGTGGTTTGGCGCCTTCGGCAACCGGCTCAGCGGCGAGATCCCCCCCGAAATCGGCAACCTGACGCGGCTCGAGTCGCTCGACCTGTGCTACAACCGCCTCACTGGGCCGATCCCGACCGAAATCGGCCGCCTCACGCGGCTCAGGCGCCTGGCGCTCTGCGGAATCGACTCCAATCCGACCGAAGGGAACCGCCTGAGCGGCGAGATCCCGCCCGAAATCGGCAACCTTGCCAACCTGAGCCTGCTGAGCCTGGGCGCCAACACGCTCAGCGGCCCGATTCCGCCCGAAATCGGCGACCTCGCTCAGCTCGACTCGCTGCTTCTCTACAGCAACGAGCTCAGCGGTCCGATCCCGCCCGAAATCGGCAATCTGGAGGGGTTGGAATGGCTGATCCTGTACGGGAATCGGCTGACCGGGCCGATCCCGCCCGAAATCGGTCGGCTCGAAGAGCTTCGCGTGCTGAACCTAGGCTGGGGATGGGCCAGCGGGCGCAACGTGATCGACGGCGCCATCCCGCCCGAAATCGGTCGGCTGGGAAGCCTCGAGCGGCTGGACTTGGGCGGCAATCTCCTGACCGGCCCGATCCCGCCCGAAATCGGCGGCCTGGGAAGCCTGACGAACCTTGAGCTGGGGTCGAACACGCTGGAAGGGGCGATCCCGCCCGAGGTCGGCAACCTTGCGCGCCTGACCTCGTTCGCGGTGTGCAAGAACGACCTCGAAGGGCGGGTGCCCATCGAGCTGGGCAACATCTCGGGCCTGACCCAGCTGTTTCTGTGCACCAACAGACTTTCGGGGCCGCTGCCGTCGAGCCTTGGCAACCTGACCGGGCTGCGACGCCTGATCGTGGCCGGCAACAGCCTGACCTCGGCCGTGCCCCCGTCGATGGTGTCCCTGCGCCAGCTGCGCGAGTTCTTCTGGCAGAACAACGCAGGCCTGTGCGTCCCGCTTCTGGAAGAGTTCGACGAGTGGCTCGCCCGAATCCCCGAAAACGCCCGGCACGGGGCGCGCTGCACGCAGGCGGCCGCCGACCGCGCGGGCGGGGCGGGGCTGGTGACCGGCGCGAGGGTGCCCGAAGCGGCGGGTGCCGGTGCAGATCTGGCCGACGCGGCCGCAGGTCCTGCCAGGCATGTGACTGAAGCGCGACCCTTGCCGCCCCGTCGGATCAGAAGCGGAGCCGCACGCCCACCATCAAGCCGGCGCCCTGCGGCAACGCAATGACCTGCCAGTCGTCGCGCTGGCTGCGGGAGCCGAGGATCAGGCCGGTGACGCCGCCGAACACCCCTCCGATCCCGGCGTAGCCAAGCCCGTACTGGGCGCCGGCCCGGGCGCGTTCGGCGACGGTGAAGCGGCACTCGGACTCCAGGCACTCGGGTCCGACCGCCATGCCGAGCAGGAACCCGATTGCAGCGCCGCCGAGCGCCCCTCTGGCCAAGCCCTTCGTCGCCCACGGAATGGCGTTGGTCCCGTCTGCCACGTCCCGCTCCAGCCAGCGCACCTCGCCGCGCCGGACCGTGCGCGACGCGCCGTCGGGAAGCGTCATGCGAAAGCCGTCGTCCTGCACGCCCGAGACCTGGCCGATCAGCGTCTCGCCAACGAGAACCACGCGCACCCGGTCCCCCACGTCCTGGGCGACGCCCGCCCGGGGGCCGACGAGAAGGACCGTGGCGGCCGCGGCTAGGACGCCCGGCAGCTTGCGAACGATCCCGGCGTGGCGCCGGGGGCGCCGGGCCACCGAGGTGCGGCTCGGCGAACGGTGCCAGCGCATGAAACCAACCCAACGTGCCATTGTGAAATCTTTCACAAGCCAGGGGCCACAGTCCGAGGGCCACAATCCACGGACCGCATCCGGGGGCCGCGCGCAAGAGGCCGCAAGCCAGGGGCGGGGCCCGAAGTCGAGCCAGGAAGGCGTGCGGTCATCCTACCGGCCCTTCGGCCTCTTGTGCAAGTCGGCGGGCGCGGGACCTTTCGGCCCGCCACCGCCCCGAGCCGACCACCCGCATCTCTGCCGCGCGCGCGTGCGCCTCGAGCCCCTCCATGCGCGCTAGGGCCGCCGAGTCCCTCGCCACAAGGTCGCGTTCCGGGCCGGGGCCCAGCCTGAGCCAGGTGGGCCGCCGCAGGAACGAGAAGACCGAGAGCCCCCCGGCGAAGCGCGCCGTCCCGCCCGTGGGCAGGGTGTGGTTGGGGCCCGCGCCGTAGTCGCCGAACACCTCGGCGACGGACGCGTCGACGAACAGCGACCCGAAGGTGTCGAGCCGCTGCTCCCATTCGTGGGCGCGCTCTCCGTGGAGCTGCACGTGCTCGGGCGCCAGCTGTTCGCAGCAGCGCAGCGCCTCGTCTTCCTCCGCGACGACGACGAAGCCGTTCTGCAGGGCCGCGATGGCGGTTTCGGCGGTGGGCAGGTCGGCCAGCAGGAAGGCGAGCTCTTCCTCGACCTCGTCGACCAGGTCGGCACAGGTGGTGATCAGCACCGGCAGCGCGGCCGGATCGTGTTCGGCCTGCGCCAGCAGGTCGGCGGCGATCAGCGTCCCGTCTCCAAACTCGTCGGCGAGGACGGCGAGCTCGGAGGGTCCGGCCAGCAGGTCGATGCCGACCTCGCCCGACAGCAGCAGCTTGGCCGCGGTCACCCACACGTTCCCCGGCCCCACCACCACATCGCATCGCGGCACGCCGCCCACGCCGTACGCCATGGCGGCCACGGCCTGCGCCCCCCCCGCCCCCAGCAGCCCCCCCACCCCCGCCACCGCCCCCGCCGCCATCACTTCGCGGGACGGTCTCGGCGAGGCCAGCCACACATCGCGCACCCCGGCCACCCTGGCCGTCACAGCCGTCATCAGCACCGAAGACGGCAGCGGAAACCGCCCTCCCGGCGCGTAGCAGCCCGCCACGGCGACGGGCACCACCCGGTCGCCCGCCATGCCCCCCTCCACCGGCACGGCCACCGCCCCGCCCCCCGACTCCAGCTGCGCGCGGGCGAAGTGCTCGATCCGGCCCGCGGCGCGCTCCAGCACCTCGCGATCCCCAGCGGGCAGCGATTCGAGCGCCGCATTCATCTCGGCGGGCGTTCTGACCAGCGCCCCGCCGGCTTCCAGACCGTCCCACCGCTCCGCGTATTCGCGCAGCGCCGTCTCCCCGCCCCTTCTCACGGCCTCGACGATCTCGAGCGCGTCGGGGATGACCTCGGGCGGCACCGCGGGCTGGCGCGCGCGGCCCACTTCGGCGGCCTCGACCCTTCTCAGCCGCACGCGCGGCCGCTCGGAGCCCCCGGCCCGCGCTTCCGCCTTGCGGCCCGCCCCGCCCTCACCCATCGCCCGAACCCGCCGCCGGGCCGCTCGGCTCCGACGCCACCCTGCGCTTCACCTTCAGGCTCCTGCGGTCGAGCTCGCGCTCGACGTCGGCGAGGCTCGCGCCGGCGCGCTCCAGGGCCACGGTCAGGAAGTACATCACGTCGGCCGCCTCCTCGACGACCCGCTCCGCCCCCGAGGCGCGCCCCAGCTCGTCGGCCTCCTCGACGAGCTTGCCCCTCAGGAACGCGTCGTCCCGGAGCAGGCGGGCGGTCAGCGAACCGGGCACGGCGTCGGCCTTGCGCGACTCCACCGTCCGCTCCAGCCTGCGCAGTCCGGCCGCCGGGCCGAAGCAGGTCCACTGGCCGGTGTGGCAGAACCCCACGCCCGCCTGCCCCACCGTGAAGCGCAGGGCGTCGCGGTCGCAGTCGGGCTCGATGCGCACCAGCGCTTGGGTGGCGCCCGAGGTCTCGCCCTTGCGCCACAGCCCCCGCGAACGGGAGTGGTACGCGCCGATGCCCTCGTCGATCGCCGTGCGCACGCTCTCGAGGCTCGACCAGGCCAGGCCTAGCGCGCCGCCGCGCTCGTCGGCCACCACGGTGGGCCAGAGCCCGTCGGGGCGCTCGCTCCGGAGCGGCGCGGCGAAGGCCTCGGCCAGATCGAGGCGGCCGCGGTAGAGCGCCATCCCCACCTGGGCGTCGGCGCCGGAGCGGTCGAGCCACGCGATTTCGTCGGCGGTGGTGATGCCGCCCGCGACGGTCAGTCGCGACGTGCCGGCGGCTTCCACCAGAGGCGCGATCTGGTCGCGCGGGAAGCCGCCCTCGCGGCCCTCGCCCTCGACGAAGGTGACGAGGAAGCCGCCTGCGAGGCCGTGCAGCTCGCGCATGCCGTCGTACACGGTGCGTCCCGTGCGCTCGGTCCAGCCCTTGACCACCACCTCGCCCTCCCAGGCGTCCAGCGCGGCCACGACCCGGTCGCGCGGCAACCGCTCGAGGACCGCGGGGACGGCCGCCGTGCCGAGAACGATCTTCGCGGCGCCGCGGTCCAGCCATTCGAGCGCGCCGTCCAGGTCGCGGATGCCGCCGCCCACGCGGCACGGCGCGATCGCGCACAGCTCCTCGATCAGGTCCGCGTTGTTCCCGCGCCCGAGCGCGGCGTCCAGGTCTACCACCGCGACTTCGCCCACGCGCCCGAAGCGCGCGGCGAGCGGACGCGGATCGCCCGCGTCGAGTACCTTGCGGCGGCCCTGCACGAGCTGCACGGCCTGCCCGTCCATGAGGTCGATCGAGGGGACGATCATGGCGCGCCCGCCCCCGCGTCCGCCGCCGCGTGCGCCGCCGCGTCCGCGTGTCCGGGCCGCACCGCCACGCCCAGCCCCGCCAGCGCCGCCTTCACGCCTGCGACCGTCCAGTTGCCCTGGTGGAAGATCGACGCGGCCAGCACCGCATCGGCCCCGGCGCGGACCGCGTCGGCCATGTGGGCGGGCGAATCGGCGCCCCCCGACGCGACGATCGGCACCCGCACCACGGAGCGCACCGCGCCCAGGAGCGCGAGCTCGTAGCCGCTGCGCGTGCCGTCGCGGTCGATGCTGGTGAGCAGGATCTCGCCCGCGCCCCGCTCCACCGCCTCGCGCGCCCACGCCACGGCGTCGCGCGCGACCCGTTCGGTGCCCGAGCGCACCACGACCTGGTAGCCGCCTCCAGCGGCGCCCCCGCCCAGCGCGTCGATCGACGCCACCACGCACTGCGACCCGAAGCGCGCGGCCAGGTCGGACAGCAGCGCGGGGCGCCGCAGCGCCGCCGTGTTCACGGCTACCTTGTCCGCGCCGGCCTCGAGGAGGGCCGCCGCGTCGGCGATCCCGCCGATTCCGCCCCCCACGGTGAGGGGCACCGACAGCCGCGCCCGCACCGCAGCCACCGTGTCCAGGCGGGTGCCCCTCGCTTCCGGGGTGGCTGTCACATCCAGGACGACAACCTCGTCGGCCCCCTGTTCCTCGTAGGCGCGTGACAGCGCGGCCGGGTCGCCCTGATCCTTCAAACCCTGGAACTTCACGCCCTTCACGACCCGTCCGTCGCGGACATCAAGGCAGGGAATGATGCGGACCGGCAGCATTCAACGGGCCTCCAGCCAGCGCGTGAGGAGCGCCTTGCCGTAGTCGCCGGACAGCTCGGGGTGGAACTGGCAGCCCACCACGGGCCCGCGCTCGACCGCGGCCACGAAGCGCCCGGCATACTCGCACCAGACGGGCAGCCAGTCGCCGGGGACGGCTGCGAGGCGGTAGGAATTGGCGAAGTAGGCGTATCCGCGGGGCACGATTTCGCACCCTGGGGCAGGGTCCACGCGGTTCCAGCCCATCTGGGGTATGCGCCAGCCCTCGTCGCCGCTCTCGTAGCTGGCCGCCACGCCGTCGAGCACGCCCAGGCCGGCCACGCCGGGCGCCTCTTCGCTGCCGCGCGCCATGAGCTGCATGCCCAGGCAGATGCCCAGGGTGGGGCGGCCGCGCTCCATGCGATCGCGCAGGGCGTCGTCCAGGCCGTGTGACGCGATGGCGCGCTGGGCCGCCGCGAACGCGCCGACGCCGGGGAGCACCAGCCGGTCGGCGGCCGAGACTTCGCCGGGATCGGCGGTGGTGCGGACCGTGCAGCCGAGGCGCTCGAATCCCGTCCGCACCGAGGCCAGGTTCGCGGTGCTGGTGCGCACGACGGTCACAACGCGGTTGCGTGCGCTCACAGCACCCCTTTCGTCGACGGCACGCGGTCGGCGGCGCCCGTCGGCGCCAGCGCCGCGCGAAGGGCCAGCGCCAAGGCCTTGAAGCACGCCTCGATGCGGTGGTGGTCGTTGGCGCCGCGGATGACGTCGATGTGCAGCGTCAGGCCCGCCGCCTGCGCGAACGAGTGGAAGAAGTGCGGCACCATCTCGCAGGACAGCGCGCCCACGCGCTCCCGCTGCAGGCCGAGGTCGCCGGCGTAGCAGGGGCGCCCCGAGACGTCGACGACCGCGCGCGCCAGGGCCTCGTCCAGCGGGGCGTACGCGTGCCCGAAGCGCACGATGCCCGAGCGGCGCGCGCCCAGCGCCTCGGCCATGGCCTGCCCGAGCGCCAGCCCCGCGTCCTCGACCGTGTGGTGGTCGTCCACCTCCAGGTCGCCCTCGCACTTCAGCTGCAGGCTCCACCCGGCGTGGAAGGCGAGCGCGTGAAGCATGTGGTCGAGGAAGCCGATCCCCGTGCTGGCTTCGACCGCGCCCGCGCGCTCCGACGCGCCCGCGCCGTCCGCGCGCCCGCCCTCGCCCGCCGCCCCGCCCCCGCCGTCCAGCGCCAGGCGCACGTCGACCGTCGTTTCCGCAGTTTCGCGCCGCACCCGCGCGGCTCTCGCCTTGTCACCCATCGAACAGTCCTCCAAAGTCGGCGTCCCCTTCCACGACGCGCGCGGCGCCCGCGCCATCGAGCGCGGCCCAAACGCCCGCCGCCTCGGCCTCGGTCTGACCCGGCGGCACCACGCCGACCGGCACCACCCCCGCCCCCGCCGCCGCCCGCACGTCGTCCGGCGTGTCGCCCAGCATCCACGCGGACCGCGCCCCCAGACGCTCCAGCGCGATCCGCACCGGCGCCGGGTCCGGCTTGAGCGGCCCGTCCTCGCGGCACACGACCGCGCGGAAGCACCCCCCCAGCCCGTGCTCGTCCAGGAAGCGCAGGGCGTCGGCGCGCGGCCTCCCGGTCACCACCGCCAGCTTGAACGAGCGCGCCAGCCCCTCGATCAGCTCGCGGGACGGGATCAGCGTCTCGTGGCGCCGCAGGCCCGGCTGGTCCTCGGTGCCCTGGTAGATCTCCTCGAATCGCGCCGTCACCTGGGCCAGCGAAACCTCGACGCCAGCACCCTTCAGCACCCTGCGCGTCACCGCCCAGTCGTCGTTGGCGCTCCCCGCCGCCTTCACAGCGGCGACGCGCTCGTGGTCGGCCTCGACCCCGAACGAGGCGCACGTCCGCACGATCGCCTCGCGGTACGACCGCCGCACGTCGGCCAGCACCCCGTCCATGTCGAAGAGCAGCGCCTCGGGCCCCGCGCCGCCACCGCCCGCACCGCCCGCCCCGCCCGCCCCGCCACCCCCCGCCAGGCACGCCAGCGCGCGCTCCACGCGGCCGAGCTCGCCATCGTCCCTCGGCACCGTGATCCGCGCGTGCTCGGGCAGGTGCGGGAACCACCTCACCAGCACCCCCTGGGCCGCCATCCCGCGCTGAATCCAGCGCGCGTCCGGAAACGACGAGAACACGAAGTTGGTCTGCGACGGCTGCGGCTCACCGCCCACCCCCCGGATCGCCTCGGCCAGCCGCTCTCGCCGCGACCGCACGTACGCCACGAACGCGCGCATCTCGTCGACGCCGTTCTGCAGCCGGTCCAGCGCGATCGCGATCGACGGCCCCGCCAGCGCGTACGGCCCCCCGAATCCGCGCAGCGCGTCGATCCGCTCCTTCGGGCCCACCGCGAAGCCGACCCGCAGCCCCGCCAGCCCCCACGACTTCGACATCGTGCGGATCATGACCGCGTTGGGCACCTCGAGCAGCGCCGCCGTGTGGTCCTCGTCGGCAAACTCCGCATACGCCGAGTCGACCAGCAGCACCACATGGGGCGGCAGCGCGTCCGCCAGCCGAAGCAGCTCCCGGGTGGCGAAGGCGCGCCCCGTCGGGTTGTCCGGCGTCAGCACCGCCACCACGCCCGTCCGCTCGTTCACCTCGGCCAGGATCTCGTCGTGCGGCAGCGCGCCCCACTCGTACTCGACCGGCACCAGCGCCCCGCGCGCCATCCGCGCGCACGCCGGGATCATCTCGAACGTCGGGGTCGGGAACACCATCTCGCGGTCCGCGTCCAGGAACGCCCGAAAGACCCGGTCGATCGCGTCGTCCCCGCCCGTCGTGGCCAGCACGTTGGCCGGACCCACGCCCAGATACGCCGCGTACGCCGTCTCGAGCGCCGCCGCATCGGCATACTTGCGCAGAATCCCCGGACCCGCCCGCTCGAGCACGCCGAAGCACTCGCCGGGCGGCGGCCGCCCCTCGTTCATGCTCAGGTCGATCACATCGCCGCCGCGCGCGCTCATGGCACGATCTGCTGCGGTTCCGACACCACCAGATCGGTGCCGCCCCGCGCCTTCACGTCGAGCAGAAGCCCCGGCAGCGCCTTCCTGGGAACCGCCGCGCGCACCGCGTACCCGCTCTCGCCGTGCAGCCGAGACACCGTGGGCTTGCGCATGCACGGCAGAATCGAAACCACCCGCTCGAAGTGCTCCTCCGACACGTTCAGCTCCAGCATCACGCGTCGCCGCGCCTCCAGAACCGACTGCAGAAGGAGAACGAGATCGTCGATCCGGGCCCGGCCGCCCGGGTCGTCAAGGGCGGCGGGGTTGGCGTACAACCGGGTCGAGGAGAGCATCAGCGTGTCGACGACCACGAGGCCGTTTCCCCGTAGCGTCGCTCCCGTCGCGGTGTTGTCCACGATCAGGTCCGCGTCCTCGGGCGGAAACACCTCGGTCGCCCCGTACGACCGCACCACCGCCGCCTCGAACGGCTGCCCGCGCGCCCACCGCTCCACCACCCGCACGTACTCGGTCGCCACCACCAGGCGGCGCCCCGCCGGGAGCGCCCCGCCGTCCAGCAGCGCCTCGGGCGCCGCCGCCACAACCCTCACCGGATCGAGCCCCGTGTCCAGCAGCTCGACCACGTCCGCGCCCAGCTCCGCCACCCAGTCCGCCCCCGCGAACCCCACGTCGCGCGACCCCGCGTGCAGCATCTTCACCACGTTCTGCGGCTTCAGCAGCTTGGCCTCGAAGCCGGGCCACGACAGCACGGGCCGGTAGTTGCGCGTCCCCACGCTGGCATCGATCCCGGCGTCGGCGAGCAGCGCGAAGACGCCGCCCTGCATGTGCCCCTTCGGCAACCCGATGCGAATGGGCCGCTCGGCAGCCGCCGCCGTTCGCGCCCCCGCGCGCGCGTCCTCCAACACTGTACCGTTCATTGCGGTCTTCCGTCTCCTTGCGTGCCGACCACCGAAAACCGACCGGCGCACAAAAAAGCGCCGACCCCCCCGAGGAAGCCGGCGTTGCTGGTGTCCCGTGCCTTCGATGCGGCTACACCGTCACGCGGCCCCCGCTCCGGGGTGTCCGTGACGATGATGCGTGGCGGTGCGGGCACGAGTGTTCATAGTGCCCTAATGGTCAAGGCTCGGCCGCCCGCTGTCAAGTTCGGGCGGGCAACTGCGATCGATCGCATACCGATGAACGTACGGGACGCCCAAGTCGCCGTACGTGGCGCCCCAGAGTTCATCGCGGCTCGCCACGGCGACCGCCAGACGAGGGTGCCAGGGCACCCGCGAACTGCGGCCCTCCCCGATCTCCACGGTGCCCTCCAGCGTGCCGTCCGAGCCGTAGACCTCCCATGCGTCAACGCGATCCTCTCGCATTTCCCGCAGCAGCCAAATCGTGCCGTCCGTGCCAGCCACGACCTGCCGGACCGGGGGATGGTAGTCCGGAACCCAGAACCCTCGGCGAGCCGCGCGACGCCGACGCTCGATCGTGGTGGCCGTTCGCCTGGGACCCCAGGACGAGGAGCTGTAGTCCCCAGCGCTCCACCCCGCATACTCGTCCTCCAACCGGCGTGCCATCGACGAGGTGATCTCGCGAGGAGCGTACTCGACCGACCGGTGCAGAATCGTGTCTCCGCTGATCGAGATCACCAGAAGGTCGAAGGTCGGGGGCGACGCGTCCTCCAGCACTCGCCCGATCCGTACGACAGCGGAGCCGTCGGGCCTGAGCGCCGTCAGGTATTCTTTGAGTCCCACAGGGGGGAGGTCCCTGAGGGGGTGCATGCCTGGAGCCAGCCGAGGGCTCCCCGCGTGCTCGATAAGGCTGCCCGGCCATTCGACCGTGGCGATTGTGTCCAAGACTTCGCCGGAAGGCGAGAGGCGCCGAAGCGGAAGTCCGGGGTCTTCCCCGCGGGCCGCCCGAGCACTCATGTCGGTGATGCGACGGCTGGCGACCACCGTGCCGTCCGCAAGCAACCGGCGTGGCATCAGGCGCGATCCCTCTTCGGGCACGTCCACCGAAAACTGAATCACCTGGTCCGGCACGCGCTCGTTGACGGTGAACAACTGGAGCCGCTCCAGGTCGGCAACCCACAGCGTATCGCCGATCCACCCCAAGGCGGTGACCGCCAACTCGAAGTCGCCGGGCCCCCGGCCTGCGCGGCCAATCCGACGAAGCAGTTGGCCATCGCGGGAAAAGACCGAGACCGCGGGTTCCAAGGCCTGCGCCACGTAGATTGCGCCGTCCGGCCCGATCGCAAGATCCCTGACGCCCGACACGAGGTCCGCGCTCTCCGGCGACCCGATCCGAAGAACCTCTTCCAGGCGCCAGGGCGTCGGGCACGCGGACTGCCCGCGCAATGCGCCCGGGGCGCAAAGGAGGAGACACAGCAGGGTGAACAGCGTGGCAACGACACGCGGGCGAGGCCTCGCGGTATGTCGGCAAGCCCCGCAGGTCGAACCGGGTTGTCGTGCCATGTTCACCAAGCTCCCGCGAGAGGGGCAGGCAAGGTAGGCGGGAGGGCGACCCACCGCAAACGCCCCGCGCCGCATGCCGCCCCACGGCCCCGATTTGTGGCCCGCGCCCAAGCGCAGTAAGCTTTCACCCCAGTTCTCGCACCCCCGCCCTCACAGCCTCCGACGCCATGCGCCCGCTCAAGATCCCGCGCTCGCACTACCTTCCCCGCACGCGGAAAGGCAGGATCGCGACGGTTGCGTTTCTTGTGGCGATGGCGCTGGCCCAGCCGCCGATCGTGCACGGGCTCATGAACCGGATCGAGCCGTGGGTGCTGGGGACGCCCTTCCTGTTCGCGTACCTGCTGGCGGCGTACGTGATCGGGATCGGGGTGCTGATCTGGGCGCAGCGCAGGGGCGTTTAGCGGCATGGAAGCGTGGGTCGTTTCGACGGGGCTGATCTTCCTGTACCTGGCCGCGACGGTCGTGATCGGCGTGGTGGCGAACCGGCGGGGCTCGGCGAACATGGAGGACTTCTTCCTCTATGGGCGGCAGGCGGGGTTCATCGTGCTGTACCTGACCGTGGTCGCGACCTTCCACTCGGCGTTCGCGTTCCTGGGGTCGGGGGGGTTCTTCTACACGCACGGCATCGGGTTCTGGATGGCGGGGACGTGGACGGTGCTGGTGGGGGCGATCACGTACACGATCGGGACGCGGATCTGGGCGCTGGGCAAGAAGTTCGGCTACATCACGCCCGCGGACATGCTGGCCGACTTCTACGAGAGCGAGACGGTGCGCGTGATCGTGGCGGCGGTGTCGGTGCTCTTCACGCTGGTGTACATCCAGGTGCAGTCGGCGGGGCTGGGGTACATCCTGTCGGTGGCCACGGGCGACAGGATCTCGTTCGAGCTCGCGTCGGCGATTCTGCTGGTGGTGGCGGCCGGGTATCTGATGGTGGGGGGGCTGCGGGCAGTGTACTGGACCGACGTGATCCAGGGGATCTGGATGTACGCGGCCGTGTGGGGGGGGAGCCTGCTGCTGACCTACAAGCTCTTCGGCGGACCGGTGGCGCTGTGGCGCAGGCTGGCCGCGGAGCGCCCCGAGATGCTGAGCCTGCCGGGGCCGGAGGGGTTCTTCACCCCGGGAATGTGGTTCGGGATGACGATCGCGCTCTCGTTCGGGATCATCTTCCAGCCGCACATGATGATCCGGTACTTCACGGCCGCGTCGAGCAGGACCCTGAAGCTGCTGGGGGCCACCACCCCGATCTACCTCATGACGCTCTTCATCCCGGCTGCGTTCGTGGGGCTGGGCGGCGCGCTGATCCTGCCCGATCTGGCCGTGCCGGACCGCGTCTTCCCGGAGCTGCTGTTCCGCTACGCGCCGCCGTGGCTGACCGGCCTGATCCTGGCCGGGGCGACCGCCGCAGCCATGTCGACGCTCGATTCGATCCTGCACTCGAACATGACCGTGCTCACCCGGGACGTGTACCAGCGCTACATCGCGCCCGACCGCAGCCAGCGCCACTATCTGGCGTTCGGGCGCGGGGTGGTGGCGGTGCTGCTGGTGGTGGGCTGGCTGCTGACGGTGGTCAACCTCGAATACCTGGTGGTGCTCGTCACGCTGTCCGGCGTGGGCGCGCTGCAGCTGATGCCCGGCGTGCTGGGCGTCTGCTACCCGACCAGGCGCCTGACCACCGGGGCGGGGGTGGCGGCGGGGATCTGCGCTGGACTGGCCGCCATCTATCTCACGCGCGTGGCGTTCTACCAGCCGCTGGGCGTGCACGAAGCCGTGTGGTCGCTCGGGGTCAACTTCGCGGTGACGATCCTGGTCTCGCGCATGACCCGCCCCCCCTCGGACGCCACCGTCGAGCGCGTTCACGGCGAGGTCGAGCGTTTCGTCTACGGGGACTGAGGGCGCTCCGGGGCACCCCCCGGGGTGCGCAACCGTATACCCCTCCCGTATCCCCATAGCGTATACAGACCACGGCGCACCCTTGCGCACCGCGCCCCGGGTCCCCACTTTGCCCCGTCCCCAAACCAGTCCACTCCCAAGACAAGGAGAGACACGTGGACAAGAATTGGGTGGTTGGATCCGTCGTCGCCGGCGTGGCCATGTTCGTGGTCAACTGGGTTCTGGGCGCCATCGGCATCGATCTGGTGTCGGCGTCCATGAGCGCAGAGTTCACCGCGAACTCGATCGTGGGGCACCTGTTCGCCGGGGCCGTGCTGGCCACGGTGATCGGGTGGCACGGCGCGAGCGACGCCGGCGGAGCGGGCAAGGCCGCCGCGACGTTCGGCGTGCTCATGGGCCTGGCCGGACAGATCGGCGGCATGGGCTTCGACGTCATGGGGCTCATCGGCGCCATTCTGACCGGCGCGATCGTGTACGGCATCAGCGGCGCGGTCATGGCGATGGTGCCCGCTGGCGGGGGCGGAGGAGACGACTAGCAGAACCGCCCACCCGGGGGGCGGCGAGGCGTCGGGCGGCGAGGCGGCCTGGCGTCCGGCGGAGGAGCGCCCGAGCCGTCAGGCCAGCGCGTCCAGCCGGTCGTCGATGTCGTAGCCGGCCGACGCCCAGCCCGACGCCTCCCCCTCCCGGTCGAACGCCACGTCGATGCGGCCCAGCCGCATCCCTCCCCAGCCCACCTGGTTCACCAGCGTGGCGCCCATGGGCGATCCGGCCCCGGCGCCCCCGCCCACCACCACCGCATCGTCCAGAAACGTGTGCGTGTGCCCCCCCAGGATCAGGTCGATCTCGGGCACCGCCTCGGCCAGGCTGCGGTCGCTCGGGCGACCCGGGTCGCGATAGCTGTACCCCAGGTGCGACAGGCAGATGATCAGCGCGCACCCCTGCCCCCGCAGCTCGCGGCACGCCTCGCGCGCGGCCACAATCGGGTCGGTGTAGCGCACGCCCTCGTGCAGGCTCGCCAGCACCAGCTTCTCGAACGCGATCCCCAGCCCGAAGACCCCGACCCTCACCCCGCCGAACTCGCGGATCGTGTAGGGCCGCACATGCCCGTCCAGCAGCGAGCCGCCCACGTCGTAGTTGGCCGACACGAACTCGAACCCGGCTTGGGGCAGCATCGCCGCCAGCCCGTCGACCCCGTTGTCGAAGTCGTGGTTGCCCAGCGTGGCCACGTCGTAGCCCATCGCCGTCATCGCGCGAAATTCGAGCTCGCCGCCGAAGAAGTTGAAGTACGGCGTGCCCTGGAAGATGTCGCCCGCATCGAGCAGCAGCACATGCTCGTTCTCGTCCCGCAGCCGCCGAATCAGCGTGGCGCGCCGCGCAGCGCCCCCGAGCCCGGCGAACCGTCCGCCATCGTCGGGGAACGGATCCATGCGGGAGTGGGTGTCGTTGGTGTGCAGGACGACCAGCCGGAGCCCGTCGTCGATCAGGGGGCCGTAGCGGTGGGGCGCTCGGTTGCGGGGCGGGGGGATGGTGGGCGGGGCAGCCGTGGCGGAGCGCTCCGCGCCTGGCAGCAGTCCCGCAACGGCGGCCGCGCTCCCGGCCCCCAGGGCGCGCACAAAGTCGCGCCGCCTCATTGCCGCGCCCCGGGCCCGGCTGCCGGGCGAATGCGGCCGTCGAGCGTCGGCGCCACCGTGCCGCGCTCGCGCACGTAGTCCACGAAGACGTCCCGGATGAGCACGGTCAGGTCCTCGCGCGGGGCCGCCCCGGGCTCCCACAGCACGGTCCACGAGCCCCCGCCATTGACCAGATAGTCGACCGTGGCGAGGCGGTAGACGGCCGCCGGATCGACCGGCGCGCCACCAACCCGCACGTTCACCGCGTCGTCGCCGTCCAGCTCCATCGTCCAGCCGGCGATGGGCTCGCCACGCGTGAGGGCGACCTCGTCGGCGAGGCGCTCAAGCTCCTTCCCCGACAACGACAGCACCGTTACGAAGTTCTCGAACGGAAGTAGCTCGTAGGCGTGCCGCATCAGGATGGGTCCCTGCGCCACCGGCACCCGGATCCCGCCCTCGTTGAGCAGCGCGGCGTGCACAGTGTCGGCGGCAAGCCTGCGGGCGCCGTGGAGCAGCGCGTCGGCCACCAGATTGTCGAGCGTGCCCTCGGGATCGTCCTTGACGAACTCGCCGGCGGCGTGGCCCAGCACCTCGCCGAGCTGCTCCTCGATCTGCTGCCGGTACGGCGCGATCATGGCCTCGATGTCGGCGGCGGGCTGCGTGCCGGCGCCGATCTCGGCGAAGTCCCGGGGCGCGTCGAGCAGCGTGAACGGGGGCGGCGGCGGGGCGCGCTCGGCACAGCTCCCCAGGGCAAGCGCCGCGACGAGGCCGGCGGCGGGCCCGGCGGCCGACGGGTGGCGGAAGCGGCGAATCGTGTTGAGCATTGTGGAGCCAAGTTAACCATCCGGAGACTCCCATGTCACTTGCCCGCTCCCTGGAGGGCGTTCGCGTCCTCGACCTCTCGCGGCTCCTCCCGGGGCCCTTCCTGACCATGGTCCTCGCGGACCTCGGCGCCGACGTGGTGAAGGTCGAGGAGCCCCGCGTGGGCGACTACATGCGCGACTTTCCCCCCCGCGGCGACGGGATGTCGGGGCGGTACGTCTCGGTCAACCGCAACAAGCGGTCGGTGGCCATGGACTTGAAGGACGAGCGCGAGCGCGAGCGGTTTCTGCAGATGGCGTCCCGGGCCGACGTGGTCGTCGAGAGCTTCCGGCCGGGCGTTATGGAGCGCCTGGGGGTGGGGTACGACGCGCTCAGGGCGCGCAACGAGGGGATCGTCGTGTGCTCCATTTCGGGATACGGGCAGACGGGGCCGTACCGCCACCGCGCGGGCCACGACATCAACTGCCTGGCGCTGGCCGGGGTGCTGGGCATGAGCGGGGCGTCGCCGGGCGGCCCTCCGGCGGTGGCGGGCGTGCAGATCGCCGACATGGCCGGCGGCGCCATGTGGGGCGCGATCGGCATCCTGGCCGCGCTGGTCGAGCGGCGCCGCTCCGGCAAGGGCGCCCACCTCGACATTTCGATGACCGAGGGCGCCCTGGCGCTGCTTGCAAGCGAGTTCGGGATCCTGGGCGCCGAGCCCAAGCCGCCGACCCGGGGAACGGGACTGCTCAACGGCGGCGCCGCGCGGTACGGCGTGTACGAGACGCGCGACGGCAAGTACATGGGCGTCGGGGCGCTCGAGCCGCAGTTCCTGGCGCGGCTCGAGGAGGGGGCCGGGCTGGATGCGGGGGCGCTGGGGGAGGCCGCCGGGCTCGGGGCCGCCGCCGGTGGCGGGGACGGGGGCGGGGCGGGAGCGGGGGACGCCGCCGCCGGAGAAGCAGCGCTCCAGCGCCGGCTCGCCCGGGTGTTCGCCGGGAAGACCCGCGACGAGTGGGACGAGGTTCTGGGCGGGTGGGACTGCTGCTGCGAGCCGGTGCTGGAGCTCGACGAGGTCGCCCGGCACCCCCTTCACCGGGAGCGCGGCGTCTTCTTCGAGGTCGCGGACGGGTCGTCGGCTGGCACGCTCCAAGTGCGCACGCCGCTCGGGATGCCCGCGGCCGCGCGCCCGGCCCCGGCGCTCGGCGAGCACAACGCCGAGGTGTTTCGCGAGTACGGGGTGGCGGACTAGTCCCGCGCTTGCGTCACGGTGGCTTGCCGCGCGGCAGTGCAACCCTCTTCGACAGCCCGCAGCAGCCGAATCTTCATTGTGGCCTCACAATCAGGTGGGCTGGGTTTGAACGTGACGCGGCGCCGAAGTAGCCGAAGATGCCCTCGTCGCCGGTCAGCCCGAAGCTGGGCCACGGCCGGATGACAAGGCGGTCGTAGCGGAGCCGGGCAAAACGGGCGAAGTTCTCGTCGAAGCCGACGAGGTGGAGATCAATCCGGAATTCGGGAGGCCGCCAAATGTTGGATGGCGACTGAGCGTCGTACCCGTGGACTCTGATGCGTGCGCGCTCTGCCGCCGGGTTCAGCTCTCTGGGGACGAGGCGTTTGATGAATCTAGCCTCCTCGCTCGCGACGCCAGCGCTGTCCACCACGACCTGGACCACGTTCGCGGCCTCGGCCACAATGAAATCCGTTCCCGCAGGAGTTAGGTACTGCACATCTACGCTGAACGTGTCTTCGGCTGGCGTGGCAACGAACGGCTCCGATGGCTGCACAAGCACCGGGGCCGTTGGTACGGTGGCGGCTCCGGAGAATGCGCCGAGTTCCGTGTTGCCCGACAGAGTGTAGCGGACGCCCTCCTCGATCGGCTCTGGCAGTTGAGCCCGCAAGCACGACAAGGGCCCCTTCCAGGCCACCGTGCCAGAGATCACGTTGCACGCCCAAAGGCCTTGTGCAGTAGTCGATTCGGCATCTTGGACGAAGGTGGCTGTCCATCCGGGACCGGACAGCTGAGCCTGGACAACCGGCGGGTCGCCGAGCGCGTTGCGGTGCGGGTATGTGGCAAGCAGCGCGGCGGAATCGAACCCGGCGCCGATCACGGCGGCGACCGCTATCACGTCCTCGTCGGGAACGAAGACCTCCGTCGGGTGCGTGTATTCGCACGCAGCCGCAAAGCCAAGCGCCGTTAGCGCGGCGATTAACCGCAGCGCGGCGCCACGGCGGCGCACGATTCCGCAGCGCGGAGCGTTTGCATTCGAATCATGTTGCATGATGAAAGTTCCTCTCAATTCGTGGATGGTGGCGGCGGTCGCTAGAACCGGAATTCCAGGCCCAGGAACGGCACCATGGGAAGCTGGGGCGCGTACACGCGCTCGGACGCGCCGTCCCTGCGCTCCTCGGGCGCGACGCCCACGACGTTCGGAAGGCTGAAGAGGTTGGCTATGGAGGCGAAGGGAGTCAGAGTGCCCCCGCCGAACCAGTCCACGTCCTTGGTGCCGCGCCAGCCCACGTCGATTCGCAGGTAGGGCGGCAACGTCGCGGAGTTGTACTCGCCGGCGAAGTTCAGCACATCGTCGTAGAGACCGCCCACGCGCCCGTCCGGGGACATGTAGCCGACAAAGGGCAGAAAGGCCACGATGGGGGTCGTGGGCTGTCCGCTGCGGGCCGAGAAGCGCACCGACCAAGTGGACCCGCCGCGTTGCAGGCTCGCGCTCAACTCGCCCTCGTGGTCGCGGTGAAACCGGGGCACATAGGTGCGCCCGCCGACGGTTCTGGTCACCCGTGCCCAGCGGTAGCTGCCAACCAGGGTCGCCCCGCCCTCGGGCGGAGACCAGCTCCAGGTGGACTCCAGCCCCCTGGCCGCGCCCGTCCCGAGCTCGCGCTTTGACGGCTCGACGAGCATGAACGACTCGATGGGATTGTTGTTCAAGGGGGGCAGGCGAAGATTCTCCATGCGTCGGGCAAAGGCCTCGACTCGAACGCGCAACCCGCGCATTGTGCCCTCCCAGCCGCCGGACACCTCGGAGTTCCGCAACAGCGGGCCTTCCTCCACCGGGGCCAGCAGGTCGTAGGCCAGGTAGCTGGACGAAACCGGCTCTTCGCTGCGGATCGAAGCCAGCGCTTGGTGCGTCCTGCTGGCGGAGAGCCACCCCTTCCAGTGGAACTGTTGGTACGACACCTCCACAAAGGGCGACAGGGCCGCCTCGACTCCGAAGAAATGGTCGGCGCGAAGGCCGCCTCCAACCGCAATCCCGCCGCCAAGACTTGCCTTCGCGCTGCCGAACGCGGCTACCCGGGTAGAAGTGGGCGACAGATCGAACGCCTCGAAGAGGTCGTGCGGGTCGCTTCCGTCCCACTCGGTTCCCAGCGCCCTGTGCGCCGCCTCGAAACGGGTCGCCTGCACGCCTCCGTCGAGCGTCAGGTCGTCCGACTGCCGCCGGAGCCGCACTTCGGCCCGATACTCGCCCATCATGCCCCGCACAATCGAAGAGGTGTCGGCGCCCATGGTCCTGCCGCGGAACACCGTGTAGTCGCCCGAAAACCGGCTGTGTCCGACGCTGACGTCAACCAGGGCGGCCGAACCAATCCTGTCCCGGTAGTGTCCTGCCAGCGCCATGTTGCCCCAGGTCGCTCGCGAGGCTCGACCTAGCGCATCGTCTCCCACAGGAATCTCGTCGGGCCTCGAATCGAGACCTTCGTCGTTCCAGTAGCCCGTCAGCGAGATGCGGCCAACGCCGCCGAGATCCTTTGTGAATTTCCCATGCACGTCGCCGAAGGAGTACGGAACCGTGCCGCTGTCCATGATCGCCGACAGTCCCGCTGTGAGGAGGTCGATGTACGATCGCCGGGCATCGACAAGGAACGACGAGGACTCGCCCACGGGGCCCTCGGCGGACATGCGCACCGAAGCGATGCCCAACGACCCGCTTGAGCGGAAGCCGTCCCGTGCTCCATCGCGGGTGGCGACGTCGATGGCGCCCGACAGCGACCCCACTGCCAGCGCCTCGCTGGACGATCCAGTCAGCAGCGTCACGCGATTGACCGCCTCGGCGTTGAGAGCCGCGACGAACCCTCCGACGTGGAACGGGTTGAAGATGCGCACGCCGTCCAGGAAGACCGGCGTGCCCTCGCTCGCCCCGCCTCGAATGAATGGCGCCGCCACCCAGTCCGACGCCGGCGACGCGGCTGGGGACAGCGCCGTGGCGCGCAGAACATCCGTCTCCAGCACCACGGGTTGTGTCCGCACGAGTTCGCGGTCGACCACAAAGGCTCCGGGAGGCGAGGACAAGGGGTCCGCGGCCCGCCGGGCGTCGACGCGAATCTCATCCAGAGCGATCGGCTGCGGTTGCAGCAGGACAGTCAGTTCGCCCTCCAAGGCCTGCTCCAGCTCAATGCGCCAGGGTGAATATCCAAATGCCTCCACGGTGACCGTCCCAGCCGCGTCGGCGGCATCGATTCCAGCTATTGCGAAGGCGCCGAACCTGTCTGCGGCCACCTCCCTCGCTGGAGCGTCCGCGACCTCGACCGTCACACGCGCAAAAGCGATGGGCTCCAGGTCCGTGCTGTCGCGAACCACGCCCGTCACCGCCGCCTGCTGCACGGCAACCACCATGGCCGTTGCGACTAAGCTGACCATGCTGTGCTCCCTTCTCTGTGGTTGTCGGTTGCCCCTCAGCCACCCCACACTTCGGCGAACACGCGCAGGTAGTTCTCGCCCAGAAACTTGACGATCACGTCGTCGGGGTGGCCTCGCGCGGCCAGGGCGTCGGTCAGGCGGGGCAGCTTGCCGATGTCCTCCAGGCCGGTCGGGGCCATCTCCCTGCCGTAGTGGTCGCTGCCGAGCCCGATGTGGTCGGGGCCCATCGCGTCGAGCGCGGTCTCGATGTCCCGCACCACGCTGTCCAGGTCGCGGTGCGCCACGTGGATGAGGCCCAGGACTCCGCCGTTGGCCGCCAGGGCGTCGAGCATGGGGCGGTCGCGGGGCAGCACGAGACGCGGGCGCGGCAGCTTGCCGCCGAGCAGGTCCTGCGCGTCGGGCGCCGGGTCGGGGAACATGGTGGGCGTGGTGTGGGACAGGATGACGGGCTTGCCGGTCAGCTCGAGGATCTCGTTGAAGCCGACCTCGCCGATGTGCACCAGGTCGATCACGATGCCAAGGCGGTCCATCCGGCGGACGACCTCCTTGCCGAGCGCGGTCAGGCCGCCCCGCCGGTCCGCCGCCCAGCACCCGTCGCCGAAGACGTTGCGGCGGGTGTGGGTCAGGCTGCCGGAGCGCAGGCCCAGGCGGTAGTACAGGTCGAGGAAGCGGGGGTCGGTGCCAAGCGCTTCGCAACCCTCGAATGTGAGAACAAGCGCGACCCTTTCTTCCGCCTTCGCTCGACGGATGTCGCCGACCGTCGTGGCCAGCACGAGCTCGTCGTGGCGGTCGATCTGGTCATGCAGATTCCAAACCATCTCCATGCCCCGCCGGACGGGATCGCGCAGCCAGTCGTCGTCGAGGTAGATGGCGCAGAGCTGGGCGGTGACGCCGCCTTCCCGCCAGCGCGGCAGGTCGTACTGGCCCATGGGGCCGAACCACACGGTGTGCGCGCCGAGCCCGAACTGGACCAGGGGGCTGTTTTCGAGCCCGGGGGGCGGCTCCCAATCGAGGTCGGGCACGGCCACGCGGTCGCCGAGCGACATCTTGCCCTCGGTGACGGGGATCAGGATGTCGCTGTGACCGTCGACCACGACGGCACTGCGGTGGAGGGCTGCGGCGCCGGTTGGCGACCCCCCGCTCATTCCGCGCGGGGCACCATGCGGGCGCCCTGGGCCATGTAGGCCATGCGCCCGTCGGGGCGCGGGTCGAGGAAGCTCACGATCGCGGCGGTGGCGTTCCCCTCCGCGTCGGGGTAGGTGAACGCGTCGTCGCCGACGGGCTTGAGCGCGACCGGCGGGGTGGGCTCCAGCGGGGTGTCGTCGTAGAAGGGGAACTTGGCCCAGACCGACAGGCCGAGCCCGCCCTCCATCTCGGTGATCTCGTAGGTCTGGGCGATGTTCTCGTAGCGGCCCGCGTAGCGCGCCGCGTCCACCTCGGCGTCGACGATGGGCCGCACCACCGGCTGCGGCGGCGCGACGCCGGCGGCCTCCTCCATCCACTTGGCGGCAAGCTCGCTGGTCAGCCCGCCGCTGTGCGACGAGTTGGCCGCCACCGCCACCGCCGCGTTGCGCCCGGGATGCGCGACAAGCGTGGCGAGAATGCCGGGGCCGCCGCCGCCGTGCGACACGAAGCCGCCCTCGGACAGCATCCACCCCAGACCGAACGCGACCGGCGAGCCCTGTCCGCGCGCGCGCGCGGTCTCGGTTCGCATGGCGCGCGCGCTTGCGGGCGAGAGGATCGCCGCGCCGTTCAGCCCCGTGCCGTCGGCCATGTGGGCGGCCGCGAAAGCAACGAGATCGGCGGCGGACATCATCGCCGTCGCCCCCGCGGGCGCGAAGCTGATTGGCAGGAACGCGAACGAGGTGCGCACCGGATCGCCGGTTTCGGGGTTCGTGAAATGGCCCACGCTGGCCCGGTGCAGCAACGCGTCCTCGGGCAGCACGGCGGCGTGCTCCATGCCCAGCGGCTCGAAGATCCGCTCCTTCATCAGGTCGTACCAGCTGCGCCCCCGCAGCTTCTGGCACAGATACCCCGCAATGACCGTCGCGGTGTTGCAGTACGACACGTCGGCGCCGGGCTCGTGGATCTTGCCCATGGTGGCGAAGCGCGAGACCGCCTTCGCGATGGTCTCTTCGTCGTGCCCCTGCTCGGGTAGGATCTCGCCGTCGATGCCGCTGGTGTGGTTGACCAGCATGCCCACCGTTATGCGCGCCAGGTGGTCGGGGTCGGCGAGCCGCAGCTCGGGAAGGTGCGCCCCAACGGGGTCGGACAGGTCGACCAGGCCGTCGTCCACCATCTGCATGAGCAGCGTGGTGTTGAAGACCTTGGTGATCGACCCGATGTGCATCACCGTCTCGGGGGTCGTCTCGACGCCGGTGCTCACGTTGGTCAGCCCGGCGGCGGCGGTCCGGATCTCGCCGTCGGCGAAGACCGCCGCGCTCGCGCCCACCACTCGGTGGCGGGCGAGCGCCTCTTCCAGGTCGGCCTGAAGCGAGGGCGAGCCCCGCACCGAGCCCTGCCCTGCGCCCGCCCCCTCGGGCGCGGCCCCCCCGGCCCCCGCAGGCGAATCCGGGGCGCACGCCGCGATGCTCGCGGTGGCGGGCACGGTCGCCGCGAGCGCGGCGGTCTTCAGGAAGTCTCGGCGGGTGGGGGTCATGGGCGGCTCCTTTGGCTGCGACCGCGAAACCGGCGGGACCGGGTTCGCCAGGTGCGCGCGGCGCAGAGGGGTGACTGTTGCGGCAGGCGGCGCGGCACCCGACTGTCAGACTAGGTTGCGTGTCGCCCCGACGCCACCGAGTAGCGCCGCTTTTGCGGCTACTTCCCCGAAACAGGAGCGCGGATCATGAGCCCCCACAAGCATGGCAGGAAGGCCGAAGGAAAATGCCCCCGCCGCGCCTTCCTCAAGGCCGGGGCTGCCGCCCTGGGCGGCGCGATGATCGTCCCGGAACGCATTCTCGCCGATCCCTACGCCCCGCTCGACCCGCGCGCCCGCCCCTCGCTGCACGGGTCGCCGCTTGGGGCCGCCGCCCTCTCATCCCCCGTCAGAATCACCGGCGTGGTGCGCTCCCAGGATCGGGGGCTGCCCCGCGTTCAGGTCAGCGACGGCGTGCAGGTCGTGGACACGGCGGACGACGGCAGGTTCGAGCTGGTGACCGCCCCGGAACAGGGGTTCGTGCGGGTCACGCTGCCCACGGGCTACCGCATTCCGCTCAACCGCTCGGGCACCGCGCGCTTCTACCAGCCGATCACGAGCCGGAGCGAGCAGACCGCGGTCTTCGATCTGGAGCCCGATCCGGCGGGCCACGACAGCCACACCCTGCTGCTGCTGGGCGACATCCAGACCGAGAACGCGATGGAGATGGACCTGTTCCGCTCGCAGGCCGTGCCCGATCTGCGCGCGACGGTGGCGGGGCTGGGCGACGAGCACGTGTTCGGCATCTCGTGCGGCGACATCATGTTCGACAACCTGCAGCTCTACCCCGGCTACGAGGCGGGCGTGCGCGAGATCGGGGCGCCCTTCTTCCAGGTGGTCGGCAACCACGATCTCGACTTCGAGAGCCTGACCGACCGCGGATCGACCGCCACCTTCGGCAGGCACTTCGGGCCCGGCCACTATTCGTTCAACCGGGGCGCTGTGCACTACGTGGTGCTCGACGACGTGTTCTGGTACGGGCAGGGGTACATGGGCTACCTGGGCGCCGACGCGCTCCTCTGGCTGGAGCAGGATCTGGCGCGGGTCGAGCCGGGCTCGCCGGTCATCGTGGCCACGCACATTCCCGTCCTGGGCAGCCAGCACCTGCGCCTGGGCGACGAGTCCCCGGGCACCTCGCTCGCGATCACCAACCGCGAGGCGCTCTACCGGCTGCTCGAGCCCTTCGACGCCCACATCCTGACCGGCCACACGCACGAGTGCGAGCACGTGTTCGAGCGGGGCACCCACGAGCACGTCACCGGGGCCGTGTGCGGGGCGTGGTGGAGCGGCCCGATCTGTCAGGACGGCACGCCGAACGGCTACTGCATCTACACCGTCCGCGGCGAGCAGATCAGCTGGCAGTACAAGGCGACCGGGCACGCCATCGACCACCAGATGCGCCTGCACCGCACCGGAGACCCCTCGTCGCGGGGCCAGCTGCTCGCCAACATCTGGGACTGGGATCCCGAGTGGACGGTGCGCTGGCACGCCGACGGGGAGCCGCGCGGCGAAATGGAGCGGCGGCGCGGCCTGGATCCGCTCAGCGTCGAGCTGCACGCGGGGCCCGACCTGCCGCAGCGCCGCGAGTGGGTGGAGCCCGTGCCGGTGGACCACATGTTTCGGGCCGTGCTGACGGGGGATGAGAGCGTCGTCGTCGTCGAGGCCACCGACCGGTTCGGGCGGGTGCACGTGGGCGAGTGGCGGCGGGAAGAGGGGTCGCGGTGATCCTCGCCTCTGCCTTGGCCGTCGCCTTGGGCGGCGGCGCGTCCGGCGTCGCTTCCCACCAGCAGCAGTCCCACGCCGCCACCGATTCCGCGCTGGCCCACGCCGACGGCGCGGTGCCGCCCGCCGTCACCGCCGTGCGCGCCGATCCGGCGCCCGTTCTCGACGGCGTCCTCGACGAGGCCGTCTGGCAGATCGCCCAGCCCGTGACCGGCTTTCGGCGCGACGTGCCCGGCGACGGCCTTCCCGCCGCCGAGCGCACCGAGGTGCGCGTCGCCTACACCGACGACGCGCTCTACATCGGCGCGCGCATGCACGACGGCGATCCCTCGCGGATCTCGCTGCTGCGCGGACGGCGCGACTCGTTCATGCAGCCCAACGACCAGTTTCTGGTGCAGCTGGACTCGTACCACGACCACCGCACCGCCTTCGTCTTCGGGGTCACGCCCGCCGGAGGACGCAACGACCTGGTCGCGCCCAACGACGGGTTCCAGGGCATGGACGCGGGCTGGGACCCGGTGTGGGACGCCGCCACGCGGGTCGATTCGGCGGGCTGGGTGGCCGAGATGCGCATTCCCTTCTCGCAGCTGCGCTTTCGCGAGGGCGAGCGCCAGGTGTGGGGCGTCAACTTCCGGCGCGACATTCTGCATGCCGCCGAGGCGGTGGACTGGGCGTGGAGGCCGTCGACCGAGACCGGCCTGGCGTCGTCGTTCGGGCACCTGCTGGGGCTCGAGGGGGTGCGTCGGCCCGAGCGGCTGGAGGTGCTTCCGTACGCGGTCACGCGCGCGAGCTACGACCAGCGCGCCAACCCGGCGAGCCCCTTCGACGACGGGTCGGTCTACGGCGGCTCGGTGGGGCTGGACCTGAAGTACGGCCTGACCGGCGGGCTCACGCTGGACGCCACCGTCAACCCCGACTTCGGCCAGGTCGAGGCCGATCCCGCGGTGGTGAACCTGACCGCCTTCGAGACCTTCTTCGAAGAGCGGCGCCCCTTCTTCGTCGAGGGCGCGGGGCTGTTCGGCTTCGGCGGCCTCGAGGGGCTGCGCTTCTTCTACTCGCGGCGCGTCGGGCAGCGTCCGGCGCTGTCGGCGCGCGGCGCGGGCCAGTTCGTCGACCAGCCCACCCAGTCCACCATTCTGGGCGCCGCCAAGGTGTCGGGACGCACCGACTCGGGCTGGGTGGTCGCCTTCATGAACGCCACCACGCAGCGCGAGAACGCCCGCGTGGCCCACCAGGCGGGCTCGGGGGCGGGGGCGTTCGAGGTGCCGGTGGATCCTCGGTCGAACGTGACCGCGCTGCGCCTGCGCCGCGACATGCGCGAGGGCGACAGCTACGTGGGAATGATCGCGACCGGCGTGGACCGCGACCTCGACCACGACGCCTTCGTCGGGCTGCGCGACCGCGCCTTCACCGGCGGGGTGGACTTCCTGCACCGCTTCGCGAACCGCACCTATTCGCTGCAGGGGTGGGTGGGCGGCTCGCACATCGCCGGCAGCCCCGAGGCCATGCGGCGGGCGCAGCGCTCGTCGGTGCGCTACTACCAGCGCCCCGACCAGGACTACGCCGCCTTCGACCCCGACCGCACCTCGCTGGAAGGCTACGCGGGCGAGCTGGCCTTCCAGAAGGTGGGCGGCGAATGGCTGTACGGCTTCGAGGCCAGCGTGCTGTCGCCCGGCTTCGAAATGAACGACGCGGGCTTCCAGACCATCGCCGACATCTACTCGCTGGCGCTGGGCGGCACGCGCCGCTGGGTCGAGCCGGGCCGCTACTTCCGCTCGGGCAGCCTGACCCTGGGCGGCTCGGAGCGCCGCAACTTCGGCAACCTCGTCTTCCAGCGCCAGATCTCGCTGCGCGGCAGCGGCCAGACGGTCGGCTTCCACTCCGTGCGCGGCTCGCTGAGCTACGAAATGGAGGCCCTGGACCACCGCACCACCCGCGGCGGCCCCGCCATGACCAAGCCCGCCAGCTGGGGCGGCAACCTCTGGTTCAACACCGACTCGCGGCGCCGCGTCTCGGGCGGCCTGTCGCTCAGCGTCTCGGGCGACGCCGAGGGCTCGTACTCGATCTCGGGCGGCCCCACCCTCTTCGGCCGCGGCGAGGGCCTGTTCAGCTGGAGCATCAGCCCCACGCTGCGCAGGAGCAGCAGCGCCGCCTTCTACGTGTCGCAGGCCGACGACCCCGGCGCGACCGCCACCTTCGGGCGCCGCTACGTCTTCGCCCAGCTGGAGCAGCGCGCAATCGACGTCACGATCCGCATGGACCTCGCGCTCACCCCGCGCATGACCCTGCAGGTCTACGGCCAGCCCTTCGTGGCCACCGGCGACTACGAAGGCTTCATGGCCCTGAGCGCGCCCCGCACCTACGACTTCCTGCGCTTCGGCGAAGCCGGCTCGACGATCGACCGCGCCGACGACGTGTACACCGCGGACGCCGACGGCCCCGGCCCCGCCGACCCGATCCGCTTCGCCAACCCCGACTTCCGCACCCGCTCGTTCCGCAGCAACGTGGTGCTGCGCTGGGAGTACCTGCCCGGCTCGACCCTGTACCTGGTGTGGAGCCAGGACCGCGCCGACTGGATCCGCGACCCGGCCTTCGACGGCGCCGGCGACCTGCAGCGCCTGTTCTCGGACCCGATGCGGAATGTTGTGCTGGTGAAGGTTAGCTATTGGCTGGATTTCTGACGGGGGGGAGAATTGAGATGGCAACGATGACGACGGATCGGAGCGGTTCTGGGGGGTTTCAGGCGGTTCTGGACGACCGCAACGGTGGGTTCGAGATTGGGCCGGCCCTCGATGGCAAGGAGGGCAGCCGCCTTGGTGACCTTTAACGACGATGAGATCGAAGCCTTCATCCGGATGCCCAAGACCTATGACGGCACGCGCCAGGGCTTGCCAGAGCTACGCGAAAAGCAGGGGCATTCCGAAGCCCAAGCGGGTTTTCGAGGGTCGGACGGGACCGAATTCAGGGTCCTCTTGCGCCGGAGCCTGGTCAACCCTATGGCTTTCTCCGCGATACTTATGGTCAGGGTGCCCGGCTTGACACGCTGGTTCCGGCTTCGTCGATACAACGGCAACCACTGGCATCGCAACCGCATTGAGGGAAACCGGTTCAAGGACTTTCACATCCACACGGCCACCGAACGGTACCAGCGCGCCGGTCGCCGCGAGGACGCATTTGCCGAAGCGACGGATCGGTTCTCGAATTACGAGGGGGCGGTGGCCTGCCTCCAGCACGACACGGCATTGTCGACGGGACCGGATTACGGGAAGGACCAGTTGGGGCTCAAGCTGGAGGACTCCGCATGACGACGGATGGGATCGTAGCATCGTTCCGGGATCGGGTTTGTCGGGAAATCGACTTGGTGCCCGAGGGGTTGGGCCGCTATTTGGTGGCCAATCCATTCGAGTACGACGACGGCGACTGCTTGGAAATCGCCATGGAAGAGCGCGGGGGCGTCTGGCATCTCACGGATCAGGGCACCACCTACATGCGCCTGACGTATGACCTTGAAGAGGCAGACCTCCATCGCGGAACCCGGCAGAAGATCATCGCCAACTCGCTCACCGCCTTCAACGTGGAGGACCGCAACGGGGAGCTCGTGCTGCCGGTACCCGAAGGGCGCTTCGGCGACGCGTTGTTTTCGTTCATCCAGGCGATCTTGAGGATCAATGACGTCTCGTTTCTCACGCGAGAGCGAGTGAAATCGACGTTCCAAGAAGACTTCCGGGCGTTTCTCGAGGAAGTGATTCCGGCGGACCGACTCGCGTTCGACTGGCGACATGAAGAGCATGACCCCAAGGGCCTATACATGGCCGACTGTCGAGTGGAGCACCCCTCCCGCCCGCTCTTCGTTTTCGGGCTCGCTGGCGATCCCAAGACCGAGCGCGCCTCGGTCTCCCTGCACCAGTACGAGAAGTGGGGTCTCCCACACCGGTCGCTCGCTGTGTTTGAGGACCAGCAGACCATCGGCCGCAACGTGCTGGCTCGCTTCACGGACGTTTGCGAGCGGCAGTATTCCAGCCTGGGTGGCAACCGTGATCGCATCCGCCGCTCTGTGGAGGAGGCGATGGCAGCGTGAGCGACCGTTCACGCCGATCCGGCCGGTTGACCAAGCGCCTCCCTCCGTGAGCCCCGACAAGGCACTCAAGCGCCCCGCCCTCGACCGATTCCGGCTCCGCACCGTTGGCACATGCTGGGACGGAACGGCCGACTCGCGCGTGGGGTTGAGCGACCTAGATCCAGCCGCCGTCGCGGACTTTCGGAAGCGGGCCGCCAGGGCCAACAGGCGGTCCGATGACGCTCTCGACCTTGGCGACGCGGGTCTCCTGGGCAAGCTCCGCCTGGTCGACGGCGACCACCCGACCAGAGCGGCCATCCTCCTCTTCCACGCGGAGCCGGAAGCCTTCGTTCCTGCGGCGCACATCAAGCTCGGATACTTCCTAGACGATTCGGAGCTGCGCTTTGACGACCGTTGCTCTGGGGGGCTCTTCAGGCAGGTCGACCAGGCCATGGACGTCCTGCTCTTCAAGTACTTGCGGGCGCGCATCCAATACGAGGGGCGTCAGCGCGTCGAGAGCTACCCCATGCCCAGAGTCGCGCTGCGGGAGGTTCTCCTGAACGCCGTGGTTCACCGCGACTACGCGGTGCCGGCGCCAATTCAGGTTCGCGTGCACGACGACCGCCTCCAAGTCTGCAATCCGGGCTCGCTGCCGGACGGTTGGAACGTCGACCGGCTGCTGAGACCACACCCGTCGCATCCGCGCAATCCGGACATCGCGAACGCGTTCTACTGGGCGGGCGAGATCCAGTCCTGGGGACTTGGGATCGGCCGCATCCTAGAGGCTTCACGGCGGGCTGGCACGCCCGAGCCCCGCATCTGCTTGGAGCCGGACGGGTTCTCGGTCGAGTTCCCGTACTCGGACGACTACATGAAGAGCGTGTTGTTGGCTCGCTGAGCGTTCACACCCGGTCTCCCTCGCGCGCAACAGTGGCGTCGACGCCCCGCGCGAACCCTCGGGTGGCCTCGATCGGGTCAAGGGGAATGAGGGCCACGCGCCCATCGAGTGCGATGGCCCGCAGCTGCTGGCCCGGGCGGAGACCCAGCCGTTCGCGCACGTCGCGGGGAATCACGATCTGGTAGCGGCAGGAGATGGTGACGACGGACATGGCGGCTCCGGGTGGCATCGGTGGCGGGTCAGTGGCGGGTGTCCTTGCCGCATGTATGGCTGCCATATACCATATACGGCATGAAGCGGATCAAGACAACGGTGTACCTGGACGCGGCGGACTACCGCAAGCTCAAGTCGCTGGCGACCTACACGGGACGGCGCGCCGCCGAGCTGGTGCGGGAGGCGGTGGCCGAGTACGCGGCGCGGGCGAAGCGCGAGTGGCCGAGGTCGTTCGGGATGGGGTACAGCGGCGACCCGGAGTTTGCGGCGAACTACGAAGACGCGCTTGACCGCTCCGGCGAAGACGGTATCGCGGACCCTTCGCGGCCCCCCCAGCCCAAGACCGCCCCGCGCCGTGCCCGGTCGGCGAAGTCCGGCATGGGCGAGTAGACGGCTCTGATGATTGTGGTCGACACGAGCGCCCTCCTGGGTCTGATCGACGGCGCGAACCCGCACCGCGCGGTGCTTCGGTCGGCGTTGCAGGCCGACCCCGAGGGCTGGGTCGTCCCGTGGGCCGCGCTGCCCGAGCTGGACCGCGTGGTGGCGACGCGCCTGGGGGAGGCCGTGGTCGCGGCGGTTCGCTCCGACATTGCCGAGGGGCGCATCCCGATCGAGTGGGGCGTCGCCGCCGACCTGCGCAGAGCGGTGGAACTGGAGCGCGCCCATCGCGACCTCTCGCTGGGGCTCGTGGACGGCATCGTCATGGCCGTGGCGGAGCGGATCGAGGCGCGGGCCATCGTCACCCTCGACGAGCGCGACTTCGGGGCCGTGGAGCTGAAGGGGCGGCCGGCGATCTGGCCTAGGGATTTGTAGGTGTGCGGCAAACATCTGATTTGGTATGCCATTTCCGCTCTGAGAAAGCTCAGATGGTATACCTTGCGCGCCTCCCAGCGGGTCGGCGGGTCCGTCCGGGTCGAGGGGGCCATCGTCGGACTGGAGCGAACTCATGCCAATGATGAACCCCACGCACCCCGGTCCCAGCGTCCGCGCGAACTGCCTGGTTCCCCTAGGGCTCAGCGTCACCGAAGGCGCTCGGGTCCTCGGGGTCTCCCGGCATGTCCTGTCTCGCGTGCTCAACGGGCGGGCGGCGATCTCGCCCGAGATGGCCATCCGGCTGGAGAAGGCAGGGTGGTCGAGCGCCGATTTCTGGCTCAGACGGCAGGCGAGCTACGATCTGGCGCAGGCGCGGCAGCGGGAGGGGTAGGGGCGGATATCGAGACGCCCGTGTAGATTGGGGCTTGCGGGCCACGCTTGCCGTGGGGGAGGCTGTGGGTTCATTGTGAGCGCTTGAGCGCAAGTCCGCCGACACCTCAACGCTCGATTCCCATGCTACCAAGCCAGCCCCGCGCAAGGATCGCCCGGCAGGGGTGGGTCGTGCGCGGCCTGCTGACGGGCGCCTTTTTCGTCGTGCTCGGCTGCGGCGACGAGATGCCGGTCGAGCCGCCGCCCAATGTAGCTACCACGGTCACTGTGTCTCCCGAGTCGGCGACGCTGCTAGCGCTGGGCGACACGGTGCGCTTCTCTGCCACGGTGTTGGACCAGAATGGGCAGGTGATGGCTGGAGCTGTCGTCGAATGGTCGTCCAGCGACGAGGTGGTGGCCGTGGTGGACGGGACCGGGATGGTGACGTCGGTGGGGAATGGGACGGCGACGGTTACGGCGGCGAGTGGTGGGGCGGGGGGTGAGGCTGTGGTGACGGTCGAGCAGGTGGTCGCCGAGGTGCGGGTGCTGCCGGACTCGGTGACGTTCGCAGCCATCGGGGACACCGTGCGGCTAGTCGCCGAGGCATTCGACGCGAACGGGCATGGGGTGGCGGGTGCCGTGGTGGAATGGTCGTCGGGCGACACGGCGGTAATGGGCGTGGACAGCGTCGGCGTCGTGACAGCGGTGGGGAACGGCACCGCGACGGTCGCGGCGGGGAGTGGTGGGGTGTCGGGGCAGGCCGTCGTCACGGTCGAGCAGGTGGTCGCCGAGGTGCGGGTGCTGCCGGACTCGGTCACGTTCGCAGCGATCGGGGACACGGTGCGGCTGGTCGCCGAGGCCATGGACGCGAACGGGCATGGTGTGGCGGGGGCCGTGGTGGAATGGTCGTCGGGCGACACGGCGGTGGCTCGGGTTGACCGGGCGGGGTTGGTGACCGCGATGTCGAACGGAACGTCAACCGTGACGGCGGGGAGCGGTGGAATCATGGCGAAGGCCGCGATCACGGTCGGGCAGGTCGTCGCCCAAGTGCGCGTGACACCCGACTCGGTGGCGTTCGCGGCGATCGGCGACACCGCCCGGCTCGTGGCCGAGGTGACGGACCCGAACGGGCAATGGGTGGCAGGCGCCGTGGTGCAGTGGTCGTCGAGCGACACGGCGGTGGCTGCGGTCGACAGCGCCGGACTCGTGACGGCGGTGTCGTATGGGGAGGCAACAGTGACGGCGCGAAGTGCAGAAACGACGGGAACAGCCTCCGTTCTCCTTGACGGCCAGCGCGAGGTGTTGCGGGCCTTCTACGAGGCCACCGGCGGACCACGGTGGGTGCGAAACGACAACTGGCTCACGGACGCGCCACTCGCCGACTGGTACGGTATCGCCACAGATTCGCGCGGACGTGTCACGGAAATCGTGCTTCAAGACAATAGACTGACCGGACATCTGCCATCAGATCTCGGCGCGCTCACGGAACTGGCCGTTCTAGAACTCTCGCCTGAGTGGTGGTGGGTCTGGTGCATACTCTCAGACACGCCCCGGGCATCGACCACAATCCGCAGCCGCGATGCCGCATTCTCACAGATCAACCCGACAATGTCACAAGTAGAAGACCCCATTCTGTCCCGCACTGGGGTCCGGTTTGATCGGCGTGGGTCCACCATGGAGTTCGACGTTGGGATAACAATCGACGATGCCCCGGCGGCAACCCTTGGATCAACCCGGTCGGACAGCCATCAGAACCGCCTGACCGGCCCCATTCCACCAGAGTTCGCGGCGCTGTCGAAGCTCACTCATCTCCGAATAGCCGGCAATCAACTCTCGGGGCCGATTCCAGCCGTCCTCGGCCAACTGACCAACCTTACAGTCCTCGACTTGACGCAAAACCAGTTGTCGGGTCCAATTCCTCGCGAGATCGGCAACCTCTCCAGCCTCGAGAGGCTTATGCTGGCCGACAATGGGCTAACGGGCCCGATTCCCTCGGAGATGTGGGAGCTACGGGGCCTTGAGACGCTTATGGTGATGAACAACAACTTTGACAGTTCGCTGCCACCCGGAATTGACAAACTGACTCGGTTACAAGCATTCGTGGGATTTTGCGCGTCTTTAACGGGCCCCGTTCCCTCCGAACTCGCAAGTATCCGGACTCTTGAGAGGATTCGGCTGGGGGGCAATCAGTTTTCGGGAAGCGTTCCTGCGGCGTTGGGGAATCTCGCCAGCTTAGAGATACTCCAATTGGACTACAACCAACTGCGGGGTGAGATTCCATCGGAGCTTGGTCGATTGAGCAACCTAGAATGGCTCTATGTTGATAACAACGGGCTCAGCGGGAGAGTACCGCCAGAGCTCGCACGCCTTTCTGCGTTGAAGAGACTGCATATTTCCAACAACTTGCAGTTGACCGGCCAGCTGCCTCTTGGGTTGACCGGTCTTCGACTGGAGCAATTCGGCTGGTCCAATACCGATCTGTGCGTCCCACGCAATCGAGCATTCCACAGTTGGCTGGCGAGGTTTCGGTCGCGTTCCTTGGACAGACCAACATGCGCGGGCCTTCCAACCGAGGTCCTCGAGGCCTTCTACGAGGCCACCGGTGGTTCAAGATGGACGCGCAATGGCAACTGGCTCTCCGAATCTCCGTTGTCGT
This sequence comes from Longimicrobiales bacterium, assembly GCA_965221535.1. Taxonomy (GTDB): domain Bacteria; phylum Gemmatimonadota; class Gemmatimonadetes; order Longimicrobiales; family Gaopeijiaceae; genus Bin94. The sequence continues at coordinate 814,659 of OZ244894.1, read as the reverse complement.
CCTGGTACGGGGTTACGTTCAAGGACAGCCTGGTCACAGGGCTGGACTTGTCGAACAACGGGCTGACCGGCGCGCTGCCCTCCGAGGTTGGAGAGTTCGTCGATGTTGTCGATCTGAACCTGAGCGGCAATGAGCTTTCCGGACCCCTGCCGGGAAGCATTGGCGATTTGGAACGGCTAGAGACGCTGGACCTTGGGGACAACGGCATGGAGGGTGCACTGCCCGGCACTATTGCCGATCTTGGCTCCTTGAAGGAGCTGCGATGGCGTGGAAGCGGCGCGTGCGCGCCAGAAGCGGCTTGGTTCCAGACCTGGTTGTCTTCGCTCTCGGTGCGAGACGGGGCAGTTTGCGACGCTCCGTTTCTCCTGCTGCTGCCGGGCGCACACCTAACGCAGGCGACTCAGGATCTGGCGGGCACGGTTCCGATCATCGCAGGGAGACCGGCGCTGCTCAGGGTGTTCGCCACCGTCGACCGCGCGAACGACCATCAGGCGGGGTCGCGCGTGGCGTTCCACTCGGCCGGGCGGCCGCCCAACACGGTGGACATGGCCCTCGAGTCGGCGCGCGGGATTCCCGACGTGGTGACCGTTGCCGACGTGGCCAAGTCCTACAACGCCGAGATACCCGGCTCAATGGTGCGACAAGGGATGGAGATGGTGGTGGAGGTCGACCCGGACGGTACCGTGGCCTGGGCGGAGGGGAGTCAAGTGCGGCTGCCAGATGTGGGCCGGCTCGGCTTGGATGTGCGAGAGCTTCCGACGATGGCAGTGAACATCGTGCCCGTGGTCGCCGAGTCCAGCGCGGACAGGAGCGTGGTGGGTTGGGTGGAGTCACCGAGCGATGCCCCGATAGAGTTCCTGAGATCCATCTTGCCCATCGGTGAGCTCGACTTGGTGGTGCGCGAGCCGCTCATCGTGGCTCAGCCGCCCAAGGCAGCGAGTTTCGACGATTGGTTGAATCTCCTTCAAGACATCAGCCTGCTGCGCAGGACCGAGGGCGACGGCGGATACTGGTACGGTGTGGTGCAGCGGGAAGGCGGGAGCGGAATCGGAGGGATCGCGTACCTCGGTGGACGGACGAGCCTCGGCCTCCCCAACTCGGAGGTTTTCGCTCACGAGATCGGACACAACATGAGCCTGCGACACGCGCCCTGCGGCGGACCTCGTGGCGTCGACGCGGACTTCCCCTACTGGGACGGCAGCATCGGGGTCCCGGGCTACGATCCGCGCTCCGGTCGGCTTGTGGACGCGCTGACTCCTGACGTGATGTCGTATTGTGAGGGAGCGATCGCAGGAGGTCCGGTGAATTGGATCAGCGACTACCACTTCACCAAGGCCATGCAGTATCGCCTGGACGTCGAGGCCGCCCAGACCGCCACCGCCACCGCCCCCGCCCCGCCCCCCCCGCCCGCCCCCCGCCTCCTCGTCCGGGGCGGCATCAACCCCGACGGCGACCTCCACCTCGACCCCACCTTCGTCCTGGACGCCCCCGCCAAGACGCCCACCGCCCCCGGACCCTACCGCATCGCCGCCGTCGCCACCAACGGCTCCACCATCTTCGAGCACAGCTTCGACATGGACGAGATCTCCATTGGCGGCGGCGGCTTCCTCTTCCTCCTGCCTTTCGGCGAGGCGGCCGCCCGCGACCTCGCGCGCATCGTGCTCACCGGGCCGGACGGGGCGGTCCAGCTCGACCGCGACACCCGCGTGGACCCGGTCGCCATCGTCATGGACCGCGCCACGGGGCGCATCCGCTCGATCTTGCGCGGCGAGGCGGCGGTCGAGGCCGCGCAGGCGCAAGCGATGGGCGCGGGGGCGGGAGCAGCGGCGGCGGACGCGAACCTCACGCTGGTCAGCCACGGGCTGCCCACCCAGCCGTCGGGCTAGCCACCGCCACCTTGTCACGGGGGTCGCTCTCCCCGTAGGTTCTCCGAACCTTGCGAAACCGGGCGCGCCACCCTCCATCTGCACAGCCGGGGGAGCCCGTCCGATTCGCCCTACGTTGTACGCAATCAGCAAAGGAGACGCCTCATGAGATTGCGCTACGGCATTCTGGCGGGCTTGTTCGTGCTTCTCGGCACTGGAGAAGCGCTGGCCCAGGAACGCATTCTGACGGGCTCGGTGACGGACGCCACCACCGGGCAGCCCATTTCGGGGGCTGCCGTGGCGGTCTCGGGCACGAACCTCGGGAGCTTCACGGAGGAGAACGGCAACTTTGTCGTTGCGGCGCCGCCTGGCGAGGTCGTGCTCGAGATCAGCATGCTGGGGTACCAGCCGGCGTCGATCACCGTGCCTGCGGGGACCAACAACATCAGCGTCGATCTGCGGGTCGATGTCCTCAACCTCGACGAGATCGTGGTGACGGGGCAGGCGACCGGGATCTCGCGCAGGAACCTTGCCAACGCGGTCTCGACGGTGAACGCGAGGGACCTCGAGCGGGTGCCGTCGGCGTCGGTCGAGCAGGCGCTGCGGGGCAAGGTCGCGGGGGCGAACATCCAGTCGAACTCGGGCGCGCCGGGCGGCGGCATGCAGCTGCAGCTCCGGGGCGTGTCGACGATCCTCGGGGCGCACACGCCGCTCTACGTGGTGGACGGGGTGATCGTGAGCGACCAGACGATTCCGTCGGGGGTGCACACGGTCACGGTGTCGTCGTCGAACCCGGTGCGCGGGGGCTCGCAGGACAATTCGGCGAACCGGATCGCCGACCTGAACCCCTACGACATCGAGAGCATCGAGGTGCTGAAGGGGGCGTCGGCGGCAGCGATCTACGGGTCGAAGGCGAACAACGGGGTGGTGATCATTCGCACCAAGCGGGGCCGGGTCGGGGCGCCGCAGTTCAACGTCACGCAGCGCTTCGGGTTCTTCCAGGTCTCGAACAAGCTGGGGCTGCGCGAGTTCACCTCGATGGACGAGGCGGTCGAGTTCTTCGGGCCGCAGGCGGCCGAGCACTGGCAGGCCGGCAGGTTCTTCGACCACGAGGAGCTGCTGGCGGGCAACCAGCCGCTTTCGTACGAGACGCAGGCGAGCGTTAGCGGGGGCACCCAGGACACGCGCTACTACGCCTCGGGGCTGGTGAAGCACGACGGCGGCATCATCGACAACACCTTCTACAACAAGGAGTCGCTGAAGCTGAACATCGACCAGACGCTGGGCGACCGCGTCTCGTTCAGCCTGAACACCAACGCGATCCACACCCTGGCGGGGCGCGGGATCACCAACAACGACAACCGGAGCATCAGCTACTACATGACGCTCCCGTCGACGCCCAGCTTCGTCGATCTGCGCGCGGTCTGCGCGGACGGGAGCCGGCAGGCCGACGTCGACAAGTGCCCCGGCGGGACGGGCGTCTACCCCCGCAACCCCTTCGCCGCGTCGAACATTCTCGAGACGGCGTCGCTGGTGCGGAACGACGAAGAGGTGTGGCGCTTCGTGGCTTCGGGGAACCTGACCTTCGACGCCATCACGTCGGCCACGCACAATCTGCGGCTGAGCGCCACCGGCGGGATCGACTTCTACAACCAGAAGAACGAGCTGTTCTCGCCGCCGGAATCGCAGTTCGAGCCCAACGACGGGCTTCCCGGCACGTCGGTGCTCGGGTCGGCCTACAGCCAGTACATGAACGCCAACGTGAACGCGGTCTACACCTTCAACTCCGACGCCTACCAGTCGACCACCTCGTTCGGCACGCAGTACGAGATCCGCGACCTCGACTTCAGCAGCACGATCGCGAAGAACCTGATCGGCGGCCTGCAGAACATCGACCGGGGCACGGCGACCGAGGTCAGGCAGAACCGCGAGCGGGTGCTCGACTTCGGCATCTTCGCGCAGGAGGAGCTGCTCATGCTCGACGAGCGGCTGCTGCTCACCGCGGGCGCGCGGGCGGACCGGAGCTCGAACAACTCCGACACCGACGCGTTCCACTTCTACCCGAAGTTCGCGGCGTCGTACCGGTTCCCGATCGGCGGCGACTTCCTGGAAGAGGTCAAGTTCCGGGGCGCGTGGGGCCAGTCGGGCAACCAGCCGGTGTACGGGCAGAAGTTCACCGAGTACGAGGGGCGGAACATCGGCGGGCTGCCGGCGCTGCGCGTCCAGGGCGCCACGGCGGCGACCGACCTGCGGCCCGAGCGCCAGACCGAGATCGAAGGCGGCGTCGACGCGACGCTCTTCGAGGACCGGGCCACGCTCGAGATGACGTACTTCAACAAGACGGTCAAGGACGTGATCCTTGAGCGCTCGCTGGCGCCCTCGACGGGGTTCCAGGAGGCGATCTTCAACGGCGGCGAGATCAACATCTGGGGCGTCGAGACGGCGCTCACGGTGGTTCCGTTCTTCAACCGCAACGTGCAGTGGACCTCGCGCACCACCTTCACCATGGACCGCAGCGAGGTGGTGTCGCTGCCGGTGCCGCGCTTCACGATCCAGGGATTCGGGTACTTCTACGGCACCACGGTGGCCGAGGCGGGCCAGTCGCTGACGCTGCTGTGGGGCAACGGCCCCGACCCCGAGACGGGCGAGGTGGGCGTGCGTCCGCTGGGAGACTCGAACGCCGACTTCCGCATGGGCTTCTCGAATGACATCAGCTTCGGACGGTTCAACGTGTACTCGACGCTGGACTGGCAGAAGGGCGGCACGGTCAACAACCTGACGCAGTTCCTCTTCGACCTGACGCGCAACACCGAGGACTGCAACAACCTGGTCGACGGCGAGAGCGTCTGCGTGGTTCGCAACCGGGCGTTCCCGACCAACACCGGGACCTACTTCCAGGACGCCTCGTTCGTGAAGCTGCGCGAAGTCACGCTCACCTACGACATGCCCGAGAGCATGGTCGCCAACCTGTGGAGCGCGGCGCGGCACATTCGCCTCAACCTGAGCAGCCGCAACCTGCTGACCTTCACCGACTACGCCGGACTGGACCCCGAAGTGAGCAACTTCGGCAGCGAGGCGGTCGGACGCGGCCAGGACGTGGCACCCTATCCGCCGAGCCGGAGCTTCTGGTTCTCGGTCGACGTGGGCTTCTAACGTGAACGGGAGAATGAGACCGATGACTAGATCAATGGGCCGTCTGCTGACGGCGGGTCTCGTCGCAACCGTCCTTGCGGGTTGCGAGCTGACCGTGCCGGACTTCAACAACCCCAGCGTGGAGGATCTGCAGAACAACCCCAACTCGGCGGCGATCGCAGCCGCCGCGCAGGGCCTCCTCTTCGACACCCGCCTGACCGCGGCCGACATGGTGCAGTGGGTCGGCGCCTTCGGCCGCGAGGTGTACCCCATGGCCCCCACCGGGTCGTCGCTGCCGGGCAGCGTGCGCGACCCCTGGACCCAGACGCTGTTCGTGGGCACCCAGGTGTGGGCCGAGGCGTACAGGAACATTCGCAACGCCAACCTGCTGCTCGACGCGCTGGCCGGGGCCGAGATCCCCGAGCCCGACAAGGCGGCGGTGCGCGGCTTCGTCAAGACCATCCAGGCCTACGACCTGCTGCACATCGCGGTGACCCGGCGACACCTGGGCGCGCCGATCGCGGTCGGGTCCGACCCCAACGAGCCCCCTGCGCCGATTGTGAGCGAGAGCGAGGTCTACGGCCACGTGATCAGCCTGCTCGACGAGGCGCGCGGCGACCTGCAGGCCGCGTCGTCCTTCCCGTTCGGCGTCACGGCGGGGCTTTCCAACTTCGCGTCGCCGGGCGACTTCGTGCGGCTCAACCGCGCGATCAAGGCGCGGGCCGAGGTGCACCGCAACAACTGGTCGGGCGCGCTCCAGGCGGTGGCCGAGTCGTTCGCCGGCAACAACATGCCGCTCGACTACGGCGCGCAGCACAGCTGGTCTGTCAATTCGGGCGACCTGGTCAATCCGGCCAACCGGCCCGATCTGCTGTGGGCCAACACGCGCTTCCGCGACGAGGCCCAGGCCCGGGCCGACGGGTCGCCGGATCTGCGCTTCCAGAACAAGTTCAAGGTCGTGGGGGCGTATCAGCTGCTCGAGGTGACTTCGGATCTGCAGTACACGTTGTACGAGAACCCGAGCGCGCCGTTCGTGTGGGTCAAGAACGAGGAGCTGATCCTGATCCGGGCCGAGGCGAACCTGGCGATGGGCAACCGTGCGGCGGCGATCGAGGACATCAACTTCATCCGCACGAGCTCGGGCGGCCTCGAGCCGCTTCCGGACCCGTATCCCGGGTCCGACGACGACCTGCTCAACGAGCTGCTGTACAACAAGCGGTTCTCGCTGGTCTTCGAGTGGGGGCACACGTGGATCGACATGAACCGCTACGACAAGCTGCTGGAAATCCCCGTGGTGGGGGCGCCCAGCGCCGATCAGCGGCTCCACAGCGCCATGCCCTACCCGCTGAGCGAGTGCCTGCCGCGCGAGCCGGAAGTCCCGCAGGGATGCATGACCCAGCAGGGCGTGGTTCCGTAGCGGCGTTCGGCCCCCGGCTTGCCGCCGCCCTTCTCGCTGCGGCGGTCGCCGGATGCGCTTCGAGCCCGGAGCGCTCCGGCGACCCGCCCGGCGCGGGCGGCCAGGCCGCATGGGAGGGTGCGCCCGAGAGCAAGCTGCACGTCAACAACCGCAACTGGCTCGACATGCGCATCTACGCCATCCGCGGGTCGGACCGGATCGCGCTGCTGTCGATCACAAGCATGCGGCGCGACTCGGTGCCGCTGCCCAGAAGCCTGCTCTCGGGCACGGGGTTCCGGCTTCAGGCCGACCCCATCGGCGACCGGCCCTACCGCAGCGGCATGATCTACCTGCGCCCCGGACAGACCGTGTGGTGGAGGATCGAAAACGTGCTGGACCAGTCCAGCCTCTGGGTCTATCAGAACGAAGCACACTGACATGAAGGAGCAAGCATGATGCGCCACCGCACCCTCTTCGCGGCCACAACCCGTCTCGGGGCCACGACCCTCCTCGCGGCCACAACCCTCGGCGCGGCCACAACCTTCGTGGCGCCCGCGCCCGCGCTGCACGCCCAGGGGGACGACCCCGCGATTCTCGCCATCGACCAGCTGCTCTCGATCGAGTCCGTGGTCTCGGGCGCGCCCGCCTGGTCGCCCGACGGCGCCACGATCCTCTTCCAGTCCTCGCTCACGGGCGGCCTGATGACGCTGCCCCCCGACGGCGGCTTCCCCACGCGCCTGCCGATCGACATGGGCAGCTCGGGACACTTCCTGGCCTCGCAGATGCCCGGATGGTCTCCGTCGGGCCGCTGGATCTCGTACGTCTCCGACAAGGGCGGCTCGCCCGAAATCTGGATCTGGTCCACCGAGGACGGCTCCGAGGCGCAGCTCACCAGCCTGGGCGGACGCATCAACTCCATGACCTGGTCGCCCGACGAGCGCTCGATCGTCTTCGCGGGGGACCGCTACGGCAACTACGACATCTGGACCGTCGAGGTCGCTACGCGCAAGGTCCGCCGCCTCACCAGCGACAAGCGCTACGAAGTCTTCCCGACGTGGACGCCCGACTCGCAGCGCATCCTCTACGTGCGCCTCGACGACACCTGGGAGGACCACGACGTGATCGAAGTCGACGCCACCGGCGGCAGCGCCCGCACCGTGCTGCAGGACACCGACTTCTTCGACTACGGCGCCGGCACAACCTTCGGGTACCCGCGCGTCTCGCCCGACGGCGCCCAAGTCCTCTTCCGCTCGCACCGAGGCGGCTGGATCAACTACTGGCTGGCCCCGATCGAGGGCGGCGAGCCCCGGCCCATCGCAGCCGCCGAGGCCGACCAGAGCAGCGCCGTGTGGTCGCCGGACGGCAGCATGATCGCCTACACCGAGAACCACAACGGCCATCACGACCTGCGCGTCGTTCCCGCGAGCGGCGGCAAGCCACGCGTGCTGGCGTCGCCGGGCGAGATGGGCGGCGCTTCCGCAGGCGGCGTCGCGTCGAATCCTTCGTGGTCGCCCGACGGACGGTCGATCTCGTACCTTATGGCCGATCTTTTGTCCCCTCAGGATTTGCATGTTGTGTCTTTGGAGGACGGCCATAGCCGACAGCTCACCCATTCCATGCCGGCCGGGAACTTTGCCACAAGATTGATCCTGCCCGAAAAGGTGCACTACCCCAGCACGGACGGCCATTCGATTCCAGCGTACCTTTATCGCCCGGTGGGCGTTGCCGCGGGCCAGCGCGCGCCCGGCATCCTGTGGATCCACGGCGGCCCGACCTCGCAGTTCAACGACACCTTCCAGCAGCATGTGCAGTTCTTTGCGCAGCGGGGCTACGCCGTGCTGCTGCCCAACATTCGCGGCAGCTCCGGCTACGGCAAGGAGTTCGCCGACGCCAACAACGGCTGCTGGGGCCACTGCGACCTCGAAGATGTTGTCGCCGGCGTCGACTATCTCAAGACGCTGCCCGCAGTCGACCCCGACCGGATCGGCCTGACGGGCAACAGCTACGGGGGCGTGATGAGCATGTACGCCGCATCGTTCGCGCCCGACGTGTTCCGCGCGATCGTCCCGAGCTCGGGCTACGGCGACTGGGTCCACTTCTACCACGGCGAGAACGAGCTCCGGCACATCAAGCTGCTGGAGCACGAACTCGGACCCTTTGCAACAAGCCAGGACGTATGGCGCAACAGCTCGGCCATATACGAAATCGACAAGGTCTCCACCCCGATCTTCATGGTGCACGGCGAGGGCCGCTATCCCGGATCGGACCAGTCCGAGCTCTTCGCACAAGCGCTGGAGAACCACTACAAGCCGTTCGAATACACAACCTACCCAAACGAGAACTACTACGTGTACGGCAAGGCCAACCGCCGCAAAATGCTAATGGATGTGCTCGACTTCTTCGGCCGCTTCCTCAACGACGAAATGGTCGACGCCGGTGAGAGGATGGAGCCATGAGGACGGGACGGCGTTGGATCACAGCAGCAGCTCTTGCGATTCTCGCGGCGGCGGCATGCGGGCCCGGCGCGCCGGGTGCGATGGACCAGACGGCGGGCCAGCGCGCCGACTCGGAGGACTCTACGCCCTCCGGGGCCATCTCCGCTGCCGAGCTGGTCGATCTGACCGCGGCGGTGGGGGGCAGCCACTCGCCCAAGTGGTCGCCGGACGGCTCGCGCATCACCTTCGTCGCGGGGGGCGGCCTGGGGGCTGTGGACACCGAGACCGGCGACTTCGAGATGCTCGCCGATGATCTCTCGCTGAGCGGGGTGGGGTCGCTCGGGGCGCCGCAGCCCATCTGGGCGCCCGACGGCGGCTGGGTCGCGTACACGTCGGACAAGGGGGGCGCGCCGGACATCTGGCTGTGGCGGGACATCAGCGCGCCTGGCGTTGACGGCGCGCTCGAAGTCCAGCGCACCACGCTTTCGGCGCGCGCCAACGGGCTCGCATGGTCGCCCGACGGCAGCCGGATCGCGTTTTCCGGCGACCGCTACGGCAACATGGACATCTGGACGGTGTCGGTGACCGATGGCCAGGTGCATCGCCTGACCGACGACCCTCGCTACGAGGGCTACCCCAGCTGGACGCCCGATGGCAGCCGGCTGCTCTTCGTGCGCATGGACGACCGCTGGGTCGACCACGACGTGATCGAAGTGGACCCGGACGGCAGCAACCCGCGCACGGTCGTTCGCGACACGGGGTTCTTCGACTACCGCGCCGGCAGGGCTTTCGGCGCAGCGCAGGTGTCGCCCGACGGCGAGACCGTGCTGTTTCGTTCGCAGCGCAGCGGGTGGCTCAACTTCTGGGTCGCGCCGCGCGACGGCAGCGCCGAGCCCCGACCGATCGCCGCATCGGACCACGATCAGAGCGATGCGCGCTGGTCGCCCGACGGCAGCTGGATCAGCTACACCGAGAACCGCGACGGCGTGCACTCGCTGCGCCTCGTCTCGGCCGACGGCTCGCAGCGCAAGGCGCTGGTCGACACGGAAGTCGGGGCGGCGCTGCGACCCGAGTGGTCGCCCGACGGCGGCCGCATCAGCTACACCTTCGAGACGCCGACGCGCCCCGCCGAGCTGTTCGTGATCGACGTCGAGTCGGGCGAGAGCCGCCTGCTGTACAGCACGGTGGCGCCGGGCTCGGCCGAGAAGCTGCACATGCCCGAGAAGGTGGCGTATCCCAGCAGCGACGGCCTAACCGTCCCGGCGTACGTGCACCGGCCGCCGGACGCAGAGCCGGGCGAGCGGTTCCCAGGCGTGGTGTGGATCCACGGTGGGCCCACGTCGCAATTCGACGACCAGTACAGAAGACACCAGCAGGTGCACTTTTTCGCGCAGCGTGGCTACGTCGTCCTCATGCCCAACATCCGGGGAAGCTCGGGGTACGGCCTGGAGTTCGAGGATCTCAACAACGGCTGCTGGGGCCACTGCGACCTGGAGGACGTGCTTGCAGGCGTGGACTTCCTGAAGACGCTCCCCGACGTGGACCCGGACCAGATTGCGGTGACGGGCACAAGCTACGGCGGGATCATGACGATGAACGCCGTCGCGTTTGCGCCCAACGTGTTCCAAGCGGCGATCGCGCTGTCAGGCTACGGCGACATGACCGACTTCCACACCAAGGTGCACGAGCTTCAGCACATCAAGCTGGTCGAATACGAGCTGGGGCCCTACCCCGAAAACCGGGACGTCTACCTCAACAGCTCCGCCATCTTCAAGGCGCACCAAGTGACCACGCCCACCTTTGTGATCCAGGGCGAAGGCGTTGCGGCCGACTGGCGTCTGCGGGAGGACGAGCCGCAGGCCTCGCTCAACTTTGCGCGCAAGCTCGACCAGCACTACAAGATCGTGCGCTACAAGGCGTATCCGGGCGAGGGCTACTATGTGTACGGGCGCGACAATACCATCGACAAGCTCCACGACATGCTGGACTTCTTCGAGGAGTTCCTGGATGGTGGAACCGCTGCCTACCAGCGGTAGCGCGCAAGGGCGGCGCGCCCGAGGGCGTCGCGATCCATTATGACGACGGTGGCGCCTCGCGAGGTGAGCACGGTTTCGGACGGCTTTAGGGCCACTGTGCCGACGAGCGTGCCGTGCTCGTCGAGGATGGTCCAGTTCACATGCTGGGCGGGGGCGGAGTCGTCGGCTTGAGGATCGTCGGCTTGGGGATCGCCGGCGGCGGGACCCCGCAGCCAGATCGTTCCGTCGACGCCCACCACGAGCCGTGACACGGGCGGAAGCCAGGGCGGGAGCAGCCCCGACCGTGCGACTGCCCGGAGCCAGCTCGCGATCGAAGGACCCTCGCGGTCCGGGGGCGATACGGTCGCGCGCTCCAGCACCTGGCGAATGGCGTGGTCGGTCACAGGGGCTGCGGGCGCCCCGAGGATCGTGGTGAACGCGGTGTCGCCCGCCATCCCGATCCTGGTAACGCGCACGCGGAGCCGACCGTCGTCCGCACCGCCTTCGCCCTGTGCGGTCGCCCTGTTGTCCACCCGGACAGTCACCACGCCCTCGCCGCCCGGCATGACATAGGTGTGGCCAAACCGCTGGAACGGCACCGGCAGGTAGTGGACCACCCCGTTGTGCATCTGGCCGACCCCCGCACCCACTTCGCTCGCCCACGCCACGGTGTCCACCACCGCTCCTTCGCGATCGATCGCCATGAGCGGCTCGCCCACGCTGTCGCGCGCCGCACCGACGCCCGGGGGACTGGCCATGGCCATGACCATGGGGCGCATTAGGCCCACTCTGTGGCCAAAGCCGACCGGCGTCGTTCCCGTGATCAGCCACCCGTTGGCCAGGCGCGAAGGCGGCAGCGCCCCGATCCACCGCCGAGACTCGATGTGAGTGCCGTCGGTGCCGAAGTAGTGGACCCGGCCCAGCCCCGGATCGCTCACAACGATGCTGTCGCCCAACAGGCCAATCGCGCTGGGCGACCCGAACTCGCCGGGCCCCTCGCCCTGCCCGCCCATGGCGCCCGCCTCTCGCCCCAGCGAGTCGAGAACCAGAACATCGTGCAGCCACGGCCTGAGCAGGAAGAGTCGGTTGCGCGCGTCCAGCACCGCTATCGCCCAGTCCGACGGCTCCGCCGACGCTCCCGTGATCACATCGTCGATGCGGTACACCGGGTGCAGTTCGATCTGCGGTGCCTGGTCGAGGGGGTGCGCTGAATCGGAGGTCGGGGCAGCGCAGGCCGCTGCACCGGCGGTGAGGGCTCCGATTAGGAGGCGCGGGAGGGCAGGAACCGAGGGAACCGCAAGCGCTGGGCGACTCGCCATGGTAGTCACCCCACCGGCGCCGACCCGATGGTGGTCACATGCAGGTTGAGGGCGTGGTTGACGCGCAGGCCGAAGATTCCGTCGGTGGACAGGCCCTCTCGCGGACCCGTCCAGACCTGTTCGCCGTTGACCGAAAAGCTCAGTTCGTCGCCGACGGCCTCCAGCGACAGGAGGTTCTTCGCGGTTTGGTCGCCCTCCGGCTTGGTTGCGAAAGCAACGATCGCGGGGTGCGACGTCCAGCCCTGGACCTCTGCCGTTCCGGTGCCCGCGCGCGTCTTGACCAGGAATTCGCCGCCCTCGCGCAGGAGGAAGTAGGTGTAGCGCTGATCCGGTCCGTGCAGGTCCGAGCCGCCGATGAAGAAGCCGAATGCCTCGCGGCGGCCCTCGGGGTCGAAGAGGAAGGTCTCGGACTCGATGCGGAAGTCGCCGGCGGCGACCGAATCGGCGTGCCAGGCGATCATGGCCGGGCCGGTCGTCACATGGTATCCGGGCGGCATGGCGACTAGGTAGAGATCGTCCATGCTGGCGCCTTCGCGGTCGAAGCGGACCTGCCACCCGTCGGGGAAGGGCAGTTCCTCCATTTCGTCCTGGGCGGCGGCGCGCCCGGGGGCGGCGGTCGACAGGGCGACGGCAGCGGCGAACACGGCAATGGTGAGTTTGGATGTCGGCATTGGCTTCCTCGCTTTACCTAGCTCGGTGGATGGGGTGATGGGCGCTTGGGAGCGCGCAAGCAGCTCCCAGCAGCCAGAAAAGTAATGCAGACATTACATATTGTAAACTCCACATTACACCATGAGCGCGCCCGGCCGGGTGTCACCACAACTCGGTCCGGCCCTGCGCCGTGTAGACCAGGACGCGCTCGCCGACCGCTTCGCCGGTCAGCCGCTCCCAGCATTCGGCGTAGAGGGCGACCTGGGCGCGGTACTGCTCCGCCCGGTCGGCGAATGCAGGGTCGTCGCCGGTGTCGGTCTTGTAGTCGGCCACAACCCAGTGGTCGCCCTCCTTGAAGACCAGGTCGATGACGCCCTCGATCACCTCGGGGGGGTGGCTAGGGCGGCCGCCCTCGATCTCTTCGCGGGAGTGGCCGGGGCCGCCCAAGTTGACCGCAAAGGGCATCTCGCTGTGGCGCTCGCCGCTGGCCATCGCGCGCGCCCAGATCTCCGAGGCGCGCACCGACTCGACCATCGCGAGCAAGGCTTTCAGTTCGGTGGGCGCGCCGGCGGCGTCCAAGGGGCGCTCGTATTCGATCAGCAGGTCGCGGGCAAGCTGCGCCAGGGCTTCGCCGTCGGCGCCCTCGCCCGCGGCGGCCAGCACCCCGTGCACCACGCTGCCCCACTCGTAGCCGCCCGTCTCGGGCCGGACGGCGGCGGGGGCGAACTCGTCCGCGCGGACCCCGGGGGACACGGCGGGGGCGAGCTCGACCCCACGGACCCCGGAGGACGCGCCGGGGGCGAACTCGTCCCCACGGACCTCGTGCGACCCGGCGGCCCCCGCCCCCCCACCCCCCCCCTTCGCCCGGGACGTCACCGTTTCGAGCCGGTACGTCGCCTCGCGGCGCCCCTCGACCGCCGCCGCCGCCGCGGCCACCCGCCCGGTAAGCTCGGTGGCCGGATCGAGGCGGTCGGGCTCGGGCGGCGGGTCGATCGCCAACTCGCCGACCACCACGCAGCACGGGCCGTCCTCGCCCCCTCCCCGCTCGGCCTGCACCTTCACCCAGGCCTCCAGTCGCGCCCACGGCGACGCCTTCTCGCGGCCACCCCGCCGCCCGCCCGACCGCCCACCCGGCTTCGACACCCCCGCGATCCAGAGCTCGTGCTTCGCCCGCGTGGCGGCCACATAGAGCAGCCGGATCCTCTCGGCGGCCTCGAACTCCCTCTCCTTGGCCTGGCTGGCCTCCCAGTCGAGCGGCTGAGCCAAGATCTCGCTCTGGAACCCGACGCCCCGCGAAATGGGAATCGACCCGCGCGCCCGCCCCGCCCCTTTCCGAGAGATGTGCCACCGTGCCGCGTAGTCCCGCACGCCGAAGGGCGCCGCCAGAAACACCACATCGGCCTCCAAACCCTTGGCGCGATGCAGATTCATGACGCGCACGCAGTCGGGCCGACCGGGGACCAGGGGCGTTTCCGCCTCGTCCCGGTCTAGCGCCGTCTCCATGGCGTCGACGGCGCCGGCCAGCGACGAGTCGCCCGCGCGTGCCCGCGCGCGCACCGCGTCGAGGAGGTAGGCCAGGGCGCCTGCGTGCATCTCGCCCAGCGCCCCCGCCGCCGCAAGCGGGAACAGGCCGATCTCGTCGATCAGACGCCCCGCGGTCACGTCGGCGGGTTCGCGCCGCGCGAGGCGCCACCATTTGTGAAGAACGCCGAGCGCCTCGGCAACCTCGCAATCTCCCGCAGGCTCAAAGTCGACGCAAAGGCGGCCGTCGTCCCGATCCCGGTACCGCACGATGCGGTCGAGCTTCAACCCAAAGAACGGCCCCGTCAGCACGGCAAGCACAAGAACCTTGTGCTCGGGATCGGCAAGGCATCGAAACAGCAGCAGAAGCGCGCGCAGCTTGTCTTCAAAGCCCACGCCGGCGCCGGACAACGCGACCGGCAGGCCCCGATCCTCGAGCGCCCTTGCATAGACCGACAGGTAGCGGCGAGTGCCGGTCAGGATCATGAAGTCCCCGGCCTTGCGCTCGCCCGACGCAACCCTGCGCGCAATCTCCGAAGCAATGCGCGCCGCATCCTCCGCCGCAGCCTCGCCTTGCGTCTTGCCCACGACCGGATATGTGGTCAAGAGCCCGCGGCCGCCGGTGCGGGGCAGCAGGGGCGCGAACGACGCCTGAAGGTCGGAAGCGTTCTCCGGAAAGCGCGACGGGCGGTTGAAGACCTCGTGCACAAGTGTGCCGAAGTCGTTGACCGAGCGGAAATTTGCTTCGAGCGACAGCACCTCGCCGAACTCCGCAAAGCGCTGTTTAACCGCCTCGTAGAGAGAAATGTCGGCGCGGCGGAAGCGGTAGATGCTCTGTTTGGGATCGCCGACCACAAAGAGCGCGCCGGGCCGGGGCACAACGTTGCGCCAATCGTTGCCGTTGGTGTCGGGGTCGCTTGCCAGAAGGTGCAGGATCTCGGCCTGCAGGGGGTCGGTGTCCTGGAACTCGTCGACGAGCACGCGACGGTAGCGTCGCCCCAGATCGCGGCGGGCCTGCGGGTTGTTGCGCATAAGTTCGGCCGAAAGCACAAGCAGGTCTTCGAAGGTGACTTCGCCCCGCGCCTTCCGCTCGCGGGCGTAGCTCTCGGCAGCGTCGCGGGCCACACCAAGCGCGACCGGGTAGCGATGTGCCCACCATCTCTTCAGGAGCGCGTGGGCCGGTCCGTCGGGGGCACCGAACGCAATGAGCTCCTCGCCGAACAGCTTGGCCTCGTACTTGTCGGCCGGCTCGTCGGCCCAACGGCTCTGCGTAAGCTTCGTCCTCTTGCCATTGACCCTTGCCAGCGCGTCGAAGAACACCGCCGGGTTGTGCCAGTCCAGCGCCGTCCGCCAGTACAGCAGCGTCCGCATCCGCTTGCCGACCCCGTCCCAGCCCTTTTCCGGCTCTCGCCCGTCCATGAACTCCTTCGCACGGTCGAGGAGCTTGTCAAAGTGCTCGCGCACGGGTGCGATCTCCGCCGCAGTGGGGGCGGCTACGGGTTCGTGCACAAAGTCCACGTCGGGGTTCGCCACCAGGCGGCCAAAGGCCTCCTGCAGCAGCGCGACGGGGATGCCCAGCCGGTCCAGCTCGCGCAGGCGCGGGTCCTCGTCCGCCGCGAGGCGCTCAAGGAAGTCGGTCCAGAACACCTGACGCGCCCGTTCCGCCTCGGTTTCCTGCAGCTCGCTAAAGCCGGGGTCGAGCCCCGCCTCGAGCGGACGCTCGCGCAGCAGCTTGGCACAAAATGCATGGATTGTGCCGAGAAAGGCCCCCTCAATGCCCTGCAACGCCTCTTCGATGCGCTCGCGCTGCGGATCTTCGGGCCGGAGCCGCGCCGCCGCGCGCTCGAGCTCGACCTGGAAGCGCTGCCGGAGTTCGGCCGCGGCCATGCGCGTGAAGGTCACCGCGGCGATCTCGTCCACCTCGCACGCCCCGTTGCGCACCAGCGCCACCATGCGGTTGACCAGCGACGTCGTCTTTCCCGACCCCGCCCCCGCCTCCACCAGGAAGTTGCGCTCCAGGTCCTCCGAGATGCGAAGACGCGCTGCCTGGTCCGGGGGCTCGGCGTCAATGCGCTGGCCGGGCCGGCTGTAGGGGGCCGTCGGGGAGGGGGCCGTCGGGGGGCGCTCGCCGCTCAATCCCGAGGCTCCGATTCGGTCCAGTTGCGCACCTTGCGCAGCGGGACAAGCTCGTCAAGGTTGCCCAGATTGCGCTTGGTCCAGTCGGAAACATCGCAGCGCGCTCCAGAGAAGCCTGCGGATTCGACCCCGCAAACCGCCTGATAGTCGCAGAAGCGACAGTCATCCTTGGCATTGTCCGTGGCGGGGAACCAACCGTGCGCCACCCCCCGCAGCAGAGTCTCGACCAGGCGGCCGCCGTGCTTCAGCTCCAAGCGACCGAACTTGTGCACCCGGTTCTCACCCCGCCGGGTTGGGAAGTGGTATTCCATGGACAACACGGGCTTGCCGGTCAGCGCGGCAACCGCAGCGGAGTAGACAAAGTGTTGCAGGCGGCGTCCGCCATTGTACACCTTGGTCTTGCCGCCGAATTTGTAGTCAGAGCCCGTCTTGTAGTCAATGACGCGAAGATACAGGTCGTGGTCGTCCACTCTGTCCACAACACCGCGCACAAAGACCGACTGGCTCCCCGCCTCAATCCTCGTCTCTTCGTCCACCCCAAACTGCCACTCCAAATCCTTCCACGGCGCACCCTCGCGGCGAATCATCGCCACAAACGACCGTGCATCGTCCCGCAGCGCCTCCATCTCCCAGCCATGCAACGCCTCGCTCGGCGCCGGCGTGTTGACGAGCGCCACCTCGCCCATGCGGTCGACATGCGCAAGCGCAAGCTCCATGAAGCGATCGTCTCCGGGCTCGATCCCTCGCGCCCGCGCATCCCTCAGCGTGCTCTCGTAGACCGCGTGAAGTAGCCCGCCCCGCTCGAGCGCGTTGAGCCAGCGTCCGGGATCGAACTCGGGATCGTCGGGCGGCGACGCCTTCAGAACATAGCGGAACAGAAAACGCCGCGGGCATGCGCCCAACGTCTCCAGACCGCTTGGCGAAAACGTTTGGTCTGCGGTGTTTTGGTAGGACAAGGGCGGCGTATGCGTGCCCAGGAACCCGGTGTGCACCGACGGCTCGTTGCTTGCAAGGGCACGGGAGAGAGCCTGGCCCGCGCCAAGACGGGGAAACGACCGCGCAATCGCGTCGACCCCGTCGCGGAGGCCCCCGCCCGGCGCGGTCAGCGCCCGCATCCACACGTCGCTCCCGTCCACATCGGCGCCGAGATCGGTGCGCGGCAGGCGCGACTCGGTCTGGCCCAGGTGCCGGGTCAGGTCCTCGAAGGTCAGCGTCTGGTCGCGTTCGCGCAGCCGGAGCGCCTGGAGCATCTCGGGCGCGGGGGCGAGCTCGCGGCTCTCGGCGGGGTCCCAGCGCGCAAAGCTCGCCACGACCGTGCCACGCAGCCGCGCGAAGAGCTGGGCGAAGTTGAAGCGCGCCTCGGCCGCCCGTTCCGACGCGAGGGGCAGGTCGCCGCGCCCCAGGCGGAAGCGCTCCTCGTCGCCGATCAGCGGATCTTCGTGCAGCGACCCGGTCACCGACCGCGCGTCCAGGCCGACGATGAAGGTGAAGCGCCTCCCGGTCGCGCCCCCGTGACGCAGATCCGTCATGTACACGTGCCCGGGCGTCGAGCTCCAGGGGGCCAGCCCCTCGGTTCGGGGGGCGGGTATGCGGATCTGGAGGTACGACTGGACGATCGCCGACGCCGAGGCGAAGTCGGTGGGGCGCTTCACGGTGGCCTCGATCCGCTCCAGCTGGCGCAGCAGCCGTTGCCGGGCAGTCTCGTCGGTCTCGGTGCCGGGCACCACGCTCGCCAGCACGCTCTTCGCCCCGCCGGCAACTTCGCCGGGCGAGACGCGACCTTCCGTCGACGGGGTGGCGCTCAGCACGGGCCCCAGAATGGCCCGAAGTGCGCGGAGCTCTTCGCGCGCGCGCTTCTTCCGCCGTTCGAGCGCTTCGGCGTCGTCGAATCGCCCGCGCCTCAGCGAATCGACGTTCTCGAGCGCCCGGTCGATCCTGCCAAGGTGGCGATCCCGCCCCCAGCCGATCCGCAACCGCCGCAGAGCGCGGGCCAGGCGCGGCCCGTTCACGGATCGGCGGTGGGCGCTCTGCTCGCCGCGCGCACGCGGTGGCTCCACGTCGCCCGCCTCGATCAGCGCCCGCACCAGCGACTCCTGGAACCCGCTCTCGATCCAGCGGAAGTACGTCGCGACCACCCTCCCGGGCCGCGTCCGCTCGACGGGAAGCCCGACCGCAAAGTTGACCGGCACCCCAAGCGGCGCCGCAATCGCGTGCAGCGCCGACCCGTACGCATCCGGATCGGCCGCAACGATTTCGACCTCGTCCCAGCGCGCGCCCATCTCCAGCGCCCGCCGCAGCACCCCTCGCAGCTCGTCGTAGATCGAAGCGGCGGCGAAGATCTCGATGCATTCGGCCGCCCCCTCGCCCGGCGGCGGAAGCTCCGCCGCGCAGCGACCCACCGCGTGGAGATAGCTGCGCGAAGACTTGGGCGGCCCCGCGTCCCAAAGGATCTCCTTGGGCACCCTCAGCCCCTCGACGGGATCGGCCCGGAGCAGCACGGCGTCGCGCTTGCGGATTTCGGCCAGCAGGCGCCCCTCCAACCCCCGACTGGGCAGTCCCGGCACAATCAGGATGCGCCCGCCCGTCGCCAGCACTCCCGGGGCGCCGTCGCGCAGCACGCGGGTGGCCGCCCGGAGCACCGTCGCCGTGTCGGCGCGTCTCTCCCTGCGCAGCAGCGCCTCGTAGCGGGCAAGCACCCGGATGACCAGGGCGCCCTTGCCGCGACCGCGACGCGCTCCGACCTGCTCGCCGGTGCTGGCCCCGCCCCGCCCGTCCCCCCGCACGACAACGCCCGCGTTCCGGAGCGACGACACCGACTTGCGCACCGCGTCCCGAAACCCGGTCTTCTCGGCCAGCTCGCCGAAGGGCAGGTCGGCGACGCGCGGATCGCCCGAGCGCCGACCCCGGCCCTGTCTGCCGCCGTTGCCCCCCGCTCCCCCCGGCCCGGCCCCGATCACCTCGTCGATCGCGCGCTCCACCAGGGCGTGCTCGTCGAATGCGTCGATCACGGTGCGCCCCGCCCGCGCCAGCGAGCGCGCAGCGATTTTTGTTGCGAGGGGACGCAGGGTGGTGATCTCGAACCCCATCCACGACCGGCCGCGGAGCGCCACCTGGCGCAGCAGCTCCTTCCCCTCGCCCCGCGTGCGCGCTATTAGAAGCGTGCGGGTCCTGCCGCCCGTGCGCGCGATCCGCTCCAGTTCCTGCACAAGGAAGCACGCCGAAGCGTGGTCGGCGGCGGAGGCCGAAGCGTGGTCGGCGGCCGAGGCCGAATCTTGGTCGGCGGCGTACGCAGAATCGTGGTCGCCGCCGTGGGCAGGATCGTGGTCGCCCGCCTGACCCGAATCGCCCTCGCCGGCGTGCGCCCCCCCGTCGGCGCGCAAAGGCGGCTTTGCCGAAGGGTCGCGGTCGGCGTCAAGGTCCAGGCGAAGCTGCGTCACGGCGTGGCCACCGCGGTCGTCTTCTCGTTGAACAGGCCCCCGAGCCGCCGCCCTTCGCGCCGCCGCCACACTCCCCGATGGTATGCGTCGCTCGCCAGCAGAGACAGCGTGATCGTGGCCTCTCCGTACACCATGCGTTCCCGCGCGGTCTCGACCTTGCCCCAAGTCGTCGCCTCGCGCAGGGTGGAGCCCGAAAGACCGCCGTCGCGTGCATCGGCCACCGTGAGCTGCACGGCGTACTTGTGCATGGCCACCTCGGACGCGCCGCCAACGCCGCCCTTCACTCCCTCAATCTCGTCCAACATGCGCGCAGCCACGACGGCATCTTGTGCAAAGTTCTTGGGCACGCCTCCGCCCACCATGAAAAGCCCGGTCTCGGACGCGGCTCGCTTGATTTGCGCAAGCTCGTCGAAGTCCTTGCCCGAGTCGAATGCAAGTTTGGGCAACCCCAGCGCGGCCGCCCTGGCCCGGTGCGCAACCACCCCGAATCCCGCCGACGAATCGCTGAGCGCTGGCACAAAGATCGGCACCTCCTTGCGGTGCGCGGCAAGCACAACGGACCGCGCCCGCGCGTGCCGCCGATCCAGATGGCGGCCCAGCTCGACCATCAGCTCGCGGCTGGAATACGGCCGCGCGTCCAGCCCGTCGAAGATCCCGGCAACCACCTCGTCGCAGCGCCGAAGGTCGGCCTCGGCAATGTACGTGTCGTAGATCCTGTCGATGCCCAGCTCCCTGAGCACCTCGTCGTCGGCGGCCGGCGCCTCGGGCGAACCCGGCGCCATGTAGTGGCGAAACCCCAGCGCCTCGAAGAAGTCCTGGTCGACCACAATGGCGCCGGTGGCAACGATCACGTCGACCATGTCGCACTCGACCATCGTCACCAGCGCCTCCTTGAGCCCCGCCGACACCAGCGACCCCGCCAGGGTGAGGATCACCGCGCAGTCTCGGTCGGCGAGCATTTCGGCAAAGATGTCGGCGGCCTCGGCCAGGTTGCGCGCCTGGAAGGCGGCGTTGCGGTACGCGTCAACGATTGCGCGACCGTCGAACGCGGTCACGTCGATGTGCTCGACCGGCCTCGACAGCAGGCGGTCGCGGGCCTCGATCCTGTGCGCAGCCGACGTCATTTGCCAAGGCAAACGCCCGGCGGCGCCCGAAGGCCCCGCCGGGCATTGTGCACTGCGCCGCTAGTTGAACGGCGACGCGTTGTTTGCCACCAGCACCTTGTTCATGTCCACATGGATGGTGACCTGGGTCTCGACCAGGGGCGATCCCGGGTCCACGCCGTCGTACAGCTCGAGCGGCGTGTAGATGTCCATCGCGTAGCGCGGATTCTCGGGAATGTATCCCGGGACGATCGGCAAGGTGCCCGGATCGCCCTCGTTGATGTTTTCGTTCTGGTCGATCTCGCGCAGCATCATGGGCAGCTTGATGCCGAGATCCGCGAGCCGACGACCCTCCAGGAACATGATCTCCTGCCGGGCCAGCCACAGCGAGTGCCACAGCTCGGTGGCGCCGGAGAGCGCGGCCACGCTGTCGGCGCTGAGCGAAGTCGCGGAAATGTTGGGGATCTCGAGCCCGTCGGACGGCCGGTCCAGCACGAGGCCGGCCCGGTAGGGGCTGTCGGCGTCGGCGCGGATCACGATCTCGGCGCTCCTCGGGCGCAGGCTCAGGTCGGCGTTGCGCCGCTCGTCGATGTCGTCGAACGACACCATGCCCCGGGCGTTCGCCAGGGTGATCGCGCTTGCCAGATTGCTCTGCGCTTCGGCGATGTTGCCCGACGCCAGCGCGATTTCGGCCAGAATCAGGTACATCTCCTCGGCCTTGGCGACGGGTATCGCCGAGTCGCGCTCGGTGTACTTGGGATCCATGAAGTCCAGCCTCGGCAGAGGCTGCATCTCCTGCAGCGCGCGCAGCACAAGGAAGGCCACCGGCGTGTTGCTCAGGAACTGTTCGTCGTACGAGGGCGCGAAGAGGAACTCGGGTTCCGCGTTCAGCACGGCATTCGCCGCTGCGGCGGCGGCGCCCGCATCTCCGAGCAGGCGGTGCGCCCGGGCAAGCGCGGCGTTGGCCTGCGGACCGAAACCCGTGCTGGCCTGCAGGTCGCTGACCGCCCTGGCCAGAGCTGTCGCGGACGGCTGCGCCGCTCCGTCCTCTTCGTGCGGGGCGTACGCGAACACCTCGCCCATGGTGAGGAAGGCCATGCCCCGGTAGTAGTGGGCCTCGGCGATCAACGCCGGCGGCGCCCCCGGGTCGTTGGGCGCGATTTCGTCGATGACGAAGTCCGCCAGGGCGCGCAGCTCCTGCACGTTCCAGTACACGCCCGTGGCGCTCGTCCCGGTCGAATTCACGTAGTCCGGAGTGACGAGGCTTGGTTCGTCCAGGTCCACGGGAATGCCGGTGCCGTGGATGGAGTAGTTGTCGGTGATGACTTCCGTGACCACGTACGCGTTGATCATGCGGGCAAACTGCGCCCGCAGTCCAGGCAGGAGCGCCTGGGTGGGATCGGTGGCCTCGGCCAGATCGTCGTCGGTGGTGGTCGGGTTGTTGACCGAGGTCGGGTCGATGGCGTCGCATGCGGCAACCGCAAGGACCGCAAGGCACGCTCCGAGCGCGACCAGGCCGCGCCGGCCCAGGGTTGACAAGTTCTGCTTGATCATTTGTATGTCTCCTCTTGTTGCCCTAGAACACGACTTCGACGCCGAGCCTGAACGTCCGATTCGGTGAAAGCGTGATGCTGCTCTCGCCGCCCAGGCGCAGACCCCCGCCGCTCAGGCCGTTGAGCTCGCCGTCGATCATGTCGTTTGCCGACCAGATCCACAGGTTGCGGCCGTTCAAATACAGCGTGGCGCGACCGGCGTTGACGGCAGTGGCCACACCGTCGGGCAGCACGTACCGGAGCGACACCTCGCGCAGCTTGAAGTAGTCGCCGTCGTAGAGGAACGCGGACCGCGCCGCGCTCTGGCTGTACTTGCCGCGCACGGTGCCGTCGGTGCGGTACTGGGTCGGGAACGCGTAGGCGCACCCTTCCGCCGCCCCATCTTCCATGCCGCAGCGCACGCGCTCGCGACGATAGATGCCGTTGAAGGTCGCCCACACCGATCCATAGTCGAAGACTTCGTGGCCGCCGGCCCAGTCGGCCAGGGCGCTGATCGTCAGGTCGCTGCCGACCGAGATCGTCGTGTTGATGCCGCCGCTCTTGTCGGGCACCGGGAATGTCCCGGTGTACATGCGCTCGGAGCCGTCGGGCAGCCCGTCGCCGTTCGTGTCCACCGGCGTGGTCAGGTACCAGGCGCCGACGGGGCCGCCGCGACAGGTGCTGTCGTCGTTCGGATCGGGCTGGTCCCAGCATCCCGTGACGCGCTTCTGGCCTCCCTCGGCGTTGAAGTCCGGGACGCCGCCCATGTCGGTCACTTCGTTGTGATTGTAGTTGAACGTCCCGCCAACGCTCCACGCCAGCGACTCGGTGTTGAGCAGCTGCAGGTTCAGCGCCACCTCGACGCCCCGGTTGAGGATCTCGCCGACGTTCTCCTGCTGGATGCCCTGCCCGGTCACAGGCTGGCGCGGCACGTCGAAGAGCGCATCGGTCGTGCGCGCCTCGTAGAACGTGAAGTCGAGCCCGATGCGGTTGCTCCACAGCGCCGCGTCCATCCCGGCCTCGATCGTGGCGGTCTTCTCGGGCCGCAGGTCCTCGTTGCCCGGGTTGGCGAACCTGGGCGCCGACTCGCCACGGAACGAGGTAGCCGAGAAGGTGCGGTCCTTCAGGAAGGCGCCGGGGAACTTGCCCGTCTCGCCGTACGCCCCGCGGATCTTCAGCTCGTCCACAAGCGGAAGGCCGATGTCTTCGGAGAGGATGTACGACCCGGTGGCCTTCGGATAGAGCTCGTAGTCGATGTTGTCGCCGAAGCTGGAGCCCGCGTCGACCCGGAAGCCGCCGCCCAGGTAGAGCTTGTCCCACAGGCTCAGCTGCTCGTCGACGTACACCCCGCCGTTGAACACCTCGACGTTCCCCTCGCCCGCGGTGATCACCGCGGCCGATCCGAAGTCGAAGGTGCCGGGCAGGGCGAAGGTGCGCCCGTTGCCGAAGATGACGCTCTCGTCTTCGCGGAAGCCCTGCACGCCCACGGTCGTGGACGACCCGAGGGCTCCGCTGGCGCTCTCCCAGCTGTACGTCGTGCCGGCGTCCAGCGACACCGACGTGAAGTTCCTGTCCCACCTGCGGAGATTCCCGGTGGGCTCGCCCGGGGTGAAGCCGATCGGCTGATAGGTGCGCTGCTGGTTGTTCCGGTTGTCGGTCCCCAGCGTGGTGCGGAAGGCGAGGTTGTCCGAGATGTTCCAGCGGGCGCTCGCCGAGAAGATGAAGCGGTTGACGAATTCGTCGATCTGGGGGAGCAGGAAGATGTCCAGCGCCTCGTGCAGCGTCGACGCGCCCGAGAAGAAGAGCGCGTCGCCGACCTCGAACGTGGTGAGCGGGTCGGCGATGGCCGCGCCGTTGTAGAGGCGCTCGAAATTGTGGCGCACGTAGCTGCCCGCGAACTCCAGCGTGAAGTTCTCGCTCAGGGACGCCTGCAGGCCGCCGCGGATGTTGTAGTTGGTGCTGGCGTCGCGCGGCTGGGTGCCCGTGCGGTCCTCCAGGCGGCCGCTGACGCTGTAGGTCACGTCGGCCGTCCCGCCGGAAACGCCGACGTAGTAGTTCTCCACGTCGCCGTTCTGGAAGTACAGGTCGCGCATGAACCGGTCGGTGATCTCGCCCGACTCGACGCGCTCGGGGAAGATCAGGCCCATGTCGAAGATGTACTTCAGCTCGGGCCTTTCGACCCCGCGCTCGACCCGCGCGGTGATCCTGGGCGCGCCGGGCGTTCCCTTCTTGGTGAAGATCTGGATCACGCCGGTGGCCGCGTCCGACCCGAACAGCGTCGAGGCCGCGCCGCCCTTGGTGACCTCGATCCGCTCGATGTCGCTGGTCAGCAGGTCCGCGAGCGCCGACGACTGCTCGCCGCCGGTGCCTGCCGCCGTGGACTGGTCGTTGTCCACGCGCACGCCGTCCACGTAGATGACTGGGGTCTGCGCGCCGAACACCGACGAGACGCCCCGGAAGTTGATCAGCGATCCGGTGCCCGGCTGGGCCGAGGTGGCGTTGACCGTGGCCCCCGCGACGCGGCCCTGCAGCAGCTGGTCGACCGACTGAACCGGCGCGAGCTCGAAGTCCTCGGCGCTCAGCACCTCGACCGAGGTGCCCAGTGCGCGCCGGGTGGTCTCGGCGCCCACCCCCGTGACGACGATCTCGTCGAGCGAGATGGCCGTCGAGGTGAGCTCGAAGTCGACGCTGGCGGTCTGCCCGGCCGACACCGTGACGGTTTGACGCGCCTCGTTGTAGCCGATCATGGTGACCTGAACGGCCTGCTCGCCGGCCGGCACGTTGAGCAACAGGAAGTTGCCCGACGAATTGGTGAGCTGGCCGATCCCGGTCCCCTCGACGAGGACCTGGGCGTTGCCCAGCGGACGCCGCGACGCTCCGTCCAGCACCTGTCCCTGGATGACGCCTGTCTGCGCCTGTACCGGGGCTGCCGGAATCGCGCACGCAAGGGCCGCGGCGAGGCCCAGCGCGCCACTCGCAAGTCGTGTGAACTGCATGGTTCCTTCCTTCCTTCGGGTTTGAATCGACACCTTCGGGTTTGAATCGATGCCGCTAGCGGCAGCCAGAAAAATGGCCAACCGCGCCGTCTTCGGCCAGATGCGCGACGCCAGGCGCCCCGCGGAAGGGTTCCGCGTCAGACATCGAGGTTGCGCACGTACTTCGCGTTCTCTTCGATGAACTGGCGGCGGGGCTCCACGTCGTCGCCCATCAGCCTCGAGAAGATCCGGTCCGCCTCGGTCGCGCTCTCCACGGTGACGCGCAGGATGGTTCTCGCATCCGGATCCATGGTCGTCTTCCACAGCTGTTCGGGGTTCATCTCGCCCAGGCCCTTGTAGCGCTGGACCGAGATGCCCTTGCCGTCCTTGCCGTTCGACAGCTTGCTGATCTCCTGGTCGCGCTCGGCGTCGCTGAACGCGTAGCGCTCGGTCCTGCCTTTCTGCACCCGGTACAGCGGCGGCTGGGCGATGTACACGTACCCCTGCTCGATCAGCTCGCGCATCTGGCGGAAGAAGAAGGTGAGCAGCAGCGTGCGGATGTGCGCGCCGTCGACGTCCGCGTCCGTCATGATGATGATCTTGTGGTAGCGCGCCTTGTCGATGTCGAAGTCGTCGCGGATCCCGGCGCCGATGGCGGTGACCATGGCGCGGATCTCGTCGTTGGACAGCACCTTGTCGATGCGCGCCTTCTCGACGTTGAGGATCTTGCCCTTGAGCGGCAGAATCGCCTGGAAGGAACGGTCGCGACCCTGCTTGGCCGACCCGCCCGCGCTGTCGCCCTCGACCAGGTAGATCTCGGTCAGCGCCGGGTCGGCGATCGAGCAGTCGGCCAGCTTGCCCGGCAGCACCCCGCCCTCGAGGCCGCTCTTCTTGCGGGCCAGATCGCGGGCCTTCCGCGCCGCCACCCGGGCCCGCGCGGCCTGTAGCGACTTCTCGATCACGGCCCGCGCCGACTTGGGGTTCTCTTCCAGGAAGGCCGAGAGGTGCTCGTTGACTGCCGCCTCGACCGCGCCCCGCACCTCGGAGTTGCCCAGCTTGGTCTTGGTCTGCCCTTCGAACTGGGGCTCCATGACCTTCACGCTCAGCACGCAGGTCAGCCCCTCGCGGACGTCGTCGCCCGACAGGTTCTCGTCCTTCTTGAAGATCTTGTTGCGCCTCGCGTAGTCGTTGATCGTGCGCGTCAGCGCGGACCTGAAGCCGGTGAGGTGCGTCCCGCCCTCGTGCGTGTCGATGTTGTTGACGAAGGTGTGGATGTTCTCCGAGAAGCTCTCGTCGTACTGCATGGCCAGCTCGATCTCGGCTTCGGGCCGCGAGGCGTCGAAGTGGATCACGTTCTGGTGGATCGGCTGCCGCGTGCCCCGCAGGTAGGCCACGAACTCGGCAAGCCCGCCGTCGTACTTGTAGGTCTCGGACCGCTCCTCTTCGGTGCGCTCGTCGCGGAGCGTGATCTCGAGCCCGCGGTTGAGGAACGCGAGCTCGCGCAACCGGTTCGAGAGCTTGTCGAACGAGAAGGTCAGTTCGGTGAAGATCTCGGCGTCGGGCTTGAAGGTGACCAGGGTCCCGCTGCCGCGGGCCGGCCCAAGCACCTCGAGGTCGGTCGCCCGCAGGCCGCGTTCATAGCGCTGGTGATGCCGCTGGCCGCCGCGGCGCACCTCGACCTCGAGCCACTCCGACAGGGCGTTCACCACGCTCACGCCCACCCCGTGCAGCCCGCCCGACACCTTGTAGGAGCTCTTGTCGAACTTCCCGCCCGCGTGGAGCGTCGTCATGGCCAGCTCGACGCCCGGCACGCCCTCGGTGGGGTGCATGTCGACCGGAATGCCGCGGCCGTCGTCGTCGACGCTGATCACGTCGTCGGGGCGGATGATCACCGAAATCGAGGTGCAGTGCCCCGCCATCGCCTCGTCGATGCTGTTGTCCACGACCTCGTAGACCAGGTGGTGCAGCCCCCTGGCCGAGGTCGAACCGATGTACATGCCCGGCCGCTTCCGCACCGCCTCGAGCCCCTTGAGGACCTGGATCTGCCGGGATGTGTAGTCGCCGCCCTGGTTGTTCTGCGTCATGCGTGCGCCCTTTTCGTCATGCCTTCGCCCTCGTCATCGTGCCCTTCTCCCCCTTCGCCATGGCCCTCGACCTCTGCGTCGAGCCTTCGCCCCGCATGCTTCCGGCGTTGCGAACGCTCTCGGCGGTCTCGGCCAGCCGGAACCGAATGTCGCCGACTGCCGGTCCCTCGTGGACGGCGTTCAGCCGTTCAAGGATGACGCCCTTCATCATGGTCAGCTCAGCGATCCAGGCGCTCGACAGCACCTCGACCACCAGCTGGTCGCCGCGCAGCTCGACCGCGCGCGTGACCCGCGCGACTCGGGGACCCACGGCGCAGACCCATTCGTCGAGCGCGCCGAGCCGTTCCAGAGACACGTCGAGACCGGTCCGCGCCAGGTAGCCGCGCAGCGCGCCGGCCACAGGCTCGAACCGGCGCGGCCCCGGATCGGTGGCATTTCTTCCGCTCACGCCTCGATCGCCCCGCCATGCATGTGCCACCGCTCCAGGGTGCGGCCCGCGAACCTCACGTCCGAATCCTTAGGCGCAGTGACGATGACCTGCCCGGCCAGCTCCGATTCGAGCAGCGCCATCACGCGCCGGGAGCGCTCGCCGTCGAGCTCCGCGAAGGCGTCGTCCACAAGCAGCACGGGGTCGGTGCCCCGCTGCCGCCGGATCGTGGCCGCCTCGGTGAGCCTGAGCGCGAGCGCGGCCGTGCGCCGCTGCCCCCCCGACCCGAAGGTCCGCAGCGGCAGGGACCGGCCCCGGGCGACCAAGGTGAGCAGCAGCTCGTCGCGATGGGGTCCGACGCCGGTTGCGCCGCGGCGCAGGTCGTCCTCCCAGGCCGCGTCGAGGCGCTGGCTGAAGTGCTCGCGCACGGCTGCTTCGTCGATGGCGTCGGGGTGTGTCCCGTGGTCCGCCGCCCCTCGGCCCAGGTGGGGCTTGTAGGCGAGCGTGGCCGTCTCGCCGCCCGACACGGCGTCGTGGTACGACGAGAAGGCGTCGCCCCATGCGGTCGCCCAGGCGGCGCGCATGCAGGTCACGGCCGCGCCGGTCTCGACGAGGCCTCCGTCCCAGGCGCGAACCCACTTGGCCGACCCCGTTTGGCCCCCGCTCGCCCTGAGCGCCGCGTTCCTCTGCGCCAGCCACTTGCGGTAGCGCTGGAGCGCGGACAGATACCCGGGCTGGTTGAGCGACAGGACCAGATCGAGGAACCGCCGCCGCACCCCGGGGCCGCCGTTCACCAGCTCGACGTCGGCGGGCGAGAACGCCACCGCCCCCAGGCTGCCCAGCGCGGCCGAGATCCTCGCGCTCTCGCTTCCGTCCACCGTCACCCTCTTGCTCTTCCTCTTGCGATCGAACCCCGCCGCCACGGTCGTGACCGCCCCGCCCGCGACATCGCCGCGCACGTAGAAGACATCGTGGTTGAACGCGGTGAGCTCGGCGTCGGTCGCGCCGCGAAAGGAGCGGAAGCTCTCGAGGTAGTAGATCGCCTCGAGCAGGTTCGTCTTGCCCTGCGCGTTGTCGCCCACAACGGCCACCCCCTCCGCCGGGAAGTGCAACTCCTGGATCCCGAGGTTGCGGAAGTGGCGCAGCTCCAGGGTCTTCAAGACCACGAACGGGGACGGAGACGGGGTATTCCGTACATCCATCAAATATAACAGGATCGGCGCCCGGTTTCCGATGGCGCGGGGGGTCCTGCGGCGGGCGTCGCCGGGCATCCTGCGGGCACCCGCCGCCCCGGCCCGTCAGCGACCCGAAAACTGCGCCTTGCGCTTCTCCAGAAAGGCCGCCATCCCCTCCTTCATGTCGTCCGTCGACGCCAGCAGCCCGAACAGCGTCGCCTCGGTGGCGTGGGCCTGGTCCATAGGGCTCTCGACGGCCTGATAGATGGACTTGAGCGCCATTTCGAGCGCGACCGGAGCATTCCTGGCGATGCGCGCGGCAAGGGCCCTCGTGCGGTCCAGAAGCTCGTCGTGGGGAACGACCAGGTTGGCGAGGCCGATTTCGGCCGCCCTTTCGGCGTCGATCATGTCGCCCGACAGGATCATCTCGTTCGCTCGCCCCAGCCCCACGACCCGCGCCAGCCGAACGGTGCCGCCGTACCCGGGGATGATCCCGAGGCTCACCTCTGGCAGACCGAACCGGGCCCGGTCGCTCGCCACCCGCAGGTGGCACGCCAGCGCCAGCTCGCACCCGCCGCCCAGGGCATACCCGCCCACCGCGGCGATGACGGGTCTCGGGAAGCGCTCGATCCGCCGCAGGATGTCCTGTCCTTCGCGGCTGACGCTCACGCCGCTCAGCGGGTCCATTTGGGCGAGCACGCCGATGTCGGCCCCGGCCACGAAGGCCTTGTCCCCGGCACCCGTCAGGATGACCGCGCGCACGTCGCCGTCGCTCCGCAGCGACGCGAACGCGGCGTCGATCTCGGCCACGACCTGGGGATTCAGCGCGTTCAGCTTGGATTGCCGGTCGATCACGACCGTGGCGATCGCATCTTCGATTCGGGTCTTGACGTAGCTGTTGTCGTCCATGGCTGCCTGGAGGTGGGGGGTTCCTGCTGCTTGGCACGAACCCGGGCGAAGCGGTGAAGCCGGCCTTGCGCGGACCGGCGCGGGCACCCGCGTAAGCTACCAATGATCGCCGGGACGTGGCGGTTCAGCCGCCCCTGCCTTACCTTGCTCTTCCCTTCGGATGGGCTGCTCCCGTCGGAAGAACGCCACGCATCACCCGCAACCCGAGGCACCATGGCACGCTCTCTGAACAAGGCGACGCTGATCGGCAACGTCGGCGGCGACCCCGATATTCGCACCACCCAGTCCGGAACCAGGGTGGCCAAGCTGTCCCTGGCCACAAGCCGGTCCTTCGCCGATCGATCGGGTCAGCAGCAGGAGCGCACCCAGTGGCACCGCCTGACCTTCTTCGGTCGTCTGGTCGATGTGGTCGAACAGTGGGTCAACAAGGGCGACCGGCTCTTCGTCGAGGGACGAATCGAGTACTCGCAGACGCAGGACGACCAGGGCGGCACCCGATACTGGACCGACATCATCGTCAACGAGATGATCATGCTCGGGTCGAGCGGGGGTCGCGGCGGGGCGGGTAGCTCGGGTCCGGGCGGCGGGCAAGGCCGACCCTCCCCCAAACCGCCCATATCCGAACCGGACGACGACCTGCCGTTCTAGCAGGCACCGGCACGCATCTCAGCAGAGGAATAGCGAGTCTTGGCGAACGACGCGATCGAGATGGAGGGCACCGTGACCGAGGTGCTGCCCAATGCGAACTTCAGGGTGAAGCTCGAGAACGGCCACGAGATCCTGGCCTATCTCTCGGGCAAGATGAGGAAGTTCTACATCCGGGTTCTGGCTGGCGACCGGGTCAAGGTGGAGATGTCTCCGTACGACCTGACCCGGGGCCGGGTCACCTACCGCTACAAGTAGGTCGCCGCGCGGAACCCGTCCGCGTCCTCACTCGGCCAGCTGGCCTGCGCGCGACTGCCGGTGCGCATGCACGCCCGATTCGCAGGGTCACGCATCTTCCGGCTGGCCGGGCTCCTTCCGCGTCGCGGCGGGCCGGGCGCGCTCTTCCGACTTCCAGAGGCCGATGATGTGGGGGTCGAACCGCTCCGGGCTCTTCCGGTACTCCACCGCCCACTCCTCGAACTCGGGCAGCGCCAGCCGGTCGCGGATCTTGCCCGTCGCCAGCCGGATCGCCTCGTGGTAGCTCTCGGGCGCCAGCCGACCGCCCCGGCGCGCCTCGGCGCCGGCCAGAGCGTAGATCTCCTCGGGCGACAGCGACAGGATCGCGTCGGCAACCCGCGCGGAGCAATAGTCTCTATACTTGGCCCGAAGGACCGAGTCTCCGTCCTGACGCTCCATAGTTGATCCTCGCCCACCCGAGAGGGGCAATCCACCCAAGCTCGGCCGGCATCGCAAGACCGACCGTACGGTGAATATAGCGACGTTTGGATCAAACGTTTACGGGCGTGGAGCCTACGGCTGGACGAATTCGGCGACGGCGTCTCCGGACACCGAATTCGAGCCTCGGCCCTCTTCGTCCCTAAGGCGGCGGTAGATGGCCCTGCGGGTAAGCCCATACTGGATCACGCGGCTGAGAAAATCGGGGTCCGTTCGCTGCGCCTCTTCGGCTTCTGACGCAACGTCGTTCGGGAGACGGACGCTCAGGTGTACAGAACGCGTGTTCCACATGTGAAAGCTACCCATTCGCGGCGGAGGAAACCCTGTGAAGTTCGAGGACGCTGACCCGTTGAGAAGGAACTCCCGCGACTTCGGGGGGCCGATCCACACTCAATGGTGCCGACACGTACAGTAACACCCCCGGGATCGGGTCCGCAAGCAAACCGCAAATCCAGCGCGTGTTCGCGCAAATCGTTGGAGTACAATGATTTACCGAATCACGGCATTTTTCCAAATCACCTGTTTCCGGGGGAGCTGCAGGCCGGGGCCGCGACCGTTTCGATACCCGCTAAGTACGATGCTGATAAGCGTTTGCGGGCACTCGAAACCGCGTCGAGGAAGCGCGTTTGGAAACAGATTTTTCCCGAAAAATGACTCACGCCGACAAGGTGCCACAGACGGCCCGATTCGGGGCGAATCAGGGCAGGACCGAGCGCAGGAACGCCCCCAAAGTCCCCCGGTCGAACTCCCGGAACCTCTCGCGGACCGTCCGCGCGGTCTCTTCCAGGAAGATGTTGGCCGTGTGGTAGCGTCGGGCGCGCCCGACCTCGCGGAATCTGAGGAACCCGCGCCACATGGCCCCGTCCCGGAAGACGTTCAGCGAAGCGACCCAGCTCCGGTCTCCATAGCGGAACCGGCGGTCCTCCAGTCGGCGCGGCAGAATCGTCGCCTCCGACCGGGGATCCTCTCCGCCGTCCTCGATGTGCCTCAGCGGATGCCGCCTCCGGTCCTCCTGCCAGACCTCGAACGGCGGAAGCGGCAGCAGGTGCTCCGCGAAGGCGCGAAGCGTGGCCATGGGGTCGCGGGAATCGTGGATTCCTCGCTCGCTCGCCCAGGCGCGCGCCTCGCCGTACAGGTCCCTGATCGCATCTCGGGGCACCAGATGCAGGAGTCTGGCGATCTGCCGACGCCGGTACCACTGGTAGCGCAGGTGCAGGACCTCGGGCGTCTCCACGGTCGCATCGCTGCGCCCTGCCGCTCCGTTCCGCCAAGCCTGCTGCTGCAATCCGGCCCCCTTTCGAGCGGTCAGTGCACCGACGGTGCCACGCCCTGCGCCGCGCCGAGGGCATCGTCGCCCCCTTGTTCCGCGAAGCTGAGGCGGTCGAGGGTGGCCCGTGCGCCGAAGGTCGAGACGAGCCCGCGAACCTCGCGAAACCGCCCGGGTTCATAGCGGGCCACCAAGTGACTCAAGCCTCGGCGCATGGTCCGCATGCGGCGATTCAGTTCGGCGAAGGTGACGGGGACGCCAAGGCGGATGCGGCGGGTCTCGCAGCCTTCGGCGTCCAGGTCTCCGGCGCGCTCGAGCCGAAGTCCGGGGAAGGCCAGCTCCAGAGCCCGGTCGAAGTCGCCATCGGCGCGCCGTCCGGACGTGCGGAACACGAGTGTGTTCGCATCGTAGTCGAGGCGTACCCGCGTGACGCTGTCGCCGCCGGTGACGATGCGCACCACCGTGCTCTCGTGCAGATCCAGGTCCTGGCACAGGTCGCGGAAGCCGATCCGAAGCAGGATCGGGCGCGTGAGCGGCGTGAAGCCCCGCCTGTTGAGCACGCGCAGCGCCAGATCGAAGCAGTAGCGCCGAAGCGGGCCCCCGGCGGAAGGATTCCTCTCGGCCTGATCGCCGAGTCGCCCGAGGTGCGCGAGCGTGGCGTCGTACACCCAGTCCAGGATGACCAGCTCGGACGTCAGGTTGAGGTACTTCACGTCGGCCGAGCCCAGGTCCACGGCCCGCACCGACGATGCGAAGCGCCCCGATAGGATGACCGCCAGCCCGATGTCGCGAATGCGGCCGCCCGAATGGTACAGTTCGTGGACATCGCGATACTGCACCACGGCCCGGGTCAACGGCAGCTCGCAGATTCCCGGCACATCGGCCATGGCGTCTGGGGGGGCTGCCGTCGTGGTCGCGCTCTGCATGGTCGGGCCCGGTGAAGGGGGCGCTGCGCCGCGTCGAGCGCCGGGCGGATCTCCGGGCGCCGGACGCGGTGGTCCGAGGGGCCGGAATGATAACCAGATGTTTCCGGGCGCGGCAAGGAGGGTGCAAGCGCTGCGCCAACGCGGATGCGCAGCCCGGAGCCGGACACAAGCCGAGCCCGCCCGAGCCGTGGCCACACGGGCCGTATGCCTTGCTATGAACCCGTGGCTGGTGCTATTGTTAGGATCTATGCCCGAGCGTTTTGGGCAGGCTAGGCGACCCGATGCGCCCCTTGGGGGCCGGGGCCGCCTGGAGTTCGACGGCGTTCGCGCAGCTCGACCACGCAGGACCTCAAAGAGGGGTGATCTGGTTGGAAGTCTTCGTCAAAGAGAACGAGAGCCTGGAGAGGGCGCTTCGCAGGTTCAAGCGGAAGGTGCAGCGGTCCGGACTGTATTCGGAGCTGCGCAAGCGCCGGTTCTACGAGAAGCCGAGCGCGCAGCGGAAGCGCAAGCGGGAAGCGGCGATCCGGCGGGAACGCAGGCGCCAGCGTCGCATTCGCCGCTAGCGGCGACCCCGGCGACCGCCCCGTAACGGCGGCGACCACCCCAACCGCCGGCGACCG
This sequence comes from Longimicrobiales bacterium, assembly GCA_965221535.1. Taxonomy (GTDB): domain Bacteria; phylum Gemmatimonadota; class Gemmatimonadetes; order Longimicrobiales; family Gaopeijiaceae; genus Bin94. The sequence goes on along the minus strand of OZ244894.1, from coordinate 780,354 downwards.
CCCCCCTAATGGCGACCCTTGGGCCGCCGCTCCGGCCATCCCCCTACAACGCCATCGGGACCGGCCCGTCGGGCGTCCAGTCGTAGAACCCGGCGCCCGTCTTCCGTCCGTAGCGCCCCATCGTCACAACCCGCTTCAGTAGCGGCGGGGCTGCGTAGCGCTCTTCGCGGTACTCGTCGTACATGATCTCGGCGACGTGCAGCAGGGTGTCGAGTCCCACGAAGTCGCTGAGCACGAACGGTCCCATGGGGTAGCCGCACCCGAGCGTCATGGCCTTGTCGATGTCCTCGATCGTCGCCACTCCGCGCTCCAGCTGCCGGATGGCGTCGAGGATGTACGGGACCAGCAGCAGGTTCACGACGAAGCCGGAGTTGTCCTTCGCCGCGATCGGCGTCTTGCCCAGCTTGGCCGCGAAGGCGTAGGCCGCGTCGAAGGTCTCCTGGCTGGTCACGATGGTGCGCACCACCTCGACCAGCTTCATGACCGGGACGGGGTTGAAGAAGTGGAGGCCGACGAAGCGGTCGGGGCGGGCGGTGGCCGCCGCCATGTCGGTCACGGTCAGCGAGCTGGTGTTCGAGGCGAAGATCGTGTGCGCGGGACAGACCCCTTCGAGGTAGCCGAAGAGCTCCTTCTTGGCGTCGAGCGACTCCACGATGGCTTCGATGACCAGGTCGCAGTCGGCGAAGCGGTCGAGCGAGGCCGTGAATGCCATCCGGGCCATGGCTTCGTCACGTCCCGCTTGGTCGAGCTTCCCCCTCTGCACGGCCCGGTCGAGGGACTTCTCCACCCGTTTCCGTCCGGCTGCCAAAGCAGCGTCGTCGACCTCTCTTACCACCACATCAAAGCCTGCCTTGGCCGCCACCTCGGCGATGCCGCTGCCCATGAGCCCGCAACCGGCGACTCCAACTTTTCCGATCTCCAATTCGATTCTCCTTGTGTTAGTCGTCGTCCCTGCCCATCATCTCGCGGGCCACGCCGTGGAAATGGCGGCGCACCCACCTTCGCCACGCCGGCGGAGGGGGCTCGAGCCCTCCGGCGTCTTCGAGCCCGTCGAGAATGCCCTCGACCTCCAAGTGAACGTCGCCGAGCCTGCGCTGGAAGCCCCTGGCCACCATGCCCGCGACGAGCGCCGCGACCGTGAGCCCGGCGGCCGCTCCGGCCAGGGCCGCCACGGGAAGCGAGGCCAGCATCGCCAGCCCGGCGCCCACGCCCACGCCCGCGGCGGCCCCGGCCGTGCCGCCGCCCAGAACCGCGCCCGTGCGGTAGTTGGCGGCCATGCCGGGATCGACCACCACGTCGACCTGGGTGGACCCGGCGCCCAGATCCTCCAGGCGCACCTCGACCAGGCGCGACGCCGCGACGTAGTGCTGCCGCGACGTGGAGCTCGCGGCCCGCGCCACCCGCGACGCCCAGTCTATGGCGGGGCGGTACTGGAGCAGGTCGTCGCGCTTGCGGACCCGCTGCAGGAGCTGCCCGCCCACCATGAACTCGTCGAGCTCGCGGCGGATGCGCTCGCGGGGGCGCGCCACGGTGCGGCCGGCCCTGACCTCGCCCGAATCGAGGAGCGCGCGCACTCCGCGACGGCCAGGGACCCGCCCGCCGCCGTCCGAGCGAAACTCGCGCAGCGCTCTGCGCACGTGACGATCCGCCAGGCCGACCTCGCGCCCGATGCGCACGAGCTCGGCCTCGGTGAACTCGCCCCCCGCCCCACCCGGCTCGGCGGCGGCGAGCTCGGACGCCCTGCGCATCACCTCGTCGAAGTCTCGCCGCGTCAGCGTTCCCTTGCCGCTCATGCTCCCGTCCCCGCTGCTCATCCGGCCCGGCCCGCCTTCCCCTACAGCGCTTCCACCACCACCGCCCCACCCTGCCCGCCCCCGATGCAGGCGGCTCCCAGGCCGTAGCGGCCACCGCGGCGCCTCAGCTCGTGCACCAGGTGAAGCGTGATCCTAGCCCCCGACGCCCCAAGCGGGTGGGTGATCGCGATGGCGCCGCCGTTCACGTTCGTGCGCTCGGGATCGAGGCCGAGCTCCTTCTCGACGGCCTTGTACTGCGCGGCGAACGCCTCGTTGATCTCGACCAGGTCCATGTCGTCGAGCCCGAGCCCGGCCTTTGAGAGAGCCGCGCGGGCCGCCGGCGCGGGCCCGATCCCCATGATCGACGGGTCGACCCCAACGAAGCCCCACGACACCAGCCGCGCGATCGGCGCGGCGCCGTTGGCTTCGGCCCACTCGCGGCGCGCGACCACCACCGAGGCCGCCCCGTCGCCGATCCCGCTGGCGTTCCCGGCGGTGACCAGTCCGTCCTTCTTGAAGTAGGGCCTGAGCCGCGCCAGCCCCTCGAGGGTCGTGTCGGGGCGAATGTGCTCGTCGGACCCGAACTGCACGGGCCCCTTGCGGGTCTTGATCGTGACCGGGGCCACCTCGGCGTCGTACCGGCCCTCGTCCCATGCAGCCCGGGCCCGGCGCTGGCTGTTGACCGCCACCTGGTCGGTCTCTTCGCGGGTGACCCCGTACTGCTCCGCCAGACGCTCGGCCGTCTGCGCCATCGAAAGGCCGCAGTTGGAGTCGGTCAGCGCCTCCCAGAGCGCGTCGTCGAAGTGGCTGCCGGCCGGCCCGAGGCGCAGGCCGCCCCACCGCGCGCCGCGCACCACGTGGGGCGCCTGGCTCATCGACTCGGCGCCGCCGCACAGGGCCACGTCGGCCCCGCCCAGCAGGATTTCCTGCGCGCCGGACACGATCGCCTGGAAGCCGGAACCGCAGAGGCGGTTCACGGTGAGGGCGCCGGACTCGACCGGCACGCCGGAGCGCAGTCCGATGTGCCGGGCCAGGTAGATGCCGTCTGCCGAGGTCGGCATGGCGTTGCCGTAGAAGACGTGGTCGACCGCGTCGGGGGCGATCCCGGCCGCATCGATCGCGGCTGTTGCCGAGAGGGCGCCGAGGTCGGTGGCCGTGAAGTCCTTGAGCGAGCCCCCGAAGGTGCCGAAGGGCGTCCGCTTGCCTGAAAGAAAAACGATATCGGTGTCGAAGCCCTGCGTTCCCATGGTCGCTCCGCGCTGCCTTGCTGCCGGTTTGAGGTGTGTGCCGCCCGGGCCTGCTGGTCGCCCGCAGGCGCCCGCCCGCGCGGACTCCGAGAAAGCTAATCGCGCAGCCGGTCGGCCATCCAATCCCCCACCTCGCGGGTGGTCGCCGCCCCGCCCAGATCGGGGGTCGCGACCCCCTCGCGGATCGAGGCCACGATGCACGCGTCCACGTCGGCCGCGGCCGCTTCCAGCCCCAGCCAGCGCAGCACGAGCGCGGCGCACCCCACCGCCGCCAGGGGGTTTGCGGTCCCCGTGCCCGCGATGTCCGGCGCCGATCCGTGCACGGGCTCGAAGAGCGCCCACGAGCCCGGGTTGAGGTTGCCCGACGGGGCGAGACCGAGCCCGCCCGTGACCTGCGCCGCCAGATCGCTCAGAATGTCGCCGAACAGATTCGACGTGACGACGACCTGGTACCGCTCTGGCCGTCGCACCAGATCCATCGCCATCGCGTCCACATACATCGCGTCGCGCGCGATGCCCGGGAACCCCGCGCCGACCTCGGCGAACACGCGCCGCCACAGCCCGCCCTCGTGCGACAGCACGTTGGCCTTGTCCACCAGCGTGACCCGGCCGCGCGACGTCCGGTCGGCGTGCTCGAAGGCGGCGCGCACGATGCGCTCCACACCCTTGTACGTGTTCACGCTCTCTTCGACGGCGATCTCGTCGGGCGTCCCGGTCTTGAAGCTCCCGCCCAGCCCCGCGTACAGCCCCTCGGTGTTCTCGCGGAAGACGACGATGTCGGTCGCCGGGTCGGGGTCCCTGAGCGGCGACAGGGCGGGCGCCACCAGCCGACAGGGGCGGAAGTTGATGTAGAGGTCGGCAAAGGCGCGCAGGCCGAGCAGAATGTCGCGGGCGTGCGCGTTGTCGGGGACGCGCGGGTCGCCGAGCGCGCCGAGAAGGGCGGCGTCGTAGTCGGCGACGAGGCGGCGGCGCTCCTCGTCGGTGATGGTGACGCCTTCGCGCAGATAGCGGTCCGCCGAGAGATCCCAGTGGTCGAGGACGAGGGCGACGCGGTGTCGTTCGGCAGCGGCCTCGAGCACCGACGCCGCCGCGCCCACGACTTCGGGGCCGATGCCGTCCCCTCCGACTACCGCGACCCGTGCCAGGCGGCTACCCCCTGCGTGAGGCGTTCCGGTGCGCTGGCGGCCGCGCCAGGCGCCGGGCGCGCCCCCTTACGGGACCCTCCCGAACATTAGGTTGCAGCGCGGGCAGAAGAACTCGTTGCCGCGGCGGACCAGCGTCGGGCCGAGCTCGCCGCGCGGGCACATGGGGTCGAGCCCGTCGTCGGCCTGGAGGCGCACCTTGCGCCGCTCCCGCCAGGTGCTGACCCGCAGCGGCATCTCGAATCGCAGCGCCGAGGTCTTGCACTCGAAGAGGACGGTGCTGGTGCCGTCGGGCTCCTGGCGCACGCCCAGGTCCATCAGGAAGCCGCCCATGGGCGAGGGAACCTGCCGTCCGCTGCAGTGCAGCCGCTCGGCCTTCCTGGACTCGGGCAGCTCGGGTGCCCCGAACCCGACGCGCGGCGGCGTCCCGGGGCCCGCTGCCGCACGGCTGCCCCCCTTCGCCTTGTCACTCACACGGGTGCTCTCTCTCTGCCGGTTCGGGCGACGCTGGTGCGGGCGACGTCGGTCAGCCGTTTCTCTCGAAGAGGTACGCCGAGTCCTCGTGCCGGCTCTCGCCGTCGACGCCCACGCACACCGCGAACCTCGCCCCGGACCAGATGGCGGCGCCCCCGTATTCGCCGTTCTTGTTGACGGCGTAGTAGTTGACGTTGAAGCTCGGGCGCCCGTCTTCGGTTTGAAGCCGCGGCTCGACGGTGAAGGTCACGATGCGGCGGAGCGCCTCGAGACAGGCGTCGGTGGGCGACATGCCCGAACGCATGAGCTCGACGACGCTGTGCGAGCCGCAGGTCTTGATCACGGCCTCGCCGCGACCTGTGGATCCGCACGCGCCCACGTCGTTGTCGACGTACAGGCCGGCGCCCACGATGGGCGAATCGCCCACCCGTCCGGGCACCTTCCAGGCCAGACCCGAGGTCGTGGTCACGCCCGAGATGTCGCCGTCGGCGTTGACGACGTTGCAGTTGATGGTGCCCTGGGGGCGCACGCCATCGTGCGAATCGAGGATGCCGAGGCCGTAGTCCTCCTGCCGCGAGGAACCGGGCTCGGCGTGCCCGGTCTCTTCCAGGGTGAGGTAGTCGTCCCTTTCACTCATGGTTGCGCGCCAATCGATCCAGCGGCGACGCGAGCGCTCCGTGAGGAGATCTTCGAGCTGATATCCCATCGAAAGAGCGAACCGCTGGGCCCCCTCGCCGACGAGCAGCACGTGGTCGGTGTAGCGCATGACGTCTCTGGCCACGCTGGACGGCGTCTTGATGCCCTCGATGCAGGCCACCGCGCCCGCGCCCCGGCGAGGCCCGTGCATGACCGACGAGTCGAGCTGGACGGTGCCGTCGAGGTTGGGCAGGCCCCCGAAGCCGACCGACGAGTCGTTGGGGTCGCGCTCGACGATGTTGACGCCCTGCACCACCGCGTCGAGGGTGTCGCCGCCCTGGCCCACGACGCGTACGGCGGTGGCGACCGATTCGAGCCCGTTGCCGCTTGCCACGGACACGGGCGTCACCGCGCTCCTGCGAATTGCGGGCGCTCCGAAGAGGGGTACGGGCTTTCCGAGCCCGATGGCCGCGCCCACTCCGGCGCCGGCGGTGGTCTTGAGGAAATCGCGTCGGCTTGCCATGGATCGGGCCTCCTGATCGGGGATCGGGCTTGTCTTCCGGCGGTCGGGGCTTGTTTTCGGGACGGTCGGGCTTGCCTGCGGGCGGTCAGGCCTCTCTCGGCTCTCCGAGAATGGCCTCGCTGTCGGTCTCGGGCGGATCCGGCTGCTGGCTGCGCCGCTTCAGCCGGGAGATGACGGGCTTGCAGAACTGCATTCCCACGGCCTTGAGACGGACAAGGTCGTTGACCTGAAGCTCCGGGTACCGTTCTCCGAGGTACTCGACCGTCTCGTTCATCCACACGTCCTGATCGTCCGCGTTCGCGTCCAGGACGCCGCAGCGGTGGATATGACTGAACAGCTCGTCGCGTGCGCGTTCGATCGGCTCTTGCTTCGCCACTACTCCTCCTTGTAATTGATCGTGTCCGCGCGGGAATCCGTCCCCCGCGGCGTCGGCCGACCTCGGTGCCGAGCCGACGGAGCCCCTAAGGTAGGGAACATCTGGACAACCGCAATCCCCCAGAGGACACTTGAGAATCCTGGCTTCGGCGCTCTGCGACCATGCAGCCGCCTCTTCCGACGGCAAGCTCGACGTGCGCGGCGTCTTCCACGACCTGTACGCGGCGGGGTTTCCCGCACGCCAGGCGCGCATGACGCTGGTGCTGACGATGGAATGGGACCGGGCCGACTCGGGGCGCTACACCTTCCGCGTCGACATTCGCGGTCCCGGCGGCAAGACGACCCTGACCGTCGAGGGGCACTCCGAGGTGACCCCCCGCCCCGCCGACCGGCCCCCTCCGCGCACACGGCTGGTGATGCCCCTGGAGGACGTGGTCTTCCCGGAGCCGGGACGGTACGACTTCCGCGTCACGGCGAAGGGGCGCACGCTGCGCGGCCCCGTGCTGTACCTGATCGAGATGGAGGCGGAGGCGGGGGCGGGGTGAGCGGGCGAGGGGGGGCGGGGGCGGGGCGGGCAGCGGGCGGGGGGGGGCGGCAGGCCGCTCGCGGCTAGGGCGGGGGGGCGAGCGGGAGCACGCCGCTCGCCTTGAGCGACAGCAGTCCCAGGGCGAAGAGCGCGCCGAGAAGGGCTTCGTATTCGCGGTTGCGCAGGTAGCGGCGCAGCGAGAAGGGCCGGGTGCGGAGGTCGAGGCCAGGCGGGGGGCGGTAGCGCGCGGGGCGGGGCAGGAGGACCGGGACGGAGTCGCGGTAGTGGTGGTAGGCGGGACCGAAGCGGTTGGCGAGCGCGCGGGCCTCGGTCGTCATGGCGCTGCCGTACAGCCACGCGAAGAAGGCGAGGAACGGGAGGCCGAACCAGGGGACGCCGCCCGCGACGACCGCGCCGGCGCCGATGACGAGGCTGCCCAGGTAGAGGGGGTTGCGGGTGTGGGCGTAGGGACCCGAGATGGCGAGTTCGCGGTCCTTTTCGAGCACGCCGGCGGCCCAGGCGCGCGCCGCGAGGCCGAGGAGGATGAAGGCGCCGCCGGTCAGCAGGGACAGCCGGGTGGGGCGTGCAACCCAGAGGAAGGCGATGGCGAGGACCCAGGCCGCGCCCACGCGAGTCTTGCGCAGACCTGGCTTCAGCGCGCGGCTCCCGGTTCCTCGACATGGCCGGCTGTGGCCGGTACCGTTCCTTCGAGCTTCATTTCGATCGCGGGAAAGAGGATTCCCAGGTCTGCGCGCATGAAGACCACCAGGCGCCGCTCGTCGTCGGAGAAGTGGATTTCGGCCTCGGCGCCGCTGGCGAAGAGCCGGTTGTCGGGAAGGATCGGCTGCACCACGATGGTGTTGAAGGACCCCGCCGGGACCTCGGTGCGATCCTTGCGAAGCACCTTCAGGACGATCGGGTTCCCGTCGTCCTTGTAGAAGCGGCTGAAGGTGTACGTCTCGCCCACCTCCAGCGGCAGCGTGCGCGCGAAGTAGACGAACGAGATGTCGTCGAGCGGAAGGGCCGTGGGCAGCGCGAAGGTGGTGTCGTAGTCGATGCGGTGGACCAGGCGCTGCTCGGGGTAGAAGTCATACTCGCGGTAGCGCTTCCTGCCCGCGGTGTGCTGGTCCTTGACGAAGCGTCGCGAGATCAGCGACTCGGTGTCGAGCCAGCTGTAGAACCGCTCGTTCATGCCGATTCCAATGGCGCTCGCCTCGATGTGCCACTCGACGGGATAGGTGGAAAAACCGCCGAGCGTGTCGACCTGGCCCACCGACATGCGTGCCTCGCCGCCGCCCAGGACGCCGGCCCGCAGAGAGAATCGCATCTCCTCGCCCGGCGCGAAGGGCACGCTGCCGACCTTGTGGCTCTCGGCCACCAGCGAGTCCAGGACCAGCCCGCCCTGCTGGGCCGACCCCGGCGAGGGGGCCGCCAGCGCAAGCGCCGCGCACAGCATGGCAGCGGGCCGCGGGCTGATTCGCCGCAGGCGCAGGATCTGGCGGATGGTGGCCAGGATGCGCACCCTCGTAGGCCTGCGCCGCAGGTCGTACCGCCTCTCCAGCGGCACCGACGCGACGCGGCGGGCATGCGGGGTCAGGACCTTCATGAGCTCGGCGTTGGCGGCCCATCCGTCCGTGCCGATCAGGGGCCGCTCGCCTGCTTCGCGCAACGCCTTGCGGACCGCGATGGCGCGGTAGGCCCGGAAGCCCTGCAACGGATCGCCCGGCGGCGTGGCGCCCAGGCGGCGGCCCAGCGCCATGCGGGCGGCCCGACGCGCCAGCCGAACCGCGAGGGGGGGCGACACCGCCGCAGCTTCGGGTTCGCCGAACACGATGTCCGCGCCGCCCTCGAAGGCCTTGAGCAGGGCCGGCAGGTGATCGGGATGCTCGGTGAAGTCTCCCTGCATGGTGACGATCGCATCGCGTTTCGGGTACTGCGTGTAGCCCGACGCGGCGCGCAGCAGCTTCTCGACCGCCGGCCCGTACCCGATGGGCTCGCTCTCGGTGAGGACGGTGAGCGGGAGGACGCGCTTGTACTTCTCCAGCAGCGCACGCGTCCCGTCGCGCGATCCGTCGTCGAGCACCACGACGTGGAAATCGCGCCCGAACTGCGTCATGACCTTGCGGATCTTCCAGAGCAGGACCCCGACCGTGCGGTCCTCGTCCCGGCTGGGAATGCAGATGTAGACCAAAGTCTCTTCGCGGGTTGGAGTTTGCCGACCCTCAATGTACACGCAACGCGCCGCGCGCGGGCGGGGGGGGCGGCTTGGCGGGCGGGGGGGGCGGCTTGGCGGGCGGGGGGGAGGCCTTCGCGGGCGGGGGGGGCGGCTTCGCGGGCGGGGGGGGCGTCTTCCAGCGCCGGTGCAGCCAGAGGTACTGCGCCGGGTGTTCCCGCACCCGCGCCTCGATCCGTGACGTGAAGGCCTGGGTGAGCGCGGCCACCGCCTCGCCGCGTCCCGATCGCCGACCCGCGCTCGCAGGCGGCGCCAGCGGCTCGAGGTGGACCGTGTAGCGCGGGCGCCACCCCGGCTCCCGTATCGCGAAGAGCATGATCATCTCGGCCCCCGACCTCATCGCGAGGATCGCGGGCCCGCGCGCGGTCGACGCGGGGCGCCCGAAGAAGTCGGCGAAGACCCCGGCCCGTCTTGCGTCCTGGTCGCCCATGATGCCCACAGCGCGGCCTTCCCGGAGGGACTTGAGGACGCCGGCCCGCGCCTCGCCCCGCGGGATGATCCCGAATCCCAGGCGCTCGCGCGACCGGGTGAGGTGGCGGTCGAAGAGCTGGTTGCGCTGTCGCGCGACCACAATGTCCATGGGACATCCCCGCGCGATCACCGCCGCGCCCCCCACCTCCCAGTTGCCCAGGTGCGCGCTCACCACCACCACCCCCCGCCCTTCCCGCGCCGCGGCCTCCAGCAGCTCGATGCCCACCACCCTGGTGCGCCGCCGCACCGCCCGCGCGCTCATCCCCGCCAGACGGAACATGGCCACCGCCTCGGCCCCCAGGTGCGCGTAGCACCGCCGCCCCACCGATCGTCGCCACCGCTCGTCGCGCTCGGGGAAGGCCCTGCGCAGATGATCGCGCACCACCCCCCAGCGCGGGCGCCCCACCCTGGCCGCGATCCACCCCAGCAGCGCCCCCGCCCGGTCCGCCAGCACCTCGGGCACCACGGCGCAGACTGCCGCCACCACCCGGAGAAGCGCGTACTCGATCCGGTGCCTCGCGGCCCGGGCCCACCCGGCGCCCACCCTCACCGGAACTGCAGCTCCCGCAACCGCCTGTACAGGCCGCCTTCCTCCATGAGCTCGTCGTGGGTGCCGCGCTGCACGATCCGGCCCTCGTCCACGACCACGATCAGGTCGGCGCGCTGGATCGTCGACAGCCGGTGCGCGATGACGAACACCGTGCGGCCCGCCAGCAGCCCCGCCATCGCTTCCTGCACCAGACGCTCGGATTCGCTGTCCAGCGCGCTGGTGGCCTCGTCGAGAACGAGGATCGGAGGGTCCTGCAGGACCGCGCGCGCAATCGCGATCCGCTGTCGCTGCCCGCCCGACAGGGTGGCCCCGCGTTCCCCCACAACGGTGTCGTAGCCGTCCGGCAGCCCATTTGCGAAGTCGTGCGCCAGCGCCGCCCGGGCCGCCGCCTCGACCTGGGCCGCCGAAGCCCCGGGCGACCCGTAGGCGATGTTCGCGCGCACCGTGTCGTGGAAGAGCACCGTGTCCTGCGACACCACGCCCATCGCACGCCTGAGCGACCCGAGTTCGAAGTCGCGAATGTCGATCCCGTCGATTTCGACGGCGCCCGTCGTCGGCTCGTAGAACCGGCCCAGCAGATCCACGATGCTCGTCTTGCCCGCCCCGCTGGGCCCCACGATCGCAACCATCCGCCCCGCCGGCGCAAGGAAGTCGACGTCGCGCAGCACCGGATCGCCCGCTCGGTACTCCAGGCTCACATCCCGGTAGCGAACGCCGTCGCGCACGCCAGTGAAGGGCCGCGCGCCCGCTCGGTCGCGAACTTCGGCCGGCGCGTCCAGGAACTCGAAGACGCGCTCGGCACCGACCAGGCCCGGCTGGACGAGCGTGGGAAGCTTGCTCAGGTACTTCACAGGCTGGTACAGCTTCGTGCTGAGGAAGATGAAGCCGATGAACTCGCCGGCGGCGAGCGATCCTTCGAGCACCACCATGCGCGCACCGTACCAGAGGAGGACGGCCGTCCCGAGCGCGGCAAGCACCTCGGTGATGGGGCCCGCCAGGGCGCGGAGCCGAACCGTGTGCAGGAACGTGCGGTAGTAGTCGTTCGTCAGGCGCAGAAAGCGACGTCTCTCGAGGCCCTCCGCAGACGCCGACTTCACCAGGCGGATGCCCGAGACGGTCTCCTGGATGTGCGCGTTGACGTCGCCGGCCGTGTCGAGCACCGCCCGGTCGCCGCGCCTGAGCCGCCGAATCAGCGGCCCCCAGATCACCATGGTCAGCGGCACGACGACAAATGCCGCCACGGTCAGCTGCACCGAAACGACCAGCATCCAGTAGAGCGTGGCCGCGAAGACGAGCACCTGCGAGAGCGACTTGATGAGCTCGGCGGTCACCAGCGTGCGCAGCTGTTCCACGTCGTGCGTCAGGCGGGACACGATCTGCCCCGTGCGCACCCGGCCGAAAAAGGCGAGATCCAGCTCGAGCAGGTGGCCGTAGGCGCGATTGCGCAGGTCGCGGGTGACCCCCTGCTCGACGCGCGCCGACAGGTAGGCCCGGGCGAAGTCGACCGCGTTCTTGAGCGCGACCAGCACCAGGATGAACACAATGACCCCGCCCACGACCGACTGCGGCTCGCCGTCCAAGTCCACGAAGCGGCCGACGGTGAACTGCAGGGTCTGGTCGATCCGGTCGGGCTCGGCGGAAACAGCGGCGTCGGCGGCGCCCCGGCCGAAGACCGTCTCCAGGAACGGGATCAGCACCACGATCGAGAAGGCGTCCAGAGCGGCGTACAGCGCGCTTGCGAGCGCCGCCAGGGCGAAGGCGAACCGGTGGGGACCCAGGTATGAGAGGATCCTCCGCCAGATGCTCAAGCCGCAGCCCCCCGAAATCGCGCCTTGGCGGCGCGGGCCGCCTGCGACAAGAGGCCCCGGGCGGTCACCGGCGCCTTGGCCGCAGCACCGCGACGGGAACGATCATTTCCTCGGGCGAAATGCCGCCGTGCAGGAACGAGTTCCGGTAGCGGCGCTGGTACTCGCGCAGCTTGGTCGGGTAGACGAAGAAGTAGTCGTCCAGTGCGATCAGGTAGGTCATGGCCGCTCTCGTGCTCGGCAGCCGCAGATCCGCGGCGCGCGTGGTCACGAAGGCCGAGCGCGGATCGCGCGCCCGAAGGTTGCCGCCGAACTTGTAGCGAAGGTTGGCGCTGGCGCCGCGGCGGGCGTAGACGGTCGCAGGGCGCCGACAGTGGATGCTCCCGTGGTCGGTCGTGAAGACCACCTGGTACCCCTCGGCGGCCGCCTCCCTGAGCACCGAGAATGCGGTCGAGCGCTCGAACCAGGACCGCGTGAGCTGCCTGAGCGCCGCCTCGTCCTTGGCCACCTCCATCAGAATCGGCGACTCGGAGCGGCCGTGCGTCATCAGGTCGACGAAGTTGAACACCAAGGCGATCACCGCTCCCTTGCGCCGGGCCGCCGCCCGGACCCGGCCCCGCACCTGGTCCGACTTCATGTCGCTGAACACCTTCTCGTAGTGCACCGGGACGTCCTTCCCCGTCAGCCGGCGCAGCTGCTCCCGCAGCATCTCGGCCTCGTGCGCGTTCAGCGAGCCCTCGTCGTCCGAAGAGTCCCACCATTCCGGCCTCGCCTTCGCGATCTCGTCGGGGAACAGGCCCGAGAAGATGGCGTTGCGCGCGTACGGCGTCGCAGTGGGCAGAATCGAGTAGTGGTAGCCCTCGTGGACATCGAACAGCTCGCCCAGCAGCGGCGAGATGGCGCGCCACTGGTCGAGGCGCATGCAGTCGAGGACCACGAAGAACACCGGGTCCGTCCCCAGAAGCGGAAGCAGTCGGCGCTCCACGACGTCGACCGACAGCTCCGGGCGCATCCGCTTGCCCCCGACCCACTGCGGATAGCTGACCGTGATCCAGCGGCCGAAGTCGTGGCGAAGGTCCTCCTGCAGCGATTCGACGGTGCCGAGCAGGCCGCTCTCTCCGGCGCTCTCCAGACGCAGGTGCCAGTCCACCAGCTCCAGGTGCAGGCGCGCGAAGTCGCGAGCCGAGGCCGCCTGTTCGCGCATGCGCGCCAGCGAGGGCCACTGCGTGGCGAAGTCCTGGGCGGCCCGCTGCTGCCGGATCGACGAGCCCTCCAGGATCCGCGTCACCACCGACAGCACCTGGCGCGGGCTCGTTGGCTTGACCAGATAGTCCTCCACCTGGCGGCCGATCGCCTCGGTCAGCGTGCGGTCCTCTTCGGACTTGGTGACCATGACGACCCGGGCGTGCGGGTCGTCGCGCTGGATGAGCTGCAGGACCTCCAGACCCCGGCGGCCGGGCATGTGCTCGTCCAAAAGGATCAGGTCGTACGCATGGCCGCGCAGCAGCGCCAGGGCGTCGTCTCCGTTGGTGATTCCGTCGACTTCGTAGCCGCGCTGGCGCAGGAACAGGAGGTGTGGACGCAGCAGGTCGATCTCGTCGTCCACCCAGAGGATTCGCTTGGCCGCTCGTCGCATGGCGGGAAGTTAGCGGGTCGCCCCGCTACATGCTGATCTTGTAGACGAACCAGGCCACGACCGGCTCGCCGCCCTTGGTCCCCGGACGAAACACCCACTGTGCCGCCTCGCGGACGAGCTGGCGGTTGAAGCCGCGGTCGCGGGTCGGAGGATCCAGGCGGGTGGAGTCGGCAACCACCTGTCCGGCGGCGTCGACCAGGACCCAGACGTCGATCTCCACGCCGCGCAGGTCCCTGTTGGCGGGCGGGATGATCATGCCGCGCGGCGTTGGCGGCATGAGGCGGTCGCGTCCCTCGGCGCTGGTTCCGCCGCCTCCGCGGCCCGCTCCGTCGAGGAGCCCGGGGTCGTCGAGCCCGGTCCCCTCGCCCAGGACCACCACCGGGTCGAACGCGATGTCTTCCTCGATGACGACGGGCTGGATCTCGATTTCGACCGGCAGGGGCACGCGCGGGCGCTCGATCACCCGGGGCGGGGGCGCGGCGATGTTGATCGCCTGCATGCCGCCCCGGGCCGCGCGGTCGTCGTTCGCGTCCGGTCCGGCCGCCGAAAGGGGCGCCTGCGGGATGGGGCGCGTGCCGCCGGGCATGAGCACCACCAAGTGCAGGACCAGAGACGCGAGGTAGGCGAAGCGCCACTTCCTCCGGTCCCGGCGGCGGCGAACCGCAACGTCCAGTTCATTCATCCCAAAGGGGCGCCCTCGTTCGGTTGTACGCACCATGCCACCGCATCCCCGACCGCAGTATACCCAAAAGTGGGCGGGGCGGTTTCCGAGCGCTGCGACGGCCGTGTCGCCGCGACGGCCGGCAACCCTGCGACGGGCGCCATCCCCGAGACCGCCTTGCCGCGCCGACTGCAGGGGAGCAACTTACCGGCCCCCAATGGAGGATGCCCCTTGGACCTCGGTCTTCACAATAGAGTTGCCCTCGTGACGGGCGCTTCGAAGGGACTCGGTCGCGCCGTAGCGGAGCGTCTGGCCCAGGAAGGCGCGGACGTGGTGATCAACTCGCGCTCGCACGACCCGCTCGCGGCGACCGCCGCCGAAATCGCGCAGCGGACCGGGCGCCGGATCGTCGCCGTGCCCGGGGACGTCGCGGACCCCAATGCATGCAGGGCGCTGGCCGACCGCGCGACGACCGAGTTCGGGCGGCTGGACATTCTGGTGGCCAACGCGGGCGGGCCCCCGCCGGGCGGAGTGGACGACTTCGACGCGGCCGCATACCGGGAAGCGCTGGAGATCAACCTCATGGCCACCGTTCAGCTCACGCTCGCCGCGCTCCCTGCCATGCGCGCGAACCGGTGGGGGCGGATCATCGCGATCACCTCCGTCTCGGTCAAGCAGCCCGTCAGGGGGCTGCTGCTGTCCAACACGGCCAGGCCGGGCGTGGTGGGGTTCATCAAGACGATCTCGCAGGATCTGGCCGCCGACGGCATACTGTGCAACGTGGTCGCGCCGGGGTTCATCCGCACGGCCAGGGTGGAACAGCTGCTGGCGTCGGAGGCGGCAGCGCGGGAAACGACCCCCGAAGCCATATTGGAAGGCATCACGGCCGAAATCCCTGCCGGAAGGATAGGGAGGCCGGAGGAATTCGCCAACGCGGTGGCCTTTCTGGCTTCGACGGCCGCCTCGTACATCACGGGGCACACGCTGCAGGTCGACGGCGGGCTGGTTCAGGGGTTGCTGTGACGCTGGAAGAACGGATACGGGCGCGGCGGGGCGCCGCCGGAGCCTACCTCGAACTGACCAAGCCGGGCATCACCTTCTTTGTCGCCGTCACGTCGGCCGCCGGATACCTGATGGCGGCGCTCCCCACGGTGGACTTCGCAGACCTCCTCCACCTTGCGCTGGGCGTCGCGCTGGGCACGTCGGGGGCTCTGGCCCTCAATCAATACCTGGAGCGCGGCCCGGACAGCCTGATGATCCGGACGCAGCCCCGTCCCGTCCCCTCGGGCCGTGTGGCGCCGAACAGCGCCGCGCGATTCGGCTGGCTCCTTCTGGTCGCCGGCATCGGGCACCTGTGGTTCTGGCTGGGCTGGCTCCCGGCGCTGATCACCGCCCTGTCGGCGCTTCTGTACAACGCCGTCTACACCCCGCTCAAGCTGCGTTCACCCGTGGCGACGCCCGTCGGCGCCATACCCGGCGCGCTGCCCGTGCTGATCGGCTGGACGGCCCACAGCCCCGGCGTGGACGCGCGCGCGCTCACGCTCTTCGGCATCCTGTTCCTGTGGCAGCTCATCCATGTGCTGGCGCTCGGGTGGAACCTCCGCGACGACTACGAGCGCGCCGGCTTTCAGCTCATCCCGCCCGGGTCGGCCGGCATCATCTCGGGCCTGATGGTGGGCTACGCGGTTGCGCTGCTTGCGCTCAGCACCGTGCCCGCCCTGCTGGGAATGGCCGGCCTCGTGTACCTGTTCGGCGCGCTGCTCCTGGGCGCCGCGATGCTCGCCGCCGCCGTGGCCTTCCTGCGGAACCCGACCCGGCAGCGCTGCAACCGCGTCTTCCTTGGCTCGCTCGTCTACCACCCGCTGCTCCTCGGCCTTATGGTCGCGGGGGCTCTGTAGAAATGGAGTCACCATGCATCTCCGCCGCCCCCCCCGCCCCGCCGCCCGCCCCGCACGCACCCGGCGCGCGGATCATTGCAGGCGCCGCCACCTGGCCCGCCCCGCACGCACCCGGCGCGGCGCGTCCCTGACGCTCGCCGTCGCCCTGGCCCCGATGCTTCCCTCCGCCGCCGCGCCCCAGCAGGAAGCACCCCGGCCCCGCGCCCGCGACCTTGGCATTGCGGTCGGCGTTTTTGCCCCCGGCTCGAACAACGCCATTACCGATGTGGACGGCGTGCTGGTCGGCCACGCCACCGTGATCAGCGGCGACGACGTGCGCACCGGCGTGACCGCGATTCGGCCCCACGGCGGCAATCTGTACTTCGATCGCGTTCCAGCCGCCATCCACGTGGGGAACGGCTTCGGCAAGCTGCTCGGCGTGACGCAGGTGCGGGAGCTCGGCGAGCTCGAGACGCCGATTCTGCTGACCTGCACGCTGTGTGTCTGGAAAGCGGCCGACGCCATGGTCGAATGGGCGCTCGGCCAGGAGGGCATGGAGCGGGTGCGGTCGATCAACCCGGTTGTGGGCGAGACCAACGACGGCGGGCTGAACGACATCCGCGCGCGGCCGATCACGCCCGAGCATGTGCGGGCGGCGCTCGAGGGGGCGTCGGGCGGTGCGGTCGAGGAGGGGTCCGTCGGCGCCGGGACCGGCACCACCGCCTTCGGATGGAAGGGCGGAATCGGCACGAGTTCGCGGGTGCTGCCCGAGTCGCTGGGCGGCTACACGGTGGGCGTGCTGGTCCAGTCCAACTTCGGCGGCGTGCTGCAGATCGGGGGCGCTCCGGTCGGCGTGGAGCTGGGGCGCTATTCGTTCATGAACCAGGTGGGGGAGGACGGCCAGCAGCGCCAGGACGGCCAGCAGCGCCAGGACGGCCAGCGGCGCGAGGGTGGCCAGCAGAGCGAGGGTGACCGGCAGCGCGACGGCGACCAGTCCCACGACGAGCGCGAGCCCCAGGCCGGCGGCTCCATCATGATGATCGTGGCGACCGATGCGCCGCTCTCGGAACGCAATCTGGAGCGGGTGGCCATGCGCGCCGTCATGGGCCTGTCGCGGACCGGGTCGTTCGCCGGCAACGGATCGGGCGACTACGTCGTCAGCTTCTCGACCGCCCCCGGCGTGCGGCGCAGGCCGGGCGACGAGGTGCGCGCCATCGAGGACCTGTCCAACAACAACGTCTCTGCGATCTTCCAGGCCACCCTGGAGGCGACCGAAGAGGCGATCTACAACTCGATGTTCAAGGCTGTGACCGTGAGCAGCCGCTGGGGGACGCGCGAAGCGCTGCCGATCGCCGAGACTCTAGACGTGCTGCGCCGCTACGGTGTGGTTCCGGAGTGACTGGCTAGCGGCGTCAGCGCATGCTCGGGGATGGACAAGTGCGCGGGCACACAGCTCACGGGCGAACCAGCACCGTGCCCGGCATCGCGCCCGTGAACGCCGAGTCGAGGATCGCGGCCTGCCCGGCCACGAAGAGGTGCGCCACGCCCGACGACAGCTGGTGCGGCCGGGTGAACGTCGCGTTGTCGCGGAAGTCCTCGGAGAAGACGACGATGTCGGCGACCAGGCCCTCGGCGATTAGGCCCCGGTCTTCCATCCCCATCACCCGGGCCGGGAGCGAGGTCATGGTGCGGATCGCGGCTTCGAGCGCGATCGCGCGGTCTTGGAAGACGAACTTGCCGATCTTGCGAGCGAACGCGCCGTACGAGCGGGGGTGCGGGACGCCGACGTCGAAGAGCGGCAGGTCGCCGTCCGACGATGTCATGGTCCATTCCTGGGTCATGAATCGCAGCAGATCCTCGTCGCTCATGTTGAACGACACGATCGACGGGCCGCCCTGGAGGATCAGGTCCAGCGCCACGTCGATAGCGTCCCGGCCTTGCTCGGCGGCCAGATCCGAGAGCAGACGCCCCTCGATCGACGGATCCTCGCCGAAGCGCCGGAACTGGATCCGGTCCGCCCCGCCGCGGCGGGCGAGGTTCTCGACCATCGCCTCGCGAATGCGCGCCGCGGTGTCGGGATCGGCGACGCGCTCCGCGAACGCGCCGCTGCCGCCCACCTGCGACCAGCGCGGCAGCAGGGCCGCCGACAAGCCGGTGGCCGACGCCAGATAGGGGTACTGGTCGGCGTAGATCGACAGCCCCTCGGCGCGGGCGGCCTCGATGCGTGCGACGACCTGGGCGGACAGGCCCCACACGGGCGGACCCAGCGCTTTGATGTGCGTCACCACCGCGGTGATTCCCGCCTCGCGGCCCACCTCGATCACCTCGTCCACGGCCGCGACCAGGCCCACGGTGTAGTTGGACTCGTCGCGGATGTGGCTCGTGTAGATGCCGTCGTACTCGCCCACCACGCGGCCGAGCTCGACGATTTCGGCGTTCTCGGAATAGCTGCCCGGGGTGTAGAAGGTGCCCGAGGACAGCCCCCACCCCCCCGCCTCCATCCCGGCCCGGACCAAGTCCCGCATCGTCGCCATTTCTTCGCCCGTCGGCGCGCGGTCCTCCATGCCGACGACCTGGCGGCGGATCGAGCCGTGCGGCACCAGCTGCGCCACGTTGACGCCCAGGCCGTCCGCTTCGAGCGCGGCGCGCTGTTCCGCCAGATCGACGGGGCCGCCGCCGTCGGGGTTGACCACCACGGTCGTGAGCCCCTGCGCGAGCAGCGGCTCTGCGTGGCTGAGGGCGGCGGTGGTCAGGCCAGGACCGGCGTGCGAGTGCGTGTCGATGAATCCCGGGGCGACGTAGAGCCCCGCCACGTCGAGCTCGGTCGCGGCGGTCGCGCGGCCCAGGTCGCCGACGGCGGCGATCGTCCCGTCGCGGATGGCGACGTCGGCCTGCCTCGCCGGGGCGCCCGTCCCGTCCACGACCTGGCCGCCGCGCAGGATCGTGTCGTAGACGGGGGCCTGACAGGCGCTCAGCGCGACCGCGACGGACAGGGCAACTGCGACCGCGACGGCGACGGTCGGCGGTGCGGCGGCCGGGTTGGGCGGGGTGTCATGTCTGCTTCTCATGGCGGTCACTCCGGCTCCGTCGCGTCGGGCACCACCGCGGCGCCCTCCCAGTCCGGGTCGGCCACGCCCACCACCTCGCCCGTGCTGCGGTTCACCCAAATCCCGTGGATCCGGCCGAAGGCGCCCGCCCGCTCGACCGCCTCGACCTCCATCCCCCACGACTCGACTTCGGCCACCACCTCTGGCGACCACCCGATCCCGGGAGAGGTCTCCATGGCAATCCCGGCGTCGATCGGGTGCACCCTGGCGGCGGCCAGCGCGTCCGGCAGCGTCATGCCCTGGTCCACCACGCGCAGCACGGCCTGCACCACCGCCGAGATGATGCGGGCGCCTCCCGCGGCCCCCAGCACCAGCACCGGCTCTCCGTCCTGCGCCACCATGAGCGGCGAGATGCTGGACCGCGCCCGCTCGCCCGGCGCCATCGGGCCGAGATAGCCGCCCAGGGTCGCGGCATACAGGAAGCCGAGTCCGGGCGTGGCCACCTTGGAGCCAAGATTCGGGCCGATCGTCTGGGTCAGCGACACGTACATGCCCGCGCCGTCCGCGGCGGAAAGGTGCGTGGTGTGGCCGTCGGACGGTCCCCACGCGCTGTCCTCCCAGTCGGCGGCGGCCGCGACCATCGCCGGCGTGCCGGCCAGCCCCGCTTCAGTCGCACCGTTCGGCGCCGCCTGGGCCGCGCGCAGCACTGCGCCGGGCACGTTGATCGCGGCTGCGGCCCGGGCCGCCCACGCCTTGTCGGTCATGGGCGCCAGATTCCCCGACCCTGTGGCGCGGATCGCGGCCCGCTCCTCGAAGGCGCGCGCGATCGCCGTGCCGACCAGGCCGGCCCAGCTGTCCCGGTCGAGCGACGCCATGTCGAAGTGCTCCAGGATGTGCAGGATGCCGATCGTGACCGCGCCCGAGGCGGGGATGTCGGTGCCCACCAGGTCGTAGCCCCGGTAGCTGCCCCGCACGATCGCGGCGTCCAGCGCCTCGTAGTCGGCCAGCGACTGCAAGGTGACCGCGCCGCCGTGGGCCTCCATGTCGGCGGCGATGCGCTCTGCGACCGGGCCGTGGTAGAAGGCGTCGGCCCCGCCTTCGGCGATGGCGCGCAGGGTGGCGGCGAGATCCGGCTGCGCGAAGGTCGCACCGGCTGCGTGTGGCTCGCCGGCGACATCCAGGTAGTGCGCGCGCGAACCGTCGAATTCGGCGAGCTGGCCCGATCCGGCGCGGTGGCGCGCCGCCTCTCCCGGAAGCAGCTCGAACCCGTCCTCGGCCAGCGCGATCGCTGGCGCCATCACCTCGGCCAGCTCCATGGTGCCGTGCTCGCTCAGGAGCTTGGCCAGCCCGGCCACCGCCCCCGGCACCCCGACCGTGGGGTACCCGTACGACGCCTGCGGCGCGGTGGCGGCATCGTAGGTGGCGGGCGCCTGCGTGGTCGCGTCGATCCCGGCGAAGGTGCCGTCCGGCAGCCGGACCAGAACCTGGGTACGGCCTCCAATGCTGTTCATCGACGGCTCGACGACCGAGACGGCGAACGCGGCCGCCACTGCGGCATCGGCTGCGTTCCCGCCCGCCCGGAGCATCCTGGCCCCGGCCTCCGCCGCCAGCGGTTGCGCCGCAACCACCACCCCATCCATCGACGACGCCACCTGCGGCGCAGGCCCGGCCTCCCCGTCGCCCGGCGCGTCCCCTGCCGGGGTGCAGCCTGCCCACACGGCCAGCAGGGCCATGCCCAACGCGTAGATCCTCGCCCGGTGCTGCATCAGAACGGCTCCCATCTCCTGAAGTACTGTGCCATGAGCGCGCTCCCCGACGGCAGGTTCCTCCCCCGCACCGCGAAGCGCGCGCCCACTTCGATCTGCCCCGAACCGACATTATAGAGCAGCGACGGCTGGACCTGCACGAGTTCGCGCTGAAATCCCGGCACGCGAATCCCCTCGGTGACGCCCGCGGCGCCGTCCCACCCGTCCAGCGCCAGCCTGAGGCCCAGGGGGCCGAGCCGTCCGCCCATCTGCAGGAAATAGAAGAACTCGTCGCCGAAGTCCTTTCTCGATTCGACGTTCTCTTCGCGCCACCGATAGCCCGCCCACCCGGACACGTACAGCGAGCGCGGCCAGAACGAGTGGCCCGCCTCGGCCATGAGCTCCCAGTCCCGCTGTCCGTCGCCCAGCGGAACAATGTCGGCGTCGACGTCGAAGTCGCCCACGGGAACCTTCACCCCGCCTCGAATGGCAAGGGGCAGCTCCACGTCGAGCCACGCGAGCGGCGCGACCCGCAGCCACATCCGCACGTCGCCCAGCCCGGTTGACCCGCGATCTCCCGCGATGTCGTCGTAGCGGAGCCGGTTGAACGAGGCCTGGGCCCACAGATCAAGGCTCGGCGCCAGCCCCAGCGCCGCCGTAAGGAACGACGAGGTGGCGACCGCGTGGCCTTCGGCGAAGAACGGCAGGACATCGCCCTGGGCGCCGAAGCGCTCCCGGGTGTCCTGATGGTACACTGCCGCGGCGATCCATCCGCGCCCGGGCGCCTCCACCCATTGGGCGGCGGCCGGCTGTCCGGCGAGGCCGATGGCGGCAATGCCGACCCCAGCCGCGCGCCAGTCACTCAACAAACAGCTCCGTGCCGGGATTGAACGCGACCCAGGCCAGCCAGAACGCCACGTAGGCCTCGGGCACGATCTCGAGGCTCTCGCCGGCCAGCGGACCCTGGGTGGCGACGCCCGCAACCGACCATTGCGACCCCGTCTCGTCGTCGACGATCCGGTCGTCCTCGGCGCGCAGGCTCAGGCTGCGCCCCCCCGCCACAGGCCGCACGGCCACGGCTGCGAACAGGGACCGGTCCCACAGGACCGCCGCCGGCGCCCCGCCGTAGTCGAATTCGGCGACCCACTTCTCGCCGCGGCCCTCCATGGCGTGGAACGGAAACGCGATCGGCGCGCTCCCTGGCTCGGCTGGAAGCCCCAGCACCCTTTCCTTGGGCTGCCGCCGGCCGTCGGCGCTCGGAATGGGGAACCCCAGGTACGAGGCGTTGTTCGGGTGCTCGTAGGCGTTGCCGTACGGGTTGATGGCGTACGAGGCCTGGTCGAACAGCTCGACCCCGATCACCGAGGACGCCGGGAAGAGCTCCCGCCACCCCCGCCACGTCATCTCCACGACGGGATGGCGGACAAGCGCGTGTCCCTCGCTGGGACCGCACGCCGCGGCGCCCCTCATCTGGGGCCACAGCGAGTCGTCGGACTGCCGGTCGTACATGATCAGGTTGGCCTGGTAGAGCAGACCCGACACGCCGAACTCGGCGCCGCCCACCGATGCGCGGTCGAACGCGAGCGCCGAGCCCGTCAGCGGGCAGTAGGTGACCGCGATCGCCTGTCCGCCCCGGTCCAGATTGACTACCTCGTGGCGGTACATGACATTGTGCGGCAGCGCGAGCCACTCGCCCGCGATGCGGACGCCGATCACCCGGTCCGAATCGCTCAGGTAGCCGGTCGCCGTCTCGTCCTGGGGCGCGACGAAGGCGGGATTCGTGAGCGCGGGGATTCCGTCTCGCCCCACGCCCCCGTCGGCCAGGAACGTCGGATCGAGGTCGCCGCAGCTCAGGTCGGGCAGCGTTGCGACAATCTCGGTGTCGGAGCACGACGCGAGGCCGCCCGCCAGCACGAGGATCCACCCAAAGTGTGCGGTTTCGGCACGGTAGCGCATATCGAACTTCCTTCCAGTGCGGGCCAAAGAAGGCGAGGCCAACTCAAGCGATGTCAATGGGCAGAACAGAAGCCGACCTGCGGCGCACGCTCCAGAGGATCGACGGGCGCGGGTACCCCGCGTATCGCGATCTGCGGGGCTCGTGGCTGCTACCCCAATTCAACCTCGAGATTCGGCGCGTGCAAGGCGACCCCTTCGCCGCGCCCAGCCGCGTCGCGGTCGTCCTGAGCCCGGAGGCCGCGGGGCTCGAGGCCGCATGGGTGGCCACCGCCGCGCGCCGCACCGGGATCGCGTGCTTCCTGGCCCGCGCCTTTGCCGAGCGCTGCCGGAGTGCGCCCGGGGGGCGGGCGGGCAGCGGCAGAAGCGGCGAGATCGCCATGGTCGACCCGGGTCAGGCGGTCCTGGAGAACACCGCCGTCATGGTTGGCCGCGACGGGGGGGTGGAGGCGCGGTTCACCTTGGGGCTTCCGGCGGCCGGACGGCGCATTCTGGGCCGCCAGGCGGAGACGCTGCTTCTGGACGTGCTGCCGAAGCTGGTCGCCAAGTCGCTGGTGGGCGCCGCCCACTCCCCGGCCGATCTCGCACGCCACGCCGAAGTCAACGAAGACGCCGACCACCTCCGCTCGCAGCTGGCGGCGCGCGGCCTGGTCGCCTTCATCGCCAACGGCGCGGTCCTGCCCCGGCAAAGCGGCGTGGACGACCGCCCCCTCGCGGCCACGGGCGCGGTGCCCTTCCAGTCCCCTCCCAGCCTCGAAGTCACGCTCGACCGCGTTAACGCGCCGCCCCTTTCCGGCATGGGGATCCCGCGCGGGGTCACGCTGCTAGTCGGCGGCGGCTACCACGGCAAGTCCACCGTGCTCAACGCGGTGGCGGCGGGCGTCTACAACCACCGCCCGGGCGACGGCCGCGAGTGCGTGGTCGCCGAGCCCACCGCCACCCGGGTGCAGGCCGAGGACGGACGCTCGGTCGCGGGGGTCGACATCTCGCCGTTCATCGACGGGCTCCCCGACGGCCAGGACACCCGATCCTTCACGACGGCCAACGCGTCCGGCTCCACCAGCCAGGCCGCCGCGGTCGTCGAGGCGCTCGAAGCCGGATCGCGGCTGCTGCTCATCGACGAGGACACCGCGGCGACCAACTTCATGATCCGGGACCGGCGCATGCAGGCGCTGGTCAAGGGCGACGACGAACCCATTACCCCGCTCATCGACCGCGTGCAGAGCCTGTACGCCGACGCGGGCGCCAGCACGCTCCTTGTGATCGGCGGATCGGGCGACTATCTGGACGTTGCGGACCGGGTGCTCGGCATGATCCGCTACCGGCCCCACGACCTGACCGACCAGGCGCGCTCGGTCGCCGCGGCCCACCCGACGGGCCGGACACCCGAAGAAGGAACGGTGGTCTGGCCGTCGCGGCACCGGTGTCCGGACCCGCGCTCGATCCGTCCCCGGCGCGGTCGCAATCCCCGCCGGGTCCGGGCGCCGATCCGCACCGTCGTCGAGATCGGCCGCGATCGAATCGATCTGTCCGGGGTCAGGCAGCTCGCGTCGCGCGCGCAGACCCGCGCCGTCGCGCAGGCGCTGGTGCACGCGCAGCAGTTCATGGGAGCCGGAGTGGCCGTCGAGGACGTGCTCGGGGCCGTGCGCGAAGTGCTGGAGGCGGAAGGCCTGGACGCGATCGACCCGGAACGGACGGGAGAGCTCGCGCTGCCGCGGATGCAGGAGGTGGCGGCCGCGCTGGGGCGGCTCAGGTCGCTCGAGATGGCGGGGGCGGACGCCTAATCCGGTGGAAATGTTTGACTAGTCAGACTAGTCCAACTCAGTCTAACTGTTCGCCTGGACGTGCCCCAGCTCCGAAAGCAGCTCGCGGAGGCGGACCTCGCGGTCCTGCAGCGGCGTCGTGGCGACGGTGCGGGCCAGCTGTATTCGCTCTTCCTTCGAGATCCTGTCCAGCACCGAGATTGGAGTGCCGTAGCGGAGCAGAATGCGCTTGGCGTCGACGGCGACCGAATCTTGCACCTTGCCTCCTCCGGATGGGATCTGCCGACGCCTGGAAACGACTCGGGCGCCGCGCGATGCCTTCACTCAGACCAGACACGACAATCGCGGATTCCGTTGGGGATTTCCACTATCTTGCCGACATGAAGTCCGTCGGCCTGTCGCGCTCCGTTGAAGACTACCTGAAGGCGATCTATACCCTCAATGAACGCGGAGAGGCCGCCGGAACCAGCCAGCTGGCCCAGGCGCTGGACGTGCAGCCCGCCTCGGTCAGCGGAATGATCCGCCGCCTCGCCGAAGACGGACTGCTGGAGCACGAGCCCTACCGCGGCGTCCGCCTCACCCGTCTGGGGAGCCGCGAGGCGCTCAAGGTGCTGCGGCGGCACCGCGTCATCGAGACGTATCTGGTGCGACGGCTCGGGTTCGGCTGGGACGACGTGCACGCCGAGGCCGAACGGCTCGAACACGCAGCCTCGGACGAGCTGGTCGAACGCATGGCCGCGGCCATGGGCCACCCCGCCACCGACCCTCACGGCGCGCCGATCCCGACCAGGAGCGGCGAGATCGACCCGACCGCGTATGTGCGCTTGGACGAGGTGGCCGGAGACACCCGGGTCACGGTGCGGTCGGTGTCAGATCGCGATCCCGCGCGCCTGCGCTACTTCGAGTCCGTTGGCCTGGTTCCCGGCGCGAGGGCGCTGGTGCAGAAGGGCGACGCCGACGGCGCGCGCGTGACGATTATGGTGGAGGGGAGCGCGGGCCCCGTCACGCTCGAGGCGGGGGCGGCGAAGCGCGTCGCCGTGACGGAGCGGTGAGGGCGGACGCCGTGCCGCGCGACCGTCTCCCCGCACTGGACCGCCTGGGCCGCATTGGCCGAACGCGTCTGGGCAACACACCCACGCCCCTTCTTGCGGCGGCCGGTCTCGCGGCGGCGGTGGACGGGGGCGTGGACGTTTGGGTGAAGGCGGACGCCTGGACCGGGCTCGGGCTGGGCGGCAACAAGGTGCGCAAGATCGAGTATGAACTGGACCCCGCGCGGCTCGACGGCACGACCCACCTTGTGACCGCGGGCGGACCCCACTCCAACCACTGCCGCGTCACCGCCGCAGCTGCCGCCCACCTCGGCCTGGGCTGTTCGCTCGTGATCAACGGCGAACCCGAGGACCCCGCGCGCGGCAACCCCCGTCTGCACCGGCTGCTGGGGGCGCATATCGTGACGATAGCCGACGCCGCCGACCGCACCCGCGCGATGGAAGGCGAGGCCCGCCGAATCGATGCGGCGGGCGGACGCGCGCTGGTGATCCCGGTCGGCGCGTCCACCGCCCGGGGCGCCCTTGGCTACGTGCACTCCCTGGTCGAGATCCACGACCAGTTCCACGCGGCTGCGGGACCCGAAGCCGCCCCGCCTTGGCTCTTCGTGTCGTCCTCGTCGGGCGGCACAATGGCGGGTCTCATCGTCGGCTGCGCGATCCTGGGCTGGCGCGCCCGGCTTGTCGGCGTCAGCCCGGACGATCCCGCGCCGGCCATACGCCGCAAGGCGACCCGGCTCGCCCGATCCGCCGCTGCCCTTCTGGACGCCGCCGACGACGACCGCCGCCCCGGCAGCCTTGGCCTGGCCGAGCGGGTCGACCAGGTAGCCGGGTCGGTCGTGGCCACCAGCGACTTCGTGGGTGCGGGGTACGGCCACGAGACTCCGGCGGCCCGGGAAGCCATCGCCCTCTTCGGCGCGCGCGCCGGGTTCGTCCTCGACCCTGTCTACACCGGCAAGGCCGCCGCCGCGCTCATCGCCTGGGTGCGCGAAGGACGCGTGCCTCGGGGGGCGCACGCCATCCTGCTGCACACGGGCGGCCACCCCGCACTGTTCAAGTAAGTGCCGTCATTGGGGCAGGCGCAGCGCCACCAGCCTGCCCGGCCGCCCCACCTGCACGACGACGTGCTGGGCTCCCTCGTGGCGGTAGGTCATCATGCCGTACTGGCCGGCCCCGGGCATCTCGACCGTACCCACAAGGGCGCCCGTCGCCTTGTCGTGCGCGTTCAGCACCGGGGGCCCGTTCGCGCCTTGGGTCGTGTAGAGCAGATCGCCGGCCACCATCTGGATCGAAAGTCCCCCGCCGCCCGCGCGCGACAGGTCGGCGCCCTGAGCCGCCGGGTGGTCGCGAATGCCCTCGTCGACCTCTCCAATCGGAATCCACCAAAGCCGCTCGCCTGTGTTCATGTCGTACGCGGAGAGGCGGTTGTACGGGGGTTTCGGGATCGGCAGGCCCTGGACTCGCGGCAGCCCGCCGCCTGCGCCCGCGACCCATTGGGATATGGTGACGCCCGTCGTGGCGGGATCGTCGGGATCGTCGGCGTCGGCGCCGGGACCCACCCGCCCGCCGCTGCAATTGCGCCGGTGCGAGGCGTACAGAATCCCTGTGGTGGGATCGAGGGTGGCGGGATGGGTAATGTTGAGCCCGCCGTAGCAGCGGATGTTCTCGGCGACCGGACCGTCGTAGCCCTCGTACAGCCGGGGCACGAAGGGACCGCCCACCCGGTAGCGGCTCAGCACCTCGAGCGCCTCGGCCCGCAGCTCGGGCGTGAAGTCGATCACGTCGTCGTCGGACAGCCCCATGGGCTCCATCGGCTCGGGCCAGGTGGGCACCGGCTGCGTGGCCGCCGTCCAGTTGCCGGGAACCTCGGTCTGCACCACCTCGACCTCGTCGATCGGCCAGACCGGCTCGCCGGTCTCGCGGTTGAAGGCGAAGATCAGCCCTGTCTTGGTCGTCTGCACCACGGCCGGAACCGCCGCACCGTCAACCGTCAGGTCCACCACGATGGGCACGTTGGGCAGGTCGTAGTTCCACTGGTCGTTGTGGACGACCTGGAAGTGCCACACGCGCTCGCCGGTCGCCGCGTCCAGCGCGATCACGCTGGTGCCGAACAGGTTGTGCCCCGGACGGAAGCCGCCGAAGTAGTCGACCGTGGGCGGATTTGTGGGGATGTACACGATCCCGCGCTCGTAGTCGGCCGACATCGGCGCCCACGACGACACGTCGCCGGTGTACCGCCACGCGTCGTTCTCCCATGTCTCGTGGCCGTGTTCGCCCGGGCGCGGAATGACGTGGAACTTCCACCTGTGCTCGCCGGTGCGCGCGTCGAACCCCAAGATGTCGCCCGGCACGTTCTCGATCCGCGTCTGGTAGTATCCCTGCTCGGCCGAATTGCCGACCACGACCACGCCGTCGACCACAATCGGCGGCGAAGACGTGGTTATGTACCCCAGCTCGCGCGGAATGCCGAAGTCGGGGTCGTAGCTCTCCTCGGCGCCCTCCCAGGGCCCCCAGCCGTCGAGAAGGGGCGGAAGCATGTCCACCACGCCCGTTTCCGGGAACCCCTCGATCGGCACCGGCTGCCCGAACCCGTCGATGTGCCGCCCGGTCTTGGCGTCGAGCGCGTGCAGGAAGAACGCGGGCGACGTGTAGTAGATCACGCCGCGCCCGTCGATCTCGCCGTACGCCACGCCCTTGCCGTAGTTCTGCCGCATCGACCGCTCCCAGCGGGTGGTGTGCGGCTCGCGGTAGGTCCAGAGCGTCTCGCCGGTCGCGGGATCGATCGCCGCCACCGTTCGCCGCTCTCCCGCCACCGTGTACAGCATTCCGTCAATGTACGTCGGCGTCGACTTCATCTGCGGATCGACATCGGGGCCGAAGTTGTTCGCGTGCCAGACCCACGCGACTTCGAGGTCGCCGAAGTTGTCCGCGTTGATCTGGTCGACGGGCGAGTACCGGGTGCCCCACGCGTCGGCGCTCTGGTAGCGCCACTCGCCGTCGGGGTTCCGGCGGTCCTGGGCCATGGCCGCAGCGGGCGCGGCGAGCAGCAGGGCGGGGACGATGACCAGGGCTGACCGCATGGGGAGACTCCTGTGAACGGGGGAACCGGCTGTCGCCCCAATGGTAGGCTGGCCGGGGCGCGTGCGCGAATCGGAGGGGTTGCGGCGCACTAGCCCCTACGCTGCCAGGAACAGTCCAAGCGCCACGCACGGAATCAGGACGCACCCGTACAGCCCTCCCACCAGGGCCCCCTTGAACAGCGTCGCCCGCCATCCGCCGCCGTAGTACCGCTTCATCGCCACGAGCGCGTAGACGATCGCCCACAGCGCGAGCGCCACCCGCAGCCACCCCGTCCACCCCGTCGCGGGCAGAAGGAGCAGCGCGCCAAGCACCACGAAGGCGAACGCCTGCACATGCATGCCGAACACCAGATGCTCGACGAAGAAGCGGCGCTTCCGCCGGTAGCAGCCCGCCAGAAGCAGCGCATAGACCGGCAGCAGCAGGAACATTGCGACGGGGACGTTGCCGAGGAAGCGCGACGAGAACGCCGCCGGGTCGTGCAGGAGGTCGACGAAACTGTGCGTGAACATCCTGCCCAGCAGGCCCTGCGAGCCCGCGCCCTCGTTGCCGGGCACCGGGATCGAATTCTCCACGCCGCTCACCAGGATGCCGGCAATTAGGGCCGTGAAGCTTCCCTCGGGGCGCGCCAGGATATCGTCGAGCTTGCCCGCTTGCTCGCTTTCCAGCAGCGCCTTGAACGCGGCGATCTCGCCCTCGTCGGGACGCGGCAGCGAGTCGAGCGGAATCTGGGCGACCACCTCGTCCAGCTCCTCCTGATACTCGGCCGGGACCTCCAGACTCCACAGTGTTGTCAGCGACAGCATGATCCCCAGCAGGACGCTGGCGAAGAGGTACACGCGCACCGGCGTCATGTAGCGCGCACGGCGGTTGCGCGAGAACTCCGCGGCCAGCGCCCCCGGCTTCAGAAACAGCAGCCCGACCGTTCGCAGCAGCCGCGAATCGACCTCGAACGCCTCGCGCACCAGCTCCCACAGCACCGGTCCCAGCCTGCGCGCATAGACGCGGTCGCTCTGTCCGCAGTGGGAACAGAAGGCACCGTTCCGCGGCAGCCCGCAGTTCGGACAGGGCTGGGTTGGTTCCATCGCGTCTTTGCAGTCCAGGAGGAATCGGGTGGAGCGGCCCGGACAAGTGGCGTCCGGGTCACGGAAGGCAATCTATCCCCCCACCCTAACCAGCCAAAACTCCCGCGAGTCGGAATTGAAGGCGGAGAACACGCCCAGGCCGCCCTTGATGTTGCTGGGAGGCTCGTTCAGGTCGCGCGAGTCCTGCAACCGGTTGTCGTACAGGTCGGCGTATTCCTGGTTCACCCTGTATACAATGGCTCGGTGTGGCCCCAGGTGCTCGAGCTGGGGCAGGCGCACTGTGTGAAAGGCCTCGGCGGTCGGCTGGCTGCGAATGCGGAACCTGCCGACGCGCTCGCCGACGAAGTTCGGCAGGATCGGCTCTGCATCTGGATCCAGCCCCAATACGTCGACGAAATGGAGCTGAGCAGCCGGGTTCTCCCAGGTGACCGTCACCTGCAGCGCCTGCAGGGCCCCGCTCTGGACCACGCCCGGGCCGATGACCGGAACCTGGAGGCTGTCCTTGTCCAGCTCCACCCCGAGCGGCGGATCCGGGACCACGGTCTCGCCCGTGGCGGTGCGGCCGAACGCCTCGACTTCGATCCGAAAGCGGTCGCCCTGGCGCACCACCAGATCGTCTCCCGGATAGCCGTACGATCCTGGCGTCTCCAGGCGCGAGAGGGTCCAGCTGTCCTCGCCGCGAACCAGCCGCACGACCGCGTCGTCGACGGTTGGGGCGAGCGCTGGGTCCTCGCCGAGGGGCACTGTTTCGGTGATTCGGAAGTCGGTCACCGGTTCCCCGGCGAAGAGAAAGGCCTCGATCACCACCTGTCGGGCGTCGTCTTCGATCTCGGTCCCCGTGTCGGCGCATCCAAGCATGCATGCGCCCGCGCCGATGGCGGCGCCCACCAGATTCATGGTTCTCATCGTCGTCATTCCCATTGTCCTATCGGTTGAAGCGCACGGAGAGGTTGAGGACGCGTCCGACATAGTTGACGTCGGTCACGACCGGCGGCGTGGTGTCGAGCTGGAACTGGCGGTACCACACGTTGGCGCGGTCGTACGCGTTGAAGAGGGAGACGCCCACGTCTCCGTCGTAGCGACCCAGCGAGAACCTGTACCGGGCGCTCAAGTCGAGCCGGTGGTAGGCCGGCAGCCGCAGGTTGTTCTTGCCGCTCACGTTGATGTAACTGAACGCGGCGCCGTCGATCAGCTGAATCTGGTATTCGCCCTGGGGCGCGGTGTACGGGGTGCCCGACCCGTACGTCCATGTGCTCGCCAGATCCCACCTGCCCAGCGCCAGCGTCCCCACGGCCTTGAGCTCGTGGAGCTGGTCGTGCAGTGCCGGGAACGGCTCCCCATCGTTGAGCTCGGGGAAAGTGTTCTCGGCCTCGGCAAGCGTGTAGGACACCCAGCCCGTGAAGGCGCCGAACTTCTTCTGGGCGAGGAACTCGGCGCCCCGGGCAACTCCGGACCCCGCGAAGAAGAGGTTGAGGGGGTCGATGTTGTTGCGCCGGAATCGCAGGGAGAATTCGGAGAGGCCGGTGGTCTCCTTGCGATAGAGCTCGATATCGAACAGGTAGCCGCCCGTCTCGTAGGATGCGCCGGCCACGAGGTGGTCCGACGCGGTCACATCGACCAGCTCGCCGTCGGCCAGGAGCCAGAAGTCGCGCGAACCCTCGGTCACGTTCTCGTTCACGACCCGGTTGACGAACTGGTGGTAGCGCCCGGCAGCTGCCTTCAGCGTAAAGCGGTCGGTCACGTCGAGGCGCGCCGACGCGCGGGGTTCCAGATAGCTCTCCGACGTGCCCCGGTCGAACGATGCGCGCGCCCCGACCGTCAGCGAGAGCCGGTCGGCGACGTCCCACGCGTCCTGCACGTACCCTGCCACCCGCAGGGACGACTGGGATTGGTCGAGGACGGTCAAGCTGTCGTCGCGAATGTAGCGATAGTCGACGTCGGTCGAGCTCAGCCAGGCCCCGAAGTCGAGGCGGTGCCGGGACGTGAGCCGCCATTCGTTGTCGGCGCGCACGCTCAGGTCGGTCAGCAGGTTGGCTTCGGTGGACCGGACGTTGCGCGTCAGCAGCGGGTCCGAGGTCGCCGGATCGGAAATCGTGACCGCCGTGCTGCGCGCAAAGTCCGAAGTGTACTCGGAGTATGCGGCTAGAACGCTGCTGGTCGCGCCGCCGGACCACTGCCTTCCCCAGCGGGCCGAGACGCCCCGGTTGCCCCAGTCGGTCAGGTCGGAAATGGCGGTCGTGAAGTCCTGCTCGCCCGTCTGGCCTCTGGGGGTGAACGCCAGGCTCTGCTGCTGGGACTTGTCCAGATAGTCACGGCCGCCATACACGCTGACGGACAGCACGTCCCCCTCGCCGGGCAGGAGCGTCAGCTTTGCGTTGAAATCGTAGAAATGGAAGTCCGGCGTGGCCGCATCCTGTCCCGTCGATCCGAATAGGCCGCCCTGCCCGCCAAACCCGCGGCCTCCGTTCGGTCCACCGACAGCGCCGCCGACCGGTCCGCGCACTGCGGTGCCGATGTTGAACACGTCGAAGATGCTGTTGTACACCCCCGTGCGGATCAGATCGGTGTACGAACGCCGCCCAGTCACCAGCAGGCTGCCCCGCGCTCCAACCGGCGTCTGGAAAACGCCGCTCGCGCTGAGCAGGTTGAGTCCCGCGCCGTAGCGCACCCGAGAGGGATCGCCCGTCTTGCCCGTCATGTCGACGACGCTCGAGACCCTCCCGCCGTATCGAGCTGGAAACGCGCCCTTGAAGACCTGAATGTCCTTGATCGCCTCGGCGTTGAACGCGCTGAAGAAGCCGAAGAAGTGATCGACATGGTACACCGTGATGCCGTCGAGCAGCACCAGATTCTGATCCGGGGTGCCGCCCCGCACATAGAGCCCCGACGAGGACTCGCGAGTCCCGCTGATCCCGGGCAACAGCTGGAGCGAGCGAAACACATCGACCTCGCCGATCGACGGCAGCACGGCCATGTCCGTCGGTGAGGCCGCGACCCGGCTCACATCGTCGGTGGAGCGCATCAGGCGGTACTCGTCGGCCACGAACTCCACCCCCTCGAGCTCGAACGGCAGCGGCGCGATGTCGATCTGCAACCGCCCGGCGAACTCCGCCCCCACCTCGACCTCGACAGGGGTGTACCCTACGTGGACCACCCTCAGCGCAAAGTCGCCGGACGGCGCTCCCGCCACCGTGAAGAATCCGTCGGCGTTCGTGCTCACCCGGCGCTGAGTGCCCACAATCGCGACGAACGCATGGGGCACGGCCTCGCCATGGACGGAATCCCGCACCACGCCCTGAATCGTGCGGGTCTCCTGCGCGGCAAGGGGCGCAGCGATCGCGCCCGGGGCACCGATGCCGTGCACGGCGAAAGCGAGAACGAAGAGGTGGGGGGCAGACAAGCGCGACCATGGCTTGCGAGGCAGTGTCATCGGCGCATCTCCGGCGTTGGCGAATCAGTGGGACCAAGAGAGACCGCCGCCCAGTGTGGCCGGGGTCCGGTCGTGGGACATTGCCGCCTCGCCAAACGTTAGCGCGCCCTTTTCCCCCCCGGTCCGAGGCCGGAATTGGGCCCGCCCGCGCACGTCAACCGTCCACGATCGTCGCCCTGACCACGTAGTCCAGCCTCGGGAACTCTTCGTTCAGGTACTCGTTGCCGCGGCGCTGGATCAGTCCCTGCATGGGTCCCGATCCGTTCGGGGCGCCCTCGCCGTACTCCGAATTGATCAGATCGACGACCTCCATCCCCTCCACGACCTGCCCGAACGGCGAGAAGCCCATCTCGTCGAGGCGGCTGTTGTCGCCGAAGTTGATGAAGAGCTGGGTCGTGCGGGTGTCCGGTCCCCCCATCGCGTAGCTCACGAAGCCCCGCGTGTTGCTCTGCACCACCGCGTCGTCGGGGATGCGCGCGTCCCGCCACGCCGCCGCGACCGCCGAGTCCCCGTGGATCCCGAACTGCGCCATGAACCCGCTGATCACCCGGAAGAACCGCACGTCGTCGTAGAAGCCGTGCGACACCAGGTTGTAGAAGCGGTCCGCGCCGTTGGGCGACCAGTCGCGGTGGACCTCGATCACGAAGTCGCCCTTGCTGGTCTCGAATCGGGCTTGAAAGACGTCGGGGGCCGTGGCGGCGAGTGCATCGGGAGTCAGCAGCATGGGGTCGTAGTCCGGTCCGGAGTCGCAGGCAGCGAGGAAGAGGTATCCGGTCGCGGCAAGCGCCAGTCCGACCGGGGTGAAGCGACGCGGGGTCCGTGCGTGGTTCACGGAGGCCTCCATTTCGGGGTGTGCAGGGGCCGGCAATGACAACCGGCGCGTCATCAATCAATAATGTCAGGCAACCTACCCGGTCGGATAGGGTGTCTAATAACAGGGTCGGCGTCCACCACACGGCCACCACGACCGAAACCACCGGCTTCCCGCCCGTCAAGTCACGCCTGCATGGAGACCACCCCCATGAAACTGGAACGCCCAGCCGCACTGGCCCTCTCCGCCGCGGCCACCCTGGCCGCGGCCACCCTCGCCGCCGCCACCCTCGCCGCCACCGCCACCTTCGCCGCCACACCCCCGCTCGCCGCCCAGCAGGTCGTCGAGCTCCCCGCCCGGGACCGCCCCATCGACCCCGACTTCGACGAGGTCTTCCGCGTCGGCGTCCTCGACGGCGAGTCCTGGGAGATGTTCGGGCGGATCGTCAGGCTGGCCTTCGACGGGCAGGGCAACCTCTACGTCTTCGACCAGGCCCCGGACCTTCGGGTGCTGGTGTTCGACGCCCAGGGCGGCTTCGTGCGCGAGTTCGGAACCGCGGGAGAGGGCCCCGGCGAGTTCAGCCGTCCCTGGAGCTATGCGGTACAGCCCGACGGCACGACGATCGTGGGCGACATGGGACACCGCGCATACCAGATCTTCGACGCGGCGGGCAATTTCGTGCGAATGGTCAGGACTGGTGCCGAGCCTGCCCCCTCCGGCGCGGCATCCGCATCCGGAGGGTCGGTGCGAACCACGACCCGGACGATCGGCGTCGCCAGCCGCATTCTGCCCGATCCGCAGGGCGGCGCCGTCTTCTCGGCTTCGGCCGGATCGGGCTTCAGGCTTGGCGGCGCGGGCGGCGACTCGGACCCGCCCACCTCGCGCCCCGTCATCAGGTACAGCCTCGAGGGCGAAGCCGTGCGGCCCGACACCATCGTGCGCGCCTGGCTCCCGCCCCGTCCCGAGCCGGAAGACCCCGAGGAGGCCAACATCACCCTGCCCGGCGGGCGAAGGCTCAACTTGGGCAGCATGCTCAGCGGACTGTCGCAGCCGTCCACCTTCGAGCCGCGGCTGCTCATGGGGGTGCTGCCCGACGGCGACATCGTGTACTCCGACTCGTCCGCGTACGCGCTCAAGGTGGCGCGGGCGGAAACCGGCCAGGTGGTGCGCGCCATTACGCGGCCCCTGTCTCCCGAGCCGGTGACCCCGCGCATCGAGGAGGAATACGAGGAGCTGCGCGAGGCGATGCGCGAGGCGAACGAGAGCAGCGGCGCCCCCCAAGCGGGCGTCTCCGTGATGCAGTTCCGGCCCAGCGGCGGCGGTGCGCCTACCAGCGGTCCGGTGTCCGCGTCGCTGACCTTGGCGGAACCGCCCTTCTACCACGAAATCCCGGTCCTCAAGAGCCTCTTCACCACCTGGGAAGGGCGGATCTGGGTCATGCGGCAAGGCGAGGAGCTGCTCGGCGACGGCCCCATCGACGTGGTGACTTCGGCGGGCGAGTACGTGGGCACCTACCGCACCGGCGCGACCGAGGTGCCCGACGCCTTCGGCCCGGACGGACTGGCGGCATTCATCGAGCTCGACGACTTTGACGTGGCCAGTGTGGTGGTGCGGAGGCTGCCGCCCGACGTTCGGTGAGCGGCGGCGGACGCTCTGCCCCGCTGGTGAACGCCCGGAGGCGCCGGCCCGGAGCGGGGCCGCGCACTCCACGCCCAACCGCCGCACGAACAGCACACCCCGGGAGAGACCGCCATGCACCGCACCGCCACGTCCCGCGCCGCCCTGCCCTGCCGCACGATCCTCGCGCTATTCGCACTTCTGGTCGCCGCGTCGCAGGCCGTGGCGGCGCAGACGTACTTTCCGGGCCGCCATCCGGACTGGGAACGCCGCAGCCCCGAAGAGGCGGGATTCGACCCTGCCGGGATCCAAAGGGCGATCGACCTTGCCGTCGCGGGCGAGTCGCAGGCCCCGCGCGACCTGTCCTTCAACCACTTGGGCACCTTCGGCCGAGAGCCCCTGGGCGACGCCATCGGCCCGTTCACGGTTCGGGGTCCGCAGTCCGGCGTGATCGTGCACAAGGGCTACATCATTGCCGAGTGGGGCGATCCCGCGAAGGCCGACAACACGTTCAGCGTCTCAAAGAGCTTTCTGTCGACCACAGTGGGGCTGGCCTGGGACCGCGGGCTCATTGGCAGCGTCGACGACCTGGTGCGCGACTACATGCCGCCGCTGGTCCTGGACACCGGCGACGGCGAGCCCGGCGACGAGCACGGGCGGCGGCCCAAGCTGCTCTTCGAGTCCGAGCACAACCGCAAGATCACCTGGAACCACATGCTCAGGCAGACGAGCGACTGGGAGGGAACGCTTTGGGGCAAGCCCGAGTGGGCCGACCGCCCCGACCAGGACCGCTCGACGTGGGGCACGCGCCCGCGCAACGAGCCCGGCACCGCGTACGAGTACAACGACACGCGCGTGAACCTGCTGGCGCTGGCGGCCACAGCCGTGTGGCGGCGCCCGCTCCCCGAGGTCCTGCGCGAGCACGTCATGGACCCAATCGGCGCCTCGTCGACCTGGGGCTGGCACGGCTACCATAACTCGTGGGTCGTCCTGGACGGCCGCGAGGTGCAGGCGGTCAGCGGCGGCGCGCACTGGGGCGGCGGCATGATCCTGAGCGCCTACGACCAGGCCCGCTTCGGCCTCTTCACCATGCACAAGGGCAACTGGAACGGGCGGCAGCTCCTATCCGAGGACTGGTTCGACATGGCCACCACGCCCGGCGAGATCAACCAGGGCTACGGCTTCATGAACTTCTCGCTCAACACCGGCCAGCGCCGCTACCCGAACGCCCCCGAGCACACCTGGACCCACACGGGCGCCGGCTCCAACCTGATCTACGTCGACCCCGAGAACGAACTCGTGATCGTGTGCCGCTGGATCCAGGGCGGCGCGTTCACCGACGTGGTGCACGCCGTGCTGGACGCGATGGGAGAGATGGCGGAGAACTGAGCGTCAAACACTTAGCGCCACCCCCGTCGCCGTCCGCACAATGGTCGGCTGCACCCGGGCGATCGTGCGGGCGCGGTAGTGCGCGAGCAGCGCCTCGACGGTCGCAAAGTCGCGCAGGTCCTCGAGTGTGCGGATCGTCGGGAAGATCATGGGCAGCGCCCCGCGCCGGTGCCGGTCGAGCGCCGCGCCGGGCGTGAGCCACACCGAATCGGTCATCTCGCGCGCATCGTGGACGGCTCGCGAGCCGCGCGGGACCCTGGCCGCGAAGAAGCGGGTGTCGTAGCGGCGGGGTTCCACAGAGGGGGTGACCCAATGGGCGATGTACTCGACCGCCCCACCATCCAGGCGCGCATCGAGCCCTTGGAGCACGGCGGCGAACGATGCCCCGCCCCCCAACAGGGCTTCCCTTGCCGCGCCCACCGCGTCGTCGCCCGGCGGCCCCTTCGCGGCGACCACCCCAGCCAGCAGCCCGGTCTCCTCGACGGCTTCCCGCAGCGCGGCCCCGTAGTACGCGATCGCGGGCGGATCCGCGTCCGGCGCGAGCCCCAGGCGCGCGGTGGCGCCCTCGCGCGTCAGCCCGTCCCACCGCCGCACCAGCGCGTCCTGCCCGTCGGCCGCATCGACCCGCCCGCCCGGGAACACGTACGCGCCCGGCACGAACCCCGTGGCGCGATTGCGGCGCAGCAGCAGCACCTCGGGCGCCCCGGCGCGCCCCTCGCGCATGACCACCACCGTGGCCGACGGAATCGGCACGGCGGGCGTGGCGGGCGCGTGGGCCAGCGTCTCGACGAAGCCCGGCGGCAGCCTCTCTTCGGGGATCTCGTAGGGCGGCGCCCCGGCGCCCACGCCCGCCCCGGCTCGCCCCCCCTCAGTTCCCTGCGGCATGACCGTCCTTGCGCGGCTCCGACGCCGCGGCCCACCCCTTCTCCAGGCGCAGGATCACTTGCGCGCCGCCGAAGTCCGTCCGCGTCCAGTCGGCCAGCTCGTGCCCCCGCGCCTCCAAGTCCGCCGCGACCTCGTCGCCAATGCGCTCGATCGCCACGCGCCTGCCCGACAGGTGGCGGAACCGCGCCGCGTCGACCGCCTCCTGCGGGTCCATCCCGAACACCAGCATGTTCAGCAGGAGCTGCGTGTGCCCCTGCGGCTGCATCGAGCCGCCCATGAGCCCGAACGCCATCAGCGGCTCGCCGTCGCGCGTGACGAAGCCCGGGATGATCGTGTGGAACGGACGCTTGCGCGGCGCCACCTGGTTGGGGTGCCCATCGTCGAAGACGAAGCCGGCGCCGCGGTTCTGAAGCGCGAAGCCCAGCCCGGGAACGACCACCCCGGAGCCGAACCCCGAGAACACCGAGTTGATGAACGACACCATGTTGCCGTCGGCGTCCGCCACGCTCAGGTAGATCGTCTCGGAATCGGTGACCGCGCGCCCCGGGCTGACCCGGTCGGCCGCAACGCGGGGGTCGATCAGCGCGCGCCGCGCATCGATGTACGACGGGTTCAGCAGCGACATCGGGTCGATCTCCATGTGGTCCGCGTCCGACACGTACCGGTGCAGATCGGCGAACGCCAGCTTCTTCGCTTCGATCAGGTGGTGCAGATAGTCGGCGGAGTTGTGCCCCATGCCTTCGAGATCCATGGGTTCAAGGAGCTCCAGCATCTCGAGCGCGGCGATTCCCTGGCCCGCCGGGGGGAGCTCCCACACGGTGAACCCGCGGAAGTCGGTGCTCAGCGGCTCGACCCACCGGGGCTGATGCATGGCGAGATCCTCGAGCGTCAGAAAGCCGCCCAGCTCGGCGAGCCCGTCCACCAGGTCGCGCCCCAGCGAGCCCCCGTAGAGCGCGCCGGGCCCCTCGTCGGCGATCCGCTGGAACGAACGGGCAATGTCGGGATTCGTGTGCCACTCGCCCGCCCTGGGCGCGCGCTCCCCGTCCACCAGGTAGGTCGCCCGGGCGCCCTCGTCGCGGGACAGCTTCTCGGTCGCGCCCGCCCACTGCCGCGCGATCACCGGGGTCACGGGGAAGCCCTCGTTCGCAATCCGGATCGCGGGCGCCAGCGCCTCGGCCAGGGTGAGATTGCCGAAGCGCTCGACCAGCGCGTGCCACCCCGAGACCGCCCCCGGCACGGTGACCGCCTCGGGCCCCGATCCCGGCACGGCGTCGTGCCCGCGCGCCCGGAGCGCCTCGACCGACATGCCGCTGCCGCTCCGGCCGCTGGCGTCGATCCCGTGGAGTTCGCCCGTCTCGGCCCACCACACGATCGCAAAGGCGTCCCCGCCCATGCCCGTCATGTGCGGCTCGGTCACGTTGAGCACGGCGGCGGCGGCCACCGCGGCGTCGATCGCGTTGCCGCCCCGCTGCATGATCTCGAGGGCGGCAGAGGTGGCCAGCGGCTGGCTGGTGGCGGCGACGTTGCGGGGGGCGTACACCGTGGAGCGGCGCCCCATGTCCTGCTGCGACTGCATGGTCATGGGAATAAGGGCCGTGAAGGCGGCGGCGAGGAGGAGGCTGCGCGTGTGCATTGCATGGTGTCCTTGGCGGGTCGGTGGAACCGGGGAGCGCCCCGCCCTGTGGGGGGGCGGGCGCGGCGGGGGAGGGCGCGTGGTGCGGCGGCCCACTGCGCCTTCAAGGTACGCGCGCGGCCCGATTCGGGGCCAGCCGGGGGGGGCGACGGCGCGCCCTGGCGCGGGTGCCCTGCCAATTTGACCGCAACGCCAGTTTGGCCGCCTGCTGCCATTTTGGCCGCCAATCCGGGCGCGCACCTGCCGAAATGGCCACCCGTCTGCCAAAATGGCCACCCGCGCGCCCCCCGCCCCGCGCGCCCCGTGATGGCATTCTGCCAAAACGGCGATACTATGAACGATGACCGATGCCGGGGCGGCCTTGGCGGGTTTGGCAAGGTTTGTGCACTGGTAGCGGGTTTGGCGGTCGCGCAGGCGCGCTTCCGGGCCGCGGTTGCGGTGCGGAGGGGGGCTGGCGCGGCCCAACCCGGACAGGGCGATGAGGGGAGTGGGGGCGCAGGCGCCGAAGCCCCTCGACGTCATCACGACAGCCTGCAACGATCGCCCTCGGGCGATCATGCCTACGGGCAACGAGAGGTCACAATCCATGAGTCGACGGTTTTCCCTTCCCGTGCTGCCGCTGCGGGACACGGTGGTGTACCCGGGCGTCGCGGTGCCCATTTCTGCGGGACGGCCCGGCACGGTCGAGGCCGTTCAGGAAGCCCTAGAGAGCGACCGGCGACTGTTCGCGGTCGCGCAGAACCAGAACCAGGACGAGCCCGAGCCCGAGATCCTCTACGGGGTCGGCACGGTCGTGCGCATCATCCAGACGCACCGGGTCAGGGGCGGCATCCAGCTGCTGGTGCAGGGCGAAGCCAGGGCGCGCGCGCTCCAGTACACCGACTACGGCGAATCGATGCTCCGCGCCACGCTGGTCGCGATCGAGCGCCACGGACCCTCGGACAAGGACGACCCCGGCTTCAAGGCGCTCGACAAGGAGCTGCGGGAGCGGGCCGCCGAGCTCGGCACCCGGCGCGGCGTGTCGGCCGAGGCGCTGAACCAGCTGATCCAGGGCGTCGACGAGCCCGGGGCGTTCGCCGATCTGGTGGCCTTCTACCTGGAGCTGAAGACCGAAGAGAAGCAGGAGCTGCTGGAGACGCTTGGCGACGAGGACCGCATGCGTGCCGCCCTGGTGGCGGTCGAGCGCGAGCTGGTGCGGATCGAGGCCCACGAGGACATCCAGGCCAAGGTGCAGGAGGAGCTGGGCGAGCGTCAGCGCGAGATGCTGCTGCGCGAGCAGATGAAGCAGATCCGCAAGGAGCTGGGCGAGGAGGGCGAGCGCGAAGAGGCCGACGAGCTGCGCGAGCGGATCGCGGCGCTGGAGCTGCCCGAGACCGCGAGGAACGAGGTCGAGCGCGAGCTGCGGCGTCTTAACCGCACGGCGCCCCAGTCGGCCGAGTACCAGGTGATCCGCACCTATCTGGACTGGGTGACCGAGCTGCCCTGGAGCGAGCGGACCGACGACAAGCTCGATCTGCACCGCGCCGAAGAGATCCTGGAGGAGGACCACTACGGGCTGGAGGACGTGAAGGACCGGGTGCTCGAGTTCCTGGCCGTGCGGAAGCTCCAGCAGGACCGCTTCGCGGAGCCGGACGAGGGGGAGGATGGCGACGCTTCCGGGGACGGCGAGGCGGAGGCGGGCGGCGGCGAGGCACCGGACGGCGCGGCGGACGCAGGGGCGCCGGACGGCGAGGCGGCCGCGGACGGCAACGGGGCGGCGGAGGTGCCGGGCGACGATCTCCCCGACGCAGCGGCAGGGTCGTCGGAGACGGATGTCCCCGAAGAAGCCCCCGACCCCGCCGACGGCGACGAACCGGACGACGCCGAGGACATGCATCGCGACGGGGGCAAGGGCCCGATTCTGCTCTTCGCCGGGCCGCCCGGAGTGGGCAAGACCAGCATCGCCCAGTCGATCGCGCGGTCGGTGGGGCGCAAGTACGTGCGCATTTCGCTGGGCGGCGCGCGCGACGAAGCCGACATTCGCGGGCACAGGCGCACCTACGTGGGCGCCATGCCGGGCAGGATCGTGCAGGGCATGAAGGAGGCTGGCACCAAGAACCCGGTCTTCCTGCTCGACGAGGTGGACAAGCTGGGCGTGTCCTTCCAGGGCGACCCCAGCTCGGCGCTGCTCGAAGTGCTCGACCCGGCGCAGAACTCGACGTTCATCGACCACTACCTGGGCGTGCCGTTCGATCTGTCCGAGGTGCTGTTCATCGCCACGGCCAACTACGAGGACCGCATTCCCCCGCCGCTGCGCGACCGGATGGAGACCGTCGAGTTCCGGGGCTACACCGAGAAGGAGAAGCTGGAGATCGCCAGGCGGTACCTGCTGCCCCGCCAGCTGCGCGAGTCGGGGCTTCACGAGGACGAGCTCACGGTCGGCGACGACGCGATCCTGAGCGTGATCCAGAACTACACGCGCGAGGCGGGGGTCAGGCAGCTGGAGCGCGAGCTGGGCAAGCTGGGCCGCAAGGTGGCCCGCAAGATCGCGTCGGACGAGAGCGACGGAATGGAGATCGCCCGCGCGACCGCCAAGGATCTGCTCGGGCGTCCCCGCGTGTTCCCCGAGCGCCGGGCCGCCGAGGACGCGTCGGGCGTGGCCACGGGCATGTTCTACACGCCCATGGGCGGCGACATCATGTTCGTCGAGGCCAGCGTAATGCCCGGCGAGGGCGGCCTGGTGCTGACCGGCCAGCTGGGCGACGTGATGAAGGAGTCGGCCAGGGCGGCGCTGTCCTACGCGAAGAGCAACTGCCGCACGCTGGGCATCGACGCCGAGGCGCTCGACAAGCGCGAGATCCACATCCACGTGCCCGCCGGCGCGGTCCCCAAGGACGGACCCTCGGCCGGGATCACGATGGCGACCGCGCTCATCTCGGCCGTGTCGGGGCGCAAGGTGCGCTCCGACCTGGCCATGACCGGAGAGCTCACCCTTACGGGCCGCGTGCTGCCCATCGGCGGCGTGAAGGAGAAGGTCCTGGGCGCGGTGCGCGCCGGGATCAACGAGATCATCCTGCCGCAGGAGAACGAGGCGCACCTCGAAGACCTGCCCGACACGGTGCGGAACTCGCTCACCGTCCACCTGGTCGAGGATCTGCACCGGGTGGTGGAGCTGTCGATCCGCCGCCCCGCGAAGAAGAAGGTCGCCGCGCGCGCCACGGTGAGGCCCGAGGAGGTGGCGCCGATCCAGGCGTAGAGGCGCAAGACTCGCCGGGTGCGGCTCCGCGCGGTTGCCCGGGGGCCGTCGGCGGCCGGGCGCGGCTCCGCGCGATTGCCGGGGGCCGTCGGCGGCCGGACGCCGCGCCCGGCTAGACCAGGATCCGCCCGGCGGGGCCCGCGCCCACCTTCCCGATCACGGCCCCCCGCTCGCCCCGCGCCGCGAGCTCGGCCATCAGGGCGGGGGTGCGGTCGGGCGGGCACGCGATGATCAGGCCGCCCGAAGTCTGCGCGTCGCAGAGCACGATGCGCATGAGGTCGGAGATTTCGGCCCCGTAGCGCACCGCGTCGGCGGCGTCGTCCTGATTGCGGCGCGTGCCGCCCGGCACGTGGCCGCCCTCGACCAGCTGGGCCACGCCGTCCAGCACCGGCACGGCGGCCGCCTCGATCCGCGCCGACGCGCCCGACGCGCGCAGCATGTTGCCGAGATGCCCCACCAGGCCGTACCCGGTGACGTCGGTGGCGGCGCGGGCGCCGGCGGCCAGCGCGGCTTCGGAAGCGTTGCGGTTCAGGTGCGCCATCGTCTCGACTGCGGCCTTCAGCACGCCCGGGGGGCACGCGCCCGCCTTGATCGCCGTGGCCACGATCCCCGAGCCGAGCGGCTTCGTGATCACCAGGTCGTCGCCGGGCGCGGCGCGGTCGTTCGAGAGCATGGTGTCGGGGTCGGCCTCGCCCACCGCGACCATCCCGTACTTGGGCTCGGCGTCGTCGATCGAGTGGCCGCCGAGCACCGCGATCCCCGCCTCGCGCGCCTTGTCGGCCCCTCCGCGCACGATCTCTTCGGCGAGCCCTTCTGCGAGAAGCTTCCGCGGGAACGACAGCAGGTTGAGCGCGAAGAGGGGCCGCCCGCCCATCGCGTACACGTCGGAGAGCGCGTTCGCGGCGGCGATGCGGCCGAAGTCGTACGGATCGTCGACGATCGGCGTGAAGAAGTCGAGCGTGACGACCAGGGCGCGCCCGTCGGCAAGACGGTACACGGCCGCGTCGTCCCTCGTGCGCGCGTCGACCAGCACGCGAGGGTCGTCGGTGGGAATCAGGTGACGCAGAACCTGCGCCAGCTCGGCCTGGCCGAGCTTGCAGGCTCAGCCGGCGCCGTGCGACAGCGTGCTGAGCCTGATCGCGGGCCTCTGGTCGCGGGGCGGTGCGCTCATGTTCGGAATCTAACCGGACGCCCCCCGGCAGGGACTGCGGCCGGACGCCCCGTGCCGGCGGCGGGATCCGACGCCCCGGCCCCGGCCGGGGTTTACATCGGCGCGGGCGGTGCCCATCGTCATGGCATGACGAACGACGGATTCTGCACATGAACGCGCCCGCCTGGTCGGCGCGGCAGGAGTTCGCCCGCGAGATCGAGCGTCCCGACGAGGACATCGACCTCGCCCGGGCGGCGCTGCTGGTCGCGCGCGAGGAGTACGTCCAGCTTCCGGTGGACCGCTACCGGGTGCGGCTGGACATGCTCGCCGAAGAGGTGCGCGACCGGCTCGGGTCGGAGCACGCGCCGCCGGTTGTGCTAACCGAGACGCTCAAGAACCTGTTCGGGGTCCGCAAGCTGCGCGGGAATCGCGACCATTACCACGACCCGCGCAATTCGTTCCTCAACGACGTGTTGGATCGCAGCCTCGGGATTCCGCTCACCCTTGGAATCATCCTTCTGGAAGTGGCCTGGCGCCTGAATCTGCCCATGGAGGGCGTCAACTTCCCGGGACACTTTCTGGTGCGCTACCGGGGCGAGGCGGTCGAGTTTCTGATCGATCCGTTCCATGGCGGCAAGGTGCGTCTGCGGTCCGAGGCGCAGAAGATCCTCGACCGGCAGCACGGCGGCGTGGTGCGGCTCGACGACCGGCACCTGAAGACCGCCACGAGGCGGGACATGATCGTGCGGCTGCTGCTGAACCTGAAGGGCATCTACCATCGGACGCGCGACCATGCCCGCGCGCTGGCGGCCGTCGAGCGGATTCTGATTGTGCGGCCAACCGCGCCCACGCAGATCCGCGACCGGGGCTACCTGCTGGCGCGGCTCGGGCGTGCCGAAGAGGCGGTGACCCAGCTGGAGACGTACCTGACCTTCGCGCCGGCCGCCCGCGACGTCCAGCGCGTCGAGGCGCTGCTGCACGAGCTCAAGAACGGCAAGGTGAAGTAGGCCCGTGGCTGCGTTGCCGGCTGCGAAGCGCGAGCAGGCTCCACCTGCCCCCCAA
Organism: Longimicrobiales bacterium; assembly: GCA_965221535.1. GTDB lineage: Bacteria > Gemmatimonadota > Gemmatimonadetes > Longimicrobiales > Gaopeijiaceae > Bin94. The sequence continues at coordinate 735,476 of OZ244894.1, read as the reverse complement.
CGCCACTACGGCGACCCCGCTGCAGAGTACCGGGCGGCGGTGGACGGGTGCGGGGTCGTCGTGCGCGCGGACCGGCGGCTGCTGCGCGTGCATGGGCGCGCCCCGGCCCAGATGCTCAACGGCATCGCGACCAGCCGCATTCCCCAGCCCCCGACGGGCGAGCCCCCGCGTGGCGAAGCCGTGTACGGGACCCTTCTGACCGCAAAGGGCCGCATGGTCACCGACTTGGTGACGCTCTGGCTAGGCGCCGACGGCCAGGTAGGGTTGGGGCTGAGCATCGCCCAAGCTGCGCACGCGGCGGTCATGTCCCATTTCAAGCGGTATCTCCCCCCGAGGCTTGCGCAAGTCGAAGACCTTGGCGCGGCTGCCCGGCTGCTCACGGTGGTGGGCCCCGGCGCGGGCGAGGCGGTCGCGGCGGCCTTGGGCGCAAAGCCCGCCGACGGATTCGTGCTGCTGGGCGGCGGCCCCCTCGGCGACGGCGCGCTGGTCGCGCGTGGCGTGCGCCAGGTCCCGTCGTGGGACGTGTGGGTCGGCGCGGACCGGGCGGCGGCCGTGCGGGACCGGCTGCGAGAGCACGGCGCGGTCCCGGTCGGCTCGGGCGCCTGGGACACGCTGCGGGTCGAGGCCGGCCTCCCCGAGTTCGGCGTCGACATGGACGACGGCACGATCCCCGTCGAAGCGGGCCTGGCCGACGTCGCGTTCGACCACGACAAGGGCTGCTACACCGGCCAGGAGGTGATCGTGCGAATCCGGCACCGGGGCCGGGTCAACTGGCACCTGCGCGCGCTGCGCTTCGGCGACGCCGCCGCGCGACCCGGCGCCGAACTGTTCGAGGCGGGCGGGACCAAGGCGCGGGGCCGCGTGACCTCGGTGGCGGACTCGCCCCGGCACGGCCAGGTTGTCGGGCTCGGCTACGTGCGCCGCGAGGTGGCGCCCCCCGCCACGCTAAGGCTGGGGAGCGGCGACGGGGCGGCGGTGGGGGTGGTGGGGGTGTGACACTGAGACGAGGCGCATCGACTGGTACGAGATCCCGGGCGATTTCGGTGCGGGCGACGAGCTCACAGCACGCTGACGTCGAGGACCCTGGTCGAGACCACGTGGCGCATTAGCTCGGCGGGATCGAAGTAGGTCGGCTTCAGGCGGCGCTCGCTGGTGAGCTGGGCCTGGTCGACGTAGTGGGGCGAGTCGGGGCTCTCGTTCTGGCCGAAGTTGTGCAGGGTGTACGAACGGATTGGGTCGGTGAACTGGACCAGTCGCAGGAGCCGCGAGCCGATCTCGACGTGGCGAAGGCCCAGCGAGTCGGGTGGGCTGAAGGTGCTCATGGCGCGCAGGGTGAACACGCAGGCCAATTCGGGCGCGCACCCCGCGCCGCTGCCGGGGGGCGGCACGATCGAGAGGCCGCCCAGGGGCCAGGTGCGGCCGCCGCGGCCAATGCGGAAGACATCGCCCAGGGTGCGGTCGATCGTGCCGTAGCGGTCGAGCATGAAGGTGGCGGTGGCGTCGAGAGCGTCGAGCAGGCGGGGCAGCAGGGCCGCCGGGACCGGGGCCTTCTCCCAGAGCGGGTCGGTGAGGGCCGCGCGGGCCGCTTCGTCCAGATCGGGCAGGGCGAAGATCTGTTCGCGCCACACCAGGTATGCGTGCGCGGCCCGGGACTGGTGGCGGGCGTGGCCGTCGAAGCCGAGTATGCGGGCCGCGAGCGTGCGGAACCGGGGCGGGGCGTCCCGAACGCGGTCGAGGTCCGCGTTGAGCGCCTGCCGGAGCGCCCTCTGCCAGGCCGAGGTGCCGACCCACATCTCGTCGAGGGACAGCTCGACCGCATCCTCGAAGGTGAAGTCCCACGCGCCCGAAAGAACGCCGACGGCGCGCACGCCGCGCGTGTTCCGGCGGCCCGGCAAGTCGTTGAAGATGTACGACGGGTAGCGCTCGGCGGTCAGCGGGCTGTCTTCGAGCATCTCGTCGGGCGCGATGTTGTTGTTCTGCATGTAGCCCGCGGCGGGGCTCTCGAGCTGCACAAGGTCTTCCAGCGGGTGGATCCCGAGCCATGCGGTCGCCGAGGTGTTGCCGGGCACGGGACGGTTCCAGTCGTGGCCGCCGGGGCGCGACGGGGTGCGGCCCGCGCGAATGTACCACGAGTCGCCGTGGCGGTCGCCGAACACAACGTTCTGCGGGAACATGCCCAGCCTGCGCATCGCCCGCTTCACGTCTGCGATGCTGGCGGCGCGGTTGATCTCGTAGACCTCCTGGTCGAAGTCGCCGGCGGTGTGCATGTACGACGTGCTCACCACGTAGGCCTTGCCGTCCTGCCGCGCGACCACCGGCGAGAGCACGTCGTTGTGCCGGGTGTAGGCGAAGGTCCGCGCGACCGGGTCGCCGCCCCGCACCTCGATGGCGACGTCGCGCGTCTCCATCCGGCGCCATTCGCCGTCGTAGCGGTAGCGCAGCGAGTCGGCCGGGTCGACCTCGACCTCGTAGCAGTCGGCGACGTCGGGGGCCCCGGTGGTCATACCCCAGGACACGTCGCGGGTGTGGGTAAGGATGAGCATCGGGCCCAGCGAGTAGCCGGCGGCGTGAACTTCGCCCGCGTGCATGCGCGACTCGTAGGTGAACGCCCCGTCGATTCCGCCGTGGGGGTCGCTCAGCACGATCATGGCGTTGTCGCGCGTTCGCCATGGGGCCAGCACCCACGCGTTGGACGCGGCGTGGACGGACCGCGCCACCGCGTCCCGGTCGGCGGCCGCCAGCTGGACGCCGCCCCGCGCGCAGTCCTGCAGGCCCTGGCCGGCCTGGTAGCCGGGCCACAGCACGAAGCGCGACAGCACCACCGGGTCCCAGGGTTCGAGGTCGGGCGCCCAGTCGGGGGTGCGGTCCGGGTGCTCGCGCATCCAGGCCTCCATGCCCGCCACGTAGTGCGTGTAGTTGCGCTGCAGCTGCGGGCTCAGGCGCTCCCACCCCGCCTGCGCCTCCTCGACGTGCCGCCACATGCGCGACTGGATGTCGGTGGCCACGGCATTCGCGGTGGGCGGCCCGCCGAAGCCCGAAGTCGTCCCGTCGCCGAACGCCGCCGCCATCTGGCCCCGTCCCGCCAGAAACATCCTCAGGACGACCTCGAGCTGATCCTCGGCCTGGGCGTAGCCGAGACCGTAGAACCCGTCCTCTTCGGCGTCGGCGAAGATGTGGGGCACGCCCCACGGATCGCGATGGATCGTGACCTGTGCGGCGGCCTCGGCGGCGGCCGTGGCAAGGAGCGCGACGGCGGGGAGAATGGTGCGGGCGGCGTTCATGATGGGTAGGCGAAAACCCTACTCCGCCTCCGTTGGTCCGTGCCGCCAAGGCCATACGCGGGCGGCCCGCTGCGCCAACTCCTCTGACCTGCGCCGCAACGTATCCTCGTCCCACACGGATTCCGCCGCCAATCGTTTGGTCAAGCCCACCGGGCTCCTCCGGTACCATTCCTTCTTCGCGCTGAACACCAAGTCCTCTCCCGGCGCATCGTCGGCGGCACCGACCAGAGCCAGGTTAGCGAGTCGATAGCGCCATGCCGCGTGCATTTCCTCGGCATCGGGACCAAGCTCTTCGCGCCACGCATGATTCAGCTGACGCGGCATCACGCGCTCGGCCCATAGAGCATCCCGGTCTGGCGCCGCGTCCCCCTGCTCGTCTTCCATTAGCGCGCATAGCACCGCCAGGCGGGCTCGCTTGCCAAAGTACATTCTCCTGGAGTGGATCCCTCGCTCTAGGTCCTCGTCGGTGGGCACCCCGACATCTTGTCGACCGAGTCTACGGATGCGAGTCATCCAGCGGTCAAGATAGCCATCCCGGTCGACGGGTTCCCCGGCGGAGAGACGGGCGAAGGCGGTGTTCAGACCAGCCGTACGATCGGTGAGCCAAAGACGGGTGATCCAAGTGCTCACCACTTCGAGCATCTGCCCAGCCTGTTCCACAGTCGCGATTGGGTCCCCTTCCGCGGGGGTCATTTCACTAAGCAACCGCAGCGTGAAGGGTCGGTGAGTGTCCATGCCCATCTCGCGCAAGTGTCGAAGTGGCGACTCGATCGCATCATCGGGATGAGGTCCCGCAGTGCCGACAAGCAGGCCATACAGTTCAGCGAGGTGCGCGATTTCGCGAAACAGGTCCGCGCGGCGCTCACGATCTTCCCATCCCTTCTCAATCGCCCAGCGGCGCAGCACTTCGTATGTCTCACCAACTGCGGTGATCTTGCCCGTGCGCCAACGCATCAGGTCGCGGAGGAAAGTATCGACAAGTTTGGGTCTACGGCGGGCGTCGAGCGCTTCCTCCATCCTCAACCAGTACCTCTCGTACAGCTCCTGCTGCCGAGCGTCGGGAAAGTCCATGAGTAGCCAATTCTTGACCTTCTCGCTCTCTCTCAAGGCCTTTCCCGTCGCGTTTAAGCTCTCGAATATCTGCTGGGGGTCATCATTCGTGCCCACGGCGAGACTGACTACTCGGAAGCGCTCCAACCCGGCCATCAGCTTGTCTGCACCATGCAGACCAACCAGCTCTCGGACGACGTGCCAAGCCTTCGTCACTGCTCCGTTACCCTTCGGCTCGCCCCGTAGAATGCGTACGTACTCCTCTTCGTCGCCTAACTGGAGCCGAAGCTTCCGTCGCTTCCCCGGTGCCTCCTCTTTCCGGTTCCATAGCCGGTCGCGGATTTCGTCTTGGGTCCAATCACCGTATTGGTCTCCATCGTCCATTTGGTCGGCGATGCAGGCGAGCATGAGACTCACCGTGGTCAGCCGTTGCTGCCCGTCCACAACGCGTTGTGTTGTGAGCACCCCCGCGGGCTGGCCGGGTGGACAAAAGGTGATCAGTGAACCGCCGTAGTGTGCCCTGTCCGAGTTGGCGGCACGTGCGATTGCTACCAGATCCTCGGCGAGCCGCGTGACATCCGACTCGTCCCAGCAGTAGCGACGCTGCCACTTGGGAACGTGGTACTGGACTTTTCCGACCAGCAGATCCAAGAAGACCACTTCATCGGCTTGCACTACGCGCCTCCTCTCCAAGGCCAGATCTCAAGGGCCCGCTGCGCTAACTCCTCAGCGCGCCGCTTGATGGCATCCTCGTCCCACTTGGGGAGGCCGGCAAGCTCACGGGTCATCGCTACCGCGCTCTTCTCGTACAGTGTCCTCTTGTCCTCGAACCTACGGTTGCTCAGAGCCGAGCCCCACCTGCCACCGGTTAGGGTCAGATTCCCGAGCCGGTGGAGATGCCTTGCGTGAATCTCCTCCGCCTGGTCGCCCAGGTCCTCTAGCCAGGCCTGAGTCAAGGTCTGCGGCATGATGTGCTCGATCGTGAGCTTCCCACATGACACCTCCCCCCAGGTGTCTCGGTATGTGATCGCACACAGCACGGTCCTCGCCGCTCCGGTGTCTTTGCCCCCGTACTTGGACTTTAGCCGGATTCCCTCTGTCACTTCGCTGTCGCTCGGTACCGCACAGCGCTCGGCTTGGACTCTCGCTAGCAGTCTCGCCCAGAAACGGCCGCGATCCGCCTCGTCGGGCGGGAAACTCGCGCTCGCCAATTCGACGAACGCCTTTCGCAGACCCGTGGAGGAGTGGCCAGCAAGCCATAGCCGGGTGATCCAACTGCTCACCAAACCGAGGGTGTGAGCGAGCCATGTCGGGTCTTGATCGGACTCTCCCGCTCGCTGCGCGTCCGAGAGAAGGCGAAGGCTTAAGGGGTGATGGACATCAAACCCCATCCCTCGCAGGTGGTCGATTTCACGCTTGACTCCCTTCCAGGACCCGGCCGCGACGGTCCCAGTTAACTGCCCGTAGAGGGAGGCTAGGCTCGCTAGGTTGGCACACAGTTCGGGACGGCGTTCTGGATTGTCGCGCCCCTCGCGAATCGCCCATCGGCGGAACTCGTCGTAGGTCCGGCTTCCAGAGACCAGCTTGCCGGTCCACCACCGCATGACATCGCGGAGAAATACGTCGATCCTTGCGGCATCGTGGCGGGCATCCAGTTCACACTCCATGGCCTGCCAGTGCTCGTCGTGCAGCTCGTCCTGTATTCCTTCCGACAAGCCCATGAGAAGCCAGTTCTTGACCTTTTCGCCCTCAGTCAGTGCCTTGCCGGTGGCATTCAGGCTCTCGAAGATCTGCTGCGCGTCATCGCGCTCATCCAACGCGATTGTGATTACGCGAAGACGATGGAGGCCCTTGACCAGGGCTTGGACGTTCTCGGAGTTCACGCGCTTCCTAACCACCCGCCACGCTTCGGCGACACTCCCCTCACCCACTCCGGCTGAGCTTCCTTCAATGATCCGGCGGTATTCCTCCTCGTCTCCGTCCTGCAGTCGGAGCTTGCGGCGCTGAGCCTCCGGCTTCTTCGGATTCGTCAGCAGGTCATCCCGTATGTCCTCGGGACTCAGGTCCCCGCCACCCCCGTCTGCACCCAGCGTCTCGGCGATACACGCAAGCAATATGCTCACGGTCGCTAGACGCTGCTGACCGTCCACGACGCGATGGACCCTCATCACGGGGGACCCCGACTCTTGCACCGTGATCATGGTTCCGCCGTAGTGAGGTCGCTCCTGGTTCTCGGCATCCGCGATGGCCAGTAGGTCGTTGATCAGGCGGTCGATCTCCTTCTCGCCCCACACATACCGACGCTGCCACCGCGGCACGAGGTACTGCACCGTCTGATTGAAGAGGTCAAAAAAAGGGCGTTCCTTGGCCTTCATGCTCAGCCTACGATGCTGTGGGGGTCGGCGCCAAGCGCTTGGAGGTCTCGATCTCGGCAGCGACACAGATGGTCTCCGTACCGCCATGGGGCCAGATCGCTGACGGGAAATGGGTATCGCAAACTGGCGTCGATCCCGCCGGAGCGCAATACCGGCGCGAGGCCTCCCGGATTGCTAGGAAGATCCCCATTGGGTTACCACTCTTCCATCGGCGGGCGACGAGATTCCCGGCACGGGCGGGGTCCGGAAGATGCGATTCAGGCCCACCGGCCCGACCGGAGCCCGAGCAAGCGGGGCACGGCTGCCGCACGCGTGGCCGCGATCAAGTGTCAAGGAGAACAGGAAATGGGCACCTTCGGAGAAGACCTGATCCTCTCTTTGAACGAGGCCTTGGACCATGCGAAGGGCGAGGGTCCCGCCATCCTTCACGCCCGGAGGCGCCCCGGCCGGTGCCGCGCATCCGGCAGGCGCGAAGGCGAGACCGGGGCCGAAGCGAAGGCGCGTGGGGCGGGAGCCGGAGGGACTGGGGCGCGCTCTCACTCCTCCGACTCCTGAGCCGGGAAGTAGTAGGTCATGTTGTCGAAGTCGATGGTCCAGGAGCCCAGGGGCCATAGGTATTGATGCGAGATGAGGGCGTCGGCCATGAAGCCGGCCTGCCAGAAGAAGTCCTCTTCGACGAAGACGTTGCCGAGGGCCTGGGTGGGGCCCTTGACGAGGCTGTTTAGGCCGTGCGACTCAATGGCGGTCCAGTGGTAGGGGGTGTTTGGGATGGCGTTGGTTTCGAGGCCGAGGAGCTCGATGGTTTCGTCGACCAGGATCATGGGCATGCTCATCGCGAGGCCCGAATCGAGGAAGTAGTTGATGCCCTCGCGGCCGTTGAGGCTGCCCTTGGCGAACATTAGGTGTGTTGTGGTCATGAAGAAGGGTGCTTGGACCGGGGGGTCGTCGCCCAGGGCTTGCATGACTTGTGCACGGGCCTGGGGATTGCGTTCGCGCAGGGTTATGCGGCGGTTGTCGTAGTCCATTGTGCTGAGGAACTGCCTAAGGATCTGTGTGGTGAGGACGCCGTCGCTGGTTTGGCCGAGCTCCTTCCAGGTAGCGCCCACGACGGGCACGTTGGCCAGGGTGACATTGCCCATGGTCACCGTCCGGGCAACTCCGAGGGGCTCTTCGACCGTCTCGCCGCCCGTGTACGCGTAGCGCGCCTGGCGGGTGACGAGGGTGTCGAGGCCCAGGCTGGCGTAGATGCCGCGGTCGAGGTAGAGACGGTCGCCGCCGGTGTCGAGGATTAGCGAGACGGTCTGGCCGTTGACTTGGAGCTCGACGAGGGGGAGGGCGCCCGGCTGGGTGATGTCGTTGGTCATGGGCAGGTGGGCGATTCGCTCGTCGGTGGCCCACTCGACCGTGTAGGGTTCGCCTTGGAAGGCTTGCATGAAGGCGATCAGGCTGGAGATGCCCTCGCGGTCCTCGGGTGCGGGGAGCTCGCCCGCCCTTGCGAACTGGTTGGTTTGGTACCAGGTGAGGGCGAGGCCGCGGGTGGCGTCGTCGTGGTGCTCGGTGCCGTCGGTTGCGAGCTCCAGCATCCTGCGGTAGAGCGGCTCCGCGCGTGCGTAGTCGCCGAGCACGTACGCCAAGCTGGCGGCGAGGCGCAGGTCGTCGACGTTCGAAGACGAGGGACTGGCGAGCGGCGCGATCACCTGGTCGGCCTCCCACATGTCGCCCAGCTTGAAGAGGATGTCGGCGTAGGCCCACCGGGCATGATCGTCGGCGGGGTCGGCTGCGAACGCCTCTGCACGGGCGGGAAGGGCCGCTTCGACGTCGGACCTAAGCCGGAACGCCGGGTCTTCGGCGGGGTCCTGCCTGTAGGCGGGCTCGTTGCCGGGACTGGGCTGGCAGCTCAGGGCGACGAGGGCCACGGCAGGGATTGCGAGCGAGAGGGCGGCGGTTCGCGGTGTGGCTGACATCGACGGCTCCGATCTTGGTTCATTTCTTTAGTGGATTGGACATGGGCGCACTCCCAAGGCTACGCTGTTGGGGCTGTGCTTGTCACGGGGTCGTTCGCGCCGGTCTGCGGCTGGGGACGCCCCGTCCGCCCGTTCCGCGAACGCCGGAGTGTAAGGTCAAGATGACATTATGTAAAGTGCGGTTTACATTGGGGGCAACGGCAGGCCTGCTGGCCACCGCCGCCACCGCCGGCCCGGTCGCCGCCCAGCAAGAGCCGATGACGCGGTACGGCTACGAGGACCGCGTCGACCTCGACCTCGCGGCCGTCTTCGAGCCCAAGTGGGACGTGATGGTCCCCATGCGCGACGGGGTGCGGCTTCACACCGAGATCTACGTCCCGCGGGGCCAGACCGAGCCGCTCCCGATCATGCTCGAGCGCACGCCCTACTACGCCAACCCGCAGGAGCAGGACTACTCGATCCGGCTGGACTGGTACGAGGAGTTCTTCGACGAGGGGTACATCTTCGTTCTGCAGGACGTGCGCGGGCGCTTCGAGTCCGAGGGCGACTTCGTTGCGCTGGGCCCCAACCGGCGGCCCGGAGACGTCGACGGCACCGACGAGTCCACCGACTTCTACGACACCATCGAGTGGCTGGTCAACAACGTGCCCGGCAACAACGGACGCGTGGGCACTTGGGGCATCTCGTACGGCGGCTTCCTCTCCACGCGCGCCATGGTGGACCCCCACCCCGCCCTGGCCGCCGTCTCGCCGCAGGCGACTTGCGCCGACATGTTCATCGGAGACGACTTCCACCACAACGGCGCCTTCCGTCTCCACTACGCCTACGAGGCCGCGGTCCGGCTGGAGATGCCCGTCGAGGACCAGCCCCCGGAGGGCGCCTGGGACAAGTACGCCCGGTACCTGGCGATGGGTCCGCTGTCGCGCGTCAACCGCGAAATCCTGCTGGGCAAGTCGCGCATGTGGAACGACTACGTGGCGCACCCCAACATGGACGAGTACTGGGAGACCGAGATGTGCGGGGTGTTCCCGTACCTGCAGGGCATGACCGTGCCCGCGCTCCACGTGACCGGCTGGTACGACGCCGAGGACTTCTACGGCCCCATCGAGGTGTACAAGCAGCTGGAGGAGGACGACCGCGACAACGAGAACTTTCTCGTGCTGGGCCCCTGGCGCCATGGCGGCTGGACCTTCGACGAGGTCGGCCGGATGGTGCACGAGTTCGACCTGGGAAGCGCCACGGCGCGCCACTTCCGCTACGAGATCCACGCCCCCTGGTTCGCCTACTGGCTGAAGGACAAGGGCTCGCTGCCCCCTGCCGAGGCGATCACATTCCAGACCGGCTCCAACGAGTGGAGGCACTATGACAGCTGGCCCGCCCGGGGCATGGAGCCGCGCAACATCTACCTGCGCGCCGGCGGGCGCGTTTCGTTCGACCCGCCGACCGAGTCCGAGAGCGGCGCCGACGCCGGGGCCGACGCCGACGCCGTCGCGTACGACGAGTACGTATCCGACCCCGACAAGCCGGTGCCCTTCCAGTACCGCCCCATCCACTACGACCGCTGGCACCTGTGGCAGGCCGAAGACCAGCGCTTCGTCGACGGCCGGCCCGACGTGCTGACCTGGGAGTCGGAGCCCCTGGAGGACGGATTCGCGATCACCGGCGACATCGTGGCCCACCTCTACGCGTCCACGAGCGGCGGCGGCGCCGACTGGATCGTGAAGCTGATCGACGTGTACCCCGAGGATCACCCCAACCCGGCGCTCCGGGGTTACCAGTACATGGTCGCGGGCGAGGTGTTCCGCGCGCGCTTCCGCAACAGCTTCCGCGAGCCCGAGCCGGTCGTCCCGAACGAAGTCACCCCCTACACGATCAGCCTGCGCGACCGCGACCACCGCTTCCTGCCCGGCCACCGGATCATGGTCCAGGTCCAGAGCACGTGGTTCCCCCTGATCGACCGCAACCCCCAGACCTGGGTGCCGAACATCTTCGAGGCGGTGGAGGCGGACTTTGCGAAGGCGACGAAGCGGGTGTACAGGTCAGCGGAGCACCCGACGCATGTCACGGTGATGGTGAATCCGGGGGGGTAGATCCCTAGCGCCGACTCCGCCGCAGCAGCACGTAGAACGCTCCCTGGCCGCCATGCCTGCGCTGCGCGGGCACGCACGCCAGCACGAGCGGCCGGATTGCGGGCTTGTTCAGCCACCCCTCCAGTCCCGCGCGCAGCACGCCCCGGGCCTCGGCGAGCGGATCGCGCCCCCGCCCTCCCCGCCCTGTGATGACGAGCACGCAGCGAGAGCCGCGCCGGGCGGACTGGGTTAGGAACGCGGCCACCTTGCCCGCCGCCCCCCGGCGCGAGAGGCCATGCAGGTCCAGGCGGGCGTCAATCGCAATGTCGCCGCCCCGCAACGCGTCCGCCTGTCGGCGGTTCAGCCCGACCACGGAGCCGATCTCGACGCGCGACGCTGTCGGTGCGGCGGCTGCCTCCCCTGCGCTCCCCGGTCGAGCCGAGCCCTCGCGCACCATCGCCCCGCGGTCGGCCCCGACGACCGCTTCCTCGACCAGACGGTCACGCTCGCGGAGGCGGGCGACGCCGGCCATCCGCCGCTCGAAGTCGTCTTGGTCCTTCCTGTCCCGGTCCTGCGCTTGGGTCCGACCCGCGCGGCGTGGCATTGGCTTCCAACCGTCGTGATCGTCGTGGTCCTAGGTGAGGTCCTCAAATCTAGGCAGGTCCAGCTTGAGGAACCTGCACGGAGCGCCTATTCTGGCGTCCACGCCACGCGCACGTCGCCCCGAAAAGGAGGCACAGCATGTCACGGAATGATCAGCGGCCCGCGCTCCGCTCGCGCACGTCCCCGGTGGCGCGCACGCTTGCCGCCCTTGCGCTCGCAACCATGGTCGCCGTGCCCGCCCCTGCGGCCTCCTCCCAGACCGACCAGGTCAAGCGCATATTCGACGTGCGCACCCCAATGCGCGATGGCGTCGAACTCTCGGCCGACGTGTGGATGCCCGCCGAAGGGGGGCCGTTCCCGACCATCATCGTCCGCACCCCTTACCTGAAGACGATGGTCGCGGGCGACTTCAGCATGGCCGGCTGGGCCACGTACTTCGCGGAGCGCGGCTACGCGGTCGCAATCCAGGACGTGCGCGGCCGGGGCGACTCGGACGGCAAGTTCGACTTCTTCTTCCAGGAGGGCGAGGACGGCTACGACACGATTGAGTGGATGGCGGCCCAGCCTTGGTCCAACGGCGACGTGTGCACCGCCGGGGTGTCGTATCTGGGGACCGACCAGTGGCTCGCGGCGCGCGAGCGTCCTCCGTCTCTGAAGTGCATGGTCGCCACCGCCGCCGCCGGACGCTGGATGCACGAACTGCCGTACTACGGGGGCGCGTGGATGATGGCTTGGGCGCTGGACTGGATCAACAGCACCTCGGGGCGCAACATGCAGACGAACACGGCTGGGGCCGACATGGAATCCGTCTACTGGCACCGGCCGCTGATCACGCAGGACGATGTGATGGGTCGGGACATGCCGCTCTTCAACGAGTTCCTCGAGAACTCCACCATGAACGAGTATTGGCAGCGCCTGTACTTCACGGACGACGACTTCGGGGCGCTCGACCTGCCGGTGCTGCACGTCACGGGCTGGTTCGACGGCGACCAGCCGGGAGCGATGTTCTATTGGGACGGCATGATGGCCCACTCGCCGGCCGCAGGCGAGCAGTACATGCTGGCGGGTCCCTGGGGCCACGCCGAGACCTTCATCGGCGGCACCCTCACCCTGGGCGACATGGAGTTCGAGCCCCACGCAATTGTGGACAACGAGGCCGAGCACCTCGCCTTCTTCGACCATTACCTGAAGGGCAGCGCCGACAGCTACGACCAGCCGCGCGCCCGGGCCTACGTGGTCGGCGCCGAAGAGTGGCGAGAGTTCGACCAATACCCGCCCGCCGACGTTCAGGCGACCAGTCTCTACCTCACCAGCGGCGGCAACGCCAACTCCATCGTCGGAGACGGCGCGCTCTCCTGGTCGCCGCCGGCCGCCGACACGCCCCCGGACCAGTTCACCTTCGACCCCAAGCGCCCGGTGCCATCGTCCATCGGCCCCGTGTTTCTGGGCGAGGACCGCACCCCGCTGCACCGCCGCGACGACGTGCTGGTCTATACGAGCGAAGAGGTCGAGGAGGCCGTCGAGATCGTGGGCCGGGTCGTGATCGAGTTCCACGCCGCCACCGACGCTCGCGACACCGACTTCGTCGCGAGCATCATGGACGTCCATCCCGACGGCAGGGCGGTCAACCTTGGCCCCAGCATCGGCGTCGTTCGCGCGCGGTACCGGAACGGCTTCGACAGCGAAGAGCTTCTGACCCCCGGCGAGGTCGCCCGCTACGAGATCGACCTTGGCCACATCGCCCACGCGTTCCAACCCGGGCACAAGATCCGAATCGACCTGACCAGCAGCGCCTATCCGCACATCGCGCCCAACCAGAACACCGGCAATCCGGTCGCGACCGACACCGTGTGGAACACCGCGCGGCAGATCATCTACCACAGCAGGGAGCGTCCGTCGCGAATCATCCTTCCCGTGCGCACCGCGCGGCGGGCGACGGAGTAGCGGGCGTTCATGGACCCTCCCCCAGGAGCCCCACCATGCTGACTCCCTTCTATTCCCTGCTCTCGCACCCGTGGGGCGGCTTATTCGCTGGAGCGATCGTCGCCGCGGTCGGGGCGCTGCTGCTCCTGGGCTCGCGGCGGCCCCGCACCGGGCCTCGCACCAGCCGGGCGCGGCTTGCCAGGGCGCTGGGAGTGCTTGTCGCCGCCGTCTCGGTGCTGGTCGTGGCCGCCGCCGCCGTTTCCATGATCGAGATCCGGCGACTGGCCTTGGCGCATCCGCCCCCGGGCGCGCTGGTCGACGTGGGGGGGTACCGCATGCACATCCTGGCCGAGGGCGACGCCGGCGACGGGCCGACGGTCGTGTGGATCCCCGGGGGCCACGCGCAGGGCCTGGCCCTCCACCACCTCCACGCCGCGATTCGCGCGGAGACGCGCTCGATTGTATTCGACCGTCCCGGCACGGGTTGGAGCGATCCGGGGCCATACCCGCGCCGGACCGCGACCGAGGCGGTCGAACTCGCGATGCTGCTGGAGAACGCCGGCGAGCGGGGCCCCTTCCTGCTGGCGGGACACTCGTACGGCGGGTTGCTGGCCGCCAACTTCGCGCGCCGCCACCCCGAGCGCACTGCCGCCGTCGTCCTCCTCGACGCGTCGCCGCCCGACGCCTTCGTCTACGCCCCCGCCTTCGGGGCCGCGGCGCTCGACGGGCTGGTCCGGGACGCCGAGCGCCAGGGAATCGACAAGATCTTCGGCGGCTGGACCAACCCCGAAGTCGCGCTGGCCGAAACCGAGACCGAGATCGGCGAGATCGTGCGCAAGCAGCGCCTTCTGCTCGCCGACGTCGGCGACGCGATGGCGGCCAACGCCCGGCGCCCGTCCACCTCGTTCGCCACAGCCTCGATCTTCCAGGAGTTCGGCCCGGGCACCGTCTTGTCGGCGGCCCCCGACCTCGTCGTCTACGACGGCGAACTCGGCGACATGCCCGTCCTGGTCGTCGTTCCAAACGAGTCCATGGACCCCCTCATCGACCCGCTGGGCATGGACGAGCCCGCCGCGCGCCGCGCCAAGAACTTCTTCGAGCGCACGCGCCTAAGGTACCTCCACGTCTCAAGCGCAGCCCGACTCGTTCACACCCCGCCGGGCACCGGCCACAACTACCCGTACGAGACGCCCGAGTTCGTGGTCGACGTGGTGCGCGAGCTGCTGGCGGAGCTGGCCGCAGATCCGGCTTCCGAGGGCGGCGAGGCGGGGCGCTGAACGGGGACCGCCCACCATAAGAATCGGTGTGAGCGCCGCGCGGGCTCAAGTTGGCGCATCTGAGCATTCCCGCGCCCATGGATCCGACATACCTTGAAGAGTCCTCTCCCTTCGCGCGGAACCGCCATGACCCTTCAAGACGCTGTCGGCTCTCTCTACCGCATCGCGGTCGTGGAGCGGAAGACCACGTCGACCAAGAGGCTGGAGGATCTCGCCCAGCTCTGCATCGCGGAGTTGGCTGCGCGGGGGCTCACGGGAGCAGTCGCGGAGGCCAGACTGCCCGGGGGTGCACGGGCGAAGTCCTGGGACGTCGCGTGGAGCATGGACGACAAGCCCCGACTGGCGATTTCGCTGAAGTCTCTTCTCAAGAACCTCGGCGGAACGGTGCCGAATCGCGTCGACGACCTGATCGGCGAAGTCACCAACGTCCAGATGTACTCACCCGAGATCGTGACAGGCTACATCATGCTCTTCGATGTCTCCGAGGACTCCTACAGCCCGCTTCACCAGAGCTCATGGTCGGAGCTTCTGAAGCAGCGGATCACACGCCTTTCCGGTCGTCGTCCGCCATCGTGGAGCATCGGAATGATCGAGGCCTCCCTGTTCCTGGAGGTCGACTTTTCGGAGGGTCCTCGCATCGTATCGGGGGCCCACGAAGTGGCGCCCTTCTTCGACCGGCTTGTCGCTCACGTGCGGGACAGGAACCCGATACTGGATCGCGGCCCATGACACGCTCGAATCTGGCCACGCCGGACTCGGGGCTGGAGGCGGTGGTGCAGCGGCACCTGCCGCGCTTGACCCTGTCCGACCGAGCTCTCAAGACGGCCCTGCCGGAAATGGCCAGGGACTCGGCGGAATCTGCACGGGTCGCGGCCGCAGTCCACGAAGTCGCCACTATGCACCGGATCCTCCGAGGAGACGCACGCGACCTCTCGCTGCTCCCCGACGCGTCGATTCACCTAGTCGTCACCTCCCCGCCCTATTGGACTCTCAAGGAGTACAACGACGGCGCCGACCAACTGGGTGCAATCGGTGACTACGACCAATTCCTCGCCGAGCTGACCCGAGTGTGGCGTGAGTGCCACCGCGTCCTGGTTCCCGGCGGGCGCCTCGTCATTGTGGTCGGCGATGTCTGTCTGTCGCGCCGAGCGTACGGCCGCCACGTCGTGGTGCCACTGCATGCGAGCATTCAGGAGGCCTGCCGTCGGCTGGGATTCGACAATCTCGCGCCCGTCATCTGGCACAAGATCGCCAACGCCAAGTTCGAAATGGGTTCTGGGGGCGGGTTCCTCGGCAAGCCCTACGAGCCCAATGCGGTGATCAAGAACGACATCGAGTTCATTCTCATGCAGCGGAAGCCGGGGGGATATCGCAGTCCGTCTCCGGCGGCCCGAGCGCTGAGCATGATCTCGGCAGCCGAGCATCGTCAGTGGTTTCGGCAGATCTGGACAATTCCCGGCGCGTCGACGCGGAATCACCCGGCGCCCTATCCCCTTGAACTCGCCAACCGGCTGGTCCGGATGTTCTCCTTTGTTGGCGACACGGTGCTGGATCCCTTCCTGGGAACGGGGACGACCTCGGTCGCCGCGGCCCGCGCCGCACGGAACAGCGTGGGCTTCGACATCGACGGACAGTATCTGGAGCTGGCGCGCGAGCGGTTCCTGGACGAAACCGGCGGGCTGTTCGGGTGCGCCGATCTGCAGGTGGGCTAAGCGCCGGCGCGCGAACCCTCCGACGGGCCGGTTACGGCGACCCCAACACAGGCGGCCGACGATGCCCCGTCCCCTGTTCGAACGCGTAGCCGAAGCGCAGCAGCATCGCCTCGGTGAAGGGGCGGCCAAGGAACTCGATCCCCACCGGCAGACCGTCCGGCGTAAACCCGGCGGGCACCGTCAGCGCCGGAAACCCGGTGATCGGGCTTAGCAGACGGTTGTCGCCAAGGCCGTACTGGTCGGCCGGCGCCGGATTGGTCTCCGCGTCGCCCGCGATCAGCGTCGGCGGGTGGTCGAAGGTGGCGTAGACGAGGGCGTCCAGGTTGTGCTCGGCCATGGCGACGAGCACGTCGCGCCGGATCCGGTCGCGGCCACGCAGGTATTCCAGGTAGCCCGGGTCGCGGGTCGACCTGCCCAGCACGTTCGCCAGGCCCGCCGCGCGCCACGGCGTGACGCGTCCGCTCAGCAGGATCGACCGCAGCGTCCTGTACGGGGCGTTCGCATGTTCGGACAGGTAGGCGTCGGTCGCCTCCTCGGTCTCGTACACGTTGCTGCCGAACACCGGGTTCACCGTCTCGATGCCCGCGATCTCGACCGGATCCACGACCTCGGCCCCGAGTCGCCGCAGGGCGACCACAGCCGCGTCGACAAGCGAGCGCACCTGCCGAAATCCCTCCGAGCCGGGATCGACCGCATCATCCATGGCGGCGCGGACGACCCCGATGCGCGCCCCCTCCAGGCCGTCGGCGCCAAGGCCGCTCTCATACGACTCCGGCACACGGCCCACGGCGCGAGCGGTCACCGGATCGTTCGGATCGTACCCCGCGATCACGCCGAGCAGAATGGCCGCGTCGGCGACCGTGCGCGTGATCGGGCCCTGCGTGTCGGTCGTGGGATTGGCGGGCATCAGGCCAAAGCGGCTCACCAGCTCGAGCGTCGGGCGCAGACCCACCAGCGACGCCACCGCCGCCGGTCCGCGTATGGAACCGCCCGTATCCTCACCGATCCCAACCATGCCAAAGTTTGCCGCGATGCCCACGCTGGTGCCGCCCGACGAACCGCTCGGATTGCGCTCGGGATCGTACGCGTTGCGGATCACGCCAAACCCCGAGCCCACATAGCGCGAAGCGAATTCGCCCATGTTGGTCTTGGCATGGATGATCGCGCCCGCTGCCTTGATGCGAGTCACAATGGTCGCGTCCCGCTCCGGCACAAAGTCGGCGAAGAGCGCGGACCCAAAGGTCGTGGGCATGTCGCTCGTTTCGACCTGGTCCTTGAGCAGCACCGGAATGCAGTGCAGCGGACCCGTCAACCCGCCCGCAGCCAAGGATTCGTCTAGCCGCGCGGCCTCTTCCAGCGCCCGCGGATTCACCGTCGCCACCGCGTTCAGCCCGGGTCCTTGCCCGTCGTACGCCTCGATCCGGTCCAGGTACGCCTGCACCAGACCGACGCACGTCAGCTCGCCCGACGCAAACGCCCCGTGCACGTCGGCGATCGTCGCCTCTTCGATCTGGAACGCCTGTCCCGCCAGCGATCCCGTGCCTCCGACAAGCGCCAGGAGCACAAGCCCGACCCGAAATAGTAATGTCAACATTACAGTTTGTAACCTCTACGTTACATGCAACAACGAACCTGCGTGGATGTCCCACACGACTATGTAGCCGCCCCGCCCATACCGTGGCAACCCGGCAGTCGCGGAGCGCCCCGCCGCGGCGCCCCCCCCGCCCCCCACTGGCCCCCCACCACCCCACACGGTACGATCCCTGCACGGTCCCCAGCATCCCCGCGCGGCACGACATCCCCGCGCGGCACGACCCCCACCGGAGGCGAGCATGACCCGACCCACCCTCGCGGCTTCCGCCCTGGCGCTCGTCGCCGCCTTCAGCGCGGCCCCCGCCGATCTCGCCGCCCAGCGGGCCTACCCGGCCTCGGCGCACGGCGGCAACTACATGCACAACTTCTACTTTCCTCCGGCGCCCTCCTCGTCGCCCTGGCACCCCGAGTGGCACCCCGGCGGCGAGCGCGTCGCGGTGGCCATGAGCGGGTCGCTCTGGGAGGTGGACATCGCGTCGGGCGACGCCTTCGAGATCGCGCACGGGCCCGACTATCTCTCCTCGCCCAACTACTCGCCCGACGGCGCGTGGCTGGTCTACACCGCCGACGACGGCGGCGGCACCATCGATCTCGAGGTCATGAACACGGCCACCGGCGAACGCCACCGCCTCACCGAGGGCGAACACGTCCACACGGACCCCCGCTTCTCTCCGACCGGCGACCGCATCGCCTACGTCTCGACCGCGCCCAGCGGCTACTTCAACGTCTACATCCGCCCCTTCGCCGCGGGCGCGTGGGCCGGGCCGGCCATCGCCGTCACCTCGGACAACTCGTTCGGCCGCGACCGCCTGTACTTCGGCCCCTGGGACATGCACATCACGCCCGCATGGCTGCCCGGCGGCGACGAGCTGCTCATCGTGTCGAACCGCGACGTGGCCCTGGGCAGCGGCAACGTCTACCGGGTCCCGGCGCGGGCGGGCGGCATCGACGACCGTCAGGCCGTGCTTGTCGAGCAGACCCTGTACCGCACGCAGCCGCACGTCTCCTACGATGGGCGCCGCTTCGTCTACTCCTCGACCGCCGGCGCCGCCGACCAGTTCCAGAACCTGTACGTGCAGCCCACCGTCGGCGGCGAACCGTACAAGATGACCTTCTTCGAGCACGACGCCTTCCATCCGCGCTGGTCCCCCGACGCGGAGTGGATCGCGTTCGTGGCCAACGGCGGCGGCCCCGAACACACCGACGGGCTGCCCCAGCTCTACCTGCTGGAGGCCAACGGCGGCCGGCTGCGCCACGTCGCCATCGCCGAGCGCCACTGGGCGCGCCCCACCGGCACGCTCGCCGTCACCACGCTGGACCACGAGGGCGACCCCCTCGCCAGCCGCGTCCACCTGACCGCGTCCGACGGCAAGTTCCACGCGCCCGCCGACGCCTACGCCCGCGTTGCCCGCACCGGCGACCGGGTGTTCCACCATCCGGGCTCGTTCTCGGTCGAGCTCCCGGTCGGCGAGGTCGAGATGACCGTCGTGCGCGGCTTCGAGACCACGCCCGTCACCGTCACCGCCGAGATCCTTGCCGGCGAGACCACGTCGCTCGAAGTCGCGCTCGAAGAGATCTCCGACCTGTCCGACCAGGGCTGGTTCTCGGGCTCCACCCACGTTCACATGAACTACGCGGGCAATCTGCGCAACAGCCTGGCCAACCTCATGATGATGTCCGACGCCGAAGACCAGGACGTCGTCGCAGAACAGGTCGCAAACAAGGACAACCGCATCCTCGACCACCAGTTCTGGCTGCCCGGCGGGGGGGCGCATCCGCTCTCGGAACCGGACCGCCTGCTGGTGGTGGGCCAGGAATACCGCCCCCCGTTCTACGGCCACGTCTTCATGTTCGGCAACCGCGACCACCTGATCGCGCCCTATGCAATGGGGTACGAGGGCACCGCAATCGAGAGCCTCTACCCGAGCAACACCGACATGATGCTGAAGGCCAAGGCGCAAGGGGCCACGACCGCCTACGTCCACTCCTTCTACAGCGGCGACCCCCTCGAAGGCAACCTGGGCGGCGCAAAGGGATACATCGTCGACGCCGCGCTCGCCGCCGCCGACGCCATCGAGTGGTCGACCCCCCAGGACGGCTGGCCGCCCGTGTACGCCGTCTGGAGCAACGGCATCCGCACCACCGTGGTGGGCGGCGAGGACTCGATCTCCAGCCTGCACGCAACGCCGCTCGTCGGCTCCATGCGCACCTACGTCCGCACGCCCGACGGCACGCTGACCATGGACGGGTGGTTCCGGGGGATCCGCGAGGGCCGCTCGTTCGTCAGCTCCGGCCCGCTCATCGAGTTCACGGTGGACGGAAGAGAGCCTGGAGAGGAGATCGACCTCGACGGCCCCGCCGAGGTCCGGCTGCGTGGCCGGGTTTGGGGCGTGGCGCCGATGGAAAGGGTCGAGCTGGTCGTCGACGGCGAGGTGGTCCGCACATGGCGCTTCACCGGCGACCGCAAGTCCCTCGACATCGACGAGGGCCTCCAGGTGGCGGCGAGCGGCTGGCTGCACCTGCGCGTCGAGGGCGGGCGCGGCGACCGCTGGCCGCTCGACACCGCGTACCCGCAGGCGTTCACCAACCCGGTCTGGATCACGGTCGCGGACCGCCCCGTTCGGAGCGCGGCGGCCGCCGACTACGCCCTGCGCTGGATCGACAAGCTGCAGGAAATGGCCGACGAGTGGCCCGGCTGGCGCTCCGAGCGCGAGCGCGAGCACGTCTTCGCCCAGTTCGACCGGGCGCGCGAGGTGTACCGGCAGCGCGGCGCCGAGGCGGCGAACCCGGGCCCCGCCCCGGCCCCGTCGCCGCCCGCCGTCGTCGAGCAGTCCAGCGGCACCACCGAAGTGCTGCAGGCGATCAGCCCGGTGACCGACGAAACGGTGTGGGCGAGCGGACACGGCGGCCTGATCGTGCGCACGCTCGACGGCGGCGCCAACTGGAGTCGCATCGCCGCGCCGGGAGGCGACTCGCTGCAGTTCCGCGACATCCACGCGTTCTCGTCGCGGGCGGCGGTGGCGCTCACGGCCGGCACCGGCCCGGCGTCGCGCATCTACCGCACCGCCGACGGCGGCGAGAGCTGGACGCTCGGCTTCCTCATGGACGAGCCCGACGGCTTCCTCGACTGCCTCGACTTCTGGGACGCCCGGCGCGGCTTTGCCTACGGCGACGCGTTCGACGGCGCGCCGTACATCCTGCTCACGGGCGACGGGGGCCGCAGCTGGGCGCGGGTCGCCGCCGACGCCATGCCCCCCGCCGGCGACGGCGAGGGCGGCTTTGCCGCCAGCGGGACCTGTGCTCGGGCCGGCGGCGCGGGACACGGGTGGATCGGCACCGGTGCAGGCGGCTCGGCGCGCATCCTCGCAACGTCCGACTTCGGCGCGACCTGGACCGGGGTGGCGGTGCCGATGGCAACCGGCGAAGCGGCGGGGATCTTCACGCTGGCCGTCGACGCCGGGCGGCCCGTCATGGCGCTGGGCGGCGACCTGCGCGCCCCCGACGACGTGGTGGCGGCCAACGCGGCCGCGAGCATGGACGAGGGGCGCACATGGTCGGCGGCCACATCCGCGCCGATCGCGGGGGCCGTGTACGGGAGCGCCGTCGGCGGCCCGAGCGAAGCCCGCCGCGTGGTGGCGGTGGGGCCGCCGGGGGCCGCGTTCACGGCCGACATGGGCGCGACCTGGCACGCAATCGCCGACGTGAGCGCGTGGGCGGTCGCGTTCGCGCCCGGGGGCCGGGTGGGGTGGGCCGCCGGGGGAGACGGGCGGATTTGGAGAATCGCGTGGTAGGGACGCGGGGCCGGGGGGCCGCGGTGGCCGTGTTCGCGCTGGCCGGCGCCGGGGCACTCGCGGCGCAGCAGGGGCCGCCGCGCATCGAGGGCAGGGTGGTGGACCTCGACACCGGCGCCGCGGTCGAGGGCGCCGCGATCGCGCTGGTGCGTCTCCGGGCCGAGGTGGCGGACTCGGCCCGGGCCGAGGCGGTCACCGATCGCGCCGGAGTGTTCCAGTTTGGGGTGGTGGCCTCGGGCGAGTACGAGATCATCGTCGATCACATCGCGTACGGCACCTTCGACGATCGGCTCACGCTCGCCCCCGGCAGCCGCGTCGCACTCCGCATCGCCCTGTCCCCCACCGCGATCGCGCTGGAGCCGATCACCGTCGAGGCGTTCCGCGACGGCACCCGGAGCGACCGCGCGCTGGGCACCGCCCGACGCCGCCTCACCGCCGAGCAGCTGACGCCTGCGGCCCGGTCGGGCGACCATCTGGCCAACGCGCTCGCGCGCCTGCTTCCGGGCGTGCGCGTGCGCAGCGGGCGCAGCCAGCCCGGCCAGCTCGTGTGCCTGGAGTTCCGGGACCCCGCGTCGCTCGCGGCACGCGGCTGCCGCACCCCGGTGGTGATCGTCGACAACGTGCGCCAGGCCAACGGCTTGGTCACGCTCAACACCCTCGCTGTCGCCCACGTCCGCAGCGTCGAGGCCGTGGGGCCCGGAGAGGCGGGCGTGCGCTTCGGCGCGGACTCCAGCTACGGTGTGATCCTGATCGAAACGGTGGCTGGCGGCGCCCCGCTGGCTGAACCCGGCAGCACGCCGAGCCGCGTCTACAGCTGGGCCCTCGAATCCGAGCCCTACCCCTGGGTCAAGACGCTGGGCGTGGCCGTGGGGGCGAACGCGCTGGGCCTCCTGGGCGGCTACGCCCTGTCGCGCTCCTGCCTGGGCTTCGACGACCTGTCGGACCACTTCGCCGGGGCGCGCTGCAGCGGGCTGGCCAACGCGGCGTCGCGCATCGGTCTGTACGCCGCCCCGCAGCTCGGTGTCGGCTACCTGACCCGCCGCATCGGCGCCACCGACCTCTCACGCGGCAGCATGTGGAAGAACGCCGTCGCAGGCACGATCATGGCCGCCCCCGGCATCGTCCTTGCCCTCACCGACGACGACGACGGCTTCCCGGGATCGAGCGGAATCGGCGTCTTCATGACCGTCGTGGGCGCGCCCGTCGCAGCCGTGGCCGCGGACCGCCTCTTCCGGCGCGTGGTGCGGTAGGGGCGGCCCGATGCAACCGGCGGCCGGAGGTCTCAGCCACCAAGCCCTCGGCTCCGCCTCTAGCCCTCCCACTTCCGTGGCTGGGCCCTGTACACGCGGTACCGAACCGTCCCGTCGGCGTCCACTTCCAACCTGCCAAGCAGACCCGGCCCCATCAGGTGGTGGCTGGCGTCAAGGCGCTGGGTGGCGAGCACCTCGTTGGTGCGCACGTCGATCACTTCCAGAACATCGTCGTAGAATTCGTCGCCGCTGGCGCTGGACCCCTGCTCGCTGGCCTGCCGCCACCGGGCGTCCGCGACCGTCCCCAGCACCCAAAGGACCGAGTCGCCCAATGCAAGCTCGTATATGAACGGCGCTGGCGGCTTGGTCTCTGTAGGTCCTCCGTGTGTGAGGTCTTCCTGCGTTAGCTCGGGGAACCAATCCGCTTCGCGTCGAAGCAGTCGCTGCGGCTGGTTCATGTCCCAAAGCCCGATGTCATAGCGCTCGAATCCGGCAACCATCCAGAACCGCCGGTCGTCTCTGACCGCAATGGGATTCAACCCCCCGCGTCCCCCGAGTTGGCGCTCGCCCGTCGCAGACCCGAACGAGCGGTCGATTTCGCCGGTTTCCACGTTGACCAGATGGAGCGGAAATCCGACTTGGTCCGGCGTGTACAGCTCCGCCACATGTACCACCCACGGACGATCCCACGCATACGTCCGATTGCCAATCGGAACCCACCCCTGCGTCCGCGCCTCGCTCAGCAGACGTCCTGTATGATCGTAGTTGAGAATCACTCCGCGTCCCCGATCGAGAACGGAAAACTCCCCATCCCCAGTCACGACGAACGACCCGCCGTCCGTCAGCTCGCCCGGCCCCGAACCGCTGCGCCCGATCCGACGCAGGAAGCTGCCTTCGGAGTCAAACACGAGAATGTTGTCGATCGGCTCGCCGACGATGTACGTCCGGCCCGACACATCCCTGTATGCTTTGACGAACCCCACGAGATCAAGCATGCCGGGACCCGACTCGTCTCCGTACTCGTTGTCGAGTTCGAGCGCGATGTCGCAGGACCGGCGACACTGTGTCAGGGTGACCGACGGCACCTGGGCGGCGCTAAGCGGCGTGCCGGAAGGCTCGAACACTGACACGGAGGCAAGGCGGCCGATGGTCGTCACCCGACCACCGTCCTGGCCCTCGACCGGTGGTCCAAGCGTGGCTACCAAGGCCAGCACGAGCAAGCAGCAAGTCCGGTTGCATCTCATGATTCCCTCCTTGGTCGTCCCTAGCATGTTGAATCGGGCCGCCGAACCCGCGCAAGGGGGCGATGCCAGCCCTCCTCGGCCGCTCGGGGGACGCCCCGGCCCTACGGCGTCGCAGGCACGGCGCCCCGCCGACTGATACCTTATCGTCCACCCCCACTCACCCCCACCGCGAGGCGGAAGATGTCAGCTCAAGCCACACTGGCGGCGTTCGACCAGATCGTCGCCGGGTCGAGGGCCGTTCTGCAGGCCGTTCCCGAGGATCGCATGGGCTGGCGCCCGCACGAGAGGTCGTGGACGCTCGGCGAGCTCGCGACCCACTTGGCGAACATCCCCAACTGGACGATGCCTACGCTGGCGTCCTCGGAGTTCGACGTCGCGCCTGCGGACCAAGAGGCGCCGCGAATGGAGGCCTGCAGCACGACCGGGGAGCTGATCGAGGCGCTCGACGCCAGCTCGACGGCGGCCCGCGCGGCGATCGAGGGCTGCTCGGACGAGGACATGGCGGGCCCGTGGACGATGCTCGTCGCGGGCGAGCCGCGCTTCACGCTCCCCAAGGCCGTCGTGCTGCGCACGTTCATTCTGGACCACATGATCCACCACCGCGCCCAGATCGGGGTGTACCTCCGTCTCCTCGACGTGCCGGTGCCGCCGGTCTTCGGGCCGACCGCCGACTTCCCTGAGATGTAGCGGACCCATGGAACAGGTCCCCCCTGCCTGCGGGCGGCGAGGCTAGCGGTGCCCGAGTTCGAACCCGGCCGCTTCCGGCTGCTCACCTTCGACTGCTACGGCACGCTGGTGGACTGGGAGGCGGGGATCATCGCCGCCGTTGCGCCCGTCTGCGCGTCGCGGGGAGCGTCGCCGGACGAGGCGGCGGTCCTGGCGGCGTTCGGCGAGGCCGAGCACGTCGTGCAGCGGGAGCGCTACCGCACCTACCGCGAGGTGCTCGCGCTGACCCTCGAGCGGATGGGGCCGCGGCTCGGCTTCGAGCCCACGGCGGCGGAGTGCGACGCGTTTGCGCATTCCGTGGGCGACTGGCCGCCCTTCCCCGACACCGCGGCTGCGCTGCAGCGCCTGGGTGCGCGCTACGCGCTGGGAATCGTCTCGAACGTGGACGACGACCTCTTTGCCCGAAGCCGCGAGCGCCTGGCCACCGAGTTCGACTGGGTGGTGACGGCGCAGCAGGTTCAATGCTACAAGCCCGAAACTGCGCACTTCGACGAAATGGTCCGGCGTTCGGGGATCCCGCGCGACCGCACGCTGCACATCGCCCAGAGCCTGTTCCACGACATCGCGCCGGCGTCGGCGCTGGGATACGCGACCGTGCACGTGAACCGGCCCAGCCGAGGGGGCCCGACCGGCGCCACGCCCCCGGCCCGGGCGCAGGCGGATGTGGAGGTGGCGGACATGGCGGCGGTTGCGGCGCTGCTGCTGGAGCCGCAATGAGCGACGACGGAGTCGGCACGCCCGGCCTGCCCGACGGCGGCCACGGCATCCACACCATCCGCGCCAGCGGGATCCACCGGGACTGGAACGGCATCCACTACAAGACGGGCCTTTCGGCGAAGAACGTCCCCGCCCGCGAGCTGTCGATGAACGTCGCCCGGATCCCGCCGCGCGGCGTGGCGTTCGCCCACATCCACGTGGACTTCGAGGTCATGCTGTACATCCTCGAGGGCGAGGTGCGGCACGACTTCGGCCCCAATCTTCGCCACTCGATCGTGAATGGCGCCGGCGACTTCATCTTCATCGAGCCCGGGGTGCCCCACGAGGTCGTCAACGTCAGCGACACCGACGACGTTGTGGCGGTCATCGCCCGCTCCGACGCCTCGGAATGGGAGAACATTGTCGACTACGACCGCGAGACCGGCATGCCCGTCCCGAAGCGGGAAGCCAGCCGGGAGGGCTAGGGCGCCGGCCCGGCTTCAGCCCGCGCTCACCTCCACAGCGCGATCACCAGAGCCTGCGCGAGCAGCGCGACCCCGTTGTAGGCGACGTTGAGCCATGCCAGCCCCGGCTTTCGCTTCTCGAATGCGATGGACTGGTTCGCGACGGGCAGGATGAAGCCCACCAGCACCATGAGCGCCACGTGCACGCCGACCATCGCGGAATCGCCGCCGATCTCGGCGATCAGCTGCGCCAGCACATAGGCCGTCACCAGCGACAGGACCAGGGTCCCCCCGTAGGTCTTGACGGGATTGAACCCCTCCTGGATCTCTTCCACGGTCATCTCCATGAGCGCCAGCCAGCGCTTTCCGAAGAGGGGCCCGTACCAGAGCGAACCGACGATCATCGGCACGACTCCGGCGACCAGAACCGCGAGCAGGTTGACTTCGTGCATGGGTTGTTCCTTTGCGGGTTAATTCGGGCGAAGTCCGGATGCCCCGGATTCGCAATGTAGTTGAACTCCTCGGGCACAACAGCGCTCGGCACCCGGAGCACCGCCGACGCCGATGAATCGATCCACCGGTCGCCGAGCTTTCGGGTGTCGGGGCGAAGGGCAGGCGCCGCCCAGTCGGACGACAGATCCGACGCTTCGACCACGTCGATCAGGTCGCGGGGGATCTCGACCGACAGCCTTCGATACCGGCGCAGAATGTCCGGCGCCCGGACCTGGACCAGCAACTCCAGACTCGCAAGCGCCAGGCTCCCGCCCAGGTAAACGGCGCGGCGCCCCGGGCTATTCCAGCGCCCGCCATATCGCAGCGCACCCTGGCCGGACAACATGTCCTCTACGCTGCGGGCGTGCTCGGGCCAGGCCAAGCGCCAGGCCGTGACAATCCCCGCCACCGGCCGCTAGCTGAACACCCCGTGGGCGACACGCCCGATGACCTGCTCGACCTCCCGGCCCCCCACCTCGGTCGAGGCCCGTTCGAGCGGCGACTCTCCTTCGAGGAGGGGATGGGGCTCTCTCAGCCACCGGCGCGCGGCGGCCTGGTCGCCGCCCATCATCTCGTGGACCATGGCGACGATGCGTGCCACGCGCACCAGCCGATCCGACTCCTCCGAAGACAACAAACCGGCCTTCCGCCTTCGTGCCAGCGTGGTCGAAGGGAGGCCGATGACGTGCGCCAGCGCGAGACGTCCGACTCCCACCGCGTCGGCCATGTGGTCCAGGGCCGAGAACGGCAGGCCGGTCCGAACGGCGGCCACGCTTGCCTCGCGGACCAGCAGATGGCAGGCCGACGACCGACCTCTTGGCTTGGAGTAGTCCATGAATTGCCCGTTTGGTAGTTATTTGATTTCCATATGGGCATATTCTACACAACCAAGCCGACTGTCGCAAGGTGCCCGGCCCCCCCTCGGCGCCGAGGGCGACGCCGGAATTGCCCCGCGGACCCCCCTAAACCGAGTTGGCCATTCGCTCCAGAAAGGCGCGCTCTTCGCGGGTGAGCGCTCTGGCTCCGGCCTTCTTGACCTTGCCCAGCAGAAGATCCAGCTCCTCGCGGTTGATCTCGTGCAGCCGCTCGCGGGGGATCGCCTCCCAGCGGCGCAGGGCGTCGGCGTCCAGCATTTCGGCCTGCACCCTCGTGGTCCTGGGCTGCTTCACCACTCTGCGGTGGCGGCGGCTCTCCCACCGCCGCAGGAAGAGCCAGCCCGTCACGAGCCCGCCGAGGTGCGCGAAGTGGGCGACGCCGTCCTGGGCGCCCGCGAAGCCCGCGAAGAGGCTGGATCCGACCATGAGGAAGGCGAGCATGCGCGCCTGGATCGGCAGGATGCCCCAGATGTAGATGTCCTCGCGCGGCCAGTAGCGGGCGAACCCGATGACCACGCCGAAGATCGCGCCGGATGCGCCCACCACCGCGGCGTTCGGAGAGAAGGCGAAGGACAGCAGCGCCCCGCCGATGCCGCACAGCACGTAGAACCAGATGAAGGTTCGGCTGCCCAAGCGCTCCTCGAGCCGCGGCCCGAAGAAGAACAGCATGAGCATGTTGAAGAAGATGTGCATGCCGTTCGCGTGGAGGAACGCGTACGTGACGATCGTCCACGGTCTGAACAGGACGAGCGCCGGGATGAAAGCCAGCTCCGCGCGGATGCCGGGATTCACCCAGGTGAGCAGGAACATGACGACGTTGGCCAGGAGCAGTCGCTGAACCCATGGTGTCATCAGCATGTCGGGGCCGCTCCGTTCTAGGCCGGGAACATCGTTCGCCCTTGAATCTAACCGCGCGCCTGCGGACGGCGGGCCTGCGGGCGGCCAGCTGCGAACCTGCGGACGGACGGCGGCGGGGGCGTCAGCCGCGCGCCTGCACTTCGCCGGGCAGCAGCACCGCGTGGATGAACGAGTGGACGGGGGTCGCGACGCCGACCGTTGCCCCCAGCCGCACCGCCGCGCCGGTCCACGCGTCCAGCTCCGACGGCACGCCAGCGGCGATGTCGCGCTGCAGCGACGACGTGCCCTCGGCGGGGAAGGCGTCGACGGTGTTCATGGCGAAGGCGACCGCGTCGTCCTGCAGGGGCACGCCGTGCGCGGCCGCGACCGCGGCGATCTCTTCCATCGCCCGCCGCAGCAGGGCGCGGCTCTCGGGCAGGGTCCGCACCGGCCCCAGCGGCATCCGGCACGCGCCGCACACGCCGCCCACCGAGCACACGAACAGGAACTTGAGCCAGATCGCCGCGTCGATGTCGGGCGGGACCTCGGCGTCGACGCCCGCGCGGCGGAGCGCGGCCGCCAGCGCCTCGACCCGGGGCGTTCCGCCGCCGTCCCACTCGGCGAGCGCGACGTACGGGTCGACCCCGACGTGGCGGATCTCGCCCGGCGCCGTCACTTCGCTGATGATGCGCGTGAGCCCCTTGCCCATGCGCGCCCTCCCCACGGCGGGCAGCAGGGCTTGGTGCGCGTCGACGCCGTTGAGCATCGGCACGACCAGGGTGTCGGGGCCCAGGAGCGGCGCGATGTCCGCGCACACGCGGTCCAGGTGCATGGACTTGACGGCCACGACGACGGCGTCGACCGGGCCGATCTCGCCCGGATCGTCGGTGGCGGCGGCGGGCCGGACCACGAAGTCCCCTCGCGGCGAGCGCACGCGCAGCCCGGCGGCGCGGATGGCCGCGAGGTGCGCGCCGCGCGCGATCAGCGAGACATGACAGCCGGCGCGGGCGAGCGCGCCGCCGTAGTAGCCGCCCACACCGCCCGCGCCGTAGATGGCGATTCTCATGGTGGCGAAGTTACCCTGATGGCGGTGCGGGCTCAAAGTCCCGCCGCGGGCAGCCCAAGCCCCGTTCCGGGGACTGCCCGGAATCCAGTCGCCGACAAACGGAGGACAGCACCGATGCTCCGCCGCATATCGCAGATCGCCGCCACGGTCGTCCTTGCCGCTCTCGCGGGCTGGCCCGCCGCCGCCCAGACGCCCGAGCAGCGCTACGCCGACTGGGCGCGGCCCGATTTCCGACCGCAGGAGTACGAGTATCGACGCGGGCGCACGATGGACGGCCTGCGCGCCTCGGGCGGCGGCCTGCTGCTGGTACCCGCGTCGGACGGCGTGACGCACGGGGGCACCTTCCGGCAGCTCGAGGACTTCTGGTACCTGACCGGGCTCGAGGTCTCGCAGTCGATGCTCGTGCTGGACGCCGACCGGCGCCGCTCGATCCTGTTCATGCCGCCCACGGACCCTCGCTTCGAGAATCCAGGGAGGCCGAACGACTTCCCGGGACGGCCGCTGCTGGACGACTACCGGCTTCGCAGCATTGCCGGGATCGACGAATACCGCGACGTGGCCGATCTGGACGCCTATGTGCGGACGCGGGTGGCCGAGGGCGCCATCCTGCGCGTCAACGCAGGCGCGGCGGGGGCGGCGCCGGAGCCGGTGGTGCCGATGATCGGGGCCCTCGACGCGAACGCCGCCCTGCTCCACCGCCTTCGGTCGGACCACCCCGGGGCCGAGGTGCGGAATGCGTTCGAGGTCGTTGCGCGCATGCGGATGGTGAAGTCGCCCGCCGAAATCGAGAGGATGCGCGCCGCTGCGGACGCGACCATGGCCGGGATACGCGCGGCGGCCAGCCGGATACGCGCCGGGATCGACGAGCGGAGCCTGCAGGGCGAATTCGAGCGGACCTGCCGGACTTTCGGCGCACAGGGAATGCCGTTCACGCCGATCATCAAGTCGGGGGCGAACAGCCTGTGGGCGTGGCGGATCCTTGCGGCGCACTACAACCGTCGCAACCGGGCCCTGCGAGACGGCGAGCTCGTGATCTTCGACGTGGGCTGCGAGGTCGACGGGTACGTCAGCGACGTGGGGCGCACATTTCCGGTCGGCGGATCGTTCAGCGATGTCCAGCGGGAGAAGCTGCTGGTGAGCACGCGCGCCGCCGAAGCGGTGATCGCCGCGGTACGTCCGGGCGTGACGCTACGCGACTTGACCGCCGTGGCCTACGACGCCATCCCGGACCACGAGGAGCCCCACATGCAGACGCCCTCGTTCTTCGGCCACCACATTGGCCTTTCAGCAGGCGACCCCGCGCTCCTGGACGAGCCGCTCGCGCCCGGCATGGTCTTCACGGTCGAGCCCTGGTACTACAACCACGAGATCGGCGTGGCCGTGTTCGTCGAGGAGGTGGTGCTGGTGACCGAAGACGGCGCAGAGGTGCTTACGGCTTCGCTGCCGCGCGATCCTGCGGCGCTGGAGGGGTTGGTGCGTTAGGGGGGTTGCTCCGGCTATTTCATGGCGAGCCACGAACAATTGGACAAGTCGATGCGGTACATGCGAATCCAGGTGTCCAGACGCTTCTCCGCTTCGTTGACCGTGCGATCCAGCAGGAAGACCGTGTCGCGCACAATGGTGTGAATTGCCCGCATGGACTTGAAGTGAGGCACGATTCCGTCAACGCAAGCCGTGCTGCGATCGGGCGCGATGACGCTCAGGTAGATATCGGCAGTTATGTTGCCCTGTGGCAGTGCTCCTTCCAAAGTGGCGTCGTGATGAAACTGCGCGATCGATCCGTCCGAGAGCCTGTAGAGGCCGACGAGGGCCGAACTGAATTCGAACGCACCCGCCGGCATGTCGTTCGCATCCATGCGTTCCTGGATGTTCTCGGGCACTCCTCTCCGTCGGACTGCGGGAGTGTCCAGCGTGTCGATGGTGAGTCCATTCCAATTTGAGAGCAGCACTTCGTTGAGGCCGCCCATGCCGGACAGGACGGTGTCCTGCCATGCCACGACGCTGCCAATCGAGTGGAACGCCGCGAACTGCCCCACGAACCCGTCAGGCCGGATGGCTGAACGCACATATTCGTCGGGCAGGGGAACGACATAGTCGATCTCTTCGTCATGCAGGGACCAGATCGCGACCGACGTGAGGCCTTGAAGCTCCCGTGCCGGAAACACGACGGATTGTCCCACCTGCGCATAGCCCATACCGAGACGACCACGATAGGGTTGACTACCCAAGAAGCTCCCGTCTGCCCTCCGGAACATCTGGAGCAACTTGCGGTAATGGTCCACCCCTACGACCACCGTGTCGTTCAGGATGAAGGCGGCTCCAAGTTCGAGGAACTCGCCTGGGCCTTCGCCCGGAGCTCCATACGTCTGGCGCAGAGTCCCGTCCCGGCCATATCGAAGGATCCGGTCGTCGAAGAAATCGGAGACGAGGAACGAGCCGTCCGCAGTGTCGGGCACCAGACTGAACGGATTCCCTATGTAGACTTCCGCCGTATCCCTGAGTAGGACACTGTCTACGGCGACGACGCTGGGCCCCGTCGCGAAAGAATCAACGTCGGGCCCACCCGGGCCCTGGCAGCCCAAGAGGACGAGAGGCCAGGGCCAGAGCCGACGGGACGGCCGTTGGCGCGAGGCACATCCAGCAGACGCTACGGCGCCAATCACCGTTCCTCCTGCGTTTCGGAGCTCCGCCCCGCCCGCGCCGCAAATGCAACCTCGCCAATGTCGTACCAGTCGATACCAGCCTGCGCAATGCCATCGCGGTCCGGCGCTCGCTCAACCAGCGCTGCCAGCGTGGATCCAAGAATGTCGAAGCCCAGGAGCCGATCGCGAATGCGGACGGTGCCGACGTAGGCGGCGTCGGCCCACACATCGAAGTACGAGAAGGCGTCTCGGTCGCGCACGGTCGCGGCCCAAAGTCGGCCTTGGCCATCGAAGTTCAGCCCCGCCACGCCTCCTCCGAGGTGCCACTTCAGAATCTTGTCCCGGTACCCGACTGCATAGGCCTCCTTCCGGGCCTCGGATAGGTGCACAAGACCACCCCCTATCCCGGCAACCCTGTGCACGTAGGCGTCGACGTCACGCTCGCTGGGCAAGGTCGGCACATACGTCGGAGAAGGCACCACCTTGGCGGCCGTGTCGGCCCAATGATCGAGGAAAACGATCTCGTGTTCGCACGCAGTGGTCACAATGCCGCCACCTGCGGGATTCAGAATACCCACTTGCCCGCTGAAGCAGTCCCGTCCCACCGCAGGGGTTATGTCCCGCTCCCAAAGCACGTTGCCGGACAAGGCATCCACGGCCGCCGGGACATACCGGGGTGCATCTTCTGCTCGCGACAGGTCGAGCAACGCCAGCTGGAAGCCAAGCACCGTGCCGTCTTGCAGGTCCGTTCCGACAAAGTCTGCTGGCATTCGCGTTTCCGACACCAAAGCGCCGTCAGGACGGAAGTACGTCATCTGCGCCGAGCCCAGTTCGAACACGGACAGCACCCCACCGGGTCCGCGCTCGATGAAACCAGGGTTTTCCAGCTCGCCCGGGCCCTCCCCCTCGCGGCCGAATGTCCCGACGACCCGTCGCCGGTCATTGACGCAATACAGCCGGGGATCGAAGGAGTTGATCGTGCATGCGACATCTTCGGAGACCAAGGCAATGTCGACGCTCATGCTGAGCGGTGCCTTGGCGGTCGCCGTCGGCCACAACGACACGATGCCGCCCGGCTCGTCCGCACCGCCACCACACCCACCCCCAGCCGCCACCGCCACCAGCGCCCCCGCCACGCCCCGGATCACTCCGGGACCTCGCTGCCTCGGATGGCGGCCACCCGGTCGCGCGGCAACCCACGCAGCACCTCGCCCAGCACCGCCACCGCCTCGTCCAGCTGGTCGGCCGTCACGTACGGGGCGGGGCCCAGGCGCAGTACGCGGCCCCGGGAATCGGCGTACACCCTTTCCTCGCGGAGCTTGCAGCAGACTTCCGCCGCGCGGGGGACCTCCAGGGCGAGGAACCCACCCCTTTGCGCCAGCGGAATCGAGCGATCCCGCGTCAGCACGGAGGGATCCATGTCGAGCGCGTCGACGCGCGACGCGAGCCGCCGGATCTGCGCCAGGCCGATCTCTCTGAGCCGCCCGGCGTCCAGCCCCTGCTCGCGGAAGAAGTCGAACACGGCCGCGCCCCGGTAGTGGCTGACCGGGTCGTAGGTCGAACCGGCAAAGCGATTGTGCCCCTCGCCGTAGGCCACCGCCACGGGCCCACCCGCGGACCCCCCGCCCACCGCCCCACCCGCCAGCGTCCCGAACTCGGCGAACCAGCCCGTCAGCGCGGGGCGCATCTCGCAGTCGCGCGGGAACCTCAGGAAGCACACGCCCTCGCCCAGCTGGCAGTACTTGTACCCCCCGCCGACCACGAACGCGCTCTCCAGCCCCATCTCGGCGACCGAGAACGGCACGGCGTTCAGCGAGTGGTACGCGTCGACGAGCAGCTCGGCCCCCGCCCGGGCGCACGCGGCGGCCACCTCGCCCAGCCCCTCCACGATCCGCGCGTCCCGGTACAGCACCGACGACACAAGCACCGCCGCCGTCCGCCCGTCCACCGCATCGACCAGCCTCTCGCCGACGCCCGCCACCCCACCCGCCCCGCCCACCCCACCGCCCCCACCGCCCACCCCACCCCCCGTCGGCACCCGCACCACCTCGACCCCCTCCTCGGCCAGGCGGTCGAGCTGGCGGCGCACCGTGTGGAACTCGCCGTCGGTCGTCACCAGCCGGGGCCGCTCTCGCAGCGGCAGCGCCGACAGGAAGCGCGCCACCAGCTCGTGGGTGTTCTGACCCAGCGCGATGTGTCCGTCCGGGTCGTCCAGAAGGCGCCGGTACCCGGCGCGCACCCGGTCGGCCACCTCGAAGGCCCGGCCCCACTTGTCGTCGACCATCTCGGCGGCGTCGAGCCACGCCCTCTGCTGCGCGTCGAAGGCCACGTCGGGCCACGCCTGGTGCGAATGGCCCGTCAGCAGCACCCGCTCGGCCACGCGGAAGCGCGAGTAGTGGCGCGCCAGACGGGCCGGGGCCACATCGACCGCCACGCCCGCGCCCCCGCCCGCGCCCGCGCCCGCGCCCACGCCCCCCACCCTCACAGCGCCGTCCTCATGTGCCACAGATCCGGGAACGCGGGCCGGATCGTGGTCGCCAGATACGCCACACCCGCGCTGTCGCCCGTGCCCGGTTTGTTGCCGATCGTGCGCTCGGTCATCTTCAGGTGCCGGTAGCGCCACTCCTGGAACCCCTCGTCCAGGTCGACCAGCAGCTCGCACAGGTTCACGAGCCCGGGGTCCGAGCGGTACACGTCGGCCAGCAGCTCCTGCACCTGCTGATCCGGCGTCACGGGCTTCGTCACGTCGCGGGCCAGGGCGCTCTCGGGCACCGCACACCCCCTGCCCTCCAGAAACTGCAGGAAGGCGTCCCAGAGCGAGGGCTCGCCCAGCCGGCGCTGCAGCCGACGCACTTCGTCCGGATACGAGAACGCCTTCAGGATCGACGCCTTCTTCATGCCGAACGCGAACTCGAGCTCGCGGAACTGCGCCGACTGGAAGCCGCTGGCCGTCTCCAGGCGGTCGCGGAACGACTCGAACTCCACGGGCGTCATCGTCTCGAGTATGTCCAGCTGGCCCACCAGCACCTTCATGATCGAGCGCACGCGCTTGAGGGTCGCGGCCACACGGGCCTCGTCGCCGGAAACAAGCAGGCCGCAGGCGTGGTCGATCTCGTGGAGCGCCGCCTTGAACCAAAGCTCGTGGACCTGGTGCACGATGATGAAGAGCGTCTCGTCGTGCTCGGCGGGGTCCGAGAGGGGCCGCTGCAGCGAGAGCAGCTCCGGGAGCATTGCATAGCGCTGATAGTCCATCGGTTCACCGGGGCGTGTAGCGGTCCAGGGTCTCGTACTGCGACGGCCACGGCAGCGGATACCCCAGCGCGTGCGCGGCGTGCCGCGTCCAGTATGGATCCCACAGGTGGGCGCGCGCCATGAGGCACAGGTCGGCCCTGCCCGCCGCGATGATCCCGTTCACGTCCTCGAACGACGAGATGTTCCCGACGGCCATGGTCGCGATCCCCACTTCGTGCCGGATCCGGTCGGCGAACGGCGTCTGGTACTGCCGCCCGTAGCGGGGCTGCTGGTAGGGCACCGTCTGGCCCGCCGACACGTCCACGACATCGCAGCCGCGCGCCTTCAGCGCCCGCGCAATCTCGACCGCGTCCCCGGGCTCGTTGCCGCCGGGCCACCAGTCCACAGCCGACAGCCTGACCGACAGCGGAAGCCCTTCCGGCCACGCCGCGCGCACCGCGTCGACCACCCGCAGCGGAAACCGCAGCCGGTTCTCCATCGAGCCGCCGTAACGGTCGGTGCGCCGGTTCGTCAGCGGCGACAGGAAGCTGGCCAGCAGGTAGCCGTGCGCCATGTGGATCTCGACCATGTCGAAGCCCGCCTCGACGGCCATCTCGGTGGACCGCGCAAAGTCGGCCACAAGCGCGTCCATCCCCGCCCGGTCCAGCTCGGCGGGCACCGGGCTGTGCTCGAAGAAGCCGATCGGCGAGGCCGACACAATGGGCCAGCCCCCCTCGTCCAGGGGCTCGTTGGGTCCCTCCCAGTCGAGCCGCGTCGATCCCTTGCGCCCCGCGTGGCCCAGCTGAATGCCGATCTTCGCGCTTGTGAATTGTTTCACAAAGTCGGCGACGCGCCGCCACGCGCCCACGTGCGCCCCCGTATAGATCCCCGCGCAGCCGGGCGAGATCCTGCCGTCGCGCCCGATCGCCGTCATCTCGGCCATCACGAGTCCCGCGCCGCCTATGGCACGGGAGCCGAGGTTTACGAGGTGCCAGTCGTCCACCACCCCGTCCCGGGCCGAATACTGGCACATGGCCGAGACGCCCACACGATTCGCCAGCGTGAGTTCGCGCAGGCGAAACGGTGTGAACAGGGGGGGCGGAGGCGCGCGGTCTCCTTCGGCCCGCACGATCCCCAGCGCCTCTTCATGCTCCGCAATCGTCACCCCGGCCTGGACCTCGGCCCGGCGCGCAACCCAGCGGTCCACCCGCTCCACGAACGCCGGGTCGCGCTCGCGCAGGTTCTCGTGCGAGATGCGCAGGCTGCGCGTCAGGAGCGAAAACGCGAACTGCACGGGCTCCAGACGGACGTAGCGCTCGGTGTCCTCGAACCACTGGAGGCTGGCCTGCGCCGCCCGCTGCAGCGACTCGACCGGGCGGCGGCGCTCGGCCTCGTAGGCGGCCAGCGCACGGGCAAGCGACGGGCGGCCGCCCCCCACCGCCCCGGCCAGCGCGACCGCGTCGAGCATGGCCAGGCGCGTGCCCGAGCCCACCGAGAAGTGCGCCGTGTGGGCCGCGTCCCCGACCAGCACCACGTTGTCCGCCGACCAGCGCGCGTTCGCGACCGTGGGAAAGCGCCGCCACAGCGACCGGTTGCAGATCAGCTCGTGGCCGTCCAGCACGTCGGCGAAGAGGCGCGACAGGAAGCGGGCCGTCTCGTCCTCGCCGACCCGGTCCATGCCCGCGCGCCGCCAGGTCCCGTTGGTCGCCTCGACGATGAAGGTCGAGTTCCCCGCGGCGTCGTACTGGTAGGCGTGCACGCGCCACAGTCCGTGCTCGTCTTCGCGGAAGTGGAAGGTGAAGGCGGGAAAGGGCCGCGTCGTGCCCAGCCAGACGAAGCGGTTGGGGCGCAGGTCGATCTCGGGCTCGAAGCGGTCGGCGAAGCGCTCCCGCACGGCGCTGTTCACGCCGTCCGCGCCGATCACGAGGTCGGCGTCCAGGTACGGGTCCAGGTCGGCCACGTCGGCCTCGAAGTTGAGCCCGACCCCCACCTCGCGGCAGCGCCGGTGCAGGAGCAGCAGCAGCTCGCGCCGCGACAGCCCCGCGAAGCCGTGCCCCGTCGACTCCAGGCGCCGGCCCCGGTAGTGGATGTGGATGTCGTCCCAGTGGTGGAAGCGCTCCTCGATGGCGCGGAGCGTGGGCGGGTCGGCCTCGGCGACCTCCTCGAGCGTCGCGTCCGAGAACACGACGCCGAAGCCGAAGGTGTCGTCGGGTCGGTTGCGCTCGAAGACCTCGACCGCGCGCCCGGGCTCGTCCCGCTTCAGGAGGAGCGCGGCGAAAAGGCCGCCGGGCCCGCCCCCGATCACGTTGACCTTCAACCCCGCCACACGCCCGTCAGCCCCGCACCAGCGCGCCGCCAACGATCAGGCGCTGGATCTCGGTCGTGCCCTCGTAGATGCGCAGCGCCCGCACGCTGCGGTACAGGCGCTCCACCGGATGGGACGCGAGCACGCCCCGCCCCCCCAGGATCTGCACCGAGCGATCCACGATCCGCTGCGCGGCCTCGGTCGAGAACGCCTTCGCCATCGCCGCCTCGACCGTGATCCGGGCCGCGCCCATGTCCTTCTCCCACGCGGCCCGGTAGGCGAGCAGGCGGCCCGCGGTGAGCTCGGTGGCCGACTCGGCGAGCTTGTCCTGCACAAGCTGGAATGACCCCAGCGACTTGCCGAACTGCTGCCGCCGCCGCGCGTGCTCGACCGCCTCCCAAAGCGCGCGCCCCGCCATGCCGCACGCCGCGGCCGCCACCGTGGGGCGCAGCCGGTCCAGCGCCGCCATCCCCGTCTTGAAGCCGGTCCCTACCTGGCCCAGCAGCGCGCTGGCCGGCACCCGGCAGCCACGAAAGCGAATCTCGCCCAGCGGGTGCGGCGCGCTCATCACCTGCGCGCCCACGAACTCGAGCCCCGGCGCGTCGGCCGGCACCACGAAGCACGAGATCCCCCGCGTCCCCGCGCCCGGGTCGGTCGATGCGAACACCACGTAGAAGTCCGCAATGCCCGCGTTCGAGATGAAGGCCTTGCCGCCGTCGAGCACGTAGTGCCCCGCCCCGTCCCCCTCGGGCACCGCCGCCGTCGCCATCGACGCCACGTCCGACCCCGCCTCCCACTCGGTCATCGCGAACGCGCCCACCGCCTCGCCCGCCAGCGCCCGCACCACCCAGCCGCCCGGGTCGGCGCCCGCCACCAGACCCGGCGTCGCGCCCAGCGCCTGCAGCGCGAACACCGCGTCGGCCAGCGGCGACCACCAGCCCAGCACCTCGCGCGCCACGACGCACCCCCGCACGTCGGCCTCGGCGATCGGGCGAAAGAGCCCCGCGGCCCCCATGAGCCCCACCAGCTCCCGCGCCCGCACCCGCGACCCCGCGTCGCTGTCCGGGTCGGGACGGTCGCCGATCTCGTCGCGGCAGAACGCCGCCACTTGCTCGCGGCACTCCCGGTGGCGCTCCTCGACGAACGCCGCGACCGGATCGAGCGACAGTCCGTCGGAGTCAATCAAAGCGCGGCCTCCGCTTCTCGACGAACGCCTTGTAGGCCTCGCGGAAGTTCGGGTTCAGCATGCACGCCGCCTGGGCCCGCGCCTCGGCTTCGAGCGCCTCGTCGAGCTCCATGTGCGCCTCGCGGTTCAGCGCGTCCTTCGTGACCTGCAGCGCGAACGACGGCCCGCGCGCCAGCTCCTCGGCCAGCGCCGTTGCCTCGCCCAAAACCTCGTCGTCGGGCACCACGCGGTTGTAGAGCCCGATCCGGTGCGCCTCGGACGCGTCGATGAACGCCCCGGTCATGAGCAGCTCGCTCGCCCGCCCCAGCCCCACGATCCGCGGCAGCATCCAGGCCGCCCCCATGTCTGCCCCCGACAGCCCCACGCGCGTGAACAGGTACGCGATCCGCGCCGACTCGGCCGCGATCCGCACGTCGCACGCCGTCGCGATCACCGCCCCCGCGCCCGCCACCGTCCCGTTCAGCGCCGCCACGACCGGCTGGCGACACTGCCGCATCGCCGCGATCAGGTCGCACGTCATGCGCGTGAACTCGAGCAGCCCCTCGAAGTCGCGCTCGAACAGCGCCCCGATGATGTCCTCGACATCGCCCCCGGTGCAAAACCCCCGCCCCGCGCCCGTAATCACGATCGCCCGCACCTCGGGCTCCGAATCCAGCGCCCGGAACGTGCTGCGCAGCTCGTCGTAGACCTCGAACGTCAGCGCGTTCAGCCGCTCGGGCCGGTTGAGCGTGATCCGCGCCACGCCCGTCTCCGCATCGCACGCCAGCAGAAACGAGTTCGGCGGATCCAGGAAGGGGGACTTCAGCCCGGTCATCTCGGCTCCTCTCCCGACCGGTCCCGACCGGCGCCCACCCCATCCGGCCGCGCCTGCGGGATCACCGCCGTGGCCTCGATCTCGACCACCGCGCCCGGATCGACCAGCTCGCTCACGGCCACCAGCGCCATGGCGGGAAAGTGCTTCCCGAACACGTCCCGGTACCCGGCCCCGATCTCGCGCAGCGATCCCCGGTAGGCCTCCATGTCGGTCACGTAGATCGTCAGCCGCCCCACGTCGGCGACCGTCCCCCCCGCCGCCCCAACCACCCGCGCCACGCTGGCCAGCGCGGCCGCGAACTGCCCGGCGAGCGTCGCCCCGCCCGCGACCCCGATCTGCCCGGCCACGAACAGCACCCGCCCCCCCCGGCGCGCGAGCATGCCGTGGTTCCACCCCCGGGGGCTGCCCAGCGCCGGCGGGTTGACGATCTCGAACGTCACGCGCCGCCCCCGCCGCCCCGCACCACCAGCTCGCTTCCCTGCAGCGAAGCGGCCGCCTGCGGCATGAACGTCATCACGGCGTGGGCCACCTCGTCGGCCGTGATCAGGCGCCCCCCCGGCTGCATCTGCTCCAACCCCTGGCGCACCGCGTCCGCGTCGCGGCCCGTCTTGGCCGCGATCCGCTCGACGGTCGCGTCGGTCATGGGCGTGTCGACGTAGCTCGGGCACACCGAGTTGACCGTGACGCCGGTGCCGGCCAGCTCGTCGGCCAGACAGCGCGCCATGCCCAGCAGCGCGTGCTTGGACGCCGCGTACGCGGTGATGTAGGGGTGCCCCTGGAGGCTCGCGACCGACGCGACGTTCACGATCCGGCCCCAGCCGCGCTCGAGCATGCCCGGCAGGAACGCCTGCGTGACGAGCAGCGTTCCCGTCGCGTTCACCCGGTGCACGGCCTCCCACTGTGCGAGCGACACGCGCAGAAACGGCGCCGACCCGGCGATCCCGGCGTTGTTGACCACAATGTCGACCGTGCCGAGCACGTCGCGGGCGCGCGCCGCCATTGCCGCGACCGACTCGGGGTCGCCCACGTCGCAGGGCAGCGCGTGCGCCTCGGCGCCCGCGCGCCGCAGCTCGTCGGCCACCGCCTCGATCTCGGCCTCGCTGCGCGCGCAGACCACGATGGCAGCGTCCTCGCGGGCCAGCGCGCGCGCCACCGCCGCCCCGATCCCGCGCCCGCCGCCGGTCACCACGGCGCCCCTGCCGGCCAGCCCGCGGGCGCTCTGGCCGCGGCCCGTCACGTCGCCGCCTCCGTCCGCGCGGGACCCGCCGCCAGCCCCTCGGCCACCGCCTCGACCACGATCGCGCCCAGCACGGCAATCGTCTCGGCGCCCTCGGCGGCCGTGGCGGCGGCGGGATCGCCGCAGTACGCGTCGCGCACCCCCGCCTCTTCGAAGGTGGCCGCGCCGTCGCGGATCGCGACCGAGAGCGACGCCGGGTTCTCGGCCAGGGCGCGCCGCGCCTCGTCCCGCACCAGTCCGGGGGCGGCCGCCATGACCACCGACGTCTCGTAGCGGCCCGCGTGGCACGCCCCGCTCCGGAACTCGGGCGTGAGGCGCGACGCCCACCGCCGCCGGGTCAGGTCGGGGTGGATGACGGGCATGGCGGCGGCGCGCGCCGGATCGGCGGCGCCGTTGCCCGGGCGTCGCGCCACCTCGGCGATCGCGCCCAGGTGCGCCGGGTCGAGGTGCGCGTTGACCACGACGAGCGCGCCCGCGCCCTGCCGCTCGAGCGAGGCGGCCACGTCGGCCAGCAGCGCCGAGAAGGTGGCGGGGCGCACCGAGATGGTGCCCGGGAAGCCCGCCGCGAAGGGGGCGGCGGTGTAGGTCAGGGGAGGCAGGATGATGGGGTGGCGGCCCAGGGCGCGCAGTCCGGGCAGGGCGGCCTTCGCGGCCGCGGCAGCGATGATCGCGTCGGTGGCCAGGGGGAGGTGGGGGCCGTGCGCCTCGACCGCGCCGACCGGAAGCAACGCGACGATGCGGGAGCCGTGTGGGGTGGCGGCCCTCCCGCCCGCGCACCTGCGCCCGAGACCCAGCGCTTCGAGCTCGGTCCACGTGGCGTCGCCCCAGAGGTCGCTGTGCATTGAACATCCATCTGTTGAACTTCCGTCCATTGACCATCTCTCCATGGTCTTCAAAGATAATCTTCCACAATGCGCTTCGATCCGCCCAACCCCTTCAATGTCGCCGACTACTTCCTGGACGACCGCGTTCGGGAGGGGAACGGCCACCGCGTTGCGCTGCGCGCGTCCGGGGGCGACGTGAGCTACGCGGCGCTGCAGGCGCGGGCCAACCGGTTTGCCAACGCGCTGGCCTCGATGGGCGTGCGGCCCGAGGAGCGGGTGCTGATCGGGCTGCCCGACGTTCCGGACTTCGCCGCGGCGCTCTTCGGCACGCTCAAGCTGGGCGCCGTCGGCGTGATGGTGAACGGCTTCCTGGACGAGCGTCGGCTTTGCGAACTGTTCGACTACTCGCGCGCGGCGGCGGCGGTGCTGCACGTCGGCCAGGGCGACGCGTTCGCCCGGGCGGCCGCCTCTGCGCGACGGCGTCCGCGGCTGCTCGTGCTGGGAACCGCCGACGGGGACGGCGAAATTGACAAGTCGAGTTTACATTTTGACAACTTCACTTCACATCCGGACGACCCGGCGATCTGGCTGTTCTCGGGCGGGACCACCGGGCTGCCCAAGGGCGTGGTGCAGCCGCACGCCTCGTTCGCGAACTCGACCCTGTGCTACGCGCGGCAGGTTGTGGGGTACGCGGCCGACGACATCACGATCTCGGTGCCCAAGCTCTACTTTGGCTATGCTACCGGGTCCAATCTCTTCTTCCCGTTCTCGGCGGGGGCGTCGGCGGTGCTCTTCCCCGAGCGCTGCACCGCCGACGAGCTGTTCGCGCAGATCGCCCGCCACCGGCCCACGATCCTTGTCAACGTGCCCACCATGGTCAACCAGATGGTCTCGCATCCCGACGCGGCCCGGCAGGACCTGAGCTGCCTGCGCCTGGCCACGTCGGCCGGCGAACCCCTGCCGCCGTCGCTGCACCAGCGGTGGAACGACACCTTCGGCGTCGAGCTGCTCGACGGCCTGGGCACCGCCGAGATGTGGCACGTCTTCATCTCGAACCGGCCCGGCGCGGTCCGGCCCGGCACGCTTGGCACCGCGGTCCCCGGCTTCGAGGTGCGGCTCTGCGACGACGACGGGCGACCCGTGCCGCACGGCGAGGTGGGGCGCATGCGGGTCCGGGGCGGCTCTCGCGCCCACGGCTACTGGCAGCACCCCGACGAGACGCGGCGCGCCTTCGCCCACGACTGGTACGTCTCCGGCGACATGATGACCCGCGACGCCGACGGATGGTTCACCTACCAGGGCCGCGCCGACGACCTGCTCAAGGTGTCGGGCAAGTGGTTCTCGCCGCGGGAGGTCGAGGAGTGCCTTCTCGGCCACCCCGACGTGCGCGAGGCGGCGGTGGTCGCCGTCGAGGACGAGGGCGGGCTGGTGGTGCCGGTGGCGTTCGTGGCGGGGGGCGGTGGGGGTGGGGGCGGGGCCGAGGAGGCCGTGGCCGGTCGAGGCGGGGGCCGGGCCACCGAGGCCGCGCTGCACGCTCACGCGCGCGGCCGGCTCGAGTCGTACAAGATGCCGCGCGCGATCCATGTCGTCGCCGACCTGCCGCGCACCCACTTGGGCAAGGTGGACCGAGGCGCGCTCAAGCGACGGGCCGTGGGCGAGCGGGGGGGCGCGCCGTGAGGGGGCCGCTTAGCATTGCCGTGCTGGTCGGGTCCGTGCGGCGGGGCCGAAAGTCGATCAGGGTGGCCCGCTTCGCCCGCGACCGCCTGTGCGCGGCAGGGTTCGAAGCGCCGCTCCTCGATCTGGCCGACCTGGACCTGCCCATCATGGAGGAGCGCCTGCACATGCGCGACGATCCGCCGCCGGGGCTGGTGCGCTTCTCCGAGACCATCCGGGCCGCCGACGCGGTGGTGGTCGTCAGCCCCGAGTACAACGGCTCCATCCCCGGCGCCCTCAAGAACGCCCTGGACTACATCCACGGCGAGTGGTTCCGCAAGCCCGTCGGCATCATCACCCTGTCCAGCGGAGCCTTCGGCGGCGTGCAGGTCCACTACCTGCTGCAGCTGCTGTTCCTGCGCCTACGCGCGCTCCCCGTCGCGCACATGCCCGTCCCGCACGTCTCGGACGCGTTCGACGAAGACGGGACGCCGCTTCAGGAGCGCCACGAGGGGGCGTTCGCCAGGTTCGCCGAGACGCTGGAGTGGTACGCCCGGGCTATCGGGGCGGCGGTGGGGGGAGAGCGGTAGCGGAGTGCGGAGTCGGCGAGCCGCCGGGCGGCTGTTGTTCCCCTAGCGCTCTGACGGGCCACCCACCAGACGAGGCTCCGCGAGATGAATGTACGGTACGCCGCCCTCCGTCTCCTCGTACAGGATCAGGTAACCACGCCCCTTAGCGAATCCATCGGAGGTCTTGTCGCTTTGATGGCGGGCGATTGTGAGTCCGGTCGACGGATCCACGAGGTCGAGCCACCCGTCGTACTCGCGGCTCGGTGGCACGTCGGGTCGGTCGCCGCCCGGGGCCACGCGGCGGTCGGTCCACTCCGGATCCGGAGCGACCCAAGCGACCCATAGCCCATCTTCGTTGAGCATTAGCCCGGAATTGAAGGACCTCGGGAGGCTGAAGCCGGGCGGGTTGTCGCGCTCAAAGGGCTCTACCACTCTGTCGAAGACCCTCGCCACTGTCGGCGTTGCCCCCAGCTCCCAACGCACCAACCGGTTGCTGACGTGGGGAAGCACCCAAACCTCACGGTGATTCCCTGTCACGTACTTCAAGTTATCCCACACTCCGCTGCGTGCCGCGACGTCACCGCCGAACGACGC
Source organism: Longimicrobiales bacterium (assembly GCA_965221535.1). Classification (GTDB taxonomy): domain Bacteria; phylum Gemmatimonadota; class Gemmatimonadetes; order Longimicrobiales; family Gaopeijiaceae; genus Bin94. The sequence goes on along the minus strand of OZ244894.1, from coordinate 691,133 downwards.
CACCTCGCCCGACGGGTCGAGAACGTGAAAGCCGAGCCCCGCGGAGGCCGAGGTCGGCAGGTCGCCTGCAAAGATCGCTTGGTCCGCCTCCGTCACGACGGCGTCCCAGACGTATCCCGGCATGCGGTGCGTCGCCACGAATTCGAGGTTCCAGTCGAACAGCGTCCGCCCGCCGTGAAACTCGAAGACATGGAGGTAGCGGGTCCCGACGCCGACGCGAGAAATCGGAAGGCGAAATTCGCCAGGTCCCTGCCCTCGACCGCCAAGCGTCTGCAAGAAGCGACCGTCGGGAGCGAATACCGAGATCTCGGCCTCCCTGCGGTTCGCGACCAGGATCCGCCCCAAACGATCAACCGCGACGTGGGCCCCGTCGATGATGACGTGCAGTCCCGGACCACTAATGCCGCCCAGTGTGAGCACCGTGTCCAGCGCAATCACGCATTCGGCGCACGTGGGCTCGCCGGATACGTGGACCGGCTCCTGGGCTCCGAGAGCGGGTGCAGCAGGGCACCACGCCACGGCCAGGCAAGTTGCAAGTAACTTGTTCGGTGACACGCAACAACCCTCCCAGGTCTATGGCGCGATGACAAGTGCGTCGGTAGCAATCTCCACGGCGGAGAAGAGGGCCCGATCGATCGGGAAGTGACCCACCACTGTCAATCCGTCGCATCCGATAACTTGGATGGCGGTCCTTTGGGCGGTCAACTGCACTGAGGGGGCCATCGCCAGCTTGGCCAACGCCTCAACGTCTCGCGACGCCGCAGCTGCTGCGATGGCGTCCGTTACCTCAACGGCGTCCTGAGCTTGCTCCTCCCCGTCCCGTCGGGGCACGAACACACATATCCCGTGAACGAAGAGGCACTCTCCATCCTCGTCCAGTGCGTGCCATCCGTCCCCATACCCGGCACCGGACATGGGAACCCAAGCAGCAGCAGAGAAGTGCCGCCCGCTTTCGCCAGGCCAACAGTAGCCGCACTCGTCGACTCTTGGCTCTTCCGGGGCGGTCGGCCCGGAGTCTGCTGTAACGGTGGGATGTGCGGTAGCCACCAACAGCAACGATGCTGCAATGGCCATGATGGATTGTGTGATTCTCGTCGTCGTCTTCATTTCGCTCTCCTTATGGAGAAGGGTGTGTGCGCCGCTTCGCCAAGCTCTTGATGAAGCGTGTCGATCCGGTCGCGTCCAGCGACTGATCCTGCGCTGGCTGTCCGTGATGTATCACCATTCCCTTCGCCTCTCGAAACCTTACACCTGCACGGGAAACGGGTTCCGGCATCGCCCCTTGGGTTCACTTGCGCACTCCTCCCTACCAGTCTCAGTGTCCCCGAGACCCAACCGGTCGGCACCCTTGATCGCAAGCCTTCCGTCCGGCCTCCCGCTAACGGATGCTAGGCCCACCGAATCACTACCCCCACCGGACACCCGGCCAGTGGACGACCCAGACAGCACCAACAGCAAGCGCCCCCGAGAACCAGGCGACACCACACCGGGCGACCACCTACTCGCCCGCGCGTGGATGCGCGAGCACTGGTCGGCGATGGTCGCCGTCGCCATGCGGTATGCCGTGGTAGAGGACGAAGCGGAGGACATCGCCCAGGAGGCCTTCCACGCCGCGTGGCAGCGTCGCGACAAGCTGCGCGACCCTAAGGGGACCCGTGCGTGGCTCCTCAGGTTCGTAAGGAACAAGGGGTTGCACGCGGTGCGGGCACGGAACCGACGCAGAGCGTTGGAGGAGCAGGCGTGGATGGAAGAGATCACACTGGCCCAGGGAACCAGCGTCCTCGGGGCTTTCAGGCACACCGTGCTCGCGGCCCTCCACCAGCTCCCGGAGATCCAGGCGAAGATCGTGCGCCTGATGCTTGATGACATGTCCGACTCCGACATCGCGAGCCGGCTCGGCATCCGGAAGCAAACGCTGTGGGTGTACAAGCACCGCGCGGTCAAGAAGCTGAAGAGCATCCTCGCGCGCGCGAGGGGGGGGGGGGTAAATCCCTGCGCCACACGGTCCTGGTCCTCGACAGTCCACGCCCCAAGGCTCCCCTTCCCCCCTGGCCGCGCGGTATGTTCTTAGCCCCGGGCGGCCGCATCCCGTAGCCGACCGCGTCCATCCGTCGTCGATTCCGCAATGGCCTCGTTCTACCTCACCACGCCGATCTACTACGCCTCGGGCGAGCCCCACCTGGGTCATGCGTACACCACGATCCTCGCCGATGTTCTGGCGCGCTACCGGCGGCGGGCGGGCGACGACGTGCTCTTCCTGACGGGAACCGACGAGCACGGGCAGAAGATCCAGGAGGCCGCGGCCGAGCATGGGCTGACGCCGCTGGAGCTCTGCGACCGCATGGTCGACCGCTTCAAGGCGGCGTGGGTGGATCTGGGCATCTCGTACGACCGGTTCATCCGGACGACCGAGCCGGGGCACTTCGCCGTGGTGAGCGCGCTGCTGGAGCGGCTCTACGACAACGGGTTCATCTACGAGGCCGAGTACACGGGGTGGTACTCGGTGGGACAGGAGCGCTACTTCACCGAGAAGGAGATCGGGCCCGAGCGGGTGGACCCGATCGCGGGCGGGCCGGTGGTCAGGATTCGCGAGAAGAACTGGTTCTTTCGCATGAGCCTGTTCCGCGACCGGCTGGTGGAGCACATCGAGAAGAACCCGGAGTGGATCGTGCCGGCCACGCGCCGCAACGAGGTGCTGGGCTTCCTGAGCCAGCCGCTGGAGGACCTGTCGGTCTCGCGGCCCCGGTCGCGCATCCACTGGGGCATCCCCATTCCGTGGGACTCGGACCAGGTGACATACGTGTGGGTGGACGCGCTGGCCAACTACGTGACCGCGTCGGGCGCAATCGACCCCGAGGCGGCGAAGGGCGAACGCGGCTTCGGCGATCCGCTGCCGTCGCGGTGGCCGGCCGACGTGCACCTCATGGGCAAGGACATCATCACGACGCACGCGGTCTACTGGCCCACGCTGCTGATGGGGGCCGACCTGGCGCTGCCCCGGAAGATCCTGGCGCACGGCTGGTGGGTGGTCGGCGACACCAAGATGTCGAAGTCGCTCGGCAACGTGGTCGACCCGCTCGACCTGCGGGAGCGGTACGGCGCCGAGGCGGTGCGCTGGTACCTGATGCGCGAGATGGCCACGGGGCAGGACGCCTCGTACACCCCCGAGCGCTTCCTGACCCGCTACGACGAGCTGCGCAACGTGTTCGGGAACCTGGTCCACCGCACACTCTCGATGATCAAGCGCTACCGGGGCGGCACGGTGCCGGCGGCGCCTGCGGACGGACTTGCCCTCCAGACGGAGGAGGCCGTGGCGGCGTACCGGCGGGGACTGGACGGCTACCGCTTTCACGAGGGGCTCGCGGCCGCCATGGACCTGGCTAGGACCGCCAACGGATACGTCGAGACCCAGGAGCCGTGGGCGCTGGCCCGCCGGAGCGGCGCAGACGACGAGCTGGACCGGACACTCGCCACTCTGGCGCGCACGCTGGCGGTGCTGGCGTGCCTCTTCGAGCCCGTGACGCCCGAGAAGGCTGCCGAGCTGGCAACCCGATTGGGGCTGGGGAGCGTCCCACGCCTTGTGGATCTGGACGACCTGAGCCTTGCGGATCGCGAGGTCGGCGTCGGACCCCCGCTGTTCCCGCCGGTCGATCCCGACTGACTTGCGCGGTCGAGAGGTTGACCTGCCCCGACAAGCTCGGTAACGTTGTGACCGCATGAAAAACGACAAATGGACGTTCCTCTTCTTTCGAGAGGATACCAGACAAGCCCGCCGGTTCTCCGTGCCGGGCCCGCTGGCGCGTCGCTGGCTAGTGGCGGCGTGCGGGGTCGGCGTGTTCCTTCTGGGTGCCACCGCCTTCTTCCTTTTCGACACGGGCGCGCGGGTGCGCGCGTCGCAGCTGGCCCGCGAAAACCGCCTGCTCGAAGCCGAAATGGAGCGCGTGCGGGCCTCGGTCGCCGAGCTCGACGGCGAAATCGCCACGCTGGCCGAGAAGGACCGCCGGGTCCGGCTCGTGGCGGGGCTGCTCGAGATCGACGAAGAGGTCTTCGAAGTGGGCGTGGGCGGCCCGGGGCTCGACTCCCCTAGCGAGAGCGAGCTGTGGGCCCTGGATCGAGAGACTTCCGAAGCCGCCTACGCCATCCGCTACGATCTGGCGGTGCTCCTGCGCAAGGCCGACCTGCTCGCGAACAGCTTCGCGGAAACCGAGGAATCCCTAGCGACGGACCGGGAGCGCCTGCGGCACACGCCGTCGGTTCTGCCCACCCGGGGGCCGGTCTCCAGCCGGTTCAGCGTGAGCAGGCTTCATCCTGTCCACAGGAGCTACCTGCCGCACGAGGGAATCGACCAGAGGGCGCCCAGGGGCACCCCGTTCGTGGCCACGGCCGACGGCGTGGTGACCTTCGCCGGATGGAAGCCCGGGTTCGGCAACACAGTCGAGATCGATCACGGCCACGGCGTGACGACTCTCTACGCCCACGCCTCGAAGCTGCTCGTCGGCCGAGGGACGACCGTGCAGCGCGACGACGTGATCGGGCAGATCGGCTGCACCGGCACATGCACCGGCCCTCACGTGCACTACGAGGTGCGGGTGAACGGTCGTTCGGTCGATCCCCTGACGCATGTGCTGCGGAGCACGGGGCGCTAGCAGCCCCCGCCAACGGGCCCTTGCGGCCCCGCCAGAGGCCTCCAGCAGCCCCCGCCGAACGGCCCGAAGGCTTGATGACGGTCGATTCCGCCTTTACCTTGGGCGGCTAGAACCTCGTTTTCGGCAAGTTTCCCACCTCGCGGGCCAGCTTTCACGGAGTGCAAGAGAATGACGCGACGCAACAACGGTATCGGTCTGGCGATCCTCGCCGCCCTGGCCTTCACGGCGTGTGGAGGCGCGGATGTGACGGTCTTCGCCGCGCTCGGGGACGAAGCCAACCCCGAGCCCCTCGACGGCATCGAGGTGCGCCTGCTGCCGTACGACCGCGACCAGATCTTCGACTCGCTGGCCTCCGAGGCCGCCTTCCCGGAGCCGCAGATGCCTGCCGACTTGGAGGCGGCCCGGGACGAGATCGCGGCGGCCCAGCAGGCGTGGCGCGATTCCGAGACGCGCTGGGGGATCCTGCGGGACACGCTGCAGAAGCTCAACGACGCCATGGAGGGGCTGAACCGGGCCGAGAGCCTGTACGGGCGGCTCTACCGCGAATACCAGCCGCTCGAGAACGAGTACAATCAGGCCGACAGAGAGATGGGCAGGCTGTTCGACGCGTTCGACGCGCTTCAGCAGGCGACGATCGGTCGGATGGACAGCATGCGCGTCGTGCAGGCGGACTGGGCCGATCAGGCGTTCGAGGACTATGACCTGGTGCGCTTCATGAAGATGGAGGAGGTCGGGCTGGAGGAGCTCGCCGACACCACCGAAGCCACGGGCATTGCGGACTTCGAGGGAGGGGTCGCGCCCGGCGCCTACTGGGTGCACGCCCGCCACCGGCTCCCCTACGACGAGCTGTACTGGAACGTCCCCGTCGTGATCGCGCGCGGAGAGCCGTTCGTGCTGCGCCTGAGCCGCGAGAACGCGGACGTCCGACCCATCTACTGACCGCGACACGGTCGCCGCGCGACTTCGGCGGGCTGCCAGCGTGAACCCCCGCCCGGAGCCGGCAACCGGCGGCCCCGGCGAAGGGCTCCGTTTCGAGATCGGTCCCGACGGCATCGGTCTGGCGACCTTCGACGATCCCGCGAGGGGCCACAACGTCCTGACCCGCAAGGTCCTGCGCACGCTGAACGGCGTGGCCGCAGAGGCCGAGGCCGCCGCGGCGGACGGCTCCCTGCGCGCCCTGCTGTTCCGGTCGGCGAAGCCGGGCTCGTTCATCGCCGGGGCCGACGTCAACGCGATCGCAGCGGTCGACGACCCGGACCTGGGCGCACAAGCCGCGCGGCGGGGCCAGGCGCTCTTCGGCCGGATCGCGGCGCTCCCCGTTCCCACCGTGGCGGCGATCCGCGGCATCTGCCTGGGCGGCGGCACCGAGCTGGCGCTCTCGTGCGACTACCGCATCGCCGACGACGGAGAGGGCACCCGCATCGGCCTGCCCGAGGTGCTGCTGGGGATTTTGCCGGCGTGGGGCGGCACGACGCGCCTGCCGCGCCTAGTGGGACTGTCTGCCGCGCTCGACATGATGCTGACGGGCAAGCCCGCGCGGGTCTCCAAGGCGCTCCGCATCGGGCTCGTCGACCGCGTGCTGCCGCGACATCAGTTCGAGGAGCGCAGCCTGGACGTGGCACGCCGGCTTGCGCGGGGCGAGGGTCTGCCGCCCAGCCGCAAGGGACGGCGCCGCACGCTGGCGGGCCGCCTGCTCGATGGCACGCCGCCCGGGCGCGCGCTGGTGCTGAGGACCGCGGCCAAGCGGGTGCGCAAGCGGACGGGTGGCCGCTATCCGGCGCCGCTCAGGATTGTGGACGTGGCGGGCAGGGGGGTGCGCGGCCCGGTCGCTGCAAGCCTGGAGCGCGAGGCCCGTGCGGCTGGCGAGCTGGTCGCTTCGCCCGAGTGCAAGAACCTGATGTTCGTGTTCCGGCTGCGCGAGCGCGCCCGGAAGGCGCCGTGGTCGGAAGGGGGGAAGGCGCGGCCGGTCGAGCGCATGGCGGTGCTCGGCGCCGGGCCGATGGGCGGCGGAATCGCGCAGGTGGCGGCCTACAACGGGATTTGGGTGCGCATGAAGGACGTGCATCACGAGGCGGTGGCCCGCGGCCTTGCGCATGCTCGCTCGATCTTCGACGGCGCGGTCCGGCGCAGATCGCTCCGCAAGCGCGAGGCGGGGGCGCGGATGGACCGCATTTCGGGCGGGGTGGACTACGCGGGCGTGGGGGCGGCCGATCTGGTGGTCGAGGCGGTGGTGGAGCGGATGGAGGTCAAGCGCGCCGTGCTCCGGGAGGTCGAGGGGGTGGCGGGGCCGCATGCGGCGATCGCGACGAACACGTCGACGCTGTCCGTGGACGAGATGGCGGAGGCGCTCGAGCGCCCCGAGCGGTTCGCGGGGATGCACTTCTTCAACCCGGTGCATCGCATGCCCCTGGTCGAGGTGGTGAAGGGGGCCGCGACCGACGCGGACACGGTCGAGACGATCGCCGCGCTCGCGGTCCGGCTGGGCAAGGTTCCGGTGGTGACGCGCGATGCGCCGGGGTTTCTGGTCAACCGGGTCCTGGGGCCCTGCCTGAACGAGGCCGGCCACCTGCTGGGCGAGGGGTGCGACGCCCCGGCCGTCGACCGGGCCTGGAAGCGCTTCGGGATGCCAATGGGGCCGTTCCGGCTGATCGACGAGATCGGGATCGACGTCATGTCGCACGCCGGCGAAGTCCTGGCACGGGCGTTCGGGGAGCGGATGGCGCCGGCGCCGTCGCTGGTCGCGCTCGCGATGTCGGGCAGGCTGGGGCGCAAGGGCGACAAGGGCTTCTATCGCTACGAGGGCGGACGCGAGCAGGGGTTCGACAAAAGCGTGTACGCCGACATCAAGCTCGCCGGGGCGCGGTCGGCCACCGACGACGCCCGCGTGCGGGACCGCCTGTTGTTCGCGATGGTGAACGAGGCGGCAAGGGTGCTCGAGGAAAGGGTCGTGGGATCGGCCGCCGACGTGGATCTGGGCATGGTGATGGGCACCGGCTTCTCCCCCTTCCGCGGCGGCCTGCTCAAGTGGGCCGACGACCGTGGCGCGGCCCAGGTGCTGCGCACGCTCGAGGTGCTCGAAGCGACGCACGGCCCCCGCTTCGCGCCCGCCCCGCTCATTCGCGAACTGGGCGAGTCGGGCGGGACCTTCCACGCGGCGTTTCCGGCGGGCGGCGCGTGAATGGCAGGGGTCGCCGGGGCCGCGCGGTCGGGATCGTGCTCGCGGCAGGGGAGTCGTCGCGAATGGGCGCTCCCAAGGCGCTCCTCGAGGCGGACGGGGTCACGTTCGTGGCCCGGCTGGCGGACACGCTCCGGCGGGGAGGCTGCGCCGAGGTGGTGGTGGTCGCCGCGTCCGGATCGGGAGCCGTGGCGGCCGAGGCGGCGCGCTGCGGGGCCCGTGTGGTGGTGAACATGGGTGGCCAGGGTGGCCAGATCGGCTCGCTGAAGGCCGCGCTGGCGGGCCTGCCCGAGCTCGACGACCGGCCCGGCGCCGTCGTGTTCACGCCTGTGGACAACCCCGCCGTGACGGCGGACACGGTGGGCAGGCTGATCCGGGGGTGGCGGTCTTCGCGCGCTCGAATCGTGTTGCCGCGCCATGGGGAGAAGCGCGGCCATCCGGTGCTGGCCGACATGGCGATCGCGCACGAGTTCATGGCGCCGGGTCTTGAGGAGGGGGCCCGCGCTGTGGTGCGTCGCGACCCGGCGCGCGTGCTCGAGGTGCCGGTCGAGGACGCCGCGACGATCGACGACATCGACACGCCGGGCCGCTACCGGTCCCGCTTCGGGAAGGAGCCGACGGCATGAGGATCTCTGCCGCGCGGGTAGCCGCCCGAGTCCTGGAGGCGCTCGAAAAGGGCGAGCGCATCTACACGGCGGTCGTTGTGGATGCGGCGGACCGGTCGATGATCGGGCGGCGGTGGTGGCTCTCCGGCAGGCGCAGCCGGGGCACGCTCGGCAGCCCGGCCCTGGACGAGGCGGTGGCCGCGGCGGCGCCGTCGCTCTTTCCTCCAACGGAGTCACGCGGTGCTCTGAGCCGCGATTTCGAATACCGGGACGGCCAGCGCGCCCTGGCCGCCCGCGTCTACCTGGAGCTGCACGGTCCGCCTGCGCGCATGGTGATCGTGGGCGCGGGCCATATTGCCATACCGCTGGCCCATATGGGTTGCATGCTGGGCATGCGGGTCGAAGTGCTGGACGACCGCACGGAGTTTGCGTCGGCGGATCGGTTTCCGGGTGCGGACGCGGTGCGCGTGATCGATTTTCGCGATCCGTTCGCGGCGACGGCGCTCGGGCCCTCGGACCACGTGATTCTTGTGACGCGCGGGCACAGCTTCGACTACGAGTGCCTGGTGCGGCTGCTGGGCATGGATGCGCCGCCCGGCTACATCGGGATGATCGGGAGCAGGCGGCGGGTGCGGGCGACCCACGAGCAGCTGGCGCGCGAGGGGTTCACGACGGAGGATATGGGGCGGGTGCGGGCGCCCGTGGGGCTGGACCTGGGCGGGCAGACGCCGGCGGAGATCGCGGTGTCGGTCGTGGCCGAGATCATTCTGTTTCATGCGGGCGGCACGGGGGTGCCGCTGGTGGAGAAGGAGCGGGTGGTGGAGCGTTTCTTTGGCGGAGAGGGTGCCTGAGGATGGACGAGAAGGAAGTGATGGGGCTGCTGGCGGGCCTGCGCGAGCCTGCGGTGCTGGCCACGATCGTGTCGGCGAAGGGGTCGACGCCGCGCAAGACGGGTGCGCGGATGCTGATCGGGCGCGAGGGCGTGATTGCGGGGACGGTCGGAGGCGGGTGCGGCGAGGGCGAGGTGATCGCGGCTGCCCAGGATCTCTTCGACGGCGGGCCTCCGACCACGGTGCGGGTCGACCTCACCGACGACTTCACGTCGTGGAGCCCGGCGGTTTGCGGGGGAATCATGAACGTGTTCATCGAGCGCGCGAACCCGGACCTGTTCGGCGACGGTTGACCGCGCTGCCCCGGCCGGGATCCTGGGTCGACATCCACTACCGGCGGATTGGACGGGCCGCCGAGACCTACCGGCAGCTCGTGCTCGAGAGCGGTCCGGCGGGGATCGTCACCTTCCAGTCCCATACGCCCATGCAAGCGCCCGCGCGCGTAGGCGGGCGAGGTGGCGCGACCATTCTGGAGCCGGGCTCGCCGGTGATATGGTTCACCCTCCCCGGCGCCTGGCACGACATCGGGCTCTTCCACCTCGCCGACGGCACGTTCACGGGCGTGTACGCCAACATCCTCACGCCTGTGGAGTTCGTGGGCCCGGGGGCGTGGGCGACGACCGACCTGTGCCTCGACGTCTGGGTGCCGCCCGGGGGTGGGGCGCTGCTGCTGGACGAAGCCGAACTGGACGAGGCCGAGGCGGCTGCGCTGGTCGACAGCGAGCTGGCTGGGCGGGCGCGGGCCGAGGCCGCGGCGTTGCTGGGCGCGTGCCGGTCTGGGCGGTGGCCGCCCGGGGTGGTGGGGGAGTGGTCGCTGGAGCGGGCGATCGGAGTTGCCAGCGAGCGTCACCCCGCCATGCGCAACGACCCATAGGCGCTGTCCGCGCTGCTCCGACTCACTCCACGCCTCGCGCCTTCAGGAACCGCCACTAAGTCGTTGGCTGGCGCCCCCGGAAGCGCCTCACCTCGGGCAGCGTCGCCGCGAAGATCGCGGTGATCAGGATGGCCGACGCCACGCAGTAGCGGCACCATGCCTGGATGACCACCGCCTCGAGGTAGGTCAGGTAGGCGCTGAAGAGCACGCCGAGGAGGGCGCCCGCGAAGAGCAGGAAGGCGATCGCGCGTGAGCCGGCCAGCGAGCGCTGCAGCCCCGCGATCGAGAGCGCGAACAGCCCCAGGTACCCGGCGAAGCCGACTGCGGACACCGGCACGGGACCGATCCAGGCGTACTTGGACGACTGCACGAGCCCGCACGCCCCGGTCCCGCACGGAACCGGCGGCGTCCACCCCAGGTTGTCCGCCATCAGGTAGAAGGCCAGGAACACGCCGACCAGGGACAGGACGGCCGCAACCATGCGGTTGACCGGTCCGCCGGTGGTCGGCGGGGCGGCGGGCGTGGAGTCGGCGGGCGTCGGCTGCTCGTCGCCGCCCGGGTGCTGCTGCGACAGGTCGGTCAATTCTGGCTTATGGCTTCCACGGCCTGCTGGATGTCGATGAACTGGAACCCGCCGAGCTTCTGGAAGGGCGGACCCCCGTCGTGGACGAAGATGTTGGGCGTTCCGGTCACGCCGAGCCTGAGGCCCAGCTGCAGGTTCGCGGTGACCACGTCGGCGTGCCTGTCGCTGTCCAGGCATGCGCCGAAGGCGCGCGTGTCCAGGTCCAGACCGTCGGCCAGATCCTTGAAGTGGCCAACGGGGCTGCGCGGCACGGACCACTCGCGCAACGTGCGGAATATCTCGTCGTGGTAGTCGAAGTAGCGATCCTGGTCGCCGGCGCAGCGGACCGCGCGCGCAGCGACGAAGGAATGCGGGAGCCCGGCAGTCGGGAAGTCGTGAAGGACCAGCTTGGCCTGGCCGTCCTGGATGTAGGCCAAGTCCAGCTGCGGCTTGACCAGCGACGCGAACGTCTGGCAACCCCCGCACTGGTAGTTTACGAACTCCATGATTGTGATCGGCGCGTTCGGGTCGCCGTACACGACGCCCTGGGCCAGGTCGACCAGCTCCGAATCGGCGATGTCGCCCAGATCGACCGGCACGGTTGCGGTCGGACCGCCGCTCCGCATCGTGAAGCCGACGACGGCCACGCCGACCACGGCCACCCCGCCGATGATGATGTAGAAGTTCTTCATTGCTAGCCTGCTCCATGCTGGTGTCTCTCGAACCCCCCGGCTCCGGCAGGAGCGCGGCGGGACTTGGGAAAAAATGGGGCGTGCGGCGCGTGGGGACAATACCGGGGAGCGCTCACGGAGCCGTGTGGGACGATGCTGCGGGAGCGCACAGGGGACGACGCGTGGGGGGACAATGCTGCGGAGGCGCTCACAGACGCGGGCGGGGCGTTGTGAGCACGCCGTCCGTCAGCAATTCGATCGCGGCGCGGGTGTCCGCGAGATCGGTCAGCACACGGTCAGCGCCCGTCGCCCGGAGCGCCCGCTCTGAGAAGCGGCCCGTCGCCACGGCCACGGTGGCGGCGCCGACCTGGTTGCCGCACTCGACGTCGCGGGGGGTGTCGCCGATGACCACGGCGTCGCCGCCCCGGAACGGTCGCCCCCAGTGCGCAGCGGCCCGTTCGAGCGCGACGGGCGGCAGCTCGTTGCGCGATTCGTGGTCGGACCCGAACGCGCCGACGGGGAAGTGGTGCCACAGGCCCGCCGACTGGAGCTTCAGCCGCGCGCCGGCCTCGACGTTGCCGGTGACCAGGCCAAGAAACACGTCGTCGCGCGCGGCGAGCGCGTCGATGAGGTCGTGGACGCCCGGAAGAACCGTCACGGGTTCCGCATCGATCCTGGCCTCGAGCTCCGCATCGTAGCGCCGCCAGAACCGCCTCAACCCGGCTTCGATCTCGCCCGCCCCGCACCCTGCCGCCGTCAACAGTTCGCGCAGCAGCAGCGGGTCGGTCTTCCCGGCGAAGTCGTGGTTTGCGAGCGGCCCCGTGGTCCCGTAGACGTCGTGCAGCGCGGCGCCGAACGCCGCCTTTCCGGGCCCGCCCACGGTGAGCGTGCCGTCAATGTCGAAGAGCAGGAGCACGGTGCGTGGCAATGGGCGGCGTCTCTGGGCGGGAGGGCGGGCGAGCGAGCGGCGAGAGGGCGGCTGGCGTGCGGGTCAGGCCGCCTGATCGGGCGCGGCGGCCAGTATGTCGCCAAGGAGCGACGTGTCCAGGTTGCCGCCCGAGACGACCGCGCAGACCCGGCGCCCCCGCGCACGCACGCGGCCCGATGCGAGTGCGGCGACGGTGGCCGCGCCCGAGTACTCGACGACGAGCTTGCGCCGCGTGAGGAGGTGGGCCGCCGCGCGCCGGATGTCGTCGTCCTCGACGAGCACCACGTCGTCCAGGAAGGCGGCCGCGTGCGCGTAGGTGAGGTCGCCGGCGCGCGTCGGGGCGAGGCCGTCGGCGATGGTGTCGATGCCCGGCAGCGTGGACGGTTCCCCTGCGTCGAGAGCGCGCCGCATGGTGGGCGCCCCCGTCGGCTCGACGCCGATCACCTTGGCGTCGGGCTTCAGGCGCCGGAACGCCGCGGCGCACCCCGCCATCTGTCCTCCGCCCCCGATCGGCACAAGCAGCGTGTCGACCTCGGGCCAGTCGTCGAGCACTTCCAGCGCCACCGTTCCCGCGCCCGCAATGATCCACGGGTGATCGAAGGGCGGCACCATGACCAGCCCCTCGGCCGCCGCGATCTCTTCGGCGCGCGCCCGGCGATGCTCGGACGTGGTGCCGGCGAACTCGACCCGGGCGCCCAGCCGGCGGGCGCCGTCGCTCTTGACCTTGGGCGCGGTGGTGGGCATGACGACCACGGCGCGCACCCCCTTCAGGCCTGCCGCGAACGCCACCGCCTGCGCGTGGTTCCCCGAAGAGTAGGTGATCACGCCGCGCGCCAGCTCGTCAGGGCTCAGGCGCGCCATGAAGTTGCACGCGCCCCGGGCCTTGAACGCGCCCGCCTTCTGCAGCGACTCGCACTTGAGCCTCACCTCTCCGCCGACCGCATCGGACAGGTCCGGGTCGGGCACGAGCGGCGTGCGGACCACCGTGCCGCGAATCCGCCCCGCCGCGGCTTCGATTTCGGCCAGCGAGACCAGCGGGTCGCTACTGGTCGTCATCGTCGCCCACGACGCGCGCGACATCGACCAGCGCGTCGCCCTCGTCGAGGTTCACCAGCCGCACCCCCTGCGCCGCGCGCCCGATCACGCGCATGTCCGAGACCGGCTGGCGGTTCACCACGCCCTTGCGCGTTATGACCATCAGCTGGTCGTCGCGCGTGACCGCCCGCACCGCCACCACCCGGCCCGTCTTCTGCGACAGCTTCAGGTTGATCACCCCCTGCCCGCCCCGCTGCTGCAACCTGTAGTCGCCGATCTGGCTGCGCTTCCCCATTCCGTGCTCGGTCGCGCTCAGCAGCGTCTCGTCGGGCCTGCGAACCACCACCATTCCCACCACCTCGTCGTCCTTGCCCAGACGAATGCCCATCACGCCCTCGGTGTGGCGCCCCATGGGCCGCACGTCGGACTCGTGGAAGCGGATCGCCTTGCCCCGGCGGGTCGCCAGGACCACCTCGTTGGTGCCGTCGGTGATCCGGACGTCGATGAGCTGGTCGCCCTCGCGGAACTTGATCGCGTAGATGCCCATGGAGCGCACGTTTCCGTACGCCGACAGCGGGCTCTTCTTGACGACGCCGTTCCTGGTGCAGAACAGCAGGAAGCGGTCGCCGCTGAACTCGCGCACCGGCAGCACCGACGCGACCTTCTCGCCCGGATCCAGCTCGAGGAAGTTGACGATGGGCTTGCCCTTGGAGTAGCGGCTGCCGTGGGGAATCCCCCACACCTTCACCCAGTGGCAGCGGCCCTGGTCGGTGAAGGCCATCAGGTAGTCGTGGGTGGACGCGACGAACAGGTGCTCGACCCAGTCCTCCTCCTTGGTCTCCATGCCCTGCATGCCGCGCCCGCCGCGCCGCTGGGCCCGGTAGGTGTCGATCGGAATTCGCTTCACGTACCCCTGGCGCGACATGGTGAGCACCACCTCTTCGTCGGCGATCAGGTCCTCGACGTCGAACGACGAAACCGTGCCGACGATCTCGGAGCGGCGGTCGTCGCCGTAGCGCGCGGCCATCTCCCGCAGCTCGTCCTTGATGATCCCCATGCGGACCGCTCGGTCGGACAGGATCCGCACCAGCTCGGCGATCCGCTCGCGCACCTGGGCGAGTTCGGTGTCCAGCTTCTCCTTCTCCAAGCCGGTCAGGCGCGACAGCCGCATGTCCAGGATGGCCCGGGCCTGCCGCTCCGAAAGGTCGAAGGCGCTCCTCAGCCCCACCGCGGCCTCGGCCGCGTCGCGCGACCCCCGGATGATCCGCACCACCTCGTCGATGTTGTCGACCGCGATGCGCAGCCCCTCGAGCACGTGCTCGCGCTCTCTGGCGGCGGCCAGGTCGAACTCGCTGCGCCGCACGACCACGGTGTGGCGGTGGTCGATGAAGTGGGTCAGCATGTCTCTGAGCGGCATGACCCTGGGGACGCCGTCGACCAGCGCCAGCAGAATCACGCCGAAGGTGGACTGCATCTGCGTGTGCTTGTAGAGGCGGTTCAGCACGATCTGCGGCACTGCGTCGCGCTTCAGCTCGATGACGACGCGGAGCCCGTCGCGGTCCGATTCGTCGCGCAGGTCGCGAATCGACGTGATCCGCTTGTCGCGCACCAGCCCCGCGATCTGCTCGATCAGGCGGGCCTTGTTCACCATGAACGGGATCTCGCTCACGATGATCCGCGCCGGGCCGTCGTCGTCGTGCTCGATGTCGGCCCGCGCGCGAATGACGATCCGCCCGCGCCCGGTCCGGTACGCCTCCTCGACTCCGTCGGTGCCGCAGATGTATCCGCCCGTCGGAAAGTCCGGCCCCGTGATGTGCCGCTCGAGTTCCGCCTGCGAGAGCTGCGGGTCGTCGATCAGCGCCAGCAGGCCGGCAACCACCTCGCGCAGGTTGTGGGGCGGGATGTTGGTCGCCATCCCCACCGCGATCCCCGACGAGCCGTTGATCAACAGGTTGGGCGCCTTGCACGGCAGCACCGAGGGCTCCTTGAGCCGCCCGTCGAAGTTCTCGTCGAGGCGGACCGTGTCCTTTTCGATGTCGGCCAGCAGCTCCATGGAGAGGCGCTGCAGCCTGGCCTCGGTGTACCTGTAGGCCGCCGCCGAGTCGCCGTCGATGGACCCGAAGTTGCCCTGGCCGTCGACGAGCGGGTAGCGCAGCGAAAAGTCCTGCACCATCCGCACCAGCGCATCGTAGACCGCCGAGTCGCCGTGCGGGTGGTACTTGCCCAGCACCTCGCCCACCACGGTCGCGCACTTCTTGTACGCGCGCCCCGGCGAGAGCCCCAGCTCGGACATCGCGTAGAGGATGCGCCGGTGCACCGGCTTGAGCCCGTCCCGCACGTCGGGAAGGGCCCGCTGCACGTTAACGCTCATCGAGTAGTCGATGAACGATTCGCGCATCTCCTGTTCGAGGATTCGTTCGAGAACCCGCTCGCCGGTAGTTCCCGGATCGTTTTCGGCCATGGCTGTCGGGCAGAGGAAAAGGACGGAGTCCCAGTGGGCCTGGGAGGGTGCCGAAACATGGCTTTCGAGGCGTTCCGGCGTGCGACGGATAATCTTTTATAGTAACAGTTTAGAGGCTCTCGTTCAAGGGCCTGAGCGGGTCCTGGCAGGGCGTGGCCCACGGCCTCGGGAAGAGGGTCGCCCGGCCCTCGCGGGACGGCCCCTTTGCAATTAGTCCCATCCAGCCATTCCAACGCCCCGGCTGGCTCGCGGATCGCCAAGCGCGCATGAGCCATGTCGTGCTTGACCTGAGGGAGATCGCGCGACACTCTTCGCTGGGGAACGATGTGGTTTCTTGGATTGCGAGCATGGAGCTCGATCCCTCGGCAGCAAACGTGTCTCGGAGGCGGACATGATCTACGCGGGCGTGGAGGAGATGAAGGAGCGCTTGCACCGGGAGGGCCGGAGCAAGGGACGGGCGGAAGGACGGGCGGAAGGACGGGCGAGTCTCGTCTGTCGGCAGGCGCGGCTGAAGTTCGGCGGGGGTGTGGCCGAGGAGCTCGCTCGGTTGCTCGCGGAGATCGGCGACGCCGATCGGATCGCGGGCATTGGCGACCGGATCATCGAGTGCGACACGGCTGCCGAGCTGCTGGAGAGCGCGCGGAGGGCCTGACGCGCCTCACGCCATAGCCACGAAGTCCACGCCTTCGGCAAGGCCTGCAGTGCGGGCCGCATGGCGCACCGCAGCGCGGCCGACCGTGCGGGCCACTGCGCCCACGTGGAGCGCCCGCGGGAACTCGCCCGCCGCGCGCATCGACCGCACCGGGGCGCCGTGGACCACCTGCCCGATCTTGCGGGGATCGACCTCGACGAAGGCCTGCACCGGCACTCCCTGCCGCTGGAACTCCAGCGCCAGCGCCTTGCCGGTGGGGCCAGCGCCCCAGATCGCCACGCCGTCGCGATCCGTGAGCAGGCTGCGGCGGAGGTGGTGCACCCGACAGGCCCGGAACGCGGCCAGCGAATACGCCGGGTGGGTGCGGCTCAGGCGCCCCTCGCCGTTCCCCCAGTCTAGAAGCACGCGGGGCACGGCCACGAATCGGTCGCCGCGGCGCCACAGGCGGAGCAGCAGGTCGTAGTCTTCGGGCCAGGCGCGGTGGCGGTAGCCTCCGACCGCGGCGAGCGCTGCCGTGCGGAACATGAAGGTGGGGTGCGCCAGGGGGCACTCCACAAAGATGTTGGCGGCCACGGTCTCCCAGTCGGTCATGGAATTGAGCCACGCCGCGTATTCGGCGGCCCGGGGCGCAACGCCCGATTCGGGGACGTAGCGCACGCCGGCGCCGCAGCCAACCAGGCCGGGCGACCGTTCGAGCAGGTCGATCTGGGCGGCCAGCCGTTCGGGGTGGGAGACGTCGTCGGCGTCCATGCGCGCCACGTATGGGGCGCGCGCCCGGGCTAGCCCGCGCTGCAACGCCGCCACGATGCCCTGCGGCTCGGTGCGCACCACGCGGAAGCGGGCGTCGCGCCGCTCCCAGGCCCGCGCGACGGCGGGCGTGTCGTCGCGGGAGCCGTCGTCCACAACCACGACCTCGAAGCGCGCAAGCGTTTGAGCGGCCAGCGACGCGAGCGCGGCATCAAGCGTGGCGGCGCCGTCGCGCACTGGCAGCACGACGGAAACGAGAGGACATCCAGACATCACATTTCAGCGCTGGGAAGCGTCGCGCCGCGGGCAGAGCCGCCGCGCGCGGAGGCGCCGCGCCCAGGAGCCCCGCCCCCAGCGGCCCCGCCCCCCGCAAGGAACCGGCCCGTCGCGCTCTCCGGCACGGCGGCCACATCTTCGGGCCGCCCCATGGCGACGACCCGGCCACCCCCCTCCCCCGCTCCGGGCCCCAAGTCCACCACCCAGTCCGCCTCCCTGATCACATCGAGGTCGTGCTCGACCACGATCAGCGTGTTGCCCGCCGCGACCAGCTTGCGCAGCACCCCGTTCAGCAGCGCCACGTCTTCGCCCGAAAGGCCGGTGGTCGGCTCGTCCAGGATGTAGACCTTGCGCCCGCCGTCGCGCGAAGCCGCGCCGATCAGCTCCCGCGCGATCTTGAGGCGCTGCGCCTCGCCGCCCGACAGGTGCGTGGCGGGCTGGCCCAGCCGAAGGTAGCCGAGCCCAACCTGCTGCAGGTGCCAGAGCGCGTGGCCGAGCTTGGGCTCGCGCAGGAAGAAGCGCATGGCGCGGTCGACGGTGAAGTCGAGCACTTCGTTGACGTTGTGGCCGCGCACCTTGACGTCCAGGACCTCGGGGCGGTAGCGCCTTCCCTCGCACACCTCGCAGGGCACGTGAAGGTCTGCCATGAACACCATCTCGACACGTACGAAGCCCGCGCCGGCACAGTTCTCGCAGCGGCCGCCCGTGACGTTGAACGAGAAGCTGCGCGCCTCGAGCCGCGCCCTGCGCGCCGCCGGCTGGCTCGCAAAGATGCGCCGGATCTCGCTCCAAGCCCTGACATAGGTGATCGGGTTGGAGCGGGGCGTGCGACCGATCGGGCTCTGGTCGATGAGCACAACGTCGTCGACGTGCTCGAGCCCCGTAAGCGCGCGCCACGAGCCGATCACGTCGCCCAGGTGCTTCTTGGCCGAGGTGCGGCCCTCGCGCAGTTCGCGTTCCAGGGCGCGGTACAGGATGTCGTGCACCAGGGTGGACTTGCCCGATCCCGACACGCCCGTGACCGCAGTCGTCGCTCCCACCGGGAACTCGGCGTCGACGCCGCGCAGGTTGTGCAGGGTCGCGCCTTCGAGACGGATGCGCGCGCCGTCGACGGGACGCCGCGATTTGGGCGGCCCGGACGCCACGGCCTCGGCCGACGCCAGGCGCGCCAGGTAGCGGCCGGTGCCGGTGTCGGCATCGGCGAGCGCCCCGGGCGCGCCCTCGAAGACCACTTCGCCGCCCAGATCGCCCGACCCGGGCCCCAGCTCCACCACATGGTCGGCGGCGTGGATCGCGGCGGCGGCGTGCTCGACGACCACCACGGTGTTGCCCCCGTCGCGCAGGCGCTCCAGAAGCCCCAGCAGGGCGTCGATGTCCTGCGGGTGGAGCCCGATCGACGGCTCGTCGAGCACATACAGGGTGTCCACGAGCCGCGAGCCCAGCGAGTTGGCAAGCGAGATGCGCTGCGCCTCGCCGCCCGAGAGCGTGCGCATCTGGCGGCTCAGGGTCAGGTAGCCGAGCCCCACGTCCACCAGGAACCGCGTTCTGGCGCGCAGCTCCCTCAGGATCGTGGCGCCGATCCGGGCCTCCATGGGGCGCAGATCGAGGCGATCCAGCCAGTCGGGCAGATCCCCGATCGGCAGCTCGCTCACGCGGCCAATGTCGAGCCCGTCGACCGTGACGTGTCCCGCCTCGGGACGGAGCCGCGACCCTCCGCACGCCCTGCACGGCATGGGACGCTGGTACTGGCGCAGGAAGATCCGTATGTACTGCTTGTATCGCTTGCGCTCCTTCGAGGCCAGGAAGTCCATGACGCCCACAAACGAGTCCTTGCCGCGCAGGACGCTCTCGCGGAAGTCGTAGGGCAGCTCCGCCCACGGCGTGTAGCCCGAAACGCCCTCGCGAGCGGCGAACCGGCGCAGCGCCGCGCGTTCCTGCGTGTAGCGGGGCTTCGCCCAGGGATCGACGGCGCCCTCTTCGAGCGACAGCTCGGGGTTGGGCACGATCAGCGCGGGGTCGTATTCCAGCGTTGCGCCGAAGCCGGTGCAGACGGGGCAGCTGCCGTAGGGGTTGTTGAACGAGAAGAGCTTGGGTTCGGGCTGCGCGAAGCTGGTTGCCGGGTGGCGCGGGCATCGGAACGCCTCGGAGAAGCGCAGGCCATTCGCTGGGTCCCGGCCCGCGACGATGACCACAGCTTCCCCCTCTCCCTCGCGAAAACAGGTGGTGAGCGCGTCGGTCACGCGGTCGCGCCAGCCCTGGTCGGGCTCTTTCGTCACCTTCATGCGGTCCACTACAACGGTCACGTCGCGGGCTTGGGCCAGATCGGGCGCCGCAACCCCCGGCTCGGCGTTGGGGGCGAGGAGTTCGGACAGCTCGGCGGGGACGCCGTCGGCAATGACGCGCGCGAACCCGAGGGCGCGCAGGTTCCGGGCGACCAGCCGGTGCGAGACCCGGTCGCTGCGGTTGAGCGGAAAGCCCACCATGATGCGGGTCTCCGGGGGGAGCTCGGACACCGCGTCGGCGGCGCTGCCCACCGAATCGGGGCGCACCTCGTCGCCGCAGTCGGGGCAGTGGGTGCGACCGACGCGGGCGAAGAGGAGGCGGAGGAAGTCGTAGACCTCGGTGGCGGTGCCCACGGTGGAGCGGCTCGAAGTGGTTGGGTTGCGCTGTTCGATGGCCACGGCCGGGCAGAGTCCCTCGATCCGGTCCACATCGGGCTTTTCGAGGCGGTCGAGGAACTGCTTGGCGTAGGTGGACAGCGCCTCGACGTAGCGCCGCTGGCCCGCCGCGAAGAGGGTGTCGAGCGCGAGCGACGACTTGCCCGAGCCGGAAGGGCCGGTGACCACGGTGAGCGCGTTGCGGGGGAGATCCAGGTCGATCCCCTTCAGGTTGTGCTGGCGCGCGCCCCTGATCCGAATCGGCTCGTGCATGAACCTCCGAGTGTCCCCGTCGAACGCGTCCGGGCGCCGCACCCGTTGCCAAGGCGCGCGGTTTCCCCGACCGTGGAACGGCCGTCGCGCACCGGTGCGCACGCGCCGAGCACGCGGGAAGGGCGCGCGCGGCTGGGTGAACGGCCACCGCATCCCACCAATCTACCAGCACGGAAGACGCCGCAATGGACATCTACCCGCGGACGGACTACGGCCCGCTCGCCCGCTACCTGCCCGACCGCTCGCCCATTGCGGCGGATCTGAGCGACAACCGGAACCTGTGGGGCGCCCACCCCGCCGCGCTCGACGTGCTTTCCGGGACGGGAACGACCGAGGCGTCCGAATACCCCGGCAGCTACTCGGAGCGCTTGGTGGACGCCGTGGCCACCCGGCTCGGCGTCGCTGCCGAGAACGTGACCACGGGCGCGGGCGGGACCGGCGTGCTGGATGCGCTCATGCGCGCCGTCGCGCCAACCACCATGCGCTACCTCGACCCGGGCTGGCCCGCCGCGGCGATGCTCGCGGTCATGAACGGGCACAGGCCGGCGCCGGTGGAGTGGAGCGTCGGGATGGACGACCCGGCGGCCTTCGCCGGGAAGGAGCCGGCCATCGTGTTCGCGCCGAATCCTGGAAACCCGACGGCCGAGGCGATCCCGGACGAGTGGATGCGCGAGGTGCAGGAGCGCACCGAGGCGGTCGGCAGCATCCTGATCATCGACGAGGCCTACGGCGAATACAACCGAGGCCTGGCCGACGCGACGCCATTCGAAATGGCGCTTGCCGGCGAGCGCACCATCTGCGTCAAGACGCTGTCCAAGGCGTACGGCCTGGCCGGTCTGCGCGCGGGGTACGGGGTGGCAAGCGCCGCTCTGGCGCTCGAGGTGGACAAGGGCCGCGGGCCGTTCGTGGTCTCGGGCGTGACTTCGGCGGCGGCGGCGGCGGCCATCGCCAGCCCGTCGTCGTGGCTTGCGGACACGATCGCCGAGACCCGCGCGAACCGCGAGCGCGTGCAGGAATCGCTTCGGCACCGGGGCTACGATGTCCCGCCCTCGGCGGCCAACTTCGTCTTCATCCTGCGCCCCGAAGACGAGCTCGACGACATGGCCCGGCGACTTGAACGCTGCGGGGTGCGCGTCCGGCCCTTCCGGGGACCCACGAAGCTGGCGAACGGACTGCGCGCCACGGTCGGCCCGTGGGACAAGATGCAGCGGCTGCTGGACGGGCTGGATCTGGTGGCGGCGGGGAGCGTCTAGGCACCCATGGCGCAAGCGCCTGCGGCATCGAGGCCATCCGGCGGCGGCGGGCCGCCCGAGGACGCCCCCGCCCCGTGAGCACCGGCTACGAGGAGGAGGTGCTCGGCAAGGCGTACGACTCGCGCCTGATGGCCCGCCTGCTGCGCTACCTGCGCCCCTACAGGTGGCAGGTGGCGGGGGCGCTGGCTCTGCTGCTGCTGGCGTCGCTGCTCGGGGTTGTCGGCCCCTACCTCACCATGATCGCGCTGGACGAGGCGATCCCGAGCGGCGACGGCCGACAGCTCGCCTTCCTGGCCATTCTGTTCCTCTCGGCGACGGTCCTGATCTTCGTCTTCGAGTACGTCCAAGCCCTGGTCGCAACCTGGCTTGGCCAGCGCGTCATGTACGACCTGCGCACCCAGATCTTCCGAAAGCTCCAGCAGCTCGATCTGGCCTACTTCGACCGCAACCCGGTGGGCCGTCTCATGACGCGGATCACATCCGACGTCGAGACGCTCAACGAGCTCTTCAGCTCGGGCGTGGTCACGGTCTTCGGCGATCTCTTCATCCTGTTCTTCATCGTGGCGGCCATGCTCCAGATGGACGCCGAACTGGCGCTCGTCACCTTCAGCGTGCTCCCGTTCGTGGGCTACACCGCCTTCGTCTTCCGCTCGCGCATCCGGTCGGCCTACCGCGACATCCGCGTGCGGCTGGCGCGCCTAAACGCCTTCCTGCAGGAACGCTTCACCGGGATCCGCGTCGTGCAGCTCTTCAACCGCGAGGACGCCGATCTGGCGCGCTTCAAGGACCTGGACGACGACTACCTGAACGCGCACCTCCGCTCGATCACGTACTACGCGCTCTTCTTCCCCCTGGTCCAAGTCTTCACGGCCGTGGCGCTGGCGCTGATCATCTGGTACGGCGGCGGCGCAATGATCCAGGGCGCGGTCACCATCGGGGTGCTGGCCGCGTTCCTCGACTACGCCCGCCGCTTCTTCCGCCCCATTCAGGACCTTTCCGAGAAGTACAACCTGCTTCAGGGCGCGATGGCGTCGTCGGAGCGCATCTTCCGCCTGCTCGACCGCGAGCCGACGATCGTGGATCCCGCCGCGCCCCGCTCGCTGCCCGCAGGCGCACCGGGCGAGATCCGCTTCGAGAACGTGTGGTTCGCGTACCAGGGCGACGACCGCGACTGGGTCATCCGCGACCTGTCGTTCACGGTCGCTCCCGGCGAGAAGCTGGCCATCGTCGGGCACACCGGTGCGGGAAAGACCACAATCATCAATTTGTTGATGAGGTTCTACGAGCCCCAGCGGGGACGCATCCTGATCGACGGCGTGCCGATCACCCAGTTGCGCCTGCGGGATTTGCGCGGTCGGATCGGCCTCGTGCTCCAGGACATCTTCCTGTTCAGCCAGTCGGTGGACTACAACGTCCGTCTCGGCTCGGCACACATCGACGCCGACGCGACGGCCGCGGCGCTGGACGCCGTGGGGGCCGCCCCATTCGTCCACCGGCTCGCGCAGGGCGCGGCCCAGCCTCTTGGCGAACGCGGCGCCAGCCTCTCGGTGGGGGAGCGGCAGCTTCTCTCGTTCGCGCGAGCCCTGGCCTTCGACCCCGCCATTCTGGTCCTGGACGAGGCCACCAGTTCGGTCGATTCCGAGATCGAGGCGCGCATCGAGGAGGCCACCGACCGCCTCATGCGGGGCCGCACCTCGCTCGTCATCGCCCACCGCCTCTCGACGGTGCGGGGCGCCAACAGGATCCTGGTCATGCACCACGGCAAGCTGGTGGAAGAGGGCACACACGGCGCGCTCCTCGCCCGCGAGGGGCTGTATCGCCGCCTCCACGAACTGCAGTTCGCGGGCGCGGTGGCCTGACCGCCTCCCGCCCGGCGCTCCGCCGGGGCCCCGCGGCTACGTCGGCTGGTCCAGGGGTCGCACCAGCACCTCGCTCACCGCCACGTGCGGCGGCGCGGTCACCGCGTACAGGACCGCGTTCGCGACGTCGTCGGCCTGCAGCGCCCGCTTGTCCGACCATCGCTCCGCCCAGGCGTCGCGGGCTGCGGCATCGGGCATCGTGCTGATCAGCTCGGTGTCGACGTAGCCCGGCTGGATGTCGGTGGTGCGTATGCCGCGCTCGGCCCCCAGCTCCAGGTGGAGACCCCACGAGAGGCAGCGCACCGCGAACTTGGTCGCCGCGTACACGGTGCCGCCCGGGAACGGGCGCCGCCCCGCGATCGACCCCACGTTCACGATGTGCCCGCTTTCCCGTTCGAGCATGTGGGGCAGCACCGCGCCAATCCCGTGCAGCACTCCGTTGACGTTCACGTCGACCATGCGCGTCCAGTCCTCGACCCGGGCCTCCGCCAGGGGCGAAAGCGGCATGATGCCCGCGTTGTTCACGAAGATGTCCACGCGGCCGAAGGCGTCGACGGCCCTGGCCACCAGAGCCTGCATGTCCCCCAGGCTCGTCACGTCGGTTGGGACGGCCACGGCCTGTGCGCCGGCGGCCTGGAGCCTCCTCGCGTCGTCCTCCAGCCGGTCGCGGCGACGGGCGGCCAGCACGACCGCCGCGCCTTCCGCCGCCAGCGCCCGGGCCACGGCCCGCCCGATTCCCGATGACGCGCCGGTGATCACGGCGGCCTTCCCTTCGAGCCGATTGGGGCTAGTGTTCTCCATGGTCGCTGCCTTTCGGTGGCACTGGCGGCGCGCTGTCCGCGTTGGCATGTTGAGGGTCGCACGGGCCGCAGCCCGCCGTACGGATCGCCGCCACAATACCCAATCCACGCCACAATACCAAGTCGGACCCAGCCATTGGACAGAGTCGATCCCACGCATCGCGTTATCCCCGGCATGCGGCGCACCCGGCGTCGGCCTGGCGGCGGCGCGGCACGAAGCACCGTCGCGGACTATGAGCAGCGCGTCAGACCCAAAGCCTCGCTTTCGGAACTCGATCTGGAGCTCGCCAAGTCATTCCTGAAGGACACGCCCTCGGGCGGCAAGCCCGTGCTGGAAGCGCTTCGGGACTACGGCCTGATCAAGGGCAGCGCGCCGGACTGGGGAATCACCAACGCCGCCCTGCTGCTCTTCGCCGGCACCTCGCCGCGGCACTGGAATCCGGGAGCGGGGATCCGCGTGATGCGCGCCGCGGGCACCGCGCGCATCTTCGGCCACCGGCAAAGCGTCACGTCGATGGCCTACGCGGGGCCGCCGCTTGCCCGCGCGATCGGCGAAGGGCTCGGACTTGTGCGCGAGCAGATCGGGCTGTCCGAGCAGCTGCGGCGCGTCTTCTTTCGCCACGTTGCAGAGTATCCCGAGTTCGCTTGGCGCGAAGTCCTGATCAACGCCATCGCCCACCGGGACTACGACGGAATCGCCGAGATCGAGGTCGTGTTCTACGACGACCGCGTCGAAGTGACAAGCCCGGGCCTGCCCCTCGAGCCGTTTTCTGCAGCCGACGTGACGGCTGGCAAGGTGGTCCGCAAGACGCGCAACCCCCTGTTGAACAAGGTGTTGCAGGACAAGAAGCTCATGGGCTGCGAGGCGGCGGGGCTTGTGCGCGTCTTCGGCGAGATGGACGACTCGCTGCTCCTGGAGCCGCAGTTCGGCAGCAACAGCGGTCGGTTCACCGTCACCTTGCACAACAAGGTCCAGCTCGCAACCTCCGGCCCCGGCTGGCACTGGACCGTGGGCAGGCTGCCGATCGACGTCGACCAGAAGCGCATCCTGCTGGCCTGCCCGGACGGCTTCACCGAAGACGACTATCGCCGGCTCAATGCGGTTTCCGCCACCGAGGCCGAACGGAAGGTTCAGGAACTCGTCGACGGCGACATCGTCGCGCCGGCGGGGCCCCGCGACGAATCGTGCGTGTACTATCTGGGCGCCGATCTCGACGCGCAGCGCTGGTTCCTCGAGGACCGCATACCGAAGCTGCGGGAGCTCTTCCGGAAGCGCCCCCGCCTGGCCAACGCCGACTACCGCACCGCCTTCGACGTCAGCTATCCGACCGCGAGGCGGGAGCTCGAAGACCTGGTCGGCGCGGGCTTCCTGACGACCGGGGGCCGCGGGCGCGCCCTTCACTTTCTGCCTACGGTTGCGCTGAGAAAGTCCGACCCCTGACGGGGCCCGGGGGACAGGCCCAAGTCCACACGGCACAAACCCTAATTATAGGACAATTCTCCATCTACGTCAAGTGAAAGGAAGGACAGCATGGGTTTCCTGGCAATCGCGGTGGTCGTGATCGTCGCAGGACTGATCGTTCGCACCATCCCGTCGTCGAACACGAAGATTCCGAACAAGCTGGCGGGCACGCTGGTCATGGCATTCGGCCTGATCCTGGTCGGGGCGAACACGCTGGTCGTCATCCGCGTGGGCGAGGTCGGCGTCGAGCACTTCCTTGGGAGCGTCGAGCAGCGGCCGCTCGTGGCCGGCGTCAACCTGATCAACCCGCTGGCCACGGTGGAACGGATGTCCGTTCGCGAACAGTCGTTCCCCGCACAGGGCAGCGTCGAGCAGATCGAGGCGCAGACGTCCGAGCAGCTGAACGTCACGCTCGAGGTGTCGATCATCTTCCAGATCAACGGCGGCAACGCGCCGAGCCTCTACCAGCGCATCGGCTCGGAGACCGAGATCAAGCGCCAGATCGTGCTGAACGCGGTCAGGAACGGGGTGCGCGACGCCGTGGCCACCAAGTCGATCAACGACATCTTCTCGCCGAACCGGCGCGACGTGGCCGACGCCATGCGCACCGAGATCCAGGCCAAGGCGGGAGACCGGATCGAGGTCAAGGACGTGTTCGTGCGCGACATACAGGCCCCGCCGCG
Source organism: Longimicrobiales bacterium (assembly GCA_965221535.1). Taxonomy (GTDB): domain Bacteria; phylum Gemmatimonadota; class Gemmatimonadetes; order Longimicrobiales; family Gaopeijiaceae; genus Bin94. The sequence goes on along the minus strand of OZ244894.1, from coordinate 664,624 downwards.
CGTGCGCGAAGCGATCGAGCAGAAGCTTGAGCGCGAGCAGCAGGTGGCGGCAGAGGAGTTCCAGACGCAGATCATTCAGGAGCAGGCCCGGCAGCAGGCCGAAGAGGCCAAGGGGATCGCCGAGGCCCAGCAGATCATTTCCTCGGGGCTGACGCAGGAGTACCTGACCTTCTTCTACATCCAGCAGCTGTCGCAGATGCCCGAGGGGTCGCTGGTGTACGTGCCCACCGAAGGCGGTATCCCGCTCATCAGGAACCTGGGCGGCGGCAGGTAGGACGCGCCGACGTGAGCCCGGTCGCAGCAAAGTCCCGCGCCCGACGGCGGCCGCGCGCTAGGCGGCTCGCGGCCGTCGCGTGCGTTCTGGTGGTGGCGGCGGCGCTATGGCCGGGCTCCGCGTGTTCGCCCATGTACGTCATCAAGGCGGGGTGGGCCGAGGCGAAGATCCTAAGCGCGCGCCGACCGATCCCCGAGGTGATCCTCTCGCCCGACATCGACGAGCGCACCCGGGGCAAGCTGACGCTGGCCCGCGAGGCGCGCGAGTACGCAATGAACGCGCTGGAGCTCGACGTGGGCGACAGCTACACCACCTACACCCAGCTGGACCGCGACACCCTCGCGATGGTGCTGTCGGCGGCGCACCGCGACAGGCTGGCGCCCGTGACCTGGTGGTTCCCCATCGTGGGCCACGTGCCGTACCGGGGGTTCTTCGATCTGGACGAAGCGCTGCGCGAGCAGGAGAAGCTCGAAGACGAGGGATTCGACACCTACCTGAGGCCGACCTCGGCGTTCAGCACGCTGGGCTGGTTCTCCGATCCGCTCCTCTCGACCATCGTCCGCTACGACGAGGTCGAGCTGGTGGCGACGATCATCCACGAGCTCTCGCACAACCACCTCTTCGTTCCCGGCGAGGTGCGCTTCAACGAGAGCTTCGCCACTTGGGTGGGCCGGACCGGCGCAGCCGCGTTCTTCTGCAACCGCGAAGGGGGCGGACCCGACACCGTGTGGTGCGGCCGCGCGCAGGACCGGTGGCGCGACGCGCAGCGCTTTTCGCTGTTTCTCGACGACCTGGTGGCCGAGCTCGAGGCGGTCTACGGCGACGCGACGATGACCAGCCACGAGAAGATCGCGCGCCGCGAAGAGGTCTACGCGCGTCAGCGCAGGCGCTTTCGCGACGAGGTCCAGCCAGGATTCGTCGCGCTCACCTTCGCCGGCTTCGCGGCGCTCCCCCTCAACAACGCCACACTGCTCAGCCGAATGCGCTACTACCACCGGCTGCCCGACTTCGACGCCCTCCTCGAAGCGCACGGCGGATCGCTCGGGGCGGCGGTAAAGGCGCTGGAGATCGACATCGAGCGCGTGGACGACCCCTTCGCGGCGCTGCCCGAAACGGCGGGCGGACCCGGCGCCGGGCTGTAAAGGGCCGCTGCCCTCGTTTAGCTTTCCCGCCATGCCTTCGAACATCGACAACGCCTACGATCCCAGCGCGGTGGAACGCCGCTGGCAGGCGCATTGGGATCGCAACGGCGTCAACGCCTTCACGCTCGACGAGCTGCGGACTGCGGAGCGCCCCTTCTTCAACCTGATGATGTTCCCCTACCCCTCCGCCGAGGGGCTGCATGTGGGGAACATCTACGCGTTCACCGGGGCCGACGTCTTCGGGCGCTTCAAGCGGCTGCAGGGGCACGACGTCTTCGAACCGATCGGCTTCGACGCCTTCGGCATCCACTCCGAGAACTTCGCCCTGAAGACCGGAGTGCATCCGAGCCGGCTCATTCCCGGCAACATGGCCAACTTTCGCCGGCAGCTGCGCCGCATCGGGGGCATGTTCGACTGGACGCACACGGTCGACACCACCGACCCCGCGTACTACCGGTGGACCCAGTGGATCTTCGTTCAGTTCCTGAAGCGCGGGCTGGCCGAAAAGAAGGAGGCGCCGGTCAACTGGTGCCCCTCGTGCATGACCGTGCTGGCCAACGAGCAGGTCATCGTGGGCGAATGCGAGCGGTGCGGGACTCCGGTCGAGCAGCGCTTCATCCATCAGTGGTTCCTGAAGATCACCGAATACGCCGACCGGCTGCTCGAGAACCTGAAGCACATCGACTGGTCGAACACGACGCTCAAGGCGCAGTACAACTGGATCGGCCGTTCGTCGGGCGCGCAGCTTCGCTTTCCGGTCGACGGCGCGGACGGGCTGAGCGTCGAGGTGTTCACGACGCGCCCGGACACCGTGTTCGGCGCCACCTACGTGGTGCTCGCCCCGGAGCACCCTCTGGTCGACGTTGTTGTCGCCGACGCCTGCCGCGAGGCGGTCGACGGCTATCGCGCCAGGACGAAGGCGATGGACCTAGTGGCGCGAAAGAAGATCGAGAAGGAAAAGACCGGCGTCTTCACCGGCGGTCACTGCATCAACCCCGCGACGGGCGAGCGCGTGCCCGTGTGGATCGCCGACTACGTGCTGATGGGATACGGCACGGGCGCGATCATGGCGGTGCCGGGGCACGACGAGCGCGACTTCGACTTCGCCGAGGCCCACGGGCTGCCCATCACCAGGGTGATCGCCGCCCCGGGCGAGGACGCGTCCACCCCGCTGTCGATCGCGTACGAGTACCCGACCGGCACCCTGGTCAACTCCGGTCGCTACGACGGGACGTCCGTCGACGAGGCGAAGCAGGCGATTGTGCGCGACCTCGAGGCCGAGGGTCTCGCCGAGGGCCGGGTCACCTTCCGTCTCCACGACTGGTGCATCTCGCGCCAGAGGTACTGGGGGCCGCCGATCCCCGTCATCAACTGCGAGAAGTGCGGCGCCGTTCCCGTTCCCGAAGAGGACCTGCCCGTCGAGCTGCCTCACGTCGAGGACTTCAGGCCCGACGAATCCGGGATCAGCCCGCTGGCGCGCGTCCGTGAATGGTACGAGGTCCCCTGCCCCGAGTGCGGCGAGGAGGCCGCGCGCGAGACCGACGTGTCCGACGTGTTCCTGGACAGCGCCTGGTACTTCCTGCGCTATCCGTCCACCGACTTCGACGACCGTCCCTTCGACGCCGAGATCACCCGTCGCTGGCTTCCGGTCGACATGTACATCGGCGGCAACGAACACGCGGTCCTGCACCTGCTGTACTCTCGCTTCGTGGTGATGGCGCTGCACGACATGGGATGGCTGGACTTCGAGGAGCCCTACGACCGGTTTCGCGCGCACGGACTGATCATCCGCGAGGGCGCCAAGATGTCGAAGAGCAAGGGGAACGTGATCGTCCCCGACCCGATCATCGAGCGCTACGGAGCGGACACGTTCCGGCTGTATCTCATGTTCCTGGGCCCGTTCGCGGAAGGCGGCGACTACCAGGACCAGGGAATCTCCGGCCCGCACAGCTTCCTCCACCGCCTGTGGGAGTCGGTGGTCCCGGAAGGCGGCGAACTGGGCACGGGCGCGCCCGACCCGGCAGTGGAACGCAAGCTCCACCGCACGATCCAGCGCGTCACCGACCAGATCGCAAACCTGCGCTACAACACCGCCATCGCCGCAATGATGGAGTACCTCAACGCGGTGCGCTCCGGCGGCCGCGCCCCCGTGCGCGCCGAGGTCGAGCCCCTGGTCTGCATGGTCGCGCCCTTCGCGCCGCACATCGCCGAGGAGCTCTGGCGCCGCCTGGGCCACGAGGGCACCATCTTCGACGGCGCCAACTGGCCCGAATTCGATCCCGCGAAGTGCGTCGACGAGCAGGTCCGGATCGCAGTTCAGGTGAACGGCCGCGTGCGCGGCACCATCTCCGTGCCCGCGGGCGCCGACAGGGACCAGGTCGTGGCGCAGGCCAGGGCCGAGCCCAATGTGGCGCGCCACCTGGAAGGCACGGAGCTGCGCCGCATCGTCCACATTCCCGACCGGCTGCTGAACCTCGTGGTGGCGCAGGCCGTCGCAGCCGGAAGGTGATCCCGAGCTCGTGCGCGAAGATCTCCCCCGTCAATCCCCGACCAGAGAACGAGGCTGACTCCATGCCCCAAGCCGTGGACCGGTCCATGGCCACCGAGAAGCTGGCGATCGACACCATCAAGGTTCTGGCCATGGACGCCGTGCAGGCGGCCCGGTCGGGGCATCCGGGCACTCCGATGGCGCTCGCTCCGGTGGGCTACGTCCTGTGGACGCGGCACCTCAGGCACAATCCCCGCGACCCCGGCTGGTTCAACCGCGACAGGTTCGTCCTGTCGGCCGGCCACGCCTCGATGTTCCTGTACAGCCTGCTACACCTGACCGGATACGACGTCTCGCTCGACGACATCCGCCAGTTCCGCCAGTGGGGAAGCAGCACCCCCGGCCACCCCGAGTTCGGCCACACGCCCGGCGTCGAGACCACCACGGGCCCTCTAGGCCAGGGAGTCGCCAACACCGTCGGCATGGCGCTCGCCGAGCGCTGGCTCGCCACACGCTACAACCGGCCCGGCCACGAGATCGTCGACCACCACACCTATGCGCTGTGCTCCGACGGCGACCTCATGGAGGGCATATCTCACGAGGCCGCCGAAATCGCCGGCCACCAGCGCCTCGGCAAGCTCGTCTGGATCTTCGACGACAACCGCATCACCATCGAGGGCTCGACCGATCTGGCCACGGCAACCGACCACCGCCGCCGCTTCGACGGCTACGGCTGGCACACCATCGCCGTCGACGACGGCACCGACCTGGACGCCATCGACCGCGCGCTCACGGCGGCCAGGGCCGAGACCGACCGCCCCACGCTCATCGTGCTCCGCACCGTCATCGCCGAGGGCAGCCCCAACATGGCCGGGTCGGCCGACACGCACGGCGCCCCCCTGGGCGACGACGAGATCGCCGCCACCAAGCTCAACATCGGCTACCCCTCGCTCGAGCCGTTCCACATCGAGCCGGCCGCCCTGCAGCACTGGCGCGAGCGCGGCGCCCACAGGGCCCGGTCGCAGGCAGCGTGGACGCGCCGCCTCGACGCCTACCGCACCGCGTTCCCGGAGCTGGCCGCCGAGTTCGAACGGGTCAAATCGGGCGACCTTCCCCCCGACTGGGAGAACGCGCTCCCGGACCTCGCCGACGCGCCCGCAACCGCAACACGCAACCACTCGGGCAAGGTGCTCCAGGCCGCGGCCGGCGCCATTCCCACGCTGATCGGCGGATCGGCGGACCTGGGCGGCTCCAACAAGACCGACATCGCGGGCGGCGGCGACCTTCTCGCCGAGAGCCCCGCCGGCCGAATCATCCACTTCGGGGTTCGCGAGCACGCCATGGGGGCCATCCTGAACGGCATGGCGCTTCACGGCGGGATCCAGCCCTTCGGCGGCACCTTTCTGGTCTTCTCCGACTACATGCGGCCCGCGATCCGTCTCGCGGCGCTGATGGGTCTCCCGGTCGTCTACGTCTTCACGCACGACAGCATTGGTCTGGGGGAAGATGGGCCGACGCATCAGCCCGTCGAGCATCTCGCCGCGCTGCGGGGAATCCCTGGCCTGTTGGACCTGCGTCCATGCGACGGCCCCGAAACGGCAGAGGCGTGGCGCGCGGCGCTAGGCAATCGCGCGGGGCCCTCGTTCCTGTCCCTGACGCGGCAGACCGTGCCGCGAATCGACAGGGGACCGGGCCGCCCGTCGGCCACTGGCCTGCACAGGGGCGGCTACGTGCTCCGCGAGGCGCGCTCCGGGCGCCCCGACGCGATCGTCGTCGCCTCCGGCTCCGAAGTCGGCGCGGCCCTCGACGCGCGCGAGCGCCTTGCCGCAGACGGTATCGACACGCGCGTCGTCAGCCTGCCCAGCTGGCGCCTCTTCGCGGCGCAGCCCGAGGCCTATCGGAACGAAATCCTCCCCCCGGCGGTATTGAAGGTCTCGCTCGAGGCCGGCTCGACGATGGGGTGGGAACGCTGGGTGGGCACCGACGGCACGTCGATCGGGGTCGACCAGTTCGGAGCGTCCGCCCCGTTCCAGGAAATCTACCGCCGATACGGGGTGACCGCCGAAGCGGTCGAGCGGGCCGTCCGCGAGGGCATTTCGCAGAGGAATTCGGCCGCGTAGCGACGAGCGGCCAATTCAAACGTTTTGGGGCGCATAGGGGTCCAAGGCACGGGAGAGAGCGTGGGAGCAAACCAGAGGCGGGAACGGCCATAGCGACATGATCAGCGCAAGCAGAAGCACACCCTGCGTTGCCGCATTCCCGTTGGCGCTGTTCCTGCTCGCGGTGTCGGCAGGCGCGGCGGCCCGCCTCTCGGCCCAGGACTCCACCGCGGTCATGCGGCTGCCTGGGCTCAGCGTCGAGGTGCCGCGGCCCTCCGCCACGCAGGGCGGCACCAGCGCGGTCGAAATCTCCACCGACTCCATGAACGTCGTGGCCGCGCCTACGGCCGAGGAGCTGCTCCGCCGCCTCCCGCTGGTCCAGCTGCGCAGCAACTCGCGCGGCGAGGTGCAGCCCGACCTCCGGGGCGCCGACGACCGCCAGATCGCCGTGTTCCTCGACGGCACGCCCCTCACGCTTGGCTGGGACCACCGGACCGACCTCTCCGTCATCCCCCTCACCGCGGTCCGCACGGTGACCCTGCTGCGCGGCCTCTCCTCGATGCTCCACGGACCCAACGTCCTAGGAGGCGCGCTCGAGTTCGACGTTTCGCGCGGACGGTCCGTCGACCTCTCCGTGCGGCCATTCGCGGGCGCGATCTCGCTAGACCAGGAAGGCGGCACCAGCATCGGCGCCATATCGGGCGTTTCGTTCACGCGCAACGACGACGACTGGATGCTGAGGGCCGGGGTCGGCTACCGGGACAACCCGGGCGTCGCACTGCCCAAGGGCGCGCTGGTCGATCCCACGCTCAACCTCTCGCTCCTCGCCGACACCAACGGGCGGCGCCTCAATTCGGACCGGCGCCTTGTCGACGCGTTCGTGTCCGCGCGGCACCAGCTGGCCGGAGGGGGCTGGTTCTCGGGACTGGTGACGGTGGCCGACGCTGAGCGCGGCGTCCCCCCCGAGGCCCACGTCGCAGACCCTCGACTCTGGAGATACCCCAACCAGAGTCGCACGGTCTTGTCGGCGTCGGGGGGCTCGGGCCAGTGGCGGACCGATGTGGGCCAGGGCAACGTCGAGGCCGCCTTCGGCGTGGACCGCTCCACGACCGAGATCGATGACTACGGCTCGCCCGCCTACATGTGGGTCGTCGGAGGCGAAACCGGCGAGACGACCACGCTGACCGGGCGGGTCCTGGGCGACTACCGCTTCAGCGCGGGCCCCGAGGTCTGGAGCGCCCTCACCCTCGCGAACGTCAAGCACACCGAGACGATCGCCGACGGCCCGAGCTTCGACTACCAGCAGCGGCTATGGAGCCTGGGAACCGAGGTCGAGGTCGGGGACCGGGAGGGCGTCGGCGCCAACGGCCTGAACACCATGTGGAGCCTCGGGGCCTCTCTGGACGGATCGGACACGCCCCTTTCGGGCGACAAGCCGCCGCTCAACACCCTGTGGGACTGGGGAATGCGCGCCGGGGTCACAGTCCTCAGCGGCGGAGGCACGGTCCTGTATCACGCCGGCGTCAGCAGGCGCACCCGGTTCCCGTCGCTGCGAGAGCTCTACTCGGGCGCGCTGGGGCGGTTCGAGCCGAATCCCGAGCTGCGGCCCGAGAGCCTCAGGGCCGGCGAGGTGGGCATCACGGCCAGCGTCGGAGACGCGAGGCTGCAGCTGGTGGGCTTCCACCAGCGCCTGGGCGACGGGATCGTGCGAGCGCGCTCCGTGACGAACAACGGCATCCGCTTCAAGCGCGTGAACCGCGACGACATCCGGTCCACCGGGGTGGAAGTGCTCGCTGCGGGCACGCAGGGCCGCCTCAATTTCTCGGGCGACGTTACGCTGAAGCGCGTGCGGGTCCTCGATGCCACCCTGGGCGGCGAAGCGCAGCTCGCCGAATACGAGCCGGCCGTGTCGGCCACGCTGAACCTGGGCATCGTCGCGCCCGAGGCCGTCGACGTGAACGGCTTCCTGCGCTACCGGGGCGTCCAGTACTGCGAGAACGTCGAGGTCGCCGGTCTCGACCGGCTAGGTCCGAGCACCACGCTCGACCTCGAGGCGCGGCGGACATTCCAGCTCAGCGGCGCCGGCTCTTCTCGCCGCATTTCCGGCACGGTGGGCGTGGCCAACGTCACCGACTCCATCGTGCTGGACCAGTGCGGCCTTCCCCAGCCGGGAAGGACCGTGCGCATTCAGTTCAACGTGGGGTAGATCACTTCCACCTGCCCCAGGCGAAGCCAGCCAACCTTCCCGTCCGCCAGCACGATCTCGGCCCATTCGCCCGCGCGCTGGTCGATCCGCACCTTGGTGCCCTCGTGCAGCGTGAACACGGCGAGCCCCTCCTCGTCCGACGGCGCGTTCAGCACGCGGGCTTCCGCCGCCATGACCACCGCGTGCTCGGCCCGCCCGATACCGGTCTCGCGAATCAGCAGCGTGCCCCCCAGGACCGCGCTGCCCAACGCCCCGGCGTACGCGGCGCGGCGCAGCGCGGCACGCCAGCGGCGGGACCGGTCCAGCACCATGAGCACGACGGCCAGCCCCAGCGCGACGTAGCAGGCCGCAGCCGCCGCCATTAGCCAGCCGCGCGGGATCAGCGCCATCCACCAGTCGACGACCGCCAGCATCCAGAACCGCGGCAGGGGCTCGATTCTGTCCTGGAGCATCTGGTTGACGAGCGCCAGATTCGCCCGCACGTCCTCGTCGGCGGGGTCCAGCCGCGCCGCCCGCTCGTAGTTGAGCACGGCCCGGGCCACGTCGCCCAGACGGAAGTGCGCATTGCCAAGGTTGTAGTAGAGCGCCGCCGACTCGTAGCCGCCCTCGAGGACGGCCGCGTACCGTTCCGCTGCGCCGCCGAAGTCGCCCTGCTGGTACAGGCGGTTGCCCTCGTCGAAGAGGGCGTCCTGGGCATGTGCGCGGGGGGGCGCGAGGAGCGAGGCCGTTGCCAGCGCCAGGACGGCCAGCGCCGCAGGCAATCGCCGCCCCGTCATGCCGACAGCTCCCGGGTCAGGTCGCCCATGATCTCCGCCGCGCGCTCCAGCACCTTCTCGGGCGGCTCGCGATCGGCGCCCGAGGGCGCGAACCGCTGCCGGTCGCAGTCGTCCAGGCAGTCGAACAGACGCGCCAGCGTTTCGGCCGAAGCCCCGCGCCGCGCCGCAAGTCGCCCCGCGTCCTCGCGCACAAGTCCGGCCCGGGCAATGTTCAGCTTGTCGGCCAACAGCCCCTGAAGCGCGCCTGCGACCTCGGCGTAGAACTCGCGCGGATCGTCCGACGCCAGCGCGCGGGCCCCGGCAAGCCGCTTCCTCGCCACCCGGCCGGCCCGTCTCACCCGGGCGTAGGCCACATCGCCCTCCATCCGGTCGCGGTGCCGACGCAGGACCAGCGCGCCGCCCGCCGCCGCGAGCGGAAGCAGCAGCACGGCCCAGAATGCCGCAGCCGAGAACAGCGACGCGTCGGTGCGCCGCAGACCCGGCGTCCCGGTCCGGATGAAACGGATTTCCTCGCGCAGCGTCTCGACCGCGGTCGGCGCCGCCGCCGCACCTTCGCCCGCAGGCGTCTCGCCTGCGACCGCAATCTCGAGGGGCTGCGACCGAGCGCTGCCGTAGCGCCCGGCCGCCGGGTCGAAGTACGACACCTCGACCGGTGGAATCGCCAGCTCTCCGGGCGCACGCGGAATCAGCACGTACTCCCACGTGCGCGACCCCTGCAGGCTGCCTCCGCCCTCCGAGATCCGGTCGCTCGCCTCCGGCGGAAACGCTTCGAACTCCACCGGAAACGCGATGTCGGGGGGCGAGAGCGTGCGCAGGTTCCCGCTGCCGGACACCTCGACCGTGAGCGTCACCGCCTCGTTCGTCTCCACCGCGTCGGCGCTAAGCGAGGCCGACACGTCCAGACTTCCCACATGGCCCGCAAACGACCGGGGCCTGCCCTGGGGCGGCAGCGGGACCACCTCTATGTCCACCGGCTGCGACTCCACGGCCACCGGGACGCGACGGTCCATCAGGCTCGAAAAGTCGAAGATGTCGGCAAACGGATCGAATGCCCTGCGGTCGCGCACCCGCACCTGCGCCTCCACGCTCATGGGATCGAGCGTTCTCGCGCCGGGCCCCGTGGGAAACAGCATCACCCGCCGGATCGTGGCGGTCAGGTATTCGCTCCCATCCCGAATCACCTGCTGCGCCTGCGGCGACGCGGGCTGCTCCAGCTCTTCGGTCCAGAAGCCCGTGGCCTGCGGCAGCGCCGTGATCGTGTAGGTCTGCACCGGAACGCGCGTGAAGATCCGGTATTCGACGGTGATCGGCTCGTTCTCGAACACCCGCGTCGTGGAAACATCTGTTTCGATGAACAGATCCTCCGCCGAGACCTCCAGCCCCGGCCCTCCGGCACCCGCGCCCGCTCCAGCGCCTGCGCCAGGACCGGCACCCGCGCCCGCGCCCGCACCCCCGCCACCCCCCAGCCCACCCGGCGGGGCGTCGGCAACCACCAGCGACAGCGGCTCCGTCCGCACCGTCCGGTCGCCCGCCGCCACGCTCACCGGCCCGATCTCGAACGTGCCCTCCTGAAGCGCCTGAAAGCGGTACTGGTAGGTGACCGCCATGCTTGTGCGCCCGTTCACAATCTGGACCGACGTCGAGGTCCCCGCCCCCAGAAAGGCCGCGAAGTCCTCCATGTCGGGCAGCACTGGCTCGCTCTCCAGCCTTTGGACCCCCGAAACCTCCACATTGAGCACGAACGTGCCGCCCACCCCAACCTGGGACGCCCCCAGAAACGCACGCGCGCCGACCTCTTGCCCAACGCCCCCGGCGGGAAGAGCAAGCGTGCCGATCGCAACCGCCATGGCCACCCGGCCTCGGACGCCCCCCAGCATCCTACCAGTCCTTCCGGGGCCGCGCCCCGCGCGCCTGTGCCGCCTTGCGGTTCACCTCGCCCGGCTCTTCGGCGATCGCCTGCAACAGGCGCTCGGCCTGCTCGGGCGTCATCTTCGGCGGAGGCGTCCCGGACGGCCCGTCCCCGTCCTGCGGATCGCGCGGCTCCGATCCGTCATTGGGCTGGCCGTCCTCGGACCCGGGGGGCTGCTGCTGCCCGTCCCCCTCCTGCGACGGGTCGTCCTGCTGCTCGCCCTCGTCGTCCCCTTCGGGCGGCTGCTGGTCCTGTCCCTGCTGCGGGTCCTGGTTCTGGTCGTCGCCCTCCTGGCCCTCGTCGCCCTCCCCACCCTCGCCGCCCTGTTGCTGCTCCTGCTGCTCGAGCTGCCGAAGCGCCAGTTCCAGGTTGTGCTTGGCGTCCACGTCTCCCGGGTCCAGACGGAGCGCCTGCTTGTACGCCTCGGCCGCCGGACCCGGCTGCTGCTGCCTGACCAGCGCGTTGCCAAGGTTGTACAGCGCGCCCGCCCGCCACTCCGGATCGGCGCCCTCGGCCGCCTCCAGGAACGCCTCCATCGCACGCTCGAACTCCTGGCTCTGGTACAGCGCGCTGCCCTCGTTGAAGCGGGCCAGAGGCAGCCCGGGCACCTGCCGCAGCGCTTCCAGATAGCGGGCGTGCGCCTCCTGGTAGCGCCCCTCGTCGTAGAGCCTGTTGCCGGCTTCGACCTCGCGGCGCCCGTCCTGGGCCGCCGCAGCAGCCGCCGAGCCGACCACCGCGGCCACGACGCACGCCAACGAGCGAAGGGTTGTCATGCGGCCTCCTCCCATGTCCTGATCCGGCGCCTCCGCCTGCCTGGCACGATGAACTCCGCGACCAGCAGAAGCAATGCGGCGCCCACAAATATCTGAAACTGCTCCTCGAACTGCGTCACCTCGCGCGACTCGACCTCGCGGCCCCCGTCCTCGATCCGCTCGATCAGGCGCGCCAGCCCGCCCGCGCCCTGGCCGATCCGGTGGTACTCCCCCCCGGTCTGCAAAGCGATGTCCCGCAGCGCGGTCTCGTTGAGCCGCGTGGTGATCACATTGCCCTGCTCGTCGCGGCGGAACCTGCCCCGCGCCTCCATCCCCGCCGCATCGGGAAGCGGCACGCCCTCGACCGAGCCCACGCCCACCGTGTGGATCGTGACCTCGGCCGCGACAGCCGCCGCCATGGCCTCGGCGAGCCCCCCCTCGTGGTCCTCGCCGTCGGTCACGATCACCACGATGCGGTTCTCGGCCGGGGTCTCCTCCAGCCCTTCCACCGCAACCGCAATCGCCTTCGCAAGATCGGTGCCCTGCGTGGACATCAGCGTCGGGTCCATCGCGCTCAGGAACATCATCGCCGCGCCGTAGTCGGCCGTGAGCGGGCTCTGCACGAACGCGTCGCCCGCGAACGCCACCAAGCCGATCCGGTCGCCGTCCAGACGCTGCACAATGCGGCCGATCTCGATCTTGGCGCGCTCCAGCCGGTTGGGAACCAGGTCCTCGGCGTACATCGAGTTCGAGACGTCGAGCGCGACCATCACGTCCTGGCCCTGGCGCCGCAGCGTCTCGACGCGCGTTCCGAACTGGGGCCGCGCCAGCGCGAAGCCGAGCAGGGCCACCGCCCCCAGAACGAGCGCCGCCTTCCACCTGACCGCCGCAGCGTGCACCGACCAGCGCAGACGGCGCACCAGCTCGCGCTCGCCGAACCGGTCCAGAAGCGCCCGGCTGCGCGCGCCCGCGTACCAGTACAGCCCCGCGAGCAGCGGGACCAGGGCCAGCGCCCAGAGCCACGGAGCGGCGCCGAACCGGAACATCGCTAGGGCAGCGTCCTCAGCCAGGTGCGCCCCAGAACCACCTCCGCCAGCAGCAGGATCAGCCCTGCGGCCAGCGGAAGCGCAAAGCGCTCGCCGTAGCTTGTGAAATTGTTCACAAGAATCTCGGTGGTCTCCAGTTCGTCGATCTCCGCGTAGATGGCCTCTAGGCTCTCGCGATCGGTGGCGCGGTAGTAGCGCCCGCCGGTCGTCTCGGCGGTGGCCTGCAGCACCGGCTCGTCCACGTCGACGCGGGTCGTCACGTAGCGCGTGGCGCCGAAGCGGTCCGTGACCGGCACCCGCGCCATTCCCCGCGCGCCCGCGCCGATCGTGTACACGCGCACGCCCAGCGCCTGCGCGGCCTGCGCGGCGGTGACCGGGTCGATCTCGCCCCGGTTGTTGCGCCCGTCGGTCAGCAGGATCACCACCTTCGACGCGGCCTCGCTCGCCTGCAGCCGCTTCACCGCAGTGGCCAGCCCCATCCCGACCGCCGTGCCGTCCTCGATCATGCCCACTTCGAGCTCGGCCATCAGCGACGTCACCACCGAGTGATCCAGCGTGAGCGGCGCCTGCGTGAACGCCCTGCCGGCAAAGATCACCAGCCCGATCCGGTCGTTCCCGCGCCCGCTGGCGAAGTCGGCGGCCACCTCCTTGACCGCCTCGAGCCGGTTGGGCGCCAGGTCCTCGGCGAGCATCGAGCTGGACACGTCCAGCGCCAGCACGATGTCGATCCCCTCCGAAACCACGTTCTCGCCGGTCACGCCGGTCTGGGGCCGCGCGAACGCGGCAACCAGGCACACCAGCGCCAGCCCGCGCAGCGCCGCCGGCAGGTGCCGCAGCCACCGCCCCTCGCCACCGTCGGCGCGAGCCAGCCCGGCGACGTCCGGGTGGGTGAGCGACCCCCGCCGCCTCCGCCCGCGCGACAGGTGCCACCAGCCCAGCAACGGGACGACCCCAAGAAGGAGCAGCAACCACGGATCCTCGAAGCGAAAGATCATCGCTCGCCCCCGCTCGTCATCTCGACCAGCTCGCGCGCCAGCCCCAGCACCTCTCGCGAGGCGTCCGCGCCGGGACGCAGCTTCGCGAACTTCACCAGATCGCAGCGGGCCAGAAAGTCGCGAAACGCGTCGGCGATCGCCCCCCCCAGCGCGGCGGCGCGCAGCCCGGCGACCACCTCGCCCGTGGTCATCTCGAGGGCGGGCACTTCGAGCTGCCCCTCGACGTAGGTGCGCACGATCTCGGACACGCGCACGTGCCACGCCTTCACCTCGCCGCGCGCCAGAAGCTGCGACCGCTCCAACTCGTCGAGCGCCTCGAGTGCCACCAGATGGTGAGGCCTCGGCGGAACCTTCGGCGCCACCACCTCAGCCACGGGCCGCGCACGCCGGCGGCGGTGCACAAGCACGGCGCCCGCCCCCACCGCCGCGGCCAACAGCAGCCACGGCGCCAGCAGCCACCAGTTCCGCTCAATCGCAAGCGGCCCCCTGATCTCGCGGATGTCGCCCGACTCGTCGATCCCGACGCTCTCGACCCCAATGCGGAAGGGGTCGGTGAAGAGCGCGCGCACGGCGCCGTCGGGCGCCACCGCCGCGATCTCGATCGTGGGGATCTCGAGCTCGCCCAGCTCGAAGCTGGTGAGCACGGCCGAGGCGGCGGACATCGCTCCCTCACCCCCTGGCGCAGCGCTCGGGGGCGACGCCGCGTAGCGCAGCACCTCGAACGGCGCGACATCGAGCGAGTCGGGCCACTCGACCGACCAGTCCGCCGGGTGGTCGACCCGCAGCCGCACCGAGACCGGGTCGCCCAGGTTGATCATCGTCGTGTCGACGTCCATAGCGACCCGGACCTCCTGCGCACCGACCGCCGCCACCGCCGCCGCGCCCGCTGCAAGCCATCCGCCGAGCACCTTCGTCGGCCCCACCACCATCCCCCTCACCGCACCCGTCGCCCCCGCTCCTCGAAGAAGCGCCGGAGCGCCCGCTCGTACGGCACCCCCGTCGTCACGTCGATCGAGTCCACCCTGCTGCGCCGAAACACCTCGTCCACGCGCTCCCGCGCAGCCCGGCGACCCGCCCCGTACCGATCCTGGAACGCCCGGCCCGACGTGTTCACCACCACGCGCTCGCCCGTCTCGGCGTCCTCGAACTCGACGAAGCCCATCGGCGGCACCTCGGCCTCGCGCGCGTCGCCCACCCGCACCGCCACCGGATCGTGACGCCGCGCGGCCACCGAAAGCGCCCGCTCGTAGCCCTCGGCCAGAAAGTCCGACACCAGAAAGGCGACCGCCCGGCGCCGCGTCACCCGCGCCAGATACTCGAGCGCGCCGGCAATGTCGGTCCCCGTGCCCCTGGCCGGGTGGTACAGCAGCTCGCGCAGCACCCGCAGCGCATGCCGGCGCCCCTTGCGCGGCGGCACAAAGCGCTCGATGCGGTCCGAAAACAGGATCAGCCCCACCTTGTCGTTGTTCTTGATCGCGCTGAACGCCAGCACGCCGCACAGCTCGGCGGCCAACTCCGACTTCATCCGCGCCCGCGTGCCGAAGTGCGCCGACGCGCTCACATCGACAACCAGCATCAGCGTCAGCTCCCGCTCCTCCTCGAACACCTTCACGTGCGGCGAGCCCGTGCGCGCGGTCACGTTCCAGTCGATCCCCCTGATGTCGTCGCCGTACTGATACTCGCGCACCTCGGCGAAGCTCATCCCCCGCCCCTTGAAGACCGAGTGGTACTCGCCCGAAAACACGTCGTTGACCAGGCCGCGCGTGCTGATCTCGAGCAGCCGAACCTGCTTCAGGATCTCGCGGGGAATCATGGGCGGCCCCCGTGCACCGGCCCCCTCACGGCACCTCGACCGTGTCCAGCACCCGCGTCACCACGTCCTCGGTGGTCACCTCCTCGGCCTCGGCCTCATACGTCAGAATGATCCGGTGCCGCAGCACGTCCATCGCCACCGAACGCACATCCTCGGGCGTCACGTAGCCGCGGCTCCGCAGAAACGCGTGCGCGCGGGCGGTCTTGGCAAGGCAGATCGTGGCCCTGGGCGATCCGCCAAACGCAATGAGCGGGTCCAAATCCCGCAGGCCACACTGCGTGGGTTCTCGCGTTGCGAAAACAAGCTCGACGATATAGCGCTCAACCTGGCTGTCCATATAAATCGACTCGGCCGCGCGGCGCGCCTGCAGAATGTCGTCGGGAGTCACGACGGGCTCGGCCTCGGGCATGGGCCCCGCGCTCATCCGGCGCATGATTTCGAGCTCCTCGTCGCGGTCGGGATACCCCACCGACAGCTTGAGCATGAAGCGGTCCACCTGCGCTTCCGGCAGCGGGTACGTCCCCTCCTGGTCGATCGGGTTCTGCGTCGCGAGCACCAGAAACGGCGACGGCAGCTCGAACGTGTTGTCGCCGATCGTGACCGTGCGCTCCTGCATGGCCTCGAGCAGCGCCGACTGCACCTTGGCGGGCGAGCGGTTGATCTCGTCGGCCAGGATCACGTTGGCGAAGATCGGCCCCTTCTTCGTCTGGAACTCGGTCTGGCGCGGGTCGTAGATCAGCGTGCCCACCAGGTCGGCGGGCAGCAGGTCCGGCGTGAACTGAATGCGCTGGAACGAGGTCCGGATCGAGTCGGCCAGCGTTCGCACGGCAAGCGTCTTCGCCAGTCCCGGCACCCCCTCCATCAGGACATGCCCGCCGGAGAGCAGCCCGACCAGCAAGCGCTCCACCATGGCCTTCTGCCCGACGATCACCCTTCCCACCTCGCCCAGAAGGCGGTCCACAAAGCCGCTCGCCTTCTGGATCTTCGCCTGAATCACTTCGATGTCGCGGTTCATGCCATCTTGCTTCATGCCACCGTGCTGTGAATGGTTGCGGGCGCGGGCGCACCGGGACACCCCCCGCCCGGCAAGCGCGTTTCGCAGACAATCTTAATTGATGATCGCCTGCCGGGAACGGTTGCCGAGGGCGGGGTGCCGGGCCTATGGTCGTCCAAAACGCGGAGGTTTTCCATGCGCTTGTCGAGAGTTTCGATCCCGGCGGCGACTGCGGCCGCGCTTCTGGCCGCCGCGTGCGGCGACGACGCGGGACGGGCCGCCGGTCCGGTTGTGCGGGACAGCGCGGGGGTGCGGATCGTGGAGCATGACGGTGCGCCGCAGCACGAGGCCCCGTTCGGGCTGTCTCCCGACCCCGTCCACCGTCACGGCCCGGGGTCGGGCGACTATCTGTTCGGCCGCATCTGGAGGGGGGTTCTGTTCGCCGACGGCCGAGCCGCGATCTACGACGCCGGGAACGCCGAAATCGTGGTGCTCGGCGCGGACGGCGCCACCCACGAGACGCTCGCTGGACCCGGACAGGGTCCCGGCGAAATCGGCTTCCTGCGGAACATGTTCGCCATGGGAGCGGACAGCCTGCTGGTCGAGGACGTCGGAAACGCGCGCTTCACGCTGTTTGGCGACGGCGGCGTCTTGAGGAGCGTCGGCCTTGGCGAGAAGCGACAGCTGGTCTTGGAGCTCGGGACACTGGGGATCGGTGCGTCCGGCCAGCTCCTTATGTCCTCGGCTTCGTACAGGCGAGGCTTCCCGGAGGCGTGGCTGCAAGGCCGACTGGTCCGCCTCGACCTCGACGCCCTGGTCGCCGACACGGTGGCCTCGTACGACTGGGTTCCCTATCAGCCGCCCGAAGGCCAGCCGCAGAACCCCTTCGAACACCTGGGCCGAGCCGCCGCGGCAGGTGGCAGGTTCGTGCACGGGCGCTCCGACACCCCCGAGATCGTGTGGCGCGAGCCGGACGGCACGGTCAGCCAGATCGTCCGCTGGCGGCCCGACTGGACCTACCCGACCGACGAGCACTGGCAGGTCTTCGAAGACGACTTGCGCCTGCTGCTGCCCGAGATCAACCCGCAAGTGCAGACCGACGAGGCCATCGAGGAGCTGATCAGCAGTTCGCTGGCCAGGTACGAGGTCGAGCCCGACCAGCCCCTGCCGTTGTTCGGCGCCTTCTTCGGCGACGGCGCGGGGCGCCTGTGGCTGCCCGAGCATGCCGTGGCCAGTCAGCGCCACGGGTACCCCGCGTACTCCGTCATTTCGCCTTCGGGAGAGTGGCTCGGAAGGGTGGACGCCCCGGCCGGCCTGCGCATCCTCGACGTCGCCCACGGCCTGGTGCTCGGCGTGCTCAGGGACGAAATGGACATCGAGAGCGTGGTGGTGCACGCGTTGATCGACCGGGAGCGCTAGGGCGCTAGCGCACGGCTCGCGCGCGGGTCACCCCTGCTCGGCTCTCCACGCCTCCAGAATCCGGCGCTCGAACGCCATCTGCGCGTCCATCGACGCCGGGCCGAACTCCAGGTCGCCCCCGCGCAGACCGGCTCCCATCTGCTGCCGCCGCTCGTGCGGCAGCGCGTTCCACCACTCCAGGGTGTCGATGGCGGTCTCGGCCAACGGGCGCACCGTGAGCCCGGCGGCGAAGGCCCGATCGGCACGGAAGCTCGTGGCGCCCGCCAGCGGACCGTCCTGGCTGGTCCACGGCGGGAGCGAAAATTCGGGCACGCCCTGCTCCGCCAGAAACGACCCCGGCACCCACGTGAAGCGCATCGGGGTCGAGGTGGTCGCGCGGATCCCGTAGAGCAGCTCCGCCATGGTGATGCCCCCGAGCGGCGCCACGCCGTTGTAGGTCCCGCTCACGCGCTCCTCGCACAGCCGCACCGACCACCCTGCCAGATCGCGCGCGTCGATGTACTGGACCGGGTCGCCCGGCGCGCCGAAGGCGAGCACCTCTCCGCCGCGGTCGAGCCTGACGGGGTAGTAGGTGAAGCGGTCGGTGACGTCTCCCGGGCCAACGATCAGCCCCGGGCGGGTCACCACGCACCGGTCCTCGCCGTATGCGTCGCGCACCGCGTCTTCGCACAGCGCCTTCAGGTGGCCGTACCACTGGCCGTCCTCGTCCGAGGCGGATGCCGGCAATGCCACCGTGGGGTGGTCTTCCGTGGTGCCGCCCTCGGGCCACTCGGGCGCGCCCGGCGCGGTCTTCATCATCCCGTTGGCGTCGTACCAGCTGGCGTACACCCCCGCGGTGGACGTGAAGAGGTAGTGGTCGGTCGCGTCCTTTAGAAGCTGCGCCGAGTCGCGCACGTGCCGCGGGATGTAGCCGGAATTGTCCAGCACCACGTCCCAGGTCCTTCCCTCGAGGGCCCCGAGCTGCCCGTCGCGATCCCCCACGAGCTTCTCCACTTCCGGGAACAGTTGCGGATTCGTGCGCCCACGGTTGAAGATCGTCACCGAGTGTCCCCGTGCGAGCGCGTACTCGACCATGTGCGGCCCGATGAAGCCGGTGCCCCCCAGGATCAGCACGCGCAGCGGCTGCGGCGCCCCAGGAACCGGCCTGGCGCGCGCAGGGCGGGGACCCGCCCAAGACATGATCGAAAGGGCGCCCGAGGCTGCGGCCACGGTTCCGAAAAACTGCCGGCGCGTGGGGGACATGGGGTTCCTTTCGGCGGGCAATGGTCAGGTCCTGCGCTGGCGTGCAACCTAGCGGGGCTGCCTCGGGTTGGCACGCGCGGGCTCGCGGTCCAACACGACCCCCGCCTGAATCACCGCGTGAATGCGCTTCGTGTTGGTCATCGATTCGAGCGGAGAGGCGTCGAGCACCAAGAGCGTGGCCTCGTCTCCGGGTTCGACGCCCCAGGGGTGGCCCAGGAAGCTGGAAGCGTGGGTGGTCGCGCTGCGCAGGGCCGCCCAGGGGGACAGGCCCGCCGCCTCTAGCAGCTCGAGTTCGCGATGCACCGAATAGCCCTGAAAGACGCCCATGTTGCCGCCGTCGGTCCCGGCCAGCATCGGGACGCCCGCACTGGCCAATACCCTGACCGACTCCAGGTTGGTCTCGACCAGCCCGCGCTGCCAGGCCAGCCAGGACTGGAGCATCGGCGCGCTCTCGTCCACCTCGCGGTAGACGTCGAGCAGCGCCTCGGGCACGGTCGCAACCAGCAGGGAGTCTTCGAGCATGCCGGGATCGTCCAAAATCCGCGCGAAGTCGCCCTGGACGGCAAGCGTGGGAATGTGGTACGCGCCCGACCGAACCATCAGGTCGACAACGTCGGCGGGGGGCAGGTCGGGGCCGGGCGTATGGGTGACGGCGTGCGCGCCGGCCTGCACGGATTCGCGCACATCGGTCCAGGTCCCGACGTGCACGACCGTCCCGAGGCCGTGCTCGCGGGCGGTCTCGATCGCTGCCGTCAGCGTGCCGAGATCGACGGTGGGCATGCTCCGGTCGCCGATCCTCTGGTGATCGTAGACGATCTTCACGAAGTCGGGCGCCGAGCCGGCAAG
Source organism: Longimicrobiales bacterium (assembly GCA_965221535.1). Classification (GTDB taxonomy): domain Bacteria; phylum Gemmatimonadota; class Gemmatimonadetes; order Longimicrobiales; family Gaopeijiaceae; genus Bin94. The sequence continues at coordinate 644,623 of OZ244894.1, read as the reverse complement.
GTCGGCGACCTCGCGCCGCGCGTCTTCGGGCGTGTCGATGATCCGGGTTGGCACCCCGTACTCGGAACAGTGCCCGTTGGTCGCGGTGAAGCAGGGACCCGCCGCGAAGAGCAGCGCCCCCCGGTGTTCGCCCGCGCGCTGGCTGTCCCGGAACCCCAGGATCATCTCTTCCGGGCTGAAGAGATCGAGGAGGAACGCGACGCCGGCGTAGAGGGCCGCGTCCGCGGTCCCCTGCGGCCCGATGAACTGAGGCATGCCGCCGGGCGACGCGTTCCCGAACGAGTGCGTGTGGAGGTCGGCAAGCGCCGGAATGACATGCCGCCCGCCCAGATCGCGGACTTGACCGTCGAAGTCCGCGGGTAGCGACTCGGCAAGGCTGTGAATCCGCCCGTCTTCGATCAGCACCACCCCTCGATGGACGGACTCGTCGGCGGGGTTGAGAACCACGGCCCCGGCGAGCGCGAGGTCCTGGGCGGCGAGGGTCGGTGGCGGGGCGGCGAGCAGCAGCGGCAGGGTGACAAGGGCGAGCGGCGGGGCGAGGCGGGTGAGAAGCGAGGTGACCACGGCCAGCGGCGGGGTGAGGCGGGCCAGCGGCGGGGTCGAGAGGGCCACAAGCGTGGACTTTGTGAACGATTTCACAATCTCTGCCTCCCTGAATGGGCGTGGCGCCGCAGCGACGTGATGAAGCGACGGCGGGCTCGGCTGGTAGCTACGACGGAATGCCGCCGCCGGGTTCGGGGCTCGATCTGCGGCAGGCGGACCGGGCCAGTGCCTGCAGGGGTTATGGAGCGATCGAGGAGGCCGGGGGGGCCAAGGGGGAGGCTGTCATCACTGACGTTCACGGACGGGGTGGGATGGGCCTCCGGGCGGCTCGCGCCGCCCTCAGCCGTCTCCAGCGCTCGCGCCTGGCGGCGCGAGCGCTTCCGGCTCGACAAGTTCGAACCCCATCCCGTCAGTTCACTAGCGTTCACGGACGGGGTGGGATGGGCCTCCGGGCGGCTCGCGCCGCCCTCAGCCGTCTCCAGCGCTCGCGCCTGGCGGCGCGAGCGCCTCCGGCTCGACAAGTTCGAACCCCATCCCGTCAGTTCACTAGCGTTCACGGACGGGGTGGGATGGGCCTCCGGGCGGCTCGCGCCGCCCTCAGCCGTCTCCAGCGCTCGCGCCTGGCGGCGCGAGCGCCTCCGGCTCGACAAGTTCGAACCCCATCCCGTCAGTTCACTAGCGTTCACGGACGGGGTGGGATTCGAACCCACGCGGGCAGATGCCCACACGATTTCCAGTCGTGCGCCTTAAGCCACTCGGCCACCCGTCCTGCTGTCCGACGAAAATCGGGGCGCCCGGATTCGAACCGGGGACCTCTGCGACCCGAACGCAGCGCTCTACCGGACTGAGCCACGCCCCGTGATACGTGAAGGTGTTCCGACCGCCGACCTTGGAGGACGGCGGGAGTGTTGGAGCGGAGGCGGAGGGACTCGAACCCCCAAGTGCTTGACGCACGCCGCATTTCGAGTGCGGTGCCTTACCAATTAGGACTACGCCTCCTAGGGTCGGGAGGAGCGAGTGTGTGATTCCCTCCGGTCGCTTCGCTCTACGGAGGGAGTGGGATGGGCCTCCGGGCGGCTCGCGCCGCCCTCGGCCGTCTCCAGCGCTCGCCCCCTGCCGGGCGCGACCGCTTCCGGCTCGACAAGTTCGAACCCCACTTCCTCCGGTCGCTTCGCTCTACGGAGGGAGTGGGATGGGCCTCCGGGCGGCTCGCGCCGCCCTCGGCCGTCTCCAGCGTTCGCCCCCTGCCGGGCGCGACCGCTTCCGGCTCGACAAGTTCGAACCCCACTTCCTCCGGTCGCTTCGCTCTACGGAGGGAGTGGGATTCGAACCCACGTGGTCGCATGGACCAACGCCTTAGCAGGGCGCCGCTTTTAGCCGCTCAGCCATCCCTCCCAGTAGCCCCGCCTGGGCTCGAACCAGGACTCTTCTGATCCAGAGTCAGACGTGTTGCCAATTACACCACGGGGCTATTTCTAGCGTACTGCTCGCCAATCCCCGACGTGGATGTCAGGGGAGAGCCACCGGTCGGACTCGAACCGACGACCCCGTCATTACGAGTGACGTGCTCTACCAGCTGAGCTACGGTGGCGATGTTTGAGGCGGGCGGCAAGTCGGCTCGGCGGCTCGCTGCCCTGCCAGTGGAGCCGAGGGGATTCGAACCCCTGACCTCAGCGTTGCGAACGCTGCGCTCTCCCAACTGAGCTACGGCCCCGATTCTGCGTGACCCGCTGCGGAGCGGCAGGTCTCCAATGGGCGCGACAGGACTCGAACCTGTGACCTCCACGATGTCAACGTGGCACTCTAACCAACTGAGCTACGCGCCCTCGTCCGGCGGTCGCGCCGGCAAGTACGCCCGGGAGGACTCGAACCCCCAACCCCCTGATCCGTAGTCAGGTACTCTATCCAATTGAGCTACGGGCGCTCTGTGAGAGTTTCGGCGGGAAATGCCCACGACAGGACTCGAACCTGTACGTCCTTTCGAACACTGGTCCCTCAAACCAGCCTGTCTACCAATTCCAGCACGTGGGCGCCAGCCGGTACCACGTCCATCCAATGCTCGGGGAGGGACTCGAACCCTCACGGGGTTAACCCCCACAGGATCCTGAATCCTGCGCGTCTACCAATTCCGCCACCCGAGCCCCCGGCACATCGCAGTGGAGCCGAGGGGAATCGAACCCCTGACCTCCTGAATGCCATTCAGGCGCTCTCCCAACTGAGCTACGGCCCCATCATTGCGAACCTGAGCCAGGAACACTCGCTCCAAGACCCGACCTGTCAATCAACCGCCAGCCACCGCGCCGTGGCGCAGCAGCCGTTCCAACCAGCCAGCAGCGGGGCTGACGGGACTCGAACCCGCGGCCTCCGGTGTGACAGACCGGCACTCTAACCAAACTGAGCTACAGCCCCTGACTAGTTCAGGCCGGGGCGACCCGGCCCTATACCCTCACGGGGAATCGAACCCCGATCTCCACCTTGAAAGAGTGGTGTCCTAACCGTTAGACGATGAGGGCGTCACCCCGTCGTACAGGCCCGGAGGGACTCGAACCCCCAACCGCCGGTTTTGGAGACCGGTGCTCTACCAAATTGAGCTACGGACCTGTGAACCTCCAATGGCCAGGGACGGAATTGAACCGCCGACACCGCGATTTTCAGTCGCGTGCTCTACCAACTGAGCTACCTGGCCCGACCCGGCATCGCGCCGACAAAAACCGACCGGGTCCTGACGGCGGGCCGAACCGCTGGTTCAGCCGCCCCCGGTGTCCTGGCCGGTCTACGTCAGAAACGCCGCGCGGAGGCGGCGTTCCCTGAAATGCGATGCAGTCATAGCGGGGGCGGGATTCGAACCCGCGACCTTCGGGTTATGAGCCCGACGAGCTACCAGACTGCTCCACCCCGCAGCGAGATCCTAAAGCTACTCGATTTCTGCGGAGAGGTCAACGCGTGTGTCGGGGACTGTGCCGGGAGCGCGGTGGGGAGCGTGTCCGGAGCGTGCCGAACGCCGCGCCGGGCGGTAGGTTGCTCCAGCCGAAGAACGGCCCCGAACAGCAGGAGGGATCTCGCTTGGACACATCCGCGAACGACCGACCCAGGGCCGTCGAGGCCCGCGCGCGCACCGTCCGCGACCTGCTCCACACCGCCCGTTACCGCATCGACTTCTACCAGCGGGAGTACGCTTGGAGGGAACGCCAGGTGCGCGAGCTGATCGACGACCTGGCCAGCAGGTTCCTCGAATCTTACGAACCGGGGCACGCACGCGGCGAGGTGGAGCGCTACCGAAGCTACTTCGTCGGCTCCATCGTGATCAGCCGCAAGCACGGACGGCGGTTCATCGTCGACGGCCAGCAGCGTCTCACGACGTTGACGCTCCTGCTGGTCCACCTCCATCGGCTTCAGAAGGGCCGCGCCGATCCTGTCGCGGTTTTGCCCCTGATCTATTCCGAGAAGTACGGCAAGAAGAGCTTCAACCTGGACGTGCCTGAACGCTCCGTGGTCATGGAGAGGCTGCTGGAGGGCGAACCGGTCGATACGGACGACGAGAGCGAATCGGTGCGCAGCGTGGCGGAACGGTACGACGACATCGCCGACAGCCTGCCCGAACAGGTGGCCGGACGGGCGCTTCCCTACTTCGTGGACTGGTTGCTGGAGCGCGTGCACGTCGTCGAGATCGAAGCGTTCTCGGGCGAGGACGCCTACGAGATCTTCGAGACGATGAACGACCGGGGTCTGAGCCTGAGCCTTCCCGAGATGCTCAAGGGGTACGTGCTTGCCGGCATCCGCGACGAGGACGGGCAGCGCAAGCTGAACGGGTTGTGGCGGAAGCACATGGGCAAGCTGAACGAGGTGGGCGACGAGGGCGACGCGCGCTTCTTCAAGGACTGGCTCCGCGCGCGGCACGCCGAGACCATCCGGGCGGGCATGAAGGGGGCTGAGAATCGGGACTACGAGCGCATCGGCACCGAATTCCATCGCTGGATTCGCGACGAACGCGAGCGACTTGGGCTCACGCGGCCCGACGCGTTCCACCGCTTCGTCGAGCGCGACCTTGACTTCTACGCCCGCCGCACATTCGAGATTCGGCAGGCCGCTCGGAGTCCGCGCGCGCGGCGTGGATGGGAGGCCGTCCACTACAATGACGCCCGAGGCTTCGCGCTCCAGACGCAGGCGCTCTTGGCCGCGCTCGACCCGGGCGACGACGAAGCCGAGATCCAGCGCAAGGTCGCGCTCGTGGCGGACTTCCTCGACATCTGGCTCACCCGACGCGCGTGGAACTTCCGCACGGTCGCCTACTCGTCGGTCCAGTACACCCTGTTCGGGCTTACCAAGCAGATCCGAGGCCACGACGCCGCCAGTCTGTCCGCCTTCCTGCTAGGCGAGCTCGACCGGCAGCAGGAGCGCTTCGCCCGCGAACCGCACTTCGGACTGCGCCAGCGCAACCATGGGCAGGTCAGGCACATCCTGGCACGGCTGTCGCACTGGGTGGACGTGAAATGCGGCCTCCCTTCGAGCTTTCGGGATCTGGCCTCGCGGGGACGGGCGAAGCCGTTCGACATCGAGCACATCTGGCCTCAGCGCTTCGAGCGCCTCAAGAAGTGGTTCTCGGATTCGAGAGAATTCGAGGAGGAGCGCAACAAGCTCGGGGGTCTGATCCTACTCCCAAGCACCGTCAACCGGAGCCTTGGCGACCGTCGCTTCGAGGGTGTCAGGGGCAAGAGCCATGTCTACGGCGCAAGCGGCCAGAATCTCCTCGCCAGGAGTCTGCACCCGTCGGCCTACGAGAACCAGCCCGACTTCCGGCGGCTGCAGGAAGTGACGGGCCTCCCGTTCAAAGCCTACGAGTCTTTCGGGCCAAAGGAGCTGAAGGAGCGACAGGAACTGTACATCCGCATCGCCGAATGGGTTTGGAATCCGTCCCGGCTGGATCTCGACGGCGAGAAGCCACCCGAGCCGGAGCCCATCGACTACGCGGGGGCGCGCGACGGGGGCAGGGCGGGGGCCTCGAGCACGCGTGCGGCCGTGGACCAGGGGCAGGCCCGGCTCGACTTCTGGCAGGAGCTCCTCGTCCACGCGCGAGAGGTGTCCGACCTGCACGCCGATACCGAAGCGGGCCGGAGACACTGGATCAGCGCTCGAAGCCACGGGCAAGAGTGGAACTACGTGGCTCTGCAGCACGAGACTCGGGCTGAGCTGTACATGAACGGTACCCGGGACGCGAACAAGGCCCTCTTCGACGCGCTGCACGCGGACCGCGAAGCCGTCGAGGCCGAATTCGGGGGGAAGCTCCGCTGGCAGCGCCTGGACGACAAACGCGCTTCGCGGATCAGCTTCTCCGTGCCCGGGGGATGGGCCGACCCCGGGGCAGGACCGTCACCGGTCGCGCCCGCGGTGGACGCCATGCAGCGTCTCTACAAGGCTCTCGCGCCCCGCGTGCAGGCCTTTTCGGCGTGACCCCAGCCGCCGGCAATACCAGTCGATCCACCAGTTCGAGAACCCGAGGAGCTTCGCGTTGCGGGTCACGGCGGCCACTTCGGCGCGGGTCATCTTGGTCTCGCGCTCGAGGACGTCGGGGTTGCCACGGCTCAGCGCCAAGGTGCGGACCGCGAAGAAGAGCGGGAGCATGCAGAACAGACGCACTCCGTGGTGGCGGCGCGGGATGGTGCGGACGTAGGCGCGGGCGGCGCGCAGGTGGCGGTCGGCCTTCTCGACCAGCCTTGCCAGGACCCGCATTGCGGTCTCGCGGTTGGCGGGGTGAAAGAGGTCCGATGGCTGCACGCCGGGGTCCGCGATGAAGTCGGTGGGCACGTAGACCCAGCCGCGGTCGCGGTCTTCGTGGAGGCCGCGAATGACGTTGACGGTCTGGAGCCCCAGTCCGAACTCGCGCCCGCGCCGGGCCATTCGTTCGCCGGCGCCCTCGAGCCCCGAAAGGCGCAGCGCGAAGAGTTCGGTGAGCAGGAGGCCGACCCGGCCCGCGACCTCGTGCATGTAGTCGTCCAGATCGGCCTCGGTCTCGAACCTCGATCCGCGCTCCACCCAGCGGGCCATCCCCGCACTGGACTCCCGGACCCGCCGCACGAGGATGTCCCTTCCGTCCGGCGCCAGGCGCGCAAGGCCCGCGAGCACGGTCGTCGCGTTGCGGGCCACGAGCGCGTCCGGCGTGTCCTCGCGCGCCTCGGCCAGCCGGTCGAGCACGCCCCCGGGCTCTTCCTCGCCGCCCAGAACGCGCTGCCACCGCGACAGCAGGGCCGCCTTGTCCTCGTCGCCCAGTTCCTGATTGTCTTCGAGGTAGTCGGACACGCGGAGAAGGAGGTACGCGACCGTGATCTCGTCGCGCAGCGGCTCGGGGAGCACCTCCATGCCGACGGCGAAAGTGCGGCTCGACCGGACCAGCAGTTCCTGCAGCGTGGCCATGGCTGATTCCCTACCTGTGCGTTATGATATGGACCGGGAGAGGAGCCGCAAGACCGTGGCCGCCAAGGGCTGCGGTGCACGTTCGCGGCACGGTGGGAACCTGCGGGAAAGGTGCAGAGCGATGCCGGACAAGCTGCCCCTGAAGGATATTGAAGCATGGGTGGCGACGCACCCGAAGTGGCATTATCGGGATGAGGCGATCCACAAGAAGTACACCTTCCCCACCTTTCGCAGCGCGATCGTGTTCGTGAATAGGGTGGCGACCATCGCAGACGAGCTGAACCACCATCCGGACATCGACGTGCGCTACAACTCGGTGTCGCTCGGCATGACCACCCACGACGCGGGCGGGGTCACCGAGAAGGACCTTGGGCTGGCGGAGCGCATCGATTTCGCGACCTCAGCGCGCTGATCGGATAGCCCGCACCAGGATTTCGAACCCCTTCTCCAGCTCCGACCGGGCCATCGTCGCCGGCGGCGTCAGCTCGACCACATCCCCGCTCTCGCCGGCGGGCAGCACGATGAGCCCCATGGCGAGCGCCCGCTCGGCCACCGTCGCCGCCGGGGCCGCGCCCTCCTCCCGCCGCCCCAGCTCGACGCCCATCATCAACCCCCTGCCGCGCACCTCCACCACGCCGTCTTCGTCTCGCAGCTCGGCCGCAAGGGTGCGGCGCGCCCATTCGCCCAGGCGCCGCGCCCGCTCCACGAGGCCCTCGGCTTCGAGCGCGGCCATGAACCCCAGCGCGCCCGCGCAGCCGAGCGGATGCCCCAGAAAGGTGCTCGTGTGGATCGCCTCGCCGGTCGACTCGGGCCACGCGTCCATGACCGCCGGGGGGCCGCAGCAAGCCGAGATCGGCATTCCGCCACCGAGCGCCTTGCCCACGCACACCAGATCCGGGACGATGCCCTCGTGATCGCAGCCGAGCATGGCGCCGGTCCGGCCCATGCCGGTGAAGACCTCGTCGGCGACAAGCAGCGCCCCGCCGGCCCGCGCCCGTTCGGCGAGCCCGGCGAGAAAGCCCGGTTGCGGGATGCGGACGCCAGCCCGGCCCTGGATGGGCTCGACTACGACCGCCCCCACCGGGACCGACGCCGGGCCCTGCCGGGAAAGCAGGCGCGACACCCGGTCCAGCACCTGCGCCTCGGCTCCGGGCGACGATGGGAAGGGAAGGTGGTGCACGTGATCAGCCAGCCGGTCCGCGAAGGGGCGGCGAAAGTGGTCCCTGTGCGTCGCTGCGAGCGCGCCAAGCGTCAGGCCGTGGTAGCTGCCCTCGAATGCGATCACTCCCGGGCGACCCGTGGCGAGGTGCGCCGTCTTCAGCGCGGCTTCGACCGCGTCCGAGCCGCTCAGTCCCAGAATGGCGCGGGATTCGGCCCAGGGCATGCGCGCGGCGAGCTCTTCGAGCAGCTCGACCTTGACCGCCGGCGGGTGGATGTCTCCCATGCCGTGGACCAGCCGGTCGGCCTGTTGCCGGATCCGCTCCACCACCATGGGGTGGCGGTGGCCGGCAAACGCGACGCCGAACGCGCCCGTGAAGTCCAGATAGTCGTTCCCGTCGACGTCGCGCACATGGGCGCCCTGCGCCTCGGTCCAGAAGGGTGGCGGCGACCGCAGGAAGGTGACGTTGCGGGACTCGACGCGGGAGAGCCTTGCGGCCCACGCGCGCCGCCCCGCGTCAGCTGCCAAGAGTGATCCAGCCCATCAGGCCGAAATAGGCCAGCAGCAGCAACACCCCTTCCGAACGCCGAACCCTGCGGGCGCTCGCCACCACGGGCCACACCAAGACGGACATGATCAGCACCGCGGGCAGCTGCAAGGTCAGAATGGACTCGTCGACGGGGTACCCGCGCACGAGCGCGGAAGCGCCCAGGACCGCGGCGATGTTGAAGATGTTCGAGCCCACGATGTTGCCGACCGCGATGTCGGCCTGCTTGCGCGCGGCGGCCACGAGCGACGTGACCAGCTCGGGCAGCGAGGTGCCGACCGCCACAATGGTGAGCCCGATCACTTCGGGGCTCGCGCCGAGCACCCCCGACAGGTACGTGGCCGACTCGACGATCGCCTTGCCCCCGAATCCGAGGCCCGCGGCCCCGATCACCACCAGTCCCAAGTTTCTGAGTATGTCCCGCCCGCTGCCCTCGCCCTCTCCGTCGGCGTAGGTCCCCACCCCCTCCTGGATGTCCCTGATCTCGTCGTCGTCGGTCCAGAACGTGAAGCTGACGTAGGCGACGAGCAGCGTCAGCAGGATCAGGCCGTCTCCCCAGTCCACGTCGAGATCCAGCACGAAGGGGAATGCGAGGATCGTGATCACGATCATGATGGGGACATCGCGGCTGATCACCCGGTCGGCCACGGCAAGGGGCTTGATCAGCGCCGTGCCGCCCAGGATGAGCCCGATGTTGGCGAGGTTGGACCCGAGAACGTTGCCCACGAGCAGGCCGCCCTCGTTGTCGAGCGTTGCGAACACGCCGACGACCAGCTCGGGCGCCGAGGTGCCGAGCGAGACCAGCGTGAGACCCACGACCACCGGACTCGTGCCCATCGCGGCCGCAATCCGCGCCGCGCCCCGCACCAGCCATTCGGCGCCGAAGTAGAGGGCGCCGAAGCCGCCCAGCAGCAGCGCGACGTTGGCCAGCGTGGTCATGCACGCCTCCGGGACAGCCATGCCGACAGCTGGCCGCGCGACTTCGCGTTGACGATTTGGTGTGCTTGCAACCAACCCCTCCGAGCCTGGTCGACGCCGTAACGGATATTATCCAATTGCGCGACCGAGTGTGCGTCGGAGGCGACCACGACGTCGACGCCGAGCTCGCCGCAACGCCGCAGCCCGCGGTGGTCGAGGTCGAGGCGGCGGGGGCTTGCGTTCACCTCGACGGCCACGTCGAGCGCGGCAGCAGAGCGCAGAATCTCTTCCAGATCGAAGGCGCAGGGCAGCCGCCGCCCCAGCTGGCGTCCCGTGGGGTGGCCCAGGATGTCGACGAACGGATTCTCCAGTGCCGAGACGATGCGCCGGGTCATCCGCGCCCCGCCCATGCCGAGGGACGAATGCACGGACGCCACCACGAGGTCCAGCTCCGCGAGCGCCTCGTCATCCAGATCGAGCGTGCCGTCCGGCAGGATGTCGACTTCGCACCCCCGCAGAATCCGGATCTGCGGCAGCTCTTCCTGCACCTGTGCAATCTCGGCCGCCTGCGCCCGCAGCCGCGCCGCGTCCAGTCCCGCAACCACCCCCGTCGAAGGCGAGTGGTCGGTGACCGCCACGTAGTCGTAGCCCCGGTCGGCAGCAGCCGCCGCCATTCGCCGAAGCGTCGCCGCGCCGTCGCTCCAGGTTGTGTGCATGTGCAGGTCGCCCCGAATGTCGCCGGGTGTCACCAGCCCCTCGGTCCCGGACTTGGCGCGCTCAAAGCTGTCCGCGCCCTCCCGCACCTCCGGCGGGATCCAGGGCAGCCCCAGTCGCTCGTAGATCCCGGCCTCGCCGAGCGCGACCCTGTCGGCGCCCGCCGCAAGCCCCGCAGGCGTCAGCTCCAGCCCCCTCTGCCGCGCTCTGGCCGCGAGCGCTTCGATGTGCGAAGGAGGGCCTGTGAGGTGAAGCGCGGCCGCCTCGACCCGGTCCGGCGGCACCGCGACCAGCCCCGCGTTCACGCCCTCGACGCTTGCCTGAACCGGGTTGTCGCCGCGGCCACCCTCGACGCGCGCCGCGCCCTCGTCTCCCAGCGCGTCCCACAGCGCCCCGGGCGCGGCCCCGCAAACCACATCGACCACGGCCACGATCTCGGTGCGGCGCCGAACCTCGCCCGCCAGACGCGGCTCGACACCCGCGCCCCGCAGCGCGGCCACCAGCCGGGCCGCCACCTCGTCCGCCCGTGCCAGCAGCGCCTTCCCCTCCAGCTGGGCCCTGGCCGCCAGGCCATCCTGCACGCGCTTCACCACGGCGGGCCCGAAGCCGTCCAGCCCGTGGATACGCCTGCTCGCGATCGCGTCTTCGAGCCGGGCGATCGAGTCGACGCCCGCCGCATGCAGCGTACGCGCGCGGGTCGCGCCCACGCCCGCCACCCGCACCACGTCGACAAGGTCGGCCGGAATGCGCGCCCGGTACTCGTCCAGCCGCGCCGAAGACCCGCGAAGCACCAGATCGGCCAGCACGCCGGCCAGCCCCTTCCCGATCCCCGGGACCTGCGTCAGGTCGGCGCCCGCGCCGATCAGGTCGGCCAGCGGGTGCTCGAAGCGGCCGATCGCGGTGGCGGCGCGGCGGTAGTGACGGATCCGGTGCAGCCCGGCTCCGTCCAGCGCCATCAGGTCGGCGAGTTCGGCGACGTGCCAGGCGAGCGCGGCGTTCGTCACGGAGCGGCGGGATCCCCGTCCAGCAGCTCCCGCAGCCGCGCCTCGTCCACCACCTCGACGCCGAGCTCCCTGGCTTTGGCCAGCTTCGCCCCCGCGCCGGCGCCCGCGACCAGATAGTCGGTGCGCGCGCTGACCGAAGCCGTGACGCGGGCGCCCAGGCCCTGCAGGATCGTCTTGAGCTCGCTCCGCGTGAACCGCTCCAGCGACCCGGTGAGCACCACGGTCCTGCCGACCCAGGGACCGCCGTCGCCCGTCGGCGCCTCGTCCGGGACGACGAAATCGAAGCCCTTGGCCAGCAGGCGGTCGAGCGCCGCCGCCACGCGGGGCTCGTCCAGGAAGCCCCGAATGGCCGCGGACATCTTGGGGCCGACGCCGTGCACGTCCTCGAGCGCTTCGGGGCTTGCCCCGCGCAGCGCCTCCATGCCGCGAAAGTGGGCCGCCAGATCCCGCGCCACCGTGACGCCCACCTCGGGGATGCCCAGCCCCACCAGGAAGCGCGCCAGCTCGACGCGGCGGCGATCCCGGATCCCGGCCACGAGATTGCGCGCGGAGACCTCGGCAAAGCCGTCGAGCGGGACGAGGTCGTCTTCCGCCAGGTCGAAGAGGTCGGCCAGCTCCGCGACGAGCCCCTGGTCGACCAGCAGCGCCGCCGTTTCGGCCCCCAGCCCTTCGATGTCGAGGGCGCTGCGTGCGCCGAAGTGGGCGATCCGGCCCTTGAGCTGCGCGCTGCAGGCAAAGTGATTGGGACACACCGTGAAGGGGCCCCGTGCCACGGGAGCGACGCCACAGGACGGGCACGCGGCAGGCATCTCGAACGGTGGCCCCCTTTCTGTCGCGGCCTCGTCCACGCGCCCGACGACCTGGGGGATCACGTCGCCCGCGCGTTGAACGCGCACCCTGTCCCCCTCGCGAACGTCCTTGCGCTCGAGCTCTTCGCGATTGTGGAGCGAGGCCCGCGAGACCGTGACGCCGCCCACCTCCACCGGACGCAGGAGCGCGACCGGGGTGAGAACTCCCGTGCGGCCCACCGACACGAAGATGCGGTCGATCGTGGTGATCTCCTTGCGCGGCTCGAACTTGAACGCGATCGCCCACCTGGGATGATGCGACGTGCTGCCCAGCGCCTCGCGCGGCGCGAGCGCGTCGACCTTGGCGACCACCCCGTCGATCTCGTAGTCGAGCGTGTCGCGGTCTGCGTCGAAGCGTCGATGGTACGCGGCGATCTCGTCCACCGTATCCACCACACAGACGCGGTCCGGGGTGCGCAGGCCCCACGCCTTGAGCGCGGCCAGCCCTTCGGAGTCGGTGTCGAACGAAGCGCCCTGGACGGCCAGGATGTCGTAGGCGAACACGGTCAGCGGACGGCGGGCGGTGACGCGCGAATCGAGCTGGCGGAGCGCGCCCGAGGTGGCGTTGCGCGGGTTCTGGTAGGGCTGCGCGCCGGCTTCGATGCGGCGCTGGTTGAGCGTCTCGAAGTCGCTCAGGCACATGATGGCCTCGCCCCTTACCGAGAGGAACGCGGGCGGCGCTGGCGGACCGTCGCGCAGGCGCAGCGGGACCGAGCGGATGGTGCGGACGTTCTCGGTGACGCCTTCGCCGATGTGGCCGTTGCCGCGGGTGACGGCGCGGTTCAGGACCCCGTCGACGTAGACCAGCTCGAGCGAGGCGCCGTCCAGCTTGGGTTCGAGGACGTAGCGGATCTGATGGTCGTCGAGGGCCTTGCGCAGCCGCTCGTCGAAGCGCCGGACCGCGTCGAGATCGTGGGCCGAGTCCAGCGAGAGCATCGGAACGGCGTGCTCGATGTTGGGGAGGCTGTCGAGCGGGTCCGCGCCGACGCGCTGGGTGGGGGAATCGGGGGTTGCGAGCGAGGGGTGGGCCGCCTCGAGCGCCTGGAGGCGGCGGAACAGCGCGTCGTAGGCAGAGTCAGATATCTCGGGCTGTGCTTCGGTGTAGTAGAGGCGGTTGTGGCGGTCGATCTCCGCCGCGAGCCGGGTGATTTCGGCCGCCGCCTCCTCTGCGCCGAGGTCCTGCGGGTCGGCCCCGGCGGGCTTCCGGGGGCCCGGCTGTTCGGGGTCGCTCGTGGCCATGGGAAAGGCTAACTTGTGGACTCGGCGGCTGTCCATGCAGGGTTTGCCGCTGTCCGAAGGCGCGGCGCCCGGCTTAGATTGGGTCGCCGTTCACCATTCGCTTGGCCAGGAGGTTCCAGATGCAGTCGTTGCGCGGTCCGTCCCGCAGTCCCTTCCGCACGTTCGCGTTCGCCGTCGCCGCTGCGGTGGCCGCTCCCGCCGCGCTCTCGGCGCAGATGGAGCCCACCACCCTCCGGGGCGCCGACGAGGGCGACGGTCCCCACGAGCGGCTGATCCTGCGCGGGGCCACGATCATCGACGGCACGGGCGCGCCGCCCATGGGCCCGGTGGACATCGTGATCGAAGGCGACCGGATCGTCGACGTTCGGACGGTCGGGTATCCCGGCGTGCCCATCAACGAGGGCAGCCGCCCCTCGGGCGCCACCAGGGAGATGGACATGAGCGGCATGTTCATCATGCCCGGGTTCGTGGACATGCACGCGCACACGGGCGGCTCGCCCAAGGCGCCGCAGGCCGAATACGTCTACAAGCTCTGGCTGGGACACGGGATCACCACGTCGCGCGGCGTGGGCCACGGGCCGATGATGTGGGGGCTGCAGGAAAAGGCCCTCGCGGAGCGCAACGAGATCGTCGCGCCGCGCATGTTCACCTACGCGCGGCCCGGCGAGGCCTGGGACAGCGGCCCGGTCGACTCGCCCGAGAAGGCGCGCGAATGGGTGCGGTGGGCCGCTGCGGTCGACGTGGACGGCGCGAAGATCGACGGCCTCAAGCTGGGCGCCATGGACCCCGACATCATGGCCGCGGTGATCGACGAGGGACACAGGCACGGCCTGGGCAGCGTCGCGCACCTGGGCCAGATGGGGGTGCCGCGCATGACGGCTCTGGACGCGGCCGAACTTGGGCTCGACATGATGACCCACTACTACGGGCTCATGGAGTCGATGCTCACCGACTACAGCGTGCAGGACTGGCCGCTCGACTACAACTACCAGGACGAGCAGCACCGCTTCGGGAACGTCGCGCGCCTCTGGTACCAGGCCGCCGAGCCGGGTTCGGAGCAGTGGAACGACCTTATCGACCAGTTCCTGGAGCTCGATTTCGGTCTCGACCCCACGATGTCGATCTACGAGGCCAGCCGCGACGTGATGCGCGCCCGCGAGGCCGACTTCCACGAGGAATACACGCTGCCCAGCCAGTGGGACTTCTACCAGCCCTCGCGCATAGCGCACGGCTCGTACTGGTTCTACTGGACCAGCGAGGACGAGTACCACTGGAGGCGCTTCTTCAACAAGTGGATGCGCTTCCTCAACGACTACAAGAACGCGGGCGGGCGCGTCACCACGGGCTCCGACTCGGGCTTCATCTACAAGCTGTACGGCTTCGACTACATCCGCGAGCTCGAACTGCTGCGCGAGGCCGGGTTCCACCCCGTCGAGGTCATCCGGTCCGCCACCCTGTTCGGCGCCGAAGAGATCCACGCCCCCAAGGGCACGTCGATCGATTTCGGCATTCTGCGCCCGGGTCTCAAGGCCGACATGGTCGTCGTGGACGAGAACCCGCTTCAGAACCTCAAGGTCCTATACGGCAACGGCACGCCCAGGCTGAACGACGAGACCGGCGAGGTGGAGCGCGTCGGCGGCATCAAGTACACGATCAAGGACGGCATCGTCTACGACGCCCAGCAGCTTCTGGCCGACGTGCGCGAGATGGTCCGCCAGGCGAAGGCGGAGCGGGCCGTGTCGGAGGAAGGCTAGCCCTCGTCGGCGCGGGTGAGCTCGACTGCCGTGCCGTAGCACATCATTTCCGCCGCGCCGCGGCTCACCTCGGCGGACTGGAAGCGCACGCACACGATGCCGTCGGCGCCGAGTGCCTGCGCTTCGGCGATCATCCGGTCGACGGCCTGCTCCCTGACTTCGCCGAGCAGCTTGGTGTACTCGAAGACCTCGCCGCCCGCGATGTTGCGCAGGCTGGCGATCAGGTCCTGGCCCAGGTGGCGGACGCGGACGGAGCTTCCCCTGACCAGGCCCAGCGTGCGGGTCACCCGGTAGCCAACAATCGATTCTGCCGAGGCGACGATCATCGCTGGACCTTCCGGTACGGGTCGGTGCCGTACGCCCGGTAGCGGTCCCAGATCACATTGGCCAGCAGCACCAGAATGCCGATCGCGACGCCCCCGGTTGCGAGCTTGACCACGATGCCCGAAGGGGACCTGACGAACGACCAGACGCCGTAGGCGAGCCAGGCCGCGGCGCCCGCGATGGTGAGAATCCAACCGACCGGCTGCGTGATCCGCGACCTGATTCGATCCCAGGCCGAGTCGGCGCTATCGGTGGCGAACGAGAGATCGCGCAGCCCTTCCTTGAGCGACCGGAAGAGGGCGACCTCGCGCCGCAGCTCGCTCGACGCCGCCACGACGTGTTCCAGCTTCGCCCTCTCGTCCGGGGTGACCTCCCCGTCGAGCAGGCGCATCAGGTCTTCCTGGCTGACCGTTGTCGGCATGTTCTTGTTCATGAATCCGTCCTGCGATTCTGCGGCCGATCTCCCATGTCCGGCCTATCGCCCTGCGAAGGGTCGACGTCGGCATTCCCGCGCAACACGTTCGCCAGAGCCTGCCGGGCATGGAAGAGGCGGCTCGCCACCGTCCCCTCCGGGATGTTCAGTATGCCCGCGATCTCGCCGTAGCGAAATCCCTCGATTTCCTTCAGTACGAGCACCTCTCGGTGATCTTCACTCAGCTGCTCAAGCCCCTTCCACACGATCTCCCGCGCCTCCCTGCGCTCGCGGATCCTCTCCGGACTGTTCTCCGGATCGGAGGGCCTCGCCTCCAGTCGTTCGTCGAGGGCCTCGAGGCGGAAGCGCACGTTGCGGCTGCGAAGCGCGTCCCGGCACTGGTTGCGAAGGATGCGAAAGAACCATGGGCCGAAGGGCCGCTTGAGATCGAAGCGCGCCAGGGAACGCCACGTCTTGACGAAGGCGTCCTGCAGCGCGTCCATCGCGTCGTCCTGATTGCCCATCATGCCGAGGGCCACCCGCAGGCCCGGACCTTCGTACGCTCTCACGATCGGTTCGAAGAAGCGGGCATCGCCCGCCTGACACTTTCGCAGGAGTTCCCGTTCCAGGTCAGGGAGCAAGCTGCCTCCAGGTTGGACTCCAGATTGGACTTGAACGCACCGGGACCGAAATACGCGCGACGGGCCGGGATCATTCTAACGCTTCCGGGGGCTCGGGGGACAATCGGGGGGTGCGGGGACTGCCGCGGACCTCCGGGGGCTGGCGCGGCGCACGCTCGGTCCACACTTTGCGGTTCGGCTGGCCGGATCCGGCCGCAGTCCCCACGCACGCAATTCCCACACGGACCCAAGGACGAAAATGGAACCCGCATGTACCCGGCGCCCGCGCGCCACCTTCGCGATTTCGACCGTGCAGCTGCTGTCCCTGGCCATCGCCGCTGGCATCGCCGCCGCCCCCGCCGCCGCGCAGGAGGTGGAGTACCCGGCGGGCTTCGACGAGGACGCCACCCACTACGCCGAGGCGCTGGGGCCCTTGACCTGGCCGATCACGACCAAGTCGGCGCGGGCGCAGCAGTTCTTCGACCAGGGCGTCCAGATGATGTACGCCTTCACGCCGCTGCGGGCGGCCCGGTCGTTCCGGCAGGCGCAACGGGAGGACCCCGACTGCGCCATGTGCTTCTGGGGAGAGGCCTGGGCCTGGGGGCCCTACCTGAACGGCGGCATGGGGCCCGACGACGCGCCCCGCGCGCACGAGAACATCGCCAAGGCGAAGAAGCTCGCGCCCGAGCACGCCAGCGAAGTCGAGCAGGCGCTGATCGAGGCGATGGCGATCCGCTACGTCGCGGAGCACGAGGCCGACGAGCGAAAGCGGCTGGACTCGGCGTACGCGCGAGCGATGGCGGACGTCTACGAGCGGTTCCCCAATGATCTCGACGTCGGCACGCTGTACGGCGAATCGCTCATGCTGCTCGAGCCGAGGCGCGGCCGCTGGGACATCGAGAAGCCGGCCGTCAAGAAGATCCACGCGGTTCTCGAATCCGTGCTGGCCCTGGACATCAAGCATCCGGGGGCCTGCCACCTGTACGTCCACGCCACCGAACCCACCGTCGAGCCGGGCCGGGCAGAGGCTTGCGCGGACCACCTGGGTCCGTCGATCCCGGGTGCGAGCCACATCCAGCACATGCCGTCGCACACGTACAACCGGATCGGGCGCTGGGGCGACGCGGTCCGGGCCAACCTGGCCGCGTGGCACTCGGACCAGCGCGCCGAAGACGACATCGCGTGGGCGATCTACCCCTCGCACAACCTCCACATGCTGCTCTTCGCCGCGTCGATGGACGGACAGGGGGCGGTGGCCGTGCAGGCCGCGAAGGACTACGGCAAGATCGTGCCCAGCGGGAACTTCTACGAGAGCATGACGCTGCTCCGATTCGGCCGCTTCGACGAGATCCTGGAGCTCGACGATCCGCCCGACGGCGGCATCCAGCGCGGCTTCTGGGACTTCGCGCGCGGCTACGCGTACCTGCGCCGCGACGAGCCGGGGCGCGCCGCGGTGTATCTGGAGCGGGTGCAGGAGGCAGCCGAGACGACGCCCGCGAGCGAGACGTTCCGCGGCCACTCGGCGGCGGACCTGCTGGGCGTGGTGGCGGGCGTGCTCGAAGCCGAGATCCTGCGCAGCGAGGGCGACGCCGAGCGGGCCATCGAGGTGCTGGAGGCCGCGATCGTCGTCGAGGACGGACTTCGCTACGACGAGCCCGAGCCGCTCAACTTCTCGGCGCGGCACTGGCTGGGCGACCTTCTTCTGGAGCTCGAACGCTTCAACGAGGCCGAGAGCGTCTTCGAGGCCGCGCTCGAGGACCATCCTCGAAACGGGTGGTCGCTGTTCGGGCTGGAAGCTGCTCTGCGCGCCCAGGGACGCGCTAGCGAAGCCGACGCGGTTCACAAGCGCTTCCAGGACGCCTGGGCCAGATCCGACACCTGGATCAGGGGGGCGGTCTTCTAACGGCTAAGTGGTTGTCCAGCAACAAATTATCGTCGCTGGCAACGCTTGCTGCCCCACCCTCCGATCCGGCTTGACGCGACGGAACCCCTCCGGTAGCTTTCGGGTCCCCAAACAATAATGATTCTTGTTAGCGAGTCGCCCGTTTGCCCGGCGGATCGCTCGGAGCACGGCTGGATGAACGACAAGGCACTTCTCTCGGTTGCCGGCCTGCGCGCCAAGGTGGCCGAAGAGGATCTCGACATTCTCAGGGGCGTGGACCTGACCATCCGGCCCGGCGAGACCCACGCGATCATGGGTCCCAACGGGTCCGGCAAGAGCACGCTGGCCAAGATCATCGCGGGCCATCCCGCGTACGAGCCCACGGCGGGCTCGGTGCTCTTTCGCGGCGAAGACGTCCTCGAGATGGAGCCCGACGAGCGCTCGCAGGCCGGGATCTTCATGGCGTTCCAGTACCCGATCGCCATACCCGGCGTGTCGATCGCCAACTTCCTGCGCACCGCGCTGCAGGCAAGGCTGGAGGACGACGAGGAGCTGGACCTCTTCGACTTTCAGGAACTCCTCATGGAGCGGATGGAGCTGCTGGAGATGGACCCGTCGTTCGCGCAGCGGCCCATCAACGACGGCTTCAGCGGCGGAGAGAAGAAGCGAAACGAGATCCTGCAGATGGCCGTTCTGAAGCCCGCCCTGGCGCTCATGGACGAGACTGACTCGGGGCTGGACATCGACGCGCTCAAGGTCGTCGCCCACGGGGTGAACGCGCTGCGCGACGAGAACCCCGCCATGTCGGCGCTCCTCATCACCCACTACCAGCGGATCCTGAACTACATCGTCCCCGATGTGGTGCATGTCATGTACCGGGGCAGGATCGTGGAGTCGGGCGGGCCCGAGGTGGCGATGGAGCTCGAAGAGCGCGGCTACGAGGAATACAGGAAAGCGCATGTCGCCTGACCACCGCGGCTGTCTCGGCCGCGGGGGCCGGCGAGCTCGAACCAGGAGGAACTGATGCCCAGCAACGAAGTCATTCAGGGACTGGGACTCGACGACTACAAGTTCGGCTTCGTCACCGATTCCGAACCCGTCTTCCGCACCAGGCCCGGTCTGGACGCGGAGGTTGTCCGGCAGATCTCGGCGCGCAAGGACGAGCCGTCCTGGATGCTCGAGCGGCGTCTCAAGGCGCTGAAGATCTACGAATCGAAGCCGATGCCGGAGTGGGGCGGCGATCTGTCCGAGCTCCAGGAGACGCTCGACGAGACCTACTTCTACGTGAAGCCCCAGGAACAGATGGAGCGCTCCTGGGACGACGTACCCGAGAACATTAAGCTGACCTTCGAGAGGCTCGGCATCCCCGAGGCCGAACGGAAGGTCCTGGCCGGCGTCGGGGCGCAGTACGACTCCGAGATGGTCTACCACTCGCTGAAGGAGGAGTGGGAGGCGAAGGGCGTGATCTTCGACTCCATCGAGGACGGCCTCAAGAACCACCCCGAGCTCTTCCGCAAGCACTTCGGGACGGTCATCCCCGCGGCAGACAACAAGTTCGCCGCGCTCAACGCCGCCGTGTGGTCGGGGGGCTCGTTCGTCTACATCCCGCCGGGCGTCGAGCTCGACACGCCGCTGCAGGCGTACTTCCGCGTCAACCAGGAGCGGCTCGGCCAGTTCGAGCGCACGCTCATCATCGCCGACGAGGGATCGCGCGCGCACTACATCGAAGGGTGCACCGCGCCGATCTACTCGACCGACTCCTTCCACTCGGGCGTGATCGAGATCATCGTCAACCGGAACGCCTACTTCCGCTACACGACCATCCAGAACTGGTCGAACAACATGTACAACCTGGTCACGCAGCGCGCGCTGGTGCACCAGGACGCCCACATGGAGTGGCTCGACGGCAACCTCGGCTCGAAGCTCACCATGAAGTACCCGTCGTGCTACCTCATGGAAGAGGGCGCGCACGGCGAGATCCTGTCCATCGCCTACGCCGGCGACGGTCAGCACCAGGACACGGGCGGCAAGGTGATCCACGTCGCGCCCAACACGTCGTCGAGCATCGTGTCGAAGTCGATCTCCAAGGGCACGGGCCGCTCCTCGTACCGCGGCCTCTGCAAGGTCTACGACGGCGCCACCCGGGCCAAGTCGAACGTCGAGTGCGACGCGCTGCTGATCAACGAAACGTCCCGGACCGACACCTTCCCCTACATCGAGATCGACGAGCGGAGCGCCTCGGTGGGCCACGAGGCCACCGTGTCGAAGGTCGGAGACGAGCAGCTCTTCTATCTCATGAGCCGCGGCATGGACGAGGCCGAGGCCATGGCGCTCATCGTGCGCGGGTTCATCGAGCCGATCGCGAAGGAGCTTCCGCTCGAGTACGCGGTCGAGCTCAACCGCCTGATCGAGCTTGAAATGGAAGGGAGCGTCGGGTGAGCCGCCCCGAAGGAACGGAGGCGGCCGAGCCGGCGTGGCTGCGGCGCAGGCGCGCCGAAGCGTGGGACCTGTACCTTTCCAGCCCGCTCCCCTCCACCCGCTCGGAAGAGTGGCGCTACACCGACCTCGCCCGGATGCTGCCGCTCGACGACCTGGTGCCCGCCTCGGGGGGCCCGCCCGCGCCTGCGGCGCCGGCGGCGGCGAAGAACGGCGACGGCGCCGTCCCGGAACCGTTGCGGCGCGCCATGGCGCAGGACCGGGACAGCTCGGGCCGCATCGTCGACTTGGACGGCCAGGTGGTCTCGGTCGAGCTCAACGAGTCGCTCGCCGCGCAGGGGGTCGTGCTCTCGTCGCTGCGCGAAGCCGTCCGCAGCGGCGACCCCGACGTGGAATCCCTGCTCGCGACCCGAGCAGTGCCGGCCTCGGACGGGAAATTCGCCGCGATGAACGCCGCGCTCTGGACCGACGGGGTATTCCTCAAGATCCCGCGCCACGTGCAGCTCGAGCGTCCGATCCGACTGAGCCGCTGGGTGTCGCGCCCGGGCGCGGCCACCTTCACGCGCGTTCTCATCGTGGCGGAAGACCAGAGCCGGGTGTCGTTCGTCGACGAGATCCTCTCGCCCGACTTCGAAGTCCTCACGCTGGCGAACACCGCGGTCGAGCTCTTCTCCCACGCGGGCGGGCAGATCCAGTACGTGTCCCTCCAGCGCATGGGCAAGGGCGCCTTCTACCTCGCCAACCAGCGCACGCTCGCCAAGCGCGACTCCACCCTCGACACCCTCAACGTGGCGCTCGGGGGGTCGGTCGGTCGCGTCGACCTCAACGCCCGCCTGCTCGGCCCGGGCGCAAACAGCGACATGCTGGGGCTGTACTTCGGCGATCACGACCAGCACTTCGACTTCAACACCAGCCAGGACCACGTCGCGCACAGCGCCCACAGCGACCTTCTGTACAAGGGCGCTCTCGACGACTCGGCGCGAGGCGTCTTCAGGGGCGTGATTCGCGTGCACGAAGGGGCCCAGCGCACCGACGCGTACCAGACCAACCGCAACCTGCTCCTCTCCGCACGGGCCGCCGCCACGTCGCTTCCCAACCTCGAGATCGAGGCCGACGACGTGCGCTGCTCGCACGGCGCCACCGTGGGCGAGCTCGACGCCGAGTCCCTGTTCTACCTCATGAGCCGGGGCATGGACCGGGAGCAGGCCGAGCGCCTCGTCGTGCTGGGCTTTCTGGGCGAGGTGCTGGACAGGCTGCCCATGGGAGGCGTCGTCGAGAAGGTGACGAAGGCCATCGAGGCGAAGCTGGGTCGTGTGAGATAGGGCGACGAGATGTTCACACGGGACTCGGCCAAGCCGAAGGCAGGGTGGACCAGGGTCGCGGCGCTTGCGGAAGTGCCACCCGACCGGCCAAGGGCGGTCCAGACCGATGGCGGGCCGATCGTGCTGGTAAACCTGGACGGCCATGTCTACGCCCTCGAAGATCGCTGCTCGCACCAGGACTACCCCCTTTCGGCGGGCGAGGTCGAGGACGGCCAGATCGAGTGCTCCTTCCATGGCGCCCGCTTCGACGTCTGCACCGGCAGGGCCACGCAGCTCCCGGCGATCACGCCCGTTCGTACCTTCGAGACCGAGGTGCGCGATGATTCCGTCTTCGTGCTGCTGGACTGACGGCCCGTTCGGTTCCGCGGGCTGAGAGGCGCCCCCCAATGCAGGTCGCCGACGCCCTCGACGTAAGCGCCATCAGGCGCGACTTCCCGATCCTCGACCAAGTCGTGGACGGCAAGCCGCTCGTGTACCTGGACAACGCCGCGTCGTCCCAGAAGCCGCGCCAGGTCGTCGACGCGATCTCGCGCTACTACTTCAGGGACCACGCGAACGTGCACCGCGGCGTTCACGAGCTCGCGCGCCGGGCGACCGAGGCCTACGAGGACAGCCGGGTCCGCGTGGCCAGGTGGATCAACGCGGCGAGCGAGCGCGAGCTCGTGTGGACGCGCGGCACGAGCGAGGCGCTCAACCTGGTGGCCTTTTCGATCGGGCAGGCGCGCGTCGGCCCCGGAGACGAGATCGTCATCTCGGAGATGGAGCACCACTCGAACCTGGTGCCGTGGCAGCTGCTCGCCGCGCGGTCCGGCGCCCGGCTCCGCTACGTCGGGCTTACCGACGACGGTCACCTCGACCTCGACCAGCTCGCCGACCTGCTCGGGTCCCGCACCAGGGTGGTGGCCCTCTCGCACGTGTCCAACGCCTTGGGCACCATCAACCCCGTTCGCCGCATCGGGGCCATGATCAGGGACCGGACCGACGCCGTGTACGTTCTCGACGGCGCCCAGGGCGTGCCGCACCTTCCCATCGACGTGCAGGCGATGGGGTGCGACTTCTACGCCTTCTCCGGCCACAAGATGTGCGGCCCGACCGGGATGGGGGCGCTGTGGGGCAGACGGGCGCTGCTCGACGAGATGCCTCCGTATCAGGGGGGCGGCGAGATGATCGAACGGGTCTCGCGCCAGTCCAGCACCTGGGCCGAGGTGCCCCACAAGTTCGAGGCGGGCACGCCCAACATCGCCGGCGCGGTAGGGATGGCCGCGGCGGCAAACTACCTGGACAGCGTCGGCCTGGACGCCATTCACCAGCACGAGATGGCGCTGACCCGCACCGCGATGAGCCTTCTGGCCGAGGTGGACGGGCTCCGCATTCTCGGACCGGCCAGGGCCGAGGAGCGGGCGGGGGTCGTTCCCTTCGTCATCGACGGCACTTCGGCGCAGGATCTGGCGACCATGCTCGATGCGCAGGGCATCGCGGTGAGGGCCGGGCATCACTGCGCGCAGCTCGTTGTGGACCGCTACGGCCTGTCTGCAACGACTCGGGCATCCTTCTACCTTTACAACAGCAACGAAGAGGTGCGCCGGCTGGCCGACGGGGTGTGGACAGCGAGGAAGCTCCTGCTGTCCTGAATCGCAATGCCCCGGTTGGATGGCCGGCCGTCGAGCCGCCGACCGGAGCGAACTGCCAAGCCCTGGCTGGACACCTTCGTCGGCACACCTTGCACTCAAGAGCGAAGAGGATCGTCTTGTCAGAGCCAACCAGCCTCACTCGTCCAAAGCCGTCGTCGGCCAGCCCATGCCGATCCGCCCGCACGGCGCTTCCAGGCGGCGCGTGGGCGCTCGCGCTCCTAGCCCTGGCAGCCGCCTGCGGAGACGCGGGGCGGGAAGCGCCGCCGGAGCCCGACCCCCTGGTCTCCACCGAGAGCCCTAGCCAAGCCATGACCGAAGCGGACTACGGCGAGTTCGACCGGTCCCAGGTCGCGCTCAGCATGCCGTGGACCCGCAACACCATTTCGCGCGACCCGAACCCGGACGACGCCCCCGCGCGCCTTGCAGACGTCAGCACGTCCCGCTCGCGCGGCTACGACCGGGTCGTCTTCTCGTTCTCGCCGTCGCTGCCCGGGTACCGCCTCACGCAACAGGCGGAGTCCGGCGGCGGCTGCGACGGCACCGCCCCCCTGTCCGACGCTCCGGGCCATGTGGTCGTCGAGTTTGCGCGGGCGGTCTCCAACGACGGCGGCTCGCCCCTGGTGGGCGATCGCAACCGGTCCACCGGCTTCCCCGCGCTGGCCGACGCGGTTCAGGCGTGCGACCAGGACGGCACCGTGCGGTGGATCCTTGGCACAACCGGTGCGGTAGACTACCGTATCATGGAAATCATGGGTGAACCAAAGCTGGTGGTGGATCTCCGTCACCCATAGCCGGTGGCTCCGGGTCGCCCATGGCAGCGCGGGAGCGATACATGTTGGAACGTGTGCCTGCGATGCCTGCGCGGCGTCTGCCCGCTCTTCCCGGGGCCCTCCTGGGGCCTTTCGCTCTGGCTGCGTGCGGCGATGCTACGACGGCGCCACCAGCCCCGGTTGAACCGCCCCCCCTGGCGGAGTGCAGGGACGGCTTGGCGATGGAGTTCCCCTGCAGCGGCCTCGACCTGATCTCGAAGCTCGACCTGCACGAGATCGGAGCCGAATCGGCGGTCAGCGACCTGTGGGGATGGGTCGACCCGGCGACCGGCACCGAGTGGGCGCTGATCGGCCACGACGCCGGCACATCCTTCGTGGGGCTCGGGAACCCGTGGGAGCCCCTCTACGCGGGGGTTCTCCCCATGACCATCGGCGCAACTGCAAGCGTCTGGCGCGACATCAAGGTCTACCGGGACCACGCCTTCATCGTGTCGGACGCGGCCGGCGCCCACGGCATGCAGGTCTTCGATCTGGCCCAACTGCGCACGGTCAGCAACGCCCCGACCGTCTTCCGGGCTTCAACGCACTACAGCGGGATCGCGAGCGCACACAACATCGTGATCAACGAAGAGACCGGGTTCGCCTACGTCGTGGGCAGCAACAGCGGCGGCGAGACGTGCGGCGGCGGTCTGCACATGATCGACATTCGCGACCCCCACGACCCCGTCTTTGCGGGCTGCTTTTCGGATCCCAACACAGGGTTCTCGCAGACCGGGTACACGCACGACGCCATGTGCGTGGTGTACCGCGGCCCCGATCTGGAACACCGCGGCCGCGAGGTCTGCTTCGGCGCCAACGAGACCGCCCTTAGCATTGCCGACGTGTCCGACAAACGCGCGCCGACGGCCATCTCGGCCACCCGCTATCCGCTTACCGGGTACACGCATCAGGTCTGGCTCGACGCGGGCCACGAGTACCTGTACATGAACGACGAATTCGACGAGTTCGGCGCCTTCTCGCAGACCAGAACCCTGATCTGGGACGTGACGGAGCTGGACGACCCCATCGTGGCCGCCGAATTCCTGGGCTCCACCCCCGCGACCGACCACAACCTCTACGTCCACGGCAACCTGCTGTACCAGTCCAACTACCGGGCCGGACTGCGGATCCTCGACATCGCGGACCGCGAGAATCCGCGCGAGGTGGCCTACTTCGACGTCGAGCCCCTCGACGACGGGCCCGGCTTTGAGGGGTCATGGAGCAACTATCCCTTCTTCGCCAGCGGAATCATCCCTGTGACCTCGATAGGCGGCGGCGTATTGTTCGTCAGGCACTCCAGACCCTGACCGTCTCGAACCCCGCGCGCCGCTAGGAGCCGCACATGCCTCGTTGGAGCTGGACATGAACGCGATGCTCGCCGATTCCGGTGCGACGCGGGAGCGGACGGGCGGCGGTTGCGCTGCGCGCTCTGGCCGCAATGCGTGGCGGGTGGCCATGGTCGTTTGGGCCGCTGCGTGCGGGGGTGGCGGTGGCGGGGACGGCGTTGAAGGCGGCGGCGGCCAGGGCATCGGCGAAGGCGCAGCCGACCTGCTTCTCGCCGGCGGCTCGGTGCTGGACGGCACGGGCGGCGACGCCGAGGTCGCGGATGTCGCGGTTGCGGGCGACCGCATCGTGTTCGTGGGCGACGCGGACGCAGGCGGGATCACCGCTGCCGACACCGTCGACGTGACGGGTCTGGTGGTCGCGCCCGGGTTCATCGACATGCACTCGCACGCCGAGCTCGACACCGATCACGGACGCGACGCGCGCGCCTTCCTGTTTCAGGGCATCACCACCGTGGCGCTGGGCCTGGACGGGGGCGGCAGCCCCGAGGTCGAGGCGCGGATGGCGCTCTGGGAGGAACAGGGCATCGGCGTCAACGCGTTCCTGTTCGTCGGGCACAACACCGTGCGGGCCTGGGTGATGGGGATGGACGACCGTGCCCCCGACGCGGCCGAGCTCGACACGATGCGCGCGCTTGTGCGCCAGGGCATGGAGGAAGGTGCGCACGGTCTTTCGACGGGGCTGTTCTACTTGCCTGGCAACTACGCCGAAACGGAAGAGGTCATCGAGCTGAACCGCGTTGCCGCGCAGTACCCCGGCGCCATCTACGACACGCACGACCGCGATCTGGGGGCGGCGTATCCGCCCTTCGGATACCTCCGCTCCACCGCCGAGGGCATCAGGATCGGCGAAGAGGCGGGGACCAAAGTCATCTTCAGCCACTTCAACGCACAGGGCGCACACAACTACGGACGCGCCTCCGAGGGCGCCGCGCTGATCGAGGCCGCGCGCGCCCGGGGCGTCGAAGTCGCGGGCGCCCACCACTCGTACACGGCCACTCAGTCCAATCTGCGTTCGTACACGATCCCGGGATGGGCCGCAGCCGGCGGCGACACGGCGATGGCGCGGCGCTTCGACCACCCCGACACGGTGCAGATCATCGATGCGCAGACGCGCGAGATGCTTGCGATTCGGGGCGGCGCCGAGCGCATCCTCTTCGCGGACCAGCGGCCCGACCTGAACGGCAGGACGCTGCAGCAGCTGGCGGACGAGTGGGGGCTGGACGCGCCTGCGACCGCCCGCCGGATCCTGCGCGACGGCAACGCCGCCGTGATGAACCTTGGGCTGTACGACGGCGAGAACCTGCGCAACCTGGCCCAGCGCGACTGGATGATGACCTGCACCGACGGGCGCGATCCGGGCCCGACCCGCCCGATCACCCACCCCCGCGCGTTCGGGTCGTTCACCAAGAAGATCCGCGATCTGGTGCTGGACGAGCAGCTGATCACGCTCGCGTTTGCGATTCGCTCGATGACCGGCCTCGCGGCGGACTTCCTCGAATGGGACGATCGCGGATACCTTCGCGAAGGGTATGCGGCGGACATCGCCGTTCTGGATCTGGAGGCCGTCGAGGACATGGCGACGTATGAACGGCCCCACCAGTACTCGCGCGGGACCGTGCACGTGCTCGTGAACGGCGTGTTCGCGGTGCGCGACGGCGAGGCCACGATGGCGCTTGCGGGACACTCGCTGCTGCGCGGCGGCGCGGTCTACGGCGACGGGGCCCCGGCCGGCGCCACCGGCATCGCGACCCCGGGCGACGGGGCCCCGGTCGGCGCCCCAGGCAGCCCGACCCCGGGCGACAAGGCCTCCGATGCCGGGCAATGAGGTCGTCGCGTCGCGGGACGGCGCGATCCTGGTCCTCACGCTGAACCGCCCCCACCGCCTCAACGCGGTCAACAAGCCGCTCTACGACGGCCTGGTGCAGGCGCTGGAAGGCGCCCGGACCGACGGCGACGTGCGCTGCGTGGTGCTGACCGGCGCCGGGCGCGCCTTCTCGGCCGGCGCCGACCTGAAGGAGCACCGCGACCAGGACCCCACGCCCCAGCAGCGGCGCGCCTACGCCGCCATCGCGCAGCGCGCCAACCACCTTGTCCAAACGATCGGCGCGCCGGTCGTCGCGGCGGTGAACGGGCACGCGATCGGCGCGGGACTGGAGCTCGCGCTCTCGGCCGACCTGGCGATCGTGGCCACCGACGCGAAGCTGCGCCTGCCCGAGGTCGCGCTGGGGACCTTTGTGGGCGGCGGGGCGGTCTATACGCTGTCCGACCGCGTGGGCGTGGCGAAGGCGCGCGAGATCATCTACCTGGGCGACTTCTTCTCGGGGGCCGATGCGGCGGCCTGGGGCGTCCTCAACCGGGCGGCCCCGGCAGCCGATGTCCTGCCCGAGGCCATGCGGCTCGCGCGGCGGCTCGCGCGCCGGGCCCCCATCCCGCTGGCGGCCGTGAAGCGCCTGAGCGCGCCGATGGCGACCATGACGCGGGAGGAGGCGCTCGAGCGCGAGCAGCGCGTGCTCGAGGAGATCTTCGCCACGGACGACTGGCGCGAGGGTCTGGCGGCGTTCCACGAGAAGCGACGCCCCGAGTACAAGGGGAGATGACGCTCGGGAGATGACGCTCGCGCCCATCTTCGAGCCCCGCTCGATTGCGGTCGTGGGGGCCAGCGCCAACCCCGCCAAGCGAGGCCACCAGATTCTCCGGGCGCTGGCCGAGTCTGGCTACGCGGGACGCGTGCACGCGGTGAACCAGGGCGGCGGGAGCATTCTCGGGCGGCCCGCGCACCGGTCGGTGGCCGACCTGCCCGAAGCGGCGGACCTGGCCGTGATCTGCACGCCGGCCGCCACCGCGCCCGATCTGGTGCGCGCGTGCGGCGAACGGGGGATCGCGGGGGCGGTGGTGCTGGCGGTCGGGTTCGGCGAGTCGGGGGCCGAGGGCGCGCGCCTGGAGGCCCGGCTTCGGAACGCGGCCCGCGAGGGCGGGGTGCGCGTGGTCGGGCCGAACACTTCGGGGCTGCTCAACCTGCCCATGGGCGTCAACCTGATCGGCGCGCGCGGGGTGCGCCCCGGCGGGGTCGCGCTGCTGGTCCAGTCGGGCAACATCGCGCTCGACCTGATGACGCAGATCACCGCGCAGTCGGCCATGGGCGTGTCGATCTGCTGCGGCCTGGGCAACGAGGTGGACGTCGGGTTCGGCGAAGTGCTCGAGTACCTGGGCGCCCACGAAGGCACACAGGTTGTAGTCGCGCACATCGAGGGGTGCAGGGACGCGCGCGCGCTCCTGGCCTCGGCGACGCTGGTCACGCGCCGCAAGCCCGTGGTGGCGATCAAGTCGGGACGAACGGCGGCCGGGGCCCATGCGGCGCTCTCGCACACGGGCGCCGTCGCGGGCCCGTACGACCGGCTGCGCGCCGGGCTTTCCCAGGCCGGCGTGGTCGAGGTGACGCGAACCGACGAGCTGATGCACGTGGCGACGAGCCTGGGGTCGCAGCCCCCCGCGCCGCCTGGCGCCGCCGTGGCCGTGCTGTCGGACGGCGGTGGCCAGAGCACGCTGGTGGTGGACGCGCTCCACGAGATGGGCGTGCCCCTGGCCGACCTCGCGCCCGAGACATCGGCCGCGTTGCGCGACCGCCTGGGACCGGCCGCCGCCGTGCGCACCCCCGTCGATGTGGCCGGCGCTGCCGATTCGGACCCGGGCGCCCTGAGTCGCGCGCTCGAGGTGCTCGCCGCGGACCCGGCCGTGGGCGTGGTGCTGCTCGTCGGCCTCTTCGGCGGCTACGCGATCCGCTTTTCGGCGACGCTCGCCGACGACGAAGCCGAAGCGGCAGGGTCGATGGCGACCACAATGCGCCGACTGGGCAAGGCGCTGGTCGTCCATTCGCAGTACGCCTCGCATGACAGCGCGGCGCTGAGGGCGCTCCGCGACGCGCACGTTCCCGTCGTCGGGTCGCTGGAGGTCGCGTGCAGGGCGGCCGCCGAGCTGCAGCGTTGCGGCGCAGCGCGCCGTCCGGAGCGCCAGCCGTGGGGTCGCGGGGGCCACGAGAGCCTCATCGCATCAGCGCATCACGTCATCACGACATCACGGCGCGAGGGGCGCTTGTCGCTGACCGAGGTGGAGGCGCGCACGCTCCTGGGCGAGGCCGGGTTGGCGTTCGGGCCCATGGAGACGGTCCGTTCCGCCGACGAAGCCGCCCGCGCCGCCGTGCGCGCCGGCGCCGGCCGGCCGGTGGCGGTCAAGCTCCTGTCGCGCCATATCGTCCACAAATCCGACGCGGGCGGCGTGGTGCTGAACGTGGCCGGTCCCGACGCGGCCCGCGCCGCCTTCGAGGCCGTGGCCGCCAACGCCGATTCGCACGCGCGGTCCCGCGGGCTCCCGGCGGAGGAGCGCGCCGCGACCGTGTCGCCGATGCTCCCGGCCCCCGTCGCCGAGCTGCTGGTGGGCGCGTGCCGCGATCCTCAGCTCGGACCCGTGCTGACTGTGGGCGCCGGTGGCGTCTGGGTCGAGGTGCTGCGCGACGTGGCGCACCGGGTGCTGCCGGTGGAAACGGGCGAGGTGGAGGCCGCGATCGGGGAGCTCAAGGTGAGCGCGCTGCTGGCCGGCGCGCGTGGTGGCCAAGCCGTGAAGCCGGGGCCGATCGTCGAGGCCGCGGCGGCGGTTGCCGAGTGCGTGATGCGGTGGCCGGACGTGGCCGAGGTCGAGGTCAACCCGCTGTTCGTGTATCGGGATCGGGCCGTGCCGGTGGACGCGCGCGTGGTGCTGGCTGAAGCGCCACCTTCACCGCACCGCTGCGGCGGTGGTTGAACGCGGCCCGCATGGCGTCGCGGTACTGCTCCAGCGGAAAGACGTGCGTCACCAGGTCGCCCAGCGCGCGGGGGTCGTCGCGCATGCGGGCCAGCGCGACATCGAAGGTGTGCGTCCGGCGCCCCTCCCAGTCCTCGACGCCGTAGCCCACGTAGCCCTGCAGCCGCAGCTCCTTCGCCCACAGGAAGGTCAGGTCCAGCTTGCGGATCTGCCCGGCGCACCCCAGCACCACGATGCGCCCCCGCGGCGCGGCGAACCCCAGCGACTGGGCCAGGCTGGACGGGTTGCCCACGCAGTCGAAGATCACGTCGAACCCGCCACCGGCGTAGACCTCGGGCCCCACCACCGGCATGTACGCCTGCGCGCCGGTGTCGATCATCGCCTGCCGCGCCTCGTCTCCCGGCGCGATCGTCTCGTCTGCGCCCAGCGCCGACGCGAGCGCAGCCTCGTGCGGCCGCTTGGCCTGCGCGACCAGGCGCCCCGCGAAGCCCAGCGTGCGCAGCGCCCAGATCGTGCCGAACGCGATCGCCCCGCTCCCGATCACCAGAATCGGCCCCGCCGACCGCAGCGCGCCGCTCTGCAGCACGCCGTGCACGCCGATCGACAACGGCTCGGCCAGCACCGCCACCCGGTCGGGCACGCCCTCGGGGACCGCGAACACCTGCCGCTTGTGCGCGACCAGCTCCTCGCTCCAGCCGCCGGCAAGGTCGCGGTGGTATCCCATGGTCAGCCCCGGGGCGAGGGGGGGCCGCGTGGGGTCGCGGTCTCCCGCAGGCGCGCCCTCGTCTGCCGCAAGCTCGCAGGTCGAGTGGCGGCCGGCGCCGCACGAGGGACACCAGGCTTCCTTCCTCCAACCACGGACTTCGCAGTGCAGCATGGGGTCGATCACGACTCGATCGCCCACCGCGACATGCGCGACGCCGGGCCCGGCCTCGGTCACGCGGCCCAGGATTTCGTGGCCCAGGACGGCGGGGAACGACCCAAACGGCTCCATTGCGGGGCTGGACTTGTACGACACGTTCCCCAGATCGCTGCCGCAGATCCCGCACAGCAGCACCTCGACGCGCACCCAGTCGTCGCCCGGCAGCTCGGGGCGGGGCCTGTCGGTCAGGCGCAGCCGCGACGCGCGACCGTACACGAACGAATCGCTGACGCGCCCGAGCGATCTGGCCAGAATGAACCCGGGGATGGTTACGTTAAACTCGACGGCCTTCACTGGTTGAGCGACGCTTCTGTTGTGGGGATGCGAGGGTCCGCGCTCGACGGCGCGGCTGCCGCACCGGACGCGACCGGGTAAGTTGGCGTGCGGGCGCGCCTGCGGGAAGGTTGGGGCCGCGTCGAGACCGCCATCGGGGCACAGAAATGAAGACAGCGATCATCGCCGGGCGCAGGACGCCGTTCGTCCGCTCCGGCACCCACTTCCGCAATCTCACGGCCATCGATCTCGGCCGCCACGCGGTGACCGAGGTGGTCGCGGCGGCCCAGGTGCCGCCCGGGGCGGTCGACCATCTGGTTTACGGCACGGTGGTGCACGATCCGCAGGCCCCGAACATTGCGCGCGAGGTGGGGTTGCGCGCGCTGCCGAAGGATGTGCCCGCCGCGACCGTTTCGCGGGCCTGCGCGTCGGCCAACCAGGCGATTGCCGACGCGGCCGGCATGATCGAGACGGGGTGCGCCGATGTGGTGGTGGCGGGCGGGGCCGAGTGCCTGTCGCGCATTCCCATTCTGGCGTCGGACCGGCTTGCGGGAACACTTGTTTCTGCGTCCCGGGCGAAGACGCTGGGCGCGCGGGTGCGGGCCTTCGCGCGGCTGCGTCCCCGGGACCTGGCGCCGGTGGCGCCGGCGATCGCCGAGTACTCGACCGGCGAGTCGATGGGCGAGGCGGCTGAACGCATGGCCAAGGAGAACGGGATCTCGCGGCGCGATCAGGACCGGTGGGCGCTGGGGTCGCACCGGAAGGCCCATGCGGCTGCCCAGGACGGTCGCATGGGCATCGAGATCGCGCCGGTCCATGTGCCGCCGCGATACGAGGTCACCGTGGATCGCGACAACGGAATCCGCGCCGACACCTCGATCGAGGCGCTGTCCGGCCTGCGTCCCGTCTTCGATCGCGAGTACGGGTCGGTCACGGCGGGCAACGCGTCGCCCCTCACCGACGGCGCCTCGGCGGTGCTGCTCGCGTCGCCCCGGCGCGCGTCCGAACTCGGGCTCGAGCCGCTCGGGTACCTCCGCAGCTACGCCGTCACCGCGCTCGACCCCGCGGCCCAGCTCCTGCAGGGCCCGGCGTATGCCGCCCCCATCGCGCTGGACCGCGCCGGCCTCGCCATGGCCGACATCGACCTGCTCGAAATGCACGAGGCCTTCGCCTCGCAGGTGCTGTCCAACCTCCAGGCGTGGGACTCCGACCGGTTCTGCCGCAGCGAGCTGGGCCGACCCGGCAAGCTGGGGCACCCCGATCCCGGCGCGATCAACGTCATGGGCGGCTCGATCGCCATCGGCCACCCCTTCGGCGCAACCGGAGGCCGGCTGGTCACCACCCTGCTCAACGAGCTGCGGCGTCGCGACGGCCAGTTCGGCATGGTCACCGTCTGCGCCGCCGGAGGAATGGGCTTCGCCATGGTGCTGGAGCGCGCGTAGGACGATGTCGGCGCTGCTTCCCATTCGCATCGAGGACCTGGTCCACTGCCGGGCAGTCGAGTCGCTGCGGGTCGAGTTCATGGCGGCCTGGCATCCGGAAACCACCGGATTCCAGGTCTTGCGGACGCTATGCGCGTTTGCCAACGACCACCACAACCTGAACGGCGGCTACGTCGTCATTGGAGTGGCGGAGCGTGACGGAAGCGGCGAGATGCCGCCGCGAGGGCTCTCTCCCGCCGAAGTCGAAGCGGCCAGCAAGTGGATTCGGGGACAGTGCCGCCGAATTGACCCGGTGTACCAGCCGGTCATCTCGCCCGAGGTCGTAGCTGGCCGGAATGTCCTGGTCCTATGGGCCCCGGGCAGCGACAGCCGACCGCACCAGGTGATCGGCGGGCCGAGCGGCAAGAGGCGGTTCTGGATCCGGCTCGGCTCGGAGACGGTCGACGCGGAGGCGAACGGAATGCTCCCTGCTCTTCTGGCACAGACGGCCCGAGTGCCCTGGGACGACCGCCGGGCCATGGACGCTCAGCTGGACGATCTGCGACCCGACCTCGTGCGCTCGTTTCTCCACGAGGTGGGAAGCGGTCTCGCCGCCGAGCCCGATCCGGCCGACATCTACCGGCGGATGCGAATCTCGCGGCGAAGCAACGATCACGAAGTGCCCGTCAACGCAGGCCTTCTCTTCTTCTCGGACAATCCCGAGCGATGGTTCCCCGGCGCCAGGATAGAGGTCGTTTCCTTCCCCGAGGGGCCCGCAGGCGACACCCTGGGCGAGCGTGTGTTTCGCGGCGGCCTGCTCCGGCAGATGCGCGACTGTTCGCTGCATCTGGATGGCCTGATCCCTCGGTTCGTCAGAAAGCGGCACGACCGCTTGGAAGCGGACAGGTGGTCCAGCTACCCCGAAGTCGCCTGGCGCGAAGCCCTTGCCAACGCCGTGCACCACCGGGCCTACGCGCCGGATTGCCCAGACCCCACCAAGGTCTACCTGTATCCGGACCGGATGGAGATCACCAGCTATCCCGGCCCGGTGCCCGGGATCGAGCTCGAGCACTTCGCGCCCGGCGCCCGCGCGCCGTCGGCCCCGGCGCGCAACAGGCGCATCGGCGAGCTGCTAAAAGAGGCAAGACTCGCCGAAGGGCGCCTCACCGGCGTCGCGAAGATGTTCGACGCGATGGCCCGGAACGGGTCGCCCCCACCGGTCTTCGACTTCGATCGCGCCCGCACCTACTTCCGCGTCACGCTCCCGAAGCACCCGGAGCAGGTGGAGCTGTGACGCGCCTCACCGCCCGGCCCCTCCGCTCCTCCCGGCCCGCATGGCCGCGCGGATCCGCTCTTCGAGCCGCTGCGGGAAGCGCGACCCGACGTACACCTCGTTGCCGCTCTTCAGCGCCACCTTGACGGCCTGGTTGCCGCGGATCGTCCAGGCTGTGCGGAACCCGCGCGGGCGGATCCCCCAGCCGCCGAACTCCTTGAGCGGGCGGTAGGTCAGGGCACGCGCCGTCTCGATGTCGGCGAGGCGGATCCGCTTTCGCACCAGGTGCAGCGGGCCGAACGCGATGAAGAGCTGATCCGGCCGGACCTCGACGTCCAGGCGCAGGAAGAGGAGGGTGATCAGCGCTGGGAACAGGAGCACGCCGCCCACGGCCAGGCGGGCCTTCAGAAGAAAGGACGGGTCTCCGGGCGCGTCGAACGACTGCAGGAACAGGTCGTAGCCGGCAGCCGCCGCACCTGCCAGGCACGCGGTCCACAGCAGCGCAAAGACCCACATCGGGGCCCAGGTTCTCTCGCGGTACATGATCTCGCTCTCCTTTCAAGTGCTCCCGGGCAGCCGGAATCGGATCCGCCGGCTGCGCTATGGCCTTCCCAGATCCACAAGCGCCCGCCTTGCGTAGACGCGCACCATCGCGCGGCGCCACTCGGCGTCCACAATGATGTTTTCGAGCGGTCGACACTGCGCATGGGCCCGATCCGCGAGGGCGTCGATCACCGCTTCGCCGAGCCGCTCGCCCACCGCGATCTCGTCCCAGCCGGTCAGCACCCGGGGCCGGGCCCCAAGAGCCGACACAACCCCTGTAATACGTTTGACGGCCCCGTTTCCTTCAAAATCGCCCGCCACCGCGACCGAGAGCAGCGGAAAGTCGATCGAGTGCCGCTGCCGCAGCTTGCGGTAGGCGCTGCGCCGACCGGGCCCGCCGACGGGGATCCTGATCTCGGTGAGGATTTCGCCCGGCGCGCGCCGCGTGTTCCAGATCCCGTCGGTGACGAAGAAATCGGCAGCCGACACCTCGCGCTCCCCGCCGGGACCCGCCAGCGCAAACGAGGCGCCAAGGGCGATCAGGTTCGGGGGCGTGTCCGCCGAGTGAGCCGCCACGCACTTCGCGCCCACCTTCGTGACGTGGCACGCCGTGCCGTCCTTCTTCAGGCAATGGCCAAGCGCCCCTCGCCAGAACTCGGTCTGGTTGTAGTAGGTGCACCGCGTGTCCAGGCACACGTTGCCCCCGATCGTCCCCATGTTGCGCAGCTGCGGCCCCGCCACGAGCCCAGCCGCGTCCGCAAGCCCGGGAAAGCGCCGTCGCACGGTCGGGTGCCTCGACACGTCGGCAAGCGTCTCGAGCGCACCGATTCTGAGGTGTGAGCCCGATGGGCTGAGAGCGACGCCTCTCATTGCGGCAATGCGGTTCAGCGAGACAATGTGCGCGGGCGTGAACAGCCGGTGTTTCATGTTCGGCATCAGGTCCGTGCCACCGGCCATGGGCATGGCCTCGTCCCCGAGCCCGGCCAGCAGCGCCACGGCCTCGTCCACCGTGTCCGGCCGGTGGTAGCGGAAAGGGTGAAGCCTGAGCATCGCGGCTAGCCCTTCGCGAGCGCGCGGGCCGCCCCGGCCGCCCCGGCCCCGTCCCGCGCGAGCCGGATCGCGTCTTCGGCGCCCACCGGGCCCTCTTCCCCGGCCCGCGCGGCCCGCCCACCCCGCCCGGCCGCCTGGATCGCCCGCCACACCCGCGGCGGCGAGAACGGCAGCGCGTTCATCCTGACTCCCACAGCGTCGTGGATCGCGTTGGCGATCGCGGGAATGGACGGGTGCAGCGGGCCCTCTCCCGCCTCCTTCGCGCCGTACGGCCCCTCCGGGTCGACCGACTCGACGATCAGCGACTCGAGCGCGGGGGTGTCCAGGCTGGTCGGAATGCGGTAGTCGAGAAGCGACGGCGCGTTGTGGAGCCCGGCGCGTCCCTGGTCGGCGGTCTTGAAGATCTGCTCCTCCATGAGCGCCTCGGCAAAGCCCATGTACGCGGACCCCTCCATCTGGCCCTCGACCAGGACCGGATTGAGCGCCCTGCCGCAGTCGTGGGCGATCCAGATCCTCTCCACGGTCACGAACCCGGTCTCGGGGTCGACTTCGACCTCGGCCACGTGCGCCGTGAAGGAATAGGCCGGCGAAGCGCCGATCGTTGCGCCGCGGTAGCTGCCGTGCACGTCCTTGGGCGTGTTGTACGAACCGGTCGCGCCCAGCGTGCCGAACTTGGCCTCGGCCAGGTTGAAGGCTTCGCGCAGGGCCATGCTGGTCCCCGTGTCGCCCGCCAGGACCGCCAGCCCGCCCGCCAGCAGCACCTCGCGCGGCTTCGTCCCCCAAGCCTCGGCCACCGCCTCCTGCACCATGGCCTTGACGCGCCGCGCCGCGTCGATGCAGGCGTTGCCGAGCATGAACGTGACGCGCGACGAATAGGCGCCCAGGTCGACCGGGGTGAAATCGGTGTCGCCCGCCAGGACGCGGATGTGCTCCAGCGGCACGCCCAGCTCCTCGGCCACGATGTACGTCACCATCGAGTCGACGCCCTGGCCGATCTCGGAAGCCCCCGAGAAGATCGCGACGCGGCCGGACCGGTCGACCTGCAGCTGGATGCCGGACTGGGGCATGTCGTTGGGGTAGACGGGGTAGTTGGTGCCGGTGATGTACGTCGAGCCCGCCACGCCCACGCCGCGTCCGTAGGGGAGGCGGCGGAACTTGCGCTTCCAGTCGCTTGCCCGCTCCACCGCGTCCAGGCATTCCAGAAAGCCGTTCGAGGTGACGCGCAGTTCGTTGACGGTGCGGGTGTCGGAGCCGATGAAGTTGCGCCGCCGCAGCTCGATCGGGTCGATATCCAAGGCCTCGGCGAGGCGGTCGAGCTGCACCTCGAAGGCGAAGCGCGGCTGGACCGACCCGTGCCCGCGCTTGGGTCCGCACGCCGGCTTGTTGGTGTAGGCGCGCGTGGAGTGGAAGCGGTAGGCGGGCATTCGGTAGGGCGCGGTGAGGAGCTGGCC
The DNA here is from genome assembly GCA_965221535.1 of Longimicrobiales bacterium. Lineage (GTDB taxonomy): Bacteria > Gemmatimonadota > Gemmatimonadetes > Longimicrobiales > Gaopeijiaceae > Bin94. The sequence continues at coordinate 606,980 of OZ244894.1, read as the reverse complement.
CGAGTAGTAGGTCGTCACCAGCCCGAACGATGCGTAGGCGCCGCCGTCCATGACGATCCGGGAGTCGACCGCGGTGAGCATGCCGTCGCGGGTGGCGCCCGTGCGGTAGCGCATGTGGAAGGGGTGGCGACCGCGGTGCGAGTAGAAGACCTCTTCGCGCGTGTAGAGGATCTTGACCGGGCGGCCGGTGTCCATGGACAGCCGGGCGACGCAGAACTCCAGATCGAAGGGTTCGGACTTGCCGCCGAACGCGCCGCCGACCGGGGGCTGCACGACGCGCACGCGGGCGGGGTCCAGGTCCAGGACGCGCGCCAGCTCGCGGTGCAGATAGTGGGGGACCTGCGTGGCGGACCACACCGTGAGCCTGCCGTCGGATTCCGCAAGCCCAATTGCGCAGTGCGGCTCGATGGGCGTGTGGGTTGTTCCCTCGAAGAAATAGTCGCCCTCAACCACCAGATCCGAACGATCGAACCCGCGCTCCACATCGCCGAATGCGAGCTCGACCTGCTTGGTGATGTTGCCGTTCCAGCCCTCCTTGCGGGGCTCGTGGATGTACGGGCCGTCGGCGGCGATGGCCTCGTGCGGGTCGAAATGGGCGGGCAGCTCCTCGTACTCGACGTCGATCAGCGCGAGGGCGGCGTTGGCGGTGTCCTCGTCGACCGCCGCGACCGCTGCCACGCCGTCGCCCACGTAGCGGACCTTGTCCACGCAGAGCGGATGCTCGTCGGGCGTCCAGGGGATGATGCCGTAGGGGGTCGGCATGTCGGCGCCCGTCACGACCCCGTGCACACCTGCGAGCGCTGCCGCCCGGGAGGTGTCGATGGCGACGATGCGCGCGTGGGGATGCGGACTGCGAAGGATCTTGCCGTGCAGCATGCCGGGGAGGCGGATGTCGTCGGTGTAGCGCGCGCGTCCGGTGCCCTTGGCGCGCCCGTCGATCTTGCGCATGGGGCGGCCGATGGTGGCGAACCCGCTCATCGGTCGCCCAGTCTGGCGGCTGCGGCCTCGACCGCGTCGTAGATCTTCTCGTATCCGGTGCAGCGGCACAGGTTGCCGGCCAGCGCGGCCCGGATCTCGTCGCGCGTGGGCGACGGGTTGCGGTCGAGTAGCGCCACCGAGCTGCACAGAATGCCCGGCGTGCAGAAGCCGCACTGCGCGGCGCCGTTGAGGTCGAACTCGTCCTGCACCGGATGCAGCTCGGTCCCCGCGGCGAGCCCCTCGACGGTGCGCACGTCCTTGCCCTCGGCCTCCCAGACCGGCGTGATGCACGAGAGCACGGCCCTGCCGTCGACGATCACCGTGCAGGCGCCGCAGTCGCCCTTGTCGCATCCCTGCTTCGATCCGGTCAGGCCGAGTCCGTAGCGCAGCGTCTCAAGGAGCGTGTAGTGGGCGGGCACTCCGCAGGCGCGCTCGTCGCCGTTCACTCGCAGACGGACCACCTCCATCCGGGCCTCCTGTTCCCAGCCGTCCCCGGGGGTCGATTCCCCTGGGGTCGATGCGGCGTCGCACCCTGGTGCAATATCGGCGGGGGTGCACGGCGCCGCCAACCCGCCCAGCCCGCTCCCGCCTGCGCCCGCAGCGCTCCCGCATGCGCCCGCCACCCGCGCCACCGCCCGGCCGCCGACTGGAAACCGCCCGCCTTCGCCGGTAGACTTGGTGTCGCGTGACCAAGCGAACCCCAACTCAAGGACGCGATCGATATGCCGTACCCCGAGATGATGGTCGCCCCGATGCGCGCCGACATGGTGCGCATGGGCTTTCAGGAGCTGCAGGACGCCGAACAGGTCGAGCAGGCGATGGACGCGATGGAGGGCACCGTGCTCGTTGCGGTGAACTCGATCTGCGGATGCGCGGCGGGCATCTTCAGGCCCGCGGTGGCCATGGCCCTTCAGGGCGAGAAGCAGCCCGACCACAAGGTCACGGTCTTTGCGGGCCAGGACACCGACGCCACCGCGGCGGCCCGGCGACACCTAGTGGGCTACCCGCCGTCGTCTCCGTCGGTCGCCCTGCTGAAGGACGGCGACGTGGTGTTCATGCTCGAGCGCTTCCAGATCGAGGGGCGGTCGGCCCCGGCCATCGCCGGGGACCTGCAGGAGGCGTTCGCGGAGCACTGCTGAGCGGCAGCGGAGCGTCGGCGAAGCACCGCTGAGCGTCAGCGGAGCACGCGCCCGCGCCGCCGCCCGAGGCCTGCGTCCGCCCGCGCCGGGCCGCGCGGGACCGAAGCGAGCCGCCAGTTCCGCCTAGTCCTCCGCCTGCGCCTCCGCCTTCCGGCAGGCCAGCCACCCGTCGACCGAGTACTTCCCCGGCCCGTGCGTGAAGTAGAACAGCCAGGTGAAGCAGTAGAAGGCCGCTAGCTCGCCCCCGTTCAGGATGGGCCAGAAGCCCTGGGGCGCGTGCGCCATGAAGTACGCAACCGCCATCTGGCCGCACGCCAGAAACGCGACCGGCCGCGTGAAGAGGCCCGCGGCGATCAGCAGCCCTCCGAAGAACTCGATGATCCCGGCCAAGCCCATGAGGCTCATGAGCTCCGCCTGGTCGCGCTCCAGCACGCCGAACAGCTTCTGCGCCCCGTGCTGGGCGAAGAGCAGCCCGGCCACGACGCGCAGCGCGTTGTGGGCAAGCACCTTGAGTGCGGGGTGTTCCTGGTTCAACATGTGCGGATAGCCTCCTTGGGGGCGGTGGAAAGCCGCCAACTGCGGCGGTGGCGCGGCCTAGGCGGTCCCTTCCGGCAGTCCTGGCCCGGAAGGTGCACGCGGCGGGCCGCTGCGAACGCGTGTAGAGTACGGCTTGGGGGCGGGGGACGCAAAGGAAGGGGCTTCCCGGCCCGCGCGACGCCGCGACTTGACGGGTCGGAGGCTCGCCACTAAGACTCGTCCTTCCCGCTCGCTATATGCGGTGGTGCCTACTCCGCCCGCCGCGAGAACATTGCGTCCGACTTCTTCGATGTCTGCCTGGAGGCCCCAATGCCAAGATGTAGCTTGACCCGACATCCCAGCCGACTCCACCGGGCGGTGGCCGCGGGAATCGCGGCCACCGCCACCGTCAGCTGCAGCCAGCAGGACGAGGTCAGCGGCTGGCCGGGCGGTGCCTTCATGGCTCTCGAGCCGCAAGCGACCTCGTGGGCACCCTACAGCGAGGACAACAACATCGCCCTGGTTGCCGACCGGTCTGCGTGCGTGATCGACTCGTTCGAAAAGCGCGTGGTCTGCACGACTTCGGAGGGCAGGGTGATAGGTTCGTTCGGGAGCGAGGGCGAGGGCCCCGGCGAGTTCCTTCGACCGGTCAGAGTCACGCGGGTGTCCGTCGATACGCTTGCCGTGTTCGACAACTCGCTGGAACGGCTCACGTACTACGAACCGACGGGCCGTCGGTTGTTCGAAGCAAGCTTGCCGCCGTTGTTCAGCGTTCGGATCGTCAGGGGCACGCGCGTACAGGGTCTTCAGCAGGGGATGCCTGTTGACGGGAGGATCGCTACGGAGCAGGTGGAGCTGGACGTCCTGACGGACAGCGTGCTGTGGAGCCGAGACGACATGTGGCGCGTGCCCACGGACTGCGGAACGCACGGGACGGGGATTCCAACGCCCACGGGCGGCTACGTGTTCGTGGCATGTCAGAAGGACCTGGTCTTCTTCGAGCACCGCGACGGCGAGGCAACCGTTGTGACTTCCCCGGCATACGCGCCTGAACTCCCGAATGAACGCGACGTCGACGCCTACCTCGCAATGATGGCGAGGATCGGCAGGGGCTTGGTGGCACCGGCGGCATATGAACCATATGCCGCGGCCTACCGGGAGGACCCGAAGCCGTGGTTCGTCCCTGACCCCTTTGTGTTCGACGAGCTCGGAAGGCTGTGGGTCGCCACCACGCGCAATCTCGACAGGTTCTCCTACATCGAGCTCTGGGACGGCGTCGAATACCGCGGCACCGTGCGCATTCCCAACCGACTGATCGGCTACGACATCCTGGGGTCGACCCTCGTGGCGCTGGTTGAACAGCGGCCCGACCGCAATGGCGTCGCCCGGCGGGTCATGGACTGGTACGACATCAGCGAAGTGACGTTCGAGCCGTAAGGCAGCCCCACAGCCGCTACCGCTTCCCGCGACGCAGCCGCTTCAGCTCCTTCCGCTCGCTCTTGCTGAGCCGCTTCACCTCGCGCCGCTCGCGCTTCCTGCGCCGCTTCGCGTCGCGCCGGGATTCGCCCGCCATCCGCTGCTCGACCTCTACGCCGCCGAACATGGCGAAGCCCACGACCCGGACCACGGGCGCGTCGGGGGCGACCAGCGCCGCCGCGTACTCCTTCCGGCGCTCGAAGGCCCCGAAGATGGCCGACCCGGAACACTCCACATGCACGCCCGGCGGCACGATCACCTCGACGGCGCCCATGAAGGCGAAGGCCGAAACCACCGTCTGGCCCGGGCCCAGGTGCGCTTCGCGCAGGTCGATCACGGCCGAACCCATGGCCGCGACCACCGTGTTGCGGCGCGCCGGGATCCACGAGCCCTCCCGCTTGGTCTCGCCGAAGACGGCGATCGCGCGGTCGTAGTCGCCTGGCGACGCGGCAGGCTCAGGGGGGCGGGCAAAGCGCCGCGACCGGGCGGCGGCCGCAGCCGCGCTGCCGGCCCGCGCGGGGAGGGCGTCGGTTCGAATGCCCTCGATGGCCGCGCCGAGCTCCGGCACGGTCCGCGCGCCATGCACCAGCTCGGCTCGCCGCTCGAACTCCTCGACCGTCAGCACGTCCCGCGCAAAGCATTCGCTCAGCAGGGTAATGGTCTCCTCCCGGGCGGAGGACAGCGCATCTTCATCCCCCAAACCCACGTCCAGCGGGCGATTGGCGCCCTTGGAACGGTCGGCAGACGAGGGCGACTTGGGCTCGGTCATTCGGGCAGCCTCCGGCGGGGCCTACTCGGGCGTGATCGCGAGGACGGTGCCGCCGCATTTCTTGCAGAAGCGCGCGTCGTTGTCGTGGCCGCCGGTCCTGCATGCGGTGCACACGTTGTCCTGGGTGCCGGACGCGCTGCCGCCCGTCCCGGCGGCGTGCGTGGCGTAGGCCAGCTCGATGCTGACGATTCCCGTGGGCACGGCGATCATCCCGTATCCCATGAGCATGATCAGCGAGGCCAGGAACTGGCCCACGGGCGTGTTGGGCGTGATGTCGCCGAAGCCCACGGTGGTGAGCGTCACGACCGCCCAGTAGACGGCGGCGGGGATCGAGGTGAAGCCGGCGTCCTCGCCCTCGATCAGGTACATGATCGACCCCAGCACGACCACCAGCGTCATGACGGCGATCAGGAACACGATGATCCGGTAGCGGCTCGCCGCCATGGCGCGCGCCAGCGTCCGCGCCTCGCCCATGTACCTGACCAGCTTCAGCACGCGGAAGATGCGCAGCACCCTGAGCACGCGGATCGTCGCGAGCATCTGGCTGCCCGGCAGCAGGAGGCTCAGGTAGGTGGGGATGATCGACAGCAGATCGATGATGCCGAAGAAGCTGAGCGCGTAGCGGCGCTTCGAGCGCACCGAGGCCAGTCTGGCGGCGTATTCGATTGTGAAGGCGATCGTGAACACCCACTCCAGGAAGTGAAGCAGGAAGCCGTGGCGGCTCACGATCGAGTCCACCGAGTCCAGCATCACCACCACCACGCTCGCCAGGATCGTCAGGATCAGGACGATGTCGAAGGTCCTGCCGGGGCCGTCCTCGGCTTCGAACAGGATCTCGAAGAGGCGGCCCCGCCACTCCGGGCCGTTCCTCGGGCGATTCGAGGCCGGCGTCATGCGATGGCGGCTCCTGCTGCGACTCGGGGATCGTCCACGGGCGCTAGTCGTCGGCGGGCTCTGCGATGCCGCTGGGACAGGACACGCCGGTGCCGCCCAGTCCGCAGTATCCTCCCGGATTCTTGGCCAGATACTGCTGGTGGTATTCCTCGGCGTAGTAGAACGGGGGCGCGTCCGCGATCTCGGTCGTGACGCTCCCGTAGCCGGCCCGCGCCAGCTCGTCCTGGTAGCGGTCTCGCGACTCGATCGCCAGCCGGCGCTGCGGGTCCCCTACCGTGTAGATCGCCGAGCGGTACTGGGTGCCGATGTCGGCGCCCTGCCTCATGCCCTGCGTGGGGTCGTGGCCCTCCCAGAAGGCGGCGAGCAGCGTCGCGTACGCGATCCGGTCGGGATCGAACACGACCAGCACCACCTCGGCGTGCCCCGTGCCGCCGGTGCAGACCTCGTGGTACGTGGGGTTGGGCGTCGGCCCGCCCTGGTAGCCGACAGCCGTCGAGTGGACGCCGGGCAGCTCCCAGAACAGCCGCTCCGCGCCCCAGAAGCACCCCATTCCGAAGTACGCCTGCTGGAACCCCGCCGGAAACGGAGGCTTGATCCGATTGCCGTTCACATGGTGGAAGCTGGGAACGCCGAGCGGCTCCGTCCGACCCGCAAGCGCCTCGCCGGGCTCCGGACGCCGCAGCTTCAGCCCGCCACCAAACATTTGACGTAAGTCCATAGCCCAAGGAAGGTAATAGACCCGCCGCCCGCCCGCCGCAATTCCGGAGCCCGCCGTGCCCTGGACCATCAACCCGAACGCCGCGCCGCCCGGCCCCTACCCGCGCCCGCCGACCGCTGCGATCGACCTCGACGCCCACCGCGCCGCCCGCGCCGAAATCACGTCCTGGCCCAACTACCAGCCCACGCCGCTCAGGTCCGCGCACGATCTTGCCGCGCGCCTGGGTGTGGCGTCGGTGGATGTGAAGGACGAGAGCGGCCGCTTCGGACTCGGGAGCTTCAAGGCGCTGGGCGGCGCCTACGGCGTGCTGCGCGGGATGAAGGTCGAGCGCCCCAACCCGGCTGCCGCCGACCTCGCCTGGCCGCGAGAGCCATCCGGTGGCGGCCGACCCGGCGCGCGCCCCGCCCATGCGGCGACCCCGACGGTCACCTGCGCGTCGGACGGCAACCACGGCCGCTCGGTCGCGTGGGGCGCCCGCATGTTCGGCCTCCGCGCCGTCGTCTACCTTCCCACGCACGTCACCGAGGCCCGCGCCGCCGCGATCCGGTCGTTCGGCGCCCGCGTGGTGCGCGTCGACGGCGAATACGACGACGCGGTCGCGCACGCCGCGCGCGACGCGCGCGACCACGGGTGGACGGTGATCTCGGACACATCCTACCCGGGCTACATGGAGATCCCGCGCTGGGTGATGGCGGGGTACACCGTCATGGTCGAGGAGGCGCTGGGGGCGCTGCGGGCGCGCGGGGCGCGCGGGGCGGGCAGGGCGCTGGGGGGCGCGTCGCCCGCCCGGGAGCGTCGCGGGCCCGCCCGACATCGCGCTCCCACACACGTCTTCGTGCAGGGCGGGGTCGGCGGCCTCGCGGCGGCGGTGATCGGCCACCTTTGGGGGCGGCTCGGGCCGGCCCGCCCGGTCGCGGTGATCGTCGAGCCGGAAGCGGCCGACGGGCTCTACCGGAGCGCGCGCGCCGGAAGCGCGCGCGCGGCGCGGGGCGACCTGCACACGATCATGGCCGGGCTGAGCTGCCGCGAGATCTCGCCGCTGGCGTGGGAGGTCGTCGGCGCGGGCGCGCACGCCTTCATGACGGTGCCCGACCAGGGCATCGCGCCGCTCATGCGCGCCGCCGCACGGGGCGAACTGGGCGACCCGTTCCAAGGGGGCGAATCGGGGGTGGCGGGGCTGCTGGGCCTGGTCGAGGCGGCCGGCGACGCCGGGCTCCGCCGCGCGATCGGGCTCGGGCCGGCGTCGCGCGTCCTCGTCTTCAACACCGAAGGCGCCACCGATCCCGAGCTGTACGCCCGGATCGTGGGTTCCGGCGGCGCGGGCGCTGCGGTACCTTCGGCATGACGCCCGAACCCGCGCCAATCTCTCGAAAACCGAGCGAGGCCGTTTCATGAGCAGCGCCTTCTACACCGCCCGCGCGACCGTCGCCAAGGTCGAAGGGGTCCATCGCAGGGCCACTCTGGCCGACGGCACCGAAATCGACTTCGGCGTGCACGGCCAGATCAAGTCCCACTACCGCCTGCACGACGAACCCGACCGCCCGCTGCCCGTCGACTATCTGGTCGCGGCGGCCGCCGGCTGACTGCTCGGCACGCTCAACGGCGCACTGGAGGTGCGCGGGATTCCGATGGCCAGCGACGCGATCAGCGTGGCTGCCGAAGGAGACAACGAGGTCGTGGACCGGATCGTTGTGCTGACGCGGATCCACGTCCACTACACGATCCGGCTGCCCGGGGGCGCGCCCCGCGACAGGGTGGACCGCGCGCTCGCCACGCATGTGGACAGGTGCCCGACCGCGTGCAGCCTAAAGGGCGCGGTCGAGATCACGTGGTCGGCGGATGTGAGCGAGGGGTAGCCCAGCGGCCCCGGGCTCAGTTCGATGCCGGGAAGCGCACCCGCGCCACGCGCTGAACGCCAAGCGAGTCGACCGTCACCCCGTACAGCAGCGAATCCGTGGCCCACGGCCTCGGGTAGTCCCGGATTCGGCGCGGCCAGCGGTATCTTGCCGCGAGCGCACCTTCGTCGTAGACGTCGGCCTCGCGCATCGTAGCACCGCTGTCGGGCGTCTTCTCGACCCACAGGCGCTCGTGCCGGTCGAAGAACATGGCCGCCAGCGGGGGCTTGCGGTCGGGAATGTCGAAGGGATGCGTCCCGATGCCGGTCCGCTCCACGTCCTGGGCCATCCGCGTGCGCGCCCCTTCCCGGTCTTCCGCGCCCAGGGGCGGCCCCGGCGCCGAAGGACCCTCGATCAGCGACGCGGCCCCGTCCGGCGAATGGTAGTTGATCGCATACTCCGACGTGACCGCCTCTGCCCACGCGCCGCTGCGGGCGTGCGCATGGATCCACCTTGGGCCGAAGGGCTCATACAGGTAGGCGACGCCCCTGAAGCCCCCCCTTTCAAACGGCACGGTGGTCTGGCCCGCCGACTGGCGCTCCCGGGCGGCCAGTTGAAGGGTGTCCACCGCCCCGTCGTCATGGACGCGGAACCTCACTTGGCCGCTCGCCTCGCCGGACAGAGCGCCCAGCGCGATCAGCCGCCCGTCGGGGTCGAAGGCGATAGGGCCGATGTATCCGACCGAGCTGGGGTTGGGGTTCCGCACAATCCTTTCGAACGCCGCGCCGTCGGAGTCGAGTGTGAAGACGCTGAACCGAGCGTTTTCGCGCACCCAGAGCGCGCCGTCGGGCCCGAACTCCATATAGGATGGGCTGTCCAGTTCGCCGGGACCCTCGCCATGGCCGCCGAAGCGGAAGGCGAAGCGCCCGTCGGGCTCGAAGACGCGAATCTCGCTGGTGCGCATGTCGGCGACGACAACCCGCCCCCATTCGTCGGACACGACGTGGCCGATCGAGGTGAACAGGTAGGGGTCGTCGCCGTCGATCTCGCCGATCTCAAGCTCGATCTCGCCCTCGTGGACGGGAACGTCGGGCTGGGCGCCAGAATCGGCCCCTTCGTCTCCAGCGGTGCACGCAGTCGCCAGCAGAATCGCCACTGCAGACCCCGCCCGGCGGAAAGGACCGTGGAGCGCCATGAGCGGCGCGGGAAGCTCGGCGGTGCGGATCGTACGTAAACTTGACATGACATTTTGTAATGTTGATGTTACATTATAGATGCGGCGTTGGCCGCGCCCTTGCGCCAAAGTAAGAGTATACGTCGCGGGCGGGCGCGGCAATCACGCGACCCTTGCGCGCCACCCGGGACACCCTCATGAGCCAACCCACTCCCGTCCCCCACCCCACCAGCCGTCGCGACTTCCTGCGCTGGCTCGCGGCCAGTCCCCTCCTGGCCACCCTTCCCGGCTGCGCGCCGCACCCCGCCCCCTCGGTTGCGGCCCCTGCCCGCGCCACCGCCCCGCCGCCCGCACCCGCGCTCGACGCCCTCGCGGCCACCGCCACCGAGGCCCTGGACGTCTTCGACATGGAGAGGGTGGCCGCAGCAACCGTGCCGCCGGCCCATTTCGGCTACATCCAGACCGGCGTCGACGGCGAGGAGACCCAGCGCAACAACCGCGACGCGCTCGAAGCCATCCACATCCGCGCACGGCGGCTCATCGACGTGAGTCGGCTCGACATGAGCGTCGCCCTGTTCGGCCGCGAGTGGCCCACGCCGATCGTCATCGCGCCGTGCGGGAGCCAGAGGGGCTTCCACCCCGACGGCGAACTCGCCACCGCGCGCGCGGCGCAGGCCGCAACCCACCTTCAAGCGCTGTCCACCGTGAGCTCCACGGCCGTGGAAGAGGTCAACGAAGCTCGCGGCGAGCCGGTGTGGTACCAGCTGTATGCGACGTCGAACTGGGATGTCACGCAGGCCGTGGTCGCGCGGGTGCGCGCGGCGGGGTGCCCCGTCATCGTGCTCACCGTGGACCTGCCCGCGGGCGGCAACCGGCTCACGCTGGAGCGCTGGTCGCGGATCGACGACCGCACCTGCAGCAGCTGCCACCGTCCGCAGGGCCGCGCCCCGACCGTGAAGCCAATGTTCCAGGGCACGCCCTACCGCCCCGGCGACTTCCGCACGCCCGCCATGACCTGGGACTTCATCGGGCGGCTGCGCGAGATCACCGACCAGCGCATCGTGGTGAAGGGCCTGATGACGCACGAGGACGCCACCCTGGCACTGCAGCACGGCGTCGACGGCATCTGGGTCTCGAACCACGGCGGCCGCGCCGAGGGGAGCGGCCAGGCGACCATCGACGCCCTGCCCGAGATCGCCGCAGTCGTGGCCGGTCGCGTCCCGATCATCGTGGACGGCGGCTTCCGGCGCGGGAGCGACATCTTCAAGGGGCTCGCCCGGGGCGCCGATGCCGTGGCGGTGGGCCGCCCCTACCTTTGGGGACTCGGCGCCTTCGGCGAGGCCGGCGTCGAGCGCGTGCTCGAGATCCTGCGCAACGAGCTTGCGCTGACGATGCGTCTTTCCGGCACGCCGACCCTGGCCGACATTGGAGAAACGTCGATAGGAGCGGACTGACCCGCCGCCGAACCGCAACACGCACCACAACTAGGGAGAACCACTCGTGCGGAACCGACTTCATGGCCTGATCGCCGTCGCATCGCTCGCCTGCCTCGCCTGCGCGCCGGACGAGCCCGAAACGCTCACCACCGAGAGTGGTCTGGAATACCAGATGCTGCGCGAAGGCGACGGCCCCCGGCCGACCGAGAACGACCAGGTCGTCATCCACTATCGCGGCACGCTCGCCGACGGGACGCAGTTCGATTCGTCCTACGACCGCGGCGAGCCCAGCACCTTTTCGGTGCGCGGCGTCATCGCCGGCTTCGGCGAGGCGCTTCAGCTCATGTCGGTCGGCGGCCACATTCGCGTCACGATCCCGCCGGACTTGGCCTACGGCTCCGTCGGCGCCGGAGACGTGATCGGCCCCGACGCGACCCTCGTATTCGAGATCGAGCTGCTGGAAATCGCGGCCGCGCCGGGCGTCGCGGCCGCGCTTCGGCAATTCCGCCCGCGGGCGGCGCTACAACAGGCTGCCCAGCCAGAGCGCCACGAACGCGCCGTAGAACAGCGACATCGCGACCAGCGCCACCCTGCGCCACAGCGGTGGCCGGATGGCCTCGGGCAGGAAGCGCGTGTTGATGTAGAGCAGGTGCAGCGGCGAGATCACGAAGACCACGCCGGCCATGTTTGCGCCTAGCTGGATTAGATAGATCGGCGGGGCCAGCCCGAGCGCGATCACGCCCCACACGGCCAGCACGCCCAGCACCGTGTAGTAGACGAAGCGCACGTCGCCCCCGCGCCACCGGCGCACCCTGCGCGACCCCGTCCACAGGATGTCGGTGATCGCGCGGGTCATGCCCTCGACGATGTCGAGCTGGGTCTTGAAGAGCACCCACACCGCAATGATCGCGATTGCGCCGCCGAAGATGGCGCCCGCCTGGCTCGCCATGGCGTTGGCCAGCGCGGCCGCGACCGAAAGGCCGCGGATGTCGGTGCCGCCCTCGATGAAGGTGACGTAGAGCACCGCCGGGAGGATCATGCCCAGCATTGCGCCGACGAAGTAGACGCCCCATTGGTCGGCGCGCACAATGCGCCACCAGCCGCGCCAGCGCTCCATGGCGGCCGGGGTCGTGTCGAAGGTGTAGCCGGTGGGCGCGAGGTCCCGGCGCTCGCCCCCGACCGCCGACGGGATGTAGCCCGCCCGTTCGCCCATCCCGTAGCCCTTGTCGCGCGCCCAGTTCGACAGCGTCAGGTTGATCACGCCGCCCGCGCCGGAGTAGGCCGCGAACGCCCCGATCAGGAACCAGTCCACACCCTCGGGGATGAAGCGGAACGACCCCGCGCCGACATCGTACCCGACGAGCCCCGCCGCCGCCGCTCCCCACGTCTCGGCCGACACGAAGATCGCTGCCAGAATCGTGAAGCCGCCGATGATCGCGGCCACCAGAACCCAGTTCAGGAGTTCGAGCGTGCGCTCGATGCGCTTGCCGAAGAGCAGGATCCCGATGCAGAGCGCGAACGTGCCCACGCCGATCCAGTACACGATCGCCTCCTGCCCCGGACCGGCGAGCTCGCGGAAGAACAGGAAGAAGATCGCGCCCGCCGCCGCGCCGGCCCACCCGGGCCACCCCACCTGCAGGAAGTACAGCAGCGCGTAGAAGCACGCCCAGAACTGCGACCCGGGCCTGGTTCGCATGAACCCCGTCACCACGGGTTCGCCGGTCGCTACGGTCCAGCGCATCAGCTCGGTGTTGAGCACCGTCTGCAGGAACGCGGCGACCAGCGTCACCCACAGCAGCACGAGCCCGTACTGCACGAACGCCGCCGGACCCAGCAGGAACTCGCCGCTCCCGATCGACGCGCCGAGCACGATCACCCCCGGGCCGACCACCCCGATCCACGAGAGCCCCTTGGGGTTGGGGGGCGCCGGCAGCTCGGCCTTCTGCAGGGGCTCGAGTCCCGAGCGCGCCTCGGTCGGGGGGGTCGCCTGCCCCGAGCGCGCCTCGGGCGGCCGGGTCGCGTCCTGTGGCGCCATCCTCAGCTCACCGGTCGCTTGCCGACCCAGCGGTCGTACCACTTCCGCATGTAGAGCTGGGTGCGCATGAAGTTCGATGGCTTGCTGCTTGTGCCGTGGTATTCCTCGTTGAAGCGGATGATCGCGGTGGGCACGCCCACCATCTTGAGCGCCTGGTAGTACTCCTCGGTCTGCGTCATGGGGGTGCGAAGGTCGAGCTCGCCGGTCAGGAGCAGGGTGGGCGTCGTGACGTTGCCGACATGCATGAGCGACGAGTGGTGCAGCCACTTGTCGGGGTTGTCCCAGGGGAGCTCGCGGAAGCGGCGGTAGGCCCACATGGCCACGTCGGCGGTGCCCGCGAACGACATCCAGTTCACCACCGGGCAGCGCACGGCGGCAGCGGCGAAGCGGTCGTCGTGGCCGATCACCCAGCTGGACAGCACGCCGCCGCCCGAGCAGCCGCCCACGTACATCCTGTCCGTGTCGACGTACCCCCGGCCCACAACCTCGTCGACGCCGCGCAGCAGGTCGGCGAGGTCGCGCTCGCCGGGGTAGGCGTCGTCGATGGCGTTGCCGAAGTCGGTTCCGTAGCCGGTCGAGCCGCGCGGGTTCGTGTAGAGGACCACGAAGTCGTTGGCGGCAAAGTTCTGGAACATCCAGTTGAAGCCCACGTTGTACATGGCGTGGGGGCCGCCGTGGATTTCCAGCACGAGAGGGTAGCGACGCGAGGGGTCGAAGCCGGGTGGCTTGATGACCCATCCCTGTACCCGCGCGCCCTCGGTCGATTCGTACCAGACCTCTTCGATGTCGCCGAGAGCGACGCCCTCGAGCACATCATCGTTCACACGCGTAAGCCTGGCCACCGATGCGCCGGGATCCAGGCCGAACCGCACCACGTCGCCGGGCTCCTGCGGGGCCGAGCGCACTCCGACCGCAACGCCGCCCGCGATCGAGGCGAGCGAAAGCATGTGCACGCCGTCGGTGATCTGCTGCACGTCGCCGTCGGTGGTGGCGGAATGCACGTTGGCCGAACCGCGGTCCTGCACCGAGAAGTAGAGGCGCTCCCCGTCGGGGTCCCACCTCAGGCCGGCCACGTCGCGATCGAGCTCGGGCGTGAGCTTGCGCATGCCGCTGCCGTCGATGCCGATCGTGTGGATCTCGCCGACATGGTAGGTCTGGGGCGACCACTCGTAGCCGGTGAATGCGATCGTGCGCCCGTCGGGAGAGACCGCCGGGCCGTTCCACATTCCGCGCACCGAGGTGATCTCGCGCACCTCGCCGGTGGCCAGGTCGACCGCGTTGATGGCCGACTCGAAGTACCGCATGTCCCAGTCCTCCCGCATGAGCCCGTCGAACACGATGGCGCTCCCGTCGGGGGTCCAGTCGTAGCCGACGCCGCCGTAGATGCCGATGTAGCGGGCGCCCACGTGCCATTTGCCGTGCGTGAGCTGGCGGGCGGTGCCCCCTTCGGCGGGGACCACGAAGAGGTGCATGTACGCAGGGTCTGTGAAGCCGACCCGGTCCGCGCGAAAGTGCATGTTCTCGACGATGCGGGGCGTTTCGGTCCAGTTTGCGCCTGCGGGAGGCGCGGGCAGGTCGATCGACCAGTCGCTCGGGAGCTCGCCCGGCGTGTACATCGTGAACGAGACGTGGCTGCCGTCGGGCGACCACCTGGCGTTCATGGGCGTCTCGGCGACGCGCGTGACCTGCGTGACCGCGCCCTCGGCGTCCATGTAGCGCACGTGGAGCTGCGGCGCGCCCCGGTCGTCCGGCGCGGTGAAGAGAATGCGGGTGCCGTCGGGCGACCATCGGGCCGAGGAGCCCTCGACCAGGCGGCGCGGGCGGGAGCCGTCGGCGTCCATGACGTGCAGCGCCGACTCCCACCTGTCCTCGAGCCGGTTGACCCAGCGGCGCGTGTAGACGATCTGGCCGCCGTCGGGGGAGAGCTGCGGGTCGGCGACGCCCTCCCAGTCCATGTAGCGGTCGACGGTCAGCCGCGCGTCTGCGGCCTGGGCGGCGGCGGGGGCGGGGGCGGCTGACAGCGCGATGCAGGCGAGGGAGGCGGCCAGGGCGGCCCTGCGGGTAGCCGCGGCAAGGGCGGTGGAGAGGGCCGTGTTGGTGGCCGTGGCCGGCGTGGCCGGGCGGGTCGAAGGGCGGCGGGGCGGGTGCATGGCGGCGATCTCCTTGCGGTTCCGGGGCGCGGGGCGGCTGGGCATGTGCCTTCAAGTGGGGGCGGCGGCGCGGGCGCGTCAAGCGGCTTCGGGAGCGTCGAGCGCGGAGGGTTCGCTATAATGTCCGTATAGCGGTCGCAGACAGCCCAAGCGCCAACCCCCAACCTCATGTCCAACGCACACGCTCCCTCGCACGCACGCGCGCCCTCAGACGCGCGGCCCCCCTCGGGCGCAGACTCCCCCTCCGACCTGCATCCCCCCTCGGGCGCAGACTCCCCCTCCTGGAAGCTCGTCGCCTCGATTCTGTCGGACTCCGACGCCATTGTCGCCCTCGGGATCACGCTCGAGGACCTGGGCGAGGACACCTGCGTGCTCAGGATGCCGAAGCGGGCCGAGCTCACCCGCGGCGACGGCACGATCTATCACGGCGGGCCGGTCGCGTCGCTGATCGACATCGCGGGCGACATGGTCGTCGCGGTGCGGGCCGGGGGCGGGGTTCCCACCATCTCGCTGCGGGTCGACTACCTGCGGCCCTGCACCGGCCCCTACCTGCTGGCAACCGCGCGGCTGCGGCGCAACGGGCGCACGATCTCGGTGTCGGACGTGGACGTGCACGACGACCAGGGCCGCCTCTGCGCGGTCGGGCGCGGCACCTACTCGAGCATGGTGGGCTGAGCCGTGCGGGCCGTCCTCTACGACCGCCACGGCGGCGTCGACGAGCTCTACCTGGGCGAGGTCCCCACGCCGCTGCCGGCCACCGGCGAGGCCCTGGTGCGGGTGCGGGCCTGCGCCCTCAACGGCTTCGACCCCATGATGCTGGGCGGCACCACCGGACTGAGCGTCCCGCTCCCCATGACCCCGTGCGGCGACGCCGCCGGCGAGATCGAGGCGTTCGGGCCCGGCACGGACGCGGCGGGGTGGTCGGTCGGCGACCGCGTGATGCTCGACCCGTACATCGAGGGGCGGGGAATGCTCGGCGAGAAGGCCCGCGGCGCTGCGTCCGAGTATGTGTCGGTCCCCCTAGGCAACTTGGTGCGGATCCCCGACGGCGTCTCGTTCGAACATGCGGCCGCCCTTCCCGTGGCGTACGGAACCGCGCTGCGCATGATCGAGGACCGCGCCCGGGTCGAGCCCGGCGAGACGGTGCTCGTGCTCGGCGCGACGGGCGGGGTCGGCTGTTGCAGCGTCCAGCTCTGCAAGCGCATCGGCGCGACGGTGATCGCGACGGGGAGCTCGGACGGCAAGCGGGCGCGGCTGACCGCCCTCGGCGCCGACCACGTGCTGCCGTCGCGCTCGGCCGAGCTGGTGCGCATGGTGCGCGCCATCGCGGGCCGCCCGCGGTATCACGCCCCCGACTCGGGCGGCGTGGACGTCGTCGTCAACTACATCGGCGGCGCCACCTGGGCGGCCAGCCTCAAGGTGCTGCGCTTTCAGGGCCGCATGGTCACGTGCGGCGCCACGGCGGGCTACGACCCCCCGACCGACATCCGCTACATCTGGAGCTTCGAGCAGACGATCATCGGCTCGGACGGCTGGACCCGCGAGGGGCTGGCGCGGCTGCTCGCCATGGTGGCCGACGGCGAACTCGAACCGGCCATTCACGCCGTCCGCCCGATCGAGGAGGTCCGCGAAGCCATGGGCGAGCTGATCGCGCGCGACGTCTTCGGCAAGTCCGTGCTGACGTTGTGAGGGAGCGCGACCGCATCGAGTATCCGATCGCCCGGAAGATCCCGCGCGAGGTCCTGGACGCGGAGGCCAAGCGCCTGGCCGAACTCTCGAGCGCTCCGATCCATCGCCGCGCCGGCGGCTACGCCCGCCTCGCAGGCCCCGGCTTCATGGCCGCCGCCCTCACCCTTGGGGCCGGAACCCTCACCTCGTCCATGCTGTCCGGCGCCTCGTTCGGCTACCGCACGCTGTGGCTGATCTGGCTCTCGTGCGGCCTCGGCCTCTTCATGATGGCCGCGATGGCGCGGTTCACCTGCAAGGGCGGCTTCCGCATCGTGCAGGTCCAGAACCAGCGCCACTCGTGGCTGATCGGCTCGCTCATGACCGCGCTGGTCGGCACGGCCGCCGTCGCGGTCGTGTTCAACTTCGGCCAGGTCGCGCTCGGCACCCACCTCATCGAGTCGCTCGCACCGTTCGCCGGCTTCTCGTTCCCCGCCGAATACAACTGGATCGTCTACGTGGGCGTCACCAGCTGGCTGATTCTCAGCTATGGCCGCCGCGGCGGCGCGGGCACGCGCCTGGTCGAAGCGACGATGAAGGCCGGCATCGCCGTCATGATCGTGGCGTTCGGGGCGGTCCTGCTGGTCGTGGGCGTGGACTGGGGCGCAGCCGCGCGCGGCGCGTTCGTGCCGTGGCTGCCCGGCGGCGGCGAGGGGCTCGACCTCTTCATCGCGTCGTCGGCGGCAGCCGTGGGCGTGATGGACTGGGTCTTCTTCAACTACGCCGGCCTGGGGCGGGGCTGGGGCCGCAACCACGAGTCGCTGGCCCGCTTCGACGTGGTCGCCGGGCTCTTCCTGCCCTTCGTTGTGGTCAACTTTCTCGTGATCAGCGTCTTCGCGGCCACGCTCTTCCCCGAGGGCATCACGCCCGAGTCCGCTCCCGAAATGGCCGCCGCGCTGATGCCGCTGCTCGGGCCCACCTGGTCGCAGGTCCTGTTCTACGCGGGGTTCCTGGCCGTCCCGATCACAACCACCGTCGGCATGAGCCTGGCCGGCGCCATGGCCATCCACGAAGCCTTCGGCTGGGAGCCCGACACCGCGTCGTGGCGCTGGAGGGTCAGCGCTTTGCTGCCCCAGATCGCCTTTCTCGCCGCCTGGAACGCGCGGCCCGTGTGGCTGGTGATTGCGATCGCGGCGTTCCTTTCGCTCGCCAACAACGTGGTCGGCTGGTCCATGTATCTGCTCCTCAACGACCGCAAGGTGCTGGGCGCGGACCGCTGCAAGTCGTACCTCTGGAACCTCGGCATCCTGCTGCAAGTCACGCTGCTGAACGGGATCGCCGTCACCTACGTCTTCAACCGCCTGGGGTGGTGGTGATGGCCTGGCGCGTCTGGGTGCTCGTGCTCAACCTGATCGCGAACGCCGTCGCGCTGTGGGGCGTGTCGCTGCTGCTGCGCACCGGCGTCGGCTGGCCCTGGATTGTGATCGGCGGCGTGGGCACGGTCGTCTGCTTGGCCGCGCTTGCTGTGCCCGACCGAAGCGAAGACTGACTCCCGAACATTGCCCAACCTCGGCTACTGGCTCAGCGACGCGCGCGCACAGTTTCCCGACAAGGTCGCGCTGATCGACCTGTCGCGCACGCCTCCGGCCCAAGTCACGTACCGCCGGCTCGACGAACGCATGGACCGCGTCGCCAGCCTCCTAACCGCTGCAGGCATTGTCCCCGGCGACCGTGTCGCGCTTGCGGTCGGCAACCGTTTCGAGTTCGTCGAGATCATGTTCGGCGCAATGCGCTGCGGCGCCGTCCCCGTGCCCCTCAACTTCAAGCTCTCGGCCAACTCGCTCGCGCACATCGTGGCCGACGCCGACTGCCGGGCCGCGTTCGTCGAAACCGCCGTCACGGCGCGCTCGGCAAAGGTGGTCGAGCTGCTAGCGATCGAGAGGAGGTGGGAGGTCGGCGGTCGCGGCCCGGCGTCCGAGCCGTCGCGCACCGGCTGGCTCGACTATGCAGGCGCGCTTGCAGGAGCGCCGCCCAACTTCGACCCCCCCGATCTCGGCGCGCACCACCCGGCCTTCCAGCCCTACACCTCCGGGTCCACCGGGAAGCCCAAGGGCGTCGTCCTCGACCACGAGGGGCAGATCTGGTGGGTGCGGTGCCTAAAGAAGCACTGGCCATCTAGCCCGGGCGACCGGGCGCTCGCCGCGGTGCCGCTCTACCACAAGAACGCCATGGCGGGGGCGGTGAAGCCGCTGCTGCAAGCGGGCGGATCGGTCGTGATTCTTCCCGCGTTCGAGCCGGTGGCCTTTCTGCAGGCGCTGAGCGCATACAAGTGCACGCAGGTCGGCGCGGTCCCGGCGGTCTTCACGATATTGCTCGACCATGAAGACCTCATCAACAGCCTGGACTTTTCGGCGCTGAAGAAGATTGTGCTCGGGTCGGCGCCGGTGCAGCCCGAGCTGTTGGATGCGGTCGAGCGCGCGTTCGGGGTGCATGTCGGCGAGAGCTACGGGCTGACCGAAGGCGGGCCCGTCATGCTGGGGCCGCCGGTCGATGGGCGTCCGGTGCCCAGGGGGAGTTGCGGCGCGGCGTGGCCGGAAGGCGAGGTCAAACTTGTGCACGACGGCGTCGAGGATCCGGGCTACGGCGAGCTCTGGGTGCGCAATCCCGGCGTGACGACGGGGTACCACAATCTGCCCGATGTCAACGCGGCGCGCATTCGCGACGGTTGGCTCGCGACCGGCGACCTGTTCAGGCGCGACGACGACGGGTTCTTCTACTTTTGCGGGCGCACCGACGACATGTTCAACTCGGGGGGCGAGAACATCTACCCCAAAGAGGTCGAAGACCTGTTGCTTTCGCACGAGGACGTGCTCGACGCGGCGGTTGTGCCCGTGCCGCACGCGGTGAAGGGAGAGGTGCCCGCGGCTATGGTCAAGGTGGCGTCGGGGTCGGCGGCGACGGCGCAGGCGTTGAAGATGTTTGCGCTGGAGCGCGGGCCGGCCTATGCGCATCCCCGGCACGTTGTGCTTGTGCAAGAGATGCCGCTGACGGGTGTGGGCAAGGTGGACCGGGCCGCGGTTTTGGAGGTGCTGCGGGCGGCGGTGTCCGGTCAGTAGGGCGGGTGCCCGGCGGGTCGCGGACGCCCGGTCGGTGCGCGGGCGCTGCGTGTTTGGCCCGGCGCTCCGGTCAGTAGACGTCGAGGTCGGCGGCGGACACTACACGGCCCGTGTATCCGGCGTCGCGGATCTCGCGCAACAGGTCCTCGTCGGTGGCGCCCCAGTACAGCTGGTGGTACATGACCAGCAGCTCGGGGCGCGCCCGGCTTGCAATGTCGGCCAGCTCAACGGTCGACGTGTGCGAGTGCGCGTGGTAGGCCTGCCACACTGACGGCCGCTGCTTGAAGGCCTCGGCCGAGTAGACCTCGTGCACCAGGATGTCGCAGCCGTCGCAGGCTTCGACCAGGGACTCGCTGGGCCGGGCGTCGCCAGAGATGACGATCGTGCGGGCCGTGACGCCGTCGGGGCCGAGCGCGTCGAAGCGGTAGCCGAGCGAGTGCGGCCATGACCCGTGCAGCACCGGGATCGCCGTGACGCGCACGTTCGCGTCTTCGTAGACCGGGCCGCCGGTGGTCTCGGCGACCGGCGACTGGTACGCGTCGAGGTTGTCGTCGGTGGGCTCCAGGCCGAAGAGGCGCATGTGCACGTCCTCCTTCCATGCCTCCTGGATGTGCTCGATCATGTTGGCCGTGCCCGGCGGCCCGAAGATGAGGATGGGGTCGGGTCGCTCCAGCACCCAGGGCGAGAAGATGACGTCGGGGAGCCCCACCGTGTGGTCGGAGTGGAGGTGCGTCAGGAAGAGGCGGTCGAGCCCGGGCGCCGCGAGCTCGTCGATGCCGCGGTCGAGGACCGCGGCCGCCGCGCGGCGCACGACCCCCGGTCCCGCGTCGACCAGGTAGGCGCGCCCGCCCGCCACGACCGCCAGCGCCGGGCCCGAGCGCTCCGGGTCGGCGTTGGGCGTTCCCGTGCCCAGGATGACGAGGCGGGCGGGCGGTTCGGGGGCCGCGCCGGGCTCTTGGGCGGGGGTGGGGGTGGGGGGGGTGGCCGTGGCCGTGGCCAGCGTGGCCAGGAGCAGGATCGGGACGGCTTTGGCGTTCACTGGGCGGCTCCGTGGGTGGGGGTGGGGGGGCGGCTGGCTCTGAGTGCGTGGCTACCCGCTTGTGAAATGATTCACAAGCAGCGGGTGGGCTTTGACAGAGTCCAAGTTGCCTTGCGGGTGGCCCGGAGGCAAAGAGGGTTGGGCCGACAAGAAGTTCTCTTTCACTGACTGCACGAGCTTCGTGGTGATGGAAGAACTCGGGCTGAGCACTGCCCTAACGACCGACCACCACTTTTCCCAAGCCGGCTTTGAGCGGGTTCCTCGAACGCCCGATTGACACCGACGGCAAGAAACCACGGGAATGATTGGAGACGTTCTAGAATCCGTGGCCCGTGGGCGGACGCGCGACAGGCGGGAAGTTACCGCGCGTCGCCCTCGCCGTAGAGAGTCCGGTCATGGCCCGAGGAGGAAAGATTGTCGGTCGAACGGCCGACTGCCTTGGCCCGGTACAGCGAATCGCCCTCGAGCGGGCCCGGAGAGATTCCGCCATGCAGCGGCACGATCCGAAACGCCGGCTGGCTCCGGTAGAGCACGGTAAAGTGCTCTCCCTTCCTGACCCGCTTGATTACTCGGCCGATTTCGTGCCTGAGCGTCTTGACTGTGATTGTATTGGACACTGGCACCCCCGAGGGCACGGAACGCACGCTGGAGCAGTAGGGTCACAATATAACCCCCGGCACGCAGGCACGCTTCACCCCCCCACCGCCCGAAGCCATCAGAACAGCCCCTCCCCCGGCAGCTTCGCCGCCTGTTCGATCCAGCGGGCCAGCAGCGGCTCGTCCGGCTCGTCGCCCTCGTGGATGTGGAAGTACCGGACGTGTTCGTGCTTGGAGACCACGGGCGGGGGCGGATCGAGCGAAGCGCCGTTGAGGAAGGTCACCTTGATGTACTTCGTGAAGCAGTGGAAGGACAGGAACCAGCCCTGGCCTTCGACGCCGTAGAAGGGCGAATTCCAGCGGACCGCCTTTCGGACGGCGGGGACGCTGCGCTCGACCAGCGCGTCGAGATGGCGACCGACGTCGCGCTTCCAGCCCGGCATGGCCGCGATGTAGGCCTGCACGGGCGCATCCCCGTCGCCCTTGGCAATCTGCGGATTGCCGCCCGAAAGCAGTCTCGGCTTCGCCACCGGAACGCTCGCCCTCGCTCGCGCGTCAGCTCGCGGCAGGCATGGTCCGATACTTCTCGAACCAGGCCACGATGTTCGCGATCTTCGCAATCAGCTGGCTCGGGCGGCGGCTGATGTCGTGCGACGCCCCCGGCAGACGGATCACCGCGGTGTCGATTCCGCGCATCTTCAGCGCGTGGTAGAGCTGGTAAGACTCCGACAGCGGGGTGCGCAGGTCCTCTTCGCCGGTGATCATCATGGTCGGCGTCTCGACGTTCCCGGCCAGCGACAGCGGCGAGAACCTCCAGTATGGCTCCGGGTCCTCCCAGGGCAGCCCCGCGTAGCGGCTGAAGAAGTAGCCGTACCAGTTGTCGGCCGTCAGCGTCTTGCTGATCCAGTTGACGACAGGCTTCTGCGAGACCGCTGCCCGAAACCGGTTCGTCTTGCCGACGATCCACGCGGTCATGATCCCGCCCGCGCTTCCGCCGGTCACAAACAGGTTGTTCTCGTCTACGTAGCCCAGCTCGATCACCGCGTCCACGCCCGAGATCAGGTCGTCGTAGTCCTGGCCGGGATAGTTGTGGAAGAGAAGGTCGCCGAACTCTTCGCCGTAACTTGTGCTCCCCCTCGGGTTCGCGTACAGCACCACGTAGCCTGCGGAAGCCAGAAGCTGCATCTCGGCGGAGAAGCGGTCGCCGTAGTTCGACACCGGCCCCCCGTGGATCTCCAGAACCAGGGGATAGCGGCGGCCGGGGTCGAAGTCGGGCGGCTTGACGATCCAGCCCTGGACCGGCCGACCGTCGAAGGACGACTCCCACCAGATCTCCTCGACCTGGCCGAGCGTCTTGCCGTCTAGGAGGTCGCCGTTCAGGTCGGTGATCGTGCGCGCCGCCGGCCCGCCGCGTCTGCCGACGGCGAGTTCGCCGGGCATGTCGGGGCGGGTCTGGTTCAGCGCAAACGTGCCGTCGCCGGCCACCGAGAACGAGCCGCCGCCGTAGGGTCGGCCGTACGAGGTGCCGCCCAGGTCGCCGGCGAGGACCTCGGTCGCGCCGTCCAGGGTCGCAAACGCGACCTTCGAGTTGCCCTCGTCGTCGTACTGGAAATAGACGCCGCTGCCATCGGCGGCCCAGACGGGGCTCGACACGCTGCGGTCGAGGTCGGCGGCGAGGGTGCGATGGCCGCTCCCGTCGATGTTCATGACCTGCAGCTGGCTGACCTGGTAGGTGCGGGTGCGGTCCTCGTATCCGACGAACGCGATCTGGCTGCCGTCGGGCGAAACTGCGGGGTCGCGGTCCGGGCCGGGCCGGTCGGTGAGGGGGCGGATCTCGCCCGTTTGCAGCGAGGCGATGTACAGCTCGGAATTGCGGAAATCGAGCACGTCGGGGTTGCGGTTCGCCGAAAAGACGACATGGGTGCCGTCGGGAAGCCAGGCTGCGGGGCTCGAGTGCTGGAAGTCTCCCGACGTGACCTGGGTGGGTGTGCCTCCGTCGACCGGGACGACGAAGATGTGGCTGTAGCCGAAGTCGAGGTAGCCGACCCCGTCCTGCCGGCTCCTGAAGCGGTCCTCCATGATCGGCGGCGCGGCCCACTCGGCGCCCGGCGGCGCCTGCGGAGGCGCGACCAGGCTCGGCGGCGGGTGCGGGACCAGCATGTTGAAGGCGATGTGCCGGCCGTCCGGCGACCACCTGAGCCCGCTCGGCGACTCGGTGAGCTGCGTTAGCGCCGCCGTCTCGCCCGTGTCCATCCAGCGCAGGTGGATCTGTCCGTCGGCCGTGTAGGCGATGCGCGTGCCGTCGGGCGACCATCGCGGCGACCCGCCCGCCCCGAGCCGCCGGTGTCCGGCGCCGCCGGCATCGATGATCCAGAGCTCGGACCGCTTGCGGTCGCGCATGATGTCCATCGACGTGCGGACGTACACGACCCGGCTGCCGTCGGGCGAAATCTGCGGGTCGGCGGCGTATTCGAGCTGGAACACGTCCATGGACTCGAAGCGGGTCCGGGTCTGGGCGTGGGACCGCGTGGCCGTGGCGGTCGTGTGGAGAACGGTCGTCAGTGCGGCGAGGGCCGCCGCCTTGACGATGCGGGCCAGGGTGCGTCGATCGATCATGGTGCCTGTCGCGCTGCGGGGGTCGGATCTGCGGCTGCCTCCCAACTTCCGCGCGAACGGCGCGAGGTGCAACCGCCCGGACCCAGGCGGAGGTTATCTTGGTGAGTCCTCGTCCGGGGCGCCCATCCGCCCCGGCGCGCGCCCCACCCGTGACCAGGAGTCCATGACTTGAGCTCGGGCCGCATTGTCTCCACCCCGGTTCTCCGGGCCGACATCGCCGGGTGGGCGGAAGAGCAGTTTGGCGACTGGATCAAGGCGGTGGTGGACGTGTCGCGAGAGATCATGGCCGTTGGAGGGGACCTGCACGCTGACGACGAGGCGATGCTCCTTGCTCAGGGTTCTCGTCAGCAAGACCTATGGGGAATCAACTTCCATCCTCAAGAAGAGGGCCCGGCCTGGATCGAATTCGACTCCATGATCAACATCCGCCCTCGGGACGGCAACCGGTCCCGGGGCGTTGACGACGCGCGGGTGCGTGCCCGGATCCGCAAGGTCGTTGATTCGCTCGTCATTGGGGGCTGACCCGGAGCTGCTGATGGGACGCACGTTGCACAAGCGGGCTGCGGCGGGCGCCTGGAACCGGCTCGAGCTGGTGGAACAGCTCGGAAACGTCGGCAGCGAGGTCGATCGCGCCATTCGCGCCTGGAACGCGGGCAACACCAAGCGATTCGAAGGCGCCCTCGAGAGAGCGCTCGAGCTCTTCGACCTGACAGCCCAGGACCCGCGCTGGCACGGCCACCGCTGCCAGGAGATCCTGCGCGCCCGCGAGGAGTTCTGCCGGCTGTTCTTCGACCCCGATGTGCCGCCCGACTCGGCAGCGGGGTTGCGCAGGTACTTCTTCGGCTTCGGCGTCGCCGCGCGGGCTCTGCACTACCGGCGACAATCCGGCGAATAGCTACCTGCCAGGCTGCGCCTGTCAGCGCGACCGGTTGGCCGCTTGCCAGTGCGATACGCGCACCACGAGAACCACCAGCGTTTCGTGGAGCACTTCGTGGATGACCCGGTAGCGACCCACACGGATTCGCCTCAGCCCACGCAGTTCACCTTTCAGGGCGCTTCCCGAAAGCGGCTCATCGGCGAGCCCGTCAATGGCTCGGATGATGCGTGCCCGATCAGCCCGCGGGATGCGCGCAAGTTCCTTGGCTGCACTGCGCTTAATCCGAATCGAGTAGGTCACGCCTGACTTCATCCCAATCTAGCACCGGGTCCGAAGGGTCGCGCAGCCTCTCGACCGCCACTGCGAGGTCGTCGAAGTCTTCCAGATAACGCTCCAAGGCGTCGCGCACGACCTGTGCGCGGCTTCGCTTGAGCTGAGCCGCCGCCGTGTCCAGCGCATCAACAACCGGCTGGGGAACTCGTGCTGTAATCTGACCCATGGTGCCATTCCTGTTGAATTCATCTGATCTCGTATGATGTCAATTGACTTGCATGACATTCTACCAGTGCACTGCGGGCAGGTCCAGAAACGCCCGGATCTCCGGCACCATGAGCGCCGGGTCGAGCATTGCCGCCGTCGGCGCGCCCGGGATCTCGCGGACCACCCAGCCGGCGGCCTCCAGCGCCGGGCGCGCCTCGCGCAGCCGCTCGACCAGCCGCAGCGGGATCCCGGCGACCGAACTCTCGGCCTCGGAACCGATCAGCGCGGCCCGCGGACAGGTGATCGCGGCCGCAATCTCCGCCTCGGGCCAGTCCTGCATGCCGCGATAGAAGGTGCGCCACTGCGCGTACTGCTCCGGGTTGCGCAGGATCACCATGGCGTGCGGCGGGGGCTCGGCGAGCTGCATTTCGACCCCGCGCAGCATGTCGGCATACGGCGCGCCGAGCGGCGGCCAGGTCCCGCACACCAGCGCCGAGACACGGTCCGAACGCGACGCCAGCATGAGCCCGTTGATCGCGCCCCAGAGGTGGCCGCAGTAGGCGAACCGGTCGAATCCAGCGGCGTCGGCTACGGACAGGAGGTCGGAATACACGCGGTCGGGGGTCATCTCGGCGGGCGCGGGAACCATCGTCCTGCCCACGTTCGGGTAGTCTGCGAGCAGCACGCGGTAGCGATCCCCGAGGCGGCTCAGATAGCCTTCCCTGACCGCCCCCTGCTCCGGGCCGAAGATTTCGGCGTAGGACGCCATCAGCGGGAATCCCAGGAAGAGGGGCACTCCGTCGTCGGGACCGTGCACCTCGAAGTGGATCGGGTGCTGCCCGGCGCTCCGGCAGCCTACAAGGGCGGTGCCGACGGCAGCCGTGGCGGAGGTCTGAACGAATTGGCGTCGGTTCATGAGGCGGCGTCGGTTCGTGATGCGGCGTCGGTTCATGGGGCAAGATCGTGCGGACGGGTGGCCGCGCGCTACCTTTGGGGCTCTCGCCCCTCCCGTCGTTTCTGCCAGGCGCGTGCCATGCAAATCGCTCGATCGCTGTCAACCCTCGCCGTCCTGCTCGCCGCCGCCCTGCTGGCCGCCATTCCGGCCCTTCCCACCAACCCAGCCGGCGCAGCGGCCCAGACCGCCCCGGCGAGCGAGCGCCTGACCGTTCCCGGCCTCGACGCCCCTGTCGAGATCATTCGCGACCGGTGGGGAATCAACCACATCTACGCCGAGACCGAGTACGACCTCTTCTTCGCCCAGGGGTACGCCGCCGCCCGCGACCGCCTCTTCCAGTTCGAGGTCTGGCGCGCGCAGGCCACGGGCACCGTCGCCGAAATGCTGGGCCCCGGCGAGCTCGAGCGCGACATCGGCTTCCGCCTCTTCCGCTTCCGCGGCGACATGACCCAGGAGATGAACCACTACCACGATCGCGGCTCGCTGATCATCCCCGCGTACGTGGACGGCGTGAACGCCTACATCGCCGAGACCGAGGCCGACCCCTCGCTGCTCCCCATCGAGTTCGAGCTGCTCGGCATCCGTCCCAAGCGATGGACGCCCGAAGTCGTGATCTCTCGCCACCAGGGACTGCTGGGCAACATCGGCGCAGAGCTGAACTACGGGCGCGCGGTGGCCGCCGCGGGCGTCGAAGCGGTCAAGCGGGTCGCCAACTTCCACCCCGGCGATCCCGACATCGCCCTCGACCCCGCCATCGACGCGGACCTGCTGGCCCAGGACATCCTCGGGCTCTACAACGCCTTCCGCCGACCCGTCCGCTTCCGCCCAGAGCACCTTGCGCCCGAGCACCGAGCAGACGAAGCGGCGTTCGCGCGGCTGGAGGCGGCCATGGCGCAAGTCCGGGGCGCCCCCCTCGCCTGGCCGGACTACGAAAGCCTCGGCTCGAACAACTGGGTGGTGAGCGGGCGCCTGAGCGCGAGCGGCTTTCCCCTCATGGCCAACGACCCCCACCGCGCGCAGTCGTCGCCCTCGCTGCGCTACTGGGTGCACCTGGTGGGCCCGGGATGGAACGTCATCGGCGGCGGCGAGCCCGAGATCCCCGGCGTCAGCATTGGCCACAACGGGCACGGGGCCTGGGGCCTCACCGTGTTCCGCACCGACGGCGAGGACCTGTACGTGTACGAGACCGACCCCGAGAACCCGAACCGCTACCGCTACCACGATGGATGGGAGGAGATGGCGGTCATGGCCGAGGAGATTCCCGTGAAGGGAGAGGGCGCGCATCTCGTCGAATTCAAGTACACGCGCCATGGCCCGGTCGTCTTCGAGGACCACGAGGAAAGGGTCGCGTACGCCGTCCGGGCCGCCTGGCTCGAACCTGGCGGCGCTCCCTATCTGGCAAGCCTGCGCATGAACCAGGCCCGCACATGGCAGGAGTTCGTCGAGGCCTGCAACTACTCCAACATCCCGGGCGAGAACATGATCTGGGCCGACCGCGACGGGAACATCGGCTGGCAGGCCGTGGGCATCGCGCCCGTCCGCCGCAACTGGTCCGGCCTGGTCCCGGTTCCCGGCGACGGCCGCTTCGAGTGGGACGGCTACCTCCCCATCAAGGCCAAGCCCAGCGTCTACAACCCGCCCGAGGGCTACTTCGCCACCGCCAACAACCACCTCACCCCGCCCGGCTACCCGCACATGGACGCCATCGGCTTCGAGTGGTCCGATCCGTACCGCTGGACCCGCGCCGCCGAGGTCCTCGGCTCGGGACGGCTTCACTCCATGGCCGACATGATGGCGCTGCAGACCGACTACCTCTCGATCCCGGCGCGCACGATAGTGCCCATGCTGCGCCATGTGGCGCCCGGCGACGGCGACGTTGCCCGGGCCCGCGAGCTGCTCCTGGCGTGGGACTTCGTGCTGTCGCCCACCTCGGTCGCGGCGGGCATCTACAACGCCTTCGAGGCCCGGGTGCGCGCCAACGTGCGCGACGCCTTCGTCGCGCCCGCCCAGCGGGACGTGCTGGGCGGCATGGCGCTGGTCAAGGCGATCGGCCACCTCAACGCGCCCGGCGGCGAGTTCGGCGACGATCCCGTCGCGGGGCGAGACGCGGTGCTGCTGCGCAGCCTGGAAGAAGCGGTGGCGTCGCTGCGCGACAAGCTCGGCGGCGACATGAGCCGTTGGCAGTACGGCCAGCCCGACTACAAGCACGCCACCATCTTCCACCCCCTCTCCCGCGCGGCATCGCCCGAAATTGCCGACCGCCTGACCGTCGGGCCCCTGCCGCGCGGCGGCAACAGCTACACCCTCAACAACACCGGCGGCGGCGACAACCAGACCTCGGGCGCATCGTTCCGGATCATCGTCGACACCGGCGACTGGGACCGCACGGTGGGCTCCAACACCCCCGGCCAGCACGGCGACCCGGACTCGCCCTTCTACGACAACCTCTTCGAGCTCTGGGCCAACGACCGCTACTTCCCGGTCTTCTATTCGCGCGAGCGCATCGAGTCGGTGGCTGCAGAGCGCACGATGCTGGTGCCCGGTGGATAGCCAACAGGGGCTCGGCACGGCCGCCTCGCCGCGCTTCTTCCGCACCCAGGCCGATCTGCGCGCCTGGTTCGAGCGGAACCACGACCAGTGCCGCGAGCTGTGGGTGGGCTACTACAAGAAGGGCACCGGACTGCCCAGCGTAACGTGGCCCGAGTCGGTGGACGCCGCGCTCTGCTTCGGCTGGATCGACGGGCTGAAGCGGTCGATCGACGAGCGCAGCTACACCCTTCGCTTCACCCCGCGCCGCAAGCGGTCCAACTGGAGCGCCCGAAATCGCGGCCGCATGAAGGTGCTGATCGCAGAGGGTCTGGTGACCGAGGCGGGGATGGCGGCCTACGAGCGGCGAGATCGGCGAAGCTAACGCTCGGGCCAAGTTGATTGTCCGCGAGTGCGAGAAGGGTTCCACACTGGACAGCGGAGGCACGGACGCGATGACAAGGCTAGGAGGCGAGGTCCTGGACCACCACGACTTCGGCGGGCTGCGCGAAGACCTGAGGCTGACGGGCGCCGCAATGAAGCGACGGGACGTGCTGAGACTCGTCGCTGCGGGCGGTGCGGGCGCGCTGTATCTCTTGGGGTGTGGACAGGTCGCCGGGCTCTCCGACGGCGAGCCTGGCGACGAGCCCGGAGCGTGCGCACGGATCCCCACCGAGACCGCCGGGCCCTTTCCGGGCGACGGGTCGAACGGGCCCAACGTCCTCAATCAGGCCGGCGTGGTCCGCTCCGATGTCCGCTCGAGCTTCGCGGGCCTGAGCGGAGAGGCCTCGGGCGTGCCGCTCACTCTCCGCCTGCGGCTCGTCGACGCGGCGAACGACTGTGCGCCCGCCCCGGGCCGCGCGGTCTACATGTGGCACTGCGACCGGGCAGGGCGCTATTCGCTGTACAACGCCGGCGTCACCGACCAGAACTACCTGCGCGGTGTCCAGGAGAGCGACGCGGACGCGGAGTTGACGTTCATCACGATCTTCCCGGGCTGCTACGCGGGCCGCTGGCCGCACATCCACTTCGAGGTGTTCCCCAGCCTAGCCGCAGCGGTGGACGAGCGGAACGGGATCGCAACCTCGCAGCTCGCATTCCCCGAAGACGCCTGCAACGAGGCGTATGCCGCCGAGGGATACGAACAGAGCGTGCGCAACCTGGCGGGCGTTTCGCTGGCGGGCGACAACGTGTTCAGGGACGGGGTGGCACAACAGCTCGCGGCCACAACCGGCGATCGGTCGGCGGGGTTCGAGGCAACGCTGACGGTGGCGGTCTAGAGGGGTCGGGCTTCCAGCTCCCTACCCCGCCGCGAGCCACCTCTCCGGGGCCACCGCGCGACGGCGCTCGTCGGGGCGCTTGTTGAACCACGACACGGTGAGCAGGACCTCGGCGGCGGCGTCGGCTTCCAGGCTGGCGTCGCGGTCCGCGCGGACGGGACGGAAGGCGCCGTCCACGACCTTGCGCGCGCGGCGGCGGGCTGCGTCGCTCTCGGGCCAGGGCAGCTCGCCCCAGACTGTGCCGCGGCGGATGACGTAGACCCGGTCGTCGCCGCCGAATCCGCGCACCGGGTAGACCAGGTTGAGGTGCTCCATGCGCCCGCGGAACCCCGCAAGGTGGTTCTTCAACCGTTCCAGCGTCTCCATGCGGTCGCGGAGGCGCGCGGCATACTCGAAGTCGAGGCATCCGGTCGCTCTCTTCAGCAACACTGCAAGCTCTTCCAGCGGCGCGCGGCTGCGGGTTTCGAGAAAGGAGCGGGCGGCGCGCAGGCGGCTGCGGTACTCGGCGGCGGTGCAGCGGCCGGCGCAGGGGGCGGGACAGGTGCCGGTTTCGGCGCGCAGGCAGTGCGGGGTGCGACCGCCGGGGAACAGCTCGAACTGGTCGGCGAAGTGGATGGGGGTGTCGGCGGGACAGTCCCGAAGACCGGTCGCCAGGGACAGCTCGTGGACCGCCCGGGCCAGCCACCGGGTGCGGCCGAAGGGGCCGTAGTAGCGGGCGCCGTCGTTGTGGACGCGCGTGACCGGAACCAGACGCGGGGCGGGCTCGCGGGTGATCTTGATGAACGCGTAGCGGCGGTCGCGCTTGTGCTGGACGTTGTACTCGGGCTGCCACGCCCGGATCAAGCGCATTTCGCGCAGGAGCGCGGCGAATTCGTTGGGCGCGTAGTCCCACCGGACCGACGCGGCACCGGCCACCAGACGGGCCGTCTTGCCGGTGGCGTCCCGGAAGTACGAGAGGAGGCGCGACCGGAGGCGCACGGACTTGCCCACGTAGAGAATGCGCCCGTCCGGACCCAGCCAGCGGTAGACGCCGGGGCGCTCCTCGGCGGTGGCGCAGACCTCTTCTCGGAGCGATTCGGCGTTCATGGCGACCCAACTTCGCCATTTGTTCGGTATGCGTCAACGCGGGGCTCGCCGTGCGCGTCCGGGCGCGGCACCCCACCCGGGACCCGTTACGGCACCCCATGCGGGACCCCTCACGGCACCCCACCCGGCACGCAACCATTGCGGACGGCCCGCGCGGTCCCTATTGTGGCATTCCATGCACAGGCTTGGACGCTCCATCGTCATCCGTGATCCTGTCTGGAACACGATTCGCCTCGACGCGGTCGCAGCGTCGATCATCGACACGGCTCCCTTCCAGCGGCTGCGGTACATCCGCCAGCTGGGTCTGGCCCACCTGGTCTACCCCGGAGCGACGCACACGCGCTTCGACCACGCGGTCGGCGTGTACCACCTCGCGGTCCGGGCGATACGCACGCTCAAGTCCGGCCCGGCGATTCCGCCCGAGGCGTGGGAGGGGGCGGGGCTGATCCCGTACGCGGCGCTGCTGCACGACATTGGCCACTACGCCTTCTCGCACGCCCTGGAGGAGCTGGAGCCGGAGCGCATTGCGGGGAACCACGAGGAGATGAGCGCGCTCTTCTTCGAGTCGCCCGAGCTGAGGGCCGCGCTGGCGTCGCTGGGAGGCGGCGCTGCCGAAGAGATCTTCCGGATCATCAAGGGCGAGGGCGGCACGGCGCTGCGCGGACTGGTGAGCGGCAGCCTGGACCTGGACAAGATGGAGTACCTTCGCCGCGACGCCCGCTTCTGCGGGGTGCCGTACGGCGAGGTCGACGTGGAGCGGCTCCTTCAGGGCCTGGCGATGCTGCAGGATCCGGCGACGGGGCGCTGGGAGGTGGGCGTGCGGGCGAAGTCGCTGAGCGCGCTCGAGTCCCTGCTGTTCGCGAAGTACCAAATGTTCCGGAACGTGTACTGGCACCACGCCGTTAGAGCGGCCACCGGACTGTACAAGCGGATTGTGGAGACGGCGGTGGAGGCGGGGATCCTTTCGCCGATCGACCTGATCGGCCCCACCGACGAGGAGCTGCTGTTCGAGCTGCGCCAGCGGGCCGGGGCCGGGTCGGGCGATGTGGCCCAACGGCTTAGCCGCCGCTGGCTCCCTGCCTTGAAGAACCGCAAGCTGCCGAAGCGGGCGGCCGAGATCCCGGCGTGGCAGCTGGAGGAACGGAGCCTGCCCGCATGGGTGGGCGGGGATTCCCCCGAGAAGCGGGAGTGGGAGGACGGCGTGGCGGCGGAGCTGGGCCTGGCGCCGGGCGAGGCGATCCTCGACTTCCCGGTCACGAAGGCCATGTTCCAGCTCGACGTGCTCGTGGACCGCGGAGGCCGCACGGTTCGGCTGGGCAGGAAGGGGATTCCGGGGCTGATCGACTTGCCGAAGCTCGCAGAGGAGCTTCAACGTACGGCAAGGGTGCTGCGGCTGTTCACCTTCGAGCGCAGGGAGGTGGACGCGCAGTGGCTGCTCGACCGGCTTCCGACGAGGCGTGGATCGGGGGGGGCGACAACCCCCGGCGGGGCCGGGAACGTCCATGTCCGCGGGGGTACAACATGACCCGGAGGCGTGGCGGTCCAAGAAAGTTATTGACATGGCGCGATGGCGGCCGTACGCTTAATGGCTGTACATGCCACGCGCTTCCGCTGGACCGGCAGCCCGGTCCCCAACGGAGAATCGAGAAGAAAGATGGCTAGGAAAAGTCGGCGTGGAAAGAGCAGGGCGAACGTCCTCACGGGGTTCGACGCGAGTCTGGACGAGCAGACCGCGCTGGACCAGTACCTGCGGGACGTCAGCCGCCACGAGCTCATTACGCCTGACATGGAAAAGGTCCTGGGCGCACGTGCCCAGAAGGGCGACGAAGAGGCGATCCAGGCGCTCGCCAAGGCGAACCTGCGCTTCGTGATCAGCGTCGCCAAGAAGTACCAGAACCGCGGCGTCTCCCTGACCGACCTGATCCAGGAAGGCAACGTCGGGCTGGTCACGGCTGCCCGCAAGTTCGATCCCGAGCAGGGCGTCAAGTTCATCTCGTACGCCGTGTGGTGGATCCGCCAGGCCATTCTGGCCTCGCTGGCCAATCACGGCCGTCCGGTGCGCGTGCCGCTCAACCGGGCTTCGGATCTGGCGCGGATCTTCCGCGAGAAGGAGCGCCTGAAGCAGGAGCTGGGACGCGATCCGACCAGCGAGGAGCTGGGAGAGGCCACCTTCCTGACGCCGCAGCTGGTCGAGTCGCTGCAGACGCTCAACGCTGCCGAAATCCGTCTCGACGCGCCGATCGGCGACAGCGAGGACTCGCAGCTGGTGGAGCGCTTCATCACCGAAGAGGCCGCCGAGCCCGAGCTCGAGGTCGAGAGCCGGCTGCTCACCGAGGCAGTCACCAACGCGCTCGGCTCGCTCGATCCGCGCGACGCGCGCGTGCTCAAGCTCTACTTCGGGCTCGAGGGCGAGCGCGAGCACACCCTCGAGGAGATCGGGAACCACCTCGGCGTGACGCGCGAGCGAATCCGTCAGCTCAGGGACAGGGCGCTCAAGCGGCTTCGGGAGGGCGACAAGGGCAAGGCCCTCAAGTCGTTCGCCGCATAGCCGCGCAGGGCCGAACGGTGGACGCCCCCCGAGTCGCACAGAGCACGGCGGGGCGTCGGGGTCCGTGACGAGGCCTTCGGCGGGCCGGTAGGCGCCGCTGGCGAAGTGCGCGCCGCCGTGAGCGACCGCCTTGTCCGAGGCCAGGTCGTGGAGGCGGTGGGGGGCGTGTACCGGGTCCACACCGAGGCCGGGGTGGTGGAAGCCTCGTTGCGGGGGCGGGTCAAGCACGCCGGGAAGGGCGGCAGAGTGGTCGTCGGGGACTTTGTCGACGTCGGGAATGCCGCGGGAGAGGCTCCGGTGATCGAAGCCGCGCTGCCGCGGCGCACCGTGCTGTCGCGACGGTCCCGGAGCCGGTTCGCCAAGATCGTGGCGGCCAACATGGACCGGCTGCTGGTGGTGGCCTCGGTCGCCGATCCGAGGCCGTCGCGCAGCGTGATCGACCGCATGCTCGTGATGGGCGAGGCTGGAGGAATGGAGTGCGTGGTCGTGCTGAGCAAGGTCGAGCTGGCGGGGGGGCGCGGGGTGGTGGACGAGCTGGGGGCGGCGTATAGGAAGGCGGGCTACCGGGTGGTCGGCACGTCGATCGTGACGGGCGAGAGCGTCGACGAGTTCCGCGCGCTCGTCCGCTCGGGCTCGTCCGTGCTGGCGGGTCCTTCGGGCGTGGGAAAGTCGTCGTTGCTGAATGCTGTCGAGCCGGGGCTGGACCTGCGCACGCGCGCCGTGGGACGACGGTCGCGTCTGGGCAGGCACACCACCGTTTCGAGCCGCCTCGTCCCGCTCGCGGGGGGCGGCTGGGTGGCCGACACGCCGGGCATCTCCGACGCGGCGCCCGGGGGTGTCTCGGCACGGGACCTGGGGCGGTGCTTCCCCGATTTTCGGCCCCTCCTGGACGGCTGCCAGTTCAACGACTGCGCGCACATCCATGAGCCGGGCTGCGCCGTGCTGGCGGCGGTCGAGGCGGGACGCATCGAGCGAGCGCGCCACCAGAGCTACCAGACGATCCTTGCGGAGCTGTAGCGGCCCGTGGGCGATCCTTGCGCCCACCCCACGGGAAGCCCGTGGCACAGACTCCCGCCAAAGCGATAGAATCCTGAATGAACCCTGACGCCCTGCTCGAACCCGCGCGCTTTCGCCGGATCATGAGGAACTACCCCACGGGCGTGACGGTCGTCACGGCGCTGCACCGCGACGGCACCCCCTTCGGGCTCACCGCGAACTCGGTCGCGTCGGTGTCCCTCGACCCGCCGCTCGTGCTCGTGTGCGTGTCGGAGCGGTCTTCGTCGCTGGGGGCGATCCTCTCGAGCGGCGCGTTCGCCGTGAACGTCCTGGGGGCGGGGGCCGCGGCCACGGCGAAGCGCTTTGCCGAGCTCGACGCCGACCGGCGCTTCGAGAACGTGCGCTACACCGTGGCGGACGGGGGCAGCCCCATTTTGGGCGACGTCGTAGCGTGGATGGCCTGCAGCGTCTACCGGACCTTCGAGGCCGGCGACCACCTGATCCTGGTGGGGCATGTGAACGAGGCCGAAGCGCCCGGCGGCGATCCCCTGCTGTTCTTCCAGGGCCGCTACGAATCGCTCGACTCATGACGCGGGCACGCCGCCTCGTCTGGATTCCGTCGTTTCTGGCCGGGTCGGCGCTGGCCGCGGCCCTCGCGACCGGCGCGGGCATCCTGCTCTACAACTCGCGCGGCCTCACGCGCGCCGGCGGAGTGCTCCTCGCGGTGAGCGCGGTGTCGCTGGCGGCCGGCGTCCTGGTGGGCGGCGCCGCGGCCAGCGCCGCTTCCGACAACGCGGTCTCGTCCGCCGCGCGGGGATGGATCGGCTTCCTGGTGGCGCTGATTCTGGGCGCGGCCTTCGCCGGGCTGTGGGAAGCCATGAACGGCTTCGGCGCCGCGCCGCTGGCGCAGGGCGTGGGACTGGCGCTCACATCTGCCCTTCCAGCCTACTTCGCGGGCGGGGTGTGGGGCCGGATGAACCGCTTCGCCACCTCGCTCGGCGCCAGCGAGCAGCTCCTGGTGTTCGCCGGGGGGGCGCTGGGCGTCGCGGCCGGTGGCACCATCATGCTGGGCCTGCTGGGCGAGCCCGTTCTGGCCGTCACGGTGTTTCTGGGCGCCGCAGTGCTGGCCTCGGCGGGGGCCCGGTGCCAGGGGTGGATCTTCGACCGCGTGCCGCACCGCACCCTGGCGCTCGACGCCCCGCAACGCCCTGAATTGCGGTTCGAGAGGTGGAGCACGCCGGGCACGGAGCGTTCCGTGGGCATTCTCTGGGATGGCGGCGTGGACCGCGCGCTCGACCCGGCGCCCAAAGGAGATTGGCGGACCAGTGTGGCCGAGACTCTCGATGACCCCGGCGGCGTGCTGTTCCTCGGCGTCGGCAGCTGGTTTCCCGTCGACGGCGACCTGCCGTGGCAGGTCTTCGAAGCCGACGGCGGCGTTCGCGAAATCGCCGCCCGGGGGTTCGGGTGGGACGAGGCGAACCTGGCCCAGTCTCCGGTCCCAGACGCCGCAGGGTGGACGGTGGTTGCCGAACCCGGCGCGCTGTCCGCCGCGAGCGTGAAGTCGCTCCGCGAAGCGGGCGTCGAGCGGATCTGGTTGGGGGGGCGCAGGGGCGGCAGCTCGGAGCGCTTGGCCCAGGACGCCCGGGAGGCATCCTTCGGGGTGCGCCGCTACGTGGGGTCGGGGACGCGCACGCAAGGGCCGCCGCACCTGTCGGCCCGACGCCAAGAGCTATGGTGCTTCGACCGTGCGCATTCGCCGCCGGAAGCGATCGCCGGGATGACGACGGCGGTCCCCCGGACGACAACCGCTTCTTCGGAGGTGCCCCCGGGGCGCGACGAGCAGCGCTAGTCAGTCCTGCGGAGGGACGGACCCCAGCTCGGTCCAAGCGACGAAGCGGCCACTGAACGCGGCCTGATCCACCGCGTCGCCCCGGTTCCGGGCGTCGCCCAGGAGGCCCTGGTAGACCCAGGCGTAGTAGTTCGGGATCCCAATGGTGGAGCGGTCGGGCCAGTGCTCCCACTCGTCGGGGATTCCCGTTCGGTGCACGAAGACCTCGTTGGCCAGCAGCCTGGTGCGCTCCACGTCCACCCACGGCCCCACCACGCCCGCGAAGCCGGAAACGTCGGTGTTGCGCACGACGCCTTGGTCGAGCAGCTCGGCGGGATCGCCCGGGTGAAGACGGAACGCGAGTCCCTCGCGAACGACATGCGGTCTGAGCCCGAAGGCGGCGGCGGCGGAACCGCTCGAGGCGAAGTACACGGGACGGTCGCCCAGGGAGTTCTGGATTGCGGCCAGCGAGAACTGGTGCCACGGGAACATGTTTGGTCCGCCTCTCCACACGGCGCGGATCGGACCCAGCTGGTATTCGTCCCCCGTCTCGACCGCCACCCGGCTCCTCACCACCTGGTCGATGGTGGCGTCGTCGAGGTTGTCCCGGAACATGGCCCGGGTGGGCGGACGGATCTCGTAGTCCACGAGGATCGGCACCTTGCCGGCCGCTTCGGCTTCGGCGGGGTCGTGCGTGTACATGGCGTCCGTGTTCGCTGCGGTGTAGGGACGCTGGCAGGTGATGCGCGTCGGGTCCGCGTCGGGATCCTGGCCGGGTTCGCACGGGGTGGTGAGCTGACGCAACTGCCGGACGTACCAGTCCGTGTTCAGGTACGAGGTGACGGCGACGGTGACGTCGCGGCGGATGCCCTCGACCTCCTGCAGGTACCAGAGCGGGAAAGTGTCGTTGTCGCCGTTGGTGAAGAGCAGGCCGTAGGGCTCGACGCTCATCAGCAGGTTGTAGGCCCAGTCCCTGGCCGCGTAGTCGCGTGAACGGCTGGCCCACGAGAAGTTGAGCACCAGCGGAATGAGCGCGAGCCCCAGAACGGGAGAGCAGTACAGGAGCGACAGGCCCGATCTGCGCGACAATCTGCGCCAGAGGCTGGCGATCCCCAGACCCGCCATGAGCCCCCAGACCGAGAACCCGACAATGAAGAAGTAGTCGCGCTCGCGGACCTCGCGCTCGGCGGCGTCGAACGAGAAGCCGTACTTGAAGTTCAGGTAGTAGACGAGTCCGGCGGAGAGAACGGCGAAGAGCGAGACCATATAGGCCCAGCTGACCTGGTCGCGCCTGTAGTGTTCGAGGATGCCCAGGATTCCGAGCCCGATGAACAGCAGCGTGAGCGCAAGCCGGGACCTTCCGAAGAGCACGTCCGTGGGCGCAAGCCCCCGTGCCCACTGCCAGTCGAAGTACTGAAGCCAGTTGCGAGACTGTTCCACCAGGGGGGCCTGGCGGGGAAGGAGCGGAGGCTTGTCGTACTGGTCGCGCCTGAGCGCCGCCGAGAGCTTCTCGCAGCCGGCGTTGCCGTAGGTCACGATGCTCCCCAGCGCCGACCCCACGCTTTCGCAGGTGGGCTGCGCCTCGTTGATGATCGGATCCAGGCCGGAGCGCACGGGCAGCACGAGGTGGATGCTCAGTCCCAGCACGACGGCGGGGATGCCGAACAGGTACAGGCGCGGGTTGAGCAGCGTCCGGGGGTGCACCAGCACGACGAAGACGAGAAGCGCCGGCGCCGCGAGGAAGGCCATGAGGTGGTTGCCGACCGACAGCGCCAGGATGAACGCCATGAGGAGCAGGATGTTGTCGTCCTTGCCGCGCCCCAGGCGCTCGCGCCAGCGGAAGGCCAGCCACGAGAGCAGCGCAATGGTGAACAGCGAGACCGTGTAGACCTTCTCGTTGACGGTTGCCTGGTTCCACACCGTGAAGGCGGTTGCGCTGACCAGGATGGCCGCTGCGGCCCCGATGAGGCGGTAGCGCGCGTTGGTCGAGAAATGGCCCAGGATGTGGTGGATGACCAGGAACCAGAGCCCGTGGGCCATCGCCGTCATGAACGCCGAGAAGAGGTTGATGCGAACGGCCGTGGAAAGGCCGAAGACGCCCAGCAGGGTCTCCCAGGTGCGCGCGAGGACCACGAACAGCGGGTTCCCGGGCGGATGCGGGATGCCCACGATGTGGGCCGTCGCGATGTACTCGCTGGTGTCCCAGAAGGCGGTGGTGGGACCGAGCGTTGCCGCGTAGAGCAGGCCCACAGCAAGGGCCGCGCCCCCGGCCCACAGATAGGGGGGGCGTGCCTCGGACTGTGCCGGGGCGCCGGTCGGTCGTTTAGCTTCCAGGTTCATGTCGCCCGTGAATATACACGCGTGCACGGGTGCGCGTACCCTTCCGCCCGATCGCGGCCCATCCGAATTGAACGTCACACCATCGCTCGAATCCTTTCTGGACAGCGCCGAACCGGGCGTTCGCGTCCCGGTCTGGTGCGAACTGCTCTTCGACGCCGACACCGCCGTGACCGCCTACCACAAGCTCAGGGAGGGCCCGTTCGGGTTCCTCCTCGAATCGGTGGTGGGCGGCGAGCAGTGGGCGCGCTACAGCTTTCTGGGCAGCCGCCCGCGCTCGGTGTGGAAGCTGGAGGGGGAGCGACTCTCGACCTGGACGCCCCGACAGGGCTGGCAGCAGGTCGAATCGGCGGACCCGTTCGCAGACCTGCTGGCGCGGCTGAGGAGCTCCGATATCCGGCCCGACCCCCGCCTCCCCCGCTTCTGGGGCGGCGCGGTCGGCTACATGGGCTACGACATGGTCCGGCGCATGGAGCGGCTGGGAGCGCCCCCCCCCGACGACCAGGGACTCCCGACGGCCATGTTCATGTTCTCGGACGTCGTCGTGGCGGTCGACAACCTGTACGGGCGGGCGAAGGCCATCACCACGGTCGAGACGGGCGAAGCCGGGGCGGGCGCTGCCGCGTCGCGCGACGACCTGGCGAAGCTGTACCGGGACGCCGTCGACAGGCTCCGCCGCACGGTCGCCCGCCTGCACGCGCTGGCCGCCCCCGAGCCGCTGGAGCTCGCGCCGCCGCAGACGTCGGAGATCGACTACACGAGCAACTTCGAGCGCGACGCCTTCGTTGCGGGCGTCCGGCGCATCAAGGAGTACATTGCGGCGGGCGACGCCTTCCAGGTGGTTCTGAGCCAGCGCCTTGCCACCCGCTTCGAGCTGCATCCGTTCCAGCTATACCGCGCCGTGCGCACGATCAACCCGTCGCCCTACCTCTTCAATCTCGATCTGGACGGCTTCCATATCGTGGGGTCGTCGCCCGAGGTGCTGGTGCGGCTCGAGGACGGCGTGGTGACGGTGCGCCCGATTGCCGGGACCAGAAGACGGGGCAGCGACGCGGCCGAGGACCGCAGCCTGGCCGACGACCTGGCCGACGACGAGAAGGAGCTGGCCGAGCACCGCATGCTGGTCGATCTCGGCAGGAATGACGTGGGCAGGGTCTCGCAGTACGGCACGGTGACGGTGCCCGAGCTGATGAAGGTCGAGCTCTATTCCCATGTCATGCACCTTTGCAGCCAAGTCGAGGGGAAGGTGCGCGACGGCCTGTCCGCGCTCGACGTGCTGCGTGCGTGCTTCCCCGCGGGTACCGTCTCGGGCGCCCCCAAGGTGCGCGCGATGGAGATCATCGACGAGCTGGAGCCGACGGCGCGGGGGCCGTATGCGGGCGCGGTGGGACACCTGGGCTGGGGCGGTGCGCAGATGGACACGGCGATCGCGATCCGGACGATGGTCGTGCGGGACGGCTCGGCGCATGTGCAGGCGGGTGCGGGCATCGTGGCCGATTCGGACCCGGACTCGGAGTACGAGGAAACGCTCAACAAGGCCCGGGCGCTGCTGCGGGCGGCGGCGATGGTGACCCGGCCCTGGAGTCGGGAGTAGCGCGCTTGGCTGGACTGGCCGGCCAAGCCGCCTAGGCGAGCTCGTCGTACAGGTGGATGAGCGTGTCGATTCCGCGCTCGAAGCAGTCGGTGGCGAACCACTCGTTCGGGGCGTGCATGTTCGCGCCCGGGAGCGCGAAGCCGATGAGCAGGGTGTTCGCGCCCAGCATTTCCTCGAGCTCGACCACGATCGGGATGCTGCCGCCCTCGCCCGTGATCACCGGACGCGTCCCGAACGACCGTTCGAGCGCGCGGGAGGCGGCTTCGAAGACGGGGCCGTCCAGGGCGGCCCGCCACGGCCTGCCGCCGTGCAGCTCGACCAGCTCCAAAGCGACGCCCGGTGGCGCCACTGCGGCCAGGTGTCGCTCGAACAGCGCCTTCACCCGCTCGGGCGTCTGACCCGGCACGAGGCGGAAGCTGACCTTGGCCATGGCCTTCGAGGGCAGGACCGTCTTGGCGCCCTCGCCCGTGTAGCCCGACAGCAGGCCGTTGACGTCGCAGGTGGGGCGCGTCCACATCCGCTCCAGCGCCGAGTAGGCCCTCT
This sequence comes from Longimicrobiales bacterium, assembly GCA_965221535.1. Taxonomy (GTDB): domain Bacteria; phylum Gemmatimonadota; class Gemmatimonadetes; order Longimicrobiales; family Gaopeijiaceae; genus Bin94. Next base: position 565,778 of record OZ244894.1, on the reverse strand, counting down.
CGCCGCCCAGCGGGGCGACGCCGATGTCGCGAGCGTACTCGTCCGCGTCGAACGGGAGCGCGCGAATGCCCGCGAGAGCTTCCGGCGACGGCTCGACGATGTCGTCGTAGAACCCGGGAATGGCGATTCTGCCGGTGTCGTCGTGCAGGTCGCCGATGACCTTCGCCAGCGCGTTGGCGGGGTTGACGACGGCCCCCCCGTAGGCGCCCGAATGGAGGTCGGAAGAGGGGCCGGTCGCGTGGATCTCGAAGTAGGCGAGGCCCCGCAGCGAGAAGAGGAGCGACGGCAGGCCGGGCGCGAACATCGCCGAGTCGGAGATGACGACCGTTTGGGCGGCCAGGCGGCCCAGGTGCTCCCTGACGAAGGGGACCAGGTTGGGCGAGCCCACCTCTTCTTCGCCCTCGGCCAGCACGACCACGTTCACGGGCAGGCGGCCACGGGTCGCGAGGTGCGCCTCGAGGGCCTTGATGTGCAGGAAGAGCTGGCCCTTGTCGTCGGCCGAGCCCCGGGCGTAGATGCGCCCGTCCCGGATGTCGGGCTCGAAGGGGGGCGAGTCCCAGAGATCCAGCGGCTCCGGGGGCTGCACGTCGTAGTGACCGTAGATCAGCACGGTGGGGGCGTCGGGGCCGGCTCCCCTCCACTCGCCGACCACCACCGGGTGTCCCGGCGTGTCGAAGACCTCGGCCGTCAGCCCGGCGCCGGCCAGCTGGTCGCGCACCCACGCGGCGGCCCGGCGGGTGTCGTCGTTGTGCTCTGACTTGGCCGACACCGACGGGATGCGCAGGAACTCGTCGAGCTCCTGGTAGAACCTGTCGCGCTCTTTGGCTGCGAACGCGATGGGGTCGCCGACGGGATCACTCATGTCCGAAGAACCGGAGCGCGAACCGGGGCGCACCCGACCGGAGGGCTCAGACGAGCCCCTTGATGCCCCACCGGTAGATCCACGTCAGCAGCGCCGCCAGAGCGAACGCCCCCGCCATGCCGCCGGGGCTGAGCGCGACCGGATGGTCGAACTCGAGGATTCCGACGCCCAGCATGCCGCCGACGACCGCCCCGAAGGCGCCGAGGACGAAGAGCAGGCGCGAATGCCCGGGGGTCGTGTCGGGCCGATGAACGACCACCTTCATGGCGAGGCCGATAACCCCGCCCATCACGATCCAGATTCCTACACCGATCCAGTTTTCCATGGCTTGAATCTATCGCTTTCCCATGCGCCGCTTCAACTCCTCCAGCCTTGCGTCGATCACTTCTTCGCGCCGCGACCGCCCCAGCTCCTCGTCGAACTCGCTGCCGTCGTCGAAGGGGGCGTCGCCGGTGGCCGCCCCCGCAGCGCCCCCCTCCATCTTTTCCGCCATGCGGTCGAGCTCGCCGAACAGGTCGTCGGCGGCGCTCACCGATTTTCTGGCGCGCGTCCTGCCCGCGGTCGCCTCGATCGAGCTGCGGCGCTGGCGAGCGTCGCGGATCTGGTTCAGCATGTCGTCGAATTCGGATTCGCGCAGGCGCACCTCGGCCTCGATCGCGTTGGCCTTGTCGGCCAGGATCTTGCCGCGCTGTTCGTGCTTTTCGGCGAACTTGCCCGCGATTTCGGCCGTCTCGGCGTCGCCGATCTTGCGGGCGAGCTCTTCGCGCCGCCGGCAGACCCGGGCCTCGCGCTCTTCGGCGGCCGCCCGCTTGCGGGCCAGCTCCAACTCCTGCTTGAGCGATGCGAGGGCGCTCTTGGCCGCGACCGCCTCCTTCTCCATCCCCTTGAGGAGCCCGTCGACCGCCCCCGGAGCCGCGTCGCGGTCCATCTCGCGATTGAAGTTGTCCACGGCCTCCCTGAAGGCCCTGCGAAGATTCTCGAACATCGTCTAGTCCTGTGTGCTGCCTGCAAGCCGGTGGGCGAGACCGTGGAGCGTGCCGCCCTCGGAAAACCCCTCGAAGAGCGCCCAGTCGGGCTGGGGCAACCGGTCGCGGGAGGCCAGGGCCCGGTCGGCAGCCGCCCGCACATCGCTGTCTGCCGACGACTCCACCCCCTTGAGGGTTTCGGCCGAAATCCCCTCGTGGGCCAGCCAAGCCTCGAACAGACCCACCGGATCGCGGCGTCCCCAATGTACAAAGAGTTCGTCCGGGAAGGTGTCGCGGGCCTCCCTCTCGTCGTGCGTGGCATGCCCCCCCATGCGAAAGGTCTCGGCCACCACGAACGCGGGACCCTTCCCCTCCAGACACCGCTCCCTGGCCAGGGCGGCGGCGGCGAACACGTCCAGAATGTTGTTGCCGTCGCACATGAGCGGCTCGATCCCGTACGCGGCCGGCATGTCCTCGGGCTTCGCGGCCCCGTGCTGCTCCACCGTGGTCCCCAGGGCCACCTGGTTGTTCTGAATCACCACTATCAGCGGCACGCCCAGGCGCGAGGCGAAGACCATGCCCTCGTGGAAGGCCGCCGTCTTGGTGGCGCCGTCCCCCGTCCACGTCAGTGCCACGCGCTCCTCGCGCCGGTTCGCGAAGGCCAGCGCGGCGCCGGCGGCGATGGCGACGGTCGTGCCCATGTGGCTGACCGGCTGGATCACCCCCCGCGAGATGTCGCCGTAGTGGAAGTCCCGTCCCCCGCTCGGGCTGTCGGCCGTGCCCAGGTAGCAGGTGAAGCCGTGCTCCAGAGGCAGGCCCATCATGTGGCACGCGCCGGCGTTGCGGATCATGGGAATCACCACGTCCTTCGCGCGGTCGAGCGCCCCCACGCAGCCCACCGTCACGGCCTCCTCCCCCACGCCCAGCCACGCCTTGCTGATGACGCCCTGACGGACCCAGCGCTTCAGGCCGATATCCTGGAGGCGCGTGACGACAAGGTCGCGGTACAGGCCCAGCAGCGCGTCGCGGTCGAGTTGGCCGACGAGCGCCCGGCGGAGGGGGTCGTCCGCGATCCGGGACCGGTATTCGCGCACCAGTTCCGGGTCCGCGGTCCAGTTTCGGTATTCGGGGGGGTCGAATGCTGGGTGGCGCTCCAAGTCCCTGCTGCGCAATCGCGGAAAGGTGTTCTATTGGGTGTTCTGTTGGCAGCAGCCAAGTTAGGAATTGCCCCGCTCCGGGGGCAATGGCGACATTCATCGGTCCGGCCGCGACTTGTCCTGTGCTCCGGGCACGGCCTCAGGGCCAGGTGTTTCAACCGGGGTGACGACTGATGGGTGGAGACGACAAGCGCCGGATCGCCGCCGAAGTGGCGCTCGCGCTGCTGGAAGCCATGAGGAACACGGACCTCCCGGCCGACCGGCTCAAGGAAGAGGACGTCCGGGTCACCATGCCGCGCCGGCTGGGGCTGAGCGCCGTCGTGGACCGTCAGATCGCGCTGTTCCGGGAGCAGGTGCGCCAGGGGCGGAAGCTGACGGCCGACGAGTTCGCCGAGTTCATCCGCCTGGTCATGCGCCGTCCCGACGCGGCCCAGGTGTTCTTTGCCATGGGATCGCAGCTCGCCGCGGCCAAGGTGCGCCGCGCCTCCCGCTGGCTTCCCCGCACCGTGCGCCTGCGCGTGACGAAGAAGCGGATCGAGGCCGCGCTGAGGAAGCTGTTCGGGCGGCGTCTGGGCGGGTTCGCGTCGGGTCCGTTCGCTTTCGAGACATCTGCGTCGCCGCTGATTCAGGTCGATCCCACCGGCGAGGCCTGCGAAATCGTCACGGGCTTCTGCCAGGGGGCGCTCCGGGAGAACGTCGACGGCGGGCTGCTGGTGGCCAAGACGCAGTGCGAGATCCGCGGCGACCGCGCCTGCCGCTGGACCGCGGACATGTCGGCGTCTACACGTGGTAGAGCATGAAGTAGACGGCCAGCCCGGTGACCGAAACGTAGAGCCAGACCGGGAAGGTCCAGCGAGCCAGGCGGCGATGGGCGCCGAAGTCCTCGCGCCGGGCGAGCACGAGCAGCCGAATCACAAGCGGCAGCACCACGATCGCCAGGATCATGTGGCTGAACAGAATCGTCAGGTAGACTGGCCGCAACGGGTCGGGGCCGGCGAAGGCGTGGGTGCCCGTAAGCGAGAAGCGCGTCACGTAGAGGACCAGGAAGAGACCGCTGGCCGTGACCGCGCCGATCATGCAGCGCCGGTGCCGCTCGATCTGGCCGCGCCGGATGAAGCGGAAGCCGGTGACCAGCAGCACGGCGCTGGTCAGGTTCAGGCAGGCGTTGAACGCGGCGATTCCGGCCCCCACAGCCTCGATGCTCATGCCGGGGCGACCTCGACTTGGGGACGGCGCGCCGCCATCGCGACGGCCAGCGCGAGCAGCGTGGCGGCCAGCAGCGTGTGGGCCGACACATAGGGCACGCCCAGGCGGAACGCGACAGAGAGGAAGCCGAGCAGGACCTGGCACACGACGCCGACGCCCAGGCACGCCGCCAGACGGCGAGACACGGGATCGCCGCTCCGCGTGACCACGCGCCAAGTCTGCGTGACCACCACCACCGCCAGAGCCACCCCCAGCGCCCGGTGCAGGAAGTGCAGCTGCACCATGGGGTGGTCGAGCGGCGGAACGACCCTGCCCAGGCACAGGGGCACATCGGGGCACGCCATGCCGGAATCGGTGTGCCGCACCAGGGCGCCCACCAGCGACTGCGCGAAGACCAGGCTGGCCGCCCACAACCCCGCCCGCCGCGCCCGACCCGCGCCGGTGCCGTCGTGGCCATCCCCCCCCGGGCGCGGCCCCGCGTGCCCGGAGGACCCCAACGGACCCACCCGGACCAGCATGACCGTGAGGAGCGCCAGGAAGGTGAACGCCAGCGCCAGATGCGACGTCGAGATCGCGTCGGGCAGCCGGTAGATGACCGTGAGGCCGCCCAGCACAGACTGCACCACCAGGAGCCCCAGGCCGGCCAGCCCCAGCCGAAACAGGTCGCTCCGCGCGGGCAGCTGCCGCCGCACGATCACCACCGCGGCCAGGAAGAACAGGACCAGCGCCCCCGCCCAGAGCCGGTGAAGGTGCTCCCAGAACACGCCGCCCGTCATCTCGGGCATCATGGTGCCGAAGCAGGTGGGCCAGTCGGGGCAGGCCAGGCTGGACTCGGTGGCGTGCACGACGCTGCCCAGCAGCAGCAGCGCAAGCGTCCACACAAGAACGAAAAGCAGGACGGGACGGGCCATCAGCGGCAAGGACCCTCCATCAGTGGCACGGATCCTCCATCAGTGGCACGGATCCTCGTCGAGCCATGCATAGCGATCAGCCAGCGCGTTGCGGGCCAGTGCGTACATGTCGGCATCGTCGTTGCGGAACACCTTGCGGAAATGGTCGTCGATCCTGCGGCGGGCCAGCACGCACGCCCCGTTCGCCAGCTCGATCGGCGTGCGGTCGTCGCGATTCTCTTCGAGCAGCTGCATGGCGCGCACGCACGACGCTGCAATAACGAAAAGATCGCAGCCGATGTCCACCAGCCTTCCTAGGAGAGCCTGACGCTGTTCAAGCCTGGGACCGAAGCGGAGCATGGCATGAAAGGTCGCGCGGGCGAGCCTGCGGGATTTGCGGTTCGCGTACCGCACATGGCGCGCGAGCGGTCCGAAGCTGCCGTAGCGCGGCCACCGCCCCCACCCCAGCCACCGTCCCGGGTACCACACCGCATAGTGCGCCCCCGCCCTGACCAGCGCGGCCAGCCTGCGCCCGGCCGGCAGCCGCGGGTCGATCACCGCGCCCGCAACCGCCAGGTGCTGGTCGACCGCTTCGCGGGCCATGAACAGGCGCATGATCTCGCTGGTGCCCTCGAAGATCAGGTTGATCCTCGCGTCGCGCAGGTGGCGCTCCAGCGGGACCGGGTCCTCGCCCCGCGCCCGCAGCGAGTCGGCGGTTTCGTATCCGCGACCGCCCCGGATCTGCACCGCGTCGTTCACCAGGTCCCAGCACTTCTCGCTGTGCCACAGCTTCGCCATGGCCGCCTCCAGGCGAATGTCGACGCGTCCCTGGCCCGACATGGCCGCCGCGAGGTTGACGACGGCCTCCATGGCAAAGGCCTCGGCCGCCATTCGCCCGAGCTTCTGGGCGACCGCGTCGTGCTTGCCGACGGGGGCGCCCCACTGAACGCGCTCGGCAGCCCACTTCCTGCAGGCGCGCAGAAACCCCTTCGCGCCAACGGTGCAGAAGGCGGGCAGCGCCAGGCGGCCAGTGTTCAGCGTAATCAGCGCAAGCTTGAGGCCCTTGCCTTCGCCCCAAAGCAGATTCTCCTTGGGAACCTTGACGTTGCGGAAGCGCATCACGCCGTTCGAAATGCCGTTCAGACCCATGAAGCGGCAGATCTGCCCGACCTCGACCCCCGGCCAGTCCGTCTCGACGATGAAGGCGCTGATGGGCCGGTCCCCCTTGACGCCGGTGCGGGCGGGGGTGCGCGCCATGACCACGAGGAGCTTGGAGCGGGGGCCGTTCGTGGTCCACAGCTTTTCGCCGTTGAGTATGTAGTGCGCGCCATCGTCCGAGAGTTCGGCGCGGGTGGACATGTTGGCTGGATCGGAGCCCACTTCGGGCTCGGTCAGCGCGAAGGCGGACAGCTCGCCCGAGGCTGCCCGTGGTAGGTACTTGCGCTTCTGCTCTTCGGTTCCGAACAGCACGAGAGGCGTGGGCACCCCGATCGACTGGTGCGCGGACAGGAAGGCCGCTGTCGACGAGCACCGGCTCGCCACGATTCCCAGCGCCCGGTTGTACGAGATCTGGGACAGGCCCAGGCCGCCGTACTCGGTGGGGATCTTGACCCCGAAGGCGCCGAGTTCGGCCAGTCCTTCGAGCACCGAGTCGGGAACCCACCCGTCGCGGTCGAAGGCGTCGCCGTCGACATGCTCGGCCGCGAAGCGCCGGAGCCGCTCGAGGAACGGGGCCGCGCGGGCGGCTTCGTCGGGATCCTGCGCCGGATGGGGGTGGATCAGCTCCAGCGAAAGGCGACCGCCGAAGAGCTCCTTCATGAAGCTGCGCTTGTCCCAGCGGCTCTCCCGCGCGCCCTCGGCCATGTCGCGGGAGGCCTGTGCGTCATTGGTCATGGGAAGTTCCCTCCGGTTCCAGAAGGGCGGCCAGCTCGTCCTCGCGACGCTCGGCGTCGGCCTCGCCGACCCGGATCAGCTCTGCCGTGTAGTCCGGCTGGAACATGATCAGGCTCAGGAAGTCCGGCGCCTTGGTGTGCCGGGTCCCGAGCCCCCGGGTCATGAAGCGGATGGCCCGCGGCAGCTGCGGCTCGCACCGGTTGGCGAGGCGGCCCAGGTCGATCGACGGCCGCATGGTGAGCAGCCGGACCTGTCGCATGCCGAGGCGCTGGTCCGACGGGAGCCCGCGAAGGAGCTGGTTGATGCGTTCCAAGCGATAGGCGTCTTCGTCGAGCAGGTCGAGGAAGACCGAATTCAACATAACGCCTGCGACCTGGACGGGAGGAGGGTAGCCCGTCACCACCGGCGCGTCGGCCTCCACGGCCGAGCGCGGGTAGCGCGTGCTGATCGCCAGAATGCGCTCGGCGCCCAGGTGAAGCGCGGGCGACAGCGGCGCCGTCAGCCGGATGCCCCCGTCGCCGAACCAGTGCGGGCCGATCTTCACGGCGGGAAAGACGATGGGCAGCGCCGACGACGCCATGACGTGGTCCACGGTCAGCGTCGTCAGCCGGGCTCGACGGTTCGGGCGTTCCCACTCGACCACGTTCTCGCCCTGCACCCAGAGCACGGTCTGCCCGGTGGCGTACTTCGTGGTGCTGAGCGCCACCGCCTTGAGCCGACCGGTCGCGAGGTTGTGGTTGATGCCGGTCAGCTCGCCCCCGACGGTGTGCAGCCTGTCGGTCAGGTACTCGCGCAGGGGCGCCGTGTCGAGCAGCCCGCGCACCTGGGGCGGGGACTTGCCGTTTCCCGACCCGAGCTGGCGCGCCCAGCGCAGCGCGTGCCGCCCGAGCGACCGGGGGTCCGTGCGGAAGACGTTTTCGGCGGTCAGGCTCGACCACATGCGAACGAGCTCTTCGGCCGCCTGCCGGAAGGTGCCGGGGTGCGCCGCCAGGTGCGAGGCGTTGATGGCGCCGGCGCTCACGCCGGTGATGATCGAAATGCGCAGATCGGGAAAGCGGCGCGCCAGATAGCGGAGCACGCCGGCCTGATAGGCGGCTCGCGCGCCCCCGCCGCCCATGACGAACGCGAGCGCGCCCGAGTTGCCGTCTCGTGCCGGGTCTGCCATGGGTATAAGATTGGCCGCCACGCCTGATCGTCAACCGAGGGGGCGGACCCCACCATGACAATTCTCCGCCGAGCGCGAACCGCAGTCCGAGCGCGAGCCGCGGCCCGAGCACCAGCCGCAGTGCGGGCACCGGCCACAGTCCGAGCACCAGCCGGGGCCCAAGCGCGAACCGCAGTCCGCGCGCGAGCCCTAGCCCTGGTCCTCGCCCTGGCCGCCGCCCTCGCGGCCTCGTTCGCCCTCACGGCTTCCATCACCGCCCCTGGCAGCGCCCACCGCGCGGCCCCCGCCACCCCCACCGCGCCGCAGGCAGCATCGCAGTTCGCGGGCTCGGAAGCCTGCGGCGCCTGCCACGCCGAGCAGTACGACGCATGGGCGCGCTCGACGCACGGCACGGCCGGCGGCCCGCCCGGCCCGGCAACCGTCATTGCGCCGTTCGGCGGGCGCCCCATCCGGTTCGCCGACGCCGTCGTGTCGCCGCTCGCGGACGCCGACGGGAACTACCTCTTCCGGGTCGAACGCGAGGGCCGCCCTCCCCTCGACCTGACGGTCTCGGGCGTCATTGGCAGGGGGCACATGGAGGGCGGCGGCACCCAGGGCTACACGACGCGATTTCCCGACGGCACCGAGCGCTTCCTGCCCTTCGACTACTCCGCCGACGCCGACGTCTGGTTCTGCAACACGGCCTTCGTGGGGGGCTTCTGGGTGCCCGGGGCCGACCGCGCCCGGCTCCGCGCCGACGCCGGCTGGCTGCCCATCGACGAAGGAATGCGAATCACCGAGTGCGGCGACTGGCCTCCGGTGCGCATCCTGGGCACCGAGCGCCGCTTCGCCAACTGCCAGAACTGCCACGGCAGCCAGGTCGAGGTCGAGTACCGCCCCGAACTGGAGCGCTACGACACGCGCTTCACCACGCTGCGCATCAACTGCGAGTCGTGCCACGGCCCCGCCGCAGTCCACGTCGAGCAGGCCACCCGCGGCACGCTCTCCAGCGAGGGCAGCCTGCCCGCCCTCGACACCCTCGCCCCCGACGCCTCGCTCGCCGTGTGCTTCCAGTGCCACGCCCTCAAGCGCGCCCTCGACCCCGGCCAGGACGGCGGCCCGCCCACCGACTACAGCCTCGGTCTGCCGCTCGTCGGCGACTCGCCGTACCTGCCCGACGGCCGCATCGCCACCTTCGGCTACCAGCAGACCCACCGCAGCAGCGCCTGCTACCTCTTCGGCTCCATGACGTGCGTGGACTGCCACGCGCCCCACTCCCAGGACTACCGCGACGCCTTCGGCAACCCGCTCCGGGGGCGCTTCGACGACGGCCAGTGCACCGCCTGCCACGCCGGCATCGCCGCCGACCCCGAGCAGCACACCTTCCACCCCGCCGGTTCCCCGGGCGCCGGGTGCGTCGCCTGCCACATGCCGTACATCCAGCACCCCGAGCTGTCGGACGCCATTCCCTATGGCCGCTCCGATCACACCATCTCGATTCCCAGGCCGGGCGTCGACGAGGCGATGGGGCTCGCGTCGGCGTGCGCGCGGTGCCACAGCGAAAGAACGGACGCCGAACTGGCCGCGCAGGCCGAGTCGTGGTGGGGCCGGATCAGGCCGCACCGGGCCGAGGTGGCGGCGCTCATGGCGGCAAAGTCCGCAAACGCGGGCGCGGGCGATCTCGACGGCGCGCTCACGGCAACCGCAGCGCTGGGCGACAGGCACGCGCTGGCCAAGCTGACCGCGCTGGATGCGTGGGTGTTGGGGTGGGTGGAGGGCGACGCCGGTCTCGCGGGGCCGTCGCCGCAAGGCGGGGGGGCGGGGGCCGCGTCCACCGAAGATGTTCAGCCGGGCACCGCAGGGGCGCAGTCCGCGCCTGGCCTCGACGACCCGCCCGGCCTCGCCCTGGCGGCCATGGCCCAGGACGGCGACGAGGACGTGCGCGCCGTGGCCGCCGCCGCCCTGCACGCCACCCGGGGCGGCCACCCCGACGTGCGCGCCCTCCTCGACCGCATGCCCCGGGCCGAGACCGACCCCGCCCGGCTGCGGGCGCGCTGGGCCGCCGCGCTGTCCCAGTGGGCCGCAGCCGCCGAACGGCGCGTCGGCCCCGAGGCCGGGCTGCATTTCCTGCGCCGCGCCCAGGAGGTGCTGCCCGACGCGCCCGGGACGCTGGTGGCGCTGGGCGCCGGGCTGACCGGCGCGGGCGAGGTCGAAGAGGCCGTGCAGATCTACCTGGAGGCGCTGCGCAGGCGCCCCGACGACCCGGTCGCCCTTGTGAACCTGGGGCTCGGCCTCGAATCGCTCGGTCGCGAGGCCGAGGCCGAGGCCGTGTACGAGCGCGCGGCGGCGGTGCGCCCCACCGAGGCGCTGGCGCACTTCAACCTGGGCAACGCCCGGTTCCGCCGGGGCGATCTCGAAGGCGCGATCGTCGCCTACCGGGCCGCCATCCGCAACGACGGCGGACTGTCGCGGGCCCACTTCTACCTGGCCGTCGCGCTTGTCAACAGCGGGCGGGCCCAAGAGGCCCTGCCATCGCTGTACGACGCGCTCGACTTCGCGCCCGGCGACGACGAGATCCTCGACGTGATCCGCCAGGTGCAGTCAATGTTACGTTTACAGTCACCATGACTGCTCCCCGTCCGCTCGCTGCGACCGCACTCCGAGCGCTGGCCGCCCTGCTGCTGCCGCTCGCGGCCGCGTCCTGCCACGCGTACAGGCCGACGAGCCTTCCCGATCTTCACAGCGGCGACCGGGTGCGCGCCCTCCTGACGCAGGCCCAGCACGAAGCGTTCGCCGAATACCTGCTGGGCGGCGACCGCCTTGTCGAAGGCACCGTGGTCGAGGCCGATCCCGCCGGCGTGCTCCTGGAGGTCCCCGTGGTCACCGTGGCCGAGGGGATCCGCGTGGACTCGTACAGCCAGCGGCTCAGGATACCCGCCGCCGGGGTGGCCGACGTCGAGCTCCGGTCGCTCGACCGCGGCAGGACCTATTCGCTCGTCGGGGTCGCCGCCGCTGCGCTCGGCGGGATCGTGTGGAACGAGTTCGCGCGGCGCTCGAGACGCGGAACGACCCAGCCGCCAGGACCCCCGCAGGAGGACCGGGTGATCATCCGGATCCCGTTCGCGCCGCGATGAGCGCGGTGGCGCTGGGGCGCGGTCGCCGGAGCGCTGCGCGGCGCGCCGCCTCGCGGGCAACCCTGCGGCAGCGCGCTCGGGCGTGGCGCGCCGCCCTGGGCGCGGCTTTCGGCGCGCTGTTCGTGGCGAGCTTGGCGGCGTGCTACGACGACGAGATCGGGACGCCGCTGTCCATCGAGCTGATCGGCCCCGAGACCGGGCTGGTCGCCGAAAAGCTCTCGGTGCTCTACAATGTCACCGGTCGCAGATTGAGCGGCGTGATCTTCACGTGGGGAGACGGCACGGTGGACTCGCTGGCCACCGCCGGAGCCCAGACGGCCTCGGGCGCGAGGGAGCACACCTACCAGTCCGCGGGACTCTTCACCGTGCGGGCCAGAGCCGAAGACGCCGTCGAGGGAGTGGCGAGCGCCGAGGCGACGATCAATATTCAGCAACGGCAATGAACCGGCGCCGCCCCGGGAAATCCCCGGCCACCGGCCCGGCAGGCAGGACCAGGTTTGAGAGGAGTCGAGCAAACATGGCAAACCGAATGTCAAAATCCGTCCGTTCCCTCGGGAGCGGGGCGGCCGCGGCGGCGATGGCCACCCTCGTTCTTGCGCTGGCGGCGCCCGCCGCGGTGCAGGCCCAGGAGGGCACGGTCACCGGCCTCATCACCGACGCTGCGAGCCAGCGTCCGGTCGGGTCGGTGCAGGTGTACCTCGACGGCACCGGCCTGGGTACGCTTTCCCGCGACAACGGCCGCTTCATCATCCTCAACGTTCCGGCGGGCGACTACACGATCCGCGCCGAGCGGATCGGCTTCACCGCGGCCGAGGCGCAGATCACCGTCAGCGCCGGCGGCACGGTGCAGCAGGACTTCGCCATGTCCGCCCAGGCACTCGGTCTCGACGAGATCGTGGTGACCGGGACGGCGGGGGCCGCGCGGCGGCGCGAAGTCGGGAACTCCGTTTCCCAGCTCAACATCGACGAGGAGATCGTGGGCCCGCCCCAGAACGTCGACGCGCTGCTCCAGGCCCGGGTCCCGGGCATGTCCGTCACGCAGAGTTCGGCCAGCGTGGGCGGCGGCGCCATGATCCGCCTGCGCGGCAACGTGTCCATGACCCAGTCCAACCAGCCGCTCATCTACGTCGACGGCGTGCGGGTCAGGAGCGAGGGCTTCGCCAAGAACGTGCCCCCGATCGGGTATTCCGGGCGCAGCAACAACGACGTCTCCAGCCCGCTGAACAGCATCAGCCCGCAGGACATCGAGCGGGTCGAGGTCATCAAGGGCGCGGCTGCGACCACCCTGTACGGCACCGAGGCGTCGGCCGGCGTGATCCAGATCTTCACCAAGCGCGGCAACGTCGGCGCGGCCACGTGGACCGGCCAGGTCAACCAGGGCCTCGCCCGCAACCTGACCTTCGGCCCCGACCCGTCGCTCCGGCCACCGTCCGAGAACCCGACCTCGCTGTCGGGAGGGCGCTCCGACTTCCTCTTCATCAACCCCTGGCTGCGCGGCCACAAGCCCATGTGCGACGACGCCATCGTCGTCGCCGACCAGCCCTGCGACAGCGGGCTCTTCAGCGACATGGGCGCGCACCAGCAGAACTACGCGCTCAGCGTCGGCGGCGGCGCCGAGAACATTCGCTACTTCGTGTCGGGCGCCTACGAGAACGACGACGGCGTGCTGCCGAACGACAACCAGAAGAAGGTCATCCTGCGCGGGAACTTCACCTTCTCGCCCCGCGAGGACCTTCAGCTGCAGTGGAACACGTCGTACACGAACGACCAGCTGGCGCACACGGCGGCGGGCAATAACGCCCACGGCATGACCCTCAACACCTTCCGCCGCGACCGCAACTACCTGAACGACGAGTCGTTCAACGCGATCGATCCGTTCCTGAACCAGGAAATCACCACGCAGGTCGACCACCTGATCACGGGGCTGACCGCCACGTACACGCCGCTCGCCAACTTCACCAACCGGCTGAGCGTCGGCTACGACCTGGCCCAGCAGGACAACCGCAACCTGCGGCCGTTCGGCTTCATCCGCGCGCCGACGGGGATCCTGTCCACGTCGCGGTACGAGTTCAACACGCTCACCTTCGACTATGTCGGCTCGATGGACTTCGAGCTTCCCGGCAGCGTGCGCTCCGCCCTTTCCTTCGGCGGACAGTCGATCACCGAGCGAAGCGAGCTCACCACGGCCTACGGCGACAACTTCCCGGGCCCCGGCGACCCCGACGTGGACAACGCCGGCAACACGCTCGGCTTCGAGGACCGCACCCGTGTGGTGAACGCCGGCCTCTTCGTCGAAGCCAAGTTCGACTTCTCGAACAAGTACTTCGTGACGACGGGCGTGCGCGTGGACGGGAACTCCGCCTTCGGCGCGGACTTCGGGTTCCAGGCCTATCCCAAGATCTCGGGCTCGTACATCATTTCGGACGAGGACTTCTGGAACGAGTCCTGGGGCTCGATGAAGCTGCGGGCTGCCTGGGGCCAGGCCGGACGTGCCCCCGGCGCGTTCGATGCGGTCCGGACCTTCGGCGCTGCGGGCTGGGGCGGCGTTCCGGCCTTCCTTCCGAGCAACGTCGGGAACGCCGAAATCGGCCCCGAGACCACCTCCGAGCTCGAAGCGGGCTTCGAAGGGTCGTTCATCGACGATCGCCTCGCCGTCGACTTCACGTACTTCACCCAAACCACCGAAGACGCGCTGTTCAGCGTGCGCCAGATTCCGTCGCTGGGCTTCACCAGCTCCCAGCTGGCGAACGTGGGCGAGCTGGCCAACAGCGGCATGGAGCTTGGCGTCAACTACAGCATCGTCCGCAACGACACCTGGAGCTGGGACGTGGGCAGCACGCTGTCCCTCACCGATTCCGAGATCATCTCGCTGGGCGGCTCGCCCGACTTCTCGATCGGCGGCTTCGGCTGGGTGGTTGAAGGCGAGCCCGCGCCCGTGATCCGCTCAGACTGCGTCACCAATCCCGACGAGCGGGCGGATCCAATCATCGAACAGGATTGCACGCACGGGCCGAACCAGCCGACCACCATCGCGGGCCTCCACACCACCTTCGGGCTGCCGGCGGGAGTCACTATCACGGCGCGCGGCGAGTACCAGGGCGGGGCGTTCATGTACAACGGTCCGCAGGCTGCGGCCACGCGCCGTTCGGTGCGCTGGGCCGGGTGCTTCGAGGCCTACAACACCTGGGAGACCCAGGGCTACGCCGCGCTGACCGCGGAGGAACGGGCCCGCTGCGACCTCCAGTACTATCAGAGCGATTTCGCCATTCAGCCATCCGACTTCTTCAAGATCCGGGAAGTGAGCCTGCAAGCGCCGCTGCCCGACAGCTGGTTTGCCGTGGCGGGCGCGTCGCGGGCCAACGTCACCGTTTCGGCGCGGAACTTCTTCCGCTGGGTGGATCCGCAGATGCGCACGCTGGACCCCGAGGTCGGAGGCAACGTCGGCTTCAACACGCGCGTCCGGTCAATGACCGAGCACGTGCCGCCGCCGGCGTTCTACACCTTCTCACTGCAAGTCGTCTTCTAGGGGAGGGGCTAGACGAATGAAAAACACTGCAATCTTTGCGTACCGAGCCCTCCGCAAGGGCGCCCTCCTCCCCGTCGCCCTGGTCGCCTTGCTGGCCGCCTGCGACATCGACGTCGTCAACCCCGGCCGCGTGCAGGAGGAGTTCCTGTTCGAGACCGAGGCGCAGGAGGCGATCGTCAAGGGCATTGGCCGCGCGGCCTCCGAGGCCCAGAACTGGGTCGGCTACACCAACGCGGCCATCACGCGCGAACTCCACCCGTCGGGATCCACCGGCAGCTTTGGGATCACCGTCGAGTGGCAAAACGGCGAGCTCGACTACGAGACCGTGAACACCCACTGGAACACGTCTCAGCGCGCCCGCTGGTGGGGCGACGACGGGGTGGCCAAGATCATGGAGACGGGGGCGTCGGACCAGGCGCTCCTGGCCGAGGCCTACCTGTGGACAGGCTATGCCTACCGACTTCTCGGCGAGAACTTCTGCCTGTCGGTGATCGACGGAGAGGGAGCCGGCGACCGCAGCGTCTACTACGACCGCGCGATTGCCCGGTTCGACCAGGCCGCATCGTTGGGGTCGGGCGACATGGCGATGGCCGCCGTTGCGGGCCGCGCCGCGGTAAAGGCGTTCATGGGCGACTGGGCCGGAGCGGCGTCCGACGCGGCTGGCATTCCGGACGACTTCGTCTGGCACATGCCCTACTTTGCGACGGAGGGCGACGCCACGCGGAACCGAATCCAGTTCGCATCTCAGGCCGAGCCCTACAAGGCGCATACCCAGAGGTACACCAAGTACGAGGACTACGGCCAAAGCGAGAACAACCCCAACGGCGACCCGCGGATACCCTTCCGTATCACCGACGAGACAGGAGATGCCGCGGTCCAGTGCTGTGGCCAGGTGCCCTGGTGGCCGCAGACCAAGTATGCCGATTCTGGTTCGGACATCCCGCTGTCCAAGGGAACCGAAATGCGCCTGATCGAGGCCGAAGCCATGCTGCTGTCGGGAGACTGGGAGGGCGCGATGGCCAAGATCAACGCGCTGCGGTCGGCGGCCGGCGTGGACATGGCCGAGGCGTCGAGCGCGGCCGAGGCGTGGACGGCGCTCAAGCGCGAGCGCGGCATCGTGCTGTGGCTGGAGGGTCGCCGCCTGGGCGACTTCTTCCGCTGGAACCGCGACAACACGCCCGGTGACCGGCACCCGCTGGAAGTGCCGTCCGGCAGCCAGGACGAGGGCTCGCACCTCGTGCAGCAGGATCTGTGCTTCCCGATCGCACGCGGCGAGGTGGACACCAACGACAACATCAACGGGCCGACCGGCTAGCTAGGCGGGCACACCGGCCAGGCGGGCCGGGCGGCTAGGCCTGCGCGGCCCGGGCGCCTAGGCTGCGCGGCCCCACCGGCCAAGCAGCCGCCACTGGCCCCACAACCCCGACGGGGCGCTTCGCGAAAGCGGGGCGCCCCGTTCGCGTGGGCACGTCCGCCTGGCCCCCCCGGTCACGTGGGCACGTCCGCCTGGCCCCCCAGGTCAAGTGGGCACGTCCGCCTGGGCCACGCCCCCACGGGCTACGTTCGCCTTGGGGCTCGTCCGCCCGGGGGCGCGTGGGGGACCCCGTGCGCTCGTCCGACGTGGCCCTGAGGGCCCTTACAGCGTGCTCTGCAGCACCCCCCGCCCGATCGCCATGATCCCGAGCACGATGAACACCATGGCCAGGGCCGCCCCGACCAGATGGGGGCCGTAGCTGCGCGCCTCGGGCGGCCGCCGCTTCACCACCGAGGCCGTGAACTGGGCCACCACCGCTGCGGCGAGCATCATGAAGATGTGCCCGATCAGGGTGGTGGTGAACGGGCGCACGAATAGCGCCGCGAAGCCGACGACCACCTGGAGGTGGATCAGGCCGGTGAACACGGTCACCAGGCGCGCCATCGCAGGCGAGTACTCGCGCTTGCCGAAGAAGCCCACGGCGGCGTAGAGGATCACGAACAGTCCGCCGGCTAGCACCAAAAAGCGCAGGCCGGAATGCGCGGCGAAGAGCATGGTTGCAGCTCCTTAAGGTCGGGTTTGAGGGGTGCGGGCCGGGCCGGGCCGCGGCGCCGACGAACTTCGAGGCCTGAGTTTGGGGGTTGCGCGCGCTCCGGGCAACGCTGAGCGTGAAGCCATGTTCAGAACCGGCTACATCCTGAACCCCCGCGCGGATTCGGTCTGGTTCCTGGGGCTGCCCTTCTTCGCGGTGGGGCTCGCCCTGGGATTCCAGGCGTGGCTTCCGTATGTGGCGGTGGCGTCGATCAACCTGTGGGTGACCACGCCCCACCACTACGCCACCTGGGTGCGCAGCTACGGCATGCCCGACGTCTGGGAGCGCTTCAAGGCCCGGCTGATCGTGGGCCCGGTGGCCATCTTCTCGCTCACCGCGGCGGGGCTCGTGTGGGCGCCCATCACCCTGCTGCTGCTCGTGTCGGCGTGGGACCACCAGCACAGCATCATGCAGCAGCACGGCTTCAGCCGCGTCTACGACTTCAAGGCGAAGACCGGCATCGAGAGCACCCGCAAGTACGATCTCGCGCTCCACTGGATCCTGTACGGGAACATGTTCCTGCAGGCGCCCATGTTCCGCTTCCTGTGGATTCGCGAGCTGCACCGCATGCAGATCCCCATATCGGCGGGCTTCGTCGAGGGGCTGCTGATGCTGAGCTGGATCGTGACGGGCGGCTACCTGGTCGTCTACCTCGTGCACCTGCGCAGAACGGTCCGGGCGGGGGCGCAGATCAACCCGATCAAGTACGCCTTCATAGCCGCGAGCTACTTCCTGTGGTACTTCGTGGCGTGGCACACCAACTCGATCCTGCTGTACGCGGTCGCGCACCGGGTGATGCACGGGGTGCAGTACATGGTGATGGTGTACTCGTACATGAAGCGCTCCGCTGCCGCCGGCGCGTCCAGACCGGGGCTTTGGAGCAGGCTCACCGGGAGCGGCAGGCTGAGGTGGTTCCTGATCCTGGGCGGCGCCTACGCGGTCGCCTTTCAGCTCCTCATCAATCGGCCGCTGGACGAGTTCGGCTTCGGCGTCGTCAACTTCGCGCCGTACCCGGCAATACCGCAGTTCAACATCCCGGCGCTGGACTACGCGGGCGGCTACGAGCTGTGGTCGCAGATGATGCTGTACGCCTATGCGCTGCTCCACTACTACGTCGACTCCTTCATCTGGAAGGTGCGCGACAAGCAGGTGCAGGGGGGACTGTGAGCGGGCGCGTGCGCAGGCGGGACCGCGGCGGGCGAGGGCGCGGCGGGCGAGGGCGGGACCGCAGCGGGCGCGGGCGCAGCGGGCGAGGGCGCGGGCGCAGCACCTTCGGCGGCCTACTTCAGCGCTACCGGATTCTTTTCGTGATCTACGGCGTGGGCATCGCCATCGGGGCGCGCGAGTTCCTGCTGTCCAGGGGCGGCGAGCCGGTGGACTGGGGCAGCGACCGGTGGGCCGAGATGACCGCGGTCGTGCGCGAAGTGAACCCCGAGGATCCCGACACCGACTTTCTCGAAGGCGTGCAGTCGATCGTGCGGGGCGAAGGGGACGACTTCGTGGGGCACTTCGAGGACGCGCTCGACGCGGGGGTGAAGCACAACGAGTTCCTGCTCCGCGACTATGCGCAGCACCTGCTCGCGTCGGGCGGCGACTGGCGGCGCGTCAACGAGGCCGTCAACCGCTGGCGCGAGAACTACCCGTTCTCGGACGAGACCCTGACGCTGGAGCTGGGAAGCGGACCGCGCAGCCAGGCCGATCTCTCGGTCCTGAATCGCGAACTGCGCGGGGTGCCGTGGATCGGCGACATCGAGCTCGAACCCTACGAGGCTGGCGGGCGGCAGGTCTGGAGGGTGCGGATCACGTTCCGCCCGCCCCGCGCGGTCGACGTGCGCGAAGCCGTGGCCGCGGCGTCGATCCTCTCGGTGCCCGCAGCCGACCGGGGCCGCCTCGCGGTGACGTGCACCACGCTGACCGACTGCACGGTGGGGCCGCGCTCCGGTCGCTGACCCCGCCCGGTCGGCCCCCGCTCCGCCCCGCCCGCCCTTGCGCTCGGCAAGCTCGCGTCTCACTATGCCTCCGTCGCATTCGTTGCACTGGGCGAAGGATGCGCGCCACAGGCGGGCGCACCGAAGGGTGCACACCGACGGGCGCACGCCGAACGGGGCGCACCTCGTCCGCAGCCAAAGGAGGATCCATGCGAGTTCATGGACCGAATCGTGCCGGGCGCCTGGCCGTGCTCGGCGTCGCCCTCTCCCTTGCTCTGGCCCCGGGGCTGGGCAAGGAGGCGGCGGCTCAAACCGGAACGATCACCGGCAGCGTGCAGGACGCGGTGAGCCAGGCCCCGATTGCCGGGGCGCAGGTCTCCGTGGCGGGCACGTCGCTCGGGCAGCTCGCCAACAACGTCGGGCGCTACCTGATCATCAACGTTCCGGCAGGCCAGCAGACGGTGCGGGTCGACATGATCGGCTACGGCAGCGTGGAGATGGAGGTGACGGTCCCGGCAGACGGCGCGGTCACCGCCGACTTCACCATCCGGCAGGACGCGATCGCGCTCGAAGGCGTCGTCGTCACCGGCACCGCCGGACAGGCGCGCCGCAGAGAGGTCGGTAACAGCATCAGCCAAGTCGTCGCCGAAGACATCCAGTATACGGCCGTGACCGACTTCGGCGACGTGCTGCAGGGTCGCACAACCGGCATCCAGGTCAACGACCACAGCGGACAGGTGGGCGCGGCCAGCCAGATCCGGCTCAGGGGGAACAACTCGCTCACCCAGGGCAACAACCCGCTCATCTACGTGGACGGGGTTCGCCTGGAGAGCAACCCGATCGGCTCGGACGACGAGGGCGCGCAGACGCCTTCGGCCTTCGACATGATCAACCCGGCCGACATCGACCGCATGGAGGTGATCAAGGGACCCGCAGCGACGACGCTGTACGGGACCGAGGCCGCGGGCGGCGTGATACAGATCTTCACCAAGCGGGGCGTCGCCGGGGCGCCTGCCTGGACCGCGTCGATCGAGCAGGGCGTCAGCGTGATGGGGCACCAGGGACCCGGCCCCGACGTCAACCCGTCGGGCCTCTTCCTCAACACCTGCCGCGATCCCGGCATGCTCAACCACCAGACCGGCCAGACCGGCGTGGACGAGCCGGGCTGCCCCGAGAGCGGAAGCTGGTTCAGGAACGCCCACCACCAGGTCTACAACCTGAGCGTGCGGGGCGGGGGCGAGACGGCGACCTACTTCGTGTCCGGCCAGTACGGCGACAGGCAGGGTGCGGTCGCTCCGCAGGGCGCGGACAACTACAACGTCCGGGCCAACATCTCGTTCCAGCCGGCCGACGGGCTGAACATTCAGCTGAACAGCACGTACGCGCGACGGAACATCACCTGGATCCCCAACGGCAACAACGCGTCGGGGCTCTACCTGAACGTGCTGCGCGGAACCGCCGGCTACACGCCTGGCAACGACGATGCGCTGGTACTGGAGAACCAGATCTTCACGCACCTCGACCAGTACGTGACCGGACTGGCCGTCAGCTGGGCGCCCAACAGCCTGTTCTCGCACAGGATGAACGTCGGGATCGACTACACCTCTTCCGACTTCATCGACTTCAAGGGGTGGGGCTTCTACGAGGAGTCCACCGGCGACCGCGAGATCGACCAGCAGTTCGACCGCAACCTCACCTTCGACTACAGCGGCACCTTCGACTACAGCCCGTTCGAGAACATCACCTCCAACCTGTCCTTCGGCGGACAGGTGTACGAGGAGTTCAACTACGTGCTCAACGGCTTCGACGAGCTCTTCGCCGGACCCGGCGAGCAGGTGCTGGGCGGCGGCAACAACCCGCGCGTGTTCGAGGGACGGACCACCTTCCGCAACGGCGGCTTCTTCGTTCAGGAAATGCTGGGGCTCAACGACAAGCTCTTCCTGACCGCCGGCATGCGCTGGGACGGCTTCAGCACCTTCGGCGAGGGCTTCGGCCTGGCCGCCTATCCCAAGGTGCAGGCCGCCTACACCATTTCGGACGAGGACTTCTTCCCCTTCGACTTCGCCGAGACGTTCAAGCTGCGGGCGGCGTGGGGCGAGTCCGGCAAGGCGCCGGGGGCCTTCGACGCCAAGCGCATCTACGAAGCGGTCTCTGCCGACGAGCAGGTGCCCGCGGTGATCATCGCGAACCTGGGGAACGCCGATCTCGGTCCCGAGGTCTCGTCCGAGCTGGAGTACGGCGTGGACGCATCCTTCCTGAACGGTCGCGTGAGCGTGGAGTTCACCGCCTACGACCAGACCACCCGCGACGCGCTGATCGGAGTGCAGGAGGCGCCCTCGGGCGGCACCGAAGAGGCCACCCTGCGCAATCTGGGCGAGGTGAGGAACTGGGGCACCGAAACGCTCGTCAACTTCGTTCCCGTTCGGACCCAGGATGTCGAGTGGGACATCGGCGTCAACTTCAGCACCAACGACAGCGAAATCACCGATCTCGGCCCGCTCGAGAACCTGGGCACGAGTCGGCAGCTGGGGCTTCCACTCTGGATTCGGTGGGACGACATCATTCAGAACCCCGACGCCATCGGCGAGCTGCCCGACTACGAGAAGGGCTACATCGGCAACCTCTTCCCCACACATAGTGTCGGCCTGAACACCCGGCTCACGCTCTGGCGCTCGCTGACGATCGACTTGGTCGGCGAAGGCCAGTACGGGATGGTGCGGCCCATCGGGATCGCCTTCCAGAACGTGCGCAGGCGCGTGTGGCCCGGCGACGGGTGCCCCGCCATTCAGGAGCAGTACTACTCGCTGAGCGGGTCGGGGGCGTCGCGCGTTGCCACGATGGGGCTGCCGGCGGCGGACATCGCCCGCTGCATCGGGCCCTACTCGGACCAGGGAATGTGGACGGATCCGGCCGACTTCTTCAAGCTCCGCTCGGCTTCGGTCACCTACCGCCTGCCCGACGGCATGGTGCCGGGCGCGCGCAGCGCCCAGATCGGAATCGCCGGGAAGAACCTGTGGACCCGGACCGACTACCGCGGTCTCGACCCGGAGGCCAACGACAACGGATTCGGGGACTCGACGCCAAACGAGTACTACAACATGGCGCCGCCCAGAATCCTGATCCTGAATCTCTCCTTGAACTTCTGACGGGGAGAAGAAAACAATGATCAGCAACAGACAAGCTGGAAGAGCGGGCTTCGGGGTCGTCGCGGCCTTTCTTGCGACGCTGGTCCTGACCGGCTGCGACCTCGAGGTCCTGAATCCGGGGTCGATCCTGGACGAGGACCTCACCACGAGAGACCTCATGCCGATCCTCGTTTCGGGGGTTTCGGCGGAGTTCAACGACATCGGCGACCTGTACGCCTTCGATGTCGCGCGCCTGACCGAGGATCTGGCCGGAACGGGGAGCTACTTCTCGACCGGGCAGTACCGGAGGGGCGTGTTCGACAACTTGAACTCCGAAGGGCACTGGGAGCAGACGCACGAGGCGGCGTGGGCCGCCGGTGGCGCCTGGGAACGCCTTCAGCAGGTGTTGGAGGGCGAAGCGAACAGCTATGACGGCTCTGCGCGCCTCTTCCTGCTGATGGGCATGGCGCACCGCATCCTGGGCGAGAACTTCTGCGACGTGGTGTACGACAAGGGGCCGCTGCAGCCGCGCGAAGCCTCGTTCGACAGCGCGCTCGTGGCGCTCAATCAGGCGGTCACCATCGGTGGCGCAGCCGGCGCGAGCGACTTCGTGACTGCCGCGCACGGCGGGATCGCACAGGCCAACGTGGGCCTGGGCAACTGGTCGGCGGCGGTGCAGGCCGCGTCGCAGGTGCCGACCGACTTCGTGCACTCCGCCATCTACAACCTGAACGCGAACAGCAACACGGTGTGGAACGAGTCGTGGGGCCGAGCCGAAGTGGGCTTGTGGGCCACGCCCGCCCAGACGGTATTCGACGGCGACCCGCGTGCACCCTACACGATTTGCGGTGCCTGGGACGACCCCAGCGGGCCCTCGTGGGGCGAGGTGACGCCCACAGGTTCGTGCACCGGCCAGGGCAGCGGCGCGCACCAGGGCGCGGACGGACTGACTGCGCACTACCGGCAGGACAAGTACAACGAGTCCGGCAGCGACATTCCGATCGTGTCCGGCGCAGAGATGCGGCTCATCGAAGCCGAGGCCGCGCTCCTGAGCGGCGACCTGGCGACGTTCACGGCGAAGGTCAACGAGGTGCGCGAGTTCTACGGAGCGGACCCGATCGAGCAGCCCGCTTCGGCGGGCGCGCTGGAGTTCCCCAACGCCCAGGACGACGCCTGGTCGATTCTGGACGGCGAGCGCTACCTGACGATGTGGATCGAGGGTCGGCGGCTGTTCGACCTGGATCGCTGGCAGCACCCGTTCCTGCAGGGCGGGACCATTATCGGCCCGGGCGCAGAGCCGCGCGTGTCGTGCATGCCCGTCCCGGAGATCGAGTGCACGCTGAACCCCGAGATCCAGAACTCGTCGGTGTGCACCTAGCGCGGCTACGCACCGCCTAGGCGACGAGCGCCCCCGCCGGCCCCCGGGCCGGCGGGGGCTTTTCGCGCGGGCCCGGCGGGGCTCGACGGGCCGACGCGGCCTTTCGCCCGCGCCGGCCCGTCGCCCCCCTACCCCGAGCTCCCGATCGGCACCCCGTCCTGCGACTTGCCGGTCACCAGCAGCGAGATGACGATCGAGGCCGCCATGATCACGCCCGCCACGATGATCGAGCTGCGGTTCCCGTCCAGCTCCCGGACCATCACCTCGCTCACGTCCGCGATGGGGAAGGTCACCGTGGTGGTCTGCCCGTGCTCGGCCTCGCCCGGGGCGTGCACGACGCCCACGATCAACAGGCTCGTCTCGGTCCAGCGCGTGTCGTGCACTTCCGAGAACTCGAACGTCTCGCTGTCCGGCCCCTCTCCCAGCACCACCCCGCGCACGGTCATCCCGGCCCGGGCGCCGGGCTCGGGAACCGGCATCCTCTGCACCGACATGCAGCTCGATGCGGTGAACGCGACCAGCACGGCGGCGGCCAGACCAGCGGCGGGCTTTCTCAAGATGGTCCTCTCCGTCTATCTTCGGGGTTGCGGTTCGCCAACGGTACGGCGACCGGAGGTGTCGGTTTGAAGTAACGAAGTCGGCCGACATCTGGCAATCGCCCCGCCCGGGGCGGCAGGAGAGACGAGCGAGACCAGGATGCTGACGCGAGGCCCTTCATCGGTGGTGCTGGCGGCTGCGGTCCTTTCGGCGGCGTGCGCGTCGTCTGGAGAGTCCAGCGGCCCCGGCCGCTCGCGCGACCTGATCACTCAGGAAGAGCTGATGGCCGTGCCCCACAGCACAGTCTACGAAGCCGTGCGGGCGCTTCGCCCCCGGTGGCTGCAGGCCCGCAGCGGCGCGTCTCTCCGCAGCGCCCAGCGCCAGACCGCCCAGGTCTACATCGATGGACAGCTTCGGGGCGGACTGGGCGAGATGTGGAATCTGCTGCCGACCGACGTGCAGGAAATCCGCTACATGAGCGCGTCCGACGCCACCACCCGATTCGGCACCAACCACATCGGCGGCGCCATCGTAATCACAACCAGGCGCGGATAGCCCAGCGCCGCTGACGCAGGCACGAACTTGCTGACCCGAACCCCCCATTCTGCCGGGAAGGCGTTCGCGCGCCTTGCCCTGATCGCCCTGTTCGCGGGGCCCGTCCACCACTTGTCCGCCCAGGAACAGGGAGAGGCCAACGGCAGTCGCGTCGGCGTCTTCCTCGACTGCGCGAGCCGCTTCTGCAACCTCACCTACTTCCGCACCGAGCTCCCCTGGGTGAACTGGGTGCGCATCCCCGAGGGCGCGGACGTTCACCTGATCATGACCAGCCAGGCGACGGGCTCGGGCGGGCGCGAGTACCAGTTCGACTTCATCGGCAACGGCGACTTCGACTACGAGGAGCGGCTGGCCCACTCGGCGTCGCCCACCGATACGGAACGTGAGACGCTCGACGCGGTGGCGCACACCCTCGGGGTGGGACTGCTCCACTTCGCCACAACGAACGGCTTCGTCGAGTCCGCCGACGGCTTCCAGGAGATCGCCGACGCGCTCGACATCCAGTCCGAAGAGATGGACCCCGGCGAGCGTGTGGTCGCGGTCCAGGAGGTCGAGGACCCGTGGGACTTCTGGGTGTTCCGGCTGGGCGGGCGCAGCGAGCTCGACGGAGAGCAGACCCGCCAGACCCGGAGGATCGACGGCAACTTCAGCGCGTCGCGCGTGACGCCCACCTGGAAGATGAACTTCCGCGGCAACGTGAACTACAACCAGCGCGAGATCGACCTCTCCGACGGCTCCAAGTTCGTCGATTCGAGGACCGACTGGGGGTTCAGCGAGCTGATCGCCTATTCGCTCGCCGACCACTGGTCGATCGGCCTCGAGGGCGAGATGCGCAGGATCGTTCGCTTCAATCAGGAGTTCCGCGCCGAGATCACCCCGGCGCTCGAGTACAGCTTCTTCCCCTACGAAGAGGCGACCCGGCGGGCGCTGACGATCTTCTACCAGATCGGTCCGGCCTACCGGCGCTACATCGAAGAGACGGTGTTCGGCCAGACGGCGGAAACCCGCTGGGAACAGTCCCTCGAGTTCGAGCTGTCGCAGCGGCAGCAGTGGGGCGACGCGTCGATCAGCATGACCGGCTCGCACTTCCTCCACGACATCGGCCTCTACAACGTGCGGCTGGGGGGCGACATCGACTTCCGCATCGCCAGGGGCCTGAGCATCAACGCCGAAGGCAACATCTCCTGGGTCAACGACCAGATCTACCTGTCCGCCGACGGCGCGACCGACGCCGAAGCGCTGCTCAACCTCCAGCAGCGCTCCCAGGACTTCAACTACTCGCTGCAGTTGGGCTTTTCGTTCCAGTTCGGGTCGATCTACAACAACGTCGTGAACAACCGCTTCCAGGGCGGCGGCGGCTGGTGGTGGTTCCGCTGAGCGAATTACATTATGATGTATACATCATGATGACCCGAACTCAACTGTCATTCGAGCGCGAAATGCTCCGAGAGGCGCGAGACCGAGCGGGCGAGCTGGGGATTTCCCTCGCCGAATACGTGCGGCGGCTGGTGGCGGCGGATCTTGAGGGAGACCAGCCCTCGGTCGACCCGAGCTCGGTCTTCGACCTCGGTTCCTCTGGGGGCTCCGACATAGCCCGCGACAAGGACTCGATGCTGCGCCGAGCGTTCGCCGGGTTGGGTGAGTGAGCCTCTTCGTCGACACGTCGGTCTGGTACGCCGCGGCCGACGTTTCCGACGTTAGCAATGTTCGCGCCCGCGAAATACTGAGCGCGGGCGACCGGTTGGTCACCACCGATCATGTACTGGTCGAGAGCTGGACCCTGCTGCGGTACCGCATTCACCGAGCAGCCGCCGAGGCCTTCTGGGATGGGCTTCGAAGCGGGGTAGCCAGAATCGAATGGGTGGGCGGTCCCGATCTCGAGGCTGCATGGTCCATGGGACGCGCCCTCCCGGATCAGGATTTTTCCCTCGTGGACCGAACCAGCTTTGCCGTGATGCAGCGCCTGCGGATATACCGCGCCGCCTCATTCGACAACGACTTCGCGATCTACCGTTTTGGACCGGCCCGCACCCGCGCCTTTCAGGTGATCCGCTGAGCGCGTTCGCCGGGCTGGGTCCTACACCACCATCCCCATCCGCCTCAGCGCCAGCTTGATCCGCTCCAGCTGCTCGCGCTGGGTGGTGGTCGGGGGGTGGAGCGTGCCCTGACGCACGCCGCCGCCGTTGATCGCGCTGTAGAGCTGCATCAGGGCGCGGCGGTGCTGGGCAGCGTCGCCGCCCACGCCCTCCAGCCGGCGGTTCAGGTCGAGGACCTCTAGCAGGAACGCTTCCCGGTCGCGGTAGTCCTTGGCGGTCAGAGGCAGGTCGGGATCGCCTTCGACGGCGACGTGCCGAGTGCGCACCATGCCGCGGGCCGACAGCTCGAACGCGTAGACGCCCGGCGAGACGAAGGGCCCGCGCATCTCGAGCGGGCGGGGCACCACGGTGGCGTCGTGGGGCGCCCATTGGGGCGGGTCGGTCGACGGGAGGCCGTGGCGCAGGTCCCAGTTCACCCTGTGCAGTCCCGGCTCCGACGGCACGCCCATGACCCGCACGACCTCGCCGGCGCCGTTGCGGACGGTGAGCGTGGCGGGCCCGGAGCCGGGGCCGAGACGGTAGGTGACGGCCGTGCCGTCGACGGGGTTCTCGCCCATGAACGCGGCCTGGGCGCGGTACGAGGTGTCCTTCCAGTAGTTCATGATCGTGCCGGAGCGCGGCTCGAAGAGCGCTGCCGCGTCGGCCACGGCGGCGCCGTAGTCGGCCAGCGGGCCCACGTCGTCGACGACGATGATGGAGCGGCCGTGCGTGCCCAGCACCAGGTCCTTCTCGCGCGGGTGGACGACCATGTCGTCGTAGGCGGTGGTGGGCAGGTTGGGGAAGCGCGCCCACGATTCGCCCCGGTCGGTGCTGGCGAAGACGTGGTGCTCGGTGCCGATGAAGAGCACCGCCGGGTTGTCGGGGTGGGCGACGATCACGTTGATCGAACCGGACGGGAGATCGTCGTGCAGGGGCGTCCAGCGCGCGCCGAACGCCTCGGCGCGGTACGCGTAGGGGGCGAAGTCGCCGTCGCGGTGCGCGTCGAAGGTGACGTATGCGGTGCCGGGCGCCTCGGCGGACGCGAGGACGCGGCTGACGTAGGCGCCGTCGGGGAGGCCGGGGGCGCCGCCCGAGACCTCGTTCCAGCTGCGGCCTCCGTCCCGCGAGACCTGCACGTTGCCGTCGTCGGTGCCCACCCAGAGCACCGCCGGGTCGAGCGGCGACTCGGCGATGGTGACGATCTCGCCGTACGACGAGGTGCCGTCGTTGCGCGACAGCGCGATGTCGGCGCCGCGAACCCCCATGATCTCGAGCGCGTCGCGGTCGCGCTGCCGGGTCAGGTCCTCGGTGCGGACGAAGCTGTCGCCCCGGTCGCGGGATATGAACAGCCTGTTGCCGCCAAGGTAGACGGTGTTGGGGTCGTGCCGCGAAATCAGGCTCGGGCTTGCCCAGTCCCAGCGATACGGCTCCTCGCCTTCGGGCGCGGAGAGGCGGAGGCTCATCATGTCGCCGGTCTCGTTGTCAAAGCGAGTCCACGAACCGTTCTGGGCGTTGATGTAGATCGTGCGCCCGTCCGGGTCGGCCTGCTGGTACATGCCGTCGCCGAAGCCGCTCTGGCGCCACTCGTCGTCGACGATGCCCTCCCACGAGCGGGTTGCCGAGGGTCCCATCCACGAGTGGTTGTCCTGCATGCCGCCGTAGATCCAGTAGGGGTCGCGGTTGTCGACGGTGATCGCGTAGAATTGCCCGATCGGGATGTTGTGGATGCGGCGGAAGGTGGCGCCCCTGTCATACGTCTCGTGCAAGCCGGCGTCGCCGGCCAGGTAGAAGTGGTCTGGGTTGCCGGGATTGATCCACATGGAGTGCTGGTCCGCGTGCACGCCCACGTCGTAGGTGGGGCGCTCGGCGATCTCGGTGAAGGTGCGCCCGCCGTCCTCGCTTCGGTGCGACGACGTGGCCAGCGTGTACACGCGGTTCTCGTCGGTCGGGTCGATGAAGACGTGCGAGTAGTACATGGGCCGGATGTTCTGGTCGCTCACCTTCTCCCAGCTCTCGCCGCCGTCCTCGCTGCGATACCCGCCCGACTCGGTGGCGTGCTGCACCAGGGCGTTCAGGACCTGCGGGTTGGTCGGCGCAAGCGCGATCCCGATGCGGCCCTTGTCGCCCTCGGGCAGGCCGTTGGAAAGCTCGCGCCACGTGTCGCCGCCGTCGGCGGTCTTGTACACGCCGCTCCCGGGCCCGCCCCCGTTGAAGCCCCAGGTGCGACGCTGGCGCTGGTACATTGCCGCGTACAGGACGTCGGGGTTCGAGGGGTCGATCGCCAGGTCGATCGCGCCGGTGTGCTCGTCGATGAACAGCACCCGCTCCCAGTCCCGCCCGCCGTTGCGCGAACGGTAGACGCCCCGCTCGGGCGTGGAGCGCCACAGGTTGCCCAGCGCGGCCACGTACACGACGTCGGGATCGTCGGGGTGCACCTGAACGCGTCCCGTGTGGCGCGTCTCGTCGAGGCCGAGGTGCCGCCAGGTTGCGCCCGCGTCGTCCGAGCGGTAGACGCCGTTGCCCCACGACGTGCTCTGCCGGTTCTGCTGCTCGCCCGTGCCCGCGTACAGGATGTCGGGGTTCGACGGCGCGATCGCCAGATCGCCGAAGGTGCTGACCGGCATGTGCTCCCACAGGTTGGTCCACGTGATGCCGCGGTTGACGCTCTTCCAGAGCCCGCCCGACGCCGAGGCGATGTAGACCGTCGACGGATCGTGGGGCAGCGCCTCGACGTCGTGGATGCGTCCGCCGGTCAGCGCGGGGCCCACGTGCCGTGGGGCGAAGGCGGCCAGCTCGGCCGACGTGATCGCCTGCTGGGCGGCCAGGGGCGCCGGGGCAGCGGGGGCCGCAGGGGCCGCCGAAGCGGCGAGGGCAACCACCGCGAGCGCGCGGAGGGCGGGAGCGCGACCGGCGAGTGCGCGGAAGGCGACGGCGCGGAAGGCGAGTGCGGGGACCGCGGAAGCGCGGACGGCGAGCGCGACAGGGGCTTGGCTCCGGCTGGTCATCGTGTGGGGTCTCCTGGCGGGTGGTCGGTGGTCTTCAGGCATTCGGCGCGTGCTGCGCGGCCACCGCCTCGCGCACCGCCTTTAGCACGGCCGCGGGCATGTCCTCGGCCCGCAGCATCCAGTCGAGATAGTCCGGGTGGGCGGCGGCGACGTCGGAGAGGAGCGCGCCCGTGTGCTTCCCGCGCCGGAACACGAGCCCGCCGCGCGCGGTCTCGAACCAGCGGTCGAACTCGCTCACGTACGGGCCCATCTCGTCGCAGTAGGCGTGCAGCCCGTCCATGTCGCGGGGCAGGTGGCCGTAGCGCGCCAGCTGGGCGGCTAGAACGTCGGCGGTCGTGCGGATGTCGCCGAGCGCGCTGTGGGCATCCTGATGGTCGCGGCCCAGGTAGAAGCGCGCCGCGGCCGACAGGTCGCGCGGCTCCTCGCGATGGAAGATCAGCTTCATGTCGATCAGCCGCCGGCCCCGCACGTCGAACTCGATCCCCGCGCGCTCGAACTCGGCCACAAGGATCGGCAGGTCGAAGCGGCGGATGTTGAAGCCGGCCAGATCGCACGGATCGAGCAGCTGCGCAAGCGACTTGGACGTAGCCTGGAAGGAGGGCTCGTCGGCCACCATCTCGTCGGTGATCCCATGGATGGCCGCCGCATCGGGCGGGATCGGAATGCCCGGGTTGTAGCGGCGCACGCGCTCGAAGACCTCGCCGTCCGGCGAAAGCTTAATCACGGCCAGCTCTATGATCCGGTCGCGCGCAATGCTGAGGCCGGTCGTCTCCAGGTCGAAGAAGACGATGGGGCGGTCGAGCTCAAAGGGCAGTTCCATGCTTCGGAATGTACATTCTTGACATGCGCGCCGTCGTGATCCCCGAGTTCGGCGGGCCCGAGGTGCTCCGGCTCGAAGCCGTGCCCGACCCGCAGCCGTCGCCCCGCGAGGTCGTGGTGCGGGTGCAGGCGTCGGGGGTGAACCGCGCCGACACCCTGCAGCGCCGGGGGCTGTATCCGCCGCCGCCGGGGGCCTCCGAGACGCCGGGGCTGGAGTTCGCGGGCGTCGTGGACGAGGTGGGCGAGGCCGTGACGCGCTGGCGCCACGGGGACCGCGTTATGGGGATCGTGGCGGGGGGCGGGTGCGCCGAGCGCGTGGCGGTCGACGAACGGGTGGCGATGGCGGTCCCCGCCGGGATGGCGATGACGGTGGCAGGCGCGATCCCCGAGGTGTACATGACCGCATTCGACGCCGTGTTCCTCCAAGCCGGGCTCCAAGAGGGCGAGACGCTCCTGATCCACGCAGTCGGAAGCGGCGTTGGAACCGCGGCCCTGCAGCTGGCGCGCCGCGCGGGGGCGCACACGATCGGCACGTCGCGCACCGAGTCCAAGCTGGCGAGGGCCGCGGCGTTGGGGCTCGTGCAGGGCCTGGGGGGCGGCGACGCGTGGGACGAGGCCGTCATGGACGCAACTGGGGGCCGCGGGGCCGACGTGATCCTCGATCTCGTGGGCGCTCCCTACCTTGCGCGCAACCAGGCCGCCATCGCGCTGGGCGGTCGCCACATCGTGGTGGGCGTGCCGGGTGGCATCCGCGCCAACCTGGACCTGCGGTTGCTGATGGCCCGCCGCGCGCGCATCGTGGGCACCGTGCTGAGGGCCCGCAGTCTGGGTGAAAAGGCCGACCTGACCCGCGCCTTCACCGAATCGGTGCTCCCCGGCTTCGCTTCGGGCGCCCTTGAGCCTGCAATAGACCGCGTGTTCCCCGCGGCTCAGGTGGCCGACGCGCACCGCCGCATGGAGGCAAACGAGAACTTCGGCAAGATCGTCCTGACCTGGTAAGTGCGCCGGTGGCACCGAAGGGCTACCTTCGGCCATCGGCCATCCGGGGCCCGCCCGGCCCCGCAGGGTCCGCCCGGCACCGCCAACAGGCGGTCATCACGTAAAGAGAGGCAAGCGAAATGGACTTGGAATTCGGCACTCTGATGGGATTCGCCAGCGTCTACGCCGGCATCGCGGCGCTTGTGCAGCTCGGCGTTCTCGTGCTGCTGATCATCGTGCTGCTCGACCTGCGCAAGTTCCTCCGCGAGGGCAGCAGCCTGATGGGCAGGGTCGAGCGCTGGCTCGCGCGCCAGGAGGAGTCGGAGTGAGCGGCGGGCGCGGGCGGCGCGGGGCGGTGGCGCGTCTCGGAATGGGCGCCGGCGGCGGCGGCGGGCGGCGCGGGGCGATGGCGCGGTTCGCTATGGAGGTTGGCGGCGGCGGGCGGCGCGGGGCGGTGGCGCGTTGCGCAATGGGCGCCGTCGGCGGCGGCGGGCGGCGGGCCGTCGCGTCGGCCGCGCTGTCGGCTGTGCCGCTGGCCTCGGTGCTTGCCGTGCCGCTCGCCGCGCTGCTCGCCGCCCCGTTGGCGGGGCCGCTGGCCGGAGTGCCGCTTTCCGCCCCGCTGGCCGCCCAGGTGCCGCCGCAGGTCGACACCCGCATCTACGACATCGTCGGGGCCGCTTCGGCCGAGCGGATCGAGGCGGACATTCGCATGCTGGCCGGGTTCGGGACCCGCAACACGTTCTCCGACACGCTTTCGGCGACGCGGGGGATCGGGGCGGCGCGGCGCTGGATCAAGGCCGAGTTCGACCGGATCTCGGAGGCGTGCGGGGGCTGCTACGAGGTGGTGTACCAGCGCAGCCGCGCTCCCGTGCCCGACAGCCCGAACATCCCGCAGGATACCTGGGTGGTCAACGTGCTGGCGGTGAAGCGCGGGACGCAGAACCCCAACAACTTCGTCATCATGTCAGGCGACATAGATTCCCGTGCATCGAACGGCTTCGACGGCGAAACCGACGCTCCCGGGGCGAACGACAATGCGTCGGGAATGGCCGGTGCGATCGAGGCGGCGCGGGTGCTCGCGGACTACGAATTCGGCAACTCGGTCGTGCTGGCGGGGCTGTCCGGCGAGGAGCAGGGCCTGTGGGGCGGGCGGCACATGGCGCAGGTTGCGCAGGACGAGGGCTGGACGATCGTCGGCGTGCTCAACAACGACATGATCGGCAACATCGAGGGCGTGGACGGCGTGATCGAGAACAACACCTTCCGCGTCTTTTCCGAGCCGACGCCGGTGACCGACACCGATCGCGACCGGGCGCGGTACCGCGTCTTCGGCGGCGAAGTGGACGGGCCGTCGCGCCAGCTGGCCCGGTATGTGGCCGCGACCGCCGACGCCTACATCCCGAACCTGGACCCCATCATGATCTACCGGCTGGACCGGTTCGGACGCGGCGGCCATCACCGTCCGTTCAACGACGCGGGCTTTGCGGCGGTGCGGATCATGGAGACGCACGAGAACTACACGCGGCAGCATCAGGACATCCGCACCGAAGACGGCATCGAGTACGGCGACGTGATCGAGGGCGTGGACTTCGACTATGCGGCCAAGATGACGGCGCTGAACGCAGCGGTGCTGGCGCAGCTGGCCTGGGCGCCGCCTTCGCCGGCCGGCGTGCGGATCGGCGGGGCGGTGCGGCCCTCGACCACGCTGGAATGGGAACGGGTGGACGACCCGCGGGTCGCGGGCTACAAGGTGTACTGGCGCGACACCACGGCGCCCCGGTGGGAGCGGTCGCGTTGGGTTGGCGACGTCGATCGCTTCACGCTCGAGGGGCTGGTGATCGACAACTACCTGTTCGGCGTGGCGGCGGTGGGGAGCGACGGCAACGAGAGCGTGGTGGCCTTCCCGCGGGAGCAGATTCCCAGGCGGCGGTGACGGCTGGGGGGCTGGGGGCGGTGGCGGCTGGGCGCGGTTGGAGCGGCGGCTGCCTTCCTCGCCTAGCTGTCCTGCCCGATTGTGAAATTTTTCACAAAGTGGGGGCTGGCGCTTGGGGGGGTTGGGCCGCCAGAGCCCGGCGCACGGCCTCCACGCGGCGACGGTTGACGCCGAAGTCGAAGAGGCCCACCCGCGAGGCCGACCGGACGTGGATCACGCCGTCTTCGCGCGAGTGCTGGAACTCGAGGTCGTCGCGGAAGCCGCTGCGCGTGCTGCAGACCGCGTGCAGGCGGGTGTCGGTCGCGGTCACGATTTCGGTGCGCGGCATGGCGGCCACGATGTCGCGCAGTCGGCGAAGCGCCTGGGCGGGGTCGTCCGAGGCGGCGAAGGGGGCGATGCGGTGGATGGGCGACGCGCCGGGCCAGCTGCTCACGTAGTTGGGGCGGATGGGGTGGCGGGTGCGCATTGGGGGGGGGCGGGGGCGGGGGCGGGGCGGGTGGCGGCGGGTGGCGGCGGGGCGGGTGGCGGCAGCCCTCTCAGCTGGCGGCTGCCAGGCTCTGCACCACGAGCTCGACGCACTCCGTTGGCGACAGATTCTCGGCGTCCAGGTGCAGATCCGGTCGTTCGGGACGCTCGTAGGGGCTGGTGACGCCGGTGAAGTTCTTGATCTCGCCCCGCATCGCCTTGGCGTAGAGGCCCTTGGGGTCGCGCTTGGCGCACGCCTCGACCGAGGTGTCCACGAAGATCTCCATGAAGTCGCCCGGCGCGAAGAGCGAGCGGGCGAAGTCGCGCTCGGACTGGAACGGGCTGATGAAGGCCACGATCACGATCAGCCCGGCGTCCACCATGAGGCGCGACACCTCGGCCACGCGGCGAATGTTCTCGACGCGGTCGGACTCGGTGAAGCCAAGGTCGCGGTTGAGACCGTGGCGCACGTTGTCGCCGTCGAGCAGGTAGGTGTGGCGGCCCTCGATGACCAGGCGGCGCTCGAGCATGTTGGCGATCGTGGACTTGCCCGACGCCGACAGCCCGGTCAGCCACAGGCAGCGCGCGCGCTGGCGCTTCAGGTCGGCCCGCAGTTCGCCGCTGATGTCGAAGTCCTGCCATTTGACGTTGGCCGCGCGCATGAGCGCGTAGTCGATCGTGCCGGCGCCCACCGTGGCGTTGGTCGCGTGGTCGATCAGGATGAAGCCGCCCAGGCCGCGCGTTTCGTCGAAGGGGGCGAAGGGGACGGGGCGGCTGGTCGCGAGGTTGATCACGCCCAGATCGTTGAGGTCGAGGTGGGAGGCCGCCAGCGGGGCGCCCGTCGACACGTCCACCCGGTGCCGGATGCGGGACACGGTGGCGCCCACCTCGTGCGTGTGCAGCCGCATCCGGTAGGGGCGGCCCACGGCCAGGGGCTCGTCGCCCATCCACACGATGCGCGCCCGGAACTGGTCGGCTGTTTCCAGGGGACGGTCGTCGGCGACGAGAACGTCGCCGCGGGACACGTCCACATCGGGCTTGAGGGTGAGCGTGACCGAATCGCCCCGGGCGGCGGCGTCCCGGGCGCCGTCCCAGACGACGATCGCCTCGACCTCGGCGGGGGTTCCCGCCGGCGCGACGCGCACGCGGTCTCCCGGCGCCACGCGCCCGGCCGCGATCCGCCCGCAGTAGCCGCGAAAGTCCGAGTCGGGACGGTTGACCCACTGGACCGGCATCCGGAAGGGCTCTTCTTCGGCCTTCGGCGTCGCGTCGACCGTCTCCAGGTGGCCCAGCAGGGTCGGGCCGTCGTACCAGGGCGTCTTGTCGCACGACCTGGTCAGGTTCTCGCCCGTGAGCGCGGACACGGGGACGGCGACCACCTCGGCGACGCCGATTTCGGCGGCCATGGTCTTGTACTCGGCGGCGATCGCCTCGAAGGCGTCGCGGTCCCAGTCCACCAGGTCCATCTTGTTGACCGCGGCCACCACGTGGCGGACGCCGAACATGGCCGCAATGCGGGTGTGGCGCGCGGTCTGGGGAAGGATGCCCCGGCGCGCGTCCACCATCACCACCGCCACGTCGGCCGTCGATGCGCCGGTCGCCATGTTGCGCGTGTACTGCTCGTGGCCCGGCGCGTCGGCGACGATGAAGCGGCGGCGCGGGGTCTCGAAGCAGCGATACGCGACGTCGATCGTTATGCCCTGCTCGCGCTCGTCCTGCAGGCCGTCCATGAGCAGCGCCAGGTCCGTCTCGTCGCCGCGCGTTCCGTAGCGGCGCGAATCCGCCTCGATGCGTTGCAGCTGGTCGGCGAACACCTGGCGACAGTCGTGCAGAATGCGCCCGACGAGCGTGCTCTTTCCGTCGTCCACGCTGCCGCAGAGAACGAATCGCAGTGTGGGGGGGGGCTTGGGCGCCATTAGAAGTATCCCTCCCGCTTCTTTCGCTCCATGGAGGCCTCGCCGTCGTGGTCGATCAGGCGGCCTGCGCGTTCCGAGTGGTCCGCCGCCAGGGTCTCGGCGATGATCGCGTCCAGGGTGTCCGCGCCGCTCTCGACCGCGGCCGTGAGCGGATAGCACCCCAGCGTGCGAAAGCGGACGCGGCGCAGCTCGGGCGATTCTCCGGCGCCGAGCGGCATGCGGTCGTCGTCGATCATGATCCAGCGCCCGTCCCGCTCGACCACGGGTCGCTCGGCGGCGTAGTAGAGCGGCAGTATGGGGATCCCCTCGTCGGCGATGTAGCGCCAGATGTCGGCTTCGGTCCAGTTGGACAGGGGCGAGACCCGCAGCGATTCGCCGGTGGCCAGACGCGTGTTGTACAAGTTCCACAGCTCCGGACGCTGGGCCTTGGGGTCCCACTGGTGGGTGGCGGTGCGCAGCGAGAACACGCGCTCCTTGGCGCGAGACTTCTCTTCGTCGCGGCGGGCCCCGATGAAGATGATGTCGTAGCGGCCGGCGTCGAGGGCCTGACGCAGAGCGACGGTCTTCATGACCTCGGTGTAGTACTCGGACCCGTGGGTGAACGGGGTGACGCCCGCGTCGACGCCGTCGCGGTTGGTGTGCACGACCAGCTCGACGCCCGCTTCGGCGGCCACCCGGTCCCGAAACTCGATCATCTGGCGGAACTTCCAGGTGGTGTCGATGTGCAGAAGCGGCATTGGAGGCGGCGCGGGCCAGAACGCCTTGCGCGCCAGGTGCAGCAGCACGCACGAGTCCTTGCCGATCGAGTAGAGCATGGTGGGGCGCGCGGCGGCCGCGATGCCCTCGCGTATGATCTCGATCGCCTCGGATTCGAGCGCCGACAGCCAGGACCGGGGCCTTGGCTCCACGCGCTTCATGGGTTTGCTCGGGGCGTATGGGGCGCCTGCGGCCAGAACCGGGGACTTGGGGTCCGCGCGCGTCATGCGGTCGCTCCGGGCGCATCGGTCGCGGTCGTCCCGTTGTCGTAGCCCAGGATCCGCTGCCCCGGAGCGCACGCCTCGGCCAGCGGGTCGTGCAGCTCCGGCGTCAGGCGCGACCAGCTCGGCGGCTTCCTTCTGGGCAGCTCGCAGATCCTGTCCAGCCATTTGGCGTCGCGGAACTGGGGGCCGACGAAGTCGATGAAGCGGCTCATTTCCTCTCTTGGAGACTCGAGAACCGACTCGTACCGCATGGTGAGCACGCGGTCGGCGTCCAGGGCGGCCAGGTGCCTGGTTCCCCGTTCGATCATGTTGCTCCAGAGCCAGCCGAACAAGGGAAGGCCCATTTCGCGCTCCTGAAAGCGCTTTGCGGAAAAGAACCGGAAGCGCAGCGGCGTGAACCAGGGCATCCACGGGCTGGTTCCGGGCCAGTTTGCCGGGCTGAACGGGTCGAGGCCGACGCGCTTGAGCGCGCTCGCGACGTTTGCGTACAGGCGGAAGATGTGGTGGCGCTGCATCGACATGGCGGTGTCGCGGCCATCGCGGTGGATGTGCACGAAGCGCGCGTCGGGGAACAGGCTGGCGAGCGCGGGCACGTAGAAGAGCGATGCGCCCGACCGCTCGATCCAGATGTCGCGGTCGAAGCGCCGGGCGAGCCATTCGAAGAAGTGGCGGTAGTGCCCGGCCGGGGTGTCGCGTCCCCAGGACCGAACGACCGGGACCAGCTCGTCCCAGAGGGCCTCGGGATCGTCGGAGAGATGGGGGAGCGTCGCGCCCATGATGGCGGGGACGTCGTGCGGCCCGAACCGTGAATCGGGACCGAACCGGTACAGGTACTCGCTCACCAGCAGGCCGTTCCGCACCAGCGCCTTGCCGACCGGCGCCAGGGTGCCGAAGCGCCGCAGCATGGCTTTTCCGTCCATGGCGCCCCCCACCAGCGCCCGGTCGGCCAGGCAGGCGAGAAACTCCGAGACGCTCAGCATGCGCGGATGGAGTCTGACCATGTCGGACAGCATGGTGGAACCGCACCGCCCCGTGCTCACGACGAAGACCGGGGGTGCCATCGCTTTGCTACCGCTCGCCGTTTCCATTTCGCTCCCTCGCGATCTTTCTCTCTCTCGCAGACTTTCGCTCTCTCGCGGTCTTTCGTTCCCTCAAGCTCTTCTTCGCTCCCTCACGATCGCCGGAAGCGGACCCGCGACCCTGTAGACGCCGGTCGAGCTCACCGGGGTCGGACCGCTCCGCGCGGGCTCCAGCCTCCAACGCTGCGCAATGCTCGCCAGCGCGTACACCGCCTCCATTGTCGCGAAGCCCCACGCGATGCACATCCTGGGGCCGTAGCCGAAGGGAAGATAGGTGTGTTTCGCGCGCTTGGCGCTCTCGGCGTCCGTCCAGCGCCCGGGGTCGAAGGCGTCCGGATCGGGGTAGTGCGCGGGACAGTGGTGCACGACCCTTATGCAGGGCTGAACAATCGTCCCCTTCCGAATCCGGTAGCCTCCGACCGTGCAGTCCTCGATCGCCTCGCGGCCCAGGAAGAAGATCGGCGGCGTGTGCCGCAGCGCTTCGTTGAAGACCGCCCGGGCATAGGGCAAGCGGGCATGGTCGTCCGGCGCGATCGGGCGGCGCCCGACCACCTCGTCCACCTCTTGCTCGAGACGGTCGCGCACATCGGCGTGCCGCATGATGTGGTCGAGACACCACGTCATGGCGCTCGATGCCGTCTCGTGCCCGGTCATGAGCAGGGTGTAGGCCTCGTCCCGCACTTCGTCGTCGGTGAACGGGCGCGCGACGCCCTCTTCGTCCTGGGCGTTCACGAGCAGCGAAATCATGTCGGTGCGCTCGCCGCCGGCCTGGCGCGCCCGCCGAATGGCCTCGTAGACGATTTCGTCGAGCGCGCTCCATGCCCGCTCGGCCCGCCGCCTTCCGGGCAGGGGCAGCGCCCTGAACAGCCCGGTGAACGGAAGCACCCCCAGCACGAAGTCCCGAAGAATACCGTCCAGCACGGCAGTCCCGATCCTCGGGTCGACCCGCATGTCGCGCCCGAAGAACGCCGTCACGGCGATTCCCATGGCCAGATCGTGCATCTCGGCGGCCATGTCCACGGTCTGCCCGTCCCGCCAGCCATCGCGCAGGGCGCTCGCCTTCTCGATCATGATCTCCGAGTAGGCGGCCATCCCCCTTTTTCCGAACGACGGCTGGTAGAGCTTCCTGCGGCGACCGTGGTCCTCGCCGTCGGTGGTCACGATGGTGTGGTTCTTGAACGGCCTCAGGTTCTTGTAGCCGGCCGTCTTGTGGAAGGAATCGCGCTTGGTGACCAGAATCTCCCGTATCATGCCGGGATCGCCGACGGCGCAGAACTCGCGGTTCATCACGCGGTAGCGGACGATGTCGCCGTGCCGGGCGTGAAGCCCATCGAGCAGGCCGGGAAAGTCCCTCAGGCGCGCGATCAGGTGCCCGACGCGACCGCCTCGGGGGCCGGGCGGGAGCGGCGGGCGCGGCTGCACCAGGCCGTCGTCGAGCAGCTGCTGGAAGTGGTCCGCGATCGTGTCCGCGACGGGCCGGAACGCGAGTCCCAGCCGGTCTCGGGCGCGCCGGTTGTCGAAGCGGAGCGGATAGCCGACGTTTCGCCGCACCACGGCGCGCTCCAACCCCCGCCGCGGCGCCAGAAGCACCGTCGGCAACTTGGGCAGCGTTCGCCGCGGCAACGGATAGCCGTCGCCGAAGCGGGCGCGCAGCACCCCGGCGATCCCCACCAGGTCGAGCGTTTCGGCCACGACAATGTGCCGCCCGCTAGCCTCGGGCCGCGTCGCCGCCAGGACATGTGCGTCGG
Source organism: Longimicrobiales bacterium (assembly GCA_965221535.1). Taxonomy (GTDB): domain Bacteria; phylum Gemmatimonadota; class Gemmatimonadetes; order Longimicrobiales; family Gaopeijiaceae; genus Bin94. The sequence continues at coordinate 526,414 of OZ244894.1, read as the reverse complement.
CCACGTCGCGCACATCGACGACGCCGAACTCCAGCAGCGGGGCGCCCAGTCGGAAGAAGCCGCCGCCCAGGTCGCGCATCAGCCGCACGCTCTCGGAGTTCGTGTGGGGGCTCAGCGCGGGCCCGAGGACGAGCCCGGGGTTGACCACGACCAGATCCCACCGATCCTGCCCCTCGGCGATCTCCCAGGCCAGGCGTTCGGCGCGCACCTTCGAGTACGCGTACGGCTGATGGCGCTCGCCGCTGGTCTCGTTCCAGTGGCTCTCGTCGAAACGCCCCGCCGCCGTTCGGGCCATGTCCACGGCGTCTCCGTATACGGCCAAAACGCTCGAGGTCAGAACCACCCGCCGCACCGACGGGCAGCGGTCGACCGCCTCGATCACATTGCGGGTCCCGTTGACCGCGGGCTCGATCAGGTCGCGGACCGGATCCTCCACCCCCCGGGCGATGACGGGCGAGGCGGTGTGAAGGACTGTCGTGCACCCTTCCATTGCGCCGTCGAATCCCTCCGGGTCCAGCAAGTCGGCCCGATGCAGGGACAAGGCTCCCGGCAACCCCTTCGCGATGGCGTTCAGGTGCCCGGCCCTTGCCGGATCCGCCGGATCGCGAACCGTGGCGCGCACGTGGCACCCGAGTTCGAGCAGGCGCTTGACAACCCATGACGCGACATATCCGTTTGCGCCCGTGACCAGGACGGGGCCGGGCGGCGAGAGGGCGTGGTCGCGCATGGAGGCGGTGGCGTTTGGCGAGGGTGGGGGGAGCGTGGGCATCTTCATTTGACAGGCCAGACGCAACCTACGACACTTGACCCCGGCAAGTCACCCCAACGCGGGAGGAGCGAATGTCGTTTTCGGTCAGTTGGAGCAAGGTGTCCGAGATCTCGGTCGCAAGCTTGTCGGGTCGCATTGACAGCGGCAACAGCGTCGAGTGCGCGGACGCGCTCAGGGCCGGCATCCGAGACGACGACCGGTCCCTGGTCCTCAACCTGTCCGGGGTCGACTACGTCAGCAGCGCCGGCCTGCGCGTCATGCTCATGATGGCCAAGAAGTTCACGGGCCCGGGGCAGGCCTTCGGAATCTGCGGACTGACCCCCGGGGTCAGCGAAGTCTTCTCGATGAGCGGCTTTGCCGACATCATCGCGATCCACGACTCGCAGGACGCCGCGATCGCCGCCATTGCCGGAGAGGCCCCGCCGCCCGAGCCGGCCGCCGGTGCGCCGTCGCAGGGCGGCGTGGCGCTGAAGAGCTCGATCGACATGGACATCGTGGGCGACAATCTCTCCGAAATCGCCAGGTTCACCATCGAGAAGCACGAGTTCTCGAATCCGGACCTTTCCGAGGCGCTCCGCGAGAAGGCCTACACCGCCATCACCGAGGTGCTGTGGGACGAGGCGGAGCGGATCATGCAGCGTCGCAACAAGATCCTGGCCGGGCTGTTCGAGTCCGCAGCGGCGACGCTGGAGAAGGTGCTCGCCGACGCCGACCGCTAGCGGGGCGGGGGGCTCGGGGTGGCTCAGGCAGGGGGCGCGAGCGACCGGCCGGCTTCGATTCCGGCTGCGTACGAGCCGCAGTACGCGCAGGCCGCCGAGCTGAATCCCGAACTGGCCGCCGAGTACATCCGGCACACCGTGCTGGACGATCCGCTGGCCGACGAGGCCGTCGCCGAAATGGCCTCGCTCAAGGTTCCCGAGGCCAACCGGTTCATTCGGGCCGGCATGGACCGCGACCACGCGACGCTCCGAACCGCGCCCCGCCCTCTGCGCGACTTCTTCGCGGAAGTCGAGGCGCCTCCGTCGTGGTGGGACCCCGGCGCCGGCGCGCTCGGCTGCAAGGCGTTTCACGAATTCTCCGACCTGTTCATTCCCGCGTTCTTCGTCACCACGGTCCAGAACGCGACCACGCTGATCGCCAAGGCCTTCCACGCCACCGGACGCGTCAATTCGCTGTTCGGTCCGCGGCGCATTCGCCAGAACACGCGCCACTTCATCGAGATCATGCTCCCCGGCGCGCTCGACCGCCACGGCGAGGGGTGGAAGCTCTCGGTGCGCATCCGGCTCGTCCACGCGCAGGTCAGGCGGCTCATTCGCCGGTCGGGCGTGTGGGACGAGGCCAAGTTCGGCGTCCCCCTCAGCTCGGCGCACATGGGCGTGGCGTCGGCAAACTTCTCCGCCACCATGCTCAAGCAGGCCACCAGGCTGGGCGCGGTCATGGACCGCCCGACGCGCGACAGCTTCATGCAGGTCTGGCGCTATGCCTCGTGGCTGATCGGCACGCCCGAGTCGCTGCTGTTCGAAGGCGACGAGGAGCGGACCAACGAGTTCAGCCGGATCGCGGCGGCGTGTGAGCCGCCCCCGGGCGAAGAGTCGGTCGTGGTTGCCAGCGCACTGTTCGATGGCCTGCCCAAGATCGCAGGCAAGAGGGACCCCGACGAGGCGAAGGCCATGCAGGTCCAGGCGCAGCGGGTGACGCGCGCGCTCATCGGGGAGGAGCTTGCCGACCAGCTGCAACTGCCGCGTCTTCGCGTGTGGGGGCTGCTTGCCATGATGCGGAGCACCCGTCGGGTGGTGCGCGTGCAGCACCAGCTGGCCCCCAGCGTCGCGACGGCATGGCGAGGGTCCGCGTTCTCGTTCCTGCTCGACGCCGCCCTGCTCGACGACCTCAGCTATCGGCTGCCGGATCACCTCGAGGCGGAGAAGGCCACCCCCTGGTGAGCCCGCCCGGCAAGCGTCTTCGCTACGCCGAGCACGAGACGCCGCCGCTCAAGGTCGCCGTGCCGCTGGCGATTCGGGTGGCCGTTGTCAGCTGCGTGCCGCTGGTCGTGATCATGACGATCATGGCGCGGCTGGCCGGACAGAGCGACGACTATCTCCGCTGGACGGTCTTCGCGGGCATGGTGATCGGCGGGCTGACCACCATCGTGCAGAGCGTGCGCATCGCCGGGATCGGCGCGCGCAACCTGATCGTCATGGGCTCGAGCGGCGCCGCGATCGGTGTGGCGGTGCTGGCGCTGCAGGCGGGCGGCCCGGCGCTGCTCTCCACCCTGGTCATCGCGTCGGCCATCTTCCAGTTCGCCCTCGCAGCGCGTCTCGCGCTGCTGCGCCGCATCTTCACGCCTCTCGTTTCCGGCACCCTCACCGCGCTCATCGCGGTCAGCATCATGCCCCTGGGATTCGCCATGATGCAGCGCGCGCCCGCGGGCGCGCCCGCGGGCGCGGCCCCTCTGACCGCCATCGCAACCATCGTCACCATCGCCGGGCTCATGCTGCGCGCCCGCGGACCCCTGCGCGCATGGACGCCCGTGGTCGGGCTCGCGGCGGGCACCGCCGTCGGCGCGGCGTTCGGAATCCTCGACTTCAGCCGTGCAGACCAGGTTGCGTGGGTCGGCCTCCCGCCGCTGGCCTGGCCCGGCATCGAAACGAGCCCCGACTCCCGCTTCTGGGGACTCCTGCCCGGCTTTCTGTTCGTCACCCTGGTCATCACGGTCAAGCAGGTCGGCGAGGCCGTCCAGATCCAGCGCCTCTCCCACCGAGGCCCTTCGGCGACCGACTTCCGCCGAGTCCAGGGCGCGGTCGGCGCCTGCGCCGCCGGGACGCTCCTGTCGGGACTTGCCGGAATGCTGCCCCTCTGGTCCCGCACCGACGGCATCTCGCTCGCTCAGGGCGCGGGGATCGCGGCCCGGTCGCTCGGCATCTTCATCGGGGCGATCGTGATCGGTCTCGCGTTCGTCCCCAAGTTCTCGGTACTGCTCCTCTCCATTCCGGCGCCCGTGCTCGGCGCGTCCATCTTCGTCGTCTTCGCCGCCAGCTTCGCTCAGGGAATGGGCGTGATCTTCCAGTCGGCCCCGGGCAGGAAGGGGGCCCTCGCGGCGGGCATTGCGTTCTGGGTCGGCGTGGCGGTCCAGTTCGGCGGCGTATTCCCGGGGCAGCTCGGCGGCGACGGCACCGGCCTTGCGCTGGCCAACGGGCTGGTCGCGGGCGGCGTCGCCATCCTGTTGCTGAACCTGTTCCTGGAGCTGACCGGCCCCGCCCGCCACAGGATCGAAGTCCCTCTAGGCGAAGACAGCCTGGCGGTCGTCGACCGGTTCGTAACGAAGCTTGGCAAGCGCTACGGGTGGGGCGACGCGCCCCTGGGCCGGCTCAGGGCATCGGCGGAGGAGGCGGTGCTCAGCCTCGTCCGGCAGGACCAGGACGCATCCGACGCGAAGCGCGGTCTGCGCGTGACCGCCCGGCACGACCGCGCCGGCGCCGTGCTGGAGTTCGCGGCGGCCACCAAGGGCGCCAACCTGGAGAACGAAATGGTCGCCCTGGGGTCGCGGCTGCCCGACCCCACCAGCGAGCGCGACCTGTCGCTCCGGCTCCTGCGCCTGCACGCGTCTTCGGTGAGCCACCAGCAGTACCACAACGCCGACATCCTCACGGTGCGCGTGGCGAGGGCGTGACGGGGGGGCGACCCCGACGCGCCTGGCCCGACCCCGACGCGGGGGCGACCCCGACGCCGGGGGCCCAACCCTGCTGCGGACCGTGGCCGGCTAGCCGCGCTCGGTCAGGGTGGCGAGAAGTGGGCCGTCGTGCTGGAACATGGTCAGCGACTTGGTCTTGTCGCGGCCGTTGCGCGCCGCGGACTCCAGCCGCCACCTCTGGAGAACGCTGGCCAGGACCAGCGGCCCCTGGACGAGCGCCAGCTCCCGGCCAATGCAGATTCGGGGACCCGAGCCGAAGGGCACGTAGGCGTTCTTGGGATGGCTCGGCCTTTCCGCGAGCCAGCGTTCGGGGCGGAACTCGCGCGCGTTGGGGAAGTGCTCGTCGTTCATGTGGACCACACGGATGGCGCACTGCACCCCGGTGTTCCCGGGAATCAGGTGGCCACCGATCACGCAGTCCTCGATCGCGCGTCGGCCAATGAAATGGATGGGCGGCATCAGGCGCAGGGTCTCGGCGAAGACGGCGCGCGCATAGGGGAGCCGTTCGACGTCCTCGACGCGAAGGGGCGCCTGGCCGATCACCTCTTCCACCTCGGCCTCGAGACGCCGCAGCGCCTCGGGATGGCGCAGGAGGCTCAGGAAGGCCCACGCCAGCGCGCTCGCGGTGGTGTCGTGACCCGCCAGCAGGAGCACGTAGGCGTCCTCGCGCACCTCCTCGTCGGTAAACGAGCGCTCCTCGCCCTCTTCGTCGGTGGCATGCACGAGAAGCGAGACGACGTCGCGCCCCTGGCCCGGACCCGCCTGGCGAGCCGCGGCAATGGCCGCGTCGAAGATGGCGTCCATCTGGGCAAGGTTGCGGTGCACGCGGAGGTTGACCCGCAGAGGAAGGCGGGATATCAGCTTGCCCATGGGCAGGAGGGCCCGCGCCGCCTTCCACTTCAGCGAGTCGATCACCCCGTGGATCAGCTCCGGGCTGGCGAGGCTTCCATCTTCGAAGAACGCTTCGCGCGCGATGTCGAGCGCCAGCAGGTGCATCTCCTTGTTCAGGTCGATGGTCTGCCCCGACGAATGCAGCCGCTGGCGCTTGGTGGCGTTGCGGATCACGACCTCGCCGAACCAGTCGGTCTGGCGCTTGTTGAACGCGGGCTGCATGAGCTTGCGCCGTCGCGTGTGCTCGTCTCCATCGCCGGTCAGGACCGTCGGAATGCGCATGACGCCCTTGCCGACATCGGTCTTCACGAACGACGCCCGCTTCACGACCAGGATTTCCCTGAGCAGGTCCGGGTCCGACACCACGCAGAAGTGTCTGCCCGGCAGCTTGTAGTACACGATCTTGCCGTAGCGCTCGCGAAGCTCCTCGAAGAGCCCCGCCGTGTTGCGGAGGCGCATTCTGAGGTGCTTGAGCCGTCTTCCGCGGGGGCCGGGCGGAAGTTCCGGGCGGGCGTTCGCTTCTGCGACCATTGCCGTGCTCGTCCTTTGGTGTCCGTGGGGGAGCCAGTCGGCCAGCGCCGGGCAGACCTCGCCGACCGACCGCGAATTGTCGGCAAGATGCCCACCTTCGGGGCGGGCTGTCAACGCAGGGCCACATCGGCGGCGGGCCCCGGTCCCGCGGGACCGCGTGCGTTGATGCAGGCGTGCCTGCGGACTACATTGCCGCGCGAGGATGCCACCCGCCCCCACTGAACGACCACGCCCCCCCGGTGCACGGGAGCTCGACATGAACCACGCCGACGGCAGGCAGGCGCCGGGACGCCGGGCCGGGCGCGCCGGGCGCACGCTCACGCGCAGGTCGCTGGTCCGTTCCGGCCTGGCCTCGCTGCTCGCCGCGCCCTGGGCGACCTCGCTGCAGGCTGCGACGGCTCCCGGGCTGGGCGGGCACGGGCGCGCGGCGCCGGGGCGCAGCCGAGCCGGACGCAGCCCACAGGACGACGAGATCGTGCTGGGCGTGTCGGCCGCGTTCTCGGGCCCCTCCCGCGGCCTGGGCACCGAGCTCTACCGGGGCTCGATGGCGTACTTCAACCAGCTCAACGAAGCCGGCGGCGTCAACGGGCGCAGGATCGTCATGAAGCTCCTGGACGATGGCTATCAGCCGGATCCGTGCGTCGCCAACACGATCGAGCTCATGCGGGACGAACGGGTCTTCCTGCTCTTCAACTACGTGGGCACGCCCACCGTGACCCGCGCGCTGCCCGTGCTCAAGACGTTCAGCGACCAGCAGGTGTTCCTCTTCTTCCCCTTCACGGGCGCCGAGCCGCAGCGCGAGCCTCCGTACGGCGAATTCGCCTTCAACCTGCGCGCCTCGTACCGGCAGGAGACGGCCGGGCTCGTCGACAACTTCCTTGGGATCGGCAGACGGCGAATCGCGGTCTTCTACCAGAACGACGCCTACGGTCGCAGCGGCTGGGCCGGGGTTCGCGAGGCGCTCGCCCGGCACGGCGAAACCATCGTCGGCGAAGCCACCTACACGCGCGGCACGCAGTTCACCGCCAGCATGCGGGAACAGGTCGAGATCCTGCAGCAGGCCTCCCCCGACGCGGTCGTCTGCATTGGCTCGTACGCGGCGTGCGGCGCCTTCGCCCGGGACTCGGTGGACCTCGGTCTGCACGTTCCGGTCGCCAACGTCTCCTTCGTGGGCAGCGAGAACATGCTGCAGCTGCTGCAGGAGGGGCGCGCCGACCCCGGCTCGCACACGAGGTTTCTGGTGAACTCGCAGGTGGTGCCCAGCTACGAGGACGCCTCGCTTCCCGCCGTGCGCGAGTACTTGAGCGCGATGGAACTCCACGCGCCGCCGCCGCCCTCGCGCGAAGATGTGGCCAGGATCACCGAGGGCGAGCCCTACGAGCCCTTCCCGCAGAGCTTCGTGAGCCTGGAAGGATTCGTCAACGCAAAGCTGATCACCGAGATCATCCGCCGCATGGGCGACGATCCGCAGCGGTCCCGAATCGAAGAGGCGGTGTTCGCCGTGCGCAACTACGACCTCGGCGTGGGCGAGAGGGTCTCGTTCGGGCCCGAGCGCCGCCAGGGCCTGCAGCGCGTGCACTACACGGTCGTCGAGGGGGACCGCTTCGTGCCCCTGGAGGACTGGGAGGCCAAGTTCGCCTGACATGTCCCGAATCAGAGTCCACAAGCTCTTCCGCGAAACGCGCTTCTTCTTCTTCGCGCTCTTCGGACTGATCGTGATTTCGGTCTCGATCCTCTCCATCCGAACGGTCTCCCGCGAGCTCTCGACGGAATACGAGAGCAACAGCCGCAGCATCGCGCAGAACATCGCCGACTCCAGCGTCGACATCCTGCTGAACCGCAATCTGGCGACGCTCCAGTCGCTGATCGACCAGTTCGTGCAGATCGAAAGCATCCGCTACATCTACATCACCAGCGAGACGGGCGAGTTCCTTGCGCACACCTTCGTGCCCGGGATCCCCGACGAAATCCTGGAAAGCGACGCGTCGTCGACCGAGACCGTGGAGCGAAGCCTGCCCGGTCTGGGCGACTTCGTCGAGGTCGGCGCCCCCATCCTCTCGGGAGTGGCCGGAACCGTGCACGTGGGCATGGACCTGGAGCTTCTCGGCCTCAAGATCCAAAGGGCGGTCGGCGCGCAGATGGCCCTCTTCGGCATCATCTTTGTGATTGGCAGTCTGCTGACCTTCTGGTTCGTGAACCTTGCCTCGAAGCCCCTGGCGGACCTGCTGGCCTTTGCCGTGCGGATGGCCGGAGGCGAAAGCCCGACGGGCGACGAACCCGTGCTTGCGCGCGACGACGAGGCGGGCGAGCTGGCCCGGCTTTTCGTGCATGTGGGCCGGCGGGCGTCGGGGGCTGACCGGGATTCGTAGCCTTGCGCGTGCCTAGAACCGTCATCGCCCTATGCTGCACCATGCTGCAGATGTGCCTGGGGACGGTGTACGCGTGGAGCTTCTTCCAGACCATGCTGGCCCGGCAGTACGGATGGAACAACACGCAGACGGTGCTTTCGTTCTGTCTCGCCATCTTCTTCCTGGGGATCTCGGCGGGGTGGGCCGGCCAGATGCTGCCGAAGTGGGGGCCGCGCGCGCTGGCCCTGACGGGCAGCCTGCTGTTTTGCGCCGGGTACGCGATCGCGTCGCTGGCCCTCCAGCTCGACAGCGTCACCCTGTTCTACCTGGGCTACGGCGTGGTGGGCGGCGCCGGCATTGGCCTGGGGTATGTGACGCCCGTGGTGACCGTCGCCAAGTGGTTCCCCGACATGCGGGGCCTGGCCACGGGAATCGTGGTGATGGGGTTCGGGGTGGGCGCGCTCGTGCTGAGCAAGGTGCTCGCGCCGTTCCTCGTGGCGCGGGCCGACGGCGACCTAGCGGCGGTGTTCCTGTGGCTGGGCGTGGTGTTCGCCTGCATCCTGATTCCGTGCAGCCTTATGCTGAGCAACCCGGAAGAGGAGGAGGGCGGGGCGGCCGCGGGCGGGGCGAGCGGCGGGGCCGGGAGAGCGGAGGCGACGCCGAAAGTGGAATCCGCGCGTCCCTACCTGCTCACCGGCAGGTTCGCGGTGATGTGGCTCGTGTTTTTCTTCAACATCGCCGCGGGCATCTCCGTGATCAGCTTTCAGTCCGAATTGCTGCAGGAGGTCTGGGGGCTGTCCGATCCGTCGCTCGAACCGGCGGTGCTGGCCGAGTACGGCGCCACGCTGATCGCCGCGAGCTCCGTCTGCAACGGCGTGGGACGAATACTCTGGGCCTGGCTCTCGGACCGCTTCGGCAGAGTTGCGATCTTCAGGGTCCTCCTGGCAAGCCAGATGATCGTCTTCGGGATCCTCATGTCCGAGACCAACCCCTGGGTCTTTTCGGTGCTGGTCTGCTACGTGCTGCTCTGCTTCGGCGGCGGCTTCGCCACCATGCCCGCCTTCATCCTCGAAGTCTTCGGCTCGCAGAACATGTCGAGGATCTACGGCACCATGCTCACCGCCTGGTCGGCGGCGGGGATCAGCGGCCCGCTCTTCGTGGGCTACCTCAAGGACGTTTACCCCGACCGCGCGGTCATGTACTGCTTCCTGATCGGGATCCTCATGCTCGGCGCCGGGTACATCGTCTCGTTCCTTCTCGACGACGAGCGCATGCGCCTGGGCCGGCCAACCCTCGCCCACACGCTGGAACGGTACGGAATTGTAAAGAGAACATGACATGACCCCACGGCCCGGTACGATTCGCGTGATCGGCCTCTGGTGCGCGGTCTCGGCTTCCGGGTGCCGGGACGCGCCAGAGAGTCGCTCGCTCCCCGGCGCCGAGGGCGACGCTGCGGCTGCGGCCGTCACCGATCCCGTGGGTGTCGAAAGCATGCGAATCACAAACCTGCATTCCCCGCGGCTGCCGGAAATTGGCCGGACGCTTCTGTATTCCACGCTCGGCCATCTGGATCTGGTCCAAGTCGTCGGAGCGACCCTGTTGCCCGATTCGTCTCTGGTGATCGCCGATCGCGTTGCTCCCAACCTCACGTTTCTGGGCCCGGGCGGTGAGCTTCGGTCGCAGGTCGGCGACGAGGGCGAAGGCCCGGGCGACTATTCCGACCTCGCACGGATCGGGTTGTCCACCGATCAAGCGCTCTTCGCGTACGACCGGGCCTTGCGACGCCTTACCTTCATGGACTGGACGGGGAATGTCGTCAGCACTGTACAGACTGGCTGCGCGGGAGAGGTCGTGCCCCTTGCCCAGGTCAGTGCCGAAGGGTTCGTCGGCGTTCTTGAGACCAGACCCGACCTCCCGCCAGGAGTGCAGCGCGGCCCCCTGCACCTGATTGCATGCAGTGGACCCGACGGATCGGTTGAACAGTTGGGAGAGTGGCCCGGCAAGGAGCGACACGTCACTGGCGATCGGCAGAACTGGGTTGCGGTGGGATTTGGCCGCACAGCCTTGTACGACGGGCGTGGCGTCCATGCGGTCGTCGGCACGAACGATTCGCTGGACTTGACCCTGTACAACGGGTCGGCGCCGGACACGCGGTTCCACGGCAGCGTTCTCGCCGCCAATCCCGTCACCCAGGAGGAACGCGGGGAGTGGAACGACCTGTTCCTGGGGTCGCTCCCGGAGGTGGCCCGGCCCAACTGGCGGAGGATGCTTGAGCAATCGGAGGTGCGGGCAACCTATCCGGCGTTTGGAGCCGTCAAGGTGGATTCCAACGGCAGGATCTGGATCGGCGAGTACGCCAAGCGGTCGAGCCAGCAGCGATCATGGTCGGCGATCGGGGCGGACGGCGTCCCCGTAGGCTCGTTGCGGCTCCCGGTCTTCCACCCGGAACTGTTGAGGTTCGCCGACGGCGTCCTTGCGGGCCGAACCCTTGTGGAGATGGAAGTCGCAATCCCCAGCCCGACGCATGAGCTGCTGGACATCGCAACCGATCGAATCGCCGTGCTGCGCAAGGATGACCTGGGGCAGGAGTTCGTGGAAGTATACGAGATCAGGGTGCCCTAGCCCGGCGACTACACCACCTCCTCGACCTGGTGACCCAGGTCGCGCAGGTGGGCGACGATCGCGGCCACGTGCTCGCGGCCACGGCTCTCGATGCGCATCTCGATCGCCACCTTCCCCACCGCGATGTCCCCGAAGGCCCGCGTGTGCTCGATGTGCAGCACGTTGGCGCCCTCGACCGCCACCACGGCGGTGACCTCGTTCAGGTAGCCGGGCCGGTCGCGCACCACCACCGACAGGCTGGCAAGGCGACCGTCGGCCCAGAGGCCGCGGTCGATGATGCGCGACACCATGTTCATGTCGATGTTGCCGCCCGACAGCACGCACGCCACCGTCTCGCCCGCCCGCAGCCCCACCCTGCCCTCGAGCATCGCGGCCACCCCCACCGCGCCCGCCCCCTCGACCACCAGCTTCTCGCGTTCGAGCAGGAAGAAGATGGCGCGGATGATCTCCTCTTCGTCGACCAGCACGACGTCGTCGACCAGCGCCTCGATGTGCGGATAGGTGATGTCGCCGATCCGCTTCACCGCAATCCCGTCGGCGAGCGTGTCGGAGAGCGCGACGTGCGCAGGCGCGCCCGCCTCGAGCGACCGCACCGCGCTGGGAGACGCGGCGGCCTCCACGCCGACGATGCGCACGTCGGGCCGCTCGGCCTTGACCGCGGTCGCAATGCCCGAGATCATGCCGCCGCCGCCCACCGGAACCACGATCGTGTCCACGTCGGGCGCCTGTTCCAGGATCTCGAGCCCCATCGTGCCCTGGCCGGCCATCACCGCGAGATCGTCGAACGCGTGCACCAGGGCCAGGCCCTCCTCGGCGATCAGACGCTCGACCACGACCATGCCGTCCGACAGCGTCTCGCCCGTCTGGATCACCTTCGCCCCGCTCGCGCGCGTGTTGCTGACCTTGATCAGCGGCGCGTTGTCGGGCATGACGATCGTGCACGGAATGCCCAGCCGCGCGGCGTGCCTGGCCAGCGCCTGGGCGTGGTTCCCGGCGCTGGCCGCCACCACCCCCGCCTCGCGCTGCTCCCTGGTCAGCAGCAGCAGCTTGTTGAGCGACCCCCGGTCCTTGAACGACCCCGTGCGCTGGCGCAGCTCGGCCTTCAGCCGCACCCGGCACCCGAGCGCGTCGCCGATCGCGAACGACTCCGGGCACCCGGTCCGAACCACATGGGACGCGATTCGGGCGCGGGCGGCCGCTACGTCCGGCGCGGCGAGCATTGTCCCCCGCATCGTCCCCCGGTCAACCGAGGGCCCTGCCCACGATCTCGCGCTGGGTTGCGGCGTGGTTGCGCGGGTTCCCCTCGGCCGGGCTCGCGCGCTCGGGCCGCGACAGGTGCCGCAGCCGAACCGACGACGGCAGCACGGCGCGCAGGCGCGGCAGAATGTACGTGAGCGCGCCCATGTTCTTCGGCTCTTCCTGCGTCCACGTCGCCGTCTCGACGTTGGGGTAGCGGTCGAGCAGCGCCCCGATCTCGTCGCTCGGGAACGGGTACAGCGTCTCGACCCGCACGATTGCCGCGTCGGTCGCCCCGGCGCGCTGATCCGAAGCGGCGAGATCGTAGTAGACCTTGCCGCTGCACAAAATCAGGCGCCGCACCGCCGCCGCCCCTTCGTCCGACGCGATGGACGGGTCGTCGATCACCTTCCGGAAGCCGCCGTCCACCAGATCCTCGACCACCGAGGTCGCCGCGGGAAGCCGCAGCAGGCTCTTCGGCGTCATCACGATCAGCGGCCGCTCGGGCTCGGTCAGCGCCTGCAGGCGCAGCAGGTGGAAGTACTGGGCCGGCGTCGACGGGTAGACCACGCGCATGTTGTCCTCGGCGCACAGCTGCAGAAAGCGCTCCAGGCGCGCGCTCGAGTGCTCCGGCCCCTGGCCTTCGTGGCCGTGCGGCAACAGCAGGGTCAGGCGGGAGCGCTGCCCCCACTTCGACCAGCCCGCCGAGAGGAACTGGTCGATCATCACCTGCGCGACGTTGACGAAGTCGCCGAACTGCGCCTCCCAGAGCACAAGATCGCGCTCGGCCGCGACGGCCACGCCGTATTCGAAGCCGATCGTGGCCGCTTCCGTGAGCGGCGAGTTGTAGATCTCGAAGCGCGTGTCGGACACCCGCGACAGCGGCGACCAGCGCTCGCCGGTCTCGGCGTCGTTCAGCACCAGGTGGCGCTGGCTGAAGGTGCCCCGTTCGCTGTCCTGGCCCGAAAGCCGCACCGGCACCCCGTCTTCGAGCAGCGAGCCGATGCCCAGCGCCTCGGCGTGCCCCCAGACCAGCCGCGAGTCCAGGCCGAACGCCTCGCTCCGCCGCTTCAGCTGACGCGCCAGCTTGGGATGCACCGCAAAGCCGTCGGGGAACGCGGTGAGCGCGTCGTTGATCCGCTCCAGCCGCTCGTACGCCACGCCCGTGTCCATCTCGAAGTCCTGGTCGATGGCGCTGTAGCTGGGCGTGGTCCACGGCGGCGCGGCCTCGGGCGCGTCCTTCACGCGTCCGTCCTTCACGGCGCGCAGCTCTTCGCCCAGCCTCTCGACCCGCTCGTCGGCCTCGGCTGCGGTGATCAGTTCGCGCGCCACCAGCTCGCCCGCCCACTGCCTGCGCGCCGTCGGGTGGTCGGCGATCCAGCGGTACAGCAGCGGCTGCGTGTACCCGGGCTCGTCGGCCTCGTTGTGACCGTGTCGCCGGTACCCGATCAGGTCGATCACCGCGTCGGCGCCGAACCGCGTCCGGTAGGCCATGGCCAGCCGCATCGCCGCCAGACATTCCTCGGGCGCGTCCGCGTTGGCGTGGATGATCGGAATGTCGTAGCCCTTGGCAAGGTCGCTGGCGTAGCGCGTCGAGCGCGCGTCGCGCGGGTTGGTTGTGAAGCCGACCTGGTTGTTGCCGATGATGTGGATCGTGCCCCCGACCTCGTAGCCTCTTAGCCGGGCCAGGTTCAGCGTCTCGGCCACAACCCCCTCGGCGGCGAAGGCCGCGTCGCCGTGGAGCAGGATCGGCACCACCAGCGACGGATCGCGCGCCTCGCCGCCGTTCCGGTCGACGTACTGCCACGTGCGCGCCATCCCCAGAATCACCGGGTTCACAAACTCCAGGTGGCTGGGATTGGGGGGCATCGTCACCCGCACCGTGCCGCCCCCGCGCAGCGGATAGTCGCCCGTGGCGCCGTGGTGGTACTTCACGTCTCCGGTGCCGGGATCGGGCACCCAGAGCGCGCTGCCGGGCGACGCCCCCTCTTCGAACTCGGCCAGAATCTCGGCGTACGACACCCCCATGATGTGCGTCAGCACGTTCAGCCGCCCCCGATGGGCCATGCCGATCACGACCTCGGTCGCGCCCGCCGCAGCCGCCAGCTCGATCGCCTCGTCCAGGAGCGGGACCATCATGTCGATCCCCTCGATCGAAAACCGCTTCTGGCCCAGATACGCGCGGTGCAGAAACTGCTCGAAGCCCTCGACCTGCGTGAGCCTGTCGAGCGTCCGCACCCGGTCCTCGTCGGTGTACCCGGCAAAGTGCGCGCCCCGCTCCACCTGTTCCCAGAGCCACGCAACCTTCTCGGGGTCCTCCAGGTGCTCGAACTCGTAGCCCAGGTCGCCGCTGTAGATCGCCTTCAGCCGGTCGAGCGTGAACGCCAGCGGAGACTCGCCGCCTTCGGGCAGAAGCACCGAGGTCGGAATCTCCTCCAGCTCCTCCATGGTCGTTCCGAAGTAGGCAGGATCGAGTTGGGGATGACTAGGAGGTTCGCTTCCCAGCGGATCGGTCCGCGCAGCCTGGTGCCCGTGCTCGCGGAACGCCTGCAGGAGTCGGGCTGCCCTGGCCACAAGGGGAAGAAGGCGGTCCAAACTCTTCGCTACCGGCGCGGGCTCGGCGGGCCCGGGGGCGGCGGCTGGCGCAACGGGCGGCTTGGGCTCGGCCACCCTGGGCGCGGCGGCCGCCGCCCCGTCCGCGCCCACAACCGGCACGGCAACACTTGCCCGCCGCCCTGCCGAGGCCCCGTCGACCACGATCAGGCCCGCGTCCAGCAGCGCGCCCGCGTCGCTCTCGAAGAACGCCCTCCAGGCGCGCGGAACGGCGTCCGGGTTCCGCGTGAAGTCTTCGTAGAGGGCCTGAACGTACGCCGCGTTCTGGCTATCGAAGTAGGTGCTGCTCATGGTGGACAGAAAGCTAGTTACTTTTTCCCTCCTAGTAAGATGCATGCCGCAAGGTGCACGCTGCCGGGCGGAAGGGCCCCATGACCACCAGCATACCCGAGTGGGACGCGCGGCTTCCCTGGCTGCGGGCCGGGACCACGCAGCGGGGCTTCGGGTCGCGCGAAGGCGTGGCCGGCGGCGGGTCGGCGGGTGCCCATCCGAGCGGCAGGCAGGAGAGCCACGGTCCGGCCGCCGATCCAGGAGCCAAGGCCGCCCGGGCGCTGCTCGAACATGGTTGGCGCTCGGTGGTCCGGAGCCGGCAGGTGCACGGGTCGGCGACGAGGGTGCATGCGGATCTGCCGGCGGGGGCGTCGGTGGTGGGCGACGGCGACGGTCATGTGACCCGCAGGGCGGGCCTGCTGCTTGCCGTCACGCTCGCCGACTGCGTGCCGGTGTTCGTGGCCGATCCCGTGCGCGGGGCGGTCGGGCTTCTGCACGCCGGGTGGCGCGGGACGGCGGCGGGTGTGGTCGAGCGGGGAATCGGCGTCATGGGCCGCGAGTGCGGCAGCGTTGCGCCGGACCTGTTCGTGCACCTCGGGCCCGCGATCTGCGGGCGCTGCTACGAGGTGGGGCCCGACGTGTTCGCGGCGCTGTGCGAGACGCCTCCGCCGGGGCCGGCGCCGATCGACCTCCGCGCCGCGATCCGGCGGCGCGCCCGCTCTCTGGGCGTCCGCGACGAGCGCCTGAGCGTCAGCCGCGAGTGCACGCTGTGCGGCGACGGGCGGTACTACTCCCACCGTGGGGGCGACCTGGGGCGCCACCTCGGCTTCATCGGGATTCTGCCCGAGTCCGGGCCTCCATCGTGACCCACCTGCCCATGCTCGGCGGCGCATCGGGCCCGGCCGAAGCCCTCGGCCTGGTTGCGGTGGCGCTGTACGCGGTCGTGCTGGCGCTGCTGCTGCCGTTCGCGGGGCATCGCCTGACCCTGTTGGCGCTGTCGCGGCGGCCGCCTCCTGTCGCCGACCCGGAGCAGGGCCACGCCGGCGACCGCGCTGCCCGGCCCCGCGTCACCGTGCAGCTCCCCGTCTTCAACGAGCGGCACGTCGTCGAGCGCCTCATCGACGCGGCCTGCCGGCTGTCGCACCCGCGCACGCATCTCCAGATCCAGGTGCTGGACGACTCGACCGACGAGACGACCGCGCTGGCCACGCGGCGCGCACGGGCGTGGCGACGCAGGGGCGTGGACGTCACGGTCCGCCACCGCGCCGAACGGACCGGCTACAAGGCGGGCGCGCTGGCCGCGGGCCTGGAGTCGGCGACGGGCGAGCACGTGCTGATCCTGGACGCCGACTTCGTGCCTGCGCCCGACCTGCTCCAGCGCCTGCTGCCGTCGATGTCGGACCCGGGCGTGGGCATGGTGCAGGCGCGCTGGGACCACCTCAACGAGGGCGAGTCGTGGCTGACGCGCGCCCAGGCGATGCTGCTCGACGGGCACTTCTTCCTGGAACAGCGGGGGCGGTTTCGCGGCGGCAGGTTCTTCAACTTCAACGGCACGGCGGGGTTGTGGCGCCGCCGGGCGATCGAGGACGCGGGCGGCTGGCAGTCCGACACGCTCACCGAGGACCTGGACATCAGCTACCGTGCGCAGATGGCGGGGTGGCGCTTCGTGCTCCGGGACGACGTGGGCGTGCCCGCCGAGCTCCCGAGTTCGCCCGCCTCGCTCCTGGTGCAGCAGCGGCGGTGGGCGCAGGGTGGAGTCCAGACGGCGCGCAAGGTGCTCCCGCGGCTGCTCGCCGCCCCCCTCGGGCAGGCGCTGAAGCTTGAGGCGGTGGTTCATTTGTGCGGGCATCTCGCCCATCCGCTCACCTTCGCCCTCTCCCTTCTCATTGTGCCCTCGGCGCTGGGAAGGCGCGCGCTGGGCATGGACGGGCTGTGGTGGCTGGACCTGGCGCTGTTTCTGGCGGCGACCGGGCCGTTCATTGCGTTCTATGCGGCGGCGGCGCGGCGGAGGGCGCGGACGGCGGGAAGGCCGACGCGCACGGCGGAACGTTCGACGCGGACGGCGAAAAGTTCGACGCGCACAGCGGGAAGTGCGACGCGCACGGCGGCGACGACGATCAGGGGCATCGCTGGCACGCTTGCGCTCGGTGCGGGGCTGTCCGTGCTGCTTAGCGGCGCGGTGCTGCGGGGGCTTTGGCGCCGACGCGATCCCTTCGAGCGCACGCCCAAGGCGGGCGGAGCCGGGCGGTCGAGCTACGAGGCGTCCGGGAAAGGGTTTCGGGGGCGAAGGCTCGCGCTGGGCGCGGGCGCGTACATGGTGGCGTCGGGGCTTGTGGCCTTGGCCGGGGGTCAGTGGGGATCGCTGCCCTTTGTTGCGCTCTTTGCGTCGGGGTATCTGCTGACCAGCAGCATGAGCCACACGGGAAGCCACATCGCGGCGCGGGTCCAGCCCGGCTGCAGCCAGACGCCGGTGGCTTCGTAGGACGCGAGCCCCCAGTAGCCCAGGAAGGCCAGACCGCTCAGCAGCAGGAAGGGGCGATTGCCGCGCAGCGCTGCCATCGGGAGCACCCACAAGACGTACCAGGGATGGACTGTGGGGGATAGAAGAAGGCCCGCGCCCACGATCCAGAGCAGGGCGCGTTCGATCGAGAAGCCCTGCCAGGTCACGTAGGCGACCACGGCAAGTGCAAGTGCGGCGGCCGCAACCCGGGCGTGCACGGGGTCTGTTGCAAGCGCGGCGATCAGGGCGAAGGCGCCCTCGTTGGCCGACCAGTGGCGCGCGTAGGTGCGAAGGCCCTCGGTGATCGCGGCGGCGCCCGCTCCGGCAAAGGGCAGGTAGAGCGCGGCGCAGACTGCGGCGAAGGCGGGAAGCGCGGCCCAGCCGTGTCGTCGGACCAGCGCGGGAAGGGCGGCGGCGGGAGCCAGCTTGACCGTGGTGGCGGCGGCGAGGATGGCGCCCGCTGCGGAGGCGCGGCCCCGCCGCTGCGCAACCAGGATCAGCGCCGCCAGAAGGAACAGGCCGACCGAGTCGAAGTGGGCGCTCCAGGCGGTCTCCACGATCAGCAGCGGCGACCACAGGTACCACACGAGGACCGGGGCCGGGTCGCGGCCCGTGAGGGCGGCGATCCGCTGCAGCAGCAGTCCGCAGCCGAGGTCGAAGCCGAGCCAGAGCGCCTTCGCGGCCAGGATCGCGCCGCCGGACAGCGCGACCCCCGCGAAGAGGAGCTGCGCCAGGGGCGGGTAGATGGTGGGGACGTCGGGGTGGTTGATCGCGCCGTGCCAGGGGGTGCGGATGTCGGCGAGGGCGTCGGAGGCGGGGGGGTGGGCGTAGGGGTTGACGCCCTGCGTGAGGACGTGGCCGTCCCAGAGGTAGCGGTGCACGTCGTCGGACAGCTCGGGGGCGAGCGGCAGCAGTGCGAGGCGGGCCAGCGCCGCGATCGTCCAGATGAGGGCGATGGAGGTGGGTGAGGGATGGCCCGCGCGGGCGGGGGTGGGGGGGGCGGCGGGGGGCGTGATGGGGGTGGGGGGCGGGGGCGGGGTGGGGTGGGCCGCGCGGGCAGCGATCAGGCCCGCGGCGCCGTAGCAGAGGAACGCCGCCGCGGGGAGGAGGAGGCGTGGCAGCGGCATGGCGAGATCGTTCAGCCAGCCGAAGGCGCCGAGGGCCGCGACGAGGCCGAGGCCGAGCGGGAGAAGTGGACCGAGCGGTGGAAGTGGGCCGCAACGTAATGTTGACATTACATTATGTCATGTTGTCTTTACATATTTCGATCAATCGCCTGCGGGCCCGGTGGTCCGCGGGCTGCGCTTCAGCCTTGGGGGCCATGTCGGCCACTGGTCCGCGGGCTGCGCTTCAGCCCTGGGGCCATGTGGGCCGGTGGTCCGCGGGGCTGCGTTTCAGTCCTGGGCGAGCGGGATCACCTTGCCGCCGCGATCCTCCATTTCCGCCGCCATCGCCGGATGGCAGGTGAAGATGAACACCTGGCGCTCGGCGGCCAGCTGCTCCAAGAGGTCGAAGGCCTGGTCGCGCCGCCAGGCGTCCCAGTTGACGAGCGTCTCGTCCATGAAGATCGGAAGGCGCTCCTGGTCGCCGTCCAGATGGTTGACGATCGCGAGGCGCAGCGCCATGTAGACCTGCTCCTTCGTGCCCTGCGAGGTGGTCTCGCCGACGCGGATCCTTCTGTCTCCCGAAGGCTCGCGCAGATAGAACGACTCGTCGCCGACGTCGCCCATCTCGATCCGGTCGTAGCGGCCCCGGGTCACCTTCCCCAGGTACCGTCCGGCCCGCAACAGTAGCTCAGGCTGGTTGGCGTCGCGGAAGCTGCGGTCGGCCTGGCGGACCAGGCGCGCGATCACAAAGGCGCGGTCGCGGCCCCGCTTCGCTTCGCGCACCTGCTCCTTCACCGCCTCAATCCGCCCTTCCACCACGGCGACCGTTTCCCCCTCGCGAAGGCGGCGAACCTCGGTGTCCAATCTTCCGACCACGCCCTGCAGCTCGGCCGTTTCGCCCGCCACCCGGTCCTCGGCGGCAGCGATCGCGTTCAGCCGGTCGCGCAGGTCGCCCCACCCCTCCCCCCCCGCCTCCGCCGCGGCCACCTCGGCCTCGATGTCGGCCAGGTTAGCGTGTTCGGCCTCCAGCTCGGCACGCTGCCCCTGCGCTCGGCGGCGCGCGGCGAGACGCCCCCCCGCCACCCCCGCCCCCCCATCCGGGTCGCCCTCGGCAAACGCCCCCAACACCCCCTCGAAGGCCTCCACCTCCAGCGCCGCCGCCGCCCGCCCGGCTTCGGCCTCGGCCCTCTCCCCCGCGATCCTCTCCATCTGCCGCCGCGCCACGCCCGCCGTCTCGCGAGCCTTGAGCGCCGCCTCCAACAGCCCCCGCAGCCCCCCGGCACCGCCCCCGCCCTCCTCCCCAGCCCCGACCACCGCCCCAACTCCACCACCCCCACCACCACCCCACCCCTCCACCCACTCCCGCACCCCCCCGATCTCGGCCTCGGCCTCGGCCACCCCCCGCCGCCGCTCCTCCAGCACCCTCCGGCGCTCGCCAAGGCGGTCCAGCAGCTCGATCATGCGCCCGATCCCCGTCGCCAGCTCCAGCCCTGGCGCCGCCAGCAGCGAGCGCCTCACCGGCAGCCCGGCCACCACCCGGGCCACGGCCTCGGCCGCCCCCTCCTCCTCGCGGGCCAGCTCGGCCAGACGCTTGGCGCGCCGCTTCTCGGCTTCCGCCACCGCCCGGCGGTACCTGTCGTAGCGCCGCACCGCCCCTTGCCGCACAACCAGCACGACCAGCCCGGCCGCCCCGAGCAGAACCGCCGCGCTCCCCGCCACCCCCGCTCCCACCGCAACGCCGGCCAGCACTACCGTCATGTCGGGGTATAGAAGCCGCCACGCCCCCAGCGCGAGCCCCGCCACCACCCCCGCCAGCCCGACCACGAGCCGGCCCCGGCCCGGCTTCCGCGCGCCGGCCAGCCGCATCAGGCTCCCGCCCCCGTCGCCGTCCCTCTCGGCCTCGCGCTTGGCCCGGGCCCGTTCGTGCGCCCCGACCCGCTCCTCCAGCTCCTGCACCCCTACCGCGCCGAGCGCACCTGGCGGCACGTCGTCCAGGGGCGCGTCGAACAGCGCCGCGCACTGCTCGTCGCAGCGCGCGGCCATCTCGGCCACCCTGTCCTCGGCCACCGCCACCTCGCGCTGCAGGTCGGCCATCGTGTCCGCCAGATCGATCGCGCGCCGCACCCTACCCTCGGCCTCGGCCACCGCCTCGTCGCGGCTGCCCTCGTACGCCGCGACCGTCTCGGCGCATGCCGCGGCCTCGCGCTCGCACTCCTCGACCCGCATGACCGCCTGCGCGCTCTTGTCCCTCAGCTCCGCCAGGCGCGCCACCGGATCGGGCGGCAGCCCGGCGAGCTCGTCGGGCGGTCCAGCCTCGGCCTGCAGCTCAGCGATTCGCACCAGCACGCGCCGCACCGGCAGCAGGCGGGCAAGGCGATCCTCGAGCACCTCGCGCCGCCCGCGCTCGCGGCTGCGCTCTTCGGCCAGCGCATTGAGCTTCTCGCCGGCCGCGACCCTCTCGGCCTCCTTGCCGCGCAGCGCACGGTCCAGCTCCACGGCTTCACGCCTGGCCTTGTACAGCTCGGTCAGCTCCTCTCGCAGCATGCGAACGCGGGGCTTCCCAAGATTGTCGGGGCGCCACAGCTTTTTGGCCGCCGTTTCGAATGCCTCGGCCACCTCCCGGGGCGGCGTCAGACCCTTCATGCCCAGCGCCGCCACCAGGCGATCCTGCACAATGTTCCAGCTCTCGCCCTCCAGGCTGGCGAGCTCGGCCAGCGTCAGCGCATAGACGTTGCGAAACATGCCCCGGCTCACATGGTCCGCGGCGCCGAGGGCCCGGTTCCGCAGGTCCTCCCTGCGCCCGTTCACAGACACGCTGCCCCGTCCGCTCGAAGCCAGGCGACGGTAGATCTCCACCGCCGTGCCGTCGTCCAGACGGAGGCGCGCCTGCGCTTCCGGGTCGCCGCCCGACCATGGCGCGTACGGGTGGCTGTCGCGCGTGGCGGGGCGGAAGCCGTAGACCAGATCGGTGAGCAGCGAGAAGAAGGTGGACTTGCCGCTCTCGTTGGGCCCCAGCACCACAACAACGGACGGCAGCGGATCGGGGGTCGACAGGCCGGCCAGGCACCCGTAGCGCGCCACGTGAATCGATTCGAACTTCACTCGGACAGATCCGCGGGGTCGAGCATGCTTGCCATAATCTCTTCGGCGCCGCCTTCGACCAGTTCCTGCAGATAGGCCGCGAGCGTGCCGTCGCGATCCGGGTCGAACCCGGCCAGATCGGTCTCGGACAGGCCCAGCGTGTCGCGGCCCGCGGCCACCTCGCGCGCAAGGCGCAGCGTCGTGCCCGCCACGTCGCGGCGGTCCAGGTGGCTCTCGAGGCGCACGCGGGGGTGCACCTTCGCCGCCCGGAGCTCGGCGCCCACAATGCCAAGCCGCTGCGCAACCTCGTCGGCGACCGTGTCGAGCTCGGACTGATTGCGCAGCTGCTGCCACATCTGCGCCGGGCCCTCGAGCTCCG
The DNA here is from genome assembly GCA_965221535.1 of Longimicrobiales bacterium. Taxonomy (GTDB): domain Bacteria; phylum Gemmatimonadota; class Gemmatimonadetes; order Longimicrobiales; family Gaopeijiaceae; genus Bin94. The sequence continues at coordinate 504,380 of OZ244894.1, read as the reverse complement.
CCGACAGCACCCACTCGACGCCGTCGGCGCCGGGGTCGGCCTGGCGCGCCGCCGCCCAGGCGCCCGCCACCGCTCCGGCCACGTCGTCCAGCGTGCGCGCTTCCTCCAGTCCGGCCACGGCCAGCTTCTCCCAGCGCACGGGCGCAAGCTCGCGGAACTCCACGACCGGATGCGCAGGGTCGGACAGGTCCGCCAGCAGGCCGCCCTTCGGGCCCGTCTCGCCCGGGTTGCGGCCCTGCAGGTTGCCGCAGTAGTGCACCGGCGGGTCGCCCGACAGCTCCTGCCGCAGGTGAACGTGACCCAGCGCCCAGTAGTGGAATCCGGCCGCGCGGAGGTTGTCCAGGCTTGACGGCGCGTAGGCGTGGTGGACGCCGCGGGCCCCCGCGGACGCAACCTGCGTGTGGAGGAGCGCCGCCTGGGGCAGGTCGGTGTCGGGCACGGGACGCAGCAAAGCGGACAAGTCCTGCGTCTCGCGCGCGGTGGCGTGTCCGGCGCCGGTCACGAACCCCACCGGGTCGCCCGCTCCGTCGGTGATCGGAACCACAACCGGCGAGGCGTCGGCAATCACCGTCGCCGCCTTGGGCCAGTCCAGGTGCCGCGATCGGCCCGCGTCGGCAGGGTCGTGGTTCCCGGTCGCGTACACCACCTGGACGCCCGCTTCCGCCAGTCTCCGCACCCGCGCCAGCAGAAAGCGCTCGGTCTCGAAGGACAGGTGCGCGCCGTCGAAGAGGTCGCCCGCGACCAGCACGGCGTGGACCTTCTCGGCAAGCGCCGTCTCGACGCAGCGGTCGAGCGCCTCGTGCGCGGCGCGCCGCAGCCGCCGCCGCATCGATTCGGACCGGCCCGCGAAGGGCGTGTCCAGGTGCACGTCGGCAATGTGGAGAAGGCGCACTTGGTCGGCTCGGGGCGCAGCGGAGGGCCATTGGCGCGGCATCCCGCTCGGCGCAATCCCCCCCGGGGGTCGTCCGCGGGTCCGTGCCTCGTTCATCCCTAAGGTAACCGTCTGGCCGCGCCCCGGTGGCCAGTGGTCCTGTTGCCCCGCGCAGCCTTGGGGCATCTTATCTTCACACTCCAGCGCTGATCCTCCGGGCGGCCCCCTACGCCGCCCGCCCACACCCAAGTCCGAGGTCCGCCGCGTATGGCTGCAACGTCGCTCGGAGACTTCGAGCAGTCCTCAAGGCCTCCGGCGCCCGGCGCCGACTCCCCCGAAAAGCTGCAGGCGATCCAGAACGTTCTCGCTGTGCTGAAGAGCGGGGACGAGAGCGACCGCCTTCCTCTCGTCGAGAAGTTCGTCCCGTTCTTCATCGGAAAGGCCCCGGTGGACCTGCTGGAGGAGCGCGCTCCCGAGAGCCTGGCTCGGATTTGCGCGCGTTCCTTCGATTTCCTCGACCGGAGCCGCCCCGATCGCGTCGACGTCGAGGTGCTCAATCCCCCTGCCGACGACCCCGGCTGGTACGCGCCGGCCACAACCGTCCACACCAGCGTGTCCGAGCGGCCGTTCATCGTGGACACCATCCGCGAGCACCTCCACTCCCACGACCGCAGGATCGCGCACATCGTCTACCCGCTCATCACCGTCGAGCGGGACGCCGACGGCCGCATCGCCGACCTGCACGGGCCCGGAGAGCGGGGGCGCACCGAGTCGGTCGTCTACGCCGAGATCTCGCGCGTCGACGACCCCGAGACGATCGAGTCCCTGCGCGCCGAGACCCAGCGCCGCCTCGAAGACGTGGTCCGCGCCACCGACGACTTCGGGCTCATGGTCGACAAGATCGGCGACGTGGTCTCGGAGCTGAACTTCCGCATGCGCGACTTCCGGGACCGGCGCGCCGAGTTCCGCGAGATCCAGGCCTTCCTGCGCTGGCTCCGCGACGGCGGCTTCGTCTTCCTGGGCTACCGCTGCTACGACTTCGAGCCGTCCGGGCCCGGGGGCGAGCTGGCGGTCGTGGTCGAGCCCGGATCGGGGCTGGGGGTTCTGCAGGACGAGGAGTCCTCGACGTTCGCGCGGCCCGTTCCCGTCAGCCAGCTGCCGCCGGGCATGGCCGAGCGCGCCCTTTCCGGGCCGCCGCTAATCATCAGCAAGACCAACGCCGAGTCCACCGTGCACCGGCGCGCGCGCATGGACTACATCGGCGTCAAGAAGCTCCAGGCCGACGGCTCGGTGGTGGGCGAGCACCGCTTTCTGGGGCTGTTCACGTCGCAGGCCTACGCCGAGCCCGCCCAGGACATCCCGATCCTGCGCCAGAAGCTCGAAGAGATCCTCGATTCGTCGGGGCTCGCCGAGGGGTCGCACGACTACAAGGAAGTGATCACGATCTTCAGCTCCCTGCCCAAGGAGGAGCTGTTCCTGGCGTCGGCGGACGAGATCCTGAAGGACATCCGCACCATCCTGATCCGCTACAACACCGCCGAAGTCTTTGTTTCGGTGCGGCAGGACGCCCTGGGCCGCGGCGTTTCGATCATGGTCGTGCTGCCCCGCAGCCGCTTCTCGGGAAGCTTCCGGCGCGAGTTCGAGGCGTGGCTGGTCGGCCGCTACGAGGCCGAGATCCTGAACTACCACCTGGCCATGAGCGCCGGCGACCAGGCCCGGCTGCACTTCTACCTGGGCGGCGCGGCGGACAAGCTCTCGCAGGTCGACGCCGAGGAGCTCAGGACCACGGTGGCCGATCTGACCCGGTCGTGGTTCGACGAAGTGCGGGACCTGCTCAGCGAACACCGCCCCGCCGACGAGGCCCGCCGCCTTGCGCGGCACTACTCGCGCTCGTTCGCCCCCGAGTACAAGGCCGCCAACGAGCCCGGCGTGGCGATCCGCGACATCCAGGAGCTCGAGGCCATGCACGCCGAGGGCCGCACCGAGGCCGTGCGCTTCTTCGACTACGACACGGGCGCGGGCGACGCAGCAGGGGGCGATTCCGCAGGGGACGCTTCCGCCGCGGGCAGCGCAGCAGGGGACGCCCCCGCCGCCGACAGGTGCGAGCTCAAGGTCTACATCAAGCACCACCAGATCATCCTGTCGGACTTCATGCCGATTCTGGAAAACTGCGGCCTCCGGGTGATCGCCGTGTCGCCCTTCGAGCTGCGCGAAGAGGGCAAGGAGGACTCGGCCATCTACAGCTTCGACGTGCAGACCGCCGACGGCGAGCGCGTCGACGTCGAGGGCCGGGGCGAGGCGCTGTCCGAGACGATTCTGGCGGTGCGGGCCGGCGACGCCACCAACGACCGGTTCAACCGGCTGGCTCAGCGCACCGGAATGGCGTGGCGCGAGATCGAGGTGCTGCGCGCCTACGCCAGCTACGCCTTCCAGATCGGCGCAATTCCCAGCCGACAGGTGCTTCCGACCGCCCTGGAGAGCCATCCCGAGATCGGACGGCTGCTGTTTCGTCTCTTCGAGGCGCGCTTCGACCCCGACAGCCCCGACACGCCGTCCGAGCGCGAAGCCAGGGTGGCCGAGCTCGGCGCGCAGCTCACCGAGGCGCTGGTCGACGTCAGCTCGCTTGCGCACGACCGCGCGTTCAGGGCCTACCAGACCGTGATCCTCGCGACCGTGCGCACCAACTACTACCGCAACGGCGGCCGCAGTCCCAGTCGCCGTTCGGGCGGCGTGCCGTACGTGTCGTTCAAGTTCGACTGCGAGCAGCTGCAGGCCGTGTCCAAGAGCCGCCTCAAGTACGAGGTGTGGGTGCGGTCGTCGCGAATGGAGGGCATCCACCTGCGGGGCGCGCCGGTGGCCCGCGGAGGAATCCGCCACTCCGACCGGCCCGACGACTTCAGGACCGAGGTGGCCGACCTGGTGTACACGCAGATCGTGAAAAACGCGGTCATCGTGCCGAGCGGCTCGAAGGGCGGCTTCGTCTGCCTCAGGTCGCTGGCCACGCGCGACGCCATGGCGCACGAGGCGCGTGAGCAGTACCGCACCCTGATGCGCGGCCTGCTCGACATTACCGACAACCTGGACGGCAACGACCACCCGCCCGAAGGCGTGCTGCGCCTGGACGGCTTCGACCCCTACCTGGTGGTGGCCGCCGACAAGGGCACTGCGCCGTTCTCGGACACGGCCAACGAGATCGCCGCCGAATACGGATTCTGGCTCGACGACGCCTTCGCGTCCGGCGGCTCGAACGGCTACGACCACAAGGAGGTCGGCATCACCGCCGGCGGCGCCTGGGAGTCGGTGCGGCGCCACTTCCGCGAGATGGGCCGCGACATCCAGAACGACCCGTTCACGGTCGCGGGCGTCGGCGACATGAGCGGCGACGTGTTCGGCAACGGCATGCTGCTCTCGCCGCACATCCGTCTCGTCGCGGCCTTCGATCATCGCAACGTGTTCCTCGACCCCAACCCGGACCCCGAGACGTCGTTCGCAGAGCGCAAGCGCCTCTTCGAGATGCCGCGCTCGTCGTGGAACGACTACGACGCCTCGCTCCTCTCGCCGGGCGGCATGATCGTGCCCCGGGGCGCCAAGTCGGTCGACCTGTCGCCCGAAGCCCGAGAGGCGCTGGGACTGCCCGCGACCGTCGAGTCGCTCGACGGCCAGAGCCTGATCCGCGCCGTGCTGCGCGCTCCCGTCGACCTGCTGTGGAACGGCGGGATCGGCACCTACGTGAAGGCCGACTTCGAGAGCCACGCCGACGCGGGCGACAACTCGAACGACCCCGTGCGGATCGACGCCGGCGAGCTGCGCGCGAAGGTGGTGGGCGAGGGCGGCAACCTGGGGTTCACCCAGGCGGCGCGGGTCCAGTACGCGCTCGCCGGGGGCCGCATCAACACCGACGCGCTCGACAACTCGGGCGGCGTCAACCTGTCGGACCGCGAGGTGAACCTCAAGATCCTGCTCAACGAGGTCGTGAACGCCGGCGAAGTCACGCGCGACGAGCGCAACGGCCTGGTCGACGAGCTCACGGACGCGGTTGCGGCCCTCGTGCTCGAAGACAACGAGTCGGGATGCAAGGCCGTCTCGTTCGACGAATACCGGGCCCGCCGCAACGTCGATCACTTCTGGGCGCTCATGACGCACTTGACCCGCTCGGGCCTTCTCGACCGCGATGCCGAGGGACTTCCCTCGTGGGATCAGCTCCGCGCCAGGAAGGAGGCCAATCACTCGCTGACGCGCCCCGAACTCTCCGTCCTCCTGTCCTACGCCAAGCTGCACCTCAAGGCCGCTCTTCTCTCCTCCGACCTGCCCGACGATCAGTCCACCGCAGACTATTTCGTCGACTACTTCCCGCCGGGGGCGATCCAGGTTGTGGGCCGCGAGCGCGCGACGAACCACCGGCTGCGGCGCGAGATCGTGGCGTGCCAGATGACGAACGATCTTGTGGACCTGATGGGGTCGACGTTTGTGTACCGGCTCTCGCGCGAGACGGGACGCGAGCCCTGGGAGATCGCGCGTGCATGGCTGGTGGCGGCCAAGCTGACGCAGCACCAGCTGCTGCTGAACGAGATCCGCGCGCGCGAGGACACGGTCGCCGCCGCGGTGACCTATCGCTGGACGATGTCGCTCGCCCGCGTTCTGGAGCGCACCACGCGCTGGGTTCTGGCCAACTGCGACCCCGAGGCGTCCACCACCGCGCTGATCGAGGGCAGCCTGGAGGGCCTGGGAACGGTGCGCCAGAAGTTCCACGACCTCGTGGCCGGCGAGGACCGCGAGGACTACCTGCGCAGAGTCCGCGACGCCATGCCGAGCGCCGACGACGAGCCCTTCGTGCGCAACCTGGTCGCCCTGCGCTTCCTGGACCACCTGCTCGAAATCCTGCGCCTCGCCCGCACCACGGGCACCAACCCCATCACCGCCGCCCGCGTCTACTACCGCGTCACCGACGAACTGCGCATCCCCTGGCTTGTCCGCTCGATCGAGGCCGCAAGCGGCGAGGGTCGCTGGCAGCAGCGCTGGGCCCTAGGGATGGTGCAGGACTTGGGCGCCATCCGCCGCAACCTGACCGAGCACGCCCTGGCCGATGGCGAGCCGGAGGATGTCCGCACCACCCGCTTCCACGAGATCCTGGAAGAGGTCGAGGCCGAGGACCCGATCAGCCTGGCCGGCCTGTCGGTGGCGATCCAGGAGATTCGGCACCTGGCAGTGAGGTAGGGGGAGCGGCCCTTGTCGCAGGTCGGTGCGGTGGAATCTGTCTGTTGTTAACCGGGCGGCCCTTGGTCCTCCTTGAGCTTCCGGATACGGTCTGCATCTTCCTTCGATACGCGCATGCCGTCGTGCCCGGGTTCCATACCGTGGCAAACAGCACACAGTGCTCTCAGGTTCGACCAGCGGTTGTCCCCCTTCATGCCGTTCTGGTGGTGTACATGAAGCAAACGGCGGTCGGCCGGATAGCTCAGGTCGACCTGGCATCCCTCGCACCGGAAACCCCTGAGCTTCCTGTATCCTCGTGACACGGCTTCCCAGTCTGGCGTATAACTCGCCTGGCCTAGCCCAGCCTGCCCACTGGGCAACTCCGCGAACACAGGATCGTGGTCGGCGAAGAACGCGTCCCACTCGAATGGATGCCACTGCCACTTGACGGCCAACCCATTGTTGATCCCTCTTAGGCAGTTCTGGCACACCCGCAGTTGTGCAGTGCCCGACACCGAATCGCCGGTTTCGTCCACTCCGGTCACAACAAACTCACCGTCAGGGCGTCGGGACACCACGTACCTGTCGAATTTGCCCGCTTCCTTCATTTCGGCCAGCGTATCACAATCGGTCAGATGCACGCGCTTTCCCGTTGCGCCATCATTGATCACGTCTGTGACTCTTTCTCCTTGATCCTGAATATATAGGACGGCGTGTCGTCCCCTGTACGTCCACAACCCCACATTCGAATCGATCACGACTTTCGCGGCCCCGGAGTCGAGCTTGACCCCCCGCCTCAGCTCCTCTGCGGTCCGGTCAACAATTAGATCCACGTCGACCGGCTCCGCTCCCATACGAATCACCGACTTCCACAAGTCACCGAAGTCGACCTTCAAGCGCATGCCTCAACCTACCTAGCGAGAATGGTTCGTATCTGTGTTTCCGCGTTCGTTACAACCCGGAACAACACGCGCCGGGACCGCTCGGGGTCTTCGCGACCATCCGAACCCACGACGAGGCGTGACGACGACATGCCGACCGCCGCCACCTTTAGCTTTACCCAACTGCGATCTGCGGCCGCCGTCGGCAACGTGTAGACGTGGGCTAGCACCGAGCGCGTACGTCCTTGCGATAGTCTCATGTTGTTGAAGTATGCCTCGTCTTCGGAGACAGACATCCAGTCACTAGAGGTATGCCCCTCAATGCGTACCTCATCGATCACGCCGTCGAACGGCTGTAGCACTCTCAAGTACCTTGGGAAGAAGTCGTCCAAGATTGCGGCGAAACGGGCGCGCAAGCGAGTGGAGCCGGCCTCGAACAACACCTCTGGAGACCGAAACTCAAACGTCAGGTGCTCGGCGTCGATTGCTGCATCCCAATTCTTCAGATCATCCTCAAACTCAGCGCGCAATGATCTGTCGATGGCAACCTGCCCCTCTCGGTAGGCGACCGCAACATCCCGCATCCGGTCTCGGTCTAGGAATGCAGTGCGCATCAACGCGATCGAGATCAGAAGGAAGACCATCATCAGCCCAGCCATCAGGTCGGAAATGGTCAGCCAGTGCTCACTGTCCCCTCGACGGACTGAGCCGAGCATGCGATCCGATGGCCGGGTCATCCCGACGTCCCGGTGCCGGTCCGGACAATTCGCTTCATCGCGTCGACCAGCCGCGTGTAGTCGTCGGTGAACTTGCCGGCGATCTTTGCGAGGGCGAGGCCCATTTCTTGGATGACCTCCCGCAACGCTTCAGCCTGCGCATCATTGAGGGCCTTCTGCTGCCTCTTCAGTATGTCTTCCGTATTTGAAACGGTTCGCTCCATTTGCTCGGCGGTTAGCGTGCCGACGTTTTCCATTGCCGCTGCGACACGGTCCTGCACCTTCTGGATCGCGAGTTGCAGCTCCGTGCCCGCTGACTCTAGCTTCATCAGTCCCTCGCGAGATGCTTGGAACTGTGCCTCAGCAGTCTCGTGCATGGTTGCGAAACGGTCGGCAGCGACACGGACGGCCTCGCCGACACGCTCCGTCATTGTCTCCACATGTGCCTGCGCCTGCGGTATCGCCGCGACGGCGCGATCGCGCAGATCTTTGAACGCTTGAAGATGACTTGCGAGTTCGTCTACCTCGCGACTGGCCGTCGTGACCGTGTCGGTTAGCTTCGCCATCGCTTCCGGGATGCTCTCGCAGCGCTTGGCAATCTCGGCGACAGAAGTCTCGATGGTCTTGATCTGTTTCACGGACTGGCTGTACAGCTCATGGAGCTCTTCGAGCTGCTGGCGGTAGCCTTCTTGCCATTCTACGAGCCTCTGTACGGAGTCGTCGAGTCTCTTGAAGTTCTGCCCGAATTGCTCCGTGAGGTTGTTGTTGAAGTCCACGATGACCTGTCTTAGGGCTTCGATCACCTGCTCCGTTGCCGACCGGGACAAGGTCTTTGCAACCTCGCTCAGCTGGCTCCACAGTTGCCCTTCGAATTGCTGCCGTTTCTGGAGTCCCTCCCGGTGCCCATCGGACAGACCTGTTCGAAGCAGTGTCAGCTGGCCAGCGAGACTGGATTCCTCCTTCCCAGCGATGGCGTCGCGGGTGTCCTGGAGCAGCCGCCTGTTCGCTTCCAGCAGAGCCACTACTTGCTCCGGGCCAGCTTCGGAATGGTCCGCGGGCAGATTGTCACGCAACTGGGGCGCCAAGGCCCTGAAGAGTAGGCTCCCGGTGAGTCCCACGATACTGCTGATGAAGGCCGTCTTAAGGCCACCGAGCAGTCCCTCAATGCTCTCGTCTAGCTGGGTCGGGTCGAAGTCCAAGAGGCCGACGACGATCCCGACGAAGGTCCCGAGGATCCCGAGCGAAGCCAAAAGCGTAGGCGCGAGCGCCGTCAGGGCCGGGTGATCTCCGTATCGAAGCCAATAGACGGAGAACCCGAACCAGCCTGCAACCAGCCAGAAGAAGACCTCGGTTACGAACCCGGGATCGAGACTGCGCAAGATCGCTTCGAGTATCGGAGTCATTGATGGGATGGTGGGATGGGGTTTTGGGGACAGGTAGGCATGCTAGACGGCATGAGTGGCCCGACGATCAAGATGATAGGACGGCGATGAAGGCGCAACGCGAAGTGCTGTATGGCGGGCGGGGACGCGCCCGGCCTCGAGGCGACCCACGAGGACACGGTTTAACTTGCATGGCGGGAACGCGCCACCTACGATTGTATGCTGCGAACAGATCGCTTGGCACCCGTTTCGCCCGGCTTGGCGGAAATCGACAACGAATACTCGAAGGTCAACGCGGAGACTGTCTAGATGCGAAAAATCGAACCGATTCGTTCGGAGCGCGACTATGAGCGGGCGCTGGCCCGGGCCGGAACGCTCATGGGATCCGATCCCGGATCCCCGGAGGGGCGGGAACTGGACATTCTGGCGGACCTGGTGGAGCAGTACGAGCTTGAGCACTATCCGATGGAAGAACTCGATCCGGTGGACATGTTGCAGCTCTGGATGGAGGAGGAGGAACTGACCCCGGAGGACCTGGCGGCCTACATCGGCAGCCCGGCAATGGTGGCCGAGATCCTGTCGAAGAAGCGGTCGTTGACGGAGCCAATGGCCCGCGCGCTCAGCAAGGACATGCAGATACCGGCGGCGCTCCTGCTGCGCGAGCCGAATCACCAGTAGTCCACCGCCAGCCCCTCCACCCGGTGGAAGCTGCGGCGGTCGCGCGTGGCCACCCGGTAGCCGAGGTGCACCGCCGTGGCTGCCACCATCAGGTCGTGCGAGCCGATCGGGGTGCGCCCAAGCGACAGGCGGACGCCGAGGATTGCGTGCACCCGGGCAACCTCGGCATCGAAGGGGATTACCGGCAGCTCGGCAAGCCAGCGGCGGGCGAACCTCTCGGCGGCGACGCGCCGGACGCCGCCAAGCCGGAAAAGACCGTGCCATAGCTCCGACGCGGTTATGGCGGCGATCGCCACCGGCTGTCGGCGGCGCTCCGGCGTGTCCAGCACGCTATCCGCCGCGAGCGAGCCCCGCTCGACGGCGATCAGCACGCTCGCGTCTAGTAGCGTTCCCAAAGGCGCTTCGGCACCTCGACCCGGTTCAGGAACTCAATCCCCTCCTGCACCGCGCGAGCGTATTCCGGACCCGCCGACGGATCCGAGGTGGAATGGGCCAATTCGACGAAATCCGCACCCGTGAAGACCTGGCCGTCGGCCGGCCCGATCCGGGCGACGGGCCTTCCGCGCCGTTCCACCACGTAGACCGCGCGTTCCTCGCGCACCCGCGCCAGGAGCTCGCCGAAGTTCTTGGCGGCTTCGGTGGCGCTCACGGCCCGCGAGCTGTCGCCGCTCGCAGCGCGCTCGGGGTCGGCGCTTGCGGCCCGCGAGCCGTCGGAAGGTCCAGTCGATTTCGTCATGCGCTCAAGTTACGGATATTACGGATATTCCGCAACTCGGAGCGATCCGCCCCCCACCCTACCCCCGTCCAGCATACGGAATCGCATCGTCCCGCCCCGGCCAGTTGCGCCGGATGTACCACCCCAGCACGGGAACGCTGACGGCCACCAGAACCACCCCTAGGAGCATGTCGGCCCGCACCTCCTGCAGTTCGGCGGCCAGGTCGAGCGGCCCGCTGTCGCCGGACTGGTACGACCAAACGGTCGCGACCAGGTTGTTGGCGGCGTGGAAGGCGATGGGCACGATCAGCGTGCGGGTCTGCAGGTAGAGGAGCGCCGCAACCACGCCCACGATCCCGATGCCCAGCGGATTGGCGTGCAGCACCCCGAAGGCAACCGACGACACCACCACCGCCGCGGGCAGTCCCCATCGCACACCCCAGCGGTTGACCAGGACGCCCCGAAAGAACGCCTCTTCGAAGACGGGTGCCAGCACGACGGCGGTCACCGCCATGCCCAGCCGGTACCCCGCGCCCGGGTCCGACTCGACCCACAGGGCCTCGATGTAGAACTCGAGCAGCCAGGGGGCCACGCCGACAAGCAGGTTGGCGAACAGAACCCAGCTGCCGTACGAGAACGCCATCGTGAGGGCCAGCAGCAGCCCCAGCCTGCCCCAGGCGAGCCATCCGTGCCCCTCCGGCAGCGCGCCCACAAGCCTTGCCAGGCCAACGCCCCAGCGCCGGCACGCCCAGACGATCCACAGACCCACCGCAATGTAGGCCGCGAACCCGAACACGAGTTCGAACGTCTGCTCTTCGCCCGCGTCCAGCGGCAGGAAGCGCGCGACGAGGTGGAACGCCGCAACGAGCACCACCACGCCGACGATCCAGAACGGGACGACCGTCCTAGTCCGCAGCCGCTCGAAGGGACCAGGGGGCGGGGCGTCCGGAGCGCCCGCGACGTCCGCAGCGTCCGCAGCGTCCGCGACGTCGGCAGCCGCCCCGGCCCCCTCCACCCGCTCCGCGTCCTCCATGCTCAGCTTACCGGGCCGCGCCGCGCCGCCGCGCCGTAGTGGATGCCGTTGAACAGCAGCGGGAACGTGCCGTGCGACTGCGAGCGGAAGGTGATCTTGGGGCCGAACAGGAAGAGCTTGCCGTTGCCGATGTCGGCCTCGATCATGCTGGTGCCGCCTTCGAGGTGCTCCTGCCCCCAGGCCCAGCCGCTCACCAGGGGCTGCGCCGAGTCGTACCAGGCCAGGCGGCGCACGTTGGCCGCGCCTTCGCCGATCTGGTAGACCGGGCTGTGGCTGTGCAGCACGTGCACCCGCTCGCCGAGCCCGTGCGTGATCGGGCTGCCGTGCTCAACGCGGATGTCGTGGATCGATCCCGGCGTGAAGTAGTCGTCGCGGCCCAGCGCGTCGCCCTGCTCGTCGACCATGAAGTTGGTGAGCGGCAGGCCGAGCTCCTGTCCCAGCCGCGTCGACGTGCCGATGGCGACCACCGCGCCGCCGTTCTCGATGAACTCGCGCAGCGCCGGAACGCTCGCCTCGGGCGTCAGCGAGCCGAGCCGGCCGCGCAGCGAGTCCGGCAGGCTGGCCATGAACTCGTCGGTGGGCCCGCCGAAGCGCCCGAATCCGCCGCCGCCCATCGCGCCGTCGGGCAGGACGATCACGTCGAAGCGCTCGTTCAGGTCGCCCGCGTCGATGTCGGGCGGATAGACCACCTCGTAGTCGAACTCGAAGTCCTCGAGAATGTGCCGCGTCCATCCCGACGGCATCGAGCCGCCGTAGCGGTCCCAGAGGCCGACCCGCGCCGCGGTCAGCGCCATCGAGGCGGTGGGCTCCGAGGCGACGCCGTGGAACGAGACGCCGAGTTCGGCGCCCCATGCTTCGAGCTCGGCCCGCGTGGCGTCGGCAGCAGGGATGAAGAACGCCCCGGGCGCAAACGAGACCCCCGCCTCGTCGAACGTCCCTTCAACCCAAAGCACCTCGCCTCCGCGCGCCAGAACGCGATTCACGGCGGTGAACGCCGCATTGACGTGGTCCACCATGTAGCCCGCGGGCGAATCGGCCCCGGCCACGGCGCCTGGCGCGGGATCGGCCAGCCACGCGATCTCCTCGAAGGGACCGCTGAAGCCCTCGAGGATCCGGTCGAACTCGACGCCCATCTGAAGCGCCAGCGTCCACCCGGCGTTGTCGTAGGGCGCGATCGGCGGACCGCCCGGGTACTGGAAGTCGTTCGGGTGGTTCTGGGGCTCGAACATGTCGATCACGTGCGGGCGGAATGCCTGCGCCGTCGTGACCACGTAGGACCCCGCGGGGTAGTCCGTTCCCCCGACCGCGAAGTCCGCCGTCGCACGGTGCACGGTCACGCCGCCCTTCAGCAGCGCGTTGACGAAGCGCGTCGCGGTGGGAAAGTCGCGCTGGTCGGACGGAAGGACGTAGCCGCGCGCGTCGCGCCGGTCGGGGTGCCGCAGATGCGTTTCGTAGTCGTCCAACGAGCCGCGCGCGCCGACCTCCTCGGCCACCGCGTCGATCCACCTGGGCAGCACGGTCCACGAGTCGCCGCTGCCGCGCTCGATCGAGTTCATCCCCATGCGCCAGATGTTGAAGAGCAGGTGCTCGCGGTTGCGCGAGGCGTAGTCGAGCACGGCGCGGTTGGCCGTCTGCGAGTAGTCCACCGACTGGCGGAAGTGCCAGCGCCCCGGACTGACCGGCATCGGCAGGTCCGCGTGCCCGATCTGGCGGTTCGGCAGGAACGGGATCTCGATCGGGGTCGGGTGTCCGATCGTCTCGGTCAGCAGCCCGATCATGTTCTTGAAGTACGGCGTTGTGCGCAGCCCGCCGTTCCACCACGTCGAGTAGCTGGCGCCCCGGCGCATGGTGGTGCCGCCCTTGCCCTCGACCACGAACCGGTGGTGCATGGCCGAGCCCACCTGGTCCAGGCTCGTGATGATGATCGGGTCCAGGTTGTGGTTCGGCGGATCCCGGAACGGCGGCGCGAACATGACCGTCCCCTGCGGCCCCGTCTGGTGGTGGTTGTACACGATCTGCGGGAACCACTCGCGGTACATCACCCGGTTCATGTTCTCGGTCTCGGCCAGCGAGGCCATGTAGAAGTCCCGGTTGTTGTCGTGCCCCGCGTACTTGTTGTAGAGCACCGGAACCCCCTGCGAGCTGCGCTCGAGCGGATCGTCGTGCCGCATGTACCAGTTGGCCACCAGCGCGTGTCCGTCCGGGTTGGCGTGCACCGCCAGCAGAATCACGTCGTCCAGAAAGCGCATCGTCTCGGCGTCGTCGCGGCTGACCATCTGCCACACCAGCTCCATCAGCTGCTGAATGCCAAGCACCTCGTTCGCGTGCAGCCCCCCGTCGATCCACACCACCGCCTTGCCCTCGGCGGCAAGCTCGCGCGCCTCGTCCTCGCTCACGCCCCCGGCATGCGCCAGCCGCCGCGCAATCTCCTTGTAGCGCTCCAGCCCGGGCCGGTTCGCCGGCGAGGTGATCGTCGCCATCCACTGTTCGCGCCCGTCCTCGGAAAGCCCGATCGACTCCAGCGTCATCCGGTCCGACTGCTGCGCCAACAGGTGCCAGTACTCGGTGAGCTGCTGGTAGTTCACAAGCTGGTAGTCGGTCCCCAGCTGGTACCCGAACTGCTCCTCGGGAGAGGTCACCTGCCCGGCAGCGAAGGATGACGACCCGGCCAGCGCGGCAACCGCCCCAAGCATGGCCGCGGCCACCGCCCGGCGGCGTCCCGCCCTGCGGGGCGCTGCGGGCCGGGCTTGCCCAGTGGCGGGGTGCGTCGCGGTGCGGGGGGCCACGGCGCGGGGCGCGGCGGCGCGGGGCTGCGCGGCCCGGGACGCGGCGGGTGCGGGGCGGAGGATGGCGGATGCGGTGCGGAGATGTGTCATGGCTGCCTCTGGCGATGGCGGTGGTCGTGGTCCGGCGCGTGGTCGGCGCGGGGCGGCCCCGCGCGCACTTGGGGTGGTCCGGCGGCCTGCGCGTTCCGGCACGAACCCCAAGCGGTCCGGCGCGCAGGTACATTAGCGCGCGGGGGGGGGTTGGGAAAGCGCGCCGGGGGGGCGGGCGCCGCCGATGGCGCCGGCGGGGAGGCCGCGCCGGGGGCGGGGGTTGTCCGGGGGGGGCGGGGCGGGCATCGTTGAGCCCATGAGCGATCGATTCGACATCGGGGGGGGCGGTGGGGCCCGCGAGTCCCGGGTCGAAGTCGCCGAGCGGCCCGGCCTGCACCAGGGCTGGGAGAGCCGCCCTTCGCCCACGACGATGGACGATCTGGACCCGGAGCTCATCGACCGCGCGCGCCAGGGGGCGGGCCTGGCCGCCGTCGGCACCGAAGAGTACCTGCTCAGGCGGGATCTGGCGGACCGTGGCGGGGCACGCCTGGCGTTGCGCCGAGCGGCGGAGCTCCTGTTCGCGCGGCGCGGCCCCGGTCATCCCAACGCGAGCGTGCATCCGAGCGCGAGCGTCAGGATCTTCCGGGTGATCGGCATGGAACGGCGCTTCGGCTTCGAGGGCAACGTCGAGGAGCACCCTCCCATCGAGGGCAGCCTGCCCGCTGTGCTTGGCGAGGCCCGGCGCGTCGTCGAGGGCCTTGTGCGGCGACCGTCCCGCCTGATGGGCGCTCGGTTCCAAGAGATGCCCGAATACCCGGACTTCGCCTGGCAGGAAGCGCTGCACAATGCCGTGGCCCACCGCGACTACGCCATTCAAGAGACCGGCACCGAGCTGTGGATGTACCAAGACCGGCTGGAGGTTGTCAGCCCGGGCGGCTTGCCCGAAGGCGTCGGGCTCGACGGTGTCCTGCGTCCGGAAGGGTTCCGCGCGCCTCGCAACCCCCGAATCGCGCGCGTTTTGAGGGATCTGGGGCATGTCAGGGACGCGGCAGGCGGCATTCCCCGCATGTTCGCCGAGATGTCGGACGCGTTCCTGCGCCCGCCGGAATTCACGGTGCGCGCCCAGCGGGTGACCGTCGTCCTGCGCAATGCACTCGTTGTCACACGAAACGATCGCCGCTTTTTGGCGGCGTTGACCAGTGCCGACCTGAGTCGTGAAGAGTTCCGCGCGATTCTGGCCGCCGCCCGGAGCGGCCGCGTGGACCGCGCCCACGTCCGGTCGGCCATGGGCTTGGAGACCCTCGCGGCTGGCGAGCTGCTGCGCGGGCTGCGGGATCGCGGGCTGCTGCAGCGGCACGGGCATGGCGCTGGCAGCCACTACACGCTGGCTGGGACGCTGGCCGAGAGAGTTGGAGTGGGATCGGCGACCGGCCAACCTGAGCGTAGATGACCGCACGCGGGGGACTGCGATGACTGCGAGCCTGGGCCCTCGGCTGCCGACCAGGCGGATCGGACCGCTTCCATGCTGAGCGACTTCGGAACGATGCTGGCGGTGCTCGCTGCCATCGCCGTGTTCGGCGCCGCATTTCTGTTCCTGACCGCCTGGCTTCCGTTCAGCCTGCTGGATTGGCTGAGCGCCTGGCTCCTGCGGAGGGCGAGAAGGGGAGGGGACGAGACTGGTCCGAATGGTGCTCAACGCCGGTCGAGAGACGGGGCGGACGAAGTCTCGGAAACATGAAATCTGAACATTGGATGTTCAGATTTCAGTGAATTCGGGTGACGGCGGACTGGTCGCTATCGACGACGGGGGCTTCCCTGGCTCGCCTGCTTGGGGGTCGCAGCGGGTACCGCTGTCCTTGGTCCGTCCCGCCGCGCGGCTCTACCCCCACGCCGATCCGCACTTTGTGAAACGATTCACAAGCAGGGTGCGGCCCACCCCCAACCATCGGGTGCCGGTCTTGACGGCCCGGGCTTCGAATCAGCATCATCACCCTCGGTTTGCAGGCTGAGACGAGAATCGAGGATGGCCGATGAACGACAACGACGACTCCTGGAGCCAGGGGCACGACCCCGACACTGCTCCCGATCTCTCGAAGGGCAGGTGGCCGCAGAAGTTCGCCAACGCACCCGTCCATCGGGGCACTCGCAGCCACCAGAGAAGATCCGGTCGAGACACTTCGCTGCTGGCTCGCGTCACCGGCACCCGCCGGGGGCGGGAGGGTCGGGCGCGTGATGCGGGAGCCAAGTAGCCAATGAATGTAGAGTTTACATGACACAATGTAATGCGGTCATGACATTGTGGCTTACACCGGGCGGCACAGTCGACCCCCGAGCCGTCTTTGGGACCAATGAACGCTCCCGCCCTCTTTGATCACCTAGCCAACACAGGCCGATCGCGGCCGCGACCCGCGGGTGACGGAATCGTGCGAGCGGCGGCGGTCGGGGCAGTGGAGATCCTCTTCGCCGCTCGCTCCAGCGACACCTTCATGCGTGCGCGGTGGAAGGAGCGGGCCAAGGAGGTCGGCCCAGCGGTGTTAGTCGTCGCGGACGACAGCGCGCACACAGGCCGCCTGCGGGCAGTCGGCCCGTCCTTGGCCGATGGCCCGATTCGATCCGTCCCCGGCGAGCTCCTCGCAGACTCGCTGGAGCGGATTGTGACTCTCCCCTCGCTGGACGCCGTGCGCCGCCTCGCTGACGACTTGGCGCGGATGGACGGAGACGGGCTGGCCGTCCACGACTTGCTCACGCGCCATACTCTGGAGCACCGCTTCAAGGGAGACTCCTCGCGCTGGGCGGACGCGCAGGCGTGGGTCGCGGGGATCAACCCCAGCGACTCGTGGCGGCAGGTCTTGTCCAAGCTTGGCTATGCCGTTCAGCGGCTGCCCCGGCGTGGCCATCTCGCCCGCTTCGACGGACATCCTGTGCTTGTGATTCACCCCAAGGCAGATGCTCGTGACCTGGCCCGTCTCGACGCCCAGGGCCGCCCCCCCGAGGGCCTGCTTCTGTCAGACTGCGAAGCCGAAGGTGCCGATTATGGCCTTCTGGTGCAGGGCGGCCGATACCGGCTCTTCGACGCCGGATCGGCGTCTCCCGCGAGCCAATGGCTGGAGCTTGACGTTCGGCTCCTCGGCAACGAGCGATTGCCGTTCCTCTCCTTGCTCGCGCCCCAGTCCCTCCACGCGGGCGGGTTCAAGGCCCTCCGCCGCGAAGCCAGAAGCTTCGGAATCGAGCTCCACAAGCGGCTGGACCGCACGATCCGCCAAGACGCTCTCCCAGCCCTTGCCGAAGGCATGCAGACTTGGGCGAAAGCGCGCGGGATGGACTTCGCCAGCGACGAGGCGCGCCAACGCCTGGAGCATGCGGCCCTAACCCTCGTCTTCAGAATCGTCTTCATCCTGTACTGCGAGAGTACCGGGCACCTGCCCATGGACAACCGCGCATACCACAGGGTGTCGCTTTCGTCACTTGTACGAAGGGCCGGCGGCACCAATGATCCGCCGCGCGAAGCATCGGCTGGCCTGTGGTCGGCTTTCATTGACCTCGTCCTGGCCATGCGCGACGGCAATCCGGCGTGGGACATGCCTGCCTATAACGGTGCGCTCTTCGCGCCGCGGGACTTCGCGGGGGCCGAGCTGCTTGAAAAGCTCGAGCTTCGAGACCCGGTCTTCGCCAAAGTGCTCCTAGCGATCGGGCAGGACACCGAGACACGAAGGGGCGCGGACTTCTCCACACTCGAGATCGCGCACATCGGCCACACTTACGAGTCGCTGCTGGGCTTGCGCTTGTCGCTGGCCAGACACCCGCTTCGTTACGACGCCAAGCGCGACCGGTACGTGCGCGCCGGGGGACTCGGCGACGCAGAGGTGGCACGTGGCGGCCTGCTCTGGCAGACTCATCAAGGAGGCAGAAAGGCAGGCGGCGTCTACTACACACCAGTGGAGATCGTGCGCCATCTGGTGGAACGCGCCGTGCTTCCCGCATACGAGCGCCATCTGGCCGAGGTCAAGAGGATTGCGGAAGCCGAACCCGGGCGGGCGGGCCGCCACCTGCTGTCCTTCGCGGTCGTTGATCCGGCATGCGGCAGCGCACACTTTCTCGTCCAAGTCGCCGACACTTTGGCCGAACGAACTGTCCGCTTCTTGGCCGGCCACCCCCTGCCTGCCATCGCCGAGGCTCTGGAGCGACTACGCAGTGGCGCGACGCCGGGGGTGGAGATCGACGATGTTGCCCTCCTGCGCCGACTGCTCGTCAAGCATTGCGTGTTCGGTGTTGACGTGAGCGCGATGGGCGCCGAAGTGGCCACGCTCTCGCTCTGGCTGGCCTCGTTCGTGCCGGGGCTGTCGCTTTCCTACCTCGGCCGCAACGTGCGCGTGGGCGATTCCTTGATCGGAGTGGCAGACCCGGCGACTGTCACCGCCGAGGGGAGCTTCTTCACCGACGAAGTCAGGGCGCGAATGGACGAGGCGACCGACATCGTCCGCGAGATGGCCGAGATCGACGACCGCACGCCCGACGAGGTGGCGGCGAGCCAGCGGGCCGACCGGCGGGCGACCCAGGCTACCGAAGGGCTGAAGCGCCTCTTCGACCTATGGACGGCCGAGCAGTTCGGGCTGGAGACAGCCCGACAGCAGGCTGAGCTTCACGGCGGCGACGTCATCGAGCAGGCGGCTGGGGGGCAGGTGCCGGCAAAACTTGTCAGGGATGCCGGGGAGTTGGCGAAGCAGCATGGATTCCTCCACTGGCCGCTGGCGTTTCCGCAGGTGTTCTCGCGGGAGCGACCCGGCTTCAACGTGGTGGTCGGGAACCCGCCGTGGGAGGAAGTCACCGTCGAGGAGCTGTCGTTCTACGGGATGTGGCGGCCCGGCGTAAACAGCCTGTCCGAACCGGAACGCCGGAGCGTGATCGCGGAACTGACTCGGGACCGACCAGATCTTCCCCGGAAACTGGGGAAGCGCCAAGCCGATTTGGAAGCGGCCCGGAGAGCTTTAGCTGCCGGGGACTACGATGCGATGGGGGGCGACCCGGATCTCTACAAGTATTTCTGCCAGCGCTACCGGGCGATCCTGCGGGACCGCGGCTTTGTCGGGGTCGTTCTGCCCCGCACGGCCTTCAACACCAAGGGCTCGGAGGGGTTCCGGGACTGGCTGTACGCGGACTCGAGGACGCACCGAGTCGACTTCCTTCTGAACCGGGGGAGATGGATTTTCGACACCCATCCTCAGTACTCCATCGCTCTAGTAGTCGCGGAGCGAGCAGCCACTTCCGAGGAGCATCGGATCGAAGTGGCGGGCACGGCAACCACACCTGAAGAATGGTGCGCGCAGGCCGGGTCGGATGGAGTAAGGCTGACCGCCCCAGCGTTCGGGCCGGGCCGGGAGACACCCATGGTTCGATCGCAAGACGAGGCAGATGTCCTAGCCAAGCTCCGGGTTGGCAACCGTTTCCCACGAGGCCCGCGTATTTCGGGTAATATTCGGGGGGGGGGGGCAAAATGAAGGCCGCTGGCGATGCTTCGCTGTCGCCGAGCTCCACGAGACTCAGGACAAGCGTCTCTGGCGTTTTTCCAGTGCGTGAAATGGACGAGACCAACGACAAGCGCTTCTGGACTGGGGCGGCCGAGGGCCAAGCCCTGTGGAAGGGCGAGAGCTTCGATCAGTACGACCCGAATGGAGGGGGCGGGCGAGTCTGCCCGGTCACAGAACAGCTCCTTCGGAAGGTGCGAAAGCCCAGGCCGGGGCTGAGGTCGCTGGTGGCGTCGGAGATCCCCCTGGCGCATCGGAAGGAGGCCGTTCTGAAGGAGCTACAGCGTGCTCGTGTGGCCTTCCGGGACGTCACCAATCGCACCAACTCCCGGACGATCATCGCCTGCCTCATTCCGCCGGGCGTATACCTGACCAACACTGCCCCGTATCTCGTCTTCGTCAATGGCGAGCCCACCGACCAAGCTGCGTGTCTGGGGGTCATGAACAGCCTCCCCTTCGACTGGCAGGCCCGTCGCTTCGTAGAGCTTCACGTGAGCTTCTTCCTGCTGGAGGGGCTCTGCCTGCCCGACCTCGACGACGCGTCCTACGGAGCAATCTCGCGAGCGGCGGCCCGGCTCTCCGCAGTGGACGACCGATTCGCAGACTTCGCTGCCGCGACCGGGGTCGAATGCGGTCCGCTGGAGTCCTCCGAGCGGGAGCGACTTCGCGTCGAGATCGACGCGCTCGTCGCACGCGCCTGGAAGCTCACGCCGGACGATCTGGCGGTCATCTTCCGGGACTTCACGGAAGAAGCGGTGACCCCAGCCTACCGGGCCACGCTGGTGGGGCGGTTGAGAGAGCTCGACTAGCAAATCTGCGCGGGGCGCTCGCGCGCCGCGGGCCTCGTTGAGTTGATTCGCATGCGTTCTGGGAGTTGATTCGCATGCGTCTGGGAGTTACTTTCGCCAGCGTGTCGTCGCCGGGCTGCTCGGCGTTGGCAGACACACACGCTCCAAGAAAAGGGGGAGAGCAGTGGACACTGACACGAAAGCAAGAGGTGGATCCTCGCCAACCCGAGGCCCTGACGCTGGTACTCTTCGCAGGAAGGCGGAGGAGCGCCCGGGCATCCGCGAGGTCATGCGAGTCTACGAAGACTGGAAGCGCGTCGACCGCGGGATGGACCCGTACCGCGCGGCTACCGCGTGGATGCCGACCACCACGAATCGCTCCAACCCGGACGACGGTTAGCGCCCCGTGCCCACTTGGGGTGGCATTCTGGCGGAGCTTTCCTCCACTGCCCAACGGCACCGACCTCCGGACTTCGATCAAGTTCGGCGGAGGTACCTTGCCGAACTCCATGAGCATTCGGGGCGAAGCACCATTCTGTATGCGTCCGCATGGATCCAGCGACCCGGAACCCAGGAGGGGATGACCATCGACGACGAAGACATCCAGGCGCTTATGGAAGTCACGAGGGGCTTGGCTGACACGGGACTAGACCTGATTCTCCATAGCCCGGGCGGATCTCCTGAGGCCGCCGAGGCCATCGTGTCCTACCTTCGCTCGCGCTTCTCCGATATCCGAGTCATCGTGCCCCATCTGGCCATGTCGGCGGCCACGATGGTAGCATGCTCTGCCAACGCGATCGTGATGGGCAAACACTCGTTTCTCGGACCCACAGACCCACAGATTGCGTTGCCGACTCCACTTGGCGTCCGCTATGTCCCTGCTCACGCAGTGCTCTCCCAGTTCGAGCGGGCGCAATCGGAGAGTGTCGACCCGGCCAAGCTTGCTGCTTGGCTCCCGATGCTCAATCAATATGGTCCTGACCTTCTGGTAAAGTGCGACGTCGCGTTGAAGCTGTCTGTGGAACTGGTGGCCACTTGGCTAGAGGAGCACATGTTGGTCGATGCCGAGTCGGCCAAGGAGATCGCGCAGTGGCTCGCCAATCACGAAGAGCTGAAGAGCCATGCTCGCCACATCCCCAGAGGTATTCTGAGCAAACGCGGCCTGGTCGTCCACAACCTGGAATCCGATGAGACGTTTCAGGACTTGAGTCTTTCGGTGCATCATGCGACAACTCATGCCTTCAAGAGCACACGCGCCATCAAGATCGTGGAGAACCATCACGGAGATGCCTGGATCAATACTCTCTCTCCCAAACAGCATCCGCGGGGAACCAGCGGTGCCCATTTTGTTCAGGGAGGCCATGGCTAGCGCGCCACAGGGACAGCCTACGCCGAGGCGCCGCGACATCGCGTACGCCACTTGCGCGGTGGGCCGGGTAGCCACTCTGTTCAACTTGCGCCGCGTGCGGGCATGTACCTCGCAATTGATGAAACCACGACCCAACCCACCAGCGGTTGCCGACACTTTCGCAGCGTCGTGCCTCGAAGCTGCCGAACGCCCGACACACGCGCTTGTACACTATCGTGAGTCGGAGCGGCCGTCGTGAGCGAGAACTACCCTATGCGCTCAAACCCAGCCCCGGACGACGGCAAACCCCTATTGGCCTCCCTCTCGATCTCCAACTATCGCCGTCTGGAGTCTGTCAAGCTAGATCCGCTTAGTCGCATCAATCTGATTACTGGTGACAACAGCACAGGTAAGACCAGCGTCCTGGAGGCGGCGTTCCTCTTGGCCTGGGTGGAATCTAGTGTTGCGCAAAACGCGTATGTTCTTCGCGTGGACCGGCGGCACGTCGGGCGAAAGATGGTTGGGGCAGCCTTCTCACACGAAGACAATGCACGGGCCTTGTGGGGTCCCCTGTTCTCCCGTCTTGACATGTCAAAGCCGATCGAGATCGCGGCAGTGCACCGCGCCTGCGGCCGAATCAGTCTACGTGTCCAAGCAAGCGCGTCCTCTGGCCCGGGCTCGCGTACGACGGTTCGGCATCTGGATAGTCGTCCGCGCGGCCCTCTAGGGCTTCAGTTCCTCTTTCGTCATGCCAAGGGGACAGCGCGAAGCGCCGTGTCCGCCAATGGCAAGATGACAGAGCCAACTTGGGATGGACAGCCACTGGACATTCCGGCCACCTTGGTTGTGCCTGGGTTTGGACAGAGCGGCGAACGGCGGATGGCACAGGTGCTTCGGCGAAAGCGGGAACCGTTTGTGGTCGAGTCTCTACAGATTGTGGAACCGCGCTTGACGGACATACGTACGGTCGACGGACCGGGCGGACACGGCTGGTGGGGGGACATTGGCCTCGAGGAACGTGTTCCCCTGCCTGTCGTCGGCGATGGGTTTGAGCAGATGGCTAACCTCGCTGTCACACTCGCCCATGATCAGCGCCACATCGTGCTCATTGACGAAATCGAACGAGGCTACCACTATACCAAGCTCGAAGACATGTGGAGGGTGGTCTGCAATGCAGCGCAGCAATTCGATGCACAGGTAATCGCCACGACCCACAGCCGTGACTGCGTTGTCGCAGCCTATCGCGCATCTCGAGGCGAGCGCTTCGGGCTACATCGCCTTGAGGTACACAACGACTCGATACGATGCGTGACCTATGACGACGAGGCGATCGAGGGGGCGATCCACCACAACATCGAAGTCCGATAGAGATGGGCTCCGGTGCTATCCAGGAAGAGGACACTCTCCCCGCCTTGGGTAAGTGGCGCCCACAGGGTCCGACTCTATTGCTGGTCGAAGGCAAGGAAGACGAGAACTTCTTTCGAAAGATGGCCAAGGACGAAGGCATCGAAGGTATTGAGGTCAAGTCCTACGACGGCAAGCCTCGCCTCCGCAGGTTTCTAAAGGCGACCACGTTTGCGCGTGAGTTTTCTGTTGTCAAGAGTATTGGAATTGTGCGGGATGCGGACACCAGCCAGGTAGATGCCATGAAGAGCGTCACTGGGGCAATCGCTGCGACCGGCAAACTGGCGCTCCCGGGCGAGCTCGGCGCCGACGGCATCGCGGCCGCGAATCCGGCGGTTGGGATGCTGGTCTTGCCTGGCTCTGGGAGGCCTGGTATGCTCGAAACACTCCTTAGGGATAGCCTTGAAGGCAATCGGATTGTCCCCTGCATCGATGCCTTCATGGCCTGCTCTGAGGAATTGGGCATCGAGATCAGCAGGCCCGACAAGATGTTCGTACACTCTTACATTGCGACGCAACCCAAACCTCATGTCTCCGTCGGCGTGGCCGCTCAAATGAAGTACTGGGACTTGGGCCACGCTGTGTTCGACGAGGTCAGACGCTTCCTGCACGAACTGGCTCAAGCGGCAAGATGACAACCGGCCGCCCCTCCCTCCTCGACAACCTCGGCCCCGACACTCATCACGGCGACGGCCTCGTCTACCTTAACGACGACCTCGAGGACCGCCACGGCCTCTCGGTAGCTACCGGGTACGTCAACTTGGCGGGCCTCCACCACATCGCGTCCACCGTCAGCGTGAATCGTCCGACTCGCCTCCTCCTTGGCGCTGCGCCGAGCGCGGGCCTCGGCAGCGAGTTCCCCGCCACGCTCTTCGAGCGCACGCTCCTCGCGCTCCGCAAGGAACGCGACCTGTCCCGCTTCCCGCCCAGCCGCGCGCTGAAGAAGCTGATCGCGATTCGTGACTGGCTGGAACGGCCGAATGTGGAGGTGCGTCGCTATGTGGCCAAGTTCCTTCACGGAAAGGCGTATCTCTTCGGCAACGAAGTCGACGCCCGGGCGGCTCTGGTGACCTCCGCCAACCTTACCGCCGCCGGGATGTGGCAGAACCTCGAGCTAGGCCTCGTCGACTACGACCCTGAGGTCGCGAAGCGCGCCGTCGGCTGGTTCGACGCGCTGTGGGAGGAGGCCGACGACTACGGGGATAGCCTGCACGAGCTACTCTTCCCCGACGTGAGTCTACTCGATCCACGCACCGTATACCTGCGTGCCCTGCTGGACCTGTTTGAGGGCCAGCTGGACGATGATGGAGCACCTCCTCAGGCTGTCAGTCTGGCCCCATTTCAGGAGGACGGCTTCCGTCGCGCGCTGGGCATCGTCAACCGGCACCGCGGAGTCGTGTACGCGGATGGCGTTGGTACCGGCAAGACGGAGATTGGTCTGGCCTTCGTCGAGGAGTACGCAGTTCGTCGGGGTCAGCATGTGCTCATCGTCGTGCCCGCACAGCTCAAGGAACAGTGGAACGACCGTCTCAACCAGACCCGCCTGCCGGCGCAGGTACTGAGCTATCAGGCTTTCGCCGCGGACGAGCAGTTGACTGAGACCGGCGCACCCTCCCGGCAGAGGCCGCTGTCCAACGACAAGGATGCTTACCGGCTTGTCATCTTCGACGAGGCGCACAGCCTGCGGAACCCCGGCACCACGTGGTATGGGGCGATGTCGCGTATGCTGGGAGGCACCGAGAAGCATCTGGTTCTCCTGACGGCGACGCCGATCAACAACGGCCTATGGGACCTCTACCACATGGTCATGGCCTTTGCGCGACACGACCGGGCCCTTGCCGCTCACGGGATTCCCTCGCTGAAGCGGCTCTTCATGAATGCCGGGGCCAACGAGCGTGATCCGGAAAGCCTCAATCCCGACGTGTTGTTTCCTCTCGCGGACATGGTGAGCGTGCGGCGGGACCGCCGCTTTATCGAGTCTCGCTATCCCGACGCGACCTTCCCCGACGGCACGCGCGTGTCGTTCCCTACGCCCCGTCTGACCACCGCGCGGTACGACCTCGACGACGCATACCCGGACCTTGTGAAGGAAATCACAAGCTGGATCGGCCTCCTCAAAATGGCTCGCTACCGCCCCAGCCGATACCGGAGCGACAAGAGTGAAGAAGCCCGGGAGGCCTCGATCAGCCAGCTCCTCAAGTCGGCAATCCTTAAGCGGTTCGAGTCGTGCTGGCGTGCGTGCCTGCTCACCATCGACCGCATTCTGGCGGCGCACCACGCCTTCCTGGAGGCTTGGGAACGTGGCGTCGTCCTTGGACCAGAGGCGCTGATGGAGGCCGCCAAGGGGGAACTCGACGAAACGGCCGCCGCACAGTGGCTGGAAGACAATGTCGATGCGACCCTAGGCGCAGACTCGATCGCCGATTACGCGCCCGCCTTCAAGGACGATGTGGAGCACGATAGGACCCTGCTGGTCGACATCCACAGCCGTCTGGCCAAGCTGAGCCCGGCGCAAGATCCCAAGCTCGCGCTGCTGCGCCGGACGCTGGAGGAATCCGCGTCGAAGAAGGTCGTCGTCTTCAGCACCTTCGCGGACACAGTCAGGTACCTTGACGAAGAGTTGGAGCCTCGCGTGGGCGGGCGCGACCGCGTGACTGTCATCGGAGCTGAAACCAGCCCCGATCAGCGCACATCGCTGCTCTCCAGGTTCTGCCCCGACACCGTGGTGCGCCCCGGCTATAAGGCGCCGGACGGCGAAGTGGACTTGCTCCTGAGCAACGATGTGCTGTCCGAGGGGCAGAATCTGCAGCAAGCGGGCGCCGTGATCAGCTACGACATGCCATGGAACCCTCAGCGAATGGTTCAGCGATACGGGCGCGTCATTCGGCTGAAGAGCCCGCACCGCGAGGTGCACCTGACCACCATGCTGCCCCAGCCGGGCGACTTGGAGGCGATGCTGAAGCTTGAGATCGCGATTCGGCGCAAGATCGTAGCCGCTCGACCATACGGGATGGAAGTCCAGGTGATCGACAGGTCGGAAGCTGAGGCGCGCGCGTATGCCCGTCGACTTGCCGAAGGCGATGCCACGCTTCTGAATGAGGGCGACGAAGCAGGAGGGTCGGGGACGTCGTCGAGCGAGGCGCTTCGAGCCGAGCTGCGGCGCGAGCTTGAGGAAGGTCGGGGCGCGGAGTTGAAGCGCCTGCCATGGGGAATTGGGGCTGCGTTTCGCCAAGGGCCAGAGAGCCCGTCGACTGGTTCGCCCGGCGTGTTCTTCGCTTGTCGCGCTGCGGGCGAGCGCTACTGGCGCTACGTGGACGAGCACGGTGTGGTGCGCGAGCCTGCCTCGATCTTGAGGCGCATCGACCCGGGCGTGGCCCCCGGCGTGGCAGATCCCCCGATCGACCTTGATGCAGCCTGGGAAAGAGCAGCCGAGTCGATCGTGGAGGAACACAATCAGGAAGCCCACCGAGGCGGCGCGCAGTCGACAGGTCCCATTCAGCGCTGGGCGCTCGAAGTCTTAGCAGATCCAACCGTCGCAGTCCCACCGGACGGGACCGAAGCCTACGATGCCCTCTCAGCGGGCCGGAGTCAGCCGGTACGAAAAGCGCTGGGCGAGATCAAGCGATCCCTCGAAGAGAACGAGATCACGCGAACAGGAGCTGCCAGGCGCATTGTCGACACAGTGCGAATGTTCGGGCTACGGAGGATCGAGCCAACGCCCCAGCGAGACGAGATCACCCCCGATGACGTAGGCGTCGTGTGCTGGATGGGAGTGCTGGGAAGCGAAGGCTGAGCCCACCCACCCGCGCCCTTGTGAACCATTTCACAAGCCGGGATCACGTCCCGGGATCACCCCCCCACCGCCTCCTCCAGCGCGTCGAACGGCAGGACCGCGCACCGAACCCGGCTGGGAAACCGGCGAACGCCCACCAGGGCCCGCATGTCCCCCAGCTCCTTCGGCAGGCCGCCGCCTTCAGGCCCCAGCGCGGCGACGAACTGTTCTCGCAGCGCGGCGATTTCGGCCACCCGCCGCCCCTTCGCGACCGACGTCAGCATGGACGCGGCCGCCTGCGAGATCGCGCATCCCCGGCCGTCGAACGTCACCTCGGCCAGCCGGCCGTCCTCGACCCGCGCCCACATGACCACCGTGTCGCCGCAGAATCGGTTGTGGGCCTTGCCGCAGCACGCGGGCTCGTCCAGCGCGCCGCGATTGCGGGGTCGGCGGAAGTGGTCGCGAATGACGGTCTGGTACAGCTCGTCGTTGCCGCTCCTTGCCAACGTTGCGCGCCTCGCCGAAGGGGGTGAATGTAGGGTCGTGAACGCGAACGACACGAACACGAACCCGGATCCGGTTCTCGCGCAAGCTCTGGCGTGGGCGCGCGAGGGACGCGGCGTTGCCCTAGCGACCGTCACGCGCACGTGGGGGTCGGCGCCCAGGCGTGCCGGAAGCCACATGGCGATCGCCGACGACGGCGACTTCACGGGGTCGGTGTCGGGCGGATGCATCGAAGGCGCGGTCATCGACGCGGGCCTCGCGGTCATCGAGTCGCGCCGTCCGCGCACCCTGGAGTTCGGCGTCACCAACGAGATGGCGTGGGAAGTGGGCCTCGCATGCGGCGGACGCGTGCATCTCTTCGTCGAGGCGGTGGGGAAACCAGCCCGACGCCACCAGCGCGGCGCCGGTCCCGCCCCGGACCAGCCGCCCGCCCCACACCCCGACGCCTGCGCCATGACCACCGATCTCCTGCGGCAACTCGTCGACGCAGAGCGCGCCGGCATCGACGGCGTCGTAGCCACCCGCCTAGCCGACGGCGCCAAGGAGCTCGTGCTCGCCGCCCCCTCACACGGCGGCGCCCCCGCCGGCGCGCCCCCCGCCCCCTCGCCCGCCGCCGCCCACCCCCGCCCCGCCCCCCTGCCCGGCCTCGACGACGACGCCATCGCCCGCGTCCTCGAAACCGGCGAGCCCAGCACCGTCGCCACCCCACGCGGCGACGTCTTCCTGCGGCCCCACATCCGTCCGCCGCGGCTGATCGTGGTGGGGGCCGTGCACATCGCGCAGGCGCTGGTCCCGATGGCCACCATCGCCGGCTTTCGCGTCACGGTCCTGGACCCGCGCGACGGCTTCGCCACCGCAGAGCGGTTCCCCGGCGCGACCCTGGTCGGCGAATGGCCCGACGACGCCATGGCCTTACTGCAACCCGACGACCGCACGGCCATGGTCGCGCTCACCCACGACCCCAGGATCGACGACCCGGCGCTGATCGCGGCGCTGAAGAGCGACGCGTTCTACATCGGCGCGCTCGGGAGCCGCAAGACCCAGGCCTCGCGCCGCGACCGCCTGCACGCCGCGGGCTTCACGGCGTCCGATCTGGCCCGCATCAACGGACCGATCGGGCTGCCCATCGGGGCGCGCACCCCCGAAGAGATCGCGGTGGCCGTGCTGGCCCAGGCGATCGAGGCGCTCCGGCGCCCAAGAGAGTAGTTCCCCGCCGACCCTCCCGGCGGCGCGCCCAAGCCAGCCTACAGGCGCGGCGGCGTCCCCAGGCGCTCCCGGTTCGTGCCAAGCAAGTGCTCGATCACCTCTGCGCGGGCCAGGAGCCCGTGGTCGCGGTCACTCGCGCCGATCAGCTGTAGCCCCACGGGCATGCCGCCCTTGTCCAGACCGACGGGCAGGCTGATCGCGCACATGTCGAGCATGCTCGCGGCTCCGGTCACGTACAGCATGGTGCGGTTGACGGCGCGATACGTGTCCAGCTCTTCGAGCGAGGCGAGCGTGGGCGGCGCAATGGTCAGGGTGGGCGTGGCCAGGAGCTCGATCTTGGCGTCGAGCATGCGCCGGTGCAGCTGGTGCGACAGGCGGCGGCGCAGGCGCAGCTGCGCGATGTAGTCGACGGCGCTGATCTCGGGGGCTTCGAGGCGCTTGCCCACGGTCGGGTCGAGCAGGGGGGTCCACCCGGGCAGGTGGCGCTCCAGCGATTCGTACCGTTCCGGCTGGACCAGGCCGCCTGCGACGTAGCGGTCCGCGGCCTCCCAGAGCTCGGGCGCCTCGAAGGGCACCAGCTGGGCGCCCACGCGTTCCAGCTCGGCCAGCGCGCCATGCAGCGCCGCCGCGATGTCGGGCGCGCACGACGCCCACGCGCCGCCTTCCATGACGCCGATCCGGGGGGTGTCGAGGGTGTCGCCCCATTCGTTGCCGATGTTGCTGCCGTGCATGTGGCGGTCGATCAGGCGGAAGACGTGCCCGGTGTCGCGGACGGTGTGGGTCAGGAAGCCCACCGTGTCGAGGGTCGTCGAGAGGGGAACGACGCCATCGGCCGGCCAGCGTCCCGTGGTGTGGCGCATGCCCACTGTCCCCGTCGCCGACGCCGGGATCCGCACCGATCCTCCGGTATCGGTTCCCAGCGCGAGCATGGCCGAGCTTTCCCACAGACTCACGCCTGCGCCGGACGAAGAGCCTCCCGGCACGCGGTGCTCCGACGCATCCCAGGGGTTGACCGGCGTGCCCGTGTTCGGGTTGACGCCGACTCCGCCGAAGGCTAGTTCGACCGTGTGGGTCTTGCCCACGACGACTGCGCCCATGAGCCGCAGGGTGGTCACCAGAAAGCCCTCGGTGCGCCATCGCTCGGGGAGCTCGCGCTTGGTGCCGGCGCGGATCGGGAGGTCATCGACCCCGTACAGGTCCTTGACGGACACGGTAACCCCTGCTAGCGGACCCGGGTCCTTGCCGCGAGCCACCGCTGCGTCCACGGCGTCGGCCTGGCGGCGCGCGCCCTCGGCGTCGAACACGATGTAGGCGTCGAGATCGCTGTCCTCGTGGCGGCGGATCGCGTCCTCGACCAGGGAGCGGGCGGTCGTTGCGCCGCTGCGCACGTCGTCGGCGGTCTGGGCGATTTGGGGTTTGGTCATTTGGCTGTTGATCATGTGGTTAAGATACGTGCCATGTCGATTCCGCAAACCCGCATCGGGCGCTTGAACGACGCGCCCGTCCGCGCGGGGGCGAGTTTCGTGCTCTACTGGATGGTCGCGGCGCGGCGCACGCAATGGAACTTCGCGCTTCAGCGGGCCGCCGACCATGCCGTGGCCCTGGGACTGCCGCTGGTGGTGCTCGAGCCCCTGCGGGCGGGCTACCTGTGGGCCTGCGACCGCTTCCACCAGTTCGTCGTCGAGGGCATGATCGACAACCGGGCGCGCCTCGGCGGGCACGATCGGGTCTGCTACTACCCGTACGTCGAGCCCCGGGCGGGCGCGGGCAGCGGGCTGGTCGAGGCGCTGGCTTCGGACGCGGCGGTGGTGGTCACCGACGACTACCCGGCGTTCTTCCTGCCCGCGATGCTGCGCGCGGTCGCGCCGCGGCTTCCCGTGCGCGTCGAGGCGGTCGACTCGAACGGCCTGCTCCCGATGCGCGAGGCCGACCGCACCTTCCCCACCGCGTACCAGTTCCGGCGCTTCGTGCAGCGGCGGTTGCCCGCGCACCTGGCCGATCGGCCGGCCAAGGATCCTTTGGCGGCGCTGGCGGGGGCGGGCGCCGGCGACGCGGCACCCACCCCCGCAGCCGCCACCCCCACGGCGGCCACCCCCACGCGGCCCCGCCACCCCGCCATCCCCCCCGCCATCCTCGACCGCTGGCCGCCCGCCGACCTCGACAACCCGCCCGCGCTCGTCGCCCGCCTACCGATCGACCACACGGTCGCGCCCGTCGCGCGCCGGGGCGGCCCGGTCGCGGCTTCCCGGCGGCTGGACCACTTCGTCGACAACCTGCTGGCGCCCTACGCGACCGACCGCAACCACCCCGAGCGCGACGCCACCAGCGGGCTCTCGCCCTACCTGCACTTCGGCCACGTGTCGGCCCATCGCGTCTTCGAATGCATCGCCGCGCGCGAGGCGTGGAGTCCCGTCCGCCTGGCCCACGACGCCGCCGGCCGCCGCGCCGGGTGGTGGGGCATGAGCGAGAGCGCCGAGGGGTTCCTGGACCAGCTCGTGACCTGGCGCGAACTCGGCTTCAACCGGTGCGTCCACGTCGCCGACTACGCTGCGTACGATGCGCTGCCCGCGTGGGCCCGCGCCACGCTCGCCGAGCACGAGTCCGACCCCCGCAACCCGCTCTACGACCTCGACGACTTCGAGCACGCCCGCACGCACGATCCGCTTTGGAACGCGGCCCAGAACCAGTTGCGCCGCGAAGGCAGCATCCACAACTATCTGCGCATGCTTTGGGGAAAGAAGATTCTTGAGTGGAGCGAGAGCGGCCGCACCGCGCTGCGAACCATGATTCACCTCAACGACAAGTACGCGCTGGACGGGCGAGACCCCAATTCCTACACGGGAATGCTCTGGGTCCTTGGCCTGCATGACCGCCCGTGGGGCCCGGTGCGGCCCGTCTTCGGCAAGATCCGCTACATGAGCTCGGCCAACACCGCCCGCAAGTACCGCGTGCGGCGCTACATCGAGGAGTACGCGGCCCCGTGAGCAATGCGCCCCAGCCCCCCGCGCGCGAGTTCCCCAAGCCCATCCTCGTGATCAGCGAGTGCATCGAGTTCGAGCCCTGCCGCTACGACGGCGCGCGCATACGGTTCGACTTGGCGAAGGCGCTCGCGCCGCACGTCGAGTACCGGCCCGTGTGCCCGGAAGTCCAAGTCGGACTGGGAGTTCCACGAGACACGATCCGGCTGGTGGCGTCGGGCGACCGCAACCTGTTGGTGCAGCCTGCAACGGGCCGCGACCTTACCGAAGACATGGAGGGGTTCGCCGCCGGGCACCTGGACGGCTTGGGCGAGGTGGACGGCTTCATCCTCAAGTCGCGGTCGCCGAGCTGCGGCCTGGCGCAGGTCAAGGTCTTCACCGGGGCCGAGTCGCGCGGGGTGGTGCGGCGCGGGGCGGGGGTCTTTGCGGCTGCCGTGCTGGAGCGCTACGGCGACCTGGCGGTCGAGGACGAGGGGCGCTTGCGCAATCACCGCATCCGCGAACACTTCCTGACCAAGCTGTTCGCGCTCGCACGGTTGCGCGAGGTGGCCCGCAGCGGCCGCATGGCGCGTCTCGTCCAGTTCCACGCCGCGTACAAGTTCCTGCTCCTGGCCTACAGCGAGCGCAAGCTGCGCGAATTGGGACGGGTGGTGGCCAATCCCCGTCGGGAGGGGTTCGAGGCCGTGTTGGGGTGGTACCGCGACGGGTTCCAGCGCGCGCTGCGGGATTCGCCCCGGTACACGTCGGTGATCAACGTGTTCCAGCACATTTCGGGCTTCTTCCGCAAGGAACTGAGCCGCGGCGAGAAGCAGCACTTCGCCGAGCTGCTTGCGCGGTACCGTCAGGGACAGCTGCCCGCCAGCGCGGTCGCCTCGCTGCTCGAGTCGTGGGCGGTGCGCTTCGGGTCCGACTACATCCTGGACCAGGCGATATTCGCGCCCTTCCCCGAAGCGCTGGCCAGCCCGGCCGACTCGGGGAAGGGGCGCGCCGCGGGGCGGGCGTCAGGAGCCCGGTAGCAGCTCCATGGTCACGGTCGTGGTCGACTTGACCGCCATGGCCCCCATGTCGATGTCTACGTTTGCCTCGCTCGCCAGGCTCCGGAAGCGCCCGGCGTCGAGGTCCACGACCATGGTGCCCGTCAGGGCCCCGGTCACCGCCATCGCCATGCCGCCCATGTCCACTTCCGTGTCGATCGGCCCGTCGAAGGAGACGGTGGCCACGCTGCCCTCGAGGCCGACGAAGGTGTACGCAACGGCCACGTCCGCGGACCCCCCGCCAGTACCCATCGAAAGGTCCATCGGCACCTCCTGCGTCCAGGAATCCCCCGGGCTGACCTCTTCTTCGGGGAAGATGAAGTAGCTCGATCCCTGGAGGAGAGCTTCAACGCGGGCGTCGGTGGCTTCGAGGGAGCCCTCGGACCCGGTGACTCCAAGCATCTGCCCGCGCGCGTCCGTTTCCACGGTGAAGGCAGTCCCCGACAAGTCCGGCATCATGTCCCCCATGCCCGGCATGGCCGAGGTCATGGTCATGGAGTCGATCGTCTGCCGGTAGCGAATCACATCGTCCCCCACCGCCATGACTGTTTGCCCGATCTCCATTCGCATCGTCATCATCGGGCCGGACGCCGGCGCCATCGGAGCATCCATATCCACTTGCATGGACATGGCGTATCGGGACGTCTGGCCCTCGGGCGGCGCGAGCCTCAGCAGGACGGGCGCCTGCGAGTCCTGCGCGGACAGCCCGGGCAGAGGGAACGCGGCCAAAAGGAAGAGAGCCGTTGCGGCTGCGGCGGTGCGCGATCCTGCGTTCATGGTGCCTCCTTGTTCATGTGTGCCTGCGTTCATTCGTGCATCATGCTTCACCCCGTACGGAGGAAGCGTCCTTGGCAATCAGCGTCCGCGGATCCAGGTCTCGAAGAACCCGTCTCCCGTTGCCTGAACTTCGCGTCCCAACAGGCTGCCGGACAACTCCAGCGTGCCTCGCATCTGGAAGAATAGAGCGTCTGGACCGTCGGCGGCGATGGGAACCGGCGTTGCGCGCGAGTGGCCGACGGCGACGCTGAGGGCGAGCGAGTCCGGTCCGTTGTCGGCGCGGATCGCGATGGCTTCGGGTGCGCCCAGCCCCTCGTTGCCGGGCCACAGAGTGGTGATTTCGCGGATCGAGAACACGCCCGCGAAGCCGTGCTCGTCGGTCACATACAGGAATCGGCCGCCCTGGGTCGCCGCCGAATCCCCGTTTTGCTGCGCGACGCCTCCGTACAGCACCGAGTAGCGGCCCGCCCTGGCCTGGCCCCAGTCCCATGTCACCCTGGACCAGGTGCCCCAGTTGTGATCGTGGTAGGTGCGCGCGCCGTCGAGCGTGTAGCAGCGCGTCCCTTCGCAGATCTGCCCCGTGGCCTGGGCGTCGAGCAGCGGAACCGTGTAGCCCGAGACGAAGTCGTTGCCGCCGATGTCGACCGGCGGCAGGTAACGGCGGTTGCGCTCCGACACGGTCAGATCGACGGTGAGCTGGGCCGGGGCGCCCCGGGCGGCGGCAGCCTCGACCGGCACGCGAGCCCGCAGCCGATACGAGCCGTCCGCCTGGATCTTCACGCTGGAAGCGCCGATGACCAGATCGGGCTCGCCCTCGGCGAACTCGACGCTCTCCGGCCCCATGATCACCGAATACACGGTCTCGCCCTCGGGCTCCAGGGCGACCCGGGTGGCCAGCATGCGTCCCGACCAGTTCCCGTCGGGGACCTCGCCGCCGACCATGTACGTCAGGTACAGCCATCCCGCGTCCGGCAGCATCACGTTGAAGTAGTGCCACTCGGCCCACGTCGTGTCCTGCGCCGCCGCGCCCCGTGGAAGGTGCAGGCCGTCGATGGAGCGGTAGAACTCGGCCGTCGACGGGCTGCGCCAGCGGCGGTCGGCGTCCGCGTCGCGCCATGCGCCGGTGACCAGATCGGGCGCCGCGCCCAGGTCCGCGGCCAGGTCGGGGAGCGTCGCGCCGGCCGAGAGGGGCACCAGCCCCGTGTCGGCCTCCAGGTAGAGGAGCGCGTCGTCGATCCAGGGCGCCGCAGCTGCAATGCGGCCGTCGAAGCGCGTGCCCGCAAGCACCTCGCGGTAGAGGAGCGCGGCCTGCTCGACCGAGAAGTACATCGAGCTCGCGCCGCCGGTTCGGAGCGTCTCGAGATCGATGCCCTCGGGCAGGACGATCAGGTCGCCGCCGCCCAGCAGCGTCCTGTCGCGCGCCTGGTCGACCATGGCCTGCCCCACCGAGAGCAGCACGATCGTGACCCCCACGCCGAGCGCGTAGCCGCCCAGCAGCAGCGCGCTGCGCCCCGCCCTTTGCCGCACCGAGGCCCACACAAGGCGCAGGATCACGACGACGTCCCCGCGATCATCGGCCCACCCCCGCGATCAGGCACCTCCCCCGCAATCACGACGACGCCCTTCCGTCCACCACCTGGATGCTGCGCTTTGCCCCCTCCGCGAGCTCGGGATCGTGCGTCGCCACGACCAGCGTGGCGCCCTCGGCGTTGAGCGACTGGAACAGCGAGAGCACCCGCCGCGAGGTGGCGCGGTCGAGCTCGCCAGTGGGCTCGTCGGCCAGCACGAGCGCGGGTTCGTTGGCCAGGGCGCGCGCAATCGCGACACGCTGGCATTGGCCTCCGGACAGTTCCCCGGGCCGGTGGTCGAGCCTGTCGGCAAGGCCGACGCGTTCGAGCACGGCAGCCGCTCTCTCGCGCCGCATCTTGCGGGGCACGCGCGCCGCTGCCTGCGGAAGCTCCACGTTTTCGAGCGCGGTGAGCATTGGGAGCAGGTGGAACCGCTGGAACACGAGGCCGACCTGGTTGAGGCGCAGCGCGGCCCGCTCCTCGACCGACATCCGGGCAAGGTTGCGCCCCAGAAACACCACCTCGCCCGAAGTCGGCGTGTCGACCCCGCCCAGCAGATGCAGCAGCGTGGACTTGCCGGACCCGCTGGGCCCGGTCAGCGCCAGAAAGTCCCCCTTGGGCACCACGAGCGAGACGCCGCGCAGCGCCCGCACGCGCGCACGTCCGGCGCGGTAGTCGCGCGTCAGGTCGCGGGCGGCGACCACGGGCCCGGTCACGGTGCCTCCTTGTGCAGGATCGAGGCCACCTCGAGGCGGGTCGCGTTCAGCGCCGGAATCAGCCCTGCAACCGCCCCGGACACCAGCAGCAGGGCAAACGCGGTCACCAGGCTGTCGGCGCTGACGACGAAGAACCGCACCGCCACGGGCAGGCCGGGAAAGTCGGACAGGATGGACTCGAGGTAGGCCGCCACCACCACCGACAGCCCAACGCCGATCGCGCCGCCGATGGAGCAGAGCACAAGGCTTTCGGCAGCGAGTCCGCCCACGATCCTTCGCCGCGAGAGACCGATCGCCCGCAGCGCCGCGATCAGGCCCAGCCGCTCGCTCACCGACACCGCGGTCAGGGTGCCGACCAGAAGCGTGGCCACGACAAGGCTCACGGTCGCAAGGATCAGCGCCGTCTGACGGAAGTAGGACAGGCGCGCGTCCATGCGTTCCGTTATTCCAGCCAGCGTCACGATCTCCGCGCCTTCGATCCGGGCCAGGATCGCG
This sequence comes from Longimicrobiales bacterium, assembly GCA_965221535.1. Taxonomy (GTDB): domain Bacteria; phylum Gemmatimonadota; class Gemmatimonadetes; order Longimicrobiales; family Gaopeijiaceae; genus Bin94. The sequence goes on along the minus strand of OZ244894.1, from coordinate 467,983 downwards.
GCCCGCACCGAGTCGGGGTCGAACCCTTCGCCTATTCGGATCATTGCGAACGACACCCGATCCTCCTGCGACGAGAGCGCCTGCAGGTCGTCGAGGCGCAGCACGACCTGCAGATCCCCGCGCGAGGCAAAGGCGAACTCGCCCACGCCCGAGACCCGCGCCGCGGTGCGGCGTCCCCACGCGCCGCTCGCGCCGGCGGGCCGCAGCCGCACCGCGCCGCCCACTTGGACGCCAAGGGCGGCCCCCACGTCGGCGTCGGTCAGCACCTCGCCGGGCCGGGGCATCGCGCCGGCCGTGAGGCGATACAGACCCTGGTCGCCCGCGTCCATGCCGAGCGCCAGCGCCTCGACCGAGGGCCCGGCGGCGGAGCCCGCACCGTCGCCCGCGTCGCCCGCAGTCTCCAGCGTGACCGACGCCGCCAGCACGGGCGCGACCCGCTCGACGCCCGGAACGCTCTCCACGCTGTCGCGCAGCGCGGCAAACCCGGGGATCGTGGCCTCGGTGTCGAACGGGAGGATGCCCTGCGGGACGAGCCGCAGCTCGTAGCCGCGCGACTCGAGCAGCTCGCCGAAGCTGCGCGTTATTCCGCGGCCCAGCATGAGCATGTCGGCGAGCATCGCGGTCGTGACCGCCACGCCCGCCAGGGTCAGCACGGTGCGGAGCGGCCGTGTCCGGAACTCCCGGATCGAGTTGAGCGCGAGCATGATTGCGGCTAGCGGTCCGTGGGCAATCCCGGCGTCCTACCGCCCGACTTCGCGCAGGGGATTGGACGCCAGCAGCCGCGAGGCCACGAACACTCCCGCCGCCATGCCCAGCAGCAGTGCCAGCGCCAGCGCTTCCGCCACGACCGTTCCGGTCACCTGCGAGAACACCAGCGTGGTGTCGTAGTAGCGCTGGTAGTACGCGTTGACCACAGCCGAGCTCGCGATGCCGACGCCGAAGCCGGCGGCTCCGCCCAGCGTGGACAGCAGCGCCGCCTCGGACACGGTCCACCAGAAGAGCATGCGCCGCGGGATCCCGGTGAGCCGCGCCGCCGCAACCGGCAGGCGGCGTTCCTGCACCTTCAGGATCATGATGCAGGCGAGGAACACGCCCCCCGCGATCAGGGTGATCGCCGCGATTGCCGTGTGGAAGCGGCTAACGACGCGGAACGTGGTCGACGATCGCTCGGCCACCTCGCTGACGGGCAAGACCTGGGCGCCGGGCAGCAGCGGCTCCAGGTCGGCGGCCAGCACGGCAAGGTCGGTGCCGGGCCGGACCCGCACCGTGAAGTAGTCGACCTCGTCCCGCCGACCGGTCAGGGCCTGCATGTGTGGCAAGTGCAGCAGCACGCGAGGGCGCGTGGCGTTGAGCGTGGCCGGGTCGGGCGGCGGCTCGAAGGTGCCTGCGACCACCGCCGTGCAAGGATCGGCGCCGATGGCCGAGCGCATCGACACGGTGGCCCCGGCGGCAAGGCCCGCATCTTCGGCGTATGGGCGCTCAACCAGCACCTCGAGGCCGTCGGGGCAGTCCTGGCCGCTGGCTGGCGCGGCAGCCCATGGCAGGAAGGCGGCGACGAGCGCCCCCGCTGTCATGAGCGTGCGTGTGCGGGCAAGGTGCCGCACCCAGAAGCAGAAATGCAATGTGGACATGATTCGTGCCGGGAACGCCGCGCAGCGTTCGGGTTCAGGTGCGCGTGGGCGCCGGAGCGCTGCCGCACCACTAGCAGCCGGTGGAGCAAGCGCGCGGTGCGACCGCGGGCTTGCTCCACGGGCTGTGGCGGTCCGTGGGGCCGGCCAGCGAGGCTTGGGCGCCTAGGCGGCTATCCCGCTAGCGCCCCGTGGCCGTCATGCCGTCGGGGAAGATCGCATTCCACCCCGCGAGGAAGCGGTCCATCTCCTCTTCCGTCCCAATCGACACCCTGAGATAGTCGAGCATCGGCGGGAAGTCGCGGCCCACGGCGACGTTGCGCTCTCTGAACGCCGCCCGCACTTCGGATGCGGGCCGACCGGTGTTGACCATGAAGAAGTTGGTCTCGGACGGGACGACCTCGAAGCCCTGGCTGCGGAGCTCGTCGGCCGTGGCGTCGCGCAGGGCGATGGTGGTGTCCCGGACCCAGCGCTCGGACTCGGTGTCCTCGAGCGCGGCCACGCCGCCCCACTTGACCAGCGCGTTGATCGTGCCGGTCGTGTAGGTGCGCATCTGGTCGATCATCTCGGGCGGGGCGATCCCGTAGCCCAGCCGCAGACCCGCCATGCCGTAGATCTTCGAGAAGGTGCGGGTGACCAGGACCTTGCGGCCCTCCTTGATGTAGGGCACCGCGGTCGCGTAGCGCGGATCCTGCACGAAGTGGTGATACGCCTCGTCGATCAGGACCGGGATGTCCTCGGGAATGTTGTCGAGAAGGTGCCGGATGTCGGAATCGGGGACCACGACGCCGGTCGGGTTGTTGGGATTGCAGACGTAGACCATGCCCACGTCGCGGTAGTTGCGCTTGGTGACCTGGATCAGGTCGTCGATGTCCTGCGTGTGGTCGGGCAGCAGCGGGCGCGTGATCGCGTCGGCGTCGATGCCCGTTGCGGCGCGGTACACGGTGAGGAAGGTGGGCTCGACGCCGACCACCTTCTCTTCGTGCCGCAGAAACGCGAGCGCGGCCACCTTCAGCGTCTCGCCCGATCCCGCGTGCATGATGATGTGGCGGGTGTCGACGCCGTGGTGCTCGGCGATCTTCTCGAGCACGTCGCCGTCGGGATAGCCGTACCGGTTCGAGTACTTCCATGCGGCGTTCATCGACGCCATCATCTTCTCGGAAGGCCCGTACGGGTTCTCGTTCGACGCCAGCTTGGCCAGGTCGTCGTACGGGTCCGCCGGGACGAGCCCGGGCGGCGGCGGACGGAGGTTGAGCGACGCGAACGCCGAAGCGGGCCGCAGGCTGAGCGCGCCGAGCGCCGCGGCGGCGCCCCCCATGAAGTGACGGCGTGTGAAATGGGTGTTCATCGTTCCTTCTCTCCTTCCGATGCCGGGAAGTGGTTCGTCGGTCGCCGGCCCAGGGTTCGGGTCCGACGCGGCTCCATGCATGATAGGGGGCGAGGGTGAGGCGCGCCAGAAGGGGGGCGGGGGCGGGGACTGGGCGCCGAGGGGCACCGTGCTCGCGACGGGTCCCGCGGGGGCGGGCGCGCCGCTACCTGCGCACCTCGGGGACGCGTGGCCGTGACGTCGATGGCGGCCAGCGCCTCGAGAACGCGCCCCGCCTACACGAGTCTGATGGGCCCCGGGTATCGTCCGATGGTGCTGTCGCTCGTCAGCAGGGTCAGCCCTTCGATCTGGGCCTGAGCGACAAGGATTCGGTCGAAGGGATCTCGGTGTATGCGAGGAAGAAGGCCCACGGCGGCGGCGTGTGCCCCGGACACAGGCAGCTCGCCGTAGCCGTTTTCCAATAGTCCGCGCCGAAGCAGCCGGGGATCGGCGCGGAAGTCCGACCGATCTAGTGCCCCCTTGATGGCTACTTCCCAGATCGATGCGGCGCTGTAGAACAGCCGGGTTCCGTCATCCTCCAACAGCGACATCGCATGGGGTGGCAGGCGGTGCGGTGCGCCAGCCGCCCACAGCAGGATGTGCGTGTCAAGTAGGATGCTCATTCCGTTCCCGCAAACATGGACCCGATCTCGCGGGCCCCCATGCGGTCGAAGTCGTCGGGGACTCGAATCTGCCCCTTCAGGAACCCCAGGCGCTTCCCGACGAGCGGCACGGGGGCGTCAAGCGACACCACCTTTACGAGGGGCTTTCCCGCCCGGGCGATGACGAATGGGTCGCCCTCCGCCGCCTCGCGCACAAGACGGGAAAGGTGTGTCTTGGCCTGGTACATGTTGACAGTTCGCACTTCCCGTCCTCCGAAGTCTTCGTTGGTCTGGTCAATCCAGTCTAGTCAATTTGCTCCCCCAAGGGTACCTCTCACCCCCTCCAGCTCGCGGACCTTCTGGACGAAGGCGACGACCTGCTGGCCGAGGGCGGGCGCGCCGCTACCTGCGCACCTCGGGCACGCCGTAGCTGACCAGCGTCACCGTTTCTCCTAGCACCGCGGCCGCCTGGCTTCCGCTGGCAGCGTCCTGGGCAGCTTGGAACGCGGCAGCCGCCCGCTCTGCCGACTCTCCGCGCAGGATCGCCCGGATCCGCCGCGTCTCGCGGTCGATCTCGATGACCATCGGCGCGACGGGCGTGCGCCTGTCCAGCGCCACCGAACCTTCCGGCCCGGTCAGCTCGATGCGCGCGAGGTCCGCAAAGCGCGCCTCGTCGAAGGGGACCAGGAACTGGAAGCTCGCACCTCCGTGCGAATCCTCCATCATGTCGAAGTCCAGCCTGAAGATGCGCGCGCCGTCGCCGTCCAGCCCCTCGACGCGGTACGGGCCGGGGTCGGCAGCAACGCGCTCGGGACCCTCCAGCACGAAGGACGGGTCCAGGCGAAGCTCGCCCTCGGGGCTGACGCCGCCCCACAGGAGCAGCCGACTGCCGCGGGGTGCCTGCTGGGCGGCGAGGGCGGCTGTCTTGGCCGCCGCCTCGGTGGTCAGGCGGTACTGCATGGCCTTGTTGAAGTGGTAGTCGCTGATCCAGGTGGGGCCGCAGTACGACATCAGGTCGTACGTCGACGGCTCCAGCCACTCGCCCGTGCGCGGATCGTGGCCGACGACGCCGATGGTGCCGTTGCCGTTTGGGTAGTTCGGGTCCAAGAAGGAGATGAGAAAGCCGCACGGTGCATGCCGGAGACTCATGTTGTGGCCAAGTTCATGCGCGAGCACTTCCTCGGAGGGTACGCCGACGCTCGCACTACCGACGCTCGCAATACCCGACGCGATGCCAGCGATCCCTCCGTCACCTCTCAGTGTGACTCCATACCAGTAGCCGCCCTCGCCTTCCAGTGCCTTGAGCGCCTCGATGCTGACAAGCAACTCCACCCAAGTCGCATAGTCCCGGGGCAAACTGCTCACCGTCAAGGGCTCGCGTACTTCGAGACTGAGCCCGCCCACCGGTAGCACCGTGCGCATGAATTCGATGGCCGGATCGTCCTCGCTCTGCACCCACTCCATGACGCTGCTGTCCGGGCTCGATTCCGCAAGGACCGGAACAATGGTCAGTTCCATGATCGGCAGCTCTCGCACGTCGAGGGCAAATCGCTTCGAGCGCGTGCCACTGCCGTCCGCCCAGTCGATCTGGCCTTCGGGGTCCACTTCCACCTCTATCTCCGCGCCCGGCGCCACCCAAGCCGCCGGAAGCACGACCGCCTGCCCCAAGTCTGGGCGGGCGATGTCCAGCACGTCGGGTATCCCGCGCGGTGACCACCAACGCACCTGTTCGACATGGGTCGTGCCCGAGCTCGAATGGACGGTGACCCGCACGTCGGGCCGCAGGTCGTTCGCACGGTCGGCGGCGGCCAGGACGGGCACCACAGCCGTTCGCCCAGCAATCAGCGGAACCGAGGCGTCCACGCTCTGCGCCGCTTGTGTGGGCGGGGCAGCCACGACCGACAAGGTGAACGGCGCATCATCGCACCGAGGGCCGCGGTGAGTTGGTATTGCACTCAGCCATTGTTGGAACCACGTCGCGCCGGGCGCACACGCACCGCTGGCCGTCCAGTCGAATGTCTTGAGCGCCTCAAGCTCGGAGAGCACTGCTGGCAACGGCCCTTCGAGCTCATTGCCAGCCACGTTGAGGACCTCCAGACCGCCGAGACCGCCGAGGTCGATGGGAAGGGAGCCGGACAGCCGGTTGCCACTCAGGTCCAAGCGCTTCAGGTCCACCCAATCCCCGATAGCCGCCGGAAAGGCCCCGGACAGCTGGTTGTCACGGAGATCGAGCCCCGTGACGAGGCTGTCTTCGATCGTGATCCCATGCCAGGAAGCCAGCGGCGCGTCAGTGAGCCAGTTGGTCTTGTTCGCCCAACCCTGGCCTCCGGTCGCATTGTAGAAGTCAGCCAGAACCACGCGCGGCAGCAGCTTGCACACTTCGGTCGGACCGGGACCCACGCCAAGGTTGGCCAGCCACCGCTGAAACGTCCGCTCCCGGTCCACGCACAAGTCGTTGCCGAACCACCGCAAGTACGTTAGCGGCAGATCCATGAGCTCCCGTGGCAGCGGTCCGCTGAGCTTGTTGCTGGATATCAAGAGCCTTTCCAGATTGGTCAGCCTCCCGAGCTCGGGCGGAACCGTCCCGGAAAGCTGGTTCCCATGCAGGCCCAGAACCTCCAGACCAACCAAGTTCCCGATCTCCGGTGGAATGGGGCCCGTGAGATCGTTGACCCCGAGGTCCATCACTTGCAAGCCAGCCAGCTTCCCAAGCTCTGGCGGGATCGAACCCGTGAGTTGGTTGAAGCCCAGGTCAAGTCGGACCAGGCCAGTCAGCTCCACGAGCTCCGTCGGCAGAGGGCCCGAAATACTGTTGTCGTACAAGATCAACGACCTAAGTCGAGTCAGCCGCCCCACAGACGGAGGAATGTGGCCCGTGAGACCGTTGCGTGATAGATCGATAAAGGTCACGTCGCCGAGGTTCCCCAACGTTTCCGGGATCGGTCCACTCAGATCGTTGGACGCCAAGTTCAGAATCTGGACGTTGGTCAAGTTGCCCAGCTCTGAAGGCAACGCACCCGTCAAGTTGTTGAAGCTCGCTTGGAGCTCCTTCAAGCTCTGGAGTCGGCCAATCTCCGATGGGATAGGTCCGGATAAGTTGTTGCGAGCAAGAAGAAGTTGGTTCAAGCTGGACATCTTCCCCAGCTCCGGCGGGAGCGGACCCGTTAGGGCATTGAAGAGCAAATTGAGTGACTTCAGCTGGTCGAGCTCGCCAATGGCATTGGGAATCTCCCCCACAAGCAAGTTGCCCACAAAGATCAGCTTCACTAGACGGCGCAGATTGCCAATGCTGTTCGGAATTGGGCCCGCCAGTGCGTTGCATGTGAAGTCGAGGGACTCGAGATTCACCAGTCGTCCAATATCCGGTGAAACGGGCCCGCTCAGCTTACTACCCCAGAAATCAACCTCCCGCAGGCTCGTTAGGCTCCACAGTTCCTTCGGAATCGCCCCCTCAAATCGGTTTCCTGGTGCGCTGAAGACCTCGAGTCCGTGAAGGCCTTCGAGGGTCCGCTGCAACGGCCCCGAGAGCTCGTTGTAACCGACGCGCAGTACTCGAAGTTCGGGAAGGCCACCAAGTTCGCTGGGCAAGTCTCCCGACAGCCGATTTGCGGCGAGCAGCAGGTGGTCCAACTTGGAGAGGCGACCGAGTTCAGCGGGTATGCTGCCAGACAACTCGTTGCCTTGTAGATTGAGATACTCAAGTCTTGTCAAGTTGCCCAGCTCGGGCGGAATGCCGCCAGTTAGTCGGTTTGCAGTAGTCCGATCTTCGGATGGGACGGCCGGGGGAACGACTCTCCAGTCCCGCCTTTCCTCGCCACCTTGGCTGACGCGGGGCCATAGTCGCAGGGTATTCCCCGACTCATTCGTCGCCCCGTCTCCGTCCGCTGCCACCTGGATCGCGTCAGGGAATCCAGAAGCACTGCACTTCGCGCCGGACCTGAAGTCGCTGCCACCGAGATGAAGCCGAACAAGCATCTCAAGCGAGCCGATCTCGGGCGGGATCACCCCGCGCAATCCGTTGTTGGGAAGTTCGAGGCCCACCACTCGTCCCGCAGAGTCAGTGGTCACGCCATTCCACTCATCGAGCGGTGCGTTGCTAAGCCAATTGGACTTGTCCCTCCAAGCCGGCCCAACGGTCGCTCTGAAGAACGCATCAAGTGCCTGTCGGTCGGTCGCCGCCCCGGCCCGAACCGCGATCGATGCGGCGGCCGCGCGATCCTCGCCGATCGCCGCCGTCACCACCGCGTCGCCGTCCGCCACCGCCGTCGCCAACCCGGCCGCATCCACCGCCACCACCGCTTCGTCGCTGGACGACCATGTGACCGCGGCGCCCACCATGACCTGCCCTCGCTGATCCAGCACCGTGGCCGTCAGGCGCACCGTGTCCCCCAGCGCATCCAGCGTCATGTCCGTCGGCGACACGCTGATGCTTGTGGCAACGGGCTCAGCGAGGGGCGGCGCAGTCGGCTCCTCGTCCCCGCAACTCGCCAGCAGACTGGCCACTGCAAGCAACACCGCCGACCCCGCCAGCGCCCCCACCCGACGCCAGCTCCACCGCGAGGACACCGCCATCGAACCACGATGGGCTTGCGCCGAACCCGTGCGAACGCACATGACCCGCTCCAATCTTCCAGCCGAACCGACGAGCGCCCGCCACTGTGCCGGACGCCCACGGCTCTTAGAGAGACTCGGCCCTATACTGCGCCGCGAGTTCGGCCGTCGGCAAGGGGCGCCAAGCCACCGGCAGCCGCCTGCCGCCCGCCGCTACACGCCGCCCCTTCCCGCCGGCGCGGCCGCAGCGCCAAGCGCTTCCGCGAGCTGGACCAGGCTTTCGAGATTGTGGATTGGGCGGTGCTCGTCGACCTCTGGAAGAAGCGCGCGGATACCGGCCGCCTTCGGAGCAAAGGCGCGGTAGCGCAGCAGCGGGTTCAGCCAGATCAGCTGACGGCACGACTTGCGGAGACGCCGCGCCTCGGCCTGGATGCCGCCTCCGCCCTCGCGGTCCAGCCCGTCAGTCACGAGCAGCACGACCGCCCCGGAAGCGAGCAACCGCCTTGACCAGAGAAGATTGAACGCCCTGAGCGCAGCGCCGATCCGCGTGCCGCCGTACCAGTCCCGGACCTCGGAGCCGACGCGCCCCAGCGCCCTGTCCACGTCGCGGTCGCGCAGCAGGCGCGTGACGTTGGTGAGCCGGGTTCCGAAGACGAACGTGTGCACGCGGTCGGCGGCGTTGGTCAGGGTGTGAAAGAAGTGCAGAAGAATGCGCGAATACGCTTCCATGGATCCCGAGATGTCGCACAAAGCCACGATGACCGGGCACCGCTTGCTCACCGATCGGCGCTCCAGCGGCAAGGGCAGCCCGCCGGTCCGCACACCGTTCTGCAGCGTGCGACGCAGGTCTACGAAGCGCCCCGCGGGATCGGGCGTGCGCCTCCGTGTCGGCACGGGGCGCAGGTCGAGCCGCAGCGACCGTATCGCCTCTCTTGCCTGAATGACCTCGGCGGCGGTCATCTCCTCGAAGTCCTTCGTTCGCAGCACTTCGGCGGGCGAGTAGGCCAGATGCACCGGTATCTCGTGCACGGCCTCGCGATCGCCCGCAGGCGGCTGGCGCGGGCCCTGTTCGCTCTCCTGTGCAAGCCGGGCGGGGGTTCGGCGCGGCGGTCGCTCGACGGGGACCCGGGAACGCGACAGGAGCGCCGCCAAGGCCTCGTCGGGGCCGAAGGGGTCGCGCCAGAAGAGCCGGAACGCGCTGTCAAAGATGCGGCGGTGCTCCCGCTTCGTGACCAGCGAGCTGTGCAGAGCCCAGTAGAACTGGCCCTTGGCCGTGACGTCGATGGCGGCCAGCGCTCGCACGGCCGTGATCGTGTGGCCGGGCCCAACGGGCAGGCCCGCGGCGCGCAACAGGCGCACGAAGTGCGCGACGTGATCCGGGAGGCGGTGGGGGGTGGTCCGCACGTCTGTCCCTCCAAGTCATGGGCTGCTTGCGCAGTCTACTCAATTGGCGTCTCAAGGGCCAGCTCGGCGCTTGCGCCTTCGCCAAGAGCGTGACCGCCTGACCCGGCCGACCGTCAATCACCGTGCCCAACTAGACTGGAGACATGACACAGGACACTGGAGCCCATATAATTTACTCGACATGCCACCGTGAACACTCGCGCAGGAGAGACACCGTGAGCCAGAGGACCTACGAACGGACACATCCTTGGATCTCGTTTCGGTTCCAAACGGAGCGCGCTCCGCCCAGGCTCTGGTTCCTCCTGGGGCAAGCCGCGTCCAGGTGCCAACAAGTCGCAGAGGCCGTAATTCCGCCCCCTGCGGCAGAAGACATGCGTCGCCTCTTCCTAGTCAAAGGCGTGCAAGCAACAACCGCAATCGAGGGAAACACGCTGACCGAGGAGCAGATTCGAGACCGGATCGATGGTGGGGGGACGCTGCCGCAGTCCCATGCCTATCTCGGCCAGGAAGTCGACAATGTGCTCGCCGCAATCAATGACATCTTTGCGGACATTAGCGGGGGTAAAACACCGGCGCTCACCCCCGAGTGGATCGCCGACGCGAACAAAGCGGTGCTCCGGGACCTTGGGCCGCACCTTGATGAGGGTGTCGTCCCCGGCGAAGTCTCCCGGGGCAGTGTCGTGGTGGGACGCTACCGCGGGGCACCACGGGAGGACTGCAGCCTGCTGCTCCATCGGCTGTGCCGTTGGATCGAAGGCGACGACCTCTGGCCCAGCATCTCGCGATACCTCCGGAATCGCATGGGGGACGCCATCCTGCGGGCGGCCCTCGCCCACCTGTACATCCTTTGGATCCACCCTTTCGGAGACGGAAACGGCCGGACCGCGCGGCTTGTCGAATTCATGATCCTGGCCCGCGCGGGGGTGCCGGACGCATGTGCCCATCTCTTGAGCAACCACTACAACACCACGAGAACCGAGTACTACCGCCAGCTTGACCGATCCAGCCGCGCCAACTCCGGGCAGGGAGATGTCATGGGCTTCGTCGAGTACTCCCTTGCAGGACTGGTGGACGGACTGGAGGAGCAATGCAAGCGCGTCGAGGCGTCGCACCTGCAATTGGCCTGGGAGCACTACGTCTACGAACAGTTCAGGACAGGCCTGAGGTCCGAAGCGCGTGATCGCCGTCGCGAGCTGACGCTGACCCTTGGCCAACTGGACGAATCGGTGCCCAGGAGGCAGATCCCGGACCTTACTCCAAGCCTGGCCCGACTCTACGCGACCAAGACGACCAAGACACTGACCCGCGACCTGAACTGGCTTGTCGATAGGGGCCTTCTGCACCGCTCCCCGTCTGGCTTCCGCGCCCCAACGTGGATCATGCGCGCGTTTCAGCCTGCGACAGCGTCCTCGGCTCCCTGATCGCGGGACATCGATCCCCCCCCGCCCCCACCGCCCATCGCCTCGTCCACCCCGCCTGCAGCCATCTGCGCCAGGTCGTCCTGGTACTTGAGGAGCACGCCCAGGGTGCGGTGCACGGTCTCGCGGTCGAGTGAGCGGCGGTCGAGCGCCATCAGCGCCTGGGTCCAGTCCAGCGTTTCGGCCACGCCGGGGCGCTTGAACAGCTCCAGCTCGCGCACCTTCTGGACGAAGGCGACGACCTGCTGGCCGAGCTGCTCGGGGGCGTCCGGAACGCGCGAAGCCAGAATCTCGAGTTCCCGCGCGGCGGTGGGATAGTCGATCCAGTGGTAGATGCAGCGGCGCTTGAGCGCGTCGTGGATCTCGCGGGTGCGGTTCGAGGTGATCACCACCATCGGCGGTTCGGCGGCGGTGACGGTCCCAAGCTCGGGAATGGTGATCTGGAAGTCCGAGAGCACTTCGAGAAGGTAGGCCTCGAAGGGCTCGTCGGTCCGGTCGAGCTCGTCGATCAGCAGGACGGGGGCGTCCCCGGGGTCGAGCGCGGCCAACAGGGGCCGCCGAATCAGAAAGTCCTCCGAGAACACGTCGCGGGCCAGGTCGGCGGTGGCCGTGGCCGCTTCCGCCGCCCGAATGTGGACCATCTGCTTCGCGTAGTTCCACTCGTACGCGGCGGACGCAAGGTCCAGCCCCTCGTAGCACTGGAGACGGATGAGCCTGCGGCCCAGCCCGGCGGCCAGGGTCTTCGCCACCTCGGTCTTGCCCACCCCGGCTTCGCCCTCCAGCAGCAGCGGCCTCCCCAGCCGCAGCGACAGAAAGAGCGCCGTGCCGAGGCCTTCGTCGGCCACGTAGCCCTGCCCCCGAAGCATCTCGACCGTGTCGTCGACCGACCCCGGAGCCGGGCCTGCGCCTCCGCGCACCTGGTTGTGGGCCTCGCGGCGCGCCGCTATGCGCAGGCCTCCACCGCCCGGCGGGCCATCACGCCGATCAGATGGGCGCGGTACTCGGGGCCCGCCGCCGTGTCCGACAGCAGCCCGTCGGCCGACACCCCAATCCCGGCCACCGCATCGGCGCTGAACGACCCGTCCAGCGCGGCCTCCATCTCGGCCACCCTGAACACCCCGTCGCCCGAAGCACCCGTCACCGCCACCCTCGCGCCGGCCGGCCCGTCCGCCACCATCACCCCGGCGATCGCGTACTTGGACGCCGGGTTGGCGAACTTGGCCCACCCGGCGCGGGACGGCACGGGGAAGCGCACCGCCGCGACGATCTCGTCGCTCTCCAGCGCCGTCGCGAACAGCCCCCGGAAGAAGTCGTCGGCGTGGATCTCGCGCCGGTCCGTGACGATCGTCGCGCCCAGCGCCACGCACGCCGCCGGGTAGTCCGCCGCGGGGTCGTTGTGCGCCACCGATCCCCCGATCGTGCCCGCGTTCCTCACCTGGGCGTCGCCGATCCCCTCGGCCATCTGGGCCAGCGCCGGAATGCGACGCTGCACGACCCCCGAAGCGGCGACCTGCGCGTGGGTGCACATCGCCCCCACAGTCACCGCGTCGCCGCCGTCGTCGATGTCGGCCAGCCCCGGCACGCCCGCAAGCGAGACCAGGTCGGTCGGCGCCGACAGGTTCAGCTTCATGACCGGCAGCAGGCTGTGCCCGCCCGCGATCAGCTTCGCGCCCTCGGCGCTCCGAAGGGCCGCGATCGCTTCGTTCACCGATGTCGGCGCGTGGTATGTGAAATCTTTCACAAGATCCTCCGATCAGCCCTGGGCCCGCTGGATCGCCTGCCACACCCTCTCGGGCGTCGCGGGCATCGTCATGTCGTCCACGCCGAGCGGGCGCAGCGCGTCGATCACCGCGTTGATCACCGCCGGCGGCACCCCGATCGACCCAACCTCGCCGACGCCCTTCGCGCCGAGGGGGTTGTGCGTGCAGAGCGTCGTGTTGTGGTTGATGTTGAACGAGGGCAGGTCCGCCGCCCGGGGCATGGTGTAGTCCAGGTAGGACCCGGTCTGCAGCTGGCCGTCGTCCTGGTAGAGGCACTCTTCGAGCAGGGCCTGGCCGATCCCGTGCGCAAGGCCGCCGTGCAGCTGGCCGTCCACGATCATCGGATTGATGATGCGCCCCACATCGTCCGCGCCCGTCACGGCCACGACCTCGACCACGCCCGTCTCCGGGTCCACCTCGACCTCGGCGATGTGCGTGCCCGCCGGGTAGGTGAAGTTGAGCGGATCGTAGAACGCCGTCTCCTCCAGCCCCGGCTCCAGCCCCTCGGGGTAGTTGTGCGGCACGTAGGCCGTGAGCGCCACCTCGCCCAGCGACTTCGACCGGTCCGTGCCGGCCACCGTGAACGACCCGTTCGCGAACTCGACGTCCTCGACCGACGCCTCCAGCAGGTGCGCGGCGATCTTCCTGCCCTTCTCGATCACCTTCTCGACCGCCAGATAGATCGCGGTCCCGCCCACCGCAAGCGAGCGCGACCCGTAGGTCCCCATCCCGAACGGGATCTTCGCCGAGTCGCCGTGCACCACGTCCACCGCTTCGAAGTCGACCCCGAGCATGTCCGACACGATCTGCGCGAAGGTCGTCTCGTGCCCCTGCCCGTGGCTGTGCGTCCCGGTGAAGACCGACACCGAGCCCGTCGGGTGCACCCGCACGCTCCCCGATTCGTACAGCCCGGCGCGCGCGCCCAGCGATCCCACGACCGCCGACGGCGCAATCCCGCACGCCTCGATGAAGGTCGAAATCCCGATCCCGCGACGCTTCCCGCGCGCCGCCGACTCCGCCCGCCGCGCCTCGAAGCCCGCCCAGTCGGCCGCCTTCAGCGCCAGGTCCAGCGTGGCGTCGTAGTCGCCCTGGTCGTACTGCAGCGCCACCGGCGTCTGGTACGGGAACTCACGGATAAAGTTCTTTCGCCGGATCTCCACCCGGTCCATCCCAAGCTCCACCGCCGCCTTCTCGACCAGCCGCTCCAGCAGGTACGTCGCCTCGGGCCGCCCCGCGCCGCGCAGCGCGTCGACCGGCACCGTGTTGGTGAAGAACGACTTGACCTCGCAGTAGACCGCCGGCGTGGTGTACGGTCCCGCGAACAGAATGCCGTACAGGTACGTCGGCACGCAGGTCGCGAAGGTCGAGAGGTACGCGCCCAGGTTGGCCTTGGTCGAGACGCGCAGCCCCAGAAACTTGCCGTCCGCGTCGAGCGCCAGCCGCGCCGTGCTGACATGGTCGCGCCCGTGCGTGTCCGACTTGAAGGCGTCGATGCGCTCGCAAGTCCACTTCACCGGCCGCCCCAGCTTCCCGGCCGTCCACGTCAGAATCGCCTCTTCCGCGTAGTGCGGAATCTTCGAGCCGAAGCCGCCGCCCACGTCCGGCGCCACAATCCGCAGCTTGTGCTCCGGCAGCCCGAGCACGAACGCGCCCAGCAGCAGCCTCACCAGATGGGGGTTTTGACTGGTGGTATAGAGGGTGTAGTCCCCGGTTGCGGGATCGTAGTTCGCAAGTGCGGCGCGGGGCTCGATCGCGTTGGGAATGAGTCGGTTGTTGACCACGTCGATCGACACCACATGCGTGGCGCCATCAAACGCGGCTTCGGTCGCCGCCTTGTCGCCGACTTCCCAGTCGTAGCACACGTTGCCCGGCGCCTCGTCGAACACCAGCGCCGCTCCCTCGGCCTCGGCCGCCTCGATCGAGGCCACCGCCGGAAGCTCCTCGTAGTCCACCTCGACCAGATTGGCCGCAGCCTTCGCCTGCTCCCTGGTCTCGGCCACCACGATGGCCACGCAGTCGCCCACGTAGCGCACCTTGCCCAGCGCCAGCGCCGGGTGGGGCGGCTCGACCATCGCCGACCCGTCCTTGCTGTGAATCAGCCACCCCGTGGGGATGCCCCCCACGCCCTCCATGTCCTTGCCCGTGAAGACCGCGTGCACCCCCGGCGCCGCCATCGCCGCGCCCGTGTCGATGCCGCCAATGTTGGCGTGCGCCACCGGCGACCTCAGGATGTGGCCGTACAGCTGCCCCGGCAGGTTGATGTCGTCGGTGTACTTTCCCCGCCCGGTCAGAAAGCGCAGGTCCTCCTTGCGCTTGACCGCCGCGCCGATCCCCGTCCCGTTCGCGCTCATGATCCACCTCCCGTGGCCGACCCGCCTCCCGCGCCCGGACCGCCCGCCGCGCCCGCCATGGCCTGCGCCCCCGCCCGCACCGCCTTCACGATGTTGTGGTAGCCGGTGCAGCGGCAGAGGTTGCCCTCCAGCCACTCCCGCACCTCGTGCTCGCTCGGATCCGGGTTCTGGCTGGCCAGGTCGATCGCGCTCATCACCATTCCCGGCGTGCAGAACCCGCACTGCAGCCCGTGGTGCTCGCGGAACGCCTCCTGCATGGGGTGCAGGCCAGCGCCATTGGCCAGCCCTTCGATTGTGGTGACCTCGCTGCCGTCGGCCTGCACGGCGAGCCGGGTGCAGCTCTTGACCGAGCGCCCGTCGACATGCACCACGCACGCGCCGCACTGGCTCGTGTCGCAGCCGACGTGGGTTCCGGTCAGGCCGAGATGTTCACGCAGAAACTCGACGAGAAGCGCTCGCCCCTCGACGGTCCCCGACCGCTCCATCCCGTTCACGGTCATCGTGACGGTGGGCATGGTCGCCTCCGTGGTGTGGGTGAATCGGAATCGCGGGGGACAGAATGGGCGACCGGGGGCGGCGGCGCAAGGATGCGGGGGGGTGGGGGGAGCGAGGGGTTTGACAGGAGTGGTGACTTGGTGCGATGGTGGCTTGGTGCCCGCACGGGCCATCGGGCCGACGACAGGAGGGTGACGCCATGCCACGTCTGAACGTCCGCACGGACGCCGCGGAGGACATCGCCGCCCGTGCGCGCTCCAGCGCCGGCCTGAGCGACCAGGAGGCGATTGCCATAGCGGTGCGCGAGACCCGATTGCAACGGGCAGGGCGGGCAGCAGCACTGGCGCCTGGCACGAGACGCCACCTGGCTCGAACCAGCATTCAGCGTGAGCAGCCAACACTTGGGGAGTCGCGTGCAGGGCAGCCGCGAACAAGACCGCCTCGAACTCGTTGAACGACTCCTCCGGGAAGTCGGCCGGGTCCGGACCGCGTACCACCGGCTCGTTCTGCTCGTGGGCCCCTTCGGCTCCGGCAAGTCCGAAGCCTTGCGTCAGACAGCCGACCGGTCTGGCGGGCGCCTGCTCAACCTGAACCTCGAGGTTTCCCGTGGCTTGCTCGACGTAGAGGTCCGACGACGGGCGCTTGAGTTCCCGCAGGTGCTCGGGAGACTCGTGGGTCGAGACGAGTCGCTCGTCTTCCTGCACCACATCGAGATGATCTTCGACCCAGCATTCGAACTGGATCCCCTGCGGCTGCTTCGGGAGCTGTCGAGAAGCCGCACTGTGGTCGCGGCGTGGAGCGGCGGTATCGAAAGGAAGACCCACCTGACATACGCCAATTTGGGACATCCAGAACGCCAGAGTCATCCAGTGGATGACCTCGTGATCGTGGAGATGCCCCGGCACGCCACGCTGGCGTCGTAGCCCTGTGCGCAAGCATTATTGCTGGCACGATAGTCCTTCGGCTTCGCTTACGGAAACTCCATCCAACTAGGGTGTCCCTGCGATGAAATACCGCGAACTGATCCAGTTCGATCCGATCGAATCCGTGGTTCAGCTGCCGGATGCTGACGAGGTGGAGGCTGCCCGCCGACTGGTGCAAACCTACGTCGTCGGCGATCAGATGGCCGAGCGCCTTCGCGGCCTCGCAATCCCTCAGCTACGATTCGACGAGGCTGCGGACAACCGCGGCCTGCTGGTGGTGGGGGACTACGGTACCGGGAAGTCGCACCTGATGTCCGTGATCTCGGCCGTCGCTGAGCACCGCGAGATGGTAGACCAGCTCGACGCCGGAATCCGCGAAGCCATGGAGCCCATCGCAGGCCAGTTCAAGGTCGCTCGCACAGTGATGGGGGCCACCAGGATGGACCTCCGGACATTCGTGTGCTCGACCCTCGAGAACGCCCTCGACGAATGGGGCGTCGATGGTGGATTCCGATTCCCGCCGCCCGAGGAGATCCCGAACCACAGGGCCGCGTTCGAAGACATGATGACGGCATTCGACCGGCGCTGCCCCGGAAAGGGACTACTTCTCGTCGTGGACGAACTGCTCGACTACTTGCGAAGCCGTGACGACCAGGAGCTGGTTCGGGACCTGAGCTTCCTCCGCGAGGTGGGCGAAGTATGCAAGGACCTCCGTTTCCGCTTCATTGCGGGCGTGCAGGAGGCGATCTTCGACAGCGACCGGTTCTCGCATGTCGCGGACAGCGTACGCCGGGTGCAGGACCGTTTCGAGCAGCTCCGCATTGCCCGGGAGGATATCAAGCACGTCGTCGCGGAACGGTTGCTGCGGAAGTCCGGAGAGCAGCGGGAACGGGTGGCCGGGCACCTTGCGCCGTTTACCAAGTTCTACGGCCGCATGAACGAGAGGCTCGACGACTTCGTTCGTCTGTTTCCGGTGCACCCGGACTTCATCGACATTTTCGAGCGTTTGGCGGTCGTGGAGAAGCGCCAGGTGCTCAAGACCCTCTCGTCCACGATGGCTGCCCGGCTCGATCACGAAGTGCCTGCCGACCAACCCGGCCTGATCGCGTACGACCAGTTCTGGGCGACTCTGCGCGACTCTCCCACCTTCAGGGCGGTCCCGGAGGTTCGAGAGGTGATGGAGTGCAGCGAAGTGCTGGAGAGCAGGATCGCTAGCGCTTTCACGCGCCCCCATTACTCAGCCCTGGCGCTGCGAATCGTCCACGCGCTCTCGGTCCACCGTCTTTCTCATCGCGACATTCACTCGGCGCTCGGCGCCACAGCGGAGGAGCTTCGCGACCAGCTGTGCCTTCACCAGCCCGGCATCGAAGACATGGGGAGCGACGAGCCCGACGAGGACCTTCGCGGACTGGTGGAAACGGTGCTGCGGGAGATCCACAAGACAGTTAGCGGTCAGTTCATTACCCAGAATTTGGCGAACGGCCAGTACTATCTCGACCTGAAGAAGACGGAGGACCTGGACGCCAAGATCGAGCAGCGCGCCGAGACTCTCGACTCGGTGCAGCTCAACCGTCACTACTACAAAGCCCTCCTTCAGATCATGGAATGCACCGACAAGGATTCGCACGTAACGGGCTACCAGATCTGGCAACACCAGCTAGAGTGGCGCGAGCGGCGGGCATCGCGCCTCGGCTACCTGTTCTTCGGCGCTCCTAACGAGCGCTCCACCGCAGTCCCTCCCCGCGACTTCTACCTGTACTTTCTGCCGCTCCACGAAACGCGCCACTTCAAGGACGAGCGACGTGCCGATGAGGTCTTCTTTCGACTCTCCGGGATCGACGAGGACTTCGGCCGGGCGCTGGAGAGACGCGCCGCAGCGGTGGACCTCGCTTCCCGCGCCTCGGGGAACACAAAGGAAGTGTACACCCAGAAGGCGGACGGTTTCCTGAAGGAACTCACCGAATGGATGCGGGAGCGCTCGGCCACGGCTTTCCAGGTGACCCACCAGGGGACGGAAAGGCCCTTCGCCGGATGGATTGTGGACGGCCGCGACGCATCTGGCGCAACAGGCACGGTGCGCGACGCTGTGAATACGGTCGCGTCCAACGCGCTGGCGGCGCACTTCGCCGAGCAGGCCCCTCAGTACCCGACCTTCCGCGACTACCAGACGGTCGAGAACCGTCCGAATGCTGTAATTGGCGCCCTGCAGTGGATCGAGGGCTCCAAGAAGACCCGTGCGGCGGCGAGAGTGCTCGACTCCCTGAGGCTGCTGGATGGCGAGCGGCTCGACCCGAAGCGGTCTCCGTATGCTCGCCACATCATGGAGGCACTGGAGAAGAAGGACTCGGGCAAGGTGCTCAATCGCGCCGAGCTCATCGAAACGATCGATGGCGTCGAATACCTCGCGCCCGGATTCTTCCGCCTTGAGCCCGAATGGGTCGTGGTGCTGCTCGCTGCGCTGGTGTACGCGGGCGATCTGGTCGTGGCCGTGCCGGGCAAGAAGTACGACTCTTCGGACTTGGCAGCCATCGCGGCCAGCAGGGTCCACGATCTCGCGGATTTCAAGCACCTCGAGCGGCCGAAGGAATGGAACCTTCCGGGAATGACCGCGCTGTTCGAAATGCTGCAGCTAGCGCCAGGACTGGCTCGGCAGGTCACCGTTGGGGAACACTCTCCGGTGCGTGAACTGCAGAACCGCATCGAGCAAGCGGTCCAGCAGTTGCTGGAGGTGGCCACCAAGCTCCGTGAGGGTATCAGCTTCTGGGGAGAGCCCATCCTTTCGGAGGAGGAAGCGGGGGCGGTAGCGCAAAGACTGGACCGAGCGCAGGAGTTTCTGGAGTCGGTCCGAAGGTTCGACACACCGGGAAAGTTCAAGAACTTCACCCGCGACAGCGAAGAGGTACACAGGCTAGCGGCTGGACTGAAGGACCTGTCGGCAGTCCGCAATCTCCTAGAGATTTCGCACGGCGATCTGGGCCAGCTAGCGTCGTACTGCGCTACCGCCAAGGCGCTCCTGCCTGAAGGCCACCAGTGGATTGCCGACGCGGACGCGGCAAGGCAGGACGTTCTGGCAAGCCTGCGCGACCGCAACAAGTGGGACGATGGCAGCTTCCGCAGGCAAAGTGGCGACCAGTTGAGGGACCTCAGGCGGAAGTATGTCGAGGAATACCTTCGGCTCCATCGCCGGGCCAGACTCGAGCGGACGGAGGACGATCGCAAGAAGCATCTTCTGCGCGACGAGCGCTTCGTCCAACTCGACAAGCTTGGTAGAATCGAGCTGCTGTCGGCACAGCAGCCGGCCGACCTGCGGAACCGGCTGCTGGACCTGGAGAGCTGTTTCGGGCTGACCAAGCGCGAATTGCAGGCCAGAGCCGACTGCTCGCGCTGCGGCTTCCAGCCGTCGGATCACAAGACGCCTGCACCGGTCATGGAACATCTTTCGGCGATCGACCGGGACCTCGACCGGGTGCTATTGGAATGGACGGCAGCACTTCTAGAGAACTTGCAAGACTCCGTGGCGAACGAGCAAGTCGAATTGCTCGGCACCCAGCAGCGGCAGCTTGTTGAAGCGTTTCTGGAGGCGCGGGCGCTTCCGGATCCACTGAGCGACGAATTCGTCAAGGTCGTCTGCGAAGCGCTTTCGGGGCTGACCAAGGTGGTCTTGACTCGGGACGGTGTGAGTGCAGCGCTCGCGCGGGGCGGGCTCCCGGCAACGCCTGAAGAGATGAAGAGGCGCTTCGCGGATCATCTGGACGAGGAGACGGGGGGGCACGATCCAGGCAAGGTACGCATAGTGATCGAGGGATCCGATTGACCCCGGCGCGGCTGCCCAAGCACGCGACCGGAGCGCTTGGGGTAGTGACCAAGTTGACACAAGCGCTACCTTACTTGGTCACTGTCCAAGCAAGTTCGGATCACGCCTGAACGAGGCCTAAGGGAAGACTATGGATCGCGAAGCCCTGGTTGCCCGGTTGAACCGGCCCGAGTGGTCGGACGCCGAGTTCAAGGAGGGGCGCACGGCTGTGCCCAAGTCGGCGTACGAAGCCGCCTCAGCCTTCGCCAACACCGGCGGCGGGACCCTGGTCTTCGGGGTTCGGGAGCGCGAGGGGGAATGCGAAGTCGTCGGTGTGGACCAGGTCGACAAGGTGCAGAACGACTTTCTTTCGACGGTCCGCGCGGGCCAGAAGCTGAGTCGTGCGATCGAGGTGGATGCGAACGCCATCGAATTGGACGGCAAGACTGTCCTCGCATTCTTCATTCACGAGTCCCCTCGGAGGCGCAAGCCGGTCTACCTTGATGGCAACCCCGGCCGGGCCTTCATCCGGCGCGGAGGCTGCAACGAGCGATGCCGCCCAACGGAACTGGAACGTTTCCTGCGAGACGCTGCCGAGGACCGCTACGACAGCCGGGTCCTTGCACAGTTGGACGCCGACGGGTTCTTCCACGCCGATTCGCTGCGCTGGTATCGGTCGGTGTTCTCCGACCGCAACCCGGGCAGGCAGCAGACCCTGACCGACATCGAATTCCTGCACGAGTGGGGCTTCGCGGTCGACTGCGGCGACCGGCTGGCACCGACTCGGGCGGCGGTCCTGATCTTCGGCCGTCCCAGCTGTTTGCGGCAGGTGCTGCCTCGCCCCGTCATCGACTGCCAGTTCATCGGCACGAGCCTTGCCGAATGGTCACCGGACCACCGATGGACCGACCGGATCGTTGTGGAGGAGAACCTGGTACAGGCGTGGCTCATCTTGTCCGAACGGTATCTGCGGTGGGCCGACCGCCCGTTCAGTCTCGACATGCAGACGCTGCGCCGCAACGACCATCCTCCCGACTATGTGTCGTTTCGCGAGGCGGTCATCAACCAGCTGATTCACCAGGACTACGGCGACCACGGGCGCACTGCGTTGGTCCGTTTCCACTCGGACCGAACGGTGTTCTGGAATCCTGGCGACGCTCGCGCCTCCACCGAGGAGCTGCTGGACCCGACCGCGAAGGAAGTCCGCAATCCGTCCATCGTCGCCGCGTTTCGCCGCATCGGACTCAGCGAGCAGGCGGGGACCGGCGTGCGCGCGATCTTCAGGAATTGGCGCAGTCTGGGACACGTCCCGCCGTCGATTCGGAACGACAAGGGGCGGAGCAGCTTCGAGCTGGCGTTGCTGGGCGAAGAGCTCCTCGACGAAGATCAGAGACTCTTCCAGGCGCAGCTCGGCGTCCGGCTGGATGATTCCCACGCCGACTTGCTCGCCTTCGCCCGCCGCACGGGGCGCCTGTCGGTTGCCGACGCGAAGGCCGTCACCGGGCTGGTGGGGCCCGCCGTCCGGGACGCGTTGGACGCCATGACCGTTCAGGGCCTCCTTCGCCGCACCAGGGATGGTGACGCCTACGTGCTCGCCGACCACCTCGCGCAGCTTGGCACCGGGCGACCGCTGCCCCGGCAACCCAATGGCCAGACGGCAGTCGGCACCGAGCCGGACCGTAGTGACCAAGCGGCCACTGACCATGGTGACCAAGCTATAACCGACTTGGTCACTGCCCCTGTACTGGCCCGCCTGACCAAGCGTCAGCGCACCATTCTGGGCGCGTGCGAGATCCCGCGCAGCCTGACCGAGCTCATGGAACGCGCAGGCGTCTCGCATCGCACCTACTTTAGGACTCGACACTTGAATCCTCTTCTGGCGGCACGGCTGATCCGCATGACCAACCCTGACAATCGGCGCGCACCCAACCAGAAGTACGTGCTCACCGAGACCGGCGCGACACTGGTGGTGACGGGTACCGCCAAATGAGCGCGGCAATTCGACGCGATCAGTTTGGCGAGCTGTTTGTACGCGAATCACCGGCGACACCCTACCTTCGGCCCGTGAAGTGTCTGGGCATGACTTTCGAGTCCGACGACGCCCGCCGACGTCATTTCCTCGCGCTTCTCAAGGAGAAGCTCCCCGAGCTTAGGACGCGGCCCGACTTCCCGCACGGCGAGGACGAGGACATACTCCGCATGTCGGACCCGCCGTACTACACCGCCTGCCCCAACCCATTCATTGCGGACTTCATCGCGCACCACGGCCGCCCCTACGACCCGGACGAGAAGTACCACCGGGAACCCTACGCGGTAGACGTGAGCGTCGGGAAGACAGACAAGCTCTATCGTGCACACCCCTACCATACTAAGGTGCCGCATCTGGCAATCGTGCCTTCAATCCTGCACTACACCAAGCCAGGGGACATCGTGCTCGACGGCTTCTGCGGCAGCGGCATGACCGGCGTCGCGGCGCAATGGTGCGAAACGGCGCCGGAGGCGTACCGGAAGAAGATCGAGGCACAGTGGAAGAGCGAGGGCCGCGAGGCACCGGAATGGGGAGCCCGCCGCGTCGTGCTTGGCGATCTCTCGCCCGCCGCTACGTTCATCGCGGCCAACTACAACATCCCCTTCGACGTGGAGGCCTTTGCTGCGGCAGCGGCGAAGCTCCTGGACGATGTCGCCGAAGAGGTGGGATGGATGTACGAGACCACGCACACCGACGGCGAGACCAAGGCGCGAATCAACTACACGGTGTGGAGCGAGGTCTTCGCGTGTTCGGACTGTGCGGCGGAAGTTGTCTTCACTACTGAAGCTCTCGACCTGCAGACAAAGCGGGTTCGACGGAGGTTCCCCTGTCCGCAATGCGGCTCTCTGCTTGAGAAGCCCGAGCTGGATCGCGTCTACACCACGCGAGTCGATCCGGTCACTCAGGACCGGTTCGAAGAGCCACGCCGCGTGCCTGTGTTGATCCAATACGTGCACGGCAGTGCGAAGCGTGACAAGTTCGTGGGTGACAATGACATTCGCCTCCTGGCTAGCATCGCCGAACTGCCTTGGCCAGCCGAGATTCCGAGTGATCGGATGATGCATGTTCCGGACGGCACTAAGCGATGGGGTGACCAGTGGCGAGCGGGGGTGGCTTCGTTCACGCATGTACACCATTTGTTCCAGCCTCGGGCCGCGCACGCTCTCGCAGCGTCGTGGCGCAAAGCGACCACACACCCTGAGCCGAGAACGCGTGCGATGCTGGTGTTCTTTGTCGAGCAGTTGGCTTGGTCGTTGTCGACCATGAATCGCTATAGACCGGACGGCTATTCGCAAGTGAACCAATACATGGCCGGTCGCATTTGCGTCCTCTCCCAGCAAGCGGAGGTCAACCCCTGGTACGTTCTTCGGGGCAAGCTCGATAGGCTTCGCAGTGCCTTTACACCTCCGCCTTCGCGTCGTGCGATGGCTATGGTTACGACGGGTGATTGTGCCACGCTTAGTATCGCTGACAACACTATCGACTACATCTTCACTGACCCGCCTTTCGGGGACAACCTCGCCTACAGTGAACTCAACTTCCTGCACGAAGCCCTTCACCGCGTGTTTACCAATCGTCCGGCGGAAGCCATCGTAAGCAAGGCGCAAAGCAAGGACTTCTACGAGTACCAGCGATTGATGACCGAATGCTTCGCCGAGTACCACCGCGTGCTCAAGCCGGGCCGGTGGATCACGATCGTGTTCCACAACTCCAAGAATGCAGTATGGAACGGGATCCAGGAGGCGCTGCTTGCCGCCGGCTTCGTCGTCGCGGACGTGAGGGTCCTGGATAAGAAGCAGGGAACGTTCAACCAAGTTCTCGCCCAGGGCTCGGTCAAGAGGGACCTTGTGATTTCTGCCTACAAGGCCGACCGAGCCTTGGAGCGTGGATTCCGGCTTCATCATGGGTCAGAAGAGGGCGCATGGGCCTTTGTCCGCACGCATCTGCGTCAACTTCCCGTCTTTGTCTCGCGCGGCGATCTTGCCGAAACGATCGTCGAGCGACAGCGCGATCTGCTGTATGACCGGATGGTCGCCTTTCACGTCCAGCGCGGCGGCGCCGTCCCACTATCGGCGGCGGAATTCTACGCGGGTCTTCGGCAGCGCTTCGCCGAACGGGATGACATGCATTTCCTTCCTGACCAAGTCTCTGAGTACGACAGGAAGCGGGTCGAGGCCGGCGATATTCGGCAACCGGACCTGTTCGTCCACAACGAAGAAACTGCGATTCGTTGGCTCCGTCAGGAACTGAGTCGGAAGCCCCAGTCGTTTTCTGATCTGCACCCCGCCTTCGTCCGGAAGCTGGCTGGCTGGGGAAGGAACGAAGTGATGCCAGAACTCTCGGACCTCCTCAAGCAGAATTTCCTTCGCTACGATGGAGCGGACGAAGTGCCCAGCCAGATTCACAGCTACTTGTCGTCGAACTTCAAGGAGCTTCGCAGGCTCTCGAAGCGCGATTCCCTGCTCCGCCGCAAGGCGAAGGACCGCTGGTACGTGCCGGATCCACGCAAGGCCGGGGATTTGGAGAAGCTGCGGGAACGCGTCCTTCTGCGCGAGTTCGATGAATACCGGGAGACCTCCAAGCCTCTCAAGCTCTTCCGCAGCGAGGCGCTGCGCGTTGGCTTCCGCCGGGCGTGGCAGCGCCGCGACTACGGGACGATCGTTTCGATCGGGAACCGGATTCCCGAGGGAGTGCTTCAGGAGGACGTCAAGCTCCTCATGTGGTACGATCAGGCCGTGACGCGGCGAGGCGGAGCCGGATGAGCGGTCCTCACCACACCGTCTCTCTCGCCCCAGCGCGCCCCCGACGCGCCCAATGCCTCCTACTTCGCCGCCCAGCCGCTTGACACCACGGCGGTGGCTAGGCATCCTTCCAACTCGAAAGGTGGCCCACCCAAGTCTGGAGGATAGATGTCCCTAGGAGTCGCAGTCAACGGTTTGGCAGGCATTGTCCTGGCGGCCGAGACCCGATTGACCCTGGCCGTCCGCCCGAAGGCCCCCGGATCGGCTCCCGTGCCTGTGGTATTTGACAACGCACCCAAGCTGCTCACGCTCGGCAGGCCGCACAGATGGGTTGCAGCGGTGACCTACGGCGATGCCACGATCGGGCGACGGACAGCGCAGAGCAACATGCCCGGGTTTGAGTCGACGCTGGGATCGAAGAGACGGACTATTCGGGAGTACGCCGCGCAACTTGGCCGGCTCTTCGGTGACCGGTGGAACGAAGCTTATATGCCGCCGGCAACCCCTCGGTAGATTGAATCTTTTTCATCGTTGTCGGCTACGACACTGACAATCCCTATGGCACCGTCTTCTATCTTGACATCTCTGGGCAACAAGATCCACAGCCGCGCACTCCGGCCTGCAATGGATTCAGCGGCGCTAACCGCGAGGCCAGAAGACATGAGCGTGTACACAGAGTCGAGCAACATGGATATTTGGTTCACCCGGGATGGTTACGACACCGTAACGGAGGGCGGTCCCAACCAAGAAGGCCAATCGCCTTTGGCCTCCTTCGTAGCCTTCGATGTGTTGGACGAACAGAGCCAGCGCGAGTTGGACGAAGATGCGCTGGATGCCCTAGATGCCATGAACGATTATCGGAGGCACGGGCTGGCTGGCACTGCATCGTACGTCAAGTATCGGGACGAGCGACTCGCAGGTGGCGCATGAATACGACCTTCGGCTCGCCAAGCGCGCCCTGCGTGACCTCAAGCGTCTGCCCCCAAGACGTGTTCAGGCGCATCGACAAGCACATCTCTGCCTTGGCTGCGGATCCGCGACCTGCTGGATCGGCGAAGCTGCGGGAGAGGGGCTATCGGATCCGAGTCGGCAACCGGCGGGTCGTGTACATCGTGGACGATGTTCATGAAGCGGTCGTTGTCACGGATGTGCGCCGCCGCAACGAGGCTACCTACCGGGGGGGGTGAGCGTGCGGCGGACGGACGAGGGTACTGGTCTCCGGGGGAAGCAGGCCGGTCCGGTGGGCAGCTGGCGCGACGAACTCGTGGCGCGGATCGAGCGGACGACCGAGGAGCTTGTGGTCGCTGCGGACCCAGATGGCCTGCTCCTCGAAGCGCGCATGCTCGAACGCATCGGCGAGGCTCACTTCGACCTGTTCACGTTCGAGGATCACGTCGCGTTCCGATTTGCGTTCGAGTCACGCATTGTGTCGAAGGCATCGGCGGACACGGCCTCGGAGCGACGTACCCTGGTTCGGGCGGCGAACCTGGACGCGCTCCCCTACGACCTCTTGGCTAGAGGGGATCGGTGCTCGTTCGGGCTGGCTGAACTCTTTCCTAAGCTCAGTTACCCTGTCGTGTCGTCCCTAGACCCTACCCACCTGGACGCCCTCGTCGCGGCTCAGCGCCACGCCCCACCCGGCAAGCGCCTGGGGAGTGGAGAGACTCGCCTTTACATCCTCCGCCACGTATTCGGGATCGCTCCCGAGACCATCGGCCGTGAGGAGCACCTCCTTCGATTCCTGCTCCAGCGCCACTACCGCGGAGTCTCCGTGCCTGCGGATATCGATCGCCAACTGGTGCAGCTGCTGGAGAACGGAACGCGCTTTCGCACATGGCCGCTGGCGGAAATCGTGCCGAACCGATACGAGTTTCTTCGATTCTTGCAGGAGCGCTGGCCACTGTTTCTCGATCGTCTGACGGCTCCGGGGGCAGTTCGAGAGTCCTCATCGGACGGCGGATACGAGATGAAGATCTCGGGCCCGATCGAAATCGCCTTCGACCATGACGAGGTGCGGATCTACATCAGCAACTTCTTCCACGAAGGCCTGTTGAAGCCTGTGCCGCACCCCAAATCGCAGCGTCTGGCTGGATCTTGGGCGATCATTGGAGTGGCTACGGACCCAACCGCCGACCGAATGCGGCGGACTCAGGGGTTGCTCGAAGTCGCAGAACAGACCCTTCCCGGTATTTCGGACGGGCATCGCGAGTGGTTCGACTTTGCACGTCGTTGGGCCGAGTTCAGGGTTGTGAAGGATGGCGTCAACGGGGCAGGTGCCGACCCAGGCACCGACGCGAGGCACCACGCACTGCGCGACCGGGTCGACGAGGGCTTCTCCGCTTGGCTGGACACACATTATGGCACTCTTCACAATCTTCCTCCGGTCCCACCTGTCATGCTCCACCACGTTCCGCGGCTTCTGGCCCGCCGCATGCACGGTGAAGTGGAGCAGCGAACAGCTCTCGTTGTAGTCGACGGCCTCGCTTGGGACCAGTGGATCGTGGTGCGTCAAGAGCTCGCGGCTCAGCGGCAGCGCTTCCGCTTTCGCGAGAGTTCCGTCTTCGCGTGGATCCCGACGCTCACGTCGGTATCTAGGCAGGCGTGCTTCGCTGGATGTGCTCCGTTCTATTTCGGCACTCGGATCTCCAGCACAGCGGGAGAGAGCGCTGCTTGGACACGCTTTTGGGTTAACGAGGGGCTGGACACACGCGCCATTCGATTCGAGAAGGGGCTGCGCAGCGACGAAGACCTGTCGCGGGCAGCGGATGCGGTTTCGGGCCGGGGGGTTCGGGCTGTGGCGCTCGTCGTAGATGTAGTCGACAAGATGATTCACGGGGAGGTTCTCGGAAGCGCCGGAATGCGTAGCCACATCAGGCACTGGGCCGAGCGAGGAACCTTGGCGAGACTGCTTGACACACTTCTGGACGCCGAATTCGCCGTCTTTCTGACATCAGATCACGGAAACATCGAGACGCGCGGCTGCGGGCGCCCCGCAGAAGGGGTGCTGGCGGACATGCACGGGAAGCGCGCGCGGATCTACGCCAGCCCCGTTCTGCGCGATCGAGTCCTCGAAGAGTTCCCGAAAGGGGTGGCCTGGCGGCAGGTCGGGTTACCCGACGGGTATCACGCCATGCTCGCCACTGGCCGATTCTCGTTCGTCCGGGAGGGCGAAAAGCCTGTCGCCCACGGAGGCGCTTCGTTGGAAGAGGTCGTGGTGCCCCTGGTGGAGATCGAAGCGACATGACCATCGGATTCGATCGGAAGATCCGCACCCGCTGGCTTGATCTCACGGCCCGGCTCGCCGCTGAAGGGCTCTCCCCCCCGGGCATCAGGGAGCTGCTGCACGAGGAGATGGAGGGCGAGGTGTCCGGCAACGGCCCTCGTAGCGCGCGCGGAAAGACCAAAACCGTCCTGCTCCACATTTGGGTCACGGTGCCTGACAGCGCGGCCCTTCTCCGAGACGAGGCGCTGACGATTGTCGCGCGTCGGCGGGGGAGCGATCTACGGGCACTCCATTGGGGGATGTGCTTGGCAACCTATCCGTTCTTCCGGGACACGGCCGCGATCACCGGGAGGCTCCTTGCGCTGCAGGAGACGGCTGCCCTTTCCACAATCACGCGACGCATGGTCGAGCGGTGGGGGGCGCGGAGCACTGTACTGCGCGCTGCGCAGAGAGTGGTTCGCTCCATGGTCGACTGGGGCGTGCTGGCCGAGTCCGGGCACCGGGGGGTCTTTCGTCGCGGCACGTCAATCACGGTTCCGGCGGACGGATCTCACGCGGGCTGGCTGATCGAAGCTGCCTTGGTGGCCAGCGGCCGTCCGGCGATGCCGCTCAGCACCCTGGTCCGTCACCCCATGCTTTTCGCGTTGCGCAACTTCGCTACGACGCATTACGCCCTGTCCCGGACGACCTTGGAAGTGTTTCGCGAGGGCTCCGGCGAGGACATGGTGGGGCTGAAGCAGCAGCTGGCCGGGAGTGGCTAACCGAAGCTACTCAATCACCAACAGGATTGACGAATCAACAACCACCCGCACCGCTAGCGTCTGCCCGCCCCTCGAAGCACCTCCAGATCCAAGTGCAGGCCTTCGGGCCACGCGGCGGCGACTCCGCGCAAACCGTCGAGAACCTCGGAAAGCGTCGCCGGGTCGAGGGGTTCAAAGCGTTCAACCAGGAACCAGCCGACATCCCAAGTGCCCTCTGCGTTACGAGTCCACCGCCCCTCTCCGAAGAGGCGCACCGGCTCAAACAGATGGCGAGCCAGCTGTTTGGCTGTCCCCCGCTGTGCGCGACACCCGGTGATTGGCGTTCCGCGCGAATCCAGTTGCACGGGCACCGTGTCCCCCGTGCCGCCGACGCGCACCAACGCCCCGGAGACGGTACCGGCCTGTTTCACCGAAATGCCCTGTTGCGCAGCCGTGGATCCAACCCCGAAAACGAGATCTGGACCATCGTCATCCATCTCAAGGCGACCCCCTGCATTGTCCTGGCCAAGCAGTGAATTCAGCCGAGTGCACGCCTCCCGCGCATTACGGGACCCCCGACCCTCCCGAGCTTCATCTACACGACGCTTGATCGCGGGCACAGATCCCTGTGCGACCTGGCCATGGCCCGTTCGTGGTCGGTGCCGCCTCCGATCCTCAGACTCTTGCACAGCCGGTAGGCGGTCGAGAACATCTGAGGTCTGCCAGGCGGGGAGCCCACCCCCCCCGCCCCTTGCCCCCGCGCCGCAAGCTGCCAGCTTCCGATGACGCAGACCACCCCCCCCGCCGTTGCGCATGGAGCCTAAGCCGATGCCCAGTCCAGCCCGCCCAGTCCGCGCTCGCCCCCGCACTCGCCCCCGCCACCGCCACCCCGCCCGCCGCCCGTTCGCGCCCGTCCACGGCCTGCTGCTCGCGGCGGCGCTTCTGGTCCTCCCGCACCCCACCCAGGCGCAGGGCACGCGGTTCCTGCGGCAGCCCGACGTGAGCGCCTCGCACATCGTCTTCACGCACGCCAACGACCTGTGGCTAGTCGGGCGGGACGGTGGCGCGGCGACGCGCCTCACCAGCTCGGACGGGGCCGAGACCGACGCCGCCTTCAGCCCGGACGGGCGCTGGATCGCGTTTTCCGGCCAGTACGGCGGCAACACCGATGTCTACCTCATGCCGGTCGAGGGCGGGCAGCCCGAGCGGCTGACCTGGCACCCCGCGGCCGATGTGGTCCAGGGGTGGACGCCCGACGGCGACATCCTCTTCCAGTCCGGGCGCGATGGCGTGCCCACCAAGCTCTGGAAGTTCTACACGGTGCCGCCTGCGGGCGGGATGCCGACGGCGCTGGCGCTGCCCCAGGCCTATCTGGGCGGCATGTCCGCCGATGGCGAGCATCTGGCCTACCAGGAGATCGGCTACTGGGACCCCGAATGGCGCAACTACCGAGGGGGGCAGGCGCAGCCGGTCGGGATCGTCTCCACGTCGACCTGGGAGCGCACCACCCCGCCTTGGGAGGGCGAGCGCCAGATGGACCCCGTGTGGATGGACGGCGTCGTGTACTACATGTCGGAGCGCGACTGGGCGAGCAACGTGTGGTCGTTCGACCCGGGCACCGGCGCCGAGCGCCAGATCACGCGCCACGCCGACTTCGACGTGAAGTCGCTGGGCGCGGGCGACGGGGTGGTGGTCTACGAACAGGCCGGCTACCTGCACGAGGTGGATCCCGCAAGCGGGGCTTCGCGGCAGCTGGTGATCGAGGCGACCGGCGACATGAACTGGTCGCGGCCGCGCTGGGAGCAGGTCCCGGCGGCGCAGCTCCGCGACGCCCGCCTGTCGCCCACCGGCAAGCGCGCGCTCTTCGAGTGGCGGGGCGAGATCTTCAGCGTCCCGGCCGACGAGGGCTCGTGGCGCAACCTGACCCGCAGCCCGGGCGTGGCCGACCGGCATCCGGTGTGGTCGCCCGACGGGTCGCAGATCGCCTGGTTCAACGACGACAGCGACGAGTACGGCCTGGTGGTCGCCGACCAGGACGGATCGAACCAGCGCCGCATCGAGATCCCCGAGCCGTCCTTCTACTTCCGCCCCGAGTGGTCGCCCGACGGAGCGCGGCTCGCGTTCACCGACACGCACTACCGCGTGCTCGTGCTCGAGCTTGAATCGGGCGAGGTGGACCACGTCGACACCGACCGGTTCGCGCACCCGCAGCGCACCATGAACCCCGTCTGGTCGCCGGACTCGCGGTGGATCGCCTACGCCCGGCGGCTCGACAACCAGCTGCGCGCGGTCTTTGTGCACGACACCGAGTCCGGAGAGACGCGCCAGCTCACCGACGGCATGTCCGACGCGATCACCCCCGTCTGGGACGAGTCGGGCAAGTACCTGTACTTCCTCGCTTCCACCAACTACGCGCTCAACACGGGCTGGCTCGACATGACGTCGTACGACCGGCCGGTAACGCGATCGCTCTACCTTGCGCTGCTGAGCGCCGACGAGCCCTCGCCCTTCCTGCCCCGCAGCGACGAGGAAGAGAGCGCGGACGGCGGGGACGACTCGGGCGACGCCGAGGGCAACGGGGACGACAGGGGCGCCGCCGAGGGCGGGGACGCGGCCCGCGCCGACGGCCGGGACGACGCCCCCGCAGTGACGATCGACTTCGACGGCATCGCCTCGCGGATCGTGGACGCGCCGGGCATCGACGCCGAGGACTACGCCGGACTGGTGCCGGGACCTGCCGGAACGGTCTTCGTGGTGCAGGGCGGCGGCTTCGGGGGCGGCGCCGTGCACAAGTACTCCGTCGACGATCGCGAGGCCGAGGACTTTCTGGACAGCGCCGGGCGAATCGCCGTCTCCCACGACCGCGGCAGCCTGCTCTACTACAGCGGCGGCTGGAGCATTGTGGGCACGGGCGCTCCGCCGTCGGGCCGCAGCGGCTCGCTCGCCCTGGGCGGCATGCGCGTTCGGGTCGATCCCATGGCCGAGTATGCGCAGATGCTCCGCGACGGCTGGCGGTTCATGCGCGACTTCCTGTACGTGGACAACCAGCACGGGGCCCCGTGGGACGATGTGTGGGACTGGTACTCCGAGTGGCTCCCCGACGTTCGGCACCGCTCCGACTTCAACCACCTGCTGGACATGCTCTCGGGCGAGATCGCCGTGGGCCACTCGTACGTGCGGGGCGGCGACTACCCCGATCTGGACAACCCGCGCACCGGGCTTCTCGGCGTCGACCTGCAGGAAGAGGGCGGGTTCTACCGCATCGCGCGCATCTACGACGGGGGCGACTGGACGCCGGGTCTGTCCGGCCCGCTCTCGCACCCCGGCATGGACGTGCACGAGGGCGACTATCTGCTCGCGATCGACGGCGCCGAACTGCGCGCCCCGACCAATCCCTTCCAGCTGCTCGAGGGCACGGCGGGACGCACGATCACCGTTACCGTGGCCGACTCTCCCACCGCTGAAGCGCGCCATGTCGTCGTCGAACCCACCGGCAGCGAGGCTCAGCTGCGACGCTGGGCATGGGTCGACGCCAACCAGCGCCGGGTCGACGAGATGAGCGACGGCAGGCTCGCCTACGTCTGGCTCCCCAACACGGGGCAGGGCGGCTACCAGTACTTCAACCGCATGTTCTACGCCCAGCAGGACCGCCAGGGCGCCGTCATCGACGAGCGCAACAACGGCGGCGGCTCGGCAGCCGACTACATCGTGGACATGCTCGACCGCGAGCTCACAGGGTACTTCAATTCGCGCGCCGGCGACCGCAAGCCGTGGACCCAGCCGATGGCGGGGCTCTTCGGGCCCAAGGTCATGGTGATCAACGAGCGCGCGGGGTCGGGGGGCGACCTGCTGCCCTACCTGTTCCGCTTCCGTGGCGTCGGCCCGCTGGTGGGCACCAAGACGTGGGGCGGGCTGGTGGGCACGTGGGACACGCCGCCGCTCATAGACGGGGGTGGGTTTGTGGCGCCCCGCGGCGGCTTCTTCGACGTGAACGGAGAGTGGGCCGTCGAGGCCGAGGGGGTGGCCCCGGACATCGAGGTGCGCAACGATCCCGCGCCGGTCATCGCCGGGGGCGACCCGCAGCTCGAGGCCGCCGTGCACGAGGCCCTGCGCCTGCTCGAAAATGGTGGCCGGGTGACGTTCGAGAGAGAGCCGCCGCCGCCGGTACGGTGGCGGCGTCCGGGTCGATAAGCGAAAGGACGAACCATGAAGCGCTGGGGACTGTTTTTCCTGCGGTTGACGATCGGCTGGCTCCTGGTCCTGTGGGGCATCGACAAGTTCCAGGATGTCGAGCACGGCCAGGCGGTCGCAGAGACGTTCTACCTGGGCATCGGGACGCAAGCGGCGGTGCTGCAGATCTTCGGCGTCGCCGAGATCCTGGTCGGTGCGCTGGTCGTACTGGGCCTGTGGCGCAAGCGCGCCTACCCGGTGGCGTTCGCCATCCTGCTCGTCACTGCGCTCGGTGTCTGGCGGTCCATCATCGACCCGTGGGGGTGGTTCCTGGAGGGCTCCCAGGTGCTCTTCTACCCATCGGCGATCATCGCTGCGGGCGCGCTCCTCCTGTGGGGCACGATCGACGAAGACCAGACGACGCTGGACGCCAGACTGGACCGTCGAAGCATGTGACGCGCCGCCCCCGCCGCGCCGCCCCGGTCAGCGCTTGAACCGCCGCACCGGGAGGGGCGGGGCGGGGCCCATGCCCAGCCGGGCGTGCCAGTAGGCCCACGAGCGGGCGTCGAAGACGCCGGGAAGCGCGTGGCGCAAGGCCGTGCGGAAGTCGTCGTGGTCGTACCGGGCGGTCAGCGCCCCTCCCGATGCTTGAACATCATGATGCGCTGATGTTATGATGTTGCATCATGCGAACCACGCTCACGCTGGACCCGGACATCTACCGCGCCGTGCGGAGCCTCGCACGCGACCGCGGCGAGAGCATGGGGACCGTCGTGTCTTCGCTGGTGCGCGAAGGGCTGCGGCCCCGCGATCCCGCCGTGCGGCCCGACGGCTTTCCGGTCTTCCCCGTGCGGCCCGACGCCCCGCCCCTCACCGCCGAGATGGTACGCGACGCGCTGGAGGACATCTGACCAAGCTCCTGGACGTCAACGTGCTCGTGGCGCTCGCATGGCCGAACCATGTGCACCACGCCGCCGCGCACCGCTGGTTCCAGGCGAACCGGGACCGCGGCTGGGCCACGTGCTCGTTCACCGAGGCCGGGTTCGTCAGGGTTTCCAGCAACCGGCGCGCGATCCCCGGCGCGTGCACGCCCACCGAGGCCATCGCCATGCTCGGGCGGATTCGCAGGCTCTCGGGCCACGTCTTCTGGACCGACGACGTGTCGCCGGCCAACGCCGAGGCCACCCCCTTCGCGCGGGTCTCCGGGTACCGCCAGGTCACCGACGCCCACCTGCTCGCGCTTGCCATTCGCCACGGCGGCGCCCTGGCCACCTTCGACCGGGGGCTGCTCGAGCTCGCCGGCCCGGATGGCCGCGACGCGGTCGACCTAATCCGCTCCAAGACGTCTCTGGGCGATTGACGCCGCCGAGCCCCTTCCACGGCCGAGCCCCTTCCACGGCCGAGCCTCTCCCACGGCCGGGCCCCTCCCACCGCCGCCGATTGGCCACATCGCGCGCGCCGCCCTATAATGTCAGCCGGACAGAACGACCCCCGTCCCCGCCTTCTTCCACAGGAGCGAGGTGCAGATCGATGTTGGACGCCGAAGTCATTCAATCGCGAAGAGGCGGCTTCACCCGCCGCAAGTTCATCAAGGGCGTGATCGCGGCGGGCGCCACCGCGTCGGCCGCAGGCTATCTGTTCCGCAGCAGCGGGGGGCTCTCGCCCATGCTGTCGGCGCAGGGGGCGGTCGAGCGGCTCGTCACGCTCAACGTCAACGGGCAGCAGCGCCGCGTGGACGTGCCCAAGCACGAGACGCTCGCCATGACGCTCCGCTACCAGCTCGGGCTCACCGGCACCAAGCTGGGCTGCGACCGCGCCGAGTGCGGGGCCTGCACGCTGCTCCTCGACGGGGTCACCCACTACGGCTGCTCGATCCTCACCCACACGGTGCGGGGTCGCGAGGTCACCACGATCGAGGGGCTCGAGAGCGACGGCGAACTGCACCCCGTGCAGCAGGCCGTCCTGGACGAGGGCGGATTCCAGTGCGCCTTCTGCGCCCCCGGCTTCGTCATGAGCATGATCGGCATGCTCGACAAGAACCCGAACCCCACCCGCGACGAGGCGGCCGAGCTCCTGGCGGGCAACCTCTGCCGCTGCGGCGACTACGACAAAATCCTGAACACCGCGATGCGGGCGGCCGAGCTGTCCCGCGCGCGGGCGTAACCGGGCGATCGAGAAAGGCGAATCGAGATGGCTGAGAAAGTGATCGGCACCGACATCTCCCCACCGGATCTCCGAGCGAAGATCACGGGGCGTGCGCGCTACGCCGAGGACTTCCGCGCAGAAGGCATGGTGTTCGCGAAGCTCCTGCTTAGCCCCATGCCGCACGCGCGGGTCCGCAGCGTGGACACCAGCAGGGCCGAGGCCATGGAGGGCGTGCTTGGGATTCTGAGGGCGTCGGAGCTGCCCCTGCAGGAAGAGGGGCTAGGAGAGGCGGCGCTGACGGACGAGCCCAAGTACGAAGGCGAACCGGTCCTCGCGGTGGCGGCCGTCGACGAGACGACCGCGGCAGCCGCGGTCGAGGCGATACGGGTCGACTTCGAACAGCTCCCGTTCGTCCTCGACCCGCTGGAGAGCCTGCGCGAAGGCGGCCCAGACGCCCGCCTGGACGGCAACGTCGGCGGCCGCGGCGAGGCGGTCACGCTCAAGTGGCCGGACTCGGTCTTCGACGAGGCGGGCCCGGACAAGCTGCCCATGGGCGAACCCGCGACCGAATGGACGATCGGCGACGTCGACGCCGCCTTCGCGGACGCGGACGTGATCGTCGAGGAGACGATCGTGCACCAGTCGGTCACCCATCACCCCATGGAACCGCGCTCCTGCATGGCCTACTGGCAGAACGGCAAGCTCTACCTGCACGGCTCCACGCAGTCGACCGAGCGCACGCGCGGCGCAGTGGCCGCCATGGCCGGCATCGACGTCGAGGACGTGGTCATGATCGGCGAGTACTGCGGCGGCGGCTTCGGCAGCAAGATCGCGGGAGTCCCGACCATGGCGATCCCCGCGGCGCTGTCGCGCAAGATCGGCCGCCCGGTCATGCTCCGGATCACGCGCTACGAGGAGAACTACGTGGGCCGCGCGCGGGCCGGCTTCCAGGGCTGGGCCAAGATGGGCTTCCGCGCCGATGGCCGCATGACCGCGCTGGACCTCTATCTGGTGCAGGACGGCGGGCCGTACGGGCGCGCGAGCGACTTCACCACCGCCGGCACCGTCGCCACCGCCACCTACCAGCCCGAGAACATGCGGTTCCGGGGCGTTCCGGTGTACACGAACACGCCCCCCCGGTCCGCGCAGCGGGCGCCCGGCGGCGCGCAGATCATCGCCATGCTCGAGCCGCTGGTCGACAAGGCGGCCCGCGAGCTCGACGTCGACCGGCTCGAGATCCGCAAGATCAACGCGCCGGGCCACGACGGCTGGCTGGGCCCCAACCAGGGGCCGTTCACCAGCGCATTCGTGCGCGAGGCGCTGGACCTGGGCGGCGAGCTCTTCGACTGGGAAGAGAAGCGCCAGCTCTCCGGACAGCGCAACGGCACCAAGGTGACCGGGGTCGGCATCGGCCTCAGCCCGTTCACCGCCGGCAGCGCCGAACGCGACGGCCTCCTGGTCATCCGCCCCGACGGCAAGCTCTACGTGCATCAGGGCATCGGCAACCTGGGCACGCACTCGATCGCCGACACCGCGCGGCCCGCCGCCGAGGTGCTCGACCTGTCGTGGGACCATGTGGTCATCGTGTGGGGCGACACCAGCAAGCACCTTCCGTTCAGCACCGTGCAGGCGGGCAGCCAGACCACGCATGCCCACACCCGCGCCAACCACGCGGCGGGCACCGCCATGGTCGGGCTGCTGCAGGAGCTGGCCGCGAGCGAGCTGGGCGGCTCGCCGGCCGACTACCGCGTGAGCGACGGCCGCGTGTTCCGGGCCGGCAACCGCGCGGCGGGCCTCAGCTTCGCCCAGGCGGCGCAGCGCGCGATCGCGCGGGGCGGCAAGTTCAGCGGCGAAGAGATGCCCGAGGACCTGAACGACGTCACCAAGGCGGCGGTGACCGGCCTGGCGGGCGAGGGCCTGATCGCGGCGGCGCGGGACAACTACCCGCGCGAGGGCGCGGTGTTCACCTGGGTCGCCACCTTCGCGCAGGTCGAGCTCGACGTCGAGACCGGCGAGGTCGAGATCGTGGATCTGGCGTCGACCACCGACTGCGGCACGGTCGTGCACCCGCGCTCTCTGGCCGCGCAGACCAACGGCGGCGTGTTTCAGGGAATCGGCATGGCGATGAGCCAGCGCTGGGTCTTCGACCCGAAGTGGGGCATCCCCTTCACCAAGCGGTTCTACACGGCGCGGCCGCCGGGCATCCTCGACGTCCCGAGGAGCCCGAAGTTCGCGGCCGTCAACCAGCCCGACCCGCACACGCCCGTGGGCGCGAAGGGCATCGGCGAGCCGCCGGTGGGCGCGGGCGAGGCCGCGTACGCGTGCGCCGTCGCCGACGCCATGGGCGGGCTCTGCCTGTGCAGGACTCCGCTCACCTCCGACATGATCCTGGCGGAGCTGGAGGGCCGGCCCCGGCCCTACGGCCTGCTGGAGACGCACGTCTGACCGTGGACACCCACCCCTGACCGCAACTCGCACCCCTGACCGCAACCCTCACGTCCGACCCGAAGCAGGAGAATCAAAGTGGCTGTCATCCGTGACATGATCCCGCCGTTCGAGCTGTATCAGCCGGCGGGCGTAGACGACGCCGTCCGCCTCATGGACGAGTACGGCGACCAGGGATGGGTCCTGGCGGGCGGGCTCGACACCTTCGACTGGTTCAAGGACAGGATCAAGCGCCCGGCGGCCGTGATCGACCTGGCCGCGGTGGACGAGATCCGGGGCATCGCCCAGGGCGGCGACGGCGGGCTCGACATCGGCGCCATGACCAGCCTCACCGCCGTGGCCGAGCACGCCGACGTGCAGAGCCGCTACCCGCTCCTGGCGGAGGCAGCGGGGCTGGTCGCCACTCCGCAGATCCGGAACCAGGGCACGCTGGGGGGGAACATCGCGCAGGATACCCGTTGCTGGTACTACCGGAGCGGGTGGCCATGCTACCGTGCGGGAGGGAACATCTGCTACGCAGGCACAAGGCGCGCAATGAACAGGGAACACTGCATCGTGGGCGCGGATCGCTGCGTTGCGGTCAACCCCTCGGACACCGCGCCCGCCCTGGTCGCGCTCGACGCCGAGATGGTGGTGGCCAGCAGTTCCGGCGAGCGGACCCACGCGGCAGCCGACTTTTTCATCGGGCCCGACATCGACATCGAGCGCATGACGGTGCTGGAGCCCGGCGATCTGCTGACGCGGATCGTGCTGCCGGCCCCCTGGGAGGGCGCGCGCTGGTACTTCGAGAAGGTTCGGGACCGCAAGTCGTGGGACTTCTCGCTGGTGAGCGTCGCGTCGGTGCTGCAGGTCGAGGGCGGCGTGATTCAGGATGCGCGCGTGGTCGTCAACAGCATTGCACCGTTCCCCGTGCGCATGGAGGAGGCCGAGGCGGCGATTCGCGGGCGCGAGCCCAGCGAGGAGACGGGTCGCATGGCCGGAGAGATCGCGGTCGAGGGCGCCCGCGCGCTCCGGCACAACGACTACAAGATCGCGCTCACGCGGAACCTGGTGATGCGGTCGATTCGGGACGCCGCGTGAGGCCAGCCATCCAACGGAGAGACTAGACCATGGAATTCCTTCGACGGGCGCTGAACCCCTGGGGCGAGGACGTGCCCATCGGCGTCTCTTGGGACCTGATCTGGGCGGCGGTGATCATCGGCGCGGTCTTCGTGGTCGTGCACGCCCTGATGGTGCCCAAGAAGGTGTCGACCGGCGAGATCGACGAGGACGAGGCCAAAGGGCTGCCCGAGAAGCTCCAGCGCCACACCGCCGGCGCGCGCGGATTCCACTGGTCGATGAGCGCAACCATGTTCGTGCTGCTCATCACGGCCTTCTTCCCCGTGATCGGGATCCAGTTCCCCTGGGTCACGATCCACTGGATCGCGGGCGTGCTGCTGATCCTGACCGTCGTCTACCACATCTACCACGTCTTCGCCAAGCAGGACTTCTGGACGATGTGGATCGACCGCCGCGACGTCGAAGAGGGCAAGCTGGGCCTCAAGGCGGCAATGGGCCGGTCGGTCGAGCGCCCGCGCGCGGGCAAGTATCCGGTGGACCAGAAGATGTTCCACCACGCCGCCATGATCGCGACCCTGGGCGCGGTGGCAACCGGCATCCTGATGATGTTCCGGGTCGAGAACTTCCTGCTCCCCATGAACACCTACATGTTCAGCGACGCCGCCTGGGGCTGGATCTACGTCATCCACGGCGTGAGCGGAATCGGCCTCATCTTCCTCGTCATCGCCCACGTGTACTTCGCCATCCGCCCCGAAAAGCGCTGGATGACCTGGTCCATGATCAACGGCTGGATCGACCGCGACCGCTACCTGGAGAACCACGACCCGGCCCGCTGGCCGGTCGAAGGCAGCGCGCACCCCGCCGAAGCCGAAGGCGACTGAGGCCGTTCCGGCACGGCCCCGCCCATGACCCCCGACGACCTGAAGCGCCGCATCGACGCGATCGAGGATGGCTACGAGTTCTTCCTCGCCTACGCAGCCCAGGGCCTGACCGACGATTCCGCCAGCAATGCGGGTGAACAAGTCCGATCGTACCTGCACGGCTTCCAAGCCGCGCTCGACGGGCTGCCCGAGGCCTTCCAGTCGCGCCTGCAAGAGGGTGTGGCGGGGGGTGCGGCGGCGTCCGCGGCACATGGCGACGCTGGCGGCGCGCAGGCGGTCCGGCGGCGGCGTCCCCGCATGGCGACGCTGGCGGCGCATCCGACCCGGTCGCGGCCACCCTGGCCGTGCTCCGCCGCGACGCCGACGCCGCCGGGGCGCTGGTGCGCCTCGTCGCCGCCCAGCCCACCATCTCGTCCCAGCTGATCGACAACCTCAACGCGTCGATCCACCTGAGGGCGCTCCTCACCGATGTCTTCGTGCTGGGGGAGCTGGCGGGGGTGTAGCGGAGGCGGCGGCGTGGACCGGGTCGAGTTTCTCGACAAGATCGAGAACATCAAACAGTGGAAGAAGGGCGAGAAGCGGGCGCCTCACAAGCCACTGCTGTTGCTGCTCGCCCTGGGTCGCGTCCACGAGGGGGGCGATCGCCTGATCCGGTTCGAGGGCGACATCGAAGTGCGCCTCAGGGCACTGCTGGACCGGTTCGGCGCTCCGCGCAAGACGCAGAAGCCCGAAGAGCCCTACAAGCGGCTTCAGAACGACGGGTTGTGGGAAGTCCCGGGGTACGGCAAGCTGCGGACCAGGGCCGACGACCAGCCGCTGATCGGCGAGCTGCGCAAGACGAGCGGCGGGTTGCCTGAAGCGCTTCACGGCACGCTGCAGGACGATCCCTTGCTGGTGGTCGAGGCCGCCCAGCAAATCCTGCACGCGCACTTTCCCAGGTCGCTGCACGACGACATCCTGGACGCGGTTGGCATCCCGGAGTATCTGCTCGGCACGCGCAGGCGTTCACTGCGGCTGGTGTGGGAACGCGACCGGACCTTCCGGAGCAGGGTGCTCGCTGCCTACGGCCATCGCTGCGCCGTCTGCGGCTTCGACTTGCGCGTCGACGACCGTCCGCTGGGACTCGAAGCGGCACACATCCGGTGGCATACTTGCTCGGGCCCAGATTCGGTCGACAACGGACTCGCCCTGTGCGCCTTCCATCACAAGGCGCTCGACCTAGGCGCCCTCGGGCTGGAATGCGTGGACCAGGGCGCTGCAGGGGGCACGGGTGCGGCTCGGGACCCAACCAGGATGATCATCGTCTCCAGCAAGCTTCAGGGAAGCGATCCCGGGAGGCGCCAGCTGCTCGACTACGCGGGCAGGCCGCTCAGGCCTCCCGAGAAGGACCAGGATTCGCCCGACTGCAGCTTTGTCGAGTGGCACTTCGCAGAGGTCTTTCGGGGGCCCGCGGTCCATGGGGGGTGAGGGAGGGGTCGGCGGACCGCCTGCTGCCGCGACGACGAAGGACGACACCGATCGTGAGGCCGCCCTGGAGGCACTCACCCGGCTTCAGAAAGCGATCCGGGAGCAGGGCTTGGACCTGGACCAGTGGGCCCAAGAGGTTGATGACGAACGGAGGGGTGGTCGGGCAAGAAGGCGCAAGCGCTAGTTACCTCCGGCAGAGCTGGCCTGTTCCCATACTTCACGCAGCTCGTCGGCGATTCCCTCCGGCGGCTCTTTCAGCTGCCCCACACCAGCTCACGCAAAGTCCGACCTAACTCACCCGCCTCGCAAACCCACCAGCCGTCCCTGTCGACCTGATACCCCCAATCATTGGGAAACCACCAGCAGGTCACGCCGTTGTCTTCGTCGGGTGGCACAGGATCGCCGTATTCGTCCTTCCCTGGCCCTGCCTCAGCAGCGGGTCCGCAAGTCGGATCGTCCATCCCCGAGCAGCTTCCGTCTGCCGCAGCCGTGCCCTCATAATTCTGTGGCCATGGCCCAAGCGAACGAGACCAGCGCGCTATCCCCTCCCGGGCGTGGGCTTTCGCCTCGGGGAGCGTCATCCCCCATGTGCGCGCGTAGTCGGCTCCGCCGGGGCCCTTCAGTGTCGCCAGATCTTCGACCCATCCTCGGTATTCTGCCCGCTCGTCAGCGCGGGTCAGCTCGATCTCGATCGGGGTCAGGACAATCCCCTCGGGCTCCTTGACATCCAGGACGTCGCCCTCGCAACCGGCCGCCGCCAGTGCTGCAGCAATGGCCGCGAACAGATTCTGCGTCTTCACGTCGGCGTCTCCTAGGGGGCCAGGGAGGCAGGGACTTGGTGTCATCAACGTACGCCCGGCACGGCGAAACACAACATCGGACCGGTCGCGTGCTCGCTGGCTGGCGCCGCCCCCTTCAGCGAATCAAGACCACCTTCACGCCTCTGAGTTTGACGCGGTCCCAGACGGGGTCCGCCGTCAGCGCGGGAAGGCGCAGTCGCCGAGCGGTGGCCAGGCAGGCCCGGGCGCCGACACCCAGTCCGAGGTGGCGAGTGCGGGGACGGTAGGAGCCGCTGAGCAGGGCAGTGGCCCGGTCGAATGGCTGGACATGGATGCCCAAGTCGTCGAACACGTCCTTCACTTCGCCCGAGGTCCAGTCGCGGGCGCGAAGGTGGGCGGCCACTTCGGCCACGTTGACGGTCGACATGGCCGCTCCTTCGCCCAGCACTTCCTGCACCTGGG
The DNA here is from genome assembly GCA_965221535.1 of Longimicrobiales bacterium. Taxonomy (GTDB): domain Bacteria; phylum Gemmatimonadota; class Gemmatimonadetes; order Longimicrobiales; family Gaopeijiaceae; genus Bin94. The sequence goes on along the minus strand of OZ244894.1, from coordinate 425,551 downwards.
CACGGCCCGGCTCATCGTACAGGGCCGCGAGGAGCGCGGACGCGTCGAGAATGCTCTTGGCCACCTATGCTTGCTCCTCGTCGTCCCTGCGCTCGGCGATGAAGGAGTCGACCGCGCTCCCTTCCCTCGTTCCCCTGCGACGGGCAATGCGCTGCAGGCGTTCGAGCGCGCTGTCGACGGTGTGAACACGAAGGCCGTCGCCCACCATTGCCACAACCACGGTGTCGCGCCCGCGTATGCCCATGGCCCTGCGGAAACGTGCGGGGACCACGAAGCGACCTGCCTCGTCGATCACGACGCGCTCGGTGTCTGGATGGTAGGCTTGATCCGTCATGCCACTTTCTCCAAATCTGGTAATGGTCTAAGAGCAGCCATATATTGGTCACAATGGTAGACTTGTGCAAGGTACCATGGCCGCCCCATCTGCTCGCGTCTTGCGATCAACCCTGCACGGGCTAGATTGGCCGTGGACGCCGGAGAATTGGGGCGTCCGTGCCGGGACCCCCCACTACAACACCGACGATCGGCAACCCATGACCGAGCAGCTCAGCCAGACAATCGAAGGGATCGCCCGAGGGATCGCCGCTGGCAGCTTCCGCAGTGAGGCCGAGATCAGTCAGCACGTTGTGCTGCCTGTCTTGCAGGGACTGGGTTGGAATCCGTTCGCGCCGGGTGTCGTCGTGCCGCAGTTCAAGATCGGCAACAGAAAGGTGGACTACGCGCTCTGCCAGCCGCCCGGCAAAGCAGCGATCCTGCTTGAGGTCAAGGACCTGGGAAAGGCCGACGGGAAGGGCGAAAGGCAGTTGTTTGAGTACTGCTTTCACCAGGGCGTGCCCATCGCTGTCCTTACCGATGGCCGTATCTGGAGTTTCTTCTTCCCGGCTGGCCAGGGGAGCTACGAGGAGAGGCGGTTTGCTCGCATCGATCTGCTCGATGACGATCATCGGAAGTCCGCAGGGACGCTCGTCCGGTATCTTGAGCTTGCAGCAGTCAAGTCGCAGAAGGCGAGAAGGCGTGCTGAGCAGGACTACGAGCAGGCCCGGTCCCAACGGCAAGCGGCTTCGCAGTTCGAGTCAGTGTGGAGAGCGCTCCTGTCTGGTCCAGAGTCCCTGATCTTGGACCTCTTCCTAGAAGAAGTGGAGAGGGAGACCAAGGTCCGGCCCGATCGGGAACGAGCCGCTCACTTTGTCCGAAGCCAGATCGCAGGCGGGGGTCTGCGGACAGAGCCGGTTCCGGATGGCACGGCCAAACCCGCCCCCCAGCCCCGGCCCAAGCCACCCTCGTTCACCATTCAGGACAGAACCGAGACCTTTGAAACCGGAGCCAAGCTGCTTGGCGGTGTCTTCCGGGAGTTCGCGTTGATGGACCCAGACTTCTGCCGAAGATACGCCGAGCGGTACTCCGGTCGGGTTCAGAAATTCGTTGCTAGGAGCAGGCGGGAGATCCACCCTGGAAGTCCGCCGATCCAGCGTAGCGCACTGCCGCTCCCCGGCGGTTGGTGGGTCTCCACCCACATGGGGAACAAGGAGAAGCTGAAGCGGATCAAGCAGGCCTGCGAGCTCCTAGGCCTGGAGTATGGCCGCGACGTGATCGTCGAGCTTCACATTGGAAGCCGGAAATCGCGCAAGAAATAGCCCCCTACCACCACCTCACCCAATCCCCAGCAGCTCGATCCTGAAGATCATGAACGCGTCGGGGGGGACGGGGCCGCTGCCCCGGCTGCCATAGCCCAGCTCGGGCGGGATGATGATGCGGCGGACGCCGCCGACGCGCATGCCGGTCACGCCCTGGTCGAAACCCGGCACGACCTGGCCCGACCCCAGGACGAAACCGAACTCGCCGCGGTCGAACTCGGTGCCGTCGGTGAGCCAGCCCACGTAGGCGATCCGGACCTCCTGGCCTGCGCCGGCGGGGTCGCCCGTCCCCTCTTCGATGTCTTCGTAGTACAGGCCCGACGACGTCCGGGTCATGGTCGCCAGGTTGATCCCCAGCGAGGCCGCGAACTCGATGTCCTCGATGTCCTGGGGGCCGGTCAGGTCGTCTCCGCAGGCGCCCAGCGCGAGCGCCGCAGCCGCCGCAAGCGCCATCGCCCCGACAGGCAGCCTCTTGCGCGCGCTCACGAGGCGGCCCTCGCAGCTCTCAGGCGCCGATACTCGCGGAACGAGATCAGCTTGCGCCGCCCTTCGTCCCACAGCGTCAGGTGCAGGGTCTTGAGGCCGTCCCAAAGGGTCATTGTGGGGGCCTTCCACAGCTCCGGGTTCTCGTCGTGGCATCGTTGCAGCCGGTAGTTGGGAATGCGGGCGCTCAGGTGGTGAACGTGGTGAAGGCCGATGTTGGCCGTGAACCACTGCAGGACCTTGGGCAGCTCCAGGAACGATGAGCCATACAGCCCCGCGTCGTAATAGTTCCACTCTTCCTGCCAGTGCCAGTAGGCGTCCTCGAACTGGTGCTGCACGTAGAAGAGCCACACGCCGATCGCGCACGAGATCAGGGTGATCGGTAGCTGGACCATCAGGAACGGGCCGATCCCGATGGTGAACCACGCCAGCGCCAGAATCCCCGCCAGCGCGACGTTCGTCCACCACACCGAGTGCCATTCGCGCTTCCACGCGCGGGGCGCGTCCCAGGGAAACCGGTGCTTGACGATGAAGTGGAACGCCGCTCCGATCCCGAAGAGCACCACGGGGTTGCGATAGAGCCGGTAGGCGAGCCGCTGGCGAACGGACATCGCTTCGTACTCGTCCACGGTGATCGTGGTGATGTCCCCGAACGAGCGCGTGTCCAGGTTGCCCGAGTGCGCGTGATGCATGGCGTGCGTCTTGCGCCAGTAGTGGTACGGCGTGAGCGACAGCACTCCGATCGCCGACCCCGCCACGCACGCCAACCGCTGCGATCTGAAGTAGGAACCGTGCCCGCAGTCGTGCTGGAACATGAACAGCCGCATGCTCAGGCCCGCCGCCGGCAGGGAAAGTAGCAGCGTGAGCCAGTAGCCCACCCCCAGGCTCCAGTACATGAGCGTCCATGCTGCGGCGTAGAGCGCGACGGTGTAGCCCATCTGCCAGGCGCTTCGCTTGTCGTCGGGGCCGAAGTAGGGGGCCAGGACTCTCTTCCAGTGTCGGACCTGCTCGCGGTCTGGGTTCATGACTGGGGGCCCGAACGCCGCGGTGCGGGCGCGCCGTAGGGATAGTGTTCGCTCAGGTCGACGTTCTCGTAGGGCAGCGCGTCCAGGAAGGTCGTGCCCACGAACGGCTCCGGCGCCTCGACGATCACGATGGTGCGCGCGTAGCCGGTCTCGTCGAAGCCGCGGCGAAAGTGCACGCGCGACTTGACCACGAAGACGTCGTAGTCCGCGGGGTCGATCGAGCCGAAGCGGAATCGGTCCGGGTAGAGCACCTGCGTGTAGGCCGGGGTGAGCACCACCAGATTGCCGTCGCCGAACGAGACCGCGGCGATCCGGTCGTAGCCGAAGCCCTCGCCGAAGTGCTCCACCGTGCCCGCAATGCGCCGGGGCGAACCGCCGGACGGGGTGAAGCCGCCGATTTCCATGTCGAACGGGTCGCCGGGCCGGGCGTCGGCGGCAGCGAGCGCCTCGAGCGAGGCCGGCGAGGTGATCGTCCCGTACAGCACGCGGCCAATGCCCGCCGCCTCGAAAGCGTTCAGGATGTGGGTGGCGTCGCCGGGACGGTCGCTGTGGTCGCCGACCGCAACCGGCACATCGCCGCGCGCAACCGCCGCCGCGACGATCCCCGCCGCCTCGTCGGGGCCGGGGTAGCTGCCCAGCGCAAAGTCCTCGCGCACGCGCCAGATGAAGTCGTCCATGTCTTCGGCGATCCGGTCGGCCAGCGCCTGGTCGTCGTTGGTCATTACGTGCACGGTCGCGCCCACGTCGGGCACGTCCGACCACGGATAGCCGTAGAACACGCTCACGTACGCGTCGTTCTCGCGCGCCTCCCACCGCCTCGCCCGCTCCATGATGTCCATCGACGGCGACTGCCCCGTCCACTGGAGCACGGTCGCGGTGATCACGCCGGGCTTTCGGGTTGCGGTGGTGGGCCTGTACTCGCCCAGCGCCGCCAGCCGCAGCGCCCGCGCCGCGCGCTCGCCCTGCAGGTAGGAGTCGTAGTGGGGATAGCGCTTGGTCACGAACGCGAAGTCGGCGTGCTCGAGGAACTCGGCGTCCTCGTTGCCGTGCAGATCGAAGGCGCCCGCGATCGGCACGCCCTCGCCGACCAACTCGCGAAACCGCCGCGCAATCTCGGCCTCGGGCCTGGGGACGCCGCGCACCGCCATGGCGCCGTGCAGCGCCAGGTAGACCCCGTCGACCGGCAGCTGCTCCTCCAGTTCGGCCAGCATGATCCCCAGAAAGTGCTCGAAGGTCTCCTGCGTGTTCCAGCTCCTCGACGACCCGCCGTACACCCCGACCGGCGACGTGAGCGGCACCAGCAGGACGTCGCCGAACTCGCGCGCCCGATCGGTGAAGCCGCGCACGTAGCCGCCCGAGGACAGCAGCGCCTCGCCCGAGATCGGCTCGCCGGCCTGCAGCCAGTCCTCGACCTCGGTGTCTCCGCCGGGACAGAACGTGCAGGTCTCGTGCTGGAAGCGCGCGACCGCGAAGCGGAGCGGTTCGGCCCCCTCGGGCGCCCCGAGACGGACCGTGGTCCCCTCGCCCTCGTCGTCCTGAACGGAAAGCGCGCACGCGCCCAGCGCCGCGACGCACGCCAGAGAAGCGAACCTGTCGAACCTGAACATTCATGAACCTCCGGGGTGTGGATTCTCCGCCGCCCCTCGACTTGACGAACGGGAGCCCTTCAACTTGACGGAAGGGAGCCCCTGCCACCACCTTCCCGCGTTCACTTGGAGCCGATTCGCCCCCCCCAAGGAAGACCCCATGGAATACAACCCCGACCAACCCTGGTACAAGCGCCTCCACTGGCAGGTCGTCGTCGCGATGCTTCTCGGCATCGGCATCGGCCTGACGCCCGCAGGAACAGCCGTCGCGGACAGCGTGGGCTGGGTGGGCGGCCTGTTCATGCGGCTCCTCCGCATGATCATCGTGCCGCTGGTCATCACCTCCATCGTCTCGGGCGTCGCGTCGGCCGGCAGCGGCCGCACCGTGGGCCGCATGTTCGGCAAGACGCTGGGCTACTACATGGTGTCGAGCCTCCTGGCCGCGCTTACAGGGCTGCTCCTGTTCAACATCATCAATCCGGGCCGGGGCTATCCGGTGACCGACACCGGAGCGGCGCCCCCGGACCTCGCCACGCCCGAATCCTTCGTCGACCTGCTCTACACCATCGTCCCCTCGAACTTCTTCGAGGCGGCCTCGGCGGGCGACATGCTGATGGTCATCTTCTTCTGCATCGTCTTCGGCGCGGCCGTCACAACGCTGCCCGAGGGTCCGCGCACGAAGATCACCGACATCGTCGGCGCGCTCTTCCAGGCGATGATGGCGCTCACCACGGGCATCATCAAGCTGCTGCCCATCGGCGTCTTCGGCCTCATGGTCACCATGGTCACCGAGACCGGCCTGATGGCCTTCGGCAACCTGGCCCAATACGTCGCGGCGCTGGGTTCGGGCCTAGCCATCCACTTCCTCATCACCCTGCCCCTACTGCTCTACTTCTGGGCCCGGGTGTCCCCGTGGAAGCACGCGATGAACATGCGTGAGCCCCTGCTGGTGGCGTTCTCCACAAGCTCATCGGCGGCCACCCTGCCGGTCACCCTCAAGACCGTGCAGGAAAAGGTCGGCGTGTCCGACCGCGTGTCGTCGTTCACCCTGCCCATGGGCGCCACCGTCAACATGGACGGCACGGCGGTCATGGAGTGCGTGGGCGCGCTCTTCATTGCGCAGGCCCTGGGGGCCGACATCGGCTTCGCAACTCAGGTGGTCGTCGTGCTCACGGCCCTGCTGGCGTCGATCGGCGCCGCGGCCGTGCCTTCCGCCGGACTCGTGGTGATCTTCATCATCCTGGGCGCCATCGGCATCGGCGACAATCCCCAGGCCATGCTGATCGTGGCCGCCATGCTCTCGATCGACCGCCCGCTCGACATGGCCCGCACGGCCGTCAACGTCTACAGCGACTCGTGTGCAGCGGCAGTGGTTGGGAAGTGGGAGGGCGAAGAGGGCATCGACGAGGAGATACGGGGCTAGCGTCGGCGGCCCCTGCCGCGCTGCAAGCCTGCGGCGAGGCCCCGCGCCGGGCGCGGGGCCTCGACCCGGCAGTCCGCGGACCAGCTCCCGCTACACGGGGCGGTGCCGGGACCTGTCCGCGGACCGCTACCAGCCCTCGTCCGCGGTCGGCCCGTACACCCCTGGCACCTTGGCGCCGCACGCGCGCAAGTACACCGACAGCTGGCCGCGATGGTGCACGATGTGGTTCAGCACAGCGAAGCGGAAGACCACCCCCTTGGGCCGGGTGAAGTGGACCGTCTCGCCGGTGCGCAGCGTCCACATCTCCTGAAAGCTCTCGGCAGTCACCGACTTCAGGCACTCCAGCGCGGCGGCGACAATCGCGTCGAACGCCGCAACCAGCTCGGCGGTGGTCTCGAACCGGGTCTTCGGCCACTCCTGGGCCAGATCCACCTCGTCCTTCTCGAAGGTCAGCTGGGTCCAGCCGCCCAGGTTGGCAAGGTGCGTGGCCAGCTCGCGCATGGTCCACGACTTCTCGTGGGGACGGTAGTCGAGGTGCTCGTCCGGGATGCTCTCGAGCATCCGCCGGGTCCCCTTGCTCTCCTGTTCGAACTCGTGAAGCAGTGCTGCGGCGTGCATGGATGTCCTCCGGGATGTGGAAGTGGCCCTACGGGGACTCGAGGTCGTGGCGGAAGCCCAGGGCTACGGCGACTCGCCACTGCCGCCGGTCCAGGGTAACGAAGGAGATCGCCCCCGGCTCCGGCGCGGCGTACAGGGCTGTGGCAACGTGCCAGAGATCGGCGCCCCGCAGACTGCCGAAGCGCAGGGCCGTCTCCATCTCGACCGAAAGGGGCCTGGACGCGTGCACCCAGGCAATCCGAGCAAGAAGGTGCTCCGGAGTGGGCTGCCCCTCGCGACGGCACGTGGCACGCAGCTCCGCTTCGAGCAGATTGGACGAGACGAGGCGCGAGAACCGCTCAAGCCTCTCTGCAAGCACCGACGCGCCCAGCTCGTTGAAGGCCAGCGCGACGATCGCCGACGTGTCGACGTACGCGACGCTCATTCCCCCCGCTCCGCGAGGAACCGAGCCAGCCCGCCCGGGTTGGGAGAGCCCGGCACAAGCGGGCTTTCGGGATCCCGGGCCGGTGTGCAGACGCCGCGCCGCTCAAGTTCGGCGAAGTGCTCCTCGACGCTGCCCGCCCGGGGCTCGATGGGACGAATTTCGGCGACGGGCTGGCCCCGGTAGGTGACGGTTACGGACGCGCCCTCGCGCACCAGCCGGAGCACTTCCGAGAATCGGGCCTTGGCTTCGTATGTGGAGTAGACTGGGCTCATTCGCCAATCTAACCAGTCTGACTAGTGCGTCAACGGTGATGGACGGGGCCCTGCCCAATGCGAAAAGCCGAAGCGGGCCACCCCCCTACCGCGCGTTCCACTCCTCGAGGATCTGCCGGTCGCGGTCCAAGTTGAGCTGCAGCTGGTTGCGGCGCGCTTCGGGCTGCGCGTTGAACCAGTCCAGCGTGTCGCGGGCGGTCACCGCGAGCGGGCGGAACTTGAGACCGGCGGCGACGGCCTTGTGGGACCGCACCCGCGAAATGCCGCGCATGGGGCCGTCGGACGGGGGGTACCAGAGCGGGTAGCGGGCCTCGCGCTCCATGAGGAACGACTCGTCCACCCAGTTGAAGCTGAGCTGGGCGCTGGTAACGGCGCGCACGCCGTACAGGAACTCGGCCATCGAGGTGGGGTCGAGCGCGGGGCCCGCCGTGTTGAAGGTGCCGCCGATGTCGCGCTCCAGCGCCAGGATCATGAACTCGGCCAGATCGCGCACGTCGATGTACTGGACGGGGGTGTCGGGGCTGCCGGGCGCGACGATCTCGCCGCCGCGGTCGATGCGGACGGGCCAGTAGGTGAAGCGGTCCGAGGCGTCGCCGGGGCCCGCCACGACGTGCAGGCGGAAGACGGTGCCGCGCTCCCCGAAGGCGTCGGTGACGGCGTTCTCGCACAGGATCTTGAGGGGGCCGTAGTAGCGGTCCGTGTCTTCGCTGTCGGGGTCCTCGATGGGAAGGAGCTCGCCATCCTCGGTGATCTCGTCCTGGTCGAAGCTGTAGACCGATCCGGTCGAGGTGAAGAGATACCGGCCCACCGAGTCCCGCAGCAGGTTGGCGGTGTCGCGCACGTGCCGGGGCACGTAGCCGCTGTTGTCGATGACGGCGTCCCAGGTGCGGCCGCGCAGCGCGTCGATCTGGCCGTCGCGGTCGCCGATGAGCGTCTCGACGCCGGGGAAGAGGCCGGGGGCGGTGAGACCGCGGTTGAAGATGCTGACCTGATGGCCGCGGTACATGGCGTAGCGCACCTGGTGGGGTCCGATGAACCCGGTGCCGCCTAGGATGAGGATGTTCAATGGGCGTTCGTGCATCATACCTCCCACCCCTGCCTGTATTCGCGCGTCAGATGCCGGTTGGCGTCCTCGACGTTGGTTATGCGCATGCGTTCGGCGTCGTAGTGGATCTTTCTGCCCTGGCCGGCGCGCAGCGCGACGATGCCCAGAAGCATGACCTCGGTCAGGCGCGACGCGTAGTCGAAGGGGCACGAGGCTTCAGTGCCCGCCTTGCAGGCGTTGGCCCAGTTCATGTGGTGCGTGTCCTCGATGCGGGGGTGGGTGCGGGGCGCCTGCTCGGCCTCGGCGGTCAGCGATTCGGGGAAGAGGCGGGGATTGCGTCCGTAGGTGCCGTGCATGAGGATGCCGCGCTCGCCCACGAACATGACGCCGCCGCCCCGGTTGAGCTCGACGTCGTCGGGCAGGGCGGCCGGACGGGGGGGCATGAGGCCGCCGTCGTACCAGTGGAGGTCGACGGGGGGCATGGCGCCGCGGGCCGGAAACTCGTAGTGCGCGCGCATGGCGAGCGGAAAGGACTCGGGGTCCTCCTCGGGGCCGCCCCAGGGGGTCGAGGTGGCCTCGACGGTGGTGGGGTAGGTGAGCCCCAGGGCCCAGTAGGGATGGTCCACGAGGTGCGCGCCCATGTCGCCCAGGGCGCTCACGCCGAAGTCGACCCAGCCGCGCCAGTTGAAGGGGTGGTAGACGGGGTGGAAGGGGATGTCCCGGGTGGTGGGGCCAAGGTAGAGGTCCCAGTCCATCCCGGTCGGCATGGGGTACCCCGCGTCCATGACGTCGGCGGCGAGCGAATGGATGGCGCCCTGGTGCCACTGCTGGTACCAGCCCGGGTTGAGGCCCTCTTCCCAGGGGGCCGGACGGCGGATCCCCTGCGGCCAGATGGGCCGGTTGGTCCAGATGTGGACTTCGGTGACGTCGCCCAGCACGCCGGCGGCAACCCATTCGTTGATCCGCCGCGCCTCGTCGCTCGAGTGGCCCTGGTTGCCCATTTGGGTTACGACGCCCGTGCGCTGCGCGATCTCGGCGAGGGCGCGGGCCTCGTGGACGGTGTAGGTGAGCGGCTTCTCGACGTAGACGTGCTTGCCCGCCTCCATCGCGGCCTTGGCCATGGTGGCGTGGAGGTGGTCGGGCGTGCAGATCATAACCGCGTCGAGGTCCGCCTCGCGGTCCAGGAGCTCGCGGAAATCGGTGTACTGGCGGGCCTGCAGGAACTGCTCGCGCCAGCGGTGGCCCTTTTCGCGGGGGTTGCCGTCGCCGTCGGTCATGCGCTCGTGCACGCGCCGGTGAACGATGCCGTAGTGCACGTCGCAGATCGCGGCGATGTGTTCGGTGCCGAACTCCTGGGCATTCTCGGTTCCCTGCCCGCCCACGCCGATGATCGCGAGGTTGAGCATGTCGGACGGCGCCTGGTGCCCGGGACCGCCGAGCACGTGGCGGGGAACGATCATGGCGCCCGCCGCTAGGGTGGCGCTGCGGTCCACGAAGGTTCTGCGGGTGACTGGTTGGGACACGGGTCGATGCTCCGTTCTTCTTGGCGCCTTCTTGCGCGCCCGGGGGCGCGTGTCGGACGTTGTGGGTTCACATTCGCAACGGAGGTAACGATGACCCGCATCCCGATGGCTCGGCAAGCCCGCCGCCTGCTCGGATCCCTGCTGCTGCTCACCCTGTTCCCCGCTCTGCTCTCGGCCACGTGGTCGGTGATCGCGATCGACACCCGCACCGGGCAGGTGGTGATCGCGTCGGCCACGTGCGTGGCGCAGTCCAGGTTCGCCGGGTTCCCGGCGGAGGGGCTCATGGACATTCAGGCGATCGTGGTGCCGGGGGTGGGCGTGGCCGCGGCGCAGGCGGGCGTGGACCGGACGCGCGCCAACCAGGAGCTTATCCACGCCGAGCTGAAGAAGGGCACGGCGCCGGACCGGATCATCGAGATGCTGTCGGAGGACCCCCAGTTCGAGCGGCGCCAGTTCGGGATCGTGGACCTGCGGGGGCGCTGCGCGGGGCATTCCGGCAGCGAGAACGTCGCGGCCTCGCTGGCCGTGGCCGACAGCATTCCGGCGCAGGGCATCTACTTCTCGGTGCAGGGCAACATCCTGGCGTCCGACGAGGTGGTGCACAGCGGCGTCGCGGCGTTCAAGGCCGAGGGCGGCACGCTGGCCGACCGGGTCATGGCGGCGATGGAGGCCGCGGACGCGAACGGCGGAGACGGTCGCTGCACCTGCGAGTCGGACCCCGTGCTCGACCACGTGCCGTGCGACGGGAAGACCTCGCACGTGGCGTACATCCTGGTGGCGAACACCGACGACCCCGAGGGCGAATCGTTCAACGACGGCGAGTACTCGCTCTTCATCGACGTGACCGACGAGAACATCGAGGAGGGCGAGAACGCCAACCCGGTGCGCACGCTGAGAATGCGCTACGACCGCTGGAAGGCCGAGAGCGGGGCTGCGGGGCCGACGCCTGCGCCTGCGGGCAACGCGGGTCGATGACGGGGCGCTGCGCATCGATCGCGCAACAACTCTGTCACCGGCCTTGCCTTCGGCGCGTCTCCGGGTACAGGGTTCAGTAGCGCCAACCGCCACCCTTCAGGCGATCCCCCGCATGTCAATCGACCGCCGCCGCTTTCTCAGGCAGTTCGCCTCGGCCGGAAGCGGCCTCGCGCTCGCTCCGTCGCTGGCCGGGCTGGTCGCGTGCAACCATGCAACCGCCCAGTCGCGGCTGCGACACCGCTCCGGCGGCTTCGTCATCAAGCCCTACGGCGACCTGGCCCCCGGCGCCGACTGCCCCGAACTGGAGATCCCCGAGAGCTTCTCGTGCGTGCGGCTCAGCTCCGGCGGCGTGCCCTCGACCGTGCGCGACGGCCTCGCGGTTCCCAACGCCTTCGACGGAATGGCCGCCTTCCCCCTCCCCAACGGGAACATCCGGCTCATCCGCAACCACGAGATGGTGGACGAGGCCGACTCGGCCCGCCCCATCGGCCAGCCGGCGTACGACGCCAGGGGCAGCGGCGGGACGTCGTCGCTCGAAGTGCGGATCTCGCAGGCGGGCGGGGCGGGCGGGACGGGCGCGGGCGGCGCAGGCGTCGCTAACGGCGCGGGCGGAGACATCGCCGTCGAGCTGATCGACGAGTTCGTCTCGCTGGCCGGCACCCGCGTCAACTGCGCGGGCGGCCCCACGCCGTGGGGCAGCTGGCTGTCGTGCGAAGAGATCACGTCGGGGCTCGAGGACGGCTACGACCGGCCCCACGGCTACATCTTCGAGGTCCCGGCCGACGCGACCGGCCCCGTCGATCCCGTGCCGCTGCGCGACATGGGACGCTTCATTCACGAGGCGGTCGCGGTCGATCCGGGCACGGGCATCGTCTACGAGACCGAAGACACCTGGTACGTTCCCGAGGCGCCCGAGCGTCGCCCCGGCGCCGGGTTCTACCGCTTCATCCCCAACGAACCCGGCGTGCTCGCAGCCGGCGGCCGCCTCCAGATGATGGCCGTCACCGACCAGCCCGGCTACCTCACCGCGCGCGGCCAGACCCCCGGCACGACCCTGCCCGCCCACTGGGTCGACATCGACGACCCCGATCCCCCCGACGCCGGCACCGACCACCTCGCCGTGTTCCGACAGGGCCTGGCAAGGGGCGGCGCGCGCTTCGCCCGGCTCGAAGGCGCGTTCCACGGCGACGGCGGCATCTACGTGGTCTCCACCAACGGCGGCGACGCGACCGCGGGACAGGTCTTCCACTACCGCCCCACCGGCGCCGACACGGGCGAGCTCACGCTCGTCTTCGAGTCGCCGTCCCACGACGTGCTGGACAGCCCCGACAACATCGTCCTCAGCCCCCGGGGCGGCCTGATCATGTGCGAGGACGGCAGCGGAGACCAATACGTGCGGGGCCTGGACCGCGAAGGGCGAATCGTCGATCTGGTGCGCTCGCCGCAGGCCGAGGGCGGGCCTCAGCCGGGCGAGTTCGCAGGCTCGTGCTTCAGTCCCGACGGACGGGTGCTGTTCTTCAACGTGCAGGGCTCCCGGCGGATCGGGGGCCCGGTGCCCAGCGCCACGTACGCTCTGTGGGGACCCTGGGAGGACGGGCCTCTGTAGGGGGGGCTGGCCGAGATGGGCAAGGACAAGACGCCGCGCATTCCGAGCTTTGCCGAGCTGGGAATAAGCGAAGACGAGATAGAAGAGCTCGAACGCGAGATCGCGGACGGCGCTGCCGAGCGCGAGCGGCGCGAGTCGGGCCAGGGTGCGCCTGCCGAAGGGCCGCCGCCCGGCCCGGCTGCCGCTCCGTCGCCTGGCTCGGTTGGCGACCCGGGCCGTGCCGCCGCATCGCCCGGGTCGCCGTCCGCGCGCGAACGGGCGCCCGAGGGGCGCGGTGGGACGCCCAGCGAGACCGGGCGCGCCAAGGGCGAGCGGCGCAGCCGCGCGGCCAAGCAGGCAGCTCCCTCCGGCCCGCGCCCGGCAACGGCGCCATGGAGCGGCCTGCGCGGCCCGCTCACCATGGTCGTCCTGCTCGTCACCGCCTGGCTTTCCAGCTCCAACCGCTCCATGCCTGCGCCCGTCGAGGTCGGCGCGCCCGATTCGGTGTTCTCTTCGGGGCGGGCCATGGCGCATCTGGTGCGGATCGCTTCGGAAGCGCGGCCTCCCGGATCGCCGGCGCACGCGCGGGTCCGGGCGTATCTGCTCGACGAGCTGCGCGCGCTGGGGCACGAGCCGACCGTGCAGACCTCCACGACCATCCTGCCCGGGGCGGCGCACACGCGCGCGGCCACGATCCGGAACGTGATGGCCAGGATTCCCGGGTCGGAGCCCGGCGGGCGGGCGGTGCTCGTCACGGCGCACTACGACGGCCGCGAGATCGCGCTGGGCGCTGGCGACGACGCGTCGGGGGTGGTCGCGATCATCGAGTCGCTGAGGGCGCTCGCGACGCGCGGGCAGCTGGCGAACGACCTGATCGTGCTGATCACCGATGCCGAGGAGCTGGGGCTGCTGGGCGCGCGCGCGTTCGTGGACGAGCACCCCTGGATGGAGGACGTGGCGGTCGTCGTCGGGATCGAAATGCGTGGCGGCGGCGGCCCGTCGATGATGTTCGAGACGGGCGAGAACAACGGCTGGGTGGTCGAGCAGCTGCGCCTGGCGGATCCGTATCCGGCGGCCAACTCGGCGAGCTACGAGATCTACCGGCGCATGCCCAACGACACCGACTTCACGCCGTTCCGCGAGGCGGGCCGGCAGGGGCTCAACTTCGCGGGGCTGGGCCGCGCGCACGTGTACCATCAGGTCTACGACTCTCCCGAGAACCTCTCGGAAGCCACCGTGCAGCATCACGGCGAGCACGTCCTGGCCATGCTGGAGCAACTCGGCAACGCCGATCTGGCCGCGGTCGACGCCCCGAACGTCAGCTACATCTCCATCCCGTACGTCGGGCTGGTGACGTACGGCGCGCCCTGGATCTGGGCGCTCGGACTCGTTGCGGTGGCGCTGTGGGCCGGCCTCTTCGTCGCTGCGCGACGAAGAGGGGCCCGTTCCGGTGCGGTCATGATCGGCCTGCTCGGCGCCGGGGCGCACCTGGCGATGTCGGCGACGCTGGCGTGGTACCTCTTCCAGTGGCGGAGCGGCGCCCATCCCGAGCTCGGGGCGCTGCACGGCAGCGCGTTCCACTCCGAGGGCTGGTACGTCCTGGCCATCGCGTGCGTCGCGCTTGCGCTCGCGGTGGCGGTGGCGGGCGTGCTCAGGATCTGGCTGACGGCTGCCGAGATCGCTGCGGGCGCCCTGATCCTGCCGGTGGGCCTGGCCGCAGCGGCCACCCCGATGTTCCCCATGGCCGCAATGAACGTGCAGTGGCCCGCGATCGCGGGTTGCGTGGGCGCGCTGGCGCTGGTCGGGCTCGAGCGCGGAGAGCGCATGGGGTTCGCGCGCTGGGGCGTTGCGCTTCTCGCCGCGATCCCCGTGGTCGTGGTGCTCACGCCGCTGACCGAGGGCGTGTGGCTGGCGATGGGGCTGAGCCAGGCACTCTGGATCGCGGTGCTGGTTGGTCTCGCGTTCGTCGCGATTGCGCCCGCGCTCGATGTGCTGCGCGAACCGAACGGGTGGTGGGCGCCGGTGGGCGTGGTTGCGGCGGGGGGCGCGTTCCTGGCGGTGGGCATGTCGACGGCCGCCCCGTCCGCAGACCGTCCCGCGCCCTCCACGCTGGTCTACGTCATGGACCGCGAGTCCGGGTCGGCGTGGTGGGGCACCGATCCGTCCCGGGACGCATCCGACCCCGGCGGCGCGTGGGTGGCTGCCGCGATGGGGCGGTCGTTCGACGCGGCTGCCGCGCCGGAGTTCGTGCCGGAGCTGACGGTGGGCGGGCTCGGGTATGCGGTCGCCGGGGCCGAGGCGGTGGAGGCGCCGCCGCCTGAGGTGGTGGTGGTTGGCGGGACGGGCGGCGGCGGCGGGGCGGGCGATGACCCAGGCGGGTCCCCCGGCGACGGCGCGGGCGCCACCAACGCGCTGCGCGTGTCGGTGACCTCGGCCATCGGCGCCGAGATGATGCTCTTCCGCTTCGACGAAGGCGCCCCGCTGCCCACGGCCGTGAACGGCAAGGCGCTTCCCCCCGGCGCCGACCCGACCACCGTGGAGCACTGGGGCGCGCCCGAGTCGGGCGTGCTGCTCGACTTCCCGCGCGCGTCGATCGGCGGCGACCTCGTGAGCTTCACCATCGTGGAGCACCACCTCCGCCCCGGCGACCTTGTGGGCGCGGACCGATTCCGGCGCCCCTCGGAGCTCGCCCCCAACATCCGCACCCTGTCCGACCGGGCCATGATTCGCACCAGGGTCGCGGTGAATCCCGCGACCGGCGAGGTGCGGCTCGGCGTTGGCGAAGCGTCTGGCGCCGACGCTGCGCCCGACTCGGTCGAACCGCTCAGCGCGGGAGATCCGGACGAAATCCGGGGTGCGGGCGACGCCGACAACCCCGGCAAACCGCTCAACTAGCCCCCGAAGATCGATTTCGGCATGTGCATGCTGACCAGCATGTGCGGCACGTCCACCGTCTCCGAGATCTTCATGTCACCCGCGATCGAGCAGAGCACGTAGGCTTCCTCGCGCGTCAGGCCGTGCTCGGCCACCAGATAGTCGATCATGTACCGGGTCGCCTTGCGGGCGGCCTCGTCGATGGTGGTGGCGAAGCCGGTCACGGCATAGTAGTCGTCGCTCTCGTACTGGGGCTCGACCATGCCGCGCGCGTTCTCGATGACATCGACTTCGAAGACGATGCGCGTCGGCGCCTCGATGGCCGAGCCCGACACCTCGCCGTCGCCCTGGGCCGCGTGCGCGTCGCCGATCGAGAAGAGCGCGCCCTCGACCTGCACGGGGAAGTAGACCGTGGTTCCGGCGATCATGTGGCGGTTGTCCATGTTGCCGCCGTTGGTCCGGGGCGGAATGGTCACCAGCATGGAATCGGTCGCCGGCGCCACGCCCATGACCCCCGCGAACGGCACCACCGGGATCGTGATGTCCTCGTTGAAGCGGACCTCGGTCGCGCCGGGCTCCATCGGGAAGCCCCGGATCCAGGGGCCGGGGAAGTCCTCGGGCAGGAAGCCGAAGCCGGGAAAGATGCCCGCCCATCCCCAGCCCTGCACCTCGATCTCGTGCAGCGTGACGGCCAGCAGGTCGCCCGGACTCGCGCCCTCCACGTAGATCGGGCCCGTGAGGGCGTGGATCAGGTCGAAATTGACGTCGAGCAGGTCCTCGGCGGTCGTCGCCTCGGTGATCTGTCCGTCGGAAGCCTCCTTTGTGAAGACCTCGACCACCGCGCCCGACGGAACGGTGAGCTGCGGCGCAATGGTGGCGCTCCACCGGTTGTGCGTGTTCTCGGCGCTCAGCGTGAACTCGGGCGCCGGGATCTCGTCGGCGGGGGCCGCCGCGTCGGCAACCGGTTCGACCGTGCAAGCGGTCTGGGCGAGCGCGACGACGGCGAAGAGACCAAGCGCAAGCCGCCGGTCGGACGCAAGCCTGCGGGGGCCGCGGCCCGAGCCACGGGAAGCAAGCCCTCGGACCCGACGACCCGAGCGACAACAGGCAATGGGAGTTGCGCGGACGAACATTGTCAGCTCCTTGCAGTGGATGGGCGGATCCTTGCGCTGCGTGGGCACGCGCTACGCGGACAGCTCCTCGAACGCGTCAACGAGGCGGTCGACTTCCGCGGTCGTGTTGTAGACGTGTGTTGAAATCCTGATCGCATTGTGCCCGTCGCGCTGGTGTTCGTCAATGTGGATTCGGGCGCGTTCGGCAATCATCGGCACGGCTTCGATTGCGTCGAGCCCCTCCAGCGAACGCCGACAAGACCCGGTCTCGCGCGCCGCTGCGCACGTAGAACACGCCGGTGCCCATCGGTCCCAACAGCCACTTGTGCAGGCTGGCCGAGTAGGTGTCGCAGCCCAGGGCGCGCAAGTCGACCGGGAACATCCCAACCGCCTGCGCACCGTCCACATGGCTCACGATGTCGCGCTCCCGCGCCATCCTGCAAAGCTTGGCGACCGGATATAGGTGGCCGCCGCGCGTCACGTGGCAGAAGGCGAGCGCTCGCGTCGCCGGGGTCAGCGCTTCCTCCACCAGGCCAACCACCTGCTCCGCGCTTTCAAACGGGCTCGGTATGAACACCGTGTTCACCTTCACTCCGTCGCGCCGCGCGCGAAAGTCCCAAGGTCGCCGCCCGGCCGGGTGCTCCTGGCTGGTCACCAGGACTTCGTCGCCCGGTCGCAAGCGCGTTCCGACCGCCCCGATGTGCAGCGCCTCGGTGGCGTTTCGCGTGAGCGCGATCTCGTCCGGCGCAACGCCCAGCAGCGCCGCGAGCCCCGGAACGACGCGGTCGGCAATGACCCCGCCCAAGTCGTTCTTCGCTTGCAGCGGCTCGCGCGACAGGGCCTGATAGCCCGCTCCGACGGCATCTGCCACCGACGCAGGCGGGAGCCCCAAGCTGGCGTTGTTCATGTACGCGGTGCCGGGTCGTAGAACAAAATGGTCGCGCACTTCGGCCCACGCGGCGTCATCGATGCCCGCTGGGCGTGTCGGCACGGGGCGCCTGCGGGAGGAGGCCTCGTCGGAAGCCGGAGCGCAGGCGGCGAGTTGCGCCCCGGCCAGCCCAGCGGCCCCGGCGTGCAGGAAGCTGCGCCGCGAAAGCCGGTGCATGGTGCCGCCCTTCAGCCGCCCAGCTGCATTATCGAACCCAGCGATCCCGCCACCGCCGCCACGATCACCTGGGCGACCACGCCGCCCGCCACGCCCAACGCATCGTTCTCGACGGCGTTGAACACGGCCACTCCGGCGCCAAGCCCAAGCAGCGACGCGGTACCTGCGACCGGCGGCTCCACGCCGGAGCGAATCAGCCCCACGGCCGGTCCGCTGATCGCCGCCCCCACGCCCACGATCGCGGTCACCAGCCCCGCCGTGCCCCCCAGCTCCTCGCCGTCCTCCTCGCAGATCGTCTCGCAGAGGGCCCACATGCCCGCCGCCACCAGATCGCCGGCGGCGGCGCCAATGGCCGTGGAGACCAGCCGATCCGAGAACGCGGGCGCCTGCTGCAGCGGGGCTGCGGCCGCGCCGAGGTGCGTATGCGCGGGGCCGAGCCCGTGCGCGGAACCGAGTCCGTGCGCCGAACCGAGCTGGTGGGCGGGACCGAGCTGGCGCGCCGAACCGAGCAGCAGCGCCGACCCGGTCCCCGGCGCGCCCCATCCTCCGGCGCCCGGGTCCGGCCAGGTTGCAAACCCGCCGCTCGACAGCTGGCTTCGGCCAGACTGCTGCGCGGCGGCCTGAGTGGTGGTCGTGGCGCCGGCAGAAATGCAGAGGATCGCGGCGGCGCCGAGGAGGCTCGGGGTCCTGCGGGCTCTATTAGTCATGCTACAACCTTGCGGACCGGCCCCCGCGCGGCGCAAGAGCGAGCCCCGTGCCAACTTGGGGCGCACGCCCCGCGCAGTCTCAGGTCCACCCGTGGCGCAACGTCGAGCCCCCCGCCCCGAAGCGCCACACGGGCCCGCTTGATGGAACCGAAGCGCGAGTCGAGATTCCGGTCATGTCCACTCCGACCCCCAGAGCTCCCGACCGATGAAGTTCGTTCTCGCTGGCTTCGCCGGGTCCGGCAAGACGACGCTCTTCAACGCCATGACCGGCCTCGACGTCCCGGTCGGATACGGCGGAGAGGTCCGGGTCGGCACCGTGCGCGTGCCTGACCCCCGCGTCGACCTGCTCTCCCGGGCCTATTCGCCCAAGAAGACCACCCACGCCGCCATCAACCTCAAGGACGTGCCGGGCGAGCACGGCGCCAGGTCCCATGTCCTCTCGCCCGGAGCGCTCCAGCAGATCCGCGACCGCGAGGCCCTGTGCCTCGTGCTCCGGGACTTCGTGAACCCGTCGCTCGAGGCCGCGCCCGACCCGATCGGAGACCTGCGGGCATTTCACGAGGAGTGCGTGCTCTCCGACCTGGGCATCGCCGAGCGGAGGCTTGACCGCGCTCGCAAGGAGCGCGCCGACGTGCGCGAGATCGGCGCGTTCGAGACCGCGGTTGCCACGCTGGAAGGGGGCAGGGCGCTGCGCCAGGTGCCCCGCGACGAGCTGTACCGCGGCTTCCTGAAGGGCTACGGTCTGCTCACCGATCTGCCGTTGCTGGCCGCCGTCAACGTCGACGAGGACCGGGTGGGCGAGCCGCTGAGTCCGGAGCTGGCGGCGGGAATCGCCGACTCGGGCGGGGCGGGAATGGTCCTTTCGGCCCGCGTGGAAGCCGAAATCGCGGCCCTGGACCCGGAAGACCAGTCCGATTTTCTTGAGGACATGGGGCTCGCCGAGCCGACCCTGGCCCGGTTCATCCGCGCCGCCTATTCGCTGATGGACCTGATCTCGTTCTTTACCGTGGGACCCGACGAGGTGCGCGCGTGGACGATCCGGCGGGGCATGGCGGCGCGCCGGGCCGCCGGGCGGATCCACAGCGATCTGGAGCGCGGGTTCATCCGCGCCGAGATCATCCCCTATGCGACCTTCGTCGAGTTCGGCTCCGAGCGGGCCGTGAAGGACGCCGGGCAGATGCGGGTGGAGGGGAAGGAGTACGTGGTGGCCGACGGCGACATCGTGCACGTGCGCTTCAACGTGTAGCAGGGGCGGGGTGCCCGACACGCCGGCGGACCGCACACGCCAACGACGGACACGCCAACGAAGCGCGCACGCCGGGCCGCACATTGACTTCGCAGGCACATTCCGCGAAACTTAGGATCTGTGCTGGATCGGCTCTGGTCGGTTCGGTGGCCGCTCGGCGGCGGTTCGCCGCCTCGCAATTGTCCGGTGCGGCAACCCATTCCCGCGTAGCTCAGCTGGTAGAGCAGACGGCTGTTAACCGTCGGGTCGCAGGTTCGAGTCCTGCCGCGGGAGCTTCTTCTGGTGGCCCTTGGCGGGTGGCCTTCCGCGCCGCCCTCCCCTATATCTGACGGTTGTCGCACCGCATCTACCGCAGCCCCGGAGCCACCCATGTCCATGATTCGCAAGCCGACGCTCGTCCTTCTGGCCTTCCTCGCCGCCATGGCGTGGGCCGCACCGCCGCTGACCGCGCAGTCCGGCGCCTTCGGCAACTCGGT
The DNA here is from genome assembly GCA_965221535.1 of Longimicrobiales bacterium. Taxonomy (GTDB): domain Bacteria; phylum Gemmatimonadota; class Gemmatimonadetes; order Longimicrobiales; family Gaopeijiaceae; genus Bin94. Next base: position 405,438 of record OZ244894.1, on the reverse strand, counting down.
GCTCATCGACGGCGGCGATCTGGTGATCGCCGAGCCCACGACCAGCTTCCGCCCCGGATCGGTGTACGTGTACCGCCAGGCGGGGGGCGAGTGGCGCGAGTCCGCCGTGCTCCGCGCTCCCGACTCCGAGCGCGCCGACGGCTTCGGCACCATGCTCGCCATGACCGGCAACACCCTCTTCATTGGACAGCGCGGCGGCCCGATCCACGTGTTCGAGCGCACCGACGGCGGCCCGTGGGCGGCCAGCGGCGTCATCGAGGGCGACGACATCGCGGGCGCATCCCCGGCCTGCCGCTACGACGGCTACTGCGGCACCGAGTTCGGCGTCACCGTCGCCGCGCACCAAGACTGGCTCTTCGTGGGCGCGCCCGGCGCTGCGGCCCCCGCCCGACGCGGCGGGCCGGCACCGGTCCTGCCACAGGGCGCCGTCTACACCTACCAGCGCGGCGACGACGGCCAGTGGACCCGGCGCGGGCAGCTTCAGCCGACGGACGGAGCCGCAGGCGACCGCTTCGGCGCAACGATCGCGTTCACGCCCCATGGCGCGCTCGTCGGGGCGCCCCATTGGAACGCCGACGGCGACGACGGCGAACGCGCAGGCCGCGTCTATCATTTCCGCATGGTTGACGGGGGTTGGGAGCAGAGCGGCGTCCTGGAATCGGCTGCCGAATCGAACGCTAACTTCGGGTGGGCCCTCGCGGCCTCGGGAGACAGGGTGCTGATCGGGGCCCCGGGCACCGACGACAGTCGTGGCGCGGTCCACGCGCATTCCTGGAACGCCGACCTCGCCCGGTGGGTCCCCGCCGACGACCGGCTCGCCTTCGCCGACGGCGAGAGCGGCGACCGCTTCGGCGCGGCCGTGGCCTTCGCCGGCGACAACGTGTGGGTCGGCGCGCCCACCACGCGCGGCTACGAGCTCGGCGCCGTCTTCGTGTACGAGGCCCGCGCGGACGGGTCGCTGCCCGCCCAGGGACGCCGCATCCAGCTTTCCCAGGAAGAGACCGTAGAAAGCGACCGGTTCGGCGGCCTCGTCGTGGCCGACGCGGATCTGGTGGCGGTCGGCGCGCCGGGCATGCACCACCAGGCCGGCTCGGTCCATGTGTTCGAACGGGGCGACGGCGGCTGGGACGGCGGCGAGATGCTCGTCAGCGCGCCCGACATGCTCGGCGCCCTGGTCGGCGAGGAGCGCCGCTGCGTCGAGGGCAAGGTCGGCCCCTTCGACTGCGACGAAGTCGAGCTGCTGGCGTACGTGCCGCCCTCGCTTCTCAGGGCCGAGGACCGCGCCCGCGGCGTCCGCGCCAACGACAACTGGGGCTGGACCGACCCCATGACGGGGCGGGAGTACGCGCTCGTCGGACGCAACGACGGCACGTCCTTCGTCGACATCACCGACCCCACCAACCCAATGCTGGTCGGCGACCTCCCCAAGCCGTGGGGCACGCCGCCTTCCCAGCTCTGGCGCGACATCAAGACGTACAAGGACCACGCATTCGTCGTCGCCGACGGCGCGGGCGAGCACGGCATGCAGGTCTTCGACCTGACGCGCCTGCGCGACATCTCGCCCGGCGAAATGCCCGCGCTCTTCGAGCCGGACGTGCACTACACGCGCATCGGCAGTTCGCACAACATCGCCATCAACGAAGAGACCGGCATCGCCTACACGATCGGGGGCGGAGGGGCGCGCGACACCTGCGGCGGCGGCCTCCACATGATCAACATCGACGACCCCAAGAACCCCGAGTTCATTGGCTGCGCGCCCACCGGCGGCACCCACGACACCCAGTGCGTCATCTACCGGGGCCCCGACCAGGACTACCAGGGGCGCGAGCTGTGCTTCAACTCGAACGGCGGCGTGTTCCAGATCCAGGACGTCACCGACAGGGACAATCCGGTCATCGTGGCCGAGCCGTCCTCGCCGAACCCGGCGTACATTCACCAGGGCTGGCTCACGGAGGACCAGCGCTACTTCTACCAGAACGACGAGTCGGACGTGATCCGCGGAAACGCCGAGACCACCCGCACCCTGATCTGGGATGTCAGCGACATCGACGACCCCGTGCTGGCAAGGGAGTTCATGGGCTCAATGCCCGCGAGCGCCCACAACCTCTACATCCTCGACAACCTCATGTACCAGGCCAACTACCTCTACGGCCTGCACGTCCTCGACGTCTCCGATCCCGAGAACCCGCGCGAGGTCGGCTACTTCGACACCGCGCCGTACAAGGAGGGTCCCGGGTTCGGCGGCGCGTGGAGCAACTACCCGTACTTCCCCAGCGGCACGGTGATCGTGACCAGCATGCAGGAGGGTCTGTTCGTCCTGAAGAAGCGGGTCAGGCCGGTGAGCTAAGGGGCGGGGCCGCTAGCGGCCGGGACCCAGCAGCACCGCGTTCATGAAGAGCAGCTGGGTCGCTTCGGCGTAGGCGCGGTAGTTCGGGTCCTCTGCAAAGGCCACGAGCTGGCCGCGTCCGTAGGGCTGGTGCACCAGGAACGCCTTGTTGGCCAGCTGCGGACGCGATTCCTCCCACACGATGCCGCCCAGCACAAGATCGTCGAGGTCGCCGTAGCGGCCCACGTTGGTCCCGTTGTCGAGCGTGATCGGGCGGAATACGCGCGAGCCCTCGACCAGCACACCGATTTCGCCGTCGGTCCCGGCCGACAGCCAGTGCTCCGTGTCCAGCACCACGCGCAGGATCGCGCCGGGAACGCCCTCGGGGGATTCGTCTTCGGGCGAGATGGCGTCGAGGTATTCGATGGGCTGGTCCGGGGTGCCCGGATCGGGGGGATCGTCGCTTTCGGCCCTTCCGCCCCGGCGCTCCGCCGCCGCGGCCAGAAGCCCCGCCCGCGCCGCCCAGCGCGAGGACTCGGCCATCGTGATCACGGTGCCGCCGTCGCGCATCCACGCCCGCAGGCGATCCAGCAGCGCGTTGCCGACGGCGCTGCCGTAGTTGCCGCTCGGAAAGACGACCACATCGTAGTCGGCAAGGCGGGCGCGGCCCAGGCTCGACGCGCGCACGATCGTCGTCCGCTGCCCGTAGCGCTGCTCTAGGACGTAGCGGGCCCACCCCACCGAGTAGCTCTGCCCCGGGGCGTCGTACACGAGCAGCACGCGGGGCTCCCTCAGCGCCCGCACGCGCCCGCTGCCCAGCGACATCCCCTCGCGCACGTACGCGCCGTCGATCGGCACGACCTCTGCGCGGTGCCTAGCGGCGACCTCGCCCAGGCGCTGCCGCAGGTCGGGCGCGTTCTCGGCCACGCGCACGATCGCCGTGCCCATCCCGTACCGCCGCCCGCCGAGCGTGAACGGCGCCCCCGCCGCGCGCACCCGCACGCCCTCGCGAAGCGCCTCGGCCACCGCCGCGGCGGCGTTTGTGCCCCAGGGAACCAGGTAGCCGACGACGGCCTCGGGCAGCGCCGGGGGCGCTTCCAGCGTCGCCGCGCCGGTCAGCGGCTGCCCGCGCGCACCCGTCGCCGCCGTCTCGATCGCCTCGACGTCCCACAGCAGGGACTGGCTCCACGCAGTCAGGTCGTAGATCTCGTCGGGCTGACGGTTCGCGCGTCGCTCGATCTGCCGCCGCACGAACTCCTCGGCCATCGGGACGTGCGCGTCCAGGAGGTTGTGGATCAGGCCGTGGGTGGGCTGGTCCAGCGGCACGATGAAGGTGGAGCGGGCCGACAGGGTGCGATCGCCGACCGTCACCGGCCCCGAGGCGCGGAAGACGTCGACCCCGTTCTCGAAGAGCATCGTCGCGAGACGCTCGGCCATGCCCGGATCGTGCGCGGAGTGGAGCACGATCTCGGCCGGGCCGCTCTGCCCCGCCGCAATTCCGTCGCGCCGGAAGGCGAGGTAGTCGCGCAAGATGCGCTCGCGGTTGCGGGCGGCCGTGAGCGCGGTCTCGAGCGCGGCCGTGAAGTGGTGCAGCACCCCGTCGCCGTAGGTGAGCAGGTCGCCATCGGACCGCCTGAGGCGCAGTCCGCGGGCGCTCGCCTGCTCATAGGTCATGCCGAGCGCGCCCTGCCCCATTGGCCACATGTCGACGTAGCCGGGATAGAACAGGTCGAAGATCTCGCGATTGAAGTATGCAAAGCCGCGCTCGTCGAACTTGGCCGCGATCGCCGACCCGATCACGTCCATCAGCGCGATCTGCCGCTCTCCGTACCAGGGGTTGGAGGGCGGCGCCGTGGGCGGGAAGAAGTACGTCTGGTCCCCGCCCATCTCGTGCAGGTCCGCCACGACCTGGGGCCGATACTCGAGCAGCATGTCCACCTTGCCGCGCGTTTCGGGCTGGCTCTGGATGAACAGGTCGCGGTTCAGGTCGAACAGGTAGTGGTTGCTCCGCCCTCCGGGCCACGGCTCGTCGTGTTCGGCCGAATACGCGGCCTCGTCTGGCCAGCGGGCCTGCGCGATTCGGTTCTGGTACACGAAGCGGTTCCGCCCGTCGGGGTTCTCCAGCGGATCGATCAGGACCAGCGACTCGGACAGAATCAGGTCGACATCCGCGTCTCCGGTCGCGGCCAGCAGGTGATACGCTTCGGCCATGGCCGCCCCGGACGGACTGATCTCGTTGCCGTGAATCGAGTGCATCAGCGCCGTGACAACCGGCAGTTCGGCAAGCAGCGCTTCCGCTTCGGCGTCGCCAAGCCCTCGCGGATCGCTCAGGCGCGCAAGCCCCGCCTTCACTTCGTCCAGGCGCGCCATGCGCTCCGCCGACCCGATGATCAGCGCGACCAGCGGGCGGCCTTCCCAGCTCTCTGCGTAGTGCACCAGCAGCGTGCGGTCCGGGGCCGCCTCGGCCAGCGCCTCGACGTACCGGACCACATCGTCCGGGTGCGTGACGACGTCGCCGAAGTCGTGCCCCACGACTTGCTCCAGGGTGGGGATGTCCGGGTCGTAGCGCGTCCCCGGCACGAGGTCCTGCACCTGGGGAGACACTTGGACGATTGTGGCAAGCGCGAGCGTGGATAGCACGGTAGGGGTCCCTCGGTCTGGAGGATTCGCGTGGACCTTTCGCGGTCAATCGCATGTGGAATGTAAGGAAGTCAACGCCTCCACGAACTCATCGCCTGCACGAACGCGTCCACCTCATCCGGCGTGTTGTAGAAGTGCGGACTCGCCCGCACCACCCCGGGGCGGTGATCGACGATGATCCCGCGCTCGGCGAGGTGCGCGACCACCTTGCCGGGTTCCGGGTGCCGCACCAGCACGATCGCCGAGCGCGCTTCGGGCCGGTGGCTCGCGCGAAGCGAAAACCCGGCGGCCCGGCACCCCTCCACCAGACGCGCGGTCAGCGCCTCGTTCTGCGCGCGAATCGCCGGCATGCCAACCTCGTCCACAATCTCCTGTCCTCCGAGAGCGGTGTGCACTGTGGCCAGGGCAGGGGTGCCCAGCTCGAAGCGGCGCGCGTCGGCGTGGTAGCGGAATCTGCCGGGGTTGAACTGGAACTGGTCCTCGGTCGCGAACCAGCTGGTAACGGTGGGCTCGAGTTGTGGAACAAGAGCGTCGCGGACGTAGAGGTATGCCAGGCCGGGTCCTCCGCAGAGCCACTTGAGCGGCCCCGAGGTATAGAAGTCGACTCCCGCATCCGGCAGGCAGACCGGCACCTGGCCGCCGCCCTGGTAGCCGTCGATCAGGCTGTGCGCGCCGACGTCCCGCGCGATGGCGGAGATCGCCTCGAGGTCCTGGATCGCGCCGGTGGCGAAGAAGACGTGGCTGGTCGCGATCGCCAGCGTCCGATCGTCCACGGCGTCGGCAAACTGCTGCGGATCGATGTGAACGCCGTCGGCGCTCTTCAGCACCACCGTCTCGGCATCCCGCCTGACCGTCCACTGGTAGAGCAGCGTGGGAAAGTCCAGCTCGGTCGTGACGATCCGGTTGCGCCTGCTCCAGTCGAGGCTCGACGAGACCGCGGCCAGGCATGCGGAGGTCGACGGCATGAGCGCGACCGTGCCGGCCGGCGCTCCGAACAGCCCCTCCACTCGGCTGCGCAATTCTCCGAGCGCGCCCCACCAGTGTTCGTACCACGCCGAGGCCCCGAAGTCGTGCCACTTCGCGACGAAGTCCCCGAGTCGCGCCTCGGCCCGGGTCGAAAGCGCGCCCAGAGAACACGAATTGAGGTAGTTCCGGCGCGAGAGAATCGGGAACTCGTTGCGGATGTCGTCGAGGTTCATGTCCGAAGGGGTGGCGGCATGTCTGAACGGGGGCGGCTGTCGAACGGGGGGTGGCTGTCGGACGTGGGGTGGGCGAGGCGGCGTGAGGGCGGCCCGGACGCCGGAAGAATAGCATGCCCGGCAGTCCCGCGCCCGCTCCGCCGGACGACGCGCCCATCCAGACATAAATCAGTCCCAACCAGCCATGGAGGGCACTGGGCGCAGGCGCGACACTTCTAGAGCCCCTTGCCGGGGGAGGGCTTTCGAGAGTACACATACTGAGCCTGGGTTGCAGAAAGGAGGGGGGGCGTGCCGACCACCGAGTGGATTGGATTCGCTGCCGAGATGGTGGTGCTGATCGGCGGCCTGATCGCCATCAGCGTCTGGATGAGCAAGCGACTCGACGACATGCAGCGCTCCATGGATCGGCGATTTGCCGAGGTGCGCGGGGAGATCGGACAGCTGCGCGATGAGACACGAGCCGAGTTCGGACTCGTGCGAGGCGAGATCGGGAAGCTGCGCGAAGAAATGCACGGGGAGATCGGGCAGCTGCGCGACGAAACGCACGGCGAGATCGGGAAGCTGCGCGATGAGACACGAGCCGAGTTCGGGCTCGTGCGAGGCGAGATCGGGAAGCTGCGCGACGAAATGCACGCCGAGATCGGGAAGCTGCGCGACGAAATGCACGCTGAGTTCAGACTCGTGCGCGGCGAAATCGGGCAGCTGCGCGATCAAATGCACGGCGAAATCGGGAAGCTGCGCGACGAAATGCGCGGCGAGATCGTGCAGGTGCGCGAGGAGGGCCGTGAAGCGCACGCTGCGATCGGGCAGAGCATTCGGGACGTCGAGCGGCGGATCGGGCACCGCTTCGACGACATGGGGAAGCGGTTCGACGACGTGAAGGAGACCATGTCGGCCCGGGTCGAGGATGTCAAAGATGTGACCGCCAGCAGGATCGACGATCTCAAGGATGTGACGGCCGGGCGCATCGACGACCTGAAAGCGATCCTGGCCGACTGATTCGAAAGCTCGACACAGAACGGGCGCTCGGCGAGGCGCGCGCAATGGGTCTGGAGTGGGCGGGCGTGGCGACGCTGGGGCGCAGCGGCCACGTCGCCCACTTTCGCCGCTGGCTCGCTGCCGGCCTTCATGGACGGATGGCCTACCTGGGCCGTCCGGACGCGGTGCGGCGCCGCGCGGACCTTGCTCGCTCGCTGTCCGGCTTCGAGAGCGCTCTGGTTGTCGCGCAGTCGTACGCCGACAGCGAGCCCACCGCCTCGCCGGGCGACCCGTCCCGCGCCATCGTGGCGCGGTACGCCCGCGGCCGCGACTACCACCTCGTCTTGCGCGACCGGCTGGAGGAGCTCGCGGACCGCTTGGAGAATATCGCGGGGCGACCCTACCGGCGACGGGTCTACGTCGACACCGGACCGCTACTCGAACGGGAGGTGGCCATGCGCGCCGGGCTGGGCTGGTTCGGGCGGAACACCATGCTCATCCACCCGCGCCGGGGCTCGTACTTCTTCCTGGGCGTGCTGCTCACCGATCTCCCATTGACCGCCTCGGACCCATTCGACGAGGAGCACTGCGGCACATGTCGGCGATGCCTCGACGCCTGCCCGACGGGGGCGCTGCTGGGCCGCGACGAGAACGGCGCCCCCGTCATCGACGCGACCAAGTGCATTTCGTACCTGACCATCGAGCTGAAGGGGCCCATACCGCACGAATTGCGCCCCGCCATCGGCAATCGCGTCTTCGGCTGCGACATCTGTCAGGAGGTCTGCCCGTGGAACGAGCGCTTCTCGACGCCAACGACCGAACCCGAGTACGCCCCCCGCTCCGACCTGGACGCCCCGTCGCTGATCGATCTGGCTTCGCGGCTGCTGGGCATGTCCGGCAAGGGGTTCCAGCGGGAGTTCCGCGACTCGCCGGTTGCGCGCGCACGCCGCAACGGCCTGCTGCGCAACGTTTGCGTGGCCCTGGGAAACTGGGGATCGCCGAAAGCGGTTCCGGTCCTTCGGCGGGCGGCGAACGACCGGTCCGGGCTGGTGAGGGAACATGCGGAGTGGGCTCTGGCGAGGATCGGGCGCAACGGGCAGTTTGGATCCCACCCACCCGGAGCGTAGCCGACACCCAAATCGGAGCAGCGCCATGAAGCGGACACCCCTCGCCCAGCGCCGACCCCTGGCCGTCCCCGGAACAAGCCGCGGCTCGATTCGGGCGGCGATGCATCGGCGCCCGCCTCGCCTCGCACTGGCGATCGCCGCGATCCTCGCCCCCGCGCTCGCGCTGCCCGCCCCGGCGGCCAGCCAGCACTTCGACATCCTCATACGCGGCGGCATGGTCCTGGACGGCTCGGGCAGCCCCGCCTTCAACGCCGACATCGGCATCGTGGGCGATCGCATCGTCCGCATCGGCAGGCTCCCCGCCGCCACTGCGACCCGCATCGTCGACGCGAGGGGCAAGCACGTCGTTCCCGGCTTCATCGACATGCATTCGCACGCCGACCGCGCCTTCGCGTCCGAGAACATCGAGGGGCGCCGCGCGCACAATCTGGTCATGCAGGGCATCACGACCTCGGTATTCGGGCCGGACGGACGCAACCCGGTGTGGCCGATCTCGGACGAGATGGAAGCCTACCGGGCGCCGGGCGTGGCCACGAACGTTGTGCCGATGGTGGGGCACGGCACTGTGCGGGGGTTGGTAATGGGAGAGGACTACGAACGCCCTGCCACGGCGGACGAAGTCGCACAGATGGCGGAGCTCGTGCGCAGGGGGATGGAAGACGGCGCCTGGGGGCTCGGCGCCGGCCCCGAGTACAGGCCGGGCCGCTTCGGCACAACCGAGGAGCTGATCGCGCTTGCGAAGGAGGTCGCGCCCTACGACGGCTTCTACTACGCGCACCAGCGCAGCCAGTCGCCGCTGCCGCTCTGGCAGATTCCGTCGATCGTGGACGGCCAGCCTCTCACCGGCACCGACGGCATGCGCGAGACCATAGAGATCGGCCGCGCGGCGGGGATCCGCGTGGTTGGCACGCACATCAAGGCCAAGGGAACCGACACGTGGGGTCACTCCCAGACCGACATCCTCATGATCGAGGCGGCGCGGCGCGAGGGGGTCGACGTCTACCTCGACCAGTACCCGTACGAGACCTTCGGCGGCGGCCCCGTGGACGTGCTGCCCGACTGGGGATACGCGCCGCCCGGAACGGACCGCTCGGGCGGGCTCGATTCGCCGCTTTGGCGGAACCCGGAGCTGATGAGCGACCCGAAGGGCAATCTGCGCGCCAACCTGGCCGATCCCGTCGCCGCGTCCGAGCTGGAGCGCGATGCCATGTACATACTGCGCCTGCAAGGCGGCGCGGACAGGCACATCGTCGTCTCTGCCCCCGACTTTCCCGAGACGGTGGGCCGTCATCTCGCGGAGATCGCCGCCGAGGCGGGGCGGTCGCCCTTTGCACAACTTGTGCATTTTGCCCTGGAATCGACCGAACTGGGACCCGCAGGCGTGCGCTTCCGCCCCGTTGGCGGCCACCGCTTCGACGTTGAGAACTACATGCGGCAGGAATACACGGCCACGTCGACGGACGGCACCGTGTCGCTATGGACGCGTCCCGGCCAGCATCCGCGGTCGTACGGGGCGTTCGCCCGCAAGATCTCGCACTACGTCAAGGAGCGCGGCGTGATCACCCTGCCCTTTGCAATCCGTTCTTCGACGGGGCTGGCAGCGCAGATCGTCGGCCTGCAGGACCGCGGCTTTGTGCGCGAAGGCTACCACGCCGACATCGTCGTCTTCGACTACGACGAAATCAGCTCTCCCGCGACGATCATGGAACCCGACCTGTATCCGACGGGTATCGAGCATGTGCTGGTGAACGGCCAGTTCACGGTCGACGACGGCCAGCCCACCGGTGCGCTGCCGGGGCAGGTGCTGGACCGGCGCGACAAGGACGCTCGAGCGAAAGGTGTGAGCCAATGACAATGCCATTCAAAAGCAACCTTGCAAGGCGGATCGGGATCGCCGGGTCGGTCACTCTCGTTGCGCTGGGTTGGACGGAGCGCGGGACTGCTCAGCGTGAATCGGGCGCCACCAGAGGCGAGGCGTTTACGTACTTGGACATCGCGACTCCCGTCGGCGCCTTCAAGGACCATGTGGACGGGGGCGCAGGCGCTGGAAGCGGCGGCGTGTTTTGGGGAGCCGACGGGCTTGTAGGCCTGCGCTTTGAGGGGCAGTTCATCAACTACGGAGGCGAGCGGCACCGGATGCCGCTCAGCCCGACGTTGCCCTACGTGGACGTGGATTTGCGGACCACGAACAGCATATTCTCCGGGGGGCTGGGTCCCCAGATCTTTCTGGCACAAGGGCCGATCCGGCCGTATGTGTACGGCACCGCGGGCTTCGCCTACTTCGTCACCTACACCCGGGTGCACGCGACCAATCGGGGCGAGTCGATCGCCTCCACCCACAACTTCGGCGACTTTCGGTGGGCGCTGGCCGGCGGCGGCGGACTGTCGCTCCGGATCCGCGGAGGCGCGAAGCCGATCTCGCTGGACATGTCGGCTTCGTATCGGCGCCACGGGATGACCGAATACCTCGCCGGCGGCGCGGAGAACCTCCGCCAATTGACCCGCGGCGAGTGGGTGGCCGAATACCTGGCCGGCGGCGGCGCGGAGCTGCGCCGGTTGACCCGCGGCAACTGGGTGGCCGACCCCATCGTCAGCGACGCCAACTTCATGTCCTACCGGATCGGAGTGTCGTTCGGCTTCGGCGGCGGCCAGACGTCCGGGGCTGATTCCCGGGGGGGCTAACCCCCCCGGGGGACAACCCTCCCGAAGGCTAACCCTCTGCGGCCAGACGCTCGACCGCGTCTACCAGCCTGTTGGCCCTGACGACGTCGGACGCCCCGGCCGCCTGGGCACCGAGCTCGGCCGCCAGGGTGCGAAGCGCGTCGGTGCGGGCGCTGCCGGACATGCCCTCGGCCGCCGCCAGGGCCTGGCGCGCCGAGGCGATCTGCGGGGCGGTCATGCCGTGCCAGCGCTCGAGCTGGTCGAGGTATGCGCGCGCCAGGGCGAAGGTGGCGGGCCACTCGAAGATGGGCTGGCCCTGCGAGTTCAGCTGCGTCAGCACCACCGAGTTCGCGGCGTCGATTTCGTTCTGGGTCAGCGACTCGTTCGCCACGAGCTCGAAGATGTCGAGACCGCGCGATATCTCCGAATTGACGATCAGCCCGTTGTACCAGTAGACCGACCAGCTGCCGCCCGGTCCCTGGCGGGCGCCGTCGGAGGGGCCGCGGTCATGGAACCCGATCTCGACCGGGTTCGCGGGGTCGGTCCAGTCGATCAGCGAGATGCCGCCCTGGTACCAGCCCTGAATCATGATGTCGCGGCCCGGGATCGGAATGAGCGAGCCGTTGTGGGCCACGCAGTTCTCGAGCGAGGTCTGCGGCGCCGGCAGCTTGTAGTAGGCCTGGAAGACCAGTTCGCCGCCCTCGATTCTGAACGTCGCGTTGGCGCCCCACTCCTTGGGGTCGGATGCGCGGCACTTGGGCGCTCCGCCGCCGCCCCACTCGTCGGTGAACATGATCGTGGTGCCGTCGTTGTTGAAGGTAGCCGAGTGCCACAGCGAGAAGTTCGAATCGGCGACGGCGGTGAGCCGGGTGGGATTCACGGGGTCGGTGATGTCCAGCAGCAGGCCGTAGCCGCCGCAGGCGCCGCCCGCGAGGCCGATGGCGGGATAGACTGTGATGTCGTGGCATTGGGTGGGACCCGGGCCCGGCTCGTCGGCCTGCTGGGCTCGCTGCTCGGCCTGCATCCGGCCCTGCTCGTCGAGCGCGGCCTGCAGGGCGGCGCGGTCGGCGGCCGTGGGCTCGCCGGTGCCTCCGCGCGCGGCCACCACGCTGTCCAGCATCGCCTCGGCCTGCGCGGCGCGCATGACCCGGGGCTCGCCGCGACGGTAGCCGATGATGTCGCCCCGGGCCCGGGCCGCGTCCAGCTCCTCGTAGTCTGCCGGCGACAGCCCGTGCCTTGGCGCCGCAACCAGATCCTGGAAGATCCGGGGCGAACTCGCGACCTCGGCGGACTGCGGGTCGTCGAGGGGCACGCGAATGACCTCGATCCGGAAGAGGGCCGAGTTTGGGTCCTCGTCCGGCGACAGGCCAGAGCACCCGGCGAGCTCCTCGGCCGGACGCACCCCTGCCGAGCCGGACACGTAGATGTAGACGTTGTCGTCGTCGCCGGGGTGCTTGAGAACCGTGTGCGTGTGCGAGCCCCGGCACGTCTGGACGTTGGCCACGTACTCGGGGTTGGCGATGTCCGAGATGTCGAAGATTCGGATCCCGCGCAGACGCTCGTGGCTGACCGCTTCCGGTATGCCGCCGCCGCCGCAGTCCAGTCGTCCGCCGAGACCCTCGCCCGACACGAACATCAGGTTGTCGTAGACGGACACGTCGCTCTGCGAGGCCGGGCAGACGTAGGTGATCACCGACGTCGGGTTGCGCGGGTCGGAGATGTCCCAGACCTGGATGCCGTCGTAGTTGCCCTGAATGGCGTAGTCGCCGGTGAACGCCAGGTCCGAATTGGTGGAGCCGACGAATTCCGGCTGGGGCGGGGTGGTCGACAGCATGCGCATGTTCCAGATCGCCTCTTCGGCGTCGAACAGGCCCGGCGCAAGTCCGACGCGGGGGTCGGGATCGGGCGCGTTGACTTGGAGGCCGGCCGGATGCGCAAAGGTCGCCTGAGCGGCCCCCTGCTGCGAGGCCGGTGCGGCGTCGGGCGGCATGGACTGCATGGATTGGGATGCGCAGCCCGAAAGCGTGCCCGCAAGGGCCGCGATGGGGAGGACCGCCGCCAGGCGACGGAGCGCCGCGAGGCGGAGGCGGGACGGGGAGCGGTCGTTTGCGGCGTTGGTCGGCGTCATTTCACTCTGTCCTGATAAGGTGTGGGTGCTGCTGCTCCGCTCGGCGGCATGGCCTCGAGCATCGATTCCATGCGCCGGATTTCGGAGGTCTGGTCGGCCTGGATGTCGGACGCGAGCCTGAAGACGAGGTCGTCGCCCTGGGCTGCGCCGTCGGTGGCGAACAGCTCGTCCACCATCGTAACCGCGCCTTCGTGGTGCTGGATCATGTAAACGAGGAACAGCCGGTCGAATTCCCGCCCGCGCGCGCTGCGCAGTTCGTCCACCTGCTCCGGCGAGAGCATTCCGGGCATGTGATGCGCGTGCGCGGGGCCATGGATCATCAGTGCGCCGTCGGCAATGTGGACTTCGGGGACCTCGAGGCCGCGGTCGCGCAGCCATCGCTGCATCAGGTCGATCTCGTCGCGCTGCGAGCTGATGATCCTCTCGCACATCGTCTGCATGTCGGCGCTGGCGTCGTTCCCCGGGGCGAAGCTGCACATGAGCAGCGCCTGGGCATGGTGCCCGATCATTCCGGTCATGAAGCGGACGTCGCCCTCGTGGTAGTTGCGCAGCACCTCTTCGGCGCGCTCCCGATAGATCGCTTCGAGCTCGGCGATCCGCTCCGCGTCGGGGCGCGTGGGGGGAGGGTCCGGGTCGGCTGCGGCGGCGCCCCCTCCGGCCGCCGGGGCGGCCACCTGATCAGCCGCCGCTTCGGCCGCCGGGGCGGCCCCGGGCGAAGCGCTGGGCCCGGTGGCGCACGCCTGCAAGGCCCCCGCCAGGGCGAGGGCTGCCAGCACCTTTGGGACGACGGACGACCCGGGTCGGCCAGTGGCGGCGTCGGAACGCTCGGCTTGCCTGCTCTTCATCTTCAACATGCTCCTGATCACCATGCTCCCATCCAGCTTCATCCAGATTCGGCCAGTCGCTGCACCGCGTCAATCAGCTCCGCCACCTTGGCGGCGTCGCTGGCGCCCGAAGCCTGCCCGTCGAGCGTTGCAGCCAGAGACCGCAGCGCGTCGCGGCGCGTCGATCCCGATGCGCGCTCGGCGTTGTCCAGGGCCGCTCGCGCCGAGGCGATCTGCGGGGCGGTCATGCCGTGCCAGCGCTCCAGCTGGTCGAGGTAGGCTCTGGCCAGCGCAAATGTCGCGGGCCATTCGAAGATGGGCTGGCCCTGCGAGTTGAGCTGGGTCAGCACCACCGAGTTGGCTGCGTCGATCTCGTTCTGGGTCAGGAGCGCGCTGGGAACCAGTTCGAAGATGTCCAGACCGCGAGAGATCTCCGAGTTCACGATAAGCCCGTTGTACCAGTAGACCGACCAGCTGCCGCTCATCACCATCTGGTCGCCGTTCGCCGGCCCGCGGTCGTGGTAGCCGATCTCGACCGGGTTCGACGGGTCGGTCCAGTCGATCAGCGAGATGCCGCCCTGATACCAGCCCTGGATCATGATGTCGCGGCCTGGAATGGGGATGAGCGAGCCATTGTGCGCGACGCAGTTCTCTTCGAGCGACTGCGCGGCAGGCAGCTTGAAATAGCTCCGGAAGACCATGTCGCCGTCTTCGATCGTGAACACGGCGTTGGCGCCCCACTCCTTCGGGTCGTCGGCCCGGCATTTGGGGGCGCCGCCGCCGCCCCATTCGTCGGTGAACATGATCGCCGTGCCGTCGTTGTTGAAGGTGGCCGAGTGCCAGATGGCGAAGTTCGAGTCGGCCACCGCCGCGAGGCGGGTCGGGTTCGCGGGGTCCGTGATGTCGAGAAGAAGCCCGTAGCCGATGCATGCGCCGCCCGCGAGCCCGATCGCGGGATAGACCGTGATGTCGTGGCACTGGGTCGGGCCGGGCGCGGGACCGTCGCCGCCGCCGCCCGCGCCCGTCATCTGCGCGACCATTGCGTCGACGAGGTCGCGCAGCGCGGTGCTGTCCGCCGCAGTCGGGGGGCCGTCGCCGCCTCGGGCCGCGACGATGCTGTCGAGCCTCGGGGTGACGAACTGGTCGGGCAGCACCTGCACCTGTCCCTGGATCTCGATCACGAAGCCGCCCGACGCCAAGGCCTGCTCTCTCGCGCGCTCGGCGGCTGCGATGTCGCCGGGCGCCGGACCGTGCACGGGCGGCGCAACCAGATCCTGGAAGATCCGGGGCGAGCTCACGATTTCGGCGGCCTGGGGATTGTCGAGCGGAACCCGGATCACCTCGATCCGGAAGAGCGCGGTGCTGGGGTTTTCGTCGGGCGCACCGGACGAACAGCCGGCCAGCTCTTCGGCGGGACGCACCGGGGCCGTGCCCGCCACGTAGATGTAGACGTTGTCGTCGTCTCCGGGATGCTTCAGCACAGTGTGGGTGTGCGAGCCCCTGCAGGTCTGGACGTTGGCGATGTATTCGGGGTTCGCGATGTCGGAAATGTCGAAGATCCGAATTCCCCGCAGTCTATGGTGGCTGACCGCCTCGCTCACGCCCTCGCCGCTGCAGTCCAGGCGCCCGCTCGTGTCCTCGCCCGATACGAAGAGGAGATTCTCGTACACCGAGACGTCGCTCTGAGAGGCGGGGCACACGTAGGTCACGACCGAAACCGGATTGGCCGGGTCGGAGATGTCCCACACCTGGATCCCGTCGAAGTTGCCCTGGATCGCGTAGTTGCCGGTGAACGCCAGGTCCGAGTTCATCTGGCCCACGAAGGGCTCCTCGGGGGGCGTCGTCGAGAGCATCCGCAGATTCCAGATCGCCTCGCCGGCGTCGAAGAGGCCGGGCGCGAGCCCCTCGCGCGGGTCGGGCGCGGGCGGATTGGGATGGAGGCCGGGAGGATTGGCGAACGTCGCTGCCGCAGCTTGGGGCGCCATCTCGGCGGTCATGTCGCCACCGCCGCCCGGTTGCGTTGCGCAGCCGGTGAGCGTGGCGAGCGAAGCGGCGGCGGCGAGCAGCGTCGCCGCGCGGATGCGGGGGGCGGCGGAGCGGTGCACGGTCGTGTTCTCGGTCATTGTAGTCGTCCTGCGATGAGTTGGGGCTGGGGCTTTGGGGACGCTGGTGCTGGTGCCCCTGGAGCGTCGGGCACCCGAACGCACGGTCAGGACTGCAACCCGCGCGGCATTACAATTGTGCGGCCCGGCTCGCCGGAGTTCAAGCGCCGGGACTGCACGGCGCTCTCGCAACCCCCAACCGACACGTGCCCCGCACCACCCCTCCGAACCCCGTCCCGGCGACCATCCCCGCCACTCGCATCGCGATCATTGTCGCAGTGGCGCATTTGGTGAACGACGCCTACGCGTCGATCGTCCCGCCGCTGCTGCCGCGAATCATGGACGATCTGGACCTGACGATCGCCGCCGCCGCGACGCTCGGGGCGTCCTTCGCAATCGCGACGGCGCTCCCACAACCGCTCTTCGGCTACCTGGCGGACCGATTCGGACGCAGGGCCTTCGCGGTGGGCGGAGTGGTCACGAGCGCCGTCTTTGTTTCCCCGATCGGGTTCGCGCCCTCGTTCTGGCCCCTCTTGCTGATGCTCGTCATGGGCGGGCTCGGCGGGGCGGCGTTTCACCCTCCCGGGGCGTCATACGCGGTGCGGGTGGGCGCGGGCAGGGGCGGGGGGGCGCGCTATTCGGTGTTCTCGTTCGGAGGGGCGGCGGGGTACGCCGCAGGGCCGCTCGTCGCGGTGGCGCTGGTCGCCTGGGGCGGAATGAGGGGCCTTTGGGTGGCCATGCTGCCCGCGATAGTCCTCGCCCCCGTCTTCTACCGCGGGCTGCCGAGCGGCCGCCGCGAAACCCGGGGCGCGACGCTTCCGCCAACGCCGGCGGCGGTGCTCAGGCGGCTCGCGGGTCCGCTGGGGATCATCTTCGGGATCAGCGCCGCGATGGCCTTCGTGCAGCGCGTGTTTCTCACCATGGAACCGATCATTGTGGCCGAAATGAGCGGTTCGGAGACGTTGGGGGCGGCGGCGCTGTCGGTCTACCTCGGCGCCCAGGCGTTCGGCACCCTCACCGGGGGCTTCCTGACGGACCGCGTGAGCCGCCCGCGCCTGCTCTTCCACCTCTGTGCGTGGGCCCTGCCGGCGCACCTGCTCGCGGTTTGGCTGGGACCGTGGACGATCGCCGGCATGCTGGCCATTGCGGCAGCCGGGTTCCTCGGGATGGCGACCCTCCCCCCGATCGTGGTCATGGCCCAGGAGATGCACCCGCGCGCGGCCGGGGCCAGCTCGGGCATCGTCATGGGGCTGGCCTGGGCGGTGGGGGCGCTGGGGGTGATGGCGACCGGGGCGGTGGCCGACGTAACGGGGCCCCAGGCCGCGGCGCTCATGTCGCTGCCCGTGGCGGGGCTCGCCGCGCTGCTGGCATTGCATCCGGGGCTGAAGTACGATGATCCGGCCTGAACGGATGTTTCACCACGGCAAACAAATGTTCCACCGCAGCACCCCACGAATCCACCGCAGCACCCCACCCACCCGCCACAGGAACGCGACATGAGCGACAAACTACCGGACGGCGCGGATCACGCCCCCGAACCCGCCGCCGGCACACCGACCCCGCCCGAACCCACCCCCGGCGCCCCCGCCCCGACCCACCTCGACCGGCGCGGCTTCGTCAAGGCGGGCACCCTCGGCGTCGCCGGGAGCGCCCTCGCCGGCGGCGCCCTCGCGGCCTGCACCGGCGCGGCAGACGATGCCGCCGGCCCCCGCCGCACCGCCCCGGCCACCACCGCCGCCCCGCCCCGGGGCCTCGGCGCGGCCCCGGCCCAGCCCCTCGCGGCCCCGCCCATCGACCACGTCCGCATCGGCTTCGTGGGCGTCGGCGGCATGGGCACGGCCCACATCCGCAACCTCGTGCGCATCGACGGGTGCACCGTCACGGCCGTTTGCGACATCCGCGAAGCCCATGCTCAGCGCGCCGCCGACATCATCGAGGAGGCCGGCCATCCCCGCCCGGCCCTCTACACCCGGGGCGAGACCGACTTCGAGCGTCTCTGCGCCGAAGCCGACGTCGATCTGGTCTACAACGCGACGCCGTGGCGCTGGCACGTGCCGATCTGCGTCGCCGCGATGGAGAACGGCAAGCACGCGGCCACCGAGGTCCCCGCCGCGTACACCCTCGCCGACTGCTGGATGCTCGTCGAGACGGCCGAGCGCACGGGCCGCCACTGCACCATGATGGAGAACGTCAACTACGGCCGCCCCGAGCTGCTCTGCCTGAACCTTGTGCGCCAGGGCCTGCTCGGAGAGGTCCTGCACGCCGAGTGCGGCTATCTGCACGACCTGCGCGGCATAAAGTTCGCCGACGAGGGCGAGGGACTTTGGCGCCGAGACCACTCCTGGACGAGGAACGGGAACCTTTATCCGACGCATGGGCTCGGGCCGGTGGCCAACTGCATGGACATCAACCGCGGGGACCGGTTCGCGCTTCTTGTCTCAATGAGCGGCCCCTCGCGCGGACTGCAGGCCTGGGCGGCCGCCAACTACCCGGAAGACCATCCGAAGCGCGCCGAAACCTTTGCGCTGGGCGACGTCAACGGCAGCCTGATCCAGACCGCGCTCGGCAAGACGATCTATGTGGCGCACGACACGAACCTTCCCCGTCCCTATGACCGGATCAACAAGGTCCAGGGAACACTCGGGATCTTCCAGGGGTATCCCGACCGCGTGTACATCGAAGGCCGAAGTCCGTCGCACCGCTGGGAGGAGGCCGAGGGCTACTACGACGAGTTCGAGCACCCCCTGTGGCGCGCGCTCCGCGAGGCTTCGATCGGCGCGGGCCACGGCGGCATGGACTTCATGGAGGACTATCGCCTGGTCAAGTGCCTGCGCGAGGGCCTGCCGCTCGACATGAACGTCTACGACGCGGCGGCGTTGAGCGCGGTGTGCGAACTGTCCGAGATCAGCGTGGCCAACCAGAGCGCGCCGGTCGAGTTCCCCGACTTCACGCGCGGGAAGTGGCGGGACTGGACGCCCTGGCCGGTGGTCGGGGCGTAGCAGTTGGTGGTGTAGCAGAGCGACGCGCGCCGACCCGGCAGGACAACGCTTGGGGCCGCTCGCCTGTCCATTACAGCATGGAGGAAGTTGTGCCTGTCCCAGCCGTTGCCCGCGCCGCGCGTGGCGTCCGTCTCGCCACGGGCGCGTCCGCCGGCCCCGCCCTTGCAGCCCGCGGGGCACGTCCCCGCTGCATTGGGGCGGCTGTCGCCGTCGGGCTGCTTGCCGCCGCCCTGCCAATCCCCGGCAGCCTGGCCGCCCAGCAGGGAACCATCGCCTACACCCACTCCCAGCAGCACGACGTCGAGGTGCCCGAGGGGTGGGGCGAAATGGCGGGCGAGGCCGAGTCCGCGACCATGCTGCTGCTGTTCAGCCCGTCCGTGTCGCTCATGACGCCGGCGGCCCCCGACGAGACGCAGCGCAGCAGCGTCGGCAGCGACCGGCCGCCGCGGGCGCGCATGTGGCGGTGGCTGCGGACGAGGTCGCCGTCGCGGCGCGACCAGGAGGTTCTGCGCGACACCTGGGTGAGCCATGCGGACGGCGCGGCGGTCGAGAAGCGCGAGTTCATGGGCCGCACGTTCCTGGTCAGCGGCGCTGCGGCGGCGCTCGACTGGCGTCTGACCAGCGAGCAGGCCGAGCACCTGGGATACATGGTGATCAAGGCCACCGCCGAGATCGACAGCACGTCGGTCGAGGCGTGGTTCACCCCCCAGATCCAGGTGTCCGCGGGGCCCGCGGGGTACGGCGGGCTTCCCGGCATGATTCTGGTCCTGTCGCTGGACGGCGGACGCACCCAGTACTTCGCGACCGAGATCGCGCTGGGCGAAGTGGACGCGAGCCTGATACGCGCGCCGGAGGGCGGCGACGAGGTTTCGCGAGAGGAATACGAAGCGATCGTCGAGGAGAAGCTCGACGAGTTGAGGCGGTTGTACGGACGTCGCGGGAGCGGCCCCGGATAAGGAGGTGGCCCGTGGGCCGAGCAGCGATTGTTTTGGGCGGGGCGGCACTGTGTCTGCTCCTGGCGGCGCCGGTGGCCGCACAAGAGGAAAACCGAGAGTACCAGGTCGAGGGCGTCGTGGCGGACTCGGCGGGCGCCGTGCTGCAGAACGCCATGGTGGTGGCGCTGACGCGGCCGGACTCGGTGCTGGCCAAGTACGCGCTCAGCCGCGGCGACGGGACCTTCACGATCACCGGGCTGCCCGCGGGCGAGTACATCCTGCAGGTCACGCTCATCGGGTACGAGACGCTGCGGCGCGACTTCGACGTCGCGGACGGCGACGTGGACGCCGGCGACGTGGTGATGTCGCTCGCGGCGGTCGAGATGGACGAGCTGGTGGTGAGCGTCGAGCATGTCCCGTTCGTGAACCGGCGCGACACGCTCAGCTACAACGGGCTGGCGTTCCCCACGCCGCCCAACGCCAACGTCGAGGACCTGCTGCGCCGGCTCCCCGGAATCCAGATCGAGTCGGACGGCACGATCACGGCCCAGGGCGAAACGGTCCAGAACGTCCTGGTGGACGGCAAGGAGTTCTTCGGCACGGACCCGACGGTTGCAACTCAGAACCTGCCCGCCGACGCGGTCGCGCAGGTCGACGTCTACGACAAGCAGTCCGACATGGCCGAGTTCACCGGCATCCCGGACGGCGAGGAAGAGCGCACCATCGACCTCAGGCTGAAGGAGGAGGCGCGCACCGGGTACTTCGGCCGCGCCAACGGCGGCGTTGGCGGCGACGTGGACAATCCCGGGCGGCTCGCCGCGCCGACGGTCGGGAACGAGGCGCGCTACGACGGCTCTGTGTCGCTGAACCGCTTCTCGCCCACGGTCCAGCTCGCGCTTACCGCGAACGCGAACAACGTCAACCGCGCGGGGTTCAACTGGGGCGACTTCCAGAACTTTGCAGGGGGTGGGCGCGGGGGCGGGGGCAACGACGGCTTCACAGAGACCATGAGTCTGGGCATCAATGCAAGCCGGGACTTCGGCGACGACGACACATGGGTGCGGGGAAGCTACTTCGTGAGCGAACTCGACAACTCCCAGGACCGGACGCTGCAGCAGCAGGCGCTCTTCGGCTCGGACGTGGCGTCGCTTGTCGACCAGACCAGCAATCAGCAGACGGGCAACCGGAACCACCGCGTCAACCTCAACACCCAGGTCACCTTCTCGGAGGGCCACGATCTGCGGTTGCGCATGAACGGGAATGCGCGCGCGTCCTCTCTGACCTCGTTTGCGAACCGGCAGACTCAGACGCTAAGCGGCAGCATGCTCAATTCGGCCGTCACGGACTACCTGGTGGACGGCGACGACATGGGCGGGGACGCGCGTCTTACCTGGCGCAGGAGGCTCGACGAGAACGGACGCAGCCTGGTCGCCGAGGCCAGGAGCGGCCTGAACGACAGCGACCAAACGTCCGACCTGTCGTCCGTGGTAACCGGAGACGTGCGCGGACGGGGCGACGGCGACGGCAGCCCCGAGGAGATCCTGCAGGAGCAGTCCCGGGTGGGCCGCACCTGGAGCAACTCGGCGCGCCTGTCGCTGACGCAGCCGCTCGCCGAGGGCCACACGCTCGAGGTGTTCGGCCAGCGCAATTCAACCAGCGAGGACCGCGACAATTCGGTCTACGACCTGATCGACGGCGCGCCCGTCTTCAACGACCGGCTCAGCTCGGGGTTCGAGCGCGCGTACACGTATCTGCAGGGCGGCGCGCGCTACAGCCGCAACGAGGAGCAGTCCTGGTTCACCTTGGGGCTCCGTCTTCAGAGATCGCAGCTCGAGGGCGTGATCCTGGACCGCGACCAGACCATAGAGAACGGCTACACCCACCTGCTGGCCAACGCCCAGCTCAGGCACGAGATCAAGGACGGCCAGAATCTGGAGCTCCGCTACACCGGCTCCAGCCGCGAGCCGTCGCTCACCCAGCTTCAGCCGTATCCGGACAACCGCGATCCGCTCAACGTCTACTCCGGCAACCCGGACCTGCGACCCGAATACGAGCACCGGCTCAACGGCGAATACCGGTTTTTCGACCAGTTCAGCTTCGTCAACTTCTTCGTCTTCGGGCGCTTCACGTACAACCAGAACAGCATTTCGACGTCGCGCATCTTCGACGAGCGGGGCTTTCAGACGCGGATGCCGGTCAACACCGACGGCGAATGGTCGGGCAACCTGGGCGCCAACTTCGGCACGCCGGTCAGGCGGCTCGGCATCGACCTCGACCTCGAATACCGGGTCACGTACTCCGAGGGCACCGAGCTGGTCAACCTCGCCTCCAACCAAAGCCAGATCCTGCGCAACTCGTTCGAGCTGAGCGTGGACAACCGCGTCAAGGACCGCTTCGATGTCGAGGTGTCGGCCGACTTCAGCTTCAACAATGTGGAGTATTCCCTGAACAACGAGCTGAACCGGAGCTATGTCAACAGCTCGTACCGGGCCGAGGGCACGTGGTACCTGGGCGCGTGGGAGGCCGAGACGGACTTCCGCTACCGCACCTACGACCAGGGGCTCTTTGCGGAATCGCGCAACATCGCGCGCTGGGACGCTGCGATCAGCCGACGCGTTCTCGACGACCGCGCCGAAATCGAGCTGCGGGCCTACGATCTGCTGAACCAGAATCAGGGCGTCGCGGTCACGAACTCGGCCAACTACATCCAGGAATCGCGCACCGAGTCGCTTGGCCAGTACTTCATGGTCAGGGTCATGTACCGGCTGGGCAACCGGATGGGCGGCCGCGGAGGCCGACGCGGCGGGAGGTGAACGCGGCCCGCAGCCGGGTGGCCGCAGCGGCCGCCCTGGTCGCACTGACCGCCGCCTGCACCGCCGACCCCCAGCCCCCGCGCCCCCCCGTCTGGACCGACGGCGACTTCGACGACTGGCAGGGCGTCTCCCCGGCTGCGGTCGATCCCCACGGCGACGCGCCGCCGGACTCGCCCGTCGACCTGGGCGAAGTCGCCATCCAGGACGACCCCCGCTTCCTCCACTTCCTGATGGACCTGGGGCGCCCCGTCACGCCGCAGGGCCTGCTCGGCTCGGTCGAGCTGGTGCTGGACGCGAACGCCGATGCGGTTCCGGCCACCGGGGGCGCGTACGGCGGCGTTGAAGGCGCCGACATGGTCGTCGTGCTGACGCGCCAGGCCGAGCCGGAGCGTGATCGGCGCGGGGCGGGGGTGGGCGTGCGCATGGTCGCGCCGGACGGGCCCGGCGACATCGAGCCCGCGTCGCGCGTGGGCCTGCTGGTGTCGCCCACCCATTCGTCCGACCGGTTCGAGCTGCGGCTGGATCGCGCCGCAGTCGCCCGGGCCGCCGGGCCGCCGTTGCGGCAAGGCGCCGCGCCGGAGGGCGCCGTGGCAGGCAGGCTTCGCTATGTGCGCGCCGGCGCCCTGGTGGACGAGACCCCGATCTTCGGCCACGCGCTCGCAACCGCCCCGGGCGAGGCGCCGCCCCTGCTCGCGGCCGAATCGGTGGCCAAGGTTCCGGGCACCCTCCGCGTGGCAGTCTGGAACGTCGCAAGCAGGAGCTTTGGCGCCAACCAGGACGACTTTCGCCGCGTGGTGGCCGCGCTCGCCCCCGACGTCCTCCTCCTCGACGAGATCTTCTTCGAAACCGCCCGCGACGACGTTGCCCGCTTCGCAAGCGACCTCGCCGAACACGGGGAGCCGTGGACGTGGTGGCTGGCCTCGGGCGGCGGTCGGCAGCGCACGGCGGTCCTGGCCAGGGGTCTAGAGGCGAGGGGGGAGAGCGGCCTGGGCAGAATCGGCTACCCCGTCGGCGCGATCGAGCGCTGGCTGCAACAGGCGGGAAGAGAGCCCGAAGTCCCCGGCATGGCACCGCCGCCGGTCCTGGCGCGCGCCGAAGCCGACGGCGGTCTCTCGGCGACCGGCGCCTGGGTGACGGTGGGCGGCCAGGACATCCTCTTCGTCCCGGTCGACCTGCAGAGCGCAGGCTACGACGGCTCCCCGCGCGACCGGCTGCGCGAGCTGCAGGCACGCACCCTGAACCAGGCGATCGCCGCGGCGCTGCGCGACCGGCCCGGCGCGGGGCTGGTCGTGGCCGGCGACTTCAACCTGGTCGGATCCGCGCGCCCCCTGGACGAGCTCCGCCGCGGGCTCGGAATCGGCGGGCGCGACCTCGCCGTGGCCCGCATCGAGCGGCTTCGCGACCGGTCCCTAGCCACCTGGCGCAGCACCTGGGGCGACGGCGACGACCCGTTCTCGCCCGGTCGGCTCGACTACCTGCTATACCGCAGCCGGGCGCTCCGGGCAGCCCGGGCCTTCGTCTTCGACGCGGCGGACATGTCGGCGACCGCGCGAGACGCGCTCGGCATCCTGGCGACGGACACCGACCACTCGGACCACCTGCCGCTGGTGGTGGATTTCGAGGGGGGTTGAGTAGGGGCGCCCCTCAGTACAGCAAGTACCGCTCCACCTTATCGCCGAAGGCGGCCACCTCGGCGTCGGCGCCTGTCAGGATCTCGTCTGCCGTGGCGCCTGCGTCCACGCCTTCGCGCAGCGCCGGGCTGCCCCAGAGGATGTCGATGGGCAGGTGCGTCTCTTCGTATTCGTACGGGGGCTGGCCCCAGGCCAGGTGGCGCGGGGCGAGCTCGCGGGCGGCGATCAGGATCTCGACTGCGGTGCGCACGGGCTGGAAGGCGGCGGCGTCCGTGACGTGCAGCTGGGCGCCGCCGCACAGTGCGCCCGCATGCTTCTGGAAGGTCGGCTCGAAGTGGCAGGGGCGGAACGCGACGCCGGGCAGCCGGGCGCGGCTCAGGCGGGCGACCAGGGCGGTCGGGTCGAGCCAGGGAGCGCCAAAGAGCTCGAAGGGCCGGGTGGTGCCGCGCCCTTCCGAGAGGTTGGTGCCTTCGATGAGCACCATGCCGGGGTAGACGACGCACGAGTCGGGCGTGGGCAGGTTGGGGCTGGGCACGACCCAGGGAAGGCCGGTGTCCTGCCACGACATGTCGCGGCGCCAGCCCTCGCACGAGACGACCGCCAGATCGCAGCCGATGCCGCGTTCCGCGTTCAGCCAGCGCGCCATTTCGCCGCAGGTCAGGCCGTGCCGCAGCGGGACCGGGTGGAGGCCAACGAACGTCCGGTACTCTTCGCGCAGAAGGGGTCCCTCGCGCGCGACGCCGCCGACCGGGTTGGGGCGGTCGAGGACCACGAACCGCACGCCGGCCTCGGCGCACGCCTCCATGGCCAGGGCCATGGTCCACACGAAGGTGTAGACGCGCACGCCCACGTCCTGCAGGTCGAAGAGGAGGGCGTCGAGGCCGTCCAGCATGTCGGGGGTGGGCTTCCGGACCTCGCCGTAGAGCGAATGGACGGGCAGGCCGGTGACGGGGTCGGTGTAGTGGTCGGACTCGATCATGTTGTCCTGCTTCTCGCCGCGCGCGCCGTGCTGGGGGCCGAAGAGGGCGCGCAGGTCGAAGCCGACGTCGCGAACCGCGTCGGCGGCGAAGGCGAGCCCGGAGGTGACCGAGGCGGGGTGGACGACGAGCCCCAGGCGGGCGTGGCGGAGGCCGCGGGCGGTGGCGCCGGGGGCGGTGGACGACGCGCGGGCCGGACGCGCGTGGCGGGCGCCGGAGTCGGCACCGGGGGCGGGGGGCGACGCGCGGCCCTGGCGCAGAAGGAGGTCGAGCCCGGGGACGACCGCGGCTGTTGGCCGGGGCTGCAGCGTCAACGCCCCGGCGGTGCTTCTTGCTGCCAGTGAAAGGGGCCCGCCGCGACCTGGTCGGGCCAGAGCTGGTCGAGGGTGTCGCCGTCGTAGAGGCGGCCGTTCATCATGACGCGGTGGATCGTGTTGCTATTGCGGATGTCGTCGAGGGGGTTGCCGTCGAGAACCACCAAGTCGGCGAGCTTGCCCCGCTCGATGGAGCCGAGATCGCGGTCCAGGCCGATCGAGTGCGCCCCCAGGATCGTGGCAACTTGCAGCGCCTCGTGCTCGGTCATCCCGCCAGCTTGAGTTGCCCACAATTCCCAATGGTACGATAGCCCCTGAAGCTGGCCGTGACTGCCAACGCCGGCCCTCCCTCCTGCACGAATCACATCGCGCACGAACGCCGACACCTGTTCGAAGGTGTGGACCTCGGGGTGGAACCAGCCCGAAGGCCCGGGTCCGGTGCCTGGGCGGCGCAGCGCCTTCTGCAGGATCTCTTCGGTGGGCGTGAAGCGGGCGAGCTTTTCGTCGCCGAGCACGTCTTCGGTCGCGTAGAAGTAGTTCTCGGCCCACGGGCCGCCGTAGGTGACGAGGATCGTGGGCGTGTAGGCGATCTGCGAGCGCGCCACGAGCTCGACCATGTCGGCGTACATCGGGAAGCCGGGCATGTTGTGCTCCACCCCGGAATAGCCGTCGATGGCCATGGTCATGTTGACCTTGGTGTCGAGGCCGCCCTCGGTGGTCGGCATCAGGCCGAGTTCGCGCGCCGCCTGGACGATCCACTGGCGCTGCTCGCGGTTGCCTGCGGCGTACATCTTGATCGTCTTGGTGTCGTGGTAGTCGCTGTAGCGTCGCAGCACGCGCCGGGCGTGGTCCAGGTCCTCGACGTTCTCGGACGAGAAGACGCCGGGGCCGGTCGAGTAGATGCGCGGCGACAGGATGCGGCCCGCGCGCACCAGGTCCTCGTAGCTGATGACGTCGGTGGTGCCGGTCTGGGGGTCGCGGGTGGTGGTGACGCCGTAGGCCAGGTTGGCCGCATACGACCAGGGCTGCGAGCGCAGGATGTTGATCTGGGCGCGCAGGTGGGCGTGGGTGTCGACGAAGCCGGGCACGATGGTCTTGCCGGCGAGGTCGATGACCGTCGCGCCGTTCGGACGCGCGACCGTGCCAGTGGCGCCCACATCGACGATGCGGTTGTCGCGCACCACGATGTCGCCCTCTTCGATGACTTCGTCGCCGTTCATGGTCACGACGCGCGCGCCCGCCAGGACGACCAGGCCGCGGGGGATGTCGCGCGGGAACTCGACGCGGATGCGGACTTCGGTGGGGGTGTAGCGGGGGGCGTCGGGGGTGTCGGCGGGGGTGTCGGCGTCGGGGGCGTCGGGGGTGTCGGTGGCGTCCGCCGGGGCGGGGGCGTCGGGCGCGTCCTCGTCCGGCGGCGGCTCGGCGGCGGCGACAGAGTCCTCGAAGGCGCGCGCGGCGTCGAGGTCGTAGACGAGGTGGGCGTTGCCGATCGTCCAGTGGATGCTGCGGCCGTCGTGGCTCCAGGCCGGGAACTCGCCGCCGATCTCGGTGAGCTGGCGGGCGGGGACGGCGGCGGTGGCCGGGTTGCCGACGTCGATGGTGGGGACTTCGCCGCCCACGACCGGGACCGTGACGGCGTAGAGGTGGTTGTAGACGCGCGCCAGCGCCTGGTCGCCCCGCGGCGCCATGGTGACCAGGGTGGCGGGGGGCGGGGTGGTCGACCCGGGCGGTCCGGCGCCCACGACGCGCACGTGCTGCCTGCGGTCGGTGCCGTCCCAGCGGAAAGACACGAGGCCGTCGCCCGGGTTGTAGCCGTAGATGCGGTCGGGGTTGTCGGTGAAGTGGTGGTTCTGGTCGCGCGCCGGGGCGATGACGGTCGCGTCTCCGCCGGTGGCCGGGACCCACACGAGGTCGTCGGCGCCGCCGGGGACGCCGCGCGTGAGCGCCTCGTCGTAGGCGCGGCCGGGGCCCCGCACCGCGACGATGCGGTCGCCGGCGGGGGACCAGACTGGGCCGCCGTAGAGGGCGGGGGCGGTGGTGAGGGGGGCGGGGTCGCCGCCGCCCGCGTCGACGCGGTAGAGGTGGCCGCCAGCGTCGTCGTCCCAGGTGGTGTACGCGATCGACGCGCCTTCGGGCGACCAGGCCGGCATGTGCTCGTTGACGTCGGACTCGGTGAGGCGCTCGGGCGTGCCGTCGGGCCATTCCATGACGTAGACCCGGGCGAGCAGCGAGAAGGCGATGCGGTCGCCGCTGGGCGACGGCACGGCGTCGCGGACCTGCTTCGCCACGAAGGTGCCGGTGTCCTCGATGCGGTAGTCGAAGTCGACCTCGGGGCCGATCGCCATCTCGACGTCGACGCGGAAGGGGATGGGGGTGGGGTCGGCGCCGTCGACGGGGACGCGCCACAGGCCGCCGCCGTAGTAGGCGACGACCGCGTCCGAGTCCGGAGTGAACGACATGCCGGGATAGGCGTCGCGCGTGGCGCGGGACTCCTGGTCGTCGCGCTGGACGGGGAACGCGAGCCAGCGCTCGTCGCCCGAATCGAGGTCGCGGATGCGGAGGCCGGTCTCGCCGATGTGGCGGGAGCCGTAGACGAGCCAGCGGCCGTCGGGGCTGAGGGTGGGGCGGAATGCGCCGCCGTAGCGGTACGAGCGCGTGGTGGACTCGCCGGTCTCGCGGTCGTAGACGGCGAGCTGGTACTGGCGCATGCCCGAGTTGTACTCCCAGCTGCCGGTGCGGTATGCGTACCATATTTGGCGCCCGTCGTCGCCGAACGCGGCGCCGGTCGTGCGCCGGTTGGCGGGCTCGTCGATGAGCTGGATCCCGGTGCCGCCGTCCACATGGTAGAGCCACAGCTTGCCCTGCCCGGGGCCCTGCCTGGTGGCGATCACGTAGTCGCCGTCGGGGGTCCATTCGGGGGACTGATAGGCGCTCGCCTTCCCGCTCGTGACCTGCACGGTGTCGGTCTTGTCGAGCGAGATGATGTGGATGGCCTCGCCGCCGCTGCGGTCCGACGTGAACACCACGCGCGTGCCGTCGGGGCTGAAGCGCGGCTGCCCGTCGAACGCCATGCCCTGCGTGAGCGGCGTGGCGCGGCCGCCCGTGATCGGCATGGTGTAGAGGTCGCCCAGGAAGTCGAAGACGAGGGTCTGGCCGTCGGGGCTCACGTCGACCGACATCCACGAGCCTTCGGTGAAGCTGGTCGAGATCGTGCGTCCGGGGCGCAGCGGGAGGCCTTCCTGCTGCGGGTGGGGGTCGCCTTCGTCGGCGTCCTGGGCGGCGAGCGGATGTGGCGCCGGGCAGAGGGCGGCAGCGCCGAGGAACGCCGCCAGGGGCGCGCAACGGAATATGTTGCGCGGGTGCGCGACCATTACTCCGCCCCGGGAAAGAGGCGCGACATGGTTTGCCCGAGGGCCAGGCCGATCCGAGCGCATCGCTCTTCCTCCAATAGATAGGTAGAGAGCCAAACGCCCAGCCTCCAGCGCTCGCCCGTTCCTTCCATTTCGATGTGCAGCACGCCGTCGTCGAGAGAGCTGACCATTGCCGCAAAGGCCCAGGGGCGGTCGCAGAGAACGACCACGCCCTCGAGCAGGCGGCCGTCGTCAAGCCGCAGGCTGAACGGGTCGCCCGGGTGCGCGGGCGCAGTGCCGATGCCGCCGTCTCCGAAGATCGTATTCCAGACTTGCTCGCGCGTGCCCGAGACCCAGGGCCGTTCGCTGATCATCGTGCGGCGCGAATACGGGTGGCGCTCCAGGTAGTGCTTGAGGTTCCATAGGAAGACGCGCCAGCCGTTGGTCATCATGCGGACGCCGTCGTCCCAGGAGGGGTCGGCCGACAGGCCCGAGTTGACGATGCTGACGCGGGTGGTCCCGTTGCGGGCCTCGAGGTTGTAGTCGAGGGCCATGGCCGCGCCCTGTTCGACGGCCTCCTGCGGGAGTTCGTCGGCCAGTCGGAGATGGCGGTTGGGGTTCCACACGGCGACCCGGCTGGTCCACTCCGAGTCGGCGCCCCACGACACCGTGAGGGAGCCGCCCTCGCCCGGCTCGGACGAGGCCACAGGGGCAAACCAGTTCGCTACCGCGTCGCCGTCGGTGATCGCCTTCCAGACCGCAGGCGCGGGCGCGTCGATTGTGACCGACACCTCGATGCTGCGCGTGTCGGGGCGGGCGCGGGAAGGCGCTTCACGGGTCACCTGGGCGTCCTTCCGCCTCCGCGCGACAGGGCACGGTAGTACTCTTCGACCAGGGCCCGGTACTCCTCGGGCACGTCGCCGGAGCGGTAGAGGAAGACCTCGGCCTCGTCGTCCGCGGCGAACTCGCGCCGCAACCGGAATTCGAGCTGCTTGACGGTCTCGACCAGGGCGCGCTGCAGCCGGGCCACCTCTTCGGGGTTGGCGTACGTGCCTTCGCGGTCCAGGGCGCGCATCGCCTCGATCATCTCCTGAAGCTCCTGCGGGCTCGCGCCGACCTGTTCCAGGAGGCGGCCCAGGTCCCGTGCCTCGCCGATCCGCTCGCGGACCTCGCGGCGCATCTGGCGGATCGACTCGGGGTCGAATTCGCGCCGACCGCCGCCGCCGAAGCGTTGCGGGTCTCCCTCGCGGTAGTCGCGGGCGCCGGGAGCGCCGCCGCCGGACGGGTCGCCAGCCCTCTGTTCGCCGCCAGCCTGCTCGCCGCCCCTCTGCTGGCCGCCCTGCTGCTGGCCACCCTGCTGCTGGCCGCCCTGCTGCTGCCCGCCGGTCTGCTCGCCGCCCTCCTGTTCGCCGCCCTGCTGCTGGCCGGTCGCCTGCTGGCCACCCTCCTGTTGCTCGCCGCCCTGCTCGCCGCTCCCCTGCTGCCTGTTCTCCAGACGCCGCTCCATCGATTCCAGGCTGCGCACCAGATCGCGCGCCGACTCCAGCACCTCTTCCTGCGAATCGCCCTCGGCGCGGCCCTCGATCGCCTCGGCCGCCTCTTCCAGACGGTTGGCCAGCGACCGGATCGCCTGCGCGTTCTGGGTCTCGAACGCCTCGGCGTACTCCTCCTGGCCGGGGCGGCCCACCAGGCCGCGCGAATACAGCAACCGCTCGCGGAGCTGCGTCTCGCGGATCGTCCGGGTCGCTTCCTCCAGCTCTTCGGCGCCCTCGGCGCCGTCGCGCCGCGCCGAAGCGGCGAGCTGGTCGAGCTGGGCTAGGATGTCGCCGACCTCCTCGGCCATGTCCTCCTTGGTCTCGCGGATCCGCCCGACCTGATCGGCAGAGGCGCGGCCCGCCCGCGACATCGCCTCCATGCGGTTCTCGACATCCTCCTGCTGACGGCCCAGTTCGTCGACCCTTTCGCGCGCATCCTGCAGGTCGCGCTCCAGCCGCTCGTCCTGGGCGCCCCCCAACTCGTCCCGCGCGTCGCGCAGACGCCGTAGCGCGGCACGGGCGTCGGCAACCCCTGCTGCGCCCCGGTTGGCCGCCGACCGCCGCATCGCGTCGGCGGACTGCTGGAGCTGCCGCGATATCTCTTCCAGCTGCCTGTCGCCCGTCTCGCGCGAGAGCCGTTCCAGCTGCCGCGCCGTCTCCTCGGCCTCGTCGGCCAGCTCGCGCGCCTCGTCGCCGCCGCCCCCCGCCTGTCCCCCCTGCTGCGCGGCAGCGCGCCGCTGCTGGCGCTCCAGCTCCTGCTCCTGGCGACGGGCCAGCTCGCGCAGCTTCTCCATCAGCTCGTCGACTTCCTGGTCGGCGCTCTCCTGCTGGCTGCGCTGCACGGTCTCGTACTGGTTGCGCAGCTTGTCGGTCTCGAGCTCGAACAGGTCGGCCAGATCCTCGGCGCTCGGCCCGCGCTGGCCCTGGCCGCCGCCTCCACCACCCTGCTGCTGCCTCTCCATCGACACGAATCGTTCGTACGTCTCTTCGGCCTTCTGCAGCTGGCGCAGCGCGCTCTGCTCGGCACCGATCGCGCCGCCAGGCGCCAAAGCGCGCAGCGAGTCCACCGCCTCGTTCATGGCCTCGACGGCCACCGGCAGCGCCTCGGCAATGCGCTGGAACGCCTCGTCGGCGCGCGTTATGCCGCGATTCAGGATCCGCTGCGCCAGCGTCTCGACCTGTTCGCGCAGCCGCTCCTGGGTGAGCGCGACGCTGACGACGTTCTCTTCCCAGCTCTCGGCGCCGTAGCTGTCGCGGTCGCGCACAAGGTTGAACGTCGCGGCGATGATCTGCCGCTGGAGCGCGGAGAGATCCTGGTCCATGTCGCCGCCCCCGCCCCCGCCGCCCCCGCCACCCCCGCCGCCGCCCTCGGCCTCGCGGTAGTCGCGGCGGAACGGGCGCACCTGCAGGAAGTAGATGTCGGTCATGGCCTCGCCCGGCGACGGCGCGTTGTCGCGCACGACCGCATGGTAGGCGATCAGGTCGCCGACCTCGAGCTCGTAGTCCTCCATGAACACCGTGTGCGCAGCGGCGACCTCGGTGAGCGGGGCGCCGCCCGAGGCATGGATGGGGATCGTGTCGGTCGGCCCGCCGTTCACGCTGTAGACCAGCAGGATCTCGGCCACGCCCAGATCGTCGTCGGCGCGGGCCTCGAGGAAGACCTCCTCGATCGGGCTGACCTCGATGTCCCGGCCGGGCCGGCTGAACGAGATCGAGGGGCCCTGGTCGTGGAGCACGTCGATGCGGTAGTCGGGGGCGCCTGCAACCCACATCTCGTCGCGGGCGAGGAAGCGGATGCCGTAGAAGCCCTCTTCGCGCACCGTGAACGAGGCGCCGTACGTGCCCTCGGGCCCGGCCTCCATGCGAATCGTGTCGCCCGTGTCCATCACGAGCTGGGCCGACGGCGTGGCCAGCGTGGGCGTCACGGTGAGCTCGACGCGGGTGCCTGCCAGCGCCGCCACGTCGCCGCCGTACTCGAAGCGGCGCGGCGCCAGGCCGGTGTACCGCGGGAAGTGGTACACCATCTCGAGGCGGTCGACGGCGGGAAGGTCCGCCACGCCCAGGGTGAAGGTGCCCGAGCGGACGCCGTTCGCCTCGACGTAGTAGGCGGTCTCTTCGGCGACGTTGAGCAGCAGGCCCTCGTAGGCCCCGGCGCCGTCTTCGATCATGGGCAGCGCCGAGAAGCCGTCCTCGCCCTCGGCGCGCGCGTGCAGGACCACGTCGTCGGAGTCGAAGCCGTGCGTGGCGGCCGAGATCATGAGGTCGGAGTTGCGCGAAATCACCGTGTCGCCCGGTTCGACCGAGACGCTGTACGGGTTGACCGCCTCTGCCGCGCGGGCCGGGAGGAAGAGCGCCGACATGCCGTGGCGCAGGAAGCCGGGGCCGGCCAGCATGAGCACGACCGAGGCGAGGGCCACGCCGCCGAGCACACCGGCGGAGCGCCGCATCGACCGCTGCTCGATGCGCTTGCCGTAGTCGATCCGCCGGCACCGCCGCACCGCGCGCCTCACCACCTCGCGCGACAGCTCGGTGGCCGCGAACGGGCCGCCCTTGGCGGACTCCACCGCGGCGAGCACGCGCGACTGCAGCGACGGCTCGTGTTCCTCCAGATACAGCGCGACGCGCTCGTCCGCGACGGGGCGCAGCAGCGGCCACAGAACCCACCGCGCCAGGAACACGGCCACCACCACCCACAGCACCACGCGCATGACCGTGACCGCGCCGGGCGAGAACCGCAGCACTTCAAGGCTCGACGCCGAGATCAGGAAGGTGGCCAGCACCGCCGCGGCGGACAGCGCCAGACCGCGCAGCAGCAGCTTCGTCCGCCACCTTCGGCGGACCTGCCGCACCACGCGCAGGATCTGGGAGTTGGAGCGCAGTTGGGCGCCGAAGCGCGTCTGGCCGCCAGAGCCCATCTGGCCGCCGGAGCCCACCTGGCCGCCGGAGCCCACTGGTCCCTCAGGTTGCAGGTTGCCGGTCCTTGACATGATCACCCTCCTTGATCGCTTCCCGCGACAGCCGATTCGACAACATGGTCTCCGAAGCCATCAGGAGAAAGGCCGCCGCCAGCAGGTAGCGCCAGAACGCCTGGCTCTTCTCGTAGTCCTCGCCCGCCGCTTCCTCGGTTTCGCCGACCGCGCCGGGGCTCGCCGCCGACCCATCCGCGAGCGCCGCCGCGCCGCCCACCGCCGCCTGGAACGCCTCGACGTCGAGACGCGTCAGGTCGGACTCGGCCACATCGACGTTTACCGCAAGCGCGGGCGGGTTGTCGGGAAGCTGTCCCGGCGGCCTGATCTCCCAGATCCCGCGTCGGTCGAGCTTCAATCCCAAACCTCCCTCCGCGTCGAGCGGCACCGACCCGCCTCCGGGCTCCATCGCCACCGCGCCCTCGGGGATCTCCCACGAGCCCGCGGCCTCGGCAAGCGAGCCCAGATTGACCGTCGACCCGGCCAGGTGCCACGCGGGGAGCTCGCCGCGGCCGCCCAGGTAGCGCGTGACGCGGTGCACGAATGGGAGATACACCGGCTGCAGCGGAAGGTTGTTCCAGAAGCGGTCCAGGCCGGTGGCCCAGACAAGCACGCGTCCGCGTCCGCGGCGGCCCTCGACCAGGGCGGGCGAACCGTCGTCGAAGCGGGCGAGCACCTGGCCGTCGGTTTCGGTGAGCGCCCGCGTGCGGTAGAACAGGGCCTGCGAAAAGTCGCCGGAGCGGGGCCCGCGGAACGCCTCGTAGATGGCGTGGTCGTAGTCGACGTGGCCAAGGTGCCGCTCGCCGCTGCCTTCCACGACGCGGCCCACCGCGGCGGGCAGGAAGTCGGCGTGGACCGCCGGGACCGTGGAGCGCTCGCCCAGCACGAAGAGCAGGCCGCCGCCGTCCTCGACGAAGGCGCGGAGCCGGTCGCCCGCACCGCCGCCGGGGAACGCGCCGCCGTTTAGGATCACCACCTCGGCCCCCGCGAGCGCCTCGTTGCCCGGGACGCTGCGCACCACGCGCGCCGCGAAGCCCGACCCCTCGGCGATTCCCAGCGCGCCGCGCAGGTACAGGTTCGAGTCGCCGGGGCCCAGCGGGTCGACGACCACCACGTCGAGGTCGCCCCCGGGCGAGGCCACGAAGTGCAGCGTGTTGTCCTGCTCCAGCCCGGCGTCCGCCGGGGCCGCGATCCGCACCTCCCCGTGCGTGAACGGCGCCGTCAGGGTGAACGCCTCGAAGGCCACCGGGGCCGCGCCGCCGCCGGGCACGGTCACCGCCGCCGTCTCGATCTCGGTCTCGTCGATCGACAGCACGACCTCGGCGCCCACCGGAGCCTCGCCGGTGTTCACCAGGCGCGCGCCCACGGTAACCCGCTCTCGCCCCCCCGCCCCCTGCCGCCCCAGCTCCAGGTCGGCCAGCGCAAGGTTCGCCGACTCGTCGCCGCCGATCACCACGCTCTCGACCACGACGCCCTCTGGCAGCACGGCGTCGGGATCGGGCCGCCACGCCGGGCGCTGGAAGTCGCTGATCACCACGACGCGCTGCCGCGGCAGGTTCGACGCGGCCAGGGTGGACGCGGCCAGCTTGATCGCCGGCGCCAGGCGCGTCGCGAGCGAGGTGGTCGACAGGGTGTCGAGGGCGGCGAGGATCCGCGCGGGTTCGCCGATCGAGCGGTGCAGCAGCGTGGGCGTCTCGGAGAAGACGATGAGCGACGCCCTGTCGCGGGGCCTGAGCGCGCCCACCACCGACCGGGCCCGGGACACCGCCTCGGCCCAGTTGTCGCCCATCTCCATCGACCACGAGCGGTCGAGCATGACCACCACCTCTTCGGCCGCGGCGCCCCCCACCGACGCCAGACGACCCTCGCGCACGAAGGGGCGCGCGAACGCCGCCACCAGCAGCGCCAGCGCCGCCAGCCTCACGATCAGCAGCGCCCAGTGGCGGATCCGGCGCCGCGACTTCTCCTGGAACGGGATCCGCTCCAGGAACATCAGCGACGGGAACCGGACCGGCCTGCCGCGCTCCTGGCGCGTCAGGTGGAGCAGGATCGGTCCGGCGAGACCGGCCAGCGCGATCAGGAACAGGGGGGTCAGAAAGCTCACGGCCGCCTACCCGCCCCCGGACATCCGCGCCGGGTCGAGACCGCCGCGCCGGTGCTGCCGGAACATCAGGTACGCGTACAGCGCCTCGTCCAGCGGCTTGGCCGAGTTCAGCAGCACGTAGTCGACCTGCTGCCTGCCGAACAGCTTGCCCAGCGTGTCGATGTGCCGCCCCACCTGGTCCCGGTACGCGCGGGCCAGCCTCTCCGGCTTGACCGGAAGCAGCTCCCGCGTCTCCAGATCCTGGAAGTTGGCGGCCTGCTCGAAGGGAAAGTCGATCTCGGCCGGGTCCAGAATGTGAAAGGCCACCACGTCGTGGCCCTGGGCGCGGAAGAAGCCCAGCCTCTCGGAGATCTGGTCGGGGTCGTGGTAGAAGTCCGACACCACCACCAGAATCCCGCGGCGGCGAAACGTGCTCCCCACCCGGTCGAGCGGGCGGTCCCAGCTGCCCTCGCGCTGCGCCCGCACCCGCGCCACCGCGTGCAGCACCTTCTCCAGGTGCGCCACCGAGGGCCTCACATGCTCCACCACGTCGCTGTCGAAGGCGTAGAGCCCGACCCGGTCCTTCTGCCCCGCCGAGAACCACGCGAGGCTCGCGGTCAGGAAGCGCCCGTAGTCCAGCTTGGTCACCTCGCCCGAGCCGTACCCCATCGAGGCCGAGGTGTCGAGCAGAAACGCCACGTCGGCGTTCGTCTCGGCCTCGAACTGCTTGATGTAGAAGCGGTCGGTGCGGGCGTAGAGCCGCCAGTCGATCCTGCGAATGTCGTCGCCGGGCATGTAGGGGCGATGCTCGGCGAAGTCCATGCTGACGCCCAGGAACGGCGAGCGGTGGATGCCCTGCATGAACCCCTCGACCACGGTGCGCGCGAGCAGCTGCAGGTTGTCGATCCTAGCCAGGATGCTCGGGTCGAGAAAGGACGCGCGCGCCACCGGCGAGGAGGTCGCCACTTGCCCCCCCTACATCCCCGACTTCGGAACCGGCACCGACTTCAGCAGCATCTCGACCAGCTCGTCCGTGGTGCGGCCCTCGGACTCGGCGTGGAAGTTGGTGATGATCCGGTGCCGCATCACCGGCGGCGCCAGCGCGCGGATGTCCTCGAAGCTCACGGTCAGCCGTCCCTGCGTGAGCGCGCGGGCCTTGCCCCCCAGAATCAGGAACTGCGCCGCCCGCACGCTCGCCCCGTGCGCGACCCACTTCTTCACGAAGTCGAGGCTTCCGTTCGGGTTCGGCCGGCTGGCCCGCACCAGGTTCACCGCGTACCGCATGACCGGCTCGGCCACCGGCACGCGCCGCACCAGGTCCTGGAAGGCGATCATGTCCTCGCGCGACACGACCGATGCCAGCACGGGCTCGACCTCGTCGGTGGTCTCGCGCACCACTTCGATCTCCTCCTCCTCCTTCAGGTGCTCCATGCGGATGTGGAACATGAAGCGGTCCAGCTGCGCCTCGGGCAGCGGATAGGTCCCTTCGAGCTCGATCGGATTCTGCGTCGCGAAGACGTAGAAGGGCGGATCCAGCTCGTAGGTGTTGGCCTGCACGGTCACCCGCCGCTCCTGCATGGCCTCGAGCAGCGCCGCCTGCGTCTTGGGCGGCGTCCGGTTGATCTCGTCGGCGAGCACCACGTTCGCAAAGATCGGCCCGGGCGCGAACTCCAGGCCGCGGCTCCCGTCCTCGCGCTGCTGAATGATGTCGGTCCCGGTGATGTCCGACGGCATCAGGTCGGGCGTGAACTGGATGCGCGAGAAGTCCAGGTCCAGCACCTGCGCGATCGAGTGCACCAGCAGCGTCTTGGCCAGCCCCGGCACTCCCACGATCAGGCTGTTGCCGCCGACCAGCAGGGTGAGCAGCACGTGCTCGACGGCCTCGTCCTGCCCCACGATGATCTTGCGGACCTCGGAGAGGATCTTCTCGCGCCCCTCCTGGATGCGCTGGGCGAGGGCGACGTCGGCACCGGCTTCGGGCGCCGGGCTGGCGGCTTGGGGCGCAGGGTTGGCGGCGTCGGTCGCCGGGCTGGCGGCGTCGGGCGTGTCGGTCTGGGTCTGTGTCACGGCGAGCGGGGGGTGTTGGGGACCGGGAAGCGGGGGGGGCGAATGCGGCACCTTGGATGGGACAGGCTGGCCCCGGGAAACGCAAGGGAAACGCTAGGAAAGCTAACAGCCCGCCACGGCCGCGCCCCCCGCCGCGCCCCCTACCGGTTCAGCGCGTAGATCACGTAGTTGACACCGAATTTGTAGGCTTCGTTGGACAGGTCGATCGGGAAGTACCCCATGTCCGAGTACTCCCAGTAGTCGCCGATGTCGTTGTTGAAGTTGGCCACGACCATCAGCCGCCCCGTCGGGTCGTCGTTCTCGTGCAGCCCCAGGAACAGCGGCGTGTACTGCCCGAAGGTGGGCGGCGGCAGATCCAGCGTCTCGATCTGGAAGAACGAGCTGAACACCGGCTCCTCCAGCGCCAGCGGCCGAAAGCGGTGCCCCGGCAGAATCGCGTTGAACACCGCCTCGACTTGGAACCACTCCCGGTCGCCCCGAAAGTCGTCCAGAATCAGGAAGCCGCCCTTGCCCAGATACTCCGCAATGTTGTCCACCTCGGCCTGCGTCGCCGCCCATTCGCCGGGCTCGGACACGTACGCGACCGGGTACCTGTGCAGCGCGCCGTCGTCGGCGTCGATAATGTTGGTGCCCGTCGTGTTGGGCCCCAGCAGCGTGATCTCGTCCAGGATCTTGATGAAGTTCTGGTCGGCGTACGGGTAGTCGTGCGCCCACCCCGGCCCGCCGCCGCGCCCGAATCCCCGCGAAAACCCCCTGCCGCCGCGAGCACTGTTGAAGCGCACGCGCACAAAGGTGTACGTGGCGTCGTAGGGGACGTTGAGGAACACCTGAGGGGATGTGGAGGAGGAGGGCGGCGTCTCCGCCCCGGCGCCCGGTCCTTCAGGGTCGGGTGCCGCCCCCGTCCCCACGACCAGGAAAAGGACCGCCATCGCCGCCGCGGCCCCCACCCCAGCCATGGCCGCGCCCCCGGCCCGGGACGCCCGCGCGGCCCCCGCCCCGAACGTGCCCGCCCGCCCCGCCCTCACCGGCCGCCCTCCTCGCGGCGCAGCTCGAGCAGCAGGTCCAGCGCGGCCTCGTAGTTCGGCGCGATCTCGAGCGCCGCGAGGACCGCGCTGCGCGCCGCGGCGAGGTCGCCGTTCAGGTGCAGCACGCGTGCCAGCTCGTAGTTGGCGGTTGCGCGGTCGACGGGGTCGAGCGCGAGGA
Organism: Longimicrobiales bacterium; assembly: GCA_965221535.1. Lineage (GTDB taxonomy): Bacteria > Gemmatimonadota > Gemmatimonadetes > Longimicrobiales > Gaopeijiaceae > Bin94. The sequence continues at coordinate 366,580 of OZ244894.1, read as the reverse complement.
CTGCGCGCCGCGCGACGGCCGCGGCCCCGAGATCGCCTGCCGCCTCCATGAGCGTGGCCGCCCGTTCGTGGTCGGCGATCTCGTAGGGGTGGACGTGCGCAAGGTCGCGCAGCGCTTCGGCTGCGCCCGCCGGGTCGCCAGAGTCTTCCAGCAGCTGGGCGAGCGAGCGGCGGGCGTCGTAGTGGCTCTCGTTCAGGCGCAGCAGGGCCCGGTAGTGCGCGATCGCCGCCGTCCGGTCGCCAGCGTCCTGTCGGATGCGGCCAAGGAACCAGTGCGCGCCGTCGGGACCGCCGTACTGGGGGAAGAGTTCGAGCGCGGCTTCGTAGTGCTCGGCGGCGTCGGCCAGGCGGCCCTCGTCGAACAGCGCGCGGCCGAGCGCCATGCGGAGGCCGAAGCGGCGAGGGTCGCGCGCCACCTGGGCTTCGAGCGAGGCCACGTCCGGGGGCGCAAGCTGCAGGGCAGGCGCGGTCATCTCGGCAGGCTCACCGCCCACCGACCGCACCGCGGCGGCGAAGCGGTCTTCGAGGAACGCCTCGAATTCGCTGTCAAAATCCTCCAACCGAACGCCCAGCGCGCGCTCGAACGCCTCTTCGTTCGTGGCGCCGTCGCGGTAGGCCCGGAGCATCTCGACGATTGCGGGAAACCCGTGCAGGTCCTCGATGACTTCGAAGACGAGCGACGCCTGGTAGTAGCTGTCGATCACCTCGCCCGGATGGCGCGGGCTGGAGAACCCCCGGTCGAGCTCGCTCACGGGGCGCAGCTCGCCGCTGGCCAGCGACCGGATGAACCCCACGCCCGGCTGATGTCCCCAGCCCGGATTGCCCTTCCGCTGCTCGTGCACGGCCAGCCCCTCGGAGAACCAGCGCGGCACCTCGTTGTCGGACAGCGCCAGGTGGAACGAGTGCGCGATTTCGTGCCACAGCGTGGACGCCCAGTTGAACTCGCCCCGGCCGCGCGCCGCCGGCGAGTCGATTGCGAGCGCGGGCCCGAAGCTCACGCCCAGCGCGCCGATGCCCACCAGCCCGACCGTGCGCACCGAGAAGTCGGCGTGGCTGGGGTAGACCTCGACGCGGATGGGTTCGGCGGGCGCCTCTCCGTACCGCTGCGCCATCTCGGCGAAGGCGCGTTCGGCGATCGGCTCCATGTACGGCGCAAGCAGATCGGCCTCGGATTCGTGCAGCACCAGGGTGAAGTTCGCCGTTTCGATCACGCGGTACTCGCCGAAGGTGTCGAGCAGATCGAGGGTGTTCTTGAACCACAGGTTGAACGGATCGCCCTCGAAGGCCCGCTCCAGGTTGACGCGTCCGTCGTCGACCTGGCCCAGCCGCACCTGGTTGAGCCCCATGAGCCCCCACGCGGTCCAGCTGCCTGGATCGACCTCGGTCGCCTGGCGGGCGAAGGACAGCGCCTCGCGATACTTGCGGTGGTCGGCGGCGAGCTCGGCGAGCAGCACGAGCGGCGTTGTCGGCGTCGGGGCCAGGGCGCGCACCCGCTGCATGGTCTGGTCGAAGCCGGGGCCGTCGCCCGACAGGTGGAGGATCGCGGCCCTGGTGCCCAGGGCCTCCAGGTCCGCGCCGTTCACCTCGAGGACGCGGTCCACCTCTTCGAGCGCGGCCTCGCGGTCGCCGTGCATCAGCCGCAGCCGCGCCAGAAGGGTGCGTGCGCCGGCCAGGCGCGGGTTGGTGTCGAGCGCGGCTTCGATCTCCGCCTCGGCGTCGCCGCCGCCCTCGAGCCGCGCGACCCGGGCCAGCCCCAGCCGGGCGGCGGCGTGGGACGGGTTCTCCTGCAGCACCCGCCTAAACGCGGCTGCCGCCTCGCGCGCGTCGTAGCGCTCAACAAACAGGTCGCCGATCGCCAGTTGCGCGCCGTGGTCCAGCGGCCCCGCCGCCACGGCCTCGTCCAGCGCGCGCAGGGCGTCGTGCGCGTACTCGTAGTTCCAGCGCGAAAGGTGCAGCAGCGCCCTGCCCACCGCCTCGAGCTCCGCCGCCGAAAGTGCGGCGCGGTTGTTGTAGTAGTCGATGAAGCCGTCGAAGATGCCGCGCGCCCTGTCCCGGTCGCCGTAGCGCTGGAGCAGGATGCCCAGCTCGACCCTGGCCGCCGCCCCGGGCGCGCCGCCCAGCTGCGCCCCCTCTTCGAGCACCGCCTGCGCCTCGGCCACGCGGCCCACGTCCATCAGCGCGGCCCCAAGCAGCGCGCGCGCCCCCGGCACCCCGCGCTCCACGCCTCGCTGTGCGGCATCGACCGCGCCCCCGTAGTCGCCCGTCTCGCCGAGCGCGGTCACCCAACCGGAAAGCGCCGCTGCGTCGCCGTCGAGGGCGGTGGGTCGCAGCGCCCGCACGGCCTCGTCGTAGCGTCCGGCGCGCAGGGCGGCAAACCCGTCGTCCTGCCGTGCGGCGATGGTCGCGGCGGGCAGCTGGCACGCCAGCAGGGCGAGCGCCGCGACGGCCCGGGGGGCGCATGGGCGGCGCGGGGGCGGCGCGGCGCGGGGGGGCGGGGGGGTGGTGTGCGGGTCGGCCATGGTGACCTAAAGGTGCGCCGGGGACGCGCGGGGGGCTAGCCTTGGGGGGCGGGGGGGGCTGACGGTGCATTCGAGCCCCGGAGCACCCACGCCGGGCACGACGCGTGGCAGGGTCGCGAACCGCAACGCACGCCGATGAACAAGGACGCTTGTGAATCTTTTCACAATCTTGAGGCTTGGGTTCGGCTGGATCGCGGTCAGATTGCCTCGGGGACATCTCGGTGCCGCATGGAGAGCACCTTGCCGTCGTCGCGGATCCGCACGGTCTTGTAGGTGCGCCTTCGCAGCTCTGGGTGATCGCCCGCCGTGAAACGGAAGATCTCAGGAACCTCGGCAGGTGCCTCACCGGGCGCATCGGGCTCCTGCCACCCACGGCGAAAGCCGATGGTCACGCACCAGACATCCTGCTCACCCTCTAACTGCTCCAGTTCCTCAAGGCCCAGTTCCTTGATCTTCTCATCTCGATAGATCGTTCGTACGTAATCCTTGGCCACCTGCACAGCGTCCATCGCCGTCATGCGTCTCTCCTCACCCCACACCCCGCCCCCGGGCGTGCTGCCGGGCCTCCATGAAGAAGTAGAGCGCGTGCAGGCGGTTCGAAAAGCGGTAGCCCCCGCGTGTTTCGGGGTCCGCCTCGATGGCGCCCAGGCCCTTCATGGGCTCCGACCACGAGGATGCACAGGCCGGCACCCGGCGCGGAGGTGGCGAACTCGTCAACGGAACTCTTGAGCCAGTTCGCGAAGGCTTCGGACCTTGCCAGCCCGTTGATGTCGTCCAGCACCAGGAAGATGGACTGCTTCGGCTTCGGCAGGTCCTTGAGCAGGCTCTTGATCGATGGCACGAAGTCGCTGGCGAGGGTCTCCAGATCGTGGTTGCTGAGCCTTAGGTCGAGCGTGACCCCGAACAGCCCGGCACTTTGGACCCGGTTTCCCAGGAAGCTCCGGACCTGCTGGTGCCAGGGCTTGTCGATGCTCTCGGCCAGGAGACGATGAAACGTCCGCCGGAGCATTTCGGGCACCCCGTCCACTCCGCCAAGGTAGACGTGGCAGCCAACCGCGTAGCCCTCCTGCTCGACGAGATGACGGACGAACGCGGCCAGCGAGCTCTTGCCGATGCCCCTCTCGCCCGTGACGAAGCCGATCCCCAAGTTCCCGCGAGCACTTCGGCGCACCATGCCCCGGAGCCGCTCGATCTCGGCGCTCCGCCCGACAAACAACTCGATCGGCGAAGGCCTTCCAGGACGGAAGGGACTGGTCTCAGGGGTCATTTGTCTGAACCCCGAATCTCCCGATTCTTCAGCGCCAGCTCGATCAGCAGCGCTTCCAGCTCGTCCTCGTAGCGCTCGACCGGCAGCTGCGACTTCACGCGGCGCAGATCCGCGATGCGCGCCTCGATTTCGGCCTTCTCCTCGAGCAGCCGGCGCAGCTCGGGCGACGCCCCCTCGCCGACCCCGCCGCCCCCGACCGCCCCCAGAAACACCGTGCGCGCCAGCTCCCCGTCGCCCCCCTCGCCCCCCACCCCGCCGCCCGCCGCCAGCTCGCCGATCTCGCGGCTCCCCTCGCCGTCGCCGTTGTCGTCCAGGACCGCGTGCTCGGTCAGCAGCAGGTTGTCGCCCTCGTACTGGCGCTCCACCTCGCGCACCGCGTAGGCGAACGCCTCCAGCATCGACACGCGCGCGTCCTTGTCCACGTCGGCGCCCTCTTCCGCGAACGCGTCGACGAAGTGCAGGCCGAATCGGGTCAGGTTGCGTTCGCGTCCGCTTCTGGTGGCGGCGATGATCGTGCGGTTGGGCGCCGACAGCGCGGGCACGAAGGGCCCCGACGCCGTGGCCGTGTTGACGAACACAATGCGCCGCTGGCCCAGGCCGTCGAGCAGGCCGTCGATGTCGCCGGGCGTCAGGTCGGGACCCGGGATGTTGAACCTGGCCACGTCGTTCCGGAACGTGCCGTGGCCCGCCAGCAGCACCACCAGCTCGTCGGTCGGGCCCATCGCCGCACCGATCTCGGCGAACGCCGCGCGTATGTTGTCGGCGGTCGAGCGCGCCCGTATCCGCGTGGGGTCCAGGTCGGTGCGCTCGCCCAGATACGTGATCCGCTCCGCCGGGACGCCGTACTTCTCGGTCGCCGCGTCGGCGAACCGGCTGAGCCAGCCGTGGAACGCCGCCGTGTACTCGGGATCGCCGCCGAGCCCCGAAATCAGCAGAATGTGCGTGTTCTGGGCCGCGAGGGTGGGGGGGAGGAGGGCGGCCATGGCCAGCGCGGCCACCGCAGCCATGCGCAGGGGCGCTCCGGTCGCGGCAACGGGGGAATATCCGCCCGCCGCCGCGGCCACCACCCCCCGCATGGCGCCCGCCAACCGCCCGGCGACGCCCGCGCCGCCCTTCAAGCCAAACCTCTCTTGCGCCGGTACATCCACTCGCCGCCCAGAAGCCCGGCCAGCAGCAGGAACAGGATCGGCATGTCCCACAGGTCGCGCTCCTCGGTCACGGTGACGCCGCCGCCCGCGTACTGCACGTCCTCGGGCAGGTTGGCCGCGGTCTCGGGCGTGTAGTAGCGGCCACCGGTCTCCTCGGCGATGCGCTCCATAAGGCTGCGGCGCTGGCGGGGATCGCGGAACTCTTCGGTGCCGGGGGCCACCCGCACGCTCGTCTGCGTGGTGCCGAAGGCCACCGTGTCGCGGCCCGCGTCCACCGCCACCTCGAAGATACCGTCCATTTCGGGGGTGAACTCGGCGGTGTAGCGACCGTCGTCCGAGACCGACCACTCCATGGGCACGTCGCGCGTCTCGCCGGTCGGCAGCGTGACCCGGGCGTTCACGTCGGCGCCGTTCACCTCGACGAACCCGGCGTCCAGCACCGTCGCTTCGAGCGTCACCGGCTCGCCGGCCTCGACCGCGATCTGCGCTGGCGCCGCCTCGACCGCGTCGGGCGTCTCGGCGACCACCCAGCGAAGCAGCTGCCGCCAGAAGTTCTCGTGGCTCTGGTCTTCGAGCGCGACGGTGGCGTCCATCTGCCACAGCCACGTGTCCTGGACGGCCAGCACCATCGAGCGGCCCCGCCCGTAGCGCTGGAACGCCATGACCACGCGCTCGCCGACGTCGCCGGAGCCCGCCAGACCGACGCCGCGCCCACCGCCCGCATCCCCCCCCGCACCCTCGCCTCCGCCCGTCCCTGGGGCCGCCCTGGGGCTCTCCACGACCACGCCCTGCAGTAGCTCGGTCGCGCCGGGCTTCAGCTCGGTGATCAGGTTGGTGGTCGAGACGGGCGGCAGCGAGTCCCACCGGGCCGCCGACTCCTCGACCGTGCCCTCGATGCGCGTGATCGGGTGGTTCGCGCCGCCCGGCGTGGGCGACACCTTCACGAAGGCGAGCCGTTCGGTCGGCGTCGCCCCGGTCGGCTCGTCGAGCACGACGGGCAGCACGTCCTCGACCGGCGTGCCCTTGTAGCCGCCCTCGGCGAGCGCGCGGCGACCGCCCAGCACCAGCAGCGTGCCCCCGCGCTCGCTCACGAAGTCGGCGATCATGGCGAGCTGGTCGTGCGTGAAGAAACTGGCCTCGATCGAGCCCAGCACGAGCGCGCGGTAGCGGTACAGGTCCTCGCGGGTCGTGGGAAAGCCCTCGACGAGCTCGAGCGGGTCGTCCAGGTTGCGCCGGAAGAACTTGTTCTCCGCCGTGCGCTGCAGCAGCACCACCTGAAGGTTCTCGTCGGCGCGCACGGCGCGCAGCATGAAGGCGACCTCGTGGCGCGGCTCGCCCTCGAAGTACAGGATCTTCTCGGTGCGGTCGCGCACCTGCACCACCGAGTGCAGCACGTTGTTCTCCAGCACCCGCTCGCCCGCCTGTCCCGGAATGCGGAACGCCAGCTCGCGCGCGCCGGGCGTCTCCAGCGTGATCGCCACCGGGGCCACGAGCGGCTGCCCGTCGGCCGGCAGCTCCACCATCTCGGTCGTCACGATCCGCCCCATGTCCTCGACCACGATCGGCACCGTGCGCCCCGCGTAGCCGCGCGAGTCGACCATGACGTTGACCACCATCGAGGTTCCGGTCAGCGCGGTCTCGGGCACGTCGACCCGGCTCGCCTGCACGTCGGCCTCCATCTCTTCGTCGCCCACCCCGACGGCGAAGACCGGAACCGACGCCGCCCTGAGCGGGAGCAGCGCGTCGCCGATCGCCTCGTCGGCGTTATCGCCGCCGTCCGACACCACCACGATCCCCGAGAGCGGCACCCCCTGCAGCTCGTCGCGGGCGTGCGCGAGCGCGCCGCCCAGCCGCGTGCGGCTGCCGTCGAAGCCGAGCGCGCCCACCCCGTCGACCCGTCCCGCCGACGACGAGAAGCGGAAGTACCTGAGCGCGAAGCGTTCGCCGAGCGCGCCCACCAGGTCGCCCTCGGGGTCGAGGAGCGCCGCCGCCTTGGCCGCGCGCGAGGTCCCGTCGCGGTCGCCGATCGTCATGCTGCGCGAATCGTCGACCAGCACCGCCAGGAAGTTGCGCTGCGGCACCACCGACGTCAGCACCAGCGTGGGCTGCATGACGATCACGAACAGCACCATGAAAAGCGCCGCGCGCAGCGTCCCCAGCACCCAGCGGTCGAGCCGCCGGCTGCGCCCGCGCGCCAGCGCGTAGGTGAGCACCGCGGGCACGCCCAGGAGCACCGCCGCCGCCGCGACCGTCGTCACCGGCCACGGCGACACGAACGACACGTCGCCCTCCTGGAAGAGCACCGGCCGGTACTTGAAGAGGAATTCGAAGAGGCCGCTCATGGGCTCGCGCGCTCGCAGACCGCTAGTGGCTCATCGCGTAGACGATCATGTTCACGCCCATCTGGAACGCGAACGTCGAGTACTGCAGCGGGTAGTCGGGCTGCTCCGCCCACTCCCAGGCGTCGCCCAGGTCGGTGTTCCAGTTGATCACGACCATCAGCCGCCCGTTCTCGTCCTCGATCCCCCTCACGTGCGGCGTGTACCCGTCGCGCTCCCACGTCGCGCCCCCCCAGTAGCGCCCGTACGCGGGCACCTGCAGAATCTCGTCGATGTCGTAGAAGGTGTTGAACACCGGGTGCTCCGTATCCAGCTCGATGATCGGCAGGTTCGGAAACACGCGCCTGATGTTCCATTCGAAGACATCCCATTCGTAGCTCCCCCAGAAGTCGTCGATCATCAGGAACCCGCCCGCCGTCAGATACTCGCGCAGCCCCTCGACCTCGGCCTCGGACAGGTTCATGTACCCGACCTCGAGCGCGTACAGAAACGGATAGCGCCTAATGTTCTCGTCGGTCAGCCACACCGCGTTCTGGTCGCTGAACGCGTCCAGGTTGGTCAGCCGCTGCAGCACGGTCAGAAACTGGCGGTCCGCCTTCGGGTAGTCGGTCCGCCACGAGTTGCGCCTGCGTCCCCAGCCCCCGCCGCCCGACCGGTACGCCGCGCGCGTGAAGTAGAACTCGTGCCACTCCGACGGCGGAGGGATCTGCACTGGCCCGAACGATGGTGGGGAGGAAAGCGCGACCGCATCGGTCGCGGCCAGCATGGCGGGCGACGGGCCAACGAACCGGGTCGCCCGGCCCGAAGGGATGGCCGCCGGGGCCGTCGCGGCAAGTTCGCTCCCGGTGGCGCGCTCGTCGCCCGGCGAGCCCGGCGGCGGCGGCGCCGTCCCGCCCGGCACCAGCACGGCCAGCGCGGCCCCCAGCGCGGCCAGCGCCCCGAACGCGGCCAGCGCCCTCAGCGACCCCAGCGCGGCAATCGCCTTCGGCGACCCCAGCGCGGCAATTGCCTTCGGCGCCCGCAGCGCGGCGGTCAGCGACCCCAGCAACCCGGCCGCACCACGCCGCAGGCGCCCCGAACCAACCGGCTCGCCTCGCTTCGACCTCGACCACCTTCCAGGCGCCACCTTCGTGCTTCCCTCCGCTTGGGCTGCTGCTTCATGGGGTCCGCCGCGGCGCGCGTCCCAACTTTGGACGCTCCGTGGACACTCCGCACCGCCAAAACGTAAGCAGGCCGGGCCTCAGTTCGCCACGGGCTTCACTTCGCCATTGGCCTCACTTTCGCCACGGGCCGTAGGTCTTCCAGGACGCGCCCGGCCGCCACGGCCCGGAATCTCTCGCCCAGGGGATACGTCTCGGCCCCGGCGTGGACAATGTCGATGCTGTCGAGCTCCAGGTCCGCCAGCGCCACGCGCATGGACCGCGTGACCTTCGGCGCCGACGTGTGCTTGATCTCGAACCCGCGCAGGTCGCCGCCGTGGCGCACCACGAGATCCAGCTCCGCCCCCGCGTGCGTCGCCCAGAAGTGGCAGTCCACGGCGTCGACTCCAAGAGACTCGACGATGCGCTCGATCACGAAGCCCTCCCACGAGGCGCCGATCTTGGGATGCCGCTCGAGATCGATCCGGCGGGGCAGCCCTAGGAGCCGGTGCAGAATGCCGGTGTCGCGAATGTAGACCTTGGGCGACTTGACCTGGCGCTTCCTGAGGTTCGCGAACCAGGGCCGCACGGTGCGCACCATGAAGGTCGCTTCGAGCAGCTCGAGGTAGCTGGCCACCGTGTGGTTGGACACGCCGAACGCCCGGGCCAGTTCGGCGCCGTTCCACACCTGCCCGTGGTAGTGGGCAAGCATCGACCAGAAGCGCCGCAGCGTGGCGCTCGAAATGCGTACGCCCAACTGGGGGATGTCTCGCTCCAGAAAGGTCCGGACGAAGTCGCGCCGCCACTGGTTGCTGTCGGCCTCGGACCCGGCCGTGTACGAGCGCGGAAACCCGCCGCGCAGCCAAAGGCGATCCATGTTGGCCGGGCCCACCTCCGAGAGCGCAAGGCCGGACAGCTCGTAGTGGGCCACCCTGCCCGCAAGCGTCTCGGAGCTCTGCCGCAGAAGGTCCGGCGAGGCGCTTCCGAGCACGAGGAAGCGGGCCTGGCCGCCGGGCCGGTCGGCCAGCACCCGCAGCGCGCGGAAGATCTCGGGCCGGTGCTGGATCTCGTCGAGGACCACGAGGCCCCGAAGGGGGCCCAGCGCCATCTCGGGATCCGTCAGCCGGGCCGCCTCGGCTGCCGACTCGAGGTCGATGATGTGGCTGGGGCCGGGCCATGCTCCGGCCAGCTGTCGCGCCAGCGTCGTCTTGCCGACCTGGCGCGCGCCCAGCAGGGCCACCACGGGATTGACCTTGAGAAGGTGCTCCAGCCTGGCGAGAGGTTCGGGCCGGGGAATCGGGTTTTGAGGAGTACGCATCCTTGAAATATGGAAGCGTGACTTCCAGATTTCAAGGTTATTTGCGTCTGGGCGACCTCTTGCGCACCAGCCGCACCGCGAGCAGGGCGGCCAGGAGCGACGCCGCCGCCAGGGGCCAGAAGGTGTCGCCCTTGACCTTCCAGAAGTAGTGCAGCACGCCCAGCCCGGCGGCCGCGTAGGCCAGGCGGTGCAGGCGCTGCCAGCGCTTGCCCAGGCGGCGGATCCAGCCCTTGGTCGACGTGGCCGCGAGCGGCACCATCAACACTAGGCTGGCGAATCCGGCGGTGATGTAGCGGCGGTCGCGCACGTCCTCGAGGATGTACGAGAGCGCGAAGAGCTGGTCCATGCCGGCGTAGGCGAGGAAGTGGATGCAGGCGTGGGCGAAGGCGAAGAGGCCGATCAGGCGCCGCGCCTGCACGATGCGGTTCCAGCCGGTGAGCCGCCGCAGGGGGGTGACGGCCAGGGTTGCAAGCAGGAAGACGAGCGTCCAGCGGCCCTGGACGTGGATGATCTTCTCGACGGGATTGACGCCGAGGCTCCGCTGGAAGAACCCGACCCCCAGCCACAGGATGGGGGCGAGGCCGATCGCCCAGATGGCGGTCTTCAGCAGGCGAATCTGGCGCCGGGGGCTGGCCGCACGGCGTGGCTTGGCCGCCGCGGCGGCCGGGTCGGGCTTCACCTCAGAAGAACTTCTTCAGGTCCATCCCTTCGTAGAGATGCGCCACCTCGTCGGCGTATCCGTTCAGGAACTGGGTCTCCTGCCAGCGGTATCCGAAGAGCTTGCTGCCGTCGATGAGCTTCTCGCGCGACTGGCTCCAGCGGGGATGCCGCACGTCGGGGTTGACGTTGGAGTAGAAGCCGTACTCGCCGGGCGTCTGCGTGGCCCACGTGGTGGGCGGCTCGTCTTCGGTGAAGGTCATGCGCACGATCGACTTGATGCTCTTGAAGCCGTACTTCCACGGCACGATCAGCCTGAGCGGGGCCCCGTTCTGGTTGGGCAGCTCCCTGCCGTACAGGCCGTTGACCATGAGGGTGAGCGGGTGCGTCGCCTCGTCCAGCCTGAGCCCCTCGCGGTACGGCCAGCCAATGCGGGGCCGCCACAGGCGCTCGGGCATCTGCTCGGGGTCCCACAGCGTCTCGAAGGCCACGTACCTTGCGCTGGCGCTGGGCTCGGCGCGATTGATCACGTCGGCCAGCGGGAAGCCGCGCCACGGGATGACCATCGACCACGCCTCGACGCAGCGGAAGCGGTAGACGCGGTCCTCGATCGTCGACGGCGTGATGAAGTCCTCGAGCGCGTAGTCGCCCGGGTTGTTGCAGAGGCCGTCGACCTTGACCGTCCAGGGCTCGGTGACGAGCGCGTGGGCGTGCTTGGACGGGTCCTCCTTGCCGGTGCCGAACTCGTAGAAGTTGTTGTACGTGGTGATCTCTTCCCACGTGTTGGGCTCCAGGTCCTGCGGCGCGCGGGGCCCGCCGCCCCCGGGGATTGCCGCGGCTGCGTGGAAGGGGTCCGCGCCGGGCGAGCCCACGCCCAGGAACGCCGCCGCGCCGATCCCCGCCGAAGCCCCCAGGAACTTGCGGCGGTCGATGTACGCCGACTCGGGCGTGATTTCGGACGACGGGATGTCGCTGTTCTTCTTGATCCTGATGATCATCGGGAGTCCCTCCGGTTGTGTGTCGGCCTGCATCTTCGGCCCGGGGGGCGGGTGGTGTCAAGCGCGCGTGTACACGAACCGGGCCAGCTGCCTGGTGGGGAAGCCGTCGCCGCCGATTGTGCGGGGGCGGCTCCGGGTCGCGGGGATGACGAGCTGTTCATATGCTATTGTATATTGATGTGTGGCGGCGATGTGGCGGCCAATATCATACAGTCCATTTCATACACCATAGGATATCGTCCATGCACCCGACCGTGCGCGACGTTGCCGGGTCGCTCAGAAGGCTGCGGAAGGACTTGGGGCTCAGCCAGCGACGGCTGGGAGAGCGGATCGGGCTCACGCAGGCGCAGATTTCGAAGATCGAAGCTGGGCTTGCCGACCCCCGGTTGTCCAGCGTGGTGGAGTACGCACGGGGCGTGGGGGCGGAGCTGATGCTGGTGCCGCGCCGGACCGTGCCCGCCGCCGTCGCGCTGGGCTGCCTGCCGGCCGACGGGAGCGGTTCGGGCGAGGCGGCCGATGGCTGAAGTCGCCGTTCTCGACGTTCGCCTGCACGGGCGCTCGATCGGCGCGCTCACCCGTCTGGGGCGCGAGCGGATTGTCTTCGGCTTCGACCCGGGCTACGTGGACGACCCGGATCGCGCCACGCTCAGCCTCTCGTTCCGGGACCCGTTCGGCGGGGTGGTGACCGACTTCGCGCCGACAAGGCGGTGGGCGCACCCCTTCTTCTCGAACCTGCTGCCCGAGGGGTCGCTGCGCGAGTATCTGGCGCGCGCCGCCGGGATCGACCCGCAGGCGGAGTTCGAGCTGCTCGCGGCCCTGGGCGAGGACCTGCCCGGGGCAGTGACGACCGTGCCGCTCGACGTCGATGCGGAACCAGGGCCGGCGTCGGGGGGGCAGGGGCTGGGCACGACGCGCGGCACGCCCGATTCGGCCGTCGGGCCGCGGCTGCGGCCGTCGGCGCCCCTGCGCTTCTCGGTCGCGGGCGTTCGGCCGAAGCTGTCCGCGGCCATGGTGGGCGGAAGGCTCACCGTTCCGGTGCACGGCGTGGGCGGCGACTGGATCGTGAAGCTGCCGTCGGAGGCGTTTCCGGGACTGCCCGAGCAGGAGCACGCGATGATGAGGCTGGCGCGGCTGAACGGGATCGACGTTCCCGAGACGCGCCTGGCGGCGGTGGAGGAGATCGAGGGGCTGCCGCGCGCGTTCCGTTCGCGCCGGGGTCGCGCGCTGGCGGTGCGGCGCTTCGACCGGATGGACGACGGCGGGCGCGTGCACATCGAGGACTTCGCCCAGATCGTGGGCGCCCAGCCGGAGCAGAAGTATCTGCGAGCAGGGTACGCCGAGATCGCCGAGGTGCTCGGCAGGGAGGTGGGCGACGACGCGGTGGCCGAGTTCGTACGCCGACTGGTGTTCTGCGCTCTGATCGGCAACGGCGACGCGCACCTCAAGAACTGGTCGGTGATCTACCCGGACGCGCGCACCCCCCAGCTGGCGCCCGCCTACGACTTGGTGTCGACCATCGCCTTCGTGGAAGACGACCGCATGGCGCTGGAATGGGTCGGCGGCGCGCGCCGGTTCGCTGACCTCTCCGACGACCTGCTCGGGCGGCTGGCTTCGCGGGCGCGGCTGGCGCAGCAGCCGGTGGTGAGGGCGGCCCGGGCGGCGGTGGCGCGGTTCCTGGACGTGTGGCCCGGGGCGAAGGACAGCCTGGACGTGCCCCGGGACGTGGCCGAGGGGATCGAGCGCAACGCCGCGCGGGTGCGGTGGTAGCCAAGGGCGGCCCTCAGCTGGCCGCAGCCCAGATCTCGCCGAAGCTCTCGGCCATGCGGGGGCCCGCGCCCTCGTCCTCGTGCTTGAAGAAGACGAAGACGTCGCGCCACTCGGGCCGCCGCAGCGCTTCGGCCCACTTGGCCAGGTCGCCGTCGGCGTAGCCGGGTCGCCGCAGGCGCGCGTAGCCGAACGGGGCGGTCGCCACGACCGGGGCGTCGCCCTCGCCGGTGTCGGCGGTCACCAGGGCCGCGCCGTGATGGGCGAGCGCTTCGTAGACATCGTCGGCGAACCAGCTGGCGTGGCGGAACTCGAAGGCGGCGCGAAGGTCGCCGGGAGCGCCCACGCCCTCGGAAAGCAGCGCGAGGAAGTCGCGGAGCCGCGCCACGTCGGCGCGCAGGTAGGGAGGAAGCTGGAAGAGGATGGGGCCCAGGCGGGGACCGAGCCCCTGCACGGCGGTGCGCACCAGGTACTCCAGCGGATCGCCGGCGTCCTTGAGGCGCTTCATGTGGGTGATCCGTCTGCTCGCCTTCAGCACGAACGCGAAGTCGTCGGGGACCTGCGCCGCCCACTTTTCGAGCATCTCGGCGCGCGGCAGGCGGTAGAAGGTGTTGTTGATCTCGACGCTGCCCAGGCGGCGGGAATAGAACTCGAGCATCTTGTTGGCGGGCAGCTTCTCGGGGTAGAAGCTGCCCTTCCACTCCTTGTACGAGAAGCCGCTGGTGCCGGCCCAGAGCCTCGGCGGCGCGCTCACGGTGCGCGGCCCTGCCTGCCGAGCTGCCACCAGCGCGGCGGCGTGGTCGCGTGCACGTCGTAGCGGTGGCGCAGGTCGATGATGTCGCGGGGCGAGCCCAGAATGGTCAGGCGGTCGCCCTCTTCCACGACCGTGTCGCCGTGGGGGACGACGAGCTGCCCCCGGCGGCGGATCATGGCCATCAGGGTGCTCTCGGGCAGGCCCATGTCGGCGATCGTCACGCCTGCCAGGGCGCTGCTCGCCCCCTGCTGCAGCACCTCGACCACCAGCATGCGCTCGTCGCGCAGCATGACCTCGCGCAGCTCCAGGTTGTCCTCGGCCTCGAGCCACTCGGTGAGGAAGCTCTCGTCGTCGACGCGGCCCGCGATCTGGGCCAGGGTGCGAAGGTGGCGGCTGTGGTCGGCGGCAGGGCTGGCCAGGAAGAACGCGGCCTGGATGGCCTCGTCTTCGGCGGGGGCGACGTCGGGCTCGCCGGTGTCGATCTCGATGCCGCCGCGCACGCGGGCCAGCACCATGGCGGGGCCATCGATGTCGTCAAGGTGGAGGTGCGGCAGAACGACCCCCTCGGACATGGGCGTGAGGCCGCTGCCAGTGCTCTCCAACAGTCCCCGGGCGAGGCGGTCGGCATCCACTCCCAACTGTTGCGAAAGCGCATGCGACGCGCGGTCGACCAGGACCGAGAAGGGAACTTCGCTCTCGTAGTCCAAAACATCGGAAGACGCTATGAGCTCCTCGAACGGGTCTGCGTCGCGCACGCCCTTCTCCTTCAGGATCTGGCGCAGCTCGTGCTCCAGCCCCTCGTTGCGCTGCTGGCCCAGCCGCTCGAAGACGTGGTAGATCGCGCCCTCGCGGCGCACGTGGTCGCGGGCGTAGAGGGCGTACCACAGGATGCCGAAAACGACGAAGGCGACGCTGAGCAGGGTGGCCATCCAGCCCATCTGGACGATGAGCGGGAAGGGAATGACGATGCCCACGATCTGGACCCAGGGATACATCGGCGCGCGAAAGCCGGGGTCGTACGGGGCGAGGCCGCTCTCGCGCATGACGATCACCGCAAGGCACGCCAGCGCGAACATGATGAGCTGGAAGGCGCTCGCCAGCTTGGCGATGCCCGACGGGTCGAAGAGCGCCAGCCACAGCACGATCAGGGCGACGGTCCCGAGAACGGCCACCCAGGGCGTGCCCCAGCGGCTGATTCGGCGCATCGAGGCGGGCAGCACGTGGTCGCGGCTCATGGCGAGCGGGTAGCGGCTGGCGGACAGCACTCCGGCGTTGCCGACCGAGGTGAACGCCACGACTGCGGCGACGGTCATGGCGGCCTCGCCCGCGGGGCCTGCGACGGCCCGGGCCATGGAGGCCGCAGGCGCCAGGTTGCCCCCGTCGGCGGCCAGCGCCTGCACCCCGACCGCGCCCACCATGGCCCACGTGCCCAGCACGTACACCAGGAGCACCGTGACGAACGCGAGCAGCATGCCCAGCGCCAGGTTGCGGTCCGGGTTCTTCACCTCTTCCGAGACCGAGGCCACGTGGGTGAGCCCCATGTACGAGACGATCACCAGCCCCACCGTGGCGAAGAACGGCGACGCGCCCAGGTCGAAGGCGCCGTCGAAGACGCCGGGGTCGACCGCGGTGATGCCCGTTCCGATCAGCCAGCCGAGCATGGCCAGGAGCACCACGGTGAGGACGAGCTGGATGGCGCTGGTCTTCTTTGCGCCGAAGAGGTTGACCGCGGCGAAGCCCATGGCGAAGGCGAACGAGATCGCCCCGGCGGGCGCGTCGGGGAAGTAGACGCGCAGGTACGCCCCGAGGCCCACCAGGGCGAAGGCCGACTTGAGGGTCAGGGTGGTCCAGGTGCCGAAGCCGCCGATCGTGCCCACCCGCTGGCCCATGCTGCGGTCCAGGAAGTAGTAGATGCCGCCGGCGCGGGGCATGGCGGCGGCCAGCTCGGCCATGCTGAGGATGCCGGGCAGCAGCAGCAGCCCCGCCAGCAGGTACGCGAACGGAATCGCGCTGCCGGCCTGGGCGGCGGCCAGTCCGGGCAGCAGGAAGAAGCCCGAGCTGAGCGTGGCGCCGGTCGCGATGGCGTACACGTCGAACAGCCCGAGCTCGCGTTTGAGGGTGGTCATCGTCGCCGCTTTCCGTTGCGGTTGCCTGCTCGCTGGTTGCCCGTCGACGGAGCCGATCCGCCCCGAAGCCGCGCTCCCCAAGGTTAGCCGCTTCCTTGCCCCCGGCGCGAATACGCCCAGAATATTCCCCATGAGACACTTCTCCATGAGGCTCCCCATGCGACACGCCCCCACCCGGCCCCGCCGCCTCGCCCCCGCCGCGCTGCTGGCCGCGTGCCCGGCCCTGCTGCTGACCGCCTGCGCCGGCGGGTCCCTCGACCTCGCCCCCTCGGACGCGGCGACCGTCCTGGCCGGACACCACCTCGACCACCCCAACCCCGCCCTGCCCGGCCCCCACGGCGTCCTCACCCTGTACTACGGCAGCGGCACGGACAAGAACCGCGCCGAATACCGCGACTCGGTGGCGATCGAGACCCAGTCCGTCGACGCGTCCAAGCTGGTCAGCCTCGGCGCCTCGGCCAGATCCCGGAACAGCTACTGGGGGTTCTCGCCCGACAGCTTCCCCATCAACGCGCGCGTCTGGCACCCCGACGACCCCGGCCCCCACCCCCTCGTCCTGGTCGTGCACGGCAACCACAACATGCGCGACTTCTCGGACCCCGGCTACGACTGGCTCGGCGAGCTCCTCGCCAGCCGCGGCTACATCCTCGCCTCGGTCGACATGAACTTCATCAACGGCGGCATCCGCCAGGAGAACGACGGGCGCGGCTGGCTGCTGCTCAAGCACCTGCAGGCGTGGCGGCGCTTCAACGACGACCCGGACGGCCCCTTCCACAACCGCGTCGACATGGGCAACATCGCGCTCATCGGCCACTCGCGCGGCGGCGAGGCGGTGGCGCTCGCGGCCGCCTTCAACCGGCTGACCCGCTACCCCGACGACGCCTCGCTCGAATTCGACTTCGGGTTCGACATCCGGGCCGTGGTCTCGATCGCCCCCGTCGACGGCCAGTACCTGCCCGCCGACCAGCGCGCCCCGCTCCACGACGTCAACTACCTCGTCTTCCACGGCTCGCACGACGGCGACGTGACCAGCTTCCACGGGCTGCGCACCTTCAACCGCGTGCAGCTCCGCCGCGGCCGCGAGCCCGGCGAAGCGCCCGCCCCCGACCTCTTCAAGTCCGCCGTCTACGTGTACCGCGCCAACCACGGCCAGTGGAACACCGTGTGGGGCGCGCACGACAACGGCCCCCGCAGCCCGCGCATACTCGAACTCGACGGCCTGCTCCCGCCCGAGGACCAGCGCGAGTTCGGCCGCGTCTTCGTATCGTCGTTCCTCGACATCACGCTCAAGGGCGACGACCGCTACCGGCCCCTCTTCCGCGACCACCGCGTGGCGGGCGGGTGGCTGCCCAAGACCATGTACATCACCCGGTTCATGGACTCGTCGTTCCGTCCGCTCGCGGACTTCGAAGAGGACATCGACGTAACCACCGGCTCGGCTCCCGGCGTCGCCCTCCACGGCACCGACCTCAGCACCTGGCGCGAGGGCCGCCTCGACCTTCGTTCCAGCAACCGCGCCACCACCTCGTCGTCGCAGCTCAACCAGGCCCTCTGGCTCGCCTGGAACAACACCTACCGGGGCTCGGACGAGCCAGCGCCGCCCGCCACCTACACCCTCTCGCTGCCCGCCAATCTGGCCGCCCAGTGGTCGACCGACGCCGAAACGACGCTCGAAATGCACGTCGGCGCCCTCGACGACGAGCCCGGCCCGCGCGACAACCCCGCGGAAGAGCAGGAAGAGCAGGAGAACGAGCGCGACCCCGGCCGCCCGGGCCAAGATCCCCGCGAAGACCCCCGCGCCGGCCTCGACCCCGACGAGGAAAAGCCGCCTTTGCAGCTGACCGTCGCGGCCGTCGACGCGCAGGGCGACACCGCCCGGCTAGGCCTGACCGACTACGGCCCGTTGCGCAGGCCGCTCCCAATCCGCGTTCTCCGCCGCCGCGACCTAGAAGACGCCCGCTTCGCGAATCGCTGGGAGCTGATCCTGCAACACTTCTCCATCCCCCTCGGCGACTTCGCCGCGCAAAACCCCGCCTTCGACCCGGCCTCCCTTAGCGCGGTCTCGCTCGTCTTCGACCAGAGCGACGCCGGCACCGTGGTCGTCGACGACGTGGGGCTGGCGCGGCTGCATCCCGGGTTCAGGGCGGCGCGGGTGCCGCGCGGGTGAGGACAGGCCGTGCGCAGCGTTCACGACTGCGTGCTCTCGCCTGTGCAGCCTTGCTGGTGTTGGCCCAGCTCGTCGGCGGGTGCTCTTCAGTTGACCGCCCGGCTGGCCACGAGAGCATTGTGATTGCGGGCAATCCGTCCTGCGCGGAATGCGAGATTGTGCTTGAGGAGCTGGTCGAGCTCGGCGACGTGGACGATCCCGCTTCGATCGCCACCGAGAACGCGCACGCGTCCTGCATTGTGGGCCGCCTCTCGACCGGGGGGCATGTGTCGAGCGGGATCGCGGGCGGCGGCGAGCTCTTCTTCTACGACCGCAGCGGAACGTTTGTGGAGAGTCGGGGCCGTCGCGGCGAGGGCCCGGGAGAACTGGGACAGCGGCTGAGCGTGATCGTCGGCCCGGCGGACACGCTGTTCGTCGTCGACCGATCGCAGTCGCGGCTCACGACCCTGGACCCGAACGGGCGCCACGCGGCGTCGTTTGCGCTCCCTCCCAGAGTCTTCGGCTTCGCGCGCCTCGCGGACGGGGGGTTCATCTTCCACACCCTTGCCCACGGAGTCCGCGGCGACGACAGCCCGCTGCTGCGCAGATACGACCGGACGGGACGCGAGGTGGCCTCGCACGAGCTGCCGTCCCGGACGATGATCCGCGAGCGCATCGCCGACATGGACAGGCGCACGGTCAGCCCCTCGCGAACCGGAGACTACTGGTCGGCCAGATACTGGAGCTACGAAGCGCGGCGGTGGGCCGCGCCGGGCCGAAGCGACCTCGCCATCGTGCGCGATGTCGAGTGGTTCCCGCCCGGCGAACCGAGCTCCGCGGACGACGTTATGGCGTGGTATCGGGAGGCGCCGCCGCCCAACATCCTCCGTCACCTGTGGGAAGGCGAAGGCGGCCTGCTGTGGACGTACTCGATCGTCGCCGACCGGCGGTGGGAGCCCGAACTGACGGAACCCGACGAGGACTTGGCGTGGACCAGGCGGACTTGGGACACGATGGTCGAGGTGCTCGACATTCACACCGCTACCGCCTTGGCGTCGTTTAGGCATGACGAGTACCTGGTGCCCGTATGCGGCACCGATCTGGTCTCGACGGTAAGGGAGTCGGCGGCGGGCGACGCCCGGGCCGTGCTGTTTCGCGCGCACCTGCGTGGTCGGTAGCGCTGACTACCCCTACCGAATCGCAACCCCCACGCTGTGCCGGCCGGCTTCGACGTCCAGGCGGGCGTAGTCGCCGCCGTAGGCGTAGTCGATGCGGATGCGGTCGCCTTCGAAGCCGGCACCGAACGTGAGGGGCGAGCCGGGGTCGTCGCCCACCCGACGCACGGCGCCGATGCGCGCGATGAAGGTGCGGCGCTGAATCGGCCACCACGCGATCTCGACGCCGCCGCCCGGGACGATCTCGCCGCTGCCGTCGCGGGCCACCTGGACGGCGGCGCCCACGTCGAGCGGCCCCACCGGCGCGCGGCCGCCGGTGCCGGCTCCCAGGACCACGCGGCGCGCGAGCGGCGTCTCGTAGCGGCCCAGCTCGAGCGCGCGGCCAAGGTTCTGGACCGTCACGGCGCCGGTGACCGGCCCGAGCTGCCTGGCGAGGCCGACATCGACCGCCACGGTGCTGCCGCGCAGCCCTCCCAGGCGCTGGCCGACCAGCTTGGCCGCGGCGCCTGCGTCGAAGCCGAAGAGCTCGGTGGCGAATCCCAGCGTCGCGGTGTACTCCGAAGCGGCCCTGTCGCCGCCGGCGATCAGGGCGGCGGCTTCGCGGGGCAGGTCGAGCGGCGACTTCGCCGATGTGCCGTATTCGAGCATCGACACCCCGGCGGCGAGCGTGCCGCCCATCCAGCCGCCGCTGCCGCTTAGCGCAAGGTGGGTGGCGCCCCCCAAGCGCTGGCGCGCGCCGCCGAACCCCTCGCCCGCAATGAGCGCGGGGTGGTGGAAGACGGCGAGGTTGCCGTCGCCGCCGACCCAGAACGCGCCCCCGAGGGCCACGGCCCGGGCGCTGGACGGGAGGTCGAGCACCAGGGGGCCCGGCTGGCTCGCGTCCTGGGCGGCGAGGGGGGGTTTGAGCGCGGCGACGGGGGCCGTCAGCGCGCCCAGCGCCGCTAGCGTCCCGAGCAGCGCGCGGGCCGAGGCGCGGGGCGGGGCTTGGGCTGCGCGCCGGAACCGGAAGGGACCGCGACGGTCGGGGCGCGCCGCGTGGCTGCGGCGGATGGCGGCGGAGTGTCTCACAGCGTACACGATAGCCTGCGGCCGCGGCCCCGGCCAATGCGGAGCGGACGCCCGACGGCTACGACCCGCCCCGCCGGTCCAGGGCGGCGGCCTCGATCGAGCAGCTGCGCAGGCAACGGGAGCAGCGCACCAGCACCCGGTCGCGAACGTAGGCGACATCGCGCCTGGGGCGGGTGCGGATGACGGCGCACGGGCCCTGGCAGCGCGGACAGCGCGGAGACGCCCTGCCTTCGCCCACCTGATCGATCAGGTCGCGCTTGTGCCGTGCTGAGTAACCGGCCATGGTTGGTCAACGAATCCCGTGTTAGGGGTGTCCTATTGGGCTGGCTTGGTGTTGCCGATGCCGAAGCCGGGGGCATGGCGACCGGACCCGGGCGGGCATGGCAGAAGCTTGGATCAAAGAGAACCGACACGAAGGACATAGATCAAATGGTATCACTTGTTGCGGCGGCGGCCCTCGCGCTTGGGGCGGCGGGGCAGAACGCGCCGCTGACCGGGAAGCCTGCGGCGTCGGCGACCGGCGAGGCGGGCCCCAGCGATGTCGAGTACCACGGCATCGACGGACAGCTCGACGTGCCCAGCCCGAAGCTGGCGGACGCCGAAATCACGATCGACGGGGTGGCGGACGAGGAAGTCTGGTCGCAGGCTCCGCTGCTAACTGGCTTCACGCAGTTCGATCCGGTCGAGGGCGTGCCCGCTACGCAGCGCACCGAGGCCCGCGTGCTGCTCACCGACGACGCGATCTACTTCAGCGTCAAGGCCTACGACGACGTCGAGGGCGGGGTGCGGGCCACGCTGGGCGACCGCGACTCGTTCGGGTTCTCGGACGACTACGTGCGGTTCATCGTCGACACCTTCAACGACCGGCGGCGCGGCTACGTGATCATGGTCAACCCGCTGGGCGTGCAGCAGGACGGGCTGTGGGTCGTGGGGGGCGGCGGGCGGCGGGAGCGCCGGATGGGCCCGCCGATCGACTGGAACCCCGACTTCGTTTGGGACTCCGACGGGCAGGTGCACGACTGGGGCTACGAGGTCGAGGTGAAGCTGCCGCTGAAGAGCATCAAGTTCAGGGAGGCCGAGGTCCAGGACTGGGGGCTGCAGGTCGAGCGGCGGATCGCGCGCAACGGCTATTCGGAATCGTGGGCGCCGGTGACGGCGAACGTGGCCAACCGAATGGAGCAGTTCGGCCGGCTGACCGGGCTCGCGGGACTGGACGCCGGGCTGTTTCTCGAGGTCAACCCGGTGCAGACCTTCTCGCAGCAGGGGGTGTGGAACGCCGACGCGGGCGCGCTCGAGCGCGGGGGAGTCGACGGCGACTTCGGGTTCAACCTGACCTACGGGATCACCTCGAACCTTACGCTCGACGGAACCTACAACCCGGACTTCTCGCAGGTCGAAGCCGATGCGAGCCAGATCCGGGTCAACGAGCGCTTTGCGCTGTTTCTGCGCGAGAAGCGGCCCTTCTTCCTGGAAGGGACCGAGATCTTCCGGCTTCCGCAGCAGCTGGTCTACACCCGGTCGATCGTCAATCCCGTCGGAGGGGCCAAGATCCAGGGCAAGGTCGGCAGCTTCAACGCCGGGTTCCTGAGCGCCGTGGACGACGTGTCCGGCCCCGACGGCCTGGTCGACGCGCGGCACCCGGTCGTCAACATCTTCCGGCTGCGGCGCGACCTGGGCACCACGTCGAACATCGGCATGGTGTACACGGACCGCACCTACAACGGCGACCGGTTCAACCGCGTGGCCGGGATCGACGGGCGGTTCCAGTTCCAGCAGCGCTACACGATGACCCTTCTCGCCGCCGGCAGCCGCACCGCCGAGGGCACCACGGACCGCACCACCGGCTCGCTGGTCTCGGCGCAGCTGGCCCGCTCGGGACGCAACTTCGAGTTCGACGCCAGCATGCTGAACGTGACCGACGACTTCCTGGCCCGAAGCGGCTTCATCCGCCGCACCGGGACCACCAACGTGCGGTCTTCGGTGAGCTACAACTTCCGCGGCAACCCCGGCGACCTGATCGAGCGCTGGGGACCCAGCATCGAGGCCGAGGGGTTCTGGGACCACGACGCGTTCTGGCAGCGCAACTGGGCCGAGGAACGCCGGGTGCGCCTTGGCGGCAGCATCTCGTTTCGCAACAACATCACGCTCTGGGGCAACTACTCGCGCTCGTACTTCCAGTTCAATCCCGGCGACTACGAGGGACTCTTCGCGTTGGCGCCCGACGGAGCCTCGGCGCCCTTCTACCCCGATCAGTCCATCTTCCAGGGGCTCAATTCGGGCACGCTCTTCATCTGGGTGAGCCCCTTCGACAAGGTGCGGAGCAACGTCCGGGTGACCCGTTCCGAGACGCCGCTCTTCGACTTCATCACGGACACGCCGGTCGACATCGCCGACTCGTGGTCGGGCAACGCGAGCCTGAACCTGTTCCTGACCACGAAGTTCAGCTCGGAGCTCGGGGTCACGCACACCAGCCTCTTCCGCCAGCGCGACGGGTCGCTCTACTCCAGCGCCACGATTCCGAGGGTGCGCGCCCAGTACCAGTTCAGCCGGGCGCTCTTCTTCAGGGCGATCGTCGAGTACGGCAGCCAGGAGCGGGGCGTTCTGAGCACCCCGACCGACGGGCAGCCGGTGTCGTTCTGTTCAAGCGCCAGCTGCACGGCGCTGCAGGGCTCGGAATCGAACGACTTCTCGCTCGAGACGCTGCTGAGCTACGAGCCCACGCCGGGCACCGTGTTCTTTCTGGGGTATTCCCGGCGCATGGAGGACATGCAGGCCTTCCGGTTCCGCGACGTGCGCCCCGAGGCCGAGGGGCTGTTCATGAAACTTTCCTACCGCTTCCGCGGGTAGGAGGATGGCATGCAGCGTGAACCAGCAGGGAGAGATCGAATGAACTACGTGAAGACTTTGGGCGCGGTGGCCGCGACGGGCGCAATCAGCGTTCTGTTGTTCAAGGTGCTGGTTGCGGCGGCGAGCCCGATCCTTGGAATGCTGTTCGGGTTCCTCATGTCGGCGCTCAAGATCGGCCTGGTCGTCGCGCTGGGGGCTTTCCTCTACCGGATGTTCCGGAGGCGCCGCCGCGACGAAACGGTGGCCTAGAGGACGGCCCGGAAGGGCCTCCCCGCGGCGTCCCGAAAGACCGCCGGTCCTTGTCCTTGGGCCGGCGGTCTTTTGCGCGGTCGTAGTCCACGCGCAGGCTGCGTCCACCCAGCGTGATGCCGTTGAGGGCCTTGATGACCTTGCCCGCATCGCTCTCGTAGACCTCGATCAGGGAGTGGCTCTCGCGGACGTCGATCCGCCCCACTCTCTTGCCCGCAACGCCCGATTCGCTCGTCAGCGCGCCCAGCAGCTCGCGCGGCCCGATCTCGTCGCGCCTTCCCGCCGAGACGAACAGGCGGACCCAGCTCTCCGGGACCTCGGGCGCCCCGCGCGCGGTCGCGGCCGCCGCCGCCGACTTGCCGCTGGCGCGGTCGAGGAGGAGCAGCGCCGCCGCGGCGACTTCGGCCGCCGTGAAGCGGTCGAGCAGCGATTCGACGACCAGGTAGTACGGCGTGGCCTCGGGGGCGCGCGACGCGTCGTGAAGCTGGTCGGCGAGCTGGTCCAGGGCGCCCGACACCCGCGTTGGGCGCTCGGGGCGCACGCGCTTGAGCTTCAGCCCGGCCTCGGCCGCGACCTGCCTGAGGTGGCCCAGCTCGCGCACCGCCGCGAGCGCCCACGCGGGGCCGCCGCCGCTTCGGCCGTGACGCGCCGCGGCGGCGCGGGCGCCTGGGGGCACCGTGCACGACACGGTCGCCACCTGCGCGGGGTCGTCCAGGGCGCGCACGGCGGCGCGCGCATCGTCCTGCTCCTCTGCCGGGCACAGCCATACTGGGACGGTCTCGTCGCCGGGCGGGCCGGCGTGGTACCCGTGCATCGCGAGATGGTCGCCCAGGTCGGCCGCCTGGTCGGCCGAGGCCGTGTAGAGGAGGACGTGGCGCACGGTGTCGCCCAGCAGGTCGGCGGTCAGGGCGAGGACCGCGTCTGCGCGGTCGCCCTCGACGACCGTGAAGTGAAGGTCGCGCTTGGGCGCGGCTTTGTCGGAGCGGTCGCGCGACGGGGTCTCGCCGGGGGGCACCGTGACGGCGCGCGAGGTGAAGCGCCGCGCGATCGAGCGCAGGTCGGGGCCGAAGGGGAGGCCGCAGAAGATGCGCTGGCACTCGCGCGGCAGCCCGGTGAGAAAGGCTTCGAGGCGGTCGCGCTGGACGCACTTCACAACCCCGTCGCCATCGTGGACGACGACCGTGCGCACGCGGTCGACCGGGACGGTCCCGTCGTAGAGCGCGCCAAGGCGGTCGGCGGGGACGAAGAGGACGTCGGCGCGCTCGGGGAGGTTCCAGTGCGGGGCGAGCGCCGCGGCGCGAAGGTCGGCGCCGTCCGAGAGGCGCGCGAAGGAGCGGGCCAGCTCGGTGGCCTGCCGCACGCCCGAGCAGAGGACGAGGCACTGGGGGGCGGCCGCGCCGCCTTCGAGGCGGTCGATCAGGGGGGCGGCGTAGGCGACGAGCGCGCCGCTTCCGGGGCCGGCCCGTCCCATGAGGTCATTGCCCCGCGCGATGACCGGGATCGCAGCCGCCTGGAACGGGGTGGGCGACTCCATGCCCTCGGCTGCCAGCGCCGCCACGGTCTCGGGGCCGAGCGGCAGATCTTCGAATGTCGACATTGGGCGGCGGTCTGCGCGACTACTGGCCGAAGTCGCCGGGCTGCGGCCCCTCGGGGTCGCCGTGCTCGTAGGGCAGCGTCTTGAGGAAGCGCTGGATCTCGTAGTCCATGCGCGACGTGCCCAGCTGGTCGGTCTGGGCGGTGACGTCGGTGTAGGGACCGTGGCGGTGCGCCCGCAGCACGACCGTGCCCTCCTTGCCGATGTACGTGGCCCCGTGCGACGAGTGCTTCGAGCGCATCAGCCCGATGTACTTGGGCAGGTGCGTCTGCGCGTGCTCCAGAACCTCGCCGGGCCCGAGGGCCGTCTTCCGTTGGTATCCCGCCATGCTCTAGTTCGCTCCTAGTGTTCGCCCGCCGCGCCCCCCTTCAGCAAGCGCTGAATCTCGCGCAGCGCGCCCGTGTCTTCCAGACGCCCGGTCGCGGTCGCCACCGTCGGCACGATCCCGACCCCGCGCTCGAGCGCCGCCTCGCGGGTCTGGACGACGGCATCCTGGTACCGGTTCACGTCGAGCGCCGCCCGCGTCTCGGTCCGGTCGAGCCCGGCTGCGTGCGCGATCTCGGTCAGCAAATCTATGCGACCAAGGTCGAGGCGGTCGACGAAGTGCGCGCGGAAGAGCGCTCGGCGCACCGCGTGGAATCGGTCGCGGTCGCGCGCAAGCTCGCACAGTTCGTGGGCCTTGCGCGTCCACGGCAGGAAGTCGGGCTCGGGCAGCCGGAGGCCCAGGGACTGGGCGAAGGGCGCCGCTTCGGCGTGGCGGGCGCGCCAGGCGGCGGCGTGCGGGTCGAGCATCGGCAGCGGCGGGGGCCGGAGCTCGAGCCCGCGCCAGGCGAAGGCCCCCTCGGCTCCGGCCCGGTCGATCATGTGGCTGGCGACGTACGATCCGGGATCGACGAAGTCGTAGTGGAACTCGTTCAGCCGGGTGTCCGGGGTTGCGCGCATTTCCGCCTTTGGTCCTATTGTCCGCTCGGTCCGTCCCACTTTCGGCCCCTCCCCGACCGCCGTCCACACTGTCGCAGCGGCGACGCCCAAGGCTAATCGATGACCTTTTCGAAGAACATTGCAAGACTGCGGCCCTCGGCCACCGTTGCGGTGAGCACGCTGGCCAAGAAGCTCGCCGCCCAAGGGCGCGACATCATCAATCTGGGGGCGGGCGAGCCCGATTTCGACACGCCGGACTGGGTGTCGGCGGCGGCGATCGACGGCATCCGGGCCGGGCGGACGCGGTACACGCCGGCGGCGGGGCTTCCCGAGCTGCGGGCGGCAGCGGCCCGGTACATGACGGCGGGCACGGCCCATCCGGCCGACGGGGCGCGTGTGGTGGTCTCGGCAGGGGCGAAGCAGTCGCTCTTCAACGCGTGCTTCTGCCTGTTCGGGCCACAAGATGAGGTGCTGATCGGTGCGCCCTACTGGACTTCGTACCCCGAGATGGTCACCCTGGCCAGGGCTGAGCCGGTTCCAGTGGCCGGGAGCGAGAACCTCGACTTTCTCCTTACTCCAGAGGATCTGGACGGCGTGGCGACGTCCCGCACCAGGGGGCTCATCCTCTCAACCCCCTCCAACCCCACGGGCGCGGTCTACTCGAAGGACCGGCTTGGGGCGATCGCCGCGTGGGCCAAGGAGCGGGGCGTGACCCTGATTTCGGACGAGATCTACCAGGAGATCCATTTCGGCGACGGCGGGAAGGCGCCGGGCGCGCTCGACCTGGACCCGGGCTCGGTGGGCGATCTGGTGGTGACCAACGGGATGTCGAAGGCGTACGCGATGACCGGCTGGCGGGTCGGCTTTTCGTACACCGCGCCGGAGCTGGCGTCCAAGATGACGGCGTTTCAGAGCCATGTGTCGCTCAATGCGGCGACGCCCTCGCAGGTGGCGGCTCTGGAGGCGCTGACGAGGGGCGGCCACGCTGCGCGGGACAAGGCGCGGATGCTCGAGGCGTTCCGGAGGCGGCGGGACCTGGTTGCGCGGCTCTTCGACGAGCTGCTGCCCGGGTGCCCGTACATTCTGCCGGGGGGCGCGTTCTACCTGTACTTCCGCGTGGACGGGGCGTTCAACGACGAGCTGACGTGCGCCAACGACGTTTGTGCGCAGATTCTGGAGGAGTGCGGGGTGGCGATTGTGCCCGGCGAGGCGTTCGGCGACGCGCGGTTTGCGCGCATGAGCACGGCGTCGTCGGACGAAGAGCTCGAGGCGGGCGTGCGGCGCATGGCGGCGGTGCTGGGTGGCTGAGGGCGGCCTCGGCGATCACGGGCCGGTCCCGTCCGGTGCCCCGGCCCCCTCCGAGCTGGACCACGACGCGCTGGACGACTATGTGCAGCGGCTCTTCGCCCGCGAGGACGACGCGCTGCGCCGCGCTCGGTTGCGCGCCGACGAGGCCGGGATGCCGACCATCCAGCTGCCGCCGTCGACGGCCCGGGCGGTGCAGGTGCTGTTGCGGGCGGTCGGGGCGCGACGCGTGGTCGAGGTCGGGACGCTGGCGGGGTATTCCGCGATATGGATGGCCCGTGCGCTGCCGGACGACGGGCGCCTTGTGACGATCGAGGTCGACCCGGGCCACGCAGCCGTGGCGCAGCGGTCGCTGACGGACGCAGGGGTGGACGACCGCGTGAGGATTCACCGGGGCGACGCGGCGGACGTGCTCGGCGGGCTTGGCCCGGCGGGCACGTTCGACGCGGTCTTCCTCGACGCCGACAAGGAGCGGTATTCCGTCTACCTGGAGGAGGCGGCGCGCCTGCTGCGGCGGGGCGGTCTGCTGCTGGCCGACAACGCGCTGTGGTCGGGCCGCGTGCTCGATCCCGGCTCGGACGCGATCGCCGACGCGCTCAACCGCTTCAACGAGGCGGTGTCGTCGGACCCGCGCTTCGAGGCGACGATCCTGCCGGTCGGGGACGGGTTGATGGTGGGGGTGCGGGGGTGAGGCGGGGGGCGCCATTGCCGGGCTCCAACCGCCAACTAACCCCCCAACGGCAGGGGGGCACCCAATGCCGCACCAAGGAGACGTGCAGCAGCCGTCAACACCATGGCCGCCGCATGTCAATGGGCATCGAAACGTGGTCCGTCCGCGAGATCTCGAGCCCGCGCAGCAGGTAGGGGAAGACCCGGTGTTGCGGGTTGGGCACGCTCGTGCGCGGCCGCCGGTAGGCCGCCTTCACTCCCATGAGCCGCATCAGTCGCCGGATGCGATGCCGACCGGCCGTGAAGCCCTCGCGGCGCAGGTGCCGCATCATCTGCCGGCTCCCGTAGAACGGGAAGTCCATGTGGAGCTCGTCCATGCGCCGCATCAGCGCCAGGCTCTCCGCGCCCTCCCCCTTCGCCCGGTAGTAGAGCGACGACCGGCTCACGCCGAGCAGCGCGCTCTGCCTCGACAGGCTCAGCGGTCCGTCCCGCTCGATCATCTCCATCCGCTCCGCCCGGCTCAGCGCTTCAATCCGCGCCGAAAAAAATCCCGCTCGACCGTGAGCTCTCCGATCTTCGCGTGCAGGTCGTGGATCCTCGCCTCGTACTCCCCGGCAAGCTTCCGGCTCCCGTCCCCGTCGAACACCCCGGCCACCCCGTCGAGCAGCAGCCGCTTCCACGCGCTCACCTGGTTCGGATGAAGCTCGTGCCGCGCGGCGATCGCCTGCACGCTGTCCCGCTCCCGCAGCGCCTCCAGCGCCACCCGGGCCTTGAACTCCGCCGTGAATCTCCGTCTCTTCCTGGCCATCTCGGTGCCTCCTGTTCAGTCCTGGAATACACCTTAACGACCTGTCCAAAAAAATGGGACCACTTCATCCCTCGCCGTCCTCGATATCCGCACCACCCACCCTTCCTGCTTCTGCTTTCATGCGGTTGATCCTCGCGGTCACCGAAGGGTGCGTCAGTCCCCTACGATTCGCTGGTTCGCGCTTCAGGTTCGAAAGGGCCTTCAGCGCAGAAGCAAGCACTTCCCACTGTCCCTCCAACATCTCTACCGCGAGACGATCGGTACGAAGTTCCATTCTGCGCATCTGAAAGCCTACTAGGGCAGTGACACCGCCAACGGTCAGCGCAAGCAGCGCTCCGCCCAAGACAGGCCGACCCCCCAATATGAGCGGGAAGGCCAAGAACTGGGCGAACAGCACCTGCACAAGCGTGCCTGCCAAGGCCAGCCACGCGACACGGGCTGGGTCTCGACGAACGAGGTGGGACGCTTCGTGCGCGAGGACTGCTCGTGTCTCCTCGTCGGCTAGATGGTCCAAGAGTCCTCGTCCGACAACTAGCAGCGGCCTATACGGTCTCCACAGTACAAACGCATTGTACACGGTGCCACTCTGTACTCGCACCTTCACCGCTGGGTGCCCGTGGCGGGTCAACAATCGAGCGACCCACAGCTGCAGATCCGCGTAGCCAGCCAGGGCCTCCAATCTCGGCCCAGTCGCAAGTGCGATCCATGGTGCCACCAGCGCCCGGCCAACGAACAATACAGTGAATGCCGCCGCAGAAAGCAAGACGAGCAGGCCAGTGGTGTCAAGTCCTTCTCCAATCCATATTACTGTCCCCAGCGAAAGCGAAGCAAACACGACGATCAGACCGTGCTCGAGCACGAGGGAGCGCAGGTCGGGGACCTCTAGGGGGCGCCCGGCGACCCAGCTCGTCAGCACGATTACCGCACCTGCGGCACCGGACAGTGATAGGAACAAGATTCCACCGGCGCTGGCCCCTCGCCAGAATATGGGCACTCCACTCACGTCAGGTGGATGAGCGACAAAATGGAGGAGCGGAATCCCGCTGCTTCCGCCTACGACAGCTAGTGCTGCCAGCGCCGACAGCACCTCCTGTAGTGCAGTCTGCTTCGATGATCTCATGCGCACCCTCCAGAGCACGAAGAGACCTAAGGAAGCAACAGCAACGACGGCGACTAGACTTGCTTGGGTAGCTAGCGGAGACACAGGTGTGTTCAGGTCAACACAGAGTTCGGTCTCATTGACTTCTTGCCGAGTGGGCCCACCTACAGGGCACCGACGCCTAGTCCGACCAAGAACCCTACAGGGCCGAGGGTAGCAGTGCCTGCCGTTGCTGCTTTTACTGCCGCCTTGGCGATTAGGACGCCTGCGCCTCCACCGACCGCCGCACCGACGTTACCGGCGCCTTCGTTGCCGTCGAAGAGGAGGACTGTGATTCCCCACCCGACAAGGGCCGTGGGGATCGTGATGGCGTGAGGCGCGGTTTCAAGTTCGCTGGGCGGGCGTGACGAGTTGCTGACAGCCAGAACCAGGAGAGCGACCAGGGCGAGTGAGCTTCGTACGAGTAGATTGCGTGTCTTCATGGGGTGAGGTTCTCCTTTCGTTGTTTACCCTTGATTTTGGGGGTACTATTACAGTCTGGCTTACGCCGCTCCGAGCACCAAAAGGCCAACCGGTGCTCCGACGAAGAGGAGGACCGTCGTGGCGGTCTTAGCGATCTTGGCGCCGATAACTGCGCCCCCGATTCCGCCGGCTGCTCCCATGGCTCCGATGCCGTAGTCATTCATATCGGCTGCGATAGCCAGACCGACCCCGATGTGGGCACCGGGCGCGGGGGCGCTGATCGCGATTGTGGCGGCGTCCCCGGAGGCAACGATCTTGTTGTCCTGAGCGGCGTCAGGTCCGAGCTGGGACCCGAAAGTCAACAGCGCGGTGAGCGCCAGTCGGAGGTGGATGGGAATGCGACGGCGGATCTTCGGGCGGTTGGAAACGGGGTTATCCATGTCGGGGTCACTCCTTCGTTGTGGTCGCGCTATTCGGCGGTTGGCGGCCGCGTGCCGTCGTCGGGCCGGATGGCGCTTAGCGTTACTTGGGAATGTCCATTCAGGCGAAACCCGTTGGGTTCGAAGGGCCTCGGCGTTCTGGCACGAAGCCTCCTGGACCACGTCCTCCGCGACATCGTCTTCAAAGCCCAGACGCATCGCAGCGGCCAGCATCTCCTCCCGGTGTTGCGCAATCCAACCGGCCACCATGGCCTCCTCGGCTGCCGGTGCCCCACTCCCCCACGACCCGCCGCCCCCTACCTCTTCAGTCACGTCAGCCATTCCCGGTAACTCCGCGCTAGCTAGAGTGGTCGATCCGCGCCCCCACAGCCGCCCGTCCTATCCGTACAGCCCACGACTCACTCGCGCAACCCCCTAAGCTAGGAGTCTGCGCCGCAGTAGCGCGGCGCGGGTGAGGTGAGCGGGAGCAGTCTGTTGCTGGCTGGGGTGATTCGCGGCAAAGGCATCCGTTGATGGGGTGGCTGATGGCCGGGCAGAGGGCCCCATGGTGCCAGGTCGGGGGCTCGCGGAGACCGACCCCCCTCACCGATTCCCCAGTCTCCATAAGCGCACAGTCGGGATCAAGTCCGTCTCCAGAGTCGCGAGGCGGCCGTCCGAGAGGGCAACGGCGCTGCGCACCGGGTGCGGTAACAGGTGAGAGCCAAGGTACTCGCCGTCCATGGCGTAGGTGTCCACGATTCTGGAAGCACGATCCGTGGCGCCGGCGAACAGCACATGGATCCGTGAATTGGCGACAGATGCTGTCACCGAGGCCCTGGTTGCCGTCCTTTCGACCCGGGTCACCCGTGCAGATGTCCAACTCGAGCCAGCGGGGGCGACAATGGTCTCGGTGACGACGCTAGGAAACGGCATCGGCTCGATGCCGTCGAATACCCGAGCAACTTGGCCCGCTTCGTCGAGCACAGCGATTCGACTGGACCAGCGAAACCACATGACTGCTCCTTCGGTCATGTTCGTCGCCCATCCTTCAGTCGCCAGCGGGGCAGCGGCCAGCTGCGCTGGCCTCCTCATGGACTGCCGTGCGCCGCCCGCCCGGGACACCCATAGGGTATCGGCTCGCGATCGCAGTGCGGGCATGACCGCCCAGCCGCCATCGTCGGCAAATGAGCGGGGCAGCAGCTGTGTCGCGTTCCGCACCGACACAGTTTCCACCAGGCCGCCGTCCCCGTCCACGACTGTAACCCGGCCAAGGTCCAAGTCGAGCACCATGAGGTTGCCGGATACATCGAATTCCACGTCCGTCATGCGTCCGAACTCGCCCGGCCCGGCGCCGCCACGGCCGAACCGCCACATCATGTCGCCGGATGCGGAGAATCTCCGCAGGGACATGTCGAGCCAGTCGTCGAGCACGAAGCCGCCGTCCGGACTCGCCATGATCCGATGGGGGTTGCCGAAGAGCTCGCCACTTGCGTCCACGAATGACGCGACCTCGAGCGGCTCGGCCAGCCAGACCCGCTCCTGCGCGCCTGCGGCGCTGCACAATGCCAGCAGGGCCCAAGCGGCAGCTATTGAGGACCTCACCTGGCGGAGGAGCACCATGCTTCGTTCCTCAGAAGTGGGACAACCCCAAAACGCCTCGATGCCCGGACGACCGGAAGCGTTGGGGCAGTCGCCCTTGGGTCCCATAGTCGCAGCCCTTCGGCCGAGGGCGAGCGCTGAGGCACGCAAGCCTCTGCCCGACCGCGCCTCCATCTTCGTGCCTGTTCTCACCTGCCATGCCAACACCACCGGTTGAGAGTTGTCGCTGTGTGCCCACCGCCACCCACACCTTGCCCGCAGACTTGACACACTACTCCCCGGGGGTGTTAACGGGCACCTTCACCCCCCTCACCCCACCACCTCCCCCAACAGCCCCTCGCAGCAGCGTTCTAGGATCCGGTACACCTCCTCGAACCCATCCACCCCCCCATAGTACGGGTCCGGCACGTCGAGCTCCCCGCCCACATCGCGCTCCCCGCCCACCCCCCCACCCCCGCCCCCCGCACCCCCCACCACCCCACCCCGCCCCCCATACCACCGCATCATCACGATCTCGGCCCTGCCCGCGCCCGCCGCTCCCGCACGGCCACCGCCCCCCCGCAGCCCCTCGAGCGCGCGGCGATTGCTGCGATCCATGGCCACGATCACTTCGAAGTCGTGGAAGTCGCGGCGCGTGACCTGCCGGGCGGCCCCCGTCAGGCGCACCCCGTGCGCGGCGGCCACCGCAATCGCGCGCGGGTCCGCGGGGTTGCCCACATGCCACGACCCCGTGCCCGCGGAGTCCACGCGGACGCGGTCGGCCAGGCCGCGCGCGGCCGCGAGGTGGGCGAAGATCCCCTCGGCCAGGGGCGAACGGCAGATGTTGCCCAGGCAGACGAACAGGACGGACACGGGGTCGGATTGGCTGCTGATCATCCACAAAGATGGCGACTTCATTACATTCTTGCGTGGTCAGCGCGGCGCCCGGCCCTGTGGCGCCCGCCCCGAAACAACCAAGGACGGCACAGCTTCATTTGACTGAACCCAACGATTACACAGCATTCGCAGACTTCGCGGCATTCGGACTTTCCGATCTCCGATTGGCCGCAGTGGAGGCGCTCGACTGGTCGACGCCGACCCCCATTCAACAGAAGGCGATCCCCGAGATCATGGCCGGAAGGGACGTGGTCGGGATCGCCCGCACCGGCACCGGGAAGACCGGCGCATTCATGCTCCCGGCGCTCGAGGCGATCCGCGAAGGCGCGGGGCTCCAGGTGCTGGCGCTCTGCCCGACCCGGGAGCTTGCCCAGCAGGTGTGCGACGACGCCCAGGCGCTGGCCAGGGGCTCGACGGTGCGCTCGGTGGCGATCTACGGCGGCGTCTCGTACGGCCCGCAGCTCGACGCGCTGGCGCGCGGAGACGAGATCGTCGTCGCGACTCCGGGCCGCCTGATCGATCTGCAGAAGCGCGGCAGAGCGAAGCTGAAGGGCGTCCGGCTCCTGATCCTCGACGAGGCCGACCGGATGCTCGACATGGGCTTCCGGCCCCAGATCGAAGAGGTGGTCAAGGGGCTGGGCAAGCGGCCGCAGACGCTCCTCTTCTCGGCGACCATGCCGAACGCGGTGCACGCCCTGGCGCTGCGCATGACCCGCGATCCGCTCCGGGTCGAGGCCAGCCCCCCTGGAACCAAGGCGCAGGGCATCTCCGAGATCGCGTACTCGGTTCGGCCCGAACTCAAGCCCGACCTGCTGGTCCACCTCCTCGCCCAGCCCGGATGGGACCAGGTCCTCGTCTTCACGCGCACCAAGATCGGGGCCGACACCCTGCGCGCCCGCCTCGACAAGGCCGCGATCGAGTGCGACGTCATTCACTCGGACCGCCAGATGCGGCACCGCACCCGCGCCATGGAGCGCTTCACCGATGGCGAGGTGCGCGTGCTGGTCGCTACCGACATCGCGCAGCGCGGCCTCGACATCGACGGCATCTCGCACGTGGTCAACTACGACGTCCCGCTCGACCCGGGCGACTACGTGCACCGCATTGGCCGCACGGCCAGGGCGGGAGCGACCGGCGAGGCGGTCACGTTCGTCACCGCGGCCGATCTGGGGGCGTTCCGCACGCTCGAGCACCAGCTGGAACGCAAGCTCGACAAGGTCCACCACCCCGAATTCGACTTCGCCGGCGGAGTGGTGACCGAGCGACAGTCCAAGCGCAGCCGATCGTCGCGGTCGGGGCGCGGCATGGGAAGCAAGGCGGGAACGGAGCTCGACGCGGACGAACTGGCCGCGCTGCTCAGTCACGACACACCGGGGCGCAAGCGATGATTCTCAGAAGGTACGGCTCGTTCTACCACAGCGTTACGCCGAACTTCAACCCGACCGCAATCACCGAGATCGGCTTCATGCGCGACCGCGTCTTCTCCATCCGGGCGTCCGACTTCGACGCGGGCCACAACCTGGTCGAGACGCACGAGCTGGTCGCCGAGGCCGACGACGCCGTGCAGCGGCGGGCCGAGAAGGCGCTCCTGGCCAATCTGGAAGCGGCGGTGGAGCGGCAGGTCGAGAATCTGGCGCCGGGACAGGTCCTGGTCGTGCTTAACGAACGCGAGGACTGGCCCAAGACGCGCGAGCGCCGCGAGGCGGTGATCGTGGAGGGGGAAAACCGCTTCCACTTCCACTGGTCGGTCGATCCCCCGCTCAGGGTGGCCGTTCACAGCGCACCCTGAGCGGGAGTCGGGGATTCTAGAGGGCCGGGCCGCCCGCTAGTCCGTCACCGGGCCGCCCCGGCTGTGCCGCTGGAACCAGTCGCGCAGATAGATCTGGGTGCGCAGGAAGTTCGACGGCATCGAGCTGGTGCCGTGCCACTCGTTCTTGAAGCGCACCATGGCCGTCGGCGCCTTGTTCAGCACCCGCAGCGCCTGGTAGTACTCCTCGGTCTGCGGCATCGGGGTGCGCAGGTCGCCTTCGCCCGTCATGAGCATGGTGGGCGTCGTGACGTTGTCCACGTACATCAGGGGCGAGCGGCGCAGGTGCTCCGAGGGGTCGTCCCAGGGGAAGTGCTCGAAGTTGCGGTACCAGCTGGCGCCGTCGGTCGTGCCCACGAACGAGAACCAGTTGGTGACCGGGCAGTTGGCCGAGGCCGCCGCGAAGCGGTCGGTGTGGCCGACCACCCACGACGTCAGCACGCCGCCGCCCGAGCATCCGTAGACGAACATGTTCTGCTCGTCGATGTAGCCCCGGTCGATCACCAGGTCCACGCCGGCCATGAGGTCGTCGAAGTCCTTGCCCGGATACGCGTTCTTGATCGAGTTGCCGAACGCGCTGCCGTAGCCCGACGATCCGCGCGGATTCGTGTACAGCACAACGTAGCCGTTGGCCGCATGATTCTGCCATGCAAAGTTGAAGCCGACGTTGTACATGCCGTGCGGCCCGCCGTGGATGGCAAGAATAAGCGGATACGTGCGCGACGGGTCGAAGTCCGGGGGCTTGATTATCCACCCCTGAATGTCGTAGTCCTCCACCGACTTGTACCAGACTTCCTCGACCTCGCCGAGAGCGACGCCCTCGAGCACATCCGCATTCACGTCGGTCAGCTGGGTGATCTGCCCTGGATTGCCAAGCGGGAACGACACCACATCGCCGGGCCTTTGGTAGTCGGTGCGCGTGCCCACGGCCAGGCCCGATCCGATCGACGACACGCTCAGCATGTGGTTCCCGGTCGTGACGGGCGTGACGCCCCCGTCCACCGACGCAAAGTGCAGGTTGCGCGTGCCTTCGCTGGACACGTTCATGTAGAAGCCGCTGTTGTCTTCGGCCCACACAAAGTTCGAGCCCTGCCGGTCAAAGCCGTCGCTGATCATGCGGACGTTCGAACCGTCCCGGTTCATCACATATAGCTTGCGCGTGATGTACGTGTCGGTTGTAAGGTCGTTGCCTGAAAAAGCTATGAGACTGCCGTCCGGCGACGGCGTCGGCGAGCCGTCGGGGCCGGATCGGTCCGTCAGGCGGGTGATGGTCCCGTCGGCAACCGACACCGAGTAGATGTCCGACTGGCGCCACTGGTGATCGGCGTCCTCCACGCGCAGCGACGTGAACAGGATCTCGGCGCCGTCCGGCGTCCAGGCGACCCCGTTGTGGTTCCAGTCGCCGTCGGTGAGCTGGCGCGCCGTGCCCCCGTCGGCCGGCACGACGAAGAGGTGCGTGAAGCCCTCGTCGATGTAGCCGCGCCGGTCGCGGCGGTACACGAGCCGGTCGACCACCTTGGGTCCCTCGGTCCACTGGGCGCCTTCGGGACGGCCCGGCACGCTGATCGGCCACGGGTGGTCCGAATCGACCGACATGGTGAACGCGATCCGCGTGCCGTCGGGCGACCACTCCACGTTGCCCGGCCCGTTCTCGAGCTGGGTGATCTGCGTCCGGGCGCCCTCGTCGTCCATCCAGCGGACGAAGATCTGGCTGCCTTCGGGCTCGCCCTGGGCGGTGTACAGGATGCGGTCGCCGCTCGGCGACCACTTCGGCGACGACCCGTCTTCGACGAGCACGCGCGGCCGGCTGCCGTCCACATCCATGATGTAGATCGACGAGGCGCGGCGGTCGTTCTGCTTGTCGATCCAGCCCCGCGTGAAGATGATCTGGCTGCCGTCCGGCGAGATCTGCGGATTGGACACCGTCTCCCAGTCGAGGTACGTGACCAGCTTGAGCGTGCCGTCGGGCTCGTTCTGGGCGGCGAGCGCGGCGGGAAGGAGGACGAAGGGAAGGAGCAGCGGGAGAAGTGCGCGCGGTCTGACCATGGAGGCCTCCTGGGTTGTGGTTCTGCGCGGTGTGGGTCTGCGCCCGAGCCGTTCGGGCTAGCGGACCGCCGGAGCCGCCGACGGGGGGCCGAGCCCGTTGACGGACGATTCGGGGGTAAGGTACAGTGCAAGCGCGCGCGGCGCGACCCGCGGGAGGCAACGACGGCCCGAGGTGATGTAAACGCGAGTTTACATTATGTAACGTGGTGTTTACATTTTGCCGTCAGGCGGCCGAACTGGGCCGCTGCACTCAGCAACGCACGTCGGACGTGCTTGAGTTAGGGACCATCGTCATGGACCCGCTGCATCGCGGCAATCCTGGCCTCCACAGATGGATGCGTAAGGCTCTTGCGGTCCAACGGCGTATCTTTGAAGCGCGCCATTCTCGTGAGCGCCTCGGCCAACGGCTTCCATTGTCCGTCCATCAAGCCAACCGCCAGGCGGTCGGTGCGAATCTCCATCCGGCGCATGTAGACCCCCACCCCCGACACGAGTGCAACATTGGTCACGCAAATCGCCAATGCGCCGATCACTGGCTGTCCGCCAGCGACTAGTGTCACAAACATCCATTGCGCAAACAGGGCCGTCAATAGCGCTGTTGCGATCCCCAGCCACACCAACACCACAGTATCCCTTCTTATCAGGTGACCGATTTCGTGAGCCAGGACTGCTCGAACCTCCTCGTTCCCCAGCTCTCTCAAGAGCTGCGAACCGACAACAAGAAGTGGGCGGCCCGGCCTCCACAGGACGAATGCGTTGCATACTGTGCCCTGCAACACTTGTATCGGAACTGGCTGACGGCCGAACGCCTTCAGTTTCTTGTCAGCCCAGGCTTGTAGCTCTTCGCTACGCTCATTCTCCCGATCCAACCGGCGCGAGCCTGCGAGCAATGTAAGCCACGGGATGATCAAACTAGAGCCGGTGAAGAGAGAGACGTATAGAGCGACCAGAATCAGGGTCAGGGTCACGCCTGTCGGCTCGCCTTCTAGCAGGGGGAATATCGTCCCCATCACCCCTGCCAATAGGAGGACGGACAATGCCTTCTCCAGCAGGACCGTGCCGAGCGGAGCCGATTCATAGGGACGGCGTAGGGACCAGCCAACCAAGAACACTAGGCCGGACGCAGCGACCTGTAGATACGCCGCCAACATGGCCCCGGCCAAAGCTCCACGCGCAAAGGCCGACATCCGAGAGAAGTCGAACGACTGATGGTCGATGAGTACCATCGTCGTGGCGATGAAGCCGACGACCGTAGCCAAGGCCGCGATCGCTGCTAGGCGCTCTCGCCAAGGCTTGGACGGTTGCGACCGGTGCGTCAGCCGCAGAACGACCAATCCCGAAGCACCGATGAACCATGTCAGACCAGATATGACGCCGAGGGTCCAGTGGTTCCAGACAGTCATGCTACACCCCCACCCGGTCGAACACCGCCACGCGCCAGATCATCCCGTCGTGCAGGGTTCGGCGCGACAGGCCGTGCCGCCCCAGCACGGCCTCGATTTCGGCGGGGTCGTGGACGAACGCGCGGAAGGGGTGCCTGCACAGCCGCTGCACGATGTTGACCAGGGCGACGCCGAAGCGAACGAGAGGGGTGCGGCGCGGGAAGGCGAGGCCAACGGCGCCGCGGGCCAGCGGGGCTGCGGCGCCGAGCAGCGCGGGCATGTCCGGGTAGCAGCAGACCACGCGGTCGAGCGTGACCAGATCGGCGGGCTCGATCTCGGCGGCGCGGTCCACGAAGTCGCCGTCGACGTAGCGGATGCGGTCGGCGTGGCCGCGCGCTTCGGCTTCGGAGCGTGCCGCCGCGAGGTAGGCGGGCGAGGCGTCCGCGCTCGTGCCGCCGGACGCGCCGCGCTCCATGAGGGCGTGCTGGATGGCCCCGATGCCGCCGCCAATGTCGAGAAAGGTGCGTCCCCGGGTCCCGCCCGAGGCCACGGCGTCGATCAGCCGCCGGGTGGTGGCGCCCGGTCCCTTGCGCCGGTACTGGCGAAGCTGACGCTGCGCCATGCGGTGGCCGAACACGTCCTCGATGCCGCGGCACTGCGCGCAGCAGGCGCTCATGGGGCGGGGTCCGGGCGGTGGGCCGCCACCGCGCGCCGCATGGAGACCGCGCGCCGCATCAGGACGCCTTCCGCCGCATCAGCAGCGCGCCCACCGCCAGCACCGTGAGCGCGCCGATCACGTTGTGCCACAGGAACGACACCGACGGCGCGCCGAAGGTGACCGCCGCGACCGCGCCCATGCCCGCGATCAGGCCCAGCAGCGCGCCCGCGCCGCGCGCCCGAGGCACCATGGCCAGCAGGAAGACGCCCAGGATCGAGCCGTAGAAGAACGAGCCGAACCGGTTCACGACCTCGATGAGCGAGCCCAGGCTGACGGCGTAGATCGCGACGAAGCACGCAAACGCGCCCCAGAACGCGGTGGCGATCTTGGACGCCGCGAGGTAGTGGGCGTCGCTGGCCTCGGGGCGGAACCAGCGCCGGTAGAAGTCGATGATGCTGGTGGTCGACAGCGAGTTGAGCTCGGACGAGATGCTGGACATGGCCGCGGCGATGATGGCCGCGATGAACAGGCCCGCGAGGCCGATCGGGAGCTCGCCCAGGACGAAGCGGGGAATGATGTAGTTGACGTCGCGGCTGGGCTCGCCGGTGACCTCTTCGGCCATGGCCAGCGCCTCGGCGCGGATGAGCTGGACGGACTCCTCCCGCAGGCGCAACTCGCTCAGGGCGGCCGCCACTCCCTGACCGGCCAGGCCAGCCGCGCGGCGAGCGGCGCTCTCCCTCAACTCAAACGCCTCGCCGTAGCGATCGGCTAGAGCCTGGTACTCGGCGCCCCGGGTCTCGACCACTGCGGCTTCGTGGGACGGGTTGTACAGCAGCGGCGCGGGGCGGAACTGGTAGTAGACGAAGACCATGACGCCCACGAGGAGCACCAGCGCCTGGAGCGGGATCTTCCAGTAGGCGCTCATTAGGAGCGACGTGCGCGCGGCGTCGACGGACTTGGCGGCGAGGTAGCGCTGGACCTGGCTCTGGTCTGTGCCGAAGTAGGACAGCATGAGGAAGGTGCCGCCGATGAGGCCCGACCAGAAGGTGTAGGTCTCGTTGATGTTGAACGAGAAGTCGAAGATGCGGAGGCGGCCCGTTGCGCCGGCGATGTGGAGCGCCTCGCCGGGCGAGACGGGCATCTGCACGATCAGGACGACCACCACGGCGAGCAGCGCGAAGACGATCAGGATCATCTGCTTCACGTCGGCCCAGGCGACGGCCTGAATGCCTCCCAGCATGGTGTAGGCGACGGTGGGGAGGCCGATCAGGGCCACGCACCAGACCAGCGGCCAGCCGAAGATCGCCGAGAAGAC
This sequence comes from Longimicrobiales bacterium, assembly GCA_965221535.1. GTDB lineage: Bacteria > Gemmatimonadota > Gemmatimonadetes > Longimicrobiales > Gaopeijiaceae > Bin94. The sequence continues at coordinate 326,107 of OZ244894.1, read as the reverse complement.
CACTGCGGGGGCGGCGATGATGACCCCGCACGACATGCCGCGAGAAAGCAGGAATAGGAACGCGGTGAGGGCGCGGGTGCCGGGTCCGAAGCGGCGCTCCAGGTACTCGTACGCGGTGTAGACGCCGGCGCCCCGCAGGAAGGGCACGAGGGTGACGCCGAGGATGACCATTGCGAGCGGCAGCCCGAAGTAGAACTGCACGAAGCGGAGGCCGTCGGTGGCGCCCTGCCCCGTGGTGCCGATCATGGTGACGGCCGAGAGCTGGGTGGCCATGACCGACAGGCCGACCGCCCACCACGGCAGGGTGCGGCTGGCCAGGAAGTAGCCTTCGATTTCGCTGGTGCCGCGGGCGCGGCGGATGCCGTCGACGAGGACGTATGCGACGTAGACGCCGACGATCAGCCAGTTGATTGGGTGCATGCGGAAGGGTGGCGGGGTGCTATGGGTGGTAGGCGGCCTGGAGCAGCCACAGGAGCGCCAGCGTGGCGATCTGCACGAGGAGCACGCGCACGAGTGTTGGGCGGAAGCGGGGGGGCACGCCGTGGTCGTCGGGGGTCGCGGGGGGTGCGTCGGGGGCCGCGGGGGGTGCGTCGGGGGCCGCGGGGGGTCTGTCGGGGGTCACGAGCGGGCCGTCCGGCGTGCGGCGTTGGCGCGGATGGCGTCCTGCACGAACGCGGCCAGCCCCTTGGCGCGCTTCTCGAAGTACTCTTGGAAGCGCGTGTCGGCGGTGTACATCTCGGCCAGGGCGCTGTGCATTGCGTGGCTGCACGGGTAGAACCAGCGGTCGATGTGGCGGCGGTGCTCCTCGGCCAGATCCATTGCGGCGCTTCCCGCTGCCTGCGCGCCGCCGGTCATGAGCTCGCCCAGGCGGGCCACCACGGCCTCGCCCTCGGCCCTGATCCGCGCCCAGTCGCCCTTGCCGTACCGGCGCGTGCGCCGCACCGACTCCTTGTAGGCGTCGGTGTCGCCCCAGCGCCGCTCCGCCTCTTCCCGGTACTGTTCGTGGTCGAAGCCTTCGTGCGCTTCGTGCATCTGCGTTCCGTCCATTTCAGTCTCCCGTTCCGTCGTATCTTTGATGCCCTATGACCTTCGACATCGCATTCGTGTTGGCGCTGACCCTGGCGGCGCTGGTCCTGTTCGCCCTGGACCGGATCCGGGTGGACCAGATTGCCCTGGCGGTCCCGGTGGTCCTGCTCCTGTCCGGCATCCTCACGCCGGCGGAAGCGGTGTCGGGTCTGTCGAGCCGCGCGACCGTCACCGTCGGTTCCATGCTCGTGCTGGGGCTGGGTCTGCGCAAGACCGGCCTCGTCGCGGCCATCGGGGCGTGGGCGCGCACGGCCCCCCTGGGCGGCAAGTATTCGCGCATGTTCGCGCTATGCCTGATTTGCGCGTTTCTGTCGCCGTTCCTGATGACCACCGCGGTGGTGCTGGTGTTCCTGCCGGTCTTCGTCGCGCTCGCGGACCAGGCCGAGGAGCCGGCGTCGCGGTACCTGATGCCGCTCTCGTTCGTGTCCATTCTCGGGGGCACGGTCACCCTGATGGGCACCACCACCAACCTGGTCGTGCACGGCGAGGCGGTCAGGCGCGGGTACGACGAGCTCGGCATGTTCTCGATCACGCCGCTGGGGCTGATCTCCCTTGCCCTGGGGCTTCTGTACCTGTTCACCATTGGCCGGGCGCTGCTGCCGCGCCGCCACCGCCCCCCCGACCTGTCGGCCAAGTACGACGTGCGTCGGTTCGTGACCGAGCTGCACGTGCCCGAGGATTCGCCGGCGAACGGGCGCACGCTGGCGCAGCTGAAGTGGGGGGTGCGCTACGGCGTCACGGTGCTGGACATCGAACGGGACGAGATGGAGATCACGGCGCCGCAGGGGGACCGCCACATCCGCCCGGGCGACATTCTGTACGTGCAGGGGCCCGCCGAGCGCCTTCTGGAGCTGGCGCGCCGGCAGCGGCTGAAGACCCCGAGGGAACAGAAGGCGCACGAGCTGGACCAGGAGGGCGGGCACGGCAAGCTGGTCGAGATCCTGGTGGCGCCGGGGTCGAGCCTGATCGGCCGCACGCTCCGCGATCTGAACTTCGGTCAGCGCTTCGACGCGACGGTGATCGCGATCCAGCAACACGGCGTGACGGTGCGCGAGAGGCTGGCCGAGCTCCCCTTCCACGTGGGCGACCTGCTGCTGGTGCACGGAACGACCCACGCGCTCCAGCAGCTCGCCGACGATCCCGGGTTCGTGCCGCTGGCCGAGGTGAAGGCGGACGCGGGGAACAGGCCGCGGGCCGGGATTGCCGCCGCGATCATGGCAGGGGTCGTGCTGAGCGCCAGCTTCGGCGTCCTCGACATCATGACGGCCGCGCTCAGCGGCATGGTGCTCATGGTGTTCACGCGCTGCGTGCACATCGAGGAGATCTACGGCGAGCTGGAGTGGCTGGTCATCTTCGTGCTCGCGGGGCTGATTCCGCTCGGGCTGGCGCTCGAGAACACCGGAGCGGCCGAGCTGCTCGCGGGGTGGGTGGTGACGCTGTCGTCGCCCGGGGGCGAGATCGGGCTGATCGCGGCATTCTACCTGATGACCGCCCTGATGACCGCGGTCGTGTCGAACGCGGCGACGGCCGTGATGCTCACCCCGGTGGCGATTCTGGCGGCCACGCAGGCCGGCGTGAACCCGTACGCGCTGCTCATCGCGGTCATGTTCGGCGCGTCGGCCTCGTTCGTCACGCCCTTCGGCTATCAGACCAACGTCATGATCTACGGGCCCGGCGGCTACCGCTTCCTGGACTTCGTGAAGGTGGGCGGCCTGCTGAACCTGCTTCTGCTGATCGCCGCCACCATCTTCATTCCACTGTTCTTCTCCAGCTGACCCGGTGATCCGGGGCGTGAGGTTCGCGTGGTGACGGTGGAACTCGTTCTGGTGCTGGCGGTGCTGCTGGTGGACGTCGTGCTGTTTGTGCACGGGCGGCTCCGCATGGATCTGGTCGCGCTGCTCACGCTCGTGTTTCTGGCCGTGACCGGCCTGATTGAGCCCGCGGCGGCGCTCGCCGGGTTCTCCAACCCCGCCGTGGTGACCGTGTGGGCGGTGTTCGTGCTGAGCGGGGGCCTGGCGCGCACCGGCATTGCCAGCATGGTCGGTCGGCAGGTCATGCGCTTCGCGGGCGGAAGCGAGACGCGCATCATTCTGGTCGTGATGGCGACCGCGGGCGTGGCGTCGGCCTTCATGAACAACGTGGGCGTGGCCGCGATCCTTCTGCCTGTGGTGATGGACCTGTCGCGAGAGGCGCGGATCCCGCCGTCCCGGCTGCTTCTGCCGCTTGCGTACGCGTGCCTGCTGGGTGGACTGACCACGCTGATCGGCACGCCGCCCAACATTCTCGTGGCCGAGGCGCTTCGCAACGAGGGGCTCCAGCCCTTCGGCCTGTTCGACTATTCGCCGGTGGGCCTGGTCGTGATGGCGGCGGGGTTCGTCTTCCTCGTGTTCGCGGGACGCAGGCTGCTGCCCAACCGCCGGATCGGGATCCAGGACCGGCGCGAAGACGATCAGCGCGTGCTGCCCGACGTGTACGGCCTGAACGAGCGGCTCGTGATTCTCAGGCTGCCGGAAGGTTCGCCGCTTGCCGGTCGCACACTGGGCGAAATCCGGCTCGGGTCGGTGGCCGGCCTGCAGGCCCTCACCGTCATCCGCGACGGGCAGCCCCGGCCGTCTCCGGGCGCCGACTTCCGGCTGCAGGCGGGCGACCGGATCATTGCGCAGGGCCCCGTGGACCGGCTGGACCAGACGCGCGAGGGCTCGGCGCTCGACATCGAGGAGACGGGACTGGGCGTGACCGTGCTCGACTCTCCCGAATTCGAAGTCGCCGAGCTCGGGCTGCGGGGCGGCTCCGAGCTGGCCGGGCGCACGCTGCGCGACGTGGACTTCTCGGCCCGCTACGGAGTTCGCGTCATGGCGATCCGGAGGGGCGGCGTCTCGCTCCCGCCTCCCCTTCAGGACGTGGCCTTGCAGGCCGCCGACACGCTGCTGGTCCAGGGGCCGCCGGAGCGCGTCGAGGCGCTGGGCGACTACGAGGAGCTGACGGTCGCCCCGGCCGACCAGCTCGACCTGTACAGCCTTCAGGACCAGCTGTTTGCGGTGCGGGTGCCCCGCGACTCCTTCCTGGCGGGCCAGACGCTCAAGGAGTGCGGCATGGGCGCCGCCCTGGGCCTATGGGTGATCAGCGTCGTCCGCGAGGGCCGCACGATCGAGATGCCGGGGCCCGGCGAGCGGCTTCAGGCGGGCGACCTGCTGGTGGTGAAGGGGCGGCCGGAAGGGCTTGCCGCGCTCGAGGGGATCCGGGAGCTCGAAGTCGAGGGCCGGGGGACGGACGACGAGCCCGCGCTCGAGACCGAGCACATCGGGATCGCCGAGGTGGTTCTGTCGCCCCACACCAGGCTCGTCGGGCAGACGCTGCGGCAGCTCAGCTTCCGCCGGAAGTACGGGCTGATGGTGCTCGCGATCTGGCGCGAGGGGCGGGCCCACCGAACCGGCCTGCGCGACCTGCCTCTGCGCTCGGGCGACGCGCTGCTCGTTCACGGGCCCCGCGAGGATCTGCGCGTGCTCGCCTCCGATCCGAACTTTCTGGTGCTGACCGAGGGCGTTCAGACGCCGCCCCGCCGCCGCAAGGCGCCGGTTGCGGGCTTGATTCTGGGCGCTACGCTGGGGCCCGTGCTGCTGGGGTTGCTTCCAATCTCGATCGCGGCCGTCGGGGGCGCCGCCCTCATGGTGCTCTTCGGGTGCCTGACCATGGAGGAAGCCTACCGGTCCATCGAGTGGAAGGCGGTCTTTCTGATCGCCGGAATGCTTCCGCTGGGCGTGGCGCTGCAGGACGCGGGCGCTTCGGCGCTCCTTGCGCAGGCGGTTGTGGGGACTGTGGGCGACTTCGGGCCGCTCGCCGCCATGGGCGCCCTGTTCCTTGCCACTTCGCTGGCGACCCAGGTCATCCCCACCGCGGCGCTCGTGGTCCTCATGTCGCCGATTGTGCTGGGCACGGCCGAGAGTCTGGGCATCTCGCCCTACCCCCTCATGATGGCGACCGCGATGGCCGCGTCAGCGAGCTTCGCCAGCCCCGTCTCGCACCCGGCGAACGTGCTCGTCATGGGACCGGGCGGCTACCGGTTCACCGACTACCTGCGCCTGGGCCTGCCGCTTACGGCGGTCGTCTTCGTCGTGGTCATGGTCGTGACGCCGCTGCTGTGGCCCTTTTGAGGGCGGGGGCTGGTCGGCGGCCTCGCCCCCGTCGGCGGCCGCGGCTTCGTGCGCCGGTCCGACCCCTTCCCTGACCAGGTGCGGGCCCGGCGCGGTTCCGACGACCTTGAAGGGCACGTTGTGGTAGCCGCGGCGGATCCGGTAGGCGAAGAAGTGCCTTCGGTCGATCGTGAACACCCTCTCGGTGCCCAAGCGCTCTGCGATCGAGACGATCGACGCGTCCGCGAAGTCCATCGGCACGTCCGCATACTGGAGCATGAGATCGAAGCAGCGGCGCAGCCGGTCCGCGTCGAGCGGGACCACGGCAAGCCCTCCATGGCGAATGTAGGCCATCAGCTTGGGCGGACCCGGACTGCCGGGGCCAAGGAGGTGCATTGCCTCGGTGAGCACCGGAACCGTCGTGATCAGCTTATCGTCGAGCGTCTCGAGCAGTCGCCGGCAGCGCTCGTGGTGCTGGTCGCGGGCATCGAAGAGGGCCACGAGCGGCCCCGCGTCGACCAGAATCACCGGTCGTGCTTCTTGCGGACGATCTCGGCCACCGCTCGCTTTGCCTTCGCGGCAGGGGCGAGCGCCCGCGTTCCGTCGCCCGGGAGCCCAAGGCTCTGGTACACCTCGTAGGGATGTCTCGTGACGTCCGAGTCCAGCTGCCGCTCGAAGGCGCGCAGGCCCCGTCTCATCACTTCGGAAATCGACAGCCCCGTCCGCCGCTGCAAGTCGGCCAGCGTCGCCTCGGAGGCGTCGTCCATTCGTACCGTTCGTATGCCCACCCAGCGCTCCGTGTAGTTCGTGCCTGCCGCATCGGGACGCCCGCATCGGAGAAGCCGCGCGGCGCGCCAGTTGATGTCTTACTATTGTAATACAACTATGCACGAGCGCCACAACCCCCAACCCCCCATCGACCGCCGCGCCTTCGTGCGGCGCGCGGGCAGCGCGGCAGCCGGCCTCGGCCTGATGTCGTGCTCGAGCCCGGTCGAGCCCGAGGACTCGCCCGGGGCGCTGCCGCCGGCCACCCGGCCCCTGCGCGTCGTGGTGGTCGGGGCGGGCATGTCGGGGCTGGTCGCGGCCTACGAGCTGTCGCGCGCCGGCCACGATGTCACCCTGCTCGAAGCGCGGGCGCGCGTTGGTGGCCGCGTCCTCACGCTGCGCGCTCCGTTCGCGCCCGGGCAGCTGGCCGAGGCGGGCGCCGCGCGCATTCCCCCCGAGCACGACCTGACCCTGGGCTACGCCCGCCACTTCGCACTGGCCACGGACCGCTTCTACCCGGCAGACGGGCTCTTCGTGCAGTTCCAAGGCGGGGCGCGGACCACGGTGCCGCCGGGCGCCTTTCTTGCCGACCGGCCCGGCTTCGTGAAGATCCGGGGCGGCACCGACCGCCTGCCCGCCGCCTTCGCGGCCGAGCTGGGCAGCCGCGTGGCGACGGCGTCGCCCGTGACCGAGATCGTGGCCGGGAATGGGGCCGGGGGTGCCGGGGGCGCGGCGGGGCGCACCGGGGGCGTGGCCGCAGCCGCCGTTCGGGTCACCACCGGCGACGGCCGGAGCCACGAGGCCGACAGGGTGCTGGTGACCGTGCCCGTGCCGCTCCTGGGCGGCATCCGCTTCGCGCCGGCCCTCTCCGCCGCCAAGACCGAGGCGATGAACGGGGGATTCGGGTATCAGCGGGCCACGCGCGTCTTCGTCCGGTTTCGGACGCGGTTCTGGGAGGCCGAGGGGCTTAACGGATGGGGTACCACCGACTGGCCCGAAGAGCTGTGGCACCCCTCGTGGGACGCGCCGGGCCCCGAGGGCGTGCTGCTCACGTACGTGCGCGGCAGCCGCGCGGACGAACTCGACGGGCTCGGCCAAGACGCCCGCCTGGCCCGCGTTCTCGCCCACTGGGAGCGCTTCCTGCCGGGCGCCGCCGCCCACGCCGAATCCGGCGCGTCGCATTCATGGCAGCGCGACCCCTGGAGCCGCGCCGCCTGGGCCGCCCCCACTCCCGCGCAGGACCGTCAGCTCGCGGGCGAGCTGGCGCGGGCCGAAGGGCCGGTCCACTTCGCCGGCGAGCACATCTCGGGCGCCCGGGGATGGATGAACGGGGCGCTCGAGTCGGGGCTGCGGGCCGCAGCGGAGATTCACCGGGGCTGAGCGGTGGGCGGCATGGCGCCCCGCCCCGCCCCCCCCCGCGCTGGCGACCCCGCCGCCAATGACGTACGATGCCTGCGTCTCCCGCCACATCGACCATCCCGGAGGAAACACACCATGCGAGCCATGCGAGCCACCCTGTGCACCGCCGCCCTGCTCGTCGGCGCGACCGCTGCCACCGCCCAGCAGCGCCCGGAGCGCGACCCCAACAGCATGGGCGGCGGCAACTGCGCGGCCAACGTGTACAACTGCCGCGACACGCCCAACCCGCTCCCCGCGCCCAACACGGTATGGATCGAGGACATGACGTGGATGGACGTCCGCGACGCGCTCGCCGACGGCAAGACCACGGCCATCATTCCCACCGGCGGCGTCGAGCCCAACGGGCCCTGGCTCGCCACGGGCAAGCACAACTTCCTGCTGCGCTCCAACTGCGACGCCATCGCCCGCGAGCTGGGCGACGCCCTGTGCGCGCCGGTCATCAAGCTGGTGCCCGAGGGCAGCATCGACCCGCCCAGCGGCCACATGACCAGTCCAGGCACGCTCAGCCTGCGCCAGGAGACCTTCGAGGCGCTGCTGACCGACGTGGCGCACAGCCTGAAGATGCACGGGTTCCGCAACATCGTCTTCATCGGCGACAGCGGCGGCAACCAGGGCGGCCAGCGCGCCGTGGCCGAACGGCTCAACGAGATGTTCGCGGGCGCGGCGGTGGTGGCGCACGTGCAGGAGTACTACGACTACGATGCGGCGACCCGCTACATGGCCTTCCGCGGGCTCGAGGCCGGCGAGAGCGACGGCCTGCACGACGATCCGGTCATCGCGCTGAACATGTTCCACGACGACCCGTTCTCGGTCCGCTACGACGAGCGGGTCGCGGCGGGCAAGGCGACGATCAACGGCGTCTCGATCGCCGACAGGGTGCAGTCGCTCGAGTGGGCCCGCGAGATCGTGGCGTTCCGCGCCGAACACACGGCCAACGCCATTCGCGCCGCCATCGCCAACCGCGGAACGCTGCCCGCGCCCGACCGGTCTGCCCGGATGGCCGCCATGCGTCGCGGCGGCGGCGGACCCGGCGGACAGGCTGGCGGCGCGGCCAGGCCGCAGCGTCCGGCCCCCGATCCCCGCTCAATGGGAGGCGGCCAGTGCAGCGCGAGCATCTACAACTGCGCCGACACGCCCAACCCGCTGCCCCCGGTCGAAACGGTCTGGATCGAGGAAATGACCTGGATGGACGTGCGCGACGCGCTCGCCGACGGCAAGACCACGGCCATCGTCGCCACCGGAGGCGTCGAGCCCAACGGCCCCTGGCTGGTCACGGGCAAGCACAACAACGTGCTGCGCGCCAACTGCCCGGCGATCGCCACGAGGCTGGGCAACGCACTCTGCGCCCCGGTGATCGAGACCGTTCCCGAGGGCAGCATCGATCCGCCCAGCGGACACATGACCAGCCCGGGCACGATCAGCCTGCGCCAGGAGACCTTCGAGGCCGTGCTGACCGACGTGGCCCACAGCCTGAAGGTGCACGGCTTCGAGAACATCGTCCTGATCGGCGACAGCGGCGGCAATCAGCGCGGCATGGAGAACGTGGCCGCCGCGCTAACCGAGGCCTGGGGCGGCGACGCCGCCGTCCACTTCATCGCAGAGTACTACCGCGCCCCGCCGGGGACGCCCAACGTGCTGCACGACCTTGGCGTCGTCACCGACGACATGGCCAGCGACGGGCTGCACGACAACCCGACCATCACGCTGAACATGATGCTCGACGACCCGGCCTCGGTGCGCTGGGCGGCGCGCGTCAAGGCGCGCCAGGCTGTCATCGACGGCTTCTCGATCGCCGACCTGGGCCGCTCGCTCGAGCTGGGCCGCCAGATCTCGGACGCCCGCGCCGAGCGCACCGCCCGCGTGATCCAGGAGAGGATCGCAAGCCGAAACTGACAGCCGCCTACCGAATCCCCGTCAGCTCCTCGCTTAGCGCCCTGAGCCGGGCCCGCGCCTCGACGTCGTAGGCCTGGTCGTGGGCGCGGCGCGGCGTGAGGCCGCTGAAGTACTGGCCGCTCTCGAAGTCGTTCGAGTCGACCACGTTCATGGTGGCGTCGGCGCCCTCGGCGATCGTCGAACGCGGCGTCGCGCCCGCCCGCCGCACCATCTCGGTCGGCATGTACGTGGCCGGATGCAGCGAGCCGACCACCACGCCGGTCCCCTCCAGCTGCTCGGCCAGGTCGTGCGTGAACATGATCTGCGCCAGCTTGCTCTGCGCGTACGCCCGCCGCCCGCTGAAGTTGTTCTCGATCATCACGTCGTCGAAGTCGATCGGCGTCTGCGCCCCCGACGACACGTTCACGATCCGCGCCGGCGCGCTCGACAGCACTCTGGGCATAAGCATGTGCGTGAGCAGAAACGTCGACAGGTAGTTCACCTGAAAGCGGTATTCGTGGCCGTCCTCGGTGACCCAGCGCTCGTCGGGCGCCGACCCGAACCCCGCATTGTTGATCAGGATGTCCAGCCGCTCGTAGTCCGCCAGCAGCGTCTCGGCGAACCCGCGCACCTCGGCGAGCGACGCAAAGTCGGCGCGGTAGAAGCGCGCGCTCCCCGGCCCCGCCTCGTTGATCGCGTCGACAACCTCGGCGCCCCTTTCCTCGTTCCGCCCGTGCACGATCACATGGTCGCCCCGAGCGCCAAGCCGCATCGCCAGCTCGCGCCCCAGTCCCGAAGTCGCGCCGGTAACAAGAGCGACCTTCTGCCCGGGAGCCGGCATCGCCTGGGCCAGCGCCTCGTTGAAGGTGCCGGGCAGGGTGGAGACGAGGCCGGCGATGGCCATCGCGGCTGCGGTGGCGGCGCGCGCCAGCCGGCTCGTGGCCAACCGGGGCGCCTGCGCGAAGTTGGACGCGTTGAAGGCGGTCGGGTTCATGTCGCGAACTCCCTTTATTGTGATTTCACCGATGAACGTCGCGGCGCGCGCGGCAGGGTGGCGGTGTCGCGGCCCGGTTCCCGCGCGGCACGGGGCAGCGTGTCCTCGTCGTTCTGGGCGGCGGCGCTGCGCGGCAGCGAAGCTCGCGCCTCGAGCCTTTCGATCGCTGCCGACACCGTTCTGCCGGTCGGGTTCTGCCCGCCCAGCCTTCTCAGAACTTCGCGCAAGCGCGGCAGCGCTTCAACGGCGCGCAGCTCGACGAGCGCGTTCGCCGGGTTCATCCCCGCCCGCCAGGTGATTGCGTCGCCGAGCGCCCAGACGATCTCTTCCCGGTAGGGTCCATTGTACGTCCTCAGACGCGCGAAGTCTCCCCGCAGCGCCGCACGCACCGCGTCGACCAGCGCGCCTTCGCCCAGTCGTCGCAGGGCATCGGCGCTGTGATCGCGGAGCGGCCGCCCGTTGGCGGCCTGCCCGGTGTCGCCCAGCCGGCGGACCAGGGGCCCCACCGCATCGCCGTGCCCGATCTCGGCAAGCGCTTCCATGGCCAGAACCGCCAGGCGTGAGTCTTTGTCCCCGAGCGCGGCTGCCAGCGCGGGAACGGCCGCCGGGTCTCCCAGCCTGCCCAGGGCCGCCGCGGCGTCGCGACGGGGCTCGTCGCCGTCGTAGAGAAGGTGCTGCCCCTTGACGCGGCCCCCGGGCAGGCTCAGCCGGCGGATGTGGACCTGGACGGCGTCATCCTCGACCCCTCCAACGTGGGAGAACTCCCGGAGCAACTCGGCAAATAGCTCGAACAGCATGCGCAGCCGAGACAGATTCCGCATGCTCGGGGCACCTGTGAAGCAGATCTCTTCCACACCGGCGGGATATTGGCGCGGCCCCCGGATCCACAGGCGCATTCTGGGCTGAGCTTCCAGCAGGCGCCGAACCCCGTCGCGCTCCAGGAGTGCGCGCACCCGAGCCGCCGCGTTGCCCTTGATCACGAAGGCGCGGTCGAAGCTGGGGCGGCCCGCCGCGGCGTCCTGCATGTTCAGCGCCCACCGCACGTCGGTCCAGATGCCCGTCAAGAACCCCGTCCGGTAGATCGTGAACCGGAACTTCTCCGGGTTGAAGAAGGGAGCTCGGACCGCCGCGAGAGCTTCGTGGTCGAACGGAGAGGCGAGCGTAACGATCCAATCGTCCACGCGGGCCTGCACGGCATCCTGAGCCACCGCCGTTGCCTCCAGGTACTGCCCGCCGACCTCGTCTGCGAGCCGCCGCCAGACCCTCTCGCGGGTCGGCCCCACGAGGGAACCGAACCGGTTCATTCGGCGGACTTGCGGGCGCCGCGCGGCAGGGTGGCCGTGTCGGGGCCAGGTTCGCGCGCGGCGCGGGGCAGCGTGTCGGGCGCGTCGCCGGACTGGGCGGCGGCCCGCGGGAGCGCTGCGCGCGCCTCCAGCCGCTCGATGGCCCGCGATACCGCCCGGCCCCTTGGCCCCGGCGCCCCCGTGCTCCTGTAGACTTCGCGCAGCCTGGGCAACGCTTCCACGGCGTGGATCTCGGCGAGCGCGTGGGCCGCGTGCACGCCGAAGTGCCCGGTGAGCCCGCGTGCGAGCGCCTCCACGATCTCGGCCCGGTACTGCCCGCGCTGCGCACCGGGCGCCTTCAGCCTGTCGGGATCGCCGCTCAGCGCGTGCAGCACGCAGTCGGCAAGGTCCTGTGCGCCCAGCGTGGCGAGCGCCTCGGCAGCGCGTTCGCGAACCGGGCGACCCTGGGCCGGGCCGGCGTCGCTCAGCAGCGGGATCAGCGGACCCACGGCGCTCGCGTCGCCGATTTGGACCAGCGCGTCGATCGCGCGAGCCCTCAGCTCCTCGTCCTGGTCGCCAAGAACGGACGCGAGGGCGGGCACGGCCGCCGCATCGCCCAGCCGCCCCAGCGCAACGGCCGCGTCGCGCCGGTTGCCGTAGCTCTCCCACAGCACGTGCTTGTCCTCGATCCGGCCGCCGGGGGCGCGCAGTCGCCGAACGTGAATGCCCACATCGTCTTCGTACGCCCTTCCCTCGTGGCAGATCTGGTGCAGAACTTCCGCGAAGAGGTCGAACAGAGTCTTGAGCTGGGTCAGGTCCTTGACCACGCCCTCGGCCTGAAAGTGAAGCTCGTCGACATGTTTGGGGAACTTGCTCAGCCATCCGTCGTGCGCTTTGACCGACAGGTGGATCCTGGGCTGGGCATCGATCAGGCGACGTATCTTCTCGTTTTCCAGCAGCCGCCGGACGCGGCGCGGCGAATCGCTCTTGATCACAAAGTCCCTGTCGAAGCGCGCGTGGCCGACCTCGATGTCCTGCATGCCCAGCGCCTTGCCCAGCCCGCTGAAGATGCTTGTCCGGTATATGTCGAACCTGAAGCGCTCGGGGTTGAAGTAGGGAGCGCGCAGCCTGGTGAACGTCTGGCTGGTCTTGCCGGTGCTCACGGTGTACGTGTCGAGCGTCACGATCCAGTCGCGGGTGCGCGCCTGGACCGCCGAGTGCGACAAGAAGCCTCCTTCGTGGAACTTGCCGCTCACCTCGTTGGCCAGCTGCTGCCAGATGTCCTTCTGGCTGGGTCCGAATAGGGCCTTCAGGAAGCTCATCTCAGTCGCACCACCGGGTGTTTGACCTTCAGGTCGCTCTTTCGCTGCAGGTCGTGCACGGTTACGCACAGCCAGCGGTTTTCGTCAACCGAGTAGGTGACCCGCAGCCGGGGCGCCGTTCCCTTGCCGGCAGGGTTGAGCGGCAGCGCGGGGTCGGCCTCGTTCAGGCACAGGCAGAAGGCGCGCTCGCCGGCGGTCTGCGGCACGAAGTAACGGGACCCGTTGGGGCGCTCGGTCCACGCAACGTGACGCCCCGCCACGCGCCCGACCTCGCACACGAAGAGGTTGATGTGCTGCTGGCCGTCGAAGCCCGGCGCGTAGTAGCGCGTCACGAAGTTGGCGACGGTCGGGAAGCGCGTCCCGCCGGGGATGAGCAGCTCGTACTCGGCCTCTCCGCCGTCGCTGGGCAGCAGGCGAAGCGCGTAGTCGTGGTAGATGAAGTCCTCGACGTGCGCGCCGCCGGCAAAGATGCACGCGCCGCGCGCGACGGCCTCGAAGGGGAGCCATTCGCGCACCTTGTCGCGCCCCAGCACGTCGCCCACGACGTTGCGCACCTCGGGAAGAAGGGTCGACCCGCCTTCGAGGATCACGTCCTCGATGCCGTCCGGCGGAACGCCGTGCCGGGTCCGCAGCTCGTCCAGCAGCGCGTCGAGAAGCTCGCGCATCTGCGCGTAGAGGCCGTTTTCGGCAAGGATGTCCTGCAGGACGTGGTAGTCCAGCCTGCCGAACGACTCGTTGCGGAAGGTGAAGTCGCCCTCGCTACCGGCGCTGGCGAGCAGCTTGACCCTCTCGGCCTCCCACCGGAGCGCGACCTCCCATTCGGGCCAGTCGTGCAGCGCCTTCGGCACGAAGCGGTTTAGAATCCACCCGTCGATGTCGTTCCCGCCGAGCTCCACGGCCTGCTTGGCCAGCACCTCGGCGCGACCCGTCTCGACCGTGCGCGCGCCGTGCGTCCTGACCACTGCGGCCTCCATCGATCCGCCGCCGAAGTCGAAGGCGACGAGCGTGGTGGGGCGTCCGACGTCGACGCCGTACCCCAGCGCGGCCGCCACCGGCTCGTCGAGCGTTCGGAATGCGATCCCGGCTGGCCGGCCGCGCAGCCGGGCCCACGCGCGCGACCACCAGCTGCGGCGCTTCAGGCGCCGAACGATCGACTGCAGCTCGGCCCGGTAGGTCTCGTAGAAGCCGCTCGGCGTCGCGATGGTGACGTCGGCGATCTCTTCGCCGGACTGCTCCTCGAGCGCGCGGATGGTCTCCCTGAGGAAGAACGAGGCCACGTCCTGGGCCGTGAACGCCCTCCCGCTCACGCGCGCCAGCGCCCGTCCGCTCTCGATCCCGAGATGGCGCTTGAACCCGCTTGCGAAGCCGGTGGCCCGTCCGTCCCAGTTGTAGGTGACGGCCTGCTGCCCGATCAGCACGTCCTCGCCGTCGCCGTCCATGACGCACACGCACGACGGCACGACGGGCGTCTGCGTAACCGGCTCGGTCTTGGCGACGTGGGGCAGGTTCACGACATGCGGGCGCCCGGACCGGTCTTCGCAGATGGTCGTGTTGGACGTACCGAGGTCGATGGCCCAGTGGGTCGGCATGGCCGAATATAGCGCCTGCGGCGTCCTTGCCCGATGTTCCTGACATGCATGGAACCAGGCACGGGTGGGTCGAAGTCGTCAGCGGCGTCATGTTCAGCGGCAAGTCCGAGGAGCTGATCCGGCGCGTGCGCCGCGCCCTCATCGCCGGCCGTCGCGTCCAGCTCTTCAAGTCCCACCTCGACGACCGCTACGGCGGCCAGTTCCGCATCTCGTCGCACGACGGCCGGGAGATCGACGCCGAGCCCGTGTCCACCTCCGTGCAGGTCGCCGAGAAGGTACGCCCCGAGACCCAGGTCGTCGCCATCGACGAGGCCCAGTTCCTGGACGACGGCGTCTGCGAAGTCGTCGACGCACTGGCCGACGCCGGAATGCGCGTCATCGTGGCAGGCACAGACATGGACTTTCGCGGCGAGCCCTTCGGCCCGATGGGGCTGCTGCTGGCCCGCGCCGAGCGCATCGACAAGCTGAACGCGATCTGCGTCGTATGCGGCGACCCGGCGACCAGGAACCAGCGCCTGATCGACGGCAGGCCCGCCCCCGCCGAAGGCCCCACGATCCAGGTGGGAGGCGCCGAAAGCTACGAGGCGCGGTGCCGCCGCTGCCACGACGTGCCCAAGCGCGACCGGGCGCAGCGGGACCTGTTCAGAAGAGCGCGTCGAGCGCCTCGGCAGGGGTGATTGCGGGACGTCAGAGATGCTTCCGGGCCAGCGCCCAATAGCGGGGGTCGTGTCGGGCCGCCGGGGCAAACCGACCTCGCCACCGGGAAGCGAACGACGCTTCGCCCAAAACGCACTCGTCGCGCAGGACGCGCTCGATCACCGCCGCAGGGACACGCCGCGGGACCGCGCATGTCGCCCTGCGGCCGCCAGGACTTGGGAATCAACCGTGACCGTGAGGTTCTGTTTCACGCTGGGGCTCCTGGGCTCATGGCACGCGCGCGATCGGGTAGGCCGCTCCGGCGGGCAGCAGGTCGGCGAGGAATCCCCAGTTGGCGAAGCCGTCGTCGGACTGGGGCTCCACTAGGGTGAAGAGCAGGCGGCCCAGCGGCTGGTCGGCGCGGGCCAGCATGTCGCCGGGGGCCGGCGTGAGGCGGGCGGCCTCGTAGCGGCCGAACAGGGTCTGCTCTTGGCGGCCCTGGAAGGGGCGCTCGGCGGTCTGTACCGAATCGACGCGGAAGACCTCGACGTCGAGGGGCGTGGCGGGCGCGGGCTCGAGGGCGATGCCGTGGGCCTCGAGCCGGATCCGGATGTCGGCGAGGCCGGCGGGGATCAGGTAGGCCTGGGGCGCGCGCTCCAGCAGGGTGGGCGCGAAGGTCCCGTATTCGTGCATGGTCTCGACGTACTGCGTGTCGGCGCGGAGCAGCAGCGGGCGACCGGTGAGCGGGTGCGCCTCCTCGACGACGGCGCCCATCAGGATGTCGACCGGGGCCGCCGAGCGCTCGGGCGCCGCGCGCAGGGCGAGGGAGTCGCCGACGACGGGGGCGGCGTCGGCGGCAGCGACGATTTGGCGGACCTGGTCGGCGTGGTCGTGCACGTAGTGCAGAATCTCTTCGACGAAGTAGAGCGTGGCGAGGACGCGCTGTTCGAAGGTGGCGTAGGCGTACGCTTCGCTGAGGATGGCGATCCGGTTGCGCAGGCCGAGGTAGTTGTTGTTGAAGCGGGGGCGGTGGTCGAAGGTGTACCAGCCGCGCTCGCCGCCGCGCTCGCCGGCGTTGCCGTAGTAGTAGAACTCCCAGCCGTGCTCTTGCCGGACCTGCTGCGTGGCGTGGGGCAGGAGCCCCTGCCGCAGAAAGGCGTCGATCTCCGCAGGCGTGTTTGGATGAAGCGGCGGGGAGTACGTGAGATGATAGGCGTGCCGGGTCCCGTTGGTCGTGTGCAGGTCCACCGCCACCTGAGGATTGTACTCGTTCAGCAGGCGCGCCACGGAACGGGCCTCGGGCGAGTCGAGCTTGGTGTGGTCGCGGTTGAGGTCGTATCCCTGCGCGTTCGGACGCTGGCCCATGCCGCCCATGGGCCCGTGCTGGCGTCCGCGGTTTTCGAGGGTGACGCGCTCGTTGCCGTCGGCGTTGTAGATCGGCGCGATGAGCAGGACCATGGACTCGCGCCAGGCGGTGTGGCGACCGGCCATGATGTCGCGGAGCAGGATCTGGAGCGCCTCTTTGCCGCAGACCTCGCCGGCGTGGATGTTGCCCTGCAGGTAGACGACCGCCTTGCCGGACGCCCGCACAGCGTCGGGGCTCGGATCCGCGACGTCGCCCACGACGGCCAGGGGCAGGGCGCGCCCTTCGGTGGTGTAGCCGTAGGTGGTGTAGTGGACGGCCGGGGAGAGGGCCGCCGCGCGCTGCAGGAAGTCGACGACGTCGGCGTAGCTGCTGGTCTCGCGGAAGTCGGTGCGTTCGGCGCGGGTGAGGAAGGCGTCCTCGTCGAACGGGGGGCTGCATGCCGTGATTAGGGCGGCTAGGGCGGCTAGGGCGGCTTGTCTCATCAGCTCGCTGGGATGGGGAACACTGGCGGGGTAGGGAACATATACGTTGGGAAGGCGAGGGGCGCGAACGGCGGCGCCCTTCCGACACCGCCTGGATCGGGGAGGAACACTGGTGCGAATCAACGCGATCGCTGCAGTCGCCGCAATCGGCTTGGCGGGGGGGGCGGGCTGCGCCCACGGCGGCGGGCCGGTGCCGGAGGTCGCGGCCGTCGCGACGTACAACGGCGAATGGCTGCTCGACTCGGCGCAGGCCGGTCGGCAACGGGTCGTGTTCGCCTCTCGGGACGGCAGGGGCTTCGGTAGCGACACCCCTGCTCAGGTCGCGGCGATCATGGCGATCCGGGTGGAGAGCTTCGTGCTGGAGGTGGGCGACTCGGTCTTCCGGGTGGCGAGCGACGACCCGATGTTCTCGTTTGCGCTTCCGGTCGACGGCACGCCGATCGAGATCCCCGCCACGGTCGAGGCGGCGGAACAGACGATCAGGGCATGGGCAGGGTGGATGTCGCGTACACCCGCAGCGCCGGGTCCGGACGGTGACCGGGGCTGAGAACAAACCGGCGCGGCGTCCGCTGCGGCTGGGGGTGGGTGCCGCGTGGCTGGCGCTGTCGCTCGTGGCGGCAGGTGCGGCCGGGCAGGAAGTCGTCGAGCTGCCCGGCGAGGACCAACCGATCGAGGCCGACTTCGAGGAGGTGTACCGGGTCGGGTCTGGCGAAGGGGCCGAATGGCAGCAGTTCGGGGTCGTCCTCGAGGCGGCCTTCGACGGGGCGGGCAACCTTCACCTGCTCGACTTTCAGTCGTACCGGGTTGTGGTCGTCGACCGGGGCGGCGGGCTCTCTAGGGTGATCGGGCGCGCGGGGGACGGGCCGGGCGAGTTCGGGTTTCCGAGGCATCTGGCGGTCATGGCGGATGGGCGCACGGTCGTGGGCGACATCTCGGGGCGCCGCGCGTTTCTGATCTTCGACGCGGACGGCGGCTTCGCGCGCGGCGCCAGGGTGCGGGACGACCTGCTGGGCATTCAGGGCCGGGTGTACCCCGACGGCGGCGGGCAAGACGCCCTGATCTTGTCGGGACGCCTGATTTCGATCGAGAGCATGCGGCCGGCGGACGAAGAGGCCGACCCGCCGGGACGGCGCTCCATTCTTCGGCTTGCGCTGGATGGCGACCGGGTGGTCAGGGAGACGGTCGTCCCCGCCTGGGCTCCGCCCTCTGCCGGGATCGTCACCATACGGCTGGGTCGGGGCGAGGTGACGACCGAGGGGCAGACGCCGCCGCCGCGCATGTTCGACCCGGGCCTGTTCGTGGGCCCGCTGCCCGGCGGCGGCGTGGCCTTCTCGGACTCGACGGCCTACGCGATCAAGCTGGCCGAACGGGACGGCGCGGTGGCGCGGATTCTCACGCGGCCGCTTCGCCCCCGACTGGTGACCGACCGGATCGCGGAGGCCGAGATCGAGCACCAGCTAGAGGAATACGCGGCGCAGGTTGCGATGGGCGGCCCGCCCGGGATCGCGGTGGACGGAGACGGGAACAGGGTCGGGGGGATTCCGCGCAGCGCGATGGTCGAAGGGCTGCTTCAGTCTAGGCGCGCGTATCTCGAAGCCCTGCCGGTGGCCGACGAGGTCCCGGTGGTGGTGGACATGCGCACCACATGGGACGGCGGGATCTGGGTGCGCCGCCGCGCCGAGGACCTGATCGGCGACGGCCCCATAGACGTGCTCGCCGCAGACGGCCGCTACCTGGGCAGCTATCCGGGCGACACCGCCATGCCGACCGCCTTCGGGCCCGACGGGCTTCTGGCCTTCGTGGAGACCGACGAGCTCGGGGTCAGCTCGGTGGTTGTGAAGCGGATGGCGCCGCAGCCGAGCGGATGACCGGCTCCACCACGTCCGGCACGATCTCGTCCATGTCCAGCGCCCTCAGCACCTCGTTCACCTCGACCAGCTCGCCCTCCCACACGGCGGCCATCTCGGCCAGGCGGTCGCCCAGCCTGTCGACCATGATCTCGAACACCGCGTACATCCCGCTGCCGGGGCGCCCGTCGCCCCGCTCCGACATGGACAGCAGGTTGGCCAGCCGGTTGTTCACCTTGATGGGGAAGTTGAGCGGGTCCTGGTTGGAGCGGTTGCGCACCTGGTAGATCTCGGCCTCGACCGCCGAGGCCGCCGCGCGCAGGCGCTCGCCCGCCTCGGCTAGCCGCGCATCGTCGGACGCCGCGAGGCGATCGTCGAGCTGGGCCTTCACGTCGCGGATCGCGATCACCGCCGAGTTGGCCGCGTCGACCTGGTCGCGGACCTGCACGCCGAAGTCGTACTGCGCGATCAGGTCGTCGTCGCTCACGTCGGCGATCCACGGGTTGCGCCGCACCTCGACCTCGGTGGTCTCGACCATGTCGCCCACCGTTAGGCGCACGCCGTACGTTCCCGGCGGCACTGCGGGCGCCATGGTGCGCACGCCCCACAGGATCATGCCGGGAAAGGTCGCCGCCGGGTCGGTGCGCAAGTCCCACCGCAGCCGGTTCAGCCCGGCGGCCATCGGCAGCGCCGGCCCGGCCCAACGGTCGCGCTCAACGCCGTCTTGTGCAGGCGTGAACGTGCGCACAACCTCGCCGTCGGCGTCGAGGACCTCCAGCTTGGCGTCCGCCGCCCTCTCATCCTCTTCCCTAAGCCACCACGACAGCACCACGCCATTCGCCGACCGGTACGCCGCAGCGGGCTCGAACAGCGCAAGATCGCGCTCGGTGGTGCCGGGCTGGAGCTGACGCAGCGGCGCGATGTTGTCGAGCGCCCAGAAGCCCCGCCCGTGGCTCGCCATGGCCAGCTCGTCGTGCTCGGGGATCACGTCGGTGATCGGGATGTCGGGCAGGTCCGGGTTGAGCTCCTGCCAGAGCTCGCCGTCGTCGTACGAGATGTACACGCCGTGGTTGGTGCCGGCGTACAGCAGCCCCTCGCGCACCGGGTCCTCGCGGATCGAGTTGACGTAGGCGTCGTCGCGGATGCCGTTGGTGATCCGGGTCCAGCTCTGGCCGAAGTCGTTGGTGCGCCAGATGTGCGGGCGGAAGTCGTTGAGCAGCGGCAGGCGGGCGGACACGTAGGCCCTGGCGTCGTCGAAGGACGAGGCGTCGATCAGGCTGACGCGGCCAAAGTCGGGCATGTCGGGGGGCGTGACGTTGGTCCAGCTGGCCCCGCCGTCGGTCGTGACGTGGACCAGGCCATCGTCCGATCCGGTCCAGATGATGTCCGTGTCGCGCTTGCCCGGGCCGACCGAGAAGATGGTGGCGTAGACTTCGGGGCCGTTCATGTCGCCGGTGATCGGGCCGCCCGAGTGGCCCAGCGTCATGGGTTCGGCGCGGGTGAGGTCGCCGCTCAGCGCCTCCCAGTTGGTGCCGCCGTCGGTGGTGCGCCACAGCCGGTTGGACGAGGCGTACAGAATGTTGGGATCGACGGGCGAGAAGATGATCGGGAAGGTCCACTGCCAGCGCTCGACCATGTCGATGGCGGGCTCGCCCGAGTAGAACCAGGGGTAGGGGTTGACCTCGCGCGACGTGCCCAGCCGGCGGTTGAACTTGTCGATGTAGCGGCCGTTGTTGGTGCCCGAGAAGAAGACGTCGAGGTCCTTGGGGTCGGGCGCGATGTAGCCGGGCTCGCCGCCGCCCGCCCGGTAGTGCACGTCCATCGATCCTTCGGTGATGGCCGGCGCGCGCGCGCCCGAGTCGTCGGCGGTGTCGGCCACGGCCTGCTCGAAGCGCTGGGCGTTCCAGTCCGACGGCAGGCAGAGCGTGCTGTTGTCCTGCTGCGAGCCGCAGATGTGCCAGGGAATGTGCGCGGTCGTCACGCCGTGGTAGAACTGCGCGGTCGAGAACTCCTGGTCGGTCCACGCGCTGCCGGTGGTGAAGCTGACCGCGCCGCCGCCGTCGTTGGCCACCACAACGTGCGCGGGATCGTCGGGATCGATCCAGAAGTCGTGGAAATCGCCGTGGGTGCCGTTGTTGATGACTTCGTAGGTGGCGCCGCCGTCGGTCGAGCGGAAGAACGACGTGTTCTGCACGTAGACAACGTCTTCGTCGTGGTGGTCGGCGAACACGTGCGTGTAGTAGAAGGCGCGCTGCCGGATGCGCCTTTCGTCGTTGACGAGCTCCCAGGTTGCGCCCGCGTCGTCGCTGCGAAAGAGGCCGCCGTCCTCGTGCTCGAAGAGCGAGTAGACGCGGTTGGAGTTCGCGCTCGACACGGCAACCCCGATGCGCCCCACGACGCCCTCGGCCGGCATGCCGGGGTTGCGCGTGATCTCGGTCCACGTGTCGCCGCCGTCGGTGGACTTGAACATGCCGCTGCCGGGCCCGCCGGAGGACATGGTGTACTCCTTGCGGAAGGCCTCCCACAGCGACGCGTAGATCACGTCGGGGTTGTTGCGGTCGATTGCGATGTCGATCGCGCCGGTGCGCTCGTCGCGAAAGAGAATGCGCTCCCAGCTGTCACCGCCGTCGGTGGACCGGAAGACCCCGCGCTCCTCGCTCGGCACGCCGTACTTGCCGAACGACGCGACGTACACGAGGTCGGGGTTGGCGGGGTGAATGCGGATCTTGGAGATGCCGTCCGAGTCCGAGAAGCCGACGTGCTCCCACGTGGCCCCCGCGTCGCGGCTGCGGTACACGCCGTCGCCGGGCAGGATGTTGCCGCGAATGCACGTCTCGCCGGTGCCGATGAAGACAAGGTCGGGGTCGGTCTCGGCGACCGCGACCGCGCCCACCGAAGCCGAGCTGATCTGGAAGTCGGTTACAGGGTGCCAGTCGTCGCCGCCGTTGGTGGTCTTCCAGAGGCCGCCGCCGGTGGCGCCGAAGTAGGCCTCGTTGGGGCGGCCCACGACGCCCGACACGGCGATGGAGCGGCCGCCGCGGTCGGGGCCCAGATTGCGCCAGGAATAGCCGTCGAGGAAGTCGGGGGTGAGGATGGGCGGCTGGGCGGGGGTGGTGGGCCGCCGGGCGGCGGTGGGCGGGGTGGCGGTGGCGGGCAGGGCGGGCAGCAGGGTGGCGCGCACCCATTCGTAGCCGGGCTCCAGCTCGAGGGCTTTTTCGTATGCGGCCCGGGCGGCGGTGGTCCGGCCCAGCGCGGCGTACGTCTGCCCCAGCCACGCGTACGCCTCGGCGTGTCCCCATGCGGGGAGGGGGGGCTGGGCGGGGTCGCGTTCGAAGAGGTCGATCGCCGCGAGGATGTGATCCAGGGCGCCGTCCGGCCCGCCGCCGAACAGCTGCGGCGAATGGAAGGCCGAGATCCCCTCGAGCAGCCTGACTCGGGGGTTTTGGGGGCCGAGCTCCTTCGCGCGGCCCATGGCCGACCCCGACCGCATGCCCAGCGACACCGCCGAAAGCGGACCCCCGATCCGCATGCCCATGGTCGACGCCACCAGCGCGTGCGATTCGGCGATGGGCTCGATCTCGATCGATCGCTTCAGGAACGACTCGGCCTCTTCCAGCAACGCGACGGCCTCGTCCCGGTCGGCCTCCATGGTGGGCGCCGCGAGGCGGTAGAGCGCGTAGCCCATGTAGTGGTTGACAAGGGCGTCGTCGGGGAACGCGGCGACTGCGCTGCGCCCCAGGGCCACCGCCTGGGCGAGGGCGTCCAGGTCGCCGGAGAGCTCGGCGGCGTCGATGTGCGTGCGCAGGCGCTCCACGGCTTGGGGTGGACCCAGTGGCTGCGCGGCGAGCGCGGGCGGGGGCGTCGGCGCGAGAGCGCAGGCGAGGGCGAGGAGGGCTGCCGCGAGAGGGGTGGGGGGCGGTGGTGGGGTGTGGGTGGGCGGTGGGGTGGTGGGCGGTGGTGGGTTGGTGGGCGGTGGGGTGGCGGGCGGGCGTCCGGTGGGCAGCGTCGTAGTCGGCAGCATTGGTGGGCCTTCTTGCATTTGGTCGGGGGGGCGCGCCCGCTCGTAGGCGACGGGATGGTCGCCGTGTGGGGCGGGGGGGGGTGGGCTGCGCCCCAAGCTACGCGATGCGGGAAGGTGGGGCGAGGTCCGGGGCTCCGGGGCGAGGAGGAAGGTCCGTGCAACGCAGTGTAATGCAGACATTACAAAATGTGAACTTGAGATTACAAATCGGAGCCCTCACCCCCCCGCCACCCATCCAGCGCCGCGTGCACCCAGCCCACCACTACGCTCGTCACGACCCCGACGGCGGCGGCCACCGCATTCCTGAACACGTCCAGGTTGTCGTAGACGCGGTTCGGCAGCACCGCCTGGATGCCCTCGTCGAGCCAGCCCAGAAGGACGGCGGCGACCAGGGCGAGCACGGCCGGCACGGGAACGCGGCGGCCGTTCTCCGACCGCTCCCGCAAGGCCTGGTAGATCAGCACGGCCACCACGCTGTACTCCATCAGGTGCGTGCGCTCCTCGACGCTGCCCCTCATCCTGAGCAGCGCCATGGCGTAGACGGCGGCGACGCCCAGTGCCACCCACACGTCGCGGCCGCCCGCGCGCCGCTTGAGCCCGCTTCCGACGATCGCCGCGACGGTGAGCGCCATGAGCAGGAAGAACGTTTCCGACAGCAGACTGTAGCCGCGCAGCAGCTCGGCCAGCGTTCCCGCCAGGCCCAGCGTGGCATAGATGGCCGCGACGACTGCGGCCGCCCAGAACCACAGGCGCCGCTCGCGCACAGAGGTGAAGGTCATTCGGTCACTCCGCTCGATCACCGTATCAGTCGAATTCGCACCTTGCGCCTGAGGCTCATCGGGAATGGGTCGCGGCGTGGCCTCGCCCAGTGGCCCTTCAAGTCCATTTCATACTGGCGGTGCGCCACCAGGCCCCGCCGGGGATCCCACTGCACGAAGCCCGAAGCCGGGCCCCGCAGCGTTCGCGCGGTCAGGTTTCCGGCCCCACCGGTGAAGATCAGCAGGCTGACCTCGGCGCGGAAGGCAATGTGCACCAGGCTGTGCCCGTCGACAACCGTGTCGCCCACGAGCGTGTAGGTGGACACGCCGCGCGAGTCGCCCTCGGCCTCGTACCCGTCGGAGTGCCAGCGCACGGTGTCCGCCCAGGTGGTGCCCACATTGACCACGCTATCCGGAAGGCTCGGGAAGAGGTCGTGCGGGAAGCGGGCCGGGAAGAACACGTGGCTCGGCGCGCGCGGCCCCCTCATTTGCATTGCAACGCACCCCGCGCGTAGCGTTGGAACACTCGCCGACACCGCACTCACCAGCCCCAAGCGCGATCCACGCGCGAGTCCGTGGACAATCCCGGCGTTGCACCGATGAACACCGCGCAAGTGAACCCCGAAGACCACCGCGACAGCCCGCTCTACACGCTGTCGGCCGCCGCGCGCCACCTGGGCCTGGCCCCGCGCACGCTGCGCTACTGGATCGTGGGCCGGTCCTACAGCCGCAGGTCGCGCTCCGCGCCGAGCAAGCCCCTCATCCGGGCGCCGGCGCGAACCGGGCTGATCTCGTTCCACAACCTGGTCGAGGCCCATGTGCTGCGGGCCTTCCGCTCGGAGGACGTGGGCAGAATGGCGGCCACGGGCGACGCCATCGCAAACGCCGAGCGGGCCCTGGGGGTCGAGCGACTGCTGCTCCGCGCGGAGATGGGGAAGGCAGGCCACGCCGCGGCCCCGTCCGGCCAGGACCTGATGCTCGAAGATCTAGCCAAGCGCATGGAGCTATCGGAATCGGACCGCATCGCCATTCGCCGCATCCTGTCGGCGTCGCTGGAACGCATCGAACGCGACGAAGCGGGCTTGCCCGCGCGGCTCTACCCCTTCGCCCCCCGGGGTGCGCCTCACAACAGGACGGTGGCGCTCGATCCCGAGATCGCGCACGGCAGGCCGATCGTGGCCGGATCTCGCGTGGAGACGGCAGCACTGGTCGCGCGCCTGGACGAGGGCGAAGCGCTCGAATCGGTCGCCGCCGAAACCGGACTCGCGACCGCCCAGGTGGTGGACGCCGTGCTGTACGAGCGCACGCGCTGAAGCCCGGCCGGGAGAGGCCCGCAGCCGCAACGCGAACCGCAGCCGCAACGCGAACCGCAGCCGCGCCGGGCGCGCTGACCCCTACCCGAACCGCACCCCCTGCGCCAGCGGCAGCTCGGTGCTCCAGTTCACCGTGTTGGTCTGGCGCCGCATGTAGGCCTTCCATGCATCCGACCCGGACTCGCGACCGCCGCCCGTCTCCTTCTCGCCGCCGAACGCGCCCCCGATCTCGGCGCCGCTGGTGCCGATGTTGACGTTGGCGATGCCGCAGTCGCTGCCGCGGTGCGACAGGAAGAGCTCGGCCTCGCGCATGTGGTCGGTGAAGATCGCCGACGACAGGCCCTGGGGCACGTCGTTGTGCAGCGCGATCGCCTGGCGCACCTCTTCGACCGCCTGCGCCGGGGTCGCGTCGGCGCTGCCGTAGCCGATCAGGTAGAGGATCGGGGCGAAGGTCTCCTCCTGCACGATGTCGAATTCGTTGCGCGCGGCGGCCAGGCACGGGGTGACGTAGTGGCCGCCGGGAAACTCGGGGCCGTCGAGACGCTCCCCGCCGCACAGGATCTCGCCGCCTTCGTCGGTCACCCGGCGCATTGCGGCTTCGAGGTCGAGGACCGCCTGCCGGTTCACCACCGGGCCCATCAGGGTGGCCGGGTCGAGGGGGTCGCCGATCCGCACGTCCTGGTAGGCCGTGACGAGGCGCCGCGTCAGCTCGCCGCGAATGGACTCGTGCACGATGATCCGGCGCGTGCTTGTGCAGCGCTGCCCCGCCGTGCCAACGGCGCCGAACAGGATTGCCGGGAGCACCAGGTCCATGTTCGCATTCGGCGTGACGATTATGGCATTGTTGCCTCCAAGCTCTAGAATCGTGCGTCCCAGGCGCTCGCCCACGACCCGCGCGACCCGGTACCCCATTCTGCAGCTCCCTGTGGCCGAAACCAGCGGCACGCGCCGGTCATGGAGGAGCCGGTCCCCAACCGTGGACCCTCTTCCCACAGCCAACGAAAAAATCGCCGGATCGTGCCCGTTCTCGCTCGCCACCGCCGCCGCGATCCGGGTGCACGCGATCGCCGTGAGCGGCGTCTGGCTGGACGGCTTCCACACCACCGCGTCTCCGCACACCGCCGCGATCGCCGTGTTCCAGCTCCACACCGCCACGGGAAAGTTGAAGGCGGAGATCACGCCCACCACGCCCAGCGGATGCCACTGCTCGAACATGCGGTGGTCGGGCCGCTCCGAGTGCATGGACAGGCCGTAGAGCTGGCGCGAGAGGCCGGTCGCGAAGTCGCAGATGTCGATCATCTCCTGGACCTCGCCCTCGCCCTCGGTCAGGATCTTGCCCATCTCGAGCGTGACCAGGCGGCTCAGGTCGGCCTTGTGCGCACGCAGGCGCTCGCCGATCTGCCGCACGACCTCGCCGCGTTTGGGCGCGGGAACGGTGCGCCAGCGCAGAAACGCCTCGTGGGCGCGCGCAACGATCCGGTCGTACTCGTCCTCGGTGACCTGGCGCACGGTCGCAAGGCGCGAGCCGTCGATTGGGGTGTGCACGTCGAGCTCGGGGCCCGATCCGACCCACTCGCCGCCGAAACCGCCGGGGCTGATGTCGTCGATTCCGAGGGCGGAAAGCACCTGGGCGGCGCGGTTGGGCGTGGCTGCGGGGGCGCCTGCGGGGGCGGTCGATGCCGCCGTCTTGGGCCCGGTCACGGGCGCGGTCGTGGTCGTCATATGTAAACTCGATTTGTCAGATTGTAATGTGGAATTGTCATTTTTGGGCTGCGGCAGGTTGCTTTGCGCGTCTCGCGGGGCACCGTGCGTGTCGCGGGGTCAGCACCGCGCAGGTCACGGCATCAGCACCGTGCACCCTTGCGTGTTTCTGGATTCGAGAGCGCGGTGGGCCTCGGCGGCTTCCTCGAGCGCGAACCGCTGGCCGATCGTTATGCGAATCGCGCCTGCGCCAATGTGCCCCATCAGCTCCCCGGCGGCCTCCTCCAGATCCTGGCGGCGCTCCACGTACGGCATGAGCGACGGCCGCGCCACGGTCAGACACTTCGCGCTCAGCCGCAGCAGGTTGAACGGCGGCACGGGCCCCGACGCGTTCCCGAACGTGATCATCATGCCGAACTTCGCCAGGCACCGCAGCGACCCCTCGAAGGTGGCGGCGCCCACGCCGTCGAACACCACCGGCACGCCTTCGCCGCCGGTGATATCGCGCACGCGCTCGACAAAGTCCGCGTCGTTGTAGAGCACCACGTGGTCGCATCCGTGCCGCCGCGCCACTTCGCCCTTCGCAGCGCTTCCGACGGTGCCGATCACGGTGGCGCCCAGCGCCTTGCACCACTGCGACAGGATCGTCCCCACGCCGCCCGCGGCCGCGTGCACCAGCACGGTTTCGCCCGCGGCCACCCGGTAGGTGCGGCGGCACAGGTACCACGAGGTCATGCCCTTCAGCATGGCGGCCGCGGCGTCATCGGCCGCGACCCCGTCGGGCACCTTGACCAGGCGGTGCGCCGCGATGATGCGGCGCTCGCTGTAGCCGCCCATCACGCTGCCGTACGCGACCCGGTCGCCGGGCCGGAACGCGGGTCCGTCGGCGTCGGCGAGGGCGGGCCCCACCGCCTCGACCACGCCCGCGGCCTCCATCCCGATCACTGCCGGGAGCGCCGGAACCGGGTACAGCCCGCTGCGGTGGTAGGTGTCGATGAAGTTCAGCCCCACGGCCTCGTGGCGGACCATCACCTCGCCCGGTCCCGGCTCGCGCAGCGCCACCTCTTCCCAGCGCAGCGCCTCGGGGCCGCCCAGCTCGTGGATACGCACCGCCCGGGTCGTGGTCGTCCCGGTCACGAGGTGAACCCCGTCTTGCGGTGCGTTCCGTCGCAGAACGGCTTCGCGGCCGACGCGCCGCAGCGGCACAGCGCGCCCCGCGCGCCGCGGCTGGTCTTGCCGTCCGACGCGACCACCGTGAGCGGCCCCCGCACGAGCAGCGGCCCGTCGGTCGCGCACACGATCAGCACCGGATCGGCGGCGGCGGGCTCGTCGCGCCCCGGAGCGAGGCGCCCGCCCTGGATCACTCCCGGGTCGTCGAACCCCGCCGTGCGGTGCGATCCGTCGCAGTACGGCTTGTTGCGCGAATGGCCGCAGCGGCACAGCGCGACATCGTCCGTGTCGGCCACGATCTCGCCGTCCACCTCGACCTGAATCCACCCGGTCAGGCAGAGCGGGCCCGCCGGCGGCACCTCGGCCACGTTGCCGGTCTTCCGTTCACTCATTGCGATTGTTCTCCTGGGCGGTTGTCCCGTGTGCTCAAACTGCGGCCTCTACATTCGCCGATACCGCGGCCCGCTGCCACCCTCGCGCGGCGACCACCTCGGCCCCAGCACGTCGGTGGCCTTGCAGTCCACGCAGTTGGGCGCGTTGACGCGCAGCGCGTCGCCGTCGCGCTCGTACACCCCCGCAGGGCAGAGATGGACGTACATCTCGGCGACTTCGGCGGGGATGTCCTCGCCCACCGCCAGGTGCGACGGGATGTCGTCGCGCGTCTGGTTGCCGCTCTTGAAGACGGCGTCCACCTTCGAGACCGCGAGCGGCCCGGTGGCGTCCACCGGGGCGCCAAGCACCTTTTCCTCTGCGGCGTCGGCCGGCGTCGAGATGCCCCCTCGCGGCGCCCTTCCCCGGGTGACGGTCGCGAGACCCGCCTTGGCGCCGCCCAGCACGAAGCCGCTCTTGAAGGCCAGGCGCATGTTGCGGTTGCGCTTCAGGTCGCGCGCGATGAACGAGCGGTCGACCGACCGCGTGTACGACGCCAGCCCGGCTTCCGAGGTGTCGCCGTCCTTGAGCGCGGCGTAGATCGCCCGCGCCGCCAGGACGCCCGAGTGCATGGCGTAGTGGATGCCCTTGAGCGAAGCGACGTCGACGTACCCCGCCGCGTCGCCCACGATGCAGATGCCGCTGCCGTGCCGGCGCTCGGGCAGCGACAGGTAGCCGCCTTCGGGGATCGTCTTGGCGCCCCATTCCACCATCTCGCCGCCTTCGAGCATGCCGCGAAGGAGCGGGTGGCGCTTCATGCGCTGGAGCAGGCCGTGCACGTCGAGGCGGGCGTTCCCGTAGTCGAGGCTCACAACAAGCCCCAGCGCCACCAGGTCGTCGGCGAGCGGGTACGCGAACGAGCCGCCGAACCCGTCCTTCACCAGCGGCCACCCGACGGTGTGAACGACCCGGCCCAGCGGGCGGGGGACCTCCCACAGCTCCTTCACGCCCAGCGAGTAGATCTGCGGGTTGGCCGACGCCACGCCCTGCCAGTCGAGGTAGGCCTGCGAGAGGGGGCCGCGCGTCCCCTCGGAGAGCACGGTCACGCGCGCGGTCAGGTCCATGGGCGGCATGTGCGAGGCGCCGCCCGGCTGCCCGTCGCGGTCCAGTCCGCGCGGCGCCGTCCTCACGCCCACCACGTCGCCGCCGTCCACGAGCAGGCCGTCGGCCGGGAATCCCGGCAGGATCATCACGCCCGCCTCTTCGGCGCGCTCGCCCAGCCACCGCACCACCTCGCAGATCGACGCGATGTAGTTGCCATGATTCCGCATGGTGGGCGGCGTGGGGATGCGAAGATGACCCCGCCGGCTTAGGAAATACACCGCCTCGCGCTCCACGCGTCGCCGTAAAGGCAAGTCAGACCATGACATACCAGGAAACACGTCGCCGAACACGCGCGGGTTGACCACCGCCCCGGACAGGTTGTGGTCGCCCAGCCCCTCGGCCTTTTCGAGCACGCCGATCACGAGGTCGCCCACGCCGTCGCCCGCCTCGTTGCCCTGGGCGACCAGGCGCGACAGCTCGATCGCTCCGGTCAGCCCCGCAGGCCCCGCGCCAACGAACAGCACGTCGAACGGCTCGGCCTCGGGGCCGGGCGGCTCGCGAATGATCAGCCGGTCTGCGGGAAGCGGGGGCTGGTGCCGGTGCGGGTGAATGCGGCTGCGGTTCGGTTCGGACACGTGGGTTCCTGTTCTGGGCGGTGCTGGTTCATCGCTTCGGCCAAGCGGTTAAGTTACCCGCATGGCCCGATCCACATCCACCGCTCCCCCGACCCCGACCACGCTGGGCGCGCTCAAGGCGTGCGGATACCGCTCCCGTTCGGTCAAGGACGAGCTGCGCGAGAACCTGATCGCCAGGCTCGAGTCCGGCGACGAGCTGTTTCCCGGCATCCGCGGCTACGAGGACTCGGTCGTTCCCCAGCTCGTCAACGCCATCCTCGCCCGGCACGACTTCATCCTGCTGGGGCTGCGCGGACAGGCCAAGTCCCGAATCCTGCGGCAGCTCGTGGGGCTCCTCGACGCGCAGATGCCCGTGATCGCGGGCAGCGAAGTGAACGACGACCCCTTCGCGCCCATCTCGAAGCACGGGCGCCAGGCGATTGCCGAGCACGGCGACGACACCCCGATCGAGTGGCTGTCCCGCGACCAGCGCTACCTGGAGAAGCTGGCCACGCCCGACGTGACGATCGCCGACATCATCGGCGACCTCGACCCCATCAAGGCGGCCCGCGGCGGTCACCTGCTCTCGGACGAGCTGACCATCCACTACGGCATGCTGCCCCGCGCGAACCGCGGCATCTTCGCCATGAACGAGCTTCCCGACCTGTCGCCGCGCATTCAGGTGGGGCTCTTCAACATCCTCGAAGAGGGCGACGTCCAGATCAAGGGCTACCCGATCCGCCTCCGCCTCGACCTGCTGATCGCGTTCACCGCCAACCCCGAGGACTACACCGCCCGCGGCAAGATCGTCACGCCGCTCAAGGACCGGATCGCCGCCGAGGTGCGCACCCACTACCCCAAGGACGTGGACACGGGCATGGCGATCACCGAGCAGGAGGCCTGGCTCGCGCGCGGCGGCCGCCCCCTGCAGATCCCTCCGTTCGTGCGCGAAGTCGTTGAGCGGATGGCGTTCCTGGCCCGCATGGAGTCGCGCGTGGACCAGCGCAGCGGCGTGAGCCAGCGCATGCCGATCGCCGTCCTCGAAACGCTCGTCTCGAGTGCCGAACAGCGTGCGATCAGGCAGGAGGAGAGCGACGTGGTCCCGCGCATCGGCGACATCTATGCATCGCTCCCCGCCGTCACGGGAAAGATGGAGCTGGAATACGAGGGCGAACTCCACGGCGCCGGGCGAATAGCCCGCGAACTCGTTTCGGCTGCGGCCGGCCTCACCTTCGACAACCACGCGGCAGGCGCCGCCGTCGACGCCATCGTCGAGTACTTCGAGAACGGCGGCGTCATGCAGGTCTCCGAAGACGCCGCAGCCGCTGCCTGCGTGACCGGCTTCGGCCAGGTGCCCGGACTGCTCGAACTGGCCGACCTGGTGGGCCTCGCCCCCGAGGACGGCCCCGACGGGCTCAAGGCGGCGGCCTGCGAGCTGATTCTCGAGGGCCTGGTGGCCGACCAGAAGATCAGCCGGACGCGCGGGGGCGGGTACCGGGGGGCGGGGGTCTAGGGGGGGAGCGGCCGCCGCGTCACGATCAGCTCCGGGAGCCGGTTGTGATGCGTGTTCTTCATGATGACCTGGACGGCGTGGAAGCCGTGGCGACGCACCAGTGCGAGGATTTCGGGAGCGGCGTCGTAGGTCATCATGAAGTCGGCTTCGCAATCGGCGAGGCATTCGAAGATCGCCGGATGGTCCACTTCGTGATTGGTGTACAACCGCTTGCCCGCCCGCTTGCCTCCGGCCGTGTATGGAGGGTCGACGAAGAGCGCGGCCCCGGGGCTGCGGGCAGCCAATTCGAGCAGCGGCATCGCGTCGCCCTCGCAGAACGCTATGCGGGGAGCATGCATCTCTATCTCCTGCAGGCGTCTGGCCAGGGTCTCGGGGTACCAGCGCGACGCGACGCCCCGCCCGTTCTCACCGATTCGGGCCAGCGAGGCACCCGGTGCCAGGATGCCGCCCCGACGCGTGCGGTTCAGCACGAGCGTGCGGAAGCCATGCTCCATCACGGTCGTCGGCGTGCGACTCGCCACTTCCATCACATTGGCCCGCGTGGCCTCGAACGCCATCACCCGTTCGCGCAGGGCGCGGTTGTGTCGCAGCGCCGCGTGCCAGAAGGCGGCAACATCCCGGTCCAGCTCCACCAGCACGCACTGCTCCGCCAGCCCCTCCATGACCGCCGTGAGGGACACGATCGCCCCCCCGCAGAACGGCTCCACCAGACAGCGCGGCCTGCCCCGCGTGGACAGCCACTGCCGCACATGGGGAATCAGCCACGTCTTGCCGCCGGGGTAGCGCAGCGGCGACCGCTGTGGCACGGACGCGACGTTGGCCGCCGGAATGGGCGACAGCGGCAACTGGTCCAGGGCGCTCAGAAGTACAACCTCAAGTTCAGCGTGACCGCCAAAGCGCCGGTGTCCGGCGTGTCGACGACGTAGGTCACGCGTTCGCCGCGCCCTACGGTGGAGTCGTGGCTGCGCAGCTGGTCCCACTCGTGCCGCCCGCTGTCGAATGGACCGACCACCATGCCGCGCGCAATCGCGCCCAGGCTCACGTTGTCGACGGGGCGCCAGTCCAGGCCGGCGAGCCACTGGAAGGCGGACATGGTGTCGTGCAGCACGGCAGATGCGAGGGTGGTGGTACCCGCGAGCTTGGCCTGCAGGAGGGGATCGGTGAACGTGGCGATGCGGGCGGGGTCGGCGTTGCGCTTCCAGAGGCTGAAGTAGTCCAGCGACATGCTCACGGCGCCCGCTCCGGCACCGACAATCGGGCTCAGGCGCGCCCCGGGCGCGACATCGTAGAGCACGTTGGCGAAGGCGGCGTGGGCGGTCGCGTCGCCGACGCCGCCGAGTGCGAACTCGAGCTCCTGGTCCGCCTTGCCCTGCGTGACCACGTCGCCGATTCGGGTGGGGCTGTAGTCGTGGTAGGACGCGCTCCGAAAGAGGTACTCGGCCTCGATCCGGAGCCGCCCGCGACGATACCCTGCCGCAAAGCCGGCTGCGACGCCCGGGCCCGCGCCCGAGGTGTTGGACCATTCGGTGGGAGGTGGCTGGGTGGCGCACTCGGAGCCGGTTTCGAGCGCCTGCGGGTTGATCAGCAGGTCGCAGCGGGTGCCCCAGTCGTTGTCGCTGGCGGTGAGCACGACCGTGGGAGGGATCACCGTCCCCAGTGCGGTTCCGACGTAGAATCCCTGCTGTGCCGAGGCCTCGCCGACCAGGAGCAGACAGAGCGCCGCCGGGCCGATTCGTCGGATTCGGAACATGGTCCTGCCTCCTGTGTGCTTGCGTCCTGATGGCATTTCATGCCTCGTGATTGGGACGGAAGATAACCGGGGACGGGCCGGACCCGATGGCTCTTGCCAGGCGGGCGCGCGCCCGACAGGGCACCTAGGGGATTTTCGGGGGTATAACCTCAGATGCGCATTCTCCGCCCGTTCAGCCGCCCATTCAGCCGCTTGGTGTTGTTGCTGGGCATCGTCGGCTGGTCGTTCGCCTGCGGCGACACCACGACCGAGCCGTCTCTTCCGGCGGACCCGGCGGAGCTTGAGCGCGCGGTGCTCCGCATCCTCTACGACGCCACGGGCGGGGGCGAGTGGACGCAAAGCGACAACTGGCTGAGCGCCGCCCCGCTGGGAGAATGGCACGGAGTGACCGTCGCCGCGGACGGGCGCGTCGTTGGCGTTCGCCTGCCCGACAACAATCTGAAGGGCCAGATTCCGCCGGAGCTGGGCAGCCTGCCTTCCCTGGAAGGGTTGAATCTCGGACGCAACGACCTTAGCGGTGGCATCCCGCCGCAACTGGGCAGGCTGTCGTCGCTCACGGAACTGTTCCTCCACTCCAACAGTCTCAGTGGCCAGATTCCGCCTCAGCTGGGCGACTTGCCGGCCCTGGAGGCGCTTTATCTCTCTTACAACGACCTGACCGGCGGGATCCCGCCCGAGCTCGCGGGACTTTCGTCGCTCCGCGCGCTGGGGCTATACAACAACGAACTGACGGGGCCGATCCCCTCCGAGCTCGCCGATCTTCCTTTGGAGGTTCTGTACCTGTCCTCCAACGAGTTGACCGGGCCCATCCCGCCCGCCCTGGGCGCCACGGGCTCCCTGCGGCACTTGGACCTGGCATTGAACGAGCTCACGGGTCCGATTCCGCCGGAGTTGGGCCAGCTGTCCTCGCTCACGCTCCTTTACCTCGGTGGGAACGAACTGAGCGGCGCCATCCCGTCCGCACTTGCCGACCTTTCCGCGCTGGAGCAGTTGTCGGTCTCCCGCAATAGACTGACAGGACCGATTCCCCCCTGGCTGGGCGAGTTCCCGGGCCTGCAGCGACTGTGGCTCCATTCGAACGGCTTCACGGGCCCGATTCCTCCGGAACTCGGCAGCCTGTCGGGCCTGGAGGTTCTTAGCGTCGAGGCCAACAACCTGGCCGGAACCGTTCCTCCCGAACTGGGCCAGTTGGCCGAGCTTTCCGTGCTGGGGCTCTCGAACAACGACGGGTTGACCGGAGCGCTCCCTTCTGCCCTGACTGCCCTTGGCGCGCTCGAGGAGCTCCTGGCAGGAGGCACGGGCCTGTGCGCCCCGGCTGACGAGGACTTCCAGGAGTGGCTTGCGGGCATTCACAAGCTGCGCCTGGCCCGGTGCAACCCCGAAACCGGGTCGACCGCGTACCTGACCCAGGCGGTCCAGTCGCGGGACTTCCCGGTTCCGCTCCTGGCCGACAAGGAGGCCCTGCTGCGCGTCTTCCCCATGGCCGCCAGGGCGAACAGCGAACGCCTGCCCCCGGTTCGCGCCACCTTCTACATCGACGGCGCCCAAGTGCACGTGGCGGACATTGCGGACAAGCCGGGCCCCATCCCGACAACGTTCGTCGAGGGCGACCTGGGGCTGTCGTCCAATGCGACCGTGCCCGCAGAGGTGCTTCGGCCCGGCTTGGAGGCGGTGATCGAGATCGACCCGGACGGCACGCTGGACCCCGCTCTGGGCGTTGGCGCGCGGATCCCCGAGGCTGGGCGGCTGGCAATCGACGTGCGCGCCATGCCCGTGCTGAACCTTACGCTGGTTCCTTTGATCTGGGAGTCCAGCCCCGAACGGGAAGTTGTCGGCCTGATCAGCGAAATGGCCGCCGACCCCCTGGGCCACGAGCTGCTGGCCGACACGCGAACGCTCCTGCCGGTCACGGGCATCGCGGTTGAGGAGCACGCACCCGTGACCACATCGACCAACGACACCTCGCGGCTGCTCGCGGAGATTCGCGCGATCTGGCTCTTGGAGAACGGCACCGGCCACTACATGGGCATCATGGCGCGCTTCGAGGAGTGGGGCGGACGCGCATACCGACCGGGCCGCGTCAGCGTCTCGGTCCCGAACGGATCGACCATTGCGCACGAGCTCGGCCACAACATGAGCCTTCGGCACGCGCCCTGCGGAGGGCCCGAATCACTGGACCCCTCCTACCCCTACCGCGCGGGACAGATCGGCGCCTGGGGCTTCGACGCATCGCGGGGCAGGCTCCTGTCTCCCAGCGTGAGCGACCTGATGTCGTACTGCGACGCCAACTGGATCAGCGACTACCACCTCACGAACGCCACGGGCTTTCGCCTGCGCGACGAGGCCGTGGACAGCGCCGGTGCGGCGGCGGCGCCCGCCCCGACCCGGTCGCTGCTGCTCTGGGGCGGCGCGGACCCCGGCGGCACTCCGTACCTGGAGACGGCCTTCGTCGTCGACGCGGCGCCTGCCCTGCCCGAATCCGGCGGAGACTACCGGCTGACCGGACAGGCCACCGACGGGCGCGAGCTCTTCGCGCTCGACTTTGCCATGCCCGAGGTGGCCGACGGCGACGGCGGCGCCAGCTTCGTCTTCGCGCTCCCGGTGCGTGCCGAATGGGAAGGCGGCCTTGCCGCGATAACCTTGGTCGGCCCGGGCGGCACGGCCACGATGGACCGGGACACGGACCTTCCGATGGTGATTCTTCGCGACTCGCGCACCGGGCAGGTCCGCGCCCTGCTTCGCGGTGCCCGTCCCGAGGCGCTCGGGCCGGCTGGCGCTGCCGGCGACCTTATTGCGGGGGCGGAGTTGAGCGTACTCAGCAGCCGGGGCATTCCCGACCGGGATGCGTGGAGGTGACAGCGGCTCGCGGGCCCGCCGACGGAATTGTCTAGCCGCCGAGATTGATCGCCGGGCCCGCCTCGCGCATCCACGCTACAGCGAGCCGCGCGATCTTCTGCTGGGCCACGGGCAGCGCATGCTCGTCGACTTGGGCGGGCCCGACCCAGACGTGCTGGGGCGCGGGGTCGCCCGCCTGGTCGTTGCTGCGGGCGAGGGGGCGCGCTGGAACACGATCCCCCAGCGGCTCGCTGGCCACGATCACGGGGTGGTACGTCGCCCGCAGGTGCGTGAAGGCGTGCCGGACCGAAGGCAGCAGCGCCGTCCGGCGATCGGGCGCGCCGAGAGCGCCGGCGCCAACAGCGCCGAGGCCAACAGCGCCGAGGCCGACAGCGCCGAGGCCGAGAGCGCCGAGGCGCTCAAGGGCCGACTTGGCGACGGCAGCCGGGTCGGGCTCCCGCACCGGCGCGGACGGGAACTCCCACATCCCCGCCAGCAGGCCGCTGTCGGGCCGCTTCGCAAGCAGCATTCGGCCCGCGCGGTCTACGGCGACCAGCGTGGCGTAGTCCACGCGCGGCACAGGTCGGCGACGACGCGGGGCGGGGCGCTCCGCCACCGTGCCCCGGGCCAGCGCGGCGCACCAGACGCCGACCGGACATTGCTCGCAGCGAGGGGCGCGCGGCGTGCAGATGGTGGCGCCCAGCTCCATCATGGCTTCGTTGTGGTCGCCGGGCCGGGCGGGGTCGACCAGCCGGGCGGCTTCGCGGCGGAGCTGGGCGGGGGTGGGGCGGGCAAGGTCGAGCAGCCGCGCCAGCACCCGCCGCACATTGCCGTCGACGGCGGGCGCGGGCGCGCCGAAGGCAATGCTCGCCACCGCCCCCGCAGTGTATTCGCCGACCCCGGGAAGGGCCCGTAGCGCCGCAGGGTCGGACGGCAGCTCGCCCCCGTGCCGCTCGCGCACCGCCCTGGCCGTCCGGTGCAGGTTCCGGGCGCGCGAATAGTACCCCAGGCCCTTCCACGCGACGAGCACGTCGTCCAGCGTCGCCGCCGCCAGCGCGTCCCAGTCGGGAAACTTCCCGAGCCATCGCGCGTAGTACGGCTCGACGGTCTCGACCCGAGTCTGCTGCAGCATGAACTCCGAGACCATCACGCGGTACGGGTTCCGGTCGGCGCGCCAGGGCAGGGGGCGGCGGTGACGATCGAAGTGGTCCAGGAGCGCTGACCGGAACGCCGCCGGATCGATCCCGCGCTTGGCAGGCCCGGTGGACGGTCCATACACTTCATCCATGCGCTTCACCACCTATGCCAAGTACCGGAAGGGGCTGCTCGACGCCCTGAACCTGGAAGGCCTCCTGGAAATGCTCTCCGAGTTCCTCATGGACGGGGGGTTCGCGGGCGGGCCGCACTTCCATCCGTACTGGGGCTGGTCGGGCGCCGAGGACACGTCGTCGGTCGACGCGCTTAAACATGCGCTCCTGCGCGCGCTCATGGAAAGTGGCCAGCTTACGCGCGAGATGGTCGAGGAGCTGCGCGGCGAGGGGCCCGGCAACCCCGATGTGCAGCGCGAGATTGCGGAGCTGCTTGATCGGCTGATAGAGAAGATGGTTGAGGACGGATACATCACGCTGGAGGGCGCTCAGGCGCCGGGCGGGGCGACTGCCGAGGCCATCGGCGAAGGATATGTGGACGACGCGCGCGAGGCTGCGGGGCAGATGCAGTTCAGCCTTACCCAGCGCGGGCTCGACTTTCTCGGCTACCGCGCGCTGCGCAACCTGCTGGGCTCGCTGGGACGGTCGAGCGTCGGGTCGCACGAGACCAGGGAGCACGCCACCGGCGTCGAGGCCGACGCGGGCAGCAGGCCGTACGAGTTTGGCGACACGCTCAACCTGGACATCCCGGGGACGCTCAAGAACGCGATCGCGCGCGACGGCCTGAACGTGCCCATCGACCTCGACTACAAGGACCTGATGGTGCACCAGACCGACTATCGCTCGTCGTGCGCGACGGTGCTGATGCTCGACGTCTCGCACTCCATGATCCTGTACGGCGAGGACCGGTTCGGGCCGGCCAAGACCGTCGCGCTGGCGCTCTCGCACCTGATCCGCACCGAGTTTCCGGGCGACTCTCTGCGCGTGGTCACCTTCGGCGACCGGGCCGAGGAGATCCCGCTTGCACGGCTGGCGAAGGCGCAGGTGGGGCCCTTCCACACCAACACGGCAGAGGGGCTCGAGGTGGCGCGCCGCCTGTTGCGCGCGCAGAAGAAGGACATGCGGCAGATCATCATGATCACCGACGGGAAGCCCAGCGCGATCACGCTCAAGCGCGGCAAGATCTACAAGAATTCGGGCGGCCTCGACCGCAACATCTTGCGGGCGACGTACCGCGAGGCCTCGGCGTGCCGCCGCGCCGGCATCCCGATCAACGTCTTCATGCTGGCTCGCGACCCCTATCTGGTGCGCTTCGTGCGCCAGCTCACCAAGATCGCGCGCGGCAAGGCCTACTTCACGTCGACGATGACGCTGGGCCAGCACATCATGCTGGACTTCCTGAAGCGCAAGCGGCGCGCGGCCTGAGGGGGCGGCGGCCCCCAAGCGGGTGCGACCCGCGGCCCCAATAGCCGCCCCCGACCTACTCCGACACCCCCTCGAACGCCTCCGGGTTGATCGCCGCAGCGCGCTTGGCGCGCAGCTCCGGCATCACGTCGCGCCGGGAGCAGCGGATCAGGAAGAGGCCCTCGAAGGCCAGGCCGAAGACCGCCAGCCCGACGCCCAGCACCGCGCCGCCCACGCCCGCGTCGTGCACCAGCACGGCCGCCACCACGATGGTCGCGACCCGCAGCACGGCGCCGGCGCCCACCATGACGGGCCTCCCCGAGCGAACGAACAGGCCCTGGTAGTACTGGCGAATTCCGTACAGCAGCGGGTAGGCCGCCGCGATGGGCAGCGCGGGGCCCGCCACGGCGATCAAGTCGGCTTCGAGCGCGAAGAGGTAGCCGAGCAGCGGTTCGCGCAGCGATGGTATCGAGATGACGAGCAGCAGCCCGAGCATGGCGAAG
Organism: Longimicrobiales bacterium; assembly: GCA_965221535.1. Lineage (GTDB taxonomy): Bacteria > Gemmatimonadota > Gemmatimonadetes > Longimicrobiales > Gaopeijiaceae > Bin94. The sequence goes on along the minus strand of OZ244894.1, from coordinate 287,113 downwards.
GCGACCGCGGCGCCCCACCTGCACACGCGGCGGTGCGTCTCGGAGCACTTGACCAGCGCAATGCTGGCGTGCTGCAGCTGCCCGACCGGGGCGGCGATGAACCACGCCACGGCTTCGACCACGGCGAAGGCGGCGAGCGCGGTCTCGGGGTTGGCGGTGCGCGCCAGAACGGCGTTGAGGATGAGCGGCGTGGCCCACCAGAGCAGCACGTTGAGCATGAGCGGCGCCGAGAAGCGGGCGACGTTCTCGTTGTCGACCTCGCAGTCCTCCTGTTCCAGCTCCAGGCCCGGGGTGCGGGCGATCGCAACGACCATGGTCTCGACGACCATGCCGACCGTGAAGGCGGCCGCCCCGAGCCAGGCGCCCCCGCCGGTCGCGAGCAGCCCGAAGGCGACGATGGCCAGGATGCCGGTGCGGCCGCCGGTTGCGGCGGCGATCGGCACGGTGCGGTGGCCCGCCACCAGACGGCCCTGGTGGGCGGCGCGAACGGCGGTCAGGAATGGCACGGGCCAGAGCCACTGCATGGCGCGCACGGCCTCGTCGAGCACCGCGGGACCCACCCCGACCGCGCTGGCGAAGAAGAGGTCGCCCACGGTCGTGTAGGCGATGAGCGCGCCGATCAGCGAGAGGAACGCGCCGACCAAGTATGCGAAGCGGCAGACGGGCGAGAACGAGCCGCCCGCAAGAAGGCGCGCCGCGGCGACCTGCTGCACGACCAGCAGCGGAGCGTATAGGACGCCGCAGACCGCGAAGGCGACCTGATAGCCCGCGAGCGCGATGATGGGGTCGACGGAGCGCGCCAGCGCGGCCGCGAGGATGGGGTTGGTGGCTGTAAGAAGAAGGCTGGTCGCCGCCAGGGGCGTGTAGAAGCGGGCGAAGCCGCCCGCAGTGATGAGCGACTCGCCCTCTCTCACCCCGTACAGGCCCCCGTTTTGGCCCGGGACCCGGCCGCACCCACCTCGATCGACTCGTCGATCAGCATGATCGGAATGCCCTGGCGGATGGGGTACAGCACGAGGCCGTCCTCGCGCAGCAGCCCCTCGGTCACGGGTTCCGGCACGGCCTCGCCGCCCCGGGTCGCCACGCTGCCGTCGGCCACTGCGGCGTTGACGCGATCGAGCAGCGCCGAATCGGCCACCGCCAGCGGCTGCTTGGTCTCGGGGCAGACCAGGATGTCGAGGAGTTCGGGGTCGATGGGCAAGGGCGGCTCCTCTGGCGCTGATCGGTCGCGAATGGTCGTGGGGCGGGTCGGGGCAGTAAACTACCGTGGCGCGTGGTCGCGCGGGAAGTGCGCGCGGCTGCGCGAAGAGTGCGCGTGGTTGCCCGGGAAGTGCGCGATTGCGCGGGAAAGTGCGTCGCCGGAGACGCCGAGCGACGCGCCAGGCAACCTGCATGTAAGGTAAACATGACAATATGTAAACTGATGTTGACATTGTTGAAGGTTGGGCGCCTGCGTGCGGCGCGGCTGGGGCGGTCCTCGGTGTCGAAGCCGGGGCCGGTGGCCGCTGCCCTCGCGGCGGTGCTCGCCGTGCCCGTGGCCATGCCCGTCGGCGCGCTCGCACAGGACGCCCGGCTGCCCGCCCCGGGGATGGCGTGGGTGATCTTCGGCGCGGACACGGTCGTGGCCGAGGTCGCGGCGACCACGGAGCAGCACGAGCGAGGCCTCATGGAGCGCGACTCGGTGCCGGACGGGACCGGCATGCTCTTCGTGTTCGGGCGGAGCGAGGAGCGCTACCTGTGGATGCGGAACACCTACGTGCCGCTCGACGCCGCGTTCTTCGACGACGACAGCCGCATCGGCGCGATCAAGCAGCTGGAGCCGCTCGACGAGACGCTGGTGGACTCGGAGATCGCCACCCGGCTGGTGCTCGAGGTGCCGCAGGGCTGGTTCGCCGCGCACGGCATTGGGGTGGGCGCCGAGGCCGAGGTCGTGTTCGGGCCGGGAATCGGGGTCGGCTGAGCGGCGGGGGCCGAGTCAGCGCGACAGCGCCTCGGCGAACGCGCCGATCAGCGCCTCGACGTCGTCTGCCGTGTTGTAGACGTTGGGCGACACGCGCACGCTGCTTCCCCGGAACGACACGCCGACCCGGCGCCGCGCGAGGACCTGCTTGAGGCGTTCGAGGTCGGCGCCGGGCGGGAGGCCGAGGCCGAAGAGGTGGGGGCTGCGCCAGGCGGCCTCCTCGACCGTCAGGCCCAGGTCGCGAAGCCGGTCGAACGCGCCCGCCATGAGCGCGGCGCAGTAGGCCGCGGTCCGCTCGGGCCGCCATTCGAGGATGAGGTCCAGCGAGGCCGAGAGCGCGGGAACCAGCGCGAAGTTGCTGCGCTGGCCGACGTCGTAGCGCAGCGCGCCGGGCTGGTATTCGTCGGCGTAGTCGACCAGTCCGGCGAAGTTCTCGGAGCCGCGCCGGCCGATCCAGGTCTCTTCGAGCGGGACGCCGTCGAGGTAGCGGTCGCCGAACCACGCCAGCGAGAGCGAATAGGGGCCGAGCAGCCACTTGTACCCGGCGACGACGAGGGCGTCGGGGTCGAGCGCGGCGACGTCGATGGGCGCCGCGCCCACCGTCTGCGTGCCGTCGAGGACGAGGGCGGCCCCCACCGCGCGGGTGCGCTCGCGGATGGCGGCGAGGTCGAACCGGGTTCCGTCCGTCCAGTGCACGGTTCCCATGGCGACGGCCACGGTGGCCTCGTCGATCTGGTCGAGTATGCGCAGGCTCCATTGGGCCCCCCGCCCACCGTCGCGCGGGGGCGTCACCACGCGCAAGTGGCCGCCCTTTTCCTCCACCAGACGCCGCCACGGGTACACGTTGCCGGGGAACTGCTCGTGCACGATCACGATGTTGGAGTCCTTGGCGGGCACTGTGTTGCGCGCGATTGCCGAGACGGCGTACGAGACCGAGGGCACGGTTGCGACGCGGTTGGGATCGGGTGCGCCGATCAGGCGGGCGAAGCGTTGGCGCAGCTCGTCGACGGGGCGGAAGAAGTCGTCGGGCGCGATTGCCTGGGGGAAGCGCTTGGCGCGGAGGCCCGCGATTCCGGCGCGTTCGGCGGCCAGGGGCAGCGGCCCCATGTAGGCGCAGTTGAGGTAGTGGAAGTCGTCGGGGAGCGAGAAGTGGCCGCGCTGGCAGGGGAGCGGGGCGGTCATTGCTGCTCGATGTTCAGGTCCACCCAGTTCTGCGTGACTTGGTGCAGGCGGATGGGCGCTTCGCGCAGGCGCGCCATGTCGATCTGGTCGACCATTTCGTGCACCTGTGCGAGGGCCTCGCGGTCGTCGGTGAGCAGGCGCAGCACGCCGTCGGCCACCTCTTCGGGAAGGTCGGCCATGCCAACCACCCAGTTCATGATCGCGGCGGTTTGGATGGGCTCGTCGGCGCCGGGGTAGGTGCCGCCGGGGATCTCGCCCACGATGAAGTACGGGTAGCGCTCGCGCAGGAACTGGATGCGGTCGGGCGCCATGGCGAGAAGGCGGGCGCCGCCGGTTGTGGTCGCTTCGAGCACGGCGGCGGCGGGGTAGCCCACCGAGATGATCGCGGCGTCGATGGCGCCGTCCTTGAGCGCGGTGGCCGATTCGTTGAAGGTCAGGTACTGGGGCTGCACGTCGTCGTAGGACAGGCCGTACGCCTCGAGGATCTGCCGCGACATCTGCTCGGTGCCGCTTCCGGCCGCGCCCACCGACACCCTGCCGCCGACCAGATCGCTGACCGACGTGGCGGTCGAGCCGCGCGACACCAGGATGTGCGTCATGTTGGGGTAGAGCGGGGCCAGAATCCGCAGCTCCTCGATCGGCTCGGCGTAGTCCTGGCCGCCGTTGGCCGCCTCGAAGACGGTGTTGCCGGTGGCGAAAGCCAGATCGGTCTGCCGCGCGCGCAGACGGTTGACGTTCTCGACCGAGCCGCCGCTGACCTCGGCGGTGTACTGCCGCAGCGGGTCGTTGATGGACATGCGGGCGGCCATTGCGCCGCCAAGCGGGTAGTAGATGCCGCCCGTGCCGGCGGTTCCAAGGCTGAGGAACTCCTGCGGGGCGTCGCAGGCGCTGGTTGCGGCGGCGGCGAAGAGGGCGGCGGCTGTGGCGAGGCGGAGCGTGCGGGGCGTCATGGCTTGGGGGCCCTTGTCGTGCGGGTGGGGCGTGCTGCCGGGGGCGCCGAGGCCCCTGTCAGGCCGGCCAACAATAATAGCGCCAGGCCGACGCCGTCCCACACGAGTCCGGGGGTGATCAGCGCCAGCGCCGCGGCCATGAGCGCGACCCTGCGGAGCGGGCCGAGCGGCGCGCGAACGTAGCCGATCACCGCGCCCGCAAGCGCGACCACGCCGATCATGGCGGTCAGGGTGGTGGTCGCGATCTGGGTCGCGGTCCCCGACAGGATCAGCGGGGGCGCGTAGACGAACATGAACGGCACGAGAAAGCCCGCCGAGGCCAGGCCCATTGCCGTCCAGGCGGTCTTGAGGGGAGGAGAGGCGGCGACCCCCGCGGCTGCGTAGGCGGCGAGCGAGACCGGCGGCGTGACGTTCGAAATGCAGCCGAAGTAGAAGATGAAGAGGTGGGCGCCCAGAAGCGGCACGCCCAGCTCGACCAGGGCCGGGGCGCCCAGGGCGGCGAGCACCACGTACGCCGCCGTGGTCGGCAGCCCCATGCCCAGCACGATCGACCCCATGGCGGTGAGGATCAGGGCGATCAGCAGGTTGCCCTGCGAGACGACCACGATCAGCTCGGACATGCGCAGGCCGATGCCGGTCAGCGACGCGACCCCCACCACGATTCCTGCGGCGGCGCAGGCCGCCGCCACCTGCACAGCCCCCGAGGCGCCCTTGCGAAGCGCCTTGGCGAGGTCGGCGACGGCGGGGCGCGTGGCCGGGACGGCGTAGGCGGCCAGCACCGAGATCACGACCCCCCAGAAGGCGGCGCGCATGGGAGAGCGCCCCATGGCCAGCATGATCACGATGATCAGCACGGGGAGCAGCAGGTGGATGCGTCCCAGCACGGGCTCGCCGCGCGCGTCGGGCGACCCTTCGAGCCCCATCTTGGACGCGCGGAAGTGGATGGCCCACAGCAGCGCCCCATAGTAGAGAAGCGCGGGGATGGCCGCCGCGAGGGCGACGCGCGCGTAGGGGATGTTGGTCCAGGTGGCCAGGATGAAGGCGCCCGCCCCCATGACGGGCGGCATGAGCTGGCCGCCGGTGCTGGCGGCGGCTTCGATGGCGCCGGCGAAGAAGGGGCGGAAGCCGGAGCGCCGCATGAGAGGGATGGTGAAGGCGCCCGTGGTGACCACGTTGGCGACGGCGCTGCCCGAGAGCGAGCCCATGAAGGCGCTTGCCACGGCGGCGGTCTTGGCGGGGCCGCCCCGGGTGCGGCCGGCGACCCGGTCGGCGAGCGCGATCAGGAGGGCGCCGCCGCCCGCCACGTCGAGGAACGCGCCGAAGAGCACGAAGAGGTAGACGAAATCGGCCGAGACCCCGAGCGGAACGCCCCAGATGCCCTCGGTCGAGAGGAAGAGCTGCTCGATGAGGCGCGACGGGCCGTAGCCCCGGTGCGCAAGGATGCCCGGCAGCCAGGGCCCGGCAAGCGCGTAGAGAAGGGCTGCTGTGGCGACCACCACCAGGCCCCACCCCGTGGCCCGCTTGGCCAGCAGCAGCACCGCCCCCACCACGACCGCCCCCGCCGCCAGGTCGAGCGCCGTGGGCGTCGCCGAGCGGGCCACCAGCGCCTCGTTCTCGGAGACAAGGTAGAGCGCGCAGGCGGCGAGCACCGCTGCAAAGGCGATGTTGACCCCCCACCCCAGACGCGACCTGGGCCGCACCCGCACCCCGATCCCAAGAAAGGCGAGCGTCCCCATGAGCGCGAGGTGCACGGGGCGCTGCACGAGCGCGGTGAACGGCGAGAACCCGGCGCCGTACAGGTGGAAGAGCGCCGCCAGCCCGGCAATGGCCAAGATCGCGCGGCGGCGCCACACCGCGCCCGCGCCGGGGGCTGGGTCCACGACTGGCTAGAACGCCGCGCGCAGGAGGGCGACGACGACCACGAGGCCGATCAGCACCGCGCCAGTCGAACCAGCCTTCCGCCGGGGGTCGGCCGCGGCGAGCCCGATCCCGGCGACGACGGCCGCCCACATCTGGAACAGGTCGAGCGCCAGCAGGAACTCGCTCACGAAGCCCTCGGGCAGGAAGGGGAAGAAGGTCCCCACTGCAAGCGTCTGGGTCATGTCGCCGCTGCGCGACTGCGCCCACGTGTTCACCGCGAGGCCCAGCACGGAGATGACGCCCGCGTGCGCGATCACGCAGAGGTGCTGCCGGATGGTGGAGTCGTCGCCGCGGATGAAGACGAAGATCACGTACGTGACGATGCTCAGGAGCACGGGGAAGATTAGGGAAACGAGCGCCGCGCCGCCCACTGTGAGCATCTTGAAGAAGCTCGGGGGCATCTGCTGCATTTGGGCGGCCTGTTCCTGCGGCGTGCTGGCAAGAGCTGCGTCCATGAACAGCTCCGGCGGCACCGTCCACATGATGCCCGCGCTGATCACGGCCACGAAGAGCGCAATGGGAAACCAGGCGGGGTTGAGCGACAGCGCGTGGAACATGGCCCCGGGCTGCACGAAGACCATCCACAGCCTGTGGAGGAACGGGGGCCGTGGGGGCGGGGCCGGCGAGTCGGCGTCGATCCCCAGCTCGGAATGCGTCTGCGTGTGTTCGTCGGACATCGTGTGTTCGTCGGACATGTTGGCTCCCCGGTTAGTTGTCCAGCCAGCGGCGGGACGACCCCTTGACCGAAATCGGAAGATCTCCGAGCGGCGTGTTCATCGTCCCGCTGTAGTCGAATGTGACTTCCAGTGAATGAAGCAGCCCTCTCTCGTGGTCCCAGAGGGCGACGCCGGCGTTGGCGCCCGCGAGCGTCGTTTCGAGGCGCTCCCCGTTCGGGTCCCTCTCCGAGCTCAGCTGCGCCTCGCCTGCCAGCGAGATCTTCCATAGCGCGCGCCCGTCGACCACGGTGTCGCCAACGAGCTCGTAGCGGAACGCGGTGGTGCTGGACATGCTGCTCTCGGGCCGTTCGTCGGACCACGTCACGGTGTCGGCCCAGGTTTCGCCCGCCTCGACCGCCCTCGCGGGAAGCCGCGGAAACCACTCGTGCGGAAGCCCGACCAGGGGGGCGGCGACCTCGGCCGGCCCGGCGATTTCTGGCGCGGCCAGCACCTCGACCGATCCGTCGGGCGCGATGTCGAAGACGTAGGCGCCCGTCGCGCCCGGCGTCTGGGTCTCGGTCCCGGTCGGCGTGTCCAGCGTGGCGCTCAGGTCGCCGGGCGTCGCCGTCACCCGCACGCCTTCGGGCTGTTCGGCGAAGGTGGTTGCGAGCGCGACGGCCGTTGCCAGCGTGTAGGTCGCCGACCCGCCGGGCCCGCTGAAGGTCTGCGCCAGCGTGTCGGTGGCGTGGTAGGTGACCGAGACCGCGGTGGGAGTGCGGTACGCCAGCGTCCGCTCCCCCGCCTGGGCCAGAGCCGGCGGCGGCGACGGCGCGAAAGCCGCTGCGAGGCCGGCCAGCGCGGCCGACGCGGCCAGCGCGAACCTTTCTAGCGCGATTCGCCGGGCGGGCCAGGCGATACCGTTTTCTGGGAGTTGCATGGGCGACTTGGAGGGGATGGGCGCGGGAACAGCCGCACCAACCTACGCGTACGATTCTGGCCGGGCAAACCCGATGGCGTTATCGTTGTCGGCCATCGCAATGCACGGCAAGGACATGACAGGCTGTACACCCGCGAGGTGAAATGAGCTAGAGGTGATATGAGCTACAGAACCGATACGGACAGGATTCTCGAAAACATCGACAGGGCGCGCGGGCGCGACATGGAGCGTGCGCTGTCGCTGAACGACCGGCAGGCAAGAGGCAAGGAGCTGGATTCGGACATCCCGGACGGCGATTCGACCACGCCCGAGCGTCTCCGGCGCCTGTTCACGCTGGTCGAATCCGGCTATCGCAAAGCGGCGCAGAACACCGAGATCGGCCCTCTGGCGTCGCGCTTCCGCGCCATCGGCGACATATCGCACCAGACGGCCCGCGGCGATGTCACCGTGTCGATCCACTACCTGGACTCCGAGCGCCACGACGACGTGGGCGTGGTGCCCTTCGGCGTGACGCCCCACGATCTGGAAGAGGCGAAGAAGCTGACCCGGACCAGCCGGCCCGACGTGAACGCGATCAAGGTCCTGCGCCTACGCCTGCGCGACGGCGTTCTGGCCGCCTACCGCAAGATCGAGCCCCGCCTGCGCGACGCCATCAAGGAGCGCGCCGACATCGGTCACGTGGCGGCCGAAGTCACCCTCGACCTGCGGCCCAACGCCCCGACTCTGTAGCGGCGCCCGGGGGGCTCTTGCGCCGCCCCGGGAGCGGTCGCACGGCCTCGCTCGCGGCTGGCCCGGGGCGCCGCGCGGGCCCTCCCGGCGCCCGCCCCGAAATCTGTCCCATCCAGCCATGGCGACGCCCCCCGATCCGCCTAGCTTCCCGGGACGATGGCCACCAACGACCACCTTCTCGGCCAAGTGCTGCTGCAAAGCGGCGCGCTCACCCCGGCTGCGCTCGAAGAAGCGGAGGCGGAGCGCCGCCGTTCGGGGCGCGGCCTGCGCGATGTCCTGCTCCGCCGGGGCATGGTGGGCGAGTCCCGCATGGCGCAGGCTCTCGCGGCCCACCTCGACCTGGGCTGCGCGGCCCCGCCGTTCAACCCCCAGCAGCACGCCCTGCAGAAGATCGACGCGGCGCTGGCCCGGTCGAAGGGCGTGCTGCCCCTCGCGATCGAGGGCCGCCGCCTTACCGTTGCGGTGGCCGACCCCCTCGACGCCGCGCTGATCGACGACCTGTCCTTTCGGACGGGATGCCACGTCGAGGCGGTGGTCGCGCCCGCCGCGGCCCTGGCGCAGGCTGTGCAAGCGTCGTACGGCGAAGAGCTGCCGGAACTGCTGGACCGGCTGGGGCCGGGCGCGGCGGTCGATGATCGCGGCGGCGGCGGCGGCGGGGCGCCGGACCTGGAGGAGGAGGCGACCGCCGCACCGATCGTCAGGATCGTGGACCACATCCTGTCGAACGCCATCGAGAGTCGCGCCAGCGACGTGCACATCGAAGCCGGGCGAGACGGGTCGCGCGTGCGGCTGCGCGTCGACGGCATGCTGACGACCGCCACCGAGCTCCCGCAGGGAAGCCATCGCGCGGCCATCTCGCGGGTGAAGATCATGGCCGGCCTCGACATCTCGGTGCGCCGCCGCCCGCAGGACGGAGGCTTCGCGCTGAAGCGGCGCAACGCCCAGTTCACGGTGCGGGTGTCCACAATCCCCACGCGCGAAGGCGAAAAGGCGGTGCTGCGCCTGCTCGATCCGGGCGACGCGCCCCCCGACCTGGCGTCGCTGGGGCTCTCGACCAGCGATCTGGCCAGACTGCGAGAGATCCTCGACCGGCGCCAGGGCGTGCTGATCGCGTCGGGCCCCACGGGCAGCGGCAAGACCACCACGATTTCGGGCGCCGTTTCGGAGCTCGCCGCCGCGAGCGTCAACATCGTGACCCTCGAGGACCCGGTGGAGTACCGCTTCCCCGGCGTCGCCCAGGTCGAGATCGACCGCAAGGCCGGCGTCGACTTCCCGTCGGGTCTGCGTGCCATTCTGCGGCAGGATCCCGACGTGATCCTCGTCGGCGAGATACGCGACCGCGAGACGGCCGAGATCGCAATGTCGGCGGCCGTGACCGGCCACCTCGTGCTCACGACGATCCACACCGTCGATGCGCCCAGCGCCATTGTCAGGCTGGTCGAAATGGGCGTGCCCCCCTTCCTGATCGCCGGCGGCCTCGCGGGCGTGGTGGGGCAGCGGCTGGTGCGGAAGCTGTGCTCGCGGTGCTGGGGGCGGGGCGGGTCCGAGTGTGCGCGCTGCGACAACGGCTACCGGGGCCGCAGCGGCGTCTTCGAAGTGCTCGTCGTCGACGACGAAATCCGCAGCGCCGTCACCGGCGGCGCTTCGATCACCGCGCTGCGGACCCTCGCCCGGCGCAACGGCATGGGGTCGATGGCGCACGACGCCCAGCGGCAGGTCGCCCAGGGCGTCACCACGCCCCACGAGGCGGGCCACATCATCGCCCTCACCAAGAGCGCGTCGGCCCGCTGCACAAACTGCGGCGAGCCCCTGCCGCCGGGAGCGGTCGGCTGCCCCATGTGCGGACGACCCCGTGCCAGCGTGTGCCTGTGCGGCGAGCCGCTGCAGGAGCGCTGGCGGTTCTGCCCTTCGTGTTTGCGTAGCTCGTCGCCGACACAATAGCAGCGACGCCGCGTGCAGCCGGGTGTGCACCGCCGTCCAAACGCGGCAGCGACTTGTGCGACGGACGTCCTAGACTTCGAACACCGCCTTGCGCGCCGTCATGGCCTCGATCCGCTCCACATCGGGCGCCACGCCGATCCCGGGTCCGTCGGGCACGGGCATTAGGCCGTCGGCCATCTCAAACTCCGGCCACACAATGTCGCGCGCCCAGTAGCGCCGGGAGTTTGAAATGTCGCCGGGTATGGTGAAGCCCGGCAGCGACGCCAATGCCACGTTGTACGCGCGGCCAACGCCCGATTCGAGCATTCCGCCGCACCAGACCGGCCATCCCGCCTCGACGCAGGCATTGTGTATGGCCACCGAAGAACCGAACCCGCCAACCCGGCCGGGCTTGATGTTGATGATCCGTCCCGCTTGCAGGTGAAGGGCGAGACGGGCGTCGCCGGGAGAGCGCACCGACTCGTCCAGGCATACGGGCGTGTTGATCCGCTCTTGCAGGCGCGAATGGTCGAGCATGTCCTCGTGGGAGAGAGGCTGCTCCATCATCATCAGATCAAAGGCGTCCATCGCCTGCAGGCGAGACAGGTCGCGGTCAAGAGCGTAGGCCGAGTTTGCATCGGCCATGATCGGCGCGTCGGGGAAGCGCTCCCTGACCGCGCCCAGCATTTCGACATCGCGACCCGGCTTGATCTTGATCTTGATCTTGCGATATCCCTCTGCAACAAACCGCTCGACCCGCTCCAACAATGCGTCGTCGGTCTTTTGAATCCCGATCGAAACGCCCACCGGAACTGCCGTGCAGGTGCCGCCCAGGAGTCGCGCGAGCGAAATGTCGCGCCGCTTTGCCTCGAGGTCCCAACCCGCCATTTCGATCGCGGCCCGCGCCATGGGATGGCCGCGCAGCCAAGGCACGGGATGCAGTCGGCGGCCGTCTTCGACTTCGCTGCCGACCAGTGCCGGCAGCAGCCACCGAGTGAGCACAAGCCAGGCGGTGTCGGTTGTCTCGTACGAGTACCCGGGCACCTCGCCGGGCACGCATTCGGACCATGCCGTGACGCCGTCGGCCTCGAGCGTCAGAAGCACTACGCGCCGGGACTCCGTGCCCCCGCTGCTGATCTCGAAGCGTTCTTTGAGCGCTAGCGGAATCTCGCGCAGGACGGCCCGCTGGATTCGCATGTCGCGAGGAAAGTGCGGACCGCCCCCGCCAGCCCGTGGCGGGCGCTCGCCGCATTCTCGCGACGATGCGCCGACGGGCTGCCGGGGATGCGGTCGGCCCGGCTAGGAGCCGGCGTCGCCCTGCTTGGCGGCGGTCTTGGCGGCCTTCGCCTTCAGCTCGTCGCGGCGACGAACCGAGTGCAGCCCGGTGAGCAGCGAGGTCGAGGACTTGGTCCTGACGCCGCCCGCCAGAAGCGCGTTGCGGATCGCCACCACCGGGTAGTCCATGCCGAACTCGGCCACGAACTTGCGATAGCCGGCGGTGGGCCCCAACCCGCGGAAGTGGCCCGCAGGAATGGGCGGATGATTGCCCTTGATGATCTTGCGCCGCCGCTTCTTCTTGGGCCCGGGCTTCGCTTTGCGCGCAGCGGCGGGCGCTTCGCCGCCCAGGGCCAGCAGGCTCCTGAGCGCCATGACCGCGCGCTTGAGCGCTTCGCCGCGCTTGTCGTGGGTTGCGAGCTCGGCTTCGGCCTGCTTGAGGGCGGCCTGGTAGTTGCTTCGGGTTGCTGCGTCCATCAAGGGGTTCTCCAGGGTGGAATGATGCGGGTCACAAGATGCACCACGAGTGCATCTGGAAAAAGGTATGCCCTCGACGCTATCAACACAACCTGCGGACCCTCAAAAGCGCGCACAAGTCAACCCTACAACCGCTCCAACAAGGCCGCCATCAGCGCGATGCGGCGGGGAATGTCGGCTTCGACAATGTGTTCGTCGAGCGTATGCGCGCCGCCGCCGTCCGGGCCCAGGCCGTCGAGCGTCGGGCAGCCGGCCGCAGAAGCGATGTTGCCGTCGCTGCCGCCGCCCGTCCGGCCCTCGCCGAGCTCGAACCCCAGCTCCGCCGCAAACTCGCGCGCCCGTCCCAGCAGCTCGGCGGACTCGGGCGTCTTTTCGAGCGGGCCCCGGTTGACGCCCCCGTCCAGCCTCAAGGCGCAACGCCCGTCGAACGGCTTCGCTCTGCGCAAGGCGGCGTCAACGCGCTTCGCCTCGCCCGATGTCCAGAAGCGCACGTCGATTGTGCACCGTGCCGAATCGGCCACCACATTCTCGACCGTGCCCCCCGACACCACGCCCACGTTTACGGTCGTGCCCGCGTCGGCGTCGCCCAGGTCGCACATCCAGCAGATCTGCCGCGCGATTTCGTGCACCGCGCTTGCGCCCGCCTCGGGCTCGATCCCGGCGTGCGCAGCCTTGCCCGCCACATTGAGAACGTATGCGCCCACGCCCTTGCGCCGACTCTTCACGCCGCCCCCGGGCACCGACGGCTCCACCACCAGCGCCGCGCGCGACCTCCGCGCCTCGGCCTCGATCAGCTCGCGCGAGCTGCCCGAACCCCGCTCCTCGTCGCAGGTGATCAGCAGCGACACGTCCGAGCCGGGCCCGCCGTTCGCCTCGGCCAGCGCCCCAAGCGCGACGATCGCCGCGGTCAGGCCGCTCTTCATGTCATAGATGCCGGGCCCGCCGATGCGCCCCTCGCGTCGCTCGAACGGAAGGCGCTCGAGCGTCCCGACCGGGTGCACGGTGTCCATGTGCCCCAGCACCAGCAGCGGCGCCCGACCGCTGCCCGCAACTGCGCTGCCATCCGCCCCGCCGCCGTCGACCCCGCCCCCCCCGACCCCGCGGAACCGCCCCAGCAGATGCACCCCCAACCCGGGCGCAGGCACATGCTCCACGCGTCCCCCGGCCCCGACGATGGCCTCTTCGAGGATGGCGGCGACCGCCAGGTTCGCAGCCTCGTCGCCCGTCGGCGACTCGGTCGTGACCAGCGCGCGCAGCAGCCGCGCAAACTCGTCCGCGCGCCGCGCCGCCGCGTCGATGGTCACCTTCAGGGGCTTCACGGGTACAGCCCCGCGCGCCGGTAGCTCTCGTCCAGCAGCTCCACCAGGTGCAGCACGGGCATGTCGCTCCCGGCCAGCCGCAGCCCCGCGCCGATCTGCATCATGCAGCCGGGATTGCCGGTGACCAGCACTTCCGCACCGCTCTCCAGCACGCTGCGCACCTTGTCGCCGCCGATCCAGCCGCCCAGACGCGGATGGGTCAGGCCGTAGATCCCCGCGCCGCCGCAACACTCGTCGGCGCCCGCCAGAGGCACCACATCGAGCTCCGGCACCGCGCCCAGCACTTCCCTCGGGGGATCGCTCACGCCCTGCGCGTGCAGCAGGTGGCACGGCGCGTCGTAGGTCGCCTTCATCGGCACCGGACCGCCGCGCACGGGCCCCGACGCCGCCAGCAGCTCCGAGACGTCCTGCACCCGCCTGGCCACCGCGACCGCGCGTTCGCGCATGCCAGCGTCGCCGGACAGAAGCGTCGCGTACTCGGCCATCGCCGCGCCGCACCCCGACGCGTTCACCGCAACGTGGTCCACGCCCGCCGCCTCGAAGGCCTCGACGTTCCGCCGCGCCATGGCCCGCGCAGCCCCGAGATCGCCCGCATGGGCGTGCAGCGCGCCGCAGCATCCCTGTGCCTCGACGGGCACGACCCGGTAGCCGTTGGCCTCGAGGACTCTTGCGGTTGCCTGGTTGACGCGGGAAAAAAGCCCGGCCTGAACGCACCCGTCGAGCAGGCCCACCGTGGCCCGCTCCCGGGCGGCGGCGCGAGGAGAGGTGGAACCGGCAGGCGCGGCGCGCAGCCCGCGCGTGGGCGCCGAGGCCGCGAGCATCGCGACCGCCAGGCGCGGTCCCCGCGGCGGCGCTCCCCCGCCCAGCAGCCGCGTTGCCAGCGACGGCACGCCCGTCGCCCGCAGCGCCCGGCCCAGAAACATGGCCGGGCGAGCGAGCCACCCCGTCCCGAACACGCGCAGCAGCAGCCTAGTGAGCACGGACGGACGCCGCGCCTCGCCGCCCACGTGGCGCGCCAGCTCCAGCAGGCTGCCGTACTCGACCCCCGACGGGCACACCGGCTCGCAGGCGCGGCACCCCAGACAGCGCCCGATGTGCGTCTGGAAGGCCTCCGACCCGGCGTCGAGCCGCCCTTCGACAACGGCCCGCATCAGGTGCAGGCGGCCTCGCGGCGAGTCGGCCTCGTCGCCCAGGCGGCGGTAGGTGGGACATGCGGGAAGGCAGAAGCCGCAGTGCACGCAGTTGAGGAGGCCTTCCTCCTGGGCCTTGACCGCGCGGGCAAGGGAGTCGGTCGCGGCGCTGGCGGAGCCCGTCGCGGCGGCGGTGGAGGCGGTCGCGGCGCTTGCGGACGCGGTCGCTGCGGCGCTCATGGGCACCGGGACGCCAGCACGGCGCCGGGGTCGAAGAGCGCCTTGATGCGGTGGTTGATCGCGGCCGCGTCGTGCCGGGAAGCGGTCCAGCCGACCCGGGACGCGATCTCGGGCGGCGCCTGGCTCAGGGTGAGCGATCCGCCCAGGGACTCGACCTCGCGGCGCGCCGTCGCCAGGGACTCGGCCAGCGCCGCCAGGTCGGCATCGGCGGGGGACGCCTTGACGCGCACGATGCCGTGGAGCGCGTCGGCCGTGGTTGCGGGGCGCTCGCGGTCGGCGCCGCTGTTGGGATGGGGGCCGATGTTCGCGCGCGCGCCGCCGGCATGCGCTACGATGGCCCGGGCCGCGCCCAGCACGTCGCCGAGCCGGTCGGGGAGGGCCGCGAGCCGGACGACCAGGGTGGCCCCCCGCTCCCAGGCCATGCGGGCCGTGTGGAAGCGGCGGCTCTCGCCGTCGCGGTGCGCGCGCCAAGGCTTGGCCCCCAGCGCCGCGCAGACGCGCCTGCGGCTCTCTTCGACCTCGCGAGAACCGCCTAGCAGTCGCACGGCCACCACGAATGCGCGGTCGGCGCCGACCTCCTCCCCCTCCACCAGCTCGACCGCAGCGACCGGGGTGCTGTGCGTGCACGCGGCCCGGGCCATTGCCACGGCTTCGGGCGGCGCGGCGGCGAACATGAGCGTTTCGTCGGCCTCGGGGAGCGGGAAGAGGCGGACCGACACTCGGGTGATGATGCCCAGACTGCCGCGGCTGCCTGTGAAGAGGCGCACGAGATCGAACCCGGCCACGTTCTTGACGACGCGGCCGCCCAGATGGAGCGTGCGGCCGTCGCCCGCGACCACGTCCAGGCCCAGCACGTTGTCTCTGGTGGCGCCGTAGCGGGTGCGGAGCGGCCCCCATGCGCCCGACGCCACCGCCGCACCGAGCGTTCCGGCGTGGCTTCCCGGGGCGTCGAAGGGCAGCCACTGCCGGCTTGGCTCGACGATTTGGGCGAGCCGGTCCAGACCGATGCCTGCGCCTGCGGTGAGGGTCAGGTCGGCGGGTTCGTAGTGGTGCACGTCGTCGAGCTGCGACATCGACACGGGCGTGCCTTCGCCGGTCGTCCATCCGCCCGCCCCCGGCCACGTTCCGCGCCCCTGCGGGAGGAGTCGCGTGCCGGACGCGCGGGCGGCGAGCACGATCTCGCGGGTCTCGGCGGCGGATCCGGGGGCGAGAGGGGCGGGGGCTTCGCTCATGCCGGCTGCTCGACGGGCTGCGGGGCCGCGCGCGACGGGTCGGTCTCTTCGGGCAGGACCTTGCCGGGGTTCATCACCGCCCCCGGGTCGAAGACGCGGCGGATTCCCCACATGGCGCCGAGCTCGTCGGCGCCGTAGATGAGCGGCATGTGGTGCTTCTTGTCGAGACCGACGCCGTGCTCGCCGGTGATCGTGCCGCCCGCGTCGACGCACAGCTGCATGATCTCCTTCGAGGCGCGCTCGACGCGGTCGAGCTCGTCCAGGTCGCGCCGGTCGAAGAGGATGTTGGGGTGCAGGTTGCCGTCGCCCGCGTGGAAGACGTTGGCGACGACCAGATCGTAGCGCTTGCCGATCTCGGAGATGCCCTTGAGGATGGCGGGCAGCGTGGTGCGGGGCACGGTGGCGTCCTGGACGAGCAGGTCGGGGGCGATCCGGCCCATGGCGCCGAACGCCTTCTTGCGTCCCTTCCACAGCGCGAGGCGCTCGGCCTCGTCGCGTGCGCTGCGGACCTCTCGCGCGCCCGAGCGCATGCAGAACCGGCGGGCCCGCTCGGCCTCGTGGTCGAGCCCCGCCTCGAGACCGTCGAACTCGATCACGAGCGCGGCTTCGGCGTCGGTCGGGTAGCCCGCCGCGAAGACGCTGTCCTCGACGGCGCGGATCGTGGGCCCGTCGATGATCTCCATCGCCGCCGGGAGCAGTCCAGCGCTGACGATCCCGGACACGGCGCGTCCCGCGTCCTCGATGCGGTCGAAGATGCCGAGCAGGGTGCGCACGCCTTCGGGGACCGGCAGCAGCCCGACCTCGATCTCGGCGGCGATCCCGAAGCACCCCTCGGAGCCCGTGAAGAGGCCGACCAGATCGTACCCCGGCGCCTCGCGCCCCTGGCCGCCCAGCTTGGCCACCGTGCCGTCGGGCAGCACCACGGTCAGCCCCGTGACGTAGCGCGAGGTGACGCCGTACTTGAGGCAGTGCGGACCGCCCGAGTTCTCGGCCACGTTGCCGCCGATCGTGCAGGCCGTCTGCGAAGAGGGGTCCGGGGCGTAGTAGAGGCCGTGCGCGGCGGCGGCGGCCGACAGCTCGGCGTTGATCACGCCCGGCTGAAGCACCGCGCGCCGGTTGGGGGCGTCGATGGACAGGATGCGGTTCATGCGCGCGGTGCCGACGACCACCGCGCCGTCCAGGGCGACCGCGCCGCCGGAAAGGCCTGTCCCGGCGCCGCGCGGCACGATGGGGAGGCCGTGGCGGACGATGGCCTTAACCGCGCGCCGCACCTGGTCGGTGGTGCGCGGGAGGACCACCGCGCCGGGCCGGTGGCGGTACGCGGTCAGGGCGTCGGACTCGTAGGCGAGGAGGCGGTCGCGCTCCACGATGACAGCGTCGCGCCCGCAGATCCGCCTCAAGTCGCTCGCGAGGCGCTTAGGTATCGTGCGGGTCGTGGTGCGGGTCATCGTGGGAGGGCGGGGGGCGGGGCGGGGCGGGCGGTCGTCGTGGGGGTCAAGCTATTTGGCGCGGGAAAGGTAGTCCAGAATGGCCTGCACGCTGGCAACCGCCATGGCGCGCACGTCGCGGGGGAGCGCGCCGTAGACGTGCCGGGCGATGTCGGCGGGGTCGGCGTGGCCCGCGTCGAGCGCGTCTTGGACCATGGCGATGCGGGACAGGCGGTGGCGCCGGAAGCGGTCGATCGCGGCGGCGGGATCGACGATGTCCGGGCCGTGCGCGGGGTGCAGGATCCGGGGGCGAAGCGCGTCCAGCCGGTCGAGCGATTCGAGGTACTGGGCGACTGCACCGGGGTATTCGCCCACCCAGGTCGTGTCGCCCGTGCCGAGGACCAGGTCGCCCACGAACACGGCGCCCGTGCTCGGGAGGTGGAAGCAGAAGTGGCGCCGGGCGTGGCCGGGCGTCGAGACGGCGGTCAGCGTGCCGTCGCTCGTGGCGAAGGCGTCGCCGTCTTCAATGGCGCGGTCGCCGCCGGGCCCGGCCACCTCGACCGGGGAGCCCGTCGCTCGGGCGCGGGAATCCGCCAGCTGGCCGCCCGGCCCCCCGGGCCCCGCCCCTGCCCTCAGCATCTCGGCCAGGCCCCGCGCCCCTTCCGCATGGTCTGCGTGCGCGTGCGTGAGCAGCACGACGACCCGCTGTGCGCCGCTCACCGCGTCCGCGAGGCTGGCCAGATGGGACTCGCACGCCGGTCCCGGGTCGATGATCGCCGCCGCGCTTCCGCCCACCACGTAGCTTCGGGTGCCTTCGAGCGTGAACGGCCCCGGGTTGGGCGCGAGAAAGGACTGAACGCCCAGTCAGCGGCGCTCCCGGGCGATCTGTTCGGCCAGCTTGTCGGCGATCATCTGGATGGCCGCTTCGTCCGCCTCGGTGAACGCGGCGGCGACGTTGGAGTCGATGTCGAACTGCCCGTAGATCTCGCCGCCGGCGCGGATGAGCACCACCAGCTCGGACTTGACCGAGGGGCTGCAGGCCAGGTAGCCCTCGAACTCGGTCACGTCGGGCACGTTCTGGTTGGCGCCGTGCGCGACGGCCGTGCCGCAGACCCCCTCGCCCACGGGGATCTTGGCGTGCTCGGTGGTCTCTCCGACGTAGTTGTGCAGCCAGAGCTCCAGCCGGTCGTCGGTCAGGAGGTAGACGCCCACCCAGCTGTAGCGGTCGTCGGACTTGTAGAGGGTGCGCACGGCGTATCGCAGGAGCGCGTCCGAGAGATGGCCTTCCTCTCTCATCTCCTGGAGCTCGGCGACAACGTGGCGGGCGTCGATCATGTGGGGGTCCGTGTCGTGTGGTGCGTCGTGCGGCGCATGGGCAGCCTGGTCGAGGGCGAGCCGCGTTCGATCATGGGCTAGCCCTTAAATATAGGCTATAGGCTACCCGCGCGCGAAGTCCACGCCCTCGTCCAGCCGCTCCACGAGCGCCGCGAGCAGGCGCGCCACATGAAACAGGTCCGAAGTCGCGACCATCTCGCACGGCGAGTGCATGTAGCGGTTCGGGACCGAGACAAGCCCGGTGGGCACGCCGCCCCGGGCCAGGTGGATCGCGTCGGCGTCGGTGGCCGTGCGGAGCGGCGCCGCCTGGATCGAGTACGGGATGTCGTTCGCGTCGGCGGTCTCGGCCAGGAGCTCGAAGACGACCGGGTGCGTCGACGAGCCGCGCGTCAGCACGGGTCCGCCCCCCAGCGAGTGCTCGCCCACCTCGGTCTTCTCGACGCCGGGCACGTCGGTGGCGTGCGTCACGTCGACCACCAGGGCAACGTCCGGCGACAGCCCGAACGCGCTCGCGCGCGCACCGCCGCCGGAGTAGCCGATCTCCTCCTGGGCGGTCGCCACGGCCACCGCCCCCGCGCCGCCGTCGCCCCCGGCCAGCATGCGGAGCGCTTCCAGCACCACGAACGCCCCGACGCGATTGTCGATCGCGCGGCTCGCCACCCGGTCGCCCGCCAGCCTGACCATCCCCCCGTCCAGCACTGCCGGGTCGCCCACGCGCACGCCCAGCTCGCCGAGCTCGTCGCGCGACCCTGCTCCCACATCAATCCACAGCTTCTTCACCTTCACGGCCTCTTTGCGCTCCTTCGGCTCCATGAGGTGAATCGCCTTGCGGCCGATCACGCCCGGCACGTCGCCCCTGGCGCCGAGCACCCGGACGCGCTGCCCCACCAGCACCTGCGCGTCCCACCCGCCGATCCCGGCGAAGTACAGCAGCCCGGACTCGTCCGCGTGCGTAACCTGCAGCCCGATCTCGTCGATGTGGCCCGCCAGCAGCGCCAGGGGCCTCGCGTCTCGGCGGATCGCCGCGTAGCTGTTGCCCACCACGTCGGTCCACACCTGGGCGAACGAAGCGGCCTCGTCGCGCCACACCCCGGCCGGGCGCGCCTCGAAGCCCGAGGGACCGGGCGCGTCGAGAAGGCGTTCGAGAAAGGAGATGTCGTTGTTCATTCGGGGGCTCCGTGGACTTGCAGCCCCCGCCCGCGCGCAGAACGCGGCGTCATCCGGGGACGGCCCATGCAATGTATATTCATCGCCATGAAAGACACCTATTTCCGCAAGGGCTTCGGACTCAAGGCCGAGGTGAAGCCCATCATCGAGTCGGAATACCACTCGGCGCTTCTCGAACGGATCCGCTCGCGGGCCTACGCCGACCGGTTCGGCGACGTCACGGTTCGTCTGGCCAAGGACTTCGGCTTCTGCTACGGCGTCGATCGCGCGGTCGACTACGCCTACCAGACGCGCCACAAGTTCCCCGACAAGCGCGTTTACCTCGTGGGCGAGATCATCCACAACCCGCACGTCAACAAGCGCCTGCAGGAGATGGGCATCGAGTTCATCTACCCCGACGACGACGGCAACTTCGACTTCGCCCGCGTCACCCCCGACGACGTGGTGATCATCCCCGCGTTCGGCGTCACGCTCAAGGACCAGAAGACCCTGCAGGCGATCGGCTGCATTCTTGTGGACACCACCTGCGGCTCGGTGCTGCTGGTCTGGAAGCGCGTCGACGGCTACGCCCGCGACGGGTTCACGGCGGTGGTCCACGGCAAGTACTCGCACGAGGAGTCGCGGGCCACGGCCAGCCAGGTGGAGCGCCACGAAGGGGGCAAGTACATCGTCGTCCGCAACATGGACGAGGCCGAGATGGTCGGCGCCTACCTGACCGGGCGCGATGGGCGGCTCGGCCGCGACGACTTCCTGCGCCGGTTCGCCAAGTGCAGCTCCGAGGGCTTCGACCCCGACCTGCACCTGGGCAAGATCGGCGTCGCCAACCAGACCACCATGCTCGCCACCGAATCCCTGGCCATCGGGGCGCGCCTGCGCGAGATGATGGCCGAGTCCTTCGGCGAGGAGCACGCGCAGGAGCACTTCCGCTCGTTCGGCACCATCTGTTCCGCCACCCAGGAGCGCCAGGACGCGGTTCTGGAGATGATGCAGGACCCCCCGGACGTCATGGTCGTGATCGGCGGCTACAACTCGTCCAACACCAATCACCTCGCCCACCTGTGCCGCGGCTACACGACGACCTTCCACATCGACAACGCCGCGTGCATCGACCTGGACACCGGAGCGATCCGCCACAAGGCCGAGCTGGATCCGCTCGCCCCCGAGGTCACCGCGTGGAACTGGCTCCCGAGCGGTCCCTTCCAGCTGGGGATCACCGCCGGCGCATCGACCCCCGACAACGAGATCGGCAAGACCCTGGCGCGGGTTCTCGAGCTGAAGGGGATAGAGGTCGACCTTTAGGGGCGCAGCCGCCCCGGCGGCCCGCGACATCGCGCGCCCCGGGTCCCGTCAGCGAAGAAAGGGTCGCGTCGGCTGCTTCGGGCCGCCCTACATGCCTGGCGGCGCGAACCGCCCGTCGACCGCGGTCCAGCCGCCATCCGCGAAGAGCACCGTCCCGGTCACGTAGCTGGCGGCGTCCGACGCCAGGAACACGGTCGGCCCGGCCATCTCGCGCGCCGCGCCCCAGCGGTTGAAGATGCTGCGCGCGGCATATGCCTCGTACCAGTCGGGCGTGTCCTTGATCGGCGCGGTCAGCGGCGTGTCGATCACGCCCGGCGCCACCGCGTTCACCCGCACCCCGTGCGGCCCGAGCTCGGCCGCGGCGGCGCGCACCATCTGCACGATCCCCGCCTTGGTCGCCGCGTACATGCTCTGGCCCGGCTCGACCACGACCGACCGTATCGAGCTGAACAGCACGATCGACCCGGACCCCTGGGCGCGCATGATTCGCCCCGCGGCCTGAATCACGTGCGCGCCGCCCTTGAGGTTGAGGCCCAGCACGCGGTCGATCTCGTCGTCGGTGTAGTCGAGGAGCGGCTTGCGCACGTTCACGCCGGGCGTGCACACCGCGATGTCGAGAGAGCCGTGCGCGGTCGCGATGTCGGCGAAGGCGGCCGTCACGGCGGCGCCGTCCACGATGTCGAGCCGGGCCGATGCGGCCTCGCCCCCCGCCGCGCGGATGGCGGCGGCGCTCCGGGCCGCGGCATCGGGGTCGATGTCGAGGCAGTGCACGAAGGCTCCGGCATCGGCGCAGCCGGCTGCGACGGCTTCGCCGATGCCGGAGCCGGCGCCGACGATCGCGGCCGTGCGGCCCTGCAAGCTGAACATGGAGGTCATGGCGGGGCTCTTCCCGGGGTTTCGCGTGGCGTGCGGGGGAAGCACAATTTACAGCGTCGCGATCCGGCGCGGTCGCCCGGCCCGCTGCCGCGACGCGGCCGCGCGAGCCCCGCCGGTTGACCACCCCTCCGTCCTCATCCCGCAAAGACCCAGCCGTGACCCCTCCGTCTCTCGCCGGCCGCGCAGACCGAGTCGTCGCCCAGGTCGAGGCGGCGCGCGACGAGATCGTCGCCTTCACCACCGACATGATCCGGATTCCCACTGTCAACCCGCCGGGAGACGCGTACAGGGAATGCGCGGAGCTGATCGGGCGGCGATTGGAGCAGGCGGGCATGGCGGTGGACTACGTCGACGCCAGGGGCCGCCCCGAGCACACGGCCAGCCATCCGCGGGTGAATGTGGTGGGCCGGGGCGGCAGCGCGGCGGGAGGGCGCGGGAGCAAGCGACGCGAGAGGGGCCGGACCCTGCACCTCAACGGGCACTTCGACGTGGTCCCTCCGGGCGAGGGGTGGACCGTGGATCCGTTCGCGGGCCTTGTGCGCGACGGCCGCATCTTCGGGCGCGGCGCCTCGGACATGAAGTCCGGGATCGCGGCGGCGGTCTTCGCGGTCGAGGCCATCCGCCGCGCCGGCGTCGAGCTGGCGGGTTCGGTCGACATCAGCGCCACGGTGGACGAGGAGAGCGGCGGCTTCGCGGGCGTCGCGCACCTGTGCGAGACGGGCGTCATCTCGGCCCGCAACACCGACTATGCGATCATCCCCGAGCCGTTCGGCCCGGCGCGGATCTGCGTGGGGCACCGAGGCGTCTACTGGTTCGACGTCGTCGCCCACGGCCATGCGGCGCACGGCAGCATGAGCCACCTTGGCCGCAGCGCCATCGACGACATGGGCGCGCTGCTCGAAGCGTTCCGCACCCGCCTGGGACCCCAGCTTGCGGCGAGGCGCTCCGAGCTCCCGGTCGTCCCCGCGCCCTCGCGGCGCCCTTCGCTCAACGTCAACGCCATCACCGGCGGCCAGGCCGGCGCCGACACCCAGTCTCCCTGCGTCGCCGACCGCTGCGTGGCCACCTTCGACCGCCGGTTCGTTCCCGAAGAGCCCTTCGACGAGGTCCGGAGCGAGATCTCCGAGCTCGTCGCCGAGGTCGCGAGCGACGACCCGGGCCGCCGCTTCACCATCGACGACCGCATGGTGGTCCACCCCACCTCTGCCCCCAGGGGCTCCCCGCTCGTCAGGGCGTTGGCGCGTGCGGTGCGCGAGGTGCGCGGCGAAGAGGCCGAACTCGTGGCCAGCCCCGGCACGTACGACCAGAAGCACTTCGCGCGCCTCGCGGGCGTCGAACACTGCGTGGCGTACGGCCCCGGTCCCCTCGAAGAGGCCCACCAGCCCGACGAATCCTGCGCCGTCGACGATCTGGTGTCGTGCACCCAGGTGCTGGCGCTCGCCGCGCTGGAACTTGTGGGGGCGGCGTGACCCTCAGGCGGTACGGCGGCCCGGGACGGGAAGCAGCCGCACCGTTGGACCTAGGGGCGCCGGGTAGGCCCAAACGGTACTCGTGTGTCGACTGCTGGTGGTGGGCCGCGCGAACAAGGGGGTCGGCGGTGACTTCCCTCGCTCGATGATCAGACGGACCATGTGATCAATTACGTCGTGAAGGCCCTCCTCGGCCTTCGCCCGGGTGTCGGCCTCGAAGAGGCAGTTGCGTATTTCCGGTGCCATCGCTGTGTAGTACTTGGTCCCGTCGGCGAACTCGCCCTCTTCAACCGTAATGTAGTATCCGTGTTTCGGATCAGTTGTCAGCCTCAGCATCTGCTGCCCCCTTCTCGGCTCGGATGATCTCGTCGAGCGCGGTGACCACGGTCTTCACGTAGAGTCGCCCTAGCCGCCGCTTGTGCGGGATCGGGATCATCTCGTCCTCGTAGGTGAATACTATGTGGTTTCCCCCGGGCCGTTCTTCGAATCCGAATGATTTCAAGAGACGAACGAGTGTTGCCTGGCGCACCTCCCTCTTGTTGCGGATTCGCTCCAGCAGCTTTGAGTTGCCGGGCACCGGAACTCAGTCGGCCAACTTCACCGTGAGGGGAACAGACCGCTTGAGCTCGCCATTCAAGAGGATGCGGAAGGAATAGTCGCCCTCTCTGGGGAATTCGAATTGCTGGAGATTAATGATGTGATTTACGGTCGTGCGCGGGGTGGAATCCTGGATGGGCACCTCGATCGTGGCCGTGGCCTCCAAGAGCGTTCCCCCGTCCGCGTCCATGCAGGTGATCCCCGCTTGGTGCTCCTGCCCTACCTCGACCTCCATTGCGATTACCAGCGCCATTTGAGAATGCTGGTGCGGGAGACTCGGGGCATCGATCTGGCTGAAGATCCCCATGATGTTGAGCTTGCCCTCCTGGCTGACGTTGGCGCTGTCAGCCAAGACAGCGAGAGGAACTTCCATCGTGACCTCCCTTGCCTTTACGGTTGATCCGTGGCGGCCCGCAACCTAATGTGGCTCCAAGACGCGGCGAAATGTCCACCCGGTTGCCGAGTGTCCCTTCGCCGGACCCCCCTCGGGTCCAAGCCGCTCCTCCACCCCCCTCAAATGTGCAGCGCACGCCCCAGCGCGCCGAGGGCGCCTTCGGCGACGGCCTCGGAGAGGGTTGGGTGGGGGTGCATGGCGCGGTCGATCTCTTCGACGGTCGATTCCAGGTGGCGGGCCATCACGAATTCGGCGATGAGCTCGGTGGCGTGGGGGCCCACGATGTGCGCGCCGACGACCTCGGAGTAGCGCTTGTCGCGGATGACCTTGACGAATCCGGTCGAGTCGCCGGCGGCCAGCGCGCGGCCGTTCCCCGCCCAGGGGAACTTGCCGACTTCGATGTCCAGGCCCTTTTCGCGGGCCTGCTCCTCGGTGAGCCCCACCGACGCGACCTCGGGGTGGCAGTAGGTGCAGTTGGGCACGTTTGCGTAGTCCACGGTGTGGTGGCCGACGCCGGCGATGTGTTCGGCGGCGACGACGCCTTCGTGCATGCCCTTGTGCGCCAGGAGCTGCTGGCCCGCGCAGTCGCCCACGGCCCAAACCCCTTCGACGTTGGTGCGCATGGCCTCGTCGACCGCGACGAAGCCGCCTCGCTCGGTGAGCTTCACGCCGGCCGCGTCGAGCCCGATGTCCTCGGTGTTGGGAATCCGACCCACGGCAGAGAGCACGTAGTCGACTTCGAGACGGTGGGCCTTGCCGCGCTTGTCGGTGAACGAGATGACGACCCCGTTGTCGACCACCTCAGTGCTCTCCACGCGGGCGCTCGTGAAGATGTCCATCTTCCGCTTCTTGAAGGCCGTGGCCACGGTGCGCGAAGAGTCCGCGTCCTCGAGCGGCAGAACGCGGTCGAGCGCCTCGATGACGGTGACCTTGGTGCCGTAGGCGTTGTAGATGTCCGCGAACTCCATCCCAACCGCTCCCGCGCCGACGACCACGAGCGTTTCGGGCGCCTTGTCCTGGAACAGCGCGCCCGTGGAAGACCAGATCCGCTCTTCGTCGATTTGCAGGAAGGGCAGGCTGCGCGGCCTTGAACCCGTGGCGATGATGATGTCGCGGGCGCGGACGACCCGCTTCTCGCCGTCGTTGTCGACCTCGACCCTGCCGCCCCCCAGAAGACGCCCGTAGCCCTCGATGTGGGCGACCTTGTTCTTCCTGAGCAGGAAGTCGACGCCGGACGACAGCTTGTTGGCCACCGAGCGGCTGCGCTTCTGCGCGGGCCCCAGATCGGCCGCGAATCCGTCGAAGGTGATCCCGTGCCCCGCGGCGTCCTTGAGCTCGTTGACCATGAGCGCGCTGCTGAGGAGCGCCTTGGTGGGGATGCACCCGATGTTCAGGCACACGCCGCCCAGCTTGTCGGCCTCGACGCAGGCGACCTTGAGCCCGAGCTGGCCGGCGCGGATGGCGGCCACGTAGCCCCCTGGTCCGCCGCCGATGACGACGACGTCGAAGTCCGTGTTGCTCTGTGTGTTTCCTGCCAAGGGTGTAGCCTCTTTTGTTGTAGTGAATCCAGCTAGATCAGGATCGCCGCCGGTTCCTCGAGGAACGACTTGAGCGTGGACAGGAACGCCGCGCCCTGCGCACCGTCGATGACGCGGTGGTCGCAGCTCATCGTGATCCGCATGCGCGGCTGCACGACGACTTCGCCGTCCACGGCCACCGGGCGCTCCTCGACGGCGCCCACCGCGATGATTCCCGCTTCGGGCGGGTTGATCACCGCCGTGAACTCCTCGATCCCGAACATGCCCAGGTTCGATATCGAGAAGGTCGAGCCCGTGTACTCGTGCGGCTGCAGCTTCTTGTCGCGCGCCCTCCCGGCCAGTTCGCGCACCTCGGCGCTGATCTGTCCCAGCCCCTTGGCGTGGGCGTCGGTGACGACCGGCGTGATGAGGCCGTCGGGCACGGCCACCGCCACCCCGATGTGCACGCGGTTGAAGCGGCGGATCGAGTCGCCCTGCCACCAGGCATTGCAGTTCGGGTGGTGGGTGAGCGCGACCGCTGCGGCCTTGACCACCATGTCGTTGAGCGACGCCTTGGCCCCGCGCGTGGCCAGCATTTCGTTGACGCGGCCGCGCGCCGCCAGAGCGCGCGTCATGTCCACATCGACCGTGAGGAAGAAGTGCGGCACCGGCCCGAGCGACTCGGTCAGGCGGCGCGCCACGGTCTTGCGCATCTGCGACAGGGGGATGTCCTCGTAGTCGGCGCCGGAAGCTGCCGGCGGCACGTGGGCCGCCGGCATCGCGGCTGCCGCTCCGGGGGCGGTGGCCGCTGCGGGCGCGGGCGTCGGCGCGGCGGCGGCGGCGGGCGCCGAGGCGGCGGCGGCAGCCGCGCCCTCGACATCGCGCCGAATGACGCGGCCGCCGGGTCCGGATCCCTGCACGGCGCGGAGGTCGAGGCCGAGCTCGCCAGCCAGCCGTCTGGCGAGGGGCGACGCCTTGAGGCGGCCGCGGGGTGGGGTGGGGGTGGCGGCCGCGGCAGACGCGGCGGCTGTGGCAGCTGGGGCTGATGTGGCGGCGGCTGTGGTGGCCGCGGCTGCCGCGGCGGGGGCGGCCGCAGCACCGCCAGCCGGGGCCGTGCCCTCAGCGGCAGCAGCCGCGCCGGGGGCCGCTGCCGCTTCAGCTTCACCCGCCGCTTCACCCGGCCCCGCCCCGCCGCCGAGCCCCTCCACGAGCGCCGCGATGTCCTCGTCGCCGGCCGCGATGATTGCTATCACATCGCCGACCGGGGCCGCGACGCCCTCGGCAGCCAGGATCCTCCGAAGCACGCCGTCGCCGCGAGCGACCAGCTCCATCGTCGCCTTGTCGGTCTCTATCTCTGCAAGGACATCGCCCTGCGTGACCGCGTCGCCCTCTTCCTTCAGCCACTTTACGACCTGGCCCTCTTCCATCGTGGGCGAGAGCGCCTCCATGTGGACCTTGGTTGCCATTTCTTCGCTCGCTATGAGTTTGGGGGCCGCCTGCGCCCCTTGGGATCCCGCAAGACGTTTCGGGTCAGGGGTTTACGCGGGCAGGTACAGAACCTTCCGGCATGCGTCCACGACGCCCTTCACCCCGGGCTTGGCGAGCTGCTCCAGGTTCTTGGCGTAGGGCATCGGCACGTCGGCCTGGGTCACGCGGACGACCGGCGCGTCCAGGTCGTCGAACGCCTCCTCCTGGATCAGCGAGACGATCTGCGAGCCGACGCCGGCGAACGGCCACCCCTCTTCTAGGTAGACGGCGCGGTTGGTGCGCGCCACCGACTCCAGGATGGCGTCGACGTCGAGCGGGCGGATCGAGCGAAGGTCGAGCACGTCGGCCTCGATTCCGTCTCGGGCCAGCGCGCGCGCCGCCTGCAGCGCCACATGCACCATCTTGCCGTGCGTGATGATGCTGACATCGTCGCCCGAGCGCTTGAGGTCGGCCACCCCGAGCGGGATCACGTATTCGTCGTCGGGAACCTCGCCCCGCACGTTGTACAGCAGCTCGCCCTCCATGACGGCCACCGGATCGTCGTCGCGGATCGCCGCTGCGAGCAGCCCCTTGGCGTCGGCGGGGGTCGCGGGGGTGACCAGCTTCACGCCCGGCGCGTGCACGTACCAGGTCTCGCACGCCTGCGAGTGCTGCGCCGAGAGCTGCAACGCCGCGCCGGTGGGGCCGCGGAAGACGATCGGCACCGGGATCTGGCCGTTGGTCATGTACAGCATCTTGGCGGCGCTGTTGATGACCTGGTCGAGGGCGAGGATCGAGAAGTTGAACGTCATGAACTCGCAGATGGGGCGCAGGCCGGCCATCGCCGCGCCCACGCAGAGTCCGGCGAAGCCAAGCTCGCTGATCGGCGAATCGACCACGCGGCGGTCGCCGTAGCGGTCGAGCATGCCCCGCGAGACCTTGTAGGCGCCGTCGTACTCGGCGACCTCCTCGCCCATCAGGAACACCGATTCGTCGCGGTCCATCTCCTGGCACATGGCTTGGTTGAGCGCCTCGCGGTAGGTGATCTCAGCCATGGTCCGGCCCTCCGGCAGCAGGTGCTTCCACCGCGGGCGCGACGTGCGCAGGCCCTCCGGCATCCGGCCCTCCGCCCCCGGGCCCTCCGCCTCGTCCGTCCAGGAACAGGCGGCCGTGCGGGTTGATTTCCGCGTACACGTGGTCGTACAGCGTCGAGGGGTCGGGCAGGGGCGACGCGTCCGCAAACTCGGCGGCATCGTTGCTGGTCGCGCGCGCGTCGGCGTCCATGGCCTCGAGTTCGGCCTGGGTCAGCAGGCCCGCCTCCATCATGCGGTCGCGCAGAATGGTGATCGGATCCTGCTCCTCGACGTGCGAATCGACCTCCTCCTTCGACCGGTAGGTTCCCGACACCGGATCGGACATCGAGTGTCCCCGGAAGCGGTATGTGACCGCGTTCACAAACTGCGGGCCCGCCCCCGAGCGAACGTGCTCGGCCAGATTCTCGAAGAAGCGGTACGTCTCCAGCACATCCTGCCCGTTCACGGTGTGCGCCGGGATGCCGTAGGCGCCGGAGCGCGCCTCCATCTCTGTGGCCGAGACGCGCGAAAATGCCGTGCCCATGCCGTAACCGTTGTTCTCGACGACGTAGATGACCGGCAGCCCCCAGATCGAAGACATGTTCAGCGACTCGAGGAAGGCGCCCTGATTGACCGCCGCGTCTCCCATGAAGCACACGCATATCTGGTCGCCGCCTCGGTACCGAATCGCCCACGCGACTCCCGCGCCCAGCGGAATCTGGCCGCCCACGATCCCATGGCCGCCCAGAAATCCCACCCGGGTGTCGAACAGGTGCATCGATCCTCCGCGCCCGCCCGAACAGCCGTCTGTTCTGCCGTAGAGCTCGGCCATCACCGCGCGGGGCGTGATCCCCTTCGCAATCGCTTGCGTGTGTTCGCGGTACGCAGTGATCACCAGGTCGTCCTCGCGGAGAGGCTTGATCGCACCCGCCGCCAGTCCTTCCTGCCCGATGTGCAGGTGACAGAAGCCCCCGATCTTGCCGATCGCGTAGGCTTCCTCCGCCTTCTCCTCGAAGCGGCGGTACAGCAGCATTTCGGCGAGCAGGGCCTGCAGTTCGTCGCTCGAGAAGCCCTCCAGGCCCGCCGCGCCGGCGTCGGTCTCGTTCTCGGCGTCGACCGTCCCGATGTCGGTCATCGTCGCCACTGCCTCCTTGTCCTGTTTGCGTTGCGCCATCGTGCGTCAGCCCCCCGTGCCGGTGGCTCGCCGGGGCCTGGTCGGCCGCCGCGACGAATGGAGCTGGACGAGCTCCGGCCGAGGCGCGGGCCGCCCGGCCCCTTGCGCTGCAGCTGCGTTACCGACCGGTCCCACCAGTTCCGCCGGCGCCGGGACGTCGGCTTCCATCACCTCGCGTATCGACCCCGGACCGCCCGCCTCGACCTCGCGCGCCTGTTCCTTCGCGTGGTAGCTGGAGCGCACCAGGGGACCCGACTCCACGTGGCGGAATCCATATTCGTCCTCGCCGATCCGCTTCCATTCGCCGAACTCGTCGGGCGTCACCCAGCGGGCCACGGGAATGTGCTGCCGGGAGGGGCGCAGGTACTGCCCCAGGGTCAGGATGTCGACCGCAGCCTCGCGCAGATCGGCCATCGCCTGCCGGATCTCGTGCGCCTCTTCGCCCATCCCCAGAATGATCCCCGTCTTGGTCAGGATCGACGCGTCGATGCGCTTCGCGCTCCCCAGGTACGATATCGAGCGCCAGTAGCGTCCGCCGGGCCGCACCTCGGGGTGAAGGCGGTCGACCGTCTCCAGGTTGTGGCCCAGAATCGCGGGGCGCGCGTCCATCACCGTGCGCAGCGCGTCCTCGTCGCCCTTGAAGTCGGGGATCAGCACCTCGACCGAGCAGTTCGGGAGGCGCGCGCGCACCTCGCGGATCGTCGCGGCGTATATGCTGGCGCCGCCGTCGGCGAGCTCGTCCCGGTTGACCGACGTGATCACCACATGGTCCAGCGCCATCGCCTCGATCGTCTCGGCCACCCTCCTGGGCTCGTCGAGGTCGAGCTCGGTGGGCATCCCGTGCGCCACCGCGCAGTACTTGCAGGCGCGGGTGCAGACGTCGCCCAGGATCATGAAGGTGGCCGTCCCCGCCTCCCAGCACTCGCCGATGTTGGGGCAGCCGGCCTCTTCGCAGACCGTGTGCAGCGACCGGCTGCGCATGAGCCGCTTGAGGCGCAGGTAGTTGGCCCCCCCGGGCGAGCGCACCCTCAGCCACGACGGCTTGCGCGACGTGATCGGAATGGTGTCCACGCCGCAATGGGCCGGAATCCGTGACGTGCCCTTCGGCTTCACCCTGCCCGTGTCCTTGCCCTGGGGGGCGTAGCCGCCCGGTCTCACTCCCGTCGTTCTCATTTCCAGCGGTCTCACTCCCGTCGTCCTCGTTTCCCAGCGGTCTCGGATGGCGGCCAATGGGCGTGAATGATAAGAGAGTTGGAGAGGGATAGTCCATGGCCTGCCCGGCGGCGCGCGGCCAAGCCCGGCTTCGCCCTCAGGGCCGCGAGCTGCTTATCGCAGCACCGCGGCAACCCCCAGGCCCAGGTACGTCCCCACCGCATAGCCGAAGAGCCCCATCACGACCCCGGGCAGCACCAGATGCCGCCATTCGCGCGCGACCGCGACCGCCAGCGCGCTCGACGGCCCGCCCACGGCCGCCTGCGACGCCACCAGGAGCGTGCCGATGTCCAGGCGAATGAGCTTGCCCAGGCCCAGCACCCAAACCGCGTGAACGGCGACCACGGTGAGGGTGAAGTAGAAGACCTCGACGCCCACCGCGGCGATCTCCGAGAATCGCGACAGAATGCCGATCAGCACGAAGAAGAAGTGGAGGCCCACCGAACCGAGCTGCATCGCGCCCGGCGCGTCCCGATACAGCGGCGAGTGCCCCAGCGCCAGCGCCAGCGTCGTGAGGATCAGGATGGCCGGAATGCCGGGGTACATCTGGTGGAGCCACTCCGAGACCAGCACCAGAATCAGCCCGGCGGCGAACAGGTTCGCGATTCCCACCGCCGACAGCCCCTCGCGCACGAAGTAGGGGTGGTGCTGCGAGCGCTCGGCCGGATCGTGTTGGGGGTCGGGGGCCGTCGCGGGCGCGGGCGACTCCTGCCTGGTCGCCTTGTAGAAGCGCGCCAGCCACAGGGGCAGCACGAGCGAGGCGCCCAGCCAGAGGCCGGTCACCACGGCGTCCGCCGCGTTGAGTCCTGCGAACAGGGGGCCCGAGAGACCGACCTCGCGGCCCACGGACACGAAGTTGACGGAGCCGCCGGAATAGGTGCCGGTCAGCGCCCCGGCGATGCGCCAGGTGTTTTCGGGGAAATAGTGGCCGAAGATGAGCGCCGCCACGAACGCCCCGATCACCGTCCCCGCGACGGCGAGGGCGAACGCGCCCGTCATGCGCGGTCCGGCCTTCACCAGGTCCCGAAGATTGACGGACAGGAGCAGCCAGGCGATCGACACCGACGTGACCGGGCCGACAACCACGTCGTAGACGGGCGAGGCGACGGGCACCAGCCCCGCGTTCGAAAGGACCGCGCCGAAGATGATCGCCATCATCGACGCGCCCAGCTTGCCGAGCGCCTCGAAGCGGTAGTCCAGCCAAAAGGCCAGCGCGGCGACGACCGCGAACATCGTCGCGAGCCCGAGGGGGGATTCGATCATGGCGGCTGCGTTCCTATTCGGCGCCGGCCAGATAGGCGGCGGCCTCGGCCCTCAGCGCGGGAAGAAGGTTGGCGTGGCCGCCCTGCCCGGAGCCGTACTCTTCCAGGTTCGCCCCGATCTCTTCGTCGTACACGTCGACAAGGGTCTGATAGTGCGCCCGCGCCGCCGCCGCGTCGTCGACGAGGAGGGCGCCGCTGGCCGCGGCTCCGAGCAGCAGAATGTGTGTCGGCCTGATCGCAAGTCCCGCTTCGGCCACCGCAAGCGCAGACGCCCCGTCGCCCGCAGCCGCGTGCAGCAGCGAAAGGTGGAAGCGGTCGTCCAGCGAAAGGGCCGCGATGCGGTCGAACGACGCGATCGCCATCGGCAGGAACTGGTTGGCTTCCATCTGGTTGCCGGACTCGATCAGCCTCATGACCCGGTCGAAGAGCCTGATGGCGGCCTCCCGGGGGGTCATCGTGTCTAGGTCGACCGCCGACGTCGGCCCCAGCGCGGTCACGTTGCCGCCCTGTGCGCCGCCCTGTGCGGCAGGCGGCGGCGAGAGCGCGATCTGGCGGCCGCCCCCGCTCCGCAGCAGAAGGACAAGAGTCAGCGCCAGCGCCAGCATGGCTGCGACCGCCCAGGGAATGCGCGCGTTCGAAGCGTCGAGCCGGGGTTCTTCGGGCGCCTCCAGCGAGATGCCGCACTGGCCACAGAAGCGGTCGCCCGCTTCGACGGCGCGCATCCGGTGCGGGCACTGCGGACAGGTCGCGGGCGGAGTCTGCGTCATTCGATGAGCCTTCTTGTCCATGGTGATTGGCACCCAAGAGTTGCAGAGGGCGCCCTGGCCTAAAGTCCTGTCGGGAAGTCTACGAAGCGGCCCTCGATTCCGAAATGGCCGGCGAGCAGTTCGCACACCTGCTTCACACCCCAGGTTTCCGTCGCATAATGTCCGCCGAGCAACACGGCAACCCCCATCTCGGCTGCGTCAATGGCATGATGGTGCTGGGCCTCGCCGGTCACGAGCACGTCGAGCTTGAGCGCGGCCGCCTCGCCCAGCGTCGATGCGCCGGCCCCGGTCACGACGCCAACCGTGGACACCGCGTCCGATCCGCCGGGCAGCGTCCTGACCTCGGTTCCGAGCACGGCGGCCAGCTTGGCCGCAAAGTCGCGCAGGCTCGCGCCGGGCCCGGGCAGCACCCCGCGCCACCCGACCGGCGCCCCCTTGTACTCTGCGAACGGCTCGAGCGACGTCAAGCCCAGCGCGCGTGCCAGAACCGCCGAGTTCCCGACCTCGGGGTGGGAGTCGAGGGGCAGGTGGGCGCTGTACAACGCCGTGCCGCTTTCGATCAGCGCCCTGACGCGCCTGAAGTGCGGCCCCGTCAGCGGTTGAAGGCCACCCCAGAACAGGCCATGGTGGACGATCAGCAGGTCCGCCCAGTCCTGCACGGCATTGATGACGGCCTCGCTCGCGTCCACCGCTACCGCGAAGCGCTCCACGGGCCCGTCCGCTTCGACTTGCAGGCCGTTGAGCGCGTTCGGATAGTCCGCCGCAGACCCGACTGCAAGGTATCGGTCCAGGAACGCGACGACTTCTGTGAGCGGCACAGCGCGCATTTGGGCGGGCCTGCCTTGGTCGTGGCCTACTTGCGACCGCGGCGCCGACCCTTGGCGGTCGGCTGCGAAGTCGGGGCCTGCTTGCCAGCCGCCTCCCCGCTCGGCGGCGCGCCCTCGTTATGGGCGTCTCTTTGCGTGCCGACATGAAGCGCGCCGCTGACCGTGCCGCCGTCGGCGAGCTGCACCCGCGCGGCCTGAATCTCGCCGTCGATCACGCACGTCTCGCCCAGCTCGAGGCGAGACTGAATCTTGAGCGTGCCCTTTACCTTCCCCGCGATCTTCGCGTCAGCGGTGGTGATGTCGCCCATCACGCGACCCTCCTGGCCGATCACGACGGCCTTCTTCGCGGTGACGGAACCCTCGACTACACCCTCGATGCGGATCGTGTCGCTCGTTTCGCAGTCGCCCTTCACGTGCATGCCCGGGCCGATGATCGAAATGACCGTCTGGGCGGCAGTCGGGGCCGCACGGCCTCTTGCCATCGTGTCGTCCTCGCATTTGTCGGGGGTTGTCGAATCGGCCCGGCCCAAAGGCAGGCTCGGCCCGCGGAACCACGGACTGCTATGGAGGCGTCACCATTGTCATGGGGTCGACCGCGCGCCCGTTCCTCGTGATCTCGAAGTGCAGGTGGGGCGCGGTCGACCGCCCCGTCGAGCCCGACAGCGCGATGACTTCGCCGCGCTTCACGCTCTGACCACGCTCCACGGCCAAATATACGGCGTGCCCGTAGCGGGTCCAAACACCGTTCCCGTGGTCGATCAGCACAAAGAGCCCATACACGGGATCCTGGGCGGCTTCGATCACCTCGCCGCCGCCCGCCGCCCTGACGTACGAGCCGCTCGGGATCGCGATGTCGATTCCGGGATGGTCCCCCGCGTCCCCGTCGAGCAGCGACTGGGTCACAAAGCCGCGCTCGGTCAGCGGCCACATCGTCGGCTCCGTCTCGGCGTCGTCCGCTGTGGGGCTCGCAGCCGAGGCGCCTGTCCGCGGCGCGCCGGACCGCCACAGCTCCGAATCGCGACTCCCTTCGAGGCCGGACAGCACCCGCAACTGCGTCTCCCTCGCCTCGAGGCCGGCGAGGCGCTCGGCCAGAATGGACATGCTGTCCCTTCGCGCCAGCAGCGCGTCCCTCTCGATCCGCAGGTCATCGGAGATGGCGGCGCGGCGCGCCATTGAGATCCAGGTGACGGTCACCACCGCGAACGCCGCCGCGAAGAACGCCCCCAGCATCATGATCAGCCTGGCGCGACGCCAAGTGACCTGGATCGTCCGGGTCGGCGGCCCCCAATCCGGGAGCACGATGATCGACAGCTTCCGTTCGTCGCGAGCCACGGTCTGGCCTAGCCCCGGCTGTGCCTAGCCACGGCCTTGCCGCCGCAATGCGGCACGGGTCGGTGTCATGGCATGCCCTCGGGTCACGCGAGGACCGCGGCGGCGTCCTTGCCGGTCATGGCCGCGAAGACGCGCTCCAGATCCCGCGCGGACTGAAAGACCACGCGTATCGTGCCCCGACCCTGTCCCCTCCACTGTACCGCAACCCGTGTGCCCAGATGGTCCGACAGAGCATCGGCGAGCGCGTCGACGGCCGGATCCGGCTCCTTCGCACTCTCGCTCTCGGCTGCCTGCGGCGAGTCCTCGGGTCCCTTCAGCCCTTCCCGCACCTTGCGTTCGGTCTCTCGCACCGACCACCCGCCCGCAACCGCCTCGCGCGCCAGATCGGCGGCCTTGAGCGGATCGTCGACGGCGAGCAGCGCCCTTGCGTGCCCCATGGCCAGATCGCCCGCTACCAGCATGCGTCGAACGGACGGCGGCAGTCGGCGAAGGCGAAGCATGTTCGCAACCGCCGAGCGGCTCTTCCCCACCGCGTCCGCAACCTCCTGCTGCGTATAGCCGAACGTTTCCCGAAGTTCGTGGTAGCCATCGGCCTCCTCAAGCGGCCCCAGCGCTTCCCGCTGCAGGTTTTCTACAAGAGCCAGCACGAGCAGTGTGCGATCGTCGACCTCGCGAACCAAGGCCGGGACCTCGGTCCAGCCGAGCTGCTTGACCGCCCTTAGGCGCCGTTCGCCAGCCACCAGTTCGTAGCTGCGCCCCGAGGCGGACCGCCGCACGAGAATGGGCTGCAGCAGGCCGTTGGCCTTGATCGAGGACGCCAGTTCGCCCAGCTCGTCGGGATCGAACGTGCGCCTTGGCTGAAATGGATTCGGGGCGATGGCCCGAACCGGGAGTCCGCTGGTCGCTTCGGTGTCCTCCGGGGCCGCCTGGGTCGTCTCCATGTAGTCCCCGAGGAGCGCACCCAAGCCCCTTCCCAAACGGTCGCTCTTGCTCATGGCTTGCTCGCTCCATTGTGCGCCGACGGTGGTCCGTGCCCGTTCGCGATCTCCCGGGCCAGGGCATCATATCGGCGGGCGCCGGCGGAAGCCGGATTGTAGTCGCCAACCGGCTGGCCGAAGCTCGGCGCCTCGGCAATGCTGACGTTCCTGGGTATGACTGTCTCGAACACCCTCGATCCAAAGAACCGCTTGGCATCGGTCGCAACCTGACGCGACAGGCTCAGGCGCTGGTCGTACATGGTCAACAGCACCCCCTCGATCGACAGGTCGCGATTCAGACCCCTCTGCACGAGCTGGACCGTGTTCAGCAGCTGGGAGAGCCCTTCGAGCGCGTAGTACTCGCATTGGATGGGAATCAGAACCGATCCGGCGGCTGCGAGGGTGTTCAGGGTCAGCAGGCCAAGGGAAGGAGGACAGTCGATCAGTACGAAGTCGCTGTCCCGGGCGATTGGACCCAAGGCCTCTCTGAGAATGGTCTCCCGGTCCCGCACACCGACCATTTCCACCTCCGCGCCGACAAGGTCGCGGTTCGCTGGCAGGAGGGACAGCTTCGGGTGGCACCCTGTGGCCCGGATCGCCTTGTAGGCGGGCAGGCCGCGCACGAGGACATCGTAGATGGTGTTGATGTTGTCCCGGTCGACCAGTCCCAGCCCGCTCGAGGCGTTGCCCTGGGGGTCCATGTCGACCAGCAGCACGCTCGCGCCCCGCTTGGCCAAGGCCGAAGCCAGATTGACCGCGGTGGTCGTCTTCCCGACTCCGCCCTTCTGGTTTGCGACGGCAATCACCCGGGTCAAGGAACCGAATCCGTTTCTACGCCGCGTGGCGTGCTGGACGATGTCATGGCACGATATGCGTACTGCCATGGTCTGCGTAATGTCATGTCAGCCCTGCAAGCCAGGCCGCCGGGAGTGCCGCGTCTGCGCTGCCCGCGTTCTCGAAACCTAACACACTGGCGCGCCTCGTGTTTCACGTGAAACAGGCTGGGCCCCGCGCCGCCTCACCCGACCCCCGGCGTCGTCTGACCTCCATCATCAGATTCTGGAGATCCGCCGGCGACACGCCCGGGATTCTGCTGGCCTGGGCCAAGTTCGCGGGCCGGATCCTCGCCAGCTTCTGCCGCGCCTCGAACGACAGGGTGGCGAAATCGCCGAAGGGCGTGTCCTCGGGGATCTCAAAGTCGGCCTGGGCCCGGAGCTTCTCGGCGCGATCCAGTTCCCGCCGAACGTACCCTTCATACTTCACATCGATCTCGACCGTCGCCAGAACGTCGCGATCCACATCCGGCGCCGCGTCCCCGGCGGCCCTAAGCAGCGCACCCGCGGTGACCCCGGGACGCTTGAGGAGCGCGTGCGCCCGAACCGGTCTCTCAACCGGCTCGCTGTTCGCCTCCTCCAGCACCCGGTTGGCGTCCTCCAGCGGCAGCTTGTGTTCCCGAAACCACACGATCGTGCGCTCCTCGCGCGCGAGCCGTTCCTCGAGGGCCGCCCGCTGGTCCGGCGTCAGCAGTCCAAGCGAGCGAGCCAGCTTGCCGAGCCTTGCGGGCCCGTTGTCCTGCCGCAGCAGCAGCCGGAACTCCGCGCGCGACGTGAAGAGCCGGTACGGTTCGTCCACGCCCTTTGTGACCAGATCGTCCACCAGCACCCCGATGTACGCCTGGTCCCGCTCCAGCACGAACGGATCCCTGCCCTGGACCGAAAGCGCCGCATTCGCGCCCGCCACCAGACCCAGCCCCGCCGCCTCCTCGTATCCGGTCGTTCCGTTGATCTGCCCGGCGAAGTAGAGGCCGGGCACCTCGCGCAGTTCGAGCGTGTGCCGAAGCTGGTCGGGCGGGAAATAGTCGTACTCGATTGCGTACCCCGGCTTGGTCATCCGGGCCTCTTCGAGCCCCGGGATCGACCTCAGAAAACGGACCTGGACATCGGGCGGCAGCGACGTGGACAGCCCGTTGACGTAGAGTTCCCGCGTATCCAGCCCCTCGGGCTCTAGAAATACCTGGTGCCGCGCCGCGTTGGGAAACCTCTGCACCTTGTCCTCGATCGACGGACAGTAGCGCGGGCCCTGACCAGAAATCTCGCCGCCGTACAGCGCGCTGCGAGCCAGGTTGGAAGCCACGACCTTCTTCAAGCCCTCGCCGGCCCAAGTGATCCAGCAGGGCCGCTGCTCCAGGAACGGCTCGCGCGCATAGTACGAGAAGCGGAACGGCTCGCTGTCCCCATCCTGGCGCTCGCACCTTCCGTAGTCCACCGACCTGCCGTCGATCCGCGGCGGCGTGCCCGTCTTGAAGCGGGCGATCCTCAGCCCCTGCGCCTCTAGAGCCTCGGCCAGAGCGATCGACGGCCCCTCGCCCGCCCGCCCCGCACCGTGCGCCGCCGTGCCGCCCACATGGATCTTCCCGCGCAGAAACGTGCCGGCCGTCACCACCACCGCCCCGGCCTCGATCGTGACGCCCCCACGGGTCTCGACCCCGCACGCGCGACCCTCGAAGTGCAGCCCGGTCACCATTTCCTGAAAGAGGTCCAGGTTGTCGAGCTCGTCCAGCATCCGCCGGACCGCGATCGGGTACAGCGCGCGGTCGCACTGCGAGCGGGGACCCCACACCGCGGGCCCCTTGGAGCGGTTGAGCATCCGAAACTGGATGCTCGACGCGTCCGTGGCCCGCCCCATCACCCCGCCCAACGCATCGACCTCGCGCGCCACCGTCCCCTTGGCCACCCCCCCGATCGCGGGGTTGCAGCTCATCTGCGCGATCCTCGTCAGGTCGGGGGTCACCAGCACGGTGCGGGCGCCCAGGCGCGCCGACGCGGCTGCCGCCTCGGTCCCCGCGTGACCGCCGCCGACCACCACGACGTCGTAGCGAAGCGTCAAGCCGCTCATTCCCCTATCCGCTCACTTCCCGATGCAGAAGTCCCTGAACACCCGGTCGAGCACGTCGTCCGTCGCCACGACCCCGAGAATCTCCTCGAGCGCACTCTCGGCGGCCTTGAGATGCGCCGACGCCAGCTCGGGCGGCACTCCCCGCCCCAGCGCCTCTGCGAAGTCGGCGACTTCCCCCCTGGCCTGCCGCAACAGGTCGGCCTGGCGGGCGCTCGTAACCACCGGCACCTCGTCCCGCCCCTCGACCACGCCGCGAAACATCAGGTCGCGCAGCGTCTCCTTCAGCTCGCTCAGTCCCTGGCCCGTGACCACGGACACAGGCAGCTCGCCGCCGTCCGCGACCGCGCCCTCGGGCGCCAAGTCCCACTTTGTGAAAAGTTTCACAACCGGACACGACAACCCCCCGAGGAAGGCGACCTGATCGGTGCTGCGCTCCTCGCCTGCCTCCCTGCAATCCAGCACCACATCCGCACGCTCAAGATACCGGTGCGCGATCTCGATCCCCAGGCGCTCCACCCGGCTGGCGCCGTCCCGCAGCCCGGCGGTGTCGACCAGCCTGAACGGGAACCCCCCAATCGAAACCACCGCCTCGATCGCATCTCTGGTCGTCCCCTCCACCTCGGTTACGATCGCTCTCTCCAATCCCACTAAAGCGTTGAACAGACTAGACTTACCGGCATTGGGACGCCCCGCCAGAACCGTCACGGCACCCTCTCGCAGCAGTTCGCCGGCGGGGGCGGTCGCCAACAGGCGATCCATCTCGCGCCCGACGCCGCCCGCGTGCGACACGATCGCGTCGATGGGCGTGGGCGCGTCGTCCTCTTCCGGGAAGTCGATGTGCTGCACCAGCAGCGCCGACAGCCCGATCACTTCGCCGCGCAGCTGCGCGATCCGGGCCCCCAGCCCTCTCTCGAGCTGGTGCAGCGCGACCGCACGCCCCTTCGGCGAGGTTGCCGCGACCAGATCCCCCACGGCCTCCGCCTGCGTAAGGTCGAGCTTGCCGTTCAGGTAGGCGCGCTGCGTGAACTCGCCGGGATCGGCTGCGCGCGCGCCCAGGGCCACGCACGCGTCCACCACGCTTGCCGGAATCGAGAGGCCGCCGTGCGTCGACACCTCGACCACATCTTCGCCGGTGTAGCTGCGGGGAGCCCTGAACACCGTGAAGAGCGCATGGTCGAGGACCTCGTCCGATCCCGGCCGCCGCACCGCCCGCAACTGGCACCGACGCTCGGGCCACACCCCGGCCGGCTCCCGTTCGCCGCCCGACAGAGCGCTGGCGATCTCCTGCGCGCGAGGCCCCGAAAGGCGGATCAGCGCGACCGCGCCCGCGCCGGGCGGGGTGGCCTGCGCAACGATGGTGTCCAGAAGAGACGGGGACTCGGCCATTCCGGCACCGAGGTCACTCGGGGCGCTTCAGCGGTCCGGCCGCCTGCATCCTCTTCCGTTCCCTGCCGATCAGGATCTGCTGGGGCACCGACGCCAGGTTCATCGTCGCGTAGTACAGATTCAGTCCGGACGGAAACCGCCAGAAGATGACCGTCAGGAA
This sequence comes from Longimicrobiales bacterium, assembly GCA_965221535.1. Lineage (GTDB taxonomy): Bacteria > Gemmatimonadota > Gemmatimonadetes > Longimicrobiales > Gaopeijiaceae > Bin94. The sequence goes on along the minus strand of OZ244894.1, from coordinate 246,573 downwards.
GATGGGCATAATGTACAGCATCATCTTCATCTGTGGATTGCCGGCGCTCCCAGAGATCTTCATGGTGATCAGCTGCGTCAGGTAGAGGCTGGCGCCCATGAAGACCGGCAGAATGTAGAACGGGTCCGCCGAGGACAGGTCCGGAAGCCACAAGAAGGGCACGCCCCGCATTTCGATCGTGTTCTGGAAGACGAAGAACAGCGCAAGCAGCACCGGCATCGGGATCAACATCGGCAGACAGCCCGCCAGGGGATTGACTCCGTGCTCCTTGTACAGCTTGATCGTCTCCTGCTGCATGCGCTGCGGGTCCTTGCCGTACTTGCGCTTGATCTCTTCCGCGAACGGCTGCACCGCCATCGTCTTGACCTGCGAGAGCATCATCTTGCGGTTGAGCGGCCACATCACGACGCGAATCCCGATCCCGATGACGATCAGCACCCAGCCGTACGAAAGAAGCAGGCTCTCGTGCAGGAACCTGACCACCGCCAGGACAATGCCCACGAACGGGCGTATGAAGGGACGGAAGAAGGACCAGCCGTACGGGTTCACCTCGTCCAGGTCTTCGCCGATGGCCGCAAGCCGCTCTCGCTCGACGGGTCCGAGATAGGCCCTGTAGGCGTAGCGGCCCACTTCGTTCACCGGGGTGCCGACCCTGATCCGCATCGGTCCCCCGACCACCGGCCCCTCTTCGGCCCGGATCCCCGCAAGGAAGTCCGTCCCGCCCGACTCCCTTCCCGGCAGGATGACCTCGACGAAGTACTTGCTCTTGACCGCGGCCCAGCGCAGCGGACCGTCGAGCGCCTCCGGCTCGTCCACGCGCGCCAGCGGCCTCGAGGTGATGCCGTCGTCGATGTGGTTCCCGGCGAAGGCCATCATCCTGCGGTCGTCCGCCTCGCGCAGCTCGTTGACCGCCAGACCCGGGCCCAGGTCCACGAATAGCGACGCCCTCTCGATCGCCGGCAGGTCCCCTTCGACGAGCACGATGTACGAATCCGGGGAAAATGTGTACCGGATCTCGCTGAAGAACTGCCCTCCGGGGTAGTCGAACCGGAAGGTGAGGGTCTGCGGGCCCTCGCCCTGGCCGATCCGGAAGCCCTCCTGCGGCGAGACCGTGTAGGCGTAGCGCGCCAGGTCGAACGCATCGCCCCCGACCCCGGCAACCCAGGTTCCGCCCAGGATTTCCTGTCCTCGGGGCACCAGTTCGACGGGGCCGTCGTGGGCGAACGACTCGTACCCCAGCAGCTGGACGGACCGCGCCACTCCGCCGTAGCTGGAAAACGTCATCCGGTAGAGCGGCGTCTCGACGGTGACGAGCCGTTCCTCGGCGGCCTCGGCGGCCTCCGCCACCCCTGCCTGCTCGGGTTGCTGGACCTCCGGCGTCGGGACCTCGGGCGTCTGGCCCGGCGGCTCGGGCGGCGTTGCCAATTCGGGAGCGCCCGCCTCGACCGATCCCGGCGCCGCTTCCTCCGTCGCTTGGGGTTCCTGCGGAATGGGCGGGAAGAGCATTTCGGTGAGCACAAAGACGCCCACCATCAGCGTCAACGCCAGGAAGAACCTAAGCTCGGGCCTCACCCTTCACCCCTCTCGGGAACGGGGTCGAAGCCGCACCCGCCCCACGGGTGGCACCGTCCCATGCGCTTCGCGCCCAGCAGAATCCCCTTCGCCACGCCGTGCGTCTCGATCGCGATGCGGGTGTATTCGGAGCAGGTGGGCAGGAATCGGCACGAGGGCGGCAGGTGCACCGAGATGTACAACTGATAGAACCGGATCATCGCCGTGATCACACTTCGGAGCATGCGGCCTCCACGCCAGTCAGAATTGCAGACTCGAGCTCCGCGTACGCCGCCAGGTACGCCGCCCTTCGAATCTGGATCAGAACGTCGAGATGCCGCCCCTGCCGACGGAGCCCCGGGAGCAGCGCCGTTCGCCCGATCTCCCTCAGCCGCCGCTTCAGCCGGTTTCGATCGACGATGCGGTGCCCCAGCTTCGGAACCACGAGCCCCATGCGGGGCGACGACGCCGCCGATCTCCGGCAGCGGACGTCGACGAGGCGCGTGCGGTGCCGGGCCCCCTTGCGGAGCAACGACCGGATTTCCGACCCCCGGGTGATCCGCGCCGCTCGCGGAAATCGATGCGCGCCGACCTCCCGGCGACCGCCCTGGACCCCCACCTGGAACGCTACCGACCGTTCTTGGAGCCGATCCGCACGACGAGTGCCGCCCGCCCGCGCCGCCGCCGCCGGTTGAGCGTCGCGCGGCCGGCCTTGGTGCTCATGCGCGCCCGGAAGCCGTGCTTGTTGATCCGTTTTCGGTTCCGCGGCCTGTATGTCGGTTTCATGTCTCTACGGTCCCCGTCCTGGAGGCGGGCCGCGCGCACTGCACCCGGCCAAAATCGCTGACAGCCATGTAAGGTATCCGCTCCGGCTCGGACCGGTCAACCGCCGTCGATCGCACCCTCGGCAACGCCCCGTTCGCACCCCCCCTTCCGCGGTTGACTTCCCGCTGGCCAGCGCCTAGCTTCGCCCCCCTTTCCCCTCGACCGAGACGCACATGGAACCAGCCGCCGCGGAACTATGGGAGCAGGTCCTCGAGCAGGCCCGAGTCAGCCTGCCCGAGCAGAGCTTCAATACGTGGCTGGCCGCTGCCGACGTGGGCGCCTGGGCGGACGGAGTGCTTCACATTGTCGCCCCGAGCCGCTTTCACGCCGAGTGGCTCGAAGACAAGTACGGGGGGATGCTCTCGGAGATCGCCGGCGGGGTCGTCGGGCAGTCGGTCGCGATCAACGTCACCGCTGCGGGCCCGGTTCCCAGCCGCAGCACGCCCGAGCTGTCCGTGGCCCCGGTCGTCGAGCCCCCGCCGACGCCCGCCAGTTCGCCCGCCCCCCCCGCCACCGCAACCGGCCCGAATCGCGTGTCTGGCCTGAACCGCCGCTACACGTTCGCCCGCTTCATCGTCGGCAGACACAGCCGTATGGCCCAGGCAGCGAGCCGCTCGGTGGCGGAACACCCTGCGCGCACCTACAACCCGCTCTTTCTCTACGGCGCGACCGGGCTGGGCAAGACGCACCTCATGCATGCGATCGCCAACGGGATGCTCGAGCTAAGGGCGCACGCCAGCGTCTGCTACCTTCCCGCCGAGCAGTTCGTGAACGAAATGGTCACGGCCATCTACCAGAACCGGACCGACGCCTTCCGGGCCCGCTACCGCTCCTACGACCTGCTCCTGGTGGACGACGTGCAGTTCCTGCGGGGCAAGGAGCACACGCAGGAGGAGTTCTTCCACACCTTCAACGTGCTCTACAACAGCGACCGGCAGATCGTTCTGACGAGCGACCGGCACCCCAAGGATCTCGAGGGCCTGGAAGCACGCCTCGTGTCGCGCTTCGAGTGGGGACTCGTGGCCGAGATCAGCCAGCCGGACTACGAGACGCGCGTGGCGATTCTCCGCAAGAAGGCCGACGAGGAGAGCGTGGACCTCGCGCCCGACGTGCTCGATCTGGTGGCGCGCCGCTGCACGTCTTCGGTGCGCGAGCTCGAGGGCGCGATCATCAAGCTGCTGGCCCTCTCGTCGGTCACGCAGCGCGAGGTCACGGCCGATCTGGCCCGTGCGGCGCTGGCGGGCGTCGGGTCCCTTCGCGAGCGTCCGCCCCTGCGCCCCGAGCTCATTCAGGACGAGGTGGCGGCGGCCTGGGGCGCCACCACCAAGGCCCTGATCTCGGCCCGCCGTTCCAGGAACGTCGTGATTCCGCGCCAGGTTGCCATGTTCCTCATGCGGGAGCTTCTCGGGCTCTCGCTCACCCAAATCGGGCAGCACTTCGGGGGGCGCGACCACTCCACCGTGATCCACGCGATCCGGAAGGTCGAGCAGCAGCTCGCCGAGGACGCGGGCCTTCAGGACCGCGTCGATTCGCTGCGAGCGCGGCTGACGGCCGTCCCCGCGTGACTGCGACAGCCCCCCGCCGCCCCGCAGCCGAACTGTGGAAAAATTCGCCGCCACATGTGGAAAACCATGTGGAAAACATGTTGAAAACCAGGACTTTTCCACACTCCGCCTGTCGCGGTGGGGAAAACGCTCGGTTTTCCACAGCTTTCCACGCGCTTTTCCACAACCCCGTTTCGCCTTTCAGACTCTGCCCCGGAGACCTCTCCAAGCAGGGTTTTCCACACTTTCCACATGCTCTATGATGACGATCTTCTTTTTCTCTATTACTAATTCAAGACACGACCACCGGGGTCCGTGGAATACCGCCGGTTCCCCCAACCCACGCGCGCCATGATACTGAAAATCACACGCCAGAACCTCCACACCGGCCTCGGTGCCGTGTCGGCCAGCATCCCCACCAAGACCACGCTTCCCGTGCTGTCGAACGTGCTCATCGAGGCCGACGACGACTCGGTGTGGATCAGCGGCACCGACTTGGACGTGTCGCTTCGGGTGAAGGTGCCGGCCGAAGTCGGCCAGGGCGGGGGAATCACCGTGCCGGGCCGCAAGCTCCAGGAGATCGCGCGCGAGCTTCCCGACGAGCCCGTCGAGATGCGCATGAAGGGGAACCAGCTGGAAATTGTGTGCGGGAACAGCCGCTTCAAGCTCAACGGGCTGGCCAGCGAAGAGTTCCCCAGCTTTCCCGCGGTCGACTTCGAGGAGGGCTGGAAGATTTCGCAGGCTTCGCTGCGGAGCCTGATCCAGGCCACCTCGTTCGCCGTCTCGACGGAGGAAGGCAGGCCGATCCTGAACGGCGTCTTCTGGGAGATCGACGAGTCGCGGATGAGCATGGTGGCGACCAATGGCCACCGTCTCGCCAAGATGGCGGTGAACCTGGAGTCTCGCGGCACCGGGACCGCCGCTTTCATCGTTCCTCCCGCGGCCCTGCACCAGGTGGAGCGCCTCTTCGACGAAGACGGGGAGCTGACCGTGGCGCGGGCTGCCAATCACCTGGGCTTCCGTTCCGACACGCGCGAGGTGTTCACGCGCTTGATCGACGGGAAGTACCCGAACTACGAGCAGGTCATTCCCAAGGACAACGACAAGCTGGCCACGGTGGACAAGGGCGCCCTGGAAGCGGCGGTGCGCCGCATCGCTGTTGTGGCCAGCACCCAGACCCACAAGATCAGGCTCGCCTTCGAGACCGACGCGCTGCACTTGGAAGCGACCACGCCGGACCTGGGCGAGGCGCACGACGAGCTCCAGCTTCAGTACGAGGGCGAAGGCCTGCAGATCGCTTTCAACGCCAACTACGTGCTCGACGCCCTGCGCCACATGCCGTCGGGCGAGGTGCGGATGAGCTTCAAGACGGAAGAACGGGCGGCCACCATTCAGCCGACCGACGCGGAGCCGGACTACCTGTGTCTGATCATGCCCCTGCGTCTAGTCGACTGACCTCAGCAGAGGTCTCTGGCGCGGAACACGCAATGCAGCGCGTAGCCCGCGTCGGCCAGAAGCTGTCGGGCTCCTTCATCGCGGTCGACGAGTGCGAGGACGCCCGCCACGACGGCCCCGTGGTCGCGCACCACCCGCACGGCCTCGAGCAGGCTGCCTCCCGATGTCACCGTGTCGTCGACCACGACCACTCTGGCCCCGGCCCGCAGCCCGCCCTCGATCCGGCTGCCCGTGCCGTGGCCCTTCGCGCGCTTCCGCACGGTGAACGCATCGAGCGTGTGGCCCAGCCGGGTCGCATGGTTCGCAATCGCATAGGCAACGGGATCGGCCCCAAGGGTCAGTCCCCCAACGAATTCGGGGTCCCAGCGGGCCTCGACCAGGGCATTCCAGCACACTTCGCCGACAAGAACCTGACCTTCGCCGCACATTGTCGTCAGGCGAGCATCGACGTAGTAGTCTGAACGACGTCCGCTGGCTAGGGTAAAGCTGCCTGACTTGATGCTGCGCTCGGCGAGCAGTCTTGCAAGGCGGGAGATAGAGGACATGCTGATGAAAAGACACAACACGGGAGAAGATCGCAAGGGCAAAGGGCGACGAATTCGGCGAAGCCACGCAACCGTAAGTACGACCATCATTTACGGCCTCCTTGCGGGCTGCGATGCTGCCGGTCCCGGCAGCCCGGTGCCGTTCGCGCAGTCCGGCGAGATCCACATCGCGGTCGAGACCCCGCTGCACCTGGGGCTCGGCTGGCTCAGACAGGAGATCGAATGGGCGTCGAGCGGCGCGTGGGCCGTGTACGAGGAAATCGGATACCGCGACGTGGTCGGCGAGCGCGAGGGCAGACGCAACCCGGGACTTCCGCTCCAGTTCGCCGACAACTACTCCCGGGTGGTTCAGGCGCTCGACAAGGATCCGAACTTTCGGCTCGCCGACGTGCCGCCCCTGGAGCTTGCCCAGTGCGAGGGCGACCACAGCAAGATCACGCTGCGGATCGTGGACGCCCCGAGCCGGGCGACCCGCGTATGGGTGCGTTGCGCCTCGGGGACGCTGGCAACCCTGGTCACGGCGGGCTCGGGCCCGGACGTGGACGCCGCCAAGGTCGTCCAGTTCGTCCAGGCGGTGCGCACGCAGACCGTGGGCACGGGGTTCCGCTCGGCGTATGTGGGCAGCCTGCCCTTCGGGACCGTGGCGAAGGGGACCGACACCGGATGGGACGAGCACGCAACATTCGTCTTCCGGACGCCCGACGGGGGCGACACGAAGCAGACCCAGGCCGCGTGGGACGAGTTCTGGCGAGCCCACAACCACGGCGCGCGCACCTTGCCCCCCGGCGTGGACTGGGAGACCGACATGGTCCTGGCGGGCTTCCTCGGGGTGCGCGAAGAGGTCGGGGATTCGGCCGAGATCCGCAGCGTGATCACGATCGACGCCGGGACCAAGGTCGAGTGGGCCGAGCGCATTCCCGGGGACTTCTGCGTGCCCGCGCGCCGGATCGTGCGGCCCTTCCACATCGTGTTCGCGCCCAGGGCGCCGGCGCCGGTCGAGTTCTCGGAAGTGCAGCTCCACCCGGTGGCATGCGGCACGTAGCGCATCGCCGCCGCCGCCGGGGCGCTCTGGTCCTCGCCAGGCCGCAGGCCCGGCTGGTCCAGCCACAGCCGAACGTGGCCCGACGATGAGCCTGCGCAACCGCTTCACGGTCATCTTCGTCGCGTTCGCGATACTCGCGACCGCGCTCGAGGGCGTGCTGGCCTGGAACGCCGCCGCGCGACAGCTCGAGGAGTCGCAGGAGCAGCGCCTGCTCGACGTGGCCGGCGTGGCCGGCGAGCTGGCCCTCGACCAGGAGGAGGCGCTGCTTCTGCTCGAGCCCGGCGCCGAGGACACGGGCGACTGGATCGACATCCAGCTCGCGCTTCAGCGCCTCGTGACCGGCTTCGTCGACGGCGCCGACGTGTTTTCGTGGAGGCCGGGCGACCCGGTGGCACGAGTGGTGGCGACGCCTGCCCCCGCCGACTCGGTGGGCATTGGCCAGGAGCTCAGCTGGGTGCAGCCGTACCTGGACGCCGTGGTGCCCGAGGCCTACAGGAACGGGCATGCCACCACCGAGCAGGTTCCCGCGCCGGACGGACGCGAGTTCTACAAGTACGGCATCTGGAGGCTGGCCGACGACGGCGTGTTCCTGGGCGTCCGCATGCGCGCCGACTACCTCGAGCCGCTCAACAACCTGCGGTGGACGATCGTGGCGCTCTCGCTGGGCGCGGCCGCGCTGGCCGGACTCTTCGGCTGGAGGCTTGCCGGCGGGATCGTCGGCCGCCTGGAGACGCTGAGCAGGGCCGCGCTGCGCATCCAGCGGGGCTGGATGGATCGATCGGTGACGCTCGAGGGAGAGGACGAGCTGGCGCGGCTCGCCAGGGCCATGGAGCGGATGCGCTCGGGGATTCAGCGCCGCGACGAGCAGATGCGCCTCATGCTGTCGCAGGTCGCACACGAGATTCGCAACCCGCTGGGTGGCCTGGAGCTGTTTTCAGCCGCGGCAATGGAGACCGACGACCGAGAGGAGCGCCGTCGCATTCTCGAACGGGTGAGACGCGAGGTCGTGGGCCTGAACGGCGTGATCAACGAGTTCCTGGGATACGCCCGTCCCGGCGACAGTGACATGACGCTGCACGATGTTCGCGAGCCCGTGCGCGAGGCCGTTGCCCTGGCCGAGCTCGAGGTGGACCAGCGGGGTGGCGAGCTGCACCTGTCCGTGCCCGAAACGCCGGTGGTCGCGGCGGCCGACCCGCAGCAGGTGAAGCGCCTGGTCCTGAACCTGCTGCGCAACGCCGCCCACGCCGGCAGCACCGTCTGGGTCGAGGTGGCCATGATTCACGGAGAGGTCCGAATCGCGGTTCGCGACGACGGCCCCGGCGTCCCCGCTGCGTTGCGGGAGCGAATCTTCGAGCCCTTCGTCGGCGACAAGGAACAGGGGGCGGGGCTGGGTCTGGCGATTGTACGGAAGCTCGTCGAGGCCAACGGGGGCCGAGTGGCGTTGATGCCGCAGACCGCCGAGTCGGGTGGGGGGGGTGCCGAGTTCCACGTATACTTGAGAGGCTCCGAGGATCTGCCCGCCGCCGACGTGCAGCGGGTCGGCGCCCGGACGGAGGGGGGGAGATAGATGGACGCTTCGAGGCGCGTGCTCATCATCGACGATCACAACTCGGTGAGGGAAGGGCTGGAGCTGCTGATGCGCCGGCGCGGCCACAAGACCCTCTCCGCGCGCGGCGGACAGGAGGGCCTGCGCCTGCTGCAGGACGAGGGCGCCGATCTCGTCATTACCGACCTCAAGATGGCCAGGGTCGATGGAATGAAGGTCCTGGCCGAGGTCAAGAAGACCGCCCCGGACACCGACGTGCTCGTCATCACCGGCTACGGCACCGTCGAAAAGGCGGTCGAGGCCATGAAGATGGGCGCCTGCGACTTCATCTCGAAGGACTTCTCGTCGGAGGAGTTCGCGATCAAGGTGGATCGCATTCTGCGCGAGCGCGACGAGCGGCTGCGTCTGCAGCGCGAGAATCTGGCCCTGCGGGTCGAGAACACCTACCTGCGCAGCGAGGGCGACGACGGGCCCGAGGTTCCCTACGGCGAGATGGTGGGCGAATCCGATGCCATCCGGAAGGTCAAGCGCCTGCTCGCGCGCGTGGCGCGGTCGGACTCGACGGTCATGGTCTACGGCGAGTCGGGAACGGGCAAGGAGCTGGTCGCCCGGGCGATCCACGCGCGGTCGGCCCGCCACAAGGGCCCCTTCGTCCGCGTCAACTGCGGCGCGCTGCCCGAGGGCCTGCTCGATTCCGAGCTGTTCGGACACGAACGGGGCGCCTTCACCGGCGCCGAGAGAAAGCGCCGCGGACGCTTCGAGCTCGCCGACGGGGGCACCCTGTTCCTGGACGAGATCTCGACCATGGCCCCGGCCACGCAGGTTCGCCTGCTGCGCGTGCTCCAGGAACGCGAGCTGGAGCGCCTGGGCGGCGAGGAGACGATTCCGGTCGACGTGCGGATCGTTGCCGCGAGCAACACGCCCGCCGAAGAGCTGCTCACCGGAGACGACTTCCGGGAAGACCTTTACTACCGGCTGCACGTGGTGGCGATCGAGGTCCCCCCGCTGCGGCAGCGCAAGGACGACATCCGGCTGCTGGCCGAGCACTTCATCGGCAAGCTGCAGGCGCGCACGCGCTCGGCCGTGGCCGAGCTGGACCCCGTGGCCCTGCAGAGGCTGGAGGAGTACGACTGGCCGGGCAACGTCCGCGAGCTCGAGAACGTGATCGAGCGCGCCCTGGTCCTTGCCGACGGCAACGCGCTCACGGAGAGCGATCTGCCGTTTCTGGCCAACCTGGGGGCCCACGAGCTGCAGCCGTCCGGTGGCGCGCTGGGAGAGGGCCAGGACCTGCGCCGCACCATGGAGGGGATCGAGGAACGGCTGGTGCGGCAGGCGCTCGCTCGCACAGGGGGCGTCAAGGCCGAGGCCGCCCGCATTCTGGGCATCAAGAAAAGCACGCTCGAGTACAAGACCAAGAAGTACGGGATATAGCGATGAGGGGCGGCCTGCTGCCGGTTGTCGCCGCCCTGGCGGTGTCGCTCGCGCCCCCCGGCGCACTGGCGCAGGAGGCTGGCCGGAGTCCCGAGGAGCTTGTCCAGTACTGGAGCGACCTCTACGACGCGGCCTTCCGCGAATACCAGGACGCTCTCCTTGAGTTCCAGCCTCTGGACTCCATCTGGAACGCGCTGGACGAGGAGCGGAAGCAGCTGATCGAAAGCAACGGCAATCCGGCCGATATCAGGCGCATAACGGGCGAGATGCAATCGCGCTCGAACGCCAGGCAGCGGGCGACAGGCCGCAGAGACAGGGCAAAGGCGCAATGGGAGAACGTGGCCGACTCGTTCATGGACGCGCTGGACAACTACCTGACGATCCTTGCCAACGCCTTCGGGGCGACCGCGGGGGCGGAGCAGGACGAGTTGACTAACCAGTACAACAGGTGGCTCGAGAGCCTGGAGCAGGTCGAGCGGGATCTCGGCCCGAATCTGTCGCTGGAGCTCGGGCCCCTGCCAGACGTGGTCGCGCGCGACGACGACACGCCGCAGGACCTCGAACGCAAGGCGCGGTCCCTGGAGGATCGCGCGCGTCGCGACAGCGCGGCGGTCGCCGGGGTGGAAGAGAGGATCGCGGCGCTCGAGCGAAGGCTGGCGCGCGACAGGAGCACGGAGGGCTTCAGTGCAAGGATCAGGCGGTTTGGCGACATGACGATTCCGCTCGTGCCCATAACCGAAGGGGGCCCCGAGATCGTTGGCGACAGCACGGCGGCGGACCTGACGCAAACACCCGAACAGCGCATCGAGCTTTTGGAGACGCTCCGGGACCGGATGGTTGCGCGCGTCGAACAACTGCTGGCCAGGGCGAGGGAGTTGCGCGAGGAAGCGGCGAGGAGGCGGAGATGAAGCGTACGTGCTGGGCGATGACGTTCTGCGTGCTGGCCATCGGTCTGGGACAGGGCGCGGCGTCCGGCCAGGTCCGGCTCGAGAACATGTCCATCACCATGGGCGTGGGCGCCGAGGTGTACGGCAGCGACGGAGAGTTCCTGTCCATTGCCGTGCCCCAGGTCGATTCCACCGACAGCGCGCTTGGCGCATCCGGCGACATTGGGGCGGCGGGCAGCCTGATTCTGGTGGCCGACAACCGCCGATCCATGCTGACCAACTTCAACTTCGGCCTGCGACAGTTCTGGACCAGCGGCTTCGAGGCGCGCAACTACGCTCCGCGCGAGCACTCGGGCAGGGTCGAGGCCGACTACAGACAGCGACTGGGCAGCGGCACCCTGGTGGTCATCCCCACGCTGGACTCCAGGCACGTCGCGGACCGGCCGCCCCTGCCGCTCTACCTTCCGCCGGGCTACAACGCCCTGGCCATGGTTACACAGTACTCGCAGGGCGTGGCGGACATGGCCGTCTACGGGCAGCTGACCGGCGAGACGAAGAACTACACGGCCGACCTCCCCGCGCTCGACGATCTCGACCGGCGCTCGCTCAGCTTGGAAGCGGGCGTGCAGAAGACCTTCCAGGCCGGGCCGGCGGCCGACGACCCCGAGATCCGCGACAACGCGACCCTGAGGTTCTTCAGCACCTATCTCCGTCACAGCTACCCGAAGCAGGGCCTGGGGCTGCTCCGGACGGACAATGCGGCAAGAATCGGCAGCGCGTTCAGCCTGGATCGCCGCGACACGCGCGGGTTCTTCTTCGAAGTCAGGGTCCACGGCACGCGAAGCCGGTCCAACTCGAAGCGCGTCGACTACAACGCCTTCAGAATCGAGACCGAGGGCAGCGTCGAGCTGGGGGACTACACGCAGCTCAACCTGCAGGGACTGTGGGCCGTCAAGCGCTACATCGGACAGCAGGACTTCCTGATCCCGGGCGAAGAGGCGGACAATGCGACGATCGTCTTCGCCCAGGTCACGCGCATCCTTGCCGACGGCATGCGCACCGGCATCGGCGGCGGCTGGCGCAGGGCCGAAACCAACTTCAGCGGCGCGTACTACCAGCGCTTCTCGCTGTCGTTCAGCCTTACGGTCAACCCGAGGTGGTGAGCCCGCCCCCCGGCCCCGCCCCCGGCGCGGCATCGCGGGCCCTCGTCAACGCCGCCAGCACGTAGTCGATCCCGGCCTCGGTGTGGTCGGCGTTGATCTGGAAGCGGATCGACTCGTCGCCGCGCGGCACCACCGGGTAGGCGAGGCCAGTGGCCAGCACCCCCTCGTCGAAGAGCGCGGCGACCAGGCGGCGCGTCTCGTCGGTGTCGCGCACCATGATCGGCACAATGGGGTGCTCGCCCGGGATGATCTCGAAGCCGCGCTCCACGAGCCCGGCCTCGAACCGCCTGGCAAGGCCCCGCAGGCGGCCCAGACGCGCCGCGCCCTCGGAGCCGGTCAGGATCTGCAGCGACTTCATCGCCGCCGCCGCCTCGCCCGCCGTGATCGGGTTGGAGTAGATGTACAGCGGCGAAGACTCGCGCAGGAACCGGATCACCGCCGAGTCCGACACGACGTAGCCGCCGTTCACCCCGAACGCCTTGCCCAGCGTTCCCACCAGAAGGTCGCACGGCGCGCTGCCCGTGTGCTCCTCGGTGCCGCGGCCCGTGTCGCCGAACGCCCCGACCCCGTGCGAGTCGTCCACCAGGACCACCACGTTCTCGGGGAAGTCATCGTCGTGGCGCGCCGCGATCTCCATGATCTCGTCGACCGGCGCGTGGTCTCCGCGCATCGAGAAGATGCCGTCGGTGACCACGATCGCGCGGCGCGCCTTCCCCTTGGCCGCCTCCAGCCCCCGCTCGAGCGCGCCCATGTCCAGATGCGGGTAGACCGCCTTGCCCGCAGGGCGCGACATCCGGATCGCCATGATGATGCAGTTGTGATTGAGCTCGTCGGAGAGCACGAACGTGGTCCTGTCGGTCAGCGAGACCAGCGCGCTCACCACGGCGGCGTACGCCGAAGAGAAGATCATCCCCTCGTCGCGTCCGTGGAACGCGGCCAGCGCGCGCTCCAGCTCGACGTGCGGCGAGTGCGTGCCGGCGATGAAGCGCACCGCGCCCGGACCCGCGCCCATCTGGCGGGCCGTCGCCTCTTCGGCCTCGATGACCTCGGGGTGCAGGCTCAGGCCCAGGTATGAGTTCGCGTTCATGCGGATGAACGGCTTGTCGCCATGGCCCTCGAGCAGGAAGCGGGGGCCCATGCCGTTGCCAGGCGGCACAACCCCGCGAACCACGTTCTCGGCGCCCTTGGCGGTGCCCTCCCGCTCCATCTCGGCCACGAGCCCCTCTACCACGGGGATCAGACGATCCATCGGCATGTTCGGTCTACCTCCCGGCCGTGCCCGCCGCCACGCGGGCCATCTGCGAAGTCGGTTCTCCAAGTCCCCTGAACATGTCGGCCACCATGTCCGGAAGCTCGAAGCGGTGGCGCCAGCCCCACTGTTCGCGGGCCTCGGAGTCGTCCAGGCGCGCGGGCCACGAATCGGCTATGGACTGCCGCACGGGGTCGGGGCTGTAGTCGACCGCAAAGCCCGGCACGTGCCGCTCGATCTCGGCGGCGAGCTCGGCCGGCGTGAACTGCATGGCCGTCACGTTGTAGGCGTTGCGGTGCGTGAGCGAATCGGCCGGGGCTTCCATCAGCTCGATCACCGCGCGGATCGCGTCCGGCATGTACATCATGTCCATCCGCGCGTCGGCTCTCAGGAAGCACGTGTAGCGTCCTTCGCGCAGGGCGGCGTGGAAGATCTCGACCGCGTAGTCGGTGGTGCCGCCGCCGGGCGGGGCGGCGTACGAGATCAGCCCCGGGAAGCGAAGGCCCCGGGCGTCCACCCCGAAGCGGCGGTGGTAGTAGTCGCAGAGCAGCTCGCCCGCCACCTTCGTCACCCCGTACATGGTTGTGGGGCGCTGCACCGTGGACTGCGGGGCCGGGTCGCGCGGCGTCTCCGGGCCGAACGCCGCGATCGAGCTGGGCGTGAAGACGCGACACCCCGTCTCGGCGGCCACCTGCAGCACGTTGACCAGCCCGTTCATGTTGATCCGGTACGCCCGCAGCGGGTCGGCCTCGGCAGCCGCCGACAGGATCGCCGCCAGATGGAACACCGCGTCGGCCCCATGCCCCACCACGGCGCCGCGCACCGCGTCCATGTCCATGCAGTCGAGCCTCGCCGCCTCGCCGCCGCCCGCCCACTCGCCCGGATCGCGGATGTCCGTGGCCAGGATGGCCGCGCGCCCGTACCGGTCGGCGAGGCTTTCCGCCAGCTCTGTTCCGATCTGTCCGGCGGCGCCGGTAATGAGGATGCGCTTCATTGTGGGCGGGTCTCCCGGATGCCCGAATGTAAAGCAGACATGACACTTTGTAATGTTGACATTACAGTGCGGGCGGGCCGAAGCAAGCGCCCGGCCCGGATGCACCGCAGGAGACAAGATGCCGTGAAACGAGCCCGAAGCAAGGGCGGCAAGGCCCGACCGCCCTCGCCTTCAGCGCATTCGACCCCCGCGCTCGCGCGTCGGCCACCCGCCGCGCCGCCCGAAGCGCTCGCGGTCGCGGCTGCGGTAGTCGCGAAACGCGGCGCGCTGCTCCTCGTCGAGGATCGCCTCGATCTCGGCGTCGAGCGAGTCCATCTGGCTCTGCAGCATGGGGAGGACCCCGTCCATCGCCGCCTCGGCGGCGGCCCGCCTGCGGTCGAGCGCGTCCTCGATCCGGGTGCGCTGCTCGTCGGTCAGGCCCAGCGTCTCGGTCATGTGCTGGGTGACGCGGGTGCGCGCCAACTCCGCGAACGGCGGCCCGCCGGGGAAGCTGCGCGACCCCATGGCGCGGCCGCGTGGCTGCTCGCCGCGCCAGAACGCGGCCGCAGGCGGGCCGAACCCGGGCCCTCCCCGCCGCTCGGCGACGCGCAGCAGGGCAAGGGTCGTTGCCGCGCCGGCGAAGAAGACGGCGGCGAGCAGGGCGATGGCGTAGGCGCGGCGGCTCATGGGGCGTACTCCTCGACGGCGCGAACGAGTTCTTCGATGGTGGGCGCGTAGCTCCCGTCGATCCAGGCCGCGACGGACCACGGCACCATGGCTTCGACGAAGGCGGTTTCGTCGGAATCGGCGTCATCCGCAGGCAGCAGCGCAAGCACGGCGATTGCGGCGGCGGCGAGGGTGGCGGTCGCGGTCAGCACCGGCCTCCTCCACCCCATCAGCGTTCCTGAAACCGTGTCGCGGCGGCGCGCTTCGAGAATGGGCCGTGCGCGCTCGTTGATCCCCGCCACCATCGTCTCCCAGCGGGACGGATTCTTCTCGGGCGCGAGCTCGAACACGGCGCTCCGGGCGTCCGCGTCGGCCCCTGCGGCGCTCTGTGCGGGGCGCGCGGCGACGTCCTCGGCCCCGGCCCCCTGGTCTGGTCGGTCAGGCATGTCGTTCATAGCATTGCGTCTTTCTCGTGGGCTCAAAGGCTCCCGAACGCCAGATCCCGCGAGAGGCGCTCGCGCATCGCCTTGCGGGCAACGTGGAGGTGAACCCGCGACGAGCCTGTGGAGATGCCCAGCTCGCGGGCGATTTCGCCGTGCTTCCATCCCTCCAGGTCGTACATGACCAGCACCTTGCGCTGCAGGTCGGTCAGGTGCTGCATGGCTTCGCTCAGGTGGCTCCGCAGCTCGGAGTTTCGGGTGTCGGCGAAGGGGTCGTCGCGCGAGGCCGCCGAGACCACGTCCTCGATCGGCGTCGCCTCGCGGACCCGCATGTATTCTCGGTGGTTGTGGGCCGTGTTGCGGACAATGGCGAGCAGCCAGCCGCGGAACCCGGCGGGGTTGCGGCAGTCGTCGATCCGCTCCAGCGCCTTGATGAAGGCGTCCTGGCACACGTCGTCGGCGTCGGCGGGGTTGTCCAGGAGGGACCGCGCCACCGCGTGGGCCGTGCGCAGATGCCGCCGCACGAGCAGGTCGAAGGCGCGGCTCTCGCCTCGCCGAACGCGCTCCACCAGAGTTGCATCCGTGTCGCTGATGTCCATGACTCTCCAGACAGGCGGGGCGGCGGATGTGTTACTTGGGCGCGCGCGGCTGCTTCACTCGGGGGGCCCCGGCTGCGCGGCCGGGTCGCCGGACCCGGGAGCCGCGATCGGCGTCCAGCGCCCGGCGTCGCGGGCCTCGTACTTTTCCATGGCGCGGTCGAAGGCGCGCTCCAGGTCGATGCCCTGCTGGTTGGCCAGGGACACGATCACGAAGAGCACGTCGGCGATCTCCAGCTCCAGCTCGGCCGGCGCCTCGTCGTCGCGCTTGGGCTTGGAACCGAAGCGGTGGTTGATCTCGCGCGACAGCTCGCCGACCTCCTCGACCAGGCGCGCCAGAATGGCCAGCGGGGGCCAGTAGCCCTCCTCGAAGCGCGAGATCCAGCGGTCGACCCGGTCCTGCGCGTCGCGAATCCTCACTTCAGGCCTCCGGTTCCGGACATGGCCATTCCGGGCTTCACCACGATCTTGCCGAAGACGCCGCCGGCTTCGAGCAGCTCGTGCGCGGCGCGAACCTTGTCCAGCGGCACCACGTCGTGGATCGGCGGGGCCGCAGCGCCGATGAACACCTGGTGCATGGCGTCGCGGAACTCGGCCGGCGTGCCCATCGTCGAGCCCATGATCGCGAGCTGCCGCCAGAAGAGCAGGCGGATGTCGACGGCGCCCGCAGCCCCTGTGGTCGCGCCGAACGACACCAGGCGGCCGCCCACGGCCAGCGCCCGCACGAGGTCGCGCCAGATGGCCTCGCCGACCGAGTCCAGACACACGTCGACGCCGCGCTTGCCCGTGGCCTTGAAGACGTCGCCGGGCCAGTCGGCGGCCGTGCGGTCGAACACGTGGTGCGCGCCCAGCGCCGCCACGCGGCGCACCCCCTCTTCGGTGGACGTGACGGCGAACACCTCGGCGCCCGCCGACCGGGCGTACTGCACCGCCATCGTCGACACGCCGCCGCTGGCCCCGGTCACAAGCACGCGCTCGCCGGGCCGCAGCCGTCCGCGCGAGAAGAGCCCGTGCCACGCGGTCACGCCCACCAGCGCGGCGGCGGCCGCCACCTCGGACGACACCCCCTCCGGGATCTCCACAAGGTTGGCTGCGGGCGCCACCGCGAACTCGGCAAAGCCACCCTGCGTGTGCTCGCCGATGATCTCGAGCGGCGCGCTTCGGCCGTGCGGCGACCGCGCCAGCTCGTACCAGTCGTAGTTGAGCGACGGGTCCACGACGACGCGCTTGCCCAGCCAGGCGCCGGGCACGCCGGGCCCGAGCTCGTCGACGACTCCGGCAATGTCGGACCCCCCGATGTGCGGCATCGGAATGTCGAAGGGCAGCCCGCGCCGCATCCACAGGTCCAGGTGGTTCAGCGACGAGGCCTCGACTTTGATCCGAACCTCGCCCGCCGCCGGCGTCGGGGTCGGCATGTCCTCGACGGCCAGAACCTCCGGACCGCCGTTCTCGTGAAAGACCGCAGCTTTCAAGGGTCGGTTCGCTTTCGCGTCAGGGTTGGGGGTGCGCGCGGGAAGCGTGAAGAAGTGCGCGCGGGAAGTGTGACCCGCTACCGGGAAGATGTAGCTTTGGATGCCGGGCGGCGAGGGCGAGGGCGCGCCGGGCGGCACGAAGCGAACGCGACAGGGCGACCAGAGCATGCAAGAAGCCGAAAACGAGTCGGCCAAGGCACCCAAGCCGGGCGACGGCGAGGACGACCGCACCCTGGGCGGCTACTTCTCGGTCCACAGCCGTCCGCCCGCCTTCGAGGCCTGCGACGGATGCCCCTACACGGTGTCGATCGAGACCGAGCGCTCGGGCGATCTGCGCGCGCCGGTTGTCGGATACCTGGTGTTCCCGCGCTGGGCCGAGACCGGGCTGGGCATCGTGGGCCACGTCGAGACGCCGCTGCTCTGGAAGGGGCCGACCCGCGAGCAGGTGGCAGAACAGGCAGGGGCCATGAGTTTGCACGAGGTTCAGCGCCTTTTGAACGAGGCCGTCGTGCGGCGGTCGGCGGGCGGCCAGGACGGTGCGCCTGCATGAATGCCGACCAGGACCGCGCTCGCTCGGTTCGCGTGACCGAGATCTTCCACTCCATACAGGGAGAATCCACCTGGGCCGGGCTCCCGTGCACCTTCGTGCGCCTTACCGGGTGTCCGCTGCGGTGCGTCTGGTGCGACACCGCCTATGCCTTCCACGGCGGCGACCGCATGGAGATCGGCCAAGTCCTCGACGCCGTGCGCAGTCACGGCTGCCGCTTGGTCGAGATCACCGGCGGCGAGCCCCTCGTGCAGCCGGGCGCCGCCACCCTGGCCACGGCGCTGCTCGACGAGGGCTGCACGGTGCTGGTCGAGACCTCCGGCGCGATGGACGTCGGCGGCCTCGATCCCCGCGTGCACCGCATCATGGACCTCAAGTGCCCGGGTTCGGGCGAGGAGCACCGCAACCTGTGGTCGAACCTGGACCACCTCACGCGCCGCGACGAGGTCAAGTTCGTCGTCGACGGCGTGCGCGACTTCGAGTGGGCCGCCGCCACGATCCGGCGCCACGGCCTCGACGCGCGGGTTCGCGAAGGGTCGCTCGGCGCGCTCCTCGTCTCGCCGGTGTGGGGGTCGCCCGGCCTCGAAGATCTGGCCGCGCGAGTCCTGGCGAGCGGGCTCCCCGTGCGCTTCCAGACCCAGCTCCACAAGCACATCTGGGGCCCGGACCGCGCCGGCGTGTAGGCAGCCGCCCGCCCGCCCGCCCCGCCTAGCGCACGAGTCCGCCGCCCATGCGCCTCTCAGCCCTGCCGCCCGCGCTCTCGGCAGCGTTCGGACCGGTCGAGTCGGCGGTCCCGGACCCGGACCGGGGCAACGCCGCCGTGGCGCTGGTGCTGCGACCGCCCCAGGGCCGCGAAGACCCCCCGGTGCGGCACTGCGACTTCCTTGCGATCAGGCGCGCGGACGCGGACGGCGACCCCTGGTCCGGGCAGATGGCGCTGCCCGGCGGCCGCCTCGACCGAACCGACCCGGGCCTGCTCGGCGCAGCGATTCGGGAGACCCGCGAGGAGACCGGCGTCGACCTGAACGGGAAGCGCGCCGCACTGGGCCGAATCGAGGCGCTGCGCCCGCTGGCGGTCCGCATCCCGCCGCTCGCCATCTGGCCGTTCGTCTTCCGCGTTGCGGCCGGCCGGGCGGCGCGGGTCGCGAGCCGCGAGGTGGCGTCCGTCCACTGGTTCCCGCTGCGGGCGCTCGAAGATCCCGCCAACCAGGGCCGGCACCGCTGGAGTCACGGCGGCCTCGTGCGCCACTTTCCCTGCGTGCGCATCGACGGACAGGTGGTGTGGGGCCTCACCTACCGCGTGCTGACCAGGTTCTTGGAGGCGGTTTCCCCCTAGGGCGAGTCCCGCCAGTCCACCAGGAAGATGTTGGTGTTGCCCTCGTGCGCCATGTTGCGGTTCGAGCCGAAGACCAGCTGCGTGCCGTCGGGGTGGAAGACGGGGAAGCCGTCGAAGCCCGGCGACCACGTGACGCGCTCAAGGCCGGTGCCGTCCACGTTGATCAGGTAGAGCTCGAAGTCGCGCCCCTGCGGGTCGTCCATGTTCGACGAGAAGATGATCTGCTCGCCCGAGGGGTGCCAGTACGGCGCGAAGTTGGCCGCGCCGTTGTCGGTGATCTGGCGCGGGTTCGAGCCGTCGGCGTCGGCCACGTAGATCTCGAGGGCCGACGGGCGGATGAGGCCTTCGGCGAGCAGCGACAGGTAGTCCTCGCGCTCCTGGTCGGTCTCGGGGTAGTGCGCGCGCCACACGATCTGCGTGCCGTCGGGGCTGTAGAAGGCGCCGCCGTCGTAGCCCAGCCGGTCGGTCACGCGCCGCACGTCGGAGCCGTCGGGGAGCATCGAGTACAGGTCGAGGTCGCCGTCGCGCATCGACGTGAAGACGACGCGGTGGCCGGTGGGCGACACGGTCGCCTCGGCGTCGTAGCCGAACGTGGTGGTGAGCTGGCGAAGGCCCGAGCCGTCGGCGTTGGCCGCGAAGATGTCGAAGCTGGGGTAGACCGCCCACACATAGCCCCGCGAGAAGTCGGGCGGGGTCGGGCAGGCGCGGTTGAAGTGGTGGGTCGAGGAATACAGGATCTGCTCGTCGCCCGGGTAGAAGTACGAGCACGTCGTGCGCCCCTCGCCGGTGCTGACCAGCTCTCTGGCGCCGGTCTCGGGGTCGAGCATGTAGATCTGGTCGCACCCTTCGCCGGGCGTCGGGGTGGACTGGAAGATGAGCCGCGATCCGTCGAAGGCCCAGTACGCTTCGGCGTTCTCGCCCTGGAATGTCAGCTGCCTGATCTCGCCGAACCGCTCCTCCTGCGGGTTGGTCAGCGTCTGCGCATACAGGCCGCGGGGAGGATTGAGGAGCGTGGAGAAGGCGAGGGCGGAGAAGGCGAGGGCGGACAGCGCGGCCGCGGCGCGAGCCGGGCCCCCGCGGTCGGCGGCACAGTTGGACTTGGTCATGGCATTCCTCAAGAAGCCGGCGTGTGGCCGGCGGGTTGGGCGGTGGGTTCGTCGGCGGCCGGTCGGCCCCCGGCGCGTTCGGCGCGAGTGGTCCGCACAACGTCGATTCCGCGAGCCCGCAGCGCGTCGATGTAGCGGTCCTGCGGCACGGCTTCGTCGGGCGTGCCGACCCCCGGGGGCATGTGGCCGCCCGCCTGCAAGAGCGCGGTGATCGCGAGCGAAAAGCCGGTCGTTCTCGCCATGGCGCTGATCCCGGTGGCCGGGTCCCGGCGGTCCACAAGCTCGTACCGGATCAGCTCGGGCCGCCCGTTCCTGCGGCCCGCGGCGTCGACCCGCACGATCACGACGTCTCCGTCTTCGTCGTTGGCCTCGTCGGCCGTCAGGAAGGGCGTGACGCGCTCGATGAAGAAGCTGCGCGGGTTCACGCGTGCCCCGTTGTGCGCCACCTCGCGGTCGCTGAGCAGGCCGAGATCGCGCACCGCGCGCATGATGCTGGCGTGACCCGGATACCGCAGCGTCTTGTATTCCAGCGTGTTGATCCGCCCCTGGTGGCGGAAGGGAAGCGCCGACGTGCCCCCGCCCGTGAAGAAGGCCTCGAGGCGGCCCACCGGCTCGGGAAACTCCAGGAGCTCGAGTCCCGACAGGGCTTCGACCTGAGTCGGCTCGCCGCCCCGAAGAATCGTGGCGGGCGTGACGTAATAGTCGAGCATGCCCTCTAGCGAATACACGATCTGGTAGTTGAGCGGCGGCTTGGGGTTCTGCGGCAGCCCTCCCACCCAGAGACGCACCGCGTCCGCCCGGTCGAGCGCGTCGATCCCGGCCTGCGCCAGGATGTTGACCATGCCGGGCGCCAACCCGGTGTCGGGCACGACCGAGACCCCCCGCTCGCGCGCCTGGTCGTGCAGTTCCCGCTGCCGGTTCACGATGGCGGTGTTGCCGCCCAGGTCCGTGAAGTGCGTTCCCGCCGCGACCGCCAGGCGCGCCATGGCGAGGTTGAAGTGGTACGGGAGCGCGCACAGCACCCCGTCCATCGTCTCCATGGCGGCGGCCACATCGTCTTCGGCCGCCGCGTCGAGCTCGACCAGCGAGAGCCGGTCGCCAACGTAGGGGCGCAGGCAGGCGTGCACGGCGTCGGTCGCGAGGTCCGCGATCACCACACGGTCGGCGCCGCCGTGGTGCAGCAGGTCGAACGCGGCGGCCGTGCCCTGCGCGCCGCCGCCCAGAACAAGGAACTTCACCGTCGCCGACCGTCTCCCAGCAGGTCGAGCTGGAGCGCGTCGCCAGCCGTGCCGGCGCTCCCGTGCACCCGCGTGACCTCGGCAAGGGTGTCGCCCATGCCCAGATCGACGACGCGCCGGCCAACGGTGCGGCGGCGCTCCAGATCGACGTCGGCCACCGCCAGCCCCGACATGGCGCCGCCGGCCGACACGAGCATCACGTGGTCGTCGTCGAGCGCTTCGAGCGCGCCCACAAGATCGCCCCCGGCGTCGGCGGACGGCATCACGTTCACCCCCAGTCCGCCCCTGCCGCGCAGCGGGAACTCGGCGACTGGCGTCCGCTTGGCGGTTCCGCCGACGGTCACGGCCAGCACCGATGCCTCTCTCTTCACCACCATGAGCGCGATCACCTCGTCTTCGCCTCTGAGCCCCATTCCCTTCACCCCCTGGGCCACGCGTCCCGTCACCGGCACCTGTTCCTCGGCGAAGCGCACGGCGCGGCCCTCGCGGCTGAACAGCAGGAACTCGCTGTCGCCCGTCGTCAGCGCCACGTCCAGCACCGAGTCGCCCGGACGCACCCGCGCCGCGATCACGCCGCCGGCCTTGGGGTTCGAAAACTCGTTGAGCCGGGTCCGCTTGATCAACCCCATGCGCGTCGCCGAGACCACAAAGCGGTCCTCCTCGAGATCGTCCACCGAGCGGACGGCTACGATCGCGTCGTTCTGGTCCATCCCGAGGAGCGCCCACACCGAACGGCCCCGCGACGCCCGCGCGCTCTCGGGAATGTCCTCGACCTTCAGGAAATGCACCTGGCCCAGGCGCGTGAAGCAGAGGAGCCGGCCACGATTGCGCGCCACGATGAGCCGCTCGAGGTAGTCGCCCGGGTAGCGCTTCATGTCCGCGAGCTCCGTGCCCGACTCCATGCGCCGCTGGTGGAGGTGCATGGGGACGCGCTTGACGTACCCCCGTCGCGACAGCGTGACCACGACGTCTTCGTCCGCCGCGCCCGACTCGACGTAGGTGAAGTCGGCCGTGCTTGCGTGCGGCAGGATGACCGTGCGGCGATCGTCGCCGAAGCGCTCCACCACTTCGTCGAGCTCGTCGAGCATGGTGGCGAGCTGCAGCGATTCGTCGCCCAGCAGCGTGCGCAGATCCCCGATGGCGGCCCGCAGTTCGGCCTCGCGCGCACGGAGCTGATCGCCCTCGAGCGCGGTCAGGCGGGCCAGGCGCATCTTCAGAATCGCGTCGGCCTGCACTTCGCTCAGCCCGAAGCGGCGCTGAAGCCGCTCCGACGCCTCGGTGCGGTCGGCAGAGGCCCGGATCTCCGCAATCACATCGTCCAAATGGGCCAGAGCCAGCAGGAGCCCCAGCGTCGTGTGCAGCTCGGCCTCGGCCTTCTCGAGCTCGAAGCGCGAACGCCTGCGAATGACCTCGAGACGGTGGTCCCGGTAGCGGCAAAGCAGGTCCTTCAGCGTGAATTCGCCGGGCTGCTTGCCGCCGTCGAGCGCGAGCAGAATCGCCCCGAAGGTGGACTGGAGCGCCGTCTTCTTGAAGAGGAGCGCGATCATCCGGTCGGCGTCGGCGCCCCGCTTGAGCTCGACGACCAGACGGATGCCCTCGCGGTCGGACTCGTCGCGCAGGTCGGCCACTTCGGGGATCGTTCCCTTGCGGGACAGGGCGGCGATCCGGGCAATGATCCGGGCCTTCGAGACGGCGTAGGGCAGCTCGGTCACAACCAGCTGCCTGCGGCCCCCGCGCAGCGTCTCGGACACGATCCGCGCGCGCATGATCATTCGGCCCCGGCCCGTCTCGTACATGCTGCGAATGCCGTCCGACCCGAGAATGAACCCGCCCGTGGGGAAGTCGGGGCCGGGAATGCTCTCCATCAGCTCGGACGTGGCGCACTCGGGGTTGGCCACCAGGATGCGCAGCGCGGCGGCCACCTCGGCAAGGTTGTGCGGCGGCACGTTGGTGCTCATGCCCACCGCGATCCCCGAGCTGCCGTTGACCAGCAGGTTCGGGAAGCGGGACGGCAGCACGGTGGGCTCGCTGAGCCGGTCGTCGAAGTTGCTCTCCCAGACCACCGTGTCCTTCTCGATCTCGTCGAGAAGCTCGGCGGCGACCGGCGAGAGCCGCGCCTCGGTGTAGCGGTAGGCCGCGGCCGAATCGCCGTCGATCGAGCCGAAGTTGCCCTGGCCGTCCACGAGCGGGCAGCGAAGGGAGAAGTCCTGCACCATGCGCACCAGCGCGTCGTAGACGGCCGAGTCGCCGTGCGGATGGTACTTGCCGAGGACCTCGCCCACGACCGTCGCGCACTTCTTGTAGGCGCGGTCGGGGCGCAGGCCCAGGCCGTGCATTGCGAACAGAATGCGCCGGTGCACCGGCTTGAGGCCGTCGCGCACGTCGGGAAGCGCCCGCTGCACGATCACGCTCATCGAGTAGTCGAGGAAGGAGTGCTGCATCTCCTCCTCGATGCGCCGGGGAAGGACGCGGTTACGCAATGGAGGTCGACGCCTCCCGCGCCCCGGGCACGGCTCCCCGTTCCAGGATCTCGACGCCGTCTCCCAGCGAAATGCGTCCCGTGCCGTGGTGGACGGCGTTCAGCCCGAAGTAGACCAGGCTCTCGATGCGGCGGTAGCGCGCGAGCGTCCGCAGCGGCTCGCGGTCGCTATCGCGGTCGCCCGAGTCCTGGTCGATGGTGGTCACCTTGCAGCGGGCGCACAGCTTCACGCCGCTGAAGCGCACCCCGCCGATCCTGAAGCCGCGCCAGCGGTCCTCATCGTGGGGGCGGTCGCCGCTCACCACAATGTTCGGGCGGAAGCGCTCGACCGGAATGGCGCGCCCGGCCCGGCGGGCCAGCTCGTCGACCGAGCCCCGGGTCACCACCAGCGCGGGAAAGCCGTCGGCAAACGACACGCGGTGCCCGTCGGCGAAGGCCGGATCGGTGCTGCGAATGTCTTGGTCGCTCATGAAGACCAGGCGGTGCGGCCCGTCCAGGAACGTCGACAGCCAGGCGTCCGCCTCGGGCCCCACGGTGCGCACGTCGAGCTCCGACCCCCACACGGCTACCCGGATCGCCCCTCCCTGCGGCGCGACCGGCACAGTCAGCGCCTCGATTCCCGGTGCGGACAATGCAAGGGAGTCCCCCTCCAGCCTGGGCCGCACGGTCGCGAGCCGCGGCGTGGAGCGCTGCGACACGAAGGTCCCGTCGGGCCCCACCACCATCCAGCGCCGGTCGAAGCGCGGCCCGAAGTCGTCGAAGTCCACGGCCTCCACGTCGAGGCCCCGGGCGCCCTTCACCGGATGGATCCGCAAGCGTTCCACGGTGCGCGTCATGCCATGCTCCTCCGCTTCGCAATCGTGAGCGGCAGGGTCGCCTTGTGGCGCCCGTCCACCATGAGGTCGAACGTATGGATGCCCTGCTCCTTGAAGACGATTCCGTCCAGGTTGATCACGTGGGGGATGTGGATGCCGGTCTGCAGGCTGCCCCGCCCAGGCCTCACGTTCAGGTCGCCGTTCAGCGACACCAGCTGCTCGCCGCCCGGGCTCGTGAGCGTGATCGTCAGGCTGTGCGTTCCGGCGTCGCCCGCGCCCCCCAGAAAGCGCAGCACCAGCGCCAGGCGACCGTGGCGCGCGGGAAACTGCTGCACGCTGATCTGGTCGAAGATCCCCAGCAGGTTCAGCTTGCCCGATCCGTCGATCGTCGCGGCGTCGGCGGTCAGTGCCAGGTCAATTTCCACAAAGCTCCTCCCATTTGGTAGATCGGCGAACGGCCGGTCGGCCCGCCCCGCTCCGTGCGGCCCGTCGGCCCCTCCGTATAAAGATACGCCCCCGCCAGTCCGCAGCCCGTCAGCGCCCGCAACGGGTGCGCGGGCCATCCCGTTGACGCTGGGGCTCGATGGCTACTAGAGTAAGTCACTGTGATTGATTCAACGCAAGCCAGGGCGGAGTTCAACGTCATCGACGCCTGCGACCACCCGCACGGCGGCCGCATCCTGCGCCTCCGCCTCAGAAGGGGCGAAGCGCCCGCGATCCGGGAGCTGAAGGGCGGCACGCTGGTTGCCGGCGCCGAAGGCGGCCCGGAGACGAGCATCAAGGTCGCCGGATTCGCGCTCTTCGGGGGCCGCGTGAGCGACGCGCGCCTGGCGCGCACCGGGCGAATCGACGTCCACGTCCGCGACCAGGCCGCCCGCGACGTCGCCACCGGATGGTCCGTGAAGGTCCCCGCGTAGCCGCCAAACCGGCGTCCACCGCAGCCCGCCCGGCCGCCGCCGCACCCCGCCCGGCCCTCCGGCGGCTCAGCTCCCCGGCGACCCCCCGCTCCACCCGGGCGGATCGCGCTCGAAGGTCCGCTGGAACCACTCCACATACGCCGCGTTCCCCTCGGGATTGGCCGCCTGCCACTCCCTCCGCGCCTCGACGAACGAACCCGGACGGGCGGTCAGAATGAACTCGTCCAGAAAGCCGTTCTCGCTGGCGTACGCAATCTCGTCGAGAATGCTGTACGGGCGCGCGTCGAAGATCGAGCGCTGGTAGAGCCACACGTCGGCCACCTGGCGCAGGATCGCCCTTTCGAGCTCGAAGTCGCCGGCCCCCACCGCATCGGGCAGCCACCGGTCGAGCCGGCCCTGCGCCGCCATCAGGTGCAGGTGGGCGTAGATCAGGTACGCGCCCCGCCGCAGACCCCCGCCGGGCTGCCAGCTCACGTTCGCCGTGTCGCCCTGCGCATTCAGCCGCAGCCGCTCCCAGGGGTAGACCGGGCCCTCCTGCGCCTCGGTGATGATCATGAACGACGGATCCACGTTGATGCTGTCCCACTGCTCCCGAATCCGGGCGTCCACCCCTTCCATCCGCTCCTTCTCGGGCGTCAGCCGCGCGCCCGAATAGATCACAAGCCGCCGCGGAGTGGGCAGCTGGACCTCGCCGGAAGCGCAGGCCAGAAGCGGCAGGCCCAGCACAACAAGAAGGAGGATGAAGAGGGCGGCGTTTCCGCGCGCGGCGCGCGGTCGGTGCATGGGTCGGTTCTTCGTGCGGCACATGGGGAGGTTCGCCTGATCCTTGCTGCGTGGTTGACGGACGCCTGGCAACGTTAACTCAACCCCCGCCCGCGGGTCCATGTTCCCCGCGCGTCCCGGCGGGGGGCGCCGTCGGGGCGGTGGCGGGTGGCGGCCGCCCGGAGGCGGGCGCCGTCGGAGCGGTGGCGGGCGCGTCGCGCCAGCGCAGCACCTCGAACGGGCTGCGGCAGTCGGCGCACCAGCACGTGGTGAGCGACGCGTGGCTCCCGAACAGCGACATGATCTCGGTGCGCGGGCCGTCGCAGAAGGGGCAGGGTGGCCCAGCCGCGACGGGCGGCGGGGGCGAATGCGGTGCCATGCGAGGCGCTACTCCACGAAAAGGGCGCGGTTGCGGTCGCCGCGAGCGCGCTCCACCGCCTCTTCGGACGGGGCGCCGGGCCCGCGTCGCCGCTCGGCGTCCCAGCCGTCGCGGGCGGGCGCGATTCGGGCCAGATCCACGCCTGCGGCCGCCAGGGTGGCCCCCAGCCGCGCCTCGCACGCCCCCAGCACCCGGTCGCCGGGCCAGACGGCGCCCTCGGCCGCGATCGCGCCGTAGAGGTCGTCGTCCGGGAGCAGCCAGGCGAGCGTGGACGGGAGCATGCCGCGCGCGGCGTCGCCCACGCGCTCGGCGCCCTCGCCGCCGGATCCGGCAAGGCGCGCGAACCACGCCGCGCCGAACTGGTGGTGGTACTCCTCTTCGGCCAGCATCTTCGGCACGCGCGACCGCGCCAGCGCGAAGGTGCCGCCGCCGAAGCTTTCGAGCGCAACGGCCAGCGCGCCGTCGACCACCACCGTGGCCGCGACGAAGTCGGCCCAGTCGGCGAAGGGGCGGTCCAGCGCGGGGGCCGAGTAGTACCGCCCGGCGGGACGGTCGTGCTCGACCTCGAAGGGATCGAAGCCCAGCCCCTTGAGCATCGAGTAGAGCAGGCGCGCGTGCCCCCATTCGTCCTGCGCCATCGAAGACGCCGCGATCCCGGTCTCGATCGAGGGGCTTCCCAGAATCCAGTCGCTGTAGCGAATGCCCAGCAGCCGCTTGGTGTCGGCCAGGCTCAATATGTGGCGGGCCAGCGGGGTTGGCGCGCTCATCGGTCGCCGACCCTTCCGCCGGGCCGGTTCGCCGCCCAGGGGCCGTCGCGCCGGTTGACCGGAATCACGGCCTCGCGCGGCACCACGCACATCTCGAACCAGTTCTCTTCGTCGTAGGTCTTCCAGGCGTAGACGGTCGCCAGCTCGTGGCCCGGCGCGTCGATGTAGCCGATGTGCCGGAGCGGCTCGCCGCGCGCCTTCCGCGCGAACACCTCGTACACCGATTCGGCCAGAGGGGCCCCGCCGCTCACGCGCCCACCCCTAGGCGCCCCAGCTTGCGGCGGCCCTCGTCGCTTATGCGCGCGGTGGTCCACGGCGGGTCCCACACCTCGTTGATCTCGACCGAGCGCACCCACGGCTCTCGCTCGATGCGGTCGGTCACGTCCTGCTTGATGAAGTCCATGCAGGGACAGGCGGTGGCCGTGAAGGTGAGGTCGACCGTGGCCGCCCCGTCGCGGAAGTCGACGCCGTAGACCAGGCCCAGCTCGACGAGCGAGATCGGGAGCTCGGGGTCGAGGACCTCGTTCAGGGCGGCCAGCAGCGCGGCCTTCCCGTCGGCGGGCGTGTCTGCGAGGGGGGGCGACCACCGGTCGCGACCGCCGGACGCATGGGGCTGCACCACCGGACGCTCGGCCAGCAGCGTCTTCAGGGGGCGGCGGCGGCGGATGCGCGGCGGCTGCGTCCGGGCGGCAGCCGCGGATGGAAGCCGCCGGGCGGCCTCGGCGCGAATGCGGGGCGGGGGCGCTGCCCGGGCTAGTTCAGCCACGCGGCCACCGCGCCACGCGACCGGCGCACGGATTCGACGTAGCGCTGGTTCATCGGCCCGCGCCCCTTCCACCGTTCGAAGACGGCACTCCACGGAATCTCGCCGTCGTCGAAAAGCCAGCGCTTGTTCTCCGGATCATACTCGCAGGGAAAGGGATAGTTGAGCACGTACTCTTCGGTGGCTTCGTCGTAGTGCGCCGGGACCGACAGCCCCAGACTCTCGCACAGCGGAACCGTCGACGACATCCAGAGCTGGCGCAGCTCGTCGTTGGTCAGCCCCTTGAGCTTGTAGTCGAGCTGGCCGCTGTGGCGCTTCATGTCGTCGGGAAGCCCGAACCACTCGATGGTCATGGGGAACATCCAGTCGACGCAGCGCTGCAGCAGCTCGGTGGCGGCGCCTCCCGCGCGGGCCAGCCGCCGCATCCACACTTCGCCGTGGCGCAGATGGAAGGTCTCTTCCATGTCCACCTTGACGAGCGCGCGCTTGAGGGGGCCGTACGAGGTGTTGCGGTGCACGTCGCCCAGCAGGCAGATGCCGGCGCGGTCGAAGAAGCCGTTGGCCACGACGAGCTCGGCCCAGTTGTCGAGCGGCTGGTCGAATCCGTACGGGTGCTTGAACTCGTGCGGCTCGCGCCCGTACACCAGCTGCTCCTTGGACACGCCCATGTCCTCGAGCAGGCGGTAGGCGATGTTGGCGTGGGCCAGCTCGTCCTGAATGATTGCGTGCGCGCTGACCTGTGTATTGGTGGAGGGGGCGTGCCGTGCCGCGAGCCAGTACGCCGGAGCGCTCATGAGCTCGGTGTCCGCCTGCACGGTGAGCTGCACGATGATCGCCTTCCTGTATCCGGGCGTCATCTCGTCGGGCGACTCCAGGATGTGGCCCTTCGCGATCCGGCGCTTCAGTTCGTCTTCGGCCTGCTGTGACATTGCCGCGCTTCCGTTCTGTGGCATTGGTCGGTCAGATCCCCAGGGACGACCGAATCAGCGGGCTGATCCGATCGGGGGTCCAGGGCGGCTCGAAGGTCAGATCGACCTCGGCCTCGTCGACGCCTTCGACGCCCGCCACCGCGGCCTTCGCGTCCTCCAGAATCTGTCCCGCCGCGGGGCACATGGGGGTGGTGAGCGAGATCGTGGCCTTGGCGGTCGATCCGTCGACCTCGATGTCGTACACCAGTCCCAGCACCACGAGATCCAGGTTCAGCTCGGGATCCTTCACGGTCCTGAGCGCGTTGCGCACGTCCTTTTCGGTTGCTGCCACTTGCTTGCCGACCTTGCTTGCGACCTTGTGGGGCGCCTTCTGGGGCGAGAGCGCCTCGCGGGGCCCGCCTTCGCCAGGAAGGGGCCGCCCGGGGCATCTCCAAATCTAGCAGTCCGCAGCGGAATCCGCCGTGCGCCCGCCGGCCAGCGCGTTTGGCAGGCGAGCCTTGCGTGCGACCCGCCGCTCGGGGACACTACAGTCATGAGAATCGCGATCAACACAGGCGGCGGCGACGCCCCGGGGCTCAACGCCGTCATCCGCGCCGCGGTCCTGGCTGCCGAGCGGCGCGGCTGGGAGGTCGTCGGCATCCGCCGCGGCTACGAAGGGCTGTTCCGGCCCCGGGGCGTGGTGCCCCTCGACGAACGGTCGGTCAGCGGGATCACGCACACCGGCGGCACGATCCTGGGGACCACGAACCGCGGCAACCCGTTCGCGCAGCTGGTCGAGCGCCCCGACGGGACCGTGGAAGAGGTCGACCGCTCGGGCGATGTCGTCGAGCGCATGAACGAGCTGGGCATCGACTGCCTGGTCGCGGTCGGGGGCGACGGGTCGCTAAGGGTCGCGAGCGAGCTGGCCGAAAAGGGCCTGAAGGTGATCGGCGTGCCCAAGACCATCGACAACGATCTGCAGGCCACCACGGTCACCTTCGGGTTCCACACCGCCGTGCAGACCGCGACCGACGCCATCGGCAAGCTCCACTCGACCGCCGAGGCGCACCAGCGGGTGATGGTCGTGGAGCTCATGGGCAGGCACGCCGGGTGGCTTGCGCTGTTCGCCGGATTCGCGTCGACCGCCGACGTGATCCTGATCCCCGAGATCCCGTACGACCTGGCCCGCGTGGCCGAGAAGATCGGCGAGCGCTGGGCCGAGGGCTCCGAGTTCGCGATCATCGTGGTCGCCGAGGGGGCGGCGCCGGTGGGCGGGGGCGCCTCGTACCTGGAGCGACCGTCGCTGGGCGGCAGGCCGAGGCTGGGCGGGGCGGCCAAGCGAATCGCGCGCCGCCTGGAGGAGCTGACCGGCCACGAGACGCGCAGCCTTGTGCTGGGCCACCTGCAGCGCGGCGGCGAACCCATCGCCTTCGACCGCATCCTGTCGCTCTCGTTCGGTACCGCCGCCATCGAGCTGGCCGAGCAGGGACGGTTCGGGTGCATGGTGGCCCTCGACCCGCCGCACGTGCGCGCCGTGCCCCTGGCCGAAGCCGTGAGCGCGATCCGCACGGTGCCCCCCGACCACGAGCTGATCCGGTCGGCCAGGGCGATGGGGATCTCGTTCGGCGACGGGGCGGGGGGGTGAGGGGGGCGGTGGGGGGCGGGACTGATCGAAGAGACCGACGAGGGCGTAGAGGTCACGGTCGTCAACGATTACGGCCAGCACATGCGCCGGACCGGCCGCATCCCGTGGACTGGAGCGAGGTTGTGGTTGGCTTGACCAGCAGATGGGGCGCGGGCGGGCGAAAACTGTGCCCGGGCTGCGCCTTGAGGCCCATGAGAGCTACTGGGGCTGTACGTCCTCGGGGACAGGGGCGTCCGGGCGGTGGTCGACGCCGGCATCGGCCGTCCCGCCGGCGCACGTGTCCGACAGGGCGATAGCGATGAGCCAACGGTCCCTGTTAGCGGTGGCAACGATCGAGTGCCAGCGAATCGGGGCTAGGCAGTGTATCTTGAGAGAGGGTTGACCACCGATCGTCCGCAGTCCGTACCCGAACCCACCTCTACCTCCCCGACCCGAAACAGCGACCATATGCCAATTGCGCGACAGGAACCAAGGGCGATCCCTCCGGCCCGTGGCCGCGCCCGATTCTCTCCTCCACGGACAGAGCGAGGTGCCGGGTGAGCCTGCGGGGTGCCACTGCCATCTCTAGGCAGCACCGCCTCCAATTGGAGCCTCCGGGGGAGGCCTCCAAGGCTCTCGTAGAGTGCCAGGACAACTTGGCGTTCCTGCGCGGCCTACCGTCCGGCTCCGTGAAGCTCGTAGTGACGTCCCCCCCGTACAATCTCGGGAAGGACTACGAGCGCCGGGGTCCAGTGGCTGCGTACCTGAAGGCTCAGCGGAGGGTGATCGCCGAGTGCGTTCGGGTCCTCCACCCGCAGGGGTCGATTTGCTGGCAGGTCGGAAACTACGTCGAACACGGCGAGATCATCCCCCTTGACGTGATACTCTACCGGGCGTTTCGGCGCCATGGACTCCGCCTGCGGAACCGGATTATCTGGCATTTTGGCCACGGCCTCCACTGCACCCGGAGGCTGTCCGGCCGGTACGAGACGATCAACTGGTGGACGAAGAGCGACACCTACACCTGGCATTTGGACCCGATCCGCGTTCCGCCGAAGTACCCTGGCAAAAAGCACTTCAAGGGACCGAACGCCGGGAAACTGTCCTGCAACCCGAAGGGGAAGAATCCGACTGACGTGTGGGAGATACCCAACGTCAAGAGCAACCACCCGGAAAAGACCGTCCACCCGTGCCAGTTCCCGATCGAGCTGGTCGAGCGGCTGGTGCTGTCCATGACCGATCCAGGGGACACGGTGCTGGACCCCTACCTTGGCGTCGGTAGCACGGTGATCGCCGCGTTGAAGCACGGGAGGGAGGGGTACGGTTGCGACATCATGCCCGAGTACGTGGCGATTGCTCGGGAACGCATCCAACAGCTTCGGGATGGTACGCTGAGGACGCGTCCAATGGGGAAGCCAGTGTACGATCCCAAACTACCTCGCGGGGGCCACTGATTGTGCGGATCAGCGCCCAGTACTCGCACCTGAACGGCCACGAGTACCTGCTGGTTCACCACCCGCTCCTGTGGAAGGAGGTTGAGATGGTGATCGATTCCGTGGACGCAGAGCGGTGCCGGACCAAGGTGTCCAAAGAGAAGAACAGACGCGGAGACCTGCTCTACTCCCCAGAGGACATGAATGCCGAGTTCAAAGAGGGCTTCGAGGCACTTGGCTGGGAACAGCGAAGAAACACCTTCTGGGTGACTTCCGACGAACGCGTCATGCGCGGTGTCTACGGTCTGCCGCCTAACGACCAGAAGGATCGGATCGTGGCCGAAGGTCACGATCCGATCATGTCCTACAACCAGACCGACTTCGTGAAGAACCGGGTGGCCGTGGAGGTCCAGTTCGGAAAGTACGCTTTCGTGGCCCATGACCTTTTCGTGAAGCACCTGAGCTTCTATGTGGGGGGGATCATTGACGTGGGGATCGAGATACTGCCCATGAAGGAACTCGAACGAGGAATGTCATCCGGGGTACCGTACTACGAACGCGACTTGCTGAATGTGATCCGGCAAGGTCGAGGCGTTCCTGCCGTTCCGCTGGTGCTAATTGGCGTGGCACCGTGAGGCGCTCGGCACCGCCAGGGGGGCCGCCACTGAGCATCGCAAACAGCAAGGGAACGCAGGAACACCACAATGCAAGCTGACTGGAAAGGGGATGGCCCGCCCATTGTGCTGGGTCTGAAGAAGGGAAACGCGTCATGAGTAGGACGGAACCAGATCCGGAGGTCAACACGAGGGTGCCCGCTTGGGTTGTGGCGGAGCATATTCTATACCTGCGTCACGAGATGGGGCTACCGACAACTAACTTCGAGCTCCTGAAGCTCGTCTACATCGCCCACGGCTGGATGCTTGGGTTGACCGGGAAGCCACTGATCAGCGACAAGGTTCATGCGTGGGACCTCGGCCCCGTAGTCAAAGACATCTACCGCAGGTATCGCCTATTTGGCCGGGATCCCATCGAGACACCGAAAACGACCATGGAGAGCCTGCTAACCGACGAGCAAGCGGCGCTCGTGGCCGAAGTGGTGGATTCCTACAAAGGAATGGGGTTCAAGCACCTCTTTGCGATTACTCACCACCCGGACACACCATGGCACACTGTGTACCATGGCCAGGGTCGCAATGCAGTGATTCCAGATGATCTCACTCGGGAACACTACCATAAGTTGGCGGACATTCAATGAAGCGAGTGAACGTTCTCCGTCGCGCTGTCGCGGACGAGCCTGCACTGCCTGCTTCTCACGATACGGAGCCCCTGATCCGCAAAGATACGGAGCTCCTGATCCGTAATTTGCTGAGAGAAGGTGGATTTGACCAACGCCTTACGATACTGGAAACCGATTTCAAGCACCTTCCTTCCAAAGAGTTCGTGACCACCGCGGTCGACCAGGGAAAGAAGGAAGTGAAGGAGGACATGAAATGGTTAGCACGGCTCCTTACCTCCGTAGGTGCGTTAGTAGCAACGTTGATTGTTTCGCTCTTGGCAGTCGTAATCAAGCTGGTCTTCTTCACCCCTTAGGACCAACCCGGGCAAGGAGTCGGTGCCGAGGCGGTCACCACCTGCGAACCTAGCTAGACCCCAGCCTGTACAAGTACGGTAATCACCTGACACCCGGCCTCGCCGAGGTCAGTTCTACGCTGCGGTCTTGACCTCCTTTCTGGCTGCGGGCTTCCGGGTGCGTCGCTTCCGCGGGATCCCGGCCTTGAAGACCTCGTAGGGCGTCCGTCCGTCCATCCCGCGGCCGCGCGGTGGGGCCGGCGGGTGTTGTAGGTCTCAAGATAGCCGTCCAGGTCCTTCTGCATCTCCTCGAGGCTCTCGTACCAGGTGGTCCGGCCCGTGATCCGGAGATGCTCTTCGAGGAGCGTGCGGTGGAACCGTTCGATGAAGCCGTTCGACTGGGGCCTGCCGACCTTGGTGGTCCGGTGCTCGATCTCCTCGAGCTGCAGGAAGAGCTCGTAGGGGTGCTTGTCCGGCCGGCCGCAGTACTCGCGGCCGTTGTCGCTCAGGATCGTCCGGACCTTCACCCGGTGCTTCTCGAAGAACGGCAGCGCGTGGTTGTTCAGGACCTGAACGGCGGTCACCGGCATCTTCGAGGTGTAGAGCCGGGCCCAGACGAAGCGGCTGAAGCAGTCCAGCACGGTCTGGATGTAGACCTTGCCCACCCCCTTCAGCGTGCCCGCGAAGAAGGTGTCCACGGCCACCAGCTCGCCCGTGGCGTTCACCTCGATGTGCCGCTCGCGATACTCGGGGTCGAAGCGTTCCAGCGCCTGGATCTGCTCCTCGCTCAGCTTGATCTTCCGCTTCCGGACCGTCTCCTCCAGCCGCAGGAGCCGGTGGTGGCGGGTCAGAAGGTCGTTGCGCATCCAGACGCCCCGCACACCGCCGGAGCTGACCTGGATCCCTCTCAGCATCAGCTCGTCCGCGACGCGCTGAACTGCTGGCGGCCATAGCCCACGATCCGGCACGCCTTCGAGACGTTGCCGAGTTCCTGGGCGAGCTGTAGCAAGGACGGCTTCCGGCGCGCTATCTTCTCTGCTTGGACGGTGGTCATTCTCGTTCTCCTCTCCAGTGGTCGTTGAGTGGTTTGAGCACTTCTCAACTAACCCCGGCGAGGCCGGTCTGGCCACCGTCCTTTCTCCTGGCCTACTGTCAGGTGATTACCGTACTGCAACAGGCGGGGGAAGCGCCCACCATGGACCATCTTTGACGCCGCTGGAATGGTCGTCGCTAGCACCGAAATGCCGGGCGACCTGCGCGTGTGGGACATCGGCCCTGACTACGTGCTTGCGTCCCGCGCGGATAGCCTGGGTGTTCACTCTGTAGTGGTGTTGCCTCTTGACCGAGGCCGGTCCAGGCCGTGTCGTGTCGCGGCGAGCGGCCCCCCCGTCAGCTAACCGGCCTCGCCCGCCTCCAGTCGGCGGCCCGCAGCGACACCAGATTGGCAAACAGCCGGTAGGCGCCCGGCACGCCGGCGGGGAACTGGCGGAAGAAGGCGAGGCCGGTGTAGATGTAGAGGCCGTCGCCGACTTCGGCCACGAGGAGGGCGCCGCGCTTGGGGTCCTCGCCCGGGTCGGCCATCTCCATGACGGGCGTGTAGCGGTCGTCCCACTCGCCGCCGAAGTAGAGTCCCCGTTCCTGCACCCATCCCTCGAAGTCGGCGGGGCCAAGGGCGTTCGGCGCCGTGAAGACGGGCGACGACGGCGCCAAGAGGGTCACGGCGGCGTTTTCGTCGGTGACGCGGTCGTGGGGGCGGTTGATCGTGACGGGGTAGGGCGCCAGGCCGGCGCCCGAGAACTCGTAGCGGTTGTACTGCGCGATCACGGTGCCGCCGTCGCGCGCGAAGTCGAGGAGCGCCCCGTTTGCGGCGACCAGGTCGGGGCGCGTCTCGTAGGCGCGCACGCCCAGCACGATCGCGTCGAAATCGCCGAAGTCGCCGCTCCGCACGCGCTCCTGTTCCAGCTCGACCACCTCCATGCCCATCTGCCTTAGCGCCGCCGGGCCGTCGTCGCCGGAGCCCATGACGTAGCCGACGCGCAGATCGGTGTCCGCGACGACGGGGAAGAACGAGACGCGCACGGTGGCGGGGCGCGCGATGACGGCGCGGGGTATGTGGGGATGGTCGACCATGTCGAACTCGGCGTCGAACGCGCCGCCGTCGGCCTGGGCCACCGCGCGGAAGAGGTGGACGCCTTCGGCGACGGCGCCCCGGGGCGTCGCGGCGAAGGTGAACGACATGCTCGCGCCGTCGGGCTCGAGCGCGAACGGGGCGCTCGCGGGCTCGACCGCCCAGCCGTCCGGCGCTTCGAGGCGCAGGGTGCCGGAGCGCTGCGTGGTCGATGTGTTGGTGAGCGCCACGGCGATCTCGCGCACGCCGCCGGCACCGCTGGGCCACACCATTCCCGGCGGGTCGACCTCGACGTTGATCGCGGGCACGACCAGCACCGCCTCGCGGTACTCGCCCACGGCCTGGTCGACCCCGAAGTACTCGCCGTCGCGCTCCAGGCCGAGCGCAACCGTGCCGACCGGCCCGTCGCCCGGGTCCAGCTCCATGGCCACGCGGGCCCGGATGGGCGGCGGGTCGAAGGGGAGCGCCCACAGCGCCCCGTCGTCGGGCCACGAGTGGAGCGCGCCTTCGCGGGGCGCGTCCAGGTAGTAGGGCGCGGAAGAGGGCGCGTCTGCCGGGACGCGGACCCGCCAGCTCCAGCGCGCGATCTGCCCGCTCGCGACCGTGCCGTCGGCGGACAGCGGCGGCACAGGCGTGCGGAAGAACGGCGAGCGCGACCGCGGCACCGACGCTTCCTCGGTGGGCGAGGCCTCCCAGCCGGGCGGCAGCGCCAGACGGGGCGCCACGGCCGACAGGTCGAACGCGCCGCCGTTCCACACGTTGACATCGACCACGACCGACTCGCCGGGCGTGAGCAGGTCGCGCCCGACCCGGACGTCGGCCACGACCCCGGCCGCCGCCAGCAAGGCCTCGGAGAGCTGGCCCAGGCGGTGCTCGAGGAGCTGCCTGCCGGGGCCTTCGGGGGCCGCGTCGCGCAGGTCGCCAAGGATCCGGGCCGCGCGGGCAAGGGCGGCCACGGCGCCGTCGGGGCGCAGGGCCGACAGGCCTTGTGCCGCATTGGCGAGCGCGCCACGGTACTGCTCGATTCGCCGTGCGGTGTCGGCGGGCCATCCTGCAGGCAACGGTGTGCCGAGCTGCCCGATGAGCGTGGTGTCGACGCCCGCGAAGATGCCGTCGTCGTTGGTCCCCTCTACAACCGACGCCGCAAGCAGCAGGGAACTCGACCTTGGGCCCGGATGCTCGCCCGAACCCATGTCCTGCGAGCGGTGCTGGCTGCGGCTCTCCATGGCCAGCTGGAAGTGGGAGCGGCCCAGCAGGGGGTCGAAACCGCCCGTGGGAACGCCGAGGGTCGCCTCGCGGGGCAGGAAGCGCATGGCCGTGTACAGCTTGGACGGCTGCCACGGGGCCACGCCCTGCGCGGCGAGTTCGGGGTAGCGATTGGGGTCGCCCGCCGCCTCGAAGGCCTCGTGCGCGGCCCTGCCGGCGAGCTGGTGCTGGCCGTGTCCGTCGCGGGGGGTGCCCGAAAAGACCGAGACGATGACGTGCGGGCGGAACTTGCGCACGACGAACACCACGTCGCGCAGCACCTCTTCGAAGGGCCACAGCTGGAGCGCCTCGTCGATGGTCTTGGAGAAGCCGAAGTCGAAGGCGCGGGTAAAGTACTGGTCGCCGCCGTCCAGGGCGCGCGCGGCGAGGAGCTCGCCGGTGCGGATGACGCCCAGCCCCTCGTGAAGGCGGGGTCCGATGAGGTTCTGGCCGCCTTCGCCGCGGCTGAGCGACAGGTAGGCGGTTTCGGCGCCCATGCCCCGGGCAAGGGTGGCGAGCAGGCTGGTGTCCTCGTCGTCGGGGTGGGCCGCGATCATCAGCACGCGCTTCACGCCGTCGAGCTGGCGAAGGCGGAGCCCTGCGCCCACGACGCCCCGGTCCTGCTGGGCCGCGAGGGCGGTGGGCGCGGTGGCGGTGGCGAGGGGCGCGAGGGGCGCGAGGGCGAGGGGCGCGGCGAGCCCGGCGACCAGTGTGGCGAGGGCTGCGGCGACTGCGTTCCTGGCCCGGGCGACCGCAGTCCTGCCTGTTGCTGCGATTCTAGCGTGCTCCATGCTGGGAAGATAACCTTCCGCCATGGACATCGCCGCCAAGCTGCGCAGCTACGACGGGAAGCGCGTCGCGCCGTTTCGGGCGGTGGCGGAGGCCGTGCGGGACGGCCCCGAGGCCGCGCTCCCCGAGCTGCTGGATCTGGCCGAGAGCCACGAGGCGGCGCTGCAGGTGGGCGCCACGTGGGTGGTCAAGCGGCTGGCGGAGGGCGGGCTGGCGGTGCAGGGGGTCGCGGCCGAGCGGCTTGTCGGCCTGCTACAGGGCCCTCTCGCGCCCGACGCAGTGTTGCACGTGCTGCAGACGCTGCCGCATGTGGACGTTCCGGCGGCGCAAGCGGAGGCGCTGCGTCAGGCGCTGCTGGCCCTGCTCGATTCGAGACGCGCCTTTGTCAGGGCGTGGGCGTACAACGGCCTGGGCCTCTTGGCCGCGCGCGATCCCGGCCTGCGCGGCGAAGTCGAGACCCTGTTCGAGCGCGCGGAGGCGACCGAGACTGCGGCGGTGAGGGCGCGGATTCGGCACGCTCGGGTGGGGATGGGGTGAAACCCTTAGCGCTTGCGGCCCTCTTCGATCATGTCGCGCACCGACAGGCCACCCAGGCTGTGCGTCGCCCGAAACCTCTTCAGCTTCGCGATCGCAGCTCGGATCTTGGCCGCTTCGGCCTCTGACCGGGCGCGCTGGGCAGGGGCGGACCCTTCGCCATTTCGGGCCATTGGCACGCAGTCCTAAACAATTGAAGAACAGGCATTGGCGGTCCAGACAACCAGACAAGCAACCAGTCTAAGCCCCACGCTAGCCGCGAAGCAACATTGCCGCCCCCCCGCCTGCCGCCTGCCGCCCGCCGCGCCCCGCCCGCGCTCACCCTACCGTCCCCCCCACCCCGCCCCAAGCCCCTCGGGCGCCCGCGACCTCCCCATCCACCCCGCCAGCGCCGCCAGGCTGAGCACATAGGGAAGCGCCAGGAACAGCGGATACGGCAGGTCCGCGTCGACCGCCTGCAGCGCGAACTGCAGCGCCTCGGCGCACCCGAAGAACAGCGCCGCCGCCGCCACGCCCTTCGGGTTCCAGCGCCCCAGCACCACGACGGCGATCGCGATGAACCCCTTTCCGGACGACATGTTCTCGGCAAACGTCCCCGTGTGCACAAGGCTCAGGTGCGCACCGGCCAGCCCCGCCGCCATCCCCCCGAAGACGACCGCCAGCATGCGCGTCCGCACCACCGCCACGCCCGCCGCGTTGGCCGCTTCCGGCGACTCGCCCACCGCGCGCAGCGCCAGCCCCCAGCGCGTGCGAAAGAGGAACCAGCCCAGCGCCGGCACCAGCAGATAGGCCAGGTACGCGGTCACCGCCTGATCGAAGAACGCGGGCCCCACAACCGGGATCCGCGACAGCAGCGGCACCTCCCACGACGCCGCGGTCGGCAGCTCCAGCGCCAGCCCCGTCGCGCCGAAACGGCTCTGAAACACCGCGCCCGTAAACCCAAGGCTGCCCATCGTCACCGCCGTGCCCGCAATGATCTGGTCGGCGTTCAGCCACACCGCAAACACCGCAAACGCCAGCGCCGCCATCGCGCCCGCCAGCGCACCGATCGCCAGCCCCCAGTACGCGCCCAGCGCAAGCGCCCCCAGCGCCCCGCCGAGCGCGCCCCAGATCACCGAGCCCTCGAGCCCGATGTTGATCACGCCCGCCCGCTCCGACACCGTCTCGCCCAGCGCCGCAAGCGCAAGCGGCACCGCCAGTCCAACGGTCGCGACCAGGAAGGAGGAAAGCGCGCCGTACTCAGCCACGGGAACCTCGGCCGGCAAGCGCCTGCCAGCTCTTGTCCACGGCAAGCACGGCTAGAATGACCAGCGCCTCGATCCCCCGGACCCACACCTCCGGCACACCCGCCTCACGCTGCATCGCCCCGCCGCCCGCGCTCAGCGCCCCGAACACGATCGCCGTCGCCACCACTGCCAGCGGGTTGAGCCGGGCCAGCAGCGCCACCGCGATCGCGGTGTAGCCCCAGCCCGGCGACAGCCCCTCGTACATGCGGTGCGTGACCCCCGCGACCTGCACGCCGCCGGCCAGCCCCGCGATCGCCCCCGACGCCAGAAACGCCAGCCAGACCACGGGCTGCGCCCGGAACCTGCCGCTCACCTCGGCGGCCCGCGGCGACGCCCCCACCGCGCGCAGCCTAAAGCCGCCGGGCGTGCGCGACAGGTAGAGCCAGAGCGCGACGGCGATTAGGGTCCCCAGCAGGAAGCCCGCATGCAGACGCGTGCCGGGGATCAGGTCGGGCAGGTGCGCCGCCGCCGGGATCTCGCTCGTCTGGTTGAAGACGCCCCGCTCCTCCTGCAGCGGGCCCTGCACCAGGAACTGCGCCATGAACAGGGCCACGAAGTTCATGAGCAGCGTGGTGATCACCTCTCCCACGCCCAGCCGGGTCTTCATTGCCGCTGGGGCCGAGGCCCAGAGCGCGCCGGCTGCAGCGGCGGCGAAGAGCGTGGCGGGGACGACGAGCAGGCCGTGCGCGCCCGGCATCGCCACCGCGACGGCCACGGCGGCGAGCGCACCCGCGTGGAGCTGCCCCTCTGCGCCGATGTTCCAGACGCGCGCCTTGAACGCGAACGCGACGGCCAGGCCGGTCAGGAGCAGGGGGGTCGCCCGCACCAGCGTGAACGAGACGAAGCGGTCCCAGGTGCCGAACGCGCCCCGGACCAGGGCGGCGAAGGCCGCGCCCGGGGGGTGGCCGCCCAGCGCCAGAAGGGCAGCCGCGACGGCGAGGGTGGCCGCGAGCGCGGTGGCCGCGGTCAGGGCCGGGGCGATCGCCGGGAGGCGCGCCGCGCTCGCGGTGCGGAGGCTCACGCGTCGGGCTCGCCGGTGTGCGGGCCGCGTGCGGTGCTCACTCCGCGCCGTGTGCGCGCGCTCACCGGCCGCCCTCGCGGCGCGCGCTCAGCATGAGCTCGCCGATCGCGGCGGGGTTGTGCTCGTCGCGCGGCACCGGAATCAGGCGCCCCCGCACCATGACCGCGATCCGGTCCGCCAGCTCCAGGATCTCGTCCAGGTCCGCCGAGATCAGCACCACGCCCGGGGGGCGCTCCCCGCTCCTCGCGAGCTCGGCGATCCGGGCCCGCACGGCGACCGTTGCCGTCACGTCGAGGCCCCGCGTGGGCGACTCGGCCACCAGCAGGTCGCCGCTGCGCAGGAACTCCCGCCCCGCGACCACCTTCTGCTGATTGCCGCCCGAAAGGACGGCGGCCGTCGCGGCGGGCGAATCGGCGCGCACGTCCATGCTGCCCACCAGCGCCGCGGCCGTCGCCTCGACGGCGCCCCAGTCCAGCCACGGCCCCCTGCGGCACTCGGCGCGGCCGTGCGCCGCGAACGCGACGTTCTCCGTGATTGTGAAATCTTTCACAAGCCCCTCTTCGGTGCGGTCCTGGGGGATCCACCCCACCTCGGCGGGCCGTCGCACCGCCCCCGAATCGGGCTCCCGCATCCCGGCGAGCACCTCGGCCAGGGCGCGCTGCCCGTTGCCCCCGACCCCGGCAACGCCGAAGACCTCGCCCCGCCGCACCTGCAAGTTCACGCCCACCAGCGCCCGCGCGCCCCCCGCGACCACCGCCACGTCCCGGAGCTCGGCCACCACCCCGCCCCCGCCCCGCGCACCCCCCGCAGCCCCCGCCCCCACCCCGCCCCCACCCCCCGCCGCCCCACCCTCCACCACCCCCAATCCCCCCCCCCCTAAACCCCCGCCCCCACGCGCGCCCACCGCGCCCGCCATCCCCGCCCCGCCGCCCTTTCCACCCTTTACCCCCCCCCCTCCAACCATGGCCTCCGCCAAGTCCCGGGACGACACTTCGGCCGCCCGGTGCGTGCCCACCCAGCGCCCCCGCCTCAGCACGGTCACGCGGTCGGCCGCGGCGAGCACCTCGTCCAGCTTGTGCGCCACCAGCACGATCCCGGCCCCGGCGCGCGCCACCTGGCGCAGCACTGCGAACAGCCCCTCCACCTCCTGCGCCGCCAGCACCGCGGTCGGCTCGTCCAGGAGCAGCACGCGCGTCTCGCCCATCAGCGCCTTCAGGATCTCGACCCGCTGGCGCGCCACCACCCCGAGCCCCCCGACCGGCGCGTCGAGCTGAACGTCCAGCCCCAGCTCGTCGGCGCGCGCCTCGACCAGGTCGCGGTAGCCGGGCCGCACCGTCCCCCGCCGCGTCCACGCGGCCCCGTTGAACAGCGCGACGTTCTCGAAGCCGGTGAAGCGCGGGACCAGCGAGAAGTGCTGGTGCACCATCGCGACGCCCAGCGCGCGCGCCGCGCCGACGCCACCCGGTCCCAGCGGCCGCCCCCCGATCTCCACCCGTCCCTCGTCGGGCGCCAGGATCCCTGCGGCCACCCGGGCCAGCGTCGTCTTTCCGGCGCCGTTCTCGCCCAGCAGTCCGTGGACCTCGCCCGGCGCGAGCGCGAAGTCCACCCCATCGAGCGCGACGACCCCGCCGAACCGGCGCGTCACCCCCCGCAGCAACAGCGCGTCGGGACCGCCCTGTCCGTCGGCCACGCCGACCACCCGCGCGTCCCCCACGCCCCTCAGGACGAGGGGGTCTCCGCCTCCGCGGGCTCCAGAAAGTCGATCGCCGGGACCTCGAGCGTGCCCGCCATGATCGCCGCGCGCGCCTCGTCGATCCGGGCCAGCGCCTCGGGGGCGATCACCCCCTCGTGCACCGGGTTCGGGACGAACTCGACCGAGCCGCCGACCAGCCCAGTAATCGTGGGCCCCGAGAGGGTGCCCGCCTGCCAGTCGAGCGCGGTCTGCAGGAAGATCGTGGGGATGTTGATCGCGGCGCTGCCCAGGATCACGTCGGGGGCGACGTCGTTCTGGTCGCGGTTCATCCCGAAGGCCCAGGCCTCGCGTCCTCCCTCGCGCGCCTCGCGCACGGCCTGGAAGACGCCGAAGCTGGCCGCGTCGACGTTGTGGATCAGGACGTCGGCGCCCTGCCGCAGCTGGGCGGCGGCGGCTTCCTTCGCCGCCGAGACGTCGTCCCAGCTGCCGATGAACGTCTCGAGCACGACCGCGTCCGGCATCGCCGCCTTCACCCCCGCTTCGAAGGCGATGAACGTGCCCTTGGCGCTGGGGATCTCGACGCCGCCCACCATGCCCACCGTGCCGGCCTCGGTGACGGACCCGGCCGCCATCCCGGCCAGGTACGACGCCTCGTGGAGCCCGAAGATGATCGGCACGACGTTCGCCGACGACCGCGACCCCGACGAGACCACGAAGGTGACCTCGGGGTACATCTCGCCGGCGCGGCTCGCGGCGTCCTGGTACTCGAAGCCGTGGCCGAAGATCAGGCCGTAGCCCGACTCGGCGTACGAAATGAAGGCCTCGTCGAACTCGGCGGGGGTGCGCGTCTGCTGGTGCGAGATGCGGAAGCCCAGCGAGTCGCCGATCAGCTGCAGGCCCTCGTAGGCGCCCGCGTACCAGCCGGCGTCGCTCACGGGACCCGCTGTCAGGAGCGCGACGGCGGGTGCGTCGCCGCCGTCGGCGCTGGGGCTCGGGCTGCAGGCCAGCGCGGGAAGCAGCGAGAGGACGATCACCGGAAGCAGGTTGCGTTTCACGACGTGCCTTCCTGAAGGGGGTTGCGCATGCCCCAAGCTCGGCCGAGATCGTTCCGGGGGCAACACGCGCCCCGCGCTGCGGTTGCCCGGCGCGGCCGGAGCGTGCACTATATGCGCGGTTCGACACCCCACCCTCCAGCCCGAATGGAACCCCCACATGAACCAGCCCCGCGACCATTGGAGCTCCAACACCGGCCTCGTGCTCGCCGCCACGGGCAGCGCGATCGGCCTCGGCAACCTCTGGAAGTTCCCGTTCATCACCTGGGAGAACGACGGCGGCGCCTTCGTTCTGGTGTACCTGCTCTGCATCGCGGCGGTCGGCCTGCCGATCATGATGGCCGAGCTGCTGATCGGGCGGCGCAGCCAGAAGAGCGCCGTGGGCGCGCTGAAGGACGCGATCTCCTCGAAGTGGCCGGGCGGGCGCCGGCTCGGGGCCCTGGTCGGCGGATGGGGCGTGCTCGCCGGCTTCATCCTGCTCAGCTACTACACGGTCATTGCGGGGTGGTCGATCTACTACTTCGCGCAGACGGTCGGGTGGACCTTCGGAGGCTACCCAGCCGACCTTGCGCCGGGCGACCTGTTCGACACGCAGGTGAGCAACGCCGGGCTGCAGCTCGGGCTTTCCCTGAGCTTCAGCATCGCGACGATCGCGGTGGTCTACTTCGGGGTCAGCAGCGGGATCGAGCGGATCGCGCGGCTCTTCCTTCCGATCCTCTTCGGCATCCTGCTCCTCATGCTCTTCAGCGCGCTCAACATGAGCGGCTCGGGCGAGGCGCTGGCGTTCATCTTCCGGCCCAACTTCAGCGAGCTCGGGGGGCAGGGCATTCTCGAGGCGCTCGGCCACTCGTTCTTCACGCTGTCGCTCGGCATGGGGGCGATGGTGACCTACGGGTCGTACATCTCGCGCAAGCACTCGGTGGTCAAGGCCTCGGGGGCGATCGTGGCGCTCGACACGATCATCGCCCTGGTCGCCACCGTGATCATGTTCTCGGTCATCTTCTCGGTGGCCGGCATGCGCGACGAGGTGGGCGACTCCACGGTGGGCATGCTCTTCATCTCGCTGCCCGAGCTGTTCTACACCGAGGTGCCGTTCGGCGTCGTGCTGGGGCCGCTCT
Source organism: Longimicrobiales bacterium (assembly GCA_965221535.1). Lineage (GTDB taxonomy): Bacteria > Gemmatimonadota > Gemmatimonadetes > Longimicrobiales > Gaopeijiaceae > Bin94. The sequence continues at coordinate 201,679 of OZ244894.1, read as the reverse complement.
TCTACGTGCTGGTCGCCCTCGCCGCGCTGACCTCGACCATCTCGCTGCTCGAGGTCGTGACCGCCTACCTGATCGACGAGCGCGGCCTCACGCGCCACAAGGCGACCATCGCCGCCGGCGGGGCAATCTTCGTCTTCACCGTCTTCGCGGCGCTGTCGTTCACGGGCACGGGCTGGCTGTCCACAATGGAGATCTTCGACGGCAAGCCCGGCTGGTTCTCGACCGCCGACCACTTCGTCTCGAACTGGATGCTGCCCACGGGCGGGTTCTTCATCACGCTCGCGGCGGGCTGGTTCATGACGCGCGACGACACCGAGAGCCAGCTGGTCGACGGCTCCGAGCCGCGCTGGTTCGCGTACGGCGCGTGGCGCTTCTTCATCCGCTGGGTGGCGCCGCTGGCCGTGGCCGTTATCATCGCCTACGTGATCCAGGGGACGGACTTCAGTTGAAGAGGCCGAGGGTCCCGAAGCGCCCGCCGGAGGTTTCCTTCGGCGGGCGCGTTCTTTTCCTGGCGGACGACGCCGAACTGATCCGCCGCCAGCTGCACGAGGGGCTCGATCTGGAGCTCACGCCCGAGCTCAGGCGCAGCCTCCGCGACCAGATCAGCACCGACGAGATCACCCCCGCGTACATCTGCTTCTTCTACGACGAGACCCTGGGCGAATTCCCGTACCTGGGGCTGCAGGTCGGGGCCACCGAGGCCCCGATCGGGCGCGGCAGCGTCAAGAACGGCGGCTTCGTCTGCTCGGTCGCCGGGAAGCGGCGCGGCAAGGGGTCGAGCCGCGAGCAGAGCCCGTACGCCGAGCTCATGGCGGGCATCAGGGTCGTGGTCAGCGAGAGCATCGAGCGCATCTACAACGAGAACTGCCAGAACCTGGGCATCCTCACCACGACCGACTTCGGGCTGATCGAGCGCATCCGGTCGGGCGAGCCGATCCCGCTGAGCGCCTTCACGGCGGGCACGGACGACATCACGCGGCAGATCATCGAGTATGGCGGCCTGTTCGAGTTCAACATGGCGCGCATGGGGGGCCAGGTGACGCTGCCGCCGCCGCGCGCGCTGGCCGACCCTTCCGCAGGCGCAGCCGGGGGGCCGCTGACCGTCGGCGAAAAGATCTTCGCCCGGAAATGGGTGGTCGACGCTGCAGAAGACCGCGTGGGCGTCGAGTGGGCAAGGCCCGGCGAAGCTGGATACTTCCGCGCCGACATTCGCTTTTCGCACGAGTACGTGACGCCGATGGCCGCCATCTTCTTCGAGCAGAAGCTGGGCGCCGACGCGAGGGTGCTCGACCCGGACTCGATTCTGTTCTTTCGCGACCACCTGACGTTTCTGCACAAGGTGATGAGCCAGGAGCGGATCGAGCAGGGGCTGCTCGAGGTCGCCAACCAGCTCGAAGTCAAGCAGCGCGAGTTCGCCGACAGGCAGGGCATCCGCCTCTACGGCGAGCAGCAGGGGCACGCGATGGGCTCCGAGGCGATCTGCCACTCGAAGATCCTGGAGGACTACGCCGAGCCGGGCATGCTCATCATCGGCACCGATTCGCACACTCCCCACGCCGGCGCGATCGGGGCGCTTGCATTCGGCGTTGGGACAACGGCCATCTTCAACTCGTGGATCACGAAGGACGTGCGCGCGCGCATACCGCCGTCGTTCAAGGTTGTTGTGCACGGGACGCTTCCCGAAAACTGCACCGCAAAGGACCTCATGCTCGAGATCCTGCGCCATCCCTACGTGCGCGACGGGCACGCGATCGGCCAGATCATCGAGTACGCGGGCCCGGTTGTGGAGGGGCTTTCTGTGGATGAAAGAGCGACCATGACCAACATGGCCGCCGAGGTGGGCGCATTCACAGGCCTGGTCGCCGCCGACGAGAGGACGGTCGAGTTCCTGGTGCAGGAGCGTGGCATGCCCGTGGCGCGCGCCCGGGCGCTGGTCGAAGGGGTGCGCAGCGATCCCGGCGCCCACTACGTCAAGATCATCGAAATCGACGCGACCCGCCTGCGGCCCATGGTGGCGCTGCCGGGCGACCCGGGCAACGGCGTGTACATCGACCAGCTCGCCGACCCGGTGCCCGTCGAGATCGCGTATGCAGGATCGTGCACGGCGGGCAAGAAAGAGGACATGGACATGTACGCCCGGGTCTTCCGCGAGGCCCGCGACCGGTGGGGGCTCGGCGTCCACCCCGACGTGAAGTGCTACATCCAGTGCGGCTCGACCGACGTGCGCGAATACGCCCGCGAGCAGGGCTACCTGGACCTGTTCCGCGAGATCGGCGCCGAGTTCATCGAGCCCGGATGCGGGGCGTGCATCGCGGCCGGCCCGGGCGTGACCCGCTTGGCCGAGCAGGTCTCCGTCTCGTCCCAGAACCGCAACTTCCCGGGCCGCTCGGGGCCCGGCCAGCTGTACCTGGTGTCGCCCTACTCGGTGGCGGCGTCGGCGGTGGCGGGCCGGGTGGCCGGGTGGGAGCCGGGGGCGAGGGTGGAGCGGGTGTCGGCGTTCGGCGACACGGGGGCGTAGGTCGGCGTTCGCCGACATTGCGCGGAAGTCGCCGAACGGCTACAATCTGCGTCATGCGAATCCGTACACCGACCGAGCTCGGCCTGATCATCCGGCAGGCGCGGCGGCAGCGGGGAATGACCCAGCAGGAGCTAGCGCGCGCCGCCGCCGTGGGGCGCCAGTGGATCGTGGCCGTCGAGGCCGGCAAGCCGCGGGTCGAGCTCGCGAAGGTGCTGCAGACGCTGGCCGCGCTGGACCTGTCGCTTGCCGTGGGCGGCGAAGGCGCGCACGAAACCGCGAGGTCGGCCCTTCAGATCGAGAAGATCGACCTTCAGGCCGTGCTCGACGCGCACCGGCGCGTGCCGCCGTGACCGGGCGGCTGATTGCGTTGGTCGATGGTTGCGAGCTCGGCGAAATCCGGCGCGACGCCAGGGGCCGCCTGAGCTTGACGTACAGCGCTCGCTGGAGGCAGGACCCCTTGGCGCATCCGCTCTCCCTGTCGATGCCGCTTGCCGCGCGAGACCACGGTCATGACGCGATCGAGCCATGGCTCTGGGGACTGCTCCCCGACAACGAGAGCGTGCTGGCGCGCTGGGCTCGCAAGTTCCAGGTCTCGGCGCGCAGCGCCTTCTCGCTGCTCGGCGCCACCGGCGAGGACTGTCCCGGCGCCGTCCAGCTTGTCCGCCCGGAACGCGCCCCAGACCTGCTGGCTGCCCGGTCCGGCGAGACCCCGGGGCGCCAGGCGGCTTCCGACCGGCGCGAGGTCGCCTGGCTGACCCCCGCCCAGGTCGAAGCGCGGCTGCACACGCTGCGGCACGACAGCGGCGCGTGGCGGCTGGACGACGATGTCGGGCAATTCAGCTTGGCGGGCGCGCAGTCCAAGACCGCGCTGCTGCTAGAGGGGGGCCGCTGGGGCATTCCGCGCGGCGCGACGCCGACGACCCACATCCTCAAGCCCCCGATCGAGGGCTTCGACGGGCACTGCGAGAACGAGCACCTCTGCCTGGCGCTGGCGAACGACCTGGACATTCCCGCCGCACGGTCCCGGGTGGATCGCTTCGGGCGGGAGACCGCGATCGTCGTCGAGAGGTACGATCGGATCGCCACTGGCGGCCGCCTCGTGCGCCTGCACCAGGAAGACCTCTGCCAGGCGTTGGCAGCCAGCCCCTTGGACAAGTACGAAAGCGAGGGCGGCCCCGGCTGCAAGGATATCGCCCGCGCCATCCGGTCGCACTCCTCGCGTCCGGGCGAAGATCTGCGAACCTTCGTCAAGGCCATCGCGCTGAACTGGGTGATCGGCGGCACCGACGCACATGCCAGAAACTTCTCGTTCCTGATCGGCGCCGGCGGAAGCGCCAGACTCGCGCCGCTATACGATCTGGCCAGCGCCCTGCCCTATTCCGGCCACTACCCGCCCACGCTCAAGCTCGCGATGAAGATCGGCGGCGAAGCGCGGCTCGGATACGTCCACATGCGACATTGGGAGCGGTTCGCCGCCCAAGTCGGGATGTCCTCGGAAGAGGTGCTCGCCATCTGCGAAGCAGTGGCCGACCAAACCCCGGACCGCTTGTCCGACCTGGTTGCGGCAGCCCGCGTGCGGGGAGTCGACCACCCCGTGGCCGAAAGGCTCAAGGACGGGGTCGCGCGTCACGCGGCAAGCTGCCTAACCAGGCTGCGCCGCTGACCGGCGGGTGGTCTCGCCGTTCCCCTACCGCTTCAGCCGCCGCGGAACACGCTTGCGAGACTCCGGGCGCCGAGGGCCGGAAATGGTCGCTGCTGGACTCGAACCAGCGACCCCTACGATGTGAGCGTAGTGCTCTACCAACTGAGCTAAGCGACCTTCAGTACCCCCACGGGGAATCGAACCCCGGTCTCCTGGCTGAGAACCAGGTATCCTAGTCCACTAGACGATGGGGGCGTCGGTGCCCGCCTCCCGGCCCGCAAATGCGCGACCCCGGAGGCGAGGGACGGATAAGGTACACGGAATTGGCGGGCGGCTCAAGTGCGGGGGGTGGGGTGGTCGAGTCAGTCGCTACGGCCCCTCAGAGAGACCAGACGCATCACCCGGATCGTCTGAACCCCCAGGTCGTCCTTGTCGATGTAGGCCATCAGCCCCCCGGGGCCGAATGCATCGGGAAGGGTCAGCCCGCCTGCCGCAATCGTGCCGATGTAGGTGCCTCCCGGAGCGATGACGTCGATTGGGCCGGCCTCGCCATCGTCTTCGGCAGCACGGACAACCCAGATCCGGTCGTCCCGGTCTACGGCCGAGCGAGAAGTCGCCCTGTGGGAATGCCGCGGAAAAGATTGACCGGATGGCTTTCCAGATACTCGCCACCTGGGCCGAAGTAGGTGGCTCGATGCCAGTCAAGGATGACCAGCCGACCATCGTGAAGCAGCGTCATGCCGAAGGGACTATCCAGCTCGCCCGGCCCCTCGCCCGGTCCCCCCAGGGTCCGCACCAGATTCCCTTCGGAATCAACCACCAAAACGTGCTGCGCCTGGGTGTCGAGCAGGTACAAGTTGCCGCCGCTGTCGAAGGCAAGGGACGCAATGAGGCCGAACTGCTGCCAGTCCTCGCCGTCGAGGCCTCCGATCTCGAAGAGGACTTCGGTCTCCGGGCTAAGGGCCACATCGGAACCGCTCAGCCACGCGCTTCCGGCTTGTCCCAGGGCGGGGCCCGCGCAAGCAACAAGCGCGGCCAGGAAAAAAGTCGCGGAAAATGCCCTTGTGGCCATTGCAAACCTTCCTTGCGAACGTCTTCGTGCGTCGTCCAATCCGGGGGTCGCGCCCACCACCCCGCCCTCCCGCTACCTTACCCCGCATGAACCCAAGCCCACAAGTCCTCGTCCTTGGCGGAGGCCCGGCCGGCGCGGCGGCGGCGCGGCTGCTCGCGCGGTGGGGGCTGGCGGTCGTGGTGGTGGAGCGGTCGGGCGACGGGGACGGGGGCGCGGACGGCGACGGCGACGCGCAGTCGCTGGCCGTGTCGCTGCCGCCCAGTGCGCGCAAGGCGCTGGCCGCGACGGGGCTGCTTGGGGTGGTGGAGGCGGCCGGGTTCCACCCGAACGGGGGGAACACGGCGCTGTGGGGCGGCGAGGGCCGCCGGGACGACTTCGCGGGGGGCGCCACCGGGTTCCACGTGCTGCGGTCGCGGTTCGACGGGCTGCTGCGCGGGGCGGCGGTGGACGCCGGGGCCGAGATGGTGCGGGGCGTGGCCAAGGTGCCCGAGCGGGCGGGCGGGGGGGGAGGGTGGCGGGTCGAGGTCGCGCTGGACGGCGGGGGGCGGGCCGGGTTCGAGCCGGACTGGGTGCTCGACTGCACCGGCAGGGCGGGGCTGCTTGCCCGCCGCGCCAGGGTGCTCGAAACCGAGGCGCCGACGCTGGCCGTGGTGCGGGCGTACCGCACCGAGCAGGGGTGGGGGAACGTCGAGGCCAGCCACGCCCTGGTGGAGAGCTTCGGTCGAGGCTGGGCGTGGTCGGTGCCGACCTCGGACAGCGAGCGCCACGTTGCGGTCATGCTCGACCCTGAACTCGACGCCGTGATGGAGGGGGCCGCCGACCTTTCGGCTGCCTTCGAGGCCGAGATCGAGAACACCGCCCTCATCCGCTCCATCACGAACGCTGCAATGCCCGTTGGCGAGGCATGGGCGATGACCGCGTCGATGTACACTTCGTCGCGGTTCGCGATCGGGCGGGCGCTGCTGGTGGGCGACGCGGCCTCGTTCGTGGACCCGATGTCGTCGTACGGCGTGAAGAAGGCGCTGGCCTCGGCGTGGCTTGCGGCAGTTGCGGTCAACACCGCGGTCCACACGCCCGAGCTTGCGCGCGCGGCCGCCGACTTCCACGACGCCCGCGAGCGCGCAATGTACCAGGCGCTCAGGCGAGAACTGGGCACGCAGGTTGCGGGAACAGGTGGCGCGGAGGGCTTGGCAGGCGCGGAGGGCTTGGCAGGCGCGGACGGCTTCTGGGAGCGCCGCGCGGGCTGGCTTGCCGACCGGTCCGGGCCCGCGACCGACGCGGACTCGCCCGACGGGCCATCGGCCGAGGCGCTGCGGGACGACCCCGACGTGCGGGCCGCCTTCCACGCGCTCAGGCTGGGCTCGGGCCGGCTCAGGGTCGGGCGGCGCGACACGGTGGATCGCCCGCTGGTGATCGGCAACCGCATCAGGATGGCTCCGGCGCTGGCCACGCCCCGCTTCCCCGACGGGGTGCGCTACTTTCGCGACGTCGATCTGCTGCGGATCGTGCACCTGGCCGCGGGGTCGGCGAACCCCGGCGCGCTCTACGAGTCCTATTCGGAGTGGGCCGCCCGCGAGGACATGCCGCCGGTCGACCTGGCCAACTTCATCGGCGTGGTCGCGCTGTTGATTGCGGACGGGGTTCTGGTGCCGGGAATGGCCCGCTGAGGCGCCGGGGGGTCCGCGGCTCTTTTGACGCGCGCCGGGGCCGGGTGCTAAATCAATGGGTCGCAGGGCGGGCCGCACAGCCGTCCTGGCGCAGACGCATGATCGCCCACAGCGGGAGCAGACCCCACCGCATGAAACCCTTCACCGTCCAGGCGCCCGCCGCGCTGGCCGCCGCGCTCGTGCTGGCAGCGGCCGGGCAGGCTCAGGAGGACGGGGAGCCCGCGGGCATTCCCGTTGCCGACCCGCTCGTCGTCGACACCTGCAACCGCTGTCACGCCGTCGACGACAACGGCATGATGACGCGCGTCTCGTACATGCGGAAGACGCCCGAGGGGTGGCAGCAGTCGATCCGGCGCATGGTCACGCTCAACGAGGTCGAGCTGGATCCCGAGGTCGCGCGGGACATTGTGCGCTATCTCTCCGACCACCACGGGATCGCGCCCGAAGAGCTCCGGCCCGGGCGCTTCGAGGTTGAGCGTCGCCTGATCGACTGGTCGTACGAGGCTTCGCACGAGGGGGATGAGGACGTCGATTTGGTGTGCAGCAGCTGTCATTCGATGGGACGGGTCGTCATACAGCGCAGGACGAGGGAGGAGTGGGATCTCCTCATGGCGATGCACCGGGGCTACTACCCCCTTTCCGACACGCAGGGGTTCCGCCGCTCCGGACCGCCACCGCCCGGCGCGACCGACACCCGGCATCCGATGGACAAGGCGGTGGACGAGCTTTCGGGCAAGTTCCCGCTCGAGACCGCCGAGTGGAGCGCATGGTCGGCGACGATGCGCCCGCCGCGACTGGCCGGCACCTGGGCGCTGAAGGGCCACGACCCGGGCCGCGGGCCGATCTACGGCACGGTCGAGATCTCGGCGGGCGCCGATGCGGCGAGCTTCGCGACCCGCACCCGGTACGCATATGCGCGAACCGGCGAGCAGGTGGCGCGCGAGGGCCTGGGCACCGTGTACACCGGGTACCAGTGGCGCGGCCGGTCGTTCGTGGGCGGCGACGAGGCGACCGCGCTGCGCGAAGTCATGATGGTCGAGCGCGGCTGGGACGAGATCGACGGGCGCTGGTTCGCCGGCGCGTACGACGAGTTCGGCCCCGACGTCACGCTCATCCGCGCCGACGGCCCGGTGGTGCTCGGCCTGCATCCCGTCGCGCTCCGGTCGGGGACCAGCGCGACCGTCGAGGTGCACGGCGTGAACCTGCCCGCCGGCCTGGGGGTCGGCGACCTGGACCTGGGTCCCGGCGTCGAGGTGGTGAGCGTGGCGCGCAGCGACGCCAACGTGCTGGTCGCCGAGGTCGCCGCCAGCGCCGACGCCGTCGTGGGCCCGCGCGACGCGTTCGTCGCGGGTCGCCCCGTGCCGGGCCGGTTCACCGTCTACGACACGGTCGACCGGATCCTGGTGACGCCCGAAGCCGGGATGGCGCGGCTGGGCGGCGGCGCCTTCCCCAAGGGCTTCGCCCAGTTCGAGGCCACCGCCTTCAGCAACGGCCCGGACGGCGAGCCCGACACGGACGACGACCTCGATCTCGGCTTCGTCGAGGTCGAATGGTCGATGGAGGAGTACGCGGCGGTCTTCGACGACGACGACATCGAGTACGTGGGCACGCTGAGCCCCGACGGGCTCTTCGACCCGGCCCTGGACGGACCGAACCCCGAGCGCGACGGCATGCGCAACAACGTGGGCGACGTGTGGACGGTCGCCACGTACCGCGGCCCCGACGGCCGCGAGGTGCGCGGGCGGGCCCACCTGATCGTGACGGTGCCGCTCTACATGCGGTGGGAGCCGTGGCGCGTGCAGATGACGCCCGGCGTGCCCAGAAGGACTTCGGACATGGGCAGCGCGAGATGAAGGAGGCAGCCACGATGAGCGCCACAGCCACAGCCACCGAGCCGGTCTTCCTGGCCCAGCGCGAGTTCCACCCCTTCGAGGCGGGCGGCGAGACCTTCCTCTACCTGGTGCCGTCGGCGGCGGTCTTCCACCTGGACGAGCCCTCGCTGGCCGTGCTGAGGGCGCTCGACGACGGCCCCGCGAGCGAGGAGGCGATGCTGGCCGCGCTTGCGCCGGGCCTGGGCGAGGCCGCCGTGCGCAGAAGCCTGGCCGAGCTGATGCGCGTGCAGGCGATCGGCCTCACCACGGCGCCCAAGGAGACGTTCCCGCGGGTGCTTCCGCAGGCCGACTTCCCGCTCACCACGATGGTCCTCAACGTCACCAACAAGTGCAACCTGGCGTGCACGTACTGCTACGAGTACGGCGAGGACAAGCTCGTCGACACCGACTGCGACCCCGCGCCCAAGTACATGAGCGAGGAGACCGCCCGCCAGAGCGTCGACTTCATGTTCGAGCAGTCGGGCGATCTGCCGGTCGCGCACCTCACGTTCTTCGGCGGCGAGACGCTGCTCAACTTCAAGGTGCTCAAAAAGACCGTGGCCTACGCGCGCGAACGCGCCCGGGAGCTGGGCAAGGACGTGGACTTTTCGCTCACCACCAACGGCACGCTGCTCCGCGACGAGGTGATCGACTGGCTGGCCGACAACCGGATCGGGGTCACGGTAAGCATCGACGGGCCGAAGGAGATGCAGAACAAGTTCCGCGTCTTCAAGAACGGGATGGGCAGCTACGACTACGCGATGCCCAAGATAAAGCGCCTGCTGGAGCGCCACCGCACCCGCCCGATCGGGGCCCGGGTGACGCTCACGCGGCAGACGCTGGACGTGCCGCGCATCTTCCATCATCTGCGCAACGAGATCGGGTTCTGGGAGGTCGGGTTCGCCCCCGTCACCACCGCCGACGGCCGCGGCTACGCGATCAAGGACGCCGGCTTCGACCGCATGCTGGGCCAGTTCGAGGAGCTCGCGCAGGAGTTCCTCGACCACGCGGTCGACGACCGGCACCACGGCTTCTCGAACGTCAAGGACACGATCGAGGAGATCCACAAGGGCGTGAGCAAGGCGTTTCCCTGCGGCGCCGGCCTGGGGCTGATGGGGGTGGCGACCGACGGCGACGTGGCGCTCTGCCACCGCTTCGCGGGCTCGGACGACCACAGCATCGGGTCGGTGCAGTCCGGGCTCGACCGCAAGCGCCAGTTCGAGTTTCTCGGGCGGCACCACGTGACGAACAAGACCGACTGCAGCACCTGCTGGGCGCGGCCACTGTGCGCCGGCGGATGCTACCACGAGGCGCACGTGCGCTACGGCGACACCGGCGTGGCGAACCTGCACTACTGCGACTGGATCCGGAGCTGGACCAACACCTGCCTGGAGGTCTACGGCGAGATCGCGGTCCGGAACCCGGGATACCTGGAGCAGTTCAATGCGTGAGACCATGCGCTGCGGCGCGACAAAGGAGGCGGACAAGTGGACCACCTGAAAGCCATCAACCAGAAGGCGCACCGGATTCAGGCGCACGTGGGGCTGGGGGCCGCCGAGAACGGCGGCACGGCCGACCGGCCCGCAGCGGCCGCCGAGAACGGCGACGCCGAGCTCGACGTGGTCGCCCTGGAGAGCGGACCTCCCGGGGGGTCCGGGCCGCACATCCCGCTGGGGTGCTCGCTCGTGTTCGCTCCCGGCTGGGAAGTGGACTCGACGGGCGGGACGGCCGGGCTCTGTCAGCCCGTCGAACGCGACCTCTTCGACTGCCACCTGGCGTGCTTCTGGCCCGCCCACGTGCCGGACCAGCTGAACCACGCGCCCGACTGGACCGGGAAGTGCGCGTCGGCGCAGAAGGACTGGCGCAAGATCGACCTGATCTTCCCATGATGCGGACGCTGCTGGCGGCGGCCGCGCTGGCCGCGACCCCCGCAATCGCCCAGGCGCAGAGCGGCGGCAACGGCGTCATCTACATGGCGGCGTACGACGAGTCGATCAAGGTCATCGACGAGGGCACGCTCGAGATCGTCGACGAGATCCCGACGTCGATCGGCATCCCGATCGGGCTCACGCTCTCGGCCGACCACGAGCGCATCTACGTGCGCGACGCCGAGTTCGAGGAGATCGAGATCTTCGACGTGGCCACGCGCCAGTCCCTGGACAGCTTCACGCTGAGCCGCGGCAGCTCGAAGGTGCGGATCTGGGGAATGGAGGTCGACCCGGCCCAGGAGTTCGTGATCCTCAACACCATGCGCTACACCAAGCGCATCGACCGCTGGCAGATCGACGAGGCCGTGCTGCTCAAGTACGACCTGCTGGACAAGCGCGTCACCGACACGATCCCGTGGCCCGAGGGCGAGGGCGGGCGCAGGGCGCGGATGATGTTCTCGCCCGACGGCGACTACCTCTACTTCTTCAGCCGCGGCAGCATTCTGGTGCTCGAGACCGAGGGCTTCACCGAAGTGGACCGCTGGGACCTGTCCAGGCCGCTCGAAGAGGGGCTGGGGCGCTTCAGCTTCGGGTTCCCCACGAGCCCCCACGACGACGAGGGCTTCCACACCGGGCTGTTCAACTTCACCGACCCGGTGCAGAACCGGCGCATGATGGGGATCGCGCGGGTCAACCTGGCCGAGCGCGACGTCGACTTCTACACCCTGGGGCCCAGCGAGGGGGTCAGCTTCCGCCTGGCGCCCGGCGGAGCCAAGGCGTACGGCCTGGTGCAGCAGATCGGGAACTACGAGTTCTGGACCTTCGACCTGGAGGGCCGCCGCGTCGAGAGCCGCGAGCGCTTTGCGGGCCGTCCGCGCATGGGCCTCGAGGTCAGCTCGAACGGCGAGCTGCTGTACATCTACAACGCCGGATCGACGATCGACGTGTACGACGCCGAGAGCTACGAGTTCATCCGCACCGTGACCTTCGACGCGGACATGACCAGCTTCGTGATGATCCCGGAGGGGACGGGGCCGCGGGCCGGAGGCGGCGCGGGCTGACGGGCGGTCCCCGAGGCGCCCGAATGGCGTTGATCGACGCCGAGTTCCGGCGAGGACTGGTCCACGTTCTCCCGTACCGCGCGCGGCTCGCGGTGATCCTGGCGCTCAACCTGGCGGGGACGGGATTGGCGCTCTATGTCCCCTACCTTACGCGCACCCTGGTCGACGACGGCCTGCTGGGCAGGGATCCCGATGCGCTTGTGCGGGTTGTCGCGCTGTTTGTGGCCGTGACCGTCGCCAGCTTTGTGCTCAACTTCGCCAGCGGCATGCGGTACACGCAGGTGTCGGCCGAGATTCTGTTCGACATGCGGGTCGCGGTGTACCGGCACCTGCAGCGGCTCTCGCCCCGGTTCTTTGCGCGCACCCCGCTCGGCGAGATCATGTCGCGGATCAACAACGACGTGGGCGAAATCCAGCGCGTTCTGGCCGACACCCTGCTCGCCTGGGTCGGGAACGTGGCGTTTCTGGCGGGCGCCGTGGGCATGCTGCTGTGGCTGGACTGGCGGCTGTTTGTGGCGGCCGCGGCGCTCCTGCCGCCTGCAATCTGGGCGCTTGTGCGCTACCGGCGGCGGCTCGAGGTGCGGGTGCGGATCATGCGCGAACGGAGCGCAAGCATCGGCGCGTTTCTGATCGAGACATTGCGCGGCGTGCGCCTGATCGCCGCCTCGAACGCCGCAGACCGCGAGGCCGCCCGCTTTCGCGACCGCAACGACGCGTTCGTCGCTTCGCTCATCAAAATGCAGCGCCTGCGCTACCTGTCCGGAGGCCTGCCGGGCCTGCTGCTGTCGGCCAGCACGGCGGTCGTGTTCCTCTACGGCGGGTCGCGCGTGATCGACGACGCAATCACGCTGGGCACGTTCACCGCGTTCATGGCCTACCAAATGCGCCTGATCGGTCCGGTGCAGGGCCTGATGGGCCTGTACACGGGTCTGGCCACGGCCCGGGTGTCGCTGCGCCGCGTGCACGAGCTGCTCGACGAGCCGATCGAGGTGGTCGACGCCGATTCGCCGGCTCCGCTGGGCCCCGTGCGCGGCGAGCTCGTGTTCGACGACGTGTCGTGCGGTCATGGCCGGGGCGGCGCGGTGCTAGAGGGCTTCGGGATGACCGTCGCGCCTGGCGAGGTGGTGGCTCTGTCGGGCCCTTCGGGGGGAGGCAAGTCGACCGTGGCCGACCTGATTGTCCGCCACATCGACCCCGATTCAGGGCGTGTCTTGCTGGACGGGAGAAATGTGCGAGACATCGCCCTGGCGGAGTTGCGGGCAAATGTCGCGCTCGTCGACCAGACCGCGTTCATCTTCAACGCCTCGATCCTGGAAAACGTGCGCTACGCCCGCCCCGACGCCGACGAGGCGGCGGTCATGCGGGCCGTGGAGCGCGCCGGACTGGCCGACTTCGTGTCCCGGCTCCCCGACGGGCTCGGCACGGTGGTGGGCGAAGACGGCCGCCAGCTCTCGGCAGGCGAGCGCCAGCGCGTCGCGATCGCCCGCGCGCTGCTCGCCGACCCCGCCGTCCTCGTCCTCGACGAAGCCACGAGCGCCCTGGACGCGGTCGCCGAGGCCCATGTGGCGGCCGCCTACCGGGAAGTCATGCGCGGTCGCACGACCGTCCTGATCACGCACCGCGAAGAGATGCTGCGAGGGGTGGACCGGGTGGTGGCGGTGGGGGGGTAGTTGCTGCGGGGCCGCAGATCGAGATTGCACATCTCCTGCCCCTCGATTGTTAACGGGGCAGATGGCCAACGACAGTCCAGCGCTCCAGCCGTCGAGCGGCTGCACATCTTTGCGGTCAGATCAGCAAGCGCCGATAACGGGAGTCATTCACGTGAGATCACCGCCCCTCTGTCGATTCAACCGACCCCTAACGGGGCTATTGGCGCTCATGTGGTTCAGCGGGTGCGACCGAGATGCTGCCCAGCCCCAAGACTTCGCAATGGGGTGCACAGTGGATGCTCTCGCGGCGGAGCCCTGCACCGATTGTCTCCAATTCGAACACGAAGCCCGCTTGGGGACCTTGGATGGCCCGGGGTACCTGACTCCTCGTGGCGGCATCGAGGCCGTTGTCCGAGATCACGGCGGCAACTACTGGGTCGGCCAAGGAGAGTGGATCAATGTCTATAGACCCAGCGGAGATTTCCTGGCGACCGTCGGCAGAGCAGGCGAAGGACCCCTCGAATTCCGATACGCCCGTCCCTTTCATGTCGACGCGTCAGGCCGAGTTCACATATACGACATCACGAACTTGAGAGTGTCCATTGTTGATGACGCACTAGCCTTAGCCGGAGAGCGGGGGTTGGTGGCGTCCCCTTCCATCAACAGCATCGTGCCACTCGACGACGGCAGCCTCTACGCTATCCAAGCGTGGATTCAAACGCCCGACCTCGTGGGTCTGCCTCTACACGTCATCGACGGATCTCGGGTTGTCAATTCGTTCGGCACTCAAGGTCTGGGCAATGAAACCACAGTTGCTTCTCAGGCCGCCTCCAGACGGTACCTGGCCACCGACGCCGACGGCAGAATCTTCGCGATGCGGCACTACGAATACGGAATCGAGGCTTGGTCTAGCGGCGGCGAGCTGCTGGGCAGCCTTGAGGGACTTCCGAGCCTCGACGATGGACTGCGTCAAGGGACGGGCGACACGGCGACCCCCGAGAACCCGCCGTGGCATCATTCGGTGGACCTTCATGTCGACGCCGATGGCCTCCTGTGGGTGCTGTTGCGATACCGGCGCAGTGACTGGCTGGAAAACAGCGTCGAGATAGTCTACGCGAACGGAGACATCGCGCTTGCCCCAGTAGACATGCAGCCCACGAGCTGGTACCAGAGTCGCGTCGACGTCATTGACTTAAACGCGTGTGTCCGAGTTGCCTCAGCGTGGCGTGATGAGTTCTTCGTTGGCTTCGTTGCCGACGGCGTAATGGCCGCCGGCGAAACGTCGCGAGCAGGCGTCCCGTTCCTCGACATATACCACACATCCATGACACCAACCGCCCTAGGACAGGGCCAACAGGCCCACTGAGGCGGCAAGGAGTGGCCTTGACGACAATCCAGGTGCCGCCCGCGCGGGGCGGCTGGCTCGGTCCCTCGTGCCGGGCGATGGCGCCGTGGCTACTCCTGCTGGTGGTGGGCAGGGTCATGCTGAGCCAGCTGTGGGCACCGCCCGGACAAGCGTCGCTGCCCCTCCAATGGCTGTGGCTCATCGTCCACGATACCGCCCTCGTTCTTCCCTTCCTACTGTTCACGGTCGGACTCGCTCTGGGACGATCGCTGGGCCATTCTGGCCGGGCAGTGCGGATCGCCGTGGTCGTCGGTATGCTGGTGAGCACCCTGTCGTACAGCCTGTACGCCTGGGCGGCACCGGCAATCGAGGATCGAATTCTGGCCGCGCGGGGAGGCGAAACGGTTGACGCGCGGCGGTTCGGAAGTCAGACGCCAGTCGGCATTCTCCGGAACCTCGAGTTCGTGCAGACCAACCCACCGTCTAGGCACAGCCTCCGAACGGCCGCACCAGAAGAGTTTCCTCCCAACGTGCTGCTCTGGCGGCTGCACCAGCCGCTAGCGCTGGCGGTCTTCGGGATTGCCAACGTACTTCTGGGGATGCTCGCTTCCGAGCTGACCGTTGACATGTCCCACCGAGTGAGGCGAAACGCGCGAATGGCCATTGGTGCCGGGGGTGGGGTCGCATTCCTCGTTTGCGTGGCAGTGAGCTCACCAGTCGGGCCGTTTCTGCTAGACGGCACGTTGCGATCTGGAATCGGCGGCGCTTG
Source organism: Longimicrobiales bacterium (assembly GCA_965221535.1). GTDB lineage: Bacteria > Gemmatimonadota > Gemmatimonadetes > Longimicrobiales > Gaopeijiaceae > Bin94. Next base: position 186,157 of record OZ244894.1, on the reverse strand, counting down.
GCTCCCGATTCTCGTACCGTTGGTCGAGGGGGTGGTCCTCCGGCGACTCGTCGCGAACCGGCGGCACGGATGACCGACGCGACGTACGGTCTTCCCCCAGCACTGTCGAGCGGCGAGGCGCCCGCACCCGTAGAGGCGCAGTCATCCGACGACGACACCGGTCCGGACACGCATCCGGAAACGGAGCGCGACGCCATCGACTATGAGGCGTTCAGGAGAGGAGACGAAGAGTGCTTTCGCGCCGTGCTGGACCGTTATGGAAACCTGATTGAGAGGGTCGTGTGGTCGTACGCCGATTCCGACGACGAGCGGGAGGACTTGTATCAGGAGGTATGCATCCGGATTCTCGAACAGCGACACAAGTACCGCGAGGTAGGTTCGATGGCCGCCTGGGTCAGCACCGTGGCGCGCCGTGTGGCTCTCAACTGGCGCGCGTCGAGTTCCGCACGCGAATCTCTGAATGAAAGATATGCCACGTCGACCGTGCCCATCGAGGCAGCAGGAAGCCTCATTGCAGACCCATCCAGGCTCTTGAACTTCAAGGACTTCTTGGCCAGGGTGGAGCGCGTCCTCAATTCCATTCCAAATCGGCAAGCGGAGGCATTCAGAATGGTCCAGCTGGACGGGTACAGCCCCAAGGAAGCTGCCCGGATTCTGGGAGTCGAGACGGCCACGGTGCGTTCCAACCTGCGTCACGCTAGGAACAGGCTTCGCCAAGAGCTTATGGAGGTGAAGGATGAGTTGTCCTGACCTGAGGACGCTTAGCCGGGTCGGCACGCCCGATGCCGATCCGGCCGTCGTGGAGCATGTACTCGACTGCGATTCGTGCTGGCTGGATTGGCAGATACAGCAAGGCGCAAGGTACCTTCGCGATCCGGCGGTCAAGGCTGCCGGCGACGTGAACGACCGGGTGGTGGCCCGGGTGCTTCTAAGGGCCCGCCATCGTTCGGAGGCACCCGCGAGCTGGCGCGATGCATCGCTATTCGGGGTGCTGGTTGCGATTTCGGTGCTCGCGTTCGTGCTGACGGCGCCGTCGGTTGCGGCGGCGGCGATACCGATGGGTCCGGCCGTTGCGTATGCGGTTGCGGCGGGTGCTTCGGCCATGTTCCGCTCCAGGCAGCGAGACGAAGATCGCCTTGTCGCTGATCATTGACGATGGAGGCAATGCCCCAACCCCGCCCCGCGTCTCGGTCGCGGTGATCGACAGCGGGGTCAATCCCGGGCATCCGCACATTGGGCGGGTGGCCGGGGGGGCCGAGATCAGGCTGACGGGCGAGGTGGGGGACGACCATGTGGACCGGCTGGGGCACGGGACGGCGGTGTTCGCGGCCATCCAGGAGAAGGCGCCCCGGGCGGACATCCATGCGGTGCGCGTGTTCGGCGACCGGTTGAGGACGAGCGCGCGGGCGCTGGTCGCGGCGATCGACTGGGCGGCGGAGCGGCAGATGCGCGTGGTGAACCTGAGCCTGGGCACGCTGCGCGAGGAGCACGCCGAGGGGCTCGCGGGGGCGGTGGAGCGGCTGGCCGACGCCGGGGGGGTGGTGGTGGCGGCGGCCGACATCGACGGGCAGCGGTGGTGGCCGGGGTCGCTGCCGTCGGCGGTTGGGGTGGTGATGGACGCGGACTGCCCGCGCGAGTCGGTGCAGGTGCGCGACGGCCCCGGGGGCGACGTGGTGGTGGCCGCGTCGCCCTATCCGAGGCCGATACCGGGCGTTCCGGTGGAGCGCAATCTGAGCGGGATCAGCTTCGCGGTGGCGAACGTGACGGGGGTGCTGGCCAGGGTGCTCGAAGGGCAGCCGGGACGGGCGACGCCGGACCGCTGCGCGGCCATGCTCAAGGCGGTGGCCGGGCGGTGATGGTGGTCGTTGCTCCGTTGCCGGGCGGGCTGTAGCGGGCCGTCTCGGGCCGGGGGCGAAGCCGTCGGCAAGATGGCCGCTCTCATTACTCCTCTTCTGCAAGCAGCCTTAGACCGAACACGCGCTGCCCGTCGGTTGGATCGCGGCGGACCCCCCACACGTGGGTTGCGGTTGCGTCGTGGACCCACAGCCACTCGGGGAGCAACACGCGGCGCGGCGGCTGGTCGATGTCGCCCCGGCGGACGGCGTAGTGCACCCGGAGCGCGTCGACCGTCTCGTGCGTGCGGAACCAGACCTCGCCCGACGACGTGGGAATGGGAGGGCCCTCGGCGGCGGGCAGGTGCTCGGGCTGGTAGAGCGCGTTGTCGTAGATCTCGCGAAGCTGCTCGCGCGTCGCCCGTTGGGTTTGGAATGGCGCGAAACTCTCGGCCAGGCCGTCGAGGACTTCGTCGACCACCGAGCGGTCCAGCTCAATGGGCTCCAGCTGCAGGCGCCGATGCCAGACGGTGTCGCCCGCGCCGTCGATCTCGATCAGCTCGACCGATCCGGGGCCGCCCTTGGTACGCATGACGATGGCAGCGCCGGGCTCGAAGCGGACCTGGTCGAAGTCGCCGAAGCGCTGGCCGGTGAACGACTTGCCGCCGTCGGGATAGTCGGCCACGAGGAGCCGGTTGCTGATGTCCAGCCACAGGAGCGGCTCGGGGTCGAGCCACTGGCCGGTCTCGGAGCGCTGCACGCGGAGCACGGGCTCGCGCAGCGCCAGCGGGTGGGTCGGCGCCTCGGCCCGGCCCAGGTAGATGCCGTCGAGGGGCGGCGCGAGGCGGACCGGCATGCCCTCGTACTCTAGGCTGGTGCCGGGGCCGAGGTGCGTCTCGAGGTGTTCGCCGTTGGCCGCGAAGTACGCGAAGCGCGAGCCGCCGCCGTCGACCGCGGAAAGCGTGCCGTCCTCGTCGATGAAGAGCCCGCCGACGAAGGGGAATGCGCCCAGGCCTTCGCCGCTTCGCCCCTCGACGGCGGTCAGGACGCCCTGGGCGGTCCAAACGCTGACCTGCGAGCTGCCCGCGTCCATGACGACCACGCGGTCGCGCTCGGGGTCGGCGCGCACGACGGGGGTTTCGAAGAAGACGACGCCGTTGGGGTCGCCGCCGAGTTCGTGGGCGGCTTCGGTGGTCCACGTCTCGATGGCGTCTCCGCCGCTGCAGGCCAGGCCCAGGGTGGCGGCCACGGCGAGGGCGGCGCGCACGGCGAGGGTTGTGGCGGGCGGTCGGGGTGCGGGTGCCCTGGGTGCGGGTGGCCTGGGTGCCGACCGCCTGGCTGCGAATTGCTCTGGCGTCTTCATGGGGCTTGATCCTCTGGCAAGGGGGACGGGGCAACTCCTAAGAATATAGTATTCCGTGCGCCGCGCAATGTTCCCCCCGGGCGCGCCGCCCCCCGCGTTTTCCCCGGATACCCGCTTCCATTAGTCTGTATCGGCTGTTCGGCGACACCCCCACCTCTCGGCCACACCCCCACCTCCGCGACTTCCCATGGACCAGAACCCGCAGGCGGCCCCCGCCCCGCCCCCCGGCCCCGCCCCAGCCCCCCGTCGCGGATTCCTGGCCGGCATGGCCGCCATCGCCGCAGCCGGCCTCGCGTTCCTCGCGCCCGTCTGGTCGGCCCTCCGCGCCGCCCTCTCCCCGCTGGACCGCCAGCGCCACGAGGCCGCAATGGTCCCCGTCGCCAAGCTGGCGGCGATCCCCGACGACGGCGTGCCCCACAAGTTCCGCGTGCTCATGGACCGGGTCGACGCCTGGAACACCCACCGCCAGCTGCCCGTGGGCGCCGTCTACCTGCGCCGCGCGGGCCAGGCCGTCGAGGCGCTCAACGTGGTCTGCCCGCACGCCGGGTGCTTCGTGAACGTGGCCGCCGACGGTTCGCGCTTCGTCTGCCCCTGCCACAAGAGCAGCTTCGACCTGAGCGGCGCCGTCGACGACCCGGCCAGCCCCAGCCCCCGCGACATGGACGCCCTCGACGTCGAGATCCGAGGCGACGAAGTGTGGGTCCGCTTCCAGAACTTCCTGCCGGGCCGGGCCGGCAAGGAGCCCGTGGCGTGAGGACGGGGCAGCCCCGGCAAGGAGCCCGTGGCGTGAGGACGGCCCAGCCCCGGCAAGCAGCCCGTCGCGCAACCGCCGCGCTCGACTGGCTCGACCACCGCACCGGATACCGCGCCCTCTTGCGCGCGGCCCTGGTCGAGGCGATCCCCGGCGGCGCGAAGTGGAAGTACGTGTGGGGCAGCACCCTCACCTTCGCGGTGGCCGTCCAGTTCATCACCGGGCTGGCCCTTTGGGCGTCGTACAGCGCCAATTCCCAGGGAGCATGGGAAAGCGTCTTTCATATACAGAACAATATCACGGGCGGCTGGATATTGCGTGGAGTACATCACTACATGGCCCACGCGACCATGATCCTGCTCGTTCTGCACCTCATGCAGGTCGTCGTGGCCGGCGCCTACAAGGCCCCGCGCGAGGTCAACTTCTGGCTGGGCATCGCGCTTCTCCACGTGGTTCTGGCGCTGTCGCTCACCGGGTATCTCCTGCCGTGGGACCAGAAGGGCTACTGGGCGACCAAGGTGGCCACGAGCATCGCCTCGATCACGCCCGTTGTCGGTCCCGCGCTGCAGGAAATCCTGGTCGGGGGCGCAGAGTACGGCCATCTCACCCTCACGCGCTTCCTCGCGCTGCACGCCGGCGTCCTTCCCGGCGCGCTGATCGCGCTGATCGCCGCGCACGTCGTTCTGTTCCGCCGTCATGGGGTTACGACTGCAGAGCGACCCGACCCGCCCCGCGACCACGTCCGACCCGACGGGCGGTTCTGGCCAGATCAGGCCCTGCGGGATGCCGTCGCCTGTCTCGCGGTCATGGCCGCGGTGCTCTACCTGGTGATCCGCACGGGAGGAGCCCCCCTGGGCGCCCCGGCCGACCCCAGCGAGCCCTACGCCGCCGCCCGGCCCGAGTGGTACTTCATGTTCCTCTTCCAGTGGCTCAAGTACTTCCCGGCGGGCACCGAGGTGATCGGCGCGATCGTCGTTCCCGGCCTAGTGGTCACGCTGGTCGCGCTCATGCCCTTCCTGGGGCGCTGGCGCCTTGGCCACCGCTTCAACCTGGGCCTGACGGGCGCGCTTCTCGGCGGCGTCGCGCTGCTCACCTGGCAGGCCTACGCCCAGGACCGCGCCGACCCCGACTTCGTCGCCGCCCAGCGCCAGGCCGAATCGGACGCGGCGCGCATCGCCGAGCTCGCCCGGCGCCCCGACGGCATCCCGCCCCAGGGCGCGCTGGCCCTGCTGCGCGGCGACCCCGTCACGCAGGGCCCCCGCCTGTTCGCCGACCGCTGCGCCAGCTGCCACACCTACGACGGCCACGACGGCCTGGGCAACCGGCTGGCCGAGCCCCCCACCGCCGCCGACCTCAAGGGCTTCGCCAGCCGCGAATGGCTGACCGGCCTGCTCGACCCCGACCAGGTGGCCACCCCGCGCTACTTCGGCGGCACCGCCTTCGCCCGGGGACGCATGGTGCGCATGGTGCAGAGCCGCGTCGCCGGCTTCGACGACGCCCGGCGCGCCGACCTGGCCAAGGTCGTGAAGGCGCTGTCGGCCGAGGCCGCGCTCCCCGGCCAGGCCGCGCTGGACCAGGCCGACCAGGACGAGATCGCCGAGGGCGCCGCCCTGCTGGCGTCCCCGCCGATCGCCTGCACCGAGTGCCACGAGTACCACGGCGCCGTCGAGCGCAGCCTGGGCCCCGTCCTGACCGGCTACGGTTCCCCCGAATGGCTCGCCGACATCATCCGCGACGCGTCGCACCCGCGCTTCTACGGCGACCGCAACGACCGCATGCCCGCGTTCGGCCCCGACGAGATCCTGACCGAGGCCGAGATCGGGATGCTGGTGAGGTGGTTGCGGGGGGAGGGGTAGGGGGGGTGGGGGGCGAGGGAAGCACGAGTCCGTGGGTGGTCTGCCCGCAGTGGCGCGATCGCTGGAGCAAGGAAGAGAAGCTGACCAGTGGCGGACAGGGCCGCGCCTACCGTGCACGCCGAACCGCCGACGGACAGGAAGCCTTTCTCAAAGTTATCAAGCAGAACAAGGACCGTGAGCGCCGCGCGCGATTCTTTCGGGAAGCTGCCGCCTATGACACGATACGAGCTGACGGTGTACCGCGACTCATCGAGAGCAATGCCCATCGGCATAGCGATTCGACCGTCAAGCCATACATCGCGACCGAGTTCATATCCGGCGATACGCTGAGCAACTGGCGAGATGGGTGCAAGACGGTTGACCTTGAAGTGGCAGCCGAACTGGCCCGATCCCTGCTACAAACACTCGCCAAGTGTCACGCCGCCGAAATCGTGCATCGTGACATCAAGCCCGACAACATCATCCTGTTAGAGAACGATCCCCGGCGTCCCCGCTTGTTGGATTTTGGTCTCAGTTACCATCCACAGCTGGAGGACAGCTTCGCTACGGCCGACGGGCAGGAGATCGGGAACCGCTTGCTCCGCTTACCGGAACTTGCCGCTGGGAGCATCAGAAAGAAGGATCCCCGCTCGGACCTTTCCTTCGTCGCTGGTGTCCTCTTCTACGTATTGACCGGTCGATTCCCGCACGTCCTAGAGGACGAAGAAGGCCGCCGTCCCCACCAGCGTCACGATGTGCCCCAGATTCTCAAAGAGGCTGTCCATCCCCGCCTGGGCGCCGTACTCTCGCTGTTCGACGACGCATTCGAGACTATGATCGAGAATCGCATTTCCACGGTAGCCGAAATGATCGAGAGGCTGGATCAGCTGATGAAACCAAACCCTGTGCACGGCGATGGCCCGGAGGCCAATCTGAAGGCAATTCAGGCAAGGATGGACACGGAGGCGAGGCAACGACAGGCTGCACGGGCAGAGCGCCTCAAATGCGCTCTTGATCAGTTTCGCCGACCGTTTGAAGCTACTACAGAGATGATCGATCGCCCACTTGACCCGTTTCAGGCCCACCGTACGAACGCGGCGGAAAACAGCGGCACCACGCTAGGGTGGCGCCTGCCCGGATCGAGCAGCGCCTTGCTGCGGGTTAGGTGTGAAGTACGCGAGGTGGGCTCCGAACTAGTGTGCTCGCTCGCTGGTGAGCCGATTCACCGAACTTCGGTCGGCTCTCCACGCTATGGCGATCGGTTTGACGAGAAAGTGAGAGACTGGTTTCTGTCTCGATTGCGAGAAGCCTTGGACGACGCTCGCTGACCTTGCCACAGAGGCCGCATCGCGGGAATCTGACTCCATTTCCTCTTGTCGAGCAGCCTACCTCCCGCGTTCGGCTTCCGTCCTCCCCACTACCCCTACGCAACCTGCTCGCAGCGACACGCGCTCGAGATGAAGGGGCGGATCCAGGTATATCAGGTCCACACTGTCGGCCGGGAAAAGAGGAAGCCATGCAAGGCAGTCCCGTAGTAGAGCGTGTTGGTTCCAGCGCCATAGCGGGCGCCGTGAGATGCCGAGAATCCCGGGATTCTCGGGCCTCAGCAAAAGTCGCCCGCGCGACGATGCACGCTTTCGACGCTACCGGCGCAGCCTGCAGCCCCGCTCGGCCTCCGACGCTTGGCAGTCGACATCGCCGATGTCGTACCAGTCGATGCCGCGAGGCGCGATTCCGTCGGGTCCAGGCTGCCGCTCGACCAGGACGGCCAGAGTGTTGCCGAACAGGTCGAAGCCCATGGCGCGGTCGCGCACCCTGATCGACCCGGCGTACTCGGTCCCGCTCCAGACTTCGAAGTAGGAGAACGCGTCGCGGTCGAGCGTGATCGACACCCAAAGCCGGCCCTGCGAATCGAAGACGAGCGGGTGCGGTGCGTTGAACCATCGGCTAGGCGACTCACGGAAGTCCGCGATGTAGGGCTCGGCCGCCGCAGGCGGCATGGGCATGGTGCCGCCAAGTCTTGTCAGCCCTTCCGCATACGCCAGAACGTCGCGCTCGCTCGGGAGTGTTTCCCGGTAGCCGGGGGAAGTGACCAGCGTCGCGGCAGGCGAGTCCCGGTCGTCAAGGAAGACCATTTCCCGGCGACATGCCCAGAAGACGTATCCGCCGCCCGGCCGCGGCACGCCGTTTTCCAGCCCACCGCATTGGGTTCGGACAATTCCGTTAATGCCGCCCCGAGTCCAGGCGACCTCACCCGAGTGGATGTCCACCTCAGTGTACACCCTCGGCAATACTGAATCGCCCGGGGTAAACGCCGCCATGTCGACCCCGGACCCGAACAGGGTTGCCCCCCGAATCCCGTCGAAGAGAAGCGCTGTAGGAAGAGCGACCTCCGATACCCGGTCGCCAGCGGAGTCGAAGATGGTCAGCCGGTTCAGCCTACCGTCTACAGCCCCCAGACGGCCTAGCGAAACGCGAGCCACCAACCTAAGGCCACGGAACTCTCCGGGACCGTCGCCCTCCCCTCCAAACGCCACGATGTGGTCGCCTTCGCGACCGCGACAGACCACCCGAAGCTCGAACGAGTCGATCACGCAGGCCACGTGTTCGTCGGCTAGGGCAATGGTCTTGTTGGCGCTTAGTGGGGCGGGGGCCGACGCTGTAGGAAGCAGGGCGAGCGGCGCGGGGATGGCGCTCGGCGCGGATTCGTTCTGGCAGGCGGTCGCGGCCAGCGCTGTGATCGCCGCGACGACCGAGATTCTGCGAAGCACCGGCTACCCCACAACGAGCGCGAACTTGGCGATTTGCCACGGAGGCAAGTCGGGATTCAGCAGCAGGTAAAGGTATCTGCCCCCGCCGAGCACCTTGGAGCCCTCGGGCAGCGGCACGTTCTCGAAGAGCTTGTCGCCCGTGTGGCGGTCGTAGGCCTCCACCGACACATCGAGCTGTCTCAACGGAACCCACGGCTTTTCGGGATCGTGCCTGCCCACCGTGAACACCAAGTAGTCGTCGTCGACAATGTCCATGCCGGTCACGAGATCGAAGCTCTCGATCAGTTCCTTCATCGCATTGCCCGCCTGGACCGCCGCTCCCTCGCCGGCGCGAAAGGCAAATGCTCCCGCTTCAATCTCCGGCACTCGCCGGAAACCTGCCGCCGGACTCCCAATGCTCCCCACCGAATCACCCTCGGCGCCCAGAATTGTGGCGGGGTACAGGAGGCCCGCCATCACGTACACGGAGTCGCCGGCCGCGGCCCCGTGCAGCCCGCCCAGGCCGCTCCAGTAGGGCTTGCTGGCAGCGGGGGTGTTCCAGCTGCTCCACGCGACCGCCCCGTCGGCCAGCCGATGGAAGATCCCGTCCATCTCGGCCACCAGGTTCACTTCTCTAGCTCTGCCGGTGAAGACGAAGTCGCGACCGAAGGGAACGAGCATGCTCGATGTCAGTTCCTCGATGAGCAACATGCTATGGGGCGTCAGATCCGGCTTCAGATAGGTCACGGCGCCGTTCTGAGCGCCCGTCACGGCGATTCGTCCGTCTTCGAGTTCCGCCACGCTTTGGATTCTGCGGAACTCCCACGGCCCGTCTCCGAACCGTCCGAACCCTGCCTCGAGAGATCCGTCTTCGCGGTACGCGCGCACCCGCGGGAGCAACCGATCCCCGATTATGAAGCCGCCGTCCCGCCGCTCGAAGAACTCGCCCACCTGGGCGATGGAATCGGACGGATCCTCGCCCAGCACGACAACCCCCGCCAACTCGAAGACTTCTTCGAAGGGCGGCGAGGGGACCTCAGCGGGCGGGCCCCCGCATGCCGCGACCGACGCGACGATCGGGAGGACCAGGAGGACTGTCGTCTGCCGCATGCGGAAGATCCTGGGTCAGTGCGGATGGAAAGCCTTCTGCCAACCCGCGGTGAGCATCCAGTCGCTCGCCAGCTGCGGGCCATGCAGCGATTGGTAGACAGGCACGTGCCACTCGACCGCAAGACGATGACCCGCAAGGATCCCGTCCTGGATGTCGACGCTGACGCCCACCGGAAGATCCAGACGCCTGCCGCCGCGAAGCTCCGCCCGGATGGTCGGCGCCATCATCGGATTCGCGTAGGCGGAGTCGTGGCCCGAGTAGTTGCCCCATTGCCGCCATTCCGTGCGCACAGAAAGGCCGAGCACCTGCCAGGGCCTGAGCGCGAACCAACCCGTCACCGTGGCGCCGTGGCCTCTACGGTAGCCGCGCTTGTTGTTTCCCGTGCGCAGGCGACCCATGCCCTGCAGGCCCCACGACCAGCCTTCGCCCATCCTCAGAAGGGTGACGCCGGGCATGACGTCCCAAGTGCCCGAGCCCAGCTGCATGGGATAGGGCAGCTGAACCGGTGCGCCCTGGCTCATGGGCGTGACGCTCGTTGCTTCGATGGAACCGACCGGTATCGACACCGCGGCGTTCAGGTGGGCGCGCATGGACCCGTGCCGCCTCAACCCGATGAGCGCCCCCAGGCTGGCGTCGCCCAACCCCGAGGACTCGGCGGCGAATTGCATACCCGCGCGGGTCTGGTGGTTCATGCCGATATCCAGCCAGCCTCCCATGGCCATCAGAGTGACGGCGTCGCTGGGGGCGTACATGAAGCCGGCCATGTGCATGGTCATGGACATGTCCAGAGGGGCGACCATGAACTGGCCCAGAACGTCCTGCGTCGTCAGTTCGTTGGTGCCGTCGCGGTGGCCCGCCATCGACATGCGCATATGCCGGTACGAGAGCATGAATCCTCCCCGAGCCATCGCGTGCGCCCCCATCACGCCAACGGGCCCGGACCCGTCCGAGTGCGACGCCATCTGCATTCCCATCTCCGTCCGCTCGTTCAGCGCGTGGGCGAGCGGGGCCTTGGCGGATGCCGTTGCGAAGCCGCACAGAATGATTCCGACTTGGATGGACCTGATCGACATAGTCGCCTCCTGCCTGCGGGCCCTTAGTGGCGGCACGGTCTCCGGCCCACGGTAACGGCCGTGGGACCAAATTGCACGGCGACGAAACCGCCTCGGCCCGTCTCGGCACGACGGCGCCATGGTCCTCGACCCCGCGCTGCTACCGCTCGAACGGGTAGATCCAAAGAAGGCCGTCGCCGCCATGCCTTCGACTCTCATGGTTGGCCCACATGGTGTCCCTGACGAACTGTTCCCCCGCTGGCCACGCGATCGGTCTGACCACTGGCTTAGGCACGAAGCAGCTCAAGACTTGTCGAGCGCGGAGGCTCGTTCGTTGTCGAAATGTAATGATAACATTACAATTTGTCATGTTGACCTTACAGTGTCGTGGCGCGGACATCTCGCCCTCCGCTGTTGGTGGTCGGCGAGGTTCCGACAGGCCCGAAAGGTGTTGCACTGCTTCTCGAAGACGGCTGAGGTCCCAGCGATCCGAGCATGTCCCCCATGTCCTCGGCGGCTATGAATCATGGAAATGGGAATGCACCTGCATGGGCCGCAGCTCGCGACGGGCTGGATGCTCACCGCAGGGTGGCGGAAGGCGGCTGCCCGGTGATCTGGTCGAAGGTGAGGTTCTGGATGCCGTATTCGCGCCAGTCGTCGTGGTCGAAGTGCCACCATTCCGCCTCGTAGACGGAGAAGCCCTCGGCCTCCATGGCGCGGCGCAGCAGCTCCCGGAACCAGCGTTGCCGGGACGTGCCGCCCGGATAGTCGGGGAACGAGCGTTCGGAGAACTCGTCGTAGCCCCCGACCATCTCCACGGGTCGGCCGGCGGCGAGGTCGTACAGGGTCAGGTCGATGGCCGCGCCGCGGTTGTGGCGGGAACCGTCAGCCGGATTTGCCACGAAGATCTTCTGCGACTCGGGGGTCGCGTCCCAGAACATCCGGGTCACATACCAGGGCCGGTAGCCGTCGTGGAGCAGCAGCCCGTAACCGTGGGGAGCGAGCGCGCGATGCGCCCGGGCGACCGCTTCCGCCGCGGGGCGCTGCAGAAAGACCCGGGGCTCGTCGTAGAACACCGACGACATGAAGTTGTTGGTGCTCGCGTAGCGGACGTCGACGCGGATGCCCGGGTCGAGGGACGTGACGTCGACCAGCTCCGAGTCGCGGAATTGTCCCGACTCGGCGGGCGGCGACGCAGCCAGCGCCTCGGCGCGCAGCTCCGCCACGGGGCGCACCGGCGCGATGCGGAATGTGGCGCCATCCTCGGTTCCGACCTCCCGGCGAGGGAAGCTCACGGACGCCGCTTCCACCGATATGGCGCGCCCGTCCGCCGCGCGCGAGAAGACCAGGCGCTCGCCGTGGTAGAGGCCCCAGTCGGGGAAGGCGTACACGTCCGCCGACATCTCGGTCAGCGGGTACGACAAGAACCACTCGATGAGCGCGAAAAGTCGACCCTCGCGCTCCAGAACATAGAGCACGTTGTGGTCCCAGCCATATTCGCCCAGCAGTCCTCGCCAGTGTTCGGGTGGCGGATCCGGCGGACCCCCGGCGGGACGGCGCGGGTGGCGCGCCGACGGCTCGCCGAGCTCGACCAGGTCGTCCCCGTCGCGCAGGAAGCGGGCGCCGTAGGCCAGGCGGTCGTCTACCACGAGCGTGTCGCTGCGCGCCCGGACCCGGACCGTGGAGCCACCCCGAAGCGGGGTCAGGTACAACGCGCCATTGCGCTCGTCGAGCTCGAACCCCTCGTCGCCCGCGCCGTACACACCCTCCAACTCCAGCGCGAGCGCCGGATCGACGGGGTCCGTTGCGGGCAGCGCCTCGGCCGGAAGGGGCGCGCCATCCCGCACCGCGAGCATGAGCTCCAGCGCCGCGTCCGCAATGCGCCCCGTCACCGCGTTGGTGCCGTCCACCGCCGACACGACCACCACGCCCAGGCGCGCGTCCGGTAGGAAGGCCAGCTGGGTGGAGAAGCCGTAGATCGCGCCTCCGTGCCCGAGCCATCGTTCGCCGAAGCGCCGGTCGACCGAGAATCCCAGCCCGTAGCCGGTGCCCGCCCCGTCCTCCGCGAACTGGGGTTCCCACATCGATTCCAGCGCGCCGGCGCCCAACACCCGGCCGTTCACGCCTTCGCCCCGTCGAAACATGGCGCTCATGAAGCGCGCCAGATCGAGCACCGTCGAGTACATGCTCCCCGCCGGCGACATCCCTAGCTCGAAGGTCGGCGCGTCGAAGAGCCCGCGGTCGAAGCCCCACATCCACCCGTGGGCAAGGTTGTCCACGATGTCCGGATCGGCCGTGAACGAGCTCGCGTGCATCCCCAGCGGTTCCAGCACCTCGCGCCGAAGGTACTGGTCGAAGGGCTCGCCCCGCAGGACCTCGAGCACGCGACCCACCACGGCGATGCCGGCGTTCGAGTACTTCGTCCGGGTGCCGGGATCGTAGACGAGCGGGGTGCCGTTCAGGCTCGCCACCGTGGCGGCCAGGCTGGTCCCGCCGTCGTCGAAGTAGTGGCCGGCGGGCGGTTCGCGAACAAGGCCCGACCGGTGGGCCATGAGGTGGCGCAGCGTGATGGGCGTGCCCGACCGGTTGTCCGGCGCGAAGTCGGGGAGCCATGTCCGCACGGGCGCGTCCAGGTCCAGCAGGCCGGCCTCGACCAGCCGCATGACCGCCATGTCGGTGAACAGCTTCGAGACCGAGCCCACCCGGTACGTCGTGGAGGCGGTGGCGGGCGCGCGCCCCTCCGCGTCCCGGGCGCCGAAGCCCGCCGCCCACACCACCTCGTCCGCGTCCACCAGCGCGATCGAGACTGCGGCCAGCCCCTTGTCCTCGCGCTCCCGCTCGATGGCCGCCGCGAGCCGGGCGGCCACTTCCCCATAGCCGGTCGAGGCAGGGATGTCGCGTTCGGGTCGGGTCGCGTCGCCGCACGCGGCCGCGAGGACCGCGAGCAGGATGGCGGGTTTCGACATGAAGCTTCGCATTTTCTGCCGCCCGAGGGAGGAGGGCCAAGTTCCTGTGTGGGTGGAGAGTACCAGCGGTCGGCGCGCGGCTGCAAGCGGCGTGCGCGGCCCGGGTGGTCCCGCACCATTATGCCGGGTGTTCACCCAGCCATCGCGGAATCTCGCTCCACTCCCGCCCGTCGAGCAGCCTCCCGCCCGCCTTCGGCGTCCGTCCTCCCCACTGCTTGAAGAAGAACGGCACGTTCGCGGCCACGCACTCGTCGCGAAGGCGCGCGACCCATGCGGGGTCCACCGGTCGCCGGCCCGGGCCGCTCTCCCCACCGACGATCACCCAGTGAATTCCGCCCGAGTCCAGCGACTCGCCCAGGCTGAGCGGACCGATCAGCGGCTCGCAGCTCAGGAATCGGACGGCGGCGGGGACATCGCGAAGGTGGCGGACCCTGTAGGCGGTCTCCTGGTTCTCGGCGGAGGTGCCGATCCAGATGTGGGGCGGGAGTCCCGCCGGGCCGAAGAGGTCGCCGTTGCGCCGCACGAAGCGGGCTGCGCGGCTCGGACGCTTGGTCAGCACCTGATACGTGTGCCGGTCCACATCGAGCATGACCTGGAACACCGCGCGACGGAAGTCGGCGGGGACATCGGCGTGGAAGAGGTCCGACATCGAGTTGACGAAGACAAGCCGGGCCTTCCTCCACTTCCCCGGATCGGCGAGGCGCTCCGGCCAGACGCGCACGGCGAACGGGTCCGCGCGGTTGGCCGCGGTGTTCACCACCGGGACGCGACGACCGTACACGCTGCTCAGCAGCCGACGGGACAGGGCCTCGGCGTAGCAGTTGTCGCATCCTGCGGAGACCTTCGTGCAGCCGGTGGTCGGGTTCCAGGTGACCTCGGTCCACTCGATCGATGTCTTCTGGCCCATGCGGGCGGATCCTCCTTTGGTGGAAGGGCGGGCACCCCGCCCTAAACATCATTGTAGACAGCGTACTCGTCGTTGTCCCAGAACGCGACGGCTGAATCCGCTGGCCTAGGCCACGACAACGCCCGCAGGCCGCCTCACTCGTTTCGGTCGCCGGCCAGAAGCTGAGCGATCATCCACCCCACCTCACTCCCCGCAGAACGGCATGAACTCCTGCGCCAGCCCACCGAGCCCAAGCTCGTCGGCCCGCCGGCGGGCACGCACGGCGAGCTCCGCCATCGGGTCGCCGGTGCGGCGCGCCAGGCGGACGAGCTCGAGCGAGAGACGCAGCCAGACCAGCGGACGGCGCGACTCGTTTGCCTCGAGGCCGCCGGCCAGGATGTTCCTGGCAGCGAAGATGTCGCCGGTCCGCGAGCGCAGGCGAGTGTGGAAGAGCAGCGCGCCCAGGCAGGCGTTGCCGAGCGATTCGGGCAGGGGGTGGCGCTCGGCGACGAGGTTCATGCGCTTGATCTTGCCGAGCTCCATGAGCAGCATGCCCTCCAGCGCTGCGAGCGCGCTGACCAGCTTGCCCGGAACCAGTGCCGGGTTGGGGTCGCTGCCCGCCGTGCCGATGTCCTGGATCGCCTTCAAGACCTTCCTGCCTTCCTTCATGTCGCGTTTCCCCAGTGCGAGATGGCCGCGCGTGAGGTGCTCGAGGGTCTTGATGTGCGGGCAGTCCATCTTCCGGGTCATGCTGCGCGCCTCGCGGAGGAATCGGGCGGCGACATCGTGCTCGTTGGCCACGGCATGCCATTCGGCAAGGTCGAGGAGGACGAACGCGTGCACGCCGTGCAGGCCGCCCGCGCGGGCCAAGTCGCGGGTCGCGCGCACCGCCTCGCGGCCCTCCCGGGTGGCAAGGAGGCCACGGGTGGCGAGCGCGCGGACCAGGCGCTGGCCTGAGAGCGCCCCTTCGCCGGGCAGGTCGGCGGCCCGGGCCAGCTTGACCGCTCCGCGACCCGACTGCAGGCCTTCGTCGCCATCGCCGTGGGAGGCCTGTGCGGAAAGCGCCGCCAGGACCCGGCACCGGGCCGCGGGGTCCGCGGGCAGCTTCATCCCGCGAATGCGCTCCAGCTCGTCGACGACGGCATCGCCAAGTCCCTCTCGGTCCACAAGCTGGACCCTGCAGTCCAAAACCCGAACCAGCCGAACGATGTCGCTGGCTGCGCGCGCGCGTTGTTCCAGCTTGTGCAGTTGGGACAATGACGTGTTGATGCCGTCCATTCCCAGCAGGTGCCGGGTGTCGACCACCAGCAGGCGGACGTCGATGGCCTGGTCGGGAGAGAGCCTGTCTTCGCTCTTGAGCGCCTCGGTGCCGAAGCGCAGTGCCGACTTGAGCCGTCGCAGATCGTGGCAGGCGCGGGCCAGCCCGGCCGAGATCCCGGCGCGGCGCGGACCCTGGCTCAGCCCGTGCGCCTCTCTTAGCAGCCTGACCCGACTTGGCACGTTGTGCGTATGCGCCGCCTTGACCGCCTCGTGCGCACAAGCCGAGGCATGTTGCGGATCGCCAGCGAGACGATAGTGCCGCGCAGCTTCAAGAAGGGTCGAATCGCCCGACGTGCGATAGAGCAGTCTTGCCGTTCGCGAATGCAGCACGGAGCGGATCGAAGGATGGATCTGCTGATAAACGGCGTGGCGGAAGATCTCGTGGCGGAAGCCGATGCCGCGCGGGGTCCAGTCGACAAGGCGAAGTCGATGAAGGGTGTCCAGCGCGTTGAGGCACTCGGGCCGCGTTGATTCGGCGATGACCCTGACGCGGTCAAGCGACGCGCCGCCTCCGATGATCGCGAGCGTGCACACAACCTTGTGGGCTTCGTCGTCGAGCAGCTCCAGCCGCCGCGACACAAGTCGGCGCACGGAGGCCGGGACCAAAACCTCGGAGGGGTTCTTGTCGAGGCGGGTTTCGCCGCTTGTCGCCAGATCGATGACAAATTTGGGATTGCCGCCCGCTGCCCGCGCAAGCACCGCGAGCCGGGATTGACGTGCATCCTGCGGGGCGACGGACTTGGCCAGCTTGACCGCGGCGATGTCGTCGAGCGCTGCGAGGCGCACAACTGCGGTCGACGAGCGCAACTCCTCCTCGCGGACGAAGCGGGCGGCGCTTGTGCCGCGCCGGAGCTCCTCTTCGCAGAATGTCAGCAGCAGCGTCAGCTCTCCACCGCGCCAGCGCCTTCGCAGGAACTGCAGCATCGCGATCGACGACTCGTCCATCCATTGAAAGCCGTCGATGGACAAGATTGTCTTCTGCGATTCGGCGATCTTGGCAAAGAGGCGCAGAAACGCGCCGCAGGAGTGCCGCGAGAGTTCGCCTGCCCTCGGAGCGGGCGGGCCCGCGGGAGTCTTGGATCCGCGTTGCAGCTCGGGCACCAGGCCAAGCATCGAGCTACGCCACGGCTCTTCCAGGGTGCGCGCGAACGGCAGCACCCAGGGGTCGCTCAACGGATCCAGCAGCGGCCCCAGCGGGATGTTGCGCTCGAGCTGCACGGCGCTGGCCTCGATGATCCTAAACCCGCGGAACCGTGCGCCGCTGATCGCCTCGCGCACAAGCCTGGTCTTGCCCACGCCCGTTTCGCCCCGCACTGCGATGGTTCGCCAGCCCTCGTCGGGGTTGCTTTGAAACAGGCAGCGCGTCAGCTGCGTCAGCTCGGCCCTTCTGCCGACCAGTGGGGGCGCGGTCGGGCCGACGACTGGCGAAGGAGAGCCATCGGCGGACCCCCTGCTCATGTCCTTGACGTTCTTGAGCAGCTGTGTGGTGGCGGGCTCCGGGTTCCATTGGCCGGAAGGGCCGATTCGCTCGGCGAACGCCCGGTACACGGCCTCGGCCTCGCGGATCTGCCCGGTGAAGGCGCGCGCGCGCATGACCCGCCGAAGAATGGTCTCTTCACGCGGATCAAGCCGTAGCAGCGCCTCGGCGGACCGCTTTGCCTGGGACCATTCGTGCGCGGCCTCGGCCCGCTCCCACACGGCCAGGGCCTCGCGACGCAGCAGCGACCGCTTCACGATCCGCTGCTCCTCGATCCAGTCGGCGAACGCGGCCGTCCGGCCCGAATTGCACGCCGTCAGGTATCCGCGCTCGAGCATGGCCCAGGCCCCGTCGAAGTCGCCCGCGCGCACCATGGCCGTGTACTCGTCGATGTCGCAGGCAATTGCCGTGCGCTTGACGGAGATGTGCTCGCCGTCCGGTTCCAGGATCTTGAGGCCGGCGGTTCGATTGGTCTGGTAGAGGAGCTGGCTCAGGCGGTGCCGCAGCACCTTGTCGTCGTCCTCGTGCCAGAGAAGGCGCTGCAGGGTCTGGCGCGGGATGCGCGAGGAGTCTCTGCCGAAGGCCAGGGCCAGCAGCGCGATCTGAAGGGGCGAGGCGCGCACGGCCTCTTCGTCCTTCCACAGAACCGGGCCTCCGAATAGCTCGATCCGAAGCACGGGGTCGGGGTGTTGTCTTGAAGCGGAATGCATGGAGGTTCGGGTCTTCATTTCGTTGGCCGATGTCACCTTGCTGCGGCGGTACGCGGAGCGGTTGAGTGTTCGGTCCGTTCCGTCCCCGGCAGCGCGGCGATCGATGGGCGGCCGTTCGCAATGTTTGCAGCGATGCCTCCGGCGGCCGCCTCCCTGACGAGCCAGGTCTCGAAGACCCATTCCCAGCCCAGTCTCTGTCTCGCCTCCATGGGCCTTATGCCACAAAGGCGATACATCTGGTTGCTCAGCGCAAACCCGTCGGGGTAGCCAAGCGAGACCGCGATGGTGAAGAGACTGGACTCCGAGTTCTGGAGCGTGATTGTCGCCCGCAGGATTCTGGATATGTGCAGCCAGTGCGACGCGACGGGCAGTTCGCTGCTCATCAGCTTGCGCCCCAGCGCGCGCCGGGACATGTAGAGGTTCTTCGCCAGCGTCCCGATGGTGCGCACCTGGGAGCTCAGCTGCACGGTCCGGCGCACGATGCTGCGCGTGACCGGATCGAGCGCGAAGCCCCGCCATACGAGGTAGTCGGCGACGCTGGAGGCAAGGCACGAGGGCTCGCGCCTGATGACGCTCGCGATTTCCCGCGCGGTGGGCACCTCGTGGTACGGCACCACCGCCTGCGGACGCGACCGTTCGATCGCGCGCAGGATCCTCAGCACGGACAGACGGTCGTCGCGGTCGGGCAGGATGATCGCGAGAGGCACGCCGGCCGGCCGGTTGACCGCCGCGCTGGCGCCCTTCTGCCAGCCGGGGCTGCCCAGGTGCCACGCCATCACCCAGCCGCCCTCGCCCACCGGCGGAAGGGCGCCCGTGTTCACCTTGGTCAGTCGACGGTAAGGAGGACCCAGAAGAAAGACCGGTTCCAGAAGATCGATGTCGATCGACATTGCCCTGCGCTCCGTTTGGATGGTCGGACCGTGAGCAACCACCCTAAACAGCCCGCATCATCATTCGATCAGCGTTGGAGGGGTGGACGAGAAGGGGGCTGCCCACTCCTAACCCTAACGCCCCCCGCCGCCCCCGCTTGCGCGACCCCCCCCGCCCAGACGACCTTCCCTGTCCCGGCCCGCGAGCCAGCCCCCGCCCCCCCCTCCGCCCACCCCCCACGACCACCCCCCCCACCCCCCGCCCCACCCGTGCCAGACATCGTCCCAACCGCCGAAACCGCTCCCGACACCTCGGTAATGTCCGCCCTGCGCGGCCTGCGAGGCCGGGCCACGCTGGGCGACGTCGTGTCCGCGACCGGCATGCCCGACCACGAGGCCGAGGCCGCGCTCAAGTCGCTGCTCGAAACGCACCGGGGCCACCTCGAGGTGGCGGACTCGGGCGACCTTCTGTACCAGTTCGACCCCCGCCTGATCGAGCGCGACGCCGAGCCGTTCTGGACGCGGCTGCGCCGGGGCGCCTGGTCGGCCTTCAAGGTGGGCTTCAAGGTCTGGACGGCGGTCATGCTGGTCGTGTACTTCGCCGTCTTCGTGGTGCTGCTGCTCGCCATCATGCTGCGCGGCTCCGACGACCGCGGCTTCGGCGGGCGGGGCGGGTTCAGCCTGGGCGACTTCTTCATTCTGCACTGGCTGCTGGGGGGCCGCGGGTGGGACCGCCGGGGGCTCTACTACGGCGACTCGCACGCCCGGCGCCTGCCCAAGAACGCCCGTCCGCCCTTCTACAAGAAGGTCTTCGCCTTCATCTTCGGCCCCGAAGAGCCCCGGCCCACGCAGCTGCAGAAGGACCGCACGGTTCTGCAGCTCATCCGCGCGCGCAAGGGCGTGCTCACGTCGTCCGAGCTGATCGCGCACACCGGCCTCACGGTCGAGGACGCCGACGAAGAGATGGCCCGCCTGACCGGCGCCTACGGGGGCGACCCGCGCGTCTCGGACGCCGGCGAAGTGGTCTACGCCTTCCCCGAGCTCATGAAGAGCGCCCACGGCAAGGTCCGCGCGCGCGAGCCCAAGCCCGCCTGGATGCGCCTGGAGTACCCCAGGAAGCTCACGGGCAACAGCGCCGGGTCCAACTGGGGCATCGGCCTCATGAACGGCTTCAACCTTACCATGGCCACGCTAATGGGCTTGGTGCCGGGCTTCGCGGCCGCCGGACAGGGCCTGCCCCCCCTCGACCCGCTCATCTTCTACGGCCTGGGCGTCGTGCCGTTCACCTTCAGCGGCCTGTTCTACGCCATCCCGCTTGTGCGCTCGTTCGGCCTGGGCGGCCAGAACCGCAGCCGCCTGCAGCGCAACGTCCGCCGCCTGCTCCTGGGCCTGGTCTACAGCCGCAGCGTCGGAACCGTGCGCGAAGTCGCCGTCGCCGACGCGATCCGCCACGTGAACCGCGCGCTCAAGGGCCAGCAGGTGCCGCCCAAGACGATCCTGAGAGAGCTCGAGCGCCTGGCCGCCGAGTTCGACGCCGAGGTGGAGGCGGAGGATGAAGGGTTCAGGTACCGCTTCCCGGCAATTCGCCACACCTTCGTCGAGGCCGAACTAATGCGACGCCTGCTGAAGCTCGAAGATCAGCGTCTCGGCCCCGTTGTCTACGCCACCTCTGACACCGCCGCGCAAGCCACCGACCGCGATCTCGAAGCGTTCGACCGCGAGCTCAAGGGCGCCGAGCTGGACCTTTCCGGCTACCTGGCCTCGCCCACCCGGGTCGGCTACGAAGAGGACTTCGAGGTCGTCATGGACCCGGCCAGGGCGAGCCCTGCTAGGACCCGGACCCAGTCGCGCCGCCCGCCCCGCCGATCTCCTCCTCAATGGCGCTGAACAGCCCCTCCCAGTAGGGAAGCGGCTGCGCGCCCACGATCGGCACCCCGTTGACCAGGAACGACGGCGTGCCCCGCACCCCAAGCCGCCCCCCGCTCAGAACGCCGCTCCGCACCCGCGGCCTGGGCCGCTGCTCGGTTATGCACGCCCGGAAGTCGTCGGTGTCGGCGCCGGCGTCGCGAGCCAGCTCCTCGAACACCGGGTAGGGCTCGCCCATGCCCTTCCAGTCGGACTGGCGCTCGTAGAGCATCCTGCTCATGTCCTCGAACACGCCCTGCTCGCCCGCGCACTCGGCGGCGAAGGCGGCGGTCATGCCGTTCGCGAACATGCCGCTCACGTACGTCACGTACTTCCACTGCACCCTGCCCGTCTCGATGTAGTTGGCGCGCAGCGTGGGGAAGGTCTCGGTGTGAAAGCGGCGACAGAACCCGCAGCCGTAGTCGCTGAACTCGACCACCTTGATCGGCGCGTCCTCCGACCCGAAGTCGAACCCCAGCTCGGGAAGCTGGAACTCCTGCGCGGGCGGCAACATGCTGGTTCCGCCCTCGGACAGCATGGAAGTGGGCACGGACTGGGACTCGGTGCGCTCCCGCTCGCCGCCGCCCGCCGCCTCCCCGCCCGCCGCCGCCTGCCCGGCGCCCGCAGCGGCCTGCCCGGCCCCGGCGCCCGCCGCCCCCGCAGCGGCCTGCCCGGCCCCGGCGCCCGCCGCCCCCGCCCCCGGATCGGCCTCCTGCCCGCCGCCGCACGCCAGCGCCACCAACACTGCCAGCGCCGCCGCCGGGTGCGCGCACCGCACTGCCTTGAATTGCATCTTCACGTTGTGTTCTCCTCTGTGTCCTCGGGCCCGGGCGCGGACAGGTCCCCGCCCCGGTACAGTAGGTTGGGCGCTCCCTCGCGAACGACCACGGTCTCGGCGATCTTGTCGTGAATGCCCTGTCGGTTCGGGTCCCACCAGACGCGCGCAAAGCCCAGCAGACCCGTTGCGAAGCCCGCCGCGTAGCCGCCCGCGCGCTCCAGCGACATGATCAGGCCGAGCGGCTGGCCGTTCAGGCGCACCACGCGCAGGCCGAACAGCCGCTTGCCCGGCGTGCGTCCGCCCCAAAGCGCCAGGAACAAGGTGAGATAGACCGTGCCCCAGCCGAACACAAGGCCCGCCTCGTCGGCGGCGTCGCGGATCCAGGCGAAGAGCGTGGAGCGTGAGTCGACCTCTTCCAGCTGCTGCTCGAGCTCGCGGATCCTCTGCTCGCGGTTCTGAACCTCTTCGGCCAGGTTGGCCATGGCGGGGTTGGCCAGCGCTTCCGCCAGCCCGATCACACCGCCCTCGACCGGGCCGCCGACCGCAACGGTGTCGTCGCCGAACTGCAGCTGGATGGGCGGGTTGCCGTCGGGCGCGGCCACCCGCAGCAGCGCCGGGATGAAGGTGGCGCCCACCGCGACGACCAGCACGAGCGCCCCGGCGCAGCCCAGCCCGACCTGTCGGGCTCGGGTGGCCTGCACGCCGTCGATCCGGCGCGCTGCCAGGCGGAACAGCGCGAGGCCCACCAGCCCCCCCAGCACCCGCCACCCGAGCAGCTGCAGGAACCCGATCAGCACCAGGTCGACGGCAATGGCCGCCATGCGGCGCCGGGGCGTGGCGAGCGGCGTGCCGAGCAGCTCGGGCGTGACCGCAAAGGCGTCCGGCGTGACGATGGATTTGGGGTCGCGGGGCATGGGGCGTCAGCGCCGCCGCAGAAGGCCGCCCAGGAACAGCCCGGCGGCCACGCCCGCGAGGACCGAGACCGCAACGAGCGCTTCCAAGCGGCGCGGGCGCGGGGTGGCGGGGTGGCGGGGCGGGTCGAGAGGGGCGGCGCCCAGGTCGCTGTCCCGGGTGGCGGGGGCGCGCGTGGCCGCAGGCCGGACCTGGGCCGGCTCGCCCAGTGGCGCGGCGCCTAGGTCGCCAAGCTCGGTTGCGCTCAGGTCGTCGCGCAGGGCCAGCATGGCGCGCACCTGGTCCTCCTCGTCTTCGAGGCCGCAGGCGGTGCAGCTCACGAAGCCGCGGTCGCGCGCCGTGCGGTTCAGGTACGACATCTCTGCCTTGTCGCACGGACAGGGCAGGTCGGCGGGAAGGGGGGCCACGATCTCGTAGAGCGTTCCCTTGGACAGGTCGAGCTCCCGCGCCAGCCGGTTGACACTCTCTCTGGAGTGCCAGTACAGTTCGTTCGCCTTTGCAACGAGTTCGTCGGAGGGCTCCGAAGGGTCGCTCTTCGATCCCATCGGATTCGTCGCTTCCTTCATCGTCGGGTCCCCGGTTCGCGTGGGCTGCGGGCAGTGCCGATGCCGCCACCCTTCAACATACAGAAGGCGGATTGAATGCGCGCCAGATCCAGGATCATCGGCAGCCTCGAGTCGGTGTACCGCGAGGCCTACCAGAAGGCGGACCAGGCCGGCGACGAGGCCCGCATGCGAGCGCTCGACTTCGGGTTTCAGCGCGACCAGGTGCTGCTGGAAGCCATGCTGGACGTGCGCGACGGGCTGGCGGGGCTGCGCGGCGAGGAGCCGAAGGCGGAATCGAGCCTGCTCGACAAGGCGATGGCGATTCGGAGGTTCACGAAGCTGGGGCCGCGCTAGTTCGCGGAGACGCGCCGGTTTGCGGCGAGGTGCGCTTGGGGAGGGTGCGCTTGTGAAAATTTACACAAGGACGGGAGACGGGGGCGAAACCGGCCTTTTCGGGGGCGGGCGCGTGCCCAAGGACGACGCGCGCGTCGAGGCCTACGGAACCGTCGACGAGCTGAACTGCGCGCTCGGCGTGGCGCGGGCGCATGTGCTCGACGACGAGATCGGGGGCGCGCTCGGGCGGGTGCAGGCGGATCTGTTCGCGATTGGGGCGCGGCTGGCCACGCCGCCGGCGCGCGAGGGGCGTCCGGTGCCTTCGGTGCCCGACATGCCGGTCGACCGGATCGGCGAGATGGAGTCGTGGATCGACGCCGCCGAAGACGAGACGGGGCAGCTCAGGACCTTCATATTGCCGGCGGGCGCGGTCGGCGCGAGCCACCTTCACCACGCCCGCGCCGTGTGCCGGAGGGCGGAGCGGCGGACCGTGACGCTGGCGAGCCGTTCGGTCGTGGACCCGGATGTGGTGCGGTACCTGAACCGGCTCTCGGACTACCTGTTCGCGGCGGCGCGCCTTGAGAACCACCGGGCAGGCACGGGAGACACGCCATGGCCGTGATCCACGAGCGCGGCGAGACCAGGCCCCTGCACGGCGAGGTGATCCGCCTGGACGCGCGGCGCCCCGGCGCGCCCCCCGGAGTGCGCCCCATCGACGCCCCCGAGCCCCGGACCGCGGTGCTGGTCGTGCACGGCTTCAAGGGCTTCAAGGACTGGGGCTTCTTTCCCCACGTCTGCGAGCGCCTCGCCGCCGACGGCCACGCGGTGGTCTCGTTCAACGGGTCCCGGAACGGGGTCGGGCCGTCGCTGATGGACTTTACCGACCTGGAGGGGTTCGGCACGAACACGTACAGCCACGAGGTGGGCGACGTGCACCACATGCTCGACCATCTGACGTCGGGGGTGTGGACCGGCGGGCGGCCACCCGACGCGGTGGGAATCCTGGGGCACAGCCGCGGGGGCGGCGTCGGGGTCGTCGCGGCGAGCGAGCGCGACGACATCGCTTCGCTGGCCACGTGGGCCGCGATCTCGACCTTCTATCGCTGGACGCCGGACGAGCGCGAGGAATGGGCGCGGCGGGGCGTGGTGCACGTCGCCAACGCGCGCACCGGTCAGCAGATGCCGCTCTACCGCGAGGTGCTCGACGATCTGGAGGCGAACCGTCGCCGCTTCGACGTGTTGGCCGCCGCGGGGCGCGTGAAGGCGCCGTGGCTGGTCGTGCACGGGACCGAGGATGCGACCGTGCCCCTGGCCGAAGCCGAGGCTCTGGCCCAAGCCGGGCCGGATGCGCGCCTAGAGGTTGTGGCGGGCTCGGGCCACGCGTTCGAGGCCGTGCACCCGTTCGAGGGGCCGACGCCCGGGCTGGACAGGGCCGTGGACGCGACGGTGCGGCACTTCCGGTCGTCGCTGGGCGGTTGACCGGCGCCTGCCAGGGTTGCCACTCGTGGCGAGTTCCGCAATCATCAGTTTCCGAAGAATCGAAGATCGGAACCGCAAGCCCGAAACCCAGAGGAAGTCTTGACATACATCATCACCGAGCCATGCATCGGCACCAAGGACGCCAGCTGCGTGGAAGTGTGCCCGGTCGACTGCATCTACGAGGTCGGGGAGCAGTACCTGATTCATCCCGACGAGTGCATCGACTGCGGGGCGTGCGAACCGGAGTGCCCGGTGCAGGCGATCTTCCCCGACACCGACGTTCCGCCGGAGTGGTCGGACTACATAGAAAAGAACGCGGCGCACTTCGAATAGCGCGTGCACCGCGCTTGCGCGACGGGCCGGAGGGCCGACGGCCCCCCGACCCGCGCGACGCTGGATCGGGCTCTCTAGATGCCCAGCTCCCTGAGCCGGTCGAGCCTGACGTTTCCGGGCGCCTTCTCCCCCGCAGGAGTCTCGTCGGGCTTGGCCTCGGTAGGCTCCTGTCTGTGGCCTCCCTGACGGAGAAGAGCTACGCCCGCCGCGAAGAGCGCGGCAGCGCCCAGCAGATTGACGGTTGACTTGCGAATCGCACCCTCCTCGCGTTGGCGGTGACGCTGCACCGGTGACTTGTTTCCAGCCGGTCGGTCGCCAGCTGCGCGCTCACGCCGTAGCAATTTTCGTGCCACAACTCCAAGGGGCCTGCGGGGCGACCGTGGCGGCATCCGATCTCGTTGTGTGGGTTAGCTTTTCCCCGGTTTGCGGGGTCGCGGAAACGCCCCCCGGGAGAACCGCGCACGTGTACCCTTTTCCGCACTTTTTTCCGACAGACCGGGTGAAAACTGGACACATGCGAAATGCGGACGCGTTGAGCGCCCGGCCGACGGCCGGACCGGGGCCGATCCGGTGGCTCTGACGCGCGTCGATCCGGTGGCCCTGACCCGGGAGCTGGTCCGCACGCCCTCGGTGAATCCGGTGCTGGAAGAAGGCGGCGCCGGAGAGGGCGCCGTGGCGGCGCTGGCCGCCGGCTGGCTCGATGGCTGGGGCTACCGGCCGACCGTGGTCGAAGTGGCGCCCGGACGCCACAACGTGGTGGCGCGCCGGGGCGGGGGTTCGGGGCCGTCGCTGCTGCTCAACGGCCATCTGGACACGGTGGGGGTGGCGGGAATGGCCGAGCCGTTCTCGGGCGCCATCCGCGATGGCCGCCTGTACGGGCGCGGGTCGGCCGACATGAAGTCCGGCGTGGCGTGCGCGCTGGCCGTCGCGGCCGAGCTGGCCGAAGTCGAGATACCGGGCGAGCTGGTGGTCGCGCTCACGGCCGACGAGGAGCACGCCTCGCTGGGCATGGCGGCGCTGGTCGCCGACGGCGTCCGCGCCGACGCGGCGGTGGTCTGCGAGCCGACCAGCCTGGCGATCATGCCGGCCCACAAGGGCTTCCTGTGGATCGACGTGTACGCCGAGGGACGCGCCGCGCACGGCTCCCTGCCGGACGTGGGCGTGGACGCGATCGCGCACATGGGTCATGTGCTGGTTGCGCTCGAGGAGGAAGGGCGGCGACTGGCGCGCGAGACGAGCCACGCGCTTCTCGGGCCGGCGTCGCTGCACGCCGGGACGATCCGGGGCGGAGGCGCGCCGTCGGTCTACCCGGATCGCTGCGACCTGGTGGTCGAGCGGCGAACGCTGCCGCACGAGACCGCGCAGTCGGTGATGGCCGAGGTGGAGCGCGCGCTGGAGCGTGCCCGGCAGCGGCGTCCGGGGCTGAAGGCGCGCGCGGTCGCGGGACTGTACCGCGCCGCGACCGAGGTGCCGGCCTCGTCGGCGCTGGTGGCCGGGCTAAGGGAGGCGTGCCAGGGGGCGGGCCTGCCCGGGACGCTCGCAGGGATGTCGGCGTGGGTGGACGCCTGCTTCCTGAACGAGCGGGGCACGCCGGCGGTGTGCTTCGGGCCCGGCTCGATTGCGCAGGCGCACGCAGCCGTGGAATGGGTGAGCGTGGCCGAGATCGAGGCGTGCGCGCGGGTTCTTGCTGGCTTTGCGCGGGGGTTCCTGGGGGTGGAGTAGCCCGGGTCCCGGCGGCCCCTACCTGCTGCGGCTTGTAACGATGATCGCCCCGCCGGTGAAGTTGGTGCCGAACCGCATGGTGGCGTCCGAGGCGTTCATGTACTCCATCTCCTGGATGTCCGAGACGGAAATGGAACGCAGGGCGTCCTGCGCGTTGCCCATGCGGGCGCCGTCGAAGATGAGCACCGGCAGGTTCTGGCCGCCCGTGCCCGCGCCGCGGCCCTGAAGCCACCGGGGACGAAGACGGCGCACGACGTCGACGGCGGTGAGCGTGGTGAATTCGGCCAGCTCCTCGGCGGTGATCCGGTTCGGGTCGCGCCGCGGGCCGCCCTCGCCGCCGCCGCCGCTGGCGCACCCGGCCAAGCCCGTGACCAGCGCGAACGCGCCGACGATCAGAAGTCTACGATTCCAGCGCATGTCTCAACTCTCCTTGTCTGAAGGGACCGTCTTCCACAGGGAACACAATACCCCGGCAGGGCGGGGCGCTGTCAACCTGGGGCGCCCGCCCGCTCGCGCCGGACCGCTTCGAGCAGGGCGTCCAGTTCGGGCCGGGCGAAGAACCGCCCGTTCGCTACAACCAGCGCAATGCGGCGCGTGTTGCCGATGTCTTCGAGCGGATTCGCTTCGAGCAGCACCAGGTCGGCGAGCATGCCGGCGGCGACCGCGCCCAGCGAATCGGTTGCGCCCAGGAACCGGGCCGGAGCGATGGTGGCCGCCGCCAGCGCTTCGCGATTGCCCAGGCCGGACCGCACGAGCAGCTCCAGCTCGTCGTGGAGGCTGAACCCCGGATACACGAACGGGTTGGGCGTGTCGGTCCCGGCCAAAATGCCGACCCCCGCCGCCGCGGCCATCCCGGTGACCTCGAGCTGCCGCTCGAAGAACCGCGCGCGCGCCTCCAGGTCCTCGGGCGTGTCGGACGCCATCTGCGGCATCCGCACCTGCCAGCCCTCGACGATCGCCTGCGGCATGTACTGCAGCCTGGGGTCGTCCTCTTCGCGAAGCCGGTGGAGCGAGGCCATGCTGCTCAGCACGGTCAGCGTGGGCGTGAGCCAGGTGCCGTTGGCGGCCAGCTGCGCGAGTAGCTCGCGGCAGGCGTCGTCGTCGGCCGCGTCGACGATTTCGCGGTACAGGTCGGGGTTGAAGAAGGGGTCGGTAAACTCGCGCCCGGCGGCGCGGTCGGCCATCCACCCGGCCCGCTTCGCCCGCACCTCGGCATCGTTGGCAGAGCAGCCCTCGACGACGCCGAACATGTGCGTCATGCTGCGCATTCCCGCGCCGGACGCCTCGCCGGCGGGCACCGAGAACGGCACGTGACCGGCCACGTCGATGCCGCGCACGGCGGCCTGCCGGGCGATGGCGGCGAAGGCGTCGGCCTCGAGCGCCGAGTACACCTTCACGAAGGCGGCGCCCGCGTCGGCCAGCGAATCCACCACGAAGCGACCGCGCTCGGGCGTGTCGGCGATCACCGAACCGGGCCACCAGGCGTTGGCGCCGTCGGTGATGTTGCCCGCCACCACCGAGCGCGGCCCGACCCGCTCGCCGGCGGCGACGGCCCGCCTGGCCTCGCGCGCGACGTCGAGGCCGCCCCACATGTCCCGCACCCCGGTCACGCCGTTGGCGATGTAGACCCGCGCAGCGGGTTCGAAGCCGGGCGAGAGCTCGTGGACATGCATGTCCCAGAGCCCGGGGACGAGGTAGCCGCCGCCGCCGTCGACGCGCTCGACCGCCGAGCCAAGCGCGAGGTCGTCCGGCGACGCGACGGCGGCAATCCTCCGTCCCTGCACCACCACGGTGCGGCCCTCCGCCACCGAACCGGTCGCCACGTCGACCACGGCCACATTCTCGATTGCGGTCCCGGCGGCGAACTCCTGGAGCGGAGGGCCGCAGGCGATGCACAGCGCGGCGGACGCGAGTGCACAGAAACCGACGCTCTTGTCCATCGGAGATGAACCTCCTGCAAGGGGCCACGCGCGTCGCCACGGAACGGCGTGCGCACCCGGGCGACCGACCGGTCCAACTTGCGCGAACGGCGGCCACGGGGAAAGCTGATTGCCGGATGCCCCGCGACAAACCCCTTGACCGGCGACCGACATGCCAACCCCGCCACCGCCAGCCCGTCCGGTCCTGAAGCGCGCCGTCGGCAGGGCGCAGTTCTTCACGATCGCATTCGGGACGATCATCGGCGTGGGCTGGATGGTCTACCTGGGCTACTGGCTGGAGCCGGCGGGTCCGGTGGGGGCCAGCATCGGGTTTGCGGCGGGCACGCTGCTGGTGGCGCTGATCGGCATCTGCTACGCCGAGATGGCGTCGATGTACCCCGTTTCGGGCGGCGAGCTGGCCTACGCATACGAGTCGTTCGGCACCGGCGCGAGCTTTATCACCGCGTGGACGCTGGCGTTCATCTACACGGCGGTCGCGGGATGGGAGGGCATTGCGATCGGGGTGCTCGCCGAGAGCCTGTTTCCGGGGTTCGGCGGGCCGGTGTGGTACACGCTCTTCGACGTGCCCGTGCGGCCCGGCAAGCTGGCGCTGGGACTGGGTGCGATGGCGCTGCTGGTGTGGATGAACATTCGTGGGATCTCGAAGGCCGCCCGCTTCCAGGACCTGATGACGTACGGCTTTCTGGCGCTGTGCGCGGTGTTCGTCGGCGCCGCGTTCGTGTTCGGCGACGCGGCCAACCTGGAGCCGGCGGTGCTGCGGGCGGAGGGCGGGTCGATCATGCCGGGGATCGTGGCGGCGTTCGTGACCGCGCCGTTCTTCCTGGCCGGCTTCGACGTGGTGCCGCAGCTGATGGAGGAGCGCGCTCCCGGCACCACTGGGCGCGCCGCCGCGCTGATGATCGTGCTGGCGGTGCTCGGCGCGGGCGCGTTCTACGTGCTGATCATCGTGTCGGGCTCGATGATCGTGCCGTGGCAGCAGCTCCTGGAGTACGATCAGCTCCCCGCCGCCACGGCGTTCCAGGAGACGTTCTCGTCGCCCTTCCTGGCGCGCGCGGTTCTCGCCGCCGGCTTCATCGGCATCCTCACCACGTGGAACGCGGTGATCATCGCGGCGTCGCGCGTCTACTTCGCCATGAGCCGCGCGCGCATGCTGCCGACGTTCCTGGGCTCGGTGCACCCGCGGCACGGGACGCCGAAGGGCGCCCTCGTCTTTGTGGGCGGACTGGGGGCGCTTGGCGTGATTCTGGGCGAGGGGGCGATCGCGCCGATCGTGAGCGCGGCGACGATCGGCTTCGGCATCGTCTTCGCCCTGGTCTCGATCGGCGTGGTCAAGCTGCGCGTCACCCGCCCGAACGCCCGCCGCCCGTACCGCGTGCCCGGCGGCGTCGTCACCGCGATCGGCTCGGCGCTGGCCGCGGGGCTGTTCGTCGCGCTGGCGCTGGGCGATCCCTACGAGCCCGGCCGGGGCATTCCGGTCGCCTGGATGGTGCTCATCGCCTGCCTGGTGCTGGGCGTGCTCTTCTGGTTCGCGTCGCGCCGCCTGAGAGCGTCGGTCACCGAGCCGCAGCGCCGCCAGCTGATTCTGGGAAACGAGGAGGAGGATCCGCTCGAATGACTGGGAAGTCCAACGCCGCCGAGCCCCGGCCAGCTGCCCGGCCGCAGCCCGCCGCGCAGCCCGCCTTCATCACCCCCGACACCGCGCACGAAGCCGTGGGCCGCACCTTCGTCTCGGACTGGATCGAGGTCGACCAGGAGCGCATCAGCGCCTTCGGCGAGATCACCGAGGACCCGGACCCGCACCACATGGACCCCGAGTACGCGGCCAGGCACAGCCCGTGGGGCCGCACCATCTCGTTCGGCTTCCTCACCATGTCGCTCATGACCCCGATGCTCTACCAGGTCTACCGCTACCCCATGGACGGTGGCGCCGGCGACGGGTACCCCGCGAGCTACGGGTTCGAGCGCGTGCGCCTGGTGGCTCCGGTCCTCTCGGGATCGCGCATTCGCGGCCATTTCACCGTCAAGGACGTGCGCGACCGCAAGCCGGGCCAGCGCATGGTGACGCTGGGTTGCCGCGTCGAGATAGAGGGGGAGAAGAGGCCGGCGCTGGTGGGCGACTGGCTGTCTTTGTGGCTGACCCCGCCGGATTAGGGGCAGCCCGTGGACCAGGTCCCCCATGTGGTCGCGATGCTCGCCGACAGGGCGCTAGAGCGCCCCGACCGGCTCTTCGTGCGGTTCCGCGAAGCCGACCTGACCTACGCCGCCTTCGAGGCGCGCACCCGGGCGCTGGCGGCGGGGCTGCGGCGCCACCGCGTGGGCGGGCTGGGCGTGGTCCCGACGCTGCTTCCCAACTGCGCCGATGCGGCGGCTTTCTGGTTCGCGGCCAACCGGGCCGGGGCGGTGTGGGCGCCCCTGAACACCGAATTCCGCGGCCCCGGGCTGGCCCACGCGATCAACCTGACCGGCTCGCCGGACCTTGTGGTCGACGGCGCGCTCCTGGGCCCGGTGCTCGACGTGGCCGACCGTCTGGACACGGTCGAGCGCCTGATCGTGCGCGGCGGCCCGGCTCCGGACACGGGCCGGTTCGCCACCCTGCCGATCGAGGCGCTGGACGCCGGCGACGACGGTCTGCCCGCCGCGCCTCCGCCGTCTGCAGCCGCCCCCTCGCTGCTGATCTACACGTCCGGCACCACCGGGGCGTCGAAGGCGTGCGAGCTTTCCCACCGCTACGTCGCGGGCCACGCGCGGATCATGGCGCGGTCGGCCGGCGTGCGCGGCGACGACGTGCTCTTCTGCCCCTACCCGATCTTCCACTGGGACGCGACGATCGGCACGATCGCGCCGGCGCTCTGGGCGGGGGCCACGGCGGTGATCGCCGAGCGCTTCAGCGTGTCGCGCTTCTGGGCGGACGTGCGGCGCTTCGGCGTCACGATCTTCGACTTCATGGGCGCGACGCTGACCTTCCTGCACAAGCAGCCGCGGCGGCCCGACGACGCCGACAACCCGGCCCGCCTAGCGTGGGGCGTTCCCATGCCCGCCTTCAAGGCCGACTTCGAGGAGCGCTTCGGCCTTGTGCTGGTCGAGGGCTACGGCTCGACCGAGGTCGGCGCCATGGTGTGGCAGGAGCCCGGCGAGCGCTATCCGCCGGGCGCGTGCGGCCGCGCCCTCCCCGAGTTCCGGCTGCGGATCGTGGACGGCGACGACCGGCCGCTGCCGCCGGGCCAGATCGGCGAGATCGTGGTCCGCCCCTCGCGCGACGAGGACCGCCACCTGATGCTGAGCGGCTACTACCGCATGCCCGAGCTCAACCGCGAGGTGTTTCGCGGCGGCTGGTTCCACACGGGCGACCTGGGGCGCCTCGACGAAGACGGCAACCTGTACTTCGAGGGGCGCAGGAAGGACGCGATCCGGCGTCGCGGCGAGAACATCTCGGCGTACGAGATCGAACAGGTGATCGAGGCGCATCCGGCGGTGCTGGAGGCGGCGGCGTACGGGGTGCCGAGCGAGTACACGGAAGAGGACGTGGCGGTCTCGGTGGCGCTCAGGCCCGGGTGCGAGATGTCGGAAGGCGACCTGTTGGACCATTGCCGTGGCCGCATGGCGCGCTACATGGTGCCCGCGTTCGTGCGCTTCGTGGACGCGCTGCCGAAGACGCCGACCGAGAAGGTCGAGAAGGCGGCGTTGAGGGCGTCGCACATGCGAGCGCTGAAAAGTATGGTTGACTTTACATAATGTAATGTTGTCTTTACATCGTGGGTGGTCGCGGCGGCTCCGGCGGCGCTGGCGGCCGTGCGCGGACGATCGGGACTAGATTTGGTGGGTCCCACCCTGGAGGTGCAATGTCCACAAAGAGCTGGTGCCGGGCGGGCCGCCCGCTGGTCGTCGCGGCGCTCCTGGCGGCCGCCGCCTCTCCCTTGTCGGCGCAGCTTCGGCTGGGCGTGATCGGCGGCGTGAGCCGCGCCGAGTTCACGGGCAGCGGCGCGATCGAGGTCGGGGCGCGCACGAAGCTCCTGCTCGGGGTCACGGGCGACCTGCCCGTCGGCGACGCGCTTTCCCTGCGGCCCGAGCTGTACGTCTCCACCAAGGGCGCGCGGCTGAACACCGTGCTGGGCGACTACGGGCTGGGCCCCAGCAAGGTCTTCAGGCTGACCTACGTCCAGATGCCCATTCTGGCCCAGCTTCGCACCGCGCCCGGCGGGTTGTTCCGGCCGCATCTGTTCGGCGGCCTGTCGGTGGGCGCGCTTCTCGGGTGCCGGCTGCAGGACGACGACTGCGACGACGTGGAGCCGATCGGCCACCGCCGCATCGACGTCGGCGTGGTGGTGGGGGGCGAGGTGGGGTGGCGGGGGCTCGGCGTGGGCGCGCGCTACGAGGCGGGCGTGCGCGCCATGGAGGCGTCGCTCGAAGGGAGCGAGGTCTACAACGGCGTGCTGTCGTTCACGGTGCGCGCCATGTTCCCGCGGTAGGCGCGAAGAACTCGGCCACGAACTCGGTGGCGGGCGCCGCGGCCAGGCGGTCGGGCGGGCCGCTCTGCACCACCGTCCCGCCTTCGAGCGCATGAACCTGGGCGGGCCCGAGCGCGTGCACGTCGCGGGGGTCGTGGGTGACGACGATCGCGGGCTGGCGGCGCTGGGCAAGGTGGCGGGCCAGGTAGGCGCGCAGTCCGCGCCGGGCCGCGACGTCCATGGCGGCAAGGGGCTCGTCGAGCAGCAGCATCTCGGGTGCCGGGACGAGGGCCCGGGCCAGCGCGACGCGCTGCCGCTCGCCGCCCGAGAGCATGGCGGGCTGGCGGTGCGCCAGATGCGCGCACTCGATCTCGGCGAGGACTTGGGCGGCGGTGCGGCGGCGAGCCGCCCTGCGGGCGCGCCCGGGCCCGGCCGCGAGCCCGAAGGCGACGTTGTCGAGCACGGTGAGGTGCGGGAAGAGGCCGTACCCCTGCGGCACGTAGCCGACACGGCGGTGTTCCGGCGCCAGCGACACGCCGGCCTCGGAATCGAAGAGCACGCGGTCGCCCACGCGAATGCACCCGCGCTCGGCGGGCAGGGCGCCGGCGATGACGCGCAGCAGCGTGGTCTTGCCGGACCCGTTCGGCCCGATGATCGCAACGGGGGCGGCGCCGCCCCCGATGTCGGCGTCCAGGTGGAGTTTGCCGACCCGGGCCCGCGCCCGAACGCTCCAGCGCACGGTCAGGCGCCGTGTGCGTGCCCGAGCCGGCGCGCGAGCATTGCGGGCACGGCGCGCAGGGGGATGAGCAGGAGCGCGCTCGCCGCCACGAGGACGAGGGCCAGCGCGACGGCGACCCGGGCGTCGGATTCGAGGGCGGTGTAGATCGCGAGCGGCATGGTCTGGGTGGTGCCGGCCAGGTTGCCGGCGAAGAGCAGCGTCGCGCCGAACTCGCCCAGCGCCCGCGCCCAGGCGAGCGCCGCGCCCGCCACCATGCCGGGAAGCGCCAGCGGGACCGCGACCCGGAAGAAGGCGCCGGCGGGCGAGTGGCCGAGCGTGCGCGCGACGGTAAGGAGGTCGTCGTCGATGCGGCGGAAGGCCGCTGCCGAGGCCTGCACATAGAAGGGGGCCGAGACGACCACCTGGGCCACGACCACGGCGGCGGTGGTGAAGGGGACTGCGAGGCCGAGCGAGGACAGGGCCGGGCCGAAGAGGCCGTTGCGGCCAAGCGTCTCGAGCAGCGCGATGCCCATGACCGCGGGCGGCACCACGATGGGGAGGTCGACCAGCGTCTCGACGGCGCGCGAGCCGCGTCCCGGGCGCGACGCGATCCACCATGCGAGAGGGGTGCCCGCCAGGACGATGACGACCAGGGTGAGCAGGGTCGTGCGCGTGCTGAGCCACAGCGCCGGGGCGAAGAGGGGGTGGCGGGCGCCCGCGACGACGTCGCCGGGCGAGGACGCCCCGGCCAGGGCGAGCAGCGGCACCGCGAGGACGGCCAGCATGGGCAGCGCGGCCAGGAGCGGCGCGCGTTCCGCGAGAGAACGGCGGTGCTTCACTCGGGGGCTTTACTGCGCGGCTGCGACGTCGGTGAGAAAGCCGTGGCGGGACAGAATTCGACGCCCTTCGGGCGAAGCCACAAACCCCGCCCACCGCTCCGCCCCGGCTGCGTTCTCTGCGCCTGCCACCACCCCGATCAGATACTGGGCGCGAACGTTCGCGCGGGGAGGCACCCGCACCGTCTGCACCCGCCCGGGCGCGGCGTCGGTTCGGTACACGATCGCGGCGTCGGCCTCGCCCAGCTCGACCTTGGCGCGCACGAGCCTCGCGTTGCTCTCTTCCGAGACGACCCGGCCCAGCACGCGCGCCGCGAAACCGGGCAGATCGCCGCCGGCTCCCGCGCGCCTCAGCGCCTCGCGCGTGTACGCCCCCACCGGCACGTACGGCGTCCCGATCACCAGGCGCTCGGCCCGCACCAGATCGGCGAAGTCCTCGATGCGGGACGGATTGCCGCGCGGCACGATCACCACCAGCTCGTTCTCGGCCAGGACGCGCTGCCGCGTCACCAGCCCCTCGCTCACCAGCGACTCCATGTGGCGGGGGTTGGCGGACGCGAACACGTCGGCGGGCGCGCCCTGCTCGATCTGGAGCCTGAGCACCTGGCTGCCCGCGAACACCAGCACGACGTCGGTCCCGGCGTGCGCGGCCTCGAAGGCGCCCGCCATGTCGCTGAAGGCGTCGGTCAGGGACGAGGCCGCGAAGACGCGGAGCGGCTGGCGCTCGGGGCCGGGGGGGCCGCATGCGGCGACGGCGAGCGCCGTGGCGAGGGCGGCCGTGCCGAGCGGGCCGCGGGTGCTCACGCGGCGTCCACGGTCGTGACCTGCCCGCTCATCGAGCCGTCGTAGCCGGGCAGATGGCTCAGTTCGGTGCGGAAGGCGGGGTCGTCCAGGGCGTCGATGACGCGGGAGACGGGCTTGTGGGCGGCCATCTCGGCCGGGACGACTAGGTCGAAGCGCTCCTCGCTGAGGGGGATGAAGTCGAGCCCCTCGGCCAGCGCCACGCTCTCGATCGCGATGCCCGCGTCGGCTGCGCCGGAGCGCACGAGGTTGGCCACCTCGTGGTGGGAGCGCGCCATCGGGCCCGAATCGGGGATGGCGCCGTCGGCCTCGTCCTTGGCCAGCCGGGCGGCCAGCGCGTGGGCGCCGGACCCGTCCTCGCGGCGGACGATGCGCAGGTCGGGGTTGCCCAGGTCGCCCCCGCCCGAGATGCCGCGCGGGTTGCCAGCCGCCACCACCAGCCCCTGGCGCCAGCGCGTCAGGTTCACGACGAGCAGCCGGCGGTCGGGCAGGGCTTCGCGCGCGGCGTCGGCGGTGGCCTCGGCTCCGCCGTCCCCCGACGGGTGGAATCCCGCCATGTGCACGAACCCGTCGGCCAGAAGCGCCATCGAGCGGGCGTTTCCGGCGAGGAGCCACGTGGCGCGCGCATCGCTGAACCGCGCCCCGACCCTTTGGGCCACCGCGCCCAACAGCGGCGCGCACCCGGCCACGAGCACGTTGCGCTCGAGCTCGGCGGCGTCGGCGAGCGGCGACACGTCGGCCTCGTCGCCGTCGACCCCGGCCACGATCCCGTCGGCGGCGGTGATCCCGAGCGCGGGAAGCCGGTGCGCGACCCAGCGGTTGTCGACCCGCCCGACCACGACCCGCGAGCTTGCCTCGTCCCGGGGTCCGCCCGGCGCCAGGCGCGCGCGGATCACCGGGTCGGCGGCCAGGCTGAACAGGTCCTCGACGGCGCACCCGAACACCCGCGCCATGCGCAGACCCAGGCTCGTGGACGGCACCTGCGAGTCGGTCTCGATCGCGTGGATCGCCTGCCGCGACACGCCCAGCGCTTCGGCGAGCTTGGCCTGCGACATGCGGTGCGCCTTGCGGTAGTGCCGTACGCGGTTGTCTAGCTGGACATCGGTCATTGCTGGGTCTCCTGTGGGGTGTGTGGCGTGGTCCCGCGCGCGCTGCGGTCACCCGGGCGCTCCCGGCGGTCCCTCGGGCGCTCCCTGCGGTCCCTCGGGCGCTCCCTGCGGTCCCTCGGGCGCTCCCTGCGGTCCCTCGGGCGCTCTTCACGGCCCCTCGGGCGCTCTTCGCGGCCCATCCGCCCCGACAATGTAAGGTTTACTTTATAAGATGTAAAGCCTACTTGTCAGGAAATGCCCCCCAGCTACCCGAAATGGGGCCGGATCGCCTGCGCCAGCGACACCTCGATGTCCCACACGGCGTCGGTCACCGCGCGGCCGATCAGGTCCATGCGGCGAAGGAACTGGATGCGCGGCGTGACGTGCTGCAGCTCGCGCTTCGACAGCAGCTGGGCGAGGATGCCGCACGCGTCCGCCAGGCAGATGATCACCACGTCGCGCGGCGTCGGGATCATTTCGCTGAAGAGCAGCTCCATGATGCGCAGCTTCACCTCCTGCTCGGCGGTGCCGTCGACCATCGGGTAGCGCCGCGACCGGAAGACCCACAGGAACCGGTCCTCCGTGCGTTCCAGAATCCCCCGTTCGACGAGGCGGTCGACCGCGGCCCTGCGGATCTCGTCGGACCGCCCGGCGGCGCGCTCCACCCAGAAGCGGGCGTTGTGCTCGCCTTCCGCCCCCGCCGCCCCCACCTCCTGCGCGATCTCGGCCAGCATCGGGTCGAGCATTTCCTCGCCCAGCGGCGTGGCGTCGACCAGGATCAGCCGTTCGAGGTCGGTGTCGATCCGGTCCTCGAGCGCGAGGTCCATCAGCACTGCGCCGCCAAGCGCGTACCGCATCGACCAGTCGGGCACCCGCAGAAAGCGCCCCTCGGCGTCGTCCAGCAGGAGCAGCATGATCTCTTCGGCGAATCTCAGCATGATCGCAGCCCCGGTCTCCTCAGAAGATGTTCGCCTCCACCGCCACCCCCGCCTCTTCGAACCTTCCGTGCCGGAACGCGGTCACGTCAAGAGTGTGCGAACGGCCGTCGGCGATCAACTCCGACACCGCCAGCCCCGTCGCGGGCGCGTGCATGATCCCGTGTCCCGAAAAGCCGCAGGCGTCCACCCACCGTTCCGCCCCCGGGTTCAGCCCGATCACCGGGTTGTTGTCGGGCGTGACCCCGTAGTACCCCCACCAGCTTCCCTGCCGGTCCACGCCGAGGTCCGCCCACCAGGGGTACCGGTCGACGCCGGCCAGCAGCACGTTCTCCAGCCATCCCCAGTCCACCCCCTCGGTGAACCCGTCGTCTGCGTGCGTGTCCATGCCGAACAGAATGCGGTCCCCCTCGCTGCGCAGGTACACGCCCGTGGCCACGTCGATCGTGAGCGGGTAGGTGCGCGGGTCGCCAATCGGCGCGCTCAGGAAGATCTGGATCCGCTTGGGCCTGACCGGAACCACAAGCCCGGCGAGGCGCCCGATCACGCCCGACCACGCTCCCGCTGCATTCACGACATGTCCGCAGAACAAGCTTTGAGTCCTCGACTCGACGACCCATCCGTCGCCCTCGGGGCGCACCCCGGTCACGGCCTCGTGGAAATGGTACCGCACCCCTTCGCGGCGACCCATCGACACCCACGCGTGCGTCGCCATGTGAGGATCGATCACCCCGTCCCAGGGACCGTAGGTCGCGCCGGCGAGGCCCTCGGTGGCCATGGGCACGTACCGCAGCACCTCGTCCGGCGCGAGCACCTCGACCGGGGCCCCCATGTCGCGCTGCAGCGCCACCGAGGCCAGGTGATCGTCCCAGCGCTCGGGCGGCACCAGCAGCAGGTACCCGATGTCGCGGTACCCGACCTCGAAGCCGTGCCGCTCGCGGAAGCCGCGGTAGACCGGCAGCGAGTGCATCGAGAGCGCGACGTTGGCCGCCGTGGTGAACTGCACCCGCACCCCCGCCGCGCTCCTGCCGGTGGAGCCGAGCGCGGGAGCGCCCTCGCGCTCCAGGACGGCCACCGAAAGGCCGCGCTCGGCAAGGTGGTGCGCGCAGGAAGCCCCCACGATCCCGGCGCCGATCACGACGACGTCGGTGGTGCAGGTGTTCCCGCGCCCGCCGGGGGCGGGGCGCGGGGCGGGGTTCATGGGATGCGGGCTCCTATCCGTCCTGTCTGCGAAACGCGACGCTTCCTTCGATTTCGGCGTGCAGGACAGCCACGTGGCCGTCGGTGCCGATCTCGAAGCGCAGGAACTCGCGGCTGCCTGCGCCGCCGCCCCACTCGACGCGGAACGTGTCGTAGTGCCAGTGCTCCAGCGTGCCTTGGAAGCCAGCGCCGAACGTGGCGCTCAGCGCGCCGTCGGCCTCGGTCACCGCGATCTCGCCGTACATGTCGTTGATGTAGGTGCCGGCGTACTGTGCGACCGGCAGCGTGGTCGAGGTGCCCGTCGCCCTTCCGTCCTCGACCTCGGCGGTCCGGGCGCGCTGCTGCTCCTGGAAGCCCTTGTATGCCTCGAGCATGTTTTCGTTCCAGGGCAGGCCCTCGCCGCCCTCCATCCGGTCGATGATCCGGTGCGCCAGAGCCGAGCTGAAGCCGTTCGCGCTGCTCAGGTTGGCGAGGATGACCATGCCGTAGCCGCGCCTCGGGACGAATCCGACGAATGCGGTCATGCCGTCGATGTTGCCGCCGTGGGAGATGAGCGTGACGTCGCGATAGCTGCTCAGGAACCAGCCGAGCCCGTAGGTCAGGAAGTCGGATTCGGGCCAGGTGAGCGCCCAGGTGCCCTCTTTGCGGATCAGCATCTGGCTGGTGTGCGTCTCTCCGACGGCCTCGTCCGAGATCAGCCGCTCGCCCTCGAATTCGCCGCGACCGAGCTGCAGCCGGATCCACTGGGCCATCTGCAGCGCGCTCGAATTGATCGAGCCGGCGGGCGCCGCGTTGTCGATGTTGCGGTAGGGGATGGCCCTCGCCTCGCCGTCCGGCGACGGATCGTGGGGCGCGGCGACGTTGTCGAGCCGCTTGAGTCCCCCGACCGAGGTGGTGCTGCGGGCCATGCCCAGCGGCCGGAAGATGCGCGACGCCACGAAGTCGTCCCAGCTCATGCCCGAAGCGTTCTCGACGACTTCGCCGGCGGCGATCCAGGTCGTGTTGTTGTACTGGAAGGTCGAGCGCAGCGGGAAGGTCATGGGCTGGTGCCTGACCTGCTCGAGGACCTCTTCCCGGCTGCGGCCGCTCGCGTACCACAGGCGGTCGCCGCGCGTGAGGCCCGAGTTGTGGGACATGAGGTCGCGCACGCGGAGGTCGCGGGTGATGTAGGGGTCGCTGAGCTGGAAGATGGGCACATGGTCCACGATGGGATCGTCCCACCCCACCTTGCCCTCGTCCACGAGCATGGCGATCGCGGCGGCGGTGAAGGCCTTGGACGTGGAGCCCACGGCGAAGATGGTGTGCTCGTCGACCGGATCGCTGCCGCCGATCTCCCGGACGCCGAACCCCTCCGCGAAGACGATCTCGTCGTCCTGGATCACCACGACCGCAGCCCCGGGGATCCCCCAGTCGCCGATCATCCGCTCGACTTCGGCCCCCAGGCCATCGAGGCCCTCCTGGGCGGCCGCGGGCGGCCCGAATGCGAGCGGGAACGCGGCGAGAAGGGCGAGCGCAGCGATTCTAATGCGGGTCATGGGCGGTGTCTCCTCTAGGGGGGGGTGCCTTCTGCACGAGGGCGGTGTCTCCGGCGGTTCGGCTACCAGCTGCCCAGCTCGCCGGCCCGCGCGATCACGCCGCTCAAACGCTCGGCGGCGTTTCGCCAGTTGGTGCGGACGGTGGCCTGGGCCCGGTCGGCGTCGCCGGACGCGATCGCGCTCACGATGCTCTCGTGTTCCGCGACGGACACCGCGATCTGGTCGATCAGGGCGTCGATGTAGAGGCGGATGTAGCGCTCGGCCTGCGGCTTGATCGATTCGTTCAGCACCAGGAGCCGTGGGCCGGCCCCGGCCCGCACGTAGGCGCGGTGGAACGTGTTGTCGAGCTGGAAGAGGCGTTCCCGCGAGGGTTTGCTCAGGCGGGCCTCCGCCAGCATCTGGGCGTTGATCGCGTTCAGTTCGGCCACCAGCGCGGGGCGCGTGTCGAGACTCGCCGCGCGCCACGCGGCCAGCCCCTCGATCTCGCCCACGATGTGCAGAAGCTCGCCCGCGTCGTCCTTTGTGAGCGGCGACACGTACGGGCGGCTCTGGCGACCGTTGCGGGTGTCGAAGATGTACCCTTCCTGCATCAGGCGCTGGAGCGCGCTGCGGATGGGCGTGCGGCTCAGCCCCAGCCGGTTGGCGACGTCGGTCTCGATCAGACGCGAGCCGGGGGCCAGGCGGCCGTGGACGATGAGTTCGCGCAGGCGCTCGTAGGCCTGCGTTCCGAGATCGGCGTTGGTTGTGGTATCGCTCATGGCTCCCTGCCTGCGGCAGACCGCCCGTTGTTGGCGGACGCCGCCCGATGGCTACATTGCATTGTTCCCAAGGTGGGGTTCCAATGTAACACCGAAGTGTACTCGTCACGGTGCGGGCGAATTGTATACTTTGTCGTATGCTCCATCCCCCCGCCATCCTCTACAACGATCAACCCCCCGCCGCCCAACGCCAGCCAAGGAAGGCCGCCCGAGAGACCCCCGCGATGACCTCGCAGCCCGCCGCCACGGCCAAAGCCGCCACCGGATCGCCCGAGATCCGGATTCGCCCGGCCCGGACCCGGGACGAGTTCGTGGCGTGCGTCGATCTCCAGCGCGACACGTGGGGCCGGAGCTTCTCGGACGTGGTGCCGCTCAGCATGTTGCAGATCACGGCGAAGATGAAGGGCGTCGTGACGGGCGCGTTCGGTCCCGACGGCACCCTGCACGGCTTCGTCTACGGCGTGACCGGGCTGCGCCGCGGCGAGCTCGCCCACTGGTCGCACATGCTGGCCGTGCGCCCCGAGGCCCGGAACCAGGGGATCGGCCGCCGCCTCAAGCTGGCGCAGCGC
This sequence comes from Longimicrobiales bacterium, assembly GCA_965221535.1. Taxonomy (GTDB): domain Bacteria; phylum Gemmatimonadota; class Gemmatimonadetes; order Longimicrobiales; family Gaopeijiaceae; genus Bin94. The sequence continues at coordinate 144,403 of OZ244894.1, read as the reverse complement.
GACGAGCTTCGCAGCGTGGGCGTCAAGACCATGTACTGGACCTTCGATCCCCTGGTGGCGCGCAACGCGCACCTCAACCTCAACCTCCTCGGCGCAACCGTCGACGAGTTCGTCCAGGACATGTACGGGACGTCGGACAGCGAGCTCCACCAGCTCGGCACCGACCGCTTCATCGCCAAGTGGGACCTGGGCGGGGCGGACCCCCCGCCCGGCGCGGGCCCCGCGCCCGCCCCCCCGCCCACCCCCCACCCCGACGCCGTCGAGGTCCTGATCCCGCGCGACATCGAAGCGGTCGAGGCCCGGTCCTTCGACGAGGCGCTCGGCTGGAGGCGCTCGACCCGGCGGGCGTTCAACCGCCTTCTGAACGGGCCCGGCACGCGGCCCTACGCCATACACGCATTCGTTCCAGGCGAGACGCACGGCACCTACGTGCTTCGCCCGGCCAGGCACCCAAGCGAAGGAGAACCGATCGCATGAAGCCCCTGAACCCCCTGCGGGCCCTCGCCGCCGCGACAGCCGGCACCGCCGCAACAGCCGCCGCAACAGGCCTCGCCGCCGCCGCCATCGCGCTCCCCGCCCCAGCGGCGTCCCAGCTGACGATGGACGTGCTGACCGCCGAGGACGTCTTCGACCTCGAATTCGTCTCCGACCCGCAGATCTCGCCGGACGGCTCCCGAATCGCGTTCGTGCGCGAGTGGGCCGACCCGCACACCGATCGGCGCTACTCCAACCTCTGGATCATGAACGGCGACGGCTCGGGACAGCGCTCGCTGACGACCGGAAAGCAGTCCGACCGGTGGCCCAGGTGGTCGCCCGACGGCGGCAGGCTGCTCTACGTGTCCGACGCGAGCGGCTCGACGCAGCTCCACATCCGCTGGATGGACACGGGCGCCACCAACCAGATCACGAACCTGGCCGAGGCGCCGCGCGTGCCCGCCTGGTCGCCCGACGGCACCCAGATCGCGTTCTCGTCGTTCGTGCCCGACGCGGGCATGCAGCTGATCTCGATGCCCGAACCGCCCGAGGGGGCCGAGTGGGCCGAGCCCGCGCGGGTGATCCACGAGCTCGTCCACCGCTTCGACGGCGCGGGCGACCTCGATCACGGCTTCACCCACCTCTTCGTCGCGCCCGCCGAGGGCGGGACGCCGCGCCAGATCACCAGCGGCGACTTCCATCACGGCGGCTACGTGGGGCGCGCGGGCAGCGGACGGCCCGTCTGGTCGGCCGACGGCGCGTCGGTCCTGATCTCGGCCAACCGCCACCCCGACTGGGAGCTCGAAAACCGCAACACCGAGATCTACGAGGTATCGCTCGACGGCACGATCCGCGCCCTCACCGACCGCAAGGGCCCGGACGGGGGCGTCGCCGCGTCGCCCGACGGCCGCTGGATCGCCTACACGGGCTTCGACGACCGCTACCAGGGCTATCAGGTGACCGGCCTGTACATGGCGAACCGCGACGGATCGGGCGCGCGCCAGGTGGCCGCCGACCTCGACCGTTCGGTGGGCGGCCTCGCCTGGTCGCCCGACTCCGAGCGCCTGTACTTCTCGTACGCCGACCGGGGCAACACCAAGGTGGCCTACGTCGAGCCGGGCAGCGACGAGGTGCACATCGTCGCCGCGAACATGGGCGGCACCGGGTCGGCGTACGGCGGCGGCAGCTTCTCGGTCGGGCCGGGCGGCATGTTCGCCTACACCACGTCGACGCCGACGGTGATGAGCGAGCTGGCGATCGGGCGAGACGGCGGCGACGCGAGCGTGGTCACCGCGGTCAACGAAGACGTGCTGGGGCACAAGACCCTGGGCGGCGTCCAGGAGCTGTGGTGGCCCTCGTCGCACGACGGCATTCCGATCCACGGCTGGATCATCACGCCGCCGGGGTTCGACCCGTCGCGCCGGTATCCGCTGATCCTGGAAATCCACGGAGGGCCGTTCGCGAACTACGGCGACAGGTTCGACATCGAAAAGCAATCGATGGCTTCCGCAGGCTACGTTGTGCTCTACACCAACCCGCGGGGGAGCACATCGTACGGCGAAGAGTTCGGCAACCTCATCCACCATTCATACCCCGGCAACGACTTCTACGACCTCGATTCGGCCGTCGACGCGGTGCTCGCGCTCGGGTTTGTCGATCCCGACCAGCTGTACATCACAGGCGGCTCCGGGGGCGGCGTGCTGTCGTCGTGGTCTATTGGGATGACAAACAGATACAAGGCGGCGGCCGTGCTCTATCCGGTAATCAACTGGTACAGCTTCGCTGTGAGCGCGGACATTCCGATCACGGTGTCGAAGTACTGGTTCCCGGCCATGCCCTGGGAGGATCCGGAGCACTACATGGCCCGCTCGCCGATCTCGCTCGTCGGCAACGTCACCACGCCCACCATGATCATGACCGGCGTGGACGACTACCGCACCCCGATGTCCGAGTCGGACCAGTACTACCAGGCGCTCAAGCTAGAAGGCGTCGAGGCGGTCCTGGTGAAGGTCCCCGGCGAGCCGCACGGGATCCGCGTCCGCCCCAGCCACTTCATGCAGAAGATCAAGTACATCGTCGGGTGGTTCGACCGCTACCGGGGGATGGCCAGTTGAGCTAGTTTATTAAACTAGTTGCAACGGGTCTCGCGGAAGACCACCACGATCACAGAGGATCAACACGACCCAGGAGGGCCAGCATGATCACGGTGGGTGCGTTCAATGCCAAGACACACCTTTCCTCGCTTCTCAGGAGGGTGGCCGAGGGCGAGGAGGTCCTCATTACAAGAAGGGGCGTTCCCGTCGCGCGCCTCGTGCCGGCCCACGAGCCGGACCGGCGGGATGTCGCCGACGCCATTCGGGAGCTGCGGTCGGTCCGCGAGGGCGTCACGCTCGGCGAGCTGAACTGGAGAGAACTGCGGGACGAAGGGCGTCCGTGAACGGATTCGTGCTCGACTGCTCGGTAGCGGCCACATGGCTGTTCCCGGACGAGGCAACGCCGGAGACCGAGGCATTGCTGGACCGGCTGCAGACTGAGGGCGCGCTCGTTCCAGGGATCTGGCATCTGGAAATCGGCAATGTTCTGGTGCGCGCCGAACGAAGGAAGCGCATTGCGAAGGCCACGGTGGCGACCTATCTCCATCTACTGCGACGGCTTGCCATAGTCACCGATCCCGAGACCGATCAGCGAGCGCTGCGAGAAATCGTGCTCCTGGCCCGAGAATGCGGCCTCACCACCTATGACGCTGCGTATCTCGAGCTGGCCATGAGGCGTGGCGTCCAGCTTGCCACACTCGACCGCGCGCTGATACGCGCGGCTCACTACATGCAAGTCGAAACGGTCCCCCGACCAAACCTCCAAGTCCACGAGTAGCCAAGCGCACGAGGAGCCGAAATGAGTAGAGACGACACCCGGGCCTGCCCGCCCGCGCCCCCGACCCGCCGCACAATGCTGAAAGCTGCCGGCGGGGCCGCGGGACTCGCGGTCGCCGCGCCGTTTCTGAACCTGGGCCGGGTCAGGGTGGCCGCGCGCAGGCGGCCCGGGCTGCCCGCGATCCAGCAGGAGTACTCGACGCGCTGCGTGGATTTGGTCACCGGGTCGCTCGTGATCGACATGCTTTCGCCGCTGGCGATCTCGTCGTCGGTGCGGGAGCGGTGGGGGTCCGACCTTGCCGGGATGACCGCCGCCGAGGAGCAGGAGTTCCGCGACTCCGAGATCGACGTCTTCCACATCGGCGTGGGGATCGGGGGCCGCGACTTCGCGGACCAGTACCGCAACACGCTGCTCTTCGTGGCGGGGTACAACGCCATGATCGCGGCCCGGCCCGACCTGTTCGTGCGCATCGATTCGGTCGCCGATCTGGCGAGCGTGCACGGCTCGGGGCGCGTGGGCATCCTGATCGGCACCCAGACCTCGTCGCACTTCCACAGCCCCGACGACGTGAACCTCTTCCACGGCCTCGGGCAGCGGGTGTCGCAGCTCACCTACAACGAGCGCAACATGATCGGCAACGGCGCCACCGAGCGGATCGACGGCGGCATCTCGGACTTCGGCGTGGCGATCGTGGAGCGGATGAACCAGGTGGGGATGGCGGTCGACGTGTCGCACTCCGGCGACCGCACCACCCTGGACGCCTGCGAGATCTCGTCGCGCCCCGTGCTCTTCACGCACTCGAACAGCCGCGATCTGTCGGGCGGCCACCCCCGCACCAAGACCGACGAGGCGATCCGGGCAATGGCGGCGACCGGCGGCGTCATGGGCATCACCGGCGTGCGCATGTTCGTGCTCGACCGGGAGCCGACCACCCTGGTGGACTTCTTCGACCACTACGACCACGTGCGCGACCTGGTGGGCGTGGAGCACCTCGGCATCGGCAGCGACATCGACCTGCACGGCTACGACGACCTGCCGACCGACGAGTACGAGCGCCTCAAGGCCGCGTACAAGGGCTCGTACGCCTTCCGCGAGAAGATCGACATCGAGGGCGTCGACCACCCCAAGCGCGTCTTCGACCTGACCGAGGGGCTGATCGGCCGCGGCTACACCGACGACCACATCCGGGGCATTCTGGGCGGCAACTTCCAGCGCGTGCTGGGCGAGATCTGGGAGGGGTGAGGCGGTGGTCGGGTGGTCTGGCTGGACGAGTCGGCGCGCGGCGCTGTCGGGGGGCCGGGGCGGCCCTCGCCGCATCCTCAGCGTGCCCGGTCGTCCGCTCTAAGCGCCTACGCGAAAGGACAATGTAAAGTGAAGTTCACAAAATGTAATGTTGATTTTACGACGGGGGCATCCAGGGCGCCCCGAGCGGCCCGGGCGACCTTAGCGGCCCGGACAACCTTGGCCACCCGGGCGACCTTGGCCACCCGGACAACCGTGGCCGCCCTCGCGACCCTCGCCGCCCTCCCCCCGCCCCCCGCCGCCGCCGTCCAGGCCACCCCGGTCGCGCTCGTCGGCGCGCGCATCCACACGGCTGCCGGGCCCGCCATCGAACGCGGCACGATCGTCTTTTCGGGCGGCCAGATCACGGCCATCGGCGCGGACGTCTCCCCGCCGCCGGGCGCCGACATCGTGGATCTGAGCGGAATGGTCGTCATGCCCGGCATGCTGGACAACCACTCCCACATCGGCGCGGACACGCGCGACCTCAACGAGTTCCCGACCCGGTTCGGGCCGCAGCATCGCATTCGCGACGTGCTCTCGCCCGACGACGCCTTCTGGAACGACGCCGTGAAGGGCGGCGTCACCACGGTCGTCACCGGGCCCGGGAGCGGCGAGGTGTCGAGCGGGCAGGCGATCGTGGTCAAGACGTGGGGGCCGTCGATCGAGGAGCGCATTGTTAGGGAGCGCGGCGGGCTCAAGATCGCGATGGGGCGGAAGCGCCCGAACGAGTCGCCGACCACCAGCATGGCGGTGACCGCGACGCTTCGCGCCAAGTTCATCGAGGCGCAGGAGTACCGGGCGCGGCGCGACGCGTGGGAGGAGGGCGGCCGCGAGGGCCCGGCCCCGCCGCGCGACCTGGCCATGGAGGCCGTGGCGCGGGTGCTCGCGGGCGAGGACCGCATTCGCGCCCACGTGCACCAGGCGCACGACATTTTGGCGATCATCCGCCTGTCGCAGGAGTTCGACTTCGACCTCGCGATCCACCACTCGACCGAGGCCTACAAGGTGGCCGACGACATTGCCGAGGCCGGGATCGACGTGGTGGGAATGCCGCTCTTCACGCGCATCGCGCTGCCGGACGACGTGATGGCCACGGGCACGCTGATGAACGAGAAGGGCGTGCGCTTCACCTTCCACACCGACGACCCGGTGGTGGGGTCGAAGTGGCAGCGCGGCAACGCCGGCCTGGGAATGCGCTACGGGATGAGCGAGCAGGACGCGCTCGAGGCCGTGACGATCAACCCGGCGGCGATCGCGGGCGTCGAGGACCGGGTGGGGAGCCTGGAGGCGGGCAAGGACGCCGACATCGTGGTGCTGAACGGCACCTGGTACGAGGTGAGCACGCTGGTAACGCGCGTGTACGTCGACGGGCAGCTGGCGTTCGACAGGGAAGGAGAGGGGCCATGATTGGGGCGGCGAGGGTGGCCGCGATTGCCCTGGCCGCGATCCACGGCGGCGGGGTCGGGGTCCAGGCACAGACCGTGGCGCTGACCGGGGGGCTGGTTTATCCCATCTCCTCGGAACCCGTCGAAGGGGGGACCGTGCTGATGGTGGACGGACGGATCGCCGCGGTCGGCGCCGACGTCGAGATCCCCGCGGGCGCGGAGGTCGTGGACGTGAGCGGGAGCGTGGTGATGCCGGGGATCATTGACGCGATGAGCTACTACGGCATCGCGGGCGAGGACATGAACGAGGTGCCCACGCCGCTGACGCCGGAGCTGAGGATCATCGAGGCGTTCAGCCCGTTCGGACCGATGGGCGTGGGGCAGGCGGGCGAGATACGGGTGCGCGAGCTGCTGTCGGGCGGCGTGACGGCGACGTACGTGGGGCCCGGAGACGCGACGGTCGTGGGTGGACAGGGGGCCGTGGTGAAGACTGCCGGGGCGCGCTTCGACGACCTGATCGTGCGCGAGCCGGCGGCGGTCGACATCACGCTGGGGGGGCGTCCGGCGTCGACCTACCGCGAACAGTCGCGGTCGCCATCGACGCGCATGGCTGTGGTGGCGCAGCTGCGCGATCTGCTGGTGCGGACGCGCGAGTGGATGGCGGGCGGCGCGGGCGGTGCGGGCGCGGCCGGCCCGGGAGCGGACGGCGGGGCGGCCCCCCGCGATCTGGGCATGGAGGCGATGGCGCGGCTGCTGAACGGCGAGGTGCCCGCGCGGGTGCAGGCCAATGCGGCGCGCGACCTGCGGGTGGCGATGGAGCTTGCCGACGAGTTCGGCTTCGAGCTGGTGATCGACGGGGGCGCGGGGGCGCACCAGATGGCCGGCGAGCTCGCCGACCGGGGGATTCCGGTCGTTCTGGGGCCGATTTCGCACCCCTACATCTCGGGCGAGGAGATTCCCGACGCGTCGGACTACGGCGCGGTCGACGAGCGCAACGCGGTGTGGCTGCACGAGGCCGGGGTGCACGTGTCGCTCGCCAGCTTCTCGCGCGGCTTCGGGCCGTTCGGGCTGGGCGTGGCAGGCCAGTGGCTGCTCATCGACGCGTCGATCGCGCACGGTCACGGCATGAGCCGGGCCGATGTGCTGCGGGCGGTGACGCTGAGCCCGGCGGAGGTGCTGGGTGTGGCCGACCGGATGGGGAGCCTCGAGGCGGGCAAGGACGCCGACGTGGTCGTCTTCGACGGCGATCCGCTGAGCATTCGCACGTGGGCGACGCGCGTGTACGTGGGCGGGCGGCTGGTGCACGAGAGGCCCGCAGGCTGATGCGCGTCGGGGTGGTGGGGGGCGGGGTCGTCGGGCTCGCGACTGCGTACTATCTGCGCAGGCTTGGCGCCGATCCGGTCGTCGTGGAGTCGTGGACGCTCGGCGGAGGCTGTTCGCAAGGCAATGCGGGCTGGGTGTGCCCGTCGATCTCAAGCCCGCTCCCCGCGCCGGGCCTCACCCTCAAGTCGCTGTCCTGGATGCTGCGCGCGGACAGTCCGCTCTACATCAAGCCGTCGGCACTGCCGAAGCTTGCGCCGTGGCTGCTGCGCTTCCGCTCGTTCTGCAACCAGGCCGACCAGGAGCGCGGCATTGCGGTGCTGGCGGCGCTCAACCGCTTCACGATGGACCGCTACGACGAGCTGGCCGCCGACGGCGTGGAGTTCGAGTGCTTCAGGTCGGGGATTCTGATGGCGTTCCGGGACTCGGACAAGGCGGCGGCGGCGCAGAGAGAGGTGAAGCTGATCGCGGCGGCCGGGGCGGCGTCGTGCACCGAGCTGAGCGAGGCCGAGCTGTACGAGCGCGAGCCCATGCTGCGTCCGGGGTTCCGGTTCGGGCTGTTCGTGGGCGAGGAGCGCCACGTGAGGCCCGAGTCGCTGACCGCCGGGCTGGGCGCGGCGCTGAACGAGGGCGGAGTCGAGATCCACGAGGGCACGCTGGTGACCGGGTTCCGCACCCGGGGGCGCCGGGTCGAGGCGCTGCTGACATCGCAAGGTGACGTGGAGGTGGACGCCGTGGTGCTGGCGGCGGGGGCCGTGACCGGATCGCTGACGCGAATGGCGGGGTGTCCGATCCCGCTGACTGCGGGCAAGGGCTATTCGGTTACGATCGAGCAGCCCGTCAACCAGCTGCGGCAGCCGCTGTACCTGGGCGGTGCGAAGATCGGCCTGACGCCATTCGGCGGGGCGCTGCGCTTCTCGGGCACGATGGAGCTGTCGGGGATCAACCGACGGCTGGACGTTGCGCGCATCCGGTCGCTTCGCCGCCAGGTGAGCCGCGAGGTCGACGTCCCGGAGGCCATGGAGGGGGGCCGCGCCTGGGTGGGGATGCGCCCGGTCGTGCCCGACAGCCTGCCCGTGATCGGTAAGCTCCCGTCGCGCGACAACGTATTCGTGAACACGGCCCATCAAATGCTGGGCGTGACGCTGGCCCCGAGCAGCGGGTGGGCGCTGGCCGGGCTGATGCTCGAAGGCAAGCCGGGAGCGAGCCTGGAGGCGCTGTCGCCGGAGCGGTTCTGACGCGGGGCCGGTTTGCGCGCGGGGCCGCTGCCGCTTAGTGTGCTGGAGCCGACTTAAAACCCCTTGAGACAGGAGCTGTCAGGATGCGGAAGACACGGAACGAACTGGGGATGATCGCACTGATCGTCGGCGCGGGCGCCGTGGGAGCGCTTGCAACCGCCTACGCGGGCAAGGCAGGGCGCGAGTCGGCCGCGGAGCCGACGCTCGGTCTGCAGGTGATCCAGGTACCAGCCGAAAGCGACGCTCGCGACAGGGCAATCGCGGTCACCCGAGAGGGCTCCAAGGTGAGGATCCGCTCGACGGTGTCTGCGGCGGAGGACGCCCAGCCCATCGTCTACGTCGATGGCGTCCGCGTGGACGGCGGCAGGGACGAAGCGATGCAGAAGCTCGATCCCGATCAGATCGACCGCCTCGAGGTCCTCAAGGGCGACGCCGCGAAGGAGCTCTACGGCAGCGAAGGCCGGAACGGCGTGATCCAGATCTTCACGAAGTCCAAGGGCGGTTCGTAGGGCTGGTTTGGTGCCGCCTACAGGACGGTGAACCCTTCGCGCCGCGCCGCCTGAGAGAGGCGGTCGTCGCTACAGACAAGATCGAGCCTCTGGGGGTCCTCATCAGCGGCCGCGAGCGCCGCCGCCAGCTGGAGAGCGTCGGCAGCGCGCAGGGGATGGACCCGCAGCAGCCTGATCGCTCGCTTGCGAACTTGCTCGAGCGGCTCGATCTCAATCCAAGCGTCGCCTAAGACCGCAAGCTGGCCCGTGGACCGGTCGAACCCACCGCTCTCGAAGCGGCCCTCACGCTCGAGACGGTTCAGCGCCGACGCACACTCGATTCGGCTTCGCCACCAAGTGACGACGACCGGGTCCCGTTGGAGCGTGTCACGGCGCTGTGCGCTCTCCGGCTCCTCAACGAGGAGCGCAACTAGAGCTGAGGAATCCCAGTACTTCAATACCCCGACCGACGCTCGGCCACGATGATCTCGCTCGCGCGGGCATCCCCGGTCAGCCGGGGCGCTGGTACGCTCAGGAAGCGGTCGACATCAAGCGATGCATGGGGCGGGGCCGCTATGCCACGGCTCAGCAGCTCGACCGTGGCGTCATCTGCACTAGCGCCGTCGACGCGGCAGGCGGCGATCCGTGCCACTGGCTTTCCTCGGTGCGTGATCAATACGTCCTCGCCTCGGCGCACTTCGCTCAGCAGTCCGCCTAGTCGGTTCCTTGCCTCGCTAACGCTAGCTCGTTTCATCTAGCCACGATGCCGATATTCATGTAGCGTGTCAAGCATCGAAATGTCTGGCCGTTGGCAGCCTGCGGCCTGGAATTGCTTCTTCCCGAAACGAAGGGTGCCTCGAATGCCCGAAGCACAGCCACCCCGTTCGGCGCTCCTCCGCCTCGCCGGGCTGGGGGTTGTCCTCGCGGCAGCCTGCGCCCCGGCGGCCGACCGGGCCGGAGACGAGACGACCGAGTCGGGCAGGTCGCTCTTCTCGCAGGAGGCGGTGGCGCTTGCCGAGAGGTTCCAGGCGGCGCTCGACGAGGCGTGGGCGCAGGCCCAGGACACGGACGAGAACTTTCCCGGGGCGACGGCGGCCTTCATTCTGCCGGACGCGAGCGTCTTCAGCTTTGCCACGGGCGCGTCGGACATCGACGACGACATTCCGATGACGGCGGGAATGCTCATGCCGTCGGGCAGCATAGGGAAGACGTACGTTGCGGCCGTGGCCCTTCAGCTGGCGATGAACGGGGAGATGGACCTCGACGCGCCGGTCTCGACCTGGCTGGGCGAAGAGGCCTGGTTCGCCCGCGTGCCCAATCACGCCGAGCTGACGCTGCGCAACCTGCTGAGCCACACCGCCGGCATGGTGCAGCCGTACTTCGAGGACCGGGACTTCGCGAGCCGGCTGGCCGAGGTCTTCGGCGATCCCGACGCGTACATGACGCCCGAGCAGTTCGTCGCCGAGTCTGTGCTCGACGCCGAGCCGCTGTTCCCCGCAGGCGAGGGATTCCACTACAGCGACGTCCACTACACTCTGGCGGGGCTGGCGATCGAGGCGGCGACGGGCCGCGCGTACTACGACCTGCTCGACGAGTTCTTCCTGGAGCCGTTCGGGCTCGACCTGACGCTGCCCGCCGACCGGCGCGACCTGCCCGGGCTTGCTCAGGGCTACGCGCACGCGAGCGTCCAGCTCTTCGACACTCCGCTCGAAATCGTCGAAGACGGCCTGCTGGCGGTGCATCCGCTGCAGGAGTGGACGGGTGGCGGCGTCGTGAACAACCCGGCGGCGCTGGTGCGCTGGGCGAAGCTGCTGTACGAGGGAGACGCGATCGCAGGGGACGATCTGCCCGACCTGCTCCGAATCGGCTTTCCGACCGATCCCGCGAAGCCGCATCTAGGGTACGGGCTGGGGGTGGCCGTCGCCGAAAGCGAGCACGGGCTGACCTACGGCCACGGCGGCTTCTTTCCCGGCTACAACTCACTGGTCGCCTACTACGCCGATCACGGCGTCGCGGTCGCGATCCAGATCAACTCCGACGACTCGCGGATGGGCGACCACCTGCCGGGGCTGGCGGACTTGGTGATCGAGGCGCTGGGGGGCTAGCTAGCCGTGCCGCGGACAGCCCCGGCGTCGCACCGAGGTGCCCATTTGTATGCTCAACATTACATTATGTAAACTCAAGTTTACATTTCTTGCCGCCGTCGGGGCCCTTCTCGCGCCCGGGCCCGCCGGAGCGGCCCAGCAGGGCCAGATCGAGCGCCGCATCGTGGTGGGCCCCGACCATCTGGTGAGCAGGGACGGGGACAGGCCGCACGTCGAGATCATGGTGGCGGCGAACCCGCGCAACCCGCGCAGTCTGCTGGCCGGGGCGATCACCTTCACGCGCCGGGACGGGGGCGCCGCGACGAAGGCGTATGTGAGCCGGGACGGGGGCATCGTCTGGGACGACGTCATCTTCCCGGAGCAGCGCGAGCTTGGGGGAGCCGATCCGCAAGTGGCGTTCACCGCGACGGGGACGGCGCTCTTTCTCACCCTAGCCACTGGACCGAACGAGACCGGGCGTACGCGCGCGTTCCTGCACGCGTACAGGTCCGAGGACGAGGGTTCGACTTGGTCGGACGCGTACAATCTGGGCGCTTCGTACGACCACCCGATGCTCGTGGCCGACCAGACGACGGGCCCGTTTGCGGGGCGGGCGTACGTGAGCGTGCTGTACGGCGGAATCGAGTACAGCCTGGGCGTGTTCCGGTCGGAGGACGACGGCAGGAGCTGGATCGGGCCGGTGAAGTTCATCGACGGCGGGGGCGAGCGCGGGCTGAATGTGGACCCGATGCTGGTGCTTCACGACGGTGCGGTCATGGTGCCCTTCGCGGACTTTCCGGTTACGCCGGAGCAGACGGCCGAGTCGGAGGGGTCGCGCATCTGGACGGTGGTGTCGACCGACGGCGGGGTGACCTTTTCGGAGCCCAGGCCCGGTCCGCTGAAGATGACCGGCGACGAGCTGCGGGGCGCGCGGGAGGGGCTTGAGCGCTTTCGCGGCGGCTCGTGGGTGCTGTATGCGGTGGATCGAAGCGAGCGGTTCCGGGACCGGGTGTACGGCGTGTGGCCGGACTACTCGGGGGGGCTGCCGCGGATTGTTGTGGCGCGGACCGACGACCGGGGGGCCAGCTGGAGCGAGCCGATGCAGGTGGCGCCCAGCGGGGTCGAAGGCGCGCAGCAGTTTCAGCCGGCCGTGGCCGTCAATGGCGAAGGGGTGTTGGGGCTGACTTGGTACGACACTCGCGAAGCCCCGTCCGAGTTTGCGTTTCACCAGTACTTCGCGGCTTCGTTCGATGGCGGAGACACCTTCACGGCGCCCCATCGGGTGTCTGGGGCGATCTCGCGGCCGCTGGGCTCGGGGAACCTGCTGCCGACCCCGTCCACCTTCAGCGGGCCCGACGGCGAGCTGCGGGTCGCGCTCCTCTCGGCGGCGTCGCGCTGGTTGAACGGCGGCGACTACATTGGGCTGGCGGCGTCGGCGGACGGGCGCTTCCACCCGGTGTGGGCCGATGCGCGCACGGGCGCCTACCAGGTCTACACGGCCGCGATTCGGATCGAGGACGTTGCTGCTGCGGCTGCGGCGCCCGCGGCGCCTTCAGCGCCTGTCGGGGACCCGGTCGACGTCACCGGCCGTGTCGAGCTGGTGAACGACCCCGGCGCATACGACGCCGAGACCGGCGTGCTAGACCTGTGGATTCGGCTGAAGAACGTGTCCGCCGCGCCGATCGCCGGGCCGATCGAGGTCGAGATCCGCAAGTTCGGTAGCGGCATGGGCGACGTCTTCGCGGAATTCGCCCCCGAGATCCTGAACGCGCACAACGGGATCGGCGGCCGCGGCGCGCGTTTCGTGTACGACGCCGCGCTCGGGACCGAGCGCGTGCTGCCGCCCGGCGGCGTCAGCGGGGCAGTGCTCTGGCGCCTGAGGCTGATGGAGCCGGTCCGGATCCCGAATCTTCACGTGTTCGTGACGGGGCGGGAGGGGTTGTGAGCCCATCCAGCCAATCATTCAGGGAATGGATGCGCTCGGCGATGACGTGGATCACTTCGTCGACCTTTTGGACCTTGCCGTGGCAGAGCATTAGGCGCGAGGTCAGGGTGTCGCGGCGCTGGGTTTGGTAGACGGAGGGGAAGACGACCAGGTTGGCGGTGCCGGTCTCGTCTTCGAGGGTGACGAACATGACGATGCCCTTGCCGGGGCGCTGGCGGGTGAGGACGATGCCGGCCACGGCGGCCCGGTCGCCGTCGGACAGCCGTGCCAGCGCCTTTGCGGGACGGACGCCGCGCTCGTCTAGGCGGGCGCGCAGCAGGGCCACGGGGTGCTGCTTGAGCGAGAGGCCCGTGGTGCGGTAGTCGGCGGTCACGTGCTCGCCGACGGACATGGCGGGGAGCGCGGGTTCGGGGCGGGACGAGCGGTCGCGCTCCTGCGACTCGAAGAGGGGGAGCGGCCCGGCTTCGCTGATCGCGCGCACCGCCCAGGCGGCCTGGCGGCGGTTCAGGCCCATCGAGAGGAAGGCGTCGGCGCTGGCCATGCGGGCCAGGACGGTCGTGGAGATCCCCGTTCGCTCCCAGAGGTCGAGGGGTGAGCGGAAGCCGCTGCGCCGGGCGGCCACGAGGCGCATGGCGTCGTGTTCCCTGAGGCCGCGGATCTGGCGGAGGCCGAGGCGGAGCGCGAGGGGGGCGTCGCCGGGCTCGTGGCGGTGGCCGGGCTCGTGGCGGTGGCCGGGCTCGTGGCGGTGGCCGGGCTCGTGGCGGTGGCCGGGCTCGTGGCCGTCGCCGGGCCGCTCCAGGGTGCAGTCCCACGCCGAGCGGTTCACGTCGGCGGGGAGCACCTGGACGCCGTGGTCGCGCGCGTCGCGCACGATCTGGGCCGGGGCGTAGAAGCCCATCGGCTGGCTGTTGAGCAGCGCGCAGGCGAAGACCGCGGGGTGGTGGCACTTGAGCCACGACGAGACATAGGCGAGATGGGCGAACGAGGCCGCGTGGCTCTCGGGGAAGCCGTACTCGCCGAAGCCCTCGATCTGGCGGAAGCAGCGCTCGGCGAAGTCGCGGGCGTAGCCGCGCGCCGTCATGCCGTCGATGAACTTGTCGCGGAAGCTGTGGATGGTGCCGGGATTGCGGAAGCTGGCCATGGCGCGGCGGAGCTGGTCGGCCTGGGCCCCCGTGAAGCCCGCCGCGACGATCGAGATGCGCATGACCTGCTCCTGGAAGAGGGGCACGCCGAGCGTCTTGCGCAGGACCTGGCGCAGCTCGTCGGACGGGTACTCGACGGGCTCGCGCCCCTGGCGGCGGCGCAGGTAGGGGTGCACCATGTCGCCTTGGATCGGCCCCGGGCGCACGATCGCCACCTGGATGACCAGATCGTAGAAGGTGGCGGGCCTCAAGCGCGGCAGCATGGCCATCTGGGCGCGGCTCTCGATCTGGAAGACGCCGACCGTGTCGCCGCGCTGGACCATGCCGTAAGTGACCGGGTCCTCCTGCGGCACGCTCTCCAACGTGTGGCGAACGCCGCAACTTTCCTCTAACAGTGCGAAGGCCTTGCGGATGCACGAGAGCATCCCGAGCCCGAGCACGTCGACCTTTATCAGTCCCAAAGCCTCCAAGTCGTCCTTGTTCCACTCGATCACCGTCCGGTCCGCCATGGCCGCGTTCTCGATGGGAACGATCTCGCAGAGCGGTCCGCGCGATATGACGAAGCCGCCGGTGTGCTGGGACAGATGCCGCGGAAACCCGTACAGCTCGCGGGCCAGCTCGAGGGTGAGCGCCAGACGCCGCTCGGACGGGTCGAAGCCCTCTTCGCGCGCGCGGGCCTCGTCCACGGGCTTGGAGCGCCACGAGACCATGGACAGCAGGCGCCCGATCACGTCTTCGCTCAGGCCCATGGCCTTGCCCACGTCGCGGAGCGCGCTCTTGACGCGGTAGGTGATGACGGTCGCGGTCAGCCCGGCCCGGTCGCGCCCGTACTTGCCGTAGATGTACTGGATGACCTCTTCGCGGCGCTCGTGCTCGAAGTCGACGTCGATGTCGGGCACCTCGTCGCGCTCGGCCGAGATGAAGCGCTCGAAGAGGAGGTCGATCTGCGCGGGGTCGACCGCGGTGATGCCCAGGCAGTAGCACACGGCCGAGTTGGCGGCGGAACCGCGGCCCTGGCAGAGGATGCCGAGTTCGCGGGCCCGGCGAACGATGTCCTCGACGGTGAGGAAGTAGGGCTCGTAGTCGAGCTGCGCGATGAGCGCGAGTTCGTGTTCGATGATCGCGCGCACCTTCGGCGGGACGCCGTCGGGGTAGCGCTCGGCCGCGCCCGCCCAGGTGAGCGCGGCCAGGGTCTCGCGGGGGGTTCGTCCGTCGGCGGCGACTTCGTCGGGGTACTCGTAGCGGAGCTCGGCGAGCGAGAAGCGGCAGCGGTCGGCGATC
This sequence comes from Longimicrobiales bacterium, assembly GCA_965221535.1. Lineage (GTDB taxonomy): Bacteria > Gemmatimonadota > Gemmatimonadetes > Longimicrobiales > Gaopeijiaceae > Bin94. The sequence goes on along the minus strand of OZ244894.1, from coordinate 128,891 downwards.
CGGACGGCGTTGGCGAGGGCGTCGGGGTGGTTGCGGAAGAGGCGCGCGATCTCGGCGCGGGGCTTGAGGTGGCGTTCGGCGTTGGCTTCGAGGCGCCACCCGGCGCTGTCGATGGTGCAGCGCTCGCGGATGCAGGTGAGCGTGTCGTGAAGGCGGCGGCGCGCGGGGTCGTGCTGGTGGACGTCGCCGGTGGCGACGAGGGGGACGGCGTGGACCTCGGCAAGGCGCGCGAGGCGGGCGAGGCGGCGGTCGTCGTCGCCCCGGTGGTAGTGGGTGGCGGCGAGGTGGAGGGGGGCGGCGAGATGGTCGCGGAACCAGGCGAGGTGGTCGCCGAAGTCGTCGCCGGGCGAGGCGGGGGGGACGGCGATGAACACGTGGCCGTGCGCCTGGGCGGCAGCCGCGACGTCTTCGCGGGCGAGGTGGCACTCGCCCTTGGGGGCGCGCCGTCGTCCCGTGGTGATGAGGCGGGAGAGCGCGCCGTAGCCGTGCCGGGTGGTGGGGAGGCAGAGAAGGCTGGGGCCGTCGCCGAGGTCGAGCCGGGCGCCGGGGATGAAATGGAGGCCGACCCGTTCGGCGGCTTCGTGGGCGCGCACCACGCCGGCCAGGGTGTTGCGGTCGGTGAGCGCGACCGCGCGATAGCCGAGCTCGCCGGCCCGCTCGACCATCTCCTCGGGGTGGGAGGCGCCCCTAAGGAACGAGAAGTTGCTGGTGACTTGGAGCTCGGCGTGGGGCACGCCGCCACCGCTGTCGGTCACCGGTTCCGCTAGTGCCGGAGGTCGACGAGTTGCTCTATCACGGCCCGCGGGACATCGAACTCGTCCGTGCGCCGGAGCAAGACGAGATCGCCCTGTGCGTCAAGCAGGGCGTCCCCCCCGTCCAGGCGCACCGCAAAGAGGAGGTCTGCCTGTCTCGCGTCCCAAACTCTCCAGGTCACGCTGTCCCGATCGGGAAAACGGTAGTCGCGGACCCAGAGCCGGGCGTCGTAGTCGGCCAGGATCGAATCGACTGCGGGGGCCATGTCGTTTGCAGGCCAGTCTTCCATTTCCTCGGGGTCGTAGAAGCTGTCCAGATTGGCGCTCAATCGTCGCCCGGACGCTGCCGCTCTGCTCTTCATCCCGTCCACGATGCGTCTGAGCGCCGCCATGCGCGCTTCACGCCCCGCCTGCACCTGCGCAGCGGTCAACCGATGGCCGGGCGGCATGGGCACCTCGGCCACCCGCTCGCCATGCCAGTCCAGCACGGCAATCGATCCCTGCCTGGTGTCGGCGATGATGAGATGCTCTTCGGTAGCGGCTTCCAATGTGCGGTTGCCGAACACCACGTCGCCGCTTCGGTTCGGGCGGTAGTGCACCTCGTCGCCGATGGCCGTGGCCACGGTGTCGAGACCGCCATCGCCTCGCACCGCCACATACGTTGCCGGATTCCATGCCCGGCCCTCGTATTCCCCGAGGTTCCTCTGGACTCCGTCTCGAAACACCACGCTGCCATCGGGGTGCACCCCCACCGGATACGCGTTGAAGAAATCCCTGAACGGCACGTGGCCGTATTGCTGTGATCGCAGAAGCTCGCCCCTGTGACCGACGACCACCGCGCGGCGGAGAAGAAAGTCCCACACCAGGATGCCCCGCGAAGTGCGGCGTGCGAGCGCGATATGGCCGAACTCGCCCGGTCCCTCGCCCTTCCGCCCGATCACGCGGGCGGTGCCGGACGCCAGGTCCACCATGTGCAGTTCGGCGCGGTCGACCAGAGCCATTCCGGAGTCCGGCAGGAAGAGGCCCCCGACGATGACGCTCATCTCGGAAAGGCGCGGATGTTCCGACGAGTCGAAGATTGAACGGCTCGGAGCCCGCACGGGTGCGGTCGCTTCTTCCGGCTGCTCGTCCGGAGCCTGTTTGGTGTGGGCCGCATTGACCCACCGTTCGACCCAACCGGAAGGTCGCAACAGGAGCACCGCGAGCGTTCCCAGGATCGCCCAATTCAGGATTTTCTTCGATCGGTCGCTCACTTGCGGTCGTCCTTCCTCTGACGGCGCGAATCGCGCTTTCCACTCCACCCGCAGTTCTTCACTTGGGTCCTCCCGTGTCAATGTTGGCGGACCACGCTCACCCGAAAACCCCGTGCAGAAACCAGCGTCTCTCCCCGTTCGGGCGAAGGCTCTGCCCGGGACGATGCGCGGGCCCCGGACTTCGCGCGCCTTCCCGGTAGAGCCAATAGCGGCAGCCGGCCTCGTCCTCGGCCAGGTAGTAGTCGCGGCTCGGCGCGTGTTCGCGCCACCATTCGCACTCGAGCCGCTCGGGTCCTTCGACGGCGCGCAGCTGGTGGAAGCGGCCTCGGCAGCGAAAGCCGAAGGGCGGGCCGTCGGGCTCCAGGCTGACGGCTTCGACCGGCTGCGGGGGGGACAGCAGTCGCAGCGGCCGGCGGCGGTCCTCCGGCCAACCGGCGGCAGATGTGGGCTCGAGCACCCCCCGCTCGCGCACGGCCGCGCGCTCCGGCAGCCAGCTCTGCCGCGGCACGGGACGCCCGATCCGGCCAAATCCGAAGCGGTTTCCCAGACGGTCGAGCAGGTCGGCCAGCTCCGCCTCGTCCGCCGCGCGGTATCCGCCCGCGGTCTCGCCGGACCAGTCGGGCTGGAGCTCGTCGACGGTCTCGACGATGTCGGCGGACAGGACGATCTCGTCGATGCCGAAGCCGGGTTCGATCCGGTCCAGCCTTTCGGCGAAGAGCCCCAGCAGGGACTTCTTGCGGCGCAGCGGGCGGCTGGTGCCGATGGCGAGCGTCTGCCGGTCGCCGTCGACCAGGTGGCAGACGAGGTGCAGGCGGCGCGCGCCCCGGCCGGAGCGGCGGAGTTCCCCGCAGAGGTCGTCGAGGAGGCCTTCGACCGCCGCGTGGATGTCGGTCGCCGTCGAGATCGGGTCGGCGAAGGCGCGGCGGGCCTCGCGCGGGGGCAGGGGGCGCAGCGGCGTGATCGGTTCGTCGATTCGGCCCAGGGCCTGGTCGAGCCGCCGGACGGGTTCCGTGCCGAAGCGCCGGGTCAGTTCGACGGGCTCGATGGCGTACAGGGTGCGGATCCGGTCGAGGCCGAACGAGGCCAGCGCCTCGGCCACGCCGGAACTGAGTCGCAGCGCGGCCACCGGGAGATCGGCGAGCACGCGGCTCAGCCCGTCGGGACCAGCGCCGCACGGCGCCACGGACGGGTTGCCGGTGCCGTGGCGAGCAAGCGCCCAGGCCGCGCCGGGCGTGTCGGCGAGCGCCAGCCGCACGGTCAGGCCGAACCCCTCCAGCGCGCTCCGCAGCGATGCCGTCAGCGCCTCTTCGCCGCCGAAGAGACGGGTGCAGCCGGCGATGTCGAGGAAGAGCGCATCGGCGCCGCGGGGCATGACGCGCGGGGTGAAGCGGTTGGCCCAGCGCGCGAGGCCTTCCAGCGCGAGGGCGTCGGCGGCGGGGTCGGCGGGGCGGACGATCACGCCGGGCTCGATGGCGCGCGCATCGGCCAGGGGCATGCCGGGAGAGAGGCCGACCCGTGCGGCGCGGCGGTTGGCCGCGGCGATGATCAGCCTGCCGTTGCTCTCGGCGACGGTGACAAGGGGTCGGGTGCGCGCCTCGGGACGACGCCGGGCGAGTCGCTCGCTGGGCCACCAGGGCAGCCAGGCGGCGAGGACGCGCCGGGCGATGCGCGGTGGCGATCGCGCAGGCGCACCTGCATTGCTTGCGGGATTTGGGTCACGGGACATGGCCCGTGTAGAATAACCGAATATTTACCGAATATCAAATGGGGCATGTTCTTGATCAGCCAGCGGCCTAGGGGCTCGCGTTCGGGGGTCTTCTCGCGCCCCCGGTGTGCGTCCGTGCGGGGTCGTCGGGGGGGTCGGGGGAGGGTCATGAGGTTCGCAGGACCACGCGGACGTAGCTTCCGTCCACCTCGTTGACGAGCTCGGGCTTGGTGCCGTTGAACTCGCGCATTCCTCGTCGCATCAGCAGCCAGCCCCTGCCTCGCCGCTCCATGAGCCGACGGACAACCATCGCGTTGGCCATCATTTCGTTGCGAGACCTCGGCGCGCCACCCCCGACGGCCTGCGCGACGGTCATGTGGTTCGGCAGCGTTCCCGGACTGGTGACCTCGACGCGATCAGCGAAGACATCCACGAGGATCGGTGCTCCGGTTTGGGCGTAGTCGCGGTGGATGACGGCGTTCACGACGGCTTCCCGGAAGACGTGCTCGGGCACAATTGGCAGGTCTTCGCGATAGATGCCTTGATACCGCTCCCCCCGTCCAAGGCCGCGGAACCAGCCCACTGCGCGGTGAACCTGGTCCTCGATCCGTCCCTTCGCCTCTGCCACGCTGATCGTGTCCGATGCACGGTCCAGCCCGGCGTAACGCGCGCACTGGACGAACAAGCTCAGGGTGTGGGGATATCTCTGGGGCCCTCTGCCGAACACCATCAGCCCATAGAGGGTCGGCCGCAGCACGCCGTCCATGTCCGCGCACACCGAGGCGTTACACAGATCGTCGTCCCTTTCCGGCTGCGGGCCGTCCTCTGTATCCTTCCCCTGCGCCCGCATGAAGGACTCGAATGCCTCCATGTCGATCTCGTGCACAGTTGCCGAAGCCACGATCTGTTGCTCGGTGAAGACCAAGCCGAACGCGTTGAAAAGCTCCTGCAGTTCCGAAGGAGATGGCGCAACGGTCGCCCGGCCCCGGCGGATCCAGAATCGCCCGTCGTAGGCGAAAGGTTCATAGCCGCGACGATGCCGCGGCACGTGCACCCAGTGTACCCAGCCATCCTCGCTCAAGTGGCGGTCGCATTCGGCTGTGAGCGGCCAGCCGCAACCACTGTGAAGGAAGCTCGAAAGCCGCTCTTGAACGGACTCCGGATTCTGTTCCACTCCCACGATGGAACCCGAATCATCGACGCCGATGACGAGAAGACCACCGTCTCCATTGGCGAATGCACACAGGGTTCTGCCGATCACACGGAAGTCGCCAAAGCCGCGTTTGAACTCCGTGCGCTTGCCTTCACCTGACTCGATGCGGTCAACGATTTGTGGCCAGTTCATGCTCTTGTCTTCTCTCCCTGTCTCCAGTTGGCCCCGTCAACATAACCCCGCCCACCCACCTCCATGATCAGCTCGCGCGGCACATCCCCGCCGCTTCGGCCTCGCGGGTGGGTGGCAGGGCCCCCCACCCCCCGCCACCCCACCCCACCACCCACCCCCCCGGCCGCCCCCCACGGCAATGCAGCAACTCGACGCGCCACCTCGTCTCGGGACCGCCGCCGCCACCATCCCCACCCGGCACGGCCACGACCCGCCATCGGCTGACCGCCCCCCGCACCACCCCACCCCGCCCCCCCACCCGGCGCGACAGCACCAGCCCCAGCACGCCGGTCCCCTCGGCGGCCAGCATCAGGCGCCGCCCCGCCGCCAAGCCCACCCTCCCGCCACCACCACCCCCGCCACCCCCGCCACCCCCACCCATCTCGGCGACCACCCCGCGCACCGCCCGGCAGCGGAGTGCCTCCTCCATGGCCCAGAGCACGTCCTCGTGGCGGCGGAGTCCCGAAACGACCAGCAGGCTGCCGGGCTCGATGCCGTAGCGGACGAGGCCGGGCGCGTACAGGTCGTCTTCGCGGGCGAGCCACAGGATCCTGCCTCCGGGCGGTCCGGCAGCCAAGGCAAGGGCCAGCAGAGCCGCGCAGAATCCGGTAGCGGCTTCATCCCCAGCCACTTCGTGAATGCAGCCCAGGCGCAGTCCGCGGCCCGGGAGGGCCCGGTCGATACTTGAAACACCCAAAGACAGACGCGGCTGCTCGGGCGATGCGGCCTCCTCGATTCCGCGAATCGTCCGGCGGAGCGCGTCTGCGGCGTCTCGCTTCGGCTTCGGCATGGTGGACATGGGGCGGCCAAGATAGCCGAATAAAACCCGAATATCAAGACCAGGGCTTTCGAAGCACTGTCCGGTGCCGCCCGACGACATTGCGCGCCACACCGGAGCCGGACGAGTTGTGCGGCTGCGCCTGCGTCCCATGTCGCTCTTCGAGCAGGGGTACGGCACCGGCCAGGTGTCGCTTGCGAAGGTGCTCGGGCGCGAGCCGGTGCGGAGTTCTCTGGCCGACCTGTCGGTGCACGATCTCGCCGAGCGGATCTGCGTCGGCGGCTGGCCGGGGCACCTGGAGTCGTCACCCGACGAGGCGATGCGTGTGAACCGCAGCTATGTCGACGACATCTGCCGCGCCGACCTCCAGCGCGTCGACGGGGTGCGGCGAGATCCGGGAAGGGTCCGCCGGTTCATGCGGTCACTCGCCCGAAACGTCGCGACTTCCGCGTCGCTTGCCACGATCGCGCGCGATGTTGCCGGCCGCGAGCAGCCCGCGATGTCGGGACACACCGCCCGCTCCCATCTCACCGCCCTCGAACGGCTCATGGTCGTCGAGGAGCAGCCGCCGTGGGCGCCCCATCTGCGGTCGCGCTCCCGCCTGCAGCTGTCGCCGAAGCGGCACTTCGTGGATCCCTCCATCGCGACGGCGGCGCTGGGCGCGGCACCGAAGCACCTGCTGCGCGACTTCTCCTGGTTCGGCCTGCTCTTCGAATCGCTGGTGGTCCGGGATCTGCGCGTCCACGCCCAGGCCATGGGCGCGCGGGTGCACCACTACCGCGACGACACCGGCCTCGAAGTGGACGCGATCGTCGATGCCGGGCCCGGCCAGTGGGCGGCCTTCGAAATCAAGCTCGGACTGAGCCGGATCGACGACGCGGCGCGCACCCTGCTCAAGCTCGCCGACCGGGTCGACACGAGCCGGTGGGGCGAACCGGCCGCGCTGGGAGTCATCGTCGAGCGGGGCTACGGATACGTCAGGCCCGACGGCGTGAGCGTGATTCCGCTGGCGGCGCTGGGGCCGTAGGTTGGTCCGGTGAACAGCGCCCTCCACGACGATCTTCGCGCCCGCTTCGGCGACCGCTACTCGACCGCCGCCTCGGTCCGCGAGCACCACGGCAAGGACGACTCGCACCACCCCGCAATTCCGCCCGACGGGGTCGTGTTCGCCGCGTCGACCGACGATGTCGTCTTTGCGGTGCGGACCTGCGCGCGACACGGCACTCCGGTGATCCCGTTCGGGGCCGGCACCTCGATCGAGGGGCATGTGCAGGCGGTGCGCGGCGGCATTTCCGTCGATGTGAGCACGATGAACCGGGTGCTGGCGGTCCGGCCCGACGACCTCGACGCGACGGTCCAGGCCGGCGTCACGCGAAAGCAGCTGGAGCGCGAGCTCAAGGGCACGGGGCTGTTCTTCCCGGTCGATCCCGGGGCCGACGCGACCATGGGAGGCATGGCGGCCACCGGCGCGTCCGGGACGACCACCGTGCGCTACGGCACCATGCGCGACAACGTGGTCTCGCTGGTCGCGGTGCTCGCGAACGGCGAGGTGGTGCGGACGGGGGGCCGCGCGCGCAAGTCGTCCGCCGGGTACGACCTCACCAACCTGCTGGTCGGGTCGGAGGGCACGCTGGCCGTGATCACCGAGCTCACCGTGCGCCTGCATCCGGTTCCCGAGGCGATGGCGGCGGCGGTTTGCGCCTTCCCGGGCGTCGCAGAGGCCGTGCGCGCGGTGGTCGAGGCCGTGCAGGCGGGGATCCCGGTCGCCCGAGCCGAGCTGCTCGACGCGACGGCCATGCGCGCAGTCAACCGCTATTCGGGCTACGCCTATGCAGAAGCCCCAACTGTCTTTTTCGAGTTCCATGGCTCTGAGGATCAAGTGCGAACGCATGGAGCCCAAATCGAGGATATCAGCCGCGGCCTCGGAGGGACCGACTTCGCCTACGCCCGTCGGCAGAACGAGCGGGCCCGGCTCTGGAAGGCCCGCCACGACGCCTACCCCGCGCTCCTCGCGCTGCGCCCCGGCTGCCACGGCCTCACGACCGACGTCTGCGTGCCCGTCTCGCGCCTGGCCCGCTGCATTGCCGAGACCGAAGCCGACATGAAGACGGCCTCGATCCCCTGGGGCGTCGTGGGCCACGTCGGCGACGGCAACTTCCACACCGTCTTCATCATCGACCCCGACTCCAAGGCCGAGCTGGCCGAGGCCGAAGCGATCAACGCCCGCATCGTGCAGCGCGCCCTCGCCCTCGAAGGCACGTGCACCGGCGAACACGGCATCGGCATGGGCAAGATCGGCTACCTGGAGGCCGAGTTCGGCCCCGCGGGCGTGGCCGCGATGCGCGCCGTGAAGGCCGCGCTCGACCCGCAGGGGATCATGAATCCGGGGAAGGTGGTGGGGTGAGGGGTGTCACGCGCGGCGCGGAATCCGCACTTCCACGGTGTGGCCCGGACGCACCGCCGCGATCGAATACCGATCTCAGGGTTCTCGCCTCGTGCTCGAGGACAGCTCTGACCTGGCGTTCCTTGACCCCCGGGAACCATTCGACGAACTCGTCTACCGTAGCACCAGCGGCAAGGTTCTCGTAGAGCGCGAAAAGCGGAATTCGCGTACCAGAGAAGACCCAGGCCCCGCTCACCTTGCCCGGCGTCTGCTCCACGGCTGGGCAGTCGTTCCAGTTCGTCATCGCATGGCCTCGTTTGGCCGGCGCCCCGGGCGACCGCCCAACCTCCCTAGGATCGGCTCCGAGGACCTTCGCGCATACCCGCGCGAACTTCACCCCAAGGTATGTCGGCATCGTCGGCCCCGAGTGTCATACGGAACCCCCGATTCCGGATCCTGAGGTCGCGGGTCACAAGGAAGCCACTGTTCGTCCCCACATGTGCCAAGACATCGGTGTCGGCCGCATCATGCGCGAGCTGCTCGGTGATGTGAGTCACGGCTTCACCAAAGCCGCGCATGCCCTCAGCCAGCTTCGGGCTGAGGTTGTTGTCCACGAAGAAGGTCATGCAGCCAGCCGCCGTTCGAATTCCACTGCCGCCTCGACCTGGTCTTCTGTCAGGTCCCACCAGCTGCGGACAGCCGCGATGCTCTCGCTCTCGGCGACGAAAAGATCGTGGACGTTGATCGTCTTGACGCCGCGGCCAGCGATGGACGGCGCACCATACGCCACCATAGGGTCGAGCACGACGCAGCCGTCTCTGCCCAGCGGATACCAGCGCCTAGCCAGCTCGCTGGAAGACTCGAAGTCGATCTGCGCTGCGAGCTCCCGAATTACTGGGGCGATCGTCCACTGCCCGCCCGACATGAGTTGGAGAATCTGGCCATTCTCAAGCGCCCGCCGGATCCTCTGGAGCGAAACGCCGTGATCGAGGAACCGCTTCACGAAAAGCATGTCGATCAGATCCAAGAAGGACGCGTGCGAGCCTTGCCTCGCAGCCCCCTTCAGCACGGGCGGCCGGTCGCGAACCCCGTCGCGGTAGCTGTACTCGTAACCTCGGAGCCAACGCCGAACCCTTCCCGGCGAGAGCCCCACCAGCCGCGCGGCCTCCGCCACCAAGTAGGACGGGCGAACGAGCTGATGAGGAATCGTCGAAGCGCTCATTGGCCTGCTCCTCCCCGGAATCGCCAGTCGGTTCCATTCATGGCTGGCGGATGCTGTGTCCTCAGTGCGTGTCATGCTCCATGCGGCCTCCCCTCAGGCAGCTGTGATCGACGAGCCCATCCAAGGTACCGCCTAGCCACGCCACGCGCCCGATCCCAGCCTCCGCCTCCATACCCCGCCCCCCATCCCCCCACTCCCCAACAATGTAAACACAACATTACAAAATGTAATGTCGCGTTTACATTTCCCTGACCCCCCGCCCCCCAACCGCCATCCCCAAGATCGCAGCGACGATCAGCGCAGCGGCAGCAGGAAGCCCCGCCCGCGATGCCCTGCCCGCCGGAAGGGCCGGTTCGAAGGCGGGTGCGCGCCCCCAGTCCACATCCGAGATCGGCGTGGCCGCGAACACGATCGGCTGGAAGTGCGCCTTGAGGCGCTCGTGGTAGCTGCGGACCGCTTCCTGGTAGGCGAGCTGCGAGCCCAGGTCGGTCGAGGACAGGCGGTCGAGCGCGATCTGGGTGGCCAGCGGTGGCACGAGCAGCGACCAGCGGCGGGCCCATTGGTCGCGCTGAGCCAGAACGTCGCGGTAGGCGCGCGAGGCGTCGCGGGCGGCCTGGTCGCCGCGGTGGTTCATGGCGTAGTACCAGGCCCAGGTGAATTCGTCGTGCGGGGGCGTCCAGTCCTTCCACTGGGGGTAGTCCTGGAAGAACGACTCCATGGTCTCGGCCTTGGGAAGGTCCCACGCCTCGTGGTACCCCTGGCGCTGGCGCACCGTGAGCTCGAGGGCCTCGGGCACGGGGTGCAGGAGCGCATTGGTCAGGCTCAGTACCGCCGGAGCGAGGAAGGTGAGCGCGACCCACGCGCCCACCAGGATCATGGCGTTGGCCGTCGAGGAGCGGCGTCCGACCGCGACGCCCAGGCAGAGCGCGAACCAGAACAGGGTGTGCAGCGCAGTCAGCGCGGCGGCCCAGCCCGAACGGCCATCGGCGTCGATTCCGGCCAACAGCGCCCCGATCAGCGCCAGCGACCCGACCAGCGCCGCCGCCAGAATCGCGCGTGCACAGATCTTTGCCGCGACGAGGCGCCGACGCCGGGCGAAGAGCTGGGCCATGCGCCAGGTGCCGCCTTCGCGCTCGCCCGACACGATGTCGTAGGTCACGGCAATGACGAAGAGCGGAAGCAGAGCGACAAGGATGAAGGCGAGGTCCAGGTCGCCCGCGGCCGCGAGGCGCGGGTTGAGGGTCTCGTGTTCGTAGAGCTGTCCTTCCAGCGCCAGCAGCCGTATTCGCAGGCTCGCCGTCTCGACCCCGGTCCTGCCGCTCGCGAGGGCGGACAGGCGGGGCGGGGGCTGGGGCGCCGGAAAGGCCATGTAGTAGAGCAGTTCGCCCGCTTCGGTCGTTGGAGGGTAGCTGGACGAGAGGTCGGCGATCTGGTCCCGGTAGGCGGCCTCGGCAGCGGCGCCTCCCGTCTCGACCGCCTGGATTCGCCGGTTTCCCTGCCAGCCCGCGTACACGCCCAGGCCCAACAGCAGCAGCACGCCGACCGCGACGCCGCCAGAGCGGGTCACGCGCGCGATTTCGAGCCGGATCAGGCGCATCCAGACCCTTGCGGTTCCAGATTGCGTTCCGCCGTCCTTCATGACCCCGGGCGATCCACGCCTACGCGCGGCAGGCGCCGTCGGCCCAGCCCGAGACCCGCGAGCGGGAGGACGATCCACAGACCGAGCGCGGCCAGCGACTGGGGACGATCCGCCACGGCCCGGCCCAGCGAGGGCAGACTCGGCTGGAAGACGGGGAATTCGGCCCAGTTCCGGCGTGCGAGGCGCTGGGCGCGGTCGTTCTCGTACCTGATCTCGTGGATGTGCAGGTCGTTGAGGCGCTGGATGATCTGGTATCGGTGGTCCTCGGCCTGTGCGCGGAACGCCTCGACCGCCTCGGCCCCGGTGCCCGCCGCCGCCATCGAGAGGTCGCGGGCCGCCAGATGGGGCGACAGCAGGCCGAGCCACGCCAGCACCCGGTTCTGCTGCCGGTGGGCGGCGAACAGCGCCAGCTGGTGTTCCTCGTGGATTTGGCTGGTGGCCTCCTCTCCCGCGCGACTCACGACGCCGCCCCAGTTGATCGGGAGCTCCTCGACCGAATCGACCTCGTAGCGCGCAAGGTACTCGTCGCGCAGAGCGCTGAAGAAGGGGTCTTCGGGGTTGTGGCTGTCGCCCACCTGCCTGACCGCCGCCTCGACCTGGGCGGTGAACTGGGCGCGCGACGGGATGGGATGGAGCGCTTCCGCGAGCGAGCCGCCCACGCGCGGGGCTGCAACGCAAAGCGCGACCCATATTGCGACGAGCTGGGCGAGCGCGGCCCGCGAGGACGCTCTGCGCGACGAGACCCACACGGTGAGCAGCACCCACCCGGCGAGGTACGCCGCGTAGATCGCCGCGAGCGCCAGCACTCGGCCCACCGCGGGCTGCGCCTGTCCGCCGAAGGCGACGAACGCCGCCGAAACCAGTCCCACCGGAAGCGCCGCCGCCAGCGCCGCCGCCCCCAGCCCCAGCGCCTTTCCGCCCACGATCTGCCCCGGCGTCGCGCCCTGGGCCAGGAGCAGCCGCAGCGTGCCCCGTTCCCTCTCGCCGCTCACCGACGCGAATCCCGCCGCCACCACGAACAGCGGCAGGAGCAGCCCGAGCACGGCGGCCGGGGTGAGCCGCCCGAAGCTCAGCATTGCGGTGGCGTGTCGCGCGTCGCCGAAGCTGGCGCTGTTCTGGCGGTGCCCCTCCAGGTAGAGCGACGTTCCCGCATAGGCGCTCACGCCGGGGTCGAAGAACGCCAGGGGCGCCTCTTCGCGGAAGACCAGGAAGCCGTAGTGGATCACGCGGTGCGGATGGCGCTCCGGCTGGTCCACCCATTGCTGGTCCACAACGGACTGGTAGCGGTCGCGCTGTTCCGTCTCGCGCGCAGTGTGGTGCCGGGCCCCGAGAACGGAGACGACGCCCAGCGAGACCACGAGCGCCATCAGGAAGAGGACCTGGCGATCCTCGCGCATTGTGCGAATCTGCTGCCGCGCCACGAGCAGCGTGTTGCGGAGGGCCGCGCTCCCTGGGTTCATTGTCATTCTCCTGCAGCCGCCGGCGTGCATCGGGTGTCGGTCATCGTCTAGTCGGACCCTCGCACCCGGCCCAGCCCAACCCCCGCGCCCCCGCCCACCACCAGCACGAGCCCGCCCAAGAAAGCGAGTGGCAGCGCGGCGCGGCGTCCGACATCGGCGGCCTCCTCGTCGGCCAGGCGGAACTGGGGCAGGCTGGGAAGGACGGCCGCGGTCATCTGTTCGTCGGCTAGAATAGCGGGCACGAAGAAGTCCCTCCACTGCTCGGCGAATGCGCGCACCTGCGACTGGAAGTGGGCGAAGCGCGCGTCGCCGGTGCCTGCGGCGTCCATGAGGACCTCCTGGGCCAGAAGCGCGGGCGACAGGAACCGGTAGCGGCGCACCAGCACGATCTGCTCGGCGCGCTGGGCGTCGTGTTCCGACGTCACCTCTTCCAGGCGGCGGTTCACGGCGTCGGTGGCGGCCCACGCGAGCGCGCCCAGGCCGGGCTCGTCGGCCACCACGCCCTCGGCCATCTCGGGGTGGTCCTCCAGGTACCGGGCCAGCAGCTCGCTGCGCCGGTTCACGGCCTCGTTCGAAGCCTCGCGCTGGGCGGTGATCATCTCGACGCGGGACGGCAAGGGGTGCAGCAGCCCCGCCGCGATGTTGATCGCCGCCGGCAGCACCACCACCAGCACCAGCCACGCGCCCACCAGAACCGTGGCGTTCCAGGCAGATGACCGCCGCAGCGTGTTGACCCACGCAGCGAGCACAAACCAGAAGAGGGAATAGAGAACGACCGTGCCGCACCAAAGCACAATCTGGCCAGGCGAGGCAAGCCCGCCCGTGGTCAGGCTGCCGACCAGCGACACGGCAAGCACCAGGCCCAGGACCACGAGCCCGCGAAAGACGAGCTTTGCGGTCACGACGCTGCGGGCCGACACGGGCTGAGAAAGGGTCAGAGCCAGCGTGCCCTGCTCGCGTTCCTCGGAGAGCACGTTGAAGCTCAGCGCCAGAATGAGCAGCGGCAGCAGGTAGACCACCACAAAGGCCAGATCGAAGCGCCCGACCATCAGGTTGAGCGGGTTCTCGACCTCGCCGTTCTGTTGGAACGAAGACTCGTTGGTGTAGATGTTGACGTCGTAGTAGTACGGCAGCAGGTCGCTCTGCCCGACCGCCAGGGCCGTGAGCGGCCCCGGGTCCAGCGCCGCGGCGTGGCTGCCGCTGGGCCCGCCAAGCACGCGTGGCGAGCGCGGATCGGCGAAGGGCGACGACGGCTCTGCGCCGTTGGCGATGGCGACCAGCTCTTCCGCGAGTGCGCTCGTTCGCTCGGCGTTGCCGCTCTGCACGGCTTCGACGGTGCGCTCCTGAAACCGGAGCCAGAACACGCCGTTGACCAGCGCGTAGACCAGAAGGACGGCGAAGAGCCCGAGCGCGACCCTGAGCGCCCGGTCGGCCATGAGCAGCCGCCACTCGTTTCGAAGGACGGTTCGTGTGGTCATGCTACGCCACCTCCGCGCGCCGCACCCGCACCATCGCGACAACGATCGCGCCCACGACCCACCCGCCCAGCATCAGCAGCGACAGGAGCCGGTTGCCCAGCACCCAGCCCAGCGTCGGGGCGGCGTACTCGAACGGCGGCACCGCCTCCCACACCTCGGCTCCGACGGCGTAGGTGAAGTCGCCCGTCAGGGAATTCTCGGTCAGGTCGCCGTTCATGCGCCGCATAAGGTCGCGGCGGTACCCCTCGGCGGCGGTGGCGAAGTGCCGGTGCTGCTCGACGTCGGTCCCGGCCAGCCCCATCGAGAGCGTGCGCACCGCGAGCAGCGGGGCCGCGGCCGCCAGCGTCTCGTGCACGACGCCCTGGCGCTCGAAGGTGTCCCAGAGCGCGCCATAGTTGCGGTCGAAGATCTGGTTGCCGAACTCTTCGCTCTCCTGCAGGTAGACGCCCACCGCGTTGATGGGCAGATCCTCGACCCGCTGCACGCCGTATTCGGCCAGCAGGCGCTGGGTCGATGCGTCGCGGTCGGGAGGCACGATGTCTCCCGCGCCAGTGGACATCTCGCCCTCGACCGTGCGGGCGAACTCCAGTGCCGACGGCGTGGAGTGCAGCCGCTTGGACAGATCGACGGCGACGCGCGGCGCCACGAGGCCGTTCACCACCCAGACCGCCAGCAAGACCACCAGCGCGGCGCGCGCCGAGCGGGCCCAGGCGGACACCGCCAGAGACAGCGCCAGGAAGGCGGTGAAGTAGGCCAGATACACCCCGGCCAGCACGACGCCGCGAGCCAGCGGGGAGGCCGCGGGACCCGGGCTCGCGACGACCAGCGCAGCCGCCCCCACGATCGCGGCGGGCACCAGCAGCAGCGCCAGCGCGCCCGCGACCCCCAGCGCCTTGCCCGCGGCCAGCTCGCGCCGTCCGACGCCGGTGGCCAGCAGCTGTCGCAGCGTGCCCCGCTCCCGCTCGCCGGCGAGCGCGCCGAATGTGAGCAGAATGATGAGCAGCGGCACCAGATGCTGCAGCACCTGCGCCGCGGTCAGCGCACCGATTCGCTGCGCCGCGGTGGCGTCCTGGGCCGGACGCAGCATGAAGTCGTTCTGCCGGTGCGCCTCGAGCCAAACCGAGGTGCCCGTGTACGGGTCCACGCCCTCGTCCACGAAGGACAGCGCAAGCCGCGGCTTGAACGCGTAGATGCCGTAGTGCGCAGCCGAATGGGGGTTCTTCTCGCCCTGGGTCTCCCAGTGGTCGCGCGCGGTGGCCTGGGCGGCGGCGTGCTCCTGCTGCGACTTGCGCGCCTGGACCCATCCGTGGCCCAGCGACACCAGCAGCAGCGATCCCACGAGCACGGAGCACCAGCGAAACCGGCCGTCCCGAACCACGTCGACGAATTCCTTGCGGATGATGTGTCTGATCATCGTTGCCAGTCCTGTTCCTTGTCGGTCCCTAGTCCTGCATCTGTTCGAGATAGATGCGCTCCAGATCGGCGTGGCCGATCTCGTCGGTGTTCAGCTCGGTGACCAGGCGCCCGTAGCGCATGATGCCAACGCGGGTGCCCGTGTCCTTAGCGCGAAACAGGTCGTGCGTTGCCATGAGCACGGCGACGCCGCTCTTCCTGAGTCGCTCGACCAGCGCCGAGAACTCGTTCGACGCCTTGGGGTCGAGGCCCGAAGTGGGCTCGTCGAGCAGCAGGATGTCGGCCTCCTTGGCCATGGCCACGGCGATGCCGACCTTCTGCCGCATGCCCTTGGAGTACTCGGACACGCGACGGTCGACCGTGCCGCGCTCCAGCCCGGCCTCGACCAGAATCTCGGCGAGCCGCTTCCGGCCCAGCGTGCCGTTGCCGCCGAGCGCGGCGAAGTACTCCAGGTTCTCGAGTCCGCTCAGATTGCGGTAGAGCATGACCTGCTCCGGTATGTAGGCCAGCCTCTGCTTGGTCTCGCGGTCGTGGGTGGACACGTCCAGGCCGGAGACAAGGGCCTGCCCGGCCGAGGGCGCCACGAATCCGAGAAAGAGGTTGATGGTGGTTGTCTTCCCCGCGCCGTTCGGGCCGAGAAGGCAGTAGACTTCGCCCGGCGCAATGGCCAGGTCGAGGGAGTCGAGGGCTCGGGTGGAACCGTAGTCCTTGCTGAGTCCGCGGGCCTCGAGAAGGGGCGTGCCCCCGGGCCGCGATTCTGCCGTCTGCATGGTGTTCGATCTCTCATTGTTGGGTGCGCCTCGGGGTGCGCCGTCACGGGCGCAGCCAAGGACGGGTCTTCCGGCCGACGTTCGGATCGGCGGAAGGGCTCATCGCGCTAGTGAGAGATCGGTGGCGGGGGCGCCCGGCTGCGATGAGAAGAGGGAAGGAGCGGTCCGGAGGTCAGGCTGTGTCCGGCCAGCGCGGGGGCGAGCAGCACGGGCGGCTCGACGAAGCGCGGCGCTTTCGCGGGGTCTGTCGTGGCGCTCTGGTGGCCGACGCTGCAAAGGGCGCATGTGGCCGACGCTTCGGATTCCGCGTGGTCGTGGGCGCCTTCCACAGCGTTGAAGGCGATCAGCGAGAGGGCGACGCCCAGTGCCGACAGTGCGCGCACGACACCCCGCGATGCCGGGGTGGGCGCTGGACGCCCGCGCGACCCTGGGGCGGGTGCACGCAGCCCACGCGATGTCATAAGAACATTACATATTGTCATGTTTGCTTTACATGTCGGCTCGCCAAGAGCGCCACTGTGTGTTGCTCCCGGGGCGAACAGCGCTGCGTTCCGCCCAGCTGTCGACCTTGCGAAGCCGACGCCAGACATGGGACACTCTACGATGAGTCGGCTCACCAATCAAGAAGGAGCGCCCGACCCGTGACCAGACCAACCGGCCTCTTCCTGGCGTGCTCGCCGCTGCTTGCGTGCGGGCTCGCGTGCACCCCGGACCGCGCGGGGCAGCCGCAGTCGCCAGAGCCCCTGGACCTGACCATCGAGAACATCTTCGGCGCTCGCGGCGGGGCGGGGAGCAGCGAGATCAGTCCCGACGGGCGGTACGTGGCGGTGTCGGCCACGGGCCCCGAAGGGCAGGGGATCTATCTAGTGCAGACGGGCACCGGCGCGGGAGGAAGCGGCTCGCGGGCGCCGACGAGTCCCCCGACCACCGGCGGGTTCTGGGTCGAAGGCGGCTCGCCGTCGTGGTTCCCGGACAGCGACCGGATCGTGTTCCGTAGGGGCGCGGACCTGTGGACCGCGACCGTGGAGGTGGCGGAGGGGGGCGGCGAGCCCGTCCAAATCACGAACGACGAGGACGGCGAGCGCGCGCCGCGCGTCTCACCCGACGGGCGCTGGGTCGCCTTCTACTCGGGGCGCTCCGGCCACCAGGACATCTGGCTGGCGCCGGCCGACGGGTCGGGCGAGCCACGCCAGGTCACTTTCGACGCCTTCGCCCCCGACGACTTCCGCTGGTCGCCCGCGTGGGCGCCGGACAGCCGCAGCATCGCCTACGTGTCCAACGCGTCGGACTACTGGCACGACGACGTGTGGGTGGTGGACGTCGAGACCTTGGAGGCTCGCCAGGTCTCGCGCGTGCTCATGGCCTCGACCGAGCCCGTGTGGTCGCCCGACGGCACGCGGATCGCGCTGCTCGGCACCCGCAAGGACGGCTACTGGTACGAGGACTTGGCCGAGATCTTCGTGCTCGACCCGGCGACGGGCGCCGAACGCGCGGTGGCCATGCAGATCCACGCCACCGACTGGCTTCACCGGCTGCGCATCTTCTGGTCGGGCGACGGCGAGCGCATCTTCTTCCCCTATCACGAGCGGGGCGACTTCGACCTTTGGTCCGTTCCCGCAGCGGGAGGCGTCGCCACGCGCGTCACAAACATGGGCGGATCGCTCGGTTCCATCTCTGCTTCCGACGGCGCCGACATGTTCGCCTTCACTCGCGCGACACCGACCCGCGGTGCCGACGTCGACCTCATCCCCTCCGCCGGAGGCTCACTACACCGCCTTACCGGCTTCGCCACCGAATGGAACACCGTGGTGGACCCGGTCGAGATTTCGTTCCGCAGCCACGACGGCTTGTACATCCAGGGCTTTCTGTACATGCCGCCCGACCACGCGCCGGGCCAGCGCCACCCGGCTTTGGTGCAGGTGCACGGCGGCGGGACAAACTCGTACCTGCGCGGCCACAATCTCTTCGAGCAGTACTTGGCTTCGCAGGGGTATGTTGTGCTGGCGGTGAACTATCGCGGCGGCTCGGGCTTTGGGCGCGAGTTTCAGGACCTGGGGATCAACGACTGGGCCAACGGGCAGGCCCGAGACGCTGCGGCCGCCGGCGAATTTCTGCGCACGCAGCCCTATGCGAACGGCAAGGTTGGGATCTACGGGTACAGCTACGGCGGCATTGTGAGCATGGCCGCGATCGCGCGGGTGCCGGGCGTGTTCGACGCGGCGGTTCCCATGGCCGGCATCTACGACTTCGGCGACGCCTACACCAACGCCGACCGCCTTGGCCGGATCTTCATCAGGACGGGGCACTCGGGTTCGCCCGAGGAGCGGCCCGAGATATACGCGGTCAGCAACACGCTCGCCCGCATTGACAACATCGACACGCCCCTGCTCGTCATGCACGGCGAACTGGACGTGCGCGCCCCCTACCGGCAGTTCGAGATCGCAGTGGCCGAGCTGGAGCGCCACGGCAAAGTGTTCGAGAGCCGCAGCTACCCGGGCGAAACCCATGGCCTGCGCCCGGCTGCGCGGATCGACATGTACAAGCGCGCAGAGGAGTTCTTTGCGCGAATGCTAAAGGGAGACGATTCATGAACAGACATCAAAACACCCCGCTGCTGGTGCCAAGCATGGCCGCGCTTGCGCTCGCATTCGCTCCGACGGGGCTCGCTGCGCAGGACCTGGTCCTCACGAACGCGCGTGTTGTGGACGTGACCAGCGGCACGGTCTCGCCGCCCGCAACGGTTGTTGCAGAGGACGGTCGAATAGCCATCATCGCCGAGGACGCCAGCGACCTCCCGGAAGGCGTTGCAACCGTCGACCTCATGGGCCGCTACCTTGCGCCCGGCCTGCTCGACGCCCATGTGCACGTCTCGTCGGCTGCCGACGCTCGACGCGCATTGCTCTCGGGGGTCACGACAATGCGCAGCATGGGCACCTCCCACTACGTCGACGTGGGAATGCGCGAGCTGCAAGCCGCCGGTCACCTCGAAGTCCCGCAATACCTGGCCGCCGGATACCACATCCGGCCGCCCGCCGCCGAGGCCTTCTTCCAGGACCACCCCGAGCTGGGCCACCTGTACGGCCAGGACGTGCGTGGCGAAGAAGCCGTACGCGCCATGACCGCGGCGGTCGCGTCGCGCGGAGTCGACTTCGTGAAGACGAACGCGACCGAGCGAGCCGGTCTGCCGGACACCGACCCCCGCAGACAGTTCTACTCGGAAGCCGAGCTGCGGGCAATCGTGGACGAGGCGGGCAGCGCAGGGATCCCGGTCGCCGCCCACGCTCACGGCGACGCCGGTGCCAGGGCCGCCGCCAGGGCCGGTGTGCGCAGCATTGAGCACGGCACCTACATCAGCCCCGAGACGCTCGCGATCATGGTCGAGATGGGGACCTATCTCGTCCCCACCATTGCGATCGTCGGCGACCTGACAATCCCAGGCGGCGACTATGACAACGCCGTCCTCAACATCCGCGGACGTCACATGCTGCCCCGTGTCCGCGAGACGGCGCGCGCCGCCCACGAGATGGGCGTGAAGATCGTCGCAGCGACCGACACCGGCTACGGTCCCGAGAGCACCACCACCCTTGCCCATGAGCTCATCGAGTTCGTCGGGATCGGCATGACGCCGCTGGAGGCTCTAAGGGCCGCCACCACCACCGCCGCCGAACTCTTCGGCCTCGAAGGCCGAGTGGGCGCTATCGCACCAGGGCTCGAAGCCGACCTGATCGTGCTGGAGCGCAACCCGCTCGACGACATCGCGGTCGTGCAGGACGTGCTGATGGTTGTCAGCGACGGGAAGGTCGTGGTGCAGCGAGGCGACTGGCCGGGTCAGCGCCCGGTGTCCTGATGCGCGCCAACGGGGAACGGGTCAATCAGCCGACGCGCACACCGCAGGCGCTTCGTACTCCAAACCCAGAACCCGGAAGTAGTTTTTCCCCAGCGCGATGTTGCGAAACGCTTCGTCGTTCACAAAGCGCAGGATCCGGCTCGTGACTTGGAGCTCGGTCCTGTACACGTCGAAATCCTTGTTCGAGGACGCCAGAAAGTCGGTGCCCGGCAGAATGCGCTCCGAGTGCTCGTTCAGGAAATCAACGTACAGCGGCTGATTCGCCGCCTTCGAGAAGTAGTGGTCGTCGATGATCCGCCAGGTCATGTCGAGCATAAGGTTGGGATGGCGGGCCAGCATCGACTCCAGTAGCGCGATGTGCTCGGCCGCGGGCAGCGTCGTCAGCTCCAGCGACAGCCCCATGTGCATCCACACCACGCGGTTGTCGGGGTAGCTCTCCAGAACTTCGCGCATGAGCGGGAGGTAGAGGGTGGGGTCCTCGTCGTTGCCCAGATCCGAGTGAATGGCGATGGGCATGTCCCGCTCGCGAAGGAGGTTCATGAACGGGGCCCATTCCTGGATCGCGGCGCCTGGCACCGGCTCGTGCCCATTCCCGAAGAGCGCCTGCTTCACAAGGTTGACCTCGCCCATCCAGCGAAACATGCCGGGGAATTCGCCCTCCAGCAGCTGCATCCCCGCGATCACCGATTCGGGCCGCGACAGGTCCGGGAACGTCATGGCGAGCGTGACATGCACACCGGGCGGCGGGCTCGCCAGCACGCTCATCGCGTTGGCGAAGTCGTTCTTCATCGTCGGGATGACCGGCGTGCCCACGCAGTCGAGGTAGTACGTGCAGGGCGAGTCCAGCGGCAGCATCTGCCCGATTCCGTAGATGTTCACGAAGCGCACGCCGGTGTCGCGCAGGTACCCCATGACCTCGTCGAATGGAACCGGCGGGCCGCCGAACGGGCGAACGTGGAGGTGGCTGTCCACGACCGCCGTCTGCGGCTGCGTGGATCGGTCGTAGCAGGCCGGGACGGGATCCGTCCGAAAGTCGCCCAGCCCCGGGGGCGCGGGGGCGCAAGCCGAAAAGCCGACCGCCAGCGCGGTTGCTATGAGTCGCAGCGCGGCTCGGGGCCTGTCGGGGGGCTGCCGGTCATCCATCGGTCAAGGCCGAGTGAGGAGCAGCGATAGCTTGTCCAGGACTTCGCCGACCAGCGTCGGCGGGGCGGTGGCGGCAAACTGGGACTTCCGGGCACGCCAGTCCAGATTCTTGATCTGATCGGCCAATACAACACCTGTGACCCTGCCGCCCGCTGGCAGCACGACCTCGAACGGGTATCCCTTGGCATTCGAGGTGATAGGACAGCAGATCGCCAAACCGGTTCTCTCGCTATAGACGCGAGGGCTGAGAACGAGCGCTGGGCGGCGCCCGGCCTGCTCGCGTCCCGCCTGTGGCGTGAAGGTGAGCCACACGATGTCGCCAGCATCGGGCGCCGTGAGGTTCACTACCACTCCTCGTTTCCCTGAGGCGCCCCGGTGTCGATCTCGGTGTGGAGCGTCTCCGGGGTGATCCCGGCCAGCATCTCCTCCAGATCATAGGCCTTCTTTCGCAAGACAAGATTATTCCCGCGGGAAACGATCTCGATTCTCGAACCGGCGCGGACACCCCACTGTTCTGCGATCGGCTTCGGAATCCGGATAGCCAGGCTGCTGCCCCACCTAGCGACCTGTGATCGGGCTCCCATAACCACCCTCCTGTTCTCTCGGGCTCAAATGCCGTGGGATATACAATGGATATCCATCCAATCATCGGGAACCGCCGCCCCCGCGTCAACCTACACCGTCGCCTGCTTCCACCGTCCCCGCCTAAACAGCACTGCGCTCACGACCGCCAGCGTCGAGAACGACACCGTCATGGCGATGAAGACGCCGGTGGGGCCCAGCCCGCCGGACACCGAAAGGACCCAGGCGAGCGGGATCTCCCAGAGCCAGAAGCAGAAGAAGTTGAGGATGGTGGGCGTCCACACGGCGCCGGCGCCGTTGAAGGCCGAGGTCAGCACCATGCCGTAGGCGTAGAATACGAAGCCGATCGACACGATGCGCAGACCGGTGACTGCCACGTCGGACGCGCCCGGGGTGCCTCCGAAAAGGCCGACGATCGCGGGCGCGAACGCAATAAAGAACACGCTGAGCGCGCCCAGGAATGCCAGATTCATCTTGCACGAGATCCACACCGCCCGCTCCGCCCGCGCCGGGTCGCCCGCGCCCAGGCCCTGCCCCACCATCGTGGACGCGGCGTTCGACAGCCCCCAGGCCGGCAGAATCGCGAACAGAATCACCCGGATCGCGATCACGTAGCCCGCGAGCGCCTCGGCGCCGGACATCGCAGTCACCCGGATGAGCCCGATCCAGCTTGCGGTGGCGATGAAGGTCTGGAGCATGCCCGTTGCGGACAGCCGCACGAGCCGCGCCATGATCCCGAACTGAAAGCGCAGGTGCGACAGGCGGACCCGGAGCTTGCCGCCCAGGCGGAAGAGCGTGTAGACCTGCACAACAACGGCGGCCCCGCGCCCAATTGTGGTTGCAACCGCAGCGCCCTGCACACCCATTTCCGGGAACGGCCCCAGGCCGAAGATCAGAAGCGGGTCGAGCACGATGTTGAGGCCGTTGGCGATCCACAGCACGCGCATCGCGATCGCCGCGTCGCCCGCACCGCGGAAGGCGGCGTTCTGCAGGAAGAGCAGGATGATGACCACGTTCCCCCCGAGCAGCACGCGCGTGTACGGGACGCCCGTAGCCACCACCGTCTCGTCCGCGCCCATGATCCTCAGGATGTCGGGCGCCCACACCACGCCCGCGATCCCGAACGCCACCGCGAGCACCACGCCCAGCACAATGGCCTGCGCCGCCCCCCGCGCGGCCCCTTCCGCGTCGCCCTCGCCGATCCGGCGCGCCACCATGGCCGTGACGCCGATGCTCAGCCCCATCGCCACCGTGTAGACCAGCGACAGCACCGACTCGGTCAGCGCGACCCCCGCCATCGCCGCGTCCCCCAGCCGCGACACGAAGTAGATGTCGACCACCGCGAATAGCGACTCCATGACCATTTCCAGCACCATCGGAATGGCCAGCAGAACCACCGCGCGCCGGATCGGCCCGTCGGTCGGATCGCCCCCCGTGCCCTTCACGGCATGGACGAAGACCTCCCACCAGCTCTCGGACCCGGCGAAGGGCGCCCCGTTGTGCTTCGGCTCGGATTTCCCCATAGTGGCCATCAACCTAGCCCCCGCCCCACCCAAAGCCCAAGGAAATCACAATGACCGACCTCACCCGCCGCGCGTTCCTCCGCACGAGCACCGTCGCCATCGGCGGCCTCGGCCTCGCGTCGTGCGACTTCGGCGACGCCGGCCCACCGCCCCCCGTCCCGCTGCGCATCCTGATCCTGGGCGGCACCAACTGGCTCGGGCCCAACCAGGTGCACGCGGCGCTGGCGCGCGGCCACGAAGTCACCCTCTTCAACCGCGGCATCACCAATCCCGGCCTCTTCCCCGACCTCGAGACCCTGATCGGCGACCGCGACGGCGACCTCGCCGCCCTCGAAGGGCGCGAATGGGACGTCGTCATCGACAACTCCGCCAACATCCCGCGCTGGGTCCGCCTGTCCACCGAGGCGCTGCAGGGGTCGGTCGGCAAGTACCTGTTCGTCTCGTCCACGGGCGTCTACATCCCATACCTCACGACCGACATCCGCGAGGACGCTCCCGTCGACACCATCGAGGACACCGACACCGAGGAAGTCGACATGCGCACCTTCGGCGCCCTCAAGGCCCTGGCCGAAGACGCCGCCCGCGACGCCTTTCCCGACAGCCATCTGGTGCTCCGCCCGACCTACATCGTCGGCCCCGGCGATCCCACCGACCGCTACACCTATTGGCCGGTGCGCTTGGCGCGCGGCGGCGAGGTGCTCGCTCCCGGCAATCCCGACGATCCCATGCAGCACGTCGACGTTCGCGACCTGGCAGCGTTCACGATTAAGGCGGTTGAGGACGACCTGACCGGCACCATGAACGTGGTCGGCCCGCGGGAGCCCCTCACAATGGGGAGCCTGCTGGAGAGGACGCGCGCCGCGATCGCCTCCGATGCCGAACTCGTCTGGGTCGACGCCGCATTCCTGCGCAGCCAGGGCCTCAACGCACTCACCTACTGGACCGAGCCGTCAGGCGACTTTCTCGGCATGATGCAGGTGAACGGCGACCGGGCCTTCGCCGCCGGCTTCGAGATGCGCCCCCTCGAGGAGACCGCCGTCCAGACGCTGGAATGGTTCAACGCCCGCCCCGCCGAGGAGCGCGGCCTGCAGGCCGGCTTGACGCCCGAGCGCGAGGCCGAGCTGATCGCGGCGTTTCGGGCTGGTGGGTGACGGCTGCACCTCGCTCCGCCGCTACATCTCGGCGCGCCGAAAGATCGAGTGGCCCATTAGGTTTTCCAGCAGCGCGCTCCTCGACCGGCCGATCAGGACCACGGGGCCGCTCCAGCGAGCCTGATCCGGAGCGGGAGCCGCTTCTTCGCGGCTGACCACGATCAGCATCTTGTTCCAGTGGACGGGCGCCGCGAACGGGTCGCCGGGCGTGATCGCGCCGAGCGCCTCGATGCGGTCGAGGGCGGGGGTCGCGACCCAGGCGACGTAGCGCGCGCCGTCGCCGACGGGCGGGAGATCGACGACGAGGCGCAGCTCCTGTTGCAGGTGGCCGGAACGCATGACCGCGAGGCCGAAGGGCGACCACGCGCCGACGAGTTCGGCCAGGCCGCAGCCGTCGCGGCCGGGGGCGGCGGCCAAGTTGAAGCGCGCGAGGTGGGCGATCTCGGGGGCGGCGTGGTGGAGGACCGGGTCGCAGGGGGGCGCCACGGGCTGGGCCGAAGCCGTCGCCGAGGCGGCGGTGCCGACCAGCGCCGCGCCCAACAACGCCCCGAGGGGCGGGGATCGAAGCCGGGTGGCTATGGGATGACCCGGCGCGGCGCGTTGTCCCAGTCCTGCACGCTGGACACGTTGGGCATGCCCCAGTCGGCGCCGTTCCAGCCGTCGAAGCCGTCGAGCTTCATGATGTGCACGCCGGTGGTGAAGTCGCTGACCACGATGAGGCCGTCGGCGTTGCGCACGTCGATGCCCCAGGCTCCGTTGAAGCCCGTGTTGCCCTCGGTCAATGTGCGCGGGTCGAGTCCGCGGCGCTCGGGGCCTTGGTAGGTGTCGAAGTAGCCGACCGTCGAGGGGTTTGTCGGATCCCGCATGTTGAAGACGTACAAGCCGTCCTCGAACGACGACACAAACACATAGGGCCAGCGCATCTCGTGGTTGTGCGTGAAGCCCTTCCAGTTGGGCGTCCACGCCGCGATCTCCTCGTTGATCGTCTCGACCTCGCCCGAGAGCCCGGGCTGCAGGTCGTATAGGCGAACCGGCGAGTAGAGGTACTCGGTCTGGCCCACGGCGTACTTGTGATCCGGCGTTGCGCTCATGGTGTGCGCAAGCTGCACGCCGAGCACGCCAACAATCGAAGTCTCGAGGGTCGGGTTGGCCGGATCCGTCACGTCGTACACGTAGTAGCCGTCCAGGCCGGCGCCGTATGCCATGTCCCGGCCCGTCGCGTAGTCGAAGGCGACGTAGAAGTCGTGGTAGCCCTGCAGCATGCCGTAGGGGGAGGGCGTTGCGGTGGAGGGCCAGGGCATGCGACCGACCAGGCCCTGTTCGGCGTCGCCCGCGACGAACTTCGACATGTCGTAGACATTGGCGTGCTGGCCGCTGGTGGTCGCGAACAGCAGCGGCGCGCCGGAAGAGTGCTTGTACATGAAGATATTGTGGAAGCCGCCCGGCGTGTCGGGCGCGCGGATGCGGCCGACTTCCGCAACCCCCTCGGTGTCGGGCAGCGAGGTCACGTCGAAGACGACCGCGCCCAGATCGACGTTGGGACCGCCGGGCGCGAACTGGATCGACTGGACGAGATAGTAGCGGTCGTCGTGCTTGAAGTACTTGGGATCCATGCCCCCAAGCCCGACGTGCAGCTCGGCGTCTTCGATCCGCCACTCGTAGATCACCTCGGCGTTGTTCGGGTCCTCGATCGAGATGATGTCGAAGCCGAAGGTCGGGTTCATGATCCGGCTGGCGTAGATGAAGGGCCGGTGCAGCTCCTGCTCGATCTCGACGTCCGACCGGCTGAACTGGGGACCCGCCTCGAGCGGCACATGGTTGAGTCGCTGTAGGTTGGACGTGTTCTCGCGGTCGGGGCCTTCCTGCGCGGCAGCGGGCGCGGGGAGGAGGGCGGTCGCGGCGGCGAGGGCGGCGAGGGCGGTCGGGAAGGCTGGTCGGGGCAGCGGGCGGCGCGTGGTCATGGCTGGCGGCTCCTTCGAGGTCTGCGCGGGGGATCGGGGGTTGCGGGGTGTGAGGCTGGGGTGCGTGCATCGAAATGGGGGCCGCGGGCGCGGGTTCCGCAAGGGGAGGAAGCGAGTTAGCATGGTCGCATGAAGACATCCGTCGATATTCCCGACGACCTGTACCGGCAGGTCAAGGCGGAGGCCGCCCTTCGCGGCGTCAGCGCGAGTGGGCTCACGGCTCGCCTCTACCCGCGCTGGCGCGTGCGTTGCCGCGAATGACGACCCATGGAGGCTGGATCCCAGCGGAGCCTACACCATGAGACACCTCCACTACCTCGCCATCAGAAACTTCAAGGGCTTCGGCGAGTTCGTTCGCATCGACCTCGACCACCCCGCCGTTCTGGTCGGCCCCAACAACAGCGGCAAGACGACTGCGCTGCAGGCGATCGCGCTGTGGTCGCAGGCGGTGCAGACGTGGTTCCAGCGAAAGGGTCAGGCACCCCCCAGCGAGCGCACGAAGACCGGGCTGAACCGGCTGGCCGTCGTCGCCGTCCCGGTTCGGAGCACGCGCGAATACTGGCACAACATGGTCGTCGGGAAAGCCAACGAGAACATACCGGTCGAGATCACGCTCGGCGTGCTTCACGAGAACCGGGTCAGGCCCGTCGCCATGCGTCTTCGGTGTTACGGAGACGAAACCGTGTACTGCGGGCCGACCGAAGAGACTCTGCAGTCGCCCGAGCTCATCGAGGCGGCGGCCGGACTGAACGTTCGGATGCTCTACCCCATGTCCGGAATCGAGACCGAGGAGCCCATTCTTCAGCCGGGCCGACTGGACGTGCTTCTGGGGCAGGGGCAGACAGCCCAGGTGCTGCGCAACCTGTGCCTGATGGTCTGGCAAGACGGCGGGACGGCGTGGGCGCGCATACGCGACCTGATCAACCGGCTGTTCGGCGTGGAGCTCGAAGATCCAGCCGCGACGGCACGCGGGGCGATCGACCTCTTCTACCGTCAACCCGGCGCGCGCAGGCCGTTGGACATCTCGCTGGCAGGCCGGGGGCTTCAGCAACTGCTCCTCCTGCTTGCGTACCTGCACTCCCACCCCAGAAGCGTGCTCCTGATCGACGAACCTGACGCGCACCTCGAGATCCTTCGGCAACGGCAGGCCTACGCACTGCTCCGCAACTAAGCCGCGCGCCAGGACTCCCAGGTCGTTCTCGTGACGCACTCCGAAGTGCTCCTGAGGGAAGCGCTGGACCGCAACCTGACGCTCATCCACGGTGGGACGGCAGACAATCTGGCATCAAAGACCGACATCACGGCCGCTCTGCGATACTACGGAGCCGAGCACTACGTCCGCGCGCGGGAGCGCGGCCATGTCCTGTACGTCGAGGGCGGCAGCGACTTGGCGGTGTTGCAGGCGCTCGCGGCCAGGCTGAATCATCCCGCCGCCGCCGCGTGGGACGAGAGGGCGAACGTGTACTACGTGCGCGACAACTACCCCGAACCGGACCAGGCGTACGACCTGGAGCGAGTCGAGGAGGGGTTCGGTCTCAGTTCCAATGAGCACTTCTTCTCGCTGCGGCGGATTCTGCCGGGGCTCAAGGGGCTGGCAATCCGCGACCGCGACCGCAGCGCCCGTCAGGATTCCCGCCAAGGGGGTCTGGCGACGTCGCATTGGCGACGGTACGAGATCGAGAACTACATCGTGAGCCCGGAAGCGCTGCGGGCCTACACCGCCCACGCGTACCGGGACCTGCCGCTCTTCGACCGATTCAGTCGCGAGACCGACGAGGTGCTCGACGAACTGGTGCTCGCGAGGGTGTTCGACGGAAGTGAGCGAACGTTCCAGACCTGGAAGGCGTCTGACCCCGAGCTGGCGCGCCTCGTGTGGGAATCCCGGACCAGCGCCCTCAAGCTGAGCGACTTCGCGGAGGAGTTCTTTCGCCGGCTGGCCGACCGGCTCGACCATGAGATGCTGCTGCGGAAGCGGGATCTGAGCGACCTGGCGGCGTTCATCGAGCCGGACGCGATAGACGACGAGGTGTCAGAGAAGCTGGACCTGCTGGTGGAGCTGTTCGAGAGGGTCGATGCAGGGGGATAGCCGCCGACCCGTGAGGGGGACGCCGCCGACTCCGCCTAGCCTCTTGAGTAATTTTACTCAATAGCCTAGATTGCGGGCATGCCTCGCTTCGAACGCTCCCAGGTGGCCACCCTCGTCGAGCGGTGGACGGAAGAGCAGCCGCATCGGCTCATCACCCTGTTCGGCCCACGCCAGACGGGCAAGACGACGATCGTGCTGCAGGCGCTGGCGCGTTCCGATCCGCGCCAGCAGAGGTACATCGCGGTTGACGCCCCCGACGACTCTCCCGACGATCCCGCTCATGCTCCGGCTGACGACCCTTTCGCCCCGTTCCAGCCGTCGTCCGATATAGGCCTGTCCCCGCCGAGGGCGCGGAACACCGACTGGCTTGTGGACCGGTGGCGGGAAGCCCGCCACGAGGCCGCCCGGCAGGGTCGTTTCGTGCTCGTCATTGACGAGGTACAGAAGATCCCCGGGTGGTCCGAGGCGGTGAAGGGGCTGTGGGATGCCGACCGTCGCAACGAGCGTCCCCTCCATGTGGTGCTCCTTGGGTCGGCGCCGCTGCTCATGCAGTCGGGTCTGACCGAGAGTCTCGCGGGGCGCTTCGAGCCAGCGCCGGTGTCCCACTGGACCTTCCCGGAGGTTGCCGACGCCTTCGGCCTCGACCTCGACCAGTTCCTGTACTTCGGCGCCTATCCCGGCGCGGCCCGATGCGTGCCGGACCCGGACCGGTGGCGGGAATACGTGGCCGCCTCGATCATCGAGCCGAACATCG
This sequence comes from Longimicrobiales bacterium, assembly GCA_965221535.1. Classification (GTDB taxonomy): domain Bacteria; phylum Gemmatimonadota; class Gemmatimonadetes; order Longimicrobiales; family Gaopeijiaceae; genus Bin94. Next base: position 99,607 of record OZ244894.1, on the reverse strand, counting down.
AGCGCGACATCCTTGCCCTGACCCGCGTCGACAAGCCCGCGCTACTCCGCCGCCTCTTCGAGCTGGGCACCGACTACTCGGGCCAGATTCTCTCGTACAACAAGATGCTGGGCCAGCTTCAGGACGCAGGCAACACCACGACGCTCGCCCGCTATCTGGACCTGCTTTCGGGCGCTGGACTGATCACGGGAATCCCGCAGTACTCGACCAAACCGTACCGGGTGAGAGCGTCGAGCCCGAAGCTCTGCGTCCTCAACACAGCGTTGATGACGTGCAATTCCGGCTACTCGTTCGACGAGGCCCGTGCAGACCGCACGTTCTGGGGCCGCATTGTCGAGAGCGCGGTGGGCGCACACTTGGTCAACACCGCACCACGCGACGTACGCGTGCACTATTGGCGCGAGGGGCCGCTGGAGGTCGACTTCGTTCTGCGCAGAGGCCCCCGGTTGATCGCGATCGAGGTCAAAAGCGGCAGAAGGCGAGGCAGCAGGCACCGGGGGTTGGAGAAGTTCGGCGAGAGGTTTGGGCCCGATCGCACACTGCTGGTGGGAGATGGAGGAAATGTGCCCCTGCGTGATTTCCTAGCGGTCCCGGCCCGCCATTGGTTCGGCTGACCGTGACCGCGATCGTCTCTCGGACCTGCACCGTGGTTTCGGCGCCCCGCGAACAAGATGGCCGGGCCAGCCGGGGCCCCACTGAACCGGATCCGCAACGACCCCTAAGCGAGTTCAGGAGCCACGACGCCTACGTGCTGCTCGGCGATCCCGGTGCCGGGAAGACAACCGCATTCGAGAGCGAGGCCGCTGCACTTGGGGATGCCGCCCATCCGGTATCTGCTCGCGACTTCTTGGCGCTGGGAGATCCTCCAGCACTTCCGGCCGGGACGACGCTATTCATTGACGGCCTCGATGAAATCCGGGCGGGCCGGACCGACCGCCGCTCGCCGTTCGACCAAATCCGAAAACGACTTCAAGATCTGGAGCGGCCGCGTTTCCGTCTCTCGTGCCGGGAAGCGGACTGGCTTGGCGACTGCGACCGGGCGCACTTGGCCAAGGTGGCCCCGGGCGGGGACGCTACGGTGTTGCGGTTAGATCCGCTGACCGAGGACGACATTGAGCGGATCCTTTCGTCTTCCGGCATCGACAAGCCGGCGAGGTTGGTCGCGAAGGCCCGCGAGCGAGGCTTGGGCGGGTTGCTGAAGAACCCGCAGACCCTCCACATGCTAACTGACGTTGTGGGTGGAAGCGATCAGTGGCCGGACAGTCGCCGCGAGATCTTCGAGAGGGCATGTCATCGGCTTGCCGGCGAGCACAACGCCGAGCACCGGGCCGCCTCGCCAACGTGCGCGGTCCCACCCCCCGAGCAAATCCTCGACGCTGCCGGTCGGCTCTGCGCATTTCAAGTTCTCACCGGAGCCGCTGGCCATTCGCTTGACCCCGTTGTCAATGGAGAGCGCCACCTTGATCCCTACGACTGTGACTACGAGCCGCCGGAGCTTCTGTGGGTAGCCTTGGGCACAAAGCTGTTCAAGGGCGACCGAGCTGGCCTGACGCCAATCCACCGCCACATCGCCGAATACCTCGCCGCCCGCCACCTCGCGCGGCTGGTGACCGAGCACAAGCTGCCTGCCGGCCGGGTTGTGGCGCTGATGCTGGGAGACGACGGAGCCGTGGTATCAGAAATGAGAGGTCTGTCGGCTTGGCTCGCCGCTCTCTGCAGGGAGGCGCGCCGGCACCTCATCGACCGCGACCCAGTCGGCGTGGGCCTATACGGCGACATTAGTAGCTTTACGCTCGACGAAAAGCGGGCGCTGCTCGAGGCTCTGGCTCGCGACGCGAGTTGGCGTGACTTGGGGTTCGGCTTCGCGTCGCGGTTCCGAACCCTGGCGACGCGGGACATGGAAGCGGTGTTTCAGGACGTACTCTCTGCACCGCCCCGCGAAGGGAGCCAGCCGTTCCTTCCGGAATTCCTGCTCCACATACTCAGAGAGAGTGCACCCCTGCCCGGGCTTGCCAGAACCCTGGTTCGGATCGTCCGCGACACTGCCCGCCCGACTCGGGTGCGAACGCTGGCTCTCCAAGCCTACTGCGAGAGACATCACGGCCCAGAACGGCCCGAGACGCTCAAGGCACTGGTGGAGGACACCCGGCAGCGACGCGTGGGCGATTCCAACAACGATCTTCTTGGAACGGTCCTTGCCGCTCTTGATCTCGACGAGATCGCCCCTCGTGAGCTCTGGGAGATCTTCGCCGAGCGGCCCCTGTCCGACACCTTCGGCCCCTACCGGCTATTCTGGGAATACGACCTGGGCCAGCGGATCCCGGACCACCACCTTGCGGAGCACCTGGACCACCTAGGCGGGCAACTGGAATGGCTGCGCCAGCACGACCCCAAGGATCGCCTCCGGCACCTCCGGTTCGCACTGGTCGCACGCGGTCTCGCCCGGCATGGCGGTGCCCTGGTTGACCGTGGAGACATCGCGCGGATCTTCGACTGGCTCGGAGTGGCCGCAAACGACAGCCACATCTTGAGTGCCGACCGGCGCGACGAGGAGCACATTCGGACAATTCGCGAATGGCTGGAGGAGCGTCCCGAGATCGCAGAGAGGCTGGATGCGAAGTGGCCAGGGTCAGACAGGGTAGTGGCGGAATGGGAGGTTGCGGAAGGGCGTCGTGAGCGCCAGCGAGCCTCGGGAAAGGCGAAGGAGCTCGCCGACTTCCGCTCACACAGGGCAGCATTGAAGACGAATCAAGCAAAGCCAGGTTTGTTGCACAATCTGGCCGGTGTCTACTTCGGCGACTTCAAGAGGATCGCCACTGACGCGGACGCCGGCGTACGGGCCATCGAGGAGTGGTGCCTCGGCGACCGCGAACTGACGCAGGCGATCCTAGCGGGGCTTCGCGGGGTCGTGTCCCGTGATGAACTGCCCGCGCTCAAGGATATCTGCCGCGCCTACCGAGAAAGCCGCTTCTATTACTTGAGCCTCCCCCTGCTCGCGGGGCTCGCGGAAGCAGACCGCACCGCATCCCAAGCTCAATTCCCCTGCGGAGATCCTAGTCTGGCCGTTGCGCTCTACCTTGCCACTTGGCATGGGCAATACAATCCACGCTGGTTCAGGCGAGTCCTGAACGAATCCCCGGAGATTGTCGCCGACGTGCAGGTGCAGATCGCGGGTGCAGGGTTCCGGGGCGGCCGCACCGTGGACTGCAAGCTTCGCCGACTGGCCCTTGACGACACGTATGCAGCTGTCGCACGAATCTCTGCACCCCGCCTGTTGCGCGCCTTCCCGACGCAGGCCAAGCGCACCCTGAGCGAGCAGCTTGAGTACCTGCTAGTCGCGTCCCTCAAGCATGCCGATCCCGACGTCCTCCGAGAAGTCGTCGAATCCAAGCTGTCGCGGTCGAGCTTGGCGATGTGGCAGCGAGTGAGCTGGCTGGCGACGGGCTTCATCGCTTGGCCCGACGCGTTCGGGGAAGCGCTGCGGGACTATGTGAAGGCAGGCGAGAGGAGGATGGCAGAGCTAACCGACTTCTTGGGTCGGGCAGGGAGCGTCTTGGCGGAGCGTGCGCAGTACCGCGAGGCGGGCCTCCTCGTCAGCATTCTGGCCAGCTCCACGGAGCCCGAACCGTTCACGCGCCGCGGGGGGGTCCAGTCGGTCACTCCAACCATGCACCGGTCTTGGATGGTCCATTCCCTGATTCGCTGGATCTCCTCTTCGCAGACAGACGAAGCCCGCCAAGCATTGCGGGCGCTATTGGGAGACAAGGCGTTGTCGGCATGGCAGCATGAACTGCGAGAGGCGGATAGAGTTCAGAGCGTCATCCGGCGCGACCACGGATACCGCCACCCCACCGCAGAACAGTTGCGCAACACGCTGCGCGGGGCCGAGCCTGCCAATGTCGCGGACCTGTCGGCATTGGTGACGGACCACTTGAAGGGGCTCGCCTCGGAAATGGAGGGCGGGGACGCCGACGGCTGGAGACCGTTCTGGAATGAAGACGGGCATCGCAAGAAGACGACGCCGAAGAATGAAGGGTCCTGCCGCGACGAGATCCTGCGCGAGCTCCGTCGCCGCCTTCCCCCCGGGGTCGACGTGGCGCCCGAACGACGACACGCAAGAGGAACCCAATCCGACCACGGGATCTCGCACATGACCTCGACCGGTGAGAAGCTCTACGTCCCGATCGAGATCAAGAAGAGCAGCAGCCCCGACCTCGACACGGCGATCGAGAATCAACTGATCCCAAAGTACACAACCGACCCTGCAGCCAAGGGCCATGGCATCTTCTTGGTGCTCTGGTTCGGCAACAGACACCGCAGCTCCCTCGACGGATACCGCCCCGACACCGCCGAAGACCTCGAGGCTCACCTCCAAGCCTCGCTCTCGGACAAGCAAAAGCGGAAGATTGCGCTATGCGTACTCGATGTCTCTGGCGATCCCCCAGCAGGTGGTTGACAGGTGCCGCGCGGCCCCGCGGCGGGCAGCGTGCCACGCCAACCCCCCCTCACCCCTCCACCGTAAACGACCCCATCATGCCCGCGTCCAGGTGCTCTGCAATGTGGCAGTGAATCATCCACTCGCCCGGATTCGACGCCTCCATCAGCACGTCCACGGTCGAGCCGACCGGCACAAGCACAGTGTCCTTCCATGCAAGGTTGCGGTTGGGCACGCCGTCGCGCGAAAGCACAAGAAATCGCTGGCCGTGCAGATGGATCGGGTGGTGCATGGGGTGAAAGGCGCCCGCGTCGTTGCGAAGCCTGATCTTGACCACGTCGCCCACGTCGAAGCGCCAGTCGATCTCGCCGTTCTCGGCGCCCGACGCTTCGTCGCGCAGGATCCAGCGCACCTCGTTCGACGTGGACAGCCAGTTCATGTTGGGCATGCCGTCCGTCCACTCGACTGGAGGCCGGTAGATTGTGTCGATCGAAATAAACTGCTGAACCAGGATGGGCAGCCCCTCGATGTCGACGGTCAGGAGGAGCGCGTGGTCGACCGGACGGTCGAAGTGAGGGCGGAATCCCGCAAGCTCGGCTGCGAGAGATTCGTCGGTTCGCATAACCGAGTGTGAGGAGAGAAGAGCGTCGGCCTCTTCAACCTCGGGTCCTTCGACCGCAACGGCGCCCAAGGTGTCGACGGCTGCGTAGAAAGTGCCGCGCATGTGATCGACCGCCTGCACCCTGTTGAGTAGCGCGTACGTGCCGGCGGCTGCGAACCGCACTTCGACGATATAGCGTTCGGCCGGCGAAATGACAAGCGACTCGACCATCATTTCGCGCTCGAAGCGCGACAGGTCGGTGCCGACGAGCTTCATCTCGTGCCCCTCGAAGCTAAGGTTGTAGGTGCGCGAATTGGACACGTTGGTGACAAAGAAGCGCACAACTTCGCCCGGGCGCACGGTTGCGGCGTAGCGCTCCTCGCCGTTGACCAGCATGACGTTGCCGAAGCGGCCCATGATCGTGAAGTTGGCGGCGTCGCGCCCGTACGGCAGGATTTGATCGCCCTCGACCAGGAGGTCGTCCACCATGAGGAACTCCTCGCGGGTGGCGGGACCGAAGTAGTCGTCGCGCGCCGGGTCGACGAACATGTTGCCGTAGAGGCCGCCGTCCTGCTGAATGTCCTCGCGCACGTGCGGGTGGTACCAGTACAGGCCCGCGTCGGGGAACACGACCTCGTAGAGGAACTCGCCGCCGGGCGGGACCGCGGGCTGGGTCACGTCGGGGACGCCGTCGAAGCGGTTTTCGAGGCGCAGGCCGTGCCAGTGGATGGTGGAGGGCAGGTCGATCGAGTTTGTGAAAAGAATCACAAGCTTGGTGTGCTGGGCCACGCGGATCAGCGGGCCGGGGTACTGGCCGTTGAATCCGTACATGACGAAGGTGCGGCCCCCGATCCTGCGCTTCACGATGCGGGCGTCGAGCGCGATGGTGTCGCCGTCGGCGACGTGGAGGACCTCGCGCGGGGCGGCCCAGGCGAGCGAAGCCGTGTCGACGCCCTCGCCCGGGAGGAACGGGTCTACCGAGGGGCTGACGCCGCGCAGGCCGGGGAGCATGGGGTTGCGCAGCATGGGGACGATCATGTCGCCCGAGCCGCGGACCGAGTCCATGGGCATGGCCATGTTCATGGGGCCGCTCATGCTCATGGCGCGGGCGCGCGTCGTGTCCTGGGGGGCGGGGGTCGCTGGAGCGGCGGGCCGGACTGCCGGGGAAGCCCCGGCCGGAGGGGCGCCGCCCAGCAAAAGCGCCGTGCCCAGGATCAGCGCGAGGAGGCGCATGCTACCTCGACCATGGCGGGACCACCCCGTTCATGCGGGCGTATGCGATCGACTGGCCAAGGTGCTCGTTCATGTGGGTGACGAGCTGCAGCAGGACGGCCCACGCCGCAACGCTGCGGCCATAGAGTTCCACCGGCGCGGCCAGATCGGCGTCGGACATGCCCGCGACCGCCTCGCGCACGTGGTCCATCGACGCGGCCAACATACTCGCCACCTCGTCCTTGTCCGGGCCCCCCTCCTCCATCGTCCGGTAGTCGACTCCCTGCGGCGGTTCGATTCCGAGGCTGAGGTGCGGGTACATGTAGTTGTACCGGGCGATGTGCCGGTAGACACGGGCCACGCTCATGGTGCCCTCCATCGGGGACCACGCGTACGAGTCGGCTGGCATGGCCTCGGACAGGGCCACGAGCTTGCGGGCCGAGGCCTCGAACTGGCCCATGAACTCGGCACGGAAGTCGGGCGTGTCCTGAGCGTGCGCGGCGGCGGGTCCGAAGATGGCGCCAAGGGCACAAGCGGCAAGGAGAGGTAGGTTGGCCATTGATTGCGTCACTCCTTCGGGGAGGCGGGTCCACTGAACCGGTCGGCGGTCAAATGTGGGGAGCAGATGCGCCCGACCGCAAACGCCGGGCCCCTCCGGGGTGGCGTGCCCGCCCGGCGTTGACCAACTTGCCAGCTCTCGAACCTCACAGGGGGGCGCCATGCCTGGACTCAGCGAGAAGAACAGCGGGAAGAACAGCGAGCAGAACAACCGGTCCGGCACACGACCAGCCCGCGAAGCGCCTCGCCGCCCTCGGCGCAACGCCGGAAGCGTCCACCGCCGGATCGTCGCGTCCGCGACCCTGGCGACGCTCTTCGCAGCCCCTGCCTGCACCACTTTCCGCCCGCTCGGCGGCGATCCCGCGGCCGGCGAGCAGGTTCGGGCCCACCTGACCCCCGAAGGCCAGGTGCGGCAGGCTTCCGCCACCGGCATGGTGCGCACCAGCGTCGAAGGGAGCGTGCTGGCGGTCGAGGCGGACGCGCTGCTGCTCGTGGTGCCCATACCGGGCGTGGTCCCGGAGCTGCAGCGGAGTCCGAAGGTCGCCGACACGCTGCGGATCGCGAGGGCCGACGTGACCGGTGTCGACGTGCAGGAGTTTTCGGCTGCGCGAAGCGGTCTGCTGGCAGGCGGGGTCGTCGCGGTGGGCGTGCTCGGCGTTCTGCTGGCGGGCCATGTGGGGTCGTCCGACGGACTGATCGACGATCCCACCAACCGGAACGCGCTCCGGCCTTCATTCCCGATGGCCAGGATTCCGATCGGGCGGTAGGGGCGCGCTTGCGCATGCCCGACCCCCAACCTAAGGTGCTAGGCCATCGTCACCCGCACCCGCAGGACGATCCTGCAAGGGAGGTTCACATGAGGATTCCCATTGTCGCGACTCGGGCGGTCCGGGCGGTCCCGGCGCTCCGGTCCCTCCGGCCCCTCCGGGCCACCAAGCTGCCCGCCATGGCAGCCGCCGCGCTCGCCCTCGCGCTGCCGTCGGCGGTGCTTGCGCAGACCGGCAGGATCACGGGCAGCGTGCTCAACGCGTCGAACAACAGCCCCATCGGCGTCGCCCAGGTGCGAATCGGCGACACCGGGCTCGGCATGGTGACGGGCGACAACGGTCGCTTCGTCATCCTCAATGTGCCCGTGGGCACGCACGAGGTGGTAGTCGAGCGCATCGGCTACCGCAGCGAGAGGCAGTCCGTGCAGGTCTCCGCCGAACAGGCGGCGGTGCTGACCTTCCGCATGAGCGAGACGGCCCTGGAGCTCGACGAGCTGGTGGTGACCGGAACGCCGGGCGCCTCGTCGCGCCGCGAACTCGGCAACAGCGTCGGGAGCGTGCGCGCGGCCGTGCTCGACGCCACGCCGTCGCAGTCGCTCACCGAGATCCTGAACGGGCAGACCACCGGCATTCAGCAGTGGCGGAACGAGGGACAGGTGGGCGGGGGTTCGAAGATCGTGCTGCGCGGCATCAACAGCATCAGCCAGGACGTGCAGCCGCTAATCTACGTCGACGGCATCCGCATGAACAACAACCAGGGGATCTACAACAACCGCTCGAGCATCAACCCCGGCCCGGCGGGCGCGCAGACCTCGCCCAATCCCCTCGATCTGATCGACCCCTCGAACATCGAGCGGGTCGAGGTCGTGCGGGGCGCGGCCGCGACGACGCTCTACGGCACCGAGGCCGCGGGCGGCGTGATCCAGATCTTCACCAAGCAGGGGCGGGCCGGACAGGAAGCGACCTGGACAGCCGAGATGACCGCCGGCACCCGCTTCATGACAGCCAACTCGATGGGCCCGATCCTGGGCAACACCGACGACTGGGGGTTCACCAAGCCCTGGTACTCGAACGGCCCGCTGGGCGAGGCGAAGCTGTCCGTTTCGGGCGGCACGAACGCCATCAGCTACTTCGTCTCTGCCGGCATGAACGTCGAGGACGGCGTCATCGACAACAACGACGACCGGGTCTACAGCGTGCGCGGCAACTTCCGCATGCAGCCCACGTCGTCGGTGAACATCCAGCTCAACTCGGCGTACACGCATCGCAACACCAACTACATGGAGATGGGCGACAACGCCACGGGCTTCATGCTGAACGTGCTGCGGGGCACGCAGGACTACACGAACGCCGCCGTGGACCGGGACAACTACCAGGGCGACCCGGACCAGATTCTGTTCGATATCACGAATAGCGGGCGCGTCGAACACTTTGTGGGCGGCCTGACCACGACGCACAGGGCCGACGGCCTGGGCGTGACGACCCGGCTCACTGTGGGGCTCGACTACACCACGGCCTTCAACCAGCAGAACTTCCCGTTCGATCACGTGCTGCGCCCCCGCGGACGCCGCAACCTGAACGAGTGGGAGCACCGGACGATCACCTTCGACCTGGGCACCACCTGGGAATACGACATCGGCGACAACCTCTCGTCCAGCTTCTCGGCGGGGGGCCAAATCTTCAGCGACTGGGACCACACCGTCTACGGTTTCTCCGAGGACTTCGGCGGCCCCGGCGAGAAGACCCTCACGTCGGGCGCGACGACCACGTCGAGCGAGGACCTGCTGAAGGTCGTGAACGCGGGGTTCTTCGCGCAGGAGGTTCTTGGAATCCGCGACAACCTGTTCCTGACCGCCGGCGTCCGCGTCGACGGCAACAGCGCGTTCGGCGAGAGCCTGGGCCTGCAGGTCTATCCCAAGTTCAGCACCTCGTACGTGGTTTCTGACGCGGGCTTCTGGCCCAGCGACTTCTGGCCGGTCATGAAGCTGCGGGCGGCGTGGGGACAGTCCGGCAAGGCGCCCGGCGCCTTCGACGCCGTGCGCACGTGGAACCCGGTGGCCGGCTACGAGGGGCAGGCAGGCGTCACACCGGCCAACCTGGGCAACCCCGACCTGGGCCCCGAGCGCTCTTCGGAGCTGGAGCTCGGCTTCGAGGGCAGCCTCTTCGACGACCGCGTCGGCGTCGACGTCAGCTGGTACAACAGCGTCACCAGCGACGCGCTCATGCCCGTCACCGCGGCGCCCTCGGACGGCTTCCTCAGTTCGCAGCTCAAGAACGTGGGCGAGTTCAAGAACTCGGGCATCGAGGTGGAGCTGAGAGGCGTTCCGGTCTCGCTGCAGAACGTGCGGTGGGAGGTCACGGGCCGCCTGTCCACCATCAACAGCGAAGTCGTGAGCCTGGGCGAGGCCCCCGAATTCTTCCTGGGCTGGGGATCGATTCTTGGCCAGTGGGTGCGCGTCGGCTACCCGATCGTGTCGCTCTGGGGCGACTACGTGTCGAATCCGGACGCCATCGCCGACCCCGTCATCGAGGACAACCACTACTACGGCCCGGTCTACCCGACCCACATCATTAGCGGAACCACCTCGATCAACCTGTTCCAGCGGCTCACCATCTACGCGCTGGGCGAGTACCACGGCGGCCAGTACCAGTTCAACATCATGCCGTGGCAGCAGGTGCGGCGGGGTCTCTGGCCCGAGTGCAACGACCTCGGCCTGAACAATGCCGACGACGCCGCGGCCTGGGCCTCGGCCCCGGCCATCTGGCGCGCGCGCTGCCAGCTGCCGACGCCCAACTTCGACTTCTGGATGCGTCCGTCGGACTTCTTCAAGCTGCGCACGGTATCGGCGTCGCTCCTGATCCCCGACAACCTGATCCCGGGCGCTTCCGGGACAACGCTCACGGCCACAATGCAGAACGCGTTCAAGTGGTCGAACGGCGCGGGCATCGATCCCGAGCTGACCGTCGGCTACGACGGCGGCGTGGGCACCTTCCCGGCCCGGTACGAGTACTACCAGCTCCCGGCGCCGGTCATGTTCTCCATCAGCCTGCGGGCCAACTTCTAGCCCGCGGAAAGAAAGGAGACGCAAGATGAACACATGCAAAAGTGGATACAACCGCCCCGCCACCCTCCGACCCTTCACCACCGCGCTCCTCCTCGCCACGCTCCTCTCGGGCTGCGACATGTTCGAAGTCGTCAACCCGGGTCCGATCATCGACGACGCGCTGAACGAGGAATCCGCCGGCAAGACCGTGCTGATCGGCGTGGTGGCCGACGTAGAGGTGGCGCTCGACGCCATGGCGTGGCTGGGCGGGCCGGCCTCGACCGACCTGAACGCCGACGCGACGCAGCCGTGGTTGCAGGATGCGGGCGAGGGCCGCCTGACCGTCACCAACGCCGAGAGCAGCTGGAACCCCATGCAGCTGGCGCGCTGGGGCGGCGCGGCCGGAATCGAGCGCCTGAGCGAGACGCAGTCCGACGCGGCCTCGAACCAGTACCTGACCTCGGCCTACATGTGGGCGGGTTGGGCGAACCGCATTCTGGGCGACAACGTGTGCATCGCAGTCTTCGGCGGCGAGGACAGGGACGGCGACGGGACCGCCGACCCGGGCGAGGTGCACGAGGCGAACGCGCACTACACGCGCGCCCTGGAGCGCTTCGAAACGGCGCGCACCCGCGCCCAGAGCGCCGGCCACGACTCGATCGCGGTGGCGTCGACCGCCGGGATGGCGCAGGCCAACCTGATCCTGGGCAACTATTCGCAGGCGCAGTCGCTGGCGGCCCAGATCCCCGACGACTTCGAATGGGTGGCGCACCGCTCCGACAACAGCGGGCGCGAGTGGAACTCGGTGTGGCAGTTCACGCACGAGAACCAGAAGCAGATCACGGTGTGGCAGATGTACAACGACAGCATCGGTCCGGACGCCGATCCCCGCGTGCCGTGGCGGGACATGAACCAGACTTCCGGCGGCGGCGTCAAGCCGTTCCTGCGCCAGCTCAAGTACACCGACCGCGCCGACGACTACCCGCTGGCCAAGGGCCACGAAATGCGCCTGATCGAGGCCGAGGTCATGCTGCGCATGGGCGACCGGCAGGGCGCGATCGACCGGATCAACTACGTGCGCGAGCGGGTGGGCGTGCCGCCGGTGTCCGCCGAGACCGACTCCGAGGCATGGCTGGCGCTCGACCGCGAGCGGAACTTCGAGCTCTGGCTGGAGGCGCGCCGGCTGAAGGACAACGCCCGGTTCGCGGCCGAAAACCTGAGCCCCTGGGCGGTCGCGTTCATGCAGGAGCGCGACTACTGCTTCCCGCCTAGCCTGGCGGAATGCAGCGCAAACCCGAACGTGACGGGCAACGCCTACTGCAGTCAGAACTGATTCGGAACCTCGTCGGCGTCGAGCATGCGCCCCGCAAGGCTGTGCGGGGGGAGCGCGCAGGCGCCGGCGAGGCCGAACCGGCCGACCCAGCGATGGCGATGGCGGGCGAACGCCCGGTAGGCCGCGTCGCGCACGGGGCGGGGGACCGCCAGAGCAGCGCCCAGGGCCGGCCACGGCAGCCGCAGATGGCGCACAAGGCGCAGCGCCGCGGTGGAACCCGTGTGAACGCCGGCCCGGTCCACAAGCACAATGGCGTCGGGCAGCGAGCCGAAGTCGCACGCCGGGTCGCCGAGCGCGACAACGCGGCGGGCGGCGTCCGAGGCCAGGGGCGCAAACCGAAGCCGTGCCAGGGGGTCGCGCTTCACCGCCCACCGAACCGACGCGTTGCAGAAGGCGCAGTCGCCGTCGAAGAGCACAACCGGTCGGGGATCCTCCACAAAACCTCCAAGAAAGGGCCACGACATGAGCGTAAGGCTGATGATAGGGACGGGGAAGGGCGGCTTCTGGGTCGACAGCGCGGATCGCCGCGAGTGGACGGTGAGCGATCCGTTCTTCAAGGGATGGAAGGTGACCGCGGGCGTGCGCCTCTCGGATGGCCGGTTCATGGCGGCGGTCGCGAGCGACATCTACGGGGCCGCGCTGCACGTGACGGCGGATGGCGAGAGCTGGGAGCAGCTGCCGAGCGGGCCCGCATATCCGGGCGGGGGCGACGCGCGGCTTCGCGAGATATGGACGCTGCGCGAGAATCGGGGCGTGATCTACGCGGGCGTGCAGGACGCGGGGCTGTTCACCAGCGCCGACGGCGGCCAGAGCTGGCTCGGCGTCGAGGGCCTGAACAAGCATGCGACCCGCCCGGCATGGATGCCCGGAGCGGGCGGGCTCTGTTGCCACGCGCTGCTCTTCGACGACACGAACCCCGACCGCATGTGGTGCGGCATTTCGGCGGTGGGCGTCTTTCGCACAAGCGACGGCGGCGCCACATGGACGCCCAGGAACGTCGGCGTTCCCACCGCCCTCGAGGACGAACGGCACAAGGGGATCGGCACCTGCGTGCACGGCTTGGCGCAGGACCCCGACGACCCCGACCGCATCTTCCGGCAGGACCACATGGGCATGTTCCGCAGCGGCGACGGGGCCGAGACCTGGGAGCGCAACGAAAACGGCCTTGCCGCGGCCTTCGGCTTCCCAATTGTGATCGACAGGGCCAGCAAGGCCTTGTTCGCGGTCCCGCTCGAAGCCGATCAGTACCGCGTTCCACCTGGCGGCGCGCTACAGGTCTACCGCAGCATCGACGCCGGCGACAGCTGGCATTCGGCGTCGGCGGGGCTGCCTGCGGCCGACTCGTGGGGTACCGTGCTGAGGGGCGCGATGGCGGTCGACAACCTGGACCCGGGCGGGGTCTACTTCGGCACGACATCGGGCACGCTGCACGCGAGCGCCGATCTGGGCGAGAGCTGGACGAACCTGCCGGTCATCCTGCCAAGGGTGCTTCACGTTTCGGCGTGGGTCGGGTGATGCCCAGCGTAACCGTCATCCTCCCGTCGCTCCTCGATCCGGCGACCGGCGGCGTGCGCGAGATGGCTGCCGCGGGCGGAACCCTGCGCGAGGTCTTCGCCGACCTTCTCGCACGCGAGCCGAGGCTCAGGCCCCACCTCTTCAACGAGGCCGGCGAGCTGCGACGCCACGTGCTTTGCTTTCACAACGGCACCAACACCCGCTGGATGGCAACGTGGGACGGGCCCGTGGCCGACGGCGACACGCTGCTCTTCATGCAGGCGGTGTCGGGCGGGTAGCTGCCAGTCGGCGAGCATGCCGGCGCCACGCCTCTGGCCCACGCCCGCCGGGCGGGCTATTTCTAGCGTCCACGCCAAATCCAACGCATGACCAGCGCAGAGGAGCAGAGAAGCAGATGACAAGCCCGACCACCCCACGCGGCCCCCTCGACGGGCGCACCACGGCGCGCGGCCACAAGGGCGCGCCTGCCGAGACCCCGTTGGCCGGCGCGATCGAGCGCCGTCGATTCCTGGCTGCGGCCGCCGCCGCTGCCACCACCGCGACGCTGCGGCCCAATTCGCTCGGCGCGGACGCCCCCCCGGCAGGCCCGGCCTCGCCCCTGCCCCAGGCCCCCCAGCAGCCCCAGCCGCCCGCCCCTCTCGGCAACGGCGAGCCGCCCGCGCTCCAGTTCCAGGCCTACCCGGGCGGAACCGGCGCGCTCATGGAGAAGCTCTGGCACGAGACCGGCGGCAACCCGTTCGAGCGCACCCCAATCGAGATCGAGCGCTGGAGCGGCCCCGTGCCCGGCGACGAACAGGACATCGCCTTCCTCCCCGTGCACCGCCTCGCGGCGCTCATTCGGGCGCGCGAGCTCTCGTCCGTCGACCTGACCGAGATCTACCTCGAGCGCCTCAAGCGGCTCGACCCCGTGCTCCTCTGCGCCGTGACCATCCTGGAGGGCCGCGCGCGCGAGGAGGCGCGCCAGGCCGACCTAGACGCCGCCGCAGGGGAGTGGCGGGGACCGCTTCACGGCATCCCCTACGGCCTGAAGGACCTGTTCGCCGTGGCGGGGACGCGCACGACGTGGGGCTCGGCCGAGTTCAGCCACCAGTTCACCCGGCACGATTCCGAGGTGGCCGTGCGGCTCCGGGAAGCGGGTGCGGTGCTCGTGGCCAAGCTCGCCACGGGCGAGTTCGCGCGCGGCGACAGGTGGTACCGCGGCAGAACCCTGAACCCGTGGAACCTCGAGGAGGGGTCGAGCGGGTCGTCGGCCGGACCCGGATCGGCCACGGCGGCGGCGTGCGTCGCGTTCGCGATCGGCACCGAGACGCAGGGGTCGATCGTGTCGCCGTCCAGGCGCTGCGGCCTGACTGCGCTCCGGCCCACCTTCGGCCGCGTCAGCCGCCATGGCGGCATGGTGCTGTCGTGGAGCATGGACAAGACGGGGCCCATGTGCCGGAGCGCCCTCGACTGCGCGCTCGTCTTCAACGCCATCCACGGCGCCGACGCGAAGGACCCGGCGTCGCTCACCGCGCCGTTCCGCTTCGACCCCGACCCCGACCTGTCGGCCATGCGCATCGGCTACACCGAAGACGCGCCCGAGTCGTTCGTCGACGCGCTCCGGGCCATGGGGGCCGACCCGCAGCCCATGCCGGAAATCCCCAGCGGCGGCTCGAACTCGCTCGGCGTCGAGTCGTCCGCCGCCTTCGACTTCCACGTCGCGCGCGGCGGCGAGCCCGAGCCCCTGCCCCAGGACCTGGACCCCGCCGAGCGGCGCACCCGGGGCCGCTTCCGGGGCGGCCGCGACGTGCGCGCCCTCGATTTCGTCCAGTCCCAGCGCCGCCGCCACATCCTGATGCGCGAGATGGACCAGGCCATGCGCGGTGTCGACATGTTCGCGTCCGGCTCCGGCCTGGTCGGCCTCACCAACCAGACCGGCCACCCGGCGGCGGTGGTTCCCTACGACTTCGGCGTCCGCAACCCCGACTCCGAGAGCCCCACCGAGATGCCCCTCACGACCACCCTGATCGGCAACCTCTTCGCCGACGACAAGATCCTGAGCGTGGCGCACGCGTTCCAGCGCGGCACGGACTGGCACCGGCGCAGGCCGGACATTGGGTAGGGCGGGGGGCGAGCCGATGAGTCCGGATCTGTGGCTGGCCGAGGTGGTGGAGCGGAGCTGGGAGAGGATGGTGAGGGCCGGGATGGCGGCCGGGTGGGACCGTCCCTCCGCCGAGGGGATCGCCCAGGACGCCGCGCTCGAGGCCCTGGTCATGGTCCGTCGCAAGCCAGCGCTGATGACCGAGGTAGAGCGCCCCGTGGCATGGCTGGTCGGAATCGCGCGAATGGTGGGACGGGGGCGTCGGCGGAAGGAGCAGCGGCGGGCGAGGATCTTTAAGGAGAACGAGTGGGAGATCATCGAGGCGCTCTTCCCGGAGAGCCACTTCGGCGGCGCGCTAGACGCAATGCGCGAACAGGTGCTGGCCACAGCGAAGAGGGTGCTGGATGGGAGACAGCTCGAAGTGATCCGCGCGATGCTCGAAGACGACATGAACGACCGAGAGATCGGCGAAGCGCTGGGGATCTCGCATCGGACGGTCCGCGTGCACAGGCGGAATGCGTTGATGGCGCTGTTGAAACATATGTTCCCCCGGGGGGGGGGGTCGCACTAAACGGATCCTTGGGCTCACGACCACAGACCCACAAACCATCGAACGCACAGCCCTCGCGCTTCAACACGGTGCACCTCACCCGTTCCAAGGAGCTCAGTCCAATGAAGAGCATCGCACGCCAGGCAACCTTAGCCACGATGTCCCTCGCCATCGCCTTCAACGCAGCCGCCCACGCGGACGACGAAGCCGCCGTCCGCTGCACCGAAGAACAGTTCGAAGATGGTTTCGAAATACTCGAGGCCGAATGCGAAGGCCCCGGAATCGGCGTCATCTACTGTGACGGCGATTCCATCCTGGTCGAAGTCGACGAGTGCTTCGATTAGCTTCCCAGCCCAAGTCCGGTCCCACCGAAAGGAGTCCCATCATGCTCACCTCCCCAGTGTTCCCACGCGCACGGATCGCTTTCCTCGCTCTCGCCACAGCAGCCGTCGCCCTGCTTGACGTCGGCAGTGCAGATGCGGTTGAGGCTGCTCTGCTAAACTGCACCCAGTCGGAGGCTGAGCAGGGTATGGACCTCCTCGAAAGGCTGTGCGATGGCCCAGGCATGGGATCGATCAGATGCAGTGGCGGAAGCATCCTCGTCGAGGTCCACGAGTGCTTCGAGTAGCCTCCCACCCCCTTGTGCGGTGCCTCCGCACCCCACGCCCTGGTCGACGACATCCTTCTACTAAGTCCACGAGAACTGAAAGGCGTGTAACACCATGACCATCTTCACCCTCCCGATCGTTGAGTACATCTCCCGTCCAAAGCTCGGTTTCGCCGCGCTGATGTCGATCTTCCTCCTGCTGGTCCCGCCCACTGCGACGGCGGCCCCAGACGCCATCATCGCTTGTTCCCAGGAACAGAGGAATCGCGTCTTCGACATGCTGCGAGAAGAGTGTGGTTCTGCTGGCGGACGCGCCTTGGTGTGGTGTTCGTCAACCAGTTCGATCCTGATCCAAGAATTCGAGTGCAATCCCGCATGACAGACCCGCACGCTCCGGCGTCGAGAAGAATTGCCAACGCCTTCGCCAACCTCGGCGTTATCACGCTGTCCATTTGCGCGGTCGCAGTCTCTGCGAAGGTGTTGTGGCCCACACCCAATGACCGAACAAGTCAGGAGGGTGTAGTGCAGGGTCGCCTCGTGGAAGGGTGGGAGAGGCTCGCCGACAGCCACCTGTCTGTGGGGCCTGCCACCGCGCCCGTGACGATCGTGGTCTTTGCCGATTTCCAGTGCTCGGCGTGTCGGGTGTGGGAAACCAGGTTGGCTGCGTTACTTTCTGAGACGCCGGAGCGCGTGCGCCTCGTATACCGCCAATTCCCTCTATCCTCTCATCCTCATGCTGCAACGGCGGCGATCGCAGCCGAATGTGCGAATGCCCAGGGCACGTTCCCCCGACTCCGGCGAGCGATGTTCGATAACCAAGCCCTCATCGGTGATGTCCCATGGGATTTCTTCGCGCGCGAGGCAGAGGTCCCTGATGTACCGCAGTTCGGGAGATGTCTGCTTGATGCCGATGGCGATATTGGGCGCGCGATCGCGAGGGACAAGCGGATGGGCGAGGAGATCGGTGTCGTCGCGACACCGACATGGATCGTCAATGGCCGGTTGTACGTCGGAGCGCTTCCGTTGCGGCAGGTGAGTGCGGTCATTCAGGACGCGGAGGCGGCCAGCCGCAGCGTCGGCGGATAAACGAGCGAATGGGCTTTCGCGACATACGGGTCGGCGCTGGGACGCCGGAGTCGATGTGGGTTGCGGTAGAGCAGGTGGGCAATCGCGCTCGCCCATCCGGGCGGTCGGGAAATTGCACCAGCGGAATCCGGTGTCGGCTGGAACATAATCGCCGGGCCGGGGGTATAGCGACCCGATCCCTAGCTAGGCGAACCACCGCACATCGAGCAGAGCACGGACCAATCGTGACACTCTGCACTCCACCTTTCCAAAAGGAGCCCGTTTCCGATGAAATGTCACACTGCACGTCAGGCTACCGCAACCACCCTGTCCATCACCGTAGGATTCATCGCCGTCGTGTCGGACGTTTGGGCCCGGTGTCGCCGGATTGCTACGATGGAGGGGCGGGAGGAGATTCGTCCCGCAGCCGGCTGGCGCGGCCTGTTGCTCACAGCCGGCGCCGTCGCCTGGGCGGGGATGGGGAATCCAATTGTCGGCCAGGAGGTTGTGTCGTTCGGGGACCCGCGAGCGGGGTACATCGGCCTCTCCTACAGACCGCTCGACGTGATGGAGACCGACATCACCGCGCGGAGGTTCCCGATTGTCACTGGAGTCTACCCGTGTTCGCCGGTACACCGGGCGGGCCTGGAGCCGGGCGATGTCCTTGAGCGGGTTAATGATCGCGACGCGCGGGAGCCAGGGCGATTCCCCGGGGATGTTGGGACCGAGTACACGGTCGAGGTCCGGCGGGGGGGAGAGATCCTCGTCGTTTCGTTCGAGCGGATCCAGAGGCCTCCAGAGTTGCCGGAGCCGGTGCGCGCCGCGCCGGTGGGGACGTTGGAGCGATGGAATTGCGACGGATAGCTTCCCGATGCGGGTTGCACAGCGGCTTCGAGCCAGTCGCGTGAAGGGCCGACTCGCCCCAGTATGGCTCGCCGGTTTCGTGGCGCTCGCGGCTGCGTGCGGTTCCGGTGAAGTTGTGCCTGGATCATCGGAAGAGATCGCCCTGGTCGAGGAGTGGCGCGTAGGGCGAGTAAGTGGCGAAGGACCAGAGACGTTTGGGTCCATTGTCTCGCTCGCACTAGACTCGGACGGACGGGTTTACGTGGGAGACGCAGATTGGCGTGAAATCAGATTGTTCGACAGTGGGGGGCGCTTCGTTCGCCGGATAGGCAGAGGCGGCGAGGGGCCAGGAGAGCTGGTGGGCTTGTACGGATCTGTCTTGTTCGGGGACAGTCGCATCGCCGTCATGGACTTTAGTAGCCGGCGGCTGTCGGTGTTCGACACCCTGGGTACCTTCGTCGCCAGTTATCCGCATGCGCGGGAGAGCTTGAACCTCAGTCTGCCTTGGCACGGTCGCAGTGACGGCGACGGTCACCTGTACGACTTGGATGCTCCGACGCACGAGGTGCTGGTCAAGCATGCGATTGGCGAGGGCCTAGTCCCGATTGATAGCTTGCGTATTCAGACATTGAACCGAGACGAGTATACGTATACAATCGAACGCGGTCCCTTTACCGAAATCGCCAATGTCCCGTTTAGTCCTAGTGTGAAGTGGACTGTGTCGCATAGGGGAACCGTGTGGCTCGGAAACACATCGGAGTCTATTCTGCACGAGGTGTCAATGGCCGGCGACACAATCGCAAGTTCGACGATGCCTCATGTCGGCGCTCCCGTTGATGCGAGGGAGCGAGATAGTATTGCCCAGGCCATTGGAGTTCCAAGCAGCCGCATCCCTGCCGTCAAGCCGTCCCAGTTTGGACTTGTCGCCGGGACCGACGGGCGGTTGTGGGTGATGTTGACCGACAGCCCGGTACACCGCTGGTGGGTGGTTGAGGGTGACGGGCGGCCAGTCGGTACCGTTACGTCGGACGTAGGGCTGCTCCCCTCGCCACGTCCGGCGGCCGACAGCGCCGGAATCGTAGGGGTAACGGTCGATGCCCTCGGAGTGCAGTCCGTTGTGCGGCTGCGGCTGCCCGCCCGCCAGGTGGAGCGCTAACCCGGATTCATGCGCCGACGCACGCCCCATCCGGCCTCCCCTACCCGCACCCGCCCGCTTGTGGTCGCGTGCGCCATCCTGTCCTCGTTCGCGTTCGGCGATCAAGCCTTGGCGCAGCCCCCTCTCGAGGTCCGAGTACGCGAGGTGTGGGCGACCCCAGGCGACCCGGGCTTTTCGAGCGTGCGCGGAATGGCCCAGTGGCCCGACGGCACCGTGTGGATCGGCGACAACCGGTTGGCGGAGGTTTCCGAGGTCTCTCCAGATGGTCAGAGCGTGAAGGTGGTGCTTCGGGAGGGCGAGGGTCCCGGCGAGGTGGGTCGCGTGCACCGCATAGACGAGATCCCGGAACGGCGGCATGGTCGTCCTTACCAGCGATCACTACGAGGTGTTCGGACAGGACAAGCGCTTCCGACACAGGCGCGTGGACCGCTCAAGCGTGTGGCTATGGGGGTTCCTCGCCCACTCTGATGGGTTCATCCAAGCTGGGGGGTACGGGTCCGATCCAAGCGACGACCGTGCCCGGTTCGCCGTCCACGCCTTCGATCTCCGAGGGCGACACCAGCGCTCCTGGCATCCAGCGGTGGAGCATACCGACTGGGATGTCGTCAGATCCACGTCCGGCGGGCCGATCGCGATGACGCGCGCCGGAGGCCTCCTGTACTCCGATGCCGCTCCATTCAGGATCACGCATTACGCGGACCTGCGCGGCACCGGGCGTCGAGTGCTCGTTGAGGACGAAAGCATCGTCGCCTCGTCGGAGGTGGATCGGGCGGTTACGCATGGGCCGAACAACTCGACCAGCTACACGAGCGCTTGGACCAAGTCCACCTATGTGGGCGAGATGCCCGACGGCAACATACTCAACGTCGTTCTCGTCTGGCCCGAAAGCTCCGAGCAAGAGCAGCAGCCCTCGACCAGCCTCTGGGTCGTGGTGTCGCCGGAGGGAGAGGTTCTGGCGCAGACGCCGTTCGAACGTGGCTACCCCCCCTAACGATCAGCCGCCCTTCCGCTATCGATTGGCCGCTGCTATCATTAGCAATCAGCCGCTCGTCGGCTGCGCCAACCCACCGCAGCGCCACGATCCGGGAGGACCCCCTCATCGCTACGCTCCCGCGCTACACGGCCCGCCCCGTCAGGGAGGCGCTGGCCGACACGCCCGCCGTATTCATCATGGGCGCCCGGCAGGTCGGGAAGACGACGCTGGTCAGGGAGCTGATCGACGATTCCTGGCAGTACATCACCTTCGACGATCTGGCCCAGGCGGAGGTGGCCAGGGCCGACCCGGTCGGGTTCATCCGCAATCTCCCCGCGCGCAGGGTCGCGCTCGACGAGGTGCACCGGGTGCCCGACACCCTCCCGGCCATCAAGCAGTCGATCGACGAAAACCGGGCGCCGGGGCGCTTTCTGCTCACCGGTTCCGCGAACGCGCTGTTGTTGCCGAAGGTCGCCACCGAACTGGTGGGAAGGATGGAGGCGGTGCATCTGGCCACGCTATCGGAGTGCGAGATCGCCGGTCGCGCACCGACGTTTCTGGACGCGCTCCTGCAGGGCGACGCGCCCGAGGCCTGCGACGTCCGCATCAGGGACCATCTTGTGCGACGCGTTGTGACGGGCTGCTACCCCGAGCCTGTCCTGCGCGCAAGCGAAAAGCGATGCCAGTCGTGGTACCGGCAGTACCTCAACACGCTTGTGCAGCGCGATCTCCAGGACCTGTTCCAGATCGGACACGCGGAGGCCATGTCAACGCTGCTTCGCCTAGTCGCCGTGCTCTCGGGGCAGCTTGTCAACCTCTCGGACTTGGGCGGCAAACTAGGCCTCAACAGGGTCACGGCGGGCCGCTACCTGGGGCTCCTCGAGAAGCTATTCCTGGTCGAGCGCATTCCCGCCTGGCACGGAGGCGAATTCAAGCGGCTGGTCAAGGCGCCGAAGGTGCACGCGGTCGACACGGGCATGATGTGCGCCCTGCGGGGAATCACGCGTCGAAGACTGCTGCGGAGTCCGGCAACGCTGGGACCGCTCGTCGAGTCGTTCGTGTACAGCGAACTGCGGAAGCAGGCGTTGTGGATCGACGAGTCCCTGGCCTTCCATCACTACCGCGACAAGGACAAGGTCGAGGTCGACATTGTGATCGAGGGTGCCGCAGGAGATTGCTACGGCGTCGAAGCCAAGGCCGCAGCCACGCTTCACCCCCGCGACTTCACGGGCCTAAGGCGTCTCCGGCGCATTGCGGGCGAGCGATTCAGGATCGGGGTGCTGCTGTACGACGGAGATCACACAACGTCGTTCGGCGACCGGCTCTTTGCCGTGCCGATCGGCGCATTGTGGAGTTGAAAGGCCATGCACAACAACAATCCGGACAACAAGCCCGTCGTCCTCGTCACGGGGGCCAGCGGCTATGTCGGCGGCCGCCTGGTCCCGGCGCTGGAGGAGGGGGGAGCGCGCGTTCGCTGCCTCGCCCGCACGCCTGGCTACCTTCGCGGGCGCTTCGACAGCGCCACCGAGGTCGTGCGGGGCGATGTGCTCGACCCCGGCTCGCTCGGCGCCGCGCTGGACGGCGTGCACACGGCCTACTACCTAGTGCACGCAATGGGGTCCGGGGGCGACTTCGAGGCGCGGGACCGCACCGGCGCACGCAACTTTGCCCGCGCGGCCCGGCGGCAGGGTGTGCGGCGCGTGGTGTACCTGGGCGGCCTGGGCGGCGGCGAACGGCTGTCGTCGCACCTTGCGAGCCGCCGGGAGGTGGGCGAGATCCTGGCGGCCGAGGGGCCGCCCACGGTCGAGTTCAGGGCGTCGATCGTCATCGGGTCGGGGTCGCTGTCGTTCGAGATGGTGCGCCACCTGGTCAACAAGCTCCCCGTGATGGTGACGCCGCGCTGGGTGCGCGCCATGGCGCAGCCCATTTCCATCGACGATGTGGTGGCATATCTCCTCGCGGCCCTCGACCACGAGGAGCCCGGGGGCGCGGTGTACGAGATTGGAGGACCGCATCGCCTTTCCTACGGACAACTTATGCAGGAATACGCCCGCCAGGTCGGCGTCAGGCGCGTCATGGTGCCGGTGCCGTTTCTTACGCCGCGCATTTCGGGGCTGTGGCTTGGGCTTGTGACGCCGCTGTATGCGCGGACGGGGAGGGCGCTGATCGACAGTTTGCGCAACGACACGGTTGTGCGCGATGCACGTGCGCTGGAGCGTTTTGCGGTGCGCCCGCTCGGGGTTGGCGATGCCATTGCCAGGGCTTTGCGCGAAGAGGACCGCGAGGTTGCGCGCACGCGTTGGAGCGATGCCGTGTCGTCGAGCGGGCGCGAGCCGGGGTGGGGAAGCCGGCGCTTCGGGTCGCGGGTTGTGGATCGGCAGCAGGCCGTTGCGCGTGTCGAGGCGGAGCGGGCGTTTGCGCCGATTCAGCGCATTGGCGGGGTCCGGGGCTGGTACTTCGCGACGTGGCTGTGGGCGCTGCGCGGACTGATCGACCTGCTGCTGGGCGGCGTCGGCATGCGGCGCGGGAGAAGGCATCCGGTAGGGCTGCGCCCCGGGGATCCGCTCGACTTCTGGCGCGTCGAGGCGTTCGAGGCCGGTCGGCTGCTGCGTCTGCGGGCCGAGATGAAGCTGCCGGGTCGCGCGTGGCTGCAGTTCGAGGTCGAGCCGGAGGGGCGGGGGGATGCGGAGCCGGGCAGCCGGATCACCCAGACCGCCGTGTTCGACCCGCTCGGGCTGGGAGGGCTGCTGTACTGGTACGGACTGTACCCCGCGCACTGGCTAATCTTCCGCGGAATGCTGCGGGGGATTGTGCGGCGTGCGGAGGACGGTGAGGCTGGCGGCGCCTAGGGCTGCCGCGCGAGCCTACCGCGCGAGCTGCTCCATGCGCTTGACCACGACGCTCTCGAACGTCCCGTCGGGACCGAAGATGTGGTAGGCCCGGTGCCCCGCGTCGGCCACCACGACATGTCCGTCCCGCATGACCGCATGTCCGCTTGGGCTCTTGAACTCGCCCGGCCCCTCGCCCGCCCGACCGATGGCGCGTCGAAACCCGCCGTCCGAGTCCACGACCACGACTCGGCCCGCCTGGCCGTCGAACAGGTAGAGCTGGCCGTCGGCGTCGAACGCGACGCTGCGCACGTCGCCGAACTGTTCCCATTCGTCGCCGAACGTCGAGCCGACCCGGTAGACCTCTTCCACGGCTGCGTCCAGCTGGACGTCCTTGCCGGGCAGCTCGATCACCTCCTGGGCCACGACCGGGTCGGCCGCCGCGAGCCCGGCGGCCGCGAGGATGCACTGAGGCGAGAGGATGCGGGGCGGCACCCGACGAGGCTCGTCCGGGTCGGATTGCGGCTGGAGGGGCTCCGGCTCCTTGTCGCGGGGGCCGAGCTTGACCAGGAGTCCTCCGACGACCGAAAGCACGATCCATAAGACAAACGCGCCCCCGAACACATCGTCGTCGAGGAACGAGTCCACGGCGGTCGCGCCAATGAGCAACCCGAACCACACCGCGAAGTTCTGAAGCTGGAAGTCCATCTGCTTCCCCCGCTTCATGCTCTGAACCGCTCTGACGATCAGATACATGATCGCGGCACCGAACGCGGTTATTCCGACCGCCTCGGGAAGAAGCGCGGTGACGAAACCAGTCGCAGCGCCCACCGCGCCGCTCGCGACGATCCAGGCAGACGACGGCGCAGTGGGCGCCTTCGCGGGCAGGTTGGCACCCTCCCCCTCCGCCTGCACGGCCGGGACGGGCGCAGGCTCGTCGGCCGCCATCACCTCCTGGATCGCGGCGTCGGTGGCCGCCGGGTCGATCCCCGCTTCCGACGCGATCCGCCGCAGCTCGTCGACGGTCAGGATGTCGCCGCGCGCATCGATCTCCGCTGCGCGCTTCAGAATCTGCGTAACCTGCTTCGCGGAAATGGGTGCCGGCGAGTCGCTCATGGATCGTCTCCTGCGGGGTTGGGCAGATGGCGTGAGAATGTGGAGTTGGCGGCGTCGGTCGCGCAACAAGGGCGGAGGCGCGCGGGGGACCGGGGTCCGGTGGGTGGGGGTCCGCGTGCGAGGACCGACCGGCCCCAGGGGTCTAGCCCGGGCGCTCGTCCGTCCCTTCCCGCAGGATCTCCACGCAGCGCTCGTAGAAGTAGATACGTCGGCGCTGGCGTCCGGTGACCTCGCGCACCATGCCCAGCCCCTCGAGTCCTCGGAGCGCCAAGTCTGCCCGCCGTCCCAAGCTGCCGATCCGGGAGCAGTCGTCCCGGATCGCGTCGGTAGCGAGCAAGTTGGGATCATCTTCCCGAATCGGAAGTGCTACTTCAAAATATCATGATATATTGAAGTGCATGTTCAAGAGACGCCTCGTTCTGCCGCCACCCGGCACTGAGACCTTCTTCCTGTGGGGACCGCGCCAGGCCGGGAAGAGCACGCTGCTGCGCCAGCACTACCCGGACGGCCGCTGGATCGACCTGCTCAAGAGCAACCAGTTCAGGCGCTATGCGACCTGGCCCGAGCTGCTGCGCGAGGAAATCGCGGCCGAACCACGGAAACCCGAGCGGCAGATTGTGATCGACGAGGTGCAAAAGGTCCCCGCGCTCCTTGACGAGGTACACTGGCTGATGGAGAACCGGGCCTGCCAATTCGCACTCTGCGGATCGAGCGCGAGACGCGTGAGGCGGGGCGCCGCGAACCTGCTCGGGGGCCGTGCAGTACGCTACGAGCTCCGCGGGATCGTAGCTCGAGAAATGGAAGACAGCTTCGACCTTGATCGCCTGCTCAACCGGGGCTACCTCCCACGGATCGTCCAGGCCGCCCGGCCCCGCAGACTCCTTGACGCCTACGTCGCTGACTACCTGAGGGAGGAGGTAGCGGCCGAAGGGCTAGTCCGAAACCTCTCGGTGTTTTCTGGATTCCTCGACGCCGCTGCGCTGAGCGACACCGAGCCGGTCAACTTCTCGAACATCGCAAGAGATTGCGGGATCTCCAGCCACACAGTCCGATCCTATTTCGAGATACTCGAAGATACGCTGCTGGGGTGTTGGCTACCGCCCTGGCGGAGGCGCCGGAAGCGCAGGCTCACCGGATCCGCCAAGTTCTACTTCTTCGATGTCGGCGTGGTCAACCGCCTCGCACGCCGCAGAACCCTCGAGCGGGGCTCCGAGCTCTACGGCAAGGCCTTCGAGAACTGGATCCATCACGAACTCGCCGCGTACATCGGCTACACTGAATTCGACGGCGAGCTGACGCACTGGCGTTTGCCCAGCGGGGTTGAAGTCGACTTCGTGGTCGGCGACATGGATCTGGCGATTGAGGCCAAGGCGACTACGAGGGTGTCCCACCACCACCTCAAGGGGCTCCGAAGTCTGGCGAGCGAGCACGACGTCGGGCAGCGCGCAATCGTGTGCCTGGAGCCGCGGCACAGGCGCACCCAAGATGGGATCGACGTGCTACCGGCCAAAGAGTTCGTGCGGCGCCTCTGGGAAGGCGAGCTCGTGCGGGCCAACTAGTTCAGTTCTGCCCCCCACCCCGCCACCCCGCCACCCACCTCCCCACCACCACCACCCCAGCCACCACCCCCGCCCCCACCGCCACCCCGCCCGCCCACGGCGGCGCGAAGCTGCGCGTGAAGGCGAAGAAGGCGAGCAGCGCCGCCCCGCCCGCCGCGAACCCCACGCGCTCCCACCGGTCGAGGCGCAGCGCGGGAACGCCCTGCGGCGCGTCGAGTGGTCGCGAGGTCAGTAGGCCGCGCAGCCGGTCGTAGTCCCACAGGCAGAGGTACAGGACCGCGCCGAGCATCAGCGCCGTCACGACCTCGGTCAGGCCGAAGTCCAGCGCGACGGTGACCACGGCGATGCACACGATCACCGGCAGGAAGGCCAGGGCGCCCAGGTGCGCCGCGCCCGGCACCAACAGCAGCACGCCGGCCACCACCTGGACCGCCCCAATGAAGCGCCAGAACAGGCCCGTCTGGTACATCGCCTCGAAGAACGCCCCGATGGGCGAGGTCGGCGGGATTGTGGTGAACCGCTGGCCCAGCACCTTGACCATGCCCGTGGGGATGAACCCCGCCGCCAGCAGCACCCGTGTCAGCAGCGTCACGCGATACAGGAGCGCCTGCGAGCGCACCCACAGGAACAGCCGATCAAGCGCCGCCACAGCCACCCCCAGCCGCCACAGCCGCCCCAGTCGCCCCAGCCGCCCCAGCCGCCGCCACAGCCATCAGCCTAGCCCAGCCTCCTCTCCCTCGCCCAAGCCTACGACTTCGGAATGGCCTTGTCGGGATCCACGAACGGCTTGGGCACCACCGTGGCCTCGCGCTCCCCGTCGGGCGTCCCGACCCTCAGCCGCGTCCCCACCTCTGCGAACCCGACCGGCACCATGGCGTACCCGATGTTGCGCTCTAGGCGCGGCGACCACACCGCCGACGTCACCTCCCCAATCGCCCCGCCATCGCCGCCCGCCCGCCCACCCCCGCCACCCCCGCCACCCCCAACACCCCCCCGCCCCCTACCCCCCCCGCCCCCAACCCCCCACACCGGCCACCGCGTCATGTTCAGCTCCAGCGGCGCGCCCGCGATCTCGACCCCTGCCAGGCGCCGCCGCACACCCTCGGCGGCGATCCGCGCCAGCGCCCCGCGACCGATGAACTCGGCCTTCTTCCCCGCGTCCACCTGCCACCCCAGGCCCACCTCGTACGGGTTCGTGTCCAGCGTCATGTCGATGCCGTAGTTCAGGATCCCCGCCTCGATGCGCCGGATGTCAGACGGCCCGGTGGGCGCGATGCCCAGGTCGGCTCCCGCGTCCATCACGCGGTCCCACAGCTCCACGCCGCGGCTGCCGTCGCGCAGGTAGATCTCGTAGCCGACCTCGCCGCTCCACCCGGTCCGCGTCACCACCACCGGGATCCCGTCCACCTCGGTCTCCAGGAACCAGTAGTAACGCAGCGCCAGCACCTCGTCGCCGAAGAGCCGCCGCACCACCTCCTTCGACTTCGGACCCTGCACCTGCATCGGCGACACGTCGGGCTCGCACAGACTCACGTCGAGCCCCGAGTTGAGCGCCACGCCCTTCGCCCACAGCAGCACGTCGCTGTCCGCCAGCGCCAGCCAGAAGTGGTTCTCGCCCAGCCGCAGCAGCACGGGATCGTTCACAATGCCCCCGTCCTCGGCGGTGATCAGCACGTACTTGCCCTGCCCCACGGCGCACTTCGACAGATCGCGCGGCGTCAGCAGGTTGGTGAACTCGAACGCGTCCGGGCCCGTGATCTCGACCTGCCGCTCCACGCTCACGTCCCACACCGTCACCCCGGTCAGCAGCCGCTCGTACTCGGCGTGCAGGTCGTCGTACCGGGTGGGCAGAAACATGTGGTTGTAGACGGTGTAGCTCCGGCATCCGGCCCGCAGCGTGGCGTCGAAGTACGGAGAGCGGCGCAGGCGCGCACCGCGCTGAATCAGGGTCATGTCGAAGGTCGTGGCCATGCCGGGGTCTCCTGTGCTGGAAGGACTGTCCTATGCGAAGGACATTGTGAACGCTTTCACAAGCGCCCCGTCAATCGCGCCCCCGGCCTCCGTTCGCGCAAGATCGCGCCTGCCTTGCCCGAGGGTCGCCACACGTTCGACCTTATCTCCCAGCGCAGGCCAGTACCGCTGCGGCTACATCAACGTCGAGACGGCGCAGACCGCGCGCGAGGATGTCGGGCGGGCCATGGGTTCGATCGCGTTCGAGATCGGCCAGGAGGCAGCGGACACTCTGGACGATCCCGTCACGGCCGACGCGGCCGAGCGGCTGGACACCACCCGGCGCCCGGACTCGGCCCTGCGGAGCCTGCTGACCACCTGGGCCCGCGCCGGAAAGGCGCCCCTCGTGCTGCTGATCGACGAGATCGACAGCTTGGTCGGAGACTCGCTCGTGTCGGTGCTGCGGCAGCTGCGGGCAGGCTACGCGCACCGCCCGGACGCGTTTCCGCAGAGCGTGGTGCTGTGCGGAGTGCGGGACGTGCGCGACTACCGGATCCACTCCACGTCGCGCAACGAAGTGATCGCCGGGGGCAGCGCCTTCAACATCAAGGCCGAGTCCCTCCGCCTGGGCGACTTTCGCCGGGCCGAGGTGGAAGCCCTCGTGGGCCAGCACACCGAAGATACGGGACAGGCCTTCCTGCCCGAGGCCATCGAGGCCGTGTGGGAGCAGACCCAGGGCCAGCCATGGCTTGTCAACGCGCTTTGCAGGCAGATTTGCTTCCAGCCGGGCAGGCTGCGCCCGCGCACCCGCCCGATCGCAATGCGCGACGTGTTCGAGGCGCGCGAGGCGCTCATCCTGCGCCGGGACACGCACGCCCTCCAGGCCTTCCTGCACAGGGTCGTCAACGCCACGGGCCGGATTGAGCGCGAGTACGCACTGGGAAGCCGCCGTGTGGACCTGCTGGTCGTGTGGCCCCGCGAAGGCGGGCGCGACGACCGGATCGTGATCGAATGCAAGCCCGTCAAGGACGGCGCCTCCCGCGAGCGCACCGTCGCCGCCGGACTCGAGCAGACCGCTGCCTACATGGACCTGAGCGGAACGACCGAAGGCCACCTGGTGGTCTTCGACCTGCGCAAGGGGCGCAGCTGGGGGGACCGATTGTACCGCGAACGACGCGAGTGGAAGAGCGCGCCCATCACCGTGTGGGGTGCGTAGCGGGCGAATCGGTTCCGCCCCGCAAGATCGCGCCTGCGGCAAGGCGGCCCGGTCCTCCCGTCACGCCCCCGCCCGGGTGGCACCCCGATCCGCACAGGAACAGCGCCCGCAGCGGGGTCCGGTGCCGCGCCCATCCCGCGATCGGGCGCATGCAGAGCATCTGGTCCGGCCCCATCTGCCCGTGGTACTCGTCGCCGCCGGAAAGGCCGAGCTCGGTCTCCAGGTCGAGCGGCGTGAACAGGCGCTGGTCCACGATGCGGTTGCACATGCCGGGCACGAAGTCGTCCAGGACGGCCAGCACGTCGGCGAGCAGCGCGTCGCGGGTCGCGGAGTCGTCCCAGCTTCGGCCCCGCAGCCGGTAGGGCGCGTGCCGCACCTGGATCGAGGCCACGTGCCGCCCGGGCGGGGCCAGCCCGGGGTCGTGCAGGGTGGGGATCACCATGTCGAGGTGCGGGCGCGCCGACCAGCGGCCGTACTTGGCGTCGTCGCTGGCCCGCTCGAGGTAGTCGAGCGTGGGGGCCACCAGGGTGTGGCCGGCCAGCCGTTCGGCGGCGTCGGCGACGGGCGGGAGTCCGTCGAGCAGCAGGTGGAGCGTCGCGGTCGTGCCCCGCAGCCGAACGTTGGCCACCCTGCGGTTGAACTCGGGCCCGAGCCGGGGCGCGCCGACCAGCCCGAAGAAGGTGCGGACGGGATCGACGCCCGAGACGACGCAGCGGGCGGGGATCTCCTCGCCGTCGGCGAGGCGCACCCCGACCGCTGCGCCGTCCTCGACCAGAATGCGCTCCACCCGGGCGTCGGTGCGCACGCGGGCGCCGCTGGCCCGCGCAGACGCGGCCAGCGCCGCCGAGAGCGCCCCGACGCCCCCCTTGGGGAACGCCGACGAACGGAAGCCGCCGGGATCGCCCTGGGCGGCGTGGTACAGCATGCGCATCGCGCCGCCCATGGCGCTGGGACCGTGATCCGCGCCGAGCAGGGCGCTGCTGCCCAGCATTCCCTTCAGGGCGTCGCCGACGAACCAGTCGTCGAGGAGGTCGCGGGCCGGGAGCGGCAGAACGCGCAGCAGCTCGACCACGGTGCGCTTGCCGAGCCGGCCCGCCTGCACGAGCGGGCGGACGAGGCGGAGCCGCTCCCGGAGGGTCATGTTGTCGAGCGCGGGGGCCGGGTGGTCGAGAGCGACGCGCAGCACGCGCGCCAGGGAGCGCAGGTAGGCCGCCCATTCGGGGAAGCGCGCCGCGTCGGTGGGGTCGTGCGCGGCGATCTCGCGGTGGGTGCGCCCGGGGTCGCGCCACAGGGTGAGGGGGTGGCCGTCGCCGGTCAGCGAGGTGGCCAGCGCGGCGGGGCGCACCCACTCGAGGCCGTGGGATTCGAGGCCCAGGTCGGCGGCGAGGCGCGCCGGGAAGAGGCCGGCGTCCTGCGCGGCGACGTTGACCTTGCAGCCTGGGAAGACCTCTGCCGTCGAGGCTGCGCCGCCAAGGACCCCGCGCCGCTCCAGCACGAGGACCTTCCACCTTGCGCGCGCGAGCAGTGTGGCCGCCACCAGGGCGTTGTGACCGCCTCCCACGACGACCGCGTCGAGCTGCTTCACCTCGGGCCACCTCCCTTTGCCTGGGGGCGGGGCCTGTGTTTCGCGCGCGTGCCGGGGCCATTTGTGCGCGTGCCGGGGGCTCTTGCGCGAGGTCCCCGCCTCAAGTCCGCGAGCACCCTGGCCGCTGCGAGCTTGCCCGGCGCGCCCATGATCCCGCCGCCCGGATGCGTGCCCGAGCCGCACTGGTAGTAGCCGCGCACGGGGGTGCGGTAGGCCGCGTGGCCGGCGGCCGGGCGCAGGAAGAAGAGCTGCGACGGAGTGAGTTCGCCCTGGAAGATGTTGCCTTCGGAGAGGCCCGTGGTGCGCTCGATGTCGAGCGGCGTGACGACCTGGCGGTGCAGGATGATGTCGCGGATGTTGGGGATGTACCGGGCCAGCGTGTCGACGACGGTGTCGCCGAGAGCCTCGCGGCGGTCGTCCCAGGTGCCGCTCAGCAGCTCGTAGGGGGCGTACTGGACGAAGCACGACATGACGTGCTTGCCGGGCGGCGCCATGCCGGGATCGATCGCCGAGGGCATGACGATGTCGAGGTAGGGGCGTCGCGAGAAGTCGCCGCGCTTGGCGTCGTCGTAGGCGCGTTCGAGGTAGTCGATCGAGGGGCTGATCGAGACGGCGCCCCGCAGGTGGGGGCCGTGGCCGGGCATGCAGGCGAAGTCGGGGGCCGCGTCGAGCGCGAGGTTCACCTTGGCGGAGGAGCCCCGGAAGCGGAACGCGCGCACGCTCGCGACGAGGTCGGCGGGGAGGTGGGACTCGTCGACGAGGTCGAGGAAGGTGCGGCGCGGGTCGAGGCTGGACGAGACGACCTTGGCGCGCACTTCGTCGCCGTTGGCGAGGGCCACCCCGGCGGCCCGCCCGCGCTTGACCAGCACCTGGGCGACTGGCGCGTCGGTGCGGATTTCGGCTCCTGCCTCCCTGGCCGCCGAAGCGATCGCCTCGGCGACGGCCCCGGTTCCGCCCTTGGCGAAGCCCCACGCGCGGAAGTGCCCGTCGATTTCGCCCATGTAGTGGTGCAGCAGGACGTACGCGGTGCCCGGCGAACGCGGCCCGAGGAAGGTGCCGATGATCCCGCTCGCCGACAGGGTGGCCTTGAGCGCGTCGGTCTCGAACCACTCGTCGACGAAGTCGGCGGCGCTCATGGTCATGAGCTTGACCAGGGTGTGGAGCTGGTCGGGCTCGAGGTCGAGGAAGTGCCGGGCAAGGCCGAGCAGGCCGCCGATGTCGCCCGGACCCAGCCGTCCGGGGTCGGGCGGCGCGACGCCCAGCAGGCGCTTCACGGCGCGCGCCATGTAGAAGAGCGTTCGCCCGTAGTCGTCGTAGGCTTCGGCGTCGCGGACCGAGAAGCGGGCGATCTCGCGCCAGGTGCGGTGGTGGTCGGCGTCGCGGTACAGGCGGTCGCCGTCGGGGAGCGGGGTGAGGGTGCTCTCGAGCGGCAGGATCGCCAGGCCGTGGCGCGGGAGGTCGAGCTCGCGCACGATGTCGGGCCGCATGAGGCTGACCACGTACGAGAACACGCTGTACTTGAAGCCTGGGAAGATCTCTTCGGTGACCGTCGCGCCGCCCAGGAGCGGGCGCTGCTCGAGGACGCAGACGCGCAGGCCGGCGCGCGCCAGGTAGGCGGCGTGGACGAGGCCGTTGTGCCCGCCCCCGACGACGATCGCGTCGTAGCGCCGGGTCACGTGGCGGGGTCCGTGGGGGGCGCGGCTGGGGTGCGGCGCTTGCGGGGCGGGTCGAAGAACGGCGTCTCGACGACGGTGGCGGGCACCCGGTGGCGCACGAACTCGACGGTGAGCTCGATCTGAATGCGGGTCCCGGGCCGGGCGAACGCGCGCCGGATGGTGGCGAGCGCGACGTACTTCTTGAGGATCGGCGAGAAGGTCGAGCTGGTTGCGTAGCCGATCTGCCGGCCGTTGGCGGCGCTTCGCCCCGCGTAGACCGGCACGGCGTCGCGCGACGCCCGTCCGGCGACGAGTGGCGGCAGGCCGACCCGGGCGAAGCGCTCCTCGATGCGGGGCCAGTCGACCACAAGGCCGGCCAGCGCCCAGGGCGAAGGCCGCGCGGCCTCGCGGGCGAGCGCTTCGCTTCCCACGAACTCGCGGCCCGGGCCGGGCTGGACCGCCCACCCGAGCCCGGCCTCGTAGGGCGACGACTTTCGCGACTCGACCAGCGCCGTCCAGCTCGACACGTAGTCGACGTCCTTGAGGAGCAGACCGGCCTCGATGCGGGCAATGTCGAGGGCGTCGAGGCCGGCCGGGGCGAGGCCGTGGTCGCGGCCCGTCTCGACGAGGGCGTCCCACAGGGCGAGCGCGTGCGCGGGGTCGACCCAGAGCTCGTAGCCGAGATCGCCCGTGTAGCCGGTGCGGGTGACGGTGACGGGGGCCGCGCCGATGTGCCCCTGGGCCACCGCGAAGAAAGGGAGCGCAGCGACGTCGGCGCCGGTGACGAGCCGGGCCAGGATGTCGCGCGACGTGGGGCCCTGGAGGGCGACCGCGGCCAAGTCGCGCGAGGTGTCGCGGACGGCGGCGTCCATGCCGAGCGCGCAGTCCTGGAACCAGCGAAGGGATGGGTCGGCGGCGGTGATGCGGAAGAGGTCGTCGTCGAGGCGCTGGACCGTGCCGTCGTCGATGAGCTTGCCGGCCTCGTCGCACCAGGGCGTGTAGAGCACGCGCCCCGGCGCGCAACGCGAAATGTTGCGCGTGACGATGCGGTCGACCAGCGCCGCCGCGTCGGGGCCGGCGATCTCGTACTTGCGGAGCGGCGATATGTCG
Organism: Longimicrobiales bacterium; assembly: GCA_965221535.1. Classification (GTDB taxonomy): domain Bacteria; phylum Gemmatimonadota; class Gemmatimonadetes; order Longimicrobiales; family Gaopeijiaceae; genus Bin94. The sequence continues at coordinate 65,849 of OZ244894.1, read as the reverse complement.
AAGAGGGCCGAGCCGCTGCGCACCGCATAGTACTCGTGCTCGTGGCCGGGCTCGTAGGTCAGCGCGCTGGCGTGGCCCGACCAGTTGCGCCAGCGGCGGCTGCGGCAGAGCGCGGCGGTGCGGGGGTGGAAGGGGGTCTCGAGGAGCATGCCGGGAGCGCTCGGCTCAGGCGCGCATGGCCGCGAACAGCGCCTGGTGGGCCGTCACGATGCGCTCCATCGCCTCCTGGTCGGGCTCCAGCGACCAGTCGCCCCGCTGGGCGGTGCCCCCCAGAACGATGCCGTCGCTGCGGGGCTGCATGTGGATGCCGAGTCCGCCCCGGGAGGGCCCGGGTCCGCCGAACGTGCCGTAGTCGACTTCGGGCTGGGGCACGAGCACGGTGAGCTGGCCCTTCACGGGCACAAGCTCGGCGTCGCCGAAGAGGTCGCGCGCGCCCAGACCCGTGCAGTTGACGACAAGCGACTCGTCCAGGGCCGCCAGTTCGCCCGGGTCGGCGAAGGCGCGGACGACGATCCGCCCGCCGAAGTCGACGAAGTCGCGCACCAGGGCGTCGAGGTAGATGGTGGGCTCGATGCGCAGCTGGGTGCGCCTGGACGCGTAGCGGGTCGGGAAGGGGTGCTCCCCGGGGCCGAGCCGGGTGGCGCCCGTGCGCAGGTGCGCGGGGAGCAGGGGGGCGCGCGCCGGTTCGCCGCCGCCCTGCCGGGCACGGGGCTCGTCGTTGCTCAGGGCGTAGCTGTCGACCCACGACACGCCGTATCCCCGCCCCACCAGGAGCTGCAGCTGGCGGTACGAGATCTCGGCGGCTTCGCGGAACTGCGCGTCCCACGCGGGGGTGCGCAGATCGCCGTCGACGAGCCCCGAGGTGGGGGTGAAGCCGGCGAGCGACATGTTCGAGGTCGTGTTGGGGGGGACCGTGGCGGCGTAGATGGCGACGTCGAAGCCGCGCCGCTGGAGCTGGCGCGCGCAGGTGAGTCCCGCGACACCGCAGCCGATGACCGCGGCCGCGCGGCTGTGGTGGTCCAGCGCCATCTCGGCGGCCAGCGCGCCTGTGCCCCACGAGATCGACATGCCCGCGCCGCCGTGGCCGTAGTTGTGGATCACAGTGGTGTCGTCGAGGCGCTGGGCGCGGAGCACGAACCCCGACGGCCGGTGCGGCCGCAGACCCACGGTGGTGCGAATGACCCGGTCCCAGTCGGCGCGCACCGGCGCCAGCGTCAGCGGGGGCCGATCGGGCGACCAGGAGCGCACGGAGCACGCGCCCAGCCCGGTCCCGAGCAGGCCCATGCCGCCGACCTTCAGCATTGTCCTTCGGTTCAACGATTTCGTCTCCGGGCCGAAGCATCGAATGGCACGCGACCCCGCCGACACCCATCTTGGACCGAGCGACCGCCAACGGCAACTTGAAGGGAGGCAACCGATGAAGAGCGCGACTGGAAGGAACTGCGCGGGAGCGGACCGCACGAATGCGAGCCGCAGGGGAGTGGACCGCGGGAGAGCGAGCCGCGTCGTGCGCCATGCCGCCGTGCGGGCTGCCGCGGTGGCGGCGCTGGCGGCTGCGTGGGTGCCGCTGCCGCTGGGCGCGCAGGGGCCCGTGGTCTCGCGCGGCGAGCCGGCCGATGTGGGAATGTCGGCGGGGGTTCTCGCCGGCGGCGTGGCGCTCTACGAAGAGGCGATCGCGCGCGGCGACCTGGTGGGCGCGGTGCTGCTCGTGGCCAAGGACGGGAAGATCGTGCTGCACGAGGCGCTGGGGTGGCGGGACCGGGCGCGGGACATCCCCATGGAGCCGAACACGCTCTTCCGCATGGCTTCGAACACGAAGCCGGTGGTCGCGACGGGCATCGCCATGCTCGTCGAGGACGGCAGGCTTCGCTACGACGGCCTGGTGCGCGAGCACATGCCGTCGTGGGACAACTACCGGGCCGGGTTCATCAACGTCGGGCACCTGCTCTCGCACTCGAGCGGGCTGAGGATCCCCACGCTCTTCCTGCAGCCGTACATGCGGCCGTCGGCGGAGCACCCCGACGCGCCCAGCCTGCAGCTGGAGGCCGCGCGGTTCGGCCTGGTCGGGGCCGAGGTCGCGCCGGGCACGAGCTACAGCTACAACAACCCCGGCTACAACACGCTCGGCGCGCTGATCGAGATGGCTTCGGGCATGCCGCTGGACGCCTACCTCGACCGCGAGCTGTACACGCCCCTGGGCATGCACGACAGCTATCACCACGAGATCGACGACAAGATGGACGGCAAGCTGGACCGCATGGGCGTGGTCTACTACGAGCGCGACGGCGAGGGCGGCTGGACGCCCGGCTGGACCCCCGGCGATCCGCCGCAGGTTCCGTTCGTGCGTGCCTCGGGCGGGATGATCTCGACGGCGGAGGATTACGTGGTCTTCTGCCAGATGTTCCTGAACGGCGGGGTGTACGACGGCAGGCGGTACCTGTCCGAAGAGAGCGTGGCGCTGATGACGTCGCCCAAGATCCGCACCAATCCGGGGTCGGACGGACCGGCGAGCCACTACGGCTACGGGTGGTCGGTGTCGTCCGAGGGCGTCTTCTCGCACGGCGGGTCCGATGGAACGAACGCCTTCGTGGACCCCGGCCGGCAGCTGATCGTGCTCGTCTTCACCCAGACGCCGCGCGGCGACAATCCGGTGGGGCGGTTTCTGGAGCTGGTGAACCTGGCGGCGGAGGGGTAGCCCCCGCGCGCCGCACGAGCCCGCACCGCGCGAGCCCGGCCCGCGCGAGCCCCGCTACCGCTTGCGCCAGTAGCGCGCGAGGCCCCACCACGAGTCGACGAAGCCCGAAGCGGTCGCGTACAGCGCCGCGTGTTCCGGGGGGATCCGCTCGCCTAGGCGCGCGCCCGCCCAGTCGGCGAAGGATCGGGCGCGCGCGCTGTCGTCGGCGTGGCCGGAATCGTCGAGCGAGGCGCGCACCCGCCCCGCCCACGCGTCCATCTCCGCGCGCAGCTCGGCGAAGTGCGCGCGCACGTCCCGGTACGGCCCGAAGTGCGTGGCCACGATTCGCTCGGGCCGCCACGCCTCGACCCGGTCCATGGAGGCCTTCCACGCCTCGACGTCGATGTCGGGGGGCGGCGTGACCGGGAGCGCGGGCCCGCCGCGGATGCGGATGCCGCCGACGTCGCCAACCCATGCGGTTCCGGTGGCGGCTTCGAAGTAGGCGACGTGGTGCTTGGCGTGGCCGGGCACGTGCGCGACCTCGAAGCGGCGTCCGCCGAGCGCGACCTGGTCGCCCTGGTCGACGATGCGGAGGGCCGAGGGCGGCACCGGGAGAAACCTGCCCCAGAGGGTGGCCATGGCGTCGCCGTAGATGCGGCCCGCCGAGGCGAGGAGGCGCGTCGGATCCGCCATGTGGGGGGCGCCCGCCGCGTGCACGTGGACGATCGCGCCGGGGGCTTCCCGCACGATGGCGCCCGAGGCGGTCGCGTGGTCGAGGTGGATGTGCGAGAGGAGGACGGCGCGCACGTCGCCGAGAGCGTGGCCGAGCTCGGCAAGGCCGGCGCGCAGGGCGTCCAGGCGGGCCTCGGGGCCGGGGTCGACCAGCGCGATCCCGCCGCCGGGGAGCTCCAGCACCCCGACCCCGATGATCGTGGCGCAATCCTGGAAGTGCAGGTCGACCAGCGCCGCGCCGCCGCCGATGCCATGCGCCGAGGCGGTAGCCGTGCGGGGGGGGCGGTCCTTGCGCAGGCGCCCCGCGTTGGTCACGGGCCGCCCTGATCGGTTGTCATGGGGCTCTTGTGGCTTCCCCACTTCTCAAACCACTTCCTCAGATAGAGCTGCGTGCGGAGGAAGTTGGACGGGCGCCGGCTTGTGCCGTGCCACTCGCCCTGGAAGCGCACCATGACCGTGGGCACGCCGAGGTACTGCAGCGCCTGGTACATCTCTTCGGTCTGCGGCATCGGCGTGCGAATGTCCATCTCGCCGGTCAGGAACATTGTGGGCGTGGTGACGTTGCCGACGTAGAAGATGGACGACCGGTCGATCCACTCGGCGGGGTCCTCCCAGAAGGGCTTTTCGAAGGTGCGGAAGTAGGTGATTGCGTCGGATGTGCCCATGGCCGAGATCCAGTTGACGATGGGGCAGTTGGCCGACGCGGCGCGGAAGCGGTCGGTGTTGCCGACGATGTAGCTGGTGAGGATGCCGCCGCCCGAGCAGCCGTAGACGAAGATGTTCTCCTCGTCGACGTAGCCACGTTCGAGCATCTCGTCGACCCCGGCCATGAGGTCGGGGAAGTCGGCGCCGGGGTAGTCGTGGTTGATGGCGTTGGCGAACTCGGTGCCGTAGCCGGTCGAGCCGCGGGGGTTGGTGTAGAGCACCACGTAGTCGTTGGCGGCGTGTTCCTGGAAGGCGAAGTTGAAGCCGCCGTTGTACATGGCGTGCGGGCCGCCGTGAATAACGAGCATCATCGGGTACTTGCGCGCCGGGTCGAAGTCGGGCGGCTTCACGATCCAGCCCTGGATCCGGAAGTCGTCGGTCGAGTCGTACCAGACCTCCTCGACCTCGCCCAGGCGCATGTGGCCCAGGACGTCGGCGTTGACGTCGGTGAGGCGGGTGACGGCCTCGGGGCGCGCGAGACTGAAGCGGTAGATGTCGCCGGGTTCGTGAGCGCTCGCAATGGTGCCCACGGCCACGCCGTCGTCGGAGAAGCTGGACATGGCGAACAGGTGTTCGCCCGATGTGAGCATGCTGACGCCCCCGTCCAGCGACGCGAAGTGCAGCTGGCGGTAGCCGTCTCGGCTGACGTTGAAGTACAGGCCGCCGCCGTCGGGCGCCCACGTCATGGGCCCCACCTGGCGGTCGTAGTCGCCCGAGATGACGCGCGACCTCGACCCGTCGCGGTTCATGACGTGGATCTTGACGTTGCGGTAGGTGTCGTCGTGGGCGTCGATGCCGGTGTAGGCGATCAGCGACCCGTCGGGCGAGGGCACGGGCGCGCTGTCGGGTCCTCGCCGGCCCGTCAGCCTGCGGATCTCGCCGTCGGCGACCGGGACGGCGTAGATCTCGGACTCCTGCCAGTGCTCGGGCCGGTAGGCATCTTCGTGCCGGAACGACGTGAAGTAGATCTCGGTCCCGTCGGGGCTCCACGCGATCGACGAGTGGTTCCAGTCGCCGTCGGTGAGCTGCCGGGGTGTGCCGCCGGCCGAGGGGACCACGAAGACGTGCGTCCATCCGGTGTCCACATAGCCGACGCCGTCACGCTTGTAGGCCGCCCGCTCGACCACCTTGGGCTCGCGCTCCCACTGGGCCCCGTCGGGCCTGCCGGGCAGATCGACGCCGGCGAAGTCGGCCCTGTCGGACACGCGGCTCGTGAACGCGATCCAGTTGCCGTCCGGCGACCAGCGCGGGCTCGACGGTCCGTTCTCGAGGCGCGTGATCTGCGTGGACAGCCCCTCGGCGTTCATCCAGCGAACGTGAAGCTGCGAGCCGCCGGGGTCGCCCGGGGCGGTGTAGAGAATGCGGGTGCCGTCCGGCGACCATGCGGCGCCCCCGCCGTCGACCAGCCGCCGCTTCCTGGATCCGTCGGCGTTCATCATCCAGAGCGCCGACTCGCGCCGGTCGTTCATCTCGTCGATCCACCCTCGGGTGTACACGATCCGTGCGCCGTCGGGCGAGATCTGCGGGTTGGACACGCTCTCGATGTCCATGTACTGGTCCAGCGAGAGGCGCTGCTGGCCTTGGGCGGGCGCGGCGACGAGCAAGGCGACGGCGACGGCGGGCAGCGTGCGGAGGGGCCGGAGCCCAGCGAGACGGTGGCTTGTCATGGGAGACTCCTCAGAGAATGTAAGGTAGACATGACATGATGTAATGTACAGTTGTCATCTTGGCGCAGTTGTCAGCGTGGCCGGACGCTTTGGGCCGCTGCAGAGCCCGGCGCCCCCGCCGCTTGGCGCGCGGCAGGGGACCGCCTCCTCGGATGCGCTACGAGAGGAACCTCTGAAGCGACAGGAGCACCCCCATCCCGAGCACCATGAGCCCGCCCAGCCGAATCGTCATGCGGTTCTCGAGGTCGCGCAGGCCAGTGCGCATTGAAGTCTCGAGCTTCTGGATCTCGCCGCGCAGCGAGCTCTCCATCTTCTCCATGTCGGCGCGTATGGAGGCTTCCATCTTCTCCATGTCGGCGCGGATGGAGGTCTCCATCCTCACCATGTCCCCGCGCAGCGAGGTCTCCATCTTCTCCATGTCCCCGCGCAGCGAGGTCTCCATCTTCTCCATGTCGGCCCGGATGGAGGTCTCCATGTTCTCCATGTCGGCCCGGATGGAGGTCTCCGTTTTCTCCAGATCCGCCCGGATAGAGGTCTCCGTCTTCTCCACGTCGCCGCGAATGGACATTTCGACCCGCTTGAGCTCGCTGCGGATCGAAATGTCGACGTCCTGCAGATCGCCCTTGGTCGTGAAGCGTTCCGCAAATCCCGCGGCGAAGGTATGCACTAGCACCGTTGCCTGTCTCTCGTCGAAGCCCGCTTCATCTCGCAGCTTGCGCGCTGCCCGGAGTGTATCGAAGCCCATCATGACCTCCAAATTGTACTGTCGCGATCGCAGCCGCCACCATTCGAGAAACGGCAGCGGCTGATAGAGACGACAGTATCGGTCGAAATGACGGGCGCATCCATAGCCAGATGGGCCTCATTGCTCTCGCCGGATCGCCCGCCCCGGGAAGACCCCCTCGACGAGCCTTCCGTCGCGCACCACCGGCGTGCCGGCGACGAGCACATGCATGAACCCGAGCGAAGGCGCCGCGGGCGCATCGTAGTCCGCCGCGTCCTGCAGCGTTTCGGGGTCGAAGAGTGCCAGATCGGCGTCGGCGCCCTCCTGCACCCGCCCCTTGCGGGCCATCGCCGGGGCCGCGCCCTCCACGCGACGGGCCGGCAGGATCGTCATCTTGGCGAGCGCGTCCATGAGGCTGATCACGCCCCGGTCGCGCGAATAGTGGCCGAGGATGCGGGCGAAGGTTCCGGCCCCGCGCGGGTGGACGGCAAGGTGCAGAAAGGGGATGCCGTCGCTCGCCGCGATCACGTCGGGCTGAGACACGATCCACTCGTTGGTCTCTTCGCTGCGGCCGTGGATGACCACCCAGCCACCCTGCTCGCGGTACCGCCGGAACGTCTCGGCGTTCAGCCGCTCCTCCTGGCCTGGCCACTGGAGCCGCTGGTAGGTCGAGTCCTCCAGTCCCTCCCAGGTGTCGAAGATGGCGGATTCGATGAAGGTCGACGAGGCGGTGTAGGGGTACGCCTCGGTCGTGACGTCGATGCCCCGCTCGCGCGCGCCCCGGATCATGTCCAGCGCGTCGACCGCCGACTCGTCGGCGGACGAGTTGAGGTGAACGATGTGAAGCGAGGCGCCTGTGGCGGCCGCGTTGGCGATCACCTCCTGGAACGGCCCCAGATTGCCCAGCGCTCCCGCTCCCCGCAGGTGCACGTAGACGGGCACCCCGTGCGCCTCCGCCGACTCGAACAGGTCGAGGATCTCGGTCCGCGACGCGCCGGGCGTGTAGGTGATTCCGAAGCCGTAGCCGAGCCCGCCCTCGTCCAGCCCGCCCTCCATGAGCGCGGCGAGTTCGGCCACCTGGGCCTCGTCCAGCTGCTCGTAGATCACATCCGACCCCATCGCTTCGTTCACCCCGGCGGGCAGCGTCGGCTGGTGGCCCACGTCGATTCCCGTCAGGAGCTTCGCGCGAGCGTTGGGGTGGCTCACCGTGGCGCCGAAGTTCAGGAGGGTGCGGCCCTCGCGCGACGCGTACCAAGCGGCCACCGGATACACGCCGATCTCCATTTCGAGCGCGGTCGTCACCCCGTCCATCGCCTGCAGGCGCTCGCTCACCGAGTCCTGGCCGTGGGCGTGGAGGTCGATGAACCCGGGCGCCACCACCAGGCCGGTCGCGTCTATGGTGTCGCGGCCCTCGAGCGCGTCGGCGCTCACCGCAACGATCGTCCCGTCGGTGATTCCCACGCTGCGCGCAGCGTCCAGGCCCGTTTCGGGGTCCATCACCCGCCCGTTCAGAATGACCAGATCGTGCGTGGGGCTCCGCAGCCACCAGAACGCCGCGAACGCGGCGGCGACGACGACGGCGAGAAGGACGAGCTGGTTGCGAGAGCTCGGAGACAGTCGGGACATGGCGGGCCTGGCGTTGCAGTTGGCGATGACGGCGTAGCCGCGATGTCTGAGATTCCGTGCCGGGCTGGCCGCGCGCAACCCCGGCCTGCGGTTCTGACCTGGGGGCCTACGGGGCTCCCGCGCCTGCGCCCCGCTGCTTCAGCAGAATGCGCCGCCCGTTCAGCGGCTGGACCGGACGCGCGTTCATCGGATAGAGCGCCGCAAAGGCGTCGATCTGTCCCTGGGAAACCTCGACCGCATCGGTCATCATCACCCAGTTCACGCCCTCGCAGCACGGGGGCGTGGTCAGCGACCCGGCGTAGCGGAAGTAGCCGCCGCCTTCGGGCAGGAACGCGTTCAGGTCGATCCCCGAGAGGGGAACGGGCGCCTCGCCGACGCCGGGAATGGCGTCCCAAATGGCCTGGAGGGCCGCGTGTGCCTTGCCGGAGTCCAGGAAGACGCCGACCACGGCAGGGTCGCCCTCTCTGGAGTGATGCACAAAGTGCGCCTCCATGGCGAACCGCTCCCCTTCGACCGTGTGCTCGCTCGGCCGGTGGAAGTGGAACTGCACGAGCGAGAACTCCCGGCCCTCGAGCGCGATCCCGCTCCCGGGCGCAACGTTGACCTGGATCGTGTGCCCGTCGTCGAACACCTCGCCGTCGGTGGTCCGCCACCGGATTTCGAGCCCGCCTCCGCCTGCCGGAATCGCGCCGGCCAGGTCGATCGGCGACTGCTCGGCGCCCGTGTCGCAGACCGCGAAGGACGGATCCAGCCCGCCCCACCGATCCGGCCCGGTCTCGCCGCCGTGGCTCCAGTGCACCACGCCCTCGTTCGCTCCCTTCCCGCGTTCGGCGCCCATCTTCTCCTCTCGTTCCGGCTTGATGCCGGGTCGCCCCGGTCCCGCGTCGGCCGACTCCGCGTCGGTCTCCGCCACCAAGTTGGCGCAGGCGGCCGCGCCCGGCAAAGGGGCGGGCCATCGCTCGCCGGTGTTACGATAGTGCCATGCAGAGCCACCCCCCCGCGCCCCCAACAGCCGGAGGACTGAACGGGTGAAAGGGTTCGCCGCCCTCCTTGTTGGCGCCTTCATGGCCACGCTCTTGGTCGAGCCATTGGCCGCCCAGTGGGGCGGGCGCTCTCGCTGGGCACCGCCCCGCAAGCCGTCCGAGGCCGCCGAGCACGGCGAATTCACCTTCTGCCGGCTGCAGTACGAACAGGTGCGGCGGGAGTGGCTCGGCACCGGATGGAACACCGACTACCCCGACGGCGACCGCAACCTGCCCTTGCGCCTGTCGCAGCTCACCCGGACCAACATCGCGCGCGACGGGCGGGGCGACCCCTTCCACGCGGTGGTCGAGGCCACCGACGCCGACCTGTACGAGTGCCCGTTCCTCTTCGCCTCCGACGTGGGCACCGTCGGGCTGGACGAGATCGAGGCGGTGCGCCTGCGCGACTACCTGCTCAAGGGCGGCTTCCTCTGGGCCGACGACTTCTGGGGCGAATACGCGTGGCACAACTGGACGATCGAGATGGACAAGGTGCTGCCGGGCCGCCCGATCGTCGAGGTGCCGCCCGATCACGTCCTGTTCCACACGCTCTACTCGGTCGACAGCATCCCCCAGGTGCCGTCGATCCAGTTCTGGAGGCGGAGCGGGCGCCGGGGCACCTCGGAGCGCGGCGCCGAAAGCGCGCGGCCGGCCCTGCACGGAATCATGGACGAATCGGGCCGGCTGATGGTGATCATGACGCACAACACCGACATTGCCGACGGCTGGGAGCGCGAGGGCGAGGACGACGAGTTCTTCTACCTCTTTTCGCCCGGGGCCTACGCCGTCGGGATCAACGTGATCATGTACATGCTGACGCACTGACGAGGGCCGATTGAGCGACTGGTGGGCCGAAGGGCTCCTGTTCGAGAACTGCAACTGCACCGCAGTCTGCCCCGGGCACATCCACTTCAGCCAGAAGTGCACGCACGAGGTCTGCCAGGGCTTCTGGGCCATCCGCTTCGACGACGGGCGCGTGGACGACGTGCCGCTTGCCGGGATCTGCGCAGTCATTCTCTACGAGACGCCCCCGGTGATGATCGAGGGGGGATGGAAGCAGAGGATTGTGATCTCGGACCGTGCCACGCCGGAGCAGTTTCGGGCCGTCGAGGAGGTGCTCACGGGCGCGAGAGGGGGACCGTGGCGCACCCTGGCCAGGTTCGTCGCCGACGCGCTGCCGACCCGCTCGGCCCGGATCGCCGTCGAGGAGCCGCCTAGCGCCAAGTCCGTGACGGTGAAGGGCGTGCTCCGGGGGGCCATCGAGGCGCTCAGGGGCCGCGACCGCGCCGAGCCGGTGCGCTTCGTCAACATCTTCAACCAGATCCACGAATCGACCCAGACGATCGCGCTGGGCTCGACGGAGTGCGACGGCGCCGACTTCGCGTTCTCGATGGAGCGGACGCACGCCCTCTGGTCGCGATTTCGCTGGACCGGCGGATAGCCGTCCCGCCGAATGGCCTCCCCGGCGAAACAGCCGTCCCGGTGAATGGCTATCCTCCCGCGCTCGCCATGTGGCTGGCGATGACCGGGGTCATGATGACGCCCGTGGTCTACCCGTGGCTCCGCGCCCTGAAGCGCGCCGCCCCCCCGGGCCCCACCGCCACCGTGCTGCCGTTTCTGGGCGGATACATGCTCGCATGGGCGGGCTTCAGCGCAGCGGCCGCCGCCATGCAGGCCTCGCTCGCGGCGCTGGCGTTCCCCGTGCCGCTTGGCATTGAGGCGCCCGCGCTCTCGGCCGCCGCGCTGATCCTGGCCGGGGCCTACCAGCTCACGCCTCTCAAGGGCGCGTGCCTGTCGCACTGCCGTTCGCCCGCAGGGTTCCTGCTTTCGAACTGGCGGGCCGGCGCCTTCGGGCAGACGCGCATGGGGATGGAGCACGGCCTGCACTGCCTGGGGTGCTGCTGGGCGCTCATGGCGCTGGCGCTCGTGGTGGGAATGGGGAGCCTGGCGTGGATGGCGCTCCTGATGGCCGTGATGGTGGCCGAGACCGCGCTGCCGTTCGGGGCGCGGCTGACGCGTCCGGTCGGCGCAGCGCTGATCGTTGCGGGCGCGGCCGTGGCTGCGATCGGCGGTCTGGCCTGAAGTCGCGGGCCCGGGCGCTTACCTTACCGGGCATGAACGTCGCGCTCTTCGTCACCTGTCTGGCCGACCACTACTTTGCGGACGCGGCCGCCGACGCGGTCCGGCTGCTTCGCCACTTGGGGTGCGAAGTGGGGTTTCCGCCCGATCAGACGTGCTGCGGACAGCCCGCCTACAACGCCGGGCGGACCCGGGAGGCGCTCCGGATGGCCGCGCACACGCTCGACGTCTTTGCCGGGGCGGACGCGGTCGTGCTGCCCAGCGGCTCGTGCGCCACGATGGTCAAGAAGTTCTATCCGCAACTGTGCGGCGAGGCGGGGCGCGGGGCGTCCAGGGCCGCGAACCTCGCCGAGCGGACCTGGGACCTGGCCGAGTTCATCGTGCGGCGGCTTGGCGTGGAGCGGCTCGGCGACGGGCTGTCGGGCCGGCGGGTGGCGGTGCATCAGGGGTGCCACGCGCTGCGCGAGCTGCGGCTCGAGACGGAACCAGCGACGCTTCTCGAAGGGGCCGGGGCCGAAGTCGTGCCCTGGGAGGCGCAGGACGAGTGCTGCGGGTTCGGCGGGCTCTTCTCGGTGAAGATGACGGCGGTTTCGGCGGCAATGGCCGACCGGAAGCTCGATACGCTGCCCGATGTCGACTGGGTGGTGTCGGGCGACGGCGGGTGCGTGCTGCACTTGGACGGGCGAAGCCGGGCGCGCGGCGACGGCGTCGATTTCGTGCACCTGGCAACCGCGCTGTGGCGGGGCGTGAAAGGTGCGTGACATGAACCCCCGCGCGACCCCCCGAGGCCTGGCATGAGCGCCCCGATCGGGGACTACGCGGCGCGGTCGACCCGGATCATCCGCGACGAGCCGGGGGTGCGGGAGGCCGTCACGGGCGCGACGATCGCCTTCGACGAGAAACGGCGCAAAGGGTACGCCGAGGTCGACGCCGACGCGTGGCGGCGCTGGGCCGAGGGCGTGAAGAACCACACGCTCACGCACCTGGACCGCTATCTGGCCGAGGCCGAGGCGCGGCTCGTGGAGAACGGCGCGAAGGTGCACTGGGCGGCGGACGCGGCCGAGGCCCGCGAGATCGTGACCGGCTTGGCGCGGCGGCGCGGCGTTGCGACCGCCGTGAAGGGCAAGAGCATGGTCACCGAGGAGATCGACCTGAACGGCGCGCTCGAAGAGGCGGGGGTCGAGGTCTTCGAGACCGACCTGGGCGAGTACATCCTCCAGCTGTTCGACGAGCCGCCGAGCCACATCCTGGGGCCGGCCCTGCACAAGAGCCTGGAGCAGGTCCGGGACCTGTTCGCCAAGCACCTGCACACCATGCCCGACGAGGACCCCGATGCCCTGGCGCGGGCGGCCCGGGCGGCGCTGCGCGGCGAGTTCATACGCGCGGACATGGGGATCTCGGGGGGCAACTTCCTGGTCGCCGAGACGGGCACGGTCGCCCTGATCGAGAACGAGGGGAACATTAGGCTGACCACCTCGCTGCCCGACGTGCACGTGGCCGTGGTGGGGATCGAAAAGCTCCTGCCGCGCCTGACGGACCTGGCGGGCTTCCTTCAGCTCACGGCGCGCGCGGCGACGGGCCAGCCGATCGGCTGCTTCGTGTCGCTCGTGCAGGGACCGGCCACCGAGCCGGGAGACGACGGGCCCCGCGAGGTCCACGTCGTCCTGGTCGACAACGGCCGCACGGACGTGCTCGCGCACGAACACGCCTGGGAGACGCTGCGCTGCGTGCGGTGCGGCGCGTGCCTGAACGTCTGTCCGGTGTATCGCCAGACCGGCGGGCACGCGTACGGCCACGTCTACTCGGGTCCCATCGGGTCCGTGCTCGACCCCGGGCTGGTCGGGCTGCACGAGGCGATGCCGCTGCCCTTCGCGTCGTCGCTCTGCGGCGCCTGCCAGGATGCGTGCCCGGTGCGGATCCCGATCCCGGAGCTGCTCCTCGAATGGCGCAAGGAGGCCCAGCGCGAAGGCCTGACCCCCTGGAAGGAGCGCGCGGCGCTGACGGCGCTGGCCAGCATTGCCACGAAGCCGGGGGTGTACCGCGTGGCGGCGGGGATCGGGTCGCGGCTGGGGGCCACGGGCGCGGCGAGGGCGTTGCCGATGCTCGGCGAGTGGGCGCAGGATCGGGCGCTGCCGAAGCCGAGCCCGCGGACCTTCCGTCAGCTGTGGCGCGAGGGGATCTAGCGGTGGGCGCCGTTTGCCACGCTCGACGCGACGCGGGGCGCCGACGCGTCCACGCGGGGCGCCGGTCCGTCCACGCGGGGCGCCGATGAGCCCGGGCGGCGGCAGTTCCCGCGATTCGATCCTGGCGCGGGTGGCCCGCGCGACGGCGAGCCGCCCCAGGCTGCCCCACCCGGGGGCGCTGGCCGCGCCGGTGGCCGACGACCCGATCGCCGCGTTTGTGAAATGTTTCACAAGCAGCGGGGGCGAGGTGGTTCAGGCGGATCGGAGCCGCGCGCCAGGCGAGTGGCTCGCCGACTTCCTGCGGGCGCTCGCGCCCGAGGTCGAGGGCGTGGCCGTGGGGCCCGAGGTCCCGCCGGAGCTAAGGCCGGGGCTGCCCGAGGTCGCGCCCGCGCACGCCGGGGCGGGGGTGTCGGTGGCCTGGGGGGCGGTGGCCGAGACGGGGAGCCTGATCCTGCCGTCGCCGGGGGGCCGCTCGGTTCAGCTGCTGCCGCCGGTGCATGTGGTGTGGGTGCCCGAGGACAGGGTCTTCGCGCGCATGGAGGACGCGCTCGCGGAGCTTCGGGGCGGCCTGCCCGCCACGGTGGGCCTGCACTCGGGCCCGAGCAAGTCGGCGGACATCGGGCGGACGGTGGTCACGGGGGTGCACGGGCCCGGGCGCTGCATTGCGGTGTTCATTCCGGCGCTCGCCCAGGGCCCGGTCCGCCCAGTGCCCCAGGGGGCGGATCCTCGGCCTTCAACCGGATGATCCGCCTCACCATGCGGTCGCGCCAGGCCGACAGCTCGGCGACCGCGCCCTCGCCGTAGGTCGCGTCCAGGCCCTTGACGATCGCTTCGATCACGTCGGCGTCGAGGCTGGGCGCCGCGGCCAGGTCCTTCCAGATCGAGCGGTAGGCGTCGCCGTACGCGCCAAGGTAGCTGCCCACGCCGCCGTCGGCGTTGACGTGGCCGGTGCCGAAGGGCCCAAGCAGCGCCCAGCGCAGGCCCAGCCCGTCGCGCACGACGATGTCGACCACCTCGGGCGACGCCACGCCCGCGCCGACCAGCGCGACCGCTTCGCGGAGGAGCGCCGCCTGCAGGCGGTTGAGGACGAAGCCGGGCGCGTAGCGGTCGAGCACGACCGGGGCCATGCCCGCGCGCCTCAGCAGCGCGACGACGGCAGCCGTGACGTCGGCGCGCGTCTCCGCGCCCTCGACGACCTCGACCAGGGGGATCACGTGCGGCGGGTTGACCGGGTGTGCGACGATGCACCGGGCCGCGCCCGGGAGCCCCTGCGCGATCACCGTCATGTCGTGCGCCGAGGTCGAGCTGCCCAGCGCCACGTGCGGAGCGGCAGCCGCGTCGAGATCGCGGAAGATCGCCCGCTTGGCCCCGGCGGCCTCGGGGCCGCTCTCCTGCACGTAGGCCACCCCGGCGACCGCCTCGGCCAGGGTCGCGCAGCGCACGATCCGGCGCGCCTCGTCGCGCGCCGCCGCGCTGCTGCAAAGCCCAAGATCCACGTCCGCGCGCGCCGCCGCCCGCGCCCACGCGACCGCCCGCTCCACCTGCGCCGGCTCGGGGTCGAAGACGCGGGTCCGGAACCCCGCGCGCGCGAAGACCCGGATCCAGCTTCGGCCGATCAGGCCGGCGCCCACGACGGCCACCGCCCCGGGCGAGACCGGTGCGGCGGCGGATGCTGCAGCCATCGCGCCTCCTGGTTCACGGGCCGCGAACGCGCGGACAGCGGCGGTGCTCCCCTCGCGCATGCGCCCACACGCGTGAATAATGAACGGCAAGCGGGCCGAGCCCGCCACCGCCGCCCTCTTCCCCCCAACCCTCCTCCCCCCGAGACCCACGCACCCATGGCCAACCTTCGCGACCGCTGGAACCACGCCGACGCGCACCAGTACCTTGCCCGGGTGGGGCGCATGCCGCCGACGATCATCTGCGTCGCCTGCAACGGCGGAATTCAGGGCAAGGAGTCGAATCCGAACCTGCCCGAGACGCCCGAGGAGATCGCCGATTCGGTGCGCGGCGCGTACGAGGCGGGGGCGTCGATGGTGCACGTGCACGCGCGGCAGAAGGAGTTTCCGACGCGGCCTGCGGTGACCACCGAGCGCTGGCTCGAGGTCAACGCCAGGATCCGCGAGGCGTGTCCCGAGATCATCATCAACGACACCACGGGCGGCGGGCCCGGCATGACGAACGAGGAGCGGCTGCAGTGCCTGGACGCGCGTCCCGAGGTGGCGTCGCTGAACCTGACGCCCGACATGAGCCGCTTCAAGATCCGCGCCCGGCCCGCGCCGCTGCCCGATCCGCGCCCCGAGACGGTCTACGACGAGTGCCTGCCGTTCTCGTACGGCCAGATCAGGCACTTCGCGACCGAGATGAAGGCGCGCGGGATCAAGCCCGAGCTCGAGACCTACCATCCGGGCGGCGGCTGGGTGATCCGCTTCCTGATCGACGAGGGGCTGGTCGAGAAGCCGTACTGGATCCAGACGGTCATGGGGTACCAGACGTCGAGCCTGCCGACGGTCGACAACGTGCTCCAGATCATCCGCGAGTTCCCGGACGACACCGTCTGGCTGACGTCCGGGATCGGGCCGCATCAGCTGCCCATGACCACGCTGGCCACGATTCTGGGCGGCCACGTGCGGGTGGGGCTGGAGGACAACGTCTACTACCGCCGCGGCGAGAAGGCGAAGAGCAACCGCCAGCTCGTGGAGCGCGCGGCGCGCATCGTCCGCGAACACAACCGCGAGGTCGCGACTCCCGCCCAGGCGCGCGAGATGCTGAACCTGTCCCCAACCCCGACGGCCTATGAGTGAGCGCCAGGGCTACGACCGCAAGGTCTGGATGGACGAAAGCGCCGTCCACGAGGTCCGTATAGATCTGCAGGCCACGGCGAACCAGTTCTCCAGAGAGGAGTAGCGATTCATGGGATCGAAGAGATTTGGACTGAAGGGCGGCGTGCTCGCCGCGGCGGCGGTCGCGGCCCTCGTCGGGGGCGCTGCCTGCGCGTCGGCGGGCGGAGGTTCGCCGTCGTCGCCCGGCGGCCGGGACGCCGACATCACGCAGGACGAGCTCGAGACCTCGACTGTGGACGACGCGATGGAGGCGGTCTCGCTCCTGCGGCCCCATTGGCTGAGAGCGCGACCGGCCCGCACGCTGAGCGATCCGGTGCCCGTCGTCGGCGTCGTCATCGACGGCAGGGCCCACTCTACGCGCGACGATCTGGCGTCGCTGCCCATCGGGCAGGTCGAGCGAATCAGCTTCCTGAACGCGGCGGACGCGACCATCCGGTACGGCACGGGCTTCACGGGCGGCGCGCTCGTCGTGACCCTCCGGAAGTAGCGCCATCTGCGAGCGGCGGTCGGCCGGGGGTCCTCCCGGCCCCGCCAATCCCCCGCCCGTTGCCCATCCGGGGGCCGTTGGGTAGAATGCGCGCGCCGAATAGGCGATATTCGATGGCGCAACTTCGTTACGTGCCAACGGCCCTTCGGGCGAGGACAATGACGCGGACCATCAGACGGCATCCTTCCAACCTCACTCTTGCCGCGGCCCTGCTTGCGATCTGCACGGTCTCGGCCGGCTGCGGACAAGCGGCGGCGCCCGGGATCGCCCGGGGCGAACAGCTCTTCGACGCCTGCGCGCCATGCCACGGCGACGACGGCGCGGGCGACCAGGAGCTGGCGGCCCCCGCGATCGCCGGTGCCTCGGACTGGTACCTGACCTACCAGATCGGGAAGTTCAGGGACGGCGTGCGCGGCTACCACTACACCGACGCCGAGGGGCTGCGCATGCGCCCCATGTCGCGGGTGCTCTTCGCGGACGCCGGCGACGTGGAATCGGTCGTCGAGTACATCATGAGCCTGCCGATCCCCGACCCGCCGGCGACCTTCGAGGGCGGCGACGTCGAGGCCGGCGAGGAGGAGTACCGCACCCTCTGCTCGAACTGCCACGGGATCGACGGGCGCGGGATCGACCAGCCCGTGCCGGAGCTGAACGCGCCCTCGGTGCTGCACCTCAACGACTGGTACATCGAGTCCTCGCTGCGGAAGTACCGCGACGGCGTGCGCGGCACCCGGCCCGGCGACGCGGCGGGCGCGGTCATGCGGGGCCCCATGCTCGGCATGTCCGACGAGCGCATCGCGAACGTCACCGCCTACATCATGACGCTGCAGCGGCTGCCGCGCCGGATCCCCGGACCGCCGCCCGAACCGCTGCCCGAGCTGATCGTCGACGCTTCGATCCTTCCCGAGGGCGTGACGGTCGAAATGGCCCAGGAAGGGCAGGACATCTTCCACGGCGCGGGCGTCTGCGTCACCTGCCACCTGAGCGGCGGCGCCGGCGGCCCGCTGGCGCCCGACCTCACCGACGACGTCTGGCTCAACATCGACGGCGCGTACGAGTCGATCGTCAACATCGTCATGACGGGCGTGCCGCAGCCGGTGGAATACCCGGGCGCGATGTCGCCCCGAGCCGGAACCTCGATCACCGACGACCAGGTGCGCGCGGTCGCCGCCTACGTCTACACCCTGAGCCGCTGAACCAGAGCCGCTGAACCATGGAACAGAACGCGTCCCCGGACACGCGCCTCCCCGCGGAGCTCGCGGCGCAGGTCCCCCCGCCCCCGCCCGACGAGGCCAACGACGCCATCGTCTTCGCCAAGAAGACCATGCGGAGCACGCTGATCCTCTCCGCGCTGTTCATCGGCGCCGCCGTGGTCTGGATCTTCGTGTTGCACTCATGAGGCAGCCATGAACAGTTTCTTCGAGAGTTTCTTCGAGTTCTTCGAATTCAGCTGGTTCATGGACTCGCTCGTCGAGGTGGGCTCGTCCTACGCGGGCCAGATCGACGGGCTCATCATGACCGTGCTGATCATCGTGGGCGTCTGGTTCTTCCTGGCCCAGGGCATCTTCTTCTACTTCATCCTCAAGTTCCGCGCCAAGCCGGGGAAGCGGGGCGAGTACATCGACGGGAAGAACAAGCGCCACAAGCGGTGGATCACCGTCCCGCACCTCTTCGTGCTGGGGTTCGACGTGCTGATCATCCTGGTGTCGTTCCGGGTGTGGTACAACATCAAGATGGACCTGCCCGAGAATCCCGACGCGGTGGTCCGCGTGATCGGCCAGCAGTGGGCGTGGACCTTCCAGCATCCGGGCGCCGACGGTGACCTCGACACCCCGGACGACATCTTCACCGTCGACGAGCTCCACGTAGAGCACGAGAAGACCTACCACTTCGAGCTCCAGTCCAGAGACGTGCTCCACAGCTTCTCGGTCCCCGTCTGGCGGATCAAGCAGGACGCGATCCCCGGGCGCACGATCACCGGCTGGTTCGAGCCCACGCGCGCCGGAACCTTCGACGTCCAGTGCACCGAGATCTGCGGCTTCGGGCACGGGGTGATGGCTGCCCGTGTGATGGTGGAGGACTCTGAAACACACGCCGCCTGGGTGGCGGCGAACACTCCGACCGCCCAGTAGCCGGTCGAACGAGATACGGAGAACCCATACAGATGGTTGAGCCCGCGGTCGATCTGACACACGGACACGCCCACGACGACCATGCCGACCATGGTCCCCAGGGCTGGCTGAAGTACCTGTGGTCCACCGACCACAAGGTCATCGCCATGCAGTATCTGTTCACCGGCATCTTCATGGCCCTCATCGGAGGGTTCATGGCGTACGTCTTCCGGATGCAGCTCGCCTTCCCCGGAATGCCGGTGCCCGGCTTCGGAGTCGTCTCGCCGGGCGAGTACAACGCGCTGGTCACCAACCACGGCACGATCATGATCTTCTGGGTGGCCATGCCCGTGCTCCTGGCCGCCTTCGGGAACTACCTGATCCCGCTCATGGTCGGGGCGGACGACATGGTCTTCCCCAAGATCAACCGCCTCTCGTTCCAGGTCTTCTTCGTCAGCACCATCGTCATTCTGGCCTCGCTCGTGGTGGAAGGAGGTGGCTTCGCGGGGGCCTGGACCGCCTACCCGCCGCTGTCGGCCGACTCCACCTACAACCTGACGCCGCTGGGGAGCACTCTGTGGGTGGTCGGGGTCGGACTCGAGTTCGTGGCGTTCCTGCTGGGCGGGATCAACTTCATCACCACGCTGATGAACTCCCGCGCCCCCGGAATGCGCGCCTTCGACGTGCCCATCGTGGTCTGGATGATCGTGGTGGCGAGCATCCTGTTCATGCTGTCGGTGGGTCCGCTGCTGGCCGGCGCGATCATGCTCATCTTCGACCAGACGCTCGGCACCGGCTTCTACAACCCGGCCGCCGGCGGCGACCCGATCCTCTGGCAGCACCTGTTCTGGTTCTTCGGCCACCCCGAGGTGTACGTCGTGCTGCTGCCCGCGATGGGCGTGGTGATCGAGATCATCACCACCTTCGCGCGCAAGAAGCTCTTCGCCTACCGCACGGTGATCTTCACCATCGCCGCGACCGGCGTGCTGAGCTTCTTCGTCTGGGCGCACCACCAGTTCGTCGCGGGGATCGACCCGAGAATGGCGAACATCTTCACCGTGACGACGCTCCTGATTTCGGTGCCGATCGCCGAGCTCTGCTTCCTGTACATCGCCACGCTGTACGGCGGCTCGATCACGCTGTCCACGCCCATGCTCTGGGCGCTCGCCTTCGTGGCCGAATTCCTGATCGGGGGCGTGACCGGGATCTTCCTGGGCGCGGCGGGCGCGGACATCTACTTCCACGACACCTACTTCGTGCTCGCCCACTTCCACTACACGTTCTTCCCGATCGCGATCATCGGGACGTTCGCGGCCCTCACCTACTGGTTCCCGAAGATGTTCGGGAAGATGCTCGACGAACGCCTGGGCAAGTGGCATTTCTGGCTCACGATCATCCCCTTCAACATGATCTTCATTCCGCTGTTCGTGCTCGGAATGGGGGGACAGCACCGCCGGATCTACAACTACACGCACTTCCCGCAGCTGGCCGGCGACGGCTTCCAGTCCATGCGCGTCATCGCGACCGTGTCGCTGCTGATCATGCTCGCGGCCCAGCTCATCTTCCTCTACAACGTCATCAAGACGGCGCGCTCCAAGAAGAGGGCTCCCAGAAACCCCTGGAAGGCCAATTCGCTGGAGTGGACCACCGAATCGCCCCCGCCTCACGGCAACTGGCCCCCCGACGGGATGCCGGTCGTCTACCGCGGGCCCTACGAATACAGCGTGCCTGGGCGTGAAGACGACTACTGGCCGCAGAACGAACCCAAATAGCGAGACCGATCACGCATGAGGCCGATTGCAACGACGCGCGCCGCCACCGGCACCGCCACGGGCAAGCTCGCCGTCTGGTGGGTCCTGGCTTCCGAGGTGGTGATCTTCGGGGGTCTGCTGGTGACCTACATCATGTTCCGGCTGGGACACCCCGAGTGGGCGGACGCCGCGGCGGTGACGAACACCCGGATCGGTGCCTTCAACACCTTCGTGCTACTCACCTCGAGCCTGACGGCGGTGCTCGCGCACCAGGCCGCCGAGCGCGGAGACGGCAAGGGGGCCGCCAGGTTCCTGTATATGACGATCGTTGGCGCGGCCATCTTCCTCGGGGTCAAGACCTACGAGTGGTGGTACGAGATCAGCCACGGCTACACGATCACCTCGAACGGCTTCTGGGCGTTCTACTACACCGCCGCCGGCCTGCACGCGTTCCACGTGATCGCGGGCGCGGCCATCATGGCCGTCGTCGCGCGGGACGCCGCCAAGGGTCTCGAACTCCACCGCGTCGAGCTCATCGGGATCTACTGGCACTTCGTCGACATCGTCTGGATCTTCCTGTTCCCCCTGCTCTACATCGCGAAATAGCTCATGGCCGGTCACTCGGAAGACAAGGGATTCTTCGGCAACCACTACGTGAAGGTCTACCTCGTGCTGCTGGCTCTGCTGGTGGTGAGCATTCTCGGCCCCGAGGTGGGCGGGCGGATGCAGCAGGAGGTCGAGATCTTCGGCAGGTCGATCGGCCTGGGCGTCACCCTGACGCTGATCACCGCGTTCGGGATCGCGGTGGTCAAGGCCTGGCTCGTCATCAAGAACTTCATGCACCTCACGATCGAGCGCGTGGTGCCCAAGCTGTTCCTGGCGGCGTCGGTGCTGCTGCTGGCGCTCTTCTGGGGCGGCATCGCGCCGGACGTGCAGCTGCACGAAGGGCGGATGTGGGAGAACGTCGCGGCGAAGGAGGCGATCGCGCGGGGGATTCCCAGCCCGGAAGGATACGGGAGCGAAGGCGAATACGCTGCCGGAGACGAGCACGCCGCCGACGCGGAATACGCCGAAGAGGGCGGCCACGCGGACGGCGCCGGGGTGAGCTACGCCGGCCTGGTGCCCACGTCCAAGCCCAACGACAATGCGCTGCCCGGCGGCTACAACCTGGTTCACGGGGCGTTCTGGTCGGTCGTGGTGCTCGTGGCGGTGGGAACGAACGCCGTCGCGATCATCCTCTCGATCGGGCTGCTGCTGCTGGCGCTCGAGACGCTGACCAGAGTGCCGATGGTGCAGCGGATTGCCGGGCCGCTTCTGGAGCGCGTGCTGCGGCTGCCGGGCATGGGCAGGCTCCGCGGCCTGCTGCCGGGCGGGCAGGAAGGCTAGAGGGAGCGCCAAGATGTCTGCGCGCGCATCGATCATTCCGTTTCGGCCCCGCCCGGAGAAGCCCAGAAAGCTGATCTCCGACGGCGTGCTCGGCATGATCCTGTTCGTCTTCGTCGAGATCATGCTCTTCGCCGGGTTCATCTCGGCCTTCGTGATCATCAAGGCGCGCGCGGTCGGCTCGGTGTGGCCTCCGCCCAACCAGCCGAGGCTTCCCTTCGAGCAGACCGCGATCAACACGAGCGCGCTCGTCGCCAGCGGGATCGTGCTGTTCGTTGCGCACCGCCTTTTCCAGCGCGGCAACAAGTCGATCGGCGCCCTGCTGGCGGCGGCGACCCTGCTGGGCGGCGCGTTCGTGGCCCTGCAGGGCGTCGAGTGGCTGGCCCTCGTCCGCGAAGGCCTGACGATCACCTCGTCGACGTACGGCGCGCTCTTCTACACGATCATCGGGGCCCACGCGGCGCACGCGGTCGCGGCGATCGGGGCGCTGGCGTGGGCGTTCGGACGGCTTGTGCGCGGCACGCTGACCCGGGAGACGCTGTCTGCGGTGGCGCTCTTCTGGTACTTCGTGGTGCTGGTCTGGCCCTTCCTCTACTTCCAGGTGTACCTCTAGCCATGGACAACACTCGTGCACGGCGCGGACCGCGCGTGGCCCTCGCGGCAGCCGCCATCGCCCTGGTGTGGACGGCCGTGTCCCCGGAGACTCTCCACGCCTGCCCCGTGTGCTTCGACCGGGACGACGAGGCCCGGATCGCGTTCCTCGCGACAACCGGCCTGCTGACGGTGCTGCCGCTCGGCCTGGTGGCGGGCGTGGGGGCGTGGCTGCGCAAGCGGGCGCGCGAACTCGACGACGAGGAACCGGGCGAGGGTTAGCGGGGCGCTTCGACGCCCTCGTTGGCGCGAGGGGCCTGTTCCCGGGCTTCCAGCACTGCCTCCAGCCCCCCGACAAAGGTGGGATCGCCTTCCGGGATCGGCCCGATCCAGCTGAAGGCAACGGCTCCCCGGGGGTCGATCAGCACCGAGGTGGGGAGGCCTCGTGCGTGGAAGATCTCGCGCGACACGGCGTCGGGGTCGAGGGCGATGTCGTAGGTGACGCCGAACTCCTCGACGAAGTGGACCACGGCGGCCGAGTCGGCGGGCAGGTCGATCGACACGCCCAGAATGCGCAGGCCGCGGTCGCGGTACCGCTCGTAGACGGACTGCAGGTACGGCGTCTCGGTGCGGCAGGGGTGGCACCAGGTGGCCCAAAGGTTGACGAGCAGCGTCTGGCCGAGATAGTCGGAGAGGGCGACGGGCGCGCCGTCGGCGAGCGAGGTCGCGGTGAAGTCGGGGGCGGGGTCGCCGGCGCGCAGCGTGGTTTCTTCGGACGGGATGCACGCCCACAAAGGCGCGGCCAGGGCGGCGGCGAACAGGAGCGGAAGCGCGCGGGTGCGGGGCGGGGCCAGCCGGGTGGCCGTCCTGGCCGGGGCCAGCCGCGCAGTCGTCCGGGCTTGGGGCGGCGCCGCGCTCGACCGGGGCGGGGCCGGAGCCGGGGCCAGCCGAGCGGTCATGCTTCTGGGGGCGCGATGAAGTCGGTGGTGAGCGGACCCACGCCGTGGACCTGGACGACGGTCTCCTCGTCGGCCCACATGTACGCCGGAACACCCGCGGCGATCGCCAGGTAGCTGCCCGGGCCGTAGGCGGTCGCCGCGTCGCGGTCCATCGTCTCGCCGATGCCGACCCAGAACTCGCCGGACAGGACGGTCAGGTGCTCGGTGATGGGATGGGTGTGCGGGCCCATTTCGAAGCCGGGCTGGACTTCGAGCCGGAAGGCGAACGCGCGTCCCTGGGCGGTGGCGCTGCCGTAGAGCGGCAGGACGCGGGTGCCGCCGCTGGGTTCGCCCCAGGGAAGTGCGCCGCCCAGGTGGAAGACGCTCTCTTCGAGGGCCGGGTCGGGGGCGGGCGTGGCGGTCGGGGGCGTGGTCTGGTCGGGGGGCGGCGCTTCGGCGGTGGGCGGCGTGGCCTGGTCGCCGGGCGGCGCTTCGGGGGGCGGCGCCTGGCAGGCGGCCAGGGTGACAGCGGTGAGGAGCGCCGGGAGGGTGCCGGGGGGTCGGGGGTGGGTCATGGGGGCCGCCGGGGTTGGACCGCGTGGACGGGAGGGGCCGCGGCGCGTGCGCGTGCGCGGGGGCCGGTTTCAGAAACATACAGCGGCGCGGCCAGGGTGGCTGCGTGGCCGCCCGAAGGCAGCGCGGACTTGGTCGGCGGGTTGGCAGGGTCGTCGGGCGGCCCTTGCCGCGCCGGTCCGGCCTGCGCGATGCTTACCGCGCAACCCGCCGCAAGGAGGCGACGCCGTGAAGAAGCCGCTGCCAGGCGCCGTGTGCGCCGCCGTGATTGCCAGCATGACCCCTTTCCCCGAAGCCGCGTCGGGTCAGTGGACGAATCGCTACCCCCGCGTGCAGGGATATGGTCATCACGTCTACCTGGAAGGCTACGAACTGCCGGTGCTGACCAACGGGCCCATTGATCCGGCGCCGTCGCCGGACGGAAGTCGGATCGCGTTCGCGGCGCGGGGATGGATTTGGATCATGGACCTCGAAACGGGGACGGCGCGGCAGCTTACGCGCGGGCGCGACGTGGATTCGCGGCCTGCGTGGCACCCGGCGGGCGATCGGCTGGCTCTGGTGCGCGACAACGACCGGGACACGCGGATCGTGGTGGTCGATGCGGCGGCGGGGACCGTGCTGCGCACCATCGACACGCCCGCGATCGATCTGGACCCCGCGTATTCGCCCGACGGCGGCGCCCTGTACTACACCTCGGGGCAGGCGGGCACGCTGGATGTGTGGGCGCTCGATCTGGAGTCCGGCGAGGCGCGCGCGCTGACCGGCGAGCTTGGGATCGAGATGAAGCCGCAGCCGCGAGGCGACGGGAGCTTCGTGGTGCTCGCAAAGCGTGGCGGCGACCGGGTCGAGGTGCGCTCGGGCGACGGCGGCGAGGCGCGGACCCTGGCTGCGGGGAGCATCGCGTCGATGGCGCGGCCGGCGCTCTCGCCCGATGGCCGGACCATTGCGCTGAACTGGCCGACCGGAGACGGGTGGGACTTGCGCGTTCACAATGTGGACCGGCCCGGCGCGCCGATTGTGCTGGCGAGGGGCGGTCTGCCGCTTGCGCCCGCGTGGAGTGCGGACGGCGAGTGGATCTACTACTCCGAGGCCGACGACCGCGAGGTGATGGGCCTGAAGCGGGTCCGGTCGGCCGGCGGGGCTGCCGAGCCGGTGCCGGTGCGCGCGTGGGAGTGGGCCGGCGACAACGCCCGCGTGCGGATCCGGACGGTGGGTGCGGGTGGCGGGGGTGGGGTCGGCGGTGCGGGCGGCCGGGGCGGTTCGGGTGGCGGGGCGCTCGAACCGGCGCGCCTCAACGTGGTGGACGCCAGCGGGCATCCCGCCGTGCCCGACGAGGGCGACGCCCACTTCGACGGGGCGAGCGGCCGGGTCTTCTTCTACAGTCCGGGGACCGTCGAGGTCACGGTGCCGGCGGGCGAGGTGACGGTGTCCGCCGTTCAGGGCCTTGCCACGCCCGAAGTCACAGCCACCGTGGACGCCGCCCCGGGAGGCGTCACCGAGGTGACTCTGGCGCTGGAGCGCGTTTGGGACGCGCGCATGGCCGGATGGGCGTCCGGGGATCACCACTTCCACCTCAACTACGGCGGCCAGACCGACCTGGACCCGGGCGACATGGTTGCCAAGATGCGCGGCGAAGCGCTGGACATGGCGACGCCCCTTCTCGCCAATCTGCACAACCGCTTCGAGGACCAGGGGTTCTGGGGATGGGAGAAGTCGGACGCCTCGCCCTTCATCCGCTTCGGGCAGGAGATCCGGTCGCACTTTCTCGGCCACATGGGACTGATGGAGATTCCCGAGCTGCACTGGCCCTGGGTTTGGGGACCGGGCTACGAAGTCTACGGGACCGACGACCGCGCCAACGCCGACGTGCTGGACTTCGCGCACGGCCAGGGCGGCCTGGGTTACTACGTGCATCCGGTCGGGGCGCCCGATCCCTTCGCCGAGGGCGGCGCGGGGAGCGTCCCCGTCGAGTTGGTCGCCGACGCGGTGCTTGGCCGCGTCGACGCGCTCGAGGTCGTGTGCCTGTGGAGCAATTCGCACGGGACCTCGTCGCTCTGGCACCGCTTCCTCAACCTGGGTCTCACCGTCGCGCCGTCGGCCGGCACCGACGTCATGCTCAACTTCCACCGCACCATGGCGGTGGGCGCCACGCGCGTCTACGTGCACACGGGCGACCGCCTCAACTGGCCCGTCTACGTCGAGGGGCTGCGCGAGGGCCGCTCGTTCGTGACCAACGGCCCCTTCCTCGACCTCCGCGTCGCCGGGCGGCGGCCCGGCGACGCGGTCGACCCCGGCGACGGTCCCGGGCCCGCCACCGCCGCCTGGACGCTGGACGTGGCCACGGCCACCGCGGTGGACACGGTGGAGATCCTCGTGAACGGGCGCGTGGTTGCGTCCCACCCGGGCATCGATGCGCCCGGCCAGCGCACGTACGGCGGCGAGATCGAGCTGCCCGTCGGCGGCTGGGTCGCGGCCCGCGCCCGGGGCGGCGAGACGCGGTGGCCGTCGATGGACGTGGCGCCATTCGCGCACACCGCGCCCGTGTGGATCGGGGCGCGGGGCAGCACGGACCCGGCCACGCGGCGCACGGCCGCCGCCGAGCTCCGCGAGGTCCTTGCGGCATCGCTCACGAGGCTGCGCATCGGGTACAGCGGCACCGAGATACCGCGCCTCGAGGCGCGGTTCGCGGAGGCGCTGGCGCGCCTGGACGCGCTCGCCGAAGGCGAGCCGGGAGAGGCGGGCGCGGCGCGACCATGAGCGAGCGCCGCTACGACGACGACGAGGTCGCGGTCATCCTGCACAGGGCGGCCGAGGTCGCCGCGACCGACCGCGACCGAGGCGCCGACGGGGGCCTGACCCTGGCCGAGCTCAAGGAGATCGGGGCCGAGGCCGGGATCGACGCGTCCCGCATCGAGGAAGCAGCCAAGGAGATGGCGGTGCGCCGTGGGGAACCGCCGCCCCCTTTGCCGGTGGGCTTTTCCCCAACCGAGCAGTTGGAACGCTTGGTTCCCGGTCGCCTGGATCCCAAGACTCTTCCCCAGCTACTGGACCTGATCAGAACCGAATTCGCCCGGCACGGCATCGTGGAAGAGGTTCTGGGAGGGATGGAATGGCGGGCCAGCAGCGTCATGGGCGGACGGTACGTGTCGATTCGCCGCGACGGAGACGCCACTCGGGTGCGCGTGCTGGGCAACTATCGCGACGGACTGCTGGTGTTCGGCTTCGGCCCGGGACCCATGCTCGCAATTGGCGGCGGGCTCCTTGCCGCGGGACTGGGCGCGGCGCCCCTCGTGGTCGGAATTGCCTCGGCGTTGGGATGGGCGTCCGCGTACCTGCCCTGGCGCTACTTCTTCGGGCGGGAACGCAGGTCGCTTCGCCGTGTCCTAGACGCGATCGAGCGACGGATACGGGAATTGGCGTGATCGCCGGGCGACCCCAGCCGCGTGTCCGCCTGCGCGCCGTGGCCGTCTTCGCGCTTGCGGTTGCAGCGTGCGGCCCCATCTCGCCCGCCGGGCCGTTTCCCGAGCCCCCGCCCCCGCCGGAACCGCTGCCGCAGCCGATCGCCGTGCCGGCCCAGGGCACCGCGGCCACCTTCGACGTGGCCACGTGGAACCTGCTCCACTTCGGATCGACGACGCAGGGGCCGCGCGACGAGACCCTGCAGCTGGCGCGCGTTCGCGACGTGATTCTGGGGACCGACGCCGACCTGTGGGGCGTCCAGGAGGTGAGAAGCGCCGCCGCCTTCGCGGACCTGCTCTCCCACCTGCCGGGATACGAGGGGCTGCTGGCCAACGACGCCAGCGTGGTCGGCGGGTCCGGTTCGTACGGCGATCAGGAGATCAAGGTCGGGCTCATCTTCAAGACGTCGGTCGTCGAGGTCGTCGGCGCGCGGATCATCCTGGCCGAGCTCGACCACGAGTTCGCCGGCCGGCCACCCATGGAGGCGCGCGTCCGATTGAACCATGCGGGCGTCGCGAATGCGGCGGTCGTCATCGTGCTCCACGCCAAGGCCGACCAGCAGGTCGCCTCGTGGGAGCGGCGCGCCGCAGCGGCGGTTGGCCTGAAGGCGCACCTGGATTCGGCGCTGGCCGACGACGTCGTGCTGGTCCCCGGCGACTGGAACGACGACGTCGACGAGTCGATCACCGCGGGCCGGGACACCCCCTACCGCCCCTTCGTGGACGCCGCCCCCGAGTGGGTCTTCCCCACCGCCGAGCTCACCGCCACCGGCGTCACCTCGATCCTGGGCTACGACGACGTGATCGACCACATACTGGCGTCGAACGAGATCATGTCCGCCTACGAGGCCGGCTCGGCTGTGGTCCACAGGGTCGACGAGCACATCCCGGACTACGAGGAAACCACCAGCGACCACCTGCCGGTGCTGGTCAGGTTCCGGGCTCTGAACTAGTCCGCCCAGCGATCCGCCCGCCGCCGCCCGCCGGGAACCGCGACCAGCAACACCGCCGTCGCAGTCCCCGCCATGACGGCCCCGAAGACGAACGGCGCCGCCGGTCCGAATCCCTGCCAGGCGAAGAGCCCTTCCCACAGCACGCCCGCCAGCACCGAGGCGGGCAGCGTGGCCATGCCGACCGCCGCCGCGAGTCCCCCGTATGCGGTCCCGCGCCGCGCCGCCGGCACCAGATCCGCGACGAGCGCCTTGGCCGCCCCCGCCGCGAGCCCGTGATACACCCCGTAGAGCAGGTACAGCACGGTCACGTGCATGGTCGTACCCGCGAGCGCGAAGCCCAGGTAGACCAGCGCGTACAGCCCCCAGGCGCCCGCCACAACATGCTTTCGCCCAATTCGGTCGGCCAGCGATCCCGCCGGCGTGGACACGAGCGCGTAGACCGCGTTGAACGCCAGCAGAAGCCACAGGATCCCGGCCACCGAGAAGCCCCGTTCCTGCGCTCTCAGCACAAGGAAGGCGTCTGCTGAATTGCCAAGCTCGAAGATCACGGAACAGACGACGAACGCCGCAAAGCCCCGCCCAAGTCCGCCCGGCCCGGGAAGAGGACCCCCCTCGCCGACCCGGCCACCATTGCCGCCCGTGGCGCTCTCGCCGCCCGGCGCGAGCCCGGCGCGCTTGCGGCCCGCCCCGCCCCCCTCGCGCCCCGCCCCGCCCCCCACGCGCCCGGCCCCGCCCCCCTCGCGCCCCGCCACGTCCCTCGCCCCCAGGGCGAGCACCGCCACCCCCAGGAACGCGGGGACGAGGCTCCACGCCACCAGCGACCGAAACGTCTCGGCCTCCAGCAGCGCCCCGCCGCCCTGCACCCGCTGCACCACCCAGATCGACACCCCGATCCCCACCACGGCCCCCGCGGTGTCGGCCGCCCGGTGCAGCCCGAACGCGAGCCCACGGCGCCCCGCCGCAGTCGAGTCGGCAAGCAGCGCGTCGCGCGGCGCCGTGCGCACCCCCTTGCCCAGCCGGTCGCCCGAGCGGATCGCGGCCACCGCCCCCCACGTGCCGGCCAGCAGGTAGAACGGCTTGGACAGCGCCGAGATGGCGTACCCGGCCACCGCCGGCCACTTGCGGGTCCCCAGCCGGTCCGACAGCCACCCCGAGTACAGCTTGACCACGCTGGCGGTCGCGTCGGCAAGCCCCTCGACCAGACCGACCGCCCACACGCGCACGCCCAGCACGTTCGACAGGAACAGCGGCAGCACGTTGAGCAGCATCTCGCTCGACGCGTCCGTCAGGAAGCTGGTCCCGCTGGCGGCCCAGACGTTGCGGTGTAGCCTGCGGGGCTCGGCTGGCTTGTTCACCGGTGGTGCCATCATGTTGAGTGCATGTCATTTCAGCCGCTGGACCTTGCCGCCTTCGTCGGCTTCCTGCTCGCCGTCGTGGGCATCTCGCTCTATGCCTCGCGCGGCAGGCACGACGCGTCGGACTACTTTCTGGCCGGACGCAATCTGCCCTGGTGGCTGATCGGCTTCTCGCTGATCGCGTCCAACATATCGACCGAGCACTTCGTGGGCATGGCGGGCCGCGGCTACGAGCTCGGCCTGGCGATCGCCAGCTACGAGTGGATGGCGGCGGTGACCCTCGTGCTGGTGGGGCTCTTCTTCCTGCCGAAGTTCCTGCAGGCGGGCATCTACACGATCCCCGAGTACCTCGAGTTCCGCTACGACGTGCGAACCCGCACGCTCATGGCCGCCTTCATCATGGCTGCCTACGTGTTCGTGGCGCTCGCGACGGTGCTGTATTCGGGCGCGCTGGCGCTGGAGTCGATCTTCGGCATCGACACGAACCTGGGAATCTGGCTGATCGGCGTGCTGGCCGGGGCGTACACCATCTACGGCGGGCTGAAGGCGGTCGTGTGGTCCGACCTGCTGCAGGGCGTGGCGCTGCTACTCGGGGGGGTGGTGGTGACGGTGCTGGGCTTCCGCGCGATGGGGGGGATTGCGCCGTTTCTCGAAGCCGCCGACGGCAAGCTGCACACCGTCCTCCCGTGGAATCACCCCGAAATGCCCTGGCTTGCGGTATTCGTGGGCGGGCTCTGGATTCCCAACCTCTTCTACTGGGGACTGAATCAGTTCATCACGCAGCGAACGCTGGCAGCCCGGAGTCTGGCCGACGGCCAGCGCGGCATCTTCCTGGCCGGGTTCATCAAGCTGGCCATTCCGTTCATCATCGTGTTCCCGGGCATCATGGCCGCCGAGCTGTTCGCCGACCAGGTGGCCAACCCCGACCAGGCGTACCCGGTCATGATGCGCGAACTGCTTCCCGCGGGGCTGACGGGCGCCATGTTCGCCGCGCTCTTCGGCGCCGTGATGAGTTCGCTCGATTCGATGCTCAACTCGGCTGCGACGATCTTCAGCGTGGACTTGTACAAGCGCCACCTGCGGCCCGGGGCGTCGTCGCGCAGGCTGATGCTGGTGGGGCGGTGGACGACAGCGGCCCTGGTGCTGGTCGGGTGTCTCTGGGCTCCGGTCGTGGCCAGGGCCGGGAGCGTGTTCGAGTACATCCAGATGTTCTGGGGCTTCATCTCGCCGGGGATCGTGGCGGCGTTCCTCTTCGGGCTGTTCGTGCCGCGGACGCCGCCGGCCGCAGCATTCGGCGGAATGATTCTGGGCATTCCGATCTACGGCGTGCTGTTGCGCGCCCTGCCGCAAGTGGCGTTTCTGCACCACATGGCGATCACCTTCGTGGCGATCTCGGCGTTCATGGCCATTCTGACGCTGCGGCAAGGCCTGGCCGAACCGAGGCGGCTGCCCAGCTCGGCGGCCAAGGTGGACCTGACGCCGGCGCCCGGGGCGAAGTGGTGGGCGGGCGGGGTGATCGCCACGGCGGCCGTGCTCTACGCGATCTTCTGGTAGGCATTCCCCAACCCCCCTCCCCAAGGAGCAAGAACGATGACCCGATCCAGCATCGCGGCAGCGCTTGCCGCGCTCGCACTCGGCACCTGCACCCCGGCCGCCGACGACGCCTCCGTGGCCGACTCGGCCCCGGGCTCCGCGAGTGGCCCCGAAGCCGCCGAATCGGGGGTCATACCCCCCGGGGGGGTTAGGGGTGCCGCACCACCCGCCGCCGCCGCGCACATGCCCACCGAAGCCGAGCGCGAGGCGATCCTGGCAGCGGTGCAGGGCATCTTCGACGCGCTGGCCGCGGGCGACGGCGACATCCTGCGCGAGATCATGCATCCCGACGTGCTGATGCACTCGGTGGAGCGGGCGGCCGACGGCACGCGCTCCAGCACGACCTCGACGCGCGACGAGCTGATCGCGCGGCTCGAGGGGAGCGCCGAAGTCCTGACCGAGCGGATGTGGGATGCCGAGGTCCGCGTGAGCGGCGACCTGGCCATGGTGTGGACGCCGTATGACTTCTACGTCGGCGACGACCTAAGTCACTGCGGGGCCGACGCCCTGCTGCTGACCCGCAACGAAGACGAATCGTGGACGATCATCGCGCTGTCCTGGACCAGGCTTCAGCCGCCCGAGTGCGAGCTGCACCCCGACGGCCCGCCGGGGTGATTCGAGCGGGCTATTTCTGGCTCTGCCGGATGATCCGGTCCACCTCGTCGTCGATGACCTTCTGCTTGAAGCGGCGAATGGCCTCTCCGGCATGCTCGGCCCGCTCCTCGGGCGGCAGGCGCTCCTTGCTGTCGCGATAGGCCCTCTTGGCCTGCCGGATCAGCGCTGCGCGCTCATTCAGCGGGTCTCCGTACCAGGCTTCGTACTCGGCCCAGCTGATGCCGATTCGGTCGGGCACGTCGAACTCGCTCACACCGGCCAGGATAAGGTCGATGACCACTTGCTCTTCTTCAGTAGGATCCCGCATGTCTCCTCCTAGCTAGGGTAGGCGTTCATTTCGCCGGGGCCTCCCGCGAGCTCCGCGCCGGAGCGCTCGGGGTCTGCCGCGACCCGTCGGGCCCCTCGTTCGCGACGCGCTCGGCCGCGCGCTGCCAGATCGCGTCGAACATAGGCTCGGTGAGCCTTCCGGTAAACGTATTCTGCTGACTGGGGTGATAGGATCCGATCAGCGCCACGGCTCCCAGGTCGACCTCGGCGCCGTGACCGAATCTCGGACGCGGGCGCGGAAGGGCAAGGCCGCGCTCGGCCAGCAGCCGCAGGACGACGCCGAACGCGAAGCCCCCCAGCGCCACGATGGTGTGGAGGCCGGGCCACAAAACGTCGAGTTCGCGCCGCAGGAAGTCGCCGCAGCGGTCCCGCTCCTCCGAGGTGGGGCGGTTGCCCGGCGGCGCGCACCGCACCCCCGCGGTCACAAAGGCGCCGTCGAGCTCCAGGCCATCCCGGCGATCCCGGCTCAGGGCCTGGTTGGCGAACCCCGCCCGGTGGAGCGCCCGGTACAGCCAGTCCCCCGAGCGATCGCCCGTGAACATGCGTCCCGTGCGGTTCGCGCCGTGGGCCGCCGGCGCCAGACCCACCACAAGCACCCCCGCCGCGGGATCCCCGAAGCCCGGAACGGGCCGGCCCCAGTACTCGTCGTCGCGAAAGGCGGCGCGCTTCTCGCTGGCCACCCTCTCTCGCCAAGCGACCAGTCGCGGGCAGCGGCGGCACTCGACGACCTCTGCGTGCAGCGCCCCGAGGTCGCGAATGTAATGTAAACATGACATAATGTAATGTAAAATTTACGCCACCGGCCCGCCAGCCTGCCTCTCGGCGTAGTCCTCCACGGCATCGAGGTCGGCGGCGATCGCCTTGGCCACGACCTTCTTCATGAGCGGCACCATAAGCCGGGCGAGCAGCCGGTGCGGCGTCGCCACCATGACCATGTCCAGCCGCGTGGCCTGCCCGTCCGCGACGGGGCTCACCGTAAAGACCGTCTCCCACACCGCGCCCCCCTGGTCCGACACGAACCCAACGCGCTCGTTCGCGACGAACTCGGTTATCCGCAGGTCTGCCGTGGCCTTCCGGCCCCCGATCACGCGCGTTTCGCGAAACCGGGCGCCAATGCCCGCCCTCACCTCCGAAAGAAACTCCACATTGACGATGTGCGGCACCGCCTTCGAGAAGTTCGAGATGTCGGCCACGGTCGAGAAGACCATGTGGACCGGCGCATCGATGGTCCGGCTGAGTCGGGTGCGCGTCATGGCTGCCCGTCCCCAGCGGCAGCGGCGCCGTCGCCGTCCATCTCCCCCGCCGGATCCACCAGCGCCGCCGAAACCACGTAGTCCATCTCGGGGAAGCTCTCGGCCAGATACTCGTTGCCCCTTGCGGCGATGTTCTGCGCGACCGGGCCGTTCCCGCCGCGCCCGGCCAGCTCGCCGTACCCGGAATGGATGCGGTCGACGACATCCATGCCCTCGACAACGCCGCCGATCGGCGCAAAGCCGTCCCCGTCCAGCGTCGTGTTGTCCACCAGGTTGATGAACAGCTGCGTCGTGCGGGTGTTGGGCCCACCCTTCGCGAACGTCACCGTCCCGCGCATGTTCGACGCGGCCACGGGGTCGTCCGGAATGGTCGCGGCCGACCACCTGACCTGCACCTGCGGCTCGCCGTGCATCCCGAACTGCGCCACGAACCCCTCGATGACCCGAAAGAAGCGCACGCCGTCGAAGTAGCCGTTCTTCACCAGGTTGTAGAACCGGTCGGCGCCACGCGGAGCCTGGGCCCGGTGCACCTCGATCACGAACGCGCCCTCGGTGGTCTCGAATCGCGCACGGAACGTCTCGGGCGCAGTGTCGGCCAGTCGGTCAGGGAAGTAGAGAGCTGCGTTTGCAGGAAGGGCGGCGGCGTCCTCCCCGCCACCGTCTCCGCCACCGCACGCGGCCATCAGGAGCGCGGCGACCGGCGGAAGCACCGCCGTCCGAAGCCGTCTGGGATCTGCTTTCATGGCTCTCTCCTCCTCGCTGTGAGTGGCGGCGAAGCACCGTGGCCCGGCCCCCGGGAAATTAGGCCCAACGAGCCATGGATTCGCCCACGATTCGGGCCGATGCTGTTGGCGCGCATCGGTGCGCCCTCGCAACCCGCATCTCACAGGAGTATAATCAATGCTTGGCAGTCCATTCATTCAGGAGGATCTCGGCGTGGGGACCTCGGTCTGGGAAACGATCCCGACTTCGATCCAGACGATCGTTGGCGTCGCCGCCATCATGGGCGTCGGCTGGACGTGGTTCGTGCGCCCCCGCATGGTCGCCCTTTTGGCGGAAGCCGTCGCCCAAGGCAAAAAGGAGACGCGCGACGAGCTTCGCGGCGAGATGGCGAAGCTGCGCGACGAGCTGCGCGGTGAGATCGCAGCGCTTGGCGACCAGCTTCACGGCGAGATGGCGACCACCCGCAAGGAACTCGCTGCCGCGATCACCCAGAACCACGGTGGGATCGAAGCGAACCGCGATTCGATCTTCGCCAACCGAGAAGTCATGTCGGACGTGCGCATTGAGACGCGCGACCTTCTGCTGGCCATGCAGCGGGAAAACCAGGAGGCCCATGCGGCGATTGGCGACCGAATCGCCGCCGAGAGCAAGGAGCTGCGGACAAGGATTGAAGAGCTTAGCACGAACAGTGCCAGACTGGCGGGCGCTGTCGACGTGCTGACTTCGATTTGGCAGGCAGGCGATCCCCGGGGGAGAATCAGGACGTCGTAGCGTTGTCATGGTCCACGCCCGCAGGAGTTGCCCGATGCTGAGAACCCAAGAGCCAACCGGCTTCCACGAGCCGACCGGACTGGTGGCCGCCCCACTCGCCCTGGCGGCGGCCACACTCGCCCTGGTCGCCTGCGGCGGCGACGCGACCCCCACCCAGCCGACGGGAACGCCCAACCTGCGTCCCACCGCTGTCTTCAGCGCCGACATGACCGAGGGCGCCGCGCCCCTCGAGGTCCGCTTCGACGCCAGCGCTTCGAGCGACCCCGACGGCAGCATCGTCAGCTACGACTGGGCTTTCGGCGACGGCAGCACGGGTTCCGGACAGACGGCCACGCACACCTACGACGCGGTGGGCGCCTTCACCCCGAGCCTCACCGTGACCGACGACCGTGGCGCTTCGCATTCCAGCAACGGCACGCCCATCACGGTGAACAGCCCGCCCGGAACCGGCGAGAACGCGATCAGGGGAGTGGTGTGGCACGATGCCGACGCCGACGGCGTGCGCGACGAGGACGAGCACCCCATAGCCGCCATGGTCGTCTTCCTGGACGAGAACGAGGACGGGGTGCGCGATTCGACCGAGGCGACCGCGCTGAGCGACGACAGCGGCGAGTACATCTTCGAGGGGCTGGATGCGAACCGCAGCTACACCGTCAGCCAGGAGCTCACGATTGGGTGGACGAACACCGCGCCGGGACGTCCCTCGGACGCGCTCGAACCGCAAGTGGCGGCCATCATAGGCGGCGAGGAGGCCGAGCCGGGGGAGTTCCCCTTCCAAGTTGCGCTGGTGACGAGCGCGAACCGGTTCCAGTTCTGCGGCGGGACCTTCGTCGACGGCGACTGGGTGATGACCGCGGCCCACTGCGTCGACGATGCGCGACCCGATGACGTTCAGGTGCTTGCAGGCGCGCACAACAAGCTCACCGACGGCGAGCTGATTGCGGTGGAGCGCATCTACATCCACCCCAGCTACGCGACCCAGGCGGGCATTTCGAGCGACATCGCCCTGTTGAAGCTGGTCGGCGAGCACATGCATCCCCGCATCGAGCTGCTCACGCCGGACCGCGCCGACCTGTCGGCCCCCGGCACGATGGCCACCACCGTCGGATGGGGGCTGGTGTCCGACGGCGGCCCTTCGTCGGCGGTCCTCAAGAAGCTCGACGCCGAGATCATTTCCAACGACGAGTGCCAGACCCACCTGGGCCAGAACATCCTCGACAGCACCATCTGCGCAGGCAAGCTCGGATCCAACGAGTCGATCTGCAACGGCGATTCCGGCGGCCCTCTCATGGTCCCGTACCGCCATCGCTGGATGCAGGTCGGGATCACCAGCTTCGGCACGAACATCTGCTACCAGCCCACCGCTTTCGCCCGGGTCTCGTCGCTGGTGGACTATCCCTTCGGCGTGATCGAGCCCGAGCTGTCGGGGTCGGTGGTGGTGGCTTGGAGCGCGGGCGAAAAGACGGCCGAGGTCAACTTCGGGAACTTCCGCTAGCGGTTCGCGCACGATCCGGCGTCGGCCAACAGCCGGTCAGCTCTCTTCGATCCCCACGAGTCGGCCCTTTACGAAAGCGACGCCCTCGCGCACTTCGGACAGCGTCTCGCCCATGTCGTCGAGCCGTCCCCGGAGCTCGGCGCCCAGGTTGTCGACCCTCCCGCGCAGTTCGGTTCCGAGGTTGTCGACTCTCCCGCGCAGTTCGGTTCCGAGGCCCTCCGTCTGATTCCGCCCGGCCAGTATCTGCCCGCGAAGCTCCGCTCCCATTCCGACCATTTCGGCCCGGAGCTCCCCCACTCGATCGTCGATCCGGCCGCCGATGGCTTCATGCGCCAGACGGCTCATCTCGGCGGAAGTGTCGAGCCGCTGGTTGAGCTCCTTGAACGACGCGTCCATGCGGTGGTTGAGATCCCTGACCGACCCGTCGATGCGGTGGTTGAGCTCCTTGACGGACGCGTCCAGCCGCTGGTTGACGGCGTTGATGCGGTGGTTTAGGTCCCTGACGGACGTGTCGAGCCGGTCGCCGAGGTCGCTGACGCGCCCGCCCAGCTCGGCGATGTTCCGCAGCACCAGCCTCGACACCGCGATGAGCACGCCGGTGAGCGCGATCAGCACGCCGAGGGCGCTCAACGTGATTTCTGTAGCACCTGCCATTTCGTCTCCTCGCCTCTCTGCGGTCGCCGGTCGGCGACCAACGCGAGAGGGCTTGCTTGAAGGAAAGAGCAATCGGGCGCTCCCGCAAGCTGCGGGACCCCTTGCGTTGCAACCACGAACGGGAACATCATGGAACAGCGTGGGTACAGAGCCGGTTGCTCTCCCACGCGCCCACGACGCTTCTCTCGACACCAAGGCAGTGACCATGAATCCGCACCGCAACAACCCCTCCCGGCGCCCCAACCGGCGCCTTGTCGCGCTCGCCGGAGCCGTGCTGGCACTGGCCGGATGCGAGGCGCTCACCCTCGACCGGGAACCCGAAGTTGTCCGACTGGAGCTCGAAAGCTCCGATGTCAGCAGCATCACGCTTATCGTCTCGCGCTGGTTTATCGAGATTGACGACCCGGAGTGCGAGATTCCGGGCGATCCGGGGTGCCCGACCAGAACCCAGCTCGTCGAGGCGGACACCAGCACCGTGTCGCTGCCGTTTTCCGAGTCGTACCCGTTAGACTTTCGGCTGCAGTTCTACGCCGAGGCCTACACCGACCCGCCCGTCGAGGCCACCGTGGCGATGAGGGTGTACCTGGACGACGAGGAATGGTACAACGACACCCGGTTCCTTCCGCTCGCCAACGACGATGGAGAGCAGGAGACGATCAAGTTCCAGTACCAGTACCACACCTTGGGGTTGCCAGGCGGTTGATTGGGGCTGCAGGCACGCCGCTGCGATGGCCACGCTGTGCGCCGCTGGCGTGCATTTTGCTGGCGTGGGGATGCCGGGCCGGGCCCCCTTTCACCGAGACCGAGCCGGGGCTGCCGCTTCCGGGGCTGAGCCAGGCCGAGCTGGCCGCCTTCAACAGGGGCCAAGCCCTGTTCAACAGGCCGTTTTCGCCGCAGCAGGGGCTGGGGCCGCTCTTCAATCAGGACCGGTGCAGCTCGTGCCACGATCTGCCCACCAGCGGCGGGCACGGGGCCGAGCCGGTGATCAAGGTCAGCCGCTTCCATCCCGTCGAGGGGTGCAGCACCCTGCCCGAGCTAGGCGGCGACCTGCTGCAGCAGGCGGTCACAGAGCGCGGGCGCGAGGTGGGGCTGACGATCGAGACGATACCCGAAGGCGCGACGGCGATGGCCGAGATTCGCGCCTCGGCCGTCTACGGGCTCGGTCTTGTGGCGCGCATCGACGAGGAAGAGCTGCTCGGCCGCGCCGATCCGGACGACGTCGACGGCGACGGGATATCCGGGCGTCCGAACCTGGACGCCGAGGGCAGGGTCGGTCGTTTCGGGCGCAAGGCCCAGCATGGGACGCTACATG
This sequence comes from Longimicrobiales bacterium, assembly GCA_965221535.1. Lineage (GTDB taxonomy): Bacteria > Gemmatimonadota > Gemmatimonadetes > Longimicrobiales > Gaopeijiaceae > Bin94. The sequence continues at coordinate 27,251 of OZ244894.1, read as the reverse complement.
GGTTCGTCGAGGAGGCGCTTCGGCTGGAGATGGGGATCACGACCCCGCAGAACCCGGTCGAGGAGCGCCGCAACGGAGCCGAACTGCCGCCGGGCGCCGACATCGCGCCGGACCCGGAGGCCACGGAAGAGCAGCTGCGACTGCTTGTGGACTACCTGGATCTGCTGGCGCCTCCCGAGCGACTGCTTTCCGAGGATCCCGAGGCCCGGGCCGACGTTGAAGAGGGCGAACGGATCTTCGAGTTCATGGGCTGCACCGCCTGCCACACCCCGTTCTACACGGTGGGTCCAGCCGACTCGCCCGCGCTCGCCAACAAGCGCTTCCGCCTCTACTCGGACCTGCTGCTCCACGACATGGGCCCCGAACTGGCCAGCACCTGTACGCAGGGAGTCGCGCCGTCGGAGTGGAAGACCGCCCGGCTGGTCGGCCTCGGTCTCCGCTCGGAGTTCCTTCACGATGGACGCGCGCAGCGGATACAGGGCGCAATCGAACTGCACGGCGGCGAGGCGGCTAGCTCGCGCGACATCTTTCGGCGGCTGAACTCGCGGTCGCGCGCGCAGGTGCTGGCATTTCTGCGGTCGCTGTAGACGAACGCAAAAGGGCGCGACCCCCGTCCCGGCGGGCCGCGCCCTTTTCCCGAATGAGGCGGAAGCCTCAGGGAACTACGCCCTGGGCAGACACCTCTGCAGCAGGTCGTCTACGATGTTCGGGTTGTACACCGCTTCGGCGGAGGTTAGCGGGAACTTGGTTGGGCGTCCCACCCCAAGCCGCTCAGGATCGTTCAGATCCTCGAAGACGTCGCGCACGAGACCGTGCCTGTGCAGGTCGATCATGCGCTGTCCCTCCATGAAGTGCTCGGCGAACCGCTCCCACAGAAGGATCTCGTTCATCGCGGCCGCATCGGCCGGAACATCATGTCCCGGCAGCCCGACGGCCCCGCGAAGCTGATTCAGAATCCCGGTGGCGCCAGCGAAATCGCCGCTCCGCGCCATCGCTTCGGCGATGATCAGCTGCATCCCGTCGGAGTGCAGCATCGGGATGTCGTCGTATTCGCCGTTGTACTTCCACTGGCTGTAGTGCGGCGTCTCGTTATCGGTCGCCACCTCGCCGTCGAAATAGACCGGAAGGCGCATGTCGGGCATGCCGCTCAGCGGATCAGCCATGTAACCTGGTTCGTCGCTGTGCTCGATGAGCGGCCACCACTTGTGCATGAGTCCCGCCGCCTCGTTGTAGTTCTTGGTGGTCAACACGACGATCGAGTTGGTGCTCTGCTGGTTGAAGATCGCGTCGTACGAGAACCCGGCGGGAACCGAGGAGGCGTCTGCCACAGCCCCCGCCCAGTCGCCCAGCATCATCCGGGTTTGCGCTCGTGCGGCTGTCGACGCCGAGGCGTACGCGGGGCGTCCCGCAGACTGGGCCGTGGCGATTGCCGCCGTGAGCTTGCGCTCGGCCTGTTCCAGCAGCTGCATGTCGGTCACAAGCTGGCCAGTCGGCTCGGCCACGGATTCGCAGAACGTCATGCCGTTCATCATGTCGGCCATCCCGCCCGCCATTTGCACCTGCGCGGTGAGCGGGCTGGCTGCGGCCTCGGCGTCGCCGAGCACCCTCCTGAACCGCTCTTCGGCATCGACGGCGAACCACTGTGCCCTTAGCCACGCACTCTGCGTGCCGCCCAGGGTGTTGCGGGTGTAGTCCATACGCCCGTGGTCCGTGTCGTCGTAGCCAGACCAGGTGCCGGTGTGCTGGTACACATCGGCGAGCAGCGCCTGGTAGACTACCCACCCGTCGTACACCTCGTGGATGGCGCCCTCGACGCCGTTGGCAATCGCGGGCAGCGCGTTGTCCAGATCGTCAGCCGTGTACCTGGACGGGTCCTGAACCGTGAGGATGTCGCAGGCTCCGAGAGCCAGGACGGCGACGAGTCCAGCCGTAATCCTGCTAAGTCTTGATGTGTTCATGGTTCCCCTCCCCTAGAATCTGGTTCTGAAGGCGAGCTGGAACCGTCTAGGCTGCGGCAACCCCAGGAACGGCGAAGTGCTGAAGTCGTCGCCGCCACGGTACTGCTGGTTGGGGTCCGGGCAGTTGCAGTCGTCCCACCAGTGGAGGTTGTAGCCCGAGAGTGTCAGCGACGAGCGACCCAGCCCAACCGAGCCCATCAGGTCCTGCGGCAGCACGTAGGACAAGGACAGCTCTTGGAGACGGATGTGGTCTCTGCTGTCGACCGGGTAGACGAGCCGGAACATGTCGAGCAGCGAGTCGCTGGCAGGGGTTGCCTCGCCGCCTGGCCCCAGCAGCTCGAGGTACTCGTCGTACGCGAGCTGACGGACGCCATATCCGCGGTCGGAGTTGCTCATCACCGCGCCCCATTCGCCACGGAATTGCACCGCGACGCGCAGGGATTGGCCGATGGCAAAGTCGTTGAAGAGCGATGCGCTCTTGTCGGGCTGCGCGTTCCCGACGTACGGGGCGTAGTCCGAACGAGAGTGTCTGCGGGTGTTCGGGTCCCAACCAGTGATGACGCGGCTCCTTACCTCAAAGATGGGCAGACCCACCCAGAGTCCGCCGAGGCGCGTGTACTGGTCCCAGCGAACTAGACTGCCATCTTCGGCGTAGACCGGCAGCGAATCGGGGAACGCGGTCTCGCCCAGGTCCAGGATCTCGTTGTGAGTCCAGTCGAAGTTGAAGCCGGCCGACCAGCGGAAGCTGCTCTGGTCCACAATCGTCGAGTTGACGGCCAGCTCGATGCCTCTGTTCAGGATCTCGCCGGTATTCTGGAGGCGGCTGGAGCTGAACCCTTCGCTCGGCGGAAGCGCGATCCCGAGGAGCGCGTTCTGGGTGACGGCGTGCCAGTAGGTCGCGTCCACGCCGATGCGGTCGTTCCAAAGCCCCATCTCCAGGCCACCCTCGTACTCCATCTTGATCTCGGGCTCCAGTTCGTCGTTCCCGGGATTGCTGGGGCGGACGCCGGCCAAGTCATCGAGCACGGTGTTGGGGACATACGTCTGGAACTGAGCAAAGGCGCCGGGGGCCTTGCCTGCCATGCCCACCGCACCACGGATCTTGGCGCTGCTGATCAGGCCGGGTAACATGCCCATGGGCAGATTGTAGGCCGCGTCGACCTTGGGGTACACCTGGAAGCCATAGTTCACCCCAAAGGCGCTGTTGCCGTCGATTCGCACTGCAGCGGTCACGAAGAGGTTGTCGAAGTCGAAGCGGTTCTGGATGAATCCGCCGATGTTGATCTCTTCGAAGAAGGTCTCGCCTGCAAACGTTCTCGCAGCACCGCCCACGGTCGTCACGCCCTCGCCGGCGTAGTCCTTGCCCGTCGCCATCGAGGTCGAAATGATGTCCCAATACCCCTCGGTGCCGAATGCGAGCTCGCCGGCCAGATTGCCAAGAATCGGCAAGCTCCAGCCGAGGACCCCGTTATACCTGGCCGAGAACTTTCGGACCTGCCGGTATCCGATGTTCCGCTCGCCGTTCCGGCCGATGTAGGTATAGTGGCGGCCGAACGGCAGGAATCGGGTCTTTTGGTCGGACAGCGCGTCCAGACCGAGTGTCGCGGTGTGCGTGAAGTTGGGGAGCGGGTTGTAGTTCAGCATGACGGAGCCAATCCAGCGGTCGGCGTCCGAGTGCGTCTCGATCGCCTGGGCATCGGCCACGTTCACGTCGAGTCCGCCGCCGTAGGGCTCTTCAGCAGTCGCGTTCAGGGGGTTGGTCAGGAGGGCGTTCGTGTAGATCCCGAGCCAGTTGTTCCCCGACTGAACCGCCCAGATCCGGTTCCTGGTGTATCCCGAGGTGACCTGGACGGTCAGGTTCTCGCCGGCTGTCCAGTTCAGGTTGACGCGCAGGTTGGCCCTCTTCTGGTCGTTGGGCTTGAGCGAACCCTCTTCGTACGCGAATCCGCCCGACACGAAGTAGGTCACCTCTTCGCCGCCGCCGTCGACCGTCAGGTCGTAGGTATTGATGAGCCCGTTTTCGATCAGCGTCTCGTTCGGATCCAGCGCAACCGTTCCGTCCGCCCCGCGGAAATTGGGCCGCAGGCTCGTCGGGAAGTTCTCCCTGTGCCGGTTGAACCCGGTCGACACGTTGAGCTGGAAGTTGGCCGGGCTGTTGCTGCGGCCGCGCTTCGTGAAGATCTGGATTACGCCGCCGGACCCTTCGGAGCCGTAGAGCGTGGCCGCCGCAGGCCCCTTCAGGACCTCGACGCGGTCGATCTCGTCGGGGCTCAGGTCGGACAGCCGGTCTTCGCCGGCACCGCCGCTGAAGGCGCAGCAGGTGGTCGATCCGCCTGCGGAGCTGCCCCATTCGGTCTGTCGCGCGTCGACGCGCACGCCATCGATGTAGATGACGGGGCGCTGGCCCAGGCTGAACGAGTCGGTGCCTCGGATCCGCAGCTCGCGGCCTGCGCCGACGCCGCCGACCGTGCCGATCGAACGGACGCCCGGAATGCGCCCTTCGAGAGCCTGGCCGAAGCTCGCCAGGGGCGTCACTTCCGCGACGCTGGTCACGTCCAGCGATGCTGCCGACGTCCCGAGCTTCCGCCGCTCGACGGCGCCTGCCGTCCCGGTGACGATCAGCTCGTCCATGGCGACGGCCGAGACCTCGAGCGCGAACTCGACGCTCGCCGTGCCGCCTGGTGACACCGTGACTTCCTGCGTCTGGGTGCCGTAGCCGACGTACACGACCTGCACCGTGTACGTGCCAGCAGGCACCCGGGGGATCAGGAAGCGTCCAGCGACGTTGGAGAGCCCGCCCAGGCTGGTGTCCATGATGGTGACCTGGACACCGTTGAGCGGCTGCCCGGTTGTGGCCGCAACGACCTGTCCGGTAACGGATCCCTCCTGCGCGACCGCCTGGGTCGGCAGAAGGAACGCCACCGCGGCCGCCACAGCCAGGAGAGAGGTCGCCCTCCCCCCCATGGTAAGGTTGTAGCGTTGCGTCATGTCGCCTCTCCTTGTTGGAGTTGGGACTGGTTGCGACGAGGGCCTCGTGCCGCTCGCCGCCATCGCTGCCGCGAGCCTGCCGCGACAGTGGATGATCTGTAGCCTCGACATAGTACGGTTCGGATCGCGCGCGCGCAAATGGACCGCGCGCAAGGGCGCTCGGGTCAGAGCACGTCGCCGAGCGCTTCTCGCACCCGCTCGGCCAGCGAGGTGACCGCGAAGGCCACGATCCGGGTGGTCTCGCTGCGTATGTAGTAGGGGTCCTGCACGGCAAGATCGTCGTGGAAGAGCTCGATGAAGCCCAGGGTTTCGCCCGAGGCGTCCAGGTAGTCCACGCGCACCAGCGGCCGCGTGCCGTCCGGGTCGGGCTGGGCGCCGTAGCCGCCGATCGCAAGCTGGTCGACGCGCTGCATGAAGTTGGCGAACGCCGCGTCGGGAACGTCGCCGTTCACCTCGGTCCACGCGCCGGCTTCGGTGCGGGCCATCTCGCGCGCAGCGCCGCCGCCGGGGACCGCGATGCGCACGGTCGCCACCTCGTCGTCGGCGAAGCGGTGCAGCCATCGCTCCCGCAGCGCCCCCTCGCCGATCGACAGCGGTCGCGTGATGTCGCTGGCGATCACGTAGCCGGCGCCGGTTGCGGGCTCGATCGCGTACCGGTCCTGGCCGCCGAACGCCGAGTCGCCCACCGCCAGCAGGCGCTGCTCGTCGGCGAAGCGCACCTCGACCGTCTCGGTGGGCTCGTCCAGGCCGAACCGCTCGACCATCTCGGGCGTCAGCGCTCCCAGATCGCGAATGACCCGCAGGGTCGCGAGCCGCCCGACCAGGGTGCTTCCCGGCGCCCCGACCGGGTACTCCAGCGTGTCGGTCGACCCCGCGCCCTCGACCTCGATCCCCCAGAGGTAGGCGCCCGCGTCGTCGGTGCGGCGCTCGACCCGCACATCCATTGCCGGGGCGCGGTAGTGCACCGCAACCACATCGGTCGTGTCGCGCTCCCATACCAGCGGGCGGCTCTCGTCGGCCTCGGTCGTGGTGTCGCGCATCCATGTGAGCAGCGCGCCGATCACGGCGAGCGCGAAGAGCCCCGCGTGCACCTTCAGGGTCTTCACGAGGCGCCCCCCTCCGGCTCTAGCTCGCCGGCCTGGCCCCCGGACGGCTCGCCCGCAGCCACCCGTCGGCGACCGTACAGCATGAACACGCCGATGCCCGCCACCAGCGCCGGCGCCCCGAAGATGATCGCGTAGAACCAGGCCACGTTTTCGGCCTGCGTGTGCTGGATCGGCACGTCCTCTTCGGACACCACCTCTCCGGCGAAGTCCTCCTCTCCGCCCAGCCAATGAATCCCGTCGGCGACCACGAACCCGTTCAGCGGAAACTCCAGCACCTGGTCGGCGAACATCTCGGCGTCTCCGTACAACAGCGCCCGCATGCCGGGCCGGGGGCCGCCCGCTGCCGCATCGGCACCTGCCGAGTCCGCCGCCGGGTCGGCCGCCCCCGCCCCGCCCCCGCCCCCCACCCACTCGACCGCGGCCGCCAAGCCGTACCTGTCCTGCACCTCGGTCGCGTCGTCGAAGCGGTAGTCGCCGTCCAGATCGGCGTAGCTCGACGGCAGCGAGTTGATGATCAGGCTGACGCGGCGGTCCGGCACGCTGTCGGCGATGGCGAAGCTGCCGGGGCCGACCATGACGATCTCGCTGCCGCTGCGGCTGGCGGTGGTGACCGACGGGTGGGTCGAGAACCGGTTCGTGATGATGAAGCGGCGGTCGGCGACGGTCGGCGGGTTGCCGGGAATGAAGCGCTGGTCGTCGATGGTCATGGCGGGGTTGTACTCGACGCCCAGGTAGTCGCCGAGCTCGTCGAGCTGGAACGCGGACCCGGGCTCCATGGCGACCAGCAGCGAACCGCCGCGGTCCAGGTACGCGCGAACGGCGTTCATCTCGGCGTCGAGAAACGCATGCTGCGGCCCCAGGATCATGACCATCGCCGCGTCGTCGGGGATCCGTTCGCCCAGCCCCTCGCCGATCCCGATGTCGCGCACCTCGTAGTTGAGGAACTCGAGCATCTGGCGCAGCGCCCGGGGCGGCGGACCCTGGTCGAGCTCGTTCTCCATGCCGGGACGCCAGGGCACCCTCAGCGACGGGGGCTCGTCGGGCTCGGGCTCGTCGGCGGACACGGGATCGTTGAACTCGCCGTGCCCCTTGGTCAGGTACGCGAAGCGCCGCGCCCGGTTGAGCTGCAGCAGCGCCTGCTGCACATGGCTGTCCAGGATCCGGAGCCTGCCGCGCGCAGCGTCGAGGTCGAGAAGGAACCCGATCTGCTCGGTGCGTCCGTTGAAGCGCAGGAAGAGCTCGCCGTCGTCGCTTCTGGCGTTGTAGTCGGCCGCGGCCTCGGGATCGGCGTACCGGTCGTATTCGGCGATCGCGACCTTGCCCGTGGCCCGCGCCAGCTCCTCGAGGTAGTTGCGCACCTCGTCCTTGACCGCATTGACTTCGGGGAAGAAGAGCGCCGCGTCGAGGGTGCCGTCCATGTTGCGCACGATCTCGCGCACCGACTCGCCCGGGGTGGCGGTTTTGAAGTAGCTGAAGTCGGCGGTACGGTTGAGCGCCGAGGCGACGTAGCCGATCAGCATGAGCGCCGCGCCCGCCAGCGCCACGCCGAGGGTGTTGGCGACAGTCTCGCGCACGCGCATCGCGTCGACCTGCAGCGCACCGCGCGTGCCCCCCTTCGCGAGCGCCCACTGCGCGCCCAGAACGGGGAAGAGCGACGCGCCCAGCAAGATGGGCGAGGCCACGAGAAAGAAGCGCCGGAAGCGGATCTCTTCCCTGACCCCTTCAAACTCGAGGCCGAGCATGTCGAACCCGCCTTCGGTGCCGGGAACGTAGCCCGCAAGGGCCAACGCGCAGCCTGCATATCCCAAGGCGAACACCGCCTCGACCGAGCGCTCCTCGCCTTGGGCCCCACGCCACACCGCGACGCGCCAGGCCGTGGCCAGGAGCACGCCCGCCGCGCCCAGAACAATGACGGGAAGGTGCAGCCACTCGATCCCGTCGAGCACGCGCACGCCGGTGAACACCGCCACGAGGCCCGCGAGCAGAAGCCAGGTGAGCCACGCGTGCCTCATTCCCATCGCTTGGCCTCCATGACCTTGGTTGCGGCGAAGAGGAAGAAGTAGGTGAGGGCGAGGTAGTAGACCACGTCGCGCAGGTGGAGAAGTCCGGCCATGAACCCGTTGAAGTGGCGCCCGTGGATGGCGAGGCCGGCGAAGACGCGGGACAGGGGCGAGCCGACGACCTGCGAGAGCTGCCAAAGGAGGAACATGACCCCCGTAATGACTGCGGCGACCGCCACAGCGACCAGCTGGTGGCGCGTGAGCGCGGTGGCGAACACGCCGATCGAGAGGACCGCGCCGCCTAGCAGGATCAGGCCGAGGTAGCCGACCAGGATCTGACCTACGGCGATCTTGCCGTTGACCAGGATCAGCAGCGGCATGTAGAGCGTCGCCAGCGTGATCACACTCAGGAACGCCAGCGCCGAGAGGAACTTGCCGAGCACGATCTCCCAGTCGCGGACGGGCGAGGTGTCGAGCAGGATCTGCGTGCCGGTCTGCCGCTCCTCGGCGATCAGGCGCACGGAAAGCGCGACCGCGGCGATCGAGGTCAGGCCGCTGGCGAAGTAGAAGAAGACCCGCAGCACCGAGCCCGAGAGCAGCTCGCCGGCGTCGGGGCCCAGGGCGTTTGCGTAGAAGAGCAGCCCGTTCACGAGCAGCACCACCGCCGCCACGATGTACCCCATGGGCGAGCGCACGTACGCCTGGAACTCGCGGTGGAAGATGATCCCCGTGGCGCCGGCCCTCATGCCGTTCGCGCCGGCCCTCATGCCGCCCCCGCCGGGCGCCACGCCGTCCCCGCCGGCCCTCATGCCGACCCCACCAGCCCGACGAACACGCGCTCCAGCTCGCGCTCGGCCCGGCGCAGCGCCAGCACGTCGTGCCCGGCCTCGATCAGCGCCCGGCAGACCGCTGCCCGCACGTCGCTCTCGCCCTCGACGCGGTAGGTCGTGGCGTCGGCGTCGCCGGATCCGCGCTCGGTGTCGCCCGCTCGCTCAACTCCGGCCACCCCCGGCACGGCCGCGATCACCTCGTGGGGCGCCCGCGCCCCGCCGCCCCCCGCGCCCGCCCCGTTGCCGTCCGCGCCCGCGCCGTTCCCCTCCGCGCCGGCCCCGCCCCCCGCCCGCACCGTCACCGCCATGTGCCGCGACATCACCAGCCGCTCGCCCAGCTCCGCCTCGGTCCCCGACGCGATGATCACCCCGTCGTTCAGGATCAGCAGGCGGTCGCACGTCTCGCTGATCTCGGGCAGGATGTGGCTCGAGATCAGGATCGTGTGCGAGTCCTTGAGGCGGCGGATCATGCCGCGCATCTCCATGATCTGCACGGGGTCCAGGTCGTGCGTCGGCTCGTCGAGGATCAGCAGCTCGGGCTCGTGGATGATCGCCTGCGCCACGCCGACCCGCTGCCGGTACCCCTGCGACAGGTGCCGCGTGGGCATGTCGCGCACTTCGCCGATCCGCGCGTACTCCTCGACCTCGGGAACCCGCCTCGCGACCCTCTCGCGCGACATCCCCTTGAGCTGTCCCACGAACGTCAGGTAGTCGCGCACCGGCATGTCGCCGTACACAGGCGGCAGCTCGGGCAGGTAGCCCACCCGCTTCCGCACCTCGTGGGGGTCGCGCAGCACGTCGAACCCGTCCACCGTGACCGTCCCCGACGAAGGCCGCAGCCCGCACGCAAGAATCTTCAGCAGCGTGGTCTTCCCGACGCCGTTCAGCCCCAGAAAACCCACCGTGTTGCCCCGCTCGATCTCGAACGACACGGGGCCCAGGGCCCTCTTCCTGCCGTAGTACTTGGTGACGTCGGTCAGCTCGACCATGGGCGTCCGTGGGGCTCGTGCAAGGTCATCGGGGCGCAGGCGCAAGCGGGCGCCGGGCCCGGCAAACATCTGCCGCCAGAAAAGCTAGGTGCAGACCCTTGGGGGTCAAGGGGATGTTAGAGCGACGCGCTCCCCGGCGGCTGCGCCCTCAGCGCGTGCGGTCGAAGCGTACGTTGCGGACACGGCCTGCGGCGAGCACGAACGCCGTCGCGCGGCCACCCTCCCGCACGAACGCGAGGTCGATCCCCCCGCGACCGAACACGGCCTCGCCCCGCGCCTGCAGCTCCAGCGCCCCGCCGCTGGGATGGTGCAGCACGAGCGCCTCCCCCTCGACCGCGATCGTCCACGTCGCCCCGACCTCGTCGGAGCGGTACGCGCCCGCGAGCGCGGCGAGCGCTTCGGCCGACGGCGCGGCGGCGGCCCCTGCGGCGGCGGTGGCGTCCTCCTCGTCGGCCGCGGCCTCGTCCGCCTCGTCGGCTTCGTCGGCCTCGTCGGCAGCGCCGCCGCCTTCCGCCGCCTCGTCCCGGGGCGCCGCCTCGCGGAACGCGCCCGCGAGCACGATGTCCTCGACCGCCGCGCTGAGCGCGCCGGGGTTCGCGGTCCCCACGTTGCAGAGCGCAACCACCGACGTGCGCTGCTCGGGGTACCGCGCGATCATGGTGCGGAAGGCCATGAGGCCGCCGCCGTGCGAGACCCGGCGAAGCCCCCGCCGCGCGGCCACGGCCAGCCCCCGCGCGTACGCGATCGTGTCGCCGCTGCTGAGCACGCCGCGCTCGTACATGCGCTCGGCGAAGTCCGGCACGCCCAGCGCGTCGCCGTAGAATGCGCCGTCCCACCGCGCCAGGTCCTCGACGGTCGAGTACAGGCCGCCGTCGCCCACCTTGTCGAAGTTGATCAGGTAGTCGGTGCGCCAGCCGCCGCCTTCGCGCGGGTGGTAGCTGAAGACCCGGTTGCGCACGACCTCGGTGCGGTCGTCGTGGAAGTGGGTGCTGGTCATTCCCAGCGGCCCGAAGATCTTCTCGTCGGCGTATTCGCGCAGCGACCTGCCGGTGGCGCGCTTCACGATCTCGGCGAGGAGCACGTAGCCCGAGTTGCTGTACAGGTGCTCGGTGCCGGGCGTGAAGTTGAGGTCCTTCTGACGGGTGACGAGGTCGAGCAGCGCCTCGTCGGTCAGGACGTTGCCGAACGGCACTCCGGCCAGATTGAGGAGGGCCAGGTAGTCGCGAATGCCGCTCGTGTGGTGGATCAGGTGACGGATGGTGACCGCCCCCCGGTCGTACGCCGGGAACTCGGGGATGTGGCGGCGAATGTCGTCGTCGAGCGAGAGGTGCCCCTCGTGGTCGGCGATGACGACTGCCGCCGCCGCGAACTGCTTCGAGACCGATGCCAGGTAGAAGACGGACCGCTCGTCGATCGGGACGCGGTGGTCCATCTGGCCCATGCCGTAGCCGCGCGCGTAGACCAGGCGCCCCGCGTCGACCACGCCGACCGCGCACCCCGGTCCCCCCGTGCGGTCGTACTCGGCGAAGACGCCGTCGATGCGCTGGCGGGTGTCGGGGTCCAGCTGGAGGGCGGCGGCAGACGTCGGCTGCGCAAGCGCGGCGAGCGCGCCCAGCGATGCCGAAACGGACACTGCGCAGCCGAGTAGCGTGCTGAGATGTAATGTTGAGTTTACGTTATGTAAAGTAGACATTACTTTCCGGGGGACAGTAGGGTAGCGCTCACAGGGACAGCAGGAAGCGGACGACCCTGCGTTGCGCGTCCGGGGGCAGGGCGAGGAACGCGTCGCGGGCGGCGGCGGCCTCGCCGCCATGGGCCGAGACCGCCGACGGGACATCGGCGGCGCGGCCGTCGTGCAGCAGGCGGTCGCGGTGTCGCAGGCCCCACAGGGGAGCGGTGCGGAGTTCGGCGGGCGACGCGTCGGGGCCGCACACGCTGGCCAGCGCCTGGCCCAGGTCGTGGACGAGCAGGTCGCTGTAGGGGCGGATGGTGCGGTCGGCAAGGGCCGGGGTGTCGGCGGGGCCGGTGCGCAGCTCTTCGCGGTGGCAGGCGGTGCAGCCGATCTGCCTGAAGAGGGCGGCGCCCTGGGCGATCGAGTCGCGCGCGGCGGCGGAGCGTCCCGGTTCGGGGGCGGGCGGGGCCAGGAAGCGCACGTAGTCGGTGAGCTGCGCGAGCGTGGGCACGTCGATCTCGGGGTCGGCCATGGGGTCGGCGGCGGGGGGGACCGGGACGCCGTTCACCGCCTCTTCGCCGAGGTGGTCGGGGGTGGTGAAGCCAAGCTCGAAGCGAAGGGCCGCGTCCACGAAGTCGCGCACGGTCGAGGCGTCGCCCTTGCGCCCGAATCGGGCCGTGCGACCATCGGCGAGGCGCGGCAGGCGCCCCGAGATGCCGTCGCCGTCGCCGTCGGCGGGATCAGCCCATTCGAGGAGCCCCTGGTCGGGCACGGCCTCGAGGAGGCCGAGGCCGAACAGGGGCGGTGCCGTGACGAGGGCGGTGGCGGTGGCGGTGGCGGGGATGTCTTCGGGTCCCATGCCGTGCGCCAGCAGGAGGTCGGTGGCGCGGCGTTGGATGTTGTCGCCGCCCTGGTCGCCGAGCAGGTCGCAGCGGCCGTCGTGGAACCGCGTGGCCTTGAGGACGGGGATGCGCGCGCTGCCGCCGCCGACCGCGGGCTGGTCGTGGCAGTCGCTGCACCGCTGGGCGTTGAAGAGGGGGCCGAGCCCCTCGTCGGCGGTGGCGAGGCGCTCGAAGAGTGCGCGGCCAAGGAGGAAGCGCCCGCGTTCGCCCGTGCCGAGGCCGGCCAGGGACTCTCCTGGCCGAGGTGGCGGTGCCGTCGGCTCGCCGTCGCCGCACGCTGCCAGAATGACGCAGGCCAGAAGCGTGCAGCCGCTCCGGCGCTGCGAAGAGGTCACGGGGCGGTGGGGGCGGCGGCGCCGGAGCGGGCCTGGCCCGTGCGGCCCGCTTCGGCCAGCATGCCGCGCGCCAGGACGATCGCCGCGAGGACGCCGCGCGCTCGCACCCGCGTGTCGGTGCGCGCCAAGAGCCAGGCATCGAGGAGGGGCGGCAATGATCGTGCTTCCTCGCGCCGGGACGCGACCCGCTCCATGTAGCGCCCGAGAGCGTCCCGCGAGGGGGAGTCCGCGCTCTCCAACTCCAAAGCACCTGTCCAGTACTCGATCTCTTCGTCGTGCAGGAGCGACAGGCGCTCCGCGACGGGGGCGTCGAGGGCAAGCCCGCGCGCCAGGGCGTCGGCAAGGCGGAGCTCGCGGGTGCCGATGTCGTTGATGAGGCTGAGGCGTTCGGCGTCGCCGACCTGGGCGAGCTCGGCGAGCGACTCGGGCGGGAAGAAGAGCAGCACGCGCGCGACGATGGCGGCGGTGAGCGTGCCGTCCTCCCACGTGGCGAGGACCTGGTTCGAGTCCAGCCACTGGGCCGGACCTTCGGCCATGCGACCGATCACCACCGTTGCGCCCGGGGTCACGCTGAAGTTGCGGGCGGTGCGCACGCCTTCGGCGGCACCGGCGTCGGCCTGTGCCAGCATGCGCTCCAGGAGCAGGTCGGCGAAGAGGGTTTCGACCTCTTCGAAGCGGGGCCGGTAAAGGATGTGGAACCCCTGGGCGCTCTGGGTCACGCCCGAAACCTGCCCCGGCTGGAGGCGGAAGGCGGCGCGGTCGAGGGTGGAGGGAAGCTCGCCCGCGGCGAAGAGGCCGAGCAGCCCTCCGCGCTGGCGGGAGTCGGCGTCCTCGGTTTCGGCGACGACCTGGTCCCAGCCGCCGCCGTCGGCGATGATCCCCAGCAGACGCTCGGCCGTGCGCTGCTGGAGCAGGCGCTCGCTCGACGAGGTTTCGGGGCCCACCCTGCGCAGCGAGTGGGCGATCAGGCGCAGCGAGCCCTCGCGGAAGACCTCTTCGGGCGATCCGGCTTCGCGCGCGGCGTCCTCGCCCAGGCGCTGGCGCCGGTCGGCCTCGAGAAGCGCCTCGCGCTGGTCGAGCCAGGTCGATTCGGCGCGGGCCTCCGACCCCAGGAGCGAGTCGCCCGCGGCTGCGCGCTGCGAGAGGGCGGCGGCCGACACCCAGAGGTCTGCCAGCTGGTCGACGGCCAGGGAGTCGAGCGGGTAGGGCTGGGCCAGCACGAGGAGCTCGGCCAGCCGCTGCTCGGTCAGAGTCCAGTCGCCCGCCCGGGCGACGACGCCGGGGTCGGAGAGGGTGTCGCAGGCTGCCAGGCAGACGAGGGCGGCCGCCAAGAGACGCGCCCGGGCCAGCGGTCGGCCGTCTGTCCGGACGAGCCGCGCGCGGTCCGCACGGGCGAGCGGCGCGCGGTCCGCCCGGGCCGTCCGATGCCCGCCCCCGCCGCCTCGCGAGCGGCGAGGTGTTGTGCCCACCGTCTTCCTACCGGACGGTGATCGTGATCGTGTCGGCCACCGGGGGGTCGAGCGGGATGTGCACGCCGTCGGCCACGACCGAGATGATCCGGTGCTGGCCGGGCGGGAGATCCTCGATCGTGAACTCGGTCTGCGCGAGACCCATGTGGTAGTGGACGCCGGGGTCGTTCGGGATGGGCAGCGCCCAGTCGATGTCCCCGTTCACCACGAGGTGGTGGTGCCCGGTTCCCGGATCCATGTTCCCGGCCTGGACGATCTCCAGCCCTTCGGTCTCCATGACGAAGAGCACAGGCCCGGCGTCGACCTCGGCCCCGTCGGCCGGCTGCGTGATCGTCACCCGGGCGGGCACGGCCGCCTCTTCGGCCATTCCCGCGTCGGCTTCCCCCGTGTCTCCGCCTTGGCCGCAGCCCAGCACCATCAGCGCCATTCCAAATCCGACCGTAGCTCGCATTCCTCAGTCGCTCCTCGTGGTCACGATGCTCGCAGTTCTGGCGCCGACCCCTCCCCGTGCCGGGGCGCGGTTGCGCCGAGTGCTCCCAAGGTGGGGAAGGGACGGGCTCCGCGCCAGACCGGGGGTGGCGGGGACAGCCGCTGCTAGCTGCGGCGGATCCAGATCAGCACGACGCCGCAGGACGAGTTCATTCCCCAGTACTGGGGCGGAAGCCCCGCCGGGCCGCGGTAGACCTCGACGCCCGCCACCGCCATGGGGTCCACGAGATCGTCGATTCCGGCCGCCTCGTCGCCGCCCCGGTGGATCAGGTTGCCGTCGATGTACACCGACGGGAAGCACATTTGGCCCGCCCTGCGGAACAGCACGAACCGGCGGCTGGGCATCTCGGGGTCGCTGACGACCCTGACGCCGGGGAAGCGCGCCAGGGCGCTCGACAGTTCCAGCGACGCCCAGCGTTCGATGTCCTCGCGGTCGACGAACCTGCCCCAGCCGTCGTGCTCCCGCTGGTAGAATCCTACCGACTGCAGCGTCAAGTCCCGGCGCTCCACCGTCACCTCGAGCGGGTCCAGATCGATCGTCTCGACGGACAGGGCCACGTCGACCACGCTCACGCGGCCAACCTCGATGTTCACCGAGTCTGCGCGCTGCTGGTAGCCGAGATGCGTGAACGTCACCTCGTGCCGTCCCGGCGCGAGCTCGGGGATCGAAAACCGACCGCTCGCGCTCGTGGTGGCCACCCGCCCCTGGGCGGCAACGTTCACAACCACCTCGGAGATGGGCCGTCCGGTCGTCTGGTCGGTCACGACGCCGGCCACACCGGTCGCGAGCCCCTCGTTCGGGTCGTCCGACGCCGTCATGGCGAGGAAGAACTCGCCGGGCTGATCGACCCTGAGGTTCCCTTCCAGGCGCCGGTAGTCGTCGTGCACGACATTGATGTCGTAGGCGCCGCTCGGCACCTGGTCGAGCAGGAACTGTCCGTTTTGGTCGGTGACGAGCGTCAGGCCCAGCGCCTGCACGAGCACGACGGCGCCTTCGACGGGCTGGGCGGTGATCTCGTCGAGGACGTTGCCGGTGACGGTGACGCGCGCGGGCTCGTCGGCCACCTGAGCCCGGGCGGGCGGGGAGGCCGCCACGGCGCCCAAGGCGAGGGCGAAGGCAAGAAGACGACGACGCATCCGGATCATGGATTCTGCCTACCCGTGTCGGGGGGGCGTGTTCCCCCGGGGAACCCGTTGACACTGGGGCGGCGAACATCGAACGTTGCGACCGCGATGTTGCCACCCACCTGAAGAATCGGGAATCGACGTGCCGCACGCCACTCGCGCCACCCGCCGTTGAACGGCTTCGCCTCCGGGCCCGCGAGCGGCCGCCGGGCCACCCTGCTGGCGATCCTCGCGGCGGTCTGGGCGCTGTCGGCGTGGGCGGCCCGGCCGCTGGCCGCGCAGCGCCCGCCCGGCGGCCGCATCGATCCCGACGCGGCGCCGCGCCCGTCCATCGAGGCCAGGCGCGCCCAGTCGCCGGTTGCGCTCGACGGCGATCTGGGCGACGAGGCCTGGGCGCTCGCCGACTCCACGCGGGGCGTCTTCTACCAGTCCATCCCCGTCCAGGGCGCGCCTTCGACCGAGCGCACCGTGGTGCGCGTGCTGTACGACGACGAGCGCCTGTACATCGGCGCGACCATGCACGACAGCCGCGCCGAGGCACTGGTCGCGGCGGGCATGGAACAGGACTTCTCGACCCAGGACTCGGACATCTTCGGGGTCGCGCTCGACACCTACCTGGACCGCCAGAACGCCTACCTCTTCGCGGTCAACCCCGCCGGGGCCCTGTTCGACGCGCAGGCCTTCAACGACCAGCAGTCGGTGAACCGGGCCTGGGAGGGCGAGGTCGAGGTCGCCACGTCGGTGCACGACTGGGGCTGGGTGGCCGAGATCGCGATCCCCATGACCACGCTGCGCTTCAGGGAGACCGACGGTCCCCAGAGCTGGGGGCTCAACTTCTCGCGACGGATCCGGCGCATCTCGGAGGACTCGAGCTGGGCGCCGCTCTCGCGGCAGTTCCGCGTCTACAAGATGTCCCGCGCGGGCACGCTGACATCGCTCGAAGGTCTAAGGCAGGGCCGCAACCTGTGGGTGAAGCCGTTCGTGAACGGCGTGCGCGCCGACGGGTGGCAGGCCGCGTCGCCGGGCGAACGGGTCCAAGGCGGATTCGACCTGAAGTGGGGGGTCACGCCCCAGCTCACGCTCGACGCCACCGCCCTGACCGACTTCTCGCAGGTCGAGGTCGACGAGCAGCAGATCAACCTGACCCGCTTCTCGCTCTTCTTTCCCGAAAAGCGCGACTTCTTCCTGGAAAACGACGGCATCTTCAGCTTTCAGGACAACCGGGTGCGCAACTTCCGCACCGGGTCGGGGCCGCAGAACTTCAAGCTGTTCCACAGCCGCCGGATCGGCCTTTCGGCGGACCGCACCCCGGTGCCGATCGCCGGAGGGGCCCGGCTGACGGGTCGGGTGGGCGGCTACGCGATCGGCGTCCTCAACATGCAGACCCGGGACGATCCCGGCAGCCCCGGGGAGAACTTCTCGGTGGCGCGGCTCAGGAGGAACATCCTCGGCAGCAGCGACATCGGGTTCATGTTTGTCAACCGGCGGGGCACCGGCGCGGACAACGCCGCCCTCTACAACAGAACGCTGGGCGCCGACGTCAACCTGCGGCTTGCGCGCGGACGCATGCTCGTGAGCTCGTACCTTGCGGCCACCGACGAGCCCGACGTTTCGGGGGACCGGGTGGCGGGGGCGCTCGAAGTTGCGTGGCGGGATCCGGTCTGGAACGCCTCGACGCTGCTCAAGACGGTGGGCGACGCCTTCAATCCCGGCGTGGGGTTCGTGGCGCGTCGCGGGATTCGGCAGGGGTTCGTCACGCTGGGCGCGCACCCGCAGCCCGCGATTCCGCACGTGCGGGAGCTGAACCCGTACGTGGACGTCAACGTGTTTGTTGACACGGGCTGGGCGCTGGAGACGCGCGAGATCACGCCGGGGTTCGCGATCCACTTCCTGGACAGCAGCGTGCTCACCTTCGAGTACGCGGAGTCGTACGAGAGGCTGCCCGGAACCACTCGGATCGGGGGCGCGGAGGTTCCCAAGGGCGAATACGGCTTCGGCGCCTTCACCGCCAGCTACCAGTCCAACCTGGGGCGCAAGCTGGGGGGGCGGCTCTCGGTCACGCGCGGGGGCTTCTACGACGGCGACCGGACCTCGGTCGAGGGCTCCGTCACGGTGCGGCCCAACGCGCACCTGTTCCTCGAAGGGACGGCGCAGCGCAACCGCCTGGCGCTGGGCGGCAACAGCTTCGACGCCAACCTGTTCGGCGGGCGGTTCCGGTACGCGTACAACACGCGCACCTTCCTGAGCGCCTTCGTCCAGTACAACGAGACCGCGGACGAGCTTCAGACGAATGTCCGCTTCAACCTGATCCATGCGCCGCTGAGCGACGTCTTTCTGGTCTACTCGGAGCGCCGCGACAGGAGCCCCGAACCCGGACGGACGGCGATCACCGACCGGGCCCTGACGCTGAAGGTCACCAAGCTGCTGGCGTTCTGACATGAACGTCCACCTGGTCGACGGCACCTACGAGCTCTTTCGCCACCACTTCGGCGCACCGTCCGCGCTTGACCGGGACGGGCGCGAGGCGGGCGGCGTGCGCGGCGTGCTGGCCTCGGTCCTGGGCATGCTGAACGCGGGCGCGACGCACATGGCGGTGGCCACCGATCACGTCATCGAGTCGTTCCGCAACGAGCTCTGGCCCGGCTACAAGACCGGCGCGGGCATTCCCGACGACCTGCTGGGGCAGTTTCGCCCGCTCGAAGAGGCGCTGGCCGCGATGGGCGTGCAGGTCTGGGCCATGGACGAGCTGGAAGCCGACGACGGCCTGGCTTCGGGCGCGGCGAGGGCGGCGCGCGACCCGCGCGTGGAGTGCGTCTATATCTGCACGCCGGACAAGGATCTGTCGCAGTGCGTGGCGGGCGACCGCGTGGTGCAGTGGGACCGCCGCAGCGGCGAGATCCGCAACGAGCAGGGCGTGGTGGCGAAGTTCGGCGTGCCCCCGGCCAGCATACCCGACTACCTGGCGCTGGTGGGCGACAGCGCCGACGGCTTCCCGGGCGTGCCCGGCTGGGGGGCGAAGTCGACGGCGGCGGTGCTGGCGCGCTACCGCCACCTCGAGCACATCCCCGGTCGCGCCGCGGCCTGGGACGTCGCCGTGCGCGGCGCCAAGCGGCTGGCCGCGGCGCTGCGCGCCCACCGCGCCGACGCGTTCCTGTTCCGGGATCTCGCCACCCTGCGCGACAGCGCGGTCCTGTTCGGCGACGTCGACGAGCTCGCGTGGCGCGGCCCCGAGGCGGCCTTCGAAGAGGTGGCCGCGAAGCTGGGCGCGCCGGGGCTGTGGCGGCGCGCGCGCGAGATCGGCGGCTAGCGCCCGGTTGTCCGCAGGATCCAGTCCGCGATCAGCTCCATGGAGTGGACGGCCCACGTCTCTTCGATCGCGGCGTACTCGGTGGGCGCGCCGGTCTCGGAGTGCTGGAAGAGGTGGTTCAGGCCGGGCAGCGCGTGGATCTCGTAGCTGGGGTTGCCGCCCCGCTGCAGCGCGGCTTCGATCTCGCGGAGGTTCTCTTCGTACGGCACCTGCAGGTCCTTCTCGCCGTTGATGGCCAGGACGGGGACGGCGACCTGCTCGATGACCGGCGCGGGATCGTAGGTCAGGAAGTAGCGGAACCAGGGGGTGTTGAACTGCGTCACCTGCGTGTTCACCATCTGCTCCAGCGCGGCCTGGTCGGCAACTCCGGCCTGGGCCCGCTCGGCGTCGGTCATGGCTTCGAGCGAGGCGCGCACGGCCTCGGTCAGGGCGGTGGCCGCGCGATCCGCGTCGGGCTCGGACTTGAGGATCGCGAACATCGCGCGCTGGAGCTCGAGGTTTCTCTCGATCTGCTCGTCGGTGGCGCCGGCCGCGCGGTTGATCAGCTCGCCCTGCGCGTACAGGATGCGCTCGCCGTTCACGCCCGGCCCCGCCATGAGCACGATGTAGGCCACGTCGTCGGACCGGGTGGCGGCGATGGGGGCGATCAGGCCGCCCTCGGAGTGGCCCGCGAGACCGATCGCCGCCGGGTCCACGTCGTCGCGCGTCTTCAGGTAGGCGACGCCGGCCAGGGCGTCCGAGGCGAAGTCGGGCGAGGTGGCGGCCGCGTGGTCGCCGGTGGACTCGCCCACGCCGCGATCGTCGAAGCGCAGGACCGCGATGCCGCGGCGGGTGAGGTGGTCGGACAGGACGAGGAAGGGCCGGTGCCCCAGCAGGGCCTCGTCGCGGTTCTGGGGTCCCGACCCGGTGATGAGGACGACGGCGGGGAAGGGGCCGCCGTCGGCGGGCCGCGTGAAGGTGCCCGCCAGTTCGTGGCCGCCCTCCGGGTTGGGGTAGCGAACATCCTCCGCGACGTACGGATAGGGCTCGACCGGGTCTTGGGGGCGTGCCGGGGCGGCTTCGTCGCCCTCTTCCATCCGCTCAAGAACCAGAGGCAGCTCGACGCCCATCTGCTGGAAGGTGCCGTCGATGGTCTGCCCGTCGTCCGAGAGGGCGCCCTCGTAGGAGCCGCCGATCATGGGCATGGTCAGCGAGAGCGTGCGGCCCGCGATTGCGGCGGACTCGACCGGGATTTCGGCGTTGCCCTGGTCGACCGAGAACATTTTGGCGGCGAGTGCGCCGTCCTCGACGGAAAGGTCGATGCGCATGCGCAGCTGCGTGCCCGCGGCGTCGATGGCGCCCATCCAGCTGCCCGCGAAGTCGGCGGGGGGCGCGTCCTGGGCGTGCAGCGGTGCGCCCATGGGGTGGATGGCCAGCGGGATGCAAAGCGACAGGAGCTTGGGGAGGGCTTTCATGCTTGAACGTCCTTGGGTGGGGGAGGCAGCGGGAGCGGGAGCGGGTTCCGGCGCAACCTAACCCTAACGCTTCCGGTCGCCGACATGTCCATGTGGGCGAGGGATCGGCGGCGTCGCTCGCGTCTGCGGGCCGCCTTGTCCGCCCTCGTTTAGCCACGTTGCCACAAAGGAGACCGTCATGAAGCTGCACGCCACTTTCAGACCCGCCCCCGCGCTGCTCTTCGCCGCGATTGCGCTTGCCGTCGCCGCCGTTGCGCAGCCGACCGCCGCGCAACGCCCCGGCATGGGCGCCGGCCCCTTCGCCAACAACCCGGGCGTCCGGCTGTGGATGGCCCTGGACCAGCGCTACGAGCAGGTCACCGAACGGCTGGGGCTGGCCGAAGCGCAGGTGGAGAGCGTGACCGCGCTCGTGGAGGCGTTTCGCGAAGAGAACGAGGAGCCGCTCGAGCGCTACAACGAAGCGATGACGCAGATGCGGAACCGGATGGGCGGCGCAATGCGGGGCGCGGGGAACCGGCGCGGCACTGGCGAGCGGCCCAACCGCCAGGGCATGCGGCCCGGCGGCGGCATGGCCAACATGGCCGGCATGGCCGACCTGATGCAGGAGCTTTCGCCCGCCTTCGAGACGCTGCACGCGGACATTCTGGAGCTGCTCGACGAGGAGCAGACCGAAGCGCTGAACGAGCTGCTGGCGGCGAGGCCGCCCGCGGGCTAACGGCGCCGCCCTACACCTTCGCCAGCGCCACGCTGCCCGCGCCGAACACCCCTTCGAGCGCCCGGATCGTCTCGCGCGACGGATCGACCTTGAGCGATCTGGACCGCAGCCGAGGCGTCCGGGCGCCGTTCGGTCCGCGCACCACCAGCTCGACCGGCGCCGATCCGGCGCTGGACTCGATCGCCTCGCGGGCCCTGCGGAAGGCGTCGGCGTCGAGCGCCGAGTCGGCCTCCACCCGGATGCGCACCGCGATGCGACCGCTTTCGGACACCTGCTTGAGCGGCTCGGCCCCGTTCAAAAAGACGGGCGGGTCCTCTTCGTCGCGCTCGCGGTCGCTCACCCGGCCGCGCAGTAGCACCACGGCGTCGGTCCGGAGCGTGTCGCGGTAGGTCTGCCAGACATCCTTGAAGGCGAGGACCGTCGCCGTGCCGTGAAAGCCCTCGACGGTGACCTTGCCCCACTCCGACCCGTCGCGGCGCGACACCTGCCGCGCGACCGCCGTGACCACGCACGCCGTCTCGACGGGCGCGCCCATCTTCTCCTTCAGCGCGCCCGCCTCGAGCGGGTCGAAGACGCGCGCCAGCTCGCGGTAGCGGTCCAGGGGGTGCCCCGAGATGAAGAATCCCAGCGCCTCCTTCTCGCGCGCCAGCCGCTCGCGGTCCGGCCACTCGGGCACGGTGGGAAGCTCGGGCGTCGGGCTCTCCACGCCCATGGCCTCGCCGAAGAGCGACTGCTGCCCAAGCTCGGTCTCGTGCAGCCGCGCCGTGGCCTCGGCGTACGCGCCGTCCAGCCCCGCGATCATCTGCGCGCGGTGGCCGAACGAGTCCAGCGCGCCCGAAGCGATCAGCGCCTCGCAGGCGCGCTTGTTGAGCGCCCTGGTGTCGATCCGCTCCAGAAACTCGAACAGGCTGCCGAACGGCCCGCCCTCGTCGCGCGCAGCCAGAACGGACTGCACGGCGGCGCTCCCGACCCCCCGCACCGCCCCCAGCCCGAAGCGGATCGTGGCGTCGCCCACCACGGTGAACTTCCAGCCGCTCTCGTTCACGTCGGGCGGCAGCACCACGAGGCCGTCGTCCAGGCCGGGCACGTAGCGGTGCATTTCGCGGCACTCGCCGATGTACTTCACCACGTCGTCGGTCTTGTCGAGCACCGACGACAGCAGGCCGGCCATGAAGTCGGCGGGGTAGTAGCGCTTTAGCCACGCCGTCTTGTACGAAAGCAGCGAATAAGCGGCCGAGTGCGACTTGTTGAACCCGTAGCGCCCGAAGGTCCTGATCTGCTGGGCCAGCTCGCGGGCCGTGCGCCGGTCCAGCCCCTTGTCGACGACCCGCTCCTCGAAGCGGCCAAGCTCCGACTCGATCAGTTTGGCGTCCTTCTTGCCCATCGCCTTGCGCAGCACGTCCGCCTCGCCCAGCGAATAGCCGGCCAGGTCGTTGGCGATCAGGATCACCTGCTCCTGGTAGACGATGATGCCGTAGGTGGAGTCGAGGATGTGCTCCAGTCCGTCGGCCGGGTAGGCGACTTCCTCGTTGCCGAGCTTGCGCTTGATGTATTTGTCGGTCATTCCCGAGTCGAGGGGCCCGGGACGTATGAGCGCGTTGGTTGCGACGAGATCGTCGAAGCGGTCGCAGCGCATGGCGCGCAGCTTGTCGAGCGCAAGATTGGACTCGAACTGGAAGACGCCCGAGGTGCCGCCGCCGGCAAGCATCGCGTAAACGCCGGTGTCGTCCAGCGGCACGTCCTCCATGGTGTCGGCGGCGTAGACGGCACCGGTCTCGGGGTGGCGGAACTCGCCCAGCCGCGCCTTCACCGAACGCACCGCGTCGTGGATGACCGTGAGCGTCTTGAGGCCCAGGAAGTCCATCTTGAGCATCCCGGCGTCCTCGAGGCAGTTCATGTCGTACTGCGTGACGATGTCGGGGCCGTCCTCGCCGTTCGCTCCGGCCCCGGCCCGCCCCGCCCCGTTCTTCGCGCCCTTGGTCTGCGTGAAGATGGGCACGTAGTCGTCGAGCGGCCCGGGCGCGATCACCACTCCGGCGGCGTGCACGGAGGCGTGCCGCGCGAGCCCTTCGAGCGTCATCGAGTGGTCGAAGAGGCGCTTGTGGCGTTCGTCCGAGCCGTACAGCGCCTTGACTTCGCGTATGCCCTCGACCGCCTCCTTCACCGTGTAGCTCTGGCCCGGCTGGTTCGGGATCATCTTGGCGATCCTGTCGGTCTCGCCGACATCGAAGCCAAGCACCCGGCCCACGTCCCGGATGACCGCGCGGCTTTTCATCGTCCCGAACGTCACAATCTGCCCCACCGCGTCGCGGCCGTACTTTGTGCGCACGTATTCGATCACTTCCCCCCTGCGCTCGTAGCAGAAATCGATGTCGATGTCCGGCATCGAGATGCGCTCGGGGTTGAGGAAGCGCTCGAAGATGAGGCCGTAGCCGATCGGGTCGAGGTCGGTGATGCGCAGCGCGTACGACACCAGCGAGCCTGCGGCGGAACCGCGGCCCGGACCGACCGGAATGCCCTGTTCGCGCGCCCAGCGTATGAAGTCCCAGGTAATGAGGAAGTAGCCCGCGTATCCGGTCTTCAGGATGATCTCGAGCTCGTAGCGGAGGCGCGTCTCGACCTCTTCCGGAAGAGGGTCGCCGTAGCGCTCCCGGGCGCCGGCCTCGGCGAGGTGCACCAGGTAGTCGTTGTCGTCGGCGAACCTCTCGGGCAGCGGGAAGCTGGGCAGGTGGTACTTCTTTTCGAGGGTGAGCGAGACCTCGTCGGCGATCTTGAGCGTGTTCTCGATCACGTCGGGGCGGTCGGGGAACGCCGCCGCCATCTCGTCGGGGTTCTTGAAGTAGAGGCCGTCGTCGTACTTCAGCCTGTCGTCGTCGTCCTGGCTCTTGGCCGTCCCGATGCACACCAGAATGTCGTGCGCGTGATGATGGTCGTGCTGCAGGAAGTGGGCGTCGTTGGTTGCGACGACGGGCAGCCCCATCTCTTCGGCGAGCGCGAAGATCTGCTTGTTCACCCCGGCCTGGCCGGACGTGCCGTGGGCCTGCACCTCGAGGTAGTAGCGGTCGGGAAAGGCGTTGGCGTACCAGTCGGCCACCTCTCGGGCCGCGTCCTCGTTGCCGGCCGCGAGTTGGCGCGCCAGCTCGCCGGCCATGCACGCCGAAGTCACGATCAGCCCGTCCGAGTGGCGCGCCAGCAGCTCGCGATCGAGGCGCGGGCGGTAGTAGAAGCCCTCGGTGTAGCCCAGCGACGACAGCTTGATCAGGTTGCGGTAGCCCTCGTGGTCGCGGGCCAGCAGAACCAGGTGGTAGTGCGCCTTGCCGCCCTCGCCCGACCGCGCGCGTTCGCGCCTGTCGCCAGGCGCAACGTACGCCTCCATGCCGATGATCGGCTTGATCCCCTCGGCGCGCGCCACCTTCTGGAAGTTCCACGCGCCGTACATGCAGCCGTGGTCGGTGAGCGCCAGCGCCGGGTTTTCGTACTCCTTGGCCTTCCGGACCAGCTCCCTTAGGCGGTTCGCGCCGTCGAGGAGCGAAAACTCCGAGTGGGTGTGAAGGTGGACGAAGGACAACGACGGCTACCGTCTCTGCATGACGGTGTAGCCGGCTCCGACGTCGTACCGCAGCACGGCCGCGGCGTCTCCGTCGCCCTCGAAGGTAAGGATCGCGGCGCCCCCGGGGCCCCCGCTGAAGGTCGCGCCGCCGCGGAAGTCCAGATTCTGGGTCTGCTGCTGGTCCTCGGGGATGTCCTGGTCCGCCTGCGCGATCGTGGTCATCGTCAGCACGTCGCCGTCCGCGGCAATGCGCACCGCCGCGCGCCCGGCCCGGGCCGGCCCCTCGTACGTTCCCTCGAAGTAGGCCAGATCGCCCTCGAAGGCGACCGGCTCCGGGGTGGCGTCGCCAACCGTTGCCACCACGATCTCGCGGGCCAGCGCCGAAGGGCTCGTCTGCCCCACGGTGTTGACCAGGACCACCACGGCGAGGTCTTGGTCGGGCAGGTACAGCGACTCCGACAGGAAGCCGTCGATGCCGCCGCCGTGGTGGACGGCGCGGTGCCCCGCGATGTCGCTCACCGCGATGCCCAGGGCGTAGCGCAGCTTCGTGCCGTCGTTCAGGTCGCCCGGCTCGATCAGCTGCGCGTAGGACTCGTCGGTGAGCACTTCGCCGCCGTGAAGCGCGCCCAGCCAGGTGGCCAGGTCGCCCGCGCTGGCGCACAGCGAGCCCGCCGCGAACGGCACGTTGTGCACAATGAAGCCCTTGTGCTGCAGGCCGTTCTCGCCCATCGCGTAGCCGGTCGCCTTGCCCTCGTGGATCTCGGTCTCGCTGCAGTAGTGGGAGCGGTCCATGCCGAGCGGCGCGAAGATGCGCTGCTCGACGTAGTCCTCGTAGCTCATTCCCGACGCGTCTTCGAGGATCATGCCCGCCAGGTAGAAGGCCGAGTTGTTGTAGATCTCGTGCTCGCCGGTGGGGAAGTCGAACGGATGCGCGGCGACCAGCGCGAGGAGCGAGTCGCGGGGCACGCGGCGCACGAAGTACGGGCGCGCCGCCTCCATCTCGGTGTAGCCGCGGATCCCCGACGTGTGGTCGAGCAGCTCGCGCACCGTGATCCGGTTGCCCTGGGTCGGGAAGTCGGGCAGGTACGCGCTCATGTCCGCGTCCAGGTCCACCAGGCCCTCTTCCTGCAGCTGCAGGAGCCCCGCCGACGTGAACTGCTTGGTGATCGAGCCGATCTCGTAGATCGCGTCTTCGGGCGTGGGGACGCGCAGCTCGACGTTGGCCCACCCGTACCCCCGGATCGCCACCGTCTCTCCGCCGAGCACGACCGCGACGGACCCGCCCGCGATCCGCCCTTCGCGCACCGGCGCCATCATGATCTCGTCGATCATCGCGACGTGCGCGGCGTGGTCGGGGTGGCCGTAGCCCACGCCCTCGGCCCCGTGCTCGCCAACCGGGGCCGCGGTGTCCGCGGGCGCGGCGCATCCCGCAGCCGCGACCGCAACGGCGACCGCCAGCGCGCGGGACGGCAGCCCGGGACCCCCGGGTTGCATTGTGCGCCCGGCTTGCATTGCGCATCGGTCCGGCATTGTGCGGCCCTCTTGCATTGTGCAACCCTCTGGCATTGTGCAACCCTCCTGCATTGTGCGGCCCTCTCGCATTGCGCCTCTCCCTTGCATTGCGCAGCTACTCCACGCAGCGGAATGAATTGAGGATCTCGTCGAGCTGAATCATGTATTCGTACTTGTCCCGCGACGGCGCGTAGAGCCACGCGTCGACCAGGTACATCCGCTCCTGCCCCGCGCACGTGATCGCACGCGAAATGAACGGCCCCGCCGCCGGGTACGCGCCGGGCGGATTCTCCCACACGCCCTGCACGCTGTACGCATCCCAGTCGCCGAACTCCGCCGCGCCCGCCGCGAAGATGTCGCGCGCCACGATCTGCGGATAGTCGTAGTACTGCTCCGCGAGCCCCGTCCGCCACGCCAGAATCTCGTCCGTCCCGACGCTCTCCGGCACCGGCGTCCGCCACGTGATCGCGAACTGCCGGATCAGCTCGGACGGATTCGGGTTGTCGTTGCGGAAGATGTGCACCGAGTCCTGCACCTGGTAGTCGTACACCTCGGGCACGATCAGGTAGAACCCGTGCTCGTCGCGCAGCGTCCTGGCCAGCGCCGTGTCGCGCGCCGTCGCGAACATGCGCGCCACCGCCCACTCCCGGTACTGGCTGTTGAACAGGCCGAACAGCTCGGGCAGCATCTCCGTCACCGTCCGGACGTCGTCGGCCAGGTCGGCGTCCTCTTCCAGCACCAGCATTGTGACCAGCTGCTCGCGCGCCCAAACCTCGGTCACCTGCAGCACCTCGGGCGGGTTCGGGGCCGCATCGGACAGCTCCAGCGACCTGCTCATCCACGGGTCCGA